>NZ_JTGN01000009.1 GCF_000797495.1 Robinsoniella peoriensis
CTTCTGTGTAAGCGGAATGTGCCATGTGTGCCAGGCTGCATGCTTTTGAAGCAGTCACGGACAAAGCCGGCTGAAAGGAGACGAAGCAGTGCCTTCGGACATCAGACTCTGCTGATATCATACCACAGGATTAACCATATGAAAAAGTAACTATTGACTGTATAGATGGGAATAGGATGAGGGGAATCCTCAGAGATGTCCTTACCTCTATACCATAAAAAAGAATAAGTCTGTAAGCTGTGTTTTTCTTGCTTACAAACTTATTATACGAGGAGACAGGTTATGAGCGAAACAAGAGTATTAGAAAACGAAGCGTTACGGATAGAAGTGAATGATTTTGGTGCTGAACTTGCACGGGTTTATGATAAAAATGCCGGCAGAGAGGTTTTATGGAATGCAGACCCCGCTTATTGGAACCGCCACGCCCCAGTACTTTTTCCTTTTGTTGGTGCACTCCAGGATGAACAGTATCAATATAATAATAAAAGCTACCGGATGGGACAGCATGGATTTGCAAGAGACAGTGTATTTACATTAGAAGAACAGCAGTCCACCCTCATTTGCCACAAACTCACCTGGAAAGAAGACAGCTTTAAAAAATATCCATTTAAGTTTTCCCTTTATATAACACATATTTTATCAGGAAATGTAATCAAAGTCTGCTGGAAAGTAGTAAATGAGCAGGAGGAAGCAATGTATTTTGGGATCGGAGCCCATCCGGCATTTCTTGCCCCGGTTAAAGCAGAAGAGAAGCAAGAGGATTATTATTTAAATTTATACACTGATAAAGAGAATTACACATGCCTGCGCATTAACGAAAAAGGACTGGCACTCACAGAATCACCGGAAACGTTTGCGGCACAGGGTGGATTCTGTCCACTGAAAAAAGATCTGTTTAAGGATGGCGTATGGATTTTTGAAAATGCACAGCTGCAAAAAGCAGGACTTGCATTACCCGATAAAACCCCTTATATAGAAATCAATTGTGATGGCTTCCCCTATGTAGGAATCTGGACGAAACCAGGTGCCCCCTTTGTATGCCTGGAGCCATGGTATGGCCGTACAGACGATGCCGGATTCAAAGGAAAAATCCAGGACAAAGCCGGGATTCAAAAGTTAAATGCCGGAGAAACTTTTGAGGCGGATTACACCATAACCGTATGCCATTGAAGTGGACTCACAAATTTAATCAGCGCCTGATATATGGATTTTGATAACGTCCCCTATTAATTGTCTTTTTGCCGCAATTGATGGCTTTTTGCGGACAATAGTGCAGGCAGGCAAAACAATATTCGCAGTTGTGATGCCATTCCGGTATCCCGTTTTCTATTGAAATATTGGATACCGGACAGATTCTTTTACATTTTCCGCATCCGTTACATGAAGATTGGACGGTAAAGTTTTTATCTTTTTTCGCAAGTTCTTTATGCATGAAATTGTGGTAAAGATTGAACAGCGGGTGGTAAAATTTCGGTTTTAATTTTCGCCGGTTTCGTACATCAGCAGCGATTACTTCGATTTTTTGCTTTGCTGCATGAAATAGCTTTTCCTGTTCAGAATTTGTCTGAGGTTTAAACATCGGCGTATAGTTCTCCGGCATTTTAATTGCGTATTCCGCCTGAAGGCAGACACCATGAGCTTTCAATATCTTACGGGCAAATGGAAGAGCATTCCCAGTCATGTTTCCCATATTTGCCACTGCAAAGCAATAGGTTCCTTTTTGTATTTCCACATTTGTCAGAAATTCACGAACAATATGGGGCAGACCTAAAAAATATACGGGAAATACAATACCTGCACATCCGCTCATAGAAGTTCCTTTTGCCAGTTCCGGAGTTATGTTTTCTGTTTTACAATCAGGTAATATAGCAGCCAGTTCTTCTGCGATCATCTGGCTGTTTCCGGTGCCTGTAAAATAATAAATTGTGGTCATAAATTTTCCTCCTAATTTCTGTTTCTATATTTCTGTTTCTATATTACTGTTTTTATTAAAATGTTACACTTGTGTCATTTGTTGAAGTCGAGTATAATCAAATTACACATTTGTGTCAATAGTTTTGCCCCAGGTTACACAATGGCATATGATTTGTGTCATTCTATCCGCTAAACTATGATCATGAAAAATATAGCAAAAAAATATAGGAAAACAGAAGAAAATGCAGAAAGGATTGCAGCTTTAGCTGCAATGTAAACCAGGTATAAGATGGAGAAAAGTAATAACCCGATTTCGATTCGTTCACGTCAAATGATTACAAACGCTTTAATGCAATTATTGAAAGAAAAGCCATATGAAGAGATTACCGTAACAGATATTGCAGAACGTTCGCAGTTGGTTCGCAAAACTTTTTATAGAAATTTCTCTGGAAAGGATGAGATTATCGAATGCTATTTGCATGATATCTGCAAGAAATTTATAGGTGAACTGGAGAAAAAACAGGTATGTAATTATTATGAATATGCGCTTACTGTATTCCGGTTTTGGAAACCATATGCGAAGATGCTGATTTTTCTAAATAAGAAAAATTTATTTGATTATTTTGAAAAAGCATTTGATAAAATCACGCCGTTGGCAAGTAATTTTTTCCCTTGTGAGGTCATTGAGGAGAAAAGGTTTGAATATTACTGTTATATCTATGTATGCGGCGGATTTCGCCAAATTCTGTGCGAATGGCTTTTACACGGAACAACAGAAACACCGGAGACTATGGCTGAGTATTTTAATCGGTTTCGAAGCGGTATTTTCTGAACAGTTATTAACTGCTTTCAGAATAGGGAGGGAGAGTTGTTGTTATGAAAATACATAGGTCATACCTAACATTTATTTTTCTTTTCGCAATTCTATTCTTATTTTTAACGCAAAGCATACATACAGAAGCAGCCCGTAACAAAATTTCCATGTTTTCACACCGTACTTTCCAGGTAAAGTTTGGAACCAGCAATGAAATTCCTATTTTTTATAGCTCCGCAAATTCCAGGACACTGGGACTTAGAAATGTATCGAAGCGTTATCGTGTCATAGCCTCCAGCTCTAAGAAAAAAGTGGCTAGTGTAAACTATAGAAAAACACGTCTTCCATACAGACTGCCATATATGAAACTTCAACAGGCTGGAAGAACACTCATTACCGTTAAAGTTTATAATACAAAAAATAAATTTATCGGAAAATACAGTTGCATTTTAACGGTTCAGGCAAATAAAAAAGTTGCGGGGCTATTGAAAAAAGCCAAAAATAATACGATACTTGCAGTTGCCAATGCTGCGAATGTTGTTGTTCATGCAAAACCTGCTGCTTCGGGAACAGTACTCGGGACTTTCGAGCGAAATTCTGCTGTTTTAGTTGCGGCATCCAGGTTAAACAGCAGCAAAACAACACAGTGGATTCCGGTTTATATGCATCACATGACGGGTACGAACGGACAAAAGAAAGTTGGTTATGTGCTTGCCACCCAGGTTAGTCTGGAAGGTGTGAAAACAAGTCGTTTTTCGGATGACAACCGGCGAAATCAAATATGTAAATTTGCCATGAATTACCTGGGGACCCCCTTTGTCCTGGGCGGAACATCGTTAATCTATGGCACCGATTGTTCAAAATTTGTCAAATATGCTTATGAATTGGGAGGCGGTGTGTATAGTGTATCTGCACCTGGAGGAAGAACCGGCATTTATCCCCATACCGATTCGCTTTTGAATTATGGAGTCCAAATACCCAAAAATCAGCTGCAGCCAGGGGATATCATATTATATAAAGACAATGATCCCTGCTGGGGGCCGGTCGGCCATGTAGGCATCTATATTGGAAGCGGATTTATCATAAATGAATCCGGACATTACGGCGAAATTTATCCCTCAGGCGGAGTCCGTATTTCTCGTATTAACTATGGTAACCGCATCGCTTACATGTTTCGTAATATTTTAGATTAAATGATGCGCTTTAAAATCAAATTCGGTTGATTAGATAGTTAGTTACGCGGAAAAATATGTATTTGTCCGCGTAACTAACGGGGGCTTACCTACCTCCTGGTTACATATCACTCTGCGGTATGTTCACCATAGATCTTACTTAACCCATAACTTAAATAATTAGTCAAGATTTTATTGTCCTATGATAAAAACTTTTTCATTCTTCTATCTCGTTTAATCTAATGCTCTTACGTTGAATCGTTACACGGCAACTATATATTAATTTCACGCAGCTATAAGTATTTCAAGTTAGTTTAATATTATATAATTGTTATATAACTACGTTTTGATTGTTATATAACTACGTTTTAATTATTATATAATTACGTTTTATTTCATATTCAGTCTATATCATAGTTTTTTTAAGTTTATATATAAATACTTTGCATTATTTTATAAGCGCGTATCTGTATATTACTGTCTGTTGTAATGAAAATTCAATAACATTATGTCCTTAATTCTACGTTCTACATATTTATATTTTATTATTCTTTACTAGTATCATTTTAATTATATATCAATTTCACAATATCACACTGTCAGCCTCAAATAGTTTACATAATTATATTATGTAAACTATTTATGAATTTATACCCAATACTCACTCAAATCAGGAAGTACTGTTATACGAAACCGTTTTCATTAACTTTCCTAAAGATATCGGTTCCTTGCAATTAAATTCATCACGATATAGCTTAGCAGTCATAATCTGACTATTATAATAGGTTTTATAAAAATATTCTCCTGTATTGACATTCATAAATGCTGTGTACTGAGTAAAGTCATCGGTTCCGCGATGTGTAGCAACTACTCCTTTCGGTATGGATACCCCCTCCATGATATGAAAAGCCGTAATTACTGCTTCACTTCCACTGGACGGAATAGGTGTGTTGCTCTTTTGGAATGATGTTCGTACAAATCTTGAAGGCGGTGAATAATCTCCAGGTAATCCGATAGCTCCACTGCCCTGCCCAAACGGTGATAATACTACTTCTCCCCACTGTTCTTTTTCTGATTGATGCGGAGATACATTCATATAATTTCGCAAATTAGTCATATGCCATTCAAAATCAGGACTGTTGGATAGCACACCGATTGGATTATCGAATAAATGGATTCCGCTCTTTGTACATTCAATAACCATAGATTTTCCACTTTTATCTGTAATCATCCAGTGTAATGGCGCTATGGAATTCGTTAAGGAATCTTCTACTCCAATTATTCTGATTCTATGCATGATCGATTCCGCCTGTGATACGGATGCACACATTCCCAACAAAAAGTTCACCAGTTCAATAGCTGCAATGGAGATTTTCTTTACCTCCGGCAATACAGCTGTCTCGAAATGGGCATACCCCGGAAAATATAGCGCTGCTGCGGCAAAACCCATCTCATTCACTCCATCTACAAATATCAAATCGGAAATATCCTGACCGATTCCTATAAAACTATATTGATTATATATTTTAGCAGATTTTTTAGTGTTGCTCCAAACATAATTTCGGGGCACTAGGAAAAGCTCCGGATCTAATGTAAAAGAAAAATCCATTGTTCTGCCAAAAAAAGTTTCACCTTCAGCAGTTTGCATTGTCATTGCTGTACACATATGGTAACCCTCTTTTCTCAGTTATCTGGCAATATGCCTTCTCAAATAAATATTCTGCAAAGTTCATAGATATACCAGATTTTTTGATATTTCAAATCCAAGGTCAGCCGATGTCTTTAAAGAAATCGGTTGACAATATCCAATGTTGGTGATATGATTTATCCAAGATTGGATAGGAGGTGATCAAATATGATACGTTCACTGATTTTATACTATTTAAATGTGAAACCAACCCATGGATACGAAATCCAGAAATTTTTACAGGTCGCCGGGATTGATAACTGGGCTAAGATACAATCCGGTTCCATCTACTATGCTCTTACGAAACTGGAGAAAGACGGTTCTGTAGAGGTTTTGCGCGAAGAAAAGACGGGTGCCCGAATCCGTAAAATCTATGTTATTACCGAAAAGGGAAAGCAGGAACTGAGGGAAAATTTACAGATGGAATTGCTGACCCCCATCACCCCCATTGGTTCTGATAAATTTTTTATTAATAATATTCTTGACGAGTTACCGAAAGATGCAATCATTGCAGCCTTGAAGAAGCATCTTTCTGACCTCACCAGCCAAAAAGAATACTGGGAAAAATGGCGGCAGACAAAAGTCGTAAAGGACAAAACTCCCGGAGCGGAAAGAATCGCATTTGATATGACAATTGACAGTCTGAAATATCAAATTCTCTGGCATGAAGAAATTTTGTATAATATAGACCAGTATATATCTCTGGGCAAAGAAACCCGACGTATTATACAGTCAATTGACTTCTCTGCCGTTGACAATGAAGATACGGTTACGGCATCAGCCAAACTCGTAGATATCCAAAAACTGCGTGACGAAATTGTAAACAACCCTTCTAAGGCGATTGAAAATGTTGATAAGCTGATTGAGCAGTTAAAGCGAAAGTAATATGTTATAAAGCACGTTATGCCAGCGTGCTTTATAACATATTCATATATCCAATATTGGATAATAAAGTTTGATTAAATCACAATGACTATAGGAGGATATCAAATGAAACAGACCGTATTAGAGGTTAACAATCTCTGCAAAAGTTATGGAGAAAAGAAAGTGGTAAACAATGAAAATTTTATCGTGCATACTGGTGATATTCTGGGCTTCATTGGTCCCAACGGAGCTGGTAAAAGCACCTCTGTCAATATGATTACAACACTGGTGTCACCTGATAGTGGCTCTATCCTTTTTCATGGCAAAGACATCGCCAGAGAAAGTAACCGTTTCAAAAGATCTCTGGGGGTAGTACCTCAGGATCTGGCAATCTATGAAGATTTATCTGCATATGAAAATGTCCGGCTCTTCTGCTCTCTCTATGGTTTCAAAGGCTCCGAATTGAAAGACCGGGTAAAATATTCGCTGGAATTTGTGGGCTTGTGGGATCGGCGTAAAGATATTCCGGCAAAATTTTCCGGCGGTATGAAGCGCCGGTTAAATATCGCCTGTGCCATCGCCCATACCCCGGAACTCCTGATCATGGATGAACCTACTGTCGGCATTGACCCACAATCCCGCAACAACATTCTGGAAGCTGTTAAAACACTTCATGCCAGAGGGACAACTGTAATCTATACTTCCCACTACATGGAGGAAATTGAAGCTCTTTGTAATCGAATTGTGTTAATTGATAATGGTGTTGTGTTAGAGGATATGGAAAAACAGACATACAAAAATAAATATGCCAATCTGGGACTTTCAACTCTGGAAGATATTTTTCTGCATCTGACCGGTACGGATTTAAGAGATATGGAGGGGTAAAAATGAGACAATTTAACATACTATTCTACTTCGGCTTAAAACGCCGGACGAAAGATTTTTTCATTCTTTTTTATAACATTGTTTTCCCAACGGTCATTATTATGTTGCTGGGATACCTGACTTCAACATCGTATGGCGATGGATTTACGTCTTACAATTACTACACCGTTACGGTCATACCATTTTGTGCTTTAATGGGAATAAGTACGGTTTCCTATGCTTCTCAGGATGAAAAACTGCTTCATACTTCATATCGGTATATTGCCGCACCAATCACTCCAAAACAGATTGTTCTGTCAAAATTCTGTTCCTGTGCAGCGGTACTGTCAATCTGCAATATTATTGCCTTACTTATTGGAAAACTTTTATTCCGGCTTGATTTTTATGGCAATATTTTCACAGTTATTATTCTTCTGATTTGCGAAACTGTTGCCGTTACAGGAGTTGGTTTATTTTTAGGGCTGGCATGTAAGAATTTGGATACTCTGCGTAATTTTTTAAATATCCCCATTGTTATATCCGGATTCCTTGGCGGCGTATTTTTCCCGGTCAGTTCATTCCATCCTGTGCTCTCAGCACTTATAAATCTCTCGCCTCTGACATGGATTAATCGTGGCATCATCTCCTGCCTGTATGATAACAGAACACTAATAATATACGTAATTTCAGCTGTACTGTCAGCAGTTGGCATCGCTATGATGCTGTTGACAATCCGTTTTTTCAAAAAGGAGGCCTTTATCTGATGACTATACTGAATATCTTACAAAGCAATTTCAAACGCAAACTGGCAAACAAAACACATTTTACCATCATGCTGGTGCTTCCAATACTAGTGGTCGTTCTTGGTATCGCAGCCAATATAGCATGTAGGCCTTCTTTTACAATTGGTGTATTAAACCCGGTTCCAACTGTAAAATCAGAACAGATCATTGATACACTAAAGTTAACATCCGGAATAGAAGTAGAAAATGCTTCTCCCCTTACCATGAAAACAGATATCATAACCGGACGCTATTCAGCGATCATTGAATTTTCCAATGAAACCTTTCATATCAGTTCCATAAAAGACCAGAAAACCACAGATATACTTTCTGTTATTGTTGAAAAATATTTCGAAAGTCCCACACCGATAGATATCAAACCGCTATTTGGATCTTCCCTGGGCATGGCGCAGCGTATCAGTGCATTTGTTGTCCTTTTTCTGATGATATCAGCAGCAATTAACGCTTCTTTTATCACAAAAGATAAAAGAAGCGGAACTCTGCGCCGTATCCAACTTTCACCATGCACCGCCACTTCCTATGTAGCCGGCAATGTACTTTTTAACTCTGTGATTACTTATTTTCAGTATTTGATCGCCGTGTCAGTGATTGATCTGTTACGTCTGAATACAGGGATCAGCTATGGAAATTTCCTGTTTATGGGTATCTGGGTGACTCTTTTTGCTGCTGCTTTTGGCACATGTATGGCCTCTTTATTTCATCAGGAAATGCAGGTTAATCTGTTCTCCGCCTGCATTGCTATCATGCTCTCTCTGATCGGCGGAACATTTACTGCATTAGAAAGAATGCCCCCGATGCTGCAGAGAATCAGTATGATCAGCCCAATTCGGTGGTTTATCGACAATGTGAATGCTATGGTGCAGGGGGAGTCGTGGTTTCAGGGGATAAGATCAATTATCATACTGTCTCTGTTTATAGCAGGTTTATTTATAATAGCAGCAATTGGAAACCGGAATTACGCTGGGCAAAATCACTGAAATGGCTGACGCAGCATGGTGTTTTTCAATTGCTATTGACTCTCACATGATGTCAGGGTATAAAGTAGAAACGTTCCATACGATGACATTGAAAAACCGGAGGAGAGAGACGAAATGATTAAAAATCACAAAGATTATGTTATAACCCCAATCGGAACTATTTATAAAAAAAATGGAAATCAGCTGATTTCCTTAGAAAGCGAATATCGCAAGGGGCTGAAATTCATTTCCCTGTTCAGCCACGCAATTATCATTTATAAATCCATTCATTCCCCAGCCAATATTATACCTACCTGCCTCTCACAAAAAACAGTGCAGATTTATGAAGCAGATGAAGATTCAGGCTTACTTACTATTAATGAACTCCAGTTAGAGGAGGATATTCTGACTCTATATGATATCAAGGCTTATTTTCCTAACGAGGATTGTGTCAAAAATGTTTCCATACCACAGTTCCCCGTAAACCTGGACACTCTGCCCCCTGTATCCCGCAATGATTTATTGCAGCTTGGAACCATTCATAAGGAAAAAGGTGAATATTTTCTGGAAATACCCGTAGATTTTCAATACTATTCCAAGCTTTTAAAGGGCTATTCCCATATAAAAATCTGCTGGTGGTTCCACAAATTCGATAAACCGGTCTTCCGCAGAACCCTGGAAGGCCAGCCGCCTTATGAAAATGCGCCCAGAACCGGGGTATTCGCATCCCGCTCTCCGGTTCGTCCCAATCCCATTGCCTTAACAACTGCACGGATCTTATCCATTGATGAAGCCCATGGAAGGATTCACGTATCTCAGCTGGACTGCTTTGACAAAACCCCTTTTCTGGGTTTTAGCCTGTATCATCCGCAAACCGATCAAGTAAAGGACTGCCGTCTGCCTGACTGGCTGGCACATTGGCCGAAATGGCTGGATGACAGAGGTTTTGAAATGACCGGTGATGTGCGTATCCTTCCTTCTTCAATTGAAGTCCTGAAAAAATACACGATGAAACAGGAGGCAGAATCCCATCCTTCTGCCCATAATTTAATTTTTTCTACCGACGATGAGGATTTTGCCGGACATACCGATGGTATTGTCATAAAAGGTGCAAGACAAAATAATCTGAAAAATATTGACGTAACGATTCCCTATGGCAAAATAACAGTCATGACCGGTGTAAGCGGAAGCGGTAAATCAAGCCTTGCATTCGATACGATATTTGCAGAAAGCCAGCAGCGCTTTTTTGAAAGCATGTCACTGTCTGAGCGTTCTCAGTTTAAGTTGATGAGCAAGCCTCAGTTTGACCAGATTACCGGTCTGCCACCTGCCATCGCAATATCCCAGCGCAATGCGAATAGAAATCCCAGGTCAACCGTAGGTACCATGACCGATATATATGATCTCCTGAGGTCATTGTTTGCAAATATCGGCGTCCGTCACTGTCCGGAATGCGGAAATTCTATTGAGCCCCTTACCGCATCTGAAATTATTCACCTGCTGCTTAACTGCATGCCGGGAACCGTTCAGGAAATACGGCCATTTCATTCTGATTCTGCACTGGCTACATTAATTGTACCTGAATTTCTGACAGAAAAAGAATGGAAAAATACAGATCATTATTACCGCAGATTAAAAGACTCTATAGAAAAAGCATTGAAACTGGGCAGTGGAGCCATAACCGTCAAGCTAACTTATCCAGGAATGCCGGAAGATAAAATTCATTTTCAGACAACACAAATGTGCTATCACTGTGACCACGTTCTGTTTGAGCTGACACCATCCAGCTTCAGTTTTAATAATCCCGAAAGTATGTGTCCCGTGTGTAAAGGTCTTGGCCGTATCATGGAAGCAGATATTCATAAAATCATCACGAACCCGGAATTATCCTTATTGGACGGTGCTTCCCCATTTTGGGGGAATCTGCGGAAATTCCTGAAATCCCCCAATGCCAACTGGATGAAAGGAGAAGTACTCGCTCTTGCTATGGACGAAAATATTGATCTGGAACTGCCCTGGAGGCAACTGCCTGAGGATTTTAGAGAAAAAGCATTGTTTGGCGCAGGTGAGAAAGAGGTTTCATTTATGTATGAAAACCGTAATGGGCGAAATGGCACCATTACGCGAAAAGTGGAAGGTGCATACCATATCATTCACAGACTTTTTAAATCCAGTTCCGGAGATACGGCAAAACAGATTGAAGAAACATACATGACAGCAAGAACCTGTGATTCCTGCAATGGGGAACGCCTGGCTGCGGAAAGCCGAATGGTGACCATAGCAGATACCAGATTTCCGGATGTGGTACAAATGTCTATGGAACAGCTGCAAAACTGGATCACTTCACTGCCTGCCAGTCTGGAACCCACAAAGATCAATTTAGCACTTCCCATTCTAAAATCGATGTTCAAGCGTTTAAGCAATTACATGAATGCAGGACTCTCCTACCTGACTTTGGACCGCTCTGCCCCAACTCTATCCGGGGGAGAATTGCAGCGTCTGCTATTAGTAACACAGCTAAGCAGCGGAATATCTAATATACTATATATTTTAGATGAGCCCACAACAGGTCTTCATTCAAAAGATACCCATAAACTTTTGGATCTGATAAAGAAACTGCGGGATATGGGAAATACCATGATTGTAGTCGAACATGGTGTTCAGGTAATGCTTGCCGCAGATAAAATTATTGATATTGGTCCTTATGCTGGGGAAGCCGGAGGTTATATAACTGCACAGGGCACCCCCGGGGAACTGATGCAAAATAGCGCGTCCCAAACAGGCACTTACCTTTCCGGCAGGCAACGGGTAAGCATTCCCGGTAGAACTCTTTTACATGATAAAGATTCCTGGGTTCAACTGACAGGTGTTAAAGGCAATAACCTGAAAAATATCAGCATTTCATTTCCGGTACAGGCCATTACCTGTATTACGGGAGTTAGTGGCTCCGGTAAGAGTACTTTAGTGGATCAGGGTATTTTCCCGGGTATTCAGAACTATCTGGACGGTAAAAATGTATCTTGCTGCGGTTATGATTCCGTCATGGGCGCTGATCATTTTACAAAAATTATCCATATCACACAAAAACCTATCGGACGGTCCAGCCGCTCCACGCCGGCTACTTATACTGGCATTATGGATGAAATCAGGCTTCTATTTGCCCAGACTGATACAGCCAGAGAAAAAAGTTTTAAGCAGAGCCATTTCAGTTTTAACAGTAAAGATGGTCAATGCCCGGTCTGCCATGGATATGGCTTTCAATCCCTGGATACACAATTTATGCCTTCCGCTGCAGTTGAATGCCCTATGTGCAAAGGCAGGAAGTTTAATGACGGGGCACTGACCGTATCTTATAACGGGAAAAATATAGCCGAAGTAATGAATATGAGTATCAAAGAGGCTCTTCAATTTTTTTCCGAAAATCAGAAACTTCATACGATGCTGAATACCTTAACGGAGATCGGACTGGGATATTTAAAATTAGGACAGAGTTCACAGACATTATCCGGCGGTGAAGCCCAGAGAATTAAACTAGCCACAGAACTATCTGTAAACTCTTCCGGCAGAACACTCTACCTGCTAGATGAACCGACTACCGGACTCCATTTCAGTGATATTCAGAACTTACTTATTATGCTGGATAAAATCGTACAGAATAAAAATACAGTTATTTTAATTGAACACAACCTGCAGGTAATCAAAAATGCAGACTGGATTATTGACCTTGGCCCGGAAGGGGGAACGAATGGCGGAAATGTTGTATGCCAGGGAACACCTGCAAATGTCTCCAGATGTAAAGAAAGTTATACCGGGGCAATGTTGAAGGAAGTTATAGAATAAAAACACTTTAACCGCAGAGTCAGTTACAACATAAAAACCACAAATACACATCATCGCATGTACTTGTGGTTTTTTATTATATCAGGATTTCTAAGTTATTTACAGTCTTGTTTTCTGCCTCTATTTCCCACCCCGGATATCATGCAAAGTACGAAGTTCTAAAGAAACATCCGCAAAATGACGCATGCCTCCTTTTCCGGCCGGCGATTGCGCAACCAAGCCTACCTGAATCTTTTTCTGCATGGGCAGGGAACAGATTCTTGCCATCATATAATTCTCACCATCCAATGAATAATGAACTGCAAAGACATTGTCTTTACGCGCCAGCTGCAGCCATACCTGAGTTCCCTCTATATTCACACCATTTGCATCATCAGAAGTCTGATTTGTCATAACAGTTACAACGGAATGTGTACCAATGTCTGTATACTCAAAGCATGCTTTTGCCCATAAACGCTCATTTTCTAATGCAAGAAGAATACAGGCATCATAGACATCGGTAAAATCATGGCTCACTTTTGAGCGCAGTACAAAGTCTCCTTCTACTTCCTGATAGAAAAACGGGGCATGTGTTTCAACGCTGCCATTGATCGGGTTAACAAAGTAATTTGTTTTTTCCGGTGCGAAAATATGTATTCCATTTTCATCTACTGTACTTTCAGTATCCATATTCCATTTAAATTTAGAGCAATCCATTATTCTTCCTCCTGCAGTTCCCTTATTTAACTTTTAAAGTCATTGTATGTATCCAATATGCTGCTTATCTGTTTATGCTGCCATTCACAAGACCTCAGATTTACACTACGTTATCCGCTGGATACCGTTTTTTGGATTTTAGCGTGAAGTCTTTCTGGTAGAATCTATGGAAGTCATGCATTGCCTTGTTATTTTCAGATTCATGCAGCGTTATGCTTTAATAATACCGCGTATACTCCTGGAATGCAATAACAAAAAAGTTTGCTCTTTTTACAGCAGGAATATGGGAGTATCTGATCAGTCCGGCAAAATGCTTATTGATAAAATGCCTTCATCGATTTACGGAAACTTAGCAAACTGATGATAGCCGCCACTGACAAAATAATTAAAATATTACTGTAAACATACACGCCTTCTGATACAGGAGCAATCGCATGTATTTTTAAATAATCAACGATCATAAAACGGCTGCATACTGCAACACCAATGGAGGAACTGATATTGATCGTCAGATCATTTATGCCGATACCTCTGCCTACTTCAGCCGGTGGCAGGGAACTGGTTACGGTATCCAGCATTGGAGAATAAATCGTATTATACCCTGCAAAAAATAGTATACCCGCCACACTTAGAACTATTTTTCCTTTATTCATGAAGAAAGCAGCGCACAGAAGACCCAGGAAAATCATGAATGCCCCCAGGCTGATTGTCTGATATCTGCCAAGGCGTGCCGTAATTTTATCCCCATTGATGCCCACAACTGCAGCCGCAATATATCCGGGCAGCAGGATATAAGAAATAAGATCCAGAGACCGGGGATACAAGGTACTTACTATAAAGGTACAGATAAAAGCAAATACAAATTGTGCCAGGTACAGTGCAAATACCATTATTACTGCCTTTGTATATTTTTTGTTTTCTCTGAAAAATCCCGGTGTGACAAATGCATCTTCTTTCTTGCTGATTTAAATTAAAAATACAATCAGCACAAGGATTTCAATCCCCGCATAGATTGGCCTGAAATCACTCAACATCAGCATAATCACTACAATGCATATGCTGAACAATCCAATTCCGAATACATCTACATGTTTTATTTTCCCTTCATTCTCTACGGGAGCATACTTCCATATAATTGGGATAAATACAGCTGCCATCAGAGAAATAAAAAACAGTGCTTTCCAATTAACATAGGTTGCAAAAACACCTCCCGCCAGTACACCGCATGCCTGGGCTATCTGAAAACAGGCTGTGAACCAGGCAAAGTATTTTAGCTTTTCTTTCCCTTTTGTATATCGTGATGTGATGACCAGATATAAGGAACTGATTGCCGCCTGTCCTACGGTCTGCAGCACCCTTGCAGCTACTACCATATAAAAATAATTTTGAAACAGTAATCCAAATGCAGAACCTGCCACAAATACCGTAGTCCCAAGAAGCAGCAGTTTTTTCACCGGTATATAATCGGAAAGTGTTCCATAAACCACACTGCATACACCCAGGGCTACGGTACTGAGTGTTACAATCATACTTACTTTACTGGCTGAAACATGAAATTCTTCCGCTAACACCGGAGAAACCGTTACGAATGCCTGAACCATTAAATTGGAAAGAACGAACAGAATTAACAGACAGGGCAATAGTTTTCTTGTATTCTTTTCATTATCAACGTCCATTTTATTCCTCCCGGGCTTTGCTGCAGCGTGTAAAAAGGTTCTGCATGGTATCATCCAGATCTTTTACCAATGCTTTATCATTTACTCCTATGCATACCTTTACATTGGGGTTCACATCCCTCAGCTTCTCCTGACTCCCTATGGTTCTTCCTGCTGCCGCACCTTCTGTGACCACGGTCATATGCATTGGAAGCATCTGAAACCAATGGGGATTTTTTGCTGCGGCAACCGCTGATGGATCATGGAGATAACATCCCCCAATGGATATGTCATGTTCTCCTATATAGTAATCTGTCATGTCTGCAAATACGCTGCCTGCAGTGCTGCCTGTTTCTCTCCATTTCCTGGTAGACTCTTTTGTTAAGACTGACCGTTGTGTCACATCCAGCCCCACCATTGTAACATCTACTCCGCTTTCAAATAAATACTTTGCCGCATATGGGTCCTGTGAGATATTTGCTTCCGCATATGGGGTAACATTCCCCGGTATTGTCAAGGCTCCACCCATGATCACCACCGGTCCCATAAACTTCGCGATTTCCGGAGCTTTTATAAGGGCTGATGCCAGATTTGACATGGGTCCCGTTGCAACAATCACAAGATCTTTTTTATATTTTTTTACAGAAGATATCAAAAAGTCAACACCCGGCATATCTTCTTTGTTTCTCTGGGCTTTTATCATTGAGACCTGACCAACACCATTTTCTCCATGAATTCTTGCACTTACTTCCAATCTTAAAAATCCAGGTTTCTTTAATGCATGTTTTTCACCTTCATAGACCGGAATGGATGCCTCATTACACATTTCCAGAATATTCAATACATTTTGTACTCCCATATCCGTATAGACATTTCCATAAGTTCCTACAACCCCCAGTAAATCAATTTCCTCACTTCCCAGTACATAAGCCAGAGCCATTCCATCATCAATCCCCGTATCCAGATCTAAAATCATCTTCATCTTTTCTTCTCCTTTCATCCACCCTGGAGCCTGTTTGAAAATAATAAAAGCAATTTTCAAATCCCTCTGGTGAATTCTGCATATTATTTGTTTTTTTGCGCTTTTATATTGTGCATATTTGTAATATAATATTTTTATGATATTTTTTCACTGACAGTTGTCACTAACGAGGAGGTTTATTTTTGAAATTTATTGAAGATGCAAAACAAAAAAACTGGTATATTGAAAAATACCAGATTCACACTATGTTTCACTCTAATATGAGAGAGCATATGCAGTTAGCCGTTTATCAGGAAAAAGAATATGTTTATCATCAGGGGGATTTGCTGCAGGGATTGTTTGTTTTTCTCACTGGTGAGTGGAAAGTATATTATTCTCTCGAAAATGGCAAGGATGCTGTTTTCCGCCTGCTAAAACGCCCCCGCATCGTAGGTGAAATAGAATTTATACTGAACTCGCCAGCTACAACAACCATCCAGTCCACAAAGCTATCCTATGCTGTTTATCTTCCCTTTCAGCAGTGCCGCAGCCTGTTAAAAGCAGATGCCGTTTTTCTTGGAAATATTAGTTATAATATGGCTGAGGCTCTTTATATAACTAATAATAATGCATCTATTAACCAATATTATTCCCCAAAAAGCCGCATTGCATCTTTTATTTTATCCATAGAAAAGGATGGTCATTTTACATTTAACTATAAACTCCTTCCGGGGCTTACCGGTATGAGCGACCGCCATATGTTCCGTATCTTAAATGATTTTATTCAGGATGGATACATTAAAAAATCGGGGGATTATTATACTATTTTAGAATATGGGGCATTAGAAGAGATTTCATGCGAAGCATATATTTATGAGATCTAATTCTTTCATAAATAGTGCATTAAGTGAATACTACAAAAAAATGGACGGCAACCTGCCGTATTAAAACGTAATACGGCAGGTTGATAACTAAATGTCCAGAGAGTTTTATTATTTAGAACGATTTTTACTTACTACATCAAAGATAACTGCTGCCAGCAGTACCAGCCCTTTTACTACTTTCTGGTAGTTTGCATCCACTCCCATGATATTCATTCCCAGATTGATTACCCCCATCAGAGTCGCACCGATAATAACGCCGGGTACCGTACCGGTTCCGCCATACGCAGAAGCTCCGCCGATAAAACAGGAGCCGATGGCATCCATTTCATAGTTGTTTCCTGCTGTAGGATTAGCTGAATTTAATCTTGCAATGGTAACCATTGCGGCAACTGCCGCCAGTAATCCCATATTCAGATAAGCAATAAAATACACTTTATTCGTGTTGATTCCAGATAACTGGGTTGCCTTTTCATTTCCGCCTACGGCATAAAAATAACGTCCGATTGTTGTTTTCGATGTGATATAAGAGTAAATGAGTATCACCACTAAAACCCAGATTAAAACGTTGGGAATTCCTTTATATTGTGCAAGCCGGAACATAAAAGCCAGGATCACGATGCAGATAATAGCTGTTTTTATTACAACGCCTGCTAATTTCTCTGTCTCGTAGCCTTTTTTTATTCTGCCTGCACGACCTTTAAATACTACGAAAATGTAGATCAAAGAAGCCAGGATTCCTGCCAGAACACATATAATGTTAATGCTGCCGCCAAATGGGTCCGGTATGTAATTGTTGAACAGCGCAAGGTAATGCTCCGGCATTGGCGCTACCGTGCGGCCATTCAGAATTACGTTAGACAGTCCGCGAAAAACCAGCATACCGGCAAGTGTTACGATAAACGGAGGGATACGGACGAACGCAATCCAGAAACCCTGCCATGCTCCAATTAAGATACCAACTAAAATCATAATCAGGATGACCAGTGCCATATTCATATTTTTATTGACCATTAAGGTTCCGCCTACAGCACCTACAAAACACACAACTGAACCTACGGACAAATCGATATTTCCTCCCGTAAGGATACAAAGCAGCATACCGGCTGCCAATATGAATACATAGGCATTCTGGGCAATCAGATTTGTCACATTCTGAGGCAGAAGCATCTTACCTCCTGTCTGCCAGGTAAAGAATAAGGTTACCAGAACCAGAACGATTACCATGGTATATTTTTTTATAATTCCTGAGACTTTTGCTTTATCCATTGTCTACTCTCCTTTACTCGATTTTAAAATACATGCCATAATCCGCTCCTGGGTTGCTTCTTGCCTGGTAAGTTCCCCGGCAATCTTTCCTTCATTCATAACATAGATACGGTCAGACATTCCAAGTACCTCCGGCAGTTCCGATGAAATCATAATCACCGACTTTCCTTCTGATACCAGATCGTTGATAATACAGTAAATTTCATATTTTGCTCCTACATCAATACCTCTTGTAGGCTCATCCAGGATCAAAATATCCGGTTCTGCAAACATCCATTTTGCCAGCAGGACCTTCTGCTGGTTTCCTCCGCTTAAATTCCCCACATTTTGTTCTACGGAAGGACATTTTGTCTTCAGCCGTTCCTTATACTCCACAGCAACCTGATATTCCTTATCCTGATCTATCACCGTCCTTTTGCTGATGGCTGAAAGATTGGCAAGGGTCGTATTTATTTTAATGGGATTGGAAAGGATCAGTCCGTTTCCCTTTCGGTCTTCTGTTACATATGCCAGTTTTTTCCGGATTGCATCTCTTACGCTTCTCAGATGCACTTCTTCCCCATTCAGGAAAAGTTTCCCGGAAATATTAGTACCATAGCTTTTTCCGAAAATGCTCATGGCTAGTTCTGTTCTTCCGGCACCCATAAGCCCGGATATTCCAACAACCTCACCTTTGTGGACTTTAATGGAGACATTGTCGCAGACCTTGCGTTCTGTATACAACGGATGGTGTACCGTCCAGTCTTTTACCTCCAGAAGGACCTCTTTTTTCACAAATTCCGGACGCTTAGGAAAACGGTCAGTTAGGTCTCTGCCTACCATTCCTTTTATGATACGGTCTTCTGATATATCATCTGTCTTTTTATCCAGTGTCTCTATGGTTGAGCCATCCCGGATGACTGTAATTTTATCTGCTACATAGGCAATCTCATTTAATTTATGAGAAATAATAATCGACGTCATTCCCTGGCTTTTGAACTTTAAGAGCAACTCCAGCAATGCCTGTGAATCTGCTTCATTTAAAGATGCTGTCGGCTCATCCAGAATCAAAAGTTGCGCTTTCTTAGCCAGGGCTTTTGCAATTTCTACTAACTGCTGCTTTCCTACCCCGATATCTTTAATCAATGTTCTTGAGGATTCCTGCAGCCCTACGGTTCTTAAATATTTATCAGATTCTCCGTATGTTTCATTCCAGTCAATCGATAAACGGTTTCCTTTTTCATTTCCCAGATACATATTTTCCCCAATGGTCATATAGGGAATCAGCGCCAGTTCCTGATGTATAATTACAATTCCTTTACCCTCACTGTCCTTTATGTTTGAAAAATTACAAACTTCACCCCGGTAAGTTATATCTCCTTCATAAGTTCCGTGGGGATAGATGCCGCTAAGTACATTCATCAAAGTAGATTTCCCTGCCCCGTTTTCTCCTACCAGCGCATGGATCTCACCTTCTTCTACCTTAAGATTTACATTATCAAGAGCCTTAACACCGGGGAAGGTCTTGGTAATATTTTTCATTTCCAATAGTATACCTGCCAATTGAATCCCTCCTGTTCTTTTAAAAAGGACATTGCTTTCAAAGCGTGATACGCCTTTTGCAACGTCCTTTTGCATGACATTTTATTTCAGGTCATCCTCCGAATAGTATCCGGAATCTATTAATAACTCTTTATAGTTATCCATAGTTGTTACAATTGGGTCACAGAGGAAAGTCGGAATAACACCGGTACCGTTATCATAGGATTTAGTGTCGTTAACTTCTGCTTCTTTTCCCTGCATGATGGCATCTACCATTTTAACCGCCTGGTTTGCCAGTTCTCTGGTATCTTTAAATACTGACATGGATTGTTTACCTGCAATTAAATTCTTCACATTGGCAATATCGCAATCCTGCCCTGTAATAATTGGCCATTCTGCCATACCTGCAGCTTCCAGAGCATTTTCAACCCCAAGAGCCGTTGAGTCATTAGAACAAAGTACTGCATCCAGCTTATTGGCACCGTCTGCATAATTACCGGAAATAATCGTATCCATTCTGTTCTGGGCTGTCTCTGTGGACCAGTTTGCTGTTGCAACTGTTGCAAAATCGATCTGACCTGAAGGAACTACCAGTTTACCGGAATCAATGTATGGTTTTAATACGTCCATTGCTCCATTGTAGAAGAAGTTGGCATTGTTATCACCGGGATCCCCAGTGAAGATTTCCAGGTTAAACGGCCCGTCAGCATTTTTCAGATCCAGTTTTTCTTCAATGTATTCCCCTTGTTTGGTTCCTACTTTATAATTGTCAAATGTAGCATAGTAGCTAACTGCATCGGAATTCATGAGAAGACGGTCATAAGAAATAACAGGAATTCCTGCTTCTTTTGCCTGCCCGAGTGGGGTTCCAAGTGATTCGCCGTCAATAGAGGCAATTACCAGAACTTCACATCCGTTGGAAATCATATTTTCCACCTGGGAAACCTGTGTAGCCACATCGTTGTTGGCATATTGTATGTCAACTTCATAGCCTGCCTTTTTAAGCTGTGCTTCCATATTGGTACCATCCTGATTCCATCTCTGGAGATCCTTTGTGGGCATTGCTACGCCAACAAGCTTTCCGCCTCCAGTGCTGCCGGCTTCATCTGCCTGCGAATCAGCCTGACTGTTTTCCTGGCTTTCCGCCGCACTGGTATCTGCCGCCGCTGTTGCCTCCGTTGCCGCTGTTGATGTACTTTCCTTTGATGTTGCCGCCGTATTACTTGCAGATCCACATCCAGCCAGCATACCTGCTGCTACTACACCTGCTGCTAAAATACTCACAACTTTTCTTTTCATTCTAATACCTCCCTGGTTATCGTCTCGTTTTTCTTTACACCCATAATATACCACTTAAGAAACAGGACTTGTTTGCGACATCCTGCAGATTTTTATGATCATAAAAAAATGCCCTGAAAATACAGGACATTTTTGTTGCAAAAAAATACTATAAATCCTTCACATTCAAATATACATCTTCTGCCGAATGAAAATCGCTGTCTATAATTTCTTTTTGCATATTATCTTTATTAACTGCTATCGGCATGAGCTTCATATAAGGCACGTTATAAGATCCGTCATATATGGTTTCATCTGTCTTAATTTCTTCTCCTTTTCCCATTTTAACGGCATATTCAGAAGCCGTTTTTGCCAGTAAATCCACAGATTTGTATACGGTTACTGCCTGGGTCCCTTCCACAATTCGCTGACAGGCGCTTAAATCCCCATCCTGTCCCACAAGTACTACCTTACCTGCCATCCGGTTTTCCGCCAAAGCGCGAAACGCCTGATTTGCCAAATCATCATTGCCGCACATTACACCGGCGATATCTCTGGTTTTTTCCAATCCCTTATTTACTTCATCATATGCAATTTCAGAAAGCCATCCCTCACAATTGGCACTGTACACGATATTCAGCCCGGAGCCATCGATTGCCTTCAGAAATCCCTCCTCTACCATAGAAACATTATGGTCTGTTACCGGTCCTTTAATCATGAAGATATTGCCGCCTTTTGGCAGATTTTCTGCCATTGCCTCTCCCATCAGCCGGCCTACCTCTTCATTATCAAAAGATAAATAAAGATCTACATCTGCATTTTCAATTAACCGGTCATAGGCTATAATCTTGATTCCTTCCGCTTTTGCTTTTTGTGTTACTTCAGAAATTGCTTTTCCATCTACCGCTATGATCACCAGGACATCCACTTGTTTCTTAATGCAGTAATCAATTTGGGCAATCTGCTGTTCCACATCTCCATTGGCATTTTGGACATTTACCTCCGCCCCTTTCATTCTGGCAAACCGTTCGAACACGTCCCGGTCTCTAAGCCACCTTTCGATTACAAAGGAATCAAAACAAAACCCTATCTGGATCTTACTGCTTCCGGTAACCTCATGCTGTATATCTTTTTGATTTTTTCCTGCACATCCTCCCAGAAATATACAAAAGCATAAACAATATGCCAGTAATTTCACATAATTTTTTCTCATCCACCTAACCTCTCCCTATATTCACTGGGTGTTACCCCTTCTTGTTTTTTGAAAATACGGCTGAAGTAATTGGGATCCCCATATCCTGACATCAGACAGATTTCCTTAATACTCAGCTCTGACCTTTTTAAAAACTCCTTAGCATTTCCGATTCTGGTTCTCGTTAGATACTCTATAAAATTTTCTCCGGCTTCTTCTTTAAATACTTTGCTGAAATAATAGGGGCTGATGTTTACCACTTTGGAGACATCGTCAAGGGAAATATCTCTGGAATAGTTCTCCTTAATATACTGCTTTGCCTTCCAAACGACACTTTCCGTCTGTTCTTCCTGCTTTCTTACAATATTGTGGCATACTTCTGTAATTTTATCTAAAAACCACCTGCGGAGATCCTGATAATCTTCAAATCCGGTCACCTGGGACAGATAGTCCCGTCGATAGCGGAATCCATAGGTCATCCCGCCATGTAAAAAGGCTTCTTTTTCCGCAACCATGACAAATTCCAGTACCTTGATCTGAATATCTTCTCTGCAGGCTTCATAATTTTGTACCATCCAGTCGAAAAAAACATTTGCCTGGGTTCTCGCTCCACCTATGTCTGCCTTGGCGATCATCTGAAACAACTTCTTTTCTGTTTCTACTGGATAATCTCCATCGTAATCGCAGCCGATTGGAAGATCCTCGATATGTGCCACTCTCCCCTTCCCCTCCTGGAGTGCTTTTACCGCTTCTTTGTAAGAATCCTGCAGTTCATCCATTGACTTCACTCTGCCTATTCCCGCTTTAAATCTTGCATCAATGCTTTTTTCCAGCCGCCGAATGAGATTTCTCATTTTCTCTATGACCTGAATCCGGTCGTCATATTCCAGTGCCGACTGGCTCCACGGAACATAAAGTGCGATTTTATTTGACATAATGGGACCGATACAGCAGCTGAAGTACCCTTTGACTACTTCCCTAAAATCATCATAAAAGCCCTGTGCTTTCACGCTCATTCCCACAGCATTTGTCAACATCCCATTTTCGATGGATTCCCCGAACTGGATTACCATCATAAATCCATAGTCATCTTCAATATCAAGCAGTTCTTTATAATTTCCGGTATCGGTGGGCAGGCCATCCTGCAATAACAGGTTGTAAATAAATCCGCTTTCAATAATAGGGATTACTGTTTCCAGCTTTTCCTGTATCTTCAGATTCTCACTGCGCTTTTTCCGCTCATCTTCTACCACGCCCATTGCTCTGACCAGTACGTCTATGATCACTTTCCGGTTTACAGGTTTCGTGAGATATTCCAATACCCCTAGATTGATAGATTCTTTAGCATAACCGAACTTATCATAAGCAGTAATTACAATAAATATGGTACTACTGTTAAATTTCTGAATCTCTTTCATTGCCTGAATCCCATTAATTCCGGGCATCTGAATATCCATAAATGCAATATCCGGGCGGAATGTTTCCGCCAGTTCAATCACTGCCCTTCCGGTTTTTGCACAGGCAATCTCTACCTGCCCCTTAAAATTAGATTCGATTGTAGTTTTGAGGGACTCAAGCATAATCCCCTCATCATCTGCCAATAGTATTCTATACATCCTGTTCCTCCTCTTCCCTTGTACACTAGTGCCTCCAGGCGTAAATATGCCACTATATAGCACCCGCTATCCGCGCCAGCTGCACGTCTGTGAATCTAGTCGTAGCCCGCTACGCCGTCGATTCACAGACGCACACCTGACACAGATATCAGGCACTATATATCGACGTATTTACGCCTGGAGGCACTAGCAATTCTTCAGAGGGATTTTCAGCGTTACTTCTGTTCCCAGATCGATTCCTTCACTATGTATGGACAGTATCCCTTCTGTATTGTAATACAGTTCGAGCCGGTTGATCACATTATCCAGCCCGATTCCCGTTGAATCCGTTTCCATGCTGGTGCCAGCCGCTTTCTTCTCCATGACTTCCCGTATGCGTTCCTGCTCCATTCCCTTGCCATTATCTATAATGCGAATCTGTATTCCGTCCTCTGCACTTTCCACGATCATACGGATGGTTCCTTCCCAATCAATATTCCGGATACCATAATTTACCGCATTTTCTACAATGGGCTGAAGAATCATACTTGGTATCTTAACATCATGAAAAGAAGTGTCTACTTCTTTTGTAAAGTGAATATCCCCTGCAAACCGGACATTCAGGATATAGATATAGTTGTCCACGGTTTCGATTTCTTCTTCCAGTGTGGCATCTTCTGTCATTTTCCTTACATTATAGCGGAAGAAATCTGCCATGCGTTCTATAAACAGACAGGTCTTCTCAGCGTCTTCCATCATTGCAAGCTGCGCTCCCGCATTCAGCGAATTGAACAGGAAATGGGGATTAATCTGTGCCTGCAGATATTTCAGCTGCGCATCCTTGAGATGGGTCTCCATAAGCAGCTCCCGCTCCATCATCTTTTGTTCCTTCTCCATGCTTACCGTAATTTTGGCAATGTATTCTTTAATGCTGAATACCATCTGATTAAAAGCCTTCGCAACAATCCCCACCTCATCATTTCCGCTGACCTCTAACAGTGGGGCATCCAGATTTCCTGCCGCAACTTCATTTGCAGTCTTTGCCAGGCTGGATAATGGACGGATGATACTTCTTGTAATCAAAAACAATAAAAAGGTGTTGAAAATACAGACCAAAACCAGGATTATGGTACTTGCAATCTCCATAAAATTCAAAGATCCAAGCAAAACCTGATAGCTGTTGGAATTTGCCTTGAACTGCATGTTATTCAAACTGTAAATATAGGCGTTAATATATTGGTACAGCTTTTGCGCCTCCTGGTAAGAATCTTTATATTTCTGGGTATTACTGGCACGTTTTGCCTGAACGGTGGCATCCACAACTTTGAGATAGGTGTCGGACATATTTCTTATGTTTTTCTCCAGAAGTTTCATCTCGTTATCGGTAGTATCCGCATTCAGACGACTGATAAATTCCTGATAATTCTGGTTATTCCGATAATAATCTTCCAACGCATCAGAGCTTCTGGTCTTCAGATACTCTAAAATATCACCCTGCATATTTCCCAATGCATCTGACAGATCATTCAGACTTACATTACTTGCATAGATGCCGTCAATTTTCTGTATGGTCTGGTTTACTTCCCCATATAACAACAGGTTGCTGGTCAGCAATATAATAGAAGTAAAAGCAAAACTCAGCAAAAGCTTTGTACGGATGGATAAATTTTTAATGATTTGTCTGCTCTTCTTCACTTTCCAAATACTCCTGTACATTATTTTGGTTGATTAGATATAGGTCTACACTATTAAAGTCACTGACATACCCCATCTTGTCATACTCCAGCAATGCATCGATGCATTTTATTCCCATCTGTATTGTATCAATCTCAAAGGTGGCGGGAACCACATTTCTTTTGATTGCATTCAAAATCTTTTCCGAGGGGTGATAGCCTATGATTGCCACTTCTCCAACTTTATTATAATCAATCACAGCCTGATAGGCACATTCCGTATCCACCTCATCCAGGCAAACCAGAATATCCGGAAGCATATCTTCATCCCGGAAAATACTTCGAATGGTTTCTTCCGAGTCAAATGCAGTCTGGTTCTTTACCTGATAAGAAGCTATTTCTATCTTTGATTCCTTTCCCAATGCGTCCTTCACAGTTGTTTTCATTTGGGCAAACACAAGATTTTCATTTCCATTTTCCGTCTCTCCCTTTAATAATACCAATACCTTTTTGGTATCATCCTCTATGTTCCGAATGATCTCCTGTCCATACTCTTCACCCATCTGTACGCTGTTTATTCCAATGAAGCTTCTCCTCTTCGTCTGTGGTGCATCATCCAATACAGTTACAACAGGTATTGCCTCAGATGAGGCTTTGTTAATCAGGGTCTCTATCTTCTTACTTCCGTCCGGATGGACGATGATTCCGTCTGCCTTTGCAGCAATTCCCACCTCCATCAGATCTTCTATTCCGTAATCCACCGACAGATCTGCACCTGCAAGTTCCAGATAGATTCCATTTTTTGCGGCTTCTTCTTTTGCACTGCTGTACACTGCCTGCCAAAAGGAGGATTTCATGTCTTCTGTGATAAGTACATAATGCTTCTCGTATTTTTGAAACTCATTCACCGGATCTAATTCACTTTGCCGGATCATGCGGTCATAATAAATCCAGCCTCCAGCCGTCACTGCCCCAAGCAAGAGTATTCCGGTAACGGCTGCGTATATTTGCTTTTTCATAATTTCCTCCGATTGTGCCATAAAATCCGCATTTATTTACTCATTATACTATATCAAAAATAAAAATAAAAGTGCCGGTTTACCTTATTGGTAAAACCGGCAAGTAATCTTTATTTCTATTTTTATTATTTTGTTTCAAAAAGTACCGCCTGACTTGATATTCTGAGCTATCTGTTCAAACCGGAAATCATGATGCCGGTCTGCTTCCGCAACGCCGCGGAACAGACGTGCCATATCATAAAATCCCTCTTTTCTTGCTGTATCTGCATACTCTTTATACCTCTGTGCCCAGTCAAAGTACTCTGTATGATAAGTATCCGCTACATTTTCATAAGTATCCGGTACTGCTCCCATATTCAGCTGCTCTAACCAGAGTCTGGCATTTTTCAGTTCATCATCGGCTGTCTCTGAAAAAGCCCCGCTGATTTCCTGATATCCATCTGCTTTTGCTATCTCACTGTATATTCTGTATTTTGAACTGTTCTTTAGTTTCTCTTCATAAGCAGTCTGAAGATTTTTATATGTTTGGCTTTCTATAAATTCCATAATATCCGCCCAAATAATGATTTATAACATTGTATGTATTATTTATAACTTATTTACTAATATATACAAAATTACAAAAAATTTATTCACCCCTAAACTGTCGGACGATTTCAATCATATTCAGGTAACCTTCTGTGGGCACATAGTCCGGAATGGAATTTCCTGTTCCAGCGGCTATTCCGCCATGTCCTTTACACTGTTTCAAAATATCTGTTATATATTCTCTCATCTCTTCTTTGGAGGCATGACAAATTATATCCACATCAAATCCTCCGAAGTTCCCGATTCTGTTCCCGTAACGCTTTACCCATTCCGGGAATGGTGCGATCTGGTCTTCGTTTGAATGCTTTGCATCGATTCCTATTTTATCAATTATATCATCCATAACGGAAAATATACTGCCGCAGGAATGTAATAAAAATGGCTTATTGTATGAATGCACCAGATCCACAATTGACTTATAGCGCGGCAGTATCAAGTCTTTGATATCATCAGAGGATAATAACGTATTACTCTTATAACCCAGATCATCTCCAAAACGGAGTACACAATAGATATCTCCAAATTCCTTCATAAACCGCGTCCATATTTTATAATTGGTCTCTCCCACTTTTTGGAACAATTCACGGTAAAGTTCTTCATCATCAGCCGCTATATAGCACAGTTCCTGAAAGCCTGTCACTTCCTGGACGCATTCGAAAATGCCGTTTCCCACACCGCCGATTGCTTTCATCCCTTCCGGCATGCATTTTCTTAATGCTTGAAAGTACCTGCTGTTCTTCTTAAAATAATATTCCGGTATCTCATCCCAGGGATAATGGTCAAAGTCATCCCGGTCCTTAATAACCGGATCGACCCGGCTGTCACCAAGGGCACCGCTTCCAGGCATAACAGTACCAATGCACTCTTCGAAAGTTACTACATCATACCCATATTTTTTGAAAAAGCTGCAATACGTGGCAAAAAACTCTTCTACATCTTTGTCATCTCCTTTATAAAGCCCTTCCATATCTTTTCCCATAATTTCTCCTATTTTTTTATAAGATACATTATGTTCATATAAAGGCAGCCTGTCTGCCTCCTGATTTTTGGCAGCCTGAACAACATATTGGTAATTAGGTTGAAATTCCATGTATTTCTCCTCTCTGTTTTTTGTTTTTGTTTATTTATACAACATGCATAATTAATTTTTGTTTTACACTATTACATTATTGACTATTTACAATATTCATTATATGATTATTAAAAAAATAATGCAATCAGTTACATACACTGTACAAAATTAAAGGTCGTAAAGGAGAAGATTTATAGTGGAACCAACGAACTGGAAAGATGAATATTTTAAATCCGATGTACGTACTGTTCTGGCAGAGGAACAACTGCAGATACCCGGGCTTCGGATTCTTGCAAAACACACTTTAAGAAATGCCATTCCGCCTCTTAACTGGCATTACCATGAAAATGCCTTTGAAATTACCATGTGTACAAAGGGCGTACTTTCTTTTTCCAGTACTGATTCCAATTATAAAATCTCCGGAGGCGATGTTTTTATTACCACCCCAAACGAAATTCACAGTACCGATGAAGTTCCACTGTCCCTGGGGGAAGTATACTGGTTCCAGTTAGAAATCAGTGATCCCTCGCGATTCTTATTTTTGGAACCAGGCGCAGCCGAAGCACTTATCGCCGGACTTAACGAAATTTCTCACCACGTTGTGAAAATAAATGCGAAGGAATCCGAGTACCTGACACAAGCTTTTTATTTTGCGCAGACAGAAGGAAACCCATATGTAGTGGCTAGTTTCATCAACTTGTTTTTACATATTCTCATACTTGCTTCACAAAAAACAAAATTTCAGCTTACTCCGGATATCGGGAGATCCTTAAATTATATTATGGATCATCTGACAGTGGAGATTTCCCTGGATGAGCTTGCTGCTCAGTGTCTTCTTTCAATCTCTCAATATAAACAAAAGTTTAAAAAACAGATTGGCATCTCTCCCCGAAACTTTATTAACCAGCAGAAAATAGAACTTGCCAAGTCTATGCTATTAGACGAGAATTCCATTACTGATACTGCCATGGGTCTGGGGTTTAATACCAGCAGCTATTTTGCTACGGTGTTTAAACGTTATACATTTTATACTCCTACTGAATTTTTAGCAAATCATAAGAAAAAACCGGATATAGATTGAATCAGTTAAGGCTGCCACATTTGCGGCAGCCTTCTTTATCAAATTCAGTTTATCATAGCTCTTCTAAAAAACCGTATATTAATTTAAATTATACAATTGAGAGGCCTGCACTTGCATAACCAACTACGGAATTCACTAATGTCAATCCGGTAGCGGATGCTGAAAATACAAGCAGCAATCTTGTCTGCGCAGTGACTGCAATATTTAATCCGGTTGTGATACCATTACTGATATTTCCAATGGATATAAGTCCGGTTAACGCCGGAGCCAGAGTCACGATTGCACCTGGTATAGGTGAAAAGATATTGTTCGGTGTAACAGACTGGTACAACTGTGCCTGGATGGTAACGGTACTGCCAACCAGAGTAAGTGCCAGGGTGGTACTGAAATATGCGCTCAATGCAGTTATTGTTCCTGCTCTTGGAACAGAAAATGCAAAGTTGGTCAATGTGCCTGCAGCATTTGTCAAATCAATTGTCGTACCTAATATTCCTACGGAAGGTGCTGATGATCCAAATCCAATCAGACTTGGGATACCTACCAGTCCTCCTGCAATAGTAGTCATTGTAATCGGGATGCCGGATGAAAATGGGATGATAGCTCCACCGCCATTTAAGCCTGCTGCTCCGGTAGCCCCTGTGGGACCGGTAGCTCCCGTTGGGCCTGTAGCTCCTGTGGGACCTGTAGCTCCATTCGCTCCGGTATTTCCCGTGGCTCCTGTTGGACCTGTGGCTCCATCCGCTCCGGTATTTCCTGTGGCTCCCGTGGCTCCCGTTGGGCCTGCCACTCCGTCAGCCCCAGTGTTTCCGGTTGCTCCGGTTGGACCTGTAGCTCCATTCGCTCCAGTATTTCCCGTCGCTCCTGTGGGTCCTACTGCTCCATCCGCTCCAGTATTTCCTGTCGCTCCGGTGGCTCCTGTCGGACCTGCTGCTCCGTCAGCTCCGGTATTTCCCGTCGCTCCTGTGGGACCCGTCACTCCGATTGCTCCGGTATTTCCTGTTGCTCCTGTGGGACCTGTAGCTCCGTCAGCTCCGGTGTTACCCGTTGCCCCTGTGGCTCCCGTTGGACCTGCTTCTCCGTCAGCTCCGGTATTTCCCGTTGCTCCGGTCGGGCCAGTCGCTCCGGCTGCTCCCGTATTTCCCGTTGCCCCTGTGGCTCCGGCGGGACCTGCGGCTCCAGTTGCTCCAGTTGCTCCGGTATTTCCCGTCGCCCCTGTCGGGCCGGTTACTCCGGTGGCTCCGGTTGGGCCTGTAGCTCCGGCTGCTCCCGTGTTTCCCGTCGCTCCGGTGGCTCCTGTTGGGCCTGCCTCTCCGTCAGCTCCGGTGTTTCCTGTTGCTCCTGTCGGGCCGGTTACTCCGGTTGGGCCTGTAGCTCCGGCTGCTCCCGTGTTTCCCGTCGCTCCGGTGGCTCCGGTTGGGCCTGCCTCTCCGTCAGCTCCGGTGTTTCCTGTTGCTCCTGTCGGGCCGGTTACTCCGGTTGCTCCAGCTGTTCCTGTGGCTCCGGTTGGGCCTGTAGCTCCGGCTGCTCCGGTGTTTCCCGTCGCTCCTGTGGCTCCCGTTGGGCCTGCCTCTCCGTCAGCTCCGGTGTTTCCTGTTGCTCCTGTCGGGCCGGTTACTCCGGTTGCTCCGGCTGTTCCTGTGGCTCCTGTTGGGCCTGTAGCTCCGGCTACTCCCGTGTTTCCCGTCGCTCCGGTGGCTCCCGTTGGACCTGCCTCTCCGTCAGCTCCGGTGTTTCCTGTCGCCCCTGTCGGGCCGGTTACTCCGGTTGCTCCGGCTGCTCCAGTTGCTCCGGTTGGGCCTGTAGCTCCGGCTGCTCCGGTATTTCCCGTTGCACCTGTGGCTCCGGCGGGACCTGCTGCTCCATTCGCTCCGGTATTTCCCGTTGCTCCTGTAGGACCTGTGGCTCCAGTCGCTCCGGCTGCTCCCGTGGCTCCCGTTGGACCTGTCACACCATTGGCTCCTGTATTTCCTGTCGCACCGGTGGCTCCGGTTGGACCGGCTGCTCCGGCGGCACCTGTGGCTCCTGTTGCTCCTGTGGGGCCTGTTGGACCTGCCGCTCCGGCTGCTCCGGTATTTCCCGTGGCTCCTGTTGGGCCTGTGGCTCCCGTGGCTCCGGTAGCTCCCGTTGGGCCTGTTGGTCCTGTAGGTCCCGTAATTCCGCTGTTTCCTGTACAACCTGTACAGCAATGAGGCTTACAGGTTAATCTGATCGTCTCGCATGCTTCCACATCATTTGGTTGTTGATCGCTGCCACAATTATCATGGCAGCCATAACGACTCTCAAAATCATTCGACATTATATTCTTCCTCCACTCTGAAATAAATTTTAGTTTCGTTTCCCAAAAAACTCCTTGTTACTTAAATAGGAGGGATGATTTGGTCTCACTTTTCCCGCAGACTCATTATACATCACCGCCTTTTCATTATCGCCAAGCGCATAAAAGCATACGCACAGCTGAATAAACGGGATGAAATCATAACAATCTGTTTGTACAAAAGTCCCTTTGTCATCCACTCTTTTACAAGACAGCGCCAACCTATACCAGTAAACCGCTAACTGATATTGTTTTAGATCCAGAAAATGCTTGCCAATATCGCAGCACACTTCCGCTCTTGGCTCATCATATTCAAAACTTCTGAAATAACAAGACAACGCTTCTTCCGGCTTCCCCAGCTGATAGTCACAATATCCCATAAACTGACAAGCCGAAATATTATTTTCAATCCACCCCTGTTTCCCATCCAGAAATTCTTTGAATTGTCCATAGGACTCTTCATATTTTCCATGGTAATAGAGTTCCCTCGCATAGTAAAACTGTTCTCTAGGTACTAAAACTTCGCCCTTATTAACCATATTTTGAAAAATCCTCAGATTTCTCATAGGGTCTGCCACTTTTAACTTTCTGTGTGAAATTGCAATATCGCTATATTCAATCAAACCAGATGGAGATATAGCTTCATGAATGGCTCCTTTCCATTGAAAGGAATCAGAACGACGCAATAGTCTTTCTCGATAATAAGTGAAGATAGGTTTACCATCCTCATCAAATGCAGTATTATATTTCATCATCACAACAGAAACAGTTGGATTCAGGTTTTTCTTCAGCTCCAGGAGCTTATCCTGATCCTCCTGCAACAGTACATCATCTGCATCCAGCCACATACAATATTCGCATGAAGCTTTTGAAAAAGAATAATTTCTGGCTTTCGAAAAATCATCGCACCATTCAAAATCATACACCTGCTCCGTAAATTTCTTTGCAATTTCTTTTGTAGCATCTGTTGAACCGGTATCTACGATGATGAGTTCATCAGCAATTTCTCTTACCGTAGATAAGCATCTTTCCAGAACACATTCCTCATTTTTAACAATCATACATACACTTATCGTGACCATTTGCATTTCCTCCTTTTTTAAAATATGCTTCTACCCGCAAAGAAGGAACAAATTGGTCATGTCAAAAAATCTACTATTTAATACATTTTTCAACAAAAATCCATAATTCTATTGTATAATACAAATTATGCGCTGATTTATAACCCTGCTTTTTAAACGCAGCAGTACTTTTAAAACAGGCTCTAAGATTATCTCAGCCAAATGAAAGTGAAATCATCATTAGAATATAACAAGGGAGGGAGTCACATTCATATTTCAAAATCTGCCGGCTTTATGGATAGCAAAGATGATCCTATCGCCTACAATGATTTAAATCAGAAAGTAAAAGTTTTAATAAGAAATATCTTTGAAGAAACATTCAAACCTCTTGGTTTCAGACGGAATGGACAGAATTTCAGATTATATCAGGACAACGGTTTATGTAAAATCGTTAATTTCCAGAAATACAGATATCATCATAACCAGAACTGTAGTTTTACCGTTAATATTGGTTTATATTTTGAAAAAAATATGGTAATCCAAAACAAAAATTTTTGTGAATCCCAATGCCAGATTAAAATACGGCCATATCACGAATTCTATGGTGAAGAAAAATGGTGGTCTGTTAATGACGATCATAATTTTGATCAGTTTACAAATGAGGTCCGTTCCTTTTTGGAAAATCGTGCTCTGCCCTGGCTGAATGAATTTGAAAAAAAGGAAGATGTAATTGCAGAAATGCTAGACAAGAAAGCTATAGAAAAATATAATTATTATCTGCTGCATTATGACAATGCCTGTTTGCTGGCAGAATGCGGCTACCAGGCACAACTATATCCCTTACTCCTGGAAAATCAGGAAAATAATAATACTCCGGAGATGGAAGAGCTCATCCGGCATATTAAAAATACTTTATAGCTGTCTTATATCAGGATACTGATAATTCCGCCCGTCTAATCAGATTGCATTGATCAGGCCCGGCGGAATTATTCTATTCAATATTTAACTTAATACAAAAGAGCACCGTTTTCCGAATCCTCTTTGTGTGACGCGTTACCCCTTCACTGCGCCAATAGCAATCCCCTTTGCAAAATATTTCTGCAAAAATGGATAACAGCACAAAATAGGTACCATCGCTACAAATGCAATTGCCATACGAACCGAAGCTGAAGGAATATTAGCTGCCGCTACTGACCCTCCGCCAGACATGCCGCTTGACAGTACTTTTATATCGGTTATCATCTTATTCAATAAATTCTGGATGCCATAAAGATTTGTATCCCGGACATAGTACAAGCCGTTTGTCCAGTCATTCCAATACCCCAAACCTGCAAACAGTCCCATCGCAACCAGAATTGGTTTGCCAAGCGGAAGCACAATTGTCCCAAAAATACGAAACTGACTGGCACCGTCTATTTGAGCCGCTTCAAACAGCGCATCCGGAATGCTGTTTGCAAAAAAGGTACGTATAAGCAGCACATTCATGGCACTCATGAGAAATCCAGGCATAATATAAGCCCAAATTGTATTATTAATATGGAATGTTCCCGACCACATTAGATAACTTGGTACTAATCCGCCATTGAACAGCATGGTGAAAAATACATAAAATGTAATTACTCTCTTAAATGGCAGATTCTTCAGGGATAACGGATATGCTAAAAGTGCACTGAGCAAAGTGTTTCCCACCGTTCCGATCACCGTAACCAGAATCGTAATACCATATGCCCGAAAAACGCCGGCTGCATTTTTTAAGATATAACCATAGGCTTCCAGACTGACCTCCTTTGGAAAAAAGGAATAACCATCCCGGATTAATGCGTTTTCCGAGGTAATGGAGGACATAAACAATAAAATAAACGGTATAATGATCAGGATTGTCACGATTGCCATGACCGTATTTGCCAAAACCTGAAATCTTAGGCTGCTTTTACTCTGTATCATTGATCAATTCCTCCTTAAAACAGTGCATTTTCTTTACTAAACCTGCGAACTGCCATATTAGCGGTCAGTACCAGGATAAATCCAATCACGGACTGATAGAATCCGGCAGCAGAAGCCATGCCGATATTTCCAACCTGAAGTAATCCCCGGTAAACATAAGTGTCAATAACATTGGTGGTGCTGTACAACTGACCGGAATTCTGGGTTACCTGATAGAACAGTCCGAAATCTGCATAGAAAATTCTGCCAATGTTAAGCAAAGTTAATGTAATGATACTGGGGGCAATACTTGGCAGCGTAATATATTTGATCTGCTCCCATTTACTGGCTCCATCCAGTTCTGCCGCTTCGTAAAAAGCCGGATCTATCCCGGTAATACTGGAAATGTAAATCAGGCATCCATAGCCTACTCCCTTCCAGCAATTGACAATTACTAGAATAACAGGCCAATACTTAGGCTCCTGATACCAGGCAACCGGTTCTTTGCCCAGCGCCGGAAGAATTGTATTATTCATTAATCCATTATCCGCGCTGAAAAATGCAAATGTAATATAACTCACGATAACGATTGACATCAGAAATGGCAGCAGGATTGCACTTTGGTATACCGTCTTCAGCTTTTTATTTCGCACATCACAGATAAATATTGCAAATATGATACCCAAAACTGTATTCAGTGTTATAAAAACCATATTATACAGAAGGGTATTCCTGGTTATCGCAAATGCATCCTTTAACAGGTATTCAAAGTTTTTAAAGCCTACCCAGGGGCTTCCAAATATGCCGTCTACTACATTAAAATTTTTAAAAGCTACCACAAGGCCCGCCATTGGCACATAATTATTGATGAACAGATAGATCAGACCCGGCGCCATCATTAAGAACAGCGGAAACCACTTTTTTATCTGATACTTTTTTGCAGTCATTTTACAGCCTCCTATCCCAATCTCCGGTTTATTTCTGATCACTTAACCATTTGTCAAACTGTTCCTGTTTTTCCGCGATTACTTTATCTATTCCTGCGTCTTTCAGTGCCTGGATAAATTCTGGCAATGTTTTTTCCGGATCTACCGTACCGGAACCCAGAGCAGAGATATACTGGGATTTTACGTTGCTGAGTGCTGATATTTCATTACTCACTCCGGAAGGATCATAGGTAAATCCAAAAGCTTTTGATTTCAGTGCCTTATCATTCATTTCTTTCGTTTCTTTCCAGACATCCGGGTCATCCCCCTCCCAGATATACATATCGAACTGATTAAATAACTGCCATCCTTCATTTAAGTGATAGGCTGCATTTTCACTGGTTACCCCTTCCGGATAGGTAATAATCCCCTTTTCCTCATCGGCAACTACATAGTCTTTGCCCTCTTCTCCCCAGTTCAGTAAGTTCAGAATATCTGTATTTCCATAAATGTAATCCAGGCACTGCATGGTTTTTGCCGGATCTTTCGTTGCATTGCTGATTCCATAGGTAAGCCAGGATACGGAACCGCTGAACAACTCTCCAATAGGAACAATTTCCATGTCATAATTACAAAGTGCTTTTGCCCTCTGGTCATATCCCGGTTTGGTCGGACTGAAATAAGAGAAAGCAGAACCAGCCTTGACCTGTGCCTCATTCCCGTCGGTGGTGGTTGCCCCGTCCGGTGAAATATATCCTTTTTGCTGCCAGTCATGAAGTTTTAATATCAGATTTTTATATGTATCCGTTTCATAATAGTTTACTACTTCCGTACTCTGCCCGCTGTCCATTAACACACCATAGCCATCTGTCAGTGGATCCATTACTTCATATTTCACATCCGGTGTGGTTCCATTACAGCTTGCAATCATATACATATCCGGATTTGCTTCTTTTACTTTTGCATAAACAGCATCCAGATCTTCGTATGACTTAATTGCTGAAGAATCAATACCAAGCTCATCTATAATGTCCTTACGCATTACCACCGCACTTTGGGTAAACCATTCTCTTGCTGTAGTAACACCATATACATAGCCATTAATATTAGATGCTTTTACTACTTCTTCTCCAAGAATCTTTTTCATATTTGTACCATACTGGTCTATTAATTCATTCATATCAATTACCTGTTTTGCATTTACCACAGAACTTGCCTGATCTATAAGCACCGGTACAATATCCATCTTTTCCCCTCCGGAAAGTACCAGTTTTAATGTCTCAGCATAAGAACCCCAGCTGATGGGCGCCAGTTCAATTTCCATATTGATGTCTTTACGCATAATTTCGTTCACGGCATTTTGAATTCTGTCTGTATCCGGCTGCTTATCTCCGATATATGCCAGTGTCACCTTATAAGTTTCACTGTCTCCCGCGCTTCCTTTGTCTTCTTTTTTCCCACATCCGGAAGCTCCTGTGAGCAACAAAACCCCCGCCAACAATATTGATAATAATCTTTTTTTCATTTCCTTCCACCTCTCGTTTTTATTCATTTGATATCCCCGTCGCTTGCTGTGGGGTAATTGACTTGATGAGGCAATTATATATATTTTCCTATGTGAAATATATCATAATCAGGACATTTTTCTAACAAAAACTAGACACAAATTCAAAACATCTCTATTTTTTGCTATACAGAACCCATGCTTCCTTATATAATCTAATCACAGACCCGGAACGGGTAATACAAAAACTACTGGAGATCAACCTATGAAAAGAACAAAAAGTGCCAGACACCAGCATTCAATCAGTTATTATTTCCGAATTGTACTGCTTTGCTTTATCCCTGTCTTCATTCTTTACTTTATTGTCAGCAGTATCATTATCTCCGTCCTGCACAAACAGACCATGTCCTTTATCGAGACATCCGCTTCTTATTATACAGAGGAAATGAATACGTCTCAGGCGGCCATCAATTTATTCTTAATCGATTATGTATCAAATAAACTGTCCGAACATGTTGATTTTGAAAACCGAAATACCGTCTCCTACATTCAGGATGTCAAATCTATTCAGGCAGATGTCAAACAACTCCGTGACTATTATGGAACCCAATATAATTATTTTGTATATGACCGCAATGCAGATTATTTTTTCCCCTGTAATACCACCGGAAGCTTTTATTATAAAGACCAGAGCGAACAGATTCAGGATGAAATTTTATCGGTGGTAAATACACCTGCCTCTGCGGCAGTTTCAGACCTTTGGAGCAATTACCAGGCAGGCTCTACAGTGTTCCTTATGAAATATTATCAATATAATGACTACGTAATGGGATGCTGGGTGGATGCAAAAGATTTTATAAGACCTTTCGCATCCATGAATCTGGGCCCAAAAGGTTTTATTACTTTAACAGACGAACAGGGGAATCCGGCAACGAATCAATCCCTGGTAAAAGAACAGAATATTTCCCTGACCACTCTAAACGATACGACCAAACAACTGTCACTGTTCAGCAAATACCTGATTCTTGGGTTTACCCTAAAAAAAGACCGGGTCAGCATTAAAATCATTGTAGACCAATTTGGTGCCTACGGTTCTATTTTCCTCGTTCAGATTGCAATATTTGTTTTCGTAATGATTTTGGTTGGGTTACTACTGCTAATGACCTTATATATGCGCCAGCAGGTTTTAAAACCTATTCGCTATTTTTCTGAAAATCTGGCAGTTTATCAGGAAGATGGACCTGTTCTGGATTTTAAAAGTAATGATATTATTGAATTAGAACTGGCAAATACCCAGTTTAAGAATCTGATACGGCAAATAAAGAAGCTGAAAATTGATATCTATGAAAAAGAACTGGAACACATGCAGATTCAAATGAACTATATGCAGCTGCAAATCCGCCCTCACTTTTTCTTAAACTGCCTCAACAGCATCTACAGTATGGGACAGACTGAGTGTTACGATGAAATGAACCAGATGATTGTATCCACTTCAGACTATTTTCGTTACATCTTTCAGTGCAAAGAGGATTTTGTCCTTCTGGATCATGAATTTACCCATACCAGGGACTATCTGGAAATTCAGAAAATCCGTTATGGATCCGGGTTCTATTATCACCTCGAGCAGCAGTCGGAAACAAAAGGAATACAGATACCCCCCCTCATTATACAGACATTTAACGAAAATTCAATCAAACATACTGTAACACTGGATGAAGAAGTGCACATTTCCTTATCAGCAAAGCTATTTGAATTACCGGATAAAAATCGACTGGAAATCCTCATTACCGATACTGGCAAAGGTTTCGATCCGGAGACCCTGGAAATATTAAATAAAGAACGCAGTCTGTCAACCACAGACGGCCACCGAATCGGAATTACCAATACCATCCACCGGCTGGATATGCTCTATGAAAACCAATACAGTATCAGCTTTTCCAATCTGAAAGACGGCGGAGCATCCGTATGCCTTCTGCTGCCAGCTGACAGAGTCCATACAAGTATCCCACTCCCATCTTGACCTGCATGACCCAGCCTAAACAAAGCGTCCCCTTACTCAGCGAAACCCAAATTTAAGTTGAAGTTGTGCACAGTAGTATTAAAATATCACAAATCATTTACTCCATTTTTTTCCGATATTCATTGGGTGTACAGCCTACCAGTTCCTTAAAAACCTTTGAATAATAAGAATAATTGCTAAATCCTGTATCTAAAGCGATCACATTAATAGGAATATCTGTATTAGCCAGAAGATCTTTTCCCTTTTCCACGCGAACCTTCATAACATAGTTATTTACAGAAATTCCTGTTTTCTTCTTGAACAGTTTTCCCAGATAATCCGGATTCAGATATACAATATCAGCAAGCGTCTTCTTATTAATTTCCTGCTCATAATTTTTCTCGATATATCCGGTCACAATATCGATGACCGACTTTGATTTTTCTGCAAATCCAGCATATTCCACTGCCCTTGTGATCATGTGTTCAAAACAGCTCTGATAATCCTCAATGGAACTCAATGCCCTTTTTTCATAATATCCGCTCTTCTCATCCATAAACAGGCGGTGTCCTTCGATTTCTTTTTCCTGCAGATAAGACAAAACCAACTGTTCCACATCCCGCTTAAATTTCCAAGCCACAGTATAAGTAAAAGTTTTCTTCTGGCACTGCTCCTGAATATATTGTCGAATGGCCGTCAGAACCTGCTCCTGATTATTGTGTTTGAGAAATATTTCTATCTGGCTGATACAGGCAGGCGCATATGCCGATTCCTTTTGCAAAGCAGGCGGATATTCACAGATATTGTTTCTGCAGAACAAATCTCTGGAACAGACATTGGTCAGCTCCTCAAAAGTGTCCGCACATTCCCAAAGGGAAACCGGCTTACTCATACAAAAACCGGAATCGTAACCCATACACCGCCCAAGATTCTCCATTACTGATTTCAAAATCTGTTTCACCGCTTTTGATCCGCTGACTTTTTCGTCCATACGAATAACCGCCAGGTAATAAAACATCTGCAAATCCATAAGAATCTCTGCCTTTGTCCGGTTCTGTAAAAAAACCTCACTCCATATATTCTTAAATGAGAAATCCAGTACTGCTTCCGTATACTCTGCCGTCTGATCATATCCGGGATAAATTCCTGCAAAGATAAGTATAAAAGTTTCTTCTTCCCGGTAATCCAGTTGTTTTTGTTCTGCCTTACGCATGAGCAGTTCTTTTTCATCTGTTGTTTCTCTTTGCAGCAGTTCCTGCCAGAATTGTTGAACAATACTTTTTTTCGCCTTTTCCTGTTCCCGGATCTTCTTTATTGCCTTTTGGATAATTTCAGTCAGTTTCCCGTAGTTCACTGGTTTTAACAGATAATCCAGACAGTCCAGCTTAACAGCATCCTGGGCATAGTCAAATTCAGCGAAACTGGTTAATATAATCGTTTCTATAGGAAGCTTTTCATCCCGAACCCAGGCAAGCAGTTCCAATCCGCTTCCCTGGGGCATTTCTATATCACACAGCATCAGCTGTATTGTATTTTCCTCAATCACTTTTCTCGCCTGGCGGATATTATATGCCGTGTAGACCCGTTCTACTCCCAGTTCGCGCCACATGACCTTCTTCTCCAATGCAGCCACAACGAAACGGTCATCATCTATTATCAGTACGTTCATTTATTTCATTCCTTATCTTTTCATCAATTTTCAAACAGGCTAGTACTAATACATTATAATGTAAAGGGGCAGGATAGAAAAGTGTTTCGATGAGATTTCTTAAATTAAATCTGAGAATACATAAAAGAAGACTGCTTTTACACCACGAAAAAGTAGTATAAAAGCAGTCATCAAAGACTTATCAGTCAGGCGGTGCCAAAATAATCCGAAGGCTGCGACAAATGCTTTGCCAGTTCCTGTTTGGAAATATATACTGAATCTGTCGCCGCATTAAAAGCAATACCTGATATAACTACCTCATATTTACTATTATCAAGGGATAACATAACCCTGTCTCCCACCTGAAACCCATAACTATCATTTAAGTCAGCGCCATGGTTTCTTCTTATAATATATCAGTTACTTTCTGTTCTTTATCAGATCAAATGCCACAGCCAGTATAATTACTAATCCCTTAATAACCATCTGTACATAGGATGAAATATGAAGCAAATTTAAACCATTGCTAAGTACACCGATAACCAGAGCGCCGATTAAAGTTCCTCCAATTGTGCCTATACCTCCATTAAAACTGGTTCCTCCTAAAACTGCCGCAGCAATGGCATCTGATTCATACCCCTGTCCGGAGGCAGGCTGTCCGGAATACATGCGGGAAGCAAGGATAATTCCAGCCAGCGCAGACAGTAATGCTGAAATAATATAGACCCTTACAATCAGTCCCCGTACTTTAATCCCCGTAAAGATGGCTGCCGTCTCATTATCTCCAAGTGCATACATTCTACGTCCAAATCTGGTCTTGTATAAAACAACTCCAATAACAAGCATCACCACTGCCACAATATAAATAGGTATCGGAATTCCTAAAAAATAGCCGTTTCCTATAGATGTAAATACCTTGTCTTTGCTCGAGACGCTTCGCCCATCTGTGATTATATAAGCAATTCCCCGTACCACTCCCTGCATGGACAGCGTTACAATAAACGGCGGCATTTTAACATAGGCTACGATCAGTCCATTCACAAGTCCTACCAACGCTCCAAGAAATAATGCTAATAAAACTGCAGCTAAGAGCGGAACTCCTTTTTCAATCAGCATAACAACTGCTACCCCGCTGGCTCCTAATACTGAACCTACCGTCAAATCAATTCCACCAATAATTAGTACAAAAGTCATGCCAAATGCTAATAATGAATTAATACAAATCTGTCGCAATACGGTTAACAAATTTTTAGATGACAAAAAGGAATCGGTGGCAAATGTCATAAATACACACAGACATAGTAAACCAATGAGAATCCCTGCATTATTTTTAATAAACCGCAAAACCAGATTCTGTGTATAGTTAGTTTGCTGCTTTTGTTTTATTTTCTGCATGTTTTTCTCCTCCTGACGCAAACCACATAACTGTTTCCTGTGTAATATACTTTACTTCTTCTTCATCCAGCAGCCCTTTTATTTCTCCTTCATACATAATGGCTACTCTGGTACTCAGATTGATAATTTCCTCCATTTCAGAAGAGATCAGAATAATTGCCACCCCCATCTTTGCCAGTTCAAAAATCAAATGATATATCTCAGATTTAGCCCCAATATCAATTCCCCTTGTGGGTTCATCAAGGATCAGGATGTCCGGATTTGTAGCAAGCCATTTGGCTACTACAACCTTCTGTTGATTACCTCCGGAAAGCTGTGATACTTTTTGGTCGGAAGAGGTCATTTTGATTGCCAGACGCTTTCCGTATTCATCCATAATATTATTTTCTTTCTTTTTATTTATTTTACAGAACTTTATGAACTTCTCCAATACGCTGATAGAGGTATTGTATCGAATCGTATTATCCAGGAACAAACCTTCTATCTTCCTGTTCTCAGGTACATATCCAATACCGTGGTCTATTGCATCTCTGGCACTGCGAATCTCTGCTTTCTTTCCATTAATAAAAAGTTCACCTTCAACTACTTTATCAATACCGAAGATTGCTCTAGCCAATTCCGTTCTGCCTGCTCCAACCAGACCACCAATGCCCAGAATCTCCCCTTTCTTCAGTTCAAAACTTACATTTCTTAAATACTTATTCGTAAAATTCTTCACTTCAAGACAGACCTCACCCGCTTTTAATGCTTCATCTTTCCGGTAAATCTCCGACAGGTTTCTCCCTACCATCATTTCTATAATTTTTTCCGTTGTCAATTCCTTTGCTAAATGAGTTCCTATCATCTGGCCGTCTCTAAGTATTGATACCGAATCCGATACTCGGAAAATTTCATCCATTCTATGGGAAATATAGATAATCGCAATACCTGATTTTTTCAATTTCTCAATCTGAACAAAAAGTTGCTCAATCTCTGTCTTTGTCAAAGATGAAGTGGGCTCATCCATAACGATTAATCTGGCTTTACTCATTAATGCACGGCAGATTTCCACCATCTGCTGTTTTGCAATACTAAGCTGTCCAACTTTAATTCTGGCATCTATATCTATCTCCATGTCGTCAATCACTGCCTGCGCCTGCCTGATCATCTCCCTGTCATTCAAAAAGCATTTTACATTTTTTGAAATCTCACACCCCATGAAGAGATTATCTGCTACACTTCTGTGATCTGCAAGACAGATTTCCTGATGGATAATACTGATTCCGTTCTGTTTTGCATCCTTTACTGAATTGATTTGAACTTCCTGTCCATTTATTTTAATTTTTCCATTTCCGGCATCTTTTTCATAAATACCGCCCAAAATCTTAATTAGCGTTGATTTTCCAGCGCCATTTTCACCCATCAGCGCCCGTACTTCTCCCTGTTTTATTTTCAGATCAATGTTGTCCAGTACTTTTGCTCCGGGAAACGTCTTACATATGCCTTCCATCTCCAAAAAATATCCGTTTGCCATTCCCAATCCTCCGTTGATTATAGGGCTCCCCCCAGATACTTATGTCCCAGAGCGTGTTTGAACAGGACAATCCCTGACACAATGAATATACAAACACGCTCTATGGCAGATCTTTTCATCATTGACAGTTTTCTTTATTAATCAGTTCTACCGGAACTTTGATATCTGCTTCTACCTTTTCCCCTGCCAATACCTGATAAGCGGTTTCTACACTGATTTTTCCGATATCTTTTGGATGCTGTGCTGCACTGGCTAACATTTTGCCTTCCGCAATTGCTGCCTTTCCGTCATCGGATCCGTCTACGCCCACGATCCGAACCTGTTCCAGCATATCTGCACTTTCTACAGCCGCCACGCAACCAATTGCGGATGGATCATTCAGAGCAAAAACTCCATTTAAATCCGGATAAGACTGCAATATATTTTCCATAACCGGTAACGCAGTATCTACGCCTGGCTGTATTTCCTGACTGTCTACAATCTCAATTCCTTCATGTTTTCCAATCGCTGATTTAAAACCATCTGCCCTGTCTGCGCAAACTTTTGCTACATTGTAGGTCAGCATTGCCACTTTTCCTTTGCCATCCAAAACTTTAGCCAGTTCTTCCCCAATAAGCTCTCCAGCCATATAATTGTCTGAAGCTACCGTTGCAACAACTGCACTTGCATCATCTACTGGAGAATTATATGCAATAACAGGTATTTCCGCTGCCTTACATGCATCCAGAGAAGCTTGAATGCCATTAGAATCAACCGGATCAATCAGCATTACATCTACTCCCTGCTGAATCATATCCTCTATATCTGTAATTTGTTTTGCCGGATCAAATCCAGCATCCATGGCAATCAGATCATCTCCGGTTTTTATGGAATTTTTCATACCATCCAGGATATCAATGTAAAATACATTTGACTGATCCGCGATAGAGACCCCAATCTTTAACCCCTTCCCATCCTCTTTTGCTTTCTGTGTACTGCTTTCTTGCTGCTCATCGTTTTTAGCTGTCTCTGATGTGACGGATGTTTCCCCGGATTCTAAAGTACCTGACGCTTCCGATGATCCTGATGTACCTGTTGTTTCATTTCCTGCCGAACACCCTGCTGCCGTTAATGCAAATACCATTGCCATACCGGTTACTGTAATAAATTGTCTGAATTTCCTCATTATAAAACCCTCCTTAAATTATATGTTTTTTGCTATACCCTGTCCCTGGAACCAAATAAATTTATTTTCGATTCTATTAATTTTGCCGCTTCTTCCATTGCATACTGGAATGTGATGCGGGGATCATATTCACTGGAATCTTTTTCAACAGAATGTATCATTCCCTGGTGATAAGCTATTTTTAGTTCTGTCGCAATATTAATCTTACTGATTCCATTCTCAATGCATTCCCTGATGATTGTATCTGAAAGCCCGCTTCCGCCATGAAGTACTAATGGGATATCTGTACATCTTCGTATCTCTTTAAGTCTTTCTATATCAATGTGCGGTTCTCCCGTATAGAGACCATGTGCAGACCCAATTGCCACCGCCAAAGAATCAATATCCGTTCGGTCAACAAATTCTACTACTTCTGACGGACTGGTAAGCTGTGTCGCATCAAGTCCATGATTATGTGCATATTTACTGCCTTCAGCACCTCCTACCAAACCTAATTCAGCTTCAACGCTTACATTTACAGAGTGCGCCAGCTTTACTACCTGAGCTGTGGTTCTTACATTCTCATTAAATGGAATATGGGAACCATCATACATTACAGATGTAAATCCATTTACAATGCACCTCGCTGCTCTTTCATAAGTATCACCGTGATCTAAATGCAAAACTACTGGTATATCTGCATTTTGCGCCGCTATTCGAACCATATTGCTAATTTCCTCAAGTCCGGCATATTCAATCTCCACAGGATGTAATGCTATGATAACCGGAGAATGCAGTCTTTGTGCTGTTTGGATGACTATTTTTATGTATTCTAAATTACAGACATTAAATGCCGGTACTGCATAACCGCCTTTCATAGCCGGAATCAGCACACTTTTCATATTAGCAAGTCCCATTATTTTGTCCCCCTTCTTCTATGATTAAACGCATCTTGTCGTTCACTTCTTTCTGATTAACGTATAACTTTTTATAGAGCTGCCGGTACACCGCTTCATATTTTTCATGATTCCTTTGATTTGGTATATAATACTTATCTTTGTTCTTGCCATCCACAGAATTGTTTAAGGAATCTATAATATTTGCATTGCGTGCTGCAATAATCGCATCACCCAATGTAACTGCATCCTTCTGTGCTTTCACGCGAATGGCAATTCCCAGGACATCTGCTTTACACTGCATCCAGAACTCATTTCTTATACCGCCCCCTATAGCTATAATTTCTTTAATTTTCTTTTTTTTGCTTTGTTCCAAAACCAGACGAAATTCCATACACATTCCTTCGATCACTGCCCTTGCCATGTCACCCGTTGAGGTCTCCTTTGATAACCCATAAAAAGCACCTTTGGAGTGATTGTCCATGACAGGCACACAGCATCCAGACAGGTGAGGCAAAAATAAGACGCCATGGCTGAGTACCGGGGCACTTTTGCTAATTTCCTCAAATTCTTTATATCCGCTGTCTGTCAACTCTTTTCCAAGAAGTGTTTTTACAGCCCAGTCAATGGTCTGGCCCCCTGACGGAATTCCTCCTATAGAATAATACCGGTTCTCAAATACATGATATCCCCATAAATATCCATAATAAACATCTCCCATGGCCTGCAGGTTTTGCTCTGTCAGACAAACGGATTCTGTTGTTCCAATGGAAGCTACTACCTGATCTTCTGACACTGCTCCTACTCCGAGGCAGCCTGCCATATGGTCAAACCCTGCAATCGAAACACTGCACTTCTCTCCAAATCCCCATTTTTTTATTAAATCTTTTCGTAGATAACCCAGGCTTTGATTCTGAGCGATAAGCTCAGGAAAAATCGATTTCCTGATATCGGCAATCCGCAGTATTTCATCTGACCAATCCGCCTTTTTTAAATCAAGGGCCATTGTTCTGGATGCCATAGAATAACTGATCCCATGCCTTCCCGTCATTCTGCCTGCTATGTAATCACTCATGCAATGGAAACAGCAGGCTTTGTCATAAGCTTCTTTTTCATGCTCTTTCAGCCATTGAAGCTTCATAACCGTATAAATGCTTTGCAGTTCCAGGCCTGTAATTCTGTATATCTGGTCAGCATTTATCCTGTTTTTCCACCAATCCACATATTTATCAGTGCGGATGTCATACCAAGGAATCCCTGCTGTGAGCGGTTTAAAGTCTTGATCTGTAAGAACACAGGATTCTCCCTGACTGCTGACTCCAATTGCCGCCACGGAATCTGCATAACCGTTTGCAGTAACCATAATGCATTCTTCCAAACGGTTCCATAGTTCCTCCATATCATACTTCGCCCATCCATTTGAAGCCTTTCTTACCGGTGTCACAAATTTATTTTCAGAAATCAAAACCCCATCTTTTCCATATGCCCCAATTTTGCAGTGCGTTGTTCCAATGTCAATCCCCATAAATATCATATGCTTACCAGGCTGTATATCCTCCATCCACCACATAGGCAGCTCCTGTTACAAAGCTGGATGCATCAGATGCCAGATAAACTGCAATTCCCATAAGTTCATCCGTCTTACCTGAGCGTCCCATTGGTGTCATGGAAAACCATCTTTCAATTGCCGGATCCTTTCTCTGATATCTGTCTTCACTCATTTCTGTCCTCATATAGCCGGGGCAGAGTGCATTTACACGTACTCCACGCTTCGCCCACTCAGCTGCCATTGATTTTGTAAGCATGATGAGCCCACCCTTAGACGCATTATAAGCACACTGATTTTGAGGAGTATTGACAATCATTCCTGACATGGATGCAATATTAACAATACTTCCTTTGCCTTGTCTGAGCATCACTTTCCCTACTTCTCTGGAAACGATAAAAGGTCCTGTCAGATTCACATCTATAACTTCTTTCCAGTCTTCTGTAGTTACCTTTTCTGCATCATCCCCCCGCCAGGTTCCGGCGTTGTTAAATAAAATATCAATTTTTCCAAATTCCTGCATCACCTGCGAAACCATACTTTTCACATCATTTTCATCTCGCATATCTCCCTTAATAACAGTACATCTAACACCTTCCGCTTCTATTTCTTCCTTTGTCTTAAGGGCACTTTCAATATGCCTTGCAGCAATAATAATGTTTGCCCCTGCCTGTGCAAGTCCTAATGCCATAGACTTTCCCAGACCCTGCCCTCCTCCTGTTACAATTGCATTCCTTCCTTTTAATGAAAATAATTCTTTTAAATCTGACATCACTAATCCTCCTTTGAATCCTGATTATTTATAATTCTATTTCTAATTGCTGTTCCTGCGTATATTCCATAACTGTGCAGTCATTTTTATAGATTCTTTCCGGAAGTATAATCAATACATGAAGTTCTAACCTATTCACCGGAAATGCCCCCATATGCCAGACTCCCGTATTCAATTTTACCAAAGTGCCTTTGGGTACTATAAATGCTTCTGTTAATTCCGGCACAGGATGATTTGATGGCGGTGCCACATGTATTACCGCATCATCATCCATAAAAACCATTCCCTCTCCAGTAGTGTTGTGATATTCAGCTGCCGTCACTATCATTTTCTCCGGCTTTTGTATGACAAGCGGTGAAAAGGCTATCGGCATATATCCAGATACTGGCATGACAACCTGGTCATTATAAAAATCTCCCAGGTGATTCCCTATAGGATTCAGGATACTGGTGAAACTCCCATAAGGTACAAATAACTCCGTTGTAATCGGCTTTGCTTTAATCTTGTTCATTTTTCCTCCTATTCATTACATATTTTTGTTTTCTTGCTGCCACTTCTATAAATAATGGAATAAATATTTATTCCAGTTATTTCCATATTTTTCTGAAATTTTCATTCATTTTAAGCGCAACAATCTAAAGCAAATAAAAATAGTATTATTTACTCTAAAACCGGACAAATGTTCTTAAAATTTATGATCAGATAGTTATGTTTATATTATCTGTTTTATTTACCTTCCAAATTGATTTTCCCGTATCAGCTTCTGATTTTCTTTTAGTTTTTCTGCCGCATTATCCCAATTCATTGCAGCATACGCCATGCATAATGCATCTAACATAACCAGTTGGGATATTCGTGAAGAGGTAGCCAAATCATGCTTCATATAAGACTTACTAAAAGATACAAGCTGGCAATCGCTGTAATTTACTATTTCAGATTTCGGGTTTTGTGTAATGCACAAGGTTGGAACTCCGTTTTTCTTTGCCGTTTCCAATGCCATAACCGGAACTCTTGATTCTCCTGATAAAGATATAGCAATGGCTAAATCTCCAGGTTTTAAAGAATTAGCTAACATTAGCTGAACACCATGCTCCTGCTCCACCTGTGTGGATTTACCATACATGGAAAGATGCCAATGGAGATCATAAGCAACCACATAAGAACTACCTATTCCAAATATTCCTATTTTTTTTGCTTCTTGAATCATTTTTAATGCCTTTAACATATTTTCCTGATTCAGCATCTCAGTTGTAAATTTCAAATCTTCCTGTTCGGCTAACATTATCTTTCGGATTACCTCAGCTTGAGAATCTTCTTTTGTAATGCTTTCGGGTACCGGCTGCTGATTATCTGCCCCCAAATCCTTTGCCAGACGAAGCCTAAAATCAGTATATCCCTTAAATCCTATTTCTTTACAGAAACGGACTACTGACGCCTCACTTACATGTATCTCCCTTGCCACCTGACCAGCTGTGGCTTCTATTATATATGCAGGATTTCTTATAATAAAGCTCCCTATTTTCTCAAGTGAATTAGTCAGCCTTCCTATGTTTCCTTTTATTAATCGAATTACTCCACTATTTTCTGTATTATCCATCATGTCGCTCACTCCCATTGTGCATATTGTATATATTTATTTTATAATTTTATTTTATATACACATTATGCCACCGCTTTAGTTATATGTCAAGAGTAATATTTGAAAATTTCAGTTATTTTTATTAATCTATGAAATTTTAAATTATTTTCCTTTGATTGTCACATTTATAATCAGATATATAAAATTTTTAATGATTCTAAGATGTTTTTAATATGCTTCTCTGTCCATAATCCGCGAAGCGGCATCCTTAATTATGATATGTTTTTTCATACTATCATATTTCATCTTCATAACACTATATAATTACTTTCTAATCTGGAAATTATGTATTGGCTTTTCCATTAGAATATGGTAGAATTTGTTTTGATATTCAAAGTATCTATTATAAGGAGGAAACTGAATTGGTAATTGAACCAAAAGTTAGAGAATTTATCTGCACTACTGCCCATCCGGACGGCTGCCGTGAAAATGTAATGAGACAAATAGAATATACAAAAAAACTAGGTAATACAGAGGGGCCAAAGAAAGTCCTGATTATCGGATCTTCTACCGGATATGGTCTGGCGTCGCGAATCACCGCCACATATGCCTGCAATGCTTCTACCCTAGGCATCATGTTTGAAAAGCCTGCTGCCCCGCCCCGCAGAACCGCTACACCAGGCTGGTATAATACGAAAGCATTCGAAGAAATCGCACAGGCTGATGGTTATTACGCAAAAACAATTAATGGAGATGCCTTTTCTGAAAAAGTAAAACTGGAAACAATAGACATCATAAAAAAAGACCTTGGGAAAATCGATATGGTTATTTACAGTCTTGCAGCTCCACGCAGAACTTTAGGTGACGGTACTGTTTATTCCTCAACCTTAAAAACGGTGGAGCAGGATTTTACTAATAAATCATTAAATCTTAAAGATAATTCTATTTCAGAAGCTACCATTCATCCTGCATCGGAAGAAGAAATAACAGCAACGGTTAAGGTTATGGGCGGCGAAGACTGGATGGACTGGATGAAAGCCCTTTCAGAAGCTGACGTACTGGAACCAAATGCCGAAACAGTTGCATATTCTTACATAGGACCAAAGCTGACCTATCCGGTATATTACAATGGAACCATCGGCATCGCAAAGAAGCACCTTTACGATACCTCCCTTCAAATAAATAAAGATTTTTCCCATAAAGGAATTCATGCATATATATCCGTAAATAAAGCCCTGGTTACCCAGGCAAGTTCCGCCATTCCCATTGTTCCGCTATACATGGCGATACTTTATAAGGTAATGAAGGACAAGAACCTGCATGAAGGGTGCATTGAACAGATCAACCGGCTCTTCCGGGAGAAATTAAATTGTGGATGTCCGGTTGCTGACAAGGAAGGCCGCATCCGTCTGGACGATTATGAAATGAACGAAGATATTCAATCCCAGGTCATGGAATATTGGGATCAGGTAAATTCCGAAAATATAAATCAGTTAGCAGATATGACCGGATACTGGGATGATTTTTATCATATGTTCGGATTTCGGTTTGATGATGTGGATTACACAAAAGATGTAACGCTGGAGTAAATTCAAACAACGGGCGGTTCTATCTTTATTTTTACAAGATCGTTTGCCGCCTTACTAAGATTTTCATTGTATAACACGTTGTCGTAACGCTTTATATGCATCTGAGTGATGCCAAGCTGGCCTGCAACCTGCTCCGGCTTGGCACCATAGGCGAACATAATGCTGCCGCAGGTATTTCTCAGGTCCCTGGCACTGTATCCCGGAACACCTGCAGCCTTCGTGAGCTTCTTCATCATTAAATGGCAGTATTGAACATTTAATTTACTTTGTGAACGGTTGTAAAACAGATATTCACAGTCTTTTCTTATGCTTAAGTAATGTTCCAGAACTGCAGCTACATCTTCCGGAACATATCGTAGTTCATCACTTTCCTTTAAGATTATAAAGACTCCATTTGGATCAGCCACAAGATCATTGGGTTTTAAGGCACAGACTTCTGTAGAAGAAAGTCCCATACGTCCAAATAGGACCAGCATGGTATAGTACATTGGGTTGCTTTCTGCCACTTTTAAAAGTGCATCCAGATGTTCCATGGGAACAGGACTAACAAGCTGATCTGCTGACACCAGTCTGATTAAATATTCATAGAAAAAATCGTCAAATCCAGCCGGTGCCTGATATTTTGCTTTATCACGGGCAATGTACTCGGAAAATTTATGGATTTCACGGATCTTCTTTCCCATCGTTGTCGCTTTCATTTTTCCATCTCCAACTTTTGAAAGCAAATATTCATAATATCTGTCAGCCTCTCCTTTTTTCGTCTGCAAAAGATCCTTCTTGCAAAAATCAATATACTCATTTATATCACCGCAATAGCTGCTGCGGGAAATAGCTTCCAGCTTTTTTGAAAAATCCAGCCAGGCATTGTTAGTTTGCCGGGAAGCATATTCACTGGGTTTTCTCATAAATGTGGCCTCCTTCCGTAAATTTAGATTTGATAAAGCAGAACTTCACTAAAATTTATAATAAGTTTAACATACTATCATATTAGATGCAATTCCTGATAGCCTCAATTGCCACACTTCCACCGTCATGCGGGAAATGGAGATATCCTCTGTTGAGCCTACAGTTAAACTATTTAAATTATAGGATTTACCAGAAAACAAGCCTGCAATGCGTGCCAAAACACCAACTTCATTTTCAACTAAAAGACTGATCCATCGTTTTTTCATCATCGTTAATTTCCACCTCCAATTATCATATCTTTCAGGGGATTTCCCGGAGGAACAATCGGCAGTACGTTTTCTTCCCGTTCTATTATAAATTCAATCACCGTAGGTACCTTTTCATTTTTCTTTGCCTTTAATAATGCATCCTTAATATCTTCTTTTTTCTGTACCCGGATACCTGTGGCACCATAACTTTTTGCCAGATGAATAAAATCAGGGATATATTCCGGGCAGCATTTCGTTGGCGTATTGCATGTAATGGAACAGCTTTTTCGGTAGCGCATACACGTACTGGAATATCTTTTATCATAAAACATCTCCTGCCATTGCCGGACATTTCCCAAGTATCCATTATTAAATATGCAGATGATAATCGGCAATTCATAGACAATGGCAGTTGCCATTTCCTGTATGTTCATTTGAATACCTCCATCACCGCAAATTGTAATAACATCCTTATCGGGATTTCCTAATTTTGCTCCAATGGCTGCCGGAAAGCCGTACCCCATCGTGCCTAAACCGCCGGAAGTCAACATTTGCTTACTCTCTGTTAATTCCAGAAACTGAGTAGCCCAGAGCTGATTTTGTCCTACATCCGTCGTAATTACCGCATCATCAAAGGTGTCGTTGATTTCATTTATAACGGCCAGTGGTGTCACACCCGTTGCCCTTTTTTGCTCTGTTTTAAGCGGATGCCGCTGTTTCCAAGTGTAAATCTGTTTTATCCATGCTTCTATTTCTAAAGGTTGTGCTTTATCCAAAAGTGTAAGAATTGCATTTTTAGCATCTGCCACAATCGGAATATCAACTACGATATTCCTGGAAATGGATGCCGGATCAATATCCACATGGATAATAGCTGCCTTTTTAGCAAACTCACTTACTTTTCCGGTGATCCGGTCGTTAAAACGAACTCCGATGGAAAAGAGTACATCACATTCACTAATTGCAGTATTTGCCGCATAACTGCCATGGATACCAAGATTGCCGATATATAGAGGATGATTGGTTGGAACGGCACCTTTTCCCATAATCGTAGTTACAACCGGTATACCAGTTTTTTCTGCCAGTTTTGTCATTTCCCTGCCGGCATGAGCAATGTTGACTCCGCCGCCTAAAAGGAATAATGGTTTATCCGAGCTCCCCAGGCATTCCAATGCCTTTTTAACCTGGCCAATATGTACTGCAGTGTTTGGTTTGTAACTCCTAACTTCAATTTGTTTGGGATAAAGATCACTTCCCATTTCCTGTTGGATATCTTTTGGCAGGTCAACGACAACCACACCGGGCTTACCGGATTTTGCAATATAAAATGCCTTTTTGATGGCCGCTGCCAAATCCTCACGTTTACGCACCGTAATGGCATATTTACTGATGCTTCTGGTGATACCGACAATATCAACTTCCTGAAAAGCATCATTTCCAATCAAATGAGTTGGCACCTGACCGGTAAAGCAAACCAGGGGTACGCTGTCATAATTGGCCGTTGCAATACCTGTTACCAGGTTTGTTGCACCCGGACCGCTTGTAACCAGACAAACTCCCACCTTACCCGTTGATCGTGAGTAACCATCAGCGGCATGGATCAATCCCTGTTCATGGCGGGGCAGAATAACATTGATACCTTCTGTTCCATAAAGTGCATTGAATAAATCTATGGCCTGCCCGCCGGGATAAGCAAATAGCGTATCTACCTTTTCTTCTTTTAATGCTTTCACAAATAAATCTGCTCCTGATATTTTCATTGTATATTCCTCCTTTTTGTATGCAAGTACTTGCTTGCTATATAGCTATTTTTTAACGGTACGCTCATGAGATTGTACCGTTGCTTTATTTTTGTAATATTCCATTAACAAATGTTGTAACCGTTTGTTTTATAAATAGATCCCGATCTGTTTTAACCAGATTTTGTTCAAAGGAAGCACTGAGAAATGTATAACCAAATGTGCTTGAAAAAATAGTCATTGCCAGACATTCAAAATCTGAATGTGGTACCTTACCCTTCTGCTCCATTTTTACTAAATAATCAGTTAACGAAGATATAAATGTCTGTGGTATTTTCATAATTAATGGAGCTACGTCATCATAGATCTGCGGAGCCCGAAGTCCAATCGAAAGTTTTACAAAATCAGATGTTATCCGGTTCATGTATTCCATCATAAACATCTCCAGATCCGGCTGTAAATCCCACTGAACATTTTGAAATATCTCCGGAGTGATATTTCCCCTCCATTTTTCCTGTTCCATTCCACACATTATTATTTGCTTTTTATTCGCAAACTTCCGAAACAATGTACATTCATTCACCCCTGCTAACCTGGCAATGTCCTTCGTGGTTGTCGCCACATAACCTTTACCTCTTACTAAAGTCAATGCAGCATCTATTATTTTTTGGCTTGTATCATCCATTTTTCTCGCCTTTCTGTTATGCAAGTAAGTACTCTCATTCTATTAAATATAGTGGGTCTTGTCAAGCAGTTATTTATAATTAAACTCTATATACAAATTCTATAAATCGCTCTATTGGGTTAACTATTCTGTCTCAGGATATAATACTGGTGTAGTAACTGTTATAAAATAAAGAAAATACAAAAATCATTAAAAAAGGAGCGATTTCTAATGAAATCTTTAAAGACTAAAGTAATTGCACTTGTTTTGGGATGCATGCTATTATCTTCATTTGTCATTGGAAGTTTCAGCATTTTAAGTTCAAAACGTGCCGTATCAGCCGATTCTGCCCAGATCATGAATTTAATTTGTGAAAATAAATCACAAGAAATCAGCGCTCTTCTATCCAGGATTGAACAGTCAGTTAACACACTGACCCTCTATGCTTCCAGACAGATAGAAAGCACTGAAAAATTTAAGACGGATTCTGCTTATGTGGATCAGTACACAGAACATCTAACAGACATTGCAATTAATGCAGCAACAAATACAGAAGGTGCCATGACTGTTTATATACGTTATAATCCTGAATATACCAGTCCCACATCCGGACTGTTTTGCAGCAAAAGCAGTACTGACAGCACTTTTCAACCGCTAGAACCTACTAATCTTTCCCTCTATGATTCATCTGATACCTCCAGGGTCGGATGGTTCTATGAACCTGCAAAAAACAAAAAGGGCACCTGGATGGCACCTTATTTGAACGATAATATCAATATTGAGATGATTTCCTTTGTAATTCCATTTTACGTTGATGATGTTTTTATAGGCGTTGTTGGAATGGATATTGATTTTAGTGTACTTCAGACAATTGTTGACGAAACTAACGTTTATCAAAATGGGTATGCATATTTAACAGATGAGAAAGCTAATCTCATTTATCATCAGGACTTGCCCCGGGGTACATCGTTAATGGATTATAATAATGGGGAGTTTCGGGAAGCTGCAGAAATGCTTCTTCAAAATTCCAGCGAGAACTCTCTGATATCTTATAGCTATCACGGCTATCAGCGAAAAGCTGCATTTCGCAGCCTGCAAAATGGAATGAGGCTTGTACTAGCCGCTCCTATCTCAGATATCGACAAACAGGCTAACCTGCTGATACTGCAGATTTTGATTGCATCATTTGTGATTGTGGCGCTTACCGCCATACTAACCTTTATTTTTACCAGGCGACTTGTGAAACCACTGCTGGAACTGACTGCAGCAGCACAAAAAATAGCTGCGGGAGATTTAAGCATTTCCATAACTCATCATTCCAATGATGAAGTAGGAACTTTGGCTGAGAGCTTTCGTGAAACTGTCAAACATCTTCATAAGTACATATCCTATATTAATGAGCTTGCATATCGTGATCCACTCACAGGTGTAAAGAATAAGACTGCATACCTAGAAGTTGCAAACAAAATGGATGAGCTTGCCAGATTAAAACGGCCCGAATTTGCTGTGATCGTTTTTGATATTAATGGGCTGAAAAATGTAAATGATACCTATGGACACGACTTTGGTGACATACTAATCGCAGATACCTGTAAAATCATCTGTCATACTTTCAAACAAACTCCCATCTACCGGATTGGGGGGGATGAATTTGTGGCGCTGTTAGAAAATGATGATTATAAAAATAGTATCCAATTACTGAATCAGCTGCAAAAGGATATTGATGCTTACAATGAACAGCCACATAATACAATCAAAATTTCTGTAGCAAAAGGAATTGCTGTCTATTCAGAGGCAACTGACTATACATTCCAGGATGTATTCAAAAGGGCTGACAATGCGATGTACTATAATAAAGCAAAAATGAAGTCTAGCGTTTAAGTACAATTTATAAAAACAGCAGTAAATATCTTTACACATATTTACTGCTGTTTTCCTGGAAACAAATAAAATCTTTCCGCGGGGCGGAATTTTTTACCACGCACAAGCTATATCTCTTTTGATGTCGCAACTGCAATAAACCGTTCCTCTTTATCATTACATGCACAGTAATAATGGTATACAATCCCATTATTTTTCAGCACAAATGGTTTATGGGCGAAAGTATTCTCCCACTCTTCTTCAGGCTCAATCAGGGGCTGCCCTTCCCATTTCCTCCAGTGCACCAAATCCCTGGATACCGCAAAGGTGTCAAAAGCAGTACATATACCGTCTTTAGACATTGCAATAAAATAATTCATTACCCACAGATCCCCCATTTTTATAATCTGAGGATCACCGGAAATGAAGTTTCCTTTGGTGTCTCCGTTATCTATGACGGGATTTTCTCCATAACGTTCCCACCTCTCCATGTCTTCCGATACGGCAATCCCGATTCGCTCCGGCATATCAGCAGCTCCTTTGCAATTATAAAACATCACAAACGGATAGCCTAAAGTTTCCTCATCATCGCGAAATACATATGATTTGTACAGGGTAAATGCTTCAAACCACCTGCTGTCCTCATCGTCCATGCGCAGTATCGGCTCGGCTTTTACTTTCCATTCTTTTGCCTGGGTTGGATCATCGGTGCATGCCAGACCAATATGCAGTGGCGGTGTCTCATAACCAGGAAGCGCTCCTCCAATATAGGTTGCCCAATATTTTCCCTGATAAGAATGCAGTGCATGATCTCCTTCCCATGCGGTGTCCATCAATGCCAGACCTGCATCTACCTGACATCCGTCCCAGCCTGCCTTGCTTCTGGTGAGAATCCTTCCGCTTTCCTCCCAATGCAGTAAATCAAAGCTTTTAGCAAGATAGGTATCATATCCCATATTTTCTGCACTGGGATTTATTGCTGTGTACATCATATACCAGATTCCGTCTTTTTGGAAGATTGTGGGGCAGTCTGTCAACTGTTGTTCCTTTTTGATGACTGCTCCCCATTTATAAGGTGTCTGCAGTTCTCTATATACTCGTTCCATCTCTTCATTGGAAACAAATGGAGTATCCTTTATATTTTTTTCTAAAATTGGTATCATGCTGATTTTCCTCCTGGTTCTTCATGCTTTTGCCTGTTGACAAGCATAATTATATAGAATATATTTAGGAAAGTATATGTTTTCCTGGAACCGTCATTTGTTATTTTGGAAACTAAAGCAGTATTTATCATTCAGTATAGTATCCATCTTATCAAAGCTTCCATTTACAATAAATAATATGAAAGGGGATTTTTATGCCTGTATCTACATATAAAACAGCCTATCTTTCCAATCTCTCCCACAGCATGCCTTCTTTTATTTTTTGTGGGCGTAAAGACTTTGTGCCAAACGAAGTTCATGTTAAAAGAATTTTTCCCGCATTTAACATCATGTTTGTCCGTTATGGCTGTATACACATTATGGAGAATAACCAGCTTTACATTTTAAAGAAAGGGGACTGGTTTATACAGACTCCGAATCTGCTGCATTATGGGGTACACCCCCAGCCGGATCCGGCATCTTTTTATTTCATACACTGCATGCCCCTGGAGGAATGGAATATCAGTGATCGGGGTGTTCCCACTGCGCCTTCTATGGAAATCCTGGACACCGGTTCAGGCATGTTTCCGCCCTATTTTAAACTGCAGATGCCATTGCAATCTTCCTGTTCAGAAAGCACAATGGAACTGGCCGAGCAATTCGTAACACGATACCATCATAATACCCTGTTGGAAAACCAGAGTTCTTTTCAACAATTGCTTCACAGTATGATTCAAAAATCACGCAGATTTACATCGGAACAAAACATTGGAGATGATATTGCAGCTTATATGTATCTTCACTTTTTAGACCGAAATTTCAATCTGGATCTGCTATGCAGTAAATTCGGATTTACCCGGCAGTATGTTACAAAACTGCTAAAAAAGAAAACAGGGAAATCGTTCCTGGAATACATCCGTTATCTTAAAATTGACTATGCCAAAAAGCAGCTGTCTGCAGGAAACGTACAGATAACTGCTTTGGCTGAAAAACTGGGATACAGTGATACGGCTGCTTTTAGTCATATGTTTAAAAAAGAGCTGGGGGAGTCCCCCAACTCTTATTGTAAACGCGTATTTCAAGCATAGGATAGAGAAAATATAGTGTTTTACTTTGCAACACTGATGCAAAAATGCTGTTACCAACATGAATAGCTTACAGTGTTTCTCTCACGGTTCAAAGCGCTTGGTCGCGTACATCGGGCCGTTCATATATGGGATTATGTCCCGCCCCAGGAACAACGGTTAAGGTTTTTACCTTGTATAGTCTACCCCGCCTGGTATCTCATATATTTCCTTACGCCGAAGATACTGCCTCCCAGAATCAAAAGGAATGAACACCCATAACTTAAAAAACGTTCTATTGGCATTCCCCCTGTCAATATATTAGCAGGCAGATAGATTGGAAACCATTTGACTATCATACTGCATAACATAATAAACCTGGTAGGTCGTAACGGCGACAAAATGATTGAGTAAATAATTAAAGGCAGAAGATACATCAGCAGTCCCCAGATCAGCGCAGCAAAACTCTGTTTATGCCTGGCGGAAAAATATAGCGTTATGCAGGTAGTTACCCAGGAGGCAATGAGCCCTGTTACCACATATTGTAACAATACATCTCCTACTGTTCCATAATTTGTATTAGAAAAAACCAAATCTGGAAAAACCAGATCTGCACTTACGGAAAACCCACTGATTCCATATGCGGCTGCAAAAGCACTAAATACCAGGGCAGTGACCGCCAAATATAAAATTGAAGAAAAGCATAGTGCCGCCAATATTTTAGAAACTGCGCTTTTTCGTCTTCCATGTACGGTAATCAGAAGGATATCCGCCGTATGCAGAGCATATTCATCGGAAAATACAGGCGCTGCCGCAATGATAATCAGAACGGAAGTGATCACCATAACCATCATCTGCATCTCCCGAAAATCGTTTCCCCATCCATCTGTGTAACCAAAAGTGTGTGATCCATCCATTAGCTTAGCTATATTCGGTGAATCCTGCTCAGTAACCAGCCTGATTTTTTCTTCTCGGTCAAACCTTTTCGTTGTTAAATTTTCCGTGATATATCTATTGATGCTGTTTTCATAATATCCTTGTTCTGTATTTCCGGTTTTAACGTCTACATCCATTTGGTCAGCTTCAATGGTATATCCAAACCGTTTTATGATATCCTGCACTTTTTCTGTTGTCAACGGTCCTGCATACTCCTGAGCTGTCTTGATATTTTCCCTGATTGCGGCTGTTCTGGTATAGCATTTTCCATCGATATACATATATTCACTGCCAAGAACCGACATCCAGAAGTAAAATGCCAGAAACAGGAGACTACCGATCAAGCCGAAATATATTATTTTTTTTGAATAAATTTTGAACAATTCCATTTTAAAAATTGTCATGCTGTCCACCCGCTTCCTCTGTAAAATACAAATATACATCTTCCAGATTTGGTTCTTCCGGGACAGCATTTTCCATAGGCTTTTCTTTTGCAATAATACGAAGCATTACCTGTCCATTCATATTTTTCAGGTTGCTGATGGCATATTTACAGTTATATTCTTCCGCCTTATTTTCAGGAACGAGACATTCCCATACGTTGCCTCTGGCAAATTCTGTAAGATCATCGGGCACTCCCTGTTTTATAATCCGCCCCTTTTTCATGATCAATATTCTGTCTGCTATATACGCAATATCCGAGACAATATGTGTGGATAAAATTACGATGCGGTTGCTGCCAAGTGCGCTGATAATATTGCGAAAACGGATTCTTTCCTTGGGATCTAGTCCTGCCGTAGGTTCATCTAAGATCAGGATTTCCGGATCATTCAGCAGAGCCTGGGCTATTCCAAGCCTTCGTATCATCCCTCCGGAAAAGGTCTTTATTTTCTGTTTTGCCTCCCCAGACAGACCTACCAGTTCTAATAGCTCCCTGCATTTTTCTTTTGCCATTTCCTTTGGCAATGCTTTTAATGAAGCCAGATACATCATATAGCGCCATGCCGTAAAATCCGGATAGTAACCAAATTCCTGTGGAAGATATCCCAGCATTCTCCGGTAATCTCCACCCAGTTTCTGGATCGGGCTCCCATTACACAGAACCTCTCCTTTAGTAGGCCGCAGTATATTACATATCATACGAAGCAGCGTTGTTTTACCTGCTCCATTGGCACCAAGAAGCCCATATATTCCATTGTTAAAAATAAGGTCTATATGGTCAACTGCCGCCTTTTCGTTGTACTGCTTACTTACCCCCTCCAATTTTAATTCCAGCATAATTCTTTTCCTCCCGTCTTCAGTTTACGTAATAATGCATAAATTTCAATTGCCAATAATATGGTTCCAATTAAGAATACTGCTGTCCATACCGGCAGATAAACTGTGCGGTAAACCCTGGGAATGACAGCCGGTATTGCCGATCCGATACATAAGAAAACAGCCAGGATTATCTGGATCCATTTTCTTCCTGAATTTCTGCCTGCAGACACAAAAAACAGGTAACAGACATTTGACACCACAAACGGAACTAAGATATACAAGCACACTGCAAAAATACTGTACTTCATTTTATCTGCCACGCTAAAAATCATTGCCGTCAAAATACAAAGGTCTATTGCTCCTGAAATCAGCATTTTTATACTCCATATCTGTCCCAGATTCAGAAAACAGCTCTGCTCCAGTTCTGCCATATTCCAGGACAGGCTGCGGCTGATTTCAAATACAGACACCAGCCCCATCAAGGCTGCCAGCATGGATGCCCCGATCAGATACTCCTGCATTTTATCCGGAACCACCCCATACTGTGTAAATAGCAGGATTGCTGCAGCTGCTAAAAGTGCCTGCCCGCTCCAATATTCTTTGGAAATATATTGTAACTGGATTTTCAGTATCTGAAGTTTGGAGGGGCTGTACCTGACTTTCTTCAATTCAACATCCTGACGGATATGATTTAATGCCGCTGCTCTTCTATCCTGGTCAATGAAAATCCGTGGGTCCGGGATATCCTTTTTATTCATAAAAATCCTCCTTCTTCAATAGATGTTTTAACTTCTCCATTCCCTGCTTCATTCTGGATTTCACCGTTGCCGTCTTCGCACCAGTCATTTTACTGATTTCTCTGTATTTCATTTCATAATAGCAATGAAGAATAATGACCTCTTTCTGCATCTGCGGAAGAGCTGTCAGCGCCTTCCATATATAGCCCGAATTTTCTTTCTTTATCATTTGAAACGTCAGATCATCTCCCGATATCTGTTCTTCTTCATATCCCGCTTCTTCATCATTGAGGGAAATATCCACCTGCCGTTTTTTCTCTCCATGATAAAAATCACGGCAGACATTCATTGCTATTGTCAGAAGATAACCTTTTAAATTGCGGTAACGGTAGTTATCTATGTAACGAATGAAACGAAGAAATGTTTCCTGGGCAAGATCATAGGACTGGTCCCGGTCTCCGGTCTGATAACAACAAAACCGGTAGATGTCATCATAATATTTTTCTGCTATATCATTTAGATATTGTTTATTGCCATGTTGTACTTCATGAACCAACTGCCTGTCATCCAAGTATCTTCCTCCTCCTATGTCTTTTTCTCCATAGCTTCTCTTTCCTTCTAAAACTAAACTTTTTCTCCATAACTTTTCTTTCCTTCTAAAACTTTTTCCTCCATAACTTTTCCTCCACAACCTGTCTTTCTTGTTAAAAATAACCCTTATATTTAATATAACTGATCTCTGTCCAAAAAGGTTTTAATTATTTCAAAAAAATACTGCAGGCCTACACATTTTTAATGTGAAGCCTGCAGTATCATATAAATTTGCACTTATTTTATTTGGTTAAATCTATGTCTATGCCGTACAATGCTCTGGAAGCCATTGCTTTCTGGTCTTTTTCCTTAAAAGTAGAGATTGCATTTTCTCCCACATAGACAGACAGTTTCGTTATTTTCCTTCCCTGCAGCGGATATACCTGATAAGATCCGTTTTGGGAACCTTCCTCATAGCTAAAATCCAGTTTTTGGCCATTTTGATCGAAAACTGCCGCTGCATAATCACCGGTTGTCGCAATCCAGTAATTCTCATCTATCTCTTCATCAGTCAGATCCTTCCAAGTATTCCCCTCCTTAAGTGCCGCTGCTTTACCCTCTTTATAATATTTTTTCTTAACTGCAAAGATCTCTTCCTGATTGGCATATAAGCCAGGCAGTATGGTTTTCACCTTGACCTCATACGGTGTTACGATCACTTTTTCTATACCAAATCCATTGCTTTCCTTATTTATATCATAAACTTTTACAGAATCTGTATCAACCTTGACATTTAAATCCATCTGCCAATTCCCCTGTGTTGTAACCAATGGAATGATTGGCTCATATCCTTCCTTAAACTTAGGCTTTTCATTTTCTCCTACCGGTATCTCATATTCCTTTTCATTTTTTATCGATTCCTCTGCCAATTTACTGTCTTCATAGGTTATCGAATCCAGATTCAGCTTAAGATTGAAAGATTTATCTGATTGGGTGTAATCCTCATCCAGATCTATTTTCATCATTCCCTGAAATGTATGTTCATCAATTAAACGCCCTTCTATTTTGCTTATTGCATTATCCTGCAATTCTCCTCCTTCACTAATCTGGGCATTACCTTCGAGCATTAAAGTTGGCAGATGCGTTATTCCATCTTCGTCAGTGTACTCATCATACATATTCTGAAACGGCTGCTCTCCCGAAATGGAAAGTGTTACATAAATGGAAGTTCCATCACAATAAGCCTCTTCTGCTTTCACTAACAGCCCTGCATCATTTGATTCCATAGCAGCACCCTCCAGATTTTGTGCCTTTTCAGAAAAATTTCCTGAAAACTCTACTTCATTTTCTATATCTTTAAAAATCCCCCCAATCACCGGTATCTCAGCTGCTAAAACAGGATTATAAAATCCCCAAATAAAAAATGCTGTAATTAAGGCTACTGTACTTCCGGCGCCCAAGGTCACCTTTTTTATTACCTGCTTTTTACGGATTTTTTTCACCTGTTTCATGCCTCCCATAATTGTTTCATCCAAACGATCCGACGTAGGTACCTCATTCCAATTATTGAACATAAATATAATCCTCCTTTAAGTATTTGCGTAATTCTTCCCTGCCTCTACTCAGATATGCTTTCACTGAGCCTTCCGGAATATCTAATATATCTGCAATCTCATTTACTTTTAAGTCATCAAAATATTTCAGTAATATAACATTTCTATATTTTTCTGGTAGTATATCGATAGCTGCATACAGATCCCATTTTTCTTCCAGTGATACTTCCCCTTCCGGGGCTGAAAGGGGAAGGTCATCATATGGTACCTGATCTTTGTGGCTGCGGAAATAATCTTTTGATGCATTGATTAAAATTCTGGTCAGCCATGTTTTAAAATATTTTGGTTCTTTCATAGTTTTAATAGACGAAAACGCCTTGACCACGCAATCCGAGACGATGTCCAGAGCAGCATCTTCATTTTTTGCATAAAGATACGCAGTCCGGTACAAATAAAGCTTATGCATCTCGATTAATTGCCCGTAAGCATTCACATTGCCATGCATTGCTTTCTTCGCCAGTTTTATTTCATCCAATTTTTCTTACCGCCTTCCTCATGTTTTTCCGGAAAAATCATGTTTTGTAAGATTTGTTTTAATTTTACACTATTTAGACGCGTTAAAGAGGGAAATGGTTACAAATAATTGAGAAAATGATAAGAACTTTTAGAAATGATCTAAAGGATTTTAGATCCTGACCGGCTTGAATTTATCAGCAAAAACTTGACATTCCATGTCTTGTTTCATATGATGATATCTATGAGGTGAAACAAATGAAAAGTAATCGTATGTTTGGCATATTATGCATTTTATTAGAGCAGAAAAAAATTACTGCAAAGGAGCTTGCATCCTATTTTGAAGTATCTGTCCGAACCATTCACCGGGATTTGCTGGATTTATCCAGTGCCGGATTTCCGGTTACCGCTCAGCAGGGAATCGGAGGCGGAATTTCGCTGATGCCGGATTTTTGCTATAGTAAATCAGCTCTTAATAGAGATGACATGGACTTCCTTATTGCCGCCATTCAGGGGCTGGCAAGTATCGACGATCAGGTAAAAATCAAAACCCTTCTGGCAAAACTGCGTTTCAGCAATGAGGATCATTTATTGTTGGAAAATGATGTGATTATTGATTTTACTTCCTGGAATCAAAAAAGCACGTTGACTCACAGTATCAAAAAAATCAGATCTGCGATTGCCGGTCACCAGCTTTTAGAAATGTGCTATTATAGCGGAAGCGGTTATTCCCGCAGAACAGTGGAACCCTATAAATTAATTTTCAAAGAAGAAAACTGGTATCTTTTTGCTTATTGTACCTTCAGGGAAGATTTTCGTATATTTAAGGTCAACCGTATCACTGATTTAAAAATCCGGGAAACCACTTTTGTAGAACGGAAAAATTATAAAATTCCTTCTTTGAACAGTCAATTTGCAAATAACAGCGGTGTTCAGGTCTCCATAAGAATGGATCAATCCTTTGAATTTCTGGCAATTGATCTTTTTGGTTTTGAAAATATAAATACAATAGATAACAATTTATTTATTACATTCTCAACCGAGAATCCCCAATGGGTGATCAGTACCATCGCCAGTTTGGGAAATAAGGCTGAAATACTTGAACCGGACAGCCTGAGGAAGGAAATGAAGCAATTTCTAAATCAGGCGAAGAATTTATATGAAATATGACAGACTGTTGTCTTATTTATGCTTTATACTCTGATTTAGGAATAAAAACAGATAAGAAACGGAAGGTGCTGGAAATGACTGTAGAAAAAAAGATTATAGAAAAACAATATTTTTCTGATATTGAGGCAATATTATCCCACAAACAGGATAATGGTGCAGATTATTGGGCTACACCTGATAAGAATCTGATTAAAGGTTCTCCATTTTCAACTTTGGAAAGTGTACTTTATCTATTGGATTTAGGTTTGAATCCGGATGATCCTGTTTTAAAGGCATGTGCAGAACTGATATTCAGTGTCTGGAGGGAAGACGGACGTCTGAAGTTAACCCCAAAGAGCGCGATCTATCCGTGTCATACCACCCATGCTGCCAGTATACTCTGCCGCATGGGATATTCTTCTGATGAAAGAGTTAAAAAGACATTACAGCATCTGCTGGATACACAGTACCACGATGGCGGATGGCGCTGTAATAAATTCAGCTTCGGCAGGGGACCGGAAACGGAATACTCAAATCCCCATCCAACTCTGAATGCCCTGGATGCTTTCCGGTACAGCAATGATTTCGGCAAAGAACCGGCGCTTGATCAGGCTGTTGATTTCCTGCTTTCGCATTGGACAATCCGTAAGCCAATTGGTCCATGCCACTACGGAATCGGCAAGTTATTTATGCAGGTGGAGTATCCGTTTCGCAGCTATAACCTCTTTTTTTATGTCTATGTCCTATCATTTTATGAACGTGCGAGAAAAGACAGCCGCTTCCTGGATGCATTTCATGCACTGGAATCCAGAATGTCGGACGGACAGATTGTAGTGCAGCGTATCAACCGGAAACTGTCCGGGCTTACGTTATGCAGACAGGGAGAACCCAGTGCATTGGCAACATTGCGGTATCAGGAAATTCTGAAGAATGTGGAACCAAACACGCTCTAAAACGAACAATTTCATCTTAAATTGGGGTTTAGCTGAGTAACCTGACAATCGTTTGATTACCTATAATGGACTTGGACATGCAGCCTACGAAGAAGCCAAAGACTTTTATACACAAGTGAACGATTTTCTATTGAATTGATTTTGACGACCTTGCGGCTTACAATGAGCAAGTACACCAATTAGTTAGCACTGCAGTGGTTTAAACAGACAAAAGGATGGCAACGGAATATGCTTCCGCTGCCATCATCATTTGGAGACAGTCCATTTTTCGGCTGAAATTCAGTTGATCGGTATTACCTTAACAGCTTTGAAAAACACGGATTCCTTCCTGCATTCCATAAGGAATCAAATCATATTTATCTGCCCCGGGTCTTCCAAACCGTGGTGACTGCCTCCACATCTCCGGCCATGCCGACCTGCGCGGCTGATCTGCGCAGTGGTGGGGTCCCAGAAGATTCTTGAAGCCGCCGCAGACCCGGACTATTATTTCGTTATTTCCGGGAACGCAGTATTCTGTAATGTCAAAGAGATAATTTCCATTTACTCCAACCAATCCCGTTTCTATACCGTTTACAAATAAGGAAGCACAGGTGGTCTCCATCTGCGGAACGGATACTATCACTTTCCCCGCTTTTTCTTTTGAAAATGTATAGCTGTACAGCACGGCCCCTTCATACATAGGATATCCCTGTTCTATCCAGGTTCCGTACTGAAGTTTTTCCTTCTTCGTAATAGTCCAAATTCCTTCTCTTGGAACTACATGGAATTCACCCCGTATATAAACAGGCTCTACTTCCAGTCTGACATCAAATCTATCGGTTTTTAAAACTACAATATTTTCGCCCTTTTTCAGCATCCCGGCAATATCAGCGACTGCAGTAAGGTCATCCAGATAATATCCTTCTCTCCATATAACAGGTTTCCCGTTTAGCATAACTTCATACTGCTGCCCCTGTTCTGCTGCAAGCTCCACTATTTCCGGAACATCTTCCACGCTGAAGCGGTAAGATGCCGTAAACCCAGTACCTTCCCCAAATAGATTGCTGTCCAGATAACGTCTCTTATACTGAACCTGGTTATCCCAGGGATTATCGGGATATCCCCGATGCCGGTAGACCTCTTTGCCCGCAAACAGCGCACACATATCCTTATATATCCTGCCGTCCAGCTCCAGATCACAGTAATCTATAATCATGCTGTTTTTAGATTCGGCTTGGATTTTATCTAACACTACCGGAATTTCTGCTTTGTCCTGCACTGCTGGTTTTGAAAAGGTTTCATCTGTGGAATTAATCTCTGACTCATCTGCACCCGGTTGGCCTACCAGGAACATTGCTGATTCATAACGGTCTAAATCCAGTGAAAAAGAAACTTTTCCATCTTTTTCCTGATAAGGATACACCTTTGCTTTGCCATCCCATAAGTCCAGGTATTTCACCTGCCTGCCATCTAACGTTATTACATTTTTCACTTTGCCCAGACTGTGGTTCACAAAATAATAGACATTGTATTTCTCATCTAACACACGTCTCATATGTTCCACTCCTGTCTCAAAGGGGTGCTCTGCTTCGATTCGGCTGTTTAAAAATTCACGCAGCTTTCCCGACATTTCATAAGGGGTATTTACCATTATCCAGTTCTTATGATGACATAATTTTTCTTCCACAACATGGCTTTCCCTGCCCTCCACGTAACCTCCCGGAATGCCAAGACTGATTACATGACCGCCTTCGTCAAGGTATTTCTCCAGCAGATCCACCGTGGTCTGAAGCATATTTTTCATTTCACCGGTTATCAGGATTACCTGATACTCCTGGTTTTTCAGCTGTATCCTGCCGGATATGGATTTGCCATGACGCTTTATAATGTCTTCATTTCCAAGATCAAAATCCCACTGATCATCGATTAATTGCTGCATGGCGGCATAATACGGACGCATATCCGGTGTCTTAGCCAGATCATCCTTTACAACTAATCCCGATGGCTCCCCGTCCATAATTCTCATATATCCGGTAAGTGTGGGGTGCATCAGCAATACGCGCTGTTCCATATGTCCCTGGGATAAAAGTGCGCATACCCTTCCAAAATAATCATTCACACCGGTAAACTGCTCCCACCAGGGCTGTCTCCAGTCAAATGACTGGGGATGATCCCGCTTTCTGGCTCCGATATAGGAGGTATAGGTCAGATGCTCATTGATAAAATTAACACCATTTACCATTAGCCAGTCCCCGATTCTTTTGAAATCCGCCAGTGTGGAATCCCATCCCCCCGCACCAAACGCTTCGCAAAAACATCTTTCCTGTCCGAATTGGTTAACGGCACTTCTTAATTCCTGCATAATTAAGCCCACATGTTCATTGGGCCGCTCCAATAACTTATCATTGACCAGCATATCAATTGCAGGCCATCCCATATATTCAAAATTTGCCATAATATTAGGTGATGTGGTACCAGCGCTCGCCCTTGGCCAATCATCTTCCATATAATGTCCGGTAAGAGCAATCCCGTGTTCCTCACACCATCTTGACAATGGCAGCACAAAATTCCGTACCCACAATTCCCGTGTTGTATCATAATAATCATGGCGTACTTCTTTATCCGTATGTACAAACCACTCTGCTTCTGCGTCCGTAAACAAAGACGGGAGGTAGTCCTCCAGATGATATCCATTTCTCTTGTAGAATTCATGGGAAAACCAATAGCTGTAAGGCAGTGCTTCACTTCCGGCAGTTCCATACACACCGCTTCCGGTTATGGCAGGCTCATCCATAAAAATTGCCGGAATCGCCTTGCCGAATTCTCCGCCAAAGTGATCATAATAAGGCTGGTATACCTTTTCGATAAATGTATCTGTTACTTCTCTGCGCAGGAGGTCCACGTTAGCAAATCCTGCCATCCATCCGGTCGTCTCCCCTTTTACAAACCCCATGATGATAAACCAGTCTGATGTTTCTGCCCACTTATTTCCCGGAAGCTGGGTAATGTCTTTTAATAATCTGATCTTCTCACCAATTTCCTTCCCGCCAGCTATCTTCTCGCAGGCAAATACCCGGACCTGACTGATATCGTCAAACCATTTCTCTGCCTTTTCTTTTGTCTTCAGCTGATCTTTATGTACCAGCTGATAGCTGACGGAAGTTCCAAGGCAATCCGGCAACTCTGCCGATACATGCCCCCCTCCAAATCCGGAAGGATATGAATTTTCATCATAGATATAGAGCTTCATTCCCCGCTTTTTTGCCGCATCCAGGGCATATCCCCATTGTTCAAACCATTCTGCGGATAAATAGGTAATTACCATTCCGGGCCTTGGATGTACGATTGCCCCTCCGAAACCATGGCTTTTTAATTCATCCAGCGCATGGTCAATCTGGCAGTCTGTCATGGTATCATTCCATACCCACAGCGGAGCCGTCCGCATAATTGCACTTGGATTTTTCAGTTCCTCCATAAATTTTTCCAGTTGAAACCCCATAAAAAATACCTCCGTTCTTATAATAGATATTGCGATTTCTCATCTTCTGCGTTATCATCATTATATCAAGGAATAACCAGTATTCAATCATGATAATTGCGGAATAATATCAAATAATTGCGGAGGTATGCATATGATTCATTACAATATGGATGTCCTGAAGGACTCTTTTACTGCGGCTGTTGCTCCTGATTCTGTTAATGCTCCTTTTCCTTTTTCTGTACTGGCAGACGGTATTTTTTCGACCGGACAGAATTATTTTACGGAGCGCTCCGGGCAGAATTTTCATATTCTTCTCTATACCCTTTCAGGAGAAGGACTGATTACCGTAAGAAACCAGCAGATTACACTTTCCAGGCATCAGGCGGTTCTTCTGCCATCTTATGAATACCATCGATATCAGAACGCATCCGCCAGTCCCTGGGATTTTGCCTGGGCACATCTGTCCGGTAGCGGTGCAGCTGACTTTGCAGCTTCTTTAAACATGGAAAAAGTCCATGCTATTTCCCCAAACGACACCGACCATTTTTTCGAAACTTTCCAGAATTTGTACCGGATCACAAAAGAAGGAACACTGCTTTCCTGCGCCCGGTGCAGCCATTATATTTCCGGATTGCTGACCGGAATGCTGGAGGGTCTTGTACAGGATACCGGTCTGTCCTCCCCCGGGAATTCGGATATTGCCGCTACCGTTGAATATTTACAGATGCATTACCAGGAGGCAGTCTCCATTGATGCCCTTCTGGAAAAAGTGCATTTTTCCAAATTTCACTTTATCCGTCTTTTCAAAAAGCAGGTGGGCACAACCCCCTACTCTTATCTGACGGGTTACCGCATCAGCCAGAGCAAACGCCTGCTGTGTACCACCCACGACAGTATCAGCGATATTGCCAATCAGGTAGGATTTACCGGCGAGAGTAATTTTATCCACCAGTTTAAATCCATCGTAGGTGAGACACCTGCGGCATACCGGAAAAATAATTGGGGGTTCTAAACTATTTTTTCCTATATTTGGTAAGATCAATTGCAACTGCTACAGCAATGATAATACCCTTAATCACCTGCTGCCACATTGGGCTTACGGCGATAAACTGCAGTCCGTACTGGATAACGGAGAAAATCAACACACCGCTGACGATTCCACTGACTTTTCCAATACCACCGTTTAAGGAAACACCGCCCACAACGCAGGCCGCAATTGCATCCAGTTCATATCCGTTACCGTACTGGTTTGTGGCTCCCGCTGTTCTTGCTGCTTCCAGTACTCCGGCAACACCATATAAAACAGATGCCAGAACGAAAATCCCCATAATGGTTTTGAATACATTCACACCGGAAACGATTGCTGCTTCCCGGTTTCCTCCGATTGCATACACGTTCTTGCCAAATTCTGTTTTGTTCAGGATAAACCAGATGAGAACTACGAAAAAGATGGCAATGGGAACTAAAATAGAGATTCCCGGAAATCCGCCGATTTCAAGAATTTTTTTCTGTCCCAGCACGATAAAATCACTGCGGATACCGCCGATGGGCTGGGATTTGTTTGGTGCCATGTCAAAATAAAGGGAACATGCTCCATACACAATTACCTGTACAGCTAACGTGGCAATAAATGGATGCATGTCGAATTTCGCTACTAAAAATCCATTTAAAATTCCAAACAGGGCACATGCCGCAATTGCTAAAAGAATTGGGAAAATGACTGCCATGTACGGAAGGTCCGGAAAGAATCTGTTGGCATAATCAGCCGTCTGCAGCATGGAAGTCGAAACGACTGCCGCCAGACCAACCATACGTCCCGCCGAAAGGTCTGTACCTGCTATCAGCAGTGTAAAACAGATTCCCAGTGCTACAATCATTTTTGTAGATGACTGGGTTAAAATATCCAGCAATACCTGCAGCTGCATAAAACGCGGCTGGATAAACATAATCACGACAATTAAAACCAGAAGTGCGATCATAATCGCATTATTTGTAATAAACCTCTTTGCCGTCTTACCTGACAGCTCTACATCTGTACCGTGGAATCTCCGGGCTGCAAGCTGATTGATTCCATAACCCAGGGCTGCTAACCCTACCAGGGCTACATACAGGTAAAGATCATAAAAGACTGCCGGATCTAATGCCCAGTATAGAACAATACCCAAAGCCAGCAGCAGAACTCCTGCTGTAATAAATGAAACGGCAAATGGCTTACGCGCAACCATCTTCCCTGATTTCTGCATATGTATTACCTCTCTCTCTATCAAACTTAAAACCTTGCACAAGGATTAAGAACTTTATTTCATAAATTTCGTTGCACAATTCATGACACTTACCGAGTCTGCTTCTTCTGTTTCTAAAATTCCGGTTACCCGGCCTTCGCACATTACCATAATGCGGTCTGACATTCCCAGTAGCTCCGGCATTTCCGATGAAATCATAATGATAGATTTCCCCTGACTTGCAAGCTTGTGCATAATTGTATAGATTTCATATTTTGCCCCTACATCAATACCTCTGGTAGGCTCGTCCAGAATTAAGATATCCGGTTGGGTCAGAAGCCACCTGGCAAGCAGTACTTTCTGCTGATTTCCTCCGGACAGGTTCTGGATTGCTTCTTCCAGGTTAGGAGTCTTAGTCCTTAACTCTGTATTTGATTCCTTTGCAGCTTTTACCCGTTGGCTCTCTCTCAATATTCCCATGCTGGCATATTTTTTCTGGTTGGCAATCACGGTATTATCCAAAACAGATAGAATCCCGAATATCCCGGTTGCCCTTCTTTCCTCGGTCAGCAGCGCGATCTTTTCTTTAATCGCATCCCGTGGGGATCTGATCGCCAGTTTTTTTCCATTCTTTGCAATGGTTCCTTCCGCAATCTCCCTTAATCCAAAGATCGCTTCCACCACTTCTGTTCTCTGGGCTCCTACCAGTCCGCCAATACCCAGAATCTCACCTTTTCTTAATTCAAAACTAACATTTTGAAAAGATTTGGGAAGCGGAGAACATAAATTTTCTACTTTTAGTATCACTTCATCAAGAGGCGAATACTCTTTTGGAGGAAAACGGTTGGTCATATTTCTTCCTACCATCCTGCTGATAATCAAGTCCGTTGTCAGGTCTTTCGCATCCCAGGTACCCACATACTGTCCGTCCCTCATAATGGTTACTTCATCTGATATCTTCAGAATTTCCTCCATTTTATGAGAGATATAAATGATCGCACAGCCTTTGTCCTGGAGCTGGCGTATGATCTTAAATAAATGGTGTGTCTCATTTTCCGTAAGTGACGAAGTGGGCTCATCCATGATAATAATCTTTGAATGATAACTGACAGCTTTTGCAATTTCAACAAGCTGCAGGCTGGATGCAGACAGGGAGCCTGCCAATGCCTGGGGATCTACGTCCAGATCCACTTCCTGGAAAAGCTCTTTTGTCTTACGGATCATATTTTTCTTGTCTACAACAATTCCCCTTTTGGGAAATCTTCCAAGCCATATATTCTCCATTACAGGCCTGAAACGAATTGGATGCAGCTCCTGATGAATCATAGAGACTCCCAAATCTAAAGCCTGTTTGGAGGTCATGATTTTTTCAGGCTTCCCATCCAGGATGATTTCCCCGCCATCTTCATGATATATTCCGAACAGGCACTTCATTAACGTTGATTTCCCGGCACCATTTTCACCCATCAACGCATGTACACTCCCTTTTTTTACAGTAAGGCTGACCTGGTCAAGTGCCTTTACCCCTGGGAATACTTTCGTAATATTTTTCATTTCTAATACGATATCTCCCATGCTGCCGCTCCTTTCTATCAGAAGGGCTGTTACATTAACATACTGTCAATGAACAACCCTAAGTCTGATATCTATCCCTTTATTTCATATATTCCTGATAATTGTCGGCAGTTACTTTTACATAATCAATCCAGACATATTTGCCGTCGGTAACCGGATAGCCGATATTCTGCTCATTAATTTCTTTGCCTTCTACTGCTGCTTTTGCAACATTAATGGTAGCATTTCCCTGATTGGCTGCATCGTTTAATACGGTACCTAACAGAGAACCATCTTTCATCGCTTCCAATGCAGGAGCTGTGGCATCCACACCAACTACCGGAATATATTTTGCTTTGTCTTCTTTATTGTAGCCCTCTGCCTTCAATGCCTCTACAGCCCCCAGTGCCATATCATCATTATTGGAAATAACTGCCTCAATCTTGTCCAGTCCCTGTCCGGTAATAAAAGCTTTCATTAAATCCGTTGCTTTTGCCTTGTCCCACATAGCGGTATCTGCCGCCAGTTTTTCTGTTTTAAATCCGGCTTCTTCAATGGCTTTAATCGAATATTCTGTACGGAGTGTCGCATCCTGATGTCCAGGTTCGCCCTGAAGCATTACGTACTGGATGGTGCCGTCACCGTTTTTATCAGCATCCGGATTAGCTTTAAAGTAATCAGCAATAATTTCTCCGGATAGCTGACCGGACTGCTCTGCTTTCGCACCTACATACCATACCTTATCGTAGCTTTTCATATCCGTTTCTTCCGGTTCACGGTTTAAAAATACAATAGGAAGACTCTTTGCTTTTGCCTTTTCTATAATAGGACCTGCGGCAGTTCGGTCTACCGGGTTAATTGCAAGTGCAGTTACGCCCTTAGTAATAAAGGTATCTACCTGTTCATTCTGGGTAGGCTGCTTGTTCTGGGAATCCACCAGTTCAAGTTCTATTCCTTCTGCTTTTGCCTGGTCTGTCATAGCTGTTCTTACACCTGTCATAAAGGTATCATCGAATTTGTAAATTGCAGAGCCGATCATTACATTCGCGTCACTTTTCGTTTCGCCGGATGTACTGCCTGCATCTTTGGCAGCGGACTGGGCAGTTCCCGTGGCCGCGGTTCCTCCGCCTCTTGTTCCGCACCCGGACATAACACCCATTGTCATAACTGCTGCTGCTCCGCAAGTCAGAACCTTCATTACTGTCTTTCTTTTCATCTTAAAATCCTCCTTTTTTATATCTCAAATAAGATATGGAAAAATACGATTATGTAAGGCTTATAATTTGCCTTTTCGTTTTTCTTCGTCATTATAGCATTTAAGTATAAAAAGGCTTTAGTATTTAATTTATTAGATTTTATACTATTTTGGGCTTCTTTTTCCTCCAATTAGGAGATTATTAAGAGATCGGTACTTTTTAGGCAAAAAAATTCAGATACCGATGATTTGGTATCTGAATTTTTTCTATAGCTGTGGAACCTGTTCTATTTACAATAAATCCGAAATTTAGATTTTCCATATCCATCATTTACATCCACCTGCCACTGTATCAGAAATACATGTTCTGTTTTACCTGCATGATTCTTATGTTCCATAACCTGATAAGATATTTTTACATCCGGATCATCTATCTCTACTGTACAATCCTCATTCCCTCCGCAGATCTGCACTTTATTGCCCCTGATTCTTGGCACATACCTGGTAACCAGATTTTCCTTAACATCCACCAGTCCGTTCCCGCCTGTAAAGGTATCTGTAATCTGCATCATACCGGTTTCCCTATTGAATCTGATTCTCCTGACAGCTTCATCCAGTTCGTCCAGATCATATGCATTTCCAAAACTGATTTCTACATTGCCATTCTTATCTGCTTCAAACCGGTCACAGGCAAAACGCTCACCTTCCATTTGTAAACTGCCATTAATTACAGGTACATTATGGCCAAGGGAACTATTGCACAATATTTGGTAACGCTTGCCGCTGAAATAATCTTTCGTATACTCCCCGGCCCCCAGATCAGCCAGAAGCATGGTATTTTTACTTAGGTACAAGAAACTGCCCACATCATTATGGTTATGATGTTCCGCATTATTGCCGCCTTTAGCCGCCATGCCGCACATATTACCACTCTGTGCAATATACCACTGGGCCTGTTCAAAAATGACAGGCTCTTTTACCAGCCCACTGTGTACTTTTCCATGAACAGAGTTATTTGTGTCAGGGCAAGGCTGTATGCGTTGGTATTGATTTTCTGAAATTTTCTCCAGATAAGCTTCTACCCATATATAATCCCGGTAAAGTGTCATAAAACGATAACAGCTGTCTGAATCAAATGCTGCCGCACACTTTCGGTTTGGAAACCGGACATTCGGAAACCTGCCCGCCAGATAACAGGTCAGGCCCATATGAAAACAATCGTTCATATATCCATCCGAAAAGCTTACGGTCAATCCTGAATCAAAATAACATTTCTGCTGAAACTCTGCTATGGAGGCTATTATCTCATCTGCCATCAAGTCTGCTGCCCCATGGCTGTATTCCAGATACTGTTGGGAAAAACCTGCATAATATGACATTCCATATGAAAAATACGCCAGTCCTTCCATGCAGGCACCATCATCCGTAAATCCTTTCAGATAATGTGTCAGGGAGTATCGGATCCGTTCCAGACATTTCTCCGGTACATCTTTTAATAAATAAATACTTGCACTTCCTATTGCCCCCGCACATACGGCACACCAGTTATTGGTATTGTATTCCCAGGGCTCGCAGGGTGCCTCTGACTGATAAAATGGAGTCAGAACACGGCTTATCACTTCTTTTTTCACACGCTCTCTCAGATCTTTTTTCAAATCCTGTTGAAATATAGTGATCAGCTCTGCCAATGTCTGCCCAGTCTCACAGGCAAATAAGTCCACTGTATTTCTCCAATCCGGATTGTTTTTACGATCTGTATGAGCAGGAAGCGCCCAGCTGTTCTCCATACAGACTGCTTCAATGACTTCTTCCAGTTTATTTAGATCTTCTTCTTTTCGCCCAATCCAATAAGCCATTGCATATACCGCCAGATATTTTCTTCTGATAAAATAATCTTCTTCATAGATCATACGGTTTCCTGTCTTTTCGAACAGCGAAAATTTCTCTTCCGTTAATTCCGGCATGGGCTGGTTTCTCAGCTCCAAAGCATAATTTTCCACACAGCTTCTGTATTCTGCCAGATATTTTTCCAGGTACTCTTTCATACGATTAACTGACCGCCTATCCATTTTATTCTCACATTTCTATATTACCAAAGTATTGATCCTGAATGATTTTATTCTCTAATTTATTTTCAATCAGTTCATTTTCTTTAAAAACATTGAAAATACAGTTATTGATGCTGACTTTCGTAGTTCCATAGTCTTCTAACGCATGATTTCCATGAAAACAAATGGTGCTGTCACCAATTACGGAATTTGTTATATGCACGATATCTACCGGAGTGCCGATCTCCATAAGGTGTATTTTCTTTTTATGAAGAACCCGGATACCATCAAATAATACTTTTTCCTGGTAAGGCACCTCAGCCCCGGGATAATAAGACCTGCTGTATCTGTCATTATCAAAATGTATGGAAAAACCGGTTCTGGGTTTCTGCAGGAAAATATTACGAAACATTACATTTCTTACGCCTGCAGTATAGGTTATCTCATTCTGTACAACAACCCAGTGAATTCCTTCTTCGATTTCCATACCCTGTTCGTGAGAAGGGCAGATGGTGGATATATATTCTGTCCCGTCTGCATCTTCTTTGACACGATATAGCTTTCCATTGGCAGCCACCGTATCTGATTTCTGCAATTTTATCCCCGGAAACCAATCTGTCCAGCCCCCGGCCAGCATACGGCAGAAATATCCGTCCGTAGTCTCTCCATCATGAGTCAGATCCTGGCAATTATCGATCAGACCATCCTCAATCCATCCCAGTTCCGGATTTCCCACATCGTAATCATGTCCGTTCAAAGCAATGGCGTCGTCATAGGTGTCGAAGATTCCATCCCGAATTGTAAAGCGCCTTCCCCTGCCTAAATGCACACCGTCTTTATCCCCTTTTATAATTATATTCTGTATTGTAATATCTTCAAAAGTGCAGACCTGTATGCCATACTGCAGTTTCCCCAGATCCATGCACCGAAACCCCGTAATCAGCAGATCCCGGATGTAGAAAAAAGCTAATTGGCCGTGAAGCCCCTCAACCTCAAACTTTCTGATGTCATTTCCATTAACAGCCAGATGCAGGTTATGGATCTGAATTCCGGTATCATAGATTCTTGTCAGTGCGCCCTGATTTAAAAATACATGAGCGTATTTTCCAAGGTCTTCTGTTTTTTGTATGATAACACCATTTCCAAAAATCAATGTGGTGCAGCTGCTCAGATAGACTGTCCCTGCCAGCCGGTAGGTGCCCTGCCTGGTTATAAGAATTGTCCCGCCATCTTCTACAGCAGACTGCAGGGCTTTTTGATTTTCAACGCCGTCAGCATCCGGGGAGAATCCATAGTCAAATGCATTTTTAAATCCTTCTTTTAATAATGTTGTCATTGAATCGTTCTTCCTTTCTTTTGTCTCATTGGCTTTCATGCTGCATTACGGATCCTTCTACATATACTTCTACGATTGTGATCCCTTTTTTTATTTCATATTGGAGATAGGGAAGCAGGGTTCTTGGATGGAGCAGGTTTACATTTGCTTCGCACAAAATCACTTTGCCCATTCCCTGTCCTTGTTTTAATTCTATGCGGCTTCTTCCCCGGTTGCTGCGGGTCTCTGCATATCCCTCACGTTCTGTGCAAATGACCTCATTTATTTCATCCACCGGCAGTGGAAATCCACCCTCTGCAGCCATACAGTCCTCTTCTGCCCTGATGATATGGCGCCTGAAATGGCCTGCTCCATTTGGAACCAATACCGTCTCTACCTCTACCCCGCTCATCGGGCTCCACCATGAGAGAATCCTGTCTTCACTGATCTTAACCCTTTCACACCTGCGCCTTACATGATAATATCCGTCTCTGTAAAAGGCGAGCATATTATCAGGTGCTGTCTGAGCCAGGGAACAGTATGAGCGCGGTGTCTGAAATCCAAAATAACTGGAATAGGCAAATTTACTATATTTTTCAGCACAATGAACCGGTTCCCACTCTGCATACTGTCCGGAGGTAAGCGCTGTAACATATCCATCCTTACCTCTTTGCATCATCATCATAGGCTGCTTTAAAACACGAAGTTCCTTTAACTTTGGCAAAGGTTCTTCTTCTGCCTCCCAAAATGGATGATTGGATGGCAGTGCCAGAATTAAAAAGCTCTTAAATGCCCAGTAGGGTGAATTAGGTGAATTATAACCTTCCCCCACTGTCAGATTCGGGTAACAGTAACCCAGCGTCAGCTTATCCTCACAGTCCAGAATCGGCTTTTCAAACCAATATCGAAAGTGCCTGTTTATGATTCCTTTCATTACACCCCAGGAGAATACTTCTTCGTCTGCAAAAGCCATTGCACACCAGAATCCCGCCTGAGCAAACCGGTATGTAAGAGAACGTCCATAGGGAAGGGCTTCCCCCCGCTCACCAAACCAGTAAATATAATCTTCTGCAAATAACCTTGCCCGCTCTCTGTATTTGGCAGATCTTACAGGATCCTCATTTTTTTGTACCTGTGCATAGATTAGAGAATAGAAATGCATGGCAAATCCAATATAATAATCTACCTGCTTTGTGGCTCCGTCTGAATACCAGCCATCCCCCAGATAGAAGTCATCTATCCTGTTCAAATCCTGTTCCAACTGTATCTGACTATATTCTGCATTTACATTCTTCAAGCCGCAATTAACCAGTACCCGGAAAAAAAGCCAGTTATTATCCGATATTCTGTGCTGGTTTATCTGCATCAGCCACTCATGAAAGTTTTTCTTATCTTCCAAAGCAAGCGGCTCCCAGACTTTCCCGGGAGCCAGCAGCAAAGCCAGACCAAAAACTGCCATTTCCACGTAAGCCTGTTCGCCATCTCCGTAGCTTCCCCAGTATTCCTCAGATTTTTTATCGCTTCCATGCATAATTCCCCGGCAGAGGAACTCATCCAGGCTGCTTTCACCGCCTCCTGCCCACAGCGGTACCAAACCCCAAAGTATTCTTGAGAAGCCTTCTAACCCAATTGTGCTGCTGCCATAGTGCGTTGCCGTATATCCGATATTAAGCCTTGCTTTTCCCGGGGAGTAATATTTCTTTAAAGCATCTGCCATCGTTAATAATGCCTTACTGTAATCTTCCCTGGTTTTAAAATTGTTACGATCCATTTCTGCTCCTCTCTTACCAAAACAGCACATCGCTTTCTGCTATTTTCATCAGTGCTTCTATAAAATAATAATCTCCATAGATAATTGGAATATTTGTTCCTTCCCCATACCGTTCGGTTCCGCAGATTACAATTCCATCTTTATTCATATCCCAGCTGCAATAGTTTTTCTCGATACTGCGGAGTATTTTTACTGCACATTTCTGGTACAGTCCTCTTTCTTCCTCCGGTACAGCTTTCCCGATCTCCCACAAACCGCACGCTGCTATCGCTCCTGCCGTGGTATCTTTGTAAACCGGTTTTTCAGGTGCACGGAAATCACAGGGCGGCACATAATCCCTTTCCAGAGACAGTGCAGCCAGAAAGTAGTGTGCCGTCTTTTTAGACGCATTCAGGTATTTTTCATCTCCCGTATGCAGATAGCTTAATAGGAATCCATAGATTGCCCATGCCTGTCCTCTGGTCCATGCAGAACCTTTCTGAAATCCCTGTCCACCCATTTCCTCTATGAAGTTCCCATCCTGAAGGTCAAATGAAACAATATGCCGCACACTTCCATCCTCACGGATAAAATGATCCATCACCTTATCCGCATGACTTTTGGCTATATAGTAAAAACGAGGATCCTTCAGTTCCCTGCTTGCCCAATAAAGAATAGGTATATTCATCATACTGTCTATGATTGCCCACCCTCCATTCTCTTCTCCATTCCAGGCTCTGATGAAATTCCCCCGTATGTTGAATCTGGATGCCAGCACCGATGCCGCATGAAGTCCTCTCTTTCTGGACCTGCTGTTTTGCGTAATCCGATAATCTGCCACTGCAGAAGTCAGCCACATGAATCCCGCATCATGATGCAAACCTTCAAAATGATTAAGCGGAATATCCAGCATACTTTCATAATCTTCAGCCAGTGTCCTGTACTTTTCATTTTTGGACATCAGATAGAGTTTCCAGAGTATGCCGGGATAGAAACCATTGGTCCACCATTCATAATCATGCTCATATTTTGATTCCCGGAATCTTCCCTGCTCTACTGTATAAGGGAAAAAATCTTTGGGATTTCTGTCCGTTATTACGCTATATTTTTCCTGAATTCGCTGCAGCACCTCTGCAGCCCAGATCTGATCCTCCGTTTTGCTCATACTTATACCTCCTGCATATCGCAGGTCTGCCTGCGATACTACCTTAATAAGTAGTTTGAAAGTGCTTTCCTTTCAAACTTGACACCATGAATAGCGCAAGCCTGCCTGTGCTATTCCCAAATCAGTAGTGTGAAAGCGATTTTCTTTCACACTTTCCTCCATTGAAAAACTGTACCATCCTAAATGGCATAGAATGATACAGTCCGGTTCTCTATTTACTTTTCCATGTATCAATCTGCTTTTGCAATTCTTCTACGATTACCGGCAAGCCCGCCTGTTCTAATTTTTCTTTCTTCTCTGTAATAAATGCATCGATGTCATTGGCGGTAAACTGGCCGTTAAAATACTCTTTATTCACTGCAGACACCTGCGCTAATTCGGCTTGTACATTCGACGGGTTGAAAGTAAATCCACGTAGTACGGACACCTGGGCTTCTCTATTCAGTTTATCTGTTTCTTCCCATAATCCTTCTTCCTGACCCGGTAAGTACCATGCATTAAACTGGTTACCGATTTTCCATGCGTATGCGCTGTAATTATAGGTAGAATCCTCTGCCGGTTCCACACTGTTTTCTCCTGTTTTTGTATAATGGGTTCCTTCTAAGCCAAATAATAATTCATTAAAGATTTCCTTATCCGTGTATACCAGATTTAACAATTTCATTGCTGCTTCCGGATTCTTGGAATTGATATTTACAGCTGTCATCGTTTCAATTCCGGATGTTGACTGAACATAAGAACCTTCAATAGGCACTGCGATATATTCAACTCCCTGTCTGGAGGAGAATTCTGCACCCTGTCCCGGTTTATAAGCACTCAGGGAGCACACATAGCGGTTTGCTTTTACGTCTGCAGAATTATCTGTCACGGTTGCAATATCCTGTCTTATATATCCTTTTTTGTACCACTCATTATCCAGTTTCATCTGTTCTTCAATAACATCGGTAGCCGGGATTAAGGTTGCCTCCGGGTCATCCTTTCTAATATATGCACTAGAATTATTAGCTACCGTTGCCAATCCTTCATATTCTTTTTCAATTGCAGGATCTACCCTTTTATCGATTGCAAATAAAGCAGGCTCATTTTTGACGATTTCATCCATAAAAGGTTCCAGTTCCCGGATATCTTTTAATGATGTTTTATCAAATCCGTACTTGTCAGCATATTCCTTCTGAATTACAACGCCCAGCTGTCTTGCAATCACCTGCTGGTTTGGAACCGCATAGAGTTTTCCGTCTACTTTTGCAACATCCAGCAGCCATTCCGGCATAGAATCTTTGATCCCCTGACCATACTGCTCAAACAATTCATCGATAGGCATAAATGCGTCTCTGGAAATATTCTCATCAAAGCTGTTTAGCCAGTTTGAAGTAAATACAAGATCAAAGTCTTCTCCGGCTGTACTGGCAAGCTTCATTTTATCGTTAAATTCACCCTGTGGAATTACATCCATTTCCAATTGGATATTAATTTTCTCTTTCAGCTTCTTGTTCAGATCTTCCATAACCATATCATGATCCTGTGCCTTGTCACCGAATACGCACCATTTTACGGTAACTGTTTCATCTGTACTGCTGTCTTTTGCAGTTGTCCCAGCTTCTGATTCCTCTTTTGTACCGCTCTCACTGGATTCTGTCTTCACTGCCTCTGTTGTTTCCTTGCTGCCTGTGGAACATCCTGCAAGCATACTCGCGGTCAATACACCCGCCATACCTAAAGCCGCTAATCTTCTTTTCATTAATAAAATCCTCCTTCAATTGTTTTATATAATAAATGTTTGCACAATTATTTCTTATATGAGCTTGCTTATATGAGATTGCTTATATGAGCTTGCTTTTCTGATTCTTGCTTATATAATTCTTTCTTTTCGATTCTTGCTTATATAATTCTTGCTTATCGATTCTTTCTTTTCGATTCTTGCTTTTTTGTTTCTGGCTTCATCATCCTTTAACAGCTCCCACCGTCATACCTCTTGTAAAGTATTTCTGGAAAAACGGAAAAATCAATAGCATGGGGCCTATGGCAACAACCAGCATCGCCATTCTCAGATTTTCTCCAGGCAGGTCCTGAAGATTTACCATTGCAGGCGCATTCTGCATTGCATCCAGCAGCGCCCTCAGATTCATCATCATCCTTTGCAGCAGATATTGAAGCGGCACCAGTTTGTCATCTCTGATATAAAGCATTGCATTATACCATTCATTCCATTTCGCCAGTGCACTTAAAAATGCTACCGTAGCGATTACCGGTTTGGATAATGGGAGTGCCAGTTTAAAGAAAATATGATATTCACTTGCCCCGTCTATTTTTGCTGCCTCAAACAGTGCTTCCGGAAGCTGTTTGAAAAAGGTCCGCAGCATAATTATGTGGAAAACATTGATCAGGCTTGGCAATACCAGTGCCATTAAAGTGTTTGTCAAATGCAGATACTGGGTATTAATAATATAGCTTGGTACCAGTCCCCCACTGAAAAGTGTAGGGAAGAAGATGAAAAATGTCAGTCCTCTCTTAAACCGGAAGTTACTCCTCGCCAGGCAATACGCTGTCATTGACATGAACATGACTCCCAAAAAAGTACCTGCTATTGTGATAATAATTGTAACCATATAAGAATTAATAATCAGTTCCGGGTTCTTAAACAAGTATTGATAAGCTGTAAAGTCAATTTTCCTTGGCAGCACTGAGAACCCGTTTACCGCCAGATCTGTTTCCCCGGAAAGGGAAGCAGAAATGATAATCATAAATGGCAGGATACATAAGATTCCAAAAACGATAAAGAAGATATGTACCAGTATACTTGTTTTTTCTTTTTTCTGATCCTTTATCTGACCCATTTTTTACTCCTCCTTTCTTAGAACAATGCATTATCCGGCGACAGTTTTTTCACTATAAAGTTGGTCGTCATCAGTGTCACAAAACATATGACAGACTGGAACAGTCCCACTGCACTGGACATTCCGATATTCCCCTGCTGCATTAATGCCCGGAACACATAAGTGTCAATAACATCTGTTGTAGGGTAAAGTGCTCCCACATCCCGTGTAACATTATAGAACAAACCGAAATCCGCACGGAATATTTTTCCTACATCCAGTATTCCCATGATAATAATAATCGGCACAATCTGAGGCAGCGATACGTACCAGGTCTTTTGCAGTTTTCCTGCACCATCTATTTCCGCCGCTTCATACAATTCATTATCCACACCCATTAAAGCAGCATAATAAATAATACTTCCAAGCCCCACACCCTGCCAGGTCTTTGTTATCAGTAAAATAAACGGCCAATACTTCGGTTCTGAATACCAGGATATCCCTTCTTTTCCAAAGAACGCTAATATCTGATTCATTAAACCTCTGGTTGGGTCCAGCAAAGCATATACGATATATCCAACTGCAACCCAGGATATGAAACTAGGAATAATCGATGCTGTCTGATATATTTTTACATGTCTGGCTTTCTTAACTTCGAACATTATCAGTGCAAATATAACACCGCAGATAATACCGATTACAATAAACATCAGGTTTAATCCGATTGTGTTTCTGGTTACCCTCCACGCATCCTGGGACTTTAAAAAGAATTCAAAATTCTTGAATCCCACCCATGGACTGCCAAATATCCCTTTTGGCACTTTGTAATCCTTAAAAGCAAGAACAACCCCGGACATTGGCCAATAGGAAAAAATGGACAGTAATATAATGGTAGGCAAAGCCAGCGTTAACAACTGCAGATTATCTTTGAAATGTCCCTTCTTCTTCCCTTTCACTTTTCTTCTCTCTTTTATCAATTGATTCCCATCCTTTCTCTTTGTTTCTGTTGTGTTTACTCCATAAGTATACTGAATATTCCTGGAAGTTAAAATGACACAAAACGGAAAAAAGGGGGTACAAATTTGACCTGTGCACCACTTCTGACAACACTTTTAACTATTGATTAAGGGGAATCTAAGCTTTACTGTGGTTCCAACTCCCTCCCTGCTGTCAATGACAATGCCATATTCCTCACCAAAATAAAGCTTCAGCCGCTGGTTGACGTTTGTAATGCCAATATGCCCGCTTTCCCTGATCATCCCACTTCGCATATTCTGGTTGAGTTCTGCAACTTCCTCTTCCTTCATTCCAAGGCCGTTGTCTTTCACACACAGCTGCGCCACTCCTTCTGTGATCTCTCCGGAAACACTGATAATTCCTTTATTACTCAAATGCTTGATTCCGTGATAGATGGCATTTTCAATAATGGGCTGTAAAATAATGCGTATTGTCTTACAGGTGTACAGCAACTCCGGTATTTCCCAGACCACCTCAAATTTATCCTCATAGCGCTTTTTCTGTATCTCAAGGTAGCACTTACAATGATCTATTTCCATTTTCAAGGGGATGATGATATCCGTATTTTGTAATGACATCCGCAGCATTTTCGATAGCGCTGACGTCATTTCAGAAATCTCATTTTTCCCTCCCAAAAGGCCAATTGCCATCCAATTAATCGTATCCAGTGTATTGTTAATAAAGTGGGGGTTAATCTGGGACTGGAGTGCCACAGACTGTGCTTTTTTCAACAGTCTGACCCGTTCTAAAAGCTCCTCCTCCACATCCTTTTTCTTACGAACGGTCTTCTGAATGGAATCCATAATATACATCAATTCATCTTTGCCTTTGAGCATATCATCCTCCCCTGTCAATATATTGCTGTACTCCTTAATTGAAGAAAATATTGTTTCTATGGGACTGAAAATACGTATGGAAATTAAAGTTGCAAGACAGAACGTAATCAGAACCATAACCAGCAGAAATGTCAGCATAAAATTGCGGATTGTACTTAATTTATCCTGATAAGTCTGAAGATCAAAGTACGATATCACCTCCAGTCCAGACTCTCCCAAAGACTTTGAAGAAATACAGAATTGCCGGTTAATAACGGCACTGTCCTTCTTACTTTCCCGAAATCCTTTCATGTTTTCTATTGGCTTGCCTGTCTGCTGCACATCGTTGGACAACAATATATTTGTACCGTCACTGACACAGATCTGAGCCTCATCTGACAGATTTAGTTCCTTTATTAATTCATCCAGCCGGAGATTCATAACAATTGTTCCGGTACAAAGTGACCCGTAACAGATATCCTGAAAGATAGACAGCTGCATCTGGGGATATCCCCGTTCATTGCTGGTAGTCAGCATAACCCACTGCCTGTCCTTTTTTGCCTGCCCCGTATACTGCAGCAGGCATTCCCTATCCACAAAAGTTTCAAAATCACTGATCCCCTCCATGGTAATCACCTTACCACTTTTAAAAGAATGTATATAAATGCTGTCTATATAATCTTTGGAAACTACCGGCAGCCTGATCAGTTCCGAGATACTCTTAACCTTATAATTCAGCTGTCTGATTTCTTCCGTATCATACATGTAAAGCTCTACATTTGAATTAAATCCAATGTAAATCAACTGGGTTCTGGCTTCTTTTACCACTCTTTCCAAACCGGAAACAGCCTGATTCAAGATGGTTTCGTTATAAGACTGAATTTCATTTTTCTGCATATTATTATAGGAATAATAGGCCAGAACAACCGTGCCTGAAATCGGAACTATGATTAACATTAAAAGCAGTATCAGATTCTTAATAAACAGGCTGTTAAACTTATAATCCTTTACATATTTTTTTACCACTCTGCTAAATTTCATCTGCTCCTCCGCCTATATTTAATACTTTCCCCCGGTATTCACTTGGATTCATTCCCGTCTGCATCCGAAAAAGCCTTGAAAAATACCTGGGTGTTTTATATCCCAGAGCTTCACTTACCTGATAGGTTTTATATTGGGGATTCTTTAATAATTCGATTGCTTTTTCCATCTTCATTCTAGTTACAAACTGTGTGAAATTTTCCCCGGTCTGCTTCTTAAACAGCCTGCTCAAATAAGACGAACAGATAAAAAGCTGATTAGCAGTCTCTTCCTGTGAAATATCTTTGTGGATATTATCAATAATATAACGCTTTGCTTTACTGATTAAAGCCGTTGTATCATAGTACTCTTTCTTTTCCTCTGCCAGTTTGATCCGGTCAAAGATACGGTCACAATAAGCTTTTAACTCTTCCACACCACTAAAAGACAACACCTGGGAATAATTAAAGTATGTACGCAGGGAATCGGATAATTTTACGTTTACTTCCTTTATTACCGTGTTCATTGTGGATAAAATCTCTATTACAAAATTATTGCGGAAGATAGAAGGCGCTGTATTTAATTCCTCCAGTATACTGTGAAAGATCTTCTGGGCGGTGACCATATTTCCCAAACTAATATTGGACATAATCAGTTTCTTCTGCTCCTGAAGGTGCTGTTTTAAGCTCTCTTGGGAATACCCCTGGCTAAAAAGCCCCTCCTGGATTCCATTGATATCAAATATATTATGATAAATCTGTTTTATTTCATATACAGCCTGAAAATGAAAGCTGCTCATTAGTTCCTGTACCAGCAGATCCAGCTCTCTCTTGCAGATTTCAAGTGCATCTGTTTCATCACTCTGCTTTATCAGAACACCGAATATTTCCAATATTTCCCCTGATTTAAATACCAGATGGAAAGACATTTCTTTATGATAAATCTGTAGAAAATGATGGATATTTATTTCAAACTGGTCATAATTGTACTGCCAGACATGCTTCATAAATTCCGGATAATTTTCTATCCGGATATCAGCAAGCAGGCAGTGGCACAGGTTGATATCCATCTGTGGATATAAGACAGCCATCCTGCTTCTGATATACTCCTCGCTTCCAGCCACACCTAATATCAGATCTGAGAAAAAGCGTTCTTCCAGCAGCGGAATTGCCTCCTCCATCCGGTATTTTTCTTCCTGCGCTTTCCTTTCCTGTTGTTGTTTCTGATCCAGTTCCAACTTCAGCTTGCTGAATGTTTCTATTAAATTGTCAACATCAATGGGCTTTAGCAGATAATCTTCTGCTCCGTATTTAATTCCCTGCAATGCCAGTTCAAATTCCTGGTAGCCACTGATCAGAACTACTTTACATGGCATTTTGTGGTCAAATACATACTTTGCCACTTCAATGCCCGAAATATGGCTCATTTTAATATCTGTCAGAATAACATCCGGTATTGCATAATCCAGATATTCAATGATTTCCTGCCCATCCGTAAAGATATCTGCAATCTCAAACCCCAGATCATTCCAGTCGACTACATTTTTTAAACCTTCCCTGATTATTTTTTCATCATCTGCAATCAATAACTGATACATTTTTTCCTCCTTCTCATTTACACTGTCTGCTATTAGACAGTTTTTCTCCCTTTATCCCTGTCAATACCTCGTTGAAATTCATTTCTATTCATCCATATAAATAATTGACCACCCGGTCTATTTCTGTTATACTACAAATAGACCGGTCGGTCAATTATTATTTATCAGGAGGAACCATTCATTGAAAAGAGAATTGAAAACATTACAAAGCCGAGAAAAAATATTGCATGCGGCTATAACTGAATTTGGCAAAAACGGATATGACAAAGCATCCTTAAATGCAGCGCTGGCGCAGAGCGGCATTTCAAAAGGACTGGTATACCACTATTTCAAAAATAAAGATGAATTGTATCTGTGCTGCGTAAAATCATGCTTTCAGGCTCTAATGGAATACCTGAAAACAAATTGCACCAGTACCAATCAGTCTAAAATCCGGCTTCAGGAATATTTTGATACACGCCAGCGTTTTTTTACGGAAAATCCCTTTTTTATACGCATTTTTTTCAATGCTGTCATACAGCCTCCTTCTCATTTGAGCACGGAAATTAATCTGCTTAAGAAGGACTTTGACCAGCTTAATCTTCAGCTATTCGAATCTGTACTGTCCGGGCTGCCCCTTCGGAATGGAATCTCGATTGAAGATGCCTGCTCCTATTTCAGTGCCGTTCAGGAAACATTTCACCAACAATATTTTAAAGAACTTTCCAATTGGGATACCGACAGCAACTTTATTGAAGTTCACGAAGAAAAGGTACGAAAATCGGTAGATATGATTTTATATGGCATCGCAAAGGAGGATAATTTATGATACCTGCAATTTTACGACTGGCAGCAGCAATTGCTTTGGCATATGCAGCTGGTAAATTAGTCTCAAAAATCAAACTGCCCGCAATTTTAGGCTGGCTCATCGCAGGCATGATTCTGGGACCTCATGCCCTCCAATTATTAAATGTTTCACTACTGGACATGAAATGGTACCAAACTTCCAACCATGTACTGGAATGTGCTGTGGGACTGATGATCGGTACCGAAATTATCTGGAAAAATATAAAGCGTTCCGGCAACCAGATTATTGTAATTACAGTTGCCGAATCTCTGGTAACCTTTGCTGTAGTTACGCTTACTTTTGGCGTGATCTTTTATATTTTCCAGATACCGCTCTATCTTGCTGCTATTATGGGAAGCATCGCTCTTGCTACAGCACCTGCTCCATCCTTGTCCATAGTAAGGGAATTCCATACAAATGGCCCGGTAACGAAAACTTTGATTCCCCTTGCAGCAATTGATGATATTATTGGTGTTGTAATCTTTTTCACGATTATATCAATTGTATCTGCTCAAATATCCGCATCTGCCATGCCAGTTTATATGATTATACTCACCCCCGTTCTTCCAGTGTTAATCGGATTAGTAATCGGCATACCCGCAGGTTTTCTGTTCAAAAAAACATCTTCCGCAAACCTCTGTTTTATAGAACTGTGCCTCTTTATCCTATTAGCAGCCATATGCGGATTTATATTTAATACTTATATCCTTCCGGAACCTGTTTTGAATTTTATGTTAATCGGAATGGCATTTTCCGCTGCATTTTCCAATATTATTCCGGAAGAACAGCTGTCCACACTTATGAAAAAATTCAATCCTGTTCTGGGATTCGCCCTGATAGCAGTTATCCTGAATCTGGGCGCTCCGCTGGATTACCACCTGATTCTGGGTGCCGGCATATTTACGGTTATCTACATTTTGTCCAGAGCTTTCGGCAAATACAGTGGTGCCTATCTTGGAGCGCGGCTCTCTCATTCCCCTGAGGTGATCCGAAGATATCTGGGATTCACCCTGCTTCCCCATTCAGGTGTATCGCTGGTCTTTACCGGAATTGCCGTTGCTGCACTGGAGGGTCCTGCACCGGATTGTGCCCACATTATTCAGGGAACAATTGCAGCTGCTGCCGTAATTAATGAAATTATAGCTGTTATTCTGGCACAAAAGGCATTTAAATGGGCCGGTGAAATTCCAGAATGTGATGCAGCTGTTTAACTAAGCAGCGCATCAGCTTTCATCAGGCAGGCGGCAATGAGAAAATAATTCTCACTGCCGCCAATTTTATACCTTTATACGTTTCCTACTTTGCCTTTATTGTGATCGGGCTGCTGTAACGGCCATAGATATTCTTGCCTTTTACTTTACAATAAGTTTTTACTTTATAAGTGTAAGTCTTACCTTTTACCACCTTGTGATCAACGAATTTGAAAGTTTTATTATTTACAACTGCAATCCGCTTCCATGATCCTCCGCTCTTCTTAAAGATCCGGTATCCCGTAACTCCGGAAACTTTATTCCAGCTTATCTTGTTCTTTCCTTTATAAGCCTTTCCATTTATGGATACAGCCTGTGGTACCACCTTAATTGTCTTACTTTTCCATTTACTGTAAACAGTTTTTTCTCCTGTTTTCTTATATGCTTTCACAGCAAATGTGTAATTCTTTCCAAGGCTTCCTTTCGTGTAGTAAAAATAGGTTCGGTTCTTTTTCACCGTTTCCAGCTTTCTATATGTCTTACCTTTTTTCAGATAAATAATATATCCGTCTGCTCCTGCTATTTGATTCCAGCTCAGTTTCACATTATCTGTTTTGCTGTTTTGTGCTTTTACCGCCACTGTCGCTGCTTTTAATCCGGCTGCTGCCGCTTTATCAGAATCCACTTTCAGATTCCTAATGGCTTTGTCCAAAGCTTCTGTCTGGGCATTCACTGTACTTTGTAATGCATTCGGGTCATCTGCCGTCTTTTGCGCCTGGGAAATGGCTGCGGTCAGCGCACCGTAAGACTGGTCTGTATAATTACCCGGTTTAATTGCCTTTGCTTCCTCAATCTTTGCCAGTAATGCACGTTTGTCCGGTTTGACAGGCTGTACTTCTTTTTTAACCAGACCTTTTACAGATGCGATTAATGCATTGGCTGCCTGATCAACTTCTGACTGCTCTGCATTATCATTTCCTAATACTGCCCGGGCATAGGCTAAAGCATCCAGCATCTGATCTACGCTTTTCTGTGTATACAAGGTGAGATCTATTCTATCTGCCTGTCCGACAGCATCTTCCAATGCCTTGTAATCTGCCCTGAGCCGAAGTGCCTCTAAACGGATACGAAGCTCTTTTAAAATGCTGTTAACGGCTGACTGGCTCTTTGGATTTACGGCTTCTTCTTCTGCAAGCCGCAGTGCATTTACAAATTCCTGCTTGCCTGCTTCTCTGTAAGCATCCAGTTTTCCTGAAATTTCCGCTGCCCTTTCAAGTTCCTTGCTCAGTCTTTCCAGATCAATCACCAGCATGCTGTTCATCGACGCCAATAATTCTTCATAGGCCTGCTGCAATTCACTTTCTAAAGGCTGGTCATCCTCTAACAGCTGCTTCGCCTGCTCCATTGCCAGTAAGAATCTTTCCCTTGTTTCCTCAGGATACTGTTCTATCTTTGCAGCCATGATTTTCCCTGCTTCTGTAAGAGCAGCCAAAGATTCTCTCACAGATTCCCCGTATTTTACCTGGATAACAGCCTGTGTTAATTCAAATCCTATTCTGTCTGTTTCTTGTTGTGATGCACTGCCATCGGCTAAAATTTCCTTTGCCATAAGAAGTGTGTTCCGGTAGAATTCTGCTGTCTCTTCTGCCGTATTTGCAAGATCTTCCTCTGTAATTGTGTTTTCTGCATTCGAGATGATCTTATCCAGCCCGTCTTTGCTGACGCCGTCTTGCGTTACCTTCACACTGCATTCTGCATGTATTTCAGGATAACCTTCCGGATACACCCGTACTGTTGTCTCCCCCTGAGTGATGCCGGTAACTGTTCCCTGCGTAACTTCTGCTGTTGCTGGATCATCTGAAGACCATACCAATGATATTTCTAATCCTTCCGGCATCATCTTCGCACCAAGTGTGATGCTCTCTCCGGCTTTCATGTTAACTTCTGTCTGATCCAGTTCAATGCTATCCGGCGTAATTACTTTCACCAGATTTAGTATGGCATTTTCCAGTTCTGCATTCTTCGCATCTACTATTTCCTGGGCTGCCCCGTCGTTTTGTAATATTTCTTTTGCGGCCTTAATTGTGTCTTGCAAAGCCTGATAACTCTCTTTTGTGTAGCCGTCCGGTAATATCGCTTCCGCTTCCTTTAGGGTTTCTGTCAAGGCATTTTTATCCGCGGTAACTATCACTTTACACTCAGCCTTTATGTCCGGGTAGCCCTCAGGATATACGCTTACTGTTGTAGTTCCAATGCGGTATGCCGTCACTGTCCCTTCCTCTACCCTTGCAATTTCATATTCGTGAGCCAGCCAGTTTAACGTTACTTCTGCGTCATTTGGTGTTACTTCAGCATGAAGCTCTGCCGTATCGCCAACTTTCATTCTTAACTCCGTCTGGTCCAGCGAGATGGTTTCCGGAACTATTTCTTTTATTTTGGAGAATTCAATCTTCAGGTCATCGAAATAGACATTAGATGTTCCATTTCCGCCTGAGCCTGACCAATAATCTCCCAGCGCAACGGTATTAAATCCTGTCCGGTAATCGGTAGTATCAATCAGGGTATCATCTATGAAGAGTTTGCAGTCTTCCCCCGATGAATAATCCCACTTCAGTTCATGCCATCCCTCCGTACGAACAACCTCTGACCGGTAGTTCTGGCTTCCGATACGGTAATAGTATTTATCAGGTGATCCGGGTGCCCGTGTTTCAATTCCCATTGCTATGAAGTCGCTTGTAGAAGGGTCTTTGTCATCCGTAGTTACATTTGCCACTACCTGGGTTAACGGCGCTTTTGTCATATTATCGTATAACCAAACAGAAACAACCCCGTTTTTGACTTCGTTAAATTCTTTTGAAATAACAACCATATCCTGGTCTATTTTAAAACTTTTTTCTCCGCCATGTGCTTTCTCAGTGCTAGTCACAGGAATTCCTTTTTCTCTGTTCCATCCCGTAAATTCATTATTTTCATATTCAAAATCATAGGTGAGTACATCCGGATCCTCGTTAGAGGTGGTAAAGCAATATGTCTCACTTGTTTTCGAAGTGCAGTCCATGCCATCACCCACAGCAGTTACACGCCAGTAGTAGGCAGTGCCTCTCTCCAGGGCTGACGCATTTGCCCAGTCATTTTCTGTGATCTCTGAATAGATTACGTCATTAAATTCTGCATCCCGGGATACCTCCAAAAAATATTTTACTGCATTTTCTGCTTTGTTCCAGGTCAGTTTCACACCATCGATAAAAGTGAGATTTTCCGAATTATTTTCCGGAGATGTTAATACCGGTGTGCCGGTTTCTGTTTTCACAACCGTTCTGTACTGATCTGAATACAGACCCACTTTTGTTACATCAAAGTGGTTTTCTCCCATGACTTCTTTAATCATGGAATTCTCTTTCACTTTAAACTGGGATAAAGAAGAATTCTCAAATCCGATATCTGTTCCCGCGGGCAGCGCATGTTCCCGTTCTACCGTTCCCAGTTCATCTACTCTTTTGCTGATATTGCCATATGGATTGGCAACACCTGCCAGTATATTGTCCTTTACAACTGCATTGGCCGGTTTGCGGGCGTTCAGAAGATTCCCCTCACTATCACAGGTTTCCACATCCATAACCGCCAGATCCGGATATTTCTCATCCCACAATGCTTTGTCATAGCGCTCGTCGCTTCTTAAATCCATAAGTTCGGCATAACAGTTACCATTGGGTTTCTGTGCATGATAATATGCCCAGCCTTCACCCCGGTTATCATAATGAAGACCTCTTCCATTGTTTTGGTTCAATACAATATTATTGGTAAATACGTTATCCTGCCCGCCGCCTAACAGCATGACGTATCCGGTAATATTATTGAATAAATTGGCAGTGATTTCAATACCGCTGGATAAATCGTCACAGTATACTCCGGCAGAACCAATGCCTCCATTGGAGTAAATATCATGAAGATAATTATTGGTAATCTTTACGCCCCGGTAGGTCCATGTTCTTACTGAATAGATGGCTCCGCAGTCGGATGTCTCGTAGCACACATTAAATATATCATTGTTGCTGATCACATGATCATTGCCATCGTAGCTGATTGCCATGTGGGGAGCATTATAGATCTTGTTATTGGATGCCGTATTTCCACATCCGAAAATTTTAACAGCCGGTGTGTAGGTTCTGTTAATTACCGAGAAATCACTGATATCATTATTGACTGCCCGGTTATTGCCCGGAGTTAGGGTATAACGGTCGCCGCCTCCCAGAAAGATTCCTCCCTGTCCGGTTCTGGTGATATTACAACTGGTGATGGTATTATTAAATCCACCGTGAGCACCAGTATTAATAGTCTCGTAATCGGTGCCTTCTATTCCCACTACTACTGCCTTTTGCCCTAAATCCGAAAAACCGCAGCCACCGATTGTGACATTATTACAATCTACTAAAGAAATACCATGACCGTTGGAATATCCAAAGTTCATATTTTCTACTTTTATGTAAGACGCATTTTCCATGCTGATAAACGGTGTCCGCGCCATTGAAAGTGCTACCTCGCTATCGGAAAGAGCTTTCTCAGGATACAGGTATAATTTTCCGTTTTCTCTGTCCAGATACCATTCTCCCGGCTGGTCTACTTCGCAAAGCAGGTTAAAAGCGTAAAAATTCTTACCGCCAAACACCCCGTATCTGGAGGGCTGAAGTGCTGACATCTTCATTCCGGCAGCAGTTTCCTCAAGCTTATTAATCTTCATCGTATCATCTGCCCAATCCCAGCAGAAATAGCCAAATACCCACAAGTCACTTTCCAGGGACCACAGCGGGTACTTATTTTTAAACACAGATCCTTCCACTGTGAAGATGCCGCCTTTTTGATTGATCCATTCATCCTCCGGATATTTACATTCACATGGATTTCCACTGTTTTTGCTGCAATCCGGGCAGGTTCCGTCAGGATTCGGCATATGGTCTCTTGGAACGAAGCCTTTTTCCAAAGCTTTAGACGTCTTGATAAATCCGCTGTTTGGATACCTGGAAAGACGCTGATCTTTTCCATCTACAGAAACGGATATACCCGGTGCCTGTGAAGGCCATCCAAAACCATTCTTTACAATCTCACCAAAATCTGTGATACCCTCATTCGCCGTAATATCATATACGACTATCTGATCACTTGCCGCCTCCGGCAATCTTGCCAGAATTTCCGAATCTGACACCGGTTCGAATTTTTCACCGGGCAAAACCAGATTGCCGTAGAAATTAACCTCTTCATCATTATATGCTCTGTATACGATGGGATTTTCTTCTGTTCCGGAATCTTCTTCCGTCAGATGAAAACTATCTCCCAGCCGCCTGTAGGTTCCGCCTTTTACATTTACCGCAACTCCGCCGTCCGGCAAACCCCTTGTTTCTTTTAGAACTTTTACGGCATCTCTTGCCGCCTCCAGGCTGGCAAAGGGCTTCTCGATACTTCCGTCATTCGAATCATCGCCGTCAACTGCCACATAAAATTCTTTCCCCGGTTGAAAATCCCGGGCAGCTTCCGTATGACCGGAATCCGACGCTGCATTTGCCGGTAATACGCTCGTCAAAAGCATCGCAGACACCATAAATAAGCTCAGTACTCTTTTCAATCTACTTTTCATACCTTCTACCTCTTCTTTACATAAATTTGTATTTCCTTCATCTCTCTGTGCATCCTCCCCGTATCTGTCTTTCCTCCTTTCTCATTGAAATATATAGATTTTTCTGTATAATAAAGGTACTTCGACTATGGAGCTTCCTTTGCCGTGCCCTTATTACCTTTTGTATAACCGCCCGTAACAAGATCATTTCACCTAGTACTATTCCGGACAGTAATAATAGTGACAGCACTGTCCGGATGGAGCACTATTTTTAACTTTAATATACTTAATTTACCATTTTACGGCAATGTCAGGATTCTGCTATTTGGTGCTACTATTTTGACCAGTTTTTAGAAACCGGCGGAACTTTCATGTTTTCATGAACATTCCAGGCTAAAAAAGGGATATCATAACCTTTTAATGGCTACGATATCCCTTTTTTGACCTGGATTAGCAAATGAATTACTTTTTGGTTTTCACTTTCTCTGTTTTACTGTATGCCCCGTATACCTTCTTTCCGGCTGAATCCTTTTTGAATCCCCGGACTTTTACATAATACGTCCTGCCTTTTTTCAATTTCTTAATTGTCTTACCTGTATTTTTTGTCTCTAAAACCTTTCTTCCTTTGGTCATTCTGGAATTATTTCCATAAACAATCTCATAACCGCCTGCATTTTTTACTTTTTTCCAGCTAATTTCCATGCTGCCGGCTTTTTTACTCTGGGCTTTGCTGATGGATGCCTTTGCAATCTTGATTTTCTCCCATTTTGCGTAAACTTCGACGTTTTTCCGTGTTGATGATGGAATACTTGTTATTTTCTTTTTATATTTTTTATCCGAATACCAGCCCTTGAAAGAATATCCTTTTCTGGATGGTGCCTTCAAGGTTACTTTTGACTTATAACAGGTTTGTGGATTCCGCCTGCTGTTGGTTCCTTTATTCAGGTTATATTTAATTTTATAACCTGACGTTACTTTACAGGACGCATATTTTCCACTGCCGTCAGCTGCCTGTACTTTGATCACAGCGGTTCCGTATCCCTTTGCCGTCACTTTACCTGATTGATCAACTGTTACAGCTTTTGCGTTGCTTGTGGTCCATACCACATTTTTATTCAACGCATTGGAGGGGGAAACTGCTGCCTTTAACGTAAATGATTCTCCCTTAGTAATCGTTTTGGAAACTTCATTTAGAGTAATTTTTTCAACACTGCTTCCTACCGTTACTTTACAGTCTGCATATTTTCCGCTGCCATCGGCTGCTTTTGCCCGGATGACTGCGGTTCCATATACAACTGTGGTGACTTTACCGGCCTGGTCTACTCCTGCCACCTTCCCATCACTGGTGGACCATATGATTTTTTTATTATCTGCATTGGATGGTAAAACTGTTGTCTTCAGTATAAAACTTGTTCCTTTTACAACTGTTTTTTCTGTTTCGCTCAGTGTAATTTTATCTACCTTAACTTCCGGGTCCGGTGTGGGTACCGGTACGGATGACTTCTTTATCCGTATTTCTGCAGCTGCCTTTTTATCTGAACCATTTACGGCACCTTCCACAAAGATTACACCTGGATCTGCCACCATATCCGGTGTTATGTTATCCCATTTTACCGCTTCTTCTTTTGTAGTAAGATCACTGTAAACTGCAGTAACTTTCTCCGGCATTTTGGGAATAACCCCTGTTGCGGTCTCTGCATACACCGGATAATATCCTGTAATTGTACTTTCCTGAGTATCTGGTGCACATAATATCTTTATTTCAGCCAGTCCCCGTTCACTTGCTGCCTGATGGTATTTTTCTTCGGGATCAATGGTAAACTTTATGCCAGAAGCTTTTACCGGCTGCTCCAGTTCCACAAGATTATCCTGGGAATTTTCCCATTTCATATCCTGCACTGATTTTTCATACACTTTCTTTCCGGTATGATCATAGAATTCCAGTAATCCTTCTCTTATGGCATTCACTTCATGTCCACGCTCATTCAGTATCACTTTCTCAATCATTTTTTCTTCATCAAAACTTAGTTCAATCCATGGAGAATGATCGGATTGTTTTGCAGCCCAATGGGTTTTCGTATCTCCATCTATTGCTTTTTCGGCTGTATACCGTTCGTCTGCGTCATTACCATCCGGTGTTCCGGTACGGGAACGTACGGAAGAAACTCTAACGTCTGCTTCCGGTGCAATATTGCTTCCTGCTGCTTCTAATGTTATGGTATTGCTGACTGCCGTTACACCGTCAAGAGTTACTCTGACACTTACTTTTACCTTCTGCCTGGTTGGTATTTCCTGCGGCATGCAGATGATGTCAGCGCCTTCCACCTTCTGCAGGGGGGCTCCTTCACTAAAGATATATTCTACCTGAGCGTCCGAAAGTCCCGCCGGTTTCTTTGTATTTAACATGCCCTGAATCCGAACGGCTGCCGGATGATTAACACTGACTGTCTCCGTATCAGCAGTCAATGTGACCTTCTCCAGATAATCGCCAAAGAAAATATGGCCATTCTTATCCACATCAGCGTACAGAGAAGTCTCTGCAATTGCTCCGGCTGCCACAGCAGTTACCGTTATCCGGGTTCTGCCCCCGGACACAGCTTTCAGTTTGAAATTGTCATAAACGGAAATGATCTGGGGATTGCTGCTTTCTACGGAAATGTCTGCTCCGCTTATATCCATTTTGGCACCTGTTCCATCATATCCGGTAATCACAAGTTCTGCGTCAGTGTCGGTAAGTTTCTCACCTTTTGCTGTAAGCTTTGACAGACGTCCTTCCATAGATTCCCCGTTTAATGAGACTTCCAGAATATCAACTGCACTGCCGTTACTTCCCTTGGGGAAATTCAGTCTTACATATTTTGCAGTAACTGGTTCCACGTTATAAATATCGGAAAATCCAAAATATGCTTCTTGTCCTGCTGATGGTGGTATCACGGTTTCTACTGTTCTCCATGCCTCCCCGTCATCGCTGATCTGAATCTCCATTTCCTTTGGTGTATTATAGTATTTCTGGCTGCGTGTATTGAAATGGATTTCTACATTTTCAATTTTACTTTGATTCTCCAGCTCAAAGGATAAGAAGGATTCTCCCTTTCCGGACACGGACCATTTCCCTGCATCAAAATCTGCACCTGTTATCAGTTCTCCGTCCAATACCCGCTGTGGTGCATAATCCTCAATCTGTCCGCTTGCGGTGACTTTCGCACCAGCCATTAAAGACTCATATGGCTGAATATCCATATATACCCTGTTTGTGGTAAATGTTTTGCCATCCAGCTGCACTTCTGCCCATACGGCAGCACGGGTAGTTTTCTCTACAGACTTTGCAAACAGCTTTCCGTCTTTAAAAGAAATGAGATCACTCTCTGTAATAGCCACCGGAGTATATTTATCACCGCCATCCAGGTCTACGATTCCACATTTCATCGTTATCTGTGCGGCATTTAGTCCAATGGAACCGCCCTTGTCGGATCTGCCCTCCAGATAATATGGATATCCTTCCAGATTGTGAAAGCTTCCATAAGCGCCTTTTTCGTCTACCCACAAAGACGCTCCTATCATGTTTTCTCCAACATAAACTTTACCATTTGCTGCCTTCACTTTTAAAGTGTCTTCCTGCGTAACTCCCTCATAAGTACCGGTTACCGTTATTTCTGCCTCACCATTACCTTTCGGTATTACGAGTCCTGTTTCATCCACGGATGCCACCAACGGGTCTGAGCTTTGGAAAGTCACTTTTTCCAGATTTGCTTTTAATGCCTGATACGTCATATAACCCTCTGCTTTTACCTGCAGGCAGTCATCTGAGAGCTGCTCACCTTTTGCAGTTATATTTGTCAGCTGATAGCTGCGCTGGGTATTATCCGTTACAATCTTGATAATGGTGTCAACCTGATCTTCTGTGACATCTGCCAAATCTATGCTTACGAAGTCCCCATCCTGGGTAAAGGAAAGTTCCTTGTCTTCATTGAGCCAGATTACTTTTTCAACGTGATCCCTGATCGGATCAGCCACCAGAGTCTGATCGGTTATTGCATCAAATCCAATTTTTCTGTCCGGACCTTTCATAATATGCAGGTACACGTTATTGTCCCGGGACATTGCATATCCCCATTTTGGTCCATGCCCATCTTCGAAATGGTCAATATTGCCTGCTCCATCATCAGCACACTGACAATCCGATCCATTCAAAAAGCAGGGCTGGGTTCCGGTGGTAGATTCATGACGCTCCGGCTTCCCTTCCGGGGCAAACCAAGCCGCCAGTTCTTCTCTTGCATCCACAAATTCCTGAACTGATTTTGGATATCTTTGTGCTACATCCTCGGGAGAATCCCAGTTAGTACCTCTGCTCATTAACGGCATCTGGTCATTATTATCTACCATGCCTCTTCCGGCATTCATAACCATCTCCTGGGATACAAGCCGGTAGTCATCCCTTCTTGCATAGTACGGTGTATAATTATTTTTTGTATGCAGGGATTTCCATGGTTCCATAATAGTGCGCTTCGTTAATTTCGATCCCCGCTCATGTCCATAGATACCGCTGCATTCCCCGGTTCTTAAATCCGGATCTCCGTATTCCGAACCCCAGACGTTGGCATTGATAATAATTTCATCGCTGTAGTTGCGCACATTACTGTACATGACATCATAATTTGCACCGCCCATTGCCTGGGGACCGTCAAAATAAAGGTATGCCGGATCGTAGCGTAAAATTAAATCCTCCACATTCTGCACAAATACATCGGTAGAGTAATGCTGCAGTCCGCCTCCCTCTGTAGCATAATACAATCCAAACTTCATTCCATAGCGCTTTACTGCTTCCTCAAACTGCTTTAATCCATCTACCACATTTCCGTTTTCATCCTTTGGCAGATATTTATTCCTGTCGTGGTTCGGATCTGCAAAGCGGGATGGCCAGTAGTAATTCTGCTGCAATGCCTCAATGGATACCAGGGAATGCCCCTGTCTGCTGGCACGTTCTGCCCACAGATCTGCCGAAAAATTCGGATCTGCAAAATACTGGTAGACAGGAATACAGTGGCTTAATGCGCTGACACGTCCTTCCTCAAACCATTTATTCGGGCGTTCTTTGACCTTCAGTGTATAAGTCTGCTGTACAGCAGCCCCATCCTTGTCCGTTACCTGTACGGTAAAGCTGTAATCACCGGGGTCTGCTTCTACGATTCCCCCTATGGTTCCATCTTTCTTAAGCTCCAGTCCATCCGGAAGCGCTCCTTTTGTTACTTCCCAAGTATAGTCAGGCCTGCCTCCGTCAGCCATGAACTGAAAAGGGGATGCTTCCAGATTAAACTGATTCTGATTATACTGAGATTTATTCCACACGTAAGGCCACTCCGTATATCCTATAGGCAAAATGTTCTGGGGCAGGCCTCTTCCCGGCTTTCCATCCTGTACCACATCATCAGCAGAAAGCCCCGCCGTGGTGATGGATAAATCGCTGTCTGTTCCCGTCACGGAATAGGTTAAACCTTCCGGCTCATTACCGTCTTTATCTGTAATCCTGCCATAAAATCCAAGATAATACACATCATTATCTTTTGCAACCGGCACTCCATTGGCATTCTTGTCATCTGTATAAGTATGCTTGATCTGGAGCAGAATCTTATTCCATCCTTCTTTGAGCTGAATGTCCTTAACTGCCATATCCTTCTGTACTTCAGAAGGCTTGGATGGACTTGTGACTGCAGTATCATTTACATACAGACGGTGTTCACCGCTGCTGCCAAAACGAAACTGTACTGCCTGTTCTATATCACTATATACGTATGTATGGGCATACACATATTTATTTTTGGTGTCAATGCCCTTTTTAACACCGTAATATCCATATAAGTCCTGGTAATCATCATAGGTACGGTTCCAGATGCGGTCATCGAAATACTCCCATTTCTGTCCGTCAAAAGTCATGCTTTCTCCCAGTTTTGGAACGATGGTTTCTTTCGCTGCTGTCTTATCCGTAAGTAATTCCTTTACTTCTCCCTGGGTTTCAGCTTGTTCTGTCACCGCCTCTGGCGCAGCTGTTTCTTTCGTTGTTTCCATCGCTGCTTCTGGCATCGTCTCTGGCATTGTTTCTGGCTCTGTTTCTATCGCTGTCTCTGGCGCTGTTTCTGGCTCTGTTTCTATCGCTGTCTCTGGCGCTGTTTCTGGCTCTGTTTCTATCGCTGTCTCTGGCGCTGTTTCTGGCTCTGTTTCTATCGCTGTCTCTGGCGCTGTTTCTAGCTCTGTTTCTAACGCTGTTTCTGGCGCTGTTTCTGACGCTGTTTCTGACGCTGTCTTTTCCTCTGTTTCTTCCGTTAACATTTCCTCTTCTGGTAACCCGGCACTTACATTCAATAAGCTTTTCACAGCTATTTCCGTATCTTCCAGTGGATATGGGTATACTTCTATTTCGCTGATTCCTGTAATTCCAGGATATGGCTCAAGCCCGTCATCAACGATTACCTGCAATTTTTTCACATTTTCAAAAGGGATCTCAGGCTGGTATACAGTTGGATAATCAGCATTTTGACAGGTACTTTCTATTCGTATCGGATCACTTGCAGTTCCGTCTTCATAAGTAAAAATCAGATCATACCATTGGTTTCTATGACGTCCGTCATTCCACAGTGTGATCCCAACACTGCCTGCCGTAATTGGTTCATTCCATTCCAGCTGTGCCCAACAGGGAATCTCTGACCCTTCTGTCACCCATTGGTTTCTGACGGACCCATCGTTAAGAAACTCCGGTGGATTCGAACTAAGAGTAGCGGACGATGCAGAAGTTGCTGCCTGCTTGGCTAAATTTGGATTGTCCGGGATCTCCGTGCCATAAATCTCATCAGCAACCGGTGACTCAAAAGGTCCCGCAACCAGCCATGAATTTATGAATGGGGCTGTTCCATTTACATGCTGCGCGTTTACTATAAGCGGGTTCCAAGACCCTGCTGCCAATATGGCTGCCATTGAAAGTGCTGTGGTGCGCTTCCACAGGTTTTTAGAAAATCTTTTTTTCATTATAACCCTCCTGATTTAGAATGAGATTACCTTATCACATATTTCACTAATTTCAGACACTAAAAAGTACTGTTTTTATTGATATTACCTGTTTTTATCACTCTTATTTTTAATAATTTCTCACATTTTTACAATGTTTAAACCTTTCTTCCTCCTTCTTCCTGCTTTTTATGATTTTCCATTTGTAATAACTGAATTCTCAGGGTGCTTCATTCTTTCTGTTTACGGAAACTTTATAAATCACATTATAGCAATCATCCGATTCTTACTGTGAGGAAGTATTTTACTTGTTTATGGGGATTATTTTTACCCGCGTTCGTACAAAGTTCTGAAAATTGCTCTCTGACAGCTGTCTGGCAGGAACTGATCTAAACTGCTGTTCTTAAGTCGAAACTTTAAAAAACAGCATCAAAAGCCGCTCCCAAATTACACTCTGGAAGCGGCTCTCTTAACCCAATTCTTTTTAATTTTACTTCTGATTTTACTTTTTAATTTTCACTTTCTCTGTTTTACTGTATGCCCCGTATACCTTCTTTCCAGCTGAATCCTTTTTGAATCCCCGGACCTTTACATAATACGTCCTGCCTTTTTTCAATTTCTGAATGGTCTTGCCTGTCCTTTTTGTCTCTAATACCTTTCTTCCTTTGGTCATTCTGGAATTATTTCCATAAACAATCTCATATCCGTCTGCATTTTTTACTTTTTTAAAGTTTACTGCCATACTGCCGGCTTTTTTACTCTGGGCTTTGCTGATGGATGCCTTTGCAATCTTGATTTTCTCCCATTTTGCATAAACTTCGACGTTTTTCCGTGTTGATGATGGAATACTGGTTATTTTCTTTTTATATTTTTTATCCGAATACCAGCCCTTGAAAGAATATCCTTTTCTGGATGGTGCCTTCAAGGTTACTTTTGACTTATAACAGGTTTGTGGATTCTGCCTGCTGTTGGTCCCTTTATTTAAGTGATAGTTGATTTTATAACCTACCGTCACTTTACAGGACGCATATTTTCCACTGCCGTCAGCTGCCTGTACTTTGATAACAGCGGTTCCATAACCTTTTGCAGTCACTTTACCAGTCTGGTCTACTGTCGCTGCTTTTGCATTGCTGGTGGACCATACCACATTTTTATTCGCTGCATCTGCTGGCAATACCTCCGCTTTCAAAGTGAAACTTTTCCCTTTTAACAACGTTTTCTTCGTTTCATTCAGCGTGACTTTATTTACCTTTACTTCCGGTTTCGGTTCTGGTTTCGGTTCTTGTTTCTTTGGCAATACGGTTACAATGGCTTTTGCCTTTAATGCTGTGCCATCCACAGAACCCAGTACCGTAAAGTTACCGGGTACTGCTACCTGCTTATCCGTGATTGGCTCCCAGCGTGCCGATACCATGGCTGTTGTTCCGTTATTGTAGGAAGCCTTCACCGTCTGGGGCAGCTTCGGGATGATTCCCTGGACTGTATCCGCCTGAACTTCTTCCAAACCTGTGATTTCCGGCTTATGGGTTTTGACCACATAGGTTTTCTCAACCACTTCACTGTAGAGGGAATCACCGGCGATTGCAACGCATTTTAATGTCACCGGATTATCATTTTCCGGCAGTACAAAGCTTTCATCATAATAGATACCATGTTCCGGGTCTTTGGGATCACTTCCATCCAGCGTGTAGAATATCTGATCCTTTTTGGATGCCGGTGTAATTTTAACTTCAACCGGCTGCTCATATGTTCCGGAATCCGGTTCCACACTCGGCTCCGGGGTCTGGACTTTCGTCACTTTCATGTCATCGATATCGTATTCTCCCCCAAGGCAATTAAAGCCGATACCTCCGGACTGTAAGGTTCCATCCACTACGGTTCCTACCAGATTGCCATCCAGATAACTGCTGATCTTATCACCGTCTGCCACAATCTTCAGATCATACCATCTTCCTGCAAACGGAGGATTCAAAGGCTCCAGTCCTGCCTCTTCCGGTGTCTTGGCGAAGAAATCCTTATCACCGGAGGACCGCATATAAAATTTTAATTTACCTGACTTCTCCATCTTTAATGTATAGCGGCGTGGATTTGATTTGCTGTTGGAGTCTTCTTCAAAACGAACGCCTGCCGAAAATACGTCGTATGCTCCGCCAAGGGGGCCTTCCCCGGTCCATCGATTCAACCGTACCCTGGCTTCCAGTACATAGTTCTTCCAGTCGCTGCCGCCTGTATAATAGAAGGTATTATCCTGAGAATTAATACGAAGATACTGATTGTCATCTTCCCTGATTAATTCTTTTACCATTTTTCCGCCTCCTACCCCTTTCCAGTCAGGCAGTATATCCTCTGCATTCATGGAAGATGCAGCTGTTTTCTGTATTTCCATTTCCTGCTCATTAGCCTGGGGCTCGCTAACCTGCTCTATTGTCTCCGGTGATTCCGTCTCCGGTACTTCCGTCTCAAGTACTTCTGTTACCGGTACTTCCGTCTCAGGTACTTCCGTTTCAAGTACTTCTGTCTCCGATACTTCCGTCTCCGTTTTATCTCTTACCCGGACTTCCGTTTCTGTCTCAGAAGCATTCTGGTTTTCCAATTCTTTATTTGCAATATCACTATACTGCAATGCATCCTCCCGATGACTTTTGTTACCTGCTTCGTCCACAGTCATCTCATAGCCTTCAAAATCCTCTTCATACAAAACCCTGTCTTCCGGCTCTGCAGGTGGTTTTGGCAGCGGCACTTCGCCTGCTGGGGGAGCTTCCACGCCTCCATAAATCATAGCTTCATCGTAGTACACGGTGCCTTTTCCTGCATCACATCCAATTTCCAGAGTATCAAATCCTCTGCTGTTTACCTCTTTCACCAGCCTGCCGTCAATATACATCTGTAATGTACCGGGCGTACTGTAATCGAACTTCAGCTCATGCCATCCAAAAAGACGCGGAACATTTGTGGGGATCTTTTCACCGTTTATGTTCATGTAATAACAATCCCATTTCCCCCACTCTATGCCAAGACCAAACATCTGGTCTTTTGTTCCTGTGCTGACATAAGAAAGAGCATTTCCAGAATTCTGAACGCCGGAATCATATCCAGCCATATTGCCGGACTGGCGGTCAAACATTTTAACGGTAACTGTTTTATTCAGAAGATCCTGAAACGTTCTGGATAATACACTGTCCTGGTTTACGATGAGACCCTGTTTTCCCACAAACGGGTCTTCTGACATCCACTCTGTGGTAATCTCCGGCTGTGCATTACGGAACGTCCATTTGCGTTTCTGGATACCCTTTTCGAAATCATCTTCAAAATATATGTCTTCCGGTTTTTGGCTGGTTTCCTTCTCTTCCATATATTCTATTGGGAAGCCCTCGGTCAATCCAATCTTATCATACTCCATTTTGGAATCATCAAATTCATCCAGATGATTTACCAGGGTTCCATAGTCGATATTTACATTGTCAAAGAGAATATCATCTTTGTACTGCAATATAGTATTGACTTCAATATTAAAGTTCATGGGATTGACAGATTTCACATTATGTAGTTCAAAGCCGGAACATCCCATATCCAGGTTCATATTGTTGGGACTTAAATCCCTCATGGTAGGATTGGCACCGGTGCTGTCGATTACCATCTGGTTGATGATATTGGGTTTCCCCTTGCCGTCTTCATTTCCATGAAACAGCATACATCCAAAAAATGCGCCGTCATCCCCGCCGTCCTGCTGGCAGTCATGTATGTAGCAGTATTCATAACGGTTGCTATGGGTATATAAGTGCTTCATCGCATCATAATCTTTATCGGCTCCATTTTTTTCCCTGCTTGTTCCGCCTGTGGTAAAAATTCCTCTTCTGGGTGAATTATACACCTCGATATTAGAAAATGTACTGTGGCTTACCTGCTGTACCGTTAACCCGGAAGCCTGTCCGATTAATTCACCAATATCATGTATCAATACATTTTTCACCATATTGTCCCTGGAATATCCATCTCCGTTTTCATCTCCTGCCAGTCCCGGATAACCGCCGTCCATACTGATACCGCCATGACCGGTATAATCAATCAGACAATTTTCCACCAACGCATTTGTATTGGCATCATACATAGCAATGCCAAACATTCCCGAGTTGGTCAGATGACAGGCTTCAATCCGGATTCCGTCGGTATTTTTCAGCGTCATCACCCCGTAGCGGAAATCATTCTGTTCCCTCTGTTCGCAGTAAGATGGCTGCGTACTTCCTTTGGATTCGTTTGGCCAGAATCCCAGCGCTGCTCCGGTATCCTTTGCATTCCAGCCGTAGGCATACCAGTCTGTGCTCTCCGTATCCTTCATTTCAATACCACGGAAGGTAAGATTGCTGACTTTAGAATTTCTGTCTTCGCCCTCTGCGCGGATTACCTCTTTTACCAGAGGGATGATAACCTGCTGATCTTCTATATTTCCTGACGGATAGTAATACAGATCCCCGGTTGTCTTGTTGTAATAGTACTCACCCTCCTGATCCAGTAATGCCAGATTGCCCTGCAGGAAATACCGTGCATTGGTTCCGGTAGTATATTTAGGGCGATAACGGGCAGAACCATCCAAATCAATTTCTTCATCTTTATAATGCAGCCTGCGCTGTGCAGTATTGATTCCTTTCAGAGGAATTGTATCTGTCATCCAGTCCCAGTATCCGCCGTCCCACATATATACAGAAGCATCCAGATCGCCCCGTGCCTCAGCGTTTGATAAACCGTCTGTCACCGTCTGCGGCAGATCCCCTGCTTTCCACTGGAGATCATGCATTCCTCCCCCGGCAGTAAACAGATAAGGAGTCAGTGCCGCTGTAAACCCCTCATACTGATCCAGGTTAGGGTAACGTGCCTGGGTTGCCCGACTGTCATTGACGTACAGCGTATTGAAGCTCCGGTCTGTTCCAACGTTCGTTTTATAGACAAGACCTTCTGCCTCTGCCGGAAGGTCGGCATCGGTTGCCCCTTCCCTCTGCACCAGCTCCCAATCACTGTTATCCACGGGTTTCCCCCCAATTAATTTAGCACGGGCAACCCCATCCTTACTGGTATAGACAATCTGATGTCCATTGGTGCCGGAATCTTCGGGTCCAAATTCTACCGTTTCATCCATATAGTACTCTCCGCTGTCCAGATACACATAGATATCCCCTGTCATATCGGAATTGATTTTCTGCACTTCACTTCTGGCTCTTTCCAGGGATGCATATGGCTTTTCCTGACTCCCGTCCCCGGCAGCATCATCACCTGCCGGGGAAATATAGATTTCTTTTTGTACCCCGGATGCCTCTGCTGTCACGGAATACGGTGCCGACATGCCCAGGGTGCCCGTCAGCATGGCTGCAGACATTAAAACCGCAAGCTGCTTTTTCATCTTATACATATCTTTTCTCCTTTTTCATACAGATTCACTTAAATCCCACAATAAGTTTTGTAACCGGCATTACCTATAAGCCGGATACAGTTCAGGGTGGATATGCAAATCTTAGCATAGTCCACCCTGTAGTAATCCTTCTTCAACCAGAAACAGTTACGCTCTGAAGCATCCACATATCATGAACTCTTTTCGTTTTCACTTAACCGCAGGCACTGATCCTGATTATGATACCGTTTTAAATACTTCCTCTTCTGAAGATTCTTTTGCCGCCATACAAACTTTCGCACTTATGATACCTTCCCCAAGAGGTGCCACTGATTCTGTTGTTTCTCCCAGAATCAACTGCACAAAATTCCGTGCCAGTTCGTAATCTCCTCCACCATGCCCTGCAGGCGGAGTGCCTATCTTAATCACAGATACCTGATCACTCATATGATCGTACACCTTGATTTCATCTGTTGTAAAATTAAATTCCAGCGTTCCTTTGTATCCATACAACCGCGCGCCCCGCCTTGCTGCTCCTTTTCTTGCGAAAAAATTCTGTGAATAGACTGCGTGCATACCGGATTCATACCGGATCAGCATACTGCCGCTGTCTTCGTTTCCGGTATCTACCCCATAACAGCAATAATCACTTCTTGGGATATCATTTCTGGTCTGGGTAATATGATAGGTGCTTTCCATGCAGCTGCCGCAGCAGTCGCACTCACTGCAGCGCAGCCCTGCCCTCATATTACCTTTGAAAATCTGCTTTGATTTCATCCCACAGACCTGCACCGGTTTTTCTCCGGTCAGATAATTGATTACATCCACATCGTGGGTTGCCTTCTGTAAAAACATACCGTGAGATACCGCTTCATTCCGATACCAGTCATGGAAATAGACAAAACCGTAAGGAACGTCATTAAATGCCTGCACATGCTCTACTTTTCCAATGACACCGCTGTCTATGATTCTCTTTGCTTCCCTTACCATCCTGGTTACCCGAAGCGGAAAAGACACTACCACAGGAGCATGAGGTTCTCTGTCACAGCATTCCAGAAGCTCCAGATCTTCTCTTGTGACACCTACGGGTTTTTCCAAAAATAATGGAATCCCCCGTTTCATTACCATTTCTGCCAATTGTGCATGGGTATCACAGTTGGTGCCTACTAAAACACCATCCAGTTCTTCCTGATCCAGCATCTCTTGTGCCGTATCATAAAAGTGTATTGATTCCGGATCCATCGGACATTTTCTCCATAAGCCGTCAATTTTGTCAATTTCCATTTCATGCATGATTTCCCTGGAATCCGTCTTGGTTAAAAGCGCTTTCACACGTTCCGGATTTTTATCAGCTATTGCTGTAATCTGTACTTTTTCCAATAGGCCCATAAATTCATCTGCCAGCATATCCATGCGGACACCATAGCCTATTACACCCAGCTTTACCATCATTCTCCCCCTATTTTGCTGCTTTCCAGGCATCCATCTGTGCCTGCTTTTCAGCAATGACGTTATCTACGCCAGCTGTTTCCAGTCTCTTTAAAAAGTCAGGAAGTGCCGTTTGGGGATCTACAGATCCTGAGCTTAAAGCAGGAACCATTTCTGTAATCACAGAGGTACAGTTTGCCAATTCCGTCTTGACTGGTGTCGGATCAAACACAAATCCGGTTACCGGTGAAATCTCAGCTTTCTTATCTTCTTCAAAGACCATGCTCTGGGATTGTTTCTGTAAATCTCCTGCTTCATTGCGGTTATATAATGCTCGGGTAAAATCAGGACTGTAAGACTGTCCAATCTGCCATTCATTAAAGTTAAAGTTATATTTTCCTTCCTGCAAAGCATAGGTTCCGTCATCGCCATAAACGTAATCCACGCCTTCTTCACCCTGTGTGATCAGCAAATACAGTTCGTCATTTGTATTCAAAAGCTCAATTAATTCAACTGCTTTTTCAATATTTTCAGACTGAGCATTCACTGCAACGGCAGCCGTAGGTCCTGCCGCAGCAGGAATCACTGTTCTGGTTGTGGAAACTGTTCCAGCCGGTGCTATATCCTTGGTACACATACTCATTTTTGCAGAATCCTCATTACCCGGGAAGTCCACGCTGTCCGGCCATCCTGACCCGACTTCTGCAATCATCTTCGCTGCTTTTCTGTCCGGGCTGGTATCTTTCACCGTAGCACCGTCTTTTCTGACATAGCCTTTTTCATACCAGTCACGCATAATCGTACAGAATTCTGCAAATTCATCGGTACCAAATTGATTAATTACTTTATCCGGTTCATCAAAACGAATCCAGCCCGGGGTAGCCATATCTCCAACAGCTTCCATATCCCAGAACAGAGGTTCATTCGCAAATAAATTCCAGGTGGAGGAAGTTTCCCAGCCTATCATATCCGGGTGTTTCTCCAGCGCTTTGCCTATGAAATCCCCAGTCATCTGAAGTGCTTCCAGGGTAGGTTTACCCTTAACTGCTTTCCAGTCAAATCCTACCTCATCCGCCAGATCTGTCCTATAACGGAAGCCTTGTCTCTTTGCAACGCCCCATTGCTGGTAGTTTACGGAGCCATAGATTTTACCATCCACCTTAACGCCTTCCCACAGGCCTTCCGGAATTCTCTTATAAGTTTCCGGTGCATATTGGGGAATTAACTCTGTAAGATCTGCATAAGCGCCTTTTGCCGCATTTTCATAAAAATTGATGCCGCCCCAGTTTGCGGTAAAACATAAGTCCCAGGCATCTCCTGAATTAATCATCAGGTTCATTTTTTCTCCATAAGTAGCACTGTCAATCATAACCAGGTTCAATTTTGCATTAATCTCTTTTTCAATGATCTGGTTCGCTTTTTCCATAATACGCTCAGCATCATTTACCGGTCCGTTCATCATATAAAAGCTTAATTCTACCGGATCGCCGGAAGCTTCTTTTGTTTCTTCCTTATCCCCATCCTTGCTTTCCCCGGTACCCGCATCACTGCCCGGATTCTCCGTACCATTTGTTTCTTTCGATGTTTTCTCTGTTGCTGCTCCACATCCTGTGAATGTAGTTGCCAGCATTGCCCCAACAAGTAAGACTGCTATCAGGTTCTTTCTTTTCATGTTGTCTTCCTCCTTAAATTTAATTTATTATTTTTCTGATTTTCATCAGTAAAAATCACTCTTTTACTGCTCCAATTGTCAATCCTTTTTCAAAATACTTCTGGAGCAGCGGATATAATAGTATGATTGGTCCGATTGCCAGAACACAGGTTGCCATTCTCGCACCCTCGCTTGGCAGTACCCCCAGTGCCTGTTCAATGGAACGGGAAGCCTGGGCATTGGATTGCAGATACCCGATGTTATTCATTAATGACTGCAGCAGATACTGCAATGTATATAATTTCGGGGTTTCAATATACAGGGAACAGGTCATCCAGTCGTTCCAGTATGCAATTGATACAAATAGTCCAATCGTTGCCAGGGATGGTGTGGACAGAGGCAGTACGATCTTAAAAAATGTCCGGAACTCTCCGGAACCGTCAATTCTTGCCGATTCAATCAGCGAATTGGGAATTGACTTAAAAAAGTTTTTCATAATCAGTACATTTACAGCCGATACCAGATTGATTAAAATTAAAACCCAAATGGTATTCTTTAGATGCAGGTATCTGGTCATTAACATATACTGTGGCACCAGACCGCCGTTAAACAAGACCGGTATGTATACAAAGAATGAGATTTTTTCTCTCCAAGTCACTTCATCTCTCGTCAGCGAGTATGCCAGCATAGCGGTGATCAGAAGATGCAGTGCCGTACCCATAACCGTTACCACAATCGTTACTACATATGCCTGTGCCACAGATGCCGCTCCGCTGAACACATAGCGGTAAGAGTCCGTGCTGAACACTTTCGGAATAAAATGATAACCATCCACCATCAGAGAGGTTTCCCCGGTAAATGAAATCCCCACAACCAAAAGCAGCGGCACGACACAGATTAAACTAAGGCATAAAAAAATCGTATGAATGCCTACCTTAAAAACACTTACAGTTCTTTTCTTTTTCATAGGATCTCCTTCCCTTAAAATAGTGCGCTGTCCGGATCGATTTTCTTAATGATTTTATTGGAAATCAGAACCAGGGCAAATCCAATTGTAGACTGATAAAGCCCCACTGCCGCCGACATTCCATAATCATTAATTTTTTTCAGGGATCGGAAAACGTAAGTATCAATGACATCTGTTGCCGGATATAGTGCACCTGCATCATTTGGCAGGGTATAGAATGCATTCCAGTCTCCAAGACCGCCGTTAAACAGCTTTCCTACCCAGAGCAAGGACAGAACGATCATGGTTGTACGGATCAGAGGCAGTGTAATAAACTTAATCTGCTGCCATTTCGTAGCTCCATCTAACTGTGCCGCTTCATAATAGTCTGTATTGATACCCGCAATTGCAGCAACATACAGGACAGAGTAGTAACCGACATTTTTCCAGAGATAAGCCAGCGGCATAATCGCTCTCCACTTAGACGGCTCGCTGTACCATTGTATCCCTTCTATCCCGAATTTTCCCAGGACATTATTAATAATACCTCTGTCTACGCTTAAAAAACTAAATAATATATACTGAATAACGATCCAGGATAAAAAAGTAGGAATCAGTATGGCGCCTTTATAAGCAGCGGATACATATTTGTTTTTCACTTCATTCAACAAGATGGCAAGTGCCACCGCCACTACCGTTACCAGAACTGCTTCTATAATATTGTACAGAATCGTATTCATCGTAACAATTCTTGCTGTATCGGATTTAAAGAAAAACTCAAAGTTCTTAAATAAAGGGTTGATAAATTCACTGCCGAAAATCCCATCCGTGGGTTTATAATTTTTAAAAGCCAGTATTACCCCCGGCATTGGCAGATAAAAAATCAATGTGATCATGAAAAGTCCCGGAGCCATCATTAAATAAAATGGCATTTGTTTTTTTACCGATCGTTTCCAATTACGCTGCCCGTTTACTGCAAAACTTTTACCTTTCTTACGATTACTTATTTTCTTCATTTTAAATTTCCCTCCTTAATCTGTTCCCTATTATGCCCTTAATGCCTACGCTTTTCAACAAAGATATTTTCGAAAACCTTCGTTTTCTTCCTGTTTTAGCATTTTTATCTCTCTGAAAACGAACACTTTTCAGGATTACAGCAGATTTCATGATTTTAACACGATGCAGCGGGAAGTCATGTGCTCCAGCATGACCGGCAAAAGTATCCCGCCTTCCCTTTTTTCAAATTGCAGCGGAACCGGCTTTCCTTCTTCTCTGGAAATTTCAAATGCGTCCTGTACCGGAAATGGAAGATCTAATTTCACATTTTCAAAATCATCCGTTGCATAATTGAACAGTAACAGCACTTGCTGTCCCTCCCGGCTAAAATGACTTACGGTTACATAGGGACAATTTTCTATGATTACAGGCTGCCGTACATCCTTCATGGATAAGATGAGGTGCCTTAGCATTTCCTGTCTCACCGGGTTTAACAAAAAGTTATGCCTGTCACGCATATGGCCGTAGGGCAGTATCACGGCGCGGTTCGTTACATAGACAACTCCTTCTCCTACGACAAAACCATCCGGTGCTTTTAGCACAGAAACTGTCTGGTGCGGCTCTTTTGTATACGTTATATTAAGGTAATCCCCCGTTTCCCCCATGGTCTGAGCAGAAATCCTGGCATACGGCAGGTTCTGGAACCGTTGTTCTGTAATCACCTGTTCGTAGCTGTGCTTACCGGTATTTGCCGGATACCATTCACAGGAAGTAATTCCCAGCAGACAGCCAAGCCCCATATCCACCAGGGTTTCCACTGCTTCTCCTTCCAGCAGGAGGACATTGTCAGAAAACATCTTCGTGATTTCACATGGTTTTAAATTTCGAAAATACTGTCCGCTGACCGCCATAATCTCTCCTGTTTTGGAACAGTCATCACAATAATGGTTCGCCATGCCAAATGCAGAAAGGTATTCTGCCCAGAATGTCTCCCAGGGCTGTATGGCTGATAAACATCTTGTTCCGTCTGTATGTATGGTATAGGAAGAATTGCTGCTGTACATTACACAAATGCCTTTTTCCTCACTGCCTTTCAGATGCAGACCTGTGATCCCGGTTAAATATGGTTTTGCCCTGCTTAGCAGTTCATCATATTTTTGTTCCTTATTTATGCCGTTCCCTATCATATCGAAGAGATTCATGGTGATTCCGTCTGCCCCCACAGCCAGGGCACTTTCTATTTCCAGGCGTGTAAAACGGTGAGATTTAGAAAATGTTGTATGGGGGAAATTATCCAGCTCAGGCCAAAGCTGCGCCTGGCCTTTTGTCATGGCTGCACTCAGTTTGGTAGTCTTTTGGAAATCCAGTGCATACTGGCGGGGCGAAGCTTCTGCATATGCCGGCAGATGCGGGCGGTTCAAAGGCGCCGTCTCACCTGATAAACCGGAGAAAATACCGTTCCAGTCACGTCCCTCCACGCAGTGCACCTCCGGACCGGAACTCATAAGTCCCATCCTTGTATGGGGAGATATCTCATGGACCGCCTCACCCAGAAGAGCTGCAAAACCACACATGGTATCTCTTGCGGTATCCAGCCACACCTTCCGGTAAGGATGTGGGGAACCCTGGCACAGAATGCCCTCCAGAAAACTTTCCATATCCACTTCTTTTCCTATACGTTTGTCAAACTCTCTCTTATGCAGTTCACAAAAGCATCCTCCCCATTCCAGCGGGGGATGATTGTGCAGCCTGAAATCATCTTCAATCCATATAACCGCAAAATGAAGATCTGCATACAAACCATAAACAGCTTTGATATAGTCCTGAAATTGTTGATCCAAAGGGCAGGCTACTACGTCTGCTTTCCTGCCGTTATAATCAGCCATAGTGGTAAAATTCTGATCTTCTGCTAAGGTTCTTCCCCGGTCTGCATGGAGAACCGTTGTCCAGGGGTTTAAGGATACGCTGATTCCCTCTTCATTTAACTTGGGCTTAAACTTTTCTATCATTTGAAGCCACTCTTTTGTCTTCTCCAATGATAAATGCCCCTGATTGACTTCTTCCATATTCAGAAAAAACTGGACGTCATCAATCTGTGCAGATTTACAAAACTTCAATAAATCATAAAACTTCTCTTCTGCGTAAAAATCCGGGCAGATGCCAATACGCAGCGAGTAAGTAAATTTTTCATTCATTCTTCTTCTCCTTCACTTATTTTTTCCCATTATGCGTTAATTTCCGGAATTTCACAACGATGACTCTTTAGAAATTCACATATTTCTAATAAATATACCTCTCTGAATTTTAATCTTTTCTACGATTACTATCACTTTCTCCAATTCTCTATTGAATCTTTTCTTATTTTTATTATAATGATATTATCAAAAGGCAAAGGTGGAAGAAATAAATGAAAGCAATTAAATTCAAAAAACTGCATACAGACTCCCAAAAAAGCAGGAGCTTTTTTAACAGCACGCTCCTTAGCTTACTTGCAATATCTGTAATTATTACCATTCTTCTTTCTTCTTTTCTTTCCATTAACTATGGAAAAACTTCGCTGAAACTGACTTCCGGTTTTAACCAGAACCTGGTATCACAGACAAATTATACCGTGGAACAGCTCAATGACAATATACAGCGGGTGACCCGTTCTCTCATTAATAATAATGACATTATTTCGTTTCTTTATATGAATAACCGCTCTTCCACCACTCCGATTCTGGCAAGCCGCGTACTGGATAACCAGCTGGTTGTACTTCCTTATGTTGAAAGCATCTATCTCTATAACGCGCAGCTGGATTTATTCTTTTCGTCTAAAAACGGCAGCCAGTCAGGCAGCAGTGAATTTACAGATTCGGATTGTGTAAAGTTGGTGACAGACCCGGACTTTATCGCCGCTTATGATAAACACCCGATTCCAAGAAGGATTAACGAAATGACCCAGAATGCTGAAATTCTCTCCTACGTCTACTATGATTCCTACACCGGCAAGGACGGACGCAGGAATGCTATTATAATTAATACTTATGCCTCCTCTCTGACAGATGCCATCCATTCCATGAACAGATATAAAGAGGGAACCCCTATGGATTTCATTGTAATGGATTCTGACATGACCGTATTAAGTTCTGTACTGACCCCCAGGCTTCTGGAAAATGCCGACACATTCTCATCTTTTAAGGAAAAATTTGCAGACGATAAACGATTCGGCAACGGTTTTTTTACCATTGATAAAACCCGCTATTTTTATTCCTTTACACGTGACAATGTGAATAACTGGTACCTGATCAGCTTGGTTCCCTCCAGTATTATTTTTAAAGATATTATCTCAGCCGTACTGATCAGTTCCGCCATTATGATATCTGTTTTTCTGTTCTGCATCCTCCTGTGCTTATTCTTTGCCAAGAGGCTGAATACACCGATACAGAAAGTAACCCACTTGCTGGAAGACCAGGCCTATGGCGATTCCGATGTAAAGCTTCAGGTTCCAACTGAATTTCAGCATATTCTGACAGTATTTGAATCTTTGCACCAGAACAATCAAAAATTGAATACTTTAAAGAAAAAAAATGCCCAAAGCTATAAAGAGTCTTTCCTGAACAGCCTGGTCACAGGAAACCGCACTGAACCTGTTGACAGCACTCTGCGCGCACTGGAGTCCCAGAATCTTACTTATCTTACAGACCAGCCGATATGCATGGCTGTCCTGAAAATTGATAACTACCAGGATTTTCTCAATGCCAACGCACCGAATGAATTATGGGTATTCCGATTCTCAATCGCTAACATCGCCGAGGAAATTGTCAGACAGTCCTTCACCTGCAATCTTTTCAGCCGGGAAAATGACAAATTTGTAATATTAATTAATTGCGGGAAAGAACTTCCCAATGAAGCTTTCCATCAGAAGCTGCAGAACATATTCCTTTCCATTCAAAAAAACGTAGACCGGTACTTAAAGCTGTCATTAACCGTGGCATACAGCACCCTGTTTAAGGGTCTGGAACACTTGCCCAGCATGTATATCAATATGGAGAACTCACTGCTGCAGAAAATACGTTACGGACACTCCAGTATTATCAGCCCGCAGATGATGGATGACCTGAATTCCGATATTTTCTTTTTCCCTAAGCAATTATCAGAACGACTGTCTTCCGCTGTATTAAATGGAAAAACGGAACAGGCTTTGGAAACCTACCAGAAAATTTCCCAACAGCTCTTTTCCTATGACTATAATGAGATTATGTCTTCCAGCATACGGCTTATTTATGACTTGTATTTTCAGATATCCGATAAATATCCTGTTTTAAAAGAAGACTGCATGACACTATTAAAGGACTGTCTGGTTGACCTGAAAAATGTAGAAATTGCATCTGATATCAGCCGGCTCATGGATACTTTACTCCAGTCCCTCTGCAGCAAAATAGCGTTTCTCCATGATAATCCATTCAGCCAGAATACGGATATCGTAACACAGCGTATCTGCCAGATCGTAGACCGGGAATTTTCCAACCCCTCTTTATGCCTGAGTTCTATCTCAGAAGAGATTGGGCTTTCCCCCAATTATATCGGACAGATTTTTAAATCAGCCATGCAGAAATCTGTTGCCCAGTATATCACAGATCTTCGAATGGAAATGCTTGCCCACTATCTGAATGAGACAAAACTTCCATTAAATAAGATCCTGGATAAAATCGGCATGGAAAAAAATAATTACTTTTATACCCGATTCAAGAAGTACTTTAAAGTATCTCTTGGTGAATACCGCATGAATACACACTTACGTAATGATGAGTAATGAAAGAAAGGCTGTCCCCGGACGATCGTCCGGGGACAGCCTTTTAGAAAACTCTCTTACCATCTTATTTTTCACTCTCTGCAGGAATCACTGAAAATGCATCCTGCAATAATATGATTCATTCTTTGCCACTCCCTTCTATAACGGGATACAGGGAGGCTTCGTACAGTGCTTTCAGATTCTGTATTTTCCAATCCGGGGTTGATCCATTCCCCATAGTCATCATCAGGCGTCCATCCCTTCTGCCATATGCTTTCATCAGAAATGCAATTTCTTCCTTTACCTCTTCTGCAGAACCAAAAGCCATCAGATACTGTACATCCACGCCTGCTAAAATACAAATCTGTCCGCCAAATTTTTCCGCAATCTCCTGCTCATTCATAGTATTCTTCTGGATAGGATGGATCACATCCAGTCCGATTTCAATCAAATCGGGCAGAAACAGCTCAATATTGCCGCAGCTGTGCAGCCAGAAATGAGTTCCCAGCTCATGTGCCTTGTCAATGAGCTTTTTATAATATGGTTTGAAAAACTCCCGGAAAATATCCAGGGAAAAGAAAGGTGCCGTCTGTGTCCCAATATCATCGGATACAAAAAAACCATCTACATCCAGCTCTTCTTTTGTCCGCTCCATAATCCGCATATAAAAATCCGTCAGTCTGGTAAATAAACGGTGAATTTCTTCCGGATACAGATAAAAATCAGTAAGCGCATTTTCCATTCCCCGCAAGGACCAAAGCCGCTCAAAAAAACAATACCACCATCTTCCCAGCAGGTAACGCCCATCCTTTTCTTTTTTTCCCAAAATAAGAGCCGGTGATTTTGGATCTGGAAAAGTATCATAGAATTCCCCCGCATCCTCCCAGTCCTCAATCAGACACTGAGCATCCAGCCCCCTTCCCTCCAAACTATGTTTTCCGGGTGCCGCCCAGTAAAAGTCAGGATCTTCTTTTGGTCCCTCAGTCATTCCCGGCATCTGTAAAAATACTTCATCCACATCACAGGGGTACTTCTCCAGCCAGGCATTGCGTTTTCCGGCATCATTTTCAAATACATTATCATAGATCCAGATATCATATAGGAGCGGAATTCTTTTCGCTGCCCCTTTTCCCTCAATTACACGTAACACATCCTCTTTCTTCAATACTTCCATGCTGCATCCTTTCTTTGTGTACCTTCACTAATCGGAATAAATCCCGTATTTCTGCCAGATCTTCCACATTCTTTCATACCGCTCTAATGCCATGCCCGTATATACGCAGTTAGAGGTGGAGAAGATGTATCCCTTTTCCGCCTCCATTCCCTCACGCAGAGATCTTTGTACTTCAGCGTCGCATTCATCATCCGTTCCAGTCTGTAGCAGACCGCAGTTTACATTTCCGATAAGTGCAATGCCGTCTCCCACAATCTTTCTTGCTTCTGCCAGATTTACGCCCCCCTGGGGATCCAGGGAATGGATCGCATTTGGTTTGCAGTCTGCAATCTGTTTTAAAATGGGCATCACATTCCCGTCTGTATGTTTGATAGAATAATACCCCATTTTTCTGTATTCACTGATGATTTCTTTTAAATAGGGGATGATCAGTTCTTCGAACTGTTCCGGGGAAAAAAATGGATTTGTATTAAAGCAATAATCGGAACAAAGGGTGAATCCATCCAGTAAATGACCTTTTCGGTCCAGCTTATCAGCAAAAGCAGCATGCTCCTCTACTCTTCTCTTAGATATCTCATTTAGTTTTTCCGGCTCCTCCAGCATCTGTACTGCAAAATCAATCATGGTATCCCCGTCCGGAATTGCCCAGGTCGGATCTCCATGCATCATCAGATAATATTCATCTCCTGACTTTTCCCGGATGGTTTCCAGTAACCACTGGATGTTATCAAAGCCCCCTGGGTTGGAGTGTACAAAAATTGCACTGTGATCATATCGCTTTGCAGTATCGATATAAATATCAGCAATCTCCTGAATATGAAGCTTCTGCTCCGTGTAGCTCATCTGATTCCACTGTTCATAGAATCTGTGGCTGGGATGTACCTTACCAAGTGCCTCCATGGTAAGGAAAAATACCAGTTCAAAATGGGGCACCCTTCCCCCGATATCCTCACATTGTAAGGTCTTTATAAAACGTTCTTTGTGTGTCATATTAATACCCGTCACATATTGCAGGTTAGCCTGCAATACAGCCACTAAAAACAAGTTGAAAGAATCACCTCGTGGCTTCCTTTCTATATCATAATTTTCTTTCAACTTTAGAGCATGTTTTAAAATTGCTTTCTGACAGATGTGCGTCACAGTTTGTGGTAGATTTGTCCCGAATGAAGGGCGCGTAGCGGGCTACGTAACCTGAATTCGGGGCAAATATACTGCAAACAATTCGAGGCTTTATTTAACTCCTTTTTGTTCCCTGAATTGTTCCCGGTATGCCTGCGGGGTCACGCCTATTTTTTTCCGGAAATAAGTATAAAAATAATTTGTGCTCACAAATCCGCATTTTTCTGCAAGATCTTTTGCTGCCCGCTCTGTATTCTCCAATTCCTTTAACACCCACTGCAGGCGTTCCCCATTTATATAATCCGCCACAGACATTCCCATATCTTTTTTAAACAGCCTTCCAAGATAATTTGGTGATACACTGAATTCATCTCCCAGCTGTTCCAGTGTGAGATTAGGATCGGAAAAGTTTTCTTCAATATATTTTTTTACTTCATCCAGCTTCCCGATCACTCCTTTTTTAACTGCTGCCTTTTCCTGCTTTTCATGTATTTTTTCAAAAAGCTGTAGGAACAGTTCATCCACTTCAGCAGCCTTTTCACATGCTGTCAGCTGAACTAAGAAGTCATTTGCTTCGGTTTCATAAAAAGAAAAGTCCTTTACACTACGGACAACAGTTATGCCCAGCCAGATAATCGCATTCATATATTCCACCATACTGCACTTTTTAAGTTTCTGTGTAAAGCTCTGGTAGACCTCCCACACATCCTGTCCGGAACGAACTGCCTTAGGCAGGCTGCCCGCCTCCAGCTGCTGGAACTCCGCCTGTTCTCCATGCTCTGTCTGAATCTGTTCGTATGTAAAATAAGTATTCGGCGGATAAAAAAAGCTTTCCTGCATAACCGTTTTCAGATTGCTGTTCACTTCCGGAACCTTTTCCAGATTAACAGTTTCTTCTGATCCGACCAGGGAAAAATTCCATTCAATAAAAACTTTCACATTTTCACAGAACGCGTGGAAACACTCCCTGATCTTCTCCTGCATTCCAGCCTCCTGCGTTGTTTCCAGAAGAAACGTCAGTGTGTGATCCCGGTTAATCAATCCCATTACCTGAAAATACTTCCCAAAAGTTTCTTCAAATATATTCTGAAAGCCATATTTGATATCGTAGGTACCTGTTTTGCCATAAATATCCCGGAATTTTTTGTACGCTTCCAACTGTAAAATCAACACGGCATACTTCTGGTTTTCGTCAACGGAGAATCCAAAGTTATCTATCTGCTGACGCAGCTGGTTTTTTCCAAAAAGCTTTCTGTTGTGAAGAAAATCGCTTAAGAATCCTTCTCTCAGAAGATACCGGTCCGAACGCCTTTCAGACAGGGCATATTTTTTTTCCAGCCTTCTATGTATTTTCAAAATGGTTACTGAATTAGCCAGGGCTATTACAACGACCGCAATTACAATAGTAAGCGTAAATCCCACGATCCAGCGGCGCAGGTCCAGAAGAACATGGAACATTGAATTCCACCTGGTAATTTTGACATAATTCCATTGGCTTTTGCCTGAAAAAAGATAGGAGAAAAAATATTTCTCTCCATCCACCACTGCTTCCTGATACTTAATCCCTTTTTCCGCCAATTGAAGTACCGTTTCCCTCATCTTCGCAGTCTCTTGGACCGGATAGGTCTGTAAATCCACAAGCCTTTCATTCTTTTCATCGATAATAAGCATCCGGCTGTCTTTCAGAATCTCCATATCCAGAATTTCCTGCAGCATCTTATCAAATTTCATATTGACAATAACCACACTTCCCGTTTTTTTCTGTTCTGCTGCATATAATAGATAAGAATAGACAACCTCCGTTTTCTCTGTCTGATTGGAATATTTCGTTGTCATCTCTCTGCGGATCAGATTTTGTGTATGATACTTTTGCGGATTTTCTAAGATGCTTACTATATTCTGGTCGGAATATTCTGCTTTTCCCACTGCCCCAAACCTGCTTCCGGAGGTGATAAAAAGGTCCAGGTCATTATTATAAATATAGATGGATTCAACTTCGGGATTCGTATTCTGGTACAGAGAAAGCTGGTTGCGCACCTTGCTCAGGGTGATACTGTTCAGCGTCTGTCCCGAAACGGCTGTCAGCAGTTCGGAACAGACGTCATCAAGCATTACCTGGGTGGCAATCATATTGGCTGTGCCGTTGGCTTCCTCAAAATCCGTCTGCACCTGTGAAAATGCCTGCATGGACATCCGGATATTCTGATCGATGATGACCTTTTTCACCATGCGGTACATCCATCCCGAACCCGCCAGAATCACTACCAGCATACTTACGGAAATCCCAAGAAAAATTCTGCGAAATAATTTTTGATTCTCCATCTGCTTCTGGTCTTTATGCTTACGAGCAAGATATCCCTTGCAGCTTTCCATCAATTTCATTTCACTTCCCCCTGTCAGCTAATTTTATAATAATTTTCTAACAGAACCCTTCTTTTTGCAACTACAAATTGTGGCAAAGACTTCTTTTTTTATCACTTTCTTCTTTTTCCATGAAAACGCCGTGGGTGGAAAGCTTCATCTACCCGCGGCGTTACATATTTATCTCTGTATATCTTATTATTTTGAAGCGAGGAATTCATCAATCTGCTTCTGCATTTCAGCCATCACTTTATCAATTCCTGCCACATTTAATTTTTCCAGGAATTCGGCATTCGTTTCTTCCACAGGCAGCTCACCGCCCACAAGGCTTTCATACTCTTTTACAACTTTAGACACATTTGTCACTTCCATTTTGACTGCCTCCGGATCAAAGGAGAAACCAAGGATCGGAGATGTCTTCGCACTGTCATTCAGTGCCCTGGTCTGCTCCCAGATATCTTCCGGCTGTCCGGCAAGTGCATAGGTGTTGAATACATTTCCCAATGCCCACGACTGACCATGGGAATAACCGCTGTCAGAAATCAGTTCAATTGTATTCTCACCGGTCTTTTTATAATGTGTTCCTTCGATACCGTAGGAAATCAAATTTATAGCATAAGGATCTGTGTTGATCAGTTCCAGATACTTCAGTGTTTCTTCCGGATGTTTGGAGGTTGTGGAAATGCCATACATGGTTGCAATTACGCTGTTAGTGGAAATATAAGGATCCGTTGCCGCCGTAGCCATTACACATTCATATCCTGCTCTTGCGGATTCTTCGGCTTCCACACCGGGCTTATAAGTTCCGGAATAAAAGGCAGACGTCTTTTTTGCAACACGCTGGCTCTCGCCGTATTCATCCATATATCCGCATTCGCCGTCCAGAAGCCCTTTTTCATTCAGACTGACCAGCTCATTCAGCATATTTTTCCATTCATCTGTTGCATAGAAGTTTACAACCTTAGCGGATGTATCATCCATCTTAATCGCACCGGCTGCCATGTAATCGCTGATATATTCATATCCGCAGTAATCCGCTGCCTGGGCACGATTTACCCCTCCTACCTTTGCACCAAACTGATCAAAGGCTTTCTGGGCATACTCACCTAAATCTGTGAGGTTTTTAACTGTACTAATATCTGTTCCTGTTCCGTCCACATAGTCTTTTGGCATCAGTGCACCGATCTGGCGGGCCACAATCTGCTGGTTTGGAACTGCATAAATTCCGCCTTTTACTGTAGCTGCCGTCCATATATAGTCCGGAATCGCTTTCTGAAGTTCCGGTGCAGCCTTTGGCAGCAGCTCTGTAATGTCTATAAATGCACCTTTTACCACATTGGTATTGTAAGGATTCAGCCAGTTTGACGTAAAGCAGGCATCATACTCTTCACCGGATGCAATAATGGTCTGGATTTTATCACCGTAAGCGCCTCCATGGAATACATAGTCTACGGTTACCCCTATTTTTTCTTTCGTATACTCATTCAGTGCTTCCATTACTGCCTTTCCGTCTGTCTGCTCCGGAACCGGTGTATGAATTTTCAAATTGACAACTTCCTTGTCTTCTTTTTTCTCCGCTCCGCCGCCGTCTCCTTCTTCCGATACGTCATTTTTGCCGCCAGTCTCACTGCCGCTTTCCGCTTTTGCGTCAGTTTGGGAACTTTTCTCTGAATTACTGTTTCCGCTGCATCCAGCCAGTGTCCCCATTACCATTACTGCTGCCATTCCAAAAGCAATCAAATTTTTCCTTCTCATCTTTATTCCTCCTCATAAAATTTATATGTAATTGACATAGCAATTTACATTCTTTATCAGCCTTTTACGCCTCCGACAGTCAATCCTTTTACAAAATATTTCTGGAAAAACGGGAATACAGCCAGCATAGGTCCTGCTGCAATCACGCACATCGCCATACGCATAGATTCCGTGGGCATGTCTGCCATGCTGATTCCCATTCCGGATATTGCTGAATTCTTGATCATCTCCTGTACATCCCGCATCAGAACATAAAGCCGGTACTGGAGATTATAAAGCTCCCGGTTATCAATATACATAAGCGGCTGGAACCAGTCATTCCAGTAATTCAATGTTATAAACATCCCTACCGTTGCCAGGGCGGGTTTTGCAAGGGGCAATACAATTTTCGTAAATATTGTCAGCTCCCCTGCACCATCCACGGTGGCTGCTTCCATCAGCGATGCCGGAAGCTGGGTGAAAAATGTTCGCATTAAGATGATAAACCATGGAACAATCAGCATAGGCAGCAGCATTGCCCAGATCGTATTTTTTAAATGCAGGTATTTTGTCAGCCATATATAGGTAGGAACCATACCGCCATTCAGCACCATGGGAATAATCAGAAATACCGTCAGCGGTTTGCGCCAGGCATAGTCTTTTCTGGACAGGACATATGCGATCATGGAATTCAGTGTGAGCCCGAATCCAAGCCCCAGAACAGTAACTAAAATCGTCACACCATAAGACCGGAGTATTGCAGCCGCATCCTTAAATACAAATTTATACGCATCCAGCGTCACGCCTTTTGGAAAAATTCCATAGCCCTCTTTCATGATTCGGATATCACTGGAAAAGGAAATGGATACCACCGTGATAATGGGAATTACGCATAGTAAACAACACAGACCCAGAAATGCATAAATGATAATTTTAGGGCCTAATGATAAATCTTTCTTCATCTTTATTCCTCCCATTTAAAATAATGCACTGTCTTTGTCCAGTTTCCGTACAACCAGATTGGAGCCCATAATCAGTACAAATCCTATCACTGCCTGGAAACATCCCACAGCGGAACCAATTCCGATATCACCGGTTACACGCAGTGCCCTGTATATGTAAGTATCCAATACATCCGTAGTTGCATAAAGTGCACCCTGGTCTCTTGTCAGATTGAAAAACAGTCCGAAATCCGCATACATAATTCTTCCTACCTGAAGAATTACCATTACTATAATAATTCCTTTCAGCATTGGAAGCGTTATCTTCCATACCATCTGCCATCTGCTTGCTCCATCCAGAGCTGCTGCTTCATAATAGGTATCATCAATTCCCATCAGACCTGCATAATAGATTACACTGTAGTAGCCCGCCATCTTCCACGCATACATAAAAGTCAGTATTACCGGCCAGTATTCTGACCGTGCATACCACGAAATACTGTGCAGCCCCAAAAATTGCAGCAGCTGGTTAATGATACCATAGTCATGATGCAAATACGCATACAAAAGATAACCCACTACTACCCACGACATAAAATATGGGAAAAACATAATCGTCTGTGTTACCTTTATCATTTTTCTGCTTCGCACTTCGTTCATCATCAGGGCAATTGCCACTGAAACCACCAGGGTTATACCGATAAAAAGTACATTCAGTCCAATCGTATTTCTAAGTACTACCCACGCATCGTTAGATTTAAAGAAAAATTCAAAATTTTTAAATCCGATCCAGTCACTTCCTAAAAATCCCTTGTCATACCGAAAATCTTTGAAAGCAATAATCAGTCCTGCAATAGGAACATAAGAAAACAGGAAAAGAATTACGGCTGCCGGCAGGGCCATTATGGTTAATGTCGTATTCTTTTTTCTGGAAACGCGTCCTCTTTTACGTTTTTCCTTCATCTTTATACCCATTGCTTATTGCAGTCTTGCCTGCAATACTGCCACAATAAACAGGTTGGAAGAATCACACCGTGGCTTCCTTTCTTTATTAAAATTTTCTTTCAACCCTCTTCCCCTTTCCATTTTATCAGCGGTTTCATTGTTTTACAAAACTCACTGCCGCTCTGTGCATATTCTCACGCATTTCTTCCTTTTTTACAACTTTTAAATCCTGCAATTACATTGTTTTATAGAGAAAATGGACTTTCAAATCTGTACTTTCAAAAATTAACCTTATTCACAATGGCTATCAGCTTCCCTGATCATCACCAGACTGGATATCAGCTTCCCTGATCATCGCCAAAATATTTTCCGGCGGAATTATATCCACCATCGTATTACAGGTAGAGAGAATAAAACCGCCTCCGGGGCTTGCTGCCTCTATGGTTTTTCGGACATCTGCCTGCACTTCTTCCACGGTGCCAAAGCACATGATATAGTCCAGATCAATATTTCCCCACAGACACAGCCTTTCACCATATTTATCCTTAATCCTGCGGATATCCATACCGGCAGAAGGCTGCAGGGACTGAATGCCGTCAAATCCGCATTCCACCAGATCGTCCATAACGCTGTTCAGGTTCCCGTCGCTGTGAAGAAATACCGGAATATTTTTATATGCCTTGATTTCCCGAATCATCTGCTTATAAAACGGATATACATTCTCTTCCATCACGTAGGGAGGCAGAAACACTCCGGTATTAAATGCCATATCGTCCGCAATAAGAATGGCATCCGCCCCCTTATCCAGGAATAATTTTGCTTTTTTTATCTCAAAAGCAATTACTTTTTCCGTTAATATATGGGTTTCCTCCGGATATGTAATGCAATTCACCATATAGTCTTCCATGGGATACATTTCATTCAGCATAGAGATTGGTCCACCCACCTGGGCAAACACAAAGAAATCCGTCTCCTTTGCGTACTTTTCAACCAGTTCCCCGGTTACCCTGGCAATATCCGGCTCCTGATATTCCCCGGCATCCTCGATATCAACCGGAGGCTTCAAAAGACACTTACTCTCCTCTCCGGCCAGGAAAGTCTGTCCATACACACTTTGCAGCACTTTTTTGCCGTCATCCGTCTGACCTATCTCCCATTCCGGCCAGTCCCCCACATTGACCAGATCCATATGCAGTAATTCCCGTACCTTTTTGTCTCTTTCAAAATGCTGGTGATCCGTCGGATAATCCTCTCCCAGAAGTTTATTGGCGATCTGTGGCTGAATATATAATTCCCCTTTTGGGACTCTGTCACTTTCCATATGTCGTATTGCCGCCCAGACACGCTCCTTTTTTGACATCCGCACCGTGTTTTGGTTTGTTATCGGATTTGCTGCCTGATCTGTTACCTGATTATTCATCATCCAACTTCTCCTTCCTTTTTCCCTGCCCATGCCTGAAATACTTCATATACATTTTCCGGTTTTGCTCCCGGACCAAATTCGCACTGGGCAATGCATCCGCCGCGTTTCCACAGAGTCTCCCGCACTTCTTCCACTGCATCCCGGATATCGGCGGGACTTCCTTCAACCAGAAGATGCTGCCGGTCCATTTCACCCCAGAACGTGATTCTTCCCGCCAAAGGTTCCAGATTCTTTACACCCATACAGAAGATCTGGGAATTGACAGCATCCAGCCCCATTTCTGCTAAATCCGGTAAGATATCCAGAATATATCCGTCAGAGTGCATAAAAATTTTTTTATGATGTCTTTTGGCAATTTCAATATAATCCTGATACATAGGTTTGAAGATTTCACGCCAAATCCGGGGATTAATCAGCAGACTGCTCTGGCTTCCCCAGTCATCCATAAAGTTGATCGCATCCACATCTGTCTTAGCCCATTCCTCCAGCAATTCGCAATAAAAACTATGCATTTTTCCCATCCAGTTTTTCATCCTTTGCGGAATGTCCATTAAATCCATGTAGAGAATTTCCGTTGTTCTGATAAACTGCAGCTGTTCAAAGGGCCTTGGGCAGCATCCGCAAGTCACAAAACGATCCGTGCTTCTGCAGAATTGATTCACCTGATCCCGGTCAAAACTCAGCCATTCCCTGGGTATGTGAATCTTATCCGCATCCTCCCAGTCATCATCCTGAACCAGTGCATCCCGCACTTCACCGATAACTCCTTCCTGAATATTGGTAACAATACAGCCCCATGCATCCCGGCTGATTCCATATCTGTAAGGCTCCCCTTCTTCAATCGTTTTCTCCTTAAAATTGCACACTGCTCCAATTATATCATCGGGAAAATCTCTGTGTATCTTATTAACCATCTCCTGGTGATTCCACTCGCTCCATGGCAGTGTCCACATCTGCCGCGGTACTATTCCGGTCTGATTTCTGAATTCCAGTGTTGCATATACCAGTTCTCTTGGTGTCATTATTCTACCTCTCTTCCTATTATAAAATACTTTTTGATATTCTTTTTTGTATATCGGTTCACTGCTTTCTAAATACATCTTGCAGGTTTATTTCTCTATTATTACATTTCGTTCCATGCCGGCACAAATTTCGATTTTCCTCATGTCTTCATAATACAGATGGCCCATAGAAGCAGGATTCCGGCTATGGTCCACCATTAATGTTACTACTGCATTGTAACGGGTAGGATTTGAGATTTGCAGAAGTATTTCTCTCTCGTCTTCTTTTATAATCTGAGCATTGACATGATCCGAGCACTGCAGTACTTTTCGGTCCAGATCCAGATAAATTCCCGGAATCTCTACATAGGTCAGAAGCATTGACACTTCGGGCCAGTTGGAACCATACAGAAATTCTCCTATTGTTTCCTTTCCTTCCCAGTCGCTGGTCTGCACTCTTTCATTGAAATATCCGGCGGGAAGTGCACGCCCTGCCAATGTATCAACGGGTCTTTCCTGCAGGGAAACAAACTGTGCCAATGCATGGCTGATCCGGCTCATCCAATTCAAATATTTTTGATCCCCCGTATAGCGGTAAAGTTTCAGCATTGAATTTCCGGACAGGGTGCAGATTCCGGGTGCGGAATGTTTATTCTGGGCATTTGCAAATATGGTTCCCCTGGTGTGAGCCCTCATTTTTGCCGCGGTGCTTCTCTCCGGTAAGTGGAAATCATAACTCATTACCCAGGTGACCGCCAATTCAAAAGCTTCTCTGGACGCCTGCAGCCATTTTTCTTTTCCCGTCGTCTCATAAAGCTGTACACAGGATTCCAGAAAACCAAATGCAGATTCACTGTCCGGTGCCTGACAGATTTCTCCGGGTCCTCCGTTCATCATCCCTTTTTTCAAATAGTCCTCCCAATAGAGATCCCCCAGTGCTTCGGCTGTTTCCAGATATTCTGGTTTTTGGAAATATTCATAAGCCAAAGCCAGCGCTGCACAAATAATGGCTGCACTTGCTGTATCTCCCTGTAGAAGCGTTTCCTGCTGCATGTTAATAAATTGTCCCAGCTGTCCGTTTTTTTTGAAAAACCGCACGAATGCATCTGCCTGACATGCTATACTGCATTGCATTTCTTCTATCATTTCCCCATGACGCTTCAGATAAAAAGCCTGTTTCAGAAGAAAATATAACAGATCTGCATCTTTTCTCACCAAAAGAACCGGACTGTTTTCATTCAGAAAGTCATCTCCATAGCTCTGCCCATTTGCATACATCGGGATATACCACCCATTATCCCGCTGCAGGTGTTTCGTGATGAACTTCAGGCTGGAAACTGACTGACTGCGTGCCAGCCCCTTGTCTTCCAGAAGGAATGAATAAGTATTCATACCTCCCCCCACCCAGCCTGCCTGCCAGAAAGAAGGCGGAACATCATTCTCTGTCCCCACACGGAAATATCCCTCTTCCGTAAAATTCATCTTGTTATATTTATCTTTGACTGCATCATAAGCTTTTGAAAATGGGATGTCACAGAACTCCTGACCCGTTTCCATTTCTTCCCGCAGTTCATTGAATTTCATAAAATACTGATTTAGATTATCGGCGGGAAACTGATAATACCGAATTTCCATTTCCAATCGTTCCCCTTCCAGCAATATCATTCCCACATCATCCGATGGCGCCTCACAGGTTGGATAAAAACCGGATCCATCGGGGAGCTCTCCAAAAAAGTATTTTTTCTCTTCTCTGACAGCCGGACAGGAAACCCCAAAAACAGCTCTCTCTACATTGTCTGTTACTGTAAATCCGGTATATCTCCCATGCACCATATGATTTGCCAGAATCAGAACACCTTCCTTTCGGTCCTCCTGAAAATATCCCATGGCAGGAGTACTCATATCACCGGACCGTAGCTGGATACTGGAAGTTTCCCCCTTATAATTGAGATGGGGAATGTCTGTAATTACCCGGTCCCATCCCCCCTCAGTCTTTCCTACGTGATAAGGAGGATAGGAAAGCCGCTTGCTTTTCATCCTGTTCCCGTCATAAACAGCTGCCGGCATAAATACATATTCTCGTCCTGTCCAGCCTTCTTTTATAAATTCCAAAGAGATAGAAACCGGATCTTCCAGACGATGTATCATCTCCGTGCGTATAAGAAAACGCTGCTCATTGCCTTCGTCACTTCGGATACACTGAATCCTGCAGGGAAATTGTTCCAGATCTTTCCACTGTTCATTTTCCCCTCTGTCCGGCTCCCAGCGTTCCTCCTTAACCGGTATACTTCCATGAAACTGTTTAAATACGACCTGATATTGCATTTTAATTCCTCCATTTTAAATTTTATTTTTTTATCTTCGGGATAACGGAAGGAATCATCGGACATTCAGCCATACGGCATGTTTCCGGATCCAGTTCCAGCGTTTTTATTTCATAGGGATTCAACCATACCCTTTTTTTTGCTTCGCCCCAGAGACTGACGGTTACCTCTCTTGCCATTCCGGTACTTTCAAATAACCGCATAAGGTATGTATCCCTTCCCCGGATTTTTTTCATTGCCCCCAGAATGCAGCCGGGGTCTGAGATTTCAATCCATTTCTTTTTTACAGATGCCTTTTCTGTTGGAAAAAATGCTACCGCCAACGGTTTTTCCTGGAATATTGCAGCCTCTGATGCCACATTTTCTATGCGCTGCTTAAAGCTTCCTCCCCCAAGGCGGAAACAGAAGTTTCGTTCTCCCTGATCCATGCATGGAATACTCCTGTCCTGGTCCAGCAAAGTCCTCTCTTCAATGGGATGTGCAGAATAAGCTGCGGAATGGATCAGGGAAATCCTCATGGTTCCATCCCGGAAATCTCCCCCATAGCATCCGTTATTAATACAGGTTAATGCACCATCTTTTTCTTTATCAAAAACACCGCACCATCTTTGAAACACTCTTTCTTTCTCACTTGCTTCATATATCTGAACACCATAAGCCGTTTCACAAACATTTTCTCCATTCAGGCAGGTGGGTATTTCCAGTTTTAGCATTTTGCCTTTTTCCATCCATTCCACAGAAATCTCCAGATCCACATCCTTTCCTTTTTGAGGCAATATATAATGTATCACTGCTCTGGAATTATGATATCGAAATAAAGCTTCCACTATGGTTCGAACCTGGCCGTTCTCGATAATCCGCACACTTTCCAACTGGGCATCCACACCGGAGAAAACCGCACCTTCCTCTTTTTCCATCAGCAAAAATCTGCCTTCCTCTTTTGGAAAGCTCTGCACATTCATTGCCCAGGGATCAAATCCGCTGTCCCGCACGGAAAGCCCAAATGCCCCTTTCTTCAGATACTCAATTCCGTCTATTCTCAGGGAATCCATCAATCCTGTTTTTTTGCTGATCACAGCCTCTATATGCTCCCCGGTAAAAGAAATCTCTGTATTTTGTTCCTGCCGCTCCATTTCTGGCTGCTTCTCCATAAACCTGATCGTACAGTCATACCGGTTCATCTGCATGGGTTCCAGTTCAGCGTAAAATGCTACTTTTTTTCTCCAGTCCAGATTCATATTGCACGCTTCTTTTTCTACCTGGCATGGAATCACTGTATCCCTATAACAGATCTTTGGCATTCCAAAGCTGGAATCCCAGTTCTGATTCTGCATCTGGAATTCACAGGTTACGACTCCTTTTACCGGATAGGGATGGGGATTGTAAATTAATATGGGATATTCTCCCTCTTTTGCCGGCAGCTCCCCTTGCGCCAGGGCAAAGAATGCTCTGTTTTTCTGTTTTTCCAGCAGTTCCATGCCATAGTTCATGATCCGTATACCGGACTCTTCCACTGACTTCACCGCTGAGCCGGGTAAAATATCATGGAATTCAGCAGTAAGCAATGCTCTTTCTGCTTCTTTTAGCTCTTCTTCGGGATATTTCATCTTTTTCTGGAACACTGCTGCAGATACCATTTTTTCCGTCATATACAGCAGTCCTTCCAGTTTTCTGTGCGTCTGTTTGATTCTGATCTGGGCAGTATAACATCCTACTGCCCAGGGATTCAGATCACGATCATATTCAGGCAGATTTTTATGTTCATTTTCAATCTGCTCAAAGTATGACTCCGGAATAGAATGTCTCAGTTCACACCGGGGATTTTCCTTTCTTTTATTTAGAATCTGCGCCATATCCACATGGGACGGTCCGCCCCCATGATTTCCGATTCCCCACAGAAGCAATCCTGTTTCCTGTTCCCGGTGGCTCTTCAGAAACTCTGTGATTTTCTTTCCCGCTTCTCCCATCAGTGAATTATAATGTTCACTGGAACGATGTCCTTTTATACTGGAACCATCAAACCCAATCCATAAAAAGTCATCATCCGCAAGCTGGCAGTCCTCCTGGGACGGGCGGCAGAAAATATAGGAATCATACCCTGCCTTGTGCATAATCTGTACCATCCCCCTGGAGTGTCCGAAAGGATCGAAATTCACTGCTGTTTTGGGAAGTACTCCGAATTTCTCATAAAAATATTCTCTTCCCGCTTCCATCTGACGAACAAAAGACTCCCCGGAGGGCATATTGCAGTCCGGCTGTAAAAACCATCCACCCATAATATGCCATTTTCCTCCTTTCACCAGATCCTGAATTGTTTGAAATAAATCCGGTTCATATTCTTCTACCCATTGATACAGTAATGCTTCATTATGATTAAAAATAAAGCCATCATATTCTTGGCAGAATCTGGCTGCTATCCGAAAAGTAGATAATGCCGCTGCTATCCCCTCTTCCCAGTCCCACAGCCAGACAGGATCCAGATGTGCGTTACAAATCATATGTAATTCTTTCATTCTTGTATTTCTCCATTTCTGTTCTATTTATTCCCCCAGACAGCGAATCAGGTAAAAATACCTGCATTGCAATTATTCACTGCCAGACTTAAATACCCTGCAGATTATGACAGAGTATTTGACTCTACTTTATAAAAACTATCCCCGGATCACAACTACAAAATTTAATCTTTCCTTTGATTTTTAACAATTCATCTCTTTGATTTCCATCACTCCTCTTTTTCTCTGCAAAGTCAGATACCCCGCAGGATACTGCGGGGTATCTGACCAACGCGCCTGTTGCCAAACGAACCTAGAAGTATTACCGTGTTTAGGTCACTGCCGCAAATAAAAAAGCTGATGCATGAAACGGCATTTAATGCCTTTTTTGCAACAGCTTTCCACCATGTTACTTGTATTTCTCGTAGTATTTTTCAGCGATATCATAATTCAAGTTAAAACGTTTCTGTAGATTTTCAACAATTCGATCATGAAAGATACCCTCATCCAGATTATATTGTATAAATACTTCGATGCCTGCTTCCCGGCCGGATTCCCATCCTTCCTTCTTCGCCATATAAATCATATGGTTATGATCCCGGATCGCTTTTTCCCTTGATTCGTATTCGTATCTTTTCTGATCGTCGGCGCTTATGTTTTTTAAGATCTGGTACGCTTCGTTTATGTACTCATTTTTCTCTGCCATCTCTTTGAAATCCTCCTCCCGTTTTCCGTTTAGAAATTTCGCCCATTGCAATAGATCATTTTCCGCTTCTTCCCCATTCCCCAGCTTTGGCAGTTCCAGTACATGCATCTCAAGTTTATCGGAATATAAACTACCTCTCTGGTCTTCCCGGAGATGAAAACAGGAATACCATTGATCTGTATCCTTTAAAAATGCAAAGTCAAGTATACTGATCTGGATACATTTCACCAGAACATCATAATTATCGCCACTAACAATCTGGTCTGTGTACATCTTGCAGGCATAAAACAGGGTGCGCTCCTCCCAACAGTGGAAAGGAAGTACCTGCATTTCCAGATCAATCTGGGTATTGTCATGCATTCTTACCCTTACATCAAGAATTCCTAGCTTTTCATTTTCGTTTTCCTTTCGCAGGCTTGTATTCATAAGTACCGTTTCCTGAATATCCTTTGGGTCCAGGTTCAAAAATGCTGCAATTAATCCTTTCCTGGCTTTCTCACTACACATCAGCTCCTTAAAACAAAAATCAACCGTAGGCAGCATGATAAATGGTTCTGTTTTCTCTTTTTCAGTCTGAATATTACTTATTTTGGGCGAATGATTCATAGTAGTCCTCCTCTTACTTTAAGGCAGTATCCTTGCAGCGTAAGAAAAGTCAGATATATTTTAAATAGTAAATATCGGATAACCATTTACGTCAAGCATAGCAACGCCTCATATATTATTATAATGTCAATTGGAATTTGTCTGGCAGAACAGCCAGCGTGTAGAATATTTGAATATCTTTATGATAGCACAATAGTATAAATATTGCAACACATTTTTTTTACAAGTAACATATTAATATAATTTAACAGTTTCAACCAGAGCGCACCGTTTATAAGCAGAATCATGATACCCTTAAGTTAGAGTTTGTTCAGTTAGCGTTCGACAATTCTGACTAATACAAAACTGCAGCACAGATGCTTTCCCATCCATACTGCAGTACCTTCACATATTTATTCTGTTTCTCTCAGCTGCTCAACAATACTTCCTTTATGAAATATTTTCAGCGATATTGTTGGCACAATAATGGCTATCAGCAGAAAGACAACACAGATAATCACTGCCGGAATGATAGTCAGATGGAAGGTCATAAACCAAATATTCGAACTGATCATCCGCACAAGCGTCACTCCTAAAATTCCTGAACTGATGATTCCAAGGATACCTGCACCCAATGCATAGTATATTCCTTCCATCGTCATCATCCGGTTTAACTGCTTTTTCGTCATACCGATACTCTGCATTGCTGCAAATTCATGACGTCTGGTGATAATGCTGGTGATAACCATATTTATAAAGTTTATTATGCCGGCGATTCCCATTACAATTCCTATAATACCACCTATGACGTACACTACCTGCTGGGTTTTCTTTACATCTGCTTTCAGCAGGCTAACGGAATTATAGCTTCCGTTTGGATTTTCATTCTGAATATAATCATCCAGAAATTCCTCCATCTGCATTTCATATTCCGGATCTATATTAAAGGAATAACTCAAAAGTGTAGGATTTTGATAAATTGTTTCAAAGTCGTTCTGAGACATATAGAAATACGGGCTGTCATTTCCTACCTGGACTACACCTGTATTAATTGAGGGAACCTCATATTCTACATCGTTCAGAAGCGCCTGAGCCAAAACCGTAAATGTTTTTGCCTTCTTTCCGTCTACATAAACATCCACCTTCTGGCCAATTTCACAGTTGTATTCTTTGACAGAAACATTGCCACTGCCCCGGACCTCGCTGACTCCTTCAATTATATAGTTTCCTTCTGCCAGCTTCTCCCGCAATACGTTCAGGTCTTTTTCGCCGTTTACAATAGTCATTCTGGATAAAACAGCATCTGACATTCCAAATGCATTACACATTGGACGTTTATCATCTGCAAGTGTAAAAGACTCACCCTCTGCTGTAATTCCATAACTGTACCCGTCACTCTCTTCTGTATCCACGATCTTGAAACCATAATCAAAGCTGACACTTTTATCATCCAGTGTATTTTTAAATAGACGTCCGCCATCTATCACGCCAGGTTGTTCCTCCACTGCCTTTACCATATTTTCATCCAGCGCATCGTCATGGTGAATAAACCCTTTCATATTATTAAACGTGCTGGAACTGGCAATAATAAAGTCGGTTTTACTCAGGGACTTGATCCATTTATCAGTATCAAAGCTTCCGGCTATTACGAACACAGAATTTAATAACACGGTACATAACAGTAAAGAAATCATGATAAATGCAGTTCTGGTCTTATTCCGACCCAAATTTGCCCATGCCATATGTGTAATTCTGGAACCATTTTTTCGTTTGCTGGTTTTTTTCTTGCTTACCGCGCTGTCACCCACATATCTGGACGCTTCCAGGGAAGAGATTCTGGATGCTTTTTTTGCAGGTTTGCGGACACTTAAATAAACTGTTATTACGGCAAAAAGTGCAGCTCCTATAAAAATTATGGGATTTGGTGATACTTCCACGGTAATTCCTTTATTTGTATTCGCAAACATATCCATTACAGAAGGCAGTACACTCTTCCCAAGGAAAAATCCTAATATCAATCCGATCGGTATTCCGATGCAGGAAAGCCACACTGCCTGCCTGTTTACCATCTGCCTGATCTGTTTTTTTGAGGATCCAACCGTACGCAAAAGTCCGTAGTGCCTGATATCCTGAGCTACTGAGATATCAAAAATATTGTAAATCAGTAAATAGCCGCATATGATAAAAAGAACTGCAAAGCCGGCAATACCAATAACCAGTTTCATATTTAACGGAGGATTTGTGACTTGATTCACTGCACTTAGAATATAATCAGGATCTTCTCTGTCCTCAGGTTCTCCTCCTACTGAACGGATAAAGGAAAATAACTGATCCTGAATATTTGCATTACTTTTTAATACAATATCAGAGAAATAAGTGCCTGCCATTTCCAGATCCTGGTGGTAAGTGTAAGGAAATAATGCGTCATTTTCCGTCATAAACGCTTCCGAAACAATCATCATGCTGACCGGCATGCCGCCAGCTTCCCACCAGCCGGACAATACCATATCAAAATGGTGTATTTCTCCCCGGAGTTCAAATTCTACCGGGATCTTTGCCCCGACCTCCGGTGTAATTCCAAGATCCTCCAATGCTCTATCAGTAGTTGCAATTTCATTCGCCGCCCGGGGTGCCTTTCCATGGGTAGGCACACTAAAGGTCATCTCCTGCTCTACTGCATCCATATAGTCCAGCTCAACATTGTGATGGTTTGTATTTGACAGAAAACCGATTGGACGCCTCTCTCCCACCGTTTCCACCATGTCACTTTCTTTCAGCTTCTGAAACTGGTCTGCCGTCATGTAACGCAGGTCTGCATCTGCCTTACTGCCTTTTTGTTTCTGGCTAGTCAGAGTCATTGACTGGGATGCACCGATTCCAATCGTTATGATGGAGGTAAACAACAGTGCGGTGAGCGCAATTGCTGTCACCGCTGCAATATTTCTCATTTTATTTTTGAAAAAACTGCGCTTTGCCAGTTTATCTACGATTTTTTTATTATTATTTTCCAGCATCTGTTTTCCCCCCTAATTGGCAATCCTTCCGTCTTCAATCCTGATAATTCTGTCTGCGAGCTGCGCAATCTCATTATTATGAGTGATCATGACGATTGTCTGATGAAATCTTTCACTTGTCATCTTCAGCAGTCCCAGTACATCTGCACTGGTTTTACTGTCCAGATTCCCAGTGGGTTCATCAGCAAGAATAATAGCCGGCTTTGTAATCAATGCCCTTGCAATTGCCACACGCTGCTGCTGTCCTCCGGATAAATTATTGGGCATATTAGTAAGCTTATCCTCCAGGGTAAGCATCCCAGCCACGTCCTTCAAAAAATGTTTATCAATCGTACCGCCATCCAGTTCCACCGGGAGAACAATATTTTCATAAGCATTTAAAATAGGAACCAGATTATAATTCTGGAACACAAATCCAATATTGCGTCGCCGGAAAATAGTCAGCTGTTCGTCATTCATTTTTGCAATTTCCTTATCCCGGATCTGCACACTTCCCGATGTGGGAATATCCAGGCCTCCCAGCATATTGAGCAATGTGGATTTACCGCTTCCAGAAGTTCCCACAACTGCCACAAATTCTCCCTGCTCTATTGATATATTTACACCATCCAATGCTCTTGTGATATTTGGATCCATCCCATAATATTTTTTCAATTCCCTGGTTTCTAATATAATACTCATATAAATTGTTCCCCTTTCTTTTGATGACTTTATCTTACCATTCAATTATCTCAAACTTATCTCAAAAGCACATTATCTCGAAACTGTGATAATCTGCATACATAAGTAACGCCTGGCGGCACAAGGAGCATAAGGGCAGACATCTGTCCCTATGCTCCTTGGAAATAATCTCAATTAGGAAGGTAAATCATAAATTCTGCCCCTTCCCCGGGCTTGGATCTAACTTCCACATACCCACCCTGTAAAGTTATGATCTCCCTTGTAAGATATAAGCCTATCCCCACTCCTTCCTGTTCATGTACTTCTTTTTCCCGATAAAAACGCTTAAAAACAGATGCCTGGTTCTTTTCCGGAATTCCTTTGCCGGTATCGCGTATTCTGATTCTGGTATAAAACTCCTGCCGCTCTGCAAAAACAGCAATTTTCCCGCCGCACGGTGTATATTTCACCCCGTTATCCAGGATATTCGATATCGCCTCCGCCGTCCATTTTACATCATGACACAGGAAAAGATCTTCGGGACAGTCAACCGATATATCGATCTGCTTCTGTTCTGCTTTTGGAAAAACGCTGTTTAATGACATTCCAAGTGTTTCGTAAACGGAAGCTCTTTTTTTCCGCATCTCAAATATGCCGGTTTCCAGTCTGGACATTTTAATCATTGCCTGTATAAGAAAATCCAGTTTATTTACCTGAACCGTAATGGAATGCAGGAATTCTTTCTGTTTTTCACGTTCTACTTCCCGATCCTGCAAAATTCCGGCATACATTTTTATATTTGCAACGGGTGTCTTTGTCTGGTGGGAAATATCCGATACCAGACTCTGAATTGCCCTCTTTTCTTCCAGACTGTTTTGATTATGCCGCTGTAAAATTTCATATAGCTTCCTCAGTTTAGACTGCAGCTTCGATAAAAGTGTCTCGCTGATCTCATCAAACACAATATTTTCCTTTTCATCCAGCATCTCATCCAGGCAGGTACTCATTGAATCTGTAAAACCTGTTATCTGTCTGCGCATAACTGCAATTACCACTGCGCCAATTCCTAAAAATCCGATTCCAAATCCAAGCAAAAGCACTCGCATAAACGGATTATCCGTCACATTCCAAACCAGAATGCCGAATATTGCAAGCATTAAAATACCTGCTCCATAAAATATTTTGTAAATCCATACTGTCTGCAGCTTAAACTTAGCACCCATGATTCTCACCCGCCCATTGATACCCCATACCATAAATCGTCTTGATATATTTATGGATATCATCTTCAATCTTGGAACGAAGCCGGTTTACATTTACCGCAAGGGCATGTTTATCTACAAAATTGCCTTCACTGTCATACAGATGTTCTAACATTACCTGATGCGTCAGAAGCTGTCCGGGATGTGCCGTTAAAAGTTTCAGCATTTTATATTCCGTTGGTGTCAGTGTCAGCTCCTGATTCTTGATTCTGGTTTCCGGTTTGTCAAAATCAATCTGTAAATAAGAATCCCTGTACTGATTTTTATTTTCTGTTTTTGAACACCGCTTTAAAACCGCCGCAACCCTTCTGCGAAGCAGCTCCATGCTAAACGGCTTTGTAATATAGTCATCTGCTCCAAGGTCAAACCCTCTGACGGCATCACTTTCCATATCGCAGGCAGTTAGGAAAATAACAGCAGTATCCTTTGTCATTTTCAACTCCTGTATAAATTGAAATCCATTGCCGTCCGGAAGGTTTACATCCAGGAAAATCAAGTCAAATGTCTGTTCTGTCAGAATATTCCGCCCTTCCTCCAGGGAAAAGGCGGATACTATTTCATAATTCTCTGCTTCCAGATCAAAGCTCAAGCCTGTATTTAATGCTTCATCATCTTCTATAATCAATATCCTGCTCATATTGCCTCCCTTCGTATTACGTCCTTTCAGATATTTCTCCTGCATCATTATACGTATATTTTCCCATCCTCTTCCTGTATCTTATAAAATACCGGCCGTTCCTTAAGAGTTTCATTCGGGGAATGAAGGGATAACATCAACGCTCCCTCTTTCGTTTTAAAAAGCATCCCGTGCCCGCCGTCTTTCTTAAACAGCAGTTTCGGTTCCTGCTCCCATTTTCCTGAGATATCCCCATTATCGCTTCTGGCTATGGCCTCCGTATACCCTTCTTCTCCAAAGCTCGACCAAAGCATTAATAAGGTGCCGTCCTGACAGCGATGCATAAAGGGTCCATCGGTGCAATAACATTCCACGTCCTTGCCAAGCCTGTCCGTATCCAGCTTCTTTATCCAGGGAGCCTGCGATGCCCTAAATAATACCTTTGGTTCGCTGACGGGTTTTTTCAAATCCTCAGATAATGCAATGGCACACACTTCCCCGTCACCTATTTGTACCCATTCATGGCAGAAAACGATGTAAGGGACCTGGCTGGAATCAATATATAACGTTCCGTCCAGACATTCCCACTCTTTGGGTGTAACCGGAGATTCGCTGTGCACTTGAAATGGTCCCAGCGGATGAGCAGATCTCAGGATCTGGGTACCCCTGCAAACCCCATCTGCCTTAAAGGAAGCAAAAATATAGTAATTTCCCCGATATTTATGGCACTCCGGTGCCCAGTAATTCTGATCTGCCCAAAAGCCCTCCGGTTTATGGAAAACTTCAACCGGTCCTGTCCACTCGTTAAGATCCTTGCTGTAATAACAATCCAGTCCGTCATCACTGCCCCAGCATCTGGGGCCTCTGGTGCCATACATGTAATAGGTATCTCCGTCTAATAAGACAAAAGGATCGCGTATATTAATTTCATTTGTTTTCATATTAATTTTCCTCCATATTTTCATTGCTTTTTATTTTAGCACTTGCAAATACATAATTCCAGAACTTTTTATGTGTAATCTTTAAGTGATCATTCCTGATTGCAGTCCTTCAGACATAAGTGCTACTTGACATTTTCTGCCTTATTTTCCTATAATAGCTTAGGCGGTGATAAGAATGATAGATAAGACAGCAATCAGCAATTATTATGACAACAGACGCATTTTACTAAAAACAGATGATTATTTATATGTGCTCCCAGATACAGCATTGAATCCATACATATCAAATTATACCCTTACTTTTCCCAACGAAAATATAATATCTGATCAATATACGGTTATTCCACATGGAAGTTCAACACTTGTCTTTCATTTTGACGGAAATAAGATGGAAGGAGATTTATTTGGTGCTGCAACAATAACTAATACAGTGGGTAAACAGGCAAAAGACGCCATATTGATCCTGATTATTGAATTTCAGCCCTGGGGGCTTTTTCCATTTATAAAAGAAAATCAGGCAGATCTGGCAGACAAAACATTTTCTCTGGCTTTATTTCAAAAAAGTTTGCAGAATTTTATTTTTGAGATTATTGAAAAGTCAGGGAGTGTTGATTTCCTTTTTTCTGAATTAGACAAACTCTTACTGATGTATATTGCAAAAAATTATGAAAATGAACAGTATCAAGAAAACCAAAGTTTAAAAATGGCCGCAAATCATATCATTCGGGCAGGCGGCTCGATATCTTCAAAAGACATTGCAAAATCCGTTCATTATAGTGAACGGCATTTAAACAGGATTTTCAAACAATACATCGGAACCAGTACAAAATCCTTTGCTCGTTTAGTCCGAGTCAATAAGGCGATTCAGTTACTGCAAAATACAAATGCACCTACAACGATCGCTCATGTGGCAGACCTGATGGAATATTATGACCATTCTCACTTTACCCGGGATTTTAAATTGATTTGCGGTGTTACACCAGCTCAGTATTTAGAAAACATGTCCGATTTTTACAACGAAATATCTAAATTTTAATTATATAATGTAGGCAGCCAAAGGAGGTGAATGAAATGAAATATGGTGGAACGCTGATCGCAGTTCAGAACATGGAAAAATCAAAATATTTTTATGAAACCGTAATGGAACAAAAGGTAACCATGGATTTAGGTGCCCATGTATCATTTGAAGGTGGATTATCCTTACAAAGCAATTATGCAGAATTAGTGGATGCAGACCTGAAGCCCTTAAGTAAAGAAAACAATTTTCAATTGTACTTCGAAACAAATGATCTAGAGAAATGGTACGAAAAAATAAAACTTATTCCGGAAATTGAATTTTTACATGGCATAAGGGAGTACCCGTGGGGACAGAGAGTCATGCGGTTTTACGATTTTGAACAGCATATCGTTGAAGCGGCGGAAAGTATGGAGAGCGCAGCAAAGCGCTGTCTGGCGCAGGGATGGTCTGTTGAACAGACTGCAAAGAAGACTATGCTGCCTGCTGATTATATCAGGCAGTTGTTGTAGGTGAACATTTTTTTCACGGACTCCGTCAGCTGGCCGCTAAAAACACTTTCGGAAGGATAGAAAATGCCAGTTCTGCGGCCAGCCGACAGAGTCCATGTAATTCCTCCACGCCCCATCTTTTCGTACACTACCTGCTGAAACAAAGCGTCTCCTTACTCAGCGAAACCCTCTGTAAACTATATAAACAGCCTGTTCATCTCCCGCTGCATTCTGCTAATCATATCCTGAATCTCATCTTTATCCGGTATACTACCCGATTCTAATTTTTTAAGCATAGGCAGCAAATATTTATATATTTTATCTTCCTCACCTTTCTCACTGATAATCTTCCCATCTGCCGTTATTGGTGTCAGCCTTTTCTTAGATTTTTCAAATCCCCACAATGCTTTTGGAAGCCATGGATATAAAGATACCATATCGTAATTACGATATACGGAAATATTGGGTGACTGACCTCCTAGTATGGTATGTGCGATAGCAATCTCAGATCCCGAAGCCCATTTTATAAATTTAAATGCATGTTCCGCTTTTTTTGAATTATGACTGATTCCCAAACACCACCCCGCCATAACCGAAGTGCCGGGAAGGGTTGTATATCCAAAATCATTTACAATAGAAGAATTAGAACGTTCGACAATATCTGTTGCATAATTATAAAAGGTACATAGCATAGCAGTTTCTCCAGCCATAAAATGCTGAACGGTATCTGATGGCCTGTCACTTAAAAACTCAGGTGTAGAATATTGTACAGCTTCCAACAGGCTGCGCAGTCCCTTTTTTATGGCATGGTTATTTATAATAATATCATTTTGACTGTTATACAAGTCTCCATGATAATCCCATATTCGCGGCATTAATTCACATACCAGCTGCTCCGGATAAGAAATAGACATAGTATGCCCATATGGCACCGGGGAATCCGGATTGTAAGACCTGGTAAAATATTTTGCCAATGTATTAAACTGAAACCATGTTTGTGGAATTTTTAGCGGTACCATGAATCTTTTATCCAAATCCCTGGCAATACTTTCACTCTGGAATAAACTCTTCCTATAAAACAAAAGCTGAGTACATGCCATATAAGGTAGTGCATAATGCCTGTTTTTAAACATACTATAATGATCCATTGTACCTGTGAGATAATGTTCTGTATGAAAATCAGAATCCTGCATCATTTCATCCAGACATAAAAGGCAGCCCTTATCTGCAAAATAGGGAAGCCAGGGCAAATCGAATAAAATAACATCTATGTCATCCCTGCTACTCTCAAAATAATCACAAATATATTCAAAAGCATTTTCAGGAAGAACCTTCTTTATGCGTACATTAATTTTCTCTTTTGCATAAAAATCAATCAGCAGCTTGGATAAACCACTGACAGAACTCTCATCGTCTAATAATAGAACACAGATCTCATCTTCAAATATCAGGCTATTTTCTTCAGCAGATTCATGGTAATCCTTAATATCTTTTAAGAGAAAACTATCCTGAAAACACAATTCTTCTTTCTCAAATACGATCGGAGATTTAATATTTTTCAATAGCAGTTTTCCCGCTTCTTCTCCTATATTGTAGGCAGAACGGGATGTCTTAATAATGGTTTCATCGTGATAAAAAACATCATCTACCGCATCACCCGTGGTGACAATTGATATATGTTTCCGTTCATCTATATGATAGATCTTCATAGCATATTTAATACCTTCAGCCAACCGGTAAGAGGTTGTAAAAATAATATCGGGTATATCATCTGCTCCTTCAAATAACTGGATTCCTGCCCGAAATCCACACTCTCTAATCGCTGTTGTGGAAATCACAATATTTTTCTCATAAGAAATGTCCTTATCTACAAATGCTTCCTGATACCCCTTCAAAGCCATTCTGTTTTCAGCAAATTCATAGGGCCCCAGGATCATAGATATTTTACGGAAACCTTTGTTCAGTACTTCCTTCGTAAGCCGGTAAAATAAATCTTCATGATCCACAGATATAAAATTACAATCTAATTCCTGCGGTTTGTGATCGATTAAAACATAAGGTATTCTGGAACGCTCCAGTTTTTCAAATATAGACAAATTATCAGGCTGGCAGGAATATAGTATTATCCCGGAAACACTCCTTCCTATGAGATTTAGAACTGCTTTCGTCTCTTTTTCCGTATTATTATCCGATAACTCAAGAACAAAGTTTTGATCATACTGGGAGAAATAACCCTTGATGCTACTTATTATCTTTTCTAAATATGGATCGGAAATATTGGGAAAGACAATACCTATATCATTATTTTTCTGCATTCTAAGTTCTCTTCCGGAATTATGGACTACATAATTCAGACTCCTGATTGCTTCATCAATACGGGCTGCCGTCTCTTCCCCCACCTTCTTTTTATTATTGATATAGTTAGAAACTGTAGCGATTGAAACACCTGAGCGCTTAGCTACATCCTTGATATTTGCCATATTGAAGACCTCCTTTCACATATTTAATCTTTCAGATTTTATTGACCTCAGTATACTAAAGCCGATAAACAAAAGCAAGTAAATAAATCAGTTAAACGTTTTACTAACTGGTAGTAAAATAGAATTGAATCAAAAATTTTACTATGCTATACTTAAACTATTAAAAGAAAGGACAGAAATGCTTATGGAATTCAGAAAATATTTTTACAGCTGCGGTGTTAAAAAATCCATGGTTATCAATATTGATGAACAATTCTTAGAACAGAAGCTCCCCATCATTTTACTCTGTCACGGACATTCCAGACATAAGAATGACGGGCTTGATGTTTTGTCAGACCACCTGGTTCAAAGTGGATTTTGTACTGCACGATTTGATTTTAGAGGATGCAGTTCACTGGATCCGGACCGATATGAATTGTACTGTGCAACACAATGGCCGGAAGATCTTTTAAGCGCAGTTTCATATATCTCTACACTTCCCTGCGTAGATAAAAATCGAATCGGAGTTGCCGGAATCAGCATGGGCGCCTCGACTGCAGTATATGTCAGCGGCATCGATACACGAATTAAAAGTACTGTCTCCATGTCTGGTATCGGAAATTGTTATGAATGGATGAAAGGAGTCTGGTCCAGAAATGAGGGGGATTTTCAATATTTTCTAAAAATATTAGAAAAAGATGAAGAAATTACAGCTGCAACTGGAAAATCCCAGTTGATTCATACACTGGAAATGTATCATTCCAGTGAAGAAGAAAAAAAGAATCTCCAACTAGACAGCTTCCTGAATAATGACATCAACGCATTCGTTTCCCTATCATCTCTTCGTAATATGATGAGTTACAGACCAATTGAAAAATGCGGTTCCATTCATCATCCCATCTTCTTTGCACATGGTGAAAAGGATGAACTGGTACCCGCTGAGGAATCCATGCAGATGTATCAAGCGGCTGCATCTTCCATAAAAAAAATAAAAATCTATGAAGGTATTGATCATAATATCCCAATGGACCCCAACCGGCAGATTGTTTTTGAAGACATATCCAAATGGTTTCAAGAAACTTTATAAATAAATATCTATTTAATTAAAAGGAGAATGAATTATGAAAAAAAAATTATTATCTGTTCTAATGTGTGCAACAATGGTTACCGGACTTTTGGCTGGATGTGCTTCTGCCCCAAAGGATACTGCTGAAAAATCTACTGCAGCTGCTTCCAATACTGCCGATACAAAGTCAGCAGAAGCTTCAGGCGAAACAAAAAGTACCACGGCCAATTTAAAAATAGGTGTTGCTTATTGTCAGCTCAGTGCGCCGGCTGTAAAAGTTTTTGCACAGGGAATACAAGAAAAAGCAAAAGAACTTGGAATCGAACTGATTGAACTGGACGGTGGGTGGGACCCCAGTAAGCAAACAGATCAGATTAACTCTCTCGTATCACAGAAAGTAGATGGCATTGTTTTAAATCCCGTAGATGGAACTTCCATCATTCCTGCTGTAAAAGCAGCACATGAAGCCGGAGTCCCTGTTGTCATGGGTGCCATGAATATTGATGAAAGCGGCAGTGAATACATTACTTCATTTGTAGGCGCTGATGATGAAGATGTAGGAAAATCTGCAGGCGAAATGCTGAAAAAAGCCTTGGGCGAAAAAGGCGGCAAAGTTGCTATCGTTGAAGGAAGCGCCGGAACCTCCGCGCAAATCCTGAGAACGAAAGGTTTTGAAGAAGCTGTTGCCGGAAGTAATATTGAAATTGTAACAAAACTGGCCGGTGACTATGACAAGGCAAAAGCCATGACTGTTACAGAAGACATTCTTACTAAATTTCCTGATATTGCCGGTATCTGGGTTCACGATGATACAATGTGCGTAGGTGTGGTACAGGCTATGAAGTCTATGGGTGTAACAGGAAAAGATGTGGCCGTAGTCAGCTATAATGGAAGTAAAGCAGGTGCCGACATGGTTAAATCAGGAGAAATTATTGCTACCTCCGTTCAGCCACTCGTTGAAGAAGGACGTACCTCTCTTGATGTTCTTGTAAAAGCAATAAACGGCGAAAAAGTCGAAAGCTGGTATAAAGATAAAATAGATCTCTTAGACTCTACAAATGTAAATGATTATGACCCGTCTCTTCTCTGGTAAACTGAAACACAAGAAAAGAGGGTATTTATGAAGCAAACTACAGATGACTACATCTTAAATTTAAAACATATTACCAAAACGTTTCCAGGCGTGACGGCCTTAAATGATATCTCCCTGAAAGTTAAAAGAGGGGAAGTTCTTGGGCTTGTGGGGGAAAATGGTGCTGGTAAATCCACGCTTATGAAAGTACTTACCGGAGTAATTGCAAAAGATTCCGGCACCATAGAAATCGATCAGAAGGAAGTGCGGATTTCTTCCCCTCTGGAAGCCCAGCAACTTGGACTTAGTATCATATTTCAGGAATTTAACCTGGTTAACTCCCTCAGTATCGCCGAAAACATTTTTGTAGGAAGGCTGAAGAAAAAAGGAATTCGCGGCATCGATTGGAAGAATATCTACGAAGAAGCCGCCATTCTTCTTAAAAAGGTAGGATTGTCCATTGATCCGAAAGAAAAAGTAGAAAACTTAAGTGTTGCACGCAAACAAATGACTGAAATTGCAAAAGCTTTATCCTTTCAATCTAAAATTATTATTATGGATGAACCTTCCGCAACTTTGACTTCTAAGGAATTAGACAATCTATTTGCGATCATCGATCAGCTAAAGGCATCCGGAATTACTGTAATCTACATTTCACACCGTTTAGATGAGATATTCCGCCTCTGTGACCGTGTAACCATTATGCGTGATGGTGCGGTGATTGATACAAAACCAACTCAGGAACTGACAAAAGAAACAATCATATCAAAAATGGTTGGAAGAAGTATGGATCAGGAATATCCACCACGAGAAGGCACATTCCAATCCGAAATTGTATTAGAGGCAGTAAATCTTACCAGAGACAAAGCATTTCAAAATATTTCCTTTCAGTTACATAAAGGAGAACGCCTTGGCATCGCAGGGCTGGTCGGTTCAGGGCGTACAGAAATCGTCCGATGCATCTTCGGAGCCGACAAGTTAACTTCCGGTAACATTACCTTAAACGGAAATCCAGTACATATAAATTCTCCCAAAAACGCCATAGATATGGGAATTGCCTTTGTTACCGAGGACAGGAAAAATCAGGGACTGATACTCGAAGAGTCCCTGAGTGTCAATACCTGTCTGGCCGCCTTACATAAAGTTACGTCATTAGGATTTGTAGACAAATCTCTTGAAAAGAAAGCTGCACTTTCTTATATTAAAAAACTTCACATCAAGACATCCGGTACGGAAACTTCCGCACTGAGTTTAAGCGGAGGCAATCAGCAGAAAGTCGTTCTGGCAAAATGGCTCTTTACGGATGCGCAGATTATCATACTGGACGAACCTACGAGAGGAATCGATGTAGGTGCAAAGTACGAACTATACCAGCTAATAAACCAATTGGCCGACGAAGGTAAATCCATTATCATAATCTCTTCCGAATTACCAGAAATCATTAATATGAGCGACAGGCTCCTGGTAATCCATGAAGGAAATCTAAAAGGGGAATTATGCGGAGCGGATAAGACCCCTGAAAATATTATGAAAACTGCAATCTTAAGGGAGGAAAAATGAGAGAGAAACTGTTTAAATTTTCAAATTTGATTTTGCTGCTTATTTTCATCCTGATTGCATCCTTCACAGCAGATAATTTTTTAACTGTTCAGAATTTAATTAACGTAATTCGGCAATGCTGCATTCTTGGACTTTTAACCATCGGCATGTCCTTTGTATTAATCTGCGGTCATATGGATCTGTCTATTGGAAGTATCATGACATTTACCGGAATCATTGCCATCTCTTTCAGTTCGAAAATGCCTGCCGTTCCCGCTATACTTTCAGCACTTTTCGTGGGGATCTTATGTGGACTGGTAAACGGTCTGATTGTTGTCCTCACTCATGCAAACTCCGGAGAATCCCTTATGATCACATTTGGAACCCAATTGCTTTTTTCTGCATTAAGTCTGTTATACACACAGGGGTTTTCTCTGGAAGGAAGCAATTCCAGTTTCTATAATGCAATCGGAACCGGAAGTATCGGAAGATACCTGCCCATTCCTGTCATAATCTATTTCCTGTTAGCTATCATCTTGTCCGTAATAGAAAGCCGCACAACGTTTGGACGTAAAATGCATATCACAGGCTTTAGTACCGTATGCAGTCAATTATCCGGTATACAGACGGGACTTGTAAAGTTAATATGTTATGGAATATCAGGGTTAATGGCTTCAGCTGCAGCCATTGTATTAACTTCCCGTACCCTTGGTGCAACACCGACTGCCGGGACCGGTTATGAAATGGATGCCATTGTGGCTGCCGTTTTAGGAGGAGTCAGCCTGTCAGGCGGTGTTGGAAGTATCGGCAAAGCTTTTGTTGGGGTTCTTACTTTGGGCATTCTTGGAAATGCAATGAATTTGTTGGGATTCCAGACTTTTGATCAAAATATCGTAAAAGGTCTTGTCTTGATTCTGGCAATTGCCTTTGAAGTTTGGAACCGCAAGCAAAATATGCAGATCAGGAGGGCAAAAAATGTTAATCATCAAGAAAATCATTAGAGAGCAGAAACCACTAATTGTACTCCTCGCTATTATTATTGTAATGAGTATTGCTTCTTCATTTTTCCTTACCATTGATAACATAACAAATATTTTAATTCAGGCATCCATCTACGGAATTATGGCATGCGGTATGACTTTTGCAATTATCGGTGGGGATTTTGATTTATCCGTCGGTTCTATTATGGCATTATCCGGTTTGATCAGTGTACTTGCAGAACCATATATTGGGCAAATATTCTCCATTATGATGGGTATTCTCTCAGCCTGCCTCCTTGGACTGGTAAATGGATTTTTAATTGCAAAATGCCATATCAGCTCCTTTATTGCAACCATCGGAACCTCCTATATTATAAAGGGAATTGCCCTTAAAATATCTGATGGCAATCCCATCATCAGTAAAAATAGCTGGTATGCAGAAATTGGAAATGGAAAACTATTTGGTATTCCTTTCCTGATTTTACTTCTTATCGCTCTGGTTCTGATAACCTGGTATATTTTAACCTCTACCCGCTTTGGAAGAAATATCTATACTATGGGTGGAAATTCAGAGGTTGCACACAATAGCGGAATAAATATTGCATTTTATAAAATTTCGGTATTTATTTTAAGTGGTTTAGCCGCGGGTATAGCCGGAATTTTGAATTCTTCAAAATTAAACACTGCTTCTGCATTGCAGGGAGACAATGCCGCTCTCTCTGTCATCACCGGGGTAGTTATTGGCGGTACCAGCCTGATTGGAGGGGTTGGCAGTATTGGGAAAAGTATCATTGGAATCTTGATATTCAGTGTTATTACAAATGCACTTGATTTATTAGGTGTCTTTTCTTACTATCAGACAGCCATCAGAGGTATTCTTCTTATATTGATTATTGGCCTAGGAGCCTGGAGCAGAGCAAAAATTAAGAGTGAATAAGTCTACTCCGACTTACTCACTCTATTTTAATCCATTCCTCTTCCTCTACTTCCACATTTTCCAGACATCCGGCTGAAATCCCACTGTGGCAGATGCCCCATTTCTCACAATAGGTGTCTTTAGAATCTGCTGATTCTCCAGAACCTTCTCGGCTTTATCTTCCTCAGCAATATATCGAACCAGCGCTAAGATATCCTTGTCCCTGCTCTTTTCATCAAGCATATTGTCAAGCCCGCCCACTGCCTGCCTAACTTTATTGAATTCGCCTTTGCTCATCCCTTTTTCTTTCATATCAATAAACTGAAAAGAAATGCCCCGTTCTTTGAAATACCGCTGTGCCTTTTTCGTATCGAAACATTTCGTTGTTCCAAATATCTGTATATTCATTTTAATTATTCCTTTCAACAATTTCCTGAACTCTGCCAACCATTCCACCTTCCAGCATCACTTCTGAGATTTTACCATCTAATTCTTCCCATGGTACAACAGTTCAACAAGGCATAGCGTTACTCCTTTTGAACAGCATTTAACATTGTTCAAATTATTATATCTGGCATCGTCCGCTATGTCAATAGAATCACAGATCCTGCTTTGAAAATGAACGCACTGCCATCACAACACCCGTGGCCATGCAAATTAAAACGGAACAGACTGCAGCATAAAAATACGGCGTTGATGGATCCAGCATGGCTCCCACTGATGCTGCTGACCAGGGAATAATGCTGGCCAAAACAAGCATTTGCGGTGAAGTCTGCCAGGCAGCCAGGCCAATGACCGCAAACAGAAGAGTCAAAAGTAACGAGGGATAAAATAATTTTTTCTGCTTAACTGCTGCATAGAGAACCGGTGACAGACTACAAAACTGAAACAGGCAGCTCTTGGTAACAAAAAGCAAAGGTGCCCACATATCTGCCATACGGAACCGGGACGGAAATAAAAGCCTGTATCCCAACAGTGCAATTCCATCAATTCCTATGATTAAAACCAAATTCCACAAAACCCAGATCAAAAACTTTTCCAGTATAAATGCTGTTTTGATTACCGGAGCCGTAAGCACATTAATAATTGTGTTATCCTGGTACTCCTTTTGAACCAGAAAAGTAAGAAACAACCCATTCATAACTGAGAATGTGATACCGGAAAACATATTCATCGTACGTATCCACTCATCATAATTCAGTGCTGAAACTATGAACAATTCCTTTATAATCAGTAATCCTGGCACTGCCCAGACTATAACCGTCAATATCCAGACCATCTTACTTTTTCTTAGTTTCAAGATTTCTGCTTCAATCAGATTAAGCAATTCCCTCACCTCCCGTAATCTTCTTAAAATAATCCTCCAAACTATCCTTATAAATCTGCAGGGAAGATACGCTGATTCCGGCATTGTAAAAAGCTTCATTGATTTCGGACGGATTCTGCTGGACATCATATATACGAATAAAATTATCTGATTCTACTGTATATTTTTTTATTTGAAGTTTCTTTTCCAGTTCCAATACTGCTTTGGGGACGGATGAAACCTGAACTAAAATATACTTTTCATTTTTCTTTCTCAGCTTTAACATATCGCTTTCTTCCAGAAGATTTCCCTCATGCAGAATCCCAATATCATCTGCAAGCTGCGCTACCTCTGACAGAATATGACTGGAAATTATGATTGTTTTCCCCTGCTCCACGCTTAACCTCTTCATAAATTCCCGCATTTCTGCAATGCCAATGGGATCCAGACCGTTTGTTGGCTCATCTAAAATCAGCAATTCTGGATCATTTAAAATGGCATTGGCTATCCCAAGCCGTTGTTTCATTCCCAGGGAATACGCGGAAAAAGTTTTCTTATCCTTCCAGGGCAGCCCCACTACATCCAGGGCATCATGCACTGCATTTTTCTTTACCGTCCCTCTTATCTTCGCAAATACTTCCAGATTCTGGGTTCCGGTAAGTCCCGGATAAAACCCGGGTATTTCGATTACTGAACCAATACGGGAATAGACCGATTTACCACTCTCTTTTAAATTATTTCCAAAAAGATAAATCTCTCCCGCTGTAACGGATACCAGGTTTAATGCCATCTTCATAATCGTAGTCTTCCCGGCACCGTTTCTGCCAAGCAGCCCATAAATCCTTCCCTTTTTCACATGAATATTTACATCTTTCACTACCGTACGGTTTCCGTAGGTTTTTTTAAGCATGTTTGTCTCCAATATAAATTGATTGCCCATGTATTATCTGCTCCTTTTATTAATATAGGAATATCTTAACATATGAACCTTACCAAAACCTTACCGGCAGCTTGCATTTATCATGTTTCCGAAGTGTTTTTGGCGGATAGTATTCGACTGGCTCCCATCGGATACTATCCGCCAAAAAGCACTCCGGGAAGGTAAGAAAATCTAGATCATTTTCATCCTTATGATAAATTCACATCCCGCCTTTTGGCTGTCCCTGCCGCCTTGTCCCGGAATACAGTGTTCCTGGCTGAAATGTCCCTGGCCGCTTCGAACTTCAATGGTTCCCTGATGCGCCTTTACAAGCTCCTTTACAATGGAAAGTCCCAGACCATTTCCTTTGGTCCCCCGTGCAGCGCTGCATTTATAAAGCCGCTCAAAAACATGGGGCAGATCATCTTTCGAAATTCCACTCCCGTTGTCTGCAGCGTGTATTTCCAAAACATCTTTGCTGCATACAGTACTTAAGAAAAAGACGTCGCCGCCACTGTGTGCCAATACATTCTGTATCAGATTATTCATGATTCTCTGAAACGCACTGCGGTCTATTTTACATATTAATTTTTTATGATCCGGTATATTTATTTCAAAATCAAACCCATTATTTTCCAGATGGGGTATCCAATCAGTCATGATGGTACGGAGTAACTCATATACATCCGTTTCCTGGAACAGATAGATGCGCTCTCCCGATTCCAGCTTAAGCCATTCAAAGAGCGTATCTACATAATCCTTCAGGTTATATGATTTCTTAAGAGCTGTGTCAATATACATCCCCCTGTTCTCTTCGTCTACAAGGTGGCTTGACAATGCTTCCAGGTATCCTGCCACCGACGCCAATGGGGTTCTGATGTCATGGGAAAGGCTGGTGATCAGGCTGCGGTATGTTAATTCCGATTGTTTCTGCCTGTTCATTTCCTCTTTCATATTAACCATAATTGCATTTATTTTATAGATCAGCTCTGCTGTTAAACTGTTCTCATGATCGATCATGCGCCTGTCCGGATTCCCGTCTGCGATTTCATCCAAAATCACGGATGCCTCCCTGAGTTTCTTTTTTACATAGTGCTTTTGTAAAAGAAGTATGATCACACTTGCCAGTAACGCTGTGCAGACTAAACTTAGAATCATCGTTACCATGACTATACCTCCCGGTTAAAGCGATATCCCACTCCCCGCACTGTTTGTATATAAACAAACTCCTGACCATCCGGTTCCAGTTTTTTTCGAAGTCTGCTGATATATGACATAATATTGCTGTCATCAAATCCATATTCATTTGCCCATACCTGTTCATAGAGCTGTTCCTTGGTGAAAATTCTCCCTTGATTGGAAGCCAGAAAATATAACAGATCGAATTCTTTTGCCGTAAGATAGACATCAGCTTCATTTAACAGCACTGCGTGGCTGCCAATATCAATTACCAAATCCTGAAAGCGAAGCACCTCCAATTGAGTATTCCCCTTCTCTTTTTCATTCAGCACCGTATAACGCCGGATTAACGAGTTCACCCGGGCAAGAAATTCCTTTATTCCAAACGGCTTGGTCAGATAATCATCGGCCCCCAGCTCCAGACCGGTAACTTTATCACTTTCATCGGCTTTTGCCGTCAGCATCAATACCGGTATGGAACACAGATCCCTTATTTTCGTCAGCACTGAAAAACCGCTGATATCCGGAAGCATAACATCCAGAACAATAAGCTTATAGTCACCAGCCTCACGCAAAAAACGAATTCCTTCCATGCCGGTTGCTGCCACATCAGCCCAATGTCCATTGTGCTCAATGCATTGTTTTAATAGAATTCCCAATTCTTTATCATCATCAATAATCAATACTTTTTCGGTCATACCGCTTTCCTTCCTATCATAAAATAAATGGGCTAAAGCGTATTTAATTCCTTCAAATACGTCCCCATATACTCCTTGCGTATCTCCTCCGGCACGAGGCTGCCACCGGTTGCCCATGCAATATGCACTGCCTGATCCATTTTCCCGTACAGATGATTCTCCATCAGATATTTCTTTGTCTCCGGATATTGATTCAAATGGATCGGTCCGGTAAATGCCGCGCAGGCACTTGGTTCTAAAAAGATACCCTCCATTTCTATTAAATCACGCATATAATCATACAGATGCCCATCCCTGACCGTAAAGATTCCACTTAACAGTGGTTTCATAATGCTGCCTGCAAATCCGGAAGGGCGCCCCACAGCCAGCCCGTCTGCATGGGTTTGCCCGGATAATCCGATATCCTGTACGGAAATGTTCTGATGCAGCCCGGTTGCCATTCCCACAAGCATACACGGTGCTTTAACCGGCTCCGCAAAGAAGCAGTGGACACAATTTTTGAATAGTTGTTTTAAGCCAAAACTGATGCCGCCCGGGGCTCCGCCAACTCCGCAGGGAATGTATACAAAAAGAGGATGCTGGGAATCAATGCTGATTCCCTGGTCCTTCAGCTGCCCAATAAGTCTCTTTGCTGCTACTGCATAGCCCAGGAATAGATTTCGGGAATTTTCATCATCTACAAAATAACTATTGGGGTCCATATCCGAACATCTTCTGCCGTTTAAAACTGCCTCACTATAATCCGATTCATATTCCACAACCTTGACTCCATGGCTTCTCAGCAAGTCCTTTTTCCACTGTTTTGCATCTGCCGACATATGTACAATGACCTTATATCCGATTGCGGCACTCATAATGCCAATGCTCATCCCCAGGTTGCCGGTGGAACCAACCTGTATGGTATGGTCATTGAAAAAGGACCGGCTTTTGTCCGCTGCCAGGATTTCATAAGAATCCTGAAAAGAAAGCAATCCATGTTCTAATGCCAGATCCTCTGTATGCTTCAGTACCTCATAAATGCCGCCCCTTGCCTTGATGGAACCCGCAATTGCAAGATGACTGTCCTGTTTTAATAACAGCCTGCCGGTCAGGGCGCTCTGATATTTCTCATTTATGTATTCCTGCATTTTAGGAATGGGCGACAGTACAGATTCAATAATTCCGCCCTGTTCTCTTGTCTCCGGAAAACAAGTTGCTATAAACGGAGCAAAACGGTTCAGACGCTCCTCTGCCTCGTCGATATCCTTCATGGAAAGTTCCAGATCTTTTGCGGCAAGTTCAAATGAAACCAGATCCGGATTCATCCAGACAGACTCTCTTTCTTCTATTATAGAAGATAAAACCGGAGTATTTCTAATCAGGTCTGCTGTTTCATATATTTTCATTATTTATTTACCTCTTTCTTCTTTTTCACTATTATCTTCATTATTATGCAGGAATGATGCCGTAGTTTCCCCTATGAATATTTGGAATTTATATCCTGAAAATATTATCTTTTAATTATAAAAATTATTTAGATTCTGATTCCGGCATCATGTTTTTAGAACTGTTTCCATTATACCCGATTATCAGCCATTCAGCCAGTAGCACTCCACATATAATTTTCCATTTTTTAACTAATATACCTTTCCTTATCCTCACATATTTCGTCAAAATACCCATTTATTTTCGTTTATAGCAAATTAGTCTACTAAAAATAGCTAATTTAACAACACAAAAGTACCGTTTCCGTTTAACATAAATTTATCAATACTTATGGAGGTAAATGAAATGCTGGTAAATATGAATGATGTACTGATACCCGCCAAAAAAGGAAAGTATGCCATCGGTCTATTTAATGCAGTAAACCTGGAACTTGCCAGAGGAATTATCGCTGCTGCAGAGAGTACCGGTTCTCCCGTGATTATGGGAACTGCAGAAGTACTTTTTCCTTACGGTCCGCTGGAAGAATTGTCCTATTATCTGCTGCCTATGGCAAAGAAAGCAAATGTTCCCATTGTCGTCCATCTGGACCACGGCCTGAAAAAAGAAACCTGCATAAAGGCACTGGAACTTGGCTTTAGTTCTATCATGTATGACTGCTCTACCGATTCTTACGACGAAAATGTGAGAAAAGTCAGAGAAATGGCTGAAATCGCACACTCCTATGGTGCGAGCATCGAAGGTGAATTAGGGCATGTGGGTGACAATGAAGGTTCTTTTGAAGGTGATTCACATACAAATGATCCTTCCAGATTTTATACAGATCCTGCCCAGGCGAAAGATTTTGTGGAAAAAACAGGTGTGGATGCACTTGCAATTGCGGTTGGTACTGCACACGGAGCTTACAAACTTCCGCCCAAACTGGATTTTGAGCGGATTCGAACAATTGCCAATACTATCTCCGTACCTCTGGTACTCCATGGCGGTTCCGGACTGACAGATCAGGATTTTAAAATGGCTATCCGGGAAGGTATCAGCAAGGTAAATATTTTTACGGATATCAATGTTGCAGCCGTAGAAGCAGCTTTCCGGGATTTCCAGTCTATGAACAAAGGCATCATCGATTTGATTCCGGCAGCGGTAGAAGCAACTAAACAGGAAGTAATGAAAAAAATTGAACTCTTTGGTTCCACCGGAAAAGGGCGGAATACGGATCTGGTAAAAGAGCTGGAGAGAAACCCCGCATTCATCGAGCGGATCGTAAAAGAAGTACTGCTGAAACTGCAGTAGACAATCAGGAGGTAAAGTTTGAAAAAAAACGCTTTCAAACTACTTATTATGGCAGTATCGCAGGCAGACCTGCGATATGCAGGAGGTAAACTATGAGTGAAGCAAAAGCAAGTGTCGTGGTGGCAGGACATATTTGTCTTGATATTACACCGGACTTTCCGAACATTAAAATTGATAAAGTAGATGATATGCTGGTTCCTGGACGATTGATTCAAATGGGATCCGTAGATGTACATATTGGGGGATGCGTATCCAACACCGGTCTTGCACTGAAAATACTGGGAGCTAATGTAAGTCTGATGGGTAAGATTGGAAATGATGATTTTGGCAGTATCGTCTCCGACCAGATCAAATCACACAACGCCATTAACAGTATGAGTATCTCCGGGGAAGAAGATACTTCTTATTCTGTGGTAATTGCTCCAAGAGGCATTGACCGCATTTTCCTGCACCACTCCGGTGCAAATAATTATTTTTACGAGCAGGACCTGGATTTTGACATTATCAAGGACGCACGTCTCTTCCATCTTGGTTATCCGCCGCTGATGAAAAGCCTGTATGCTGACGGCGGCAGTGAACTGCTTAAAATCCTGCAAAGGGTGAAATCCCTGGGTGTTGCCACTTCCCTTGACATGGCAGCCGTTGATGAAAATGACGAAGCCGGAAAGGTGGATTGGGAAGCAATTCTGGAAAAAGTCCTGCCTTACGTAGACTTTTTTGTTCCAAGTATCGAAGAACTGGCTTATATGATTGACCGCCCCAGATACCGGGAATGGATTGCCAGAGCCGACGGCCGGGACGTTACCAGTATCCTGTCCGTGGAAGAAGATATTGTACCTCTCGCCCAAAAGCTCCTTGCTATGGGCTGCAAAATAGTATTATTAAAATGCGGTGTTCCCGGGCTTTTCCTTGCCTCTTCTGATCAGGAAACCCTGGAGAAAATAGGGGAACGCCTGGAATTCAATGCCGGCGCCTGGACAGGCATCCGTCATTTCGAACCCAGCTTTAAACCGGATAAAGTGCTCTCCGGCACCGGAGCAGGCGATACCAGCATCGCAGCCTTTCTGTATGCAATCTTAAATAACTACTGCTGGGAAGACTGTATGAAATATGCCACTGCTACAGGAGCATCCTGTGTCACTGCATACGATTCCTTAAGCGGACTGAAAAGTTTTGATGAGCTTAAGAAAAAGATGGAACAGGGCTGGGAAAAAGTATAGATGCTTTGCTGAGTCGAGGACACCTAAAACATACCATGATACGTTTCAAAAAGCACAGCATATTACAACTACCGGTTGTGATTTGCTGTGCTTTTTCACTAAAAATACTGCTTCCTACATCCGCTTTTCTAATAACCGCAGACACTCTGCTTCTCCGAGGAACATCTGGGCAGTAGCTGCTTCTTTTTCTTCTGCTTCATTATAAATAATCCGTACTTTCCCTGTTTTTCGAAATTCCTTAGGCGTCATGCCCGTTTTTTTCACAAAAATCTGACTCAGATAGCGATAATCGGAAAATCCACAGGTAACGCAGATATCGGTCAGACTTAAATCCGTCTGGGCAATCAGGTATCTTGCCTTTTCAAAACGAAGGAGGGTTACATATTCCTGAAAGGACATATTGAAATTGTCCTTAAAAAAATGAGAAAGGTAGGACAGAGACAGACCTTCCTCTTCTACTAAATCCGAAAGCAGTATCTTAGAAGTATAATTCTCATCTATAAATTTTGTAATACGGGACAGCCTCTCCAAATGCGCATTCCTGGAACGTCTCTCCAGCTCTGTAATCCGGTGGTATGGGCAATAGTACAAAAGTCTGTAGAAAATATCGCAGAGTAATGACATACATTTAAACTCATAATTGGCATTTCTCAAAAAATACAGGTATGCACATTCTTCAATTTCCCTTTGTACCATGTACTTTATTTTCTGGGAAAAATATTTTCCGATATCCACAGAATCAAATTCCAGATTGTAAATATCCGGGTAAAACCGGGCACAAAATCCCGAGGAAATCTGCAGTGATAATATAACTGCGCTGCCTTTTGAGGTATGCAGCTCATGTGGACGCCTGGGATTAAAAAGAAATACGGAGCCATCCGAAAATAAATAGGTCTGCTTATTGCAAAAAACCTCCACCATTCCGGATAGAACCATACAAATCTCAAACTCTTTATGAAAATGGGGCTTCCTGTGGGAAAGCTCCACAATAAATATTTTAATATCATTCAGAAAATTATGTTCCACAAATTCGTATTCTTGATCCATATGCCGCCTCCACAGGAACTCGGTTCCGTTTAAATAATATCTGCTTCCATTCGTTAAACTGCTGCTTACGATGATATACAATCTTGGATTACTGATATTTCTGTCTCCAGGTTGTGGGTGATCTGTAATTAACAATGGAACAAACTCTGACTACAGTATACCTGAATAGCCGATGAAAGAAAAGCTAAAAAAGCAAATTAGTCATATAAAATCAACATATATATGAAAGTTAATTTTTTTGATTACAGTATAATCAAGTTATAAAGAATTATGGTAAAGCAAAGATTTGCCGAGCCATACAAACACATAAGGAGGATACAATATGTCAAGATTTAAATTTTCCGTAGGTCCATGGAACGTACATACCGGAGCAGATTCCTACGGTCCCGCTACCAGAAATGATATTCCTTTTGAAGAAAAGGTAAAGAAATTTTCAGAAATGGGATTTTCCGCAATTCAATTCCACGATGATGATGCAGTGCCAAACCTGAATGATTTAAACGAAGAAGAGATCCGGGCAGAAGCCAGAAAATTAAAAGAGCTGCTAGACAAATACCATATGGCTGCTGAATTTGTAGCGCCCAGACTCTGGATGGATCCCCATACCATTGACGGCGGATTCATGTCCACTTCCAAAGAGGACAGGGACTTCGCCATGTGGAGAGCAAAAAGGTCTATTGATATTGCCAATGAACTGGGCACCGATATGCTGGTTATCTGGCTGGCAAGAGAAGGTACATTATGCGCAGAGTCCAAAAGCCCTGTATGGGCAACCAGGCAGTTAATCGAAGCCATCAACGAAATGCTGCGCTATGATTCTAAGATCCGCGTAGTCATAGAACCCAAACCCAACGAGCCGATTGACCGGAGTATCTGCGGCACCATGGGCCATGTAATGGCAATCTCCGCAGCTACCATCGATCCTTCCAGAGTGGGAGGCAATCTGGAAAGTGCCCATGCAATATTAGCAGGCCTTGACCCTTCCCATGAAATCGGTTTTGCACTTGCAATGAATAAATTATGGACAGTACATTTAAATGACCAGAACGGCATTAAATTTGACCAGGATAAATCCTTTGGCGTGGAAAATCTCCGTCAGGCATTTAACCAGATCAAAGTACTGATGGAAAATAATTATGGTTCCAACGGGGAATATGTAGGACTTGATGTAAAGGCAATGAGAACAACTACCGACGAAGACAGCTATAAACACCTGGAGAACAGTCTGAAAATTGTAAAGGCACTGGAAGACAAAGCAGCACGCTTCGATTACGATTTCCAGAAAAAGTGTGTGGAAAACAGAGACTTTGAAGGTCTGGAAATGTATGTTATGAATCTGCTTATGGGGATTGAATAGCGATTATATAATTTTTATCCAATGGGGGGCTAACATGTCCCCCATTTCCTTATATCTAAAAATATCTTTCTTCTGTCTATATCACCGCGATGATTTTCAGATTAAATCTGGCTTACCGACACCTTTGGCAACAGATTTATTATTTCATCCCGCTCTGCCAGATCTTCAGCAAACGCTGTGGCACTTCCTGCCGATGCCGCAAATTTTAGCGCCAGTGGTACAGAACTTTCATATCCTTTTAAGAATCCTGCAACCATAGAGTCTCCGGCGCCTACCGAATTTTTCACAGTCCCAAAAGGTGCCTGTATCCGGTACACGCTGCCATCTTCATCACCGAATATAGCACCATCCCCTGCCCTGGAAACCAGTACGTTTCTGGCCCCCATTTTCTGTATCTCTTTGATGCAGCAGATGATTTCCTGTTCATTTGTGCAGGAAACCCCGAACACACCGCCTAACTCATGATGGTTTGGCTTGATCAGAAATGGATGGTAGGGAAGCGTTTTAACCAGCAGTTCTCTCTCTGCATCTACCACGACTTTTACATTCCGGTCTGCCAATTGTTCCATAATTTTCTGATAAGCATCGGACGAAAGGCAGGCTGGAATGCTTCCGGCAAGAACAAGGGTATCGTCCCCGGTCAACACTGAAATTTTATCCAGCAGCTGCCTGAATTCATCCTCCGTAATATCTGGTCCATTGCCGTTAAGATCTGTTTCTGTTTCGCCTTTTACCTTTACATTAATTCTGGAATTCCCCCGGGATAAAGCCACGAAATTTGTATGTATTCCCTGCAATTCCAACTGTCTGACGATTTCATTTCCCGTAAAACCCGCCTGGAATCCCATTGCCACACTTTCTGCCCCCAGATGCCTTAGAACAATAGAGACATTGATACCCTTTCCCCCGCAAAAAAGGTGCTCCGAGCTGCTCCTATTTATTTCTCCTGAACTCATATGGGGAATATGCATAATATAATCCAATGCGGGATTAAATGTCACTGTGTAAATCATACCATCTCTCCTTCTACAGGGCCCCTGATGACATCCACCTGGGATTTCAGCCATTCCGTCGTATTTACATCCAGGCCATCGTGGATGATCATGTTCGTTTAACTCATCCCTTTGAGCCTGCTTTGGTATTATTATACTGGAAAATACATTTACTTTCAACTTCCAATTCCACGTATAGGAATCAATACATAATGACAATTTTCTTTGTAGATACCTTGTCTTCCCTTGCTGTTCCAGTCTTTTCATCTATAACTCACCTTCAAATCGGTGAATATTCTGCATCGCCTTAAAAAAAGCTTCCTGGGTAATTTCTTCCGCTAATGCCTTATCATGGCACAGACTCAGCAAATATTGATTTGTTCCCGCTCCGTGTTGTTTCCTTGTTATTTCCGATTATTTCTGTGTTGTTTTGGGGTTGTTTATTCCAATACGTTTGTTCAACTCCCACCGCCTTTGCAATGGCTTTGGCAGTCCGTTCACTATCCCCCGTCATCATTACAATTCTCTTAAATCCGGAGCTTCTCAAAGCGCCTACAACAGCTTTTGCTTCTTCCCGAAGAGGATCTTCAATACATATAATTGCCGCCAGCTCTCCGGCAATCGCAAGATATAAGTGGGAATATTGATCCGGCCTTGCTTCAAACTTTTCCATTTCCTCCGGCAAGATGCTGCTTTTTTCATCTTCAAAAACAAAATGGCTGCTTCCGATCAGAACTTTTTCTCCATTAATATAAGAAGCGATTCCATGTGCCACAATATATTCTACTTTTGTATGCATCTCCTCATGGGTCAGATTTCTTTTCTTCGCCTCCTGTATCACAGCATTTGCCATGGAATGGGGAAAGTGCTCTTCCAGACATGCCGCAATTCTCAACATCTCATTCTGGTCTCGCCCACCAAACGTAATGATATCCGCCACCACAGGTTTCGCTTTGGTTAAAGTTCCTGTTTTATCAAACACAATGGTATTTGCCTCAGCCGCAGCTTCCAGATATTTCCCACCTTTCACCGTGATGTGGTGATTCCCTGCTTCCCTCATGGCAGACAGTACTGATATGGGCATAGCCAGCTTTAAAGCACAGGAGAAATCCACCATCAGGATGGACAGTGCCTTTGACACATTCCGGGTGATCAGATAAGTGATCAACGTTCCTCCCAGACTGTATGGAACCAGTACGTTTGCAAGATTAGATGCTTTTCCCTCCACAGAAGATTTCAGCTTCTCTGATTCTTCAATCATAGTAACTCGTTTCCGGTACTGGAGTTTAAAGACTCATCGAAAGGTTCGCCAGCCGCAACGTCAGTTACCTGCTAAGCCCCTTGGGCTTATTTCTTTTTGCTTTTGTTTACTGGCTCACCCGTAAACGGGTCAATATACTTCTTCAAAGACATTTGATCATATTCCAAATCTTCCTTCAGTTGATTCCGAATATACTCTTCTATCTTTTTTGCATTTTTTCCTACTGTATCCACATAGGCCGACAAAAAAGTCAGACCGACAAACAACCAAAATTTCCTCGTTTTATAAGTATATTTGTGTTGATTTATCGGTCTAAAACCATTGTAATAATCTCAGGAGGATTATTACAATGAAAAAATATAATATTTTTGATGAACTGGCATTTGATACAAAACAGAAACTGCTTTCTTTTTGTGATTTTGCACCCAAGACATTATCCCGTTATGACAGTATTGTTGAACTGTTCAAAAAAGCGATGGAGGACTCAGGAATGGTCTTTTCACTTTCACGCGTCCAAAAATGTCTTGACTGTTTCATCGCATTTAACAATTACAGTGATTACACTTACAAAAACTACAGGAGGATCATTCTTCTTCTCAACGATAATTATATCGGAGAATTAAATTGCTAGAAGATTTTCCCATCTAATTAATGATTATATCGAAAGGCTCCGGCTTGATCTTAAAAGCGAAAAGACTGTCACAACCTACATTGAGGGCCTGGAAAGTTTCAGATCCTATCTGTATCGGCAGATGAAGCTGAATATCGAAAAAATTCAGTACAGTGATATCGACGATGACACGATCAGACACTTCCTTAAGTATCTGACTGAATCCGGACATTCTCTTTCTACAAGAAACATCAAACTTATTTCCATCAAAGGCTATATCAGATACTATGCGGAAAAAGATATCACTTTACTACCTTTATAGCTAAGGGTTTCAAAAATCAAAACAAAGAAGGTTTCTCCAAAGAAGCATAACTGGATATCGGTCGAACAGATACAAGTCCTGCTGGAGCAGCCTTCTAAAAGCAGAACCGTTATCATGGATCGATTTATACTGTTGATACTTTTTTCTACCGGAATGAGATTAAATGAGCTGCTGGAATGCCGGATTGGTGCAGTCCATCTATTCGGCAAAGATTCTTACATATATATCAAAGGAAAAGGCGATAAAGAGCGGGTGATTCCGATCACCAAAGAGACGATTGATAATATAAAAGTCTACCTGGGACTTTTTCATAAAACTTTCAATAACGAGGATTTTCTTATATATACAATACATGATGGGCTCAGGCATAAAATGTCAGCGGATAATGTACAGAGAATTGTCAAAAAGTATGCAGATATGGCAAAAAGTACAGATGACGATTTTCCTGAACTTCATCCACATATGCTCAGGCATTCCTATGGAGCGGTTCTATACAGAAACAATATGTCAAAAGCAGAGATTGCAAGCTGTTGGGTCATGAACAGGAATCCACCACTGAAATCTACGTTGAAACCGATGTTGATATGATCAGAGATTCCTTAAAACAGATATGCAAAGATGACCAGGAAGATTTATTTAAGTCATTAAGTACAGATGAAAGGAAAAAACTCAAAGGGGAATCCTATAAAGTTTTAGACCGATATCGCTCTAAATCTACATAGTATCCTCTGCACCAAAAGTGTCTATTTCCATACTTATATTTGAGATTAGCATGTCTCTCATATATCATTAAGGTACTTTTTCCCTTTAAATACCCTACAAAATCTGACACACTTATCTTTGRCGGTATTTCTACTAACATATGAACATGATCTGGACAGATTTCTGCCTCCACAATATGCACTTCTTTGCGCTTGCATAACATACTTAAGATATTTGCAATATCCTGTTTCAACTCGCCATATATAATTTTTCTTCTATATTTCGGTGCAAAAACTATATGGTACTTACAATTCCACGTTGTGTGTGCTAAACTATTATTGTCCATTTGGACTACCTCCTTTGATTTATAAAACGGTTGGCGAACCTATTTTTATTATATCATTGGAGGTTTTTTACACAACGCTAAAGCTATTCCAACCACCCGCAGAGCAGGTGGTTTATTTGTTCTCCAAAGTTCCGTTTTTCGGATCAACGAAAAACTCCTCAATGGAGAACAGGGCCATGCCCTAACAAAAAAAGGATCATTGCACTTCATAACATGCAATGATCCCTATCGTTCTTCTATTTAATTTTATTTATATAATGGTCCGTAAGCTGCGCAAGCTCTGTAATCCTGACCTTCTTTATCCTGTCCGAATGCGTTCCAGGAAGCTGGTCTGAAGATTTCTTCTTCCGGTACGTTATGCATAGCAACCGGAATTCTTAACATGGAGCACATTGTGATTAAGTCTGCTCCGATATGTCCGTAGCTGATTGCGCCATGGTTAGCACCCCAGTTATTCATTACATCGTATGCTGTCTTAAATGCGCCTTCTCCTGTTGTTCTTGGTGCAAACCAGGTACATGGCCATGTGTAGTCTGTTCTCTTCCATAATTTATCAGATACTTCGTCCGGAAGTTTCACTGTGTGACCTTCAGCGATCTGAAGAACCGGTCCTAAGCCTTTTACAAGGTTCAAACGGATCATGGTTACCGGCATTTCAGCTTCTGTTAAGAAACGGGATGAGAATCCGCCTCCTCTGAAATATCCGTTATCAGCAGGATTCCAGGTCGTTGCATTCATGATTGCATCCTGATCTGCTTCTGTAACTTCATACCAGGGTTTCATAACGCCATTGCCATTTTCATCTTTGGCCTGTCCGTTTGCATCGAGGCAAGCTGCTCCGGAGTTGATTAAGTGAATGAATCCGCCGGCTTCTTTTGCAACACCTTCAATATCATATCCGGTAGCTTTCTTAACAGCTTCAGGGCTCCAGTATGTACGAACATCTGCAAAGATCTGTGCTCTGTTGGTCAATAATTTCATGAACATCATGCCGAGACCGTTTAATACGTCATTTTCTGTTGCCAGGATGTATGGCTCTCTTGCTCCATTCCAGTCAAAAGAAGTATTTAACATTGCTTCCGGGAAATCACAGTTTGGATAGAAATCAGTCCACTGTCTCTGACCCTGGAATCCGGCTGCGATAGCATTGTGTCCAATTGCTTCTTCTGAGAATTTAGGATCCAGATTTTTATTTCCATTCATTAAGTCTTTGATGATACACATCATCTTAACTACGAATTCAAAATCTTTTTCTTTCTGCTCGTCAGATACCTGTAATTCAGGTGGGTTCTTATCGAATCCGATCTTGCATTTTTCTTTAGACCATGCAAGTGCTTTCTTATACTCTGCTTCATCATAGATACCTTCTGTCATACGACGGATGATTTCTACTTCATCAACAGATTCCACTCTCATGCCTAAGTATTCTTCAATAAATGCCGGGTCAATGATAGATCCGCCGATACCCATGCAGATAGAACCAATCTGTAAATAAGATTTACCTCTCATAGAAGCTGCTGCAACAGCTGCGCGTCCAAATCTTAATAATTTATCTTTTACATCGCAGGGAATCTCTGTATCATCTGCATCACAAACATCATGTCCGTAAATTCCAAAAGCAGGAAGTCCTTTTTGTGCATGTGTAGCCAGAACAGATGCAAGGTATACAGCACCCGGTCTTTCTGTACCATTGAATCCCCAAACACCTTTAATCGTGTTCTTTTCCATATCCATTGTCTCAGCGCCATAGCACCAGCAAGGAGTAACTGTCAATGTGATGTCAACGCCTTCTTTTCTGAACTTTTCAGCACAGGCTGCTGTTTCACCAACACGTCCGATTGTGGTATCTGCAATAACAACTTTTACTGGTTCACCATTTGAATATTTTAAATTCTCTTCGAATAATTTAGCTGCTGATTTTGCCATGTTCATAGTCTGCTCTTCCAAAGAACCTCTTACGTCCAAAGCGCCTCTACGTCCGTCAATTGTTGGTCTGATTCCGATTACTGGGTATCCACCGATCAATCTGCTTTCTGCCATTTGAAATTACCTCCATTTTAATAAAATTGTTTGGTTTGTTTATACACTTTACACAATGCAGTTTTATGGCAACCGCATTTTATGTACTAAGTATACAACATAATTTTTGATTTTGCACGTAAAATTATGTTAGGATATGGACAATTTTTGTGATTTTTGTTATACTATATCATCATCACATAATTGGGCGCAAGACGAGTGAAATCATTTCAGACAGGCCCTATAATAGAATTCGAAAGAACACGAGGTCAAAACACATAATATGAAAGCATTCCATGAAGTTCGTTCCTATGATTCCGATTTTATGGTATGGCATTCATCCTATGAGAACATCAGCTTCCTGGCACACTGGCATCAGGAGATCGAATTTATCTATGTCCGCCAGGGCAGTGCCCATTTCAGTATCAATGATGATATTTTTACTGCCCACGCCGGTGATCTGGTCATTGTGGACACGGGTGATTTCCATTACAGCGACTCATCAAATATGGAAAATATACTGGAATTCATTATTTTTGATCCTGGAATTATCAGCTCCCTCTATCACCACTCCCAGTTTTCTCATCCCTGTGTAACCAGAGAAATGCTGGAATCCTATGGTATGAATGAAATGCTGATATCACTGCTGGACAGGGTAGGTGCAGAGCTTAAGAACAAGGAAGCTTATTATAAAGAGATTATTACCGCAGCATTAAGAGAGTTCTGGTATCTGCTAAAACGCAGGATCCCGAAAAATGACAGCGGTCTGCAGAGCACCAGTAAACGCATAAATATGCTTTACGACATGCAGCAGCTCTTATCTTATATGGAAGAACACTATGCCGACAATATTACTCTGTCATTTGCAGCAAAGCAGATGAATTTCAGTGAAAGCCATTTTTCCAAGGTATTTAAAAAACTGATAGGTATTAATTTCGTTACCTACCTGAACATGGTACGCGTGGAACATGCGGCCAGTGAACTGAAAAATACCAGCAATAAAGTCACAGACATTGCAATTGACTGCGGTTTTAATAACATTCGTACATTTAACAGGGTATTTAAAGAAATTACAGGCTGTACCCCGAGTGAATTTTTAAAACTGACAGATCCCGATTCCTATAATCTTACCTATTATAAGCGTAAATCCTCGGAGCAGGAATTTGTTGAAAATGATTCCCTGACCGTTGTAAAAAATATACCATCGGAGGTACTGCCATGACAAACCCCATTCTATACCGTAAACGCCTGATTCCAGAGGAATGCATATTATTAAAAGACGATATACTGCTCTACAGGGATGATCATATTATTCTTACAAAATGGAATACCCTCCATCCTAAGAAAACCCTGCATCACGGCCTTTCCTGTTATCTTCTGGATAAAGGAATTAAGGTAAGCAAATTCTATGACCACGAAAGCCGGCTGATCAGCTGGTACTGCGACATAATCACCTATGACTATGAGGAATCCACGGATACATACATCTTCACGGATCTTCTAGCTGACGTCATCGTCTATCCGGATGGAAAGCTGAAGGTGATCGATCTGGATGAACTTGCCGATGCAGCGGAGCAGGCGTTAATTACTCCGGAAATGATGCTCAAAGCACTAAGGCAGCTGGATACACTGCTTCATGTGATCTACCGGGATGACTTTTATAAATACCAGAAATATATAGAGGATGCTGAAAATCAGGATATGTAGAAAAAGCGGGAAAACATGAGAGGTCATACTCCATGATTTCCCGCTTTTTGTATAGGAAGTGTTTTGGTTTAAATTTGGGTTTAGCTGAGTAAGGACGCTTTGTAGATGGAGGTAGTGTACGGAAAGATGGGCGTGGGAAACTGGCATGGGCTCCGTCAGCTGGCCGCAGAACTGGTATTTTCTAACCTTTCCGAAGTGCTTTTTGGCGGCACGCGGGCATTCACCGAGAAATCCTGATGCATTTCTCGGCTCAGTGCCCGCTTAGTATCCGATGGGAGCCAGTCGAATACTATCCGCCAAAAAACACTTCGAAAAGGTAAGTAAATGTACTCAGCTCTGCTCTACGCTTCCTCCGCCCATACCAGTTTCCCACGCCCATCTTTCCGAGATAGCATTCGTTGATACAAAGCTGGTTTTCTCAGCCTGGTGGAGACCCCTGGGTAGTGACGGTCTGTTTGTTTTTGGATGCAGCAGAGTGTGTTACGGCAGTTCAGTGTGAAAGGGGGATGATAAGACGAAATTTTACCTGCTTTCCTGATCACAGACTTAACTGGATGTAGGTACTATAACCACAAATATACTGTAGTAGAATTTAGAGACAGTTCACAGTGATAACATCCAGCTGGTTTATTGGTTTTTATGTGATCTAAGCCAATAACGTCCGGCATGCCACACGCCCGGGGTCCCACCCTGCTGAGAAAACCAGCTTTGTATCAATAAACTGCATCCCGGAAAGAGAAGGGGGCGGACCATGGCAGGTGTTTGGAAGGCGTATAGCAGATCTGAGCATTTACTTACCTTGCCGGAGTGTTTTTTGGCGGATAGTATTCGACTGGCTCCCATCGGATACTAAGCGGGCAGTGAGCTGCGAAATGCATCAGGATTTCGGAGCGAATGCCCGCGTGCCGCCAAAAAGCGCTCTGGGAAGGTTAGAAAATGCCAGTTCTGCGGTAAGCCTTCCAAACGCCTGCCATGGTCCGTCCCCTTCTCTTTCCGTACACTATCTCCATCTACAAAGCGTCCCCTTCCTCAGCTAAACCCCAATATATTAAACCCGCAGGGAGTCTCAACTTTATCCGGGTCAAATTTCCCACAAAGTGTGACGCACAGCTGCCAGAAAGCTATTTTAAAACAAGCTCTAGTATTTTTTTATTATTTTTGGTATGATAATACCCTGCCGCAAAAAACAAGTAATTAATTATATAACTAGAGGAGGTTAGACGATGGATCAGGAACAGCAGCATTTACAGGAATGTACCCAGATTATCAAAGACAATATTGCATTATATGAAGAGCAGGTGCAAAACAGCCGCCGGGAAACAGATGAGTTGTACATTGCCATTCAGCAGGGAGATACTGAGCTTTATGATCAGTTGATTGTAAGTCAGGACATTACCACTCATGCAGCAAATTCACTGCGTAAGAACCGCGCGGCTCTGGAAAAGCCTTATTTTGGACGAGTGGATTATGAAGAAATTGAGTTTGCCAAACCGGAAAGCATCTACATAGGCAAAAATGGTATCAGCCGAAACAAAACAGAGATTATCATCGTGGATTGGCGTGCTCCTATTTCCAGCGTCTACTATGAAAATACACTGGGCAGAGGAAAATATCATGTACCGGAAGTCGGTGACATCGAAATCGACCTTAAGTTAAAGAGAACCTTTGATATCGTACAAGGTAAGCTGACAGGATTCTACGATAGTGATGTAGCATCCAATGATGAGCTTTTAGTCAAATACCTTGCCAAAAATAAAGATGTTGTACTGGGTGATATTATCGCTACCATCCAAAAAGAACAAAATGAAATAATACGGGATACTCCTTTTACGGATATTATTGTCCAGGGAGTAGCCGGAAGTGGAAAAACGACGGTTGCCATGCACCGGATTTCCTATATTTTATACAATTATGCACACCGTTTTTCCCCTGAGGAATTCTGTATTATAGGAAGCAATGATATGCTCCTGAGCTATATTACAAGTGGTCTTCCGGAACTGGATGTATCCGGTATCGGTCAGAAGCGAATGGATCTTTTCCTGATTCACCTGCTGGATAAAGACTGGAAGAAAAAATTTAAATATATTACCATGAAACCTCAGTCCGCTTTCAAGAGTAAATTAGATTTTATCTACCGTTTGGGTGACTATCTCAAAAAAATAGAGTATCAGTCCATTCCATGCAAAAGTATTAAAGATCCAGCCCTGGGGGTAATACTCTCCGCTGACGGTATCCGTTCGGCTCTAAAGCTCAGCCGGGGATTGTCCCTGAAACAAAAACTGGCCCAGCTAAATGACAGGCTGAAGAACAGAATCCGGCTGTTAACAGATGGACCCAAAAAAGTTTATCGTTCAAAAAAACTATCGCAGTACCGCAATTATTTCAAATGGGAAGCCGAAGCAAAAACTCCTCTTGCCATTTATATTAACTTTTTGATTTCTTATGAATCGGATAAAAACACCCTGGATGTGGATTCCACGCTGGCGGATATTCAAAATGAATCTTTTGATATCTATGATCTTGCTGCGATGGTATTTATTCGAAAACGGATGACAGAGGCAAAGGCTTCTGATGAATACGGACAGATTATTATTGATGAAGCCCAGGATTTTGGCCCAATGATTTATTATGTATTAAGAAATGCACTTCCCGACTGCTACTTCACCATTATGGGGGATGTTTCCCAGAATATAAATTATACAACCGGAATGAACAGCTGGGATGAGCTTTGCAATGAAGTATTTGACCCGGAAAAAGAACATTTCCGGATTCTTGCCAAGAGTTACCGTAATACCATTGAAATCTCAGAATATGCCGGTAAAGTATTGGATAAAGCATCTTCGGGAGCTTACAAAATACAGCCGGTTATCCGGCATGGATCACCCGTCGAGCTGTACCGCTGTCCACCATCGGAAATGGCCGGGCAGGCAGTAACCATAATAAAGGGAATTCAGGAACGGGGATTTGACACCACTGCGGTTATCTGCCGCACCCCGGAAGAAGCACAGAATGTTGAACATCTTCTGGCTGAACAGATTGCAGTTGAAAAAGGTACCGAGATGAACTTTCAAAAAGGTGTCATGGTTCTTCCGATTGCACTTACCAAAGGTCTGGAATTTGATACTGTTTTACTCTGGAACCCGGATACCGAAAATTATCAGGAAAATGAAGGTGATGCAAAGCTTCTTTATGTGGCAATTACACGTGCCCTCCATGAATTGCATATCCTCTGCCATGGAGAATTATCGGATTTGTTTAAATAGATTTAGTTCTTCCAATAACGTCCAGCATACCATCCCCCCCAGGGTCACACCATGCTGAGAAAACCAGCTTTATATCAATAAACTACATCCCGGAAAGAAAAGGGGGCGAACCATGGCAGGCATTTGGAAGGTGTATAGCAGATCTGTGCATTTACTTACCTTGCCCGCGTGCAGCCAAATAGCACTCCGGGAAAGTTAGAAAATACCAGTTCTGCGGTAAGCCTTTCAAATGCCTGCCATCTGTACGCCCCCACTTTGCGGCATATTTGCCCCGAATTCAGGTTACGTAGCCCGCTACGCGCCATTCATCCGGGACAAATCTCCCACAAACTGTGACGCACAGCTGCCAGAAAGCAATTTAAAAAACGCTCTAGAATACCTTTATATATTTAAATTCCAGTTTTTCCGCTCCTGAAAGTCTTAGATAAACAATTTTACAAACTTTCTCATACACTTCCCTTACGAACCTGGTATCTTCAGAACTAATTACACCGTCACCATAATTAGCCTGCATTACAAGATCCATAGCCCTTGCAAATTCATTGGGGTCAATTCCATCAAATCTCTGTATTACTTCCTTTACAAATTCCGGCTCTGTTCCGTCGTATTTTTTTGGAAGTCCTCCAAGCACCATGACATCATACATCGATGCAAAAATACCTCTTACATCTTCTGCTGCCCTTCTTTTTAATATCAGGCTTCTGCGAATCATAATCACAGCTAAGATCATGGCTGCAGCCGCAGCTGCTAAAATAGCCATCAAGGAAACTCTGCCGGTCATACTATCCGTGAAAAATCCATTGGTATTCGCTGACTCTGTCTGAACTTCAGTTTTCAGTTCCTGCCTGCCTTCAGTCTGTACTGTTTTCTTCTTTTCACTTTGTGCTTCCGACTGAGGCGCCTCTGTCTGCTCCTCAGTATTACGGTTTACGGCTCCAGCATATCCCGGTGTTGCTTCTACCGGCATCCAGCCTTCCCCGTCCACGTATATCTCCGCCCATGCATGCGCTTTTTCGTCTTTGATATGAGCTTCGTATTCACCGTCTGAATTAATAGTAAACTCAGATGCAGGTGCGATGTATCCTGCTGCATACCTGGCAGGAATTCCATACATCCGGAACATCAGCACTGCTGTTGTTGCAAAATGTACACAATATCCTTCTTTTCGTTCAAATAAAAAATACTCAGCGAAGTCTTTATTAGCCGGACATTCACCAGGCTGAAGATTATATTTCGCATTTTCGGTCAGCGTTGTAACGATAAAATCCCGTATTTCATTCACATCCGTCATGGGATGGGATTCACATAATGCAGCAAGGTTTGTCAGCCGCTCCGCCGGATACGAGAGATATTTCCCATATGCATAATCCCTGTATTCACCTGACAATGGGCTAAAATCTGATAAGCTCACATAGCCATTGGCACTGATAAGCTGTTCATAACTCCCTCTTTCATAAAAAGAAAATGCTGCTTCATTCTTTGTCGCTGACTCCTGCCGGGATATATATGGTGCATATTCTTCCTCCGAAGATGCTCCCCGTTTTTCGACCAAGATCATCTGTTTTACATTTTCATCGGCTTCTTCCTCCAGCATCGATGCCATTTGAAACGGCTGTTCATAATACTCACGCCTTACATCTTCCGGGGTGCCCATTCCTGCGTCAGTAAAAAAAGAAAGATCGTCATCCTCAGACCAGCGGCTTCCCGTATACTCGTCACCCGTATATCCCTTCAAATAAATCGTCTCGCCCGGAGCCCGATATAAGGTTAACTTCAAAGCTTCTTCTCCGGTAAAATAGACGTTCCCGCCTAATTGTCCGCTGTCAATCTGACCTGCGCCCGACATGCTGATCCGAAGCTTTGGGAACATATTCCGGACGGTCTCCACCAGTGAATTATTCTGGACAAATACTCTTGCTTCTTTCACCTGTGTATTTAGCTTCTCCATTTGCGGGTTGAGAATCAGATAAGAAATTCCAAAAAGTGATACCGCAGCGACACCCATAAATAAGGCACTGTATCCAATCACGCCATTTCGGTAATACTTTGGCACGATGACCTTGGCTTTTCGAAGAGAAAATTCTCCTCTCCCCATGGTAAAAGCTCCTACATAACAAAACAGAAGCAGGCACATGGACCAAAAGGAGGGAACCAGCCCCACCATCATAGCGCCCGCCGTAGGTAGAATTGTCCCCATAAGAACCAGCATTCGGCTTTTCACAGCCACCAGCCCTAAAAAAAGCGTCACACCAAATAAAATCATGACCAGCATCAGGATCTGCGTTGTATCATTTCCAAGCAGGGGATTTGTACTGTACGGATCCAGTTCCATTACAAAATATCTGTTTGCCGCCTCCCGGATAGCATTCATAACGATCAGCGACTGATTCTTCAGTTCCTCAGCATGCCAGTATGCCCAGGCACAGGTGCAAATCAGAGATATTGGAATTAACATCCTCATGTATTTTCCTGTAAAGTAAAATACCCACAGCAGCAATCCTATTACAAGAATTACCCAAAACATTGTATTTTCTCCAAACTCTACCCGAAATGAAGTTATAAAAGAATAAAATGTACCATACAAGCCAGCCTGAAAGAATAAAAATAGCACAATAAAACTAAGCCCATGTACCTTCGTCCTGGGTGCAATCACTGTTACCTTTTCTGCTTTTAAATCAATTCCCGTTTTTTTCTCTGATCTATTCATAATTTATCATTCTTCAATCCGTTTGTCTGCTACCAACGAATTGCCTCTATACCTGAAGGAAATAACCCTCCAGCTGCGACTTTATATCCTCTTTTAAAAATTGCGCACGAGCCTCTCCATTCATAATTAACTGCAGGTTCCCATCCAGCATCATAACCGTACTAAAATTTCCTCCCGGATATTCCGCTCTATATCCAGCATCCATATCATAGGATTCAAAATAGAATACTGCAGTCAGTAGTTCTTCCATCATCTCATAAAAGGATTCCTCATTCTCAACCTGCTTTCTGACAAGCTCATTATGAACTTTATCATACCAGGCCACATAATGAGGACATTCTTCCCGGGCCAGGGCATTTGACAGGGAGACAGCAGTTTCTAAAAATGCATTCATCTGATCCAGCATCTGCCCCTTACTGCTCTCCCAATAGAAATTCAACAGAAACAGGATTTTGCAGCCCTTTGGCATACTGAATTCCTTTGTCATCAATTCATCCGTTCTGGCACTTAATTTCCAGTGCACCCTCTGTAGGGTGTCCCCGTTTCGGAATTCTCTCACCTGATAAATCTCTGAAGGATCATCTCCGCTTCTGTGTGTCTCATACTCCTCGCCTTCAACCGGAAAACGTCTGGTTCGTTCACTGACCTCTGCTTCTATATGGTGCACCGCCGGTAGTATATTCACCTGAATCTTCTCCTGCATTTTTCTCTTTCTGGAAAACAGCATCAGATAATCATAAACTTTGATCCGCTCAAGCATTATCTGAACCTGACCACAATAGCGGGAACTGATACTGCACTGGATCCTTACCTCACTTGAACCCTGTACCGCACCCTTCACCCTTTCTTTTTCCCCGTGTCCGGAAAATCCGTTGCTTAAAACCAGCCTCATAACTATATGATTTACCGGCAGCCAGCAGTTATTTTTAACATAAATCTCCACCGGAATCATTTCTTCCTTGGATGCCACCGGTCCCTTTACCTCCAGGCGTATGCTGATTCCATATGCAAGCATCCATGACATCAGAAACATAGCCGTGGCAAACAGTACCTCAAAAAGCATCAGAATCAGAAGAAATTTTCCGTCATACATAATGCCGAAGAAAACCGTAGCTGCCAGAACCAGAAGATAAATAATTTTATTTTTCATGCATTAACCCTACTTCCTTTTCGGCGTCGGCTTTGGTACCTTTTCCAGAATTTCATCCATTACACCTTCGGTGGTTACATGATTAACCCTTGCCCTGGCATTTAATTTGATTCGGTGCATGCTTACATCCTTCAGTACGGCACAGACATCATTTGGAGTCACATAATTTCTCCCCTCCAGATAAGCCGCTGCCCTAGCCATACGCGTTACCGCTATTGTCCCTCTCGGGCTGACCCCAAGCTCCAGAAATGGATGCTCCCTTGTAGCTGCAATCAATTTCGCTATATAAGTATAAATGACATCATGGATAAAGACCTGTTCTGTCTCCTTTTGCATCTGTACCAGCTCCTGAGCCTGAATAACCGGAACAATATTTTCAATGGGGTTTCCTGAACCTCTGTCCTTCAGAATCGCAATCTCATTTTCCACATCAGGATACCCCATTGTCATACATATCATGAACCTGTCCAGCTGTGATTCCGGAAGCATCTGCGTTCCCGCCGAACCAATGGGATTCTGTGTAGCTATGACAATAAAAGGCTTTGGTACCTCTCTGGTCACACCCTCTACTGTAACATTTCCTTCTTCCATAACCTCAAGAAGCGCAGACTGGGTCTTAGGCGATGTACGATTGATTTCATCTGCCAGAAATAAATTGCACATTATGGCACCCGGCTGAAAGGAAAACTTATTTAATTCCTTCTGATATATGGAGAATCCGGTAATATCTGCCGGCAATACATCCGGTGTAAACTGAACTCTGTGCCAAAGCAGATCCATCGATCTGGAAAATGCTAAAGCCATAGTTGTCTTCCCCACTCCCGGAATATCCTCCAGCAGCACATGCCCGCCTGCCAGCATTGCCATCATCACCTTCTCCACACAGGCATCCTTACCTACCACTGCTTTTTTTACTTCTTCTATAATCTGTCTTACTTTTTGTACATAAATAGACATACTTTCCTCCTATGCCGCATTTCCATATTCTTAACTCTGATTTTAAATATCTTACAAAGAAATACAATGATTTCTCAAACAGACCCTGGATTCACTTAAATCCCGAAACTTTACTCTCTATTATACTATCATAGAAGAAATGCGAAAACCATATAATATTGTTTAAAATAACCTTAATTGTCTTGTTTATTCAAAAGTTCCGCGCCTGATGCAGTACCCCGCAAAAAAATAGCGCCCCGCTGCAGGGCGCTATTTTTTAAAGTTCAATCTCAATCTTTCTATTCGTATGCTGATACTGACGATATTCAACCCCTGCCGCATCCATCATTCTCTTAGACGCAATAACCGCGGGTGTGTCTGCATATTTATCACAGTCATAGATTACCTGAGTGATTCCCGCCTGAATAATTGCCTTTGCACATTCGTTACAGGGGAACAAAGAAACATAAAGCTTGGCACCTTCCAGACTGCCGCCTCTGTAGTTCAGAATAGCATTTAACTCACTGTGGGTTGTGTATACATATTTGCTGTCCAGCGGCCCTCCTTCTCTGCACCATGGAAATTCGTCATCTGAACATCCCATAGGAAAACCATTATATCCCATAGACAATATTTTATTATCATTACTTACAATACAGGCTCCCACTTGTGTATTCGGATCCTTTGAGCGCATTCCTGAAAGTTTTGCAACCCCCATAAAATACTCATCCCAGGAAATATAATCAGTCCTTTTATCGCTCATTGTAAAACCCTCCAAAATTTCTTATTTAGTACCAAAGATACGGTCGCCGGCGTCTCCAAGCCCCGGTACAATGTAGCCATGGTCATTCAGACGCTCATCAAGTGCTCCGATATAGATATCTACATCCGGATGTTCCGTCTGCATACGTTTCACACCTTCCGGTGCTGCAATAATACACATGAACCGTATATTTTTAACTCCTTTTTCCTTCAGCAGATTAATCGCTGCCGAAGAAGATCCGCCTGTTGCCAGCATCGGGTCTACTACAAAAACTTCTCTGTCCCATGAATCTGCCGGTAATTTTGAATAATATTCTACAGGCTCCAATGTTTCCGGATCACGGTAAAGACCAATGTGGCCAACCTTTGCAGCCGGTATCATAGCCAGCATACCGTCTACCATTCCAAGTCCTGCCCTTAAAATCGGAACTACTGCCAATTTCTTTCCCTGAAGTTCTTTCGCCGTCATCGGACAGATAGGGGTTTCAATGTCAACATCTACTAATTTTAAATCCCTGGTTGCCTCATAGCACATCAACATTGCTATTTCACTGATCATCTGTCTGAAATCCTTTGATCCCACTTCTTTCCTACGAATAATTCCAATCTTGTGCTGGATCAATGGATGATCCATAACTGTCACCTTTGACATCGCCCTACCTCCTCACGCACATAAATTGTGTACGTTTCTCTTATTGTTATTTTTTATTTTTATCTTCTGATTTATACAGCAAAATGCGATTACATTTGAATAAGATTACTCTTCGATCAGAGAAATCCTGTTCTTATGTCTTTCATCTCCGGAAAATGGTGTATCCAGAAAAGTATCTACAATTTTAAGTGCCAGTCCCGGTCCTACCACTCTGGCTCCAAAAGCCAGGATATTTGCATCATTATGAAGCCTTGTCGCTTCTGCACTAAAGCAGTCCGAACAAAGTGCTGCACGGATACCTTTCACCTTATTCGCTGCAATAGAAATACCAATGCCTGTTCCACAGATCAGAATTCCCCTGTCACATTCACCGTTCACAACCGCATTCGCAACTTCTCTTGCGTAAATCGGATAATCCACAGCCGCCTCACTGTCACAGCCGAAATCCTTATATTCGATCCCACGTTTCTTCAAGTGTTCCATGATTTCCAGTTTTAATGTGTATCCGCCATGGTCACAGCCTATTCCTAACATAACAATTCCTCCTCATTTAACACTACTACTAATTTTGATATCAATTCTTTTAAATATTCAAAGCATTCCCCATACTCCACCAGATTTCCACCTACCGGATTGGGAATGTCCCCTTTAGAGCCTGCATATTCAGTCAATAGATGTACATTATAAGCATTTTCATGTTCTTCAAAGATTTTATTCTTTTCCCATTCATCCATGGTCAGAATCAATGTCCGCTTGTCAAAATCCTCCTGGACCAGCGGCGTCGCCGTATGATCTTTCATTGACAGCCCGTTGCTCACAAGCACTGCCTCCGCTTTCTGATTCACCGGCTCAGGAAATAGCACGATCAGTCCCTTGGATTCGATCAGTAGATCTTCCAGCAAAAATTTACTCTTCATAATTGCTTCTGCCATAGGACTTCGACATGTGTCGCTATTACTTACAAATATAAGCTTATCATAATGCTTCATATCGTTTTTGCTCCTTATACTTTGATGATCTGATGTCCTGCTGCTTTCATCAGACGGTTCATGATCGCCTGTCCCATCTTTGGTGTCTCAAAGGCCTCTGAGAAAATCTGCGTCACCTCAAGTTCATCAAATTCCCGCAAAATCCCGTACAGATTCTGTGCAATAGAAAGTTCATCACTTCTGGTTCCAATAGATTTTACCATACCGCCTGTATAAGCCCCGGCTGTTTCATCGGATGCGATAACCCCCGGGCTTCCCCCACACTGTATTTCCTGCTGAATCAACTCATTGATTTTAGAAATGACATTCTGTTCCTCACCTTCCAGAATAACCAGATTAGCCTTAGGTGCATAATGCTTATACTTCATCCCCGGTGCCTTTGGATGAATAGAAGCATCATCTTTTAATAAAGCCCGGTCTACCTTTACCGGTCCGATTACTTCTTCCAGCATCTCCCGATTGATATATCCCGGTCTTAATATCATAGGTGTTTCTTCACTCAAATCCACAATTGTAGACTCTAATCCGATCCCCACACTGCCGCCATCAATAATCATATCAATCTTCCCTGAAAGGTCTTCTTTTACATGGCCTGCCTTCGTAGGACTTGGCCTTCCTGAAGTATTCGCACTTGGTGCCGCTATATAGCCGCCGCCTGCCCTGATCAGAGCGCATGCCAATTCATGACGGGGCATGCGCACCGCCACTGTATCTAACCCTCCGGTTGTCCCATAAGGAACTTTGTCATTTTTTTTGAAGATCATAGTAAGCGGTCCCGGCCAGAATGCTTTTGCCAGCGCCACTGCCTTTTCAGGAACCTCTGCTGCTATGCCATACAGATCTGCCATTTCTGCAATATGTACAATCAACGGATTATCGGAAGGACGTCCTTTGGCTTCATAAATCTTGGCTGCCGCCCTTTCATCCAAAGCATTTGCCCCCAGTCCGTAAACCGTTTCTGTTGGAAATGCTACCAGTCCGCCGTTCTTTAAAATTTCCCCGGCTTTCCTGATGCCCTCGTCATTCAATTGCTGATCCATCACTTCTATGATTGTATCCATAATCTGCCTCTTGAATCTGAAGTTGATCAGATTTCTTCTTAAATTTAAAAATAACTATCGTCCATATTATACCATCAGTCACTTAAAAGGGCAATCGTAAATGTGCCCGGGGCATTTTGAAATATTAGCCAAACATATTAAAAAATGAAAAAACTCCCGCTTTATCGGCCCTTTGACCATAAAGCAGAAGCTCCAAAAATTAATCTGATCTTTTGGTAATATATCCCTCCCGGCATTATCACAGTTTATTTCATTCCTTCTGGCTTAATGAATGTATATCTGATTCATCCAAGCTTTCTTTTAGAGCATTTTAGTCATCCGAGCTTTTCTCATCGGGTCTTTTCTCTTGCGTATTTTATTCCTCTAAACATTTTATTATTCCATCACACACCGCCTGTGCCACTTTTTTCTAATATTCATCTGTAACCAGTATAGCAGCCTCTGCCTGATTACTCAAAAACCCACACTTGCTTTTTTCTACTCGCTATTTTTATTTTTCTCCTGCATCAACGCCTTTTGTTTTAAAAATGAATCTTTACTTATTCCCCCATCTAAATACTGCTCATATACTCCATCCATGATTTTACGTTTCTCTACCTCCGGATGGCCTTTAACCATTTTGCTCTGAGCCGTTATTACAGGCGCTGCCACTTTGCCTTGTAAATCACCCTGTAGCTTAACTGCATAATATACCCTTCGTGTTCCGCACTGTCTCTTTGCAAACAGCCAGTTTTATTCCTGTTTTCTGCTTACAACAGTCATTCCTCCTTTCTCGGTCATACTAAAGACTCCTACTGATTCGGCCCTTTACCTCTCGACTACTATGGCCTCTGCTGACTTCTGTACGTTCAGCACCGCCTTTCGACGATGGTTACCTCTTTCTAGGCGTATCGTACAGACCTCCCCGGGTACCACACGTTTCTTTCTCTCCATCCATCTGCCGTATTTACCACACATGCTTCCGTGTAGTCATTGGGCTTCAACTTGCTTGGCAGCCTTACCCTCATGTATAGCCTCTTATGCGATTTCTGTTCGTCAGACCAGAGTTTTGCCCGTTGGTTAGTATGTTCCCAACATCCAGCTTCCTTCAGATTCCACCTCGCGATGGACACCCTTGCCTTCGGCTATATCCTTCCCACTACCGGGCGGATTCCGGACTTGCACCGGTTAGAAACGTGCGCCGCCGGGCGCACCAAAGTAATAGGGTCATACGCACTCGTATGACCCTATTCTCTAGACTATCTTATTTCCCGATAGCCCCTTTTTCTCAATCCTGATTCATCAAATCATCCAACTGAAGTATCGTCATACTTATGCTTTCCTCTGGTTAAATCAGCAGAAATTTTATCATACTTCCTGTCCAGATTGTAAAATAACATCGAGGTGATAGCAATCGCTGTACAAATAGCCGGTACCCATATAAAAGCAAAGTCAATCGAAGTAAGGGCAGAAGCGGATGTCGGATCCGCATTAAAATTACCTGCGGCCAGAATCCATCCCAAAAAAGCTGCACCTAACCCAGAGCCTATTTTCTGACTGAAGGAGGCCGCCGCGTTTCCCATTCCTACTGCTGAAATACCATTCTTCCATTCCCCATATGTGATAGAGTCTTGAAGCATGCCATACATAGGAGCCGCTGAGGCGCCAAATCCAATCCCCTTTATGATGGACATTACAATCAAAAGAGATACACTGCCTGTGGCAAAGGCGGTTCCAGTAAAACCAATCACTGTAACAACCAAACCAAGAATACACAAATTTCTCTTAGTTATTTTTCTCATAATAAATGGTGTTACAAACATAGTAACAATCTGCGCCATAGAAAGCGCATTGGCAATCGGTGAATAAATATCTGTGTCGTTCAGGCGATACTGTGCGAAGTAAATACCCGATCCAAAGAAGGTTGACATCATGATATTAAGCATAAACATAAAGATCACAATAATTACCCAGTAAGGATTTGTGACTAAACCTTTGAGTATTTGAGGAACGGATGCTTTCGACTCCGGTATCTGCCGCTGTTCTTTTTCACTATTTTCAGCGGCCAGATCTTCGGCATTTTCGGTCACACGTTCGCGGCATAACAGGAAACAAAACACGTTGCATATAATTGCTGCAACCATTAAAATAGCAATGGACATACGCCAGCCACTATTGGTATACTGTTCGCCATTGCCAAAGAATCTGGTCATTCTAAGAAGAACTGTATTAAGCGTCATGGTGGCCGCCGTAGCAGTAATGAATTGCAGATTCCCCAGAAGTCCTCTTTCATACTGTACCAGTGTCATAAATCCGTTCATAGAGTTAAAGGGAACGCTCATACCGGTATAAAATATAGAGGCCACCAGATTATAAGTAATAAACATATAGGCTGTCAGCCCTGCACCGCCCAGACTTGATGGAGCACTAAACATTAACACGGTACAAACCGCCAGCGGAAGACTTAAGCGAATAATCCAGGGACGGGCTTTTCCGAATTTGCTTTTTGTATGATCTACCACATAACCCATAATTAAATCTGTAATTCCATCAAAAATTCTGGATATTGCAATGATACTTGCCGCAACTGCTGGATTGGCACCAGCAACACTGACATAGTATACAAGTAAAAATGATGATAAAAGAGAATAGGTAATATTGATTCCATAACCACCAAGGCTATAGCCAAGCCTTTCCTTAAATGACAACTTTCCGCGGGGATCTAATTTTTCCTTCATGACAACTTTCCTTCCTCTGGGAATATTAATTGTTTGTCCCAAGTTTTACTATATTCTTTAGCCACATATCTGCGAGTGGAACCCATTGAGCTACTGTTTCATTTATATCACCCGACTTCTGAAATGTCGCCCGATCAGCAAGCGCCAACCCGTGCGCTCCTTCACTAAAAATATGAAACTCATAGGGAACACCATGATCTGCCATTGCTTCCACAAGCCGAATGGAATGTCTTGGATCTACAGATTTGTCCGTTGCTGTGGTCCATATAAACGTCGGCGCCGTCTTTCGGGTTATCATGTAATTAGGGCTGCAAGCTCTCATTTTTTCTGCTGGCGGATCTGTTTCTCCAAAATAGTCCTGATACATCCATCTATAACTATCTCTTGTCAACTCATCCATTTCCAAATTGTATTGAAACTCCCAGTCTACAAATGGATAGCCTACAATGCAAAAGGCCGGACGCAGCTGAGCTTCTGTTGTATGCAAGCTTTCCGTGAGAATACTACGGAACCAGCTGGATGCGTACATCGTACAATTATGACCACCTGCCGAAAAACCACAGATACCGATCTGTTCCCGATCAATGCACCACTCATCTGCGTGTTTTTTCACAGTCAGCATTGACATACCAAGTTCTATAAGCGGTGCTGGATACTGAACCTCCTTTTTATCAGGGGGTAAGTTTTTTAGATTCTCAGGCCATACATTTGTGCCCCCAGTAAAAACAGAATAACGCAATACAAAGGTATGAAATCCCATTCCTGCGAACCGCATTGCTATCGGTTCGGCTTCACGGTCTGAAAGCATCACATAAGCCCCGCCAGGATTCACAATAATCGCAGGTCTTCTCTTTCCTGCCGCTAATTCTGGAGAATCATCCAGAATATACGCTGTGAGGGTCACATCATCTCTGTTCTCATATAGTCGGTGCGTTTCAATTTTCATACTAAAATTCCTCCCTTTTTCACTATGTTGTCTCAATTATATCAGGGATAGCTCTCTATTTTTATCAAAATACTTGTGTTTTTATCAAGATTCTTTCATTCTCCAAAAAAGATTTTTCTCTGTTCTGATCTCTATATTGCTTTGGCGTCATACCAGTCACTTTTTTAAATGTTGCACCAAAATGACTGCGTGAGGAAAAATCAAAATAATAGGCAATGTCAGTATAACTATAATCCGAATAAATCAAAAGATTCTGAGCATAGTATATTTTTTGTCGCATAATATAATCAGTAATTGTGATCTCTTCTTTTTGCCGAAATAGGTTAGAAAGATAACTTTCATTCAGGCCAATTGCATCCGCTATTTCATGAACTAATATTTTTTCATGCAAATGTTTATAAATATATTTTTTACAGCTTTCTATATATGGGTTGGTATTCTTCATTTTTTTCTGTTTTTTTCTGTTTCTTTCTGCCACAATTCTAGTCAGCTCCATTTCTGCATTTCTAGTAACAGCAGTCAGACTTTTGACACTATTTTGATTCTCAATCTGAGCCATATAATTATCACCAAGTTGAAATGCCTCTTCCGAATCAAGACCTCCCTCTATAGCCGAACGAACTGATATTGCGATTACGGTAATGCAATTGTTTTTAGCGGAACGAATAAGATTTTGTGAACTGACTCCTAATCTTCCAATACGAGGCTCCTCAATAGCATTCTTTAGCTTCTCTATATCCCCTTCACGTATAGCACTTTGCTCCCGCTCCTCCTGCATATAGGAATTATGAAGCCATCCATTCTCCTGCTGCCTAAAATGATATTGTGAACGCATCTCCTCTATATTTCTTTCATATTGGATGCTGCTATTATTTTTCATAAACTCTATATAATTCATCTCCGTGCCAGTCATATAATCATAAAGCATCAACAAGGCTTCAACTAATGTTAAGAAAGGACAATAAAAAGCAGGATTTTGGGGGAGACTTTTGTAATCAGCGTAAAAACAGACTGGTCCAATCAAAAAAAGATTTTCTTCACAATCTGCTGCTGCTCCAAATACAACATCATCATCGCTGTTCATAATTCCCACCTTTATCTCTCTTAACCTTTTGCCTTCTTCCTCAGAAAAATGAGGCAATTGTATATGATCACTCCCCGCATAATTTACAAGTAGTTTATTTTCTGCATCAAACTTTATAATTGGAACATGAATCACTTTTTCTAAATGCCTGCAAAACTTATCTACATTTAAATTTGTATGTATCATTTTTATATCTCCTCCCTATTAACGGTAATGTCAAATTTAACTACCTGTCCGGCACCCTTCATATGGTATATTCATTCTAAAACAATTATAACGAAAAATCCAAAAGAATGGAATGGACAAAGTCCATTCCATTTAACAATTCTGTAATTTTAAAAGATTAACCTGACTCAGGTCTTTTTTGGTTATTCTAACTAGTAATCCCGTTATCCTTATCTATTTTACACTTACTCAGCTTTAGCCGCCGAAACGCGGCATATTCTTCCGCAAGACGCTCCAACTCCCGCTGTTCTGACGACTGGAGATGTTCCCATGCAATCATGGACAACTCCAGTTTCTCTTTCAGCGTTTTAGACTTCCATATACCGACAATGCGTCCTCGACCTGAACCGGTTCTACTTCCTCCGCAATACCGCTCCACAGCCGCTTGCCCTGTGCCGTCGAGCATCACAGCCAATCAATGAATGATTCTAATGTTGCCGGGCCATAGCAATGCAAAAATCTGCGCACCAATTCTTTCTCTGCACCCGGCAGTCTATCCGGCTTATGACCTGTCCAATTTTCAAATGAAGTAAACATCGGACTGATCCCATGCCGCTCCCCAAACACCACCAGGACTGCATCTGTCTTTTCAATCCACTCTGAAACACTTAAAACAAACGTATGTAATCAGATTCCTCATCCAATTTTTTATAACATCCGCCGCTCTTATATTGTTATGTTTTGCACCTGCCATATCAGTAATGCAAATATCATTCTCTGGAATTATCAGGCAAAAAACTTTACCCATTTGACTTGTCCCATAGGACATAGAAACGCTGGAATTTGATATTTTAATCATACCAAACCACAGCGCTCATTTAAAGTAAATTATCCACTTATTTCTACTTCTCCAAACACTTCAAAACTCCATCACACACCGCCTGTGCCACTTTTTCCTGATATTCATCTGTAACCAGCATAGCAGCCTCTGCCTGATTACTCAAAAACCCACACTCCACAATAACAGTTGGGCTCTTTGTCTTTTTCAGCAGATAGTAACTGTCATTGGCCTTGATCTCCCTTGCCCGGTCCACCGCCAGTCCCTGATTCAGCGCTTCCTGTATGTAAGCTGCGATCTTCTGCCCATCTGCAGACTGGGAATAATAAAATACCTGAGGACCATGCACCGACTCGGCAGTATAACTGTTCTGATGGATGCTCACCGTAAATCTGGGGTTGGCGCTGTCAATTAGTTCACATCGTTTTCTCATATCCTGCTGCTTCTTATTGGAAGCACCGGGATCATAAAGCCCATCCTGCGTTTCCCTGGTCATTACAACCGTAACTCCTTTATCTGTGAGGATTTTCTGAATTTTTTTGGCTATTGCCAGATTCAGATCTTTCTCAAGAGCTTTATTAATCCCAACCTTTCCAGGGTCATCTCCGCCGTGTCCGGGGTCCAGAACAATTACTCTGTCCGAGCTCACCTGACTCCCACCAGGTTTACCAACCTCAGATTCAGCTGTTACTGCCGCACTTTTTGCCAGCCTGCTGTCAGCTGCCAGGCTTCCGCCCATACTTCCCAGGAAATAAGCACCTACCAGCACCAATATTCCCATTCCCAGTTCTATCATATTTTTTCTCATAAAAATATCCCTGTCTCATACACTTATTACCAGTATATGCGGCAGGGATATGCTACATTCTATGACTTCTCTATTTGTTTATAAAACTGTCCCATGGCTGAAGAACAGCTTTCTTTTTATTATAATTCATTTTCGATATAACTTTACTGCATCCTTGCTTTAACTTACATATTTTAAAATGACGTCCCAGATGCTTGCTCTTTCAAATCCAAGCTTCCAGGCGGCGATTCCACCCAGATTGTATTCTTTAACTAATTTAGCCTTTTCCTCAATGGACTTCTCATTCTCCAGCCAAATCTTATAGTTGTTGCCGTCACCACCGGTAAACTCTGCATAATCCTGCATAGTTCCTTCGTCCCAGGCTGCCTCAACCCCATTATTTGCAAGAGACTCATCTGCCTGATCCATACCAATCGCTTCACTGGACAACTCCGTAGAGCCGTTCTTATTTGTTGTGATCTTCCACAATCTGGTGTAAAAAGGAACTGCATTGATTACCTTCTCTGCAGGTACTTCAGCAATCGTCTCTGTAATTCCAGCCTTTACAAACGGCATGGATGCCACTGAGCCGGCTTCTTCAGAACCCACATAGTGCTCATCATAACCCATTATAATGACATAATCTGCTACAATACCCTGTTCTTTTCGGTTATAATGTGCCGTAAACGGCTTCGGAACCGGATCATCTATGGATAAAACAATTCCATTCTTGCGGCATTTTACTGAAAGTTCACGAATGAACTGAATATATCCGTCTGCAGCATCCTCCGGAATTGTCTCAAAATCCACATTAATTCCTTCAAAGCCATTTTGAATTGCGGATGCAATCAGTTGATTTGTAATCTTTTCTCTGGACGCTGTAGAACTTAATACCTTTGTAGTATCCACCTGTTCACTGAAATTGTCAATTAATGCCCAGACTTCCAGATCGTTGGCATGTGCAGTTTTAACATAATCCGCGTCTGCCAGACTGGTGAGGTTTCCATCATTATCAGCAATAGAAAACCAGGTTGGTGAAATTACATTTACCCCTTTCAACTCTGCAATATCAGTTGCGAGAGCTGCATTAGAGTCTTCGTTTGTCACCTGATGCCAGACCAGATTAATCTTATGATCCCTGGTAATGCTGGTATATACCGGTTCTTCAAAATCTCTGCTTGTCTCTTCTTCACGTGAATTTGCCAGACGCTTATTTTGTACGTAACCAATATACCCGTCTTTCGTCATCACCTTGGTCCAGTCATCCATTACTTCCAGGACTGTTACCTGATCATTCTTCTTTACATCTGTCAGAACCGGACTTTTAATTCCGCCCTGATAACGGACACTTTCTGACTTCTTCAAATCTGCATAAGTAACTTTACCCCATTTATATGTAACAATCATGCGGCTTGGATCTTTTTCTATTTTATAATCCATATTCGTATACTTCTGCACGAAATCAGCTGCCAGATATACCTTATCCCCATCTACTTTTACAATTTCATAATTTTCATTCTGTTTATTTGCTGAAACAGTATACTCTTTTTTCCCTGCCGGTATCGTTATGATATCCGTAGGTGTAGTATAGATACAGATATTGGCACTTGCATCCCAATAGAAACGGCTGTTTAAATAATTCTTAACCGCTTCATAATCGATATACGCAGTATCACCAGATAAAAATCCCTTATATTCAACCACCTGATCCTGAAGGATCAGCGCCATTTCATTTTCATTTGTGATTCCAAAGTATTCTTCCACGCTCATCCTTTCATTAGTTGGCGTGTACTTCTCTACAACTTTTGTAGCTATACCAATTAAAGCAACGATCGCAATCATGACAACTGCGGCTATAACCGGTACAATTTTTTTCTTCATTCATTGCACCTCCTGTTTTATTTATCTCTCCACCTGTCTAGTATAACACATTTTTACGATTCGTCATTACATAAATCGACATTTTTTATACAATTACTGCCATTTGATTGCAAAGGGGGCCTTGTCTTCAACAGCGTTATATTTTATCGAACCCAATACCGTAAATTTCATTACGGTCATTGCTGTAATAATCCCTCATATAATTATTTTCCTCTCTCGCTGTGCATGCTCTTGCGATGCTTTCGGGATCACTGGGCTTTCCGTCCAGCCACAGAGAAACCCCTGCCTCATCGTACCTTTCTAATTCCTGATACAGCAGAGCATTAAGCGGAACTTTCTTTTTACGCTTTTTATTTTTTTCTGGTTTCATCCTCATCACTCACTTCCTAGACATCTGTACGCATCTGAAATTTCCTTAGGTGCATGTGATATATTATTTTCAAATGCGCAGGCTTTTTACAGCTTTCGTCTTTATAATATCAACTACATCTAAGAGAAAACAGGGACATAAATCCAGAGTTTATAGAATCATCTCAACAGGTGAATTCAATTTAACTTAATTGGAAAAATGCAATGAATTAATTGCTCGAAATCTGCGAAGAATATCGCTGATCAGATATATTGAAATATAGAATCAAAAAGAATATAAATATTTCCGGGCTACTCTCCCCTCCTTTTTATCTCTTTTTATGTCCTATATCTTCTCTTAACGTTTATTATATATAATAAGTTATGAAAAATCAAGTAATTTTTTTAAAAATTACTAATTCTAGTGTATTGACTTATATACAAAGATTGTTTATACTATGGGTTACCCAGTCATGATATGATTTATCGCAGTTTTCACGTATTTGGGATCAGATGGGTATGGATGAAAATGTATAAAAAAGAAGAAATAAACCAGTGATTTACTTTACATATTTGTATGTAACAGTATATAATATAAATATAAGAAGACATTAAGTTTTACAAGCGCTTCGACCTTGCGGCAGCTTTATCTGCCTGCAAGAATAACCCGATGTGTTCGTATCATATTTGGATAGGATGTGATTATATGAAGATAGAAAAAATCAACGACAATCAGATACGCTGTACGCTGACGAAGGAAGACCTTATTGATCGCGAATTAAAATTAAGCGAACTTGCCTATGGTACAGATAAAGCAAAATCTCTGTTTCGTGATATGATGCAGCAAGCTGCCTATGAGTTTGGATTTGAGGCAAATGACATTCCACTGATGATAGAGGCAATTCCAGTTTCCCAGGATTCCATTATTCTCATTATTACAAAGGTAGAAGATCCGGAAGAACTGGATACAAGATTTGCAAAATTTGCTCCGACAGACGGCAGTGAAACAGTAGATGCCGCACCTGCTTCACCCTCAAAATTAGAAGGCGCGGACGATATTTTAAGTTTATTCAAGAAAATTCAGGAAGCTAAGAAGTCACTGAATGAAAAAACACCTGCAAGTACGAAGAAGAAATCTTCTAAGCAGGAGCCTGTATTAGATATACCATATAACCTGACAAAATTATACAAATTTCCCCAGCTGGATTCAGTAATACGGGTTGCCGGTGTTTTAAACGGAAGTTATAATGGTTATAACTCTCTTTACAAAGATGATCATGCGAAAACTTATCATCTGATCATCAGCAAATCTGACCATACACCGGAAGAATTTAATAAAATTTGTAATATTCTTTCAGAATATGGCATGAGCAGCAAATATTCCGCTGCAACAGAAGCATTTTATACGGAGCACATGGAACAGATTGTTGCAGAAGATGCATTGCAGAAACTAGCATTGCTTTAAAACCATCCGCAAATGCCTGTCAAGCAGGATTGCCCATCTACTTTTTAACAATCAAAAGCCGCATCGATTGATGCGGCTTTTTTAAGATTTCATCTATTTACTTACGCTGTCCAGATATGCATTCAGTCTTGCTACTAAAACATCTGGTTCGATTCCATGAACCATAGCTGCTTCTTCTAAAGATTCAGCCTGTGAAGACGGGCATCCAACGCAATGCATTCCACCTTCCATCAGCACAACAGGCATTTGGGGATCTAATCCAATGATTTCGCCAATCAGCATGTCCTTTGTTACTTTTGCCATGTCTATTACCTCCTTCGTCATTTCAGATGTCCCTTATTATAATACTTTTCTTTTTATTATGCAAGGAGTAATATTGATTTCGAAAAATCAACAAGAAACGTGTTCATAATTTATTCATTTGTCATTCAAAAAACCTTTACTTAACTAACATTCTTTCTTCATTTCTATTGCATATAATAATATTATCAACAGGAACAAAAGACAACTTCTTAAGTATTAAGTTACTATTTTGAATAAACTTTTTCATAATAATGCCAGGTAGGACAGCTACCTGGCATCCTCCCTTTATAGGGAGTTTTTTTTGATAAAATATTAAAATAACCTGCTTAATTCAAGATTAACCCAAAGATCATTTATTTTGCTTGGATTATCCTGTTATCAGCAGGCTATTTTTACATAAATAGTAAAACTTATATTAAATAACTTTTCTTTTCAATAAAAATAATTATTTGGGAGTGTGAGTACAAAATCTTCTTTTTATACCTCAAATAATAAATCACCATAAGATGGCATAGGCCACTCCCCTTTATCCACAATCATCTCTAACTGATCCACCGGAATACGAAGTCTGGCCATGGCTTTATCTACTTCTTGATAATAATACATAGCCTGTTCCTGGCCTGACGGCTTACTTGCTGCTATTTCTGTTACTTCTTCCAGATGGGTAAGTTCCTTCTTCGTAACTGCAAGTAATTCGGTAGCCTCTTTCAGCAGCACTATGGAAACCTGAGCCTCTAACCCTGCCTGAACTACTGCATTTACCGTGTCTGCAAGATTACGTATATAACGCAGCACTGCCGGAATAATATGTTTGCTGGCGATATCAATCATTGCCCTGGCTTCAATATTGATTGCTTTAGAGTATCCCTCATATTGAATCTCAGCCCTGGATTCCAATTCCGGCTTTGTAAATACATTAAATTTACTGAATAATTCTATCGCTTTATCTGTTACAAGTGCAGGAATCGCTTCTACCATTGACGTGATATTAGGCAAACCTCTCCTCTTCGCTTCCTCCACCCACTCTTCGGAATATCCATTTCCATTAAACACAATTTTCTCATGTTCGCTTGCATATTCTTTTATAAGATCATGCACTGCCAGATCAAAATCATCTGCTTTTTCTAATACTTCACAAGCCTCTGCAAAAGCTTCTGCTACAATAGTATTAATTACTACATTACATTCTGCTACAGAATCCCTTGATCCTACCATACGGAACTCAAATTTATTACCGGTAAAGGCAAACGGTGAGGTTCTGTTTCTGTCTGTTGCATCTTTGTTAAAGTCTGGTAATGTCTTAACACCTGTGTGAAGTCTTCCACCCTTCAAACTGTGCGTTGCTGTACCGGTACTAATCAGCTGAGTCAATACATCCTCTAACTGTTCCCCTAAAAATACAGAAATGATCGCCGGCGGTGCTTCATTGGCTCCTAAACGATGGTCATTTCCAACATCTGCTGCAGATTCGCGTAATAAATCCGCATGTATGTCCACTGCTTTAAGAATACAAGTCAGAATCAATAAAAACTGTATATTTTCGTGAGGTGTCTTACCTGGCTCCAAAAGGTTAATTCCATCATCGGTTGTAAGAGACCAATTATTATGTTTACCAGATCCATTTACGCCTGCAAAAGGCTTTTCATGAAGAAGGCACTGAAGCCCCTGTTTTTCAGCCACATGCTTCAATGTTTCCATAATAATCTGGTTATGATCTGCCGCTACGTTGCACTGTGCATAAATAGGTGCAAGTTCATGCTGGGCGGGAGCAACTTCATTATGCTGCGTCTTTGACGATACCCCCAGCTTCCAGAGTTCTACATTTACCTCTTTCATAAACTTGGCAATTCTCGGTCTGATGACGCCAAAATAATGATCATCCAATTCCTGTCCCTTTGGAGGCATCGCTCCAAATAACGTTCTGCCTGTAAAAATCAGGTCTTTTCTTTTTAAATAATTTTTTCTATCTACAATAAAATATTCCTGTTCAACGCCTACCGAAGGAGTGACTCTCTTAGATGTTGTATTGCCAAAAAGGCGGATTAGACGCAGTGCCTGTGTCTGTACAGCCTGCATCGAGCGTAAAAGCGGTGTCTTCTGGTCTAAGGCTTCTCCTGTATAGGAGCAAAAAGCAGTTGGGATACAGAGAATTGCACCACCTTCGTCTTCCCTTACAAATGCTGGAGACGTACAGTCCCACGCGGTATATCCTCTTGCTTCAAAAGTAGCACGAAGTCCGCCCGAAGGGAAAGAAGATGCATCCGGCTCTCCTTTAATCAACTCTTTTCCTGAAAACTCCATCAAAATGGAACCGTCTTGGTTTGGAGCTGTAATAAATGAATCGTGTTTTTCTGCAGTAAATCCCGTCAATGGCTGAAACCAGTGTGTATAATGGGTTGCACCTTTTTCTACTGCCCATTCTTTCATGGCAGCAGCAACCACTTCTGCTATCATCGGATCCAGCTCTTTACCTTCATCAATTGTCTTATGTAACTCTTTATATACCTTTTTGGGAAGACGTTCCTGCATCACCTTATCATTGAATACATTCTGGCCAAACAATTCAGCTACATTTATATTATCGCTCATCGTGTTCCTCCACTTTTCTATCATCGCCACAGGAATATGGCATCATTTTATTATTTGCTATACGCATAATACCGTACTTTTTAAAAAATTGCAAGTAAATCACACGAATTTTGCTTGTGCATGTACTATTATATAATGTTATATGGATTATAATCATTTACTATTAATGACATCTTTTTCAATCTTATCCTCTTTCCACCAATATATTTTATACCTTGATTTTTATTCAAATAATCTGATACTTTTCCAACAAATCCTGCCTTTTATCTTGCTCACAAGCAAATTCAAAAAATTCCTTTGTTTTTCCATCCTCAAACATCTTTTTTGCCAATCGCCCCATAAGTTCAAAACCTATTAACTCTCCTTTGAGTTTTCCCTTTTGTTCTCCTCTTTGCTCCCCTTCTAATATCATTTCATCTATCGCCTTACACATATCTATCCCTCCTTCTTCTGTTTTAGCTAATCTTTCAAATTCTAATAACTGCTTCATTCCCCGAAACACCTGATGGTTATATAGGTCCGCAAATCTTTCGTTATCTGATAAATATTTATTAATGATTACATCATTTTTCAATACGCTGCTAATTCCTCCATTTATGACACTTTATCTCTGATTTTTATTCAAATAATCTGATACTTTTCCAGCAAATCCTGCCTTTTATCTTGCTCACATGCAAATTCAAAAAATTCCTTTGTTTTTCCATCCTCAAACATCTTTTTTGCCAATCGCCCCATAAGTTCAAAACCTATTAACTCTCCTCTTTGCTCCCCTTCTAATATCATTTCATCTATTGCCTTACACATATCTATCCCTCCTTCTTCTGTTTTAGCTAATCTTTCAAGTTCCAACAACTGCTTCTTATGCATAAATACTGCCGCAACTTCATATGCATCTGATGCCATATTTTTGTAATRTTCTTTATTTTTTTCTATAAACTCCTTAAATCCCTGCTTCGAATCCTTATTCTGAATCAGTCCAAATACTGCCTTTAAATCCGTCTCAAACTTCTCATAGTCTTTTATCTTACAAATGTTTATTAYCCGTATCGAATAATCCGGTATGTACTGCCTTAAAAACTCTTTATCTACCTCMTCYCCAAACATATCAAACAATGACATCGGCCCATCCCATTCTTCYTCTCCATAATATACTACTTGAGTCATAACAGGAGATATCGTATCTGTTTTTCTCATTCCCGACAAATATTCTGCCCCATCCATTTTGTCTTTGTTCTTTTTATGCTGCTTCTTCAAAGCGCTGACCTGGTCATTGTAAGTCAAAGCATCATACAGCATGCACCTCAACGGCATTGMATAATGTATTTTCATCTGGTTTTCCATACCTAAAATCATGAACCGAATACCGGTTTTGCCGGATACCTTTTTTACAATATCYCTATTTCGCTTTATTRCACCAATATCTCCTTCTTCTCCATGTAACGCCATCCCGGAAAGTGGATTTATATCCGACAACTCTTCCGGGGAAATTCTCATTTTTCCCCGAAACACCTGATGGTTATATAGGTCTGCAAATCTTTCGTTATCTGATAAATACTTATTAATGATTACATCATTTTTCAATACGCTGCTAATTCCTCCATTTATGACACTTTATCTCTGATTTTTATTCAAATAATCTGATACTTTTCCAGCAAATCCTGCCTTTTATCTTGCTCACATGCAAATTCAAAAAATTCCTTTGTTTTTCCATCCTCAAACATCTTTTTTGCCAATCGCCCCATAAGTTCAAGACCTATTAACTCTCCTTTGAGTTTTCCCTTTTGTTCTCCTCTTTTTTCTCCTCTTTGTTCTCCTCTTTGCTCCCCTTCTAATATCATTTCATCTATTGCCTTACACATATCTATCCCTCCTTCTTCTGTTTTAGCTAATCTTTCAAATTCCAACAACTGCTTCTTATGCATAAATACTGCCGCAACTTCATATGCATCTGATGCCATATTTTTGTAATGTTCTTTATTTTTTTCTATAAACTCCTTAAATCCCTGCTTCGAATCCTTATTCTGAATCAGTCCAAATACTGCCTTTAAATCCGTCTCAAACTTCTCATAGTCTTTTATCTTACAAATGTTTATTAYCCGTATCGAATAATCCGGTATGTACTGCCTTAAAAACTCTTTATCTACCTCMTCYCCAAACATATCAAACAATGACATCGGCCCATCCCATTCTTCYTCTCCATAATATACTACTTGAGTCATAACAGGAGATATCGTATCTGTTTTTCTCATTCCCGACAAATATTCTGCCCCATCCATTTTGTCTTTGTTCTTTTTATGCTGCTTCTTCAAAGCGCTGACCTGGTCATTGTAAGTCAAAGCATCATACAGCATGCACCTCAACGGCATTGMATAATGTATTTTCATCTGGTTTTCCATACCTAAAATCATGAACCGAATACCGGTTTTGCCGGATACCTTTTTTACAATATCTCTATTTCGCTTTATTACACCAATATCTCCTTCTTCTCCATGTAATGCCATCCCGGAAAGTGGATTTATATCCGACAACTCTTCCGGTGAAATTCTCATTTTTCCCCGAAACACCTGATGGTTATATAGGTCTGCAAATCTTTCGTTATCTGATAAATATTTATTAATGATTACATCATTTTTCAATACTCTGCTATACCCTCCCTAAAAGTTTTTATGAAATACGAACATCATCTTAATCTGGCAGATTAAAACTAGGATCTTTTTTCTATATCATACTGCATCATAAACCAAATTGCGGTTTAGCTAATGATAATATACTCAATATTCAATTCTATTTATTTAAATGAAAAAATTTGGCAGAAACGCCGTTGAATAAAAGATTTTATACTTTATGAAACAAGTCTAACACAAACATCTATATATTTCAAGAGATTATTTTAAATATTTTTCATTGCAACATATTGATTTACCTTGGTTTTTCTAACATCCTTTTTACAAAGCCGGCAGTACTACATACATTTTTTACCCATACAGATATTAGAGAAATTAATTGACTTAATAAACCTTGTTTTTTCTACCGGCTTTGTATAAAATTATCTATAGCGAAATGAATTGGTATTTCATTTCCAAGTCAACGCTCCGCCCTCAATGGCGCTTTAAAGGCGGAGCATTATGAAGCTTTACTATACTTCGAAGATTAGGTCTCCATAAGACGGCATCGGCCACAACTCTTTATTCACAATCATTTCCAACTGGTCGACAGGCATACGCAATGCGTCCATGGCAGGCATTACTTCTTCATGAAAATATCTTGCCTGTTCTTCGCCTTCTGCTTTTTGTGCGGCAATTGAGGTCACTTCTGACAATTTATCCAATGCATACTCTGCTGCTTCCAGCAAGTCACTGGTCTTATCTAGTAATCTGGATTGCACTTTTGCTTTGGCTCCTGCTTCTTTTACAGACACAATAGTATCCGCAAGCTCTTTCGTATAATGAATTACTGCAGGTATTATCTGTTTTCCTGCAATGTCAATCATTGTTTTCGCTTCAATATTAATCGCTTTTGCATAAGCCTCATATTGGATCTCCACACGGGATTCCAGTTCCGCCTTGGTAAATACTCCAAATTTAGCGAATAAATCCACAGCTTTATCTGAAACAAGTGCAGGAATCGCATCTACCATGGATTTGATATTCGGCAGACCTCTGCGCTCTGCTTCTGCTACCCATTCATCAGAATAGCCGTTTCCATTAAAGACAATTCTCTGATGATTTGTTGCATATTCTTTGATCAGATCATGTACTGCAATGTCAAAATCTTTCGCCTTTTCCAAAACATCACATGCCTCAGCAAATGCTTCAGCGACTATTGTGTTCAACACGATATTCGGTGAAGCAATGGAATCCCTGGATCCTACCATACGGAATTCGAACTTGTTTCCCGTAAACGCAAAAGGTGAGGTTCTGTTGCGATCCGTAGCATCTTTTGTAAAATCAGGAAGTGTCTTTACACCGGTATGCAGAACCTCACCTTTAATGCTCTTGGTCGCCATCCCGGTACTAATCAGCTGTTCCAGTACATCTTCCAGCTGCTCACCCAGAAATACGGAAATAATTGCAGGCGGCGCCTCATTTGCTCCCAGTCTGTGGTCATTTCCAACATCTGCCGCAGATTCACGCAGAAGATCCGCATGTTTATCCACTGCTTTTAGAATACAGGTAAGCACCAGTAAGAACTGAATATTCTCATGAGGCGTTTTTCCAGGATCCAGCAGATTAATACCATCATCAGTGGTAATTGACCAGTTATTGTGCTTACCGGAACCATTTACCCCTGCAAATGGCTTCTCATGTAGGAGACACTGCAAACCATGCTGGCAAGCCACCTTCTTCAATACTTTCATAACAATCTGATTATGATCCACCGCTACATTTGCCTCTGCATAAATCGGCGCTAATTCATGCTGCGCCGGTGCAACTTCATTATGCTGCGTCTTTGAGGAAACACCTAATTTCCACAATTCCTCATTTACGTCTTTCATATAAGATGCTACTCTCTGACGAATTGTTCCGAAATAGTGATCATCCAGTTCCTGCCCCTTCGGAGGCATCGCTCCGAATAAAGTACGTCCCGTAAATATCAGATCTTTTCTCTTCAAATATTTTTGTTTATCCACCAGAAAATATTCCTGTTCCGGTCCAACGCAAGCGGACACTTTCCTGGAAGTGGTATTTCCAAATAATTTCAAAAGACGTATCGCCTGATCGTTGATGGCCTGCATAGATCTTAAAAGCGGTGTTTTTTTATCCAATGCTTCACCTGTATAGGAACAAAAAGCTGTCGGAATGCAGAGAATTGCTCCTGCAGCATCTTCCCTGACATATGCCGGAGAAGTACAATCCCAGGCTGTATATCCCCTGGCTTCAAATGTTGCCCGCAGACCGCCGGAGGGGAAGGAGGATGCGTCCGGTTCTCCCTTAATCAGTTCTTTACCGGAAAACTCCATAAGCACTGTGCCGTCTGCCCTGGGTGCGGTTATAAATGAATCATGCTTCTCAGCCGTAACACCTGTCAGCGGATGAAAAATGTGGGTATAGTGGGTAGCTCCTTTATCCACAGCCCAGTTCTTCATCGCTTCTGCAACCACATCAGCAACCGCAGGATCTAATTCCTTGCCTTCATCAATTGTCTTTCTTAATTCTTTATATACTTTTTTTGGCAGACGTTCCTGCATCACCTTATCACTAAATACATTTTCGCCAAATATCTCCGTTACATTTATTAATTTACTCATATCTGATCCTCCATTTTCCTGCACAAAAAAAGGGCACTCCACCTATGGCGGAACACCCTTGTTCACTCTTTAATCGCTTATCAATTTTTAATCTGAATATAAAATACCCTACTTTGAGTAAAAATGCAAGCAAATTTTTATGTTTTTTTAAATATTTTTCGTTACCGGCATACTTCGTGTCTGTTCTTATGCCTGGTTAACAGATCCGAATAATTCCATTTTTTCTTTCACAGTTGCTTTGATTGCTTCTGTTCCAGGAGCTAATAATTTACGTGGGTCAAATCCTTTTCCCTGTAAATCTTTACCTTCTTCGATATATTTACGTGTAGCTTCTGCAAAAGAAAGCTGGCATTCTGTGTTTACGTTGATCTTAGCAACACCTAAGTCGATTGCTTTTTTGATCATGTCTTCCGGAATACCTGTACCACCGTGAAGAACTAATGGCATTGAGCCAGTTAATTTCTGAACAGCGTCTAATGTTTCAAAGCTTAAGCCTTTCCAGTTTGCAGGATATTTTCCATGGATATTTCCAATACCAGCTGCTAACATATCTACACCAAGATCTGCAATTCTCTTGCATTCTTCCGGATCAGCACATTCGCCTGCTCCAACAACGCCGTCTTCTTCACCGCCGATAGAACCTACTTCTGCTTCCAGAGACATTCCTTTTTCTTTACAGATCTCAACTAATTTCTTAGTATTTGCAACGTTTTCTTCGATTGGGCTGTGAGAACCATCATACATAATAGATGAGAAACCAGCTTCGATACATTTCATACAGCCTTCGAAGCTGCCATGATCTAAGTGAAGAGCAACCGGTACAGTGATGTTTAATTCTTCCATCATACCGTTTACCATTCCTACTACGGTCTTGTAACCTGTCATATATTTACCAGCGCCTTCTGATACACCTAAAATAACCGGTGAATTACACTCCTGCGCTGTAACGAGAACTGCCTTTGTCCACTCCAGGTTATTGATATTAAACTGACCTACTGCGTAGTGGCCTGCTTTTGCTTTGTCTAACATTTCTTTTGCTGATACTAACATCTCTATTACCTCCATATGATATATTTAAAGCCTCATTAAAAAATTGTCTATGCGACCATTATAACCTATCTTTGAATAAAAATAAACTATTATTTTACAATAATGGGAATTGCCTGCTTGTGATTGATGATCTCAACATGCTTATGATCACCGCCAAATTCGCCATCCAGCGTCCAAGGAATCTCTTCCTCTGCCTCCATAACGATATAGTCCGTCTTAAACGAATGTATATATTTGGAATTTACTTCTTTCATAAGCAGAGCCCCTATAATCTCCTGAAGCTCCAATGGATTCTGGGGAGTACGGATTAACGTCACCTCATAGACACCATCATTTAACTTTACATGTTTTCCTGTCATGTTCCGGAATCCGCCAACAGAATCTGAGTTGGTGATCATTCCATAAATAAAATCCCCTTCTATGGTCTCATCATTTGCTTCTATCTTCATCTTATAAGATTTAATTCCATAAAGCCGCTTCACGCCCTCCAGTACATATGCCAGATGCCCTAAAATGTTCTTTAGCTCCTGTCTCGTCTGGTATGACACATCTGTAAAAATTCCAAATGCAGCAATATAAACAAAATAATCATCATTAAAAGAGCCAACATCACAAAGGTAAGGCATTCCATCCATAATATCCTGTGCCGCCTTAACCATATTCTTTGAAAGCTTCAGACTATTGGCAAAATCATTTGTACTTCCCGCAGGAATATACCCTACCGGGCAATCAGCACCGCTTTCCATCATTCCCGTAATTATCTCGTCCAGCGTTCCGTCTCCTCCGCTGCAGACAACCATGTCATATTCACTGGCACGTTCCTTTGTCATCTTGCAGGCATCCAGAAAGCTCTGCGTCGTATAGGAATGTACATCATAACCTCCTTTGACGAAAATATCAATTATCTCCAGAAGCTTATTCTTAATAAGACCTTTACCTGATTTGGGATTGATTATAAATAGCATTTTCTTTTTCATAACATAACACCTCAATACCCCTCTAATGTATGAACCTATTCTACTACCAAAGTTTCACAGATGCAATCATTTTGTTTTTAGAAAAAATTTCATGAATTAAACCATTTCAAACTAGTTGCAGCGTACCGGTTTTCATTTTCTTGAGATTATGCTATACTGTCCTGAGAAAAGGAGGTGTGATACAATGATTTATAAGACAAAAGGGGTCTGTTCACAGGCAATTGATTTTGAGTTAGACGGCGATACCATCAAAAAAGTAACTTTTGTTGGCGGCTGCTCCGGTAATACTCAGGGCGTTGCGCGTCTTGTTGAAGGAATGAACGTGGACGAAGCCATACAAAAACTGGAGGGCATTAAATGCGGTCCAAGACCTACATCCTGTCCCGATCAGCTTGCAAAAGCTTTAAAGGAAGCAACCGGGAAATAAAATATGAGGCTGTTACCTAAAAGTCATGCCAAAGTGTCTTATTCATCAACACGAATAATAACCGTGGTACTGACCGGGTAACAGCCTCATCTAAATTTTTATCTATCCCATTTATCGCACATTGCATTGATCTGGTCTGCAAATTTTGCCAAATCTTTATTCGCCCCGCCTTCGTTATGGCGGATAACTGTAAGCAGTCTTTGCCCGGCACCCAATAATCTGGCAAATACTGTATTCGCTCTTGCCCCCATAACTGTCATGTTCTCAGTATCCTTTACGATTGGAACCGGATGTGCCTCTTTAATAAACACATTTTCAGCCAGGTCAAATATTGTTCCGCTATATGGCGCCGTTGCTTTTAAATGCAGTTCATCACATAAACGATTTTTAAATATCTCACATACACTGTCTTCCCCATGAGTTACAAATACTCTGTCAGGCTTCTTTTCAATTGCCGAAACCCACCTGATCAATCCTTCATTATCCGCGTGTCCGCTAATCCCCTGCAGCTTGCATATCTCTGCATGCACTTCAATTTCTTCTCCAAATAGTTTTACTGTTTTTGCGCCTTCTATAATAGCCCTTCCTAAAGTTCCTGCAGCCTGATATCCCGCAAATACAATAGTGCTGTCTTTACGCCACAGATTATGCTTCAGATGATGTTTAATTCTTCCTGCATCACACATGCCGCTCGCAGATAAGATAATTTTCGGACTGTTATTAAAATTAATATTTTTTGACTCATCACTGGTAATTGCTGTCTTTAAACCGGGAAATCCTATGGGGTTAATCCCCTGATCCAGAAGCGCGGTTGCTTCTTCATCAAAATCTTCTCTCATCCGCTCGCGGAAAATACTTGTGGCTTCCACAGCAAGAGGACTATCCACGTAAACTTCAAATCCTTCGTGGTTCTTAATCAGATGCTCTTCTTTTATCTTACGAATAAAATAAAGGAGTTCCTGGGTTCTTCCTACTGCAAAAGAAGGCACCACAACATTTCCTCCCCTGTCGAAAGTTCTCTGAATAATCTTCGAAAATTCACCTACGTAATCCGGTCTGCCTCCATGGCTTCTGTCACCATAGGTAGACTCCATGACTACATAATCTGCATCCTGAATATATTGGGGATCCCGAATCAGCGGTTGATTCTCATTTCCGATATCACCAGAAAATACAATCTTTTTTTCACAGCCTTTTTCATTTATCCACACTTCAATAGAAGAAGATCCAAGCAGATGTCCCGCATCTATAAAACGTATCTTTATGCCATCTGCAATAGGAATAATTTTATTATAATCATTTCCTATAAAACAGCTGATTGCCCCATTGGCATCTTCCATATCATACAATGGTGCAACTTCAGCTTTCCCGGCTCTTTTTCCTTTTCTGTTCTTCCATTCAGCCTCAAACATCTGAATGTGCGCACTGTCGCGCAGCATAATCTCACATAAATCCTGGGTTGCTCTGGTTGAAAATACCTGCCCCCTGAATCCTCTTTGGTATAAAAGGGGAATCTTCCCGGAATGATCAATGTGGGCATGTGTTAACAGCAGCATATCAATATCACTGGCCGGAACGGGTATATCCTGATTTTCAAAACAGTCAGGCCCTTGCTCCATACCACAATCGATCAGTATCTTTTTTTCGCATGCCTCCAGATAATAGCAGCTTCCTGTTACTTCATGTGTTGCCCCTAAAAATGTCAATCTCATAAAAAATGCCTCTCCTTTCGCCCAAACATAGTTGTATAAGAATATTATACTCTGTTTAGTGCTATTAAGATAGGCATTTTCAAATTAATATTTAATTGTAATCACGATGCTTGTAAAATCCAGAACAGCATAAGCCAAAATCCTCAGATGTTACTGTAAACTGCTGATATGGACTGCTCATACCGATGTCCCTGATTGCTTCAGCGTTGCTAAAATCAGATTTTGGTCCTACAAAATACTGTTTATATCCTTTTGGTCCAATATCCAGAATTCCCTTATCCCACTCAGCAGAGTTTCCACCGTTTGGAATTGCGACAATTCTGACCTTATTCCAGACATCTGCAAAACGCTTTTTCACCGCTCCCAGATTCTTCCGGAGATTCACGGTTCCCAAGAGCAAGCTTCCATCAATGTATTCTCGTTCTCCTGCTCCATTGTGCTTTTTACATAAATCAAAATCATTATATAGCCCACATCTCATACCGCAGCTTGGTACGCCAAGATTAATGCATACACTACAAGGTTCATCGGCAGTGAGATATTTAACTGCCATAATTGTATCTTCCATCTTTTTGTCCATTTTTTCTGAACCATGGTATACAACCAGTCCCTTTTCTAATTCTTCACCATAAACAGCGAAATCAAAACGCCATCCGTTACAAACAAAAGACAGATCTTTTTCGACCTTACAAATTTCATCCACACCAACGTGTTGCATAAATCCATATGGATCCCTGATAAAACTAACTTCATTTTCATCGAAGACCTTAGCATCTTCAGCTTTATTTGTAAGCACTTTCAATTCATCCAAAGTAAATTCCGGCATTATTACCTTACCTACTTTTGATGCCATCAGAACTTCCACTGCTTTATGTATTGAAAATGAGCATAAATCCGCCATTATCATGATTTGATATTCTGGCACTTTTTGAAATCTCTTGTCTGGTTCTGTCTTTTTGCATGCCGAATTCATCAATCCACTAATGTAAATAAATTGGCATTTCTCATCTATATAGTTGTCCACGATACTTCCTGTATGGCATATTCCACACTCAATGTTTTGAAATAAAAAGCGATAGTACTTTGCATTCATGATTTTTTACTCCCCTTTGTCTAATTCGTTTATATTTTTTATTATCAAATGAAAGGTAATGTAGGTCATTCATTTAATATTCTAAAAACTGATATGGATCAGTTAATATAGATACCATTACTATAACTTGTTGTCGATTCGGTTATGCTTCCTTTAGTTGCAACATGCCCACCTTGTACTCGATAATAGTAACCTTTATCCACAACCACATTTGTACTTAATGTAGCCAAAGTCGAATTATAGGAAGTTGAATATCTTTGTAAAACAGATACCCAGGTATTTCCTACTAATCTTTCAAGATAAAGATTGGCTTCAACAGAATCACATAATCTATTGCACATTGTTTTACCAGAAATAGCAACAACTCCATTGCCTCCATTAGAAATAGCACTTGTACCACTCGCAAGATATGTACCTCTTGCTATAGCCTGCCAGGTTCCTTCTGCATAAATGTCAGATGTCAGTAAGCTGCCATCTACTACTTCTCCATCGCGTGGACCCGCGGCGCTTGCACTAAATGTCATGAAGCAAAAACAAATTGACATACAAACTAATGTTGTTAAAATTTTCTTTACCTTTTTCATTATTCTTCTCCTTATTCTTTTGTTTTTACATTACATATATATAAACGTATTAGTAACAAAAATATAACGCTAATATTAAAAATAAATATTATTTAATAATTTTGTAAAATCTTCTTTTGACATTATAGCCTGTATAGAGTAGAAACCATTATCATGCACAAATTCTGTTGCATACATCTTTTCATTATTAGGATTTTCTATCTCTTTAACTTCTACTTCATCTTGAGATTTTAATGTAGTTGTAAATGTATCAATAACTTTTCCGTCAAAACTTTGATTAGCAGAAGATTCCTTATAGGTTCTGTACATAAAAACATTCATGACTGTCTCTTCATACTCGTATTGTAGCAAAGCATTTTGTCCAGTAGTATCTATATCAGCAAACATATATTTCATACCATCTGGCCTATACATGAATTTTACTGGTATAATACCTATCTGATTTTCTATATCCTCGCATGCTTCTTCTTCCTCTGGTTTATTTTCCATATGCATATCATTATTATCCACGCTCACACTAAATTTTTGATTAGAAAATGAATTAAAAACTGACATCAAATACTCCCTATTAGCCGAACTAGTCATACTAACCCCAAGCAAACACAAGCAAACCATAGCGGCTGATCCAGCGAATTTCAACACCTTGTCCCGCTTGCGCTGCGCCAGCTTTCTTTTTCCAATCGCAAGGGCCTTCTTATCTTCGTCAGAAAGCAAGTTATATATTTGCTCACGATTCTCTTCACCCTGAGCATAATTTACCTTCTTTTCTTCTCCCACAACAGTCTCCAGAATCTCCTCTGCCTTTGCTGGTTCCGTTTCTTCTTCATCAACCCACTTCTTCTCGTCCTTCAGTTTCTGAATAATTGCAGCGAAAAGTTCAGGTGGTTCCTCTATTTCATCTATGTAATCTAAATTCTGATCTGAATTTAAAATTTTTTCGTATTCATCTGCCTCTATCATTAATTGCCGTCGGAGAGCCTCATCCATATTATCCTCGGATTCTGTAATCTCCGAGAAAATTGGAAAAGGCTCAATTTTATCACTGTTTTTTCTTTGTTTTCCTTCCACTATTTACTCCCCTCTGCACGAGCAACGTTGCGTATATATCCGATAGCTTTTTAATATAATTATATCCCATCCCGCCCAGTCCCGTCTTGACTTTTTTTCATAACAGTATAATATGTATCTATGATGAACTTTTTGGAGGATGAATATGAAACGAATTATTCTTACAGGTGGCGGCACCGCCGGCCATGTTACACCTAATATTGCACTACTTCCTCGTCTGAAGGAACTGGATTACGATGTTCAATACATTGGTTCCTTTGACGGAATTGAAAAAAAATTAATTGAAGAACTTTCTATTCCCTATTATGGAATCGCTTCCGGTAAATTGAGACGTTACTTTGATCCAAAGAACTTTTCAGATCCATTCAAAGTAATAAAGGGCTACTTTCAGGCTCGAAAATTGATGAAGCGCCTGAAACCGGACGTTATTTTTTCCAAAGGCGGATTTGTAGCTGTTCCGGTAGTTCTTGCGGCAAAACACAGACATATCCCAGTCATTATACATGAGTCAGATATGACACCCGGTCTGGCAAATAAACTTTCCATCCCATCTGCTGATAAAATATGCTGCAATTTTCCTGAAACGCTTTCACACCTACCGGAAGGAAAAGCCTTTCTTACCGGATCTCCCATACGTCAAGAGCTCTTATCCGGTAATAAACTGGCGGCGCTGAAGTTCTGTGGATTTACAGCAAATAAGCCTGTCCTGCTGATTATTGGCGGCAGTCTTGGTTCCGCTGCTGTCAATGCCGCTATTAGGAATATATTACCACAACTTTTGAAAACTTTCCAGGTAATTCACTTATGTGGAAAAGATAAAATCGATGAATCCTTAAAAAATATGGAAGGTTATGTACAATACGAATATATCAAACAAGAACTGGCGGATCTGTTCGCTCTTGCAGATGTAGTTGTCTCCAGAGCAGGTGCAAATGCAATCTGTGAATTACTGGCACTGCGCAAACCAAATCTCTTAATTCCGCTCTCTGCAGCAGCCAGCCGTGGAGATCAGATTTTAAATGCTGCTTCTTTCAAACGTCAGGGATTCAGCGAAGTATTGGAAGAAGAAACTCTGTCGCCCGAGGCACTGCTTAACACTATCCAAAAATTATATGAATCCCGGCGCACCTACGTTGCTGCTATGGAAAAAAGCCAGCAAAATGATGCAATCGGGAAGATCGTTACATTAATCGGACAGGTAATACAAGGAAAGTAGAGGCGCTCGCCTCTACTTTTCTCTATAATCTTTCAGATATTTCTGCCTTATGTACTTCTTAGCCCTGCATAATCTTGCTCGGAATACTGTGACTGCAATCCCAAGTTTTGCCGCTGCCTCTTCCTGGGTCAGTCCATTCACATAGCTTTGGTAAATTACTTCGTACCATCTTTCATTCATCTGCTTTAAATCGTCAAAAATTGTAAACAGCAATTGTGTATTTGCCGTTCTGTTCACTAACTCATCAATTGAATATTCGACCGCTGTATTAATACTGGATGTGGGCATAATCACTTCTCTTCTTACACTTGCTTTTCTGGAATTATCTATCACTGCTCTTTTTGCAGTAATGAGAAGCCATGCCTTAATAAAATCCGGCGCTACTGTATCCATATTGTCATAATATTTCCAAAATACGTGTTGACAGACTTCTTGTGCCAACTCAAAATCCCCAGTCTGATCCAAAGCGGCTTTTATGACCAGACGATGATATCTGTTATATACTTCTGTAAACAATTTATTCTTCATCTTTTGTAGTGTCCTCTTCTCAGCTTATGCTTTAAATTTGGAAAGTATCTCTTCTTTGTCTTTCTCCGTCAGGGTTCCCGGTTTCCACGTTATACCGACAGGATCTTTTGTTCTGCGCGGTATGAGATGAATGTGGAAATGAAATACAGTCTGACCTGCTGCTTCCCCATTATTTTGCAGAATATTGATCCCATCGCACTCCAGTGTGTCCATTAACTGAGCAGCCATCTTCTTTGCCAAAGTGTAAGCTTTTTGGAGTAAGGAATCTGGCATCTCGAAAATATTCGCATAATGTTCCTTCGGAATAATCAGAGCATGCCCTTTCGATGCCGGTCCTAAATCAAGTATTACCTTGAAATCTTCATCTTCAAATATTGCCGCCGAAGGTATTTGTCCATTCGCTATTTTACAAAAAATGCAATCATTTTCTTTCATAAACTCTCTCCTTTTCCTAATAATTATTCACTATTATGTTAGATATTTTGTAAAATTATGTCAATAATATGTATTTGCTATTTTTCGAAACCAATGCTATTCTATGCATGGAGGTGTCGATATGTTAACTAAAAATGACGAAAAACAGATGAAAGCCCTCATGAATGAGCGTGAGGATTTCCGCTATATCATAGAAAAGCTGAAAGAAGATCAACAATTTACTGTATCCCAGATTTCTCATGAGATTCGCAATCCTGTTACTTTAATAAACAGTTCTCTGCAATTGATCGAAAAGCAACATCCGGAAGTAAGAAGCTTTGCTTTTTGGAATCAGACCATGGAAGATATGATGTTCCTCAGAAAACTACTGGACGAATTATCCTCTTTCAATAACGGAGAACGCCTTGCTCTTCAGGAAATGAATGTAAAGTCCTGGATTGAGGCTCTTGCCGGGTCTATTGCAACCCATTTACGTGATACTGATATTGATTTTTCCTGTGACTTTCAGAAAGTGCTGCCCCATATTACTGCTGATGACACTAAATTACACCAGGCAGTCTACAATCTGCTGCGTAATGCCGTCGAAGCAATAGACGACTGCGGTCATATTATCTTTCGAGCGTTAACGAAAGATAAAAAACTGATTATACAGGTTATTGATGATGGTTGTGGCATCCAGGAAGAAGATCTGGATACTTTGTTTGCCCCTTTTGTAACACATAAAAAATGTGGCAGCGGACTTGGGCTCGCCATTACCAAACGAATTGTGGAAGCACATGACGGCAGCTTAACCGTGCAATCCACTCCTGGTACAGGAACCTGCTTTACCATCCTCCTTCCTTATTGCTAGCCTACATAGCTGCATTCTTTAGTCATGAATATTTATTAAATTATTGCATGCTATCATGATCATATTGCTCTATCGGGACACGTTTCTTTTTACGATAGAGCAAAATCGCAAGAAGTACGCCTGTTATCAGGCCACCTACATGCGCCGAGTTATCTATTCCGGCACTGGAAAATCCTTGAAACAAGGTAAGGGCTGCCATTAGTCCCAGCCTTTTACCCGTCAGATCTTCCAGTTTTCCTTTATTTCTTGCTATGATAAATACAAGTGCTCCAATAACTGCAAATACTGCCCCCGATGCTCCGGCTGAAACTGCAAAATCACCGGTTTTCATATCATACCACATCGATAACAGGTTGCCTCCAAGACCACCAATCACGTAAATCAGAAGATAACGTATTTTTCCCACAGATCTTTCCAGAGTATCTCCCAGAAAAATAAGCACCAGCATATTGCTGAATAAATGCTCAATTCCAAAATGCAAAAACATGCAGGTGAATAGCCGGTAATATTCTCCATGCTCTAAAACCCATGGAGTAAAATTTGCACCATGAGTCAGCATAAACTGAACATCCTCTGTATCTCCTATTAATTCCATTACAATAAAAATACCAATGTTAAGAAGAACTATAACTAGATTCATTATAGTCCTGGATTTCAAAAAATCTTTAATTTCGTCCATAGAATCGCCTCTTGCCCTATTGTAACAGATGAATTTCTATTTGCATAGTACTAAGTCACAATTATTAACGCAATTTTAACATAGGTTTATACCATGTTACTACATTATTTTACATTTTTAGAATCTGGTTTCTCATTTTTGTACACCTCCCATTTTCGTCTATTTAACCATACATCTTTACATAATAGTTTCAGAACCACATCATTTTTACAATAAAAAGCGGACATCATCTGCCCGCTTTTATTATTTCTGTAAACGCCTATCGATCTATCAACAAGATTATTTGTAAATTTTTGAAAAAGCTTTTCTATGCATTTCTCCTAAATATATTCGATTCCCACTAAAGTGCTTGTGTTTCAATTTGTTGCCACCGTAATAAAGTTCCAAACATTTTTAATAACCAATATTATCAGATTATCCATGAAATCATGTCGTTTCATCAAAATATTAAACTTCTATAAAGAATAATGCATTAATTTTCTACTAATTCTTATCTAAAATACTTTTACCATAAGTTTATTTTTATATATGTTTGTTTCCATAAAATAGAACCTGGTTCTACAGTTTATTTCTAATATTTACCAGGTATATTGATGAAAGCTTTAACCTTTGACACCCCCAGCGGTAAGTCCCGAAACAAAATACTTTTGAAGGAATAAAAAGATAATAAACAAGGGAAGCATTACAATACAAATTGCCGCTGTCAGCATTGGCCAGTTGGTGGTGAACATTCCCTGGAAATTCAGTAAGCCTACTGTAATAGGGATTCCTTTATCGGTCAAAAGAGTGGCTATCTGCGCCCACATCAGTTCTCCCCAAACATAAGTGAAGTTCATTACAAAACAAGTCGACATTGCTCCTTTCATAAGAGGTAGTATAATCTTAACCATTGTATTAAATTCCCCGCTGCCGTCTATTCTTGCCGCCTCTAATAACTCTATCGGTATAGTTTCAAAGAAGTTTTTTAAGATAATAATTGTACCTGGCAGAGACCAGCCAACATAACCGATTATAATTGCCGCGTATTGGAGCTTCAGCAGCCCTGTCTTGGACAACATCATATACAGTGGAATAATCATTGATTCTGTGGGGAGTACCTGGATAACAAGCAACAGTACTAAGACCAGATTTGCAAATGGAATCTTCAATCTGGACAGGGCATATGCCGCACTTAGAGCAAACACCTGTATAAGTACCAGTGATATCACAGCAATGATAACGCTGTTCAAAAAATATTCCCCGATTTTCCCCTCTGTAAAGGCCTGGATATAGTTTTCATAACGAAATTTTTCCGGCAAAGCCCAGACATTCTGATAGAACTCAGGAGTCGTTTTTAACGAAGTAATAAATGAAAAAATAATAGGCAATACATAGAATGCAATGCAGCTCACCATGGCAATACGAAGCAGGATAGAACCAATACTAAACTTTCTAAATGACAAATGGTGTATTTTAGTATTCATAAGTCTCTCCTTTCGCAATTCGTCTGCCAATAATGACACAGATACTTACAATAATTGTTAATATAATACCTATCGCAGAAGCATTTCCAAATTTATTGAATGAAAATGCAGTTGTTATCATTCTTATGGGTGCTGTCATGGATAAATCTCCCGGTCCCCCCTTGGTCATTGTCCAAACCATATCGTAGGTTTTAAATGACCAGAGCAGCATCATGGAAAGTGCCAGTTTAATTGTCGGTTTTATGAGAGGCAGGATAATTAATCTCACTGACTTTATATATCCTGCCCCATCAAGCTTTGCAGATTCAAACAGAGAACCTGGAATAGACAGCATTCCGGTATAACAAAGCATCATAATTGTGCCTGAAAATCTCCACCCCTGTACGATGGCTATGGTCCACAGGACTGTACCCCGTTCTGAAAGCCAGCCATGCTGCAAGGAGGTCAGTCCAACTGCTTTTAGTGCACTGTTTAACAGACCATTATCCTGGGCAAGCACAAATACAAACAACAATCCGATTACCGTCATAGGCATCATACTGGGGCTGTAAAATATAAATCTGCAGAAAGCCCCTTCCTTTTTCCCCAGGCGATAGATGCAAAGTGCAAATAAAATTCCAAGTACCATTGCCACAACTGTGGAAACAACTCCTATAAATACAGAATTTTTAAGTGCAGCCACTGTACTTCTCTCGGTCAAAGCATTGATATAGTTTGCTATACCGACAAATCTCATGTCCGAGTTTCCATTCCATTCATAAAATGAAAGCACCACATTCCAGATCAGGGGGATTAACATGGTAAATATAATAATGAGAAAAGCCGGAAGCATAAACAAGCAACCTGCAATTATTATTTTTTTGTTCAGAACGTGCTTTTCCTTCTTCTGTTTCATATTACTATTTCTCACTTTCCAACTGCTGCTGTGCGCAGCGCTTCTAATTCATCCAGACAGGTGTCACCATAGAACAGATAATTAGACGGGGTATTATATACAATGTAATCAAACATTTCCGGAGAAATTCCAATTGGCTCTGTCGGGTAAACCTTTGCGGCATCCACACCATATAATTGATAATCGGGATCTGCAGACGCTATGCCCTTTACAGGTACGACATTCCCCGTGTCTGCATACATTTGTAATATTTCTGTACTGGTTAGATATTTCAGTACTTCCACTGCCTTATCCGGATTCTTTGTATTTGCAGTAATAAAGAATCCATCCGATCCGCCCAGCAGATAATTCATATCTGCCTTCCCCATATTGGGCCAGCTTACAATTTCCACATCAAATGCTCCATTTGCTGCTTCTTTAGCAATTCCACATTGATTATTGGTATTTGCAAACATTGCTACCTGCCCCTGTGCGAACGCCGCTGTAATCTGATCCTGAGTTGCTGAGACTGCTCCCTCACCCGGATAGAGATAACTTTTGTCATATAAATCTTTTATTTTATCAAAGACTTCTTTTACCCTGCTGTCCGTGAATGAAATTTCACCCGTATTAAACCTATCCAGCTCGTCCTGGTTATCCCAGCACTGCATCAGGCCATTTCTTACAAACCAGCATGCATTATCTGACTTTACACCAAGTGGAAATGCATCCGTATTTTCTTTAATTTTTTCACAGGCATCAACTAACTCATCCCAGGTCCACTGGTCTTTTACTTCCACACCTGCCTTTTTCATTATATCCGTGTTAACCTGCAGCAATGGATAAACGGTTCCAAACGGAACTGCTACATTTTTATCATCAAATACACCCACTTCCAAAGCGCCTTCTACCCAGGTGTTCTTCCAGTCCTGATCCGAATCTAAATACGGTGTAAGATCAAGTGCCATATCCGACGTGGTGAAATTTTTCATTTGATTTGGCCAGTATTGAACGATATCAACTGCTTCCCCGGCTGCAAACGCTGTTTTAACTGACTTTTCTATTTGAGACTGATCCCAGGTTTTAGATATAAATTTTATCTCCGGAAATTTCTCCTGTACCTTTTTTACAACCTCTGAGGTAACGGGAACCTCGGGATTTTCTATCATCAGAACCATTTCAATGTCTTTGTCCACAGCTTTATTTTCAGCAGCTTTATCCGTAATTTCATTGGCAGCTGTATCGGAACTGCTTTCTTTCATCGTTCCTGTAGTCTCCTTTGCATTCCCACTGCCTCCACATCCGCTTAGTGCTGCTGCTGTCATACTTATCGCCAATAACATCCCAACCAATTTCTTTCTCATATCGTTGTTCCTCCTCTTAATCTGACCAGTCTTTCTCGATGCTCTCTAACCGGATTACGTCGTAATGAACCAGCACGCCTCTGAGGATGTTAAGCATCATACGGTTTCTTTGATATCCTAATTATACGAAAATAAGCAGTCTAAAAAAACAGGAATAATCTACATTAATTATAGAAAATCTACAATTTTCTTATAAAACCAAAGCAGGAAGAACCCGGGCTTATCACCCTGATTCTTCCTGCTCCTGCACACTTCATTTATTACCCCTTTTTACATTCTGCCGGTGAACACCCCATACATTTTTTAAATGCCTGGGAAAAATAGATGGAGTCATGAAATCCGACTTTTTCTGCAACTTCGTATATTTTCAGATCTGTGTCTACTAGCAATACCTTTGCTTTTTCCATACGAATCCGGTTCAGATATTCTTTAAAAGAAACTCCGACCTCTTTTTTAAACAGATGGCTGAAGTAATTTGGTGTCTTTTCTATATATTCTCCCATATACTCAGCTGTCAGATTTTCCATATAATGCATCTCTATATGATGAACAGCTTTTGCAATTGCACTGCTGTACTTATTCCATATCTCCTGCTTTTCCTGATTCAAAGCCTCCTTAAACAACATTTTTGAATATTCCAGATAATCATCCAAAAAATAATACTTATCCAACCGGGCATGTATGGAAACTGTATGAAATGGTTTTTTTCTGTATTCATTTTTTATGTAATAATTATTTACTTCGATACAACTGTCCAATAAAAACTCCAGTACAATATTCATATCTATAACCCTGTTATGCCGCATGATGTTCCCCACCTGGTCCACTATTTGTTCTATACGGGACTCACTTTTATTCAAAAAAGCTTCTGTTAGAGCTCTCGTAAGATCTGGTATATTCTTAATTTCATCTGTTTGGCGATTCCTGCAGGTCGCCCCAGTCTGAATGTGGACACTTTCTCTTCCGTCACAGATGCGGTATTCCAGCCAGCTGCATGCAAGATCGTATCCCCGTTTTACCTGAGATAAGGGCACTTCCGTGCTGACCCCAAGGGAAATCGTAATCCCACCTTCCCGATACCAGTCACACTGTTTCATTTTATCATAACAGCTTTTCATCTTGTTCTGCTGATTGAACACATACAGACTGGAAGGCAGTGCGGGCATTAGAAGAAGATACTGGCCTCCCCTGATACGAAAACAGCTGATATCTTCCTCCAGACTCTCTATATAATACAGCACCTTTCGATCCAGTTCACTATATTCACTCCTGTCAGTATCCGGATCAGCCATCAACGCACCGCAGATAGCAGTTCTGGTATCCATGGCACGAAATCTTGTTTGAAGAAATCCCACAATTACATTTGGATCTACCACCTCTGCGCGAAGCACCTCCCGAATAAAATTTTTTTCATATGAACTTTGATATTCCTCTACTTTTGCCTTTGAAAAGCGCTCCTGTATTATTTTCTGCTTTGTTCTGCTGATGAGACCGATTAAATTTTTAACTTTAATAGGTTTCAGTTCGTAGTCCTCTGCACCGTATTTAATAGCACTTTTTAAGTATTCAAAATCAGAATAGCCGCTGATCATAATTACTTTTACATTTTCATCCTTTTCCCGAATCCTCCGCAAAAATTCCAGACCATCCATTTCCGGCATCCGGACATCTGCTAAAATAATATCCGGTCTGAATTCTTCATATATGACCAGTCCTGAAGCTCCATCACCGCAGTTTCGAACTTCTTCTATACCCAGACTGGACCAGTCTATTCCTTCGGTTATTCCTTCTCTTATCTGTACATCGTCATCGATAATCAAGATTCTCATTTATTCCTTCCCCCTGCATTGGCATCGTCACCCTGACTTCTGTTCCTACACCTGTCCTGCTCTTGAAATACAACCCATATTCTTTTCCATATTTTAATTTAATCCGTTGATCCAGGTTCTTCAGGGCAAATACATTGTGCTCTTCCTGAGCATCCGCCAATTTTTCCCGTATCTTTTCTTCATCCGTACCAACCCCATTATCACGGACAATTATCGTCAGCAATTCGTCCTCCTTTTGAATCCATACTTCAATTGTTCCGCCTTCTATCTTTGGTTCTAACCCATGCAGCATTGCATTTTCCACCAATGGCTGAAGAATTAACTTGGGAATTTTAAAATATTTCAAACCCTCTTCCATCTCAATCCGCATTTTAGCACGGTTTTTATACCGGGAATTCATGATAAACATATAATTTTTAAGATGATTTACCTCTTCTTCAATAGTCACCATTTCTTTTCCGCGGCTAAGTACATGCCGAAAGATATCAGACAATGCCTCCAGCTGTTCAGCAACATCATAATCCTTTTCCTTAACTGCAAGCCAATGAATGGAATCCAGTGTATTATATAGAAAATGTGGGTTGATCTGAGAAGTTAACAGTTGAAGTTCCGCCTCCTGGCTATAAATCTTAGATATATATACCTCCTGAATCAATTCTTCCAAACGTTTTGATACCTGTACAAATTCGCTGCTTATTGTCCCAATCTCATCCCGGCTGTTATTCACCAGTTCAATATTAAACTGCCCTTTTTTTAGCTTTTTCATTTCCCCAAGCAGCTTGTCCAAAGGCCGGATAATAAATCGTTCCTGCACTTTTGCAAATATAAAACCAAAAGTCACACAAAGGCTAACGGCCAATACCATTAAATAAACATACAATGTATTGGATCTCAGAATCTCCTTAGTGGGAACCTCATTGACCAAATACCACCCATTCCTATTGCTTTTCGTATATAAGACCGTCATATTCTTATTTTCAATGGTGGTTTCAAAATATCCCTGATTCCCCGCAAGCTTGTCTCTGATTTGTTCATACCTGCTGTATGTCTGACCAAGTTCTTCTTTATTGGTAGCTGACATAATGTTTCCATCGCAATCCATTAAGAAACTTTCCCATGAATTCTGATTGAGATAAGGCTGATATGCCGCACACAGCTCTTCCTCCGGAACACTGATACTTAAGACAGCATTTACACCTTCCTGTGGATGTATACCATTATAATATGTAACAACTGTTTCTTTTTTATCTTCTTTATATAGAGGAAACAGATCCAGAATATACGGCTGGGACCAAAAGCTCTTCCCTTCTGCCTGCTCCATCTGTTCTATGTACTCTTTGTTTTCCGTATGCAGAACCTTTCCCCTCTGATAGATGATTTTCCCATCCATACTCAGACATAGCGCACTGAAATATTCCTTATTCCTGGTTGTGCTGTCATACCATTCTTTCAGTTCCCAGTAATCTTTCTTCGTGGCTGTTCCAAGCAGAATTTTCTGCATCCAGCTGTTAATCATCAACTTTGATGTAACATCCTCTACGTCATAAAATATTTTATCCACATCTTTATGTACTTCTTTTAGTATAATAATACCAGACTCACAACTGCTTTTTTTGTCAATATGATTGATCCATATAGAAAAGCATCCCCCCGCAATCAGCAGCGGAATAATCACAAAAATCACTAATGATGAGAATAACTTTCTTTTCAGCGTTAAATCCCTGAATTTTCCCAATCCACATTTCCCCCTCAGTATCTTCCTATTATCCACATTTTACATCGTACTAACCACAAAAAGCAACCTCTTCTCTCCATGTTATAAGGCACCGCTCTCATATAACATCCAATATGCTATATTATAACAATCCTTTCGCAATATTTACAAATATTGATTTTATATCCTACCAATTTTGTCAATATATAATAATCTTTTTCATTAAGACCTACTGTATTCGAAAAAGTGCATCACCGCCCTTGACGTGTATACAATGTACATGTTATGATAATCCTGTCAATTAATTAACAATACTTCAATAAATATTCCCTGGCTTTTGTGGGGAAAATTAAGAATATCATATCGTAGGAGGTAATGTATGAGAAGCGAATGGAATGATTTTAACAGTGGTGTTTGGACAAAAGAAATTAATGTCCGTGATTTCATCCAAAAAAACTATACAGTTTATGAAGGTGATGAATCCTTCCTGGCTGAGGCGACAGAAAACACGAAGGAACTGTGGGCTCAGGTAATGGATCTGAACAAAAAGGAACTGGAAGCCGGCGGCGTGCTGGATATGGATACTAAGATTATCTCCACCATTACTTCCCATGGTCCTGGATATTTGAATAAAGAGAAAGAAACGATTGTTGGATTCCAGACTGACAAACCTTTCAAGCGTTCTTTACAGCCTTACGGCGGTATCCGCATGGCGGCAAAAGCTTGTAAAGACAATGGTTATGAATTAGATGCTGAAGTTGATGAGTTTTTCACAAAACACAGAAAGACACATAATGCAGGTGTATTTGATGCCTATACTCCGGAAATGCGTGCATGCCGTTCCAGCCATATCATCACCGGACTTCCGGATGCTTATGGACGCGGACGTATCATCGGCGATTACCGTCGTGTTGCTCTGTATGGTGTTGATCGTCTGATCGAAGACAAAAAAGACCAAAAAGAAAGCACACGTACCATCATGTACTCTGATGTTATCCGTAACCGTGAAGAATTATCCGAACAAATTCGTGCTCTTGAAGAATTAAAAAAATTAGGTGAAATTTACGGATGCGATATTTCCAAACCTGCTACAAATACCAAAGAAGCAATCCAGGCATTATACTTTGGTTATCTTGCAGCTGTGAAGGAACAAAACGGTGCAGCTATGTCTCTTGGACGTACTTCTACTTTCATCGATATCTATGCAGAACGTGACTTAAAGAATGGCACTTTTACAGAAGAAGAAATCCAGGAATTCGTAGACCACTTTATTATGAAACTTCGTCTTGTTAAATTTGCACGTACACCTGAATATAATGACCTTTTCTCCGGTGACCCGACATGGGTAACAGAATCCATCGGTGGTGTTGGTATCGACGGACGTCCTATGGTAACAAAAATGTCTTTCCGTTATCTTCATACTTTAGACAACTTAGGACCTGCTCCTGAACCAAACCTGACCGTACTGTGGTCCACAAGACTTCCTCATAGCTTCAAGGCTTTCTGCGCTAAAATGTCTATAAAGTCTTCTGCTATCCAGTATGAGAACGATGACCTCATGCGAGTAACTCATGGTGATGATTACGCAATTGCATGCTGTGTATCATCTATGCGGGTTGGTAAAGAAATGCAGTTCTTCGGCGCAAGAGCAAACCTTGCAAAATGCTTATTATATGCAATCAACGGTGGTGTTGATGAAGTATCCAAGAAACAGGTTGGACCGAAATACAGACCAATCACATCTGAATACCTTGATTATGATGAAGTTATGTCCGCATACAAAGACATGATGCAGTGGCTTGCAAGAGTTTATGTAAATACTTTAAATATCATTCACTATATGCATGATAAATACTGCTATGAAAAATTACAGATGTCTCTGCATGATGAAAAAGTAACACGCTGGTTCGCAACCGGTATCGCTGGTCTTTCCGTAGTAGCTGACTCTCTGTCTGCTATCAAGTATGCGAAAGTTAAAGCAGTCCGCGATGAAGACGGAATCGTTGTTGACTACCAGGTAGAAGGAGACTTCCCAAAATACGGAAACGATGATGACCGTGTTGACAGTATTGCAGCTGACCTTGTAAGAACCTTTATGAAATATATCAGCGGAAACCACACATACCGTGGCGGTATCCCTACAACTTCTATCCTGACAATTACCTCAAACGTTGTTTATGGTAAAAACACAGGAGCTACTCCGGATGGAAGAAAAGCCGGAGAACCATTTGCACCGGGTGCGAACCCAATGCATGGACGTGATGAGCACGGAGCAGTTGCTTCCCTCGCATCTGTATCCAAACTTCCATTCCGTGAAGCACAGGATGGTATTTCCAATACCTTCTCCATTATTCCGGGAGCACTTGGTAAAGATGATCAGATCTTCGCAGGCGATATCTCCGTAGATATGGATCTTGGCTGTGGAAGCTGTAATGCGCCAACACTTTTTGACGGCGTAGAAGATGAAGAAAACTAAAATCTAAATTAATTATATGGAGGGCTTATCCTACCCATATATTCGAAATAGATGTAACCGATTGACGCACAGGCAATTATCAATTATAAGGAGGACAATACTATGACAGTAAATAATGCTCAGGTAGAAAACTTAATTAATCTTTTAGATGGCTATGTTGAAAAAGGCGGCCATCACTTAAATGTAAACGTGTTCACCCGTGATACATTACTGGACGCACAGGCTCATCCCGAAAAATATCCACAGCTTACCATTCGTGTATCCGGTTATGCTGTAAACTTTAACAAACTGACAAAAGCACAGCAGGATGAAGTTATTTCCAGAACATTCCATGGTGCAATGTAATATTGCGTGATTGTCATCAATCTAAGGATTCAGGAGGTATAACTATGAAAGGCCGTATTCATTCTTTAGAGAGCTTTGGTACTGTAGACGGGCCGGGTATCCGGTATGTTGTATTTACCCAGGGATGCCCCATGCGCTGTCAATACTGCCACAACCCGGATACCTGGGAGGTAAATGCCGGCACATGGATGGATTCAGAAGAAATTCTGTCCAACTATGATAAGAACCGTGCCTTTTATAAAAACGGAGGTATCACCGTCACCGGCGGTGAACCTCTCCTTCAGATTGACTTTGTAACAGATCTCTTTGAAAAATCAAAAAAAGAAAATATTCATACGTGCATTGATACTTCGGGCATCACCTTTGTTCAGGGAAATTCTGAGTATTTAAAAAAGCTTGATCGTTTATTATCCGTGACAGATCTGGTTATGCTGGATATCAAGCATATTAATATGGAAGCTCATAAAAAGCTGACCGGGCACTCCAACGAACGCATTCTCCAGTTTGCCGAATATCTGGAAAAAAAGAAAATACCTGTGTGGATCCGCCACGTACTGGTACCCGGAATTACTGATGATCCAAAGTATCTGACAGAGCTTGGCAATTATATAGGGGGTCTGTCTAACCTGAAGGCACTGGATGTGCTTCCCTATCACAATATGGGAAAAAGTAAGTATGAACAGCTGGGAATCGATTATCCCCTCAAAGATCTGGACAATTGTCCCAAGGAAAAAGTTGTATGGGCAAAATCCCTGATTTTAGACGGAATTCGACAAAAACGGCAGAAAAATTAACAAATATTTCACTTGTATATTCATTATAAATGTATTAGAATAAATTGAAAGGCTTGGTAGACAAGTCAAAAAACAGTATATTAATTAAGGAGGATATTATCATGGCATATGTAATTTCAGATGAATGTGTAGCTTGTGGATCATGCGCTCCAGTATGTCCAGCAGAAGCAATCAGCGAAGGTGATGGAAAATACGTAATCGATGCAGATACTTGCTTAGATTGTGGAACATGCGAAGCTGAATGCCCAACAGGCGCTATCTCAGCAGAATAATTAAGGTATTTGAACACGGGAGATTTCCTCCCGTGTTTTTTTATGTCTGAAAACTAATCCCAGATTTAATTCACTGCTCGCAGCCGGCAGGCAACCTGCTGCTTAAGCCAGAACAGCACTATGCCCAGTGGACTTGGAGCTCACTCAATAAAAAAGATATAGAACATAAAATTTATGATCTGAAGGATGAAACAATGTATAAAACCTATATCTCCTTTAATGATTATCAGTCTTTCTCAGATTTTAAATCGTTTGAAAAAGAAAATGATATAAATCTATCATGGGTGGCATGCAGAACCGGTGAGACGGATTCTTACCTGGACTATATAACCGGTTTTCAAACTCAGCCGGAAGGTATTATCCAGCACAATCCTTATCCGGACAGATATCCATATTTGAAACTGGATTCAACTGATCTATCTCTGAATGAGCTGGATGCATTGACAAATGATGAAAACACCATGAAAAATCATATGGTCAGTATGCTTCGGTATCTTTCTAATCAGAATACCTTCTGCAAAATGATTGGCATTGAAACAGGAATTTTAAAATCTACATCTTCTTATATAGAAGAAAACGGTTTATCTATTTACGGCTTCGTAAGCTGGCTTAACAAAAAAGACATTGAAAAATTACAACATTCAGATATTATAAGATCTGTTTATTATGAATCCTGAAATACTTGCAAATCGTACATTATACGACCTGACGCTGGTCTATTCAGACCTAAACAAAAGTGCTCACCTATAATTATAAGGCGAGCACTTTTGTAATACCAGAGAATAAAGCAGCATAGGTATATAGAGGAAAAATACGTTTTACAATCAGTGTCTCCAAAAAAAGAATCCTTTTTTCTGCTTTACATCCTCGGACTTCGTTGCAGCCACAAGACGTTTAGAGCCCTGGTTCTGGTGCGCGCGGATAGTCTCATCCAATCTTCTGTATCTGTCTTCCTCTTTTTCCTCACGCAGCTTCATCAGGTAGTCAATTTCTTTGGTGACACTTTCACTGATCTGCTCATTCAGCTCTTTATTATTTTCCTTTAAAGCAGAAGTGACGATGTTACCCACAATTTTTTCAAATTGCAGCAGCTTGTCCACATTGAAATCCAGATCTGACAGCGCCGTTTCCAATACATCTGCATCGCACTTTTCGGATTCTTTTTTATCCGAAGACATTTCTTTTTTACTGTCCTTAGCGGCTCTTTCCTGTTTGTTTCCATTCTGATGGGACTTGTCCTTCGAACCTTCATTTGAAATCTCCTTATGGGGCTTCTGAGGGCCTTCAGATGATTGTTCTTTATGTTGATCTTTCTCTGGCATGGAATCAATATCCTGCTCCGGTTTATTTGCTTCATGATCTTTATCAAGTGATTTCCTGTTTAGTTTTTCTTCCAGGTGAATAATATTATCTGTATTCTTGATTTCTCTTTTTGCAATCTCCGGTATTAAAACTTTTATCGCTTTTAATTGAAATCCTCTCTCTTTGAGTTCTTTAATATTCTGGAATATACGAATATTTTCTTCTGTATAGTATCGGTGACCCAGTTCCGTCCGCGCAATGGGAAGCTCCAGCTCCTCTTCCCAATAACGCAGAACATGCGCTTCAACTGCGACCTTCTTAGCCGCATCGGAGATCATATATCTCGTCTCGTCCATTATTTCCATACGTCCCCTCCATTATAAAATAGAATCTATACAGGCATTTTGGCCATAAGCAAAAAGTAAATCTGCACATGGCTATTATATCATATTGATTCTTAGATTCAAACATGGAGATATCGCAATTAATGTCAGGAATATGCCTGATTCATCAGTATAATGCAGGCTTCGACGTATTTCCTGTTCAACGTGTTTAGTACATTGCTAATTTTTCCAAACGGGAAACCTCTTCTTTTGTTAAGATGTATTTTTCCTGTACCTTAATAAGGGGTACATTGTTATGAATGTCTTCTAATGCATTCAGCATATCACACCTGGCTTTACCTGTTGCCCGTGTTACTGCTTCCCCTACTGCCTCTTCTATTTCCGTTTTAAATAACTCCCTGATTGCTTCACACATATTATTCTTTGCCTCCTTAAACTCATTTTTATTGGATCTTATAATAAGATTCATCGCTGACTGATAGAGCTGGTTTTTTTGATTCTTTTCGTATTCCCATGATAAATTTTCAATTAGCCTTCTGTCATTTATTCCTTCATCTAATCCTCTTAACCACAGATTTTTCTCTTTTGTAAGCATTCTGGTTATGAGTAACTGCATTGGCATAATATCACCCAAAATATAAAAAATCAGCATGAATCCACTCCCTTCTTTGGATCCATTACCACAACTACTGTATGCCTCAAGATAAGAAGCGAAAGATCCATTTTATTTTTTAATCATACTCTAATGCGAGTTAATATACGGCAAGCGGGACGTGCAGATAGAATAATTAAACTTTAAACAGGAACTAATACTTACTGCAATACCTTTAAACCACCTTGCCAGGAATATCATTTAAAACACAATACTTAAATTATTTTATATGGGAATTAAAAGCAGAACTGCTCTATTAGAAATATATTTTTATTATATAACACAACATCTTAAAAGTCAACACAAATATTTATATTATATAATTTATATATTTATATTAACATATTGTATATAGATTTTATAATAAAAGCGCTCACCGTTTAAGATGAACGCTCTTTCCTTTATTTCTGCATGTTTGCAAATTTCGTGTAGTTCGGCAGCCAAACAAGTTCTATCGTGCCTATCGGACCATTTCTCTGCTTTGCAATGATAACTTCCGCAATATTGGGCCTGTCTGTATCTTTGTTATAATAATCGTCACGATACAGGAACATTACCACATCGGCATCCTGCTCAATCGCCCCGGATTCACGAAGGTCAGATAACATTGGCCGATGTTCCGGCCTCTGTTCAACGGCACGGCTAAGCTGGGACAGAGCAACCACAGGTACATGTAATTCCCTTGCAACTTCTTTCAGGGAACGGGAAATATCTGAGATTTCCTGCTGCCTGGAATCCGTTTTTTTACTTCCGGTCATCAGCTGCAGGTAGTCGATGATAATAATTCCCAGATCCTGCTCAAGTTTATATTTACGGCACTTGGAACGTAAATCATTAATTGAGATACCCGGTGTATCATCGATGATCAAATGGGATTTTCCAATAATTCCTGCACCTTCTATCAGCTTAGACCAGTCTTCATCTGACAGATTTCCTGTTCGTATGGATTGTGAATCAACCTTTGATTCCAGAGAGAGCAGACGATTTACCAGCTGCTCTTTTGACATTTCCAAACTGAAAATAGCCACTGTTTTATTTTCTTTGAATGCCATGTTCTGTGCAACATTTAATACAAAAGCAGTTTTACCCATGGATGGACGGGCTGCTATCAGAATAAGATCAGAGGGCTGGAATCCTGACGTTTTATAATCCAGGTCTATAAATCCAGTAGGGATTCCGGTAACACTTCCCTTATTCTTGGCAGCCTGTTCTATTTTATCCAACGCGTTCAGCACTACCTCTTTAATCGGAACATAATCACCCGAGGTATTGCACTGGACGATATCAAATATCTTCTTCTCAGTATCTCCCAGAATGTCTTCCAGCCTGTCCTTAGCCACATAACAGGTATTAGCGATATCTTCCGTAGTACGAATCAATTTTCTGAGCATTGATTTTTCCTGGACGATATTTGCATAGTACTTTACATTTGCCGAGGTTGGTACCGCATTTAGCAGATCCCTGACAAATTCCAGGCTGCTGATTTCAGGAGGAACTTCCTTTTCCTTCAGGCGGTCCTGTAATGTAATCAGATCCACCGGTTTGCCCTCATTATATAACTCCAGCATGGATTCAAATAAAACCCCGTATTGGTGCTGATAGAAATCTTCGCTGCTGATAATCTCGGAAGCAGTCATAATCGCTTCTCTATCCATGATCATAGAGCCAATTACAGACTGTTCTGCCTCGACGCTATGTGGCAATATTCGTTTTATGAGTGCTTCTTCCATGTCAGACTTCCTCCTAAGCTTCCTTTACTACAACCTTTAATTCTGCTGTTACTTTAGGGTGCAGCTTGATTGGAACAAGCGTAGTTCCAAGAGCCTTGACCGGACTTGTAAGCATCATTTTTTTCTTATCAATATCATATCCCAGCTGCGCCTTCGCTGCTTCTGCAATTTCTTTGGTGGAAACAGAGCCAAATGTTCTTCCGCCCTCTCCGACTTTGATGGATACGGTAACCTGCTTTTCAGCAATTTCTGCTGCAAACGCCTTTGCCTCATCCAGAATCTGCTGCGCTACTTTTTCCTCATGTGCTTTCTGAAGCTTCAGGTCATTAATATTCTTTGGTGTTGCTTCAATGCCCAGTTTTTTCGTGAATAAATTTCTTGCATATCCATCGCTGACATTTACAATTGCGCCTTTGTTTCCAAGTGATTTTACATCTTCTAATAATATAACTTTCATTTAAATCGCTCCTTCTTCTGTCATTTTAATTATTACATCCTTTAATTTGCTGATAGCCTCTTCAACCGTTGTATCTTTTAACTGGGCACCGGCTATATTCAGATGTCCTCCACCGCCCATACGTTCTGTAATGATCTGTACGTTGACCTCATCGATCGAACGGGCGCTGATATATACCTGTTTATTAAACGGTGTAAACACAAAAGATGCCTTCACACCGATAATATTCAATAATTCATTCGCTGCCTGAGCTCCCACTACCGTAGGGCTTTCAATATTTTCACTCGGACAGATACTAAATGCATAGCAGTTCAGGAACAGCTCCGCATGACGGACCGCTTCTGCTCTCGCCTTATATGCAGACATATCATTCCTGAGCATTTTACGGACTCTTGTAACATCTGCTCCACAGCGTCTTAAAAATGCTGCTGCTTCAAAGGTACGAACTCCCGTCTTTGCCACAAAATTATTTGTATCGATAATAATTCCTGCATAGATACAATCTGCTTCTATGTTTTTAAGCTTAATGCCATCCACAAAATACTGCAGTATTTCAGCAACCATCTCACAGGTTGAAGATGCATATGGCTCAATATAAGACAATACTGCATTTTTAATAACTTCACTGCTCTGGCGGTGATGATCCAGAACAACAATTGTTTTTGTCTGTTCTAAAATAGACGAGCATTCAGCCATACTTGGGCGATTGGTATCAACTACTACCACAACCGTATTGTTATCTACGATTTCTTCCGCCTGGGCATGGTTTACAAACATATCACTTTCATAATCTTTATTATTCAAAAACATATTCATCCAGGGACGAATCGAACTGTTTACATCTTCGATTACAATATGAGCCTTTTTATTCATGAGCCTCGCCGCACGGTAGACACCTATGGAAGCTCCAAAAGAATCAATATCGGTAATCTTGTGGCCCATGACCACTACATCTTCTTTGCTGTCAATAAACTCACGCAATGCGTGTGCTTTTACCCTTGCTTTAACACGGGTACTCTTTTCCATCTGCTGTGATTTTCCGCCGTAATAAGAAATTTTCTCATTATCCTTTACGACAGCCTGATCACCGCCGCGCCCAAGCGCCAGTTCTATTGCAATACGTGAAAAATCATAATTCTGTACATAGCCATTTCCATTTACACCAATACCGATACTAAGTGTAACGCTCATATCGTTGCCGATATTAACGGACTTTACTTCCTCTAATAAGGAAAACCGGTTAGATTCCAGCGTTGTTAAAGATCTCTGTCTGATAGCAATAAAATACTTATCTTTCTCAATTTTCTTTACAATACCATCCAGGCTTGTGATGTATTTATTTATTTTACGGTCTATCAGTGCCATCAACAGCGATCTGCGGACTTCCTCCACGCTCTCTAGGGCTTCATCATAATTATCAATATAAATAAGTCCGGCAACCAGTTTCTGCTCTTTATTTTCTCTTATATACTGATTTAATTCTGTTGTATCAAACAGATATACCGCAATTAAATAATTCTGGTCTTCCGGCACTTCTACAATATTTACAGAATCTGCCAGTTCCTCAATCGATACCCGCTGAAGCTGGGCACGGTAATCTTCTCCGTCAAAATGAACTTCTATGGTCTGGATATCTTCATTTTTAGGCAAGACATTAACACTGATCTCAGGAAACAGGTTTAATATATTCTTATGATATTTCGGATCTTTTCCCACCGCATTACAAAATGCCTCATTCATCCATATGATCTTACCCTCGGTGTCCAGCAAGCCATAAGGTATCGCAAATTTCTGAAGCATCTTCTTCTGTATCTGCCCATATTGTGTGGCAAACGACACAAGTTCTGTCATAATACGGGGTTTGTACAATACAAATACGCCGATAATCAAAACAATATATACCACACTGAACAGCGCTGCTGCGATCCCGGCCTTGGTATCCACTGCAAAAACTGCAATATTCATCAGCAGTAAAAACACTACCAGCGCCAGCGGCCATTGCATATATGATTTTAATCTTCCGCTATATTTAATCTTTCTATTTATCTTTTTCATAGATTGTACTCCCATACTTAAAAAAGGATAGTATTAACTACTCTATTCTATCACAAAATCTATTAGTGGGAAAGACCTTTTTATGTAGTCCTCTTTCAAACAAAATGTGATTATAGAAATCCCCTTGTTATTTCCGGTCATATTATGTTAGAATGAAGCTGTATCAAAAAACTAACGAAAACATTAAGGAGTGGAATACATGGGTGGAATATTCGGCGTAGCTTCAAAGACAAGCTGTGTGCAAGATTTATTCTTTGGAATTGACTATCATTCACATTTGGGTACCAGAAGAGGCGGTATGGCAGTCTATGGAAAAGACGGATTCAACAGGGCAATCCATAATATTGAGAATTCCCCTTTTCGTACTAAATTCGAACGGGACATTGATGAACTGGAGGGTAATCTGGGAATCGGCTGTATCTCTGATAATGAACCTCAGCCTTTATTGGTGCAGTCACATCTTGGCAGTTTTGCCATTACAACCGTAGGTAAAATCAACAATATTGACCAGCTGGTACAAAATGCATATGACAACGGCTGTACTCATTTCCTGGAAATGAGCGGCGGTCTGATTAATGCAACCGAACTGGTCGCTTCTCTAATCAATCAAAAGAGTTCTATATTAGAAGGAATGTTATATGTTCAGGAGATGGTAGAAGGCTCCATGACCATGCTGGTTATGACCCCTACTGAGATTTATGCATCCAGAGACCGTATGGGAAGAACACCACTTGCAATTGGCAAGAAGGAAGACTCCTATTGTGTATCCTTTGAGTGTTTTGCCTATGTCAACCTGGGTTACCTTGATTATAAAGAACTGGGGCCGGGCGAAATTGTAAGAATCACCCCTGAAAGTGTGGAAACCCTCAGCAAACCAAGAGAAAAAATGAAGATCTGTTCCTTCCTCTGGGTTTATTATGGATATCCCACATCCTCCTATGAAGGAGTCAATGTGGAGCAGATGCGTTACAATTGCGGACGTCTTCTGGCTAACCGGGATACGGTTAAACCAGATGTTGTTGCCGGTGTTCCTGATTCCGGAGTTGCTCACGCAATCGGTTATGCAAATGCAACCGGGATTCCTTATTCCCGCCCTTTCATTAAATATACACCAACCTGGCCCCGTTCCTTTATGCCCCCGAAACAAAGCCAGCGTAATATGATCGCGAAAATGAAGTTAGTTCCGGTGGAAGCCTTAATCCGTGACAAAAAACTGTTATTAATCGATGATTCTATCGTACGCGGTACACAGCTTCGGGAAACTACTGAATTTCTTTACCAGGAGGGTGCAAAAGAAGTACATATACGTCCTGCCTGCCCGCCTTTAATGTTCGGCTGCAAATATCTGAACTTTTCACGTTCAAATTCTGAAATGGATTTGATTACACGACGGATTATTCGTGAACGGGAAGGGGAAAACGATATCAATATGCTGGATGACTACACCAATCCGGACAGCCAGAACTATATCGAAATGATAGACGAAATTCGAAAACAGCTTAATTTCACTACCCTGCGTTACCACCGGCTGGATGATATGCTGGCTTCTATCGGCATCGAACCATGCAAATTGTGTACCTATTGCTGGAACGGAAAAGAATAAAAAGATACAGCAGCCCGGATGTTTTCTTCCCGGGCTGCTGTTTTTAACATTCAATTATAATCTGATTTCCTGTTCCTTCTATTATACTGTCTGCTCCAAGCAGTCCCGCTTTCCAGTTTTTACCTCCACCTTCTGTGGTTAGTGTAATCTTATTGCCCTCACGTCTTGCCGAAGCAGTCATGACCGTATTCCCTTTCTGGTCCGGTATTTCTACCGTCGATATTGCTCCCTCCGTAAATTCTGAAAGATAGAGTGTAACACCGTCCGCAAAATCATAAGATGCTTCTTCAGCATTATTTCCCACCGGCAGTATTGTATTCTCCTTTACCATCAGCGGCAGAGAAAAGTAATCATGCTTTTCTTTTCTCCAGGTTCCGCCTTTTCGTTTCTCACCGGTAAGCAGGTTTGTCCAGATACCCTTTGGCAGATAGTAATCCACTTCACCGGATTCTTTGAAAACAGGTGCTATCAGAAGAGAATCTCCTAAGAAAAATTGCTTATCCAGGGTATCGCAGGCACGGTCGTCGGGATATTCTATAAACATAGGCCGGTGCATGGGTATTCCCTGTTGGTGAGCTATAACTGCCTGTCTGTACAGATAAGGCATCAGGCTGCACTTGATATTTACAAATTTTTTAAGTACCTCACAAGCTTCTTCATCAAACAACCAGGGTACACGATAAGAAGAAGATCCATGAAGCCGGCTGTGAGAGGTCAGCAGTCCGAACTGGCACCAGCGTTTGTAGATATCCGCTGACGCGGTCTGTTCAAAACCGCTGATATCATGGCTCCAGAAACCAAATCCGCTGAGCGCCAGGGATAAACCGCCCCGTAAAGTTTCTGCCATAGAAAGATAAGAAGCAGAACAGTCGCCTCCCCAATGTGCCGGAAATTTTTGTCCTCCAACTGTTGCAGAACGGGCAAACAATACAGCTTCTCCTTCGCCCCGCTCTTTTTCCAGTAATTCAAACACAGTCTGATTATACAAATAGGTATAATAGTTATGCATCTTAACCGGGTCTGAACCGTCAAAATACGTGATATTCTTCACCGGAATACGTTCTCCAAAATCAGTCTTGAAACAGTCTGTCCCCATATCAAGGAGCGTCTTTAACTTGCTTTGATACCATTTTGCCGCATCCGGATTGGTAAAATCCACCAACCCCATACCCGGCTGCCACAGATCCGTCTGCCAGACACTTCCGTCGGACTTTTTAACCAGATATCCATTTTCCATGCCTTCTCTGAACAGATAGGATTGCTGAGCGATATATGGATTAATCCAAACGCAGATCTTCAATCCTCTGTCATGATACCGCTGCAGCATTCCTTTTGGATCCGGAAATACCTTTGGATCCCATATAAAGCTGCACCATTCGTACGCATCCATCCAGTAGCAGTCAAAGTGGAATACAGACAGCGGAATTTTCCGGTCAGCCATCCCCTGGATAAAACCGGAAGTAGTTGCTTCATCATAGTCGGTAGTGAAGGATGTTGTCAGCCACAGGCCGAAGGACCATGCAGGAGGCAGTGCCGGTTTTCCGGTCAGCTCCGTATATTTCCGGATTGCTGCTTTTGGACTTCCTCCCCCTATAAAGTAGTAATCCAGACGTTCGCCCTCTACCGAAAACTGAACCCGTTCCACTTTCTCACTGCCTATTTCATAGGAAACATCTCCTTCATTATCTACCAGCACACCATATCCTTTATTGGTAATATAAAAGGGTATATTTTTATATGCAATCTCGCTGGCTGTTCCACCGTCTTCATTCCACATCTCAACTATCTGCCCATTTTTTACAAAAGGCGTAAAACGTTCTCCCAAACCGTAGATATATTCATCCACATCGATAGCCAGCTGCTCCAACATATAACATTTTCCCGTCTTTCTATTTGTCATATGTGCAAGATTTCGAAAACTGCTCTCTGTCAGGAAACACTCTCCTTCGTAAAATGCCATTTTCCATCCATTTGGAGATTTGTCAATCACGGCTTTCAGGGTTCCGCTCTGATACACCAGAACATTTTCCTGATCCTGAATGGTTACATCAGGATTTGTCTCTGTAACTTCTGCAAAAGGCCCGCTGCAGCCCGCTCCCATATGATGCACTGCAGAGACTTTAATAATGCCCTCCATCGGGCTGGTTAATGTAATGGTAAGCATGGGCAGGTTCAGACAATCGCCTCTGCCTAAGATGTGACTCCCCGGTACATAGATCTGAAGAGTATTTCCATCAATTATATGTCTTGCATATTCTGTCGCATATGCCGGAGTCATTTCTTCTCTCAGCATCCAATAACCATTTGTAAATTTCATACCTACACCTTTTATCCACCGCAGGCAGAGCAGAATTTCCGCCTTTTAGTGGCTTCCCTTCTTCTATTTTTATTCAAACACTTGTACCGTAACCGGCATATGTTTTTCTAAAACACGCTCCATAAAATCAGAAATGATAAATACTGCAGCTCCGGGTGTAAAAAATATACTCATCGGCAGTGCCCAAAATAAAACCAGCACACAGGCTATTACTAAAAATACAGCCAGGGTAGTCAGAAAATACCTTACCGACATATACATTCCAAGTTTTATTATCCACCCCGCGCTCATATCAAACCGTGACAGTGCAGGAAATACATAGCATGCAGCTGCAAATACAAAGACCGATGCCAGGAAATAAAAGCAGATAAAGAATAGACCGGTATAGCTGCTGGTTTTCTGCATTAGAATTCCCATATTTAATTGGACAACAAAGGTTACTGCCGCTGTTACTGTCCATATCACGGTTGCAGGGACAAAATTCAGACGGAAAGCATGAAAGAATTCACGCAAGGCATAGCCTTTATCTTTCTTTACTGATTTTACCACACTGTAGTAAAGAGCGGTTGTAGATGCTCCTATTGTAATTAACGGAATGCAGCAGATAATCCAAAGTACTCCTAACAGCAGTAAATCAAAAATCTTTCCCATGATCCCTGTATAGCCGCCTCCAAAATCAAATAGCCGTTTCTTACCCACGTCTTTTTTCATACTTTACCTCCTCTTCAAATTCTGATTATGCCTGCTGCACCGTATGACTGCATGTAAGAAAATATTTATTACACTTAAATACTAACAGATTTCTTCCAGTGATCCCTCCCGGACAAATACAGGTATCTCATCAATCGGTGCATTTACATTGATTTCCTGCCCACCCTGATACTCTTTATTGTCATGAATATTCCGCCACTTACCATCAGGCAGATATACCTTGCGCTGCCTTTCATTTTCATATAGTACCGGTGCTACCAGAAGATCCGGGCCAAACATATACTCGTCCTCTGTGTCCCAGCATTTATTGTCCTGTGGGAAATCGTAAAATAATGGGCGCATCACCGGTGTTCCTTTTTCATGAGCTTCCTTCATGATCCTTGTAATATAGGGCTTCATCTTTTCTCTCAGCTCCATATACTTTGTACAGACTGACAGGACCTCTTCCCCATAAGACCAGACTTCATTTTCTGCTCCGCTGATGTGTTTACCACCTCCGGTTGTTCCAAGCGCCTCCTTAAAGGGTTCACGGAAACCATGCAGACGAAATACAGGACAAAATGCTCCAAATTCAAACCATCGGATCAGACACTCTTTGAATTTATCATCCTGAATGTTTCCTCCATGGAATCCTCCGATATCTGTCGTCCACCAGGGAATTCCTGATAATCCCATATTCAGCCCGGCTGCCAGCTGGTTACGCATAGAGCGAAAAGACGAATCAATATCCCCGGACCACACCAGGGCTCCGTATTTCTGAGACCCTGCCCAGGCACAGCGCAGCAGGTTTACGATATTTTCCTGTCCCTCTGCTTCCATTCCCTCATATGCCATTTTGGCATATTCTCTGGGATAGATGTTTCCCACTTCCATATCTGCCCCTTTAAAATAGCGGTAGTGGCTGTACTCATATCCGGTAAATTCAGGTTCTGCCTCATCCAGCCAGAAAATTTTAATTCCCAGATCATAATAGTTCTGACGGATTTTATTCCACACATAGGCTCTGGCTTCCGGATTTGTCGGATCAATGACACATGCATCTCCCAGCTGGCCAATCCGCTTCCCATATTCCGAGCGTGTCAGATATCCCAACTCTTCCATCTCTTTATAATTTTCACTCTGTGCATCAACCGTAGGCCAGATAGAGACCATCAGCTCGATACCCATTTCTTTTAACTCGTCCACCATTTTCTTGGGATCCGGCCAATAATCCAGATCAAACTTCCAGTCCCCCTGATTGGGCCAATGGAAGAAATCTACTACAATGACCGATATTGGCAGCCCCCGCCTTTTATACTCCCTGGCTACCTCCATAATTTCATCCTGGGTCTGATACCGCAGTTTGCACTGCCAGAATCCCATTCCATATTCCGGCATCATCGGAACTTTGCCCGTGGCATTAGCATAAGCTTCTTCTATTTCTGACGGGGAATCTCCGGCAGTGATCCAGTAATCCATCTGCCTGGTTGAATGAGCGGTCCACTCCGTCACATTTTTACCAAACGTAACATAGCCGATTGCCGGATTATTCCAAAGCATTCCATATCCTTTATTAGAAAGTACGAAGGGGATGCTTGCCTGGGAATTGCGGTGAGCCAGTTCCAGCGTACAGCCCTTCACATCCAGATATGGCTGCTGATATTGCCCACATCCATATAGCTTCTCCCCTTCATTTGGCTCAAACCGTACCATCAGACGATAGTTATCGGTATTGGGATGGGGTTCAAAGGTTCTCGGTACAATTTCAAGGGCACTGTTGAACTCCTTCCGCCCCTGGACTTCTTCCCGTATCCGCTCATATTCTTCCAGTAAAAGTTCCCCCTTATTATTTTTAAAGCGCAGTTTGCCGGTGGGTGTAATTTCACAGCGGAGTTTGCCATTTACCAGAACAGTATCTCCATTCTCCTTATATACCTTACTCTCACATACTGCCGGATCCAGTAATGCCCCGTTATCCTCTCTAAGAAACTCATGACGCTGTGTGGCACGGACACGAAAACTGTTTTCCCCCCAAGGTTCAATACATAGTAACTCCTTATCAAAACGTCTCAGTATTTTATTTCCCAAACATTTAATCATATTTATACCCATTGCATATTGCAGGCTTGCCTGCAATACTGCCACATTAAAACAGGCTGAAAGAATCACACCGTGGCATCCTTTCTATCTCATAATTTTCTTTCAACCGTATACCTCTCGTATATCGCAGTCCCGCATTCTTTCACCTATTCTTTTACTGCCCCGGCAGTCAGACCGCCAACAATATATTTCTGTAAAAAAACAAATATAATGACAACCGGAAGAACAAGGATGGCACCATATGCCATAATACAATTCCATTTTGTTCCATACTTACTCTGGAATTTATAAATATTTGCAGTCAACGGCCTCATTTCAGGTTTTACATTAAAGGTCATTGAGTACGCCAGATCATTCCATCCATTTAAGAAAGAAATAACTACAACCGTTATGATACCGGTCTTGATAGCCGGCAGCATGATCTTGAAAAAAGATTTATACACACCGCATCCGTCAATACGTGCAGCATCATCCAGTGAGGTGGGAATGGATTTAAAATATGGCCTTAGAGTAACAATAATAAAAGGTACGGTACCCGATGCAATCGCAAGTGCCGGTCCAATATAAGTCCCCAGTAATCCAATCTTATTAAAGATAAGGTACATTGGTGTCAGCATCAGGGATGCCGGAAGCATCTGGGTAACTAAAAAGGTCAGCAGGAATCCTTTCTGACCCGGAACCTTATACCGGCCCATTCCATAAGCTGCAGGTACACCGAATACCAGGGAAATACACATGGCACAGACCGCAATGCAGGCACTGTTTTTCAGCGATACCAGAAAATCCTTATCCTGCAAATTCTGAAGCCATGGATCAAAAGTAAACTGATGGGGATAATAGGTCACCAGTTTTCCAAAAGACTCCATGTCTGTCTTAAAGGACATACTGATCAGCCAGTAAATGGGAAACAGAAAAACAATTGCTATCAGCACAGAGATGATGCAGTATATTGCATTAACCCTTACTGATTTATAACGAAAAATTTGAAATCCCCTTGCCTTCATCTTTTCATTCATACTAATCGTCCTCCTTTGCAGTGAGTCTCAGGTAGAACAATCCAATGATAAATAAACAGCAGAACAGTATCATAGCCGATGCGGCCCCTTTGGAGAATTCATACTGCGTAAACGACAGCGTATAGGAATAGGTTCCCAGTACATCAGTGGAATTTAATGGACCTCCCGCCGTCATAACAAACATTAAGTCAAATGCCTTAAAAGTATAGATGAAGCCCAGCATCAGTACAGACAAGATAGCCGGTTTCATAAGCGGCAGCGTTATATGCAGAAAACGCTGGAGTTTGTTTGCACCATCCATGGAAGCACTTTCATAAATATCGTCCGATATCCCTGTAAGTCCGGAGGTTAAAAGAAGCATGTTAAATGGAATTCCAACCCAGCAGTTAACGGCTATAACCGCGATCAAAGCGGTACTGGTGCTTACCAGCCACTCTACCGGAGTATGTATCACTCCCAGTTTCATTAATAAATTATTGATTACACCCTCTGTTACGCCAAACATATTTTTACCAAGCAGTGCGGTAACGGACATTGGCATCATATAGCCAATTAAAACAAGTCCACGAATCGGTCCTGCAAAGGTAAACTTTTTAGAAAAGAACATTGCAAACAGAAAACCTATGGTAAACTGTACCACCAGACACGCGATGGTAAAAATAAAGGTATTCCGAATTACCAGCTGGAAAGTCGAATCCTGAAATAACTGCATATAATTCTGTAATCCTACAAATACGGATGCCCCTGACTTAAAGTTTTTAATATTCGTATTTTTAAAGCTGAGTATAAAGTTATAAATCAGGGGATATCCCAAAATCAGAATCATATAGAGAAATCCAGGAAGTATAAAAGTATATCCTTCAAATCGTTTCTTCTTTGCCATACTCATTTTCATAAATAATCCACATCCTTTCTATATCAGGACGGGCGCTTTCACGCCCGTCCTGTATCATTGCCCTCCCGAATTTCTTATTCCTGTACTGCAATGGGAGTCTCCTGTAGGATCGGATTAATTACTGCTGCTGCTTCTTTCATAGCTTCTTCGCCGGTTTTATTACCAAGCAGTGCTGACTGTTCTGCCGTATACAAAGCTTCAGATATTGTAGGCCATGACTCGTGAGGTCCTCTTGCTACCGCATAGTTCATTTCATCACTGAAAACTGCAAATCTTTCGTCATCTGACCATGTGGTATTCAGTGAGACGGAATCTTCACGAACCGGGAATTTGCCTGCACCTTCGCACCAGGCTGCATTGTTCTTTGCGCTGGTCATCCATTTTAAGAATGTAACGCAGGCTTCTTTTGCTTCACTTCCGGCGCAAACGCCAAAGTTCTCACCCCCGATGACAGATGCAAACTTCTTATCTTTTGGAAGCAGTGCGATCTTGTACTCAAATGCACCTTTGATCCCTTCATCAAACTGTGCCAGCTGCCATGTACCGGATTCCAGCATCGCTGCTTTTCCTGCACAAAACGCATTATAAGAATCAGACTGAGACCAGTTTACAACTTCCTTACTCATATAGCCTTTGTTTACTAACCCCGCCAGGTAGTCTAAAGCCCGGGCAGCTTCCGGTGAATCTGTGGATGCTACGTCAGCTCCTGCAGAGTACAGCCATGGAATAAACTGGAACGTTCCCTCCTCGGTACCAATTGCTGACATAGCAAAACCATATACACCGTCTGCTGCATTCGTAGTTTTGGCACATACCTCTTCAAACTCATCCCAGGTCTCCGGTGCTTTATCAAAACCGGCTGCTTTCAGCATGTCCGCATTATAAGCGATTGCCAGACAGTTGGAGTTATTGGGTATCCCATAAATATTACCGTCCGCATCCTTACAGCTGCTGAGGGGTCCGGGATAAAACTGTTCTAAATCCTTCCAGTCCTTCATTTGATCTGTAATATCTTCAAATACGCCCAAAGAAATGTAAGAAGCCATATCCGGTGAATCTACCATTCCGATATCCGGAAGTTCTCCTGATACAGCACCTATGGTGTACTGTTTCATCAGCTCTTCGCGGGAAATATACGTACATACAATATTAATATCACTCTGCATGGAGTTGTATTCTTCCACCATTTTTTCCAGTATCGGTGCTTCATGTTCAAAATAGTGCCATAAAGTAACTTCTTTTCCTCCGTTCGATGCCGGTTTACTATCCCCTGCTGCTGTATCCGGTGCCGTTGTCTCTCCTCCGGCTTCTGTGGTCTGGGCAGCCGCAGCCGGATCTGTGCCTTTTTCCGTAGCGGAACTTCCGGATGAAGAACTGCCGCACCCGCTTACAAGGCCTGTTATCATCATTCCCGCCAAAGCTGCCGCAGCCAATCTCTGATACCTCTTTTTCATAGTTTGTTTCCTCCTTTTTCGTATTTAAGATGTATTCATTATAATAATATTAGTTTAAATGATAAACTTAATATTTTAAGATAACGGATACAATTTTAAGATACAATTTTAAGATTGGAGGAAAATTTTAAGAATTAGTTCTATTTTTATTTCGCATTTACTTTCAAAAACTCAGCAGCACTGATGCCCTCAACCTCACGAAATACTTTGCTGAAATACTTCGGATCAGAAAAACCCACATGGTAAGGCACTTCTTCTTTTGGTATTCCCTTATTTACCAAAAGTCCCTTTGCCACTTCAATCCGGTAGTGCTTTAGAAATTTCGAAAATGTTACTCCGATTTCTTTATTAAAGAGATAGCAAAAATATTCCTGGGTCATACCCAGGTCTTCCGCCAGATCTTTTTGGCTGATTTTCGCAGAGTAACTCTTTTCAATTATATTTAACGCTTTTATAACCAGGGGATGGGCTCCCGGATATTTTTTCTGCAGATCTTTAATCCCGTCTTCCAGATACAGCTTCTCCTTTTTGGAAAGGCGTACCAGTAGTTCTTCTACATCCTCATAAGTTACCGGTTTAATCAGATAATCCTGTACTTCAAGTGAAATTGCCTGCCTGGCTACGTCAAATTCTTCATAGGCACTTATAATTACAAACTGTGTGGAAATTTCCATCGCATGAACAGCCCTTATCAGGGATAATCCATCCATATAGGGCATTTTGAGATCGGTAAATACGATTTCAGGCTTCAAAATATGTATCAGCTCCAGTGCCTGTTTTCCATCAGAGGCTTCCGCCACAATCTCATATTCATCCGATATGGTGGTAATGAGATTCCGTAATCCTCTTCTTGCCCTTTGCTCATCTTCTACAATCATAATCTTCATAAGCTACCTCCTGTATACTGTATGGTCTTGGAATTAAAAATGTAAATCTGCATCCTTTCCCGTAAGATGTCTCAAGGGAAACCTGAAGCTTGCTTCCATAGTACATTTTCATCCGGGTCACTACATTGGATATTCCAATCCCCACCTCTTTTTCTTTTGAGATCACCGGATTAGACAGCACTTCCTGAATGATTTGTTCCCTTTCCCGGGTCATCCCCATACCATTATCTTCTATTGACAAACAAAGGTATTCTCCCATTCCGGTGCCTGTGATATGGATCATCCCCCCTTCCTCTCTGCCTTCAAACCCATGCAGTATGGAATTTTCCACAAAAGGCTGAAGCATCAGCTTCCTGCAGGGCCACTGATCATACTCATGATTAAATTCAATGCTATAATCAAATACATTTTCAAGCCGTTCCTTCTGCAGATACAGATATTGCTCAATCCATGTAATTTCCTGATACATATAGACATTCTGGTGCTTTTGGTCAAAAGTATAGCGTAAAATATTAGACAGTTTTTTCAGCAGGGTGGAGACCTTATAATTTCCACTTTCGATTGCCTCATAGTTAATAGCATTCAAGGTATTACAGATAAAATGTGCGTTGATCTGGGACTCCAGGGCTTCCCGCTCCGCCCTCTGCTTCATTTTCAGGGATTCCACAACTTCCAGATGCTGTCCTTCTACCTGACGGTTCATTTTCCGGATGGCATGCATCATCTCATTATATTCATTTGCCAGCTGCCAGATTTCATGTGTCCCCTTAATTTCAATACGCTCCTGCATATTTCCCTTCTTTACATTTTTAATGGAGCGGTTAATAGTATCCACCGGCTTTAGAATTCTTTGTGTCACCCAGAACAGAATCAATAAAATACCTATAATAACAAGGGCGTAAAGGGCAATCGCTCTGGTATACATTTCGTTTACCTTTGCCTGAAGCGCATTCTTATTAATTGCAATGTTCAAATTCCAGTCAAAGACACCGATCGGCTTGCTTAAGTCTGTCAAATGTTCCTCTTTTATATAATCGTCCATTTTCTTCCCATTGTTCTGACTGTTGGTATGATAGAATATTTCCCCTGACTTATCAGAAATAAATCCCTGTGCCACATCATCCTTGCTCCCGCTCAACTGCCCAATCAGGTTGTCCAATACATCCCTTTTAAAAGTTACAATCATTATGTATTCGATGTCCTGATAAAAGTGCTTTCCCCGTACCGGATATGCAATATGCATAAACTGCTTAGACGCATCACCCGGATGTTCGCTGGGCTTGGTAATTACCTGATACCTGGGCAATGCCATACTTTTTGAAATCTCATTTACCTCTATGAAAGTATCAACCAGAATATTGTTATTCTTGTCATTCCAGATATTCACTACATTAATGGTATTTTCATTACGTTCATACTGGTAAACCAGTCCATCTTTTGACGCAATTGCAATTGCCGCAATATACTGGGAATATCGCGCATAATTAGCCAGTAGATTCTTCAGGTCTTTGGTATTGCGGGCGATATTCTCGGGATTGGTGCTATATTCATTGATCAGATCTGCATTTGTATCATCCACTGCTATTTCAGAACCTATCTTAATAAAATCATCCATTTGATTTTTAATATTCTGATTTACGGATGACAATAACATTTTTTCAGTGTCATACGTGCTGTCAATCAGATATTTTAAATATTCATTTTTCAGATAATACTGCATAACAACTACTACCAGCAAAACGGCAAAACAGATTGCGGCGGCAAAAGAGCACCACATATGAGAACGGCAGTATATCCGGACCCGCTTACAGACTTTACGTATATTCATGGTGAACATCTCCTCCTGTCATTTCCATTCAAAGTTTAAAGCTTGGGAAATATGGCTGTATGGTAGTATTATATCATCATAAAAATTGGGATACAATAATATAGTTTTTTAATTAAACAAATACTTAATTAAACTATTTACGGCTCACTGGGGATTATTTTTAGAAATAGCCAGAAATGGTATAGATATTACTGAATTTAGAATTTTAGATTTTATATATAAATTTTTCCAAAAGTAAATATGATTGCAGGAACAAATTCGTATGATAGCGTATGCTTCTATGATATGCCGGAAAACGGGCAATACCCGCTTCCATTCATACCATAATTTTTGCCGCTTCTTAAAGCCAGCACTGCCCTTCCTCTATCTTCTTTGTAAAGATTCGTTCATAATCTTCCTCATCCTTTGCCTGGTGATATTTAAACAGCATTTCCCCTGCATTCAGGCTTCCCAGAATCTCAATTTTTCCTGTTTCATGGGATAAAATATAACGAATACATTTTCCCAGACCATTTTGCATATTTTTTGCCTGATCTACAATATCGCAGCCCCGTTTTAAAGGTACCTGAAACTGAGACTTCACTCCGGTCACGGGACGGCATTGGAATACGTAATAGGGCACTATGCCAATACGTGTTAAATTTTTCAAAAGAGTTCCCAGGGTCTGGGGATGATCATTCACCCCTTTTATTAAAACAGTCTGATTTCTGACGATGATTCCCGCAGCGATTAAATTTCTTACTGCTGCTTTTGATTTTTCTGTAATTTCATTGGGATGATTGAAATGTGTCACCACATAGATTTGTTTCTTTTCACTATAAGTGCGTAAGATATTTATTAAATCAGGATCTTCTAAGATTCTGTCCGGAAATGTTACTGGTGTTCTGGTTCCAAAGCGGATGCAGTCGATATGTTCGATACGGCTCAGACTGTATAGATACTGCTCGATTACTTCATCATCATTTAAAAAGGCGTCTCCACCGGATATTAAAACATTGCTGATCTGTGAATGATTTTTTATATATTGTATCATCTCATCAAAATGACTGGCAATTTCTTCATCCGACAGTCCCACCAGCCGTTTCCGGAAACAATGCCTGCAATACATGGCACATTGGTTTGTAGAAAGAATCAGTACGGTTTCCCTGTATTTGTGCTGCATTCCCACGATTACGGTATTGCTTGCTTCCCCACTGGTATCAAAACTTCCTCCCAGGTCCGTCTCTCGGATATTGGGGATGCACATCTTTCGAACTGGGTCATCCGGATCATCTGCATGGATAAGTGAAAAGTAATACAATGGTACGGACATCGGATAATGCTCCAATATTTCCTCCATTTTGATTACTTCTTCATTAGACAATTTAAGGACTTCTTTTAATTCCTTTGCAGTGGTGATGTTGTTCTCTAACAGTTTCTTCCAATTGTTCATTTTGTGCACCCCCATGTTAAGATTTTTATGTAAACTATTATAACAGACTTTTTGGGATTTTCCTACAAAAAATCCCATTTTTTATCCATTTTTTTGCATAAAAAGTCTTAACGCAATTTTAATGCGCCAGAATATGCATGAAAATGAGCCATTACAGAAGTTTTTTAATCTCTTTTGCCTTCTCCATCAGTTCCTTTTCATTTACATATTTTGTCAGGCAGCCCACTCCTTCCACACAGGTTCCTCCTGTTACGTTTCCATATATAATGCTGTCTGTTACACTGCAGTCATGATAAAGCCCATAGATAAATCCAGCCATAAATGCGTCTCCGGCACCTGTGGAATCAATTTTATTTACGTTTTGAAGCGGTGGAATGACAATGCTTTCTCCATTTTTCCAGTACAGACAGCCTGCACTGTCCAGTTTTATTATTACCTCCGGAAAAAACCTGCCCAGTTCCACAGCTGCTTCTTCTACATTGTCTTTTCCGGTGATTTTTAATGCCTCTTTCTGGTTTGGTGTAAAAAAATCTGCAAGCTCCAGATACTCTTTGTATTTCTGAGTGGACAGTCCTTCATCCCAGCCTACATCAAAAACCAGAATGGCGCCCTCTGCCTTCAGCCGTTTATAAGCATCCAGAAATCCCGCGTGCATATCGATGACTTTTGCCCCCTGCAGCTGCCGGTAAGTTTCTTCCTGGATTTTCTGTGTAATGTCCACGCGGTCCAGCGCTGACATAAAAGTCCGGTCCCTTTCCGTAATCATAACGGATGTTACTGCTACCGGAATTCCGTTTCCACGATATAAATTTGCATAGGAGACTCCGCAGGCATCCAGCAGTTTGGCTGCATACCCGGAAAATACATCTTCCCCCAGAAAAGTTGCAATCTTAGAATCAACTCCCAGCCTGGACAATGTTATCATGGTCGCCGGTACACCGCCGCCCAGCTGAATATCCAGACTTTTTGCATAAACCTCTTCTCCCTCTTCTGGAAGGTGCCCCACTCCCAGATACAGTAGATCCAGATTTAAATATCCCACACCTGCTGCAAATCCCATATCAGCTCCATCCTTTCATATATGCTTCATTTATTTTCATATACTCATATGCTAACTTTTTGGCAAAGGTATAAGAGTTAACCAGCGGGTGGACCATCAGGCAGTCAATTGCTTTTTCTATACTCTTTTCCCTGATTGCTTCGGAAGCCAGGCGTTCATACATTTTGACTCTGCGTATCATTTCCATGGGTATGCGGTCCGGTTCGATCTCGTGGGGGTAGTAATTACCGTTTTTAATCGTACAGCTGATTTCTACCACATCGGTATCCTCCAGTCCTTTGACTGCTCCGTTATTCGGCACACAGAGTATCATTTCTTTTTCTTCCTCTCCCAATTCCGATTCAATGAATTTCAGCGCAACACCTGCATATCCGCCGCTGTCTTTTGCATAAATATCAAAATGATAAGGAGGTTTTTTACTGTCTATTCCGGTCTCATTTGCCATATATGCTGCTTCCCTTAAACCATACCACTTTTCAAATACCTTCAGGCATTCGTCAAAATTATGTTCAATATCCATCTTTGATAATTCTTCGGTCATATGGATGTTCACATCCCGGATTACTTCTCCTCTGGTGACTTTTGCATTTAAGATGTTCTGTACTGCCTCTTCTCTGTAGTAGAAGTAGTAGAGATATTCATTTAAAATGCATCCCACATGCTCAACCAGGCCTTTATCAAAAAACCGCATTTCTGTGTTTTCATAAATTTCATCTTTTTGAAGCAGTTCCGGCATAATTTCTTTTCCATCCAGTTTTATACTCTTAAAAAATGAGAGATGGTTTAATCCGTAACATTCTCCTGTGATGGAATCCTGGCTTACACCGTACATCTGTGCAAAGGAATGGAGCAGACTGCTGGGTGCATCGCAGATTCCATAAGTAAAATCAAACCCCATATCCCGCAAGGTCTGTGACACTACCCCCGCCGGATTCGTAAAGTTGAAGATTTTTACACGGGGATTTGCGTATTTCTTCGCCAGCTCACAATATTCAACCAATGCCGGAATAGAACGCATTGCAAAAGAAAATCCTGCTGCTCCGGTTGTCTCCTGGCCCAGGATTCCCAGCGCCAGTGCTGTCCGCTCATCCTGTATACGCATTTCATCTTCCCCAACACGTATGGTAGTAATAATATAATCTGCATCTTTAATAGCTTCCACCGGGTCCGATGTCAGGGAAAAATTCACCGTATCGTCAATCCGCTTTGCAACCTGAGCCGCCATTTTTCCGTAGATGTTTAATTTTGTTTCATTGTTGTCCATAAATACAATTTCCGTAAATCCCAGTTTTTTGGCATGCTGTACCAGGCTTTTCGCCAGAAACATAGAACGTACACCGCCTCCGCCTATTACTGTAATTTTTTTTGCTCCTGCTTTGCTCATCTTCGTTTCCTCCATTTTTTAGTTACTGTCTCTTTTGACAGGTATTTCTCTGCACGATGTCAAAAGGCAGTGTGATATCCATATTTTCTTCTTCCCCATAGAGATTCAAGAACATATTCAGTGACTTTGTTACGAACTGCCGGATAGGCTGGTGAATAGTGGTAAGGGGCGGAACTGCCCTTCCCGCCGCAGTAATATCATCAAATCCCAGTACCGATACGTCTTCGGGAACCTGCACTTTGCATTCCTTTAGTGCAGCCATCGCACCAATTGCCATTTCATCGCTGAATGCAAAAATTGCTGTAAATTCCCTTTCATTTTCTACTGCCTGTTTCGCAAGCCGGTATCCCATATCATAGGTAACCCCGCCAAACAACACCATACTTTTTTCATCAAAAGGGACATTCTTCTCTTCCATTGCCCGCTTAGCCCCGGTAAGGCGCTGAAAAACGGAACTGATGGATCTGTTGCGATCCGACAGGAACAGTATCCTTTCATGTCCAAGTTCCATCAAATAACGGGTTCCTTCATATCCTGCCGCAAGATCATTGATATGTACCATTCCCAGACGCCTGTCCAGTGTTGCCCCGCCGCACATAACAGTTCTGATTTTTTTTGAAGCAATATAATTCAGAATATCCCCGCTGATATTTTCATCCAGATAGATAACGCCTTCTATATTCATTTCGTTAAAATACTGTTTGTAATCATCTTTGCCCTCTAAAATCGGGATAAAAACGATGCGGTAATCGTATCTTGGCATCTGATCCACAATCTCCCGCATAACCTCTGAAAAAAACTCAAGGGGAAACTCAGGGATTAAAACTGCGATAACACCACAATTACGATGCCGTCTTCCTTTATGTTCATATCCAAGCTTGTCAGCAGCATCTTCAATCTTCCTTGCCAGTTCTGTGCTTACCACTTTTCCCCCGCTGAAATACCTGGATACCGTAGCCAGGGAAACACCTGCCTTTTTTGCCACATCTCTTGCTGTGAATGTCATTTATATCCTCCTTTTGTTTCCTGCTGTTACTTCTTTTTTTATTGAAGTCCACATCAATCAGTTAAGCTGTTGTATGTTTAATGTTCTTATAAATACTGCATTTTTGATGTTAATCTTATTATATTCCAGTTCATTTAAAAGTCAATCTTGTTTCATTTGTTTCCTTTTTGTTTCCTAATTTTCAAGTAAACAAATTAAGCCTGGGGCGAAGCCGTCAAAAATCCTTTCTTTTCTGATCCCTATCCTATATAATAACGTATTAGATATCCCAATTATCTTCATAATATAGGAAGTCCTATTGCTATGAAAGGAGTCACTCATGACCAGAATAAGTATTACGAATACCCGTTCTTACGAGCAGCCTATTGTAAACAAAGCGGTATATGAACATATGGAACGTTTTAACCTTGGTAAAAAACTGTCCCCGGATACAAAGGTACTGATAAAGCCAAATCTTCTGATGAAGAGAACACCGGAGGAATTTACAACCACACATCCATCCATTGTTGAAGCCGTTATCATATGGCTGAAAGAGAATGGTATAAGTAAAATAACCATAGCTGACAGCCCTGGCGGTCCCTACACTGCTACTGCATTAAAAGGTATCTATCACGCATCGGGCATGACGGATATCTGTGAACGGCACAGCATCACTCTGAATCTGGATACGTCTTCCCGGAATATAGAGAACAAAAAAGGGAAACTCGTAAAACAGTTTCCCATAATCACACCAGTCTGTGATGCAGACTTTATCATTGACATTTGCAAACTAAAAACCCATGCGATGACTGGCTTAAGCGGAGCCGTGAAAAATTTATTTGGAACAATTCCCGGACTTACAAAACCCGCTTATCATGCCAGGTTCCCCGAAAAAACACCCTTTTGTTCTATGCTGGTCGATCTTTGTGAAACGGTTTCACCGGACTTTATTCTGGTGGATGCCATACAGGCAATGGAAGGCAACGGACCTTCCGGGGGCACCATGAGAGAGACGGGACTTATTCTGGCATCTGACAATCCCTATGACATGGATTACTGCCTGTGTAAGATCATTGGTGTAAACCCCAAGAGCATACTTACCGTAAAAGAATCCATTACCCGTGGATTATGCTGCGGTGATTTTGATCAGCTTGAACTGATAGGGGAAATCCCCAAGCAGGAACCTTTCCGGGTTCCCCGGGAATCCTCCCTTGATTTTACAACGTTTTTGCCTCCATTAATACGGCGTCCCGTCCGTGCCTTTGTTTTTCATTACCTCTCTGCGAAACCGGTAATCATAAATGAAAAATGCATCGGGTGCGGTAAGTGCGCGGAAAGCTGTCCCCAGAAAACAATTCACATTGAATCGAAAAAAGCTAAGATTTATTATCGTAATTGTATCCGCTGTTACTGCTGCCACGAAATGTGCCCGGTAAAGGCAATTGATATACGCAGAGGGTTAGTGTCAATCAAATAATGAAATATATTTAGGGCTGATATCCAATTTTCTGGATTTCAACCCTCTTTTTGCTTAAATTCTCCCTATGATCTTCTGTGCAGCAGCCTCATCCAAAAGAATCTCACAATTGGGGTGCAGTTGTACAACAGAAGCCGGAATGTCTGTAGTCACCGGTCCAAGTACTGCTTTCTCAATAATGTCCGCTTTGCTCTCTCCTTTTGCAATTAAGCAGATATTACGCGTCTGCATAATGTTTATAATTCCTCTGGTCAAACCGCCCAGTGGATAATCCGGCGCCACATTCGTTTCCCTCCGTACCCGTTCTTCAAATACCGGGTCCATAGGCGATACCCAGGTCTGGCGTTCAAAAGGCGTTCCGGGCTGATTGATGCCTATATGTCCATTCCAGCCAATTCCAAGCATCTGGAGATCGGCTCCACCCCGCTGTTTGATCCTCTGTTCAAAAATCCGGCATTCCTGATCAAAATTTTCTGAAAAAGTAGGCGGCATAATGAAATTCTCATCAGGAATGTTCAAATTCTTTACTAGCTGTTCATAAATCATCGTATAACAACTTCCTGGATAAGAGCGGTCCAGATTCGTCAGTTCATCTACATTGAATACGGTTACACCGGATGTATCAAAAGTATAACTTTTATAGATATCGCTCACAATCTGATGCATATTTTTTGTCGTTTCTCCTGTTGATAAACCAATCACTGCATCTGGCTTTGACACCATCTGCCCAATAATTCTCCAGGCTGCTGCCACATCAAAATCATGTTCTGTCTTCATTATTGTTATTTTCATTTTAATTATTATTTCCTTTCTCTAATCACAGTTATTACCACCTGCATAATCTGCAGCAAGCCAGAGCCAGCGGCATGCAGATGAGGTCCATACTTCACGATATGTAGCATTATTGCCCTGGGGCCAGTATGGAATATCTTCATTGTCTAAGGTTTCAATTCCCACCGGAAGTTCTCCTACACATTCCCCCGGAAAAATCGCATACTGTGCCGGATACCGGCTGCCTGCGCCATACATCAGGGAGTGTCCAAAAGGATTTTTTCCAAAAATCCAATACAGCTGCTCTCTGCCTATCTGCAGCAGTTCCTCATCCTGCAGATAGTGCCCAAGAAGAGACGCTGCCTTACCCTCAGACAGCATAACAACTGTATTTCCCCGGAAGGAAAACCAGATTGGGAAATTCCGGATTACATGGTCTTTTCCAATTAGCGTCCCGTTTTCTAACTGCTTTTTATAGTTTTCTCTTTCTTCCTCATAATTACAGGTAACATGCAGATATTGGAATACCTCACTATTCTTATACTCATCCATTTTATGTACTCCGGCTGGAAGCATCCCATATGGTGCTGTATTTCCGGCAATTGCCTTCAGGTATCCGGCATAACGCTTCATAGCATCTTCCCAGAGACTTTTCTTCGGTGCATCCGGCTGAGTCTCGCAAATACTGACCAGTGCCTGCATAAATTGCTGTTCCCTGGATTGATGATTAAAATGTACTATCATCTTATGGCTTTCATCACGATAAAAAAATCCACTGATCCGGATGCCGGCCCTGCCTGTTTCCTGGCACTCCATCAGTTTATCGCACCAGTACTCCGCCTTTTTAGCATAACCTTCGTCACCGGTAGCTGCGTACAACGTGGAAGCTGCCCATACAATAACCGCATAGTGTTGCGATAAACCTGAATTGTATGTATGCTCAAACATCTGAACCATTTCCATACCATAATCCCGAAACCTTTTTTCTGCAAATGAAAAATCTTCTTTTGCGGCTTCCAGACTGCCCCATGCCAATGGTTCGTCCTCCTCTTTTAATTGCAGATATGCATATGCTTCTATTCCCGAGAACAGGAAATTTTCATAGGCATGATTATAAACACGGGTCTTAACATCATCCATATCTCCAATCAATCCATTTGTCCATCTGGTAGATCCTGCACTTGTAGCACGGTATCCGTCACCAAAACGGGTTCTTAAGATGAAATCCAGTCCCCAGCGTGCTTCTTCCAGAATTCGCTGATATAATCTGGGACTTTTATTTTTATATTTAGAGGCCACTTCTAGAAGTGCATGGACAATCTCGCCAGTCTGCGCACTCTGCTGTGAAGCATCACCTGCATCATGCCATCCGCCTGCAAACGGCATTATTAAGCCGTTATGCTCCGCTGCAATATCAAAATGACATGCACCGTGCTTTCCGGTAATCGGCATGCCGCATCTTTCACCGTACAGAAAATTTATTACACGCCATACATTCTCTTCCACAATATCTTTACTGATCTCAAATACAGGACTCTTTATACCGCCTGCCTGAAGATAGTAGCTTCCCTCCTCATAGACGGAGCTGAAATCCAGTACCTGAAAATCACCTCTTTCATTTGATACTGTTTCCACGGTTCCCGTATAGACTGCTTTTCCTGTCATCTCATCACAAACTGTAAATTCCGGCTCCATGATGTTAGCTACAGCTGTTTTCCTGCCTTCTATGAAATATCCGGCACTCGATAACACAATCTGGCTGCTGCCGCACTCCCATCCCCATTCTTTCTCCGGATTCTCCACTTTTTCAACACCAATATCTTTATAACTATAAGTAAGTTCCGGTCCCATGGCTGTATCCTGGCCGTTCAGAAAAGTGTAAAAATACAGTTCTGTTACCCTGTCTCTTGGCAACATGGAAAATTCCCAGAAGCACTCATTCCACTCATTGTTATTCAGATCAAATACCGTAAAGCCTTCCCTGCAGAAGCGATCCGGTATCTTTACTGTACCATTACTTTTAATACCCACATTCAGATGCACTACTTCTGACCCCGGCACCTGGGGTTTTACCCAGAAATGAAGCCGGTTATATTCACTCCAGTCGTCCTCTGACAGTTCGAAATGCACTTCTGCTGTACCAAAATTACTGTAATCCCCGTCTGCCGAAGCCCCTTTAGGCCAGGCATCGCTTCGGACCGGTGCAGTGATACTTACATATTCCTCATTCTCCTCCATACCGATACGCAGCTTTCCTTTTTCGCCTGCCAGGGGAGCACTTGTCTGTCCACCACAACTCCACAACTCTTTTCTCATCACAACCTTTTTTTCGGGAAAAGAGGCTTCCAGTGATCTTTCCCTGTGAAGAGGCAGCATGGAATGAATAAATAAAGATTCCTCTATTTCTCTCTTAAACGCATCTTTCATATTGATTTCTCCTATCCGTTAACTGCATTCCAAGTGAAGCGGCACCTATGAGGCCTGCATTGGCAGGGCTGAAACTTGAGAAGACAATTCCATTTGTCACTCCCCGCATTGTATCAGGCTCCAGACGCATCTTTACTTTTTCCAAAAGCCATCCGTCACCAATCACGCCTCCTCCAAGAATGACGGTATCGGGATCACTGTATCGAACCAGATTCATAATTACACATGCCAGAGTGTCTGCTGCATAATCGGTTATTTTTGAGCAGATAGCATCCCCCGCATCTGCTCTTTCAAAAAGCCGCACCACGTCTGCCCGGTCCTGCTCATTCAGCAGTTCAGTTAAACCATAGTGTTTTAACTGACTTGTAAATCCAATACCAGACACCACATTTTCGGCACACCCCTTTCTGCCGCAGACACAAGTTCTCTGACTTTGAAGATCAACTACCATATGTCCAATTTCACCGGCATTGTGGTTTGCTCCCCGTATAATATGACCGCCTGTGACAACGCCTGCCGCCAGGCCTGTCCCTACGTTCAGATAAATAAAATCCAAGGTGCTTTTACCCTGTCCCAGCATTAATTCCGCAGTAGTTGCACTTCTTACATCATTATCCACTGCACATGGCACATGGAGATTTGCTTCCATAAGCGCCGCCATAGGTACCGGCGGTGCTGTTATTTCATGGCTCATTGCTACCCATTCACCTTTTTTATTATCTACAATTCCAACAATTCCAAGACCGGCTGCTTTTATTTCTCCCTGAAACCCTATTGTTTTCTTATAATCTTCCAGATTTCCCAGAATGGCTTTTGTTGCTTTTTCCTGATCGTCAAACCCGGTTACGTATCGTTTACTGCTTAGGATTCTTCCGTCTTTATCCAGTTCTCCAATCAACATTTTGGTGCCGCCAAAGTCCAAGCCTAAATATGTTTCCACACGCTGTCCCTCCTCATGTTCTTATTTTCTGCCATTGTTATATCAATCCTTTCCGGTATATTTTCAGCACACCATTTACAAATCAGCACCTGTCATTCTTTCTGCGCGGCAGCCTTATAAAACCATACATTACGGTTCCTATTCCGCACAGACTCTGGATAAGAAATAAAAATGCAATACTTCTGCCAGTTCCTGTATACACCTGCAGCTGCTCCTGAACCCAGGCTGCCGTCATTGCTCCCAGATATCCCACCAGGCTTGCTGCCGCTGCTGTTACCCCCAGGTAAGTAGTCATACCCTTTGCAGGAGCATTGGCATACTGAAGATTCAGGCCTGCCATACCGGAAGAAGCATTTCCCAAAGCAGCGGCGCATATCAAAATCATTGCCGTCATCCGGGCATCCGGCTTTACTAAAAACCATCCCATACTGCAAAAGCTTGTTACCGTCTGAGTTCCCAGAATAACAACAGCCCAGTTTGTGTGGTCCGCAACCTTCCCCCAGATCCAGATGCCGCCAATCCCGGCCACAGAGCTGATTACCCCCATTCCTAATATGGATGTATGATTCAAATGCAGCTCCTGAAGCTGGTAAGTTGCCAAAAAACCCATGGCAAATAGATTTGAAAAATAAGAAAGCATATTATAAGTTAAAACCGGTCGGTATTTTTTATCCTGGAAGGGTCTGAATATGTCTTTTCGATTGTATTCTTTCATAACCAGGTTCTCCGGCTCTTTCATCCTGCACATCAAAAAAGCATCAACCAATGAGAATACGATGCAGAATACATATACCACCATGTATCCCGTCCACGCCAGATCCTGCCCTATAAAATAATCCAGCTGCATTCCCATCAAAAATGATATACCGGAGTTCAAAATCATTGTCAGAATATCTTTAATGGCAAAATAGCGTCCGCGCCTCTTTTGTGGTGCAATCTGCATTGTCCATTGATTTAATGCAGGCGTCACAAATCCGGCTGCCAGGAATGCCATAAAATAAAGCAAAAATACAAAGTTCTGTCTTGCGTCCCGGGTTGCAAACAATACTGGGGCAAATACCGCAAAGCCTACCGAAAACCGAAACCCGAAACATATTGCCACAATTGAAAGCTTCCTATATTTTAATCTTTCGAAAAAAATTGGTGAAATCATTTGAAGCACACAGCCCAATTGTGGAATAATTGCAATTCGTGCTACCATTGCGGGACTTGCCCCAAGAAATGCCAGATAACCAGCCATGAAGTTTCCGGTACTCAATGCCAGCATGACGCTTGCCATAGCCCCCTGCACCCAAAGAATATTCCGGCTGCTTCGCATCTGTTCTTCTTTCGGGGGAACCGCCGGAAAAAACTGCTCTCTTAACCTTGACGCTGTGAGCAAACTCATTACGGCTCCTCAATTTCCTGTATAAACTCAATCTCTTCTCCATCATAGCCAACTACATAGGCAAACCACATATATACAGGCTTGGGAGCTGCCTCCAGAATATCAGCAAATGCAGGTTCCAGTTTTGGCTTGCCGCCTGCTGCTATCGCACGTTTGTAGCTCTCATGGATATTATCCGTATGCAGGGCTACATGAATCCAGTTCCCCCCAGGTATTGTCTCTTCCTCTGAACCGCCGTCGAAGACTTCGATACAGCTTCCGCCGCCGGTATCCATCATATAAACTCGTTCCTTTTTTCCCCAGGTATGCTTTATCGTAAAGCCCAAACCTTCCTGGTAAAAACGGATAGTATCATCAAAATGATGGGAAATCATGCCAACATGATGAATTCCCTTTTCCCTATTTTCCATCTTAGAAATTCCTCCAATCCAGCATCATACTCGTAGGATACATCTTGGGCAGTGTAATATCGTGGTAAACCTGGTTACACTCCTTCGGATCCCGCAGCTCGAACATCTCTTCCACAACCTTAATTCTTCCCTCCGCCAAAAATTCCATAGCTGAACGGATATGTTCATAGGAGCTGTGAACGTGCAGTTCATCTGATTTTCTGGGAATAGACCATTCCCAGCCGCCATGAATACTGATAAAACTGTAAAATAACTCATACAGAAGTGTATGGGCATCCCAATCAGAACCTTTTTTCCAGGGCACACCAATCTGGAAAATCTCGCCCCGCTTGCGCATATAAGGAATTGCACAATGCAGTGCATTCTCATTGCCTGAACACTCAAAAACAGTTGCCACCTGCTTTTCCAGCCAGGGCCACTCTTCAAGAGATGCCCCTACATGAACTATGCCTGTTTTTCTCGCTATACTTCTCCGTTCTTCTGACGGATCTATTGCATACACCTGATATCCAAAGCTATTTGCCATCTGAGCACACATCAGACCAACCATCCCCAGACCGGTAACCACCACTTTTTCCACCGGTTTCGCTGTAGAATGATAAATAGATGTCATAGACACCGCGGCATACCTGCCGAATAATGCATGTTCCGGCTTTATTTCTTCGGGTACGGAAATAGCGTCCTCTGCTTTAATCTTCACATAAAGGGTATGATGTTCATTGTGATAAAACAGATCTCCTTCCTTCATCCCCTGTACATCTTCTCCCACTTTCACAACCTGTGCTATGGAAGATGATCCTGTAAACATAGGATAGCTTTCAGCCGAAAACTCCTGTGTAAATCCTCCCCGTTCAGAACCGCTGGAAATCAGGGACAGCACATTTTTTCCTAATATTTCATCCGGTTTCAGGTTGTCATCCAATTCTACCTCTATAAGTGCTGCTTCTTCCTTCTTTGTAAATGCCACTCTTACGTCTTTTAACATTTTTTCCTCCCATATAAACGGATCTCTATTTCAGTTTCGCTTCTCCACTAAATGTAAGCGTTTTCTCTACCTTACCTGTCGCTGCCCATTCACATGCACGCACAAACATCTGCCGGAACTCCCGCGGACAGAAACTGAGCATTGTATTCTCACCCAGGCCATGTCCTGTATAACAGGGCCATACATGTCCTAACAGCTGATTAAATGTACGGCCTTTTCCATAACTGCCGACAGTTGCAATGGGTTCCATATTTCCGGTACCCGGTACACCGTGGCGCGAAATCACTTCCGGATCGGAATAGGCACTTGCCAGTACTTCAAATGGTACATGCTGCACATTTTCACAATTACAGAAGATCTCATCCTTTGTATTAAAATCTTTAATCCCCTGCATTATTGGATGTTCCGGCTTTTCTACGGTAATATGAGCTTTAGCAAAATCTCCATGGGACGTTTTTTCCCGCCATAAAAGCCCTGCCATCTTTTCTACTTCTTCCCATCTTACATTTCCTACCGCTGGCCAGTAACAGGGATGGTCTCCATGCAGGAATACAAATCCGGCACCGCTATATACTGCTTTTTCCAGGCATTCCTGTTCCTCTTTTATATTAAACCGGTAATTCCCACAGTTAAAAACAAATACATCACTGTTTTCCATGAGATTACACTCAAAATACTTATCGAAGCCCATATCCCCGATTCCCGGATCATCACATACCATGAGAATATCAAAAGCCTCTGTTTGATCCAGCATAATTTTATTATTTATAGCTACACGATGTACATCATGTCCGCCCATATGTACGTCTCCAATTAAATAGTGTAACTTTATTTTCTGCATAAGTATCTCCTTTTTCCAGACTTCTGTCCGCTTTCTAACCGGTCAACTCTCTGTCATCGGCATTTTCACCCAGAGATCCGGACTCTGTCTGGCAGCCTTTGCTGCATCTATAAGCGCTAAAACTTCCAGGGTTTCTTCCATTTGCACTGGCACTTTCTTTGTCTCGAAGAAATCCAGAATTGCTTTCATTGTATTAACATAATAATCAGAGCTGTCCAGACGTTCTCCCTTTTCACCGTCTGACACCATAAAATTAAATTCTGCCCATGGATTTGGTGTCTGTGTAAAACTTGCAATTCTTCCATCTCCATAATCCAGGATCAACTGAGTGACCTTACTTCCCACAGCAAAACTTTTCACACGTTTTACACCGGTTCCCATAACCGTTACAATGGGCTCAAACTGGTGTACTGCATAATTTGACAAGTCATGCGGTCCCACAGTAGACATAAATTTCGTATTTCCCTTTTCCCGTTCCAGATAATCCATAATACTCTTGCAATAACGCTGTGCTGATGTAGAAAAGACAGGCGTCCTATGTGCCTTTGCATAGGCGAACATCTCTTTTCCGGTTTTAAGATCCGGAGCAAAGGTCTTATCTACAAATACCGGTTTACCGCTTGCCAGAGGCAGTTTACATACTTCCTCATGCCAGGCGGAATTATCTGCGGCAATTACCATAATTGCATCTACGGAATCAATCATTTCTTCCATACTGTGAGCCTGGTGTACGTGGTTTTTTCTGCACCACTGCTCTGTAGTCATTCCATGATCACAGTCATGAAGTGCATACGCACAAGTGAGGGATGCGTCATATCCATATTGATGAATTGCCTCCCGCAGAAATCCCGGATAATAATTTGCATGCCAGTTGTCCAGATAATAATCTGCAAATCCGATTTTCAACATAATTCCTATTCTCCATCTTTCTGTAGTTTCTCATCTTTTTCCCGTATTTCAAACTCCAGTTTCGTAAGGTTGGAATAGTATCTGTCTGCGGCAACCAGCGCAACCGCAGCAATATAACGGATTTCTTCCAGATCCTTTTCTGTCTTGGATCCAAATATACTCTGAAATGTACCTTTTGGAGCAGAAATTTCATCACTGATCTCTTTCAGCAGCTCTGTATAATCTAAACGGTTCATCCTGTAATTCCCTCACTTTCTTTTATTGAAACAAATCCGGTAACCGGTCAGGGATTCGGTCGAATACATCCGCTGCTCTTCCATCCGTATACATCTGGAAAAACTCAATCACTTCACCTGCAATTCCCTGGCAAAAGCAAATCCTCAGATTCGACCAGTCATAAGGCTCATGGGTGATTCTTCCCCCAAGCTCCACCACTTTCCGGGCAGCCGCATCCACATCTTCTGTCAGCAGGCTGTAGTGGGTATACGCATTGGGTTGAACCGCATATTCTCCGCCTGTAAATAGCTCTAATTCCCGCATATCATTTAACTGTATGGAACATCCCCACTCCCAGTCTTCTTTTAGCTTTGCACCCAATCCTTCATAGAAGCGGATACATGCCTTCATATCTGGTACCGTCAATGCTACATGCACAAAATTTTTGATGTAATTACCATTGATCACCGGCTCACGCATAACTCCGTTTTTCTGAATGTACCAGAATTCAATTTCCTCACCCGAGGGTGTCCTTACAAATGCCATTCTAAGATCCTGATAAGTATATGGTTCAGGATCTTCCGGTCTGGAAATCACTGCCCCATACTCCAATGCCCGCCGGAATGTCAGGTCTACATCAAAGGTGTTTAAGCAAATATGGGTAATGCCAGAATTATCCCACTCTTTCGTTCCTTCCGGGCAGATTTCCATAATCACTCCATCCGGTGTTGCAACAATGGCATTATAATCATCTCTGCGTTTCAATAGAAGTCCCAGACCATCACAGTAAAAATGTACTGCCTGATCTACATCGGGAACAATCATTGATATATGATCGATACCTTGAATCATACTCATTTTTTACTCCTTTCGTCACCCCTTAACAGCTCCTGCTGTAGTATTTACATAATACTTCTGGCAGAACAGAAATACAATAATGATGGGTATTACGGATACCACTGTTCCTGCTGCTACACTGCCAAATTTATAGTTAAACTGCCCGTTCAGATATTTCAATCCTGCAGCCACAGGATATTTGTCTACATTCAGTACAATCAGCGGCCATAAAAAGTTGTTCCACTTATTGATAAAATCCATAATGATCACTGTTGCAATCATTGGTACTATCTGGGGAAGCATAATTTTCCACCATATTTTCAATTCCGAAGCGCCGTCAATTCTGGCTGCTGCAAGCAGTTCCGATGAAATATCTGCATATGCCGTTTTCAGCAGTATGATATTGAACACGGTCACCGAGTTTGGAAGAATAACGCCCCAGAAGTTATCATTCAATCCCATCTTGGAAATCGTTATATAATTGACAACAAGTCCTGCCGCTGCCGGAATTATCATCGTGGCAAGCAGTAATGTATTAATTAGTTTTCTGCCATAGAAATCAAGCTTAGCCAGTGGATAGGCACACAGGGAGCCAAAGATAACATCCAGGGTAATGCCTCCAACCGTAATAATGAGAGAGTTTAACAGCATCTTCCCTATATTCAGCAGAGAAAATACCGATTCATAATTGCCAAAGGACGGCTCCCTGGGAAACAGGTTTAACGTGTATATATTCTCTGTTACTTTAAAAGATGAACTGGTCATCCATAAAAAAGGTCCCGCACATATTAATGCTATAATAAGAAGTATCAGGTAACGTCCGACAGCTGTCCTGATTTTTTTTACTTTACTTTTTCTTCTTCTGTCTGTTCCTGTCATGCCTCTTTTTCCCCTTTCTTACTTAATGCAAACTGCATGCATGTAAATACGCAGATCATAACGGCGCTAACCAATCCAATAGCGGCCGAATATCCAAAATCATAGCTGTTAAATGCCATCTTATAGGAATAATAGTTAATAACATAGGTTGCTTTATTCGGACCGCCATTTGTCATCGTAAATACCACATCAAATACTCCCACAGCCGCAATAATGGAAATCATGGAACAAAATCCAATCTGATTTTTTAAAAGCGGCAGCCTTACTTTCCAGAATGTCTGCCATGCATTGGCTCCGTCAATTTTAGTTGCATCAATAATTTCTTCAGGAAATGACTGCAGCGCCGATAAATACATCATCATGTAGTATCCAATTCCCTGCCAGATTGTCACCGCCATCAGGACAATCAGCGCAATCTTTGAATCCGAAAGAAATAAAATAGGCTTTGCTATTATATCCCATTTTAAAAGCAGTGCGTTTATGATTCCATCAGGATCAAATATGAATTTCCAGATGATGGACACTGCTACCATAGAAGTAACTACCGGCATATAGATCAATACACGAAAGGCAGAATTTCCACGGAATTTATTATTCATCAGCAGAGCCAGCAGTATGGCGAGTATTTGAAGAACAGGCACTACGATTACAAACAGACAGGAATTTTTTAACGACAGCCAGAAATCCGGATCCCCAGCCAGCCTTTTAAAATTTTCTAATCCGATAAAATTTGTTGTGCCTCCTACTGCCGAATAGTCTGTAAATGCCAGCGGTATACTGAAAACAATGGGATAAAACACGAAGATCCCCAGGATAAGCAGAGCCGGAGCCATAAATATGTAGGAAATTATGGTCGTTCTCATTTTCTGTGCTTTAAATAATTTTTTCATACACTTTTCTCCAATAGAAACGCTGCCGCAAAAACTTACTGTCTCTTGCAGCAGCATATGATTTATTTGTCATCGTTTCCGTAACTATTTCTGATTTTCTGCCAGCAGTTTATTGACACGGTCTTCACACTGTTTCAGCGCATCCTCCGGACTCATATTATCTGCAAAAATTGCTGCCATCATCTCATCAATTTCCAGCTTTACTGCATTATCATTTGGAATTCCCATAGTCATATCCGTACTCTTCATTGCAGCCAGTGCGGCATAATAATTCGTTCTTCCTTCAACTGTCTCCATATCAGACTTAAAGTAGTCATCATTAGCAGCTGCCTTTGTAGTTGGGAATACGGATGCTGCTTCACAGAATGCCAGCTGATTCTCATCATTTGAGATATAATTCGCAAACTTGATCGCTTCTTCCTGTTTCTTGCTGTTGGCAGGTACTACCAGGTTCATTACAGCCGCTCCGGTGAAACCGCTTGGTCCGTATAAAGATTCTGCAACATCTGTCAATTCATATTTTTCCGGGGACTCATCTCTGATTCGAGCAATCGTTTGCGGTCCTCCGCAAAGCATTCCCAGATTCCCATTGGCATACATCTGGCGGTCGTTGTCCCAGTTATCCCAACCATCCGTTCGATCTACCATGATTGCTCCATCATCCGCATATTTTATAAAACGGTTTATCAGTTCCACTGCCTCCGGGCTGTTAAATGCCGCCTTTGTTTTGTCCTCAGAAAGGATCGGAATATCATAATAACAAAGCATATGGTACATAGAACTTGGCGTAATCAGCCATGCTCCTGTTTTTTCTTTAAAGTCTGCCGCCAGATCAAATGCTTCATCCCAGGTGGTGGGGACTTTTTCAATTCCTGCCTCTTTGAACAGTTCTGTATTATATGTAACTACGTTTGGTGTGGAATACCAGGGAAACGCATATACACCATCGTACAATTTTGCTGATTCATACATAGAATCAATGTAAATTGATTTTTGCTCCTCTGTTGCCGCTTCGTCCAAATTCAGCAGAGCCTCTTTTCCAGCCAGTGTCAGTGCCAGCTGTGACCAGATATTTACTACATCCGGTGGATTACTTCCTGCTGTGGCAGCCAGAAGCTTCTGCTCTATGGCATCGTAGGGAAGATCCTGCCATTTCACTTCTATCGTCGGATTCTCTTCCTCATATTTATCAATCAGTCCCTGTATAAAATCCGTATAAGTAGGTGCTAATGCGAGTGTCCAGAATTCAATACTGGTCTTTCCTTCATTGGATTCAGCCCCTCCCTTTGAGTCCCCTGAACCCCCACATGCCGCCATGGACATCGTCATCGCTGCTGCTAAAATTATTGCGGTCACCTTTTTTACCTTTCTCATTTTCTACCTCCTTAGTTTTGAAAAGGTTTTCTGAAAACCTTTACATTTGATGAGCTTAATATACTCTTTTCTTATTAGCTTGTCAACAAAAAATCTCATTTATTTTTTAACTCAGACCATTTTATACATTCTCGTAGAATTTACGATACTATTTTTGTATATAATGTATATGATTCTATTATATTTATTTGTCGCCTTATCTTTCTTTGTTTAAATTAGTCATTCAATTATCTTTTCTACCATATCCCTTTATTTGAAAATAAGCTTTATTGCTCTTTGCTCCATCTCCAAAACATTACCCGGTATTGAAATACCAATATCTGTATGCTAAACTATATACCAATGATATAATTTCAGTAATAGATGGAGGTTTTTATGGATAAAAATGTAACAATTGTTGAGATAGCAGAAGAGAGTGGGGTCTCTATCGCTACCGTCTCCAGAGTTTTAAACGGCACTGTTCCCGTCTCGCCAAAAACCAAAGCCAGGGTGGAAGCGGTCATAAAGAAATACCACTATTCTCCCAATACATTGGCACAGGGACTCATTCTCCGTCAGACAAAGACTCTGGGCGTTATCGTTCCTGATATTACTAATCCGTATTTCTCCACGTTGTTCAGCGAAATTGAACGTTCTGCACATCAGTCAAACTATTCTGTTATACTCTGCAATACTTCCTTTTCCGCTGCCTCCTATGCGGATGGGGAACGGGAAAAAGAAGATAAATATTTTCAGATGATTCTGGATAAGAAGGTAGATGGGGTTATTATTGCCGGCGGGCAGATCGATTTATGTGAAATCAGTGAAGATTACAGAGACGCACTGAGACGTCTGGCGTCTTCCATACCGGTAATCGTAATTGGAAGATCCCTCCCCGGGATTCCCTGTACCTTTATAAATAAGGAAAATGATAAAGGCTTATCTATTGCAATTCGCTATCTTGCTTCACTTGGACACCGGCGTATTGGATTTGTTGGCGGAGAACGCGGTGTACATATCACGGAATCCAGACTCAACGTATATCACGAGACAGTCCGGACACTGGGTCTGGATGATGACCCATCCCTTATATCCACTTCTAACTACTATATGTCTGATGGATATAATGCAGCCAGGCAGCTACTTGATAAGGCTCCCACAGTAACCGCTATACTTGCAATGAATGATAATGTATCCATAGGGGCACTGCGGGCTGCTGCCGATTGCAGTATTACCATCCCAAATGATATGGCCCTGATCAGCTGTGACCAGTTTTATGACGGCAATTTTCTGACACCGCGCCTGACAAGCCTGAACCGGCACAATGAACGGCTGGGAAGATATGTAATTTCTTTATTGCTCAGTCTTATACAGAACACTGCACCTCCCAAAGAGCCTGACTTTTCTCCTGAACTGGTGATTCGGGAAAGCAGCGGCAAGCGAATTAAATAAAAACAGCCATACTCAGAAAGTTAAAATCCTTCTTAGTATGGCTGCTTTTTAAGCCTCTTTTTGTAAATATCCAGTTTATTATTTCCGCTTTATATTCCTTTATTATTATTTCCGTTTACCATATTATACATACCTACGCTCTGTATCGCCTTTTCATACTTACGCAGATCTGCATTCCATCCTGAATAGGCAGAGTCATCCCGCCTGTCCGGCAAAAAATAGTTTTCCTTCAGATATTTACCCAGATAAGCCGTCACCTTCCTGGCGCCGTTATAGTTCATGTGATCTCCTTTGTCTCTGGTATCGGATACCCAGTCAACCTTATACTCTTTCCCCGGCTTATTCAGATCCAGAAATGGAATCTCATTTTGTTCTGCATATTCCGCTACTGAATTATGCCTCTTATAATTCCATGAATTTGCAGAAGGGATTTCCACAAACAGAAGTTTAATCCCCTTTTCTTTGCACATAGAAACAATCTTATCCAGATAAAATCGAGGTATCCCGTCTATTTTTGTCTTTTTCTTTCTCTTACGCATGTAGCGTTTGCCAAGATAAGGATCTACACGGTCTGTATACCGGAAACCTTTCCAGAAATTATCAAACGTATACTTCACTTTTCCCGTGAAATCTTCCGGTTTTAAAATTTTCCATCGGTTATGATATTGAAACACCGGAAATTGATCTGCCAGCCCTGCAAAAATCACTTTTTCCCGTTCTTTTGCCGGCGTTCCATTCTGAAAAATTTCATCCGTTTCAAATATAACCACCTTGGGGGACTGGTACTTCAGTATTGATTTCAGCAGATAATACGCCTCATACACACGCTGTCCTGGTTCTCCGCAGACATAAGATGCAAGCCCATAGTCCTTCCACAGCTGCATAGGTGTATACGCTGCATAAATATCACTGTTGCCTATTGCTATTACATCCAGGGAATTTTCCCGTTCCGTATATACTGCGCGTGTCTCCGGTTCTTTAATTCCGCTGGCAGGGGTATTATCCTTTGGCTTCAAAACCTGGGATGCGCCGGTGAGAAGTACCAGGGCGATTCCCAGAAATACAGCCAATTTCAACAGGAAAAGAAATCCACTTTTCAGTATCGTCCGTTTATTGAAGTTCATTTTGTTTCCTCCTGCTGCTATTTCTCTTTAGATTTATGGCATGGTTTTTAAGCAGACTCAAAACTGAGCATAGATAAAGTCAACCGGCGAATAGCCCATTCCGTAAGCCCCCAAGAGCAGGACCGAAAAGGCGGCTGCATAGTAAATGGCAAACCGGACTGCAATATGCCTGTTGGAAATCCACTCTCTTAGATTTAGTCCCATTTCCTGGGCAAAGCTTACAGCAAATACCACTATAATCCCAAAACCCACTGCCGCATAGTCCATCTTATCCATTCCCAGATTCAATAAAACACCTTCTCTGAGAGGTGCCAGGGAAAATCCCCCAAACATGGAGAACAGCATTTTGATTCCCACTTTCAGACTCACCGCCCGAAAAAACAGCATACCGATATTGACTAAAAAAAAGGTTCTTAAAATCTGCCAAAATTGAAATCCCCAGCTTTTACGGTTTAGATGAAGACTTTTGCAAATCTTCTCAAACAGAGGCTCAGCCAGCATCCCCAGCATAATAATCATAAAATAATACATGCCGTAAAAAACGTATTTCCAACTGGCACCATGCCATAATCCATTGCAGAGCCACACCGGAAACAGGGCACAGGCAGAAGGCAGCAGCTTAGCCAGATGCGTGGAAAGATGATTCCTGCCCCATTTGCCCAGATGCATTACCCGTTTGGATAAGGATACCGAATAAAATATATAATCCCGGAACCAGGCTCCAAGTGTAATATGCCAGCGCCTCCAGAACTCGGATACATTTCTGGAAAAAAACGGTCTTTCAAAATTCTCGGGCAGACTAACGCCAAAGAGCTGCGCGCTTCCGGTTACCATATCCATACAACCGGAGAATTCACAATAGATTTGAATCGTATAGCACAAAACTGCCGTCGCAACTGTAATTCCGGTATAATCCGGGTATGCGGTAAAGACGGTGTTTACCAGCAGATTTAAGCGGTCCGCAATCACAATTTTCTTAAATAGCCCCCATACAATGCGCTGTGCACCAAATGATATGTTTTTCGGTTGAAAGGAATGCCCCTTTAAAAGTTCATCCGACATTTGATCGTAGCGCACAATAGGCCCTTCCACAATTTGTCCAAAAAAGCTTAGAAACAGTGCCAGATGACCCAGGTTTTTATCCGCTCTGTATTTGCCACGGTATACATCAATGATATATCCGATTGCCGACAGGGTATAAAAGGAAATCCCAAGGGGAAGCAAAAGTCTCAGCTCCTTCATTTGGCTGCTTATATGTAAACCCTGTAAAAGATGATTGACATTTAATGCAAAGAAGTTATAGTATTTTAAAAATGCCAGAATCCCCAGGTTGAACAAAATTGCACACGCTGCTGCCAGGCGTTTCCTTTTCTTTAACTGCAGGCGCAAAACCGCCTGTTCTGCCAAAGGAGCATCCGCCATACGGTCCCGGTACTCGTCCTGCATAGTGGTCAGAATCATGCCTGTACCATATACAACAATCGTAGACAGCATTAAAAATCCCATTAGTTTTGCACTGGACAGAAAGTAAAACAAGTAACTGGCTGCCAGCAAAGCAATCCATCTGACTTTTTTGGGAAGGATATAATAAATGATGCCGGTGCCTGTCAGAAACAGCAGTACATATGTATAGGTATTATAAGCCATACAATCCCCTCGCTATATCCGGGCTGGCTGATGGTCTAAAATAAACGCATAAATGGAGGTAGCAGAGCGGAAATTATCAGGGGTGATATCTACCGGGGTAATATCGATCTGGTAGATGTCACTGATTTCCGACACCAGCTGAATCATTTCAAATGAGTCCAAAATATGGTCCTCAATCAGATTATTCTCTTTGCTGAAATCTACTCCGGGTTTTATCTTTTCCAGTATTTTTAATATTTCATCCATTGCATATGCCTCCTAATTTTTTATAATTTCTCTGCAGCCACTTCCGGTCTATTTTTCCATTTGTGTTTACCGGCATCTTCTCTGTCATAATATAAAGCCCGGGGCACATATAGGCTGGCACTTTGTTTTTGATTTTTTTTATAATAGTTTTCTGATCCACATTTTTTCCTTTATAGACCAATACTATCTTTTTCTCATTTTCATCATAAACACATACACAATAATCTATATCTTCCAGAGAACCTGCAGCCGCCTCTATCTCACCCAGTTCAATCCGGCAGCCCATATGTTTAATCTGAAAATCTTTGCGGGATACATACATCAGTTCTCCCAGTTCATTATACTTAACAATATCACCGGTTTTATAAATCAGTTCCGGATACCTGTCATTACATGGGTTCTGGACAAACACTCTGTTTGTTTTTTCCGGGCTGCGGTAATATCCCTTAGCCAGAAACGGTCCCCTGACACAAAGTTCTCCTTCTTCACCGTAAGGAACCCTTTCTCCTTCTTCATTCAGGATCAGTATATCGCAGTTATTGCATGCCTTTCCAATCGGAAGTACTTCCTCGTCATCAAAATCCCGGTCCACAATATAATAGGTGCAGATATCGGTTATTTCCGTTGGTCCATACAAGTTTGCATAAAATATATCCGGCATGTGTGATCTCCAGATATTCAATTGCTTCATAGGCATAACTTCTCCCGCAAAGAGCACCTTTTTCAAGTCCGGCAGCTGCATATAGTCCAATGCCTTCCAGTTAGCCACCAGGCAGAGCGCAGAGGGAACCCAGTAAATGGTATTTACCTTTCTGTCTCTTAAATACTCCAGCAGCTGCATCGGAAATGAAAAGAGCTTCCGGGGAATAATCTGCATGGAAGCCCCGCTTCTTATGGTACTGAAAATATCCAGCACCGACATACTAAAATAAAAAGGCGTCTGGCTGCCAAAAACAGTGTCGCAGTTTATCCTGAAAGTTTCAGTTACCCAATCTGTATAGGCAATCACGCTGGCATGATTTACAACCACACCTTTTGGTTCACCGGTAGACCCTGAGGTATAGAGCACATACAGCGGATCCGTCTCGATCATAGCCCTTCTGATATCTTTTAACAGCCAGCTGCTTATTTCCTGCTCCACTGCTGTCTCATAGATTAGAACCGCTCCCTCAGGAAAAAGTTCTCTGGCAGCTTCCTCATGCTCTTTGTCCGTTAATATGGCAAAAGGCTCCAGGTTCTCCAATATGGACTTTAGTCTGTCTTTTGGCATCTGAATATCAATCATGGTATAAAAATTCCCGCTATACACAACTCCCAGAAGTGCCTCCATACTCTTAACGCTTCTGTCCAGATAAATTGCGACAGGTGCATTTCGAAGGTGGGAGTTGCCAAGGCAGCTCCCTATTCTCCTTGCATGATCTTTTAATTCGCAATAAGAGATACTCACATCTTCATCTGCAAAAACTTCTTTCGCGGAAAATTTCTCCACAGACTCTTCAAAAAGCTGTAATATGTTTTTTTCTCTCACAAGTAATTCTCCTACTTCGCCAATTCATTGTTTTGCGTATTTTCGGTTCCGCCCTCTGTCTGCGTCTCCGCTTGTCCGGACTCTTTGCTCTCCGACATTCCGCTCTCTTCGGACCCGCTTTGCATTTTATTTGTCTGCCTTTTATTAGACTTTATTTTATTCCGCTGATTCCCGCTGGTCTGCTTTTTCTCTGACTGATTGCCGCTGGTCTGCTTTTTCTCCGACTGGTTGCCGCCTGTCTTATTTTCAATTGCCTGCGTCTCCTTTTGCCTGGACCCACTTTCTCTGATCACCGCTGAAGATTCCGTTTTGGGGGTATTTTCTGTTGACTGGGGATTAGAGCCACAAGCCGTCATGGTAATGGATAATGCTCCCAACACTGCAATTGTTGTTCCTTTTATAAGTATTTTTTTCATATAGTTGTCCTCACTTTCCTGCGCATATCCAGAGCATGCCTGGATTAATTGTTTGTATCTACAGTATTTATCATATCACCTAAATCTTAACCAATCCTTAAAGGAACATGATGAAATCTAAACGACAATTTTAAATTCTAATTTGATCCGGTACAATTCCTGAGTTTCCTCCACCTGACAGCTCCCTTCCATCTTGTCCATCATCCCCTTAATATTTCGGATGCCGATCCCGGTGCTCTCTACTTTTTCCGACTTTTTTAATTTGTGGTTTACAAATAAAATAGATACCTGTTCTTCCCCATAAATTGTAGAGATCACAATATCTTCATTGGAATCCGCATATTTGATTATGTTAGATACAATATTATTCATCACCCTGAGAACGTAATCCACGGAGACCTCAACTTTAACTTCACGAAATTCGATGTTCTGGTTCACCTGGAATCCACGTTTCTGCAATGATAATACAAGTTCCGACATAATATCGTAAAATATATCCTTAAAAGACTGGGGATCCATAAGTTCGATTTCTTCTTCCCTCAGAATCAGGAAAAATTCAAACATATTATCTGAAAGACTCTTGATCTGGTTTGCCTTTTGATCAATCTTATCTATGTAATCTTCCATCTGATCCGCACCATGATACTTCTTACTTTTTAATATCTGTGTGTAGAGCAGGAGGGTTGTAAGCGGTGTCCGAAGGTCATGGGACATCTCCGTAACCAGATCTTTATTTGCTTTTGTCAATTTTTCATCCCGGTCCACGCGAAGCTTAAAGGATTTTCTCATTTCATCCAGCCCTCTGGCTAAAGCAGAGAGCTCGTCATTTCCTTTTAATGTAATCGGACAATCCAGCTGCCCTCCTTCCAGGATCTCCACCTCCTGCTCCAGAATGCCAATATAATCAATTGTCCTTTTAATCCCAGCCATCACAATACCGATAAAAACCAGGCAGGAAAGAAGAATTTCTGCTATCATCGCATAGTTAAAAACCCGGTAATCATAAAAACCGTCCAGAAAAACATCCGCCTGCGCATCTGCAAATTTCATAGGATAATATGCCTGCCACCCAAAGTATTCCGTTTCCACATCATTTTCGGCTATGATATCATTATTCGGATAATACGAGTCGTAGATCAGCACAGAATCCTTATAAATGCTGATATGTACAATATCCTGATCCCTGACCCATTTTGTTATCTTATCCGTATCTGTTGTAGAAATATGATTCTTCTGCACGTAATCCTGAAATTTCTGGGCATACTTTGACTCGGTCTTTTCCACATAATCTGAAGTTTCAAAATAATTGTTCAGTTTTGCTTCCACTCCCTTATGCAGAAAATAATACAGACCACCGCTTATTAAAAATGCAATCACCATAATCCGCACAAGCTTTCTTCTCAGACCGCTTTTTTGAAGTTTTCTCTTTTTATCCAAACCGATACCCCCTGCCCCAAACTGTACGAATGCACTTCGGCTCCTGCGGATTGTCTTCAATCTTCAGCCGCAGCTTACGGATATGAACCATGACCGTTCCATTTGAAACATAAAAATATGGTTCATTCCAGACGCTTTCGTAAATGTTCTGTATTGTAAAGATTCTCTTTGGATGTTTCATCAGCAGAAGTAATATTTTATATTCAATATCGGTTAAAGCCAGCTCTTTATCCCCTTTACAAACCTCATTATAAGATTCATTAATCCGGATCCCCATTCCATTAACATAGCGGTCTTCCGTTCCCTCCTCTTCTTTTCCCTTATAAACGCAGTATCTTCTCACCAGTGCCTTCACCCTTGCCAAAAGCTCGGAATAAGAAAACGGCTTGGATAAATAGTCATCTCCCCCAGCCATCAGTCCCATTAACTTATCTGAATCCTGGGACTTGGCAGTCAGAAAAAGAACCGGCACATTAGACACTTTCCGGATCTCCTCACAGGTTCGAAAGCCTGAGATCCCGGGCATCATAACATCCAGAATAACCAGGTCCGTATCGCTGTCCAGGAGTTTAAGCCCTTCACTTCCATTCTCAGCCTCTGTCACCGCGTATTCTTCACCTTCCAAAAGAATCCTGACACCTTCTCTTATCTCTGCATTGTCTTCAATCATTAATATATTCATTGCTGTACCTCCCGGAATTTTTATTTAGAAAACCCATAATTTCTTCAATTGATGATAGAAATTATGGGTCTCATTATAATTTATGATATATCTATAATATTAGTTTTTTTATTCTGTTCTCACTGACACACATTTATATCACAATTAGACATATTCTCAGTATAACAGCTTTTGAGAAATAAACATTTAGCCGGGATGAATTTCTTTTTAATATTCTCTTAATTAAAGCTTGTGCTCAGGTATGGTTTTAGCACTAATTCGTTATTCGCATATAGGCTCACAGAATTCAGGCTCATTCATCAGACCGAACGGCGGAAGTACCGTAAGCGCCGACCAGTCATCTCCTGCGGCAAATACGGGAGTAGATGCAATTTCAATACAAATGCGGTTTCTGCCCTCCTTAAACGGAATTTCCAGATAATAGGGCGGTCCTATTCTTCTGCCCGACACTACTCCATTTACAAAAATCTCCACGCCGTTTAGAGTATCCGTTATCCTCAGGCACTCCCTCTTGTCCTTAACAAAATACACCTCTGTCTCGTATCGCAGATATCCGTTGAACTTATTCTTTGCTGCCCAGTCTGTCAAATCCTGAAAAACCTGATCCCCATAATACAATTCTTTGAAATTAGCATCATTATCTATATTTGCATACGATAGTTTCCATGGGCCCCCTAATTTTCTGCCTGACTGCTCATATGGAACATAATAAGGCAGAATATCTTTTTCTTTTTTTAATATGTAAACCGCCGCTTCACCCGGTTCCAGCTGCAGTCTCGCCTTAATAATGCCATTTCGCTGTTTAGATGGAATTCTATACAGCTGATTTTCAAATGCATGGTAACGGTAACAATACTGCAATTGATTGGTTTCTAAATTTATTTCTACTTCAGTATCTATTGTATCCCCTGTGCTCTCATTAAAACAATACAGTGCCGTTCCCCCATCATATTGATACCGGTACGTTCTTAAATCAGGTAAGCTTGCAGCCGTGCGGACGGAAAAACCTATCTTATTTTCTATTGCAGATGCCAGATTGGACAACGATACAACCTCCGATCCCAATAGCGGGGTTCTAATCTCCCGCTCCTGTCCTTCGCAAATCCCTTCAGGCAGACCATCTATAAAGTAAACAGGAATCTCCGATTTCAATAGGGAAATGACCATATCCACTGCCTGTGCAGGCAAATACTGGCTAAAAGGGATTACCAAAGCTTTATAACTCTGAGGTCCGATCTGAAAAGCCCGGTCTTTTGCCATTATACTTGTCTTTAACAGCGCATCTGCACTGATAATATCACAATCAATCTGATTTTCCAGCAATACCCGGACCGGCTTCTGAAACAGCATTGCTTCTCCCGCCCATTCCGCATCCGCATGATATAAAACCGCAGCCTGGGATATGTATCTGCCTTCTGAAAACAAGTGGGACAAACGATTCATATAATTCATCAAATCTCCAAAATAACGGTATTGGGGTTGTCTTCCACCCGCATAAAAATGAGGCGGGCAGTCTGAATCCGGAAAACTTTTGGGTGAAAATGCATGTGGCACAAAGTGATTAATTCCCCTGCTCAGCATATGGTCAGCCAGCCATTTCATCAAAGTAATTCCCTCCTGCCAGCCAAAAGCGCCAAAGATTTCACACATAGCATTCCCGTTTTTATTCTCATCAATATGTGCCAGGGAACTCCCCATTTTTCCAAGGCCGTAATGAAAAAACTCCCCATCACGGTCTGATGCAACCCACTGGTGAACCGTCTGATTCATTCCAGGCATCACCTGAAGCAGTACCACATCAATTCCAGACATACCCATCTGGGACAGACTTCGAAAATAATGTCCGGTACTGCAGCCAAGCCTTCCATGGGAATTATCGTCCTCAATGATATGCCCCACATGCATGACCCCATGCGCTTTACACCACTGCCCTATCTGATCAGAAAACGATATCTTTAGCTGAGTGGTAACTTCATCCATATATTCATACCTGACGTGTCCGGTAATTTCTCCGCAGCTGTACCAGAGAACAGGCAGATTACGTGTGAAATTATCTCCCCATCTGTCTTCCAGGCGTTTTTCCAGTTCCTCACTCCATGGTATAAATTTCATATCCTTACCAAGCCGAGCCTGGAAATCGTATCCGGGCAGGTTTGCAAATTCCGGCTCATCGGAAAAGAATCCGGTAAACGTCTTTCCGAAATCATCTCCATAGCGATCAAAATGAGGCTGATAAACACGGTCTATCAGAAGTTTCACTGACTGAGAATTAATAATGTTAAAATAGTCCAATTTCCCATCCCCCTGATGGGTGGTATAAAATACAAAAATCCTCCACAATCCATCCGGTACATCAAACCGCAGCCATCCGTTTTTAACCTGTCCGGTAAGATCTATCCACGATTCCGGCTCTATGTCGGTACTGTCGCTGCTGATTCGTTTACATGCCGTTACCCGTACCAGTCTGCTGTCGGGTCTTAGCACCGGCTGAATTAACATGGAACCATTTGCAAGGGGTCCTGATGTGTCGGTACACCATACCGTCAGAAATTCATTTGCCAGTTCATGGTTTCCTTTTGTAAAGATTCCATTGGCATGGCCGGTGGGGAACCGGTCATCATCCAAAAGCCAGACCTTCATGCCATGGGCTCTGGTATAGTCCATAACCACATCCATGTCTTCCCACCACTGTTCTCCTCCAAAGTCCGGATGCGGCCTGGCTTCTATACATACCGCTCCTATATTCGCTTCTCTGATTCTGTCCAGCTCCCGGATAAGAATTTTATGCGGCTCTCCATGCATCCAGAGAAATGGATAAATGTAATTTCCTTCTTTGTGATTCCGGATTTGATCTAATCTGTCCATAATTCCACCTCCACTATTGTCCAAAGCTTTTTCTAATGCCCTATATCAGGCTGCATTCCTAACTTAGTCCATGCAGCATTTTTCATAAATTGCGGTTCCATAAGGCGGCAGTTTTCCGGACTGGGATTCGCCGCACCAAACAAAAGGTATCCATTTTGCTGATACCTGTATGGTCTGATATAGATCCGTATGGTTCAAGACAAATAAATAATCTTTTTTTCTGCCGTTCCGCACCGTCATTTCTACTCCATCCGGTGAGCATCCGGCTGATTCCAGACCACACTCTTTTATGATTCTGTCCACAACTTTACTCATAATTATGTCATCTGGCTCCGTTGCAGTATAATATGCTTTTCCTTTACCAAAGGAATTTACCGTAATCGCCGGAGTATCCCGGTAAAACTCACTCCGGTAAAATGCCAGAGGCTCTGCCCCTTTTGTTTCCAGCACGTCGCACCACTTTTTTGCATGCCCCCATGTCTTGTCCAAAATCCATTCTATATCCACCGACATACCGAGCAGGCAATCATACTCCAATACCGTAATTCCCAGAACATCCGCCAGTCTGCCCGGGAGTGCCTGTGTCCCCTCGCATACACTGTTCCGGTTTTTCACCCCGGTACGCATTGTTAAAACCAGATGCCCTCCATTTTTTACATAAGCTCTGAACTTTTCTTCCAGCATTGAATCCATCAGCAGCTGCAAGGGAGCAATTACAACCTTATAATCTTCCAGCTTCTCTTTCTCGCTGATAAAGTCCAGAGGTACGTTTTTTCGGTAAAAGGCATTATAATATTTCTTAATCTGGTCTATATAATTAAGTTCTGGATGATGGGGCTGAATCTGAAAAGCCCAATCCTGTTCATAAGAAAATAAAATTGCTGCTTTCGGTTTTACGGTAACAGCACTGATATCTTTCATCACCGGAATCAGGCCCCGGATCGTCTCCTGAATCTCAAAATATCTTCTTTCCGGAACTCCGTTGTGGGGCAGTATCCCATGCCAGTACTGCTCGGCACCAAACAAGCAGGTGCGCCATCTGAAATATACAATCGTATCGGCCCCATGTGCTACACAATGGCTGGTCCAAAGCTTCAGCTGCCCGGGTCTAGGCATCCTTCCAACCAATTGTCCCCCGGTAGGACCGGATTCCAGTTCCATCATCCAGAAGTTTTTCTTTTTAACGCTTCTTATAAAGTCCAGACACGCAGAAATCTCAAAGTCAGGCTGGCCTGGCGGATCAAAATAATAACCCGTGGGATATTGGTCATTTGAGGCAAAATCCAGTTCTTCTGCCAGTTCAAAATAATCCGTCTTATCATAAAACCCCATAAGATTATGTGTAACCTGGTGATGTGGGCAAATTTTTTTTATGATGTTTACCTGAAAGTTTTGAAAATCAACTACCAGATGTGAACAAAAACGCTTCCAATCCAGCAGAAGCGACGGGCTGTGCACCGTAGGCGTTGCCCTGGGCACCGGAATCTGTCCAAAATTGCTGTAATCCTGACTCCAGAATGCAGTGCCCCATTCCTGGTTCAACCGCTGTACAGATCCGTACTTATCCTCAAGAAATCTGTGAAAGGCCTCCTTACAGGAATCACACATACAAAGCTTCTCATGACTATTACCCAGTTCATTATCAATCTGCCAGCCAATTATATTAGTGTTATTCTTATAGTGCTCTGCCATTGCCGTTACCAGCCGTCTGATGTGTTCCCGGTATACCGGGCTGCTCTGACAGTCATGATGCCGTCCTCCGAATCCTTTCACTTCACCTGCTTCATCTACCGGCAATATCTGCGGGTCATCCTCTATAATCCAGGCAGGCGGTGCCGCGGTAGGTGTCCCGATTACGCTTTTTATTCCATACTCTGCCAACAGGTTTACCGCATCATCCAGCCATTCAAAATGGAATTCTCCCTTTTCAGGCTCAAACTTTGCCCAGGAAAATTCCCCCATACGCACTGCCTGTATCCCCAGCTTCTTCATCAGTACTGCATCCGTCTCCAAGCGTTCCTTAGGCCAGTGCTCAGGGTAATAATCAACACCAAAATAAACAGACATCCTATATCTCCTCTCTTTTGTACAGCATTATATATATAATCACACAGCTCTTTAAGCGCTTTTTTGAATTGCTTTTAAACAGCCGAAGGTCTACACTTTGTGAAGAACCTGCTGCTTATCCACATGATCTCTGTATTGTCGGGGACTTATCCCCACTGACTCCTTAAATATCCTGCTAAAATAGGATACATCATGATACCCGATCATCTCTGCAATATCCTTTAAACGGTAATCAGAGCTTTGGAGCAATTCTTTCGCTTTGTTCATGCGAAGATTTGTAACAAGCCTGTTCGGGGATATCTTCTTGATTGCCGTAAACTGATTTGCTACATAGGTAGCATTATAACCATATTTAGAAGCAAATTCTTCCACGGTCAGACCCTGGGCATACTGTGTACAAATATATTCATACAACAGCTCCACAACATCCTCAAGTGTCTTATTCTGCATTGACTTTCTTGCCTTCTCGCCAATTTTTTCTATTAATGACTTCATACTATCCTGCAATCCCTCATAGGATAATGTTCCCCCTATAATAGCTTCCACTTCATATAGGAGCTGTTCCATTGTATAGTCCTGCTGCAGCCCCGGATAATTCCGGTAAATTTCCGACATAAAATATTTCATGCTGAATTCACAGTTAATCTGGGTAATTTTATTTTTCTTCCACTGCCTGCAAAGCTGCTCAAAACATTGTATAATGCCTTTAAAATCATCTTTTTCCAGCAGTGATGACAAACGGTTTTTTTCCTGATTTCCAATGGCAATATATGCTTCCGGCAATACCTCTTCACCCATAATGGTCATATGGCTTCTTCCAATCAGCGCCTGGTTGCTCATGCAGAAACGAATATCACGATACTTCTTTCCAAGCTCTTTTGTATCAGTAAATGCTTCACTCAGTACAATATTTACAGGCATCTCAAGGAGCTTTTCATACCCCGACAACTGGTTGACAAGATGTTTTACCGGTACGATACTATCATCTTTTGATGCCAGAAAGACCAGCTTCTCATTTCCTGCCTTAGAATCAAAGATGTAGTATCTCCAGTCCTTATCCGCCTTTCCTTTCAGCTTTTCCCGAATGAACCCGGAATTCCATATTTCACTCGGTGGCCGGATAAAGGTTTCTGAACGCATGGAAAATGCCCCAACACATACCAGCAGGAGATAGCAGCAGTTATAATCTTTAAAACCTTTTTCTAAAACGGTCCTATCATACATACCGTTAAAGATAGCATTTTGCAATTCCTCACAAAGTTCTTTTTGTTTTCTCTTTTCAATTTTTTCAGATAGTCTTTTCAAGGTTTCCTGCAGTTCACACTGCACCGGGGGTTTGAGAATATAGCTGTCCACTCCGAATCGGATCGCCTCTTTGGCATAAGCAAATTCACTGAATCCGCTTAACACCACATACTCTATACCCTCGTATCTTTTTTGCGCTTCTTCTATCAGCTCCAACCCATTCATAACCGGCATCCGGATATCGGTGACCAAAATATCCGGCTGATCTATTTCCATTCCTGCCAGTGCCTGCTCTCCGTTTCGGTAACATCCTCTGACCTCCATATCCAGTTCCAGGTTCTCTATCATGCGTACAATTCCCGCAAGAATTGCCGGTTCATCTTCTACCACTATAACTTTCATCATCTGTGTAATTCTCTCCATCATCCTTTGGATTATATAAACTACTATCCGTAACATTTCTTCCTGCAGGCAGCGATCCAAACCGAGGGGCTTTCACTGACTTTGCAATTACCACACAGGAACCTCCCATGAAACCACTTCCTACCCTTAATGTTATTTCTCCGCCGGAGTAAATAAAAAGTCTGGCATAAGTATTATTCAGCGCCAATCCTCCTATCTGCATATCAGGAATCTTATTTCCGCTTTTAATTCTCTCCTCGATCTCCTGAAACTGCCTATTCAGTTCCTGTACTGACTCCGCCGTAAACCCTGCCCCATTATCATCAACGGAGATTTCCCATCCGTTCATTGTTATAGCGCCTTTTACCCGAATACGATATACCGGTTTATCTAAATTCACAAAACTATGCTGAAAACAATTTTCCACCACCGGCTGCAATACAAACTTGGGAATCTCAACCTGTTCCATTTCCTCATCCAGTTCAATCTGATATTCCAGAATGTCCAGATAGCGGTATTTCATTAATTGCAGATATGTTTTTGCATGTTCAAACTCTAAGCACACCGCAACGGTATCCTGTCCGGTCTGAGTAGTATATTGAAGCATTCTGGTCAGCGCAGCACACATATCCATTATCTCAGGTGCGTTTTTCTCATAGCCTATCATTCCGATTACCGACAGTATATTATGAATAAAATGAGGATTAATCTGTGCCTGAAGGACATCGTAATTTGCCTTTATTTCCCGGGTATGTGCTTCTATTAACTCATCCCTTGAACGTTTAATCCCTTCAAACATTTTTTCAAAAGCATTTGCTAGCAGCTTAATTTCATCATTCGAACTGTCAGCTTTAAAATCCAATGAAAGACTTAAGTAATCCATATGATCTATATAATTACGCAGTTCCCGAATTGGTTTATTAAGATTATAAGAAATAATATAAACAATAAATATAATAAAACATAATACAATCATTCCTAACACAACGATTGTTCTAACTGTATCATAGACAGGTTTCATATATTCTGAAGTTCTTGCCAGCATGAAAATTTTCATTTCATAGTTATTCAGGAACTGGCTGCTCATGGTGTATGCTGTATTGTCAAATGAAATATCACCGGGCTGTCCCTCACCTGCCCTTTTTTCCCGGGATAAATTTTCCAGTCCTTGTAAGGGCGCATCCTCTGTTGCATAAAATAATTCATTATTATGAAGGACAATTACCTGCATCTCATTTTCCTGCAGTTTTACCTTAAAAATGTCATCCAGCAGTTTCTTTTCATACTGTACATCTACCAGTCCATACCGTTCAAATTCATCCTGAATTACTCTGACAAATGAAAACACTTCATTCTGTGTACGTCCATACTCATCCCTGCCCACAGGAACAATTAATTTGCTCTGACGATTCTCCATCATATATTTTATCCAGTGTATTTCCCGGATACGACTTTTTTCCGGCATCTGTTCCGGATAAATATTAAGGCTTAGAAGATCAAAATTTGCAGACAGAACGTCAAAGCTTTTATGTTCAAACCGCATTCCGCTCACACCGGCTATTTCCCGCTGTATCTTCCTTTTTTCCTCAGGGCGTTTCTGAAAATAGTTGGCCTTATCACTCTCCCGGTTTACCATTTCCAGTATTTCATGGACCGTTTCATTGGCAGCTATTCCCAGCGTAATATCACTCATATCATTTAAAATACTTTCAAACTGGGAAGCGGCTTTTACCGACAGCTGTTCAATGGTGCTGTCGGTAATTCCTTTCATATTTTTTGTTTGCGCAAAACCATATATGACAATGAATACCACAAAAATTGTAATGACCAGTGCAGTGTAAATAAACAACGTTTTTTTCCGGTAACTTATTTTCTGAAACAAACGGCTTCCTCCATCCTGATAAATTATCCTTTAACAGCTCCAGCAACCATGCCGTCTACAATATATTTCTGTCCAAACAGATATACAAACACAACCGGCAGGCTGGAAATTAAAATATGGGCACAAACCAGATTCCACTGGGAAGAAAATTTTCCCAAAAAGCCGTAAACGCCTAAAACCAGTGTCCATTTATTAGAGTCTGTGATTAAGTAAAGCGGAAACTGAAAATCATTCCAGATGAACATAAACTGAGTAACGCATACCGTAGTCACTACCGGCTTTAACAGCGGTATGATAACAGAGAAAAACAACCTTAACGGTCCACATCCGTCAGTCACTGCTGCTTCATCCATCTCTTTCGGCAGGGCTTTCGCCGCCCCATAGGAAAGCATAATGGTCATTGGTAGAAATATGGCTGTATAAACCAGGATCAGACCCAAATAATTGTTATATAGATGATATATTTTTAGTACCTCTATCAAAGAAATTAGCTGCATAGGAATAATCAGACCCAGAAGAAAATACTTTCGCACTGCCCTGTTCAGCCTGCTTTGGTTTCTAGCCAGAACAAACGCTGCCATAACACCCAGGACTGCAGATAATCCTACGCTTAATACCGTAATGATAACACTATTTAAAAAAGATGAGAATACCCTACCCTCACTCAGTACCATGGTAAAATTTTCAAATATGAGGCTTTCGGGCAGAGTCAGCCTCATTATATCGGACTCGGCAGCTGTTTTTACAGAATTTATTACCACAAGAAGCAGTGGAAATATAATGGACAGGCTGCAAATCCACAATAAAGCGGTTAGAATCATCCTGTTAATCTTCATACGTCTCATTACTGATCAACCTCCATTCTTCCCAGTCCATAATTAACCACAGCAAATACAATAACTACAAACACGGTCAGACACATATTTGCGGCACTTCCTGTTCCCATCGCACCATTCCCCAGATATTTATAAACTGTGGTACTTAAAACCTCAGTGGACAGCCCCGGTCCGCCTTTTGTTAACGCAATGACAATATCAAAAACCTTTAACCCTCCGATAATACTCAGGGATATAACCGTATTTAAGGTTGGCATCATAAGCGGCGCCGTAATAGACTTAAATTTCTGCCAGCCGCCTGCCCCGTCAATTGTAGCTGCTTCGTAATATTCACTGGAGATTCCCTGCAGACCGGCCAGAAAAAGTACCATGCAATAGCCTGCTCCTCTCCAGATCTCTACAAATATAACCGCAGCCATTGCCGTAGAGGGTTGTCCCAGCCAGTCATTGGCTGCCAGCCCAGGGCTTAGCACCCCTAAGAACGTATTTAAGAGACCTGTTTTTGGCATTAATATGGAACGGAATACTACACCCACAATCAAACTGCTGAAAATAGCAGGCAGATAATAAATAGTCCTCAGTGCATTTTTAGTCGGTATTTTAGCATTCAGTGCCAGGGCTAATGCAAATCCGATGACTGCTTTGGCTGCAGTAGTAAAAATAGTGAATATAATGGTATTTCGAAATCCCATGCGGAACAAGCTGTCTCCCAGCAGATTTTTATAGTTGTCAAGTCCGCAAAAGGTTTTTGAAGATGAATAAATCGTCCAGTTTGTAAAAGAATATAAAAGCCCCAGAATACTGGGAATAATAAATATCATTGTATAGATCAGCAATGGAACAAACCAAAAATAATTCGGATACACTTTCTTGGCATTCATATGTAACCCCTTTCTGTCTGAAAGAAAACTGAGGGCAAAAGCAATGCGCCTCTTCCCCCAGCTTTCCGATTCTTAACCTTCATGCCCAGTCTGTCAGAATCCTGACAATCCAAGGGCTTTTGCTATCTGGGATCTCATCTGATCATACTCCTTTACTCCCTCTTGCGCAGTCTTGTTACCTATAAGCACCTCCTGAGCGAGTTTACAGAGTCCGTCAAAGTCCTGTCCCTGAACGAGTGAATTATGTCCAAAATGATAACTGTATTCACCACTGTTTAATTTCTCTATTAATTGTCTGGTAGGTGCCAGGCAGTCTACCTCTACATCTTTCCACGGAGTTGACGCTTCGCCCATGGCCCCGTAAAACGCATTCAGATTTTCCTGCTCTGCGGCAAAATTGAAGAAATCCTTTACGATATCTACGTGTTTCCCGGATTTGGGAATATACCACTGCGCTGTGGTACCTGCAAAGTAAGTGTCTGAGTCACCGATATAAAATGGGATCAGCTCCATATTTTCTGCAGAACCCGGATATTTCTCTTCCATGGTTACATCCCATGTTGTCAGTCCAATCGTAACACCGCATTTATTTTCTCCAAATGCCTGATATTCTCCATCCCAGGAATCTGCCATGGTATTGTCACCAAGATATCCGGCTTCATTCCATCTCCTTAAATCTTCAAACACCTCTATCATTCCTGGTATATCCTGATATTTGACCTCATTTTTATTTAATTTATCAATGAGCTGGGAATCTTTATCCAATGCTTTCTGAATACCTCCGCTGGTCATATTACCCACTACCCAGGGATCTTTTGAAGCCAGATACATTGGCTGTACCCCATTTTTCTTTAACGTTTCAAAACATTGTTCCAGCTCTTCTTTGGATGTTGGAATGTCCAGTCCATTATCGGCAAACACTTTTTTATTCACTGCAAAAGCAAAAAAGCCCTGCCCGCCGAGAGGAATTCCCCAGATTTTCCCATCTACCATAAAGGAATCCTTACTGATCAGCTGTTCTGTCCACGCTTCTCCTGTAAGGTCTGCCAGGCGTTCCTCAGGAAGCATATAAGTATGTTCTATTACAGATCCGGAGTTTAATATAATATCCGGAAGTTCCTCTGTAGCAAATTTAGTTTTTATTAACTCGGATGCCATATCATCCGGAAGCATCTGAACATCAAACTGTACCCCCGTCTTATCCGTGTATTTCTGGAACAATGCCTCTCTTCCCGGCGTATCCCAGCCCTGTGCCAGTACAACACTGAGCGTAACACCTTCATAATCCAGAGCCTCAGCTTCCTGACCGGAATTCTGAGATACTTCCTCTGTTCCATCCGGGGTTTTTGTTTCTCCTGATCCCTCCTGACCTTTATCGGATGCTTTAGTTGCTGCCTGCTCTGTTGTTTTTCCGGTTTCTTTCTCACTGCCTCCGCAGCCTGCAAGTGTACCGATGGTTAACGATACCCCTAATAAAAGAGCCATAAGCTTTCTGCTTTTCATACCTTTTCCTCCTATTATTCTTCCTTCTTCTGTTTGCTGTTCCGTTGATGTTTACCAGTATAGCGGATCTGCTGATATATTCCCATGCAGAATCTACAGATTATTCATGTACTTTTCATTCATATTGCAAACTACCGAATTATTAATTTGTAAAGAAAAATCTCCAGGTTCCGCTTCCTGCATATATCTTACAATTTTGCCCATAATCCTCTAACTTTACTTCGTTTACCAGACTTTTTCTGTTAATAAGATCCTTAGATAAAACAGGCAGATTAATTTCACCTGTGGTATTGGGCGGTAATGTAATAGACAACTCTATTTCTGTATTTATCCGTTTCCAGGATACTTCGATTTTTCCATAAGGATGCTCATGCCATACCTGCATCCACTCCATATCTTTCGGAAAATAAGGTTGGATTTTAATCCTGAAGATCTGAGTTTCCTCCCGCACAAGCCCGATTCCGCCAAGTCCCGTATAGAACCATTCATCCGCACTTCCCAGCATAAAGTGATTCTGGGATCCATGGGGATGCTGCGGATCCGGACCATCCCATTCTTCCGCCAGGGCTGTTGCCCCGCATTGAACCTGATACCCATACCCCGGGCGGTCTGTCACCCTCATCATATCATATACCACATCAGACCTCCCATATCTGGTTAATGCTGCCAGTACATAGGGATGTCCCACATCTCCGGCTGTGGTTCCATTCTGATTAGCACGTATATTTAATACCAGCTCTTCCAGGACTTTTTCTTCATAGTATTCCTCCGCAAATCCAGCCATTAATGCCATAGCCTGTGCAGTCTGGCTTCCCGTTGCATAATGGCCTGTCTGATTATCAAAAAACTGCAGATTAAACTCTTTTTTCACTTGTTTATATAAGTTTTCATAATACTTTTCCTGCTGCTGTTTACCCAGTATTTTAGAAATCTGTTCCATAATCCGCAGATCTATCCCATACATACAGGTAGCTGTCACCGGAACAGGTGTATTTTGAGTAAAGGGAGCCCGGACGCCCAAGTCACACCAGTCCCCAAGCCCATGATGCAGCACATCATGATGTGTCTTGCCAGTTAAATATGCGATATACCGGGCAGCGGTATCATAGCTCTCTTCTAATATGCGCTTTTCACCATATTTATGATACAGATACCAGGGTACCAGGATTGCCGCGCTTCCCCACTCCGGCGAATCCACATAGCCCTCATGATACCCAAATGTTATATATTCGGGGGCAATGTCAGGCACAAGCCCATTCTCATGCTGTGCATCCCGAATATCCCCCAGAATTTTGTTATATAAATTTTTCAGGTCATAATTAAACAGCAGTGCAGGGCCTATAAGATGTGATTCTTCCAGCCAGCCGAATTTTTCTCTGTGTGGACAGTCTGTCAGCACACTTTTCATATTACTCAGCATCGCTTGCCGAATAATATGATGGATTTGATTAAATAACTGGATTGAACACGAAAAATTACCGGTTTGTTTTACATCAGGGTAAATAAATTCTCCTTCAAGATCTAATAGACAAGCCCCATTACTCCCATCCTGTATTTTCATATCATTTATAGGCACAGCCCCTTTTACCAGTACATACCGAAACCCATAATAGGTAAAACGAGGTTCCCAAACCGCCTCCCGCTTATTTCCAAAGGTATATTTCCAATAATAATCTTTTCCTGTCACACTTTGGTCCGGTTCTCCATATTCATTTAGTATTTCCCCGGGGATCATTATAATCTCCTGTCCCGGATCACCCGAAGCCGTCATTCTGACAAAGCCTGAAAAATTTTGTCCGAAATCATAGAGATATCCTGAATCTGTTTTTTTTACATCCACAGCCTTTAGACGCTCCATCACCTTTAGCGGAGGATTTTTTTGAGCCGTTAATTTCCCTTGAGGCGCCGCCGAAACTTCTGCCGGGAAGCTTTTTATTTCCCCTCCGTTTTCCCCCTCTAATCCGGCATCGTAATCCTCTCCTCCATAAATACTGGAAAATGTAATTGGTCCAGGTCTTTGTATCCAGCTCTCATCACTGATTATCTGCTCTTTTCCACCATCCTGATACAAAATATCCATCTGAAGCAGAAACTTCATTCTGCCAAAAGAACGTTCAAAATACACATATCTGCCCTTTTGTCCAGCCGTCGTGTGGTACATGCCATCTCCCAGGCATATCTTAATTATATGGTCTGACTGGATTGACAATTCTTTTGTAACATTGTATGTATTGTAGAAGCAAGTCTGTCTATAATCCGTCCAACCGGGTTGAAGAACGGCATCTCCAAGCTTCTTACAATCAATACTCCACTCGTAATGACCTAAACCGCAAACATATACAATTGCACTTTTCACTGGCTTTTTGATACTTATCTTCTTATCATATACCGGATTCGAAACCACATCGCCGGATACTCCCAGCCATTTTGCTTTCCACTCTTCCTGCCGTAATATTCCCATCCGCCAAAATGACGGTTTACTATATGGTACCTCTGTTTCTCCCAGCCCCTTCCCGAAGCTTCGGACGCGAAAGCAATATTCCATACCTGATAGCAATTCTGTTCCCTGATAGGGAGCGCTCATTTGGCTGCCGCAGCAATTTCCGCTGTCCCAGATTAGAACCTGTTCCTCCTCTTTTCCATTTCCGCAAAAATATACTTCTATCTGATATGCTTCCTGAATCCAGTTTTTTTCTTTCGTAATTACTTTCCAGCTCAACATCGGCTTTGGAACATCCAGTCCTAATGGCGATGTTTGATTCTCAATACTCAATTGATATTCCAGCATGTTTCTTCCTCCTGTTTTTTCCTCCTGTTTTTCCTATTGTAAATGAATATTTATAGAAAGAGTATTCAGCATTTACATATAATACATGGAGTATTTACAGAAGTAATTCATAAAAACCCACCCTGCACAAAAACGGCCTGCAAATCAGTTCTCACTGATCTGCAAACCGTCTAAAGTCCACATCTGTTCTTCTATATCCACTCTTTTATTTTTTCAAATAAAACCTGTCACATTTCTCCACACTGCTATCCACACCTATATACACTTCAAATTCCCCTGCCTCACTCTCAAAGACCTTATTCTCCGAATAAAAACGAAGCATTTCTTCTCTGATCTCAAAAGTCACTGTTTTTTCTTCCCCAGGTTGTAAATGAACCTTTTGGAAACCTTTTAATTCTTTCACCGGTCTTACCACACTGGCTTTCACATCCCTGATATACAGCTGCAGTACCTGTGTTCCTGCTATATTTCCTGTATTCCTGATGCTGACTGAAGCCCTTACAGTATCCTCCGGCTGCATTTCCCTATGGTCCAGTTCTGTCTTAGAGACTTCAAAATCAGTATAGCTCAATCCATATCCAAATGGATAGAGGGGTGCATTTGGAATATCCAGATATTTTGAGCGAAACCTGTCTTTGTCTTTGCCCGGTACATGCGGCCTGCCTGTAGAATATTCATTATAGTGTACCGGTACCTGTCCAACGCTGTAAGGGAAGCTCATAGTCAGCTTGCCGGAGGGGTTGTATTCCCCGGTCAGTACATCCATAATGGCATGCCCGCCTTCCGTTCCCGGCATCCAGACTTCCAAAACAGCCTTAGCCTTTTGGGAAATCTCCCTGATATCCAATGGTCGTCCATTAAAGAGAACTACTACTACATTTGGCTGTACCTGGCAGATCTTCTGGAACAAATCCATCTGCACTTCCGGTATTACAATCTCTGCCCTGCTGCATGCCTCTCCCGATTGCAGCCGGTGTTCTCCCAGCGGCATGATTACAACGTCAGCCTCTTTTGCCGCCTTTATTGCGGTATTCAGCATTTCCGCCTGCTTCTGTTCTTCATCCTCCGGGTTTGCGGTATTGTTTGATTTCCCTTCCGCTTCATTGCCGGCCGCAAATCCTTCTAATTTCACCGTATCATCTAATACCGGGCAGCCCTGGCAATATGTTGTTCTGCTTTGATCCAACACCTCCATGGCTGCATCCTTAATAGAAACTGCATCTTCACTTTTCCCAATAAACGACCACGCTCCCAGTATTTCCCTGTTGTCTGTGTATGGACCTATAAATGCAATTTTTTGTTCTTTTTGTACCGGAAGCGCCCCCTCATTTTTCAGCAAAACAAACGACTTACGCGCGCATTCCCTTGCCAGCTCCCGGTGTTCTCTGCAGAGTATAATCTCCCGGCTTTTTTCCTCATCCGCATCCTTGTATGGGTTTTCAAAAAGCCCCAGCTTGTTTTTCAGTTCCAGAATACGCATGGCTGCTTCATCTATCAGCCGTTCCTCTACCTTACCATTTTCTATGAGTTCCTGCAGACGCTCGGAATATATACCGGTCATCATATCGATATCCACACCGGCTTCAATTGATCTCTTCGCAGCATCAAGGCGGTCTTCACAATAGCCGTGATAAATAATCTCTTCCATGGCAGCCCAATCAGAAATCAAGACACCGTCAAATCCCATTTCCTTGCGAAGAATATCACGCATCAGCCATTTATTACCCGTTGCCGGGACGCCGTCAATCGTATTAAAAGATGTCATCACCAGGGCACTTCCTGCCTCTATACCTGCCTGATAAGCCGGAAGATAAAATTCCCGCAGAGTATGTTCGGACAACTCCACCGTATTATAATCCCGCCCGGCATCCGGTGCACCATAACCTGCAAAATGTTTGATGCAGGCAGCTACCCGGTACGGCTCCTTTAAGTCACTGCCCTGAAATCCTTCCACCATTGCTTTTGAAAAACAACAGTTTAAATAGGTATCCTCTCCTGTGGATTCCATGACTCTTCCCCACCTGGCATCCCTTACAAGGTCCACCATTGGTGCAAAAGTTATGTGAAGCCCTGATACCGCAGCCTCTTTTGCTGCTGCCTTTGCACAGCTTTTGGACATTTCCGGTTCAAAAGCAGCTCCCTGTCCCAGAGGAATAGGGAATACGGTTTTATATCCATTGATAACGTCCAGCATAAACAGCAGCGGAATATGATGCGGCTGCTTCTCCATATATTCTTTTTGTACCTTCTTAACCACATCCGCTCCTGCAAGCCCTATTACAGAGCCTGCCTGCGCCACACTTTCTTCCGTAAAACCGTTTTCCCTCATGGGACCGGTGATTACGGTCTTTCCAAGGTAAAAATCTCCTGTCACCTGCAGCATCTGGTTAATCTTCTCTTCTAAAGACATGCTTTTCAATAATTGTTCTAATTCTGCCTGTTTCATTATGGTACCCATTTTATATTGCAGGCGCTCCTGCAACACTGCCATCGTATTGTGGCAACCTTTCTATTGTTATTCTATTATTGAATTACCTGAAGTTCTATTATTGTTTGGTCACAGTCATTGCTGTGTGCCATCATTCACTATAGTTTCTTCTATATTCCAGCGGTGAACATCCGGTATTCTCCCGAAACATCTTCGTAAAATATGAAAAGTTACTGTATCCTACGTGAATAGAAACAGTATTTATAGGAAGCTTACTCTGAGTCAAAAGCCTTTTTGCCACCTCCACGCGCTTCTGAATCAGATAATTGCTGATAGACAATCCTGTTTCCTTCTTAAAAATTCTGGAAATATAATCTGTATTAAGATACACCAGATCCGCCAGATCACTCCTTCGTATATCTTCCTGGTAATGCATATCGATATACCTTCGCAGCTCATCCACTACAGAGGTTGACTCCTGGATAAAACCAATATGATTTACTGCTTTTGCCACATAATGGCTGACAAATTCCTTTGCTCCCCATATGCCGTCTACCGCCATCAGATAAGCCTGTTCACTCTCCTTTGCACCGAAAAGCAGATGGGCGGTGACCTCCTGAGCCGCCAGATAAGAATAGATCAGCTGTACAACGTCCATACGGAACTTTTTCAGACTCTCCAGGGTAATCATCACATCCCGTTCCATTTGCTCCAGATACGCATACATACTGGAAATCAAATCTTCTGTTTTGTATTCTTCCAAAAGTGTTTTCCACATCTGCAAGTGGGGATTCTGATAAACAATCTCTTTTCGCTCATAATTTTCGACGCACATCACACAGTTCCAGACTGCCAGGTTTTCTTCCCTCATTTTCTTAAGACCTGTAAAACTGTCAGAGAGCTCTTTAAAGGAAGCCTGATTTCCTGCACCGAACCAGATATTTTTCTTCAGTTTTCCTTTTGCCCAGGACAGAAACATTTCCATAACTGCCGGCAGCCTGTCTGAGATCTCTCTTTTTTTACCACCGTTTCCACGCTTCTTTAATATGGCAGCATAGCGGTAACGCTGTTCAGGATATACGGTTTCAACTTCCAAATCCATTTCGTTTACAAGCTCACCCAAAACATTTCTGATAATAAACTCCAATATGCTTTCATCCCAATTTTCTGAAGTTCTGCCGCTGTCATAAATATGCAGATACAGCGGTATAAATATATCCTCCATTGTATAATCCAGATGTTCGAATACTGGAAGATCGAAAACCGTATACTTATTTTCCATGACATCTTTTAGAAAATTTTCATGCACAAGCCTTTTATTCCGATCCCACTTTTCACATCCGGTCCGGTACTCCTTGAATTTCTGCTGCATCTCACATTTTTCCACTGCCTTTACAAGCACATCCGACAGCTTTATAAAATCAATGGGTTTGAGCAGGTAATCAACGGATTCCAGTGCGATTGCTTTCTTTACAAACTCAAATTCCGCATAGCTGGTTAGAAAGATAACCTGTATCGGATATGCCTGTTCCCTCACCCAGTTTACAAAATCCAGTCCGGTACCCTGGGGCATAATAATATCACTGATGATGATCCGGATGGGAATCATCTCTACGATGGTCTGTGCCTGCTGCATACTGTTTGCCGTATAAATATTGGTAACGGGAAACCTGTCCCAACAAATATTTTTCTTAATGCTGTCAATCACATAATTTTCATCATCTACGATTAGAATGTTCATTGCATTACTCCATTATTTATTTCCCCATTCTCTCCAGCAGCGTCTTCCACCGGGATATGAATATCCACAATTGCCCCTCCAAGTGGACTATTTTCAAAATGAATCTCTCCCTGAGCCCCATAAAAATACCGAAACCGCTTCAGACAGTTTTCTATTCCAAATCCATGCCCATTGGCATTTGGTAACGGGAGCCCCTGATTTAATCTGTCCAGGACATCTTCCGGAAATCCCTTTCCGGTATCTGATATATATATGTTTACGAATTCTCCCTCTTCCCGTTCCTCCGGATATACCGTAACCGAAATCAGAATCTTCCGTTCCATGGTCAGTGCATGTTTTGCCGCATTCTCTACGAATACCTGAATCAGGAATGGGAAAATCTCCGCATTTATGACCTCATCGTTTTGCTCTATATAATATTCAAATCCACCCTGGTAACGAAGCAGTAGAATGTCCAGGTAATTTCTGCAATGATTCAGCTCTGCTTCAATTTTTACTTTTTCCAGATTATTTTTGAAAACATACTGCAGATAATCTGCGGTAATGGCTGACATCTTTCTCGCGCTTTGATATTCTTTAAAATCAATCATACTGTAAATAAAATTAAGGCAGTTTAAATAAAAGTGTGGTCTGATCTGCAGCTTCAGAAAATCCATTTCTATTTTTTGCTTTTCCAGTTCCTGCTCGTACAGGGTGATTTTTAACTTCCGGATCTGATGCATCATTTTGCGGAACTGTCCGTCCATCTGCTCCAGCTCCAGCAGATTGCTGTCCGTTATATTATAAGTATAGTCCCCTGCATCATACTGAAGCAGATTATCGGTAAATTTCTGAATGGGGCTGAGCACGTACTTTCTCAGATAAAATACCATTCCATACCCTGCTGACAGAAGCACCAGCACCAGAACCAGCAGTGCAGCCAGTACCACCGACAGAATACCAATGATCTTTTCCCCGGATATATGCAGCTCTAAGAAAAACGGCGCACGTTTCATTTCTTTTACAATTATCGTCCACTCTTTTTTCCCGGCACCATATGCTCCGGCTGCCAATTCCCCGGTATTTTTATTTTCATTGTCTTCCTTCTTCCTGCTGTTGTCTTCAATTCCCTTATCCGTAATTCTTCCTATTACCTGTCCATCATGGCTGACCATCTGCACATAGCCGTCACCGCCGGAGGTAATCTTCTGAAAGGGCTCCAGTATATCTTTTACATTTACATAGCATCCCAGGTAAATACCCTTTATCTGAGCCGCTTTATAAACATAGTTGCCTTCTTTAAGGAACAGACTGTCCCATTTTTGCTTAATAGAATAAGTTGTATTTTTCTTAGACTGGATTTTCTCAATCAGACAGCGCTTAATCTTGTCGCTAAGCAGATCCGTATCCGCATCCAGATCCAGATTGATAAATTTGCCGGTCTCCTCCAGGTATAAGAAAAAGTGATACTCTTCCCCGTATTCCCAGGAAAACTGCAGAAAATCCTCCCGGATCTTCCCGATGGCATAATTGATCTGAATATCATTCTGGCTGTCTTCACAGATTAGCTCAACATTTTTCCGGAATACAGATTCCTCTGAATTATCTTCCATGATATTTATCAGGATTCTTCGGCTGATGCGGAAAAAGCGGTTATCCAGTTCATCCATATAAAGTTCTGACATCTCATTCATATTCCTAATTGCCTGCTTACGGATATTCTCAAGGATAACGCCGCCCAGAAAAATATAGAGTATCAAAACCGGAATTATTATCTTCACAATTCCTTTCATCTGCTGTGCAATATTTTTCTGCTGCCCATCCTTCTTTTTAATCATCACCACTCCTTACTGCTGTAGTACTAGCCCTTAACGGCCCCCAGCGTTATTCCTTCTGAAAAATATTTCTGTAAAAACGGATAGATCAGAAACAACGGCAGCATCGCTATAAATGCTATCGCCATTCGAATTGAAATGGTAGGCATCTTCGCCACTTCAGCCCCTATATTACCCGCCACCTTACCACTGGCAAGATATTGAATGTCCGTAATCATCTGATTTAACAGATTTTGTATTCCATATAGCTTCTGACCACTATTTCCTGATAAATAGTATAAACCATTCGTCCAGTCATTCCAATAGGCAAGTCCGGAAAACAGCCCCATAGTTACAAGAATCGGCTTCCCAAGAGGAATCACTATTTTCCCAAAAATCTGAAAATGGGTGGCACCATCGATCTTCGCAGCTTCGTATAGTGCATCCGGGATACTTCCTGTAAAGTAAGTACGGATTAACAGAATATTATTAGCACTCAGCAGCAGGTTTGGAACCAGCAATGCAAAAAGTGTGTTTTTAATTTGAAAATAATTAACATACATCAGATAAGATGGTACTAAGCCCCCATTAAACAGCATTGTGAAAAACACAAAAAATGTAATTGCCCGCCTGTGGGGCAGCGTTTTCACCGATAGCGGATAAGCCATAAGGGCAGACATTGAGATATTTACCACCGTCCCCAGAAGAGTTACGATAATCGTAATTCCATAAGCCCTTAAAATTTTGTCGCCCTGCTGAATAATATACTGATACGCATATAGGCTGAGTTGTTTTGGAAAAAACGAATACCCCTCCCGTATCAGTGTATTTTCATCTGTAATAGATGAGATAAAAACCAGCAAAAACGGTAAAATAATAGAAAGCGTTACAATTATGAGCAGTAGATTAATAATGAACTGATAACGTTTGTTCTTTTTCGAATGATACATTTTTATACCCCCTGCATATTGCAGACCTGACTGCAATACTGCCACTTTTAAATCCTCTTAGAAGAATCTTTGGGTGGCTTCTTTTCTGTTTACTGAGTTTCTTACTAAAATAGTGCTTTTTCTTTATCTGCCCGTCTGACCACCCAGTTACTGACCATAACTACCGCAAATCCTACAAGAGACTGATAAACGCCTGCCGCCGAAGACATGCTGATATTTCCCTGTTCAATTAAAGCACGGTATACATATGTATCAATTACATTTGTGGTAGGAAGAAGGACACCGGAGTTCATGGGAACCTGGTAGAATAACCCGAAATCCGAATAGAAGATTCTCCCAATACTTAAAAGAAGCAGCGTAATTATCGTAGGAACCATACATGGAAGGGTAATTTTCTTAATCTCCTGCCATTTCGTTGCCCCATCCAGCCTGGCTGCCTCATAAAATGTGGGATCTATGCCAATCAAAGTCGCAATATAGATTAAGCATCCATACCCAACCCCTTTCCAGCAGTTTGCGATTACTAATATAAAGGGCCAGTATTCCGGTCTCTGATACCATTGTACCGGATCAATATGAAGTGCCTTTAATATGGAGTTATTTACCATTCCATTTTCTGCGCTCAGCATGGCATAAACAATGTAGCTAAGAATTACCATAGACATTAAAAACGGAAGCAGGATCGCACTCTGGTATAATTTTTTCATTTTTTTACTGCGTACCTGGGTAATCAAAATGGCAATTGCAATTCCAATCACCATGTTTACTAAAATAAAGGCAAGATTGTATAACATTGTATTTCTGGTTATTATCCATGCCTGATCGGAGGAAAATAAGAACTTAAAATTATCTAATCCACAAAATGGACTGGCTAAAATCCCTTTCGAAAAATTAACCTTCTTAAATGCAATTATCATTCCTGCCATAGGAATATAATTATTTATAATTAAATAAAGTACTCCCGGCAAAATCATAAGATACAGCGGGAAATGTTTTTTATAAACCAGCAACTTTGATTTTTTATTCACATTCATTCTCCTCGTATAATAAGTTTGTAAGCAAGAAAAACACAGCTTACAGACTTATTCTTTTTTATGGTATAGAGGTAAGGACATCTCTGAGGATTCCCCTCATCCTATTCCCATCTATACAGTCAATAGTTACTTTTTCATATGGTTAATCCTGTGGTATGATATCAGCAGAGTCTGATGTCCGAAGGCACTGCTTCGTCTCCTTTCAGCCGGCTTTGTCCGTGACTGCTTCAAAAGCATGCAGCCTGGCACACAT
>NZ_JTGN01000004.1 GCF_000797495.1 Robinsoniella peoriensis
GATCAGAATAACAGCATCTTCGGTTTCACTTTTATATTTCAGTGTTTCGAGACGTGCCTGTTCATTAGCCCATGCCATTACACCGTCCCGGTCGGTACCAAGACGTTTTGAAAGTTCTGCCAGAGTGCCCAATTTTCGAATGGTCTTCGAAGTACTTTTTCCCTGGTCATTGGTATAGGATTTGGTAATGTAAAAGGATTCTGAATTTTTTGATTTAGATGTTGTAATTCGCATAATAATCACCTCTATACCAGTATAGCACAAATCACTAAATATTACTAGATAGTAAAACAAAAAAGTTGACAAAAAAATAAGCCTACAATAAGGCTTTGAAGTACTTTTGGATTGATGGATGTGTCAAACGCCCGTGTTTTCCGATTTTCTTTATGCATCCCACCGTCCTAATGTCCATCTAAGACGATGAGATATGATTTGTTTTACTTCTAAAGAGAGTTTTCTTTCTTGCGATTTTTTCTTTCTATCCGCACGATTATTCTTCTTTACCTCTGGCAAAAGCACAGAAAAAGTGTTATAATAAAAGACAGTCTTACTTAAAAAAGAAAATCCCCAGAGATTTCTCTCTGAGGAATAACTTATAGTTAATAACGTTGGTGTAAACAGACAACAGTCTTAATAGCATCAATAGTGTCAAAACATGAAAATCAGAGGTGAAATCTCTGCTGTACAGCGATACCCCACGGTAGTTTTACAAACTTTATGTGTGCAATGACATTTCGCAGAAGATTTTTATAAAGCGATACACATACTGAACGATTACCATTCACGATGCTACGGCAGAAACGCTTAAGAACTGTTCAAATTTTATTTTGAATTCGGGAACTGTCGGTCTTGAAAAATCAATGATGATGCATTTACTTCTGGACGCTATCGAGAGCTATGAGGATTCCGGGCAAATACCAATTTTCATTCCATCTAAAAATTATGATGATTCTAAAATATCATATTCGAGGAACAGACAAATCGTTTAATATGCTCTACGACATGATTACTAACAAAATTGACGAGTATATTTTTGAACCCTTTTTACAATCTCTTTTTGAGGAGTGTGACAAAAGCAATGGTTACTGGATATTTCTTGAAAGAATGTATCCCATCCTCTATTACGAGGAAGGTAAAACTGATGGATTCACATTTAATGACCCGGCATCCTTCCTGTACGGCTTCATCATTCATAAACAATCAATTAATGCTTATATTTATCACTTGATGAACGCTTTATCATAAATGAGTGAGTGTATTTAGATGAGCATTATCAAGACCCTGACATAGACACGGACAAATTGATTGAACTGACCGAAGTGCCATTAGAGTATATCCACGAATTTGGAGAACCTGATGTAGTTGGCCTAAACTATGAAATTGAAATAGAAAAACTGCTCTCTGACCCAAATCATTATGAAGAAGTAATTCAGCGTTTATGGAAACTTCACTTCTTATAGATGAAAATATGAAGCGAAAAGATCTGCAGGAGGCAGCTGGTATCGATGCTCTGGACTGTCCCCTTGAAGATATTATGGAAACTATAAAAGATTGATGGAGGAATCTCATGAAACTACTTTACTCAAACATACTGCCGCTTGGCTGTAACGATGAGCAAACCACCATAATAGACTGCTTTGAGGAGCAGATGAAAATTGCTGACCGTGTCGAAATCGCTGTCGGATATACCTCAAATGCATCTATTACCGAATTGGATGCTCTTGCCGATAAATATGCAACAAAACAAATCTGCCTTATTATAGGAATGTATTTTATTGAAGGTATGCCTGAACGTGCTTATCATACTGCACTGAAATTAAATCAAAAATGGATGGACTCCGGCAAAGGTGAAATCCGCATCGTTAAATCCTTTAAATACCACGGCAAACTATTCTGTTTCTACCAAAACGGAATGCCCGTCTCTGCAATCATCGGCTCTGCAAATTTAGGTGCAATTAAACTTGAGGCTACTAACCGAAGGCAGTATGAAATTTCTGTTCTCACTATTGAAGAAATAGAAGCAGCAGAAATCGCTTCTCATATTGAACAATTAAAGTCACCTAATTGTTCCGACAACATTGCCAATATTAAAGGAATGCCAATCATAAGGGAAACCAATACAGCCCTTAATGGAATAGAATTAGTTACTTCTGTTCCGCAGGCAAATGTTGATTTCTACGAACGTTGCAAAGCATATGTATCGTTTTTCCTAAAACTCAAAGTACCTCATTCTGAAGAGCGCCATATTGACGATGGAAAACACTATACTAAATCCAATATCAATGTTTGCTATGCGGCTCCCCGAAGCAAAAGAAAAGCCAGAGATTGGTATGAAACACAGCTGACAGTGGGAGCTGATGTATATCATATGGAAGGATACCCAGAAAAGAACGAGCCATTCTTCGTGGTAACTGACGATGGTTATTGGTTCAAAGCACACACCACCAGCGACAACAACAAACAGTTTAGTGCTGTTGGTGATGAGTTGATAATGGGCAGATGGTTAAAGGGGCGCTTGGCTGCTGCCGGCATCGTAAGGCCAGTCAACAACACTGCTGCCGACACAGATCGTGCTGGTATGATAACCGAAGAAATGCTCGATGAATACGGATGTGACAGACTTGTATTCAAAAAGACTGGACAAACTGCTCTTGACGAAGATGGAAATGCACTTGATGTATGGATGCTTTCCTTCACATCAGAAAATGACGATTAGAGGTGATACATATGCAGTATTTAAAAACCTACCTACAAAAAATTACAGACCGTGGAAATATTAAACTGGCGGAATCCATTTCAAAAACATCGGAGGATGTCGGAAACAAGTACATCAAAACTTTATCTTTCTCCAGCCATGAAATCGGACTCCTTTTCGGAAATGTTCAATCTGGAAAAACAGGTCAGATGTTTGGCATCATGTGCAAAGCCGCCGACCTTGGTTTTCCTGTATTCGTTTTGCTTACAACCGATAATATTGTGCTGCAGCAGCAGACATTGAACAGAGTGAAATCAGATCTTGAAGGATTTTGTATATGTGGTGAAACCGATGCCGGACTCTTTTCAGAAAACAGCCTGATTCAGCCTGCCATCATTGTGCTGAAAAAGAATGTGCGCGTACTGAAATTATGGGCTAACATTCTTAACTCCACAGGCTTTATGAAAGGAAATCCACTTTTTATTATTGATGATGAAGCTGATGCGGCATCACTAAATACATTAGTAAACAAAGACCGTCAGTCCTCAATCAACAAATACTTGGACGCTATTAAAAACGGTGCCTCCAGCAGTTTATATCTTCAAGTTACTGGCACACCACAGGCAATCTTCCTTCAGACTATTGCTTCCGGCTGGCATCCGTACTTCACTTACTATTTCCAGCCCGGTAATGCTTATCTTGGCGGGGACTTCTTTTTCCCTGTGGATGGCAAGCCTGCCTGTGTATCATTCTTAGAAATGCTAAAAAATCCGACAAGGGATGTTGTAATCCGACATATTGCTGTTTCATCTCAGATACTGCTTTCAGACGGAAAGGTATCTAACTGCCTGTTCCACCCAAGTGTGCGTGTTGCCGCACATAAGAAATTTGCTGATGAGGTACAAAAAGAAATCAAATGGTGCATCGAAAATACGGATGGTGATTTCAAATCTGAACTCTTGAGGCAGTACGATACCCTTGCTCCTGTGAAATCACAAAAAGTTGAATTCGATGTTTTATATACAAAATCTAAGGAACTGCTCCTGTCTCAGAGCATAAAAATACTAATAATGAATGGAAAGAACGACATTGACAGTTCAGAGTATGAGACTGGATGCAACTTTGTGATTGGCGGTAACACCTTAGGAAGAGGCGTGACATTCCCAAGCCTCCAGACCATCTACTACACGCGAACAAGCAAAAAGCCTCAAGCGGATACTATGTGGCAACACAGCCGAATGTTTGGTTATGACAGAAACCCCGGCATGATGATGGTCTATATTGACGAGAATTTGTATAAACTTTTTGCCGATATCAATTCAACCAACAATTCCATTATTGCACAGGTCGAACGTGGAATTGATGATGTGAAGATATATTATCCAAACGGATTAAACCCAACCAGAAAAAATGTGCTTGATAGTGACCATGTCGAAATCCTGTCTGGTGGCACTAACTACTATCCGTTCTACCCGGGCAATGACTCCATCGAGGGAATCACTGCGATTTTGGAGCCTTTTACAGATACAGAACCTTATTATCAGGTCAGTCTACGATTGCTTAAAGAAATCCTTTCGCATATCATTCCGAGTCCTGATTTTAAGTTGGAATCATTTCAGTCTGTTATTGATACTATTCTTGCTGAACAGCCAACTGGACAAGGCATTCTTCTCGTTCGCAGAAACAGAAACATTGCACAGGGAACGGGTGCATTGCTGTCACCAAACGACTGGCAGTTAGGCGGTTCCTTTACAGATAAAGTTGTATTGACTATGTACCAAGTGACTGGAACTAAAGGATGGGGAGGTAAACAGCTGTGGGTTCCGAACATCAAGCTTCCAAACGACACTATGTACTATGATGTTATTGGCGGTGATGCTTAATGCCAACAGACCTCTTTATTCAGATAAGCAAATAAACTGTGCATACTGACTTCCCACGCAACACCAAGTATGGCTTCATAGCTTCTAAAAAGTTATGAAGAAAAAGGAATAGGGATGTTGAAGTGCAACTTATCATAAGTGATGTTATTGACAAGGGTATTAATGATATTTCTCATTAGGGTTTTAAGGAACTACATGGAAACAGATATTCAAGTATCTGGAGCAATATTTCATGCAACTATCTTTTTCAGCCTCCTGCCTTGAAACAAAAACATTACATTTGGCTAGATTGTGAAAAACCTGTAAAAGCATTCGGATGCTCTTATTAGTTCACACAGCTATCAACGCTTAGAAATCACAGCGGATCCATGCACACACGTTTAGCCGCATACGATCGTGGTCTCTATGAAAAATCTGTTGACCGTTCCATTTACTGCAATCACTCAGAGGTTGATGATTACATCGCTGTGCATTCTTCTTCCACTGCACCTTCAACATCTTCAGACACATCCTAGGAAAACTGCGTTCACTTATCACTCCTTGCAAGGGTTGGTGAGACAGGCACAAAATCCCGCTTGGCTACCCCATATACCGATTATATGGGGTAGCAGTTCTTTTATTTAATTATATTTGATTCGACACTTGGATACTCAATTCCAGCAAAAGATTTCAGAATTGCTTCAAAGATAATCTGTGCGCCTCTGCATGGAACTGCCATACCAATTTGCTTTCTGACACCTTCTTTACTTCCCTGAAATTCATAGGTATCTGGGAAAGTCTGAAGTCTCGCTCTTTCGCGGTTTGTTAATGCTCTCGGCTCATACCAATGATAAATATGAGTGCCGCCACCACCGCTTCCTGTGACTGTGTAGGAAGGCTTAGCAGGGTCAAGACGCTTATAAATCTGGCTAATTCTTGCTCCTTTGATATTCAGCTGCAGTTCTTCTGGAATATCTGCTGTGAAAGCATTTTCTCCGGGTTTAATGTGTTTAAGGCGTTCTACCACCGTCTTGGACTGCTTTGTTGCTTCATTATTTGGAGCATCAGCAGGAATAGGCGGAACTTCAATAGCTGTTTTACAAGTGTTATCTATATCCTTGTATGGCTCAGTTGAAGGTATATGATAAACAACATCAAGGTCGTTTCTGATTCCTACAATGATAAGTCTGTGACGTGCCTGTGGAATGCCATATTCCTCAAACTTATAAAGATGAGGGGTTATTGCATATCCTGCACCACGAAGTTCAGCGAGAATTTTTGCAAATGCCTTACCCTCATTGGCATTTCTTAAACCACCAACATTTTCTGCCAGGAACCATTGCGGTTTGAATTTTTTTAATGCCTTTACACCGTAGGAATAAAGGGGTCCATAAACTCCATCCATGCCCTTCTGTTCACCCACAACACTGTAGTCATTGCATGGGAAACCAAAGGCCAAGGCATCGATAGGTGCGAGTTTGTCCATATCAAATTTACGAATATCTTCATGATAAACCGTCTTTGGTGCATCAGGACATATATTGTGTCGATATGTGTCACAAGTGCTGGCATCATAATCGTTTGCCCACTGATGAACAATTCTAAAATTCGGATCTCCTATATTTGCATGAGTTGCGCCCCAAGCGATGCCTCCCGGTCCGCAAAATAATTCTCCTAATCTATATGGCATTATTCCAATTCCTCCTTCGAATTATTACAATTATTTTTCCTGAACATCATAAAGTCTATGTACACTTGCACAGATTGGAGTTCGTTCTTATCCAAGTCCTTCAGCCCATTCAGTCTATGACTTGGACTAATATCTTCATCTGTAATGTAACCAGACTCTTTCAGGATTTCAAAAGGATGAATCTTCACAGCCTTTGCGATTTTACACAAAAGCTCCCATCCCGGTTGCTTTGTTTTTCCAGTTTCTATTCTTTGAATTGTTGCGTCACTCATTCCACAAATCGCACCCAATTCGTCCTGAGACAGCCCAACGGCATCTCTTTTATTTTTTATAAACTGACCTAAGTTGGACATATTCTCACCTCTATATAAGTATAGCACTTTCGCTGCATTTTATCAATCATATTTTATATTTTCGCTGCATAAATGCAGCGTTTGTTACTTTCCAAAATAAATTTCTCCCCTTCCATTCCAAAAGTTGAAATTACTTTGAAAAACTCTGCGGGGGGGGGGCATTACTCTGACTAAAATTACAATCTTCCAGTTCATATTTTTTTATTCCCTTAAACGGTTTCTTTTTATATGATTATCTTGCCTTGCTCCCGTTTCAGGATGTTTATCATGACTAAAAACAAACACCTTACTTTAAATGAAAGATTTACAATCGCTAACTTATTAGAAAAGCAATGTTCTTTCAAGGCAATTGGGTTAAAACTTGAGCGGGATTGCACAACCATTTCAAAAGAAATCCGGAACCATCGTATCCTAAAGAACATGGGGGCCTTGGCAGAGCCTTCAATAATTGTGCCTTCCGCAGGAACTGTGATCACAGAAAACTTTGTCCTCTCTGTACAAACAACCGTTACTGTTGGAGTTATAAAAAATGCACTTCCGTATGTGACGATTTTGTTGTGCAAAAATGTTCCAGACTTTATTCCGCTCTTATGTTTGTAACGGTTGCCCTGATTTAAAATCCTGTACTTTAGAAAAATGGTTCTATCATGCCGCAGCGGCTGATACCGAATACAGGGCTGTTCTTTCTGAATTAAGAGAAGGGCTTTCCCTCTCCTGACTTGCCGGCTTTTCAGAAAGAAACATATCAATAATGGCACTAAAAACACTGACCTTAAAATCATCTTCTGATTTTATATGTGAAAAAATCTCCCGTATCAATCTAAGGCTCATCTGATAACATGGCTGAAAATCATCAAATGCCTCCAACAGTCCGTCAATGTCGGCAATCGAATCATTTTCCGGTGAATAAGGATAATAATTTATTCTTCCTGAAATCATAGTCAGTTTTTTATTATCCAGAACATTTTTCCTTGTTGGATTCAGTCCCTCTGGATAATAAATCTTTACGTCTGCTCCCCTGCGAAATAATGGAATTATTAGTTGCAGTGATATCCGAAAACAACTTATATAAATGTTCATCAATGAAAACTTTCATAAGCCCAGCATCCCTGTCATAGCCAAACATACGGCTGTGTTGCCACATCGTATCTGCCTGAAGCTTTTTAGCAGTCCTTGTATAATAAATCGTCTGCAGTCCTGTAAAAGTACCCCCAAGCGTATTCCCCCCGATAATCACATTGGAACCTGACACATTAGATCGCTGCTTACGTTGGAATTTCCATTCATTACCAGAACTTTAATATCTTCTTTCACCAACAGCACCTGAATAATGGCCAGAATTCACTAAAATCTTTCTTTTCAAACTTGGCTGGGTCCAGCCGCTCATACTATTGTTTAAGCTGTGCAATAAACCCAGCATCCCAGCATTTCCGCTAATACTTTAGATACATCCTGCTGATATCTGCTAGGATGAATTAGAAAATTACATACCTTTTTCCCTGCCGCCAGCATAAGCCCTGATACTGTCAGATGGTGCATTAATGCCTCTTCCAATGGATTATTTAAAGAATATATATAAGTAATACAGTCTCCAATACCCTCTTCCTGAAAGAAAAAATCTCCTCCAAGATATCCGTCCCCCGGTTGAAAATAATATGTAAAATAAGGATGCCCCCCTGATGACATTGTCTGTAACAACAGAGCCTGAGGTGTCCCAGTACCTGCAGATATACACTACAAGCAGACTTTGCCTTGATATCATCAAGATATCTGTTGATTGAAGATTTGCTGTTTTTGTTAATCATGGTATTTAACGAAGCCGCATCTACCTCATCATTGACAATAAACAAAGGATTTCCTCTCATAAATCCTGTAGAGCCCAAATATTAGCCCACTGCTTCATAGTCCTTACATTCTTTTTCAAAACTATAATAACTGGCTACATCAAAAATTTTCAGCAAAAATCTCAGAATCATATTCATCACAAATAGCCCCATAATCATCAAATCATCTTTTAAATACAGATTTTTATTATTCTGTCCACATGTCCAGGCTTGAAACTTCCATCCGTCATCCGTAATAGCCATAAACGGTTTCTGATACAGCGGATATCCCGTAAGATCTCTGATAGATTTACTAACCACCATTTCAATTTCCCACCATACACGCTTTCTCCCGCTTGCATAACAAACATTTATATTTGATCCCCGCATGGATAAATCATTCTCATCCTCCGATACTTTCAGCGGAAGCTCAAAAGAAACTTCTGTCATTCTCTTTTTATAAGCCTCCACTTCTTCCGGTGTAACCTTTGAAACAAACTCCTGATCCACCAAGGCCTTATTTACTTCCCGAACCAAAGGCACATCCTGCAGTTCAGATATATCAGCAGAACACTTCGGAAGCATGATATCCCTGATATGGTCGAAACCTCCATTAGTTCCTCCAGCTCCTCTGTAACCGCTGATAATTCATACTGGCGCAGATTAGATGCCTCCAGCTTAATGGCTCCCAAATTGTGCGAACCAATCACAGCAGAAAACGGATTTCCGCTTTTATAAAAAACATATGCTTTCCCATGATATTTAAACGCTTTCACCAAGCGCACTTCACCGATTCCGCGCTCATTCCAATACTCATTCAATGATGCTGCCACATTATATGTACCCTCCTGCATCCCCTCATGATAATACATGCCAATTGTCAGACATATCCGCTTCATCCTGATTTCATCAACCAGACTCTGTAACCGTTTCAATGCAGCCTTCGATACATACCCAACTGCAATTTCAATTTCATCCGCTTCACGCACAGCATAGATTGGGAATCCATTTTTTATGACCCCGTTGTGGCAAACGCCATCCTTGGCCGAGTACTCCACCATGCGACCGTAATCACCATAACAGGGAAGTTGTATCGTATCAAAGATCACATCAAGCATAGTGAATAAAGTGGCCATTATTATATGATCCAAAGTGGGAACTTTTACTTGACAATTTATAAATGGGAGCATATTAGAATATAATAAACGCATTTCTTCTTCTCCATCCTTGGTAATTACTGCAAGTATAGCAGATTAATCTGGAACTTTCTATTATGATTCATCATCCGAATCCAGAAACAGCCTGTCATCCTGCAGATTCAGTTCAAAAATACACTCCTCAATAACCCAGATACACTCTCCACAGTTTTTCAAGATATCTTTTCCCCAAAAACGAATTACCGTCCATCCCATAAACATAAGAGCCTTATTCACATCGTCATCCCGCTCCATGTTCCTTAATATCTTTTTCTTCCAATACTCTGGATTGTTCCCCACTTCCAAACGCGGTTTTAAAACCTCCCAGTCCTTTCCATGAAAAAACTCACTGTCACAAAAAATAGCAATCTTATACTTCGTCAATGCAATATCCGGCTTTCCAGGCAACGCGGCATAATTTTTCCTATACCGAAACCCTCTTGCCCACAGCTCTTTCCTCAATTTCACTTCTATGCTGGTATCTCTTGACTTGATATTTCTCATATTCTTATGTCTTTGTTCCTTGGTAATATTATCCATTCTATCAGCCCCAAATCACAATATAAACATTTTCACTGCTATCACCATCTACCCAAGATACTCAATCTCAAGGCTGTTAGAAGAGGTAAAACTTACTTTAACTCTCCCACCCACTTGTGCGCCAACGCTTCTATACCAATTACCAATGCCTTTCAAGTTTCCCTCTTCTGCAAATTGTTTTGCATATATATCTCCTGCTCTGCTACATCCCTGAGCAAGCAAGGTGCCGGAATAAATGCCATTTACTGCGGTACAACTATATCTTGGATTTGCAGTAGAATGATTATCATTAAATATGTCAAACCGTTGTGCATAATTCCGAGGTATCTTAATATAACCTTCCCCATAAATGAGATCGCGGGTATCAGTATAGCGATATGTACCCCATCCTAAATGAGATGGTTTTAATGCAACTACAAATGCATCTCCTGCCTTTGGCATAATAAACTCCCTTCCAAATTTATTTTTTCTACACTACTGTTATCCTTATATTTTATCAACATTATTTTTTGACCAAGTAAAGTGTTTTCTTTAATCTCGCCAAACTAAATTCTTCTTCCCCACAGCTCCTCCCCATCATTAGATCATTGCTGATATCATTGAACCTGATATTCCATATCTTTTGCATCTTTGCTTTTAACGTGATTTTCTACTTTATCAATCCCAAATCATATTATAAAAATCACATCATTATGAAATTCCAGAAATTCCCTTCTAGGAAAAAACTTATTCGGCATCCTGATTTTCTGATTAGCAAAACTTAATAGCCAATCTTCCATTGTATCTCCCTCCACAGACGGTTTTACTTCAGTTGAAACCTTGATAATATAATCAGGAGTAACCGTTATCAAACCTCTGTCAAACGCCTTATCATGAAGTGCATTAAGTGTAAGCCCATTCATCGGATTTGTCCGTTCTGTCCTGCTGTTAGAATCTTTCCATGGCTTAATATGGCTTGCAACAAGAAGATCAGGAATCGCCAGTCCAGTAATGCAACACCTATTTTCATATGAGTTTAGAACTGCCATTCTAAAGAAGTACTGACCAATCCGATTTTTCACCAGCTGCTCCCGAACTCTGCCTTCCGGAAGCATAACGATTTCCGTTTCATTCACAACCTTATCAATACTCTCGCTCTTTAGTTTTGCCAGTATACATCTCGCCTGATAAGATAGGTCTTCCCAGTTACTACTAAACTCTTCCCATATCGAAGCGTCCAGCTTACTCCCATGAGCCATTGCTGTAACATTTCTTTTTCTAAGTTCTGGATCATAATGAGCCAGATTATGCATTTTAAGCGCCACCGCTCCTGGAGTCCTTCCCAGCAATCCAGCTAATTCCCTTATATCTTTATTTGAAGAACCTATTCTGCCAAATGAAGTCCTGCAATACAAATCAAAAGCTAGTATCGTTTCTTCTTTTGACCATTTTATCCCTTTTCTATTCAAAAATTCACCTTCTTATATATCTTCATATCACAACATAATATCAAAAGTAAATGTCTTTATGGCTTTCGCCCAAATTAGTAACTGAAATTGTTTTTTTAAAAATCTACAACTTCCTTATGCCTGGGCAAAACTGTTCCTGATAACTTTTTATTCACCAAATAGTTTGATAACATATTAAAAGCCATATTTGTAATTGTCAAGTTTTCTACAAAACTCTTATGTATTCTAATGTCATTATTTATTATATTCTTTTTCAGGTTTATCTGTCAAATTTGTTATCGCGTTATCAACACACTCCGGCAACCTGCATTAATTAAACCGATATTCTTTTTTGATTCATCTCTCATATGCATTCTTCCAAAAAGGTAATAACTTCTATCCGCCCCCTTCCCAAATAGTCATTTTTTCCGTTTCTTTTACAATATTTTACCATAACATTCCTCATTTTACTACTTGAAATTAAAGCTGAAAAATATGTTTTATATATTTCTTAAATCTTCTTTATAGCCACATAAAAAGACCTACTAAAGAGCTTAAACTCCCTGAAGGCCTTAATTTTCTTCTCGCATTCATATTATGTATTTACTATTTCTCATATATGCCAGAATTATCTTTTCCCATTCATCTGAAACACATCATGCCCCTTAATCTTCCTAACCGCCTGCGTAGGTTCTTTGCCTTCCCGTGCTGATGGTATGGATGGAAGCCCTGTGCTTATGAAAAAGTATCCTCCCCAGGAACTTCCGGATTATGGATATATCAGAAATGTCCGGTATTCTTAGACTGGACGGTCACATCATAGTCTGCTGTCAGCACAATATTAAAATACGATTTACCCAACATCCCTATGACTCTTTCTTTAAACCACCTCTCGCCCCTTTCTTTCGGTATACCACGCCTCCAATGCCTCCTCCACAATTTAGCCACATTCTCAGCCTTCACGTCTGCAAAATATCGCTCATACACATTTGAGGAAAGCTGTATCGCTTTACAGGCACCTCTCCTCTTTTCTTATACCCGTCATGCTCCAGCACACTTTTCTCCGTCACCTCTCCCGCCAAAGCCTTTATGCCTTTGACCGTATTGGAATTCAGCTTTATCTTTCCCTGTTCCGCCATTTTGGATATGGTTTTCTGTTCTTTTGGAGACAGATGCGAAAGCTCCACAGCCGACACCAGAGAAAGTTCCCCTCCATCCAGCCGTTTCTTTAATGACTGTTCCAACAGGTTCACCCTGATGTATCTGGCAATGTTCCTACCAGTCATCCCATACTCTTCCCCTACTGCATCCCGGCTTTTCAACCTGTGGACATCATGTCCACCAGCCTCTCCCTTGTGGGTGCCGTTCAGTCTTTCAATCTCCTACAGAATATCATTCCGCCTTCCCCGGCTACTGACTTTTTCATACCGTTCCGCCAGAACCGCTGCCTTTCTCTGACAGAAGCAGCTCTGCAAAACCACGCTGAACAACATTCGTCTCTATGACATACACATAGGCTTCCTCTACCGTCAGATCCGATTTCACAATAGCCGGAATTTCCATAAGTTCTGCAAGCTTTCCTGCATTCTGACGGTTATGCCCTGCAAGCATTTCATAACCATCAGAATTCTTCCAAACGATCACCGGACTCAAAATTCCATGTTCCCTGATACTCTCAACCATATCATCCAAGCATTCCCCCTCATATAAACGGAAAGGGTGGTTCCGAAACGGAAAGACACTGTCAATGGATAGCATCTGAATCCCAATCAGACATACTCTCTATCCCGCATAATACATCCACAGCGTCAGTGAACATTTTTGTATTCGGAGCATTAGCCTTCATTCGCAATCAACTCCTTTGCAAATTTCCAATAAGCGATACCGACACTTGATTTAAAACTGTATGACCCAATTTCCCATATAGCTGGCGATTCAATGCTGGGGGAATTAAACCAGCGGATAAAACAGCGGTTTATATCGCACCAGCTTCCGCATTGTTTGCACAGGGATTTACGGATAAATTACTCTACAAATTAACCTATCGTGACATTGAAACCAGTAGTCAGATGTTCCAGCTTCTTCTGGATATCATACCGTTAGATACGGAAGTGGTATAGGCTCATGGGAAATTATGAACTTTTAACCCAAGAGCAAATCAATATTCTCCTAAAATGCTATTACTTAAGAAAATACACAAAAGTAGCCAAAACTGAAAATATTACCGCTGGCAAGGTAAATCAGATTAAGGAAAATACCCTCAGGTCAGGTCAGTCCGGCTGGCATACAGCAAGTCATATATGCAGGGATTAAGATTTGATGGAAAGACCGTCCTGCTACATATGGCTGAACGTTGCAAAATGACAGAAAATGATCTCTCAAAAATTTTAAATAAATATATAGCAATGGGCCTGGCTTCTCAAGACAAGCGCTATCGGGAACGCATAAAGAAAGCGGGCGATACCCCTACAGCAGCGGAACTACTTGACTTTATTTATGACAAATTTGAAGTGGATATTGAGGGCGGTATCTGAATACTTTTAGGCGGTTCAAGCAATGCATGGCTTATGTTCAGCAAGGGAGTGAGCATCCTTATTGGGTGGGCACTCCCTTGGTTCTCTAATTATTTATATTTCCATCTAAATTATTCACTACAAATATTTTTTTAAGGCTCTCTTCATCTTCATCGCAACATCCATCGCCCAATCAAACTGCTCCTGCCATTTATCCTTATTATCAAAATCCGCATCGTTAATTACCAGAATTCTGCTTGCTTTCTTATCCGGCGATTCTCTCCAATCCAGTGCCATTCCCATATCCGCTTCAATGTCCTCTTTGTAAGAATAAACTTTCTGATAAAGTTCCTTATCATCCGTGATATACCACTCAACGATAATGTTGTTCTCCTTCCTGACTTGCAACAAATTAATATGGCAAGCAGCTGAACCGAAACTTAAGGTCATCCAATGGTCAGTTCTGGCCTTTCTTCTGTTAAAGGCCTTAGCTTATTGGGCATTATTAAAAGCATATTCGTTAAAGGCAACCCAATAATCATATCTCGCCTGCAGTGTGGGGGAACTGCTTGTTTGGCGCTTAATTTCTTTCGTCCAGTCATTCGGCTTTTCAATGACTTCAAATTTTACAGCAATATCTAAATCACCGATTTGAAATAACTTAACCTCCAAAAGGAAAAACGCAATATTTTCATCCATATGGTTGTTCAGCCATTCGATTGCCGCTCCGTGTTCTTCACGGGCGCGCTTTACCACTCAAATCACAAAATCTGCCGCTTTTCCTGATGCGTATATAATCAGTTTGCCAAGGTGGTCATGGTTGGTATCTTCCAGTTGATTTTCGATAATAATCTTTCTGTCCATCCCAGTTTCAATCGCATAAATATCCACGTTAAAATCTCCGACACTGGATTCGGTATCCACAGTAATCTCTAAGCCTACCGCATCTGACAACAACATAAGATTATCTTCTTCTGCAAGCCACGGCATGAAATCCAGTTTCTCATGAGGCCATACTTTTCTTAAATCCTTATCTCTTTAAGCTGCCCTAAATTTATCATTCTAAATCCTCCTTACCCATTTTGAAATCAACTCCATACAACAGCCATTTGGCTTGCCTTTCAGTGTCTCCGATTGCTGTCAATAATCCTACACTCGCACTATGTCAGCAGTCCTGCGCACTCACCAAGCCAAAATCGAATAATAAGTCATAGGGCAGATTTCAAAATTCCATCAAGGCATCATTGAGGCCTCGCCCTATTTCCCAAATTTCCTACTCACTCACGCTACGAACCATCTTCCGAGAAATGCCCATTTTATCGGCTTTTTCAGCACTTTTACTTCTCTTTTCTCGTCATTAAACAAACGCACTCAACGTGCGTTTCATTGTCCAAACATATTTCCATATTACTTTCAATGATTGGAAGTTTAAATACTATAGATTTTAACCACTGTCCGTTGGCTTGTTCTTCCTCATAAACATGTATTTCTTTTATTAATGCTGTCAGTAATGCCCTTTTATCAGCATCTTCCATCACATTATAAAGCTTATCAAAATAAATGAGTGTCTTATATATATTATCGCCTGTCAGCTTTTCAGCCTCAATAGCCCGCTTTCTATCCTTGCAGTCTTTTAGGCTGTGTTCAACGTCTTCAATATTATCATACATCTTGTCCAGCCTATCCTGCAAGTCGGATAACTTTCTATCATAATGCTTGTCATCATAATTTAAGTTGTCTATCTGATTTTCAAGACTTCGTTTCGTACCGATATATTGACTTAACTGCTTTTGATAATTGGCTATCTCTTTTTCCACTTCGCTGGTATCTGTTTTGATGTTGATTTTCTTTTTCATCATATCAGCAAATTTAGGGTTACCAACCAATTTTCCAATGACTTCTGCTACAGCACTATCTAACTTTTCTTCCTGCAGCTGCTTATTATAGGTGCATTTATGTCCCAGCGTCATACTGCGGTGTTTGCATCCATAGTAGAAATAGTCTTTATAATGTTTGCCATTTTTCTTCTTAATTGACTTATTACCATACATGCCAGAACCACACATTGGGCAGCACAGAATACCTGATAGGAGATGTATTTTTTCATCTTTACCCTTGTTGACATGTTCATACCGCTTTGCCTGTAATTTGCGTTTTTCTTGCACTTTTTCCCACGTATCTTCATCAATGATTGCTTCATGAATTCCATCACAAACCATATAATCATCTTGTTTCACGATATGGTATTGCCTTGTGCCTGTTATCTTCTCATTCCGCCTCCGGCCAAAAGCTATTTTTCCGCTGTAAATAGGGTTATCCAATATATCCCTTATAAGTTTTGCAGAAAAAAGCGGGCTATTACCGTTTTGCCTTTCCTTTTTCGCTATCCCTTGCTGCGCCAGATACTTTGCTATGCCATTAGACCCCATATCCGTGTTCGTATATTTATCAAAAATCAAACGGATAGCCTCCGCTTCACTTTCTTCAATTTCCAGTTTACCATTATTCAGACTATAGCCATAGGGCGCAAAGCCGCCATTCCATTTTCCTTCTCTGGCTTTCTGTCTCCGTCCTTCCATAGTCTGCACAAGAATATTTTCCCGTTCAATCTCGGCTACTGCTGAAAGCACAGATATCATAAGCTTTCCTGCGTCCTTGGAACTATCAATCCCGTCTTCAACGCAAATTAGGTTCACATCATAATCCTGCATGAATTGAAGAGTGCTTAATACATCAGCGGCATTCCGGCCAAAACGTGACAGCTTGAACACAAGCACATACGAAACTCCATCTTTATTGGATTCTATATCTTCCAGCATCTTCTTAAATTCTGCACGGCCTTCAATAGATTTTCCGGACTTTCCTGCGTCTTCATATTCGCCAACGATTTCAAAATCAAAAGCGTCGGCATATTTTGTAATTCGATCATCCTGGGCATCAAGAGAATATCCGTCTACCTGCATGGATGTAGATACTCTCTTATAGGTGTATACTTTCGTTTTTTTATTCAATATTAAATCACCTCGTAAAAGTTTGGACTTAGGTCACACGTAGAATTAATTTGTTAAAAGAATTATATCAAATACGGTAAGGATATTCAACAAGATTTTGATTTAATAAAGAAAAAGACCAACCATTTAATCTGCTGATCTTTGTGGCGGGTCTGGCGGGGGTGGATCAGGTAAGTTTTCTAAGTCAATTTTATCTGCATATTTAGCTATGAGATTGGCAAGCTGTTCAGCAAAAGTGGTCATATCGGTATCCATAATTTATGTCCTTTCTATATGCTTACATAATATTGTTTTTGAGTCATCCTCCTGAGCCATCTAAATCCTCGTGGCATAATCCAAAGAAATCCACCCATCCCGTTTCTTCTGGCAGGATTTCAGAAGTCCCCATTTGGATGCTCCCTGCCCGCCCGCTTCCTCAACAATGGTAAACACACCAGCACCTGTAAATTTCCCTGTACCGGAATAATCCGTTCCCGGTCCTTTTCGAATGTTTAAATCCACAATATTAACCCTCACCAAATAAGAAGATACCGTCGGCAGACTCTCCATGAACTGCACATACTCCCTTCCCGTAGTTACATAAAGCCCCGATTTCAGCCTGTACCACAGCCCGTCACCGCTAATACCCGTCACGGTAAAAATCCCTTCATACACCACCTGGCTCACATTGTTCCCCATACACGGGGCAGTCCTCACATACAGACCATCTCTGCCCTTATAGAACACTTTCACAAATCCAGACAGCGGCTTAACAGACTGGTCAGAGCCGGCCACATCCCCGCTTCCACTACCTGTATTCCCTGTGATATCTTTCAAGATGGCAACGATCTTCGCCCCGTACCCAGCTCCTGCCGCCCATCCTTTCCCAGTTGGGTTTTCCTGTATGCCAAGCCATTCCACGTATTTGGCAGACCCTCTCATAACATATTTAAAACGGGGATCAATATTTTCATTGACCAAAGCATCCATACTTGCATAAGCTTTCAGATGCTGAATCTGTGCCCTGATGCCAAGCTGAGGTGAATCAAAAGAATTTCCTTTCATACCATTTTCCGTAACTCCCATACCGCAAAAATTGTTCTGTTCTAAGGCAACTGCTGATTGTGCAAATGTGAAATTTCCGGTCTCCAAACAGGATTGAGCAAAAGCGATATCACCTCTGACTCCTTCTGCTTCCCCGTCTGATAAATAAAGCGGCAGCATGTCCAATACAGACTGTGCCACCGCCGGATTCTTTTCTTTGATATAGGTTTTCATCTGCTCAACTGTTGCCGCAGAGTTTCCCATGATTTTAGTAAAAGTGCTTGTATCTTCCCCCTCATTGCCTCCGCCAGACTGTATCTTGCGTTTAAACTCCTCCCATAAACCTTTTGCCCTAATCTGTGATGGACAGTTCTTTGCACATACATCGTAATGCTGCAGTACCCGCTCAGCCGGAATTCCAGTCTCCACCATCAACTGACGGACAAACTCTGCTGTATTATTAAAAGCCTTGTCAAAATCATACCCTGCCTGTACACATATTTCCACGCCGATGGTATTCTTGTTATTAACTGTACCGAATAACCGCCCTCCATAATTCACCCCAACATGCCAGCATCCGCTGCCATTGGAAGCCGCCTGATACACCGTTTCCCCATCATCTGTGTAATAGTGGGCAGACATATTATCGAAATTCCCGTTATATTGTGCCTTGGCATGAGCCAGTGCGTTTGCACCGGCATTAAAATTATCCGTGTTATGAACAATGATATACCGAGGATCATTATTCGCATAAGTGTTATTGTCCGATACATAATCCCTATTTACCATCATCAGATTTTTCCTCCCTTAACTGTTCCAATACGCTTCTCAATTTTTCTGGAATGGGCAGCCCAATTCTTCCTGCATTCTCCAGAATAGAAATACCTTCGTTGGATAAATAAAAAAAGATGACCGCATCCCTCAGCATACTGCCATTCTTAATTATATAGGTATCAATGATATGCCCTACCGCTACCAGACAAAAAATCACTACTTTTTTGAAAATTCCACGAAAGCCCACTCCGCTGGATAGCTCTTTTTTCAAAATAGATGCCATGACACCGGTAAGGTAATCAATAACCACAAATACCACCAAAGTATACACAAATCCATCAAATCCCCCTACAAACCATCCAAAAAATACCCCGACAGATGCAAATACATACTGACCCATTGATACAAAATCTTTCATTTTCCATTCCTCGCTTTTCTTTTTTTATTAGGCTCAAACAGACTTAGCTATTTGACGGTTTTAACTGCAAATCGGCTAACTTGTTTCTGTCAAAAAATACGTAATCTTCATGGTCTTATCCGCAGTTTTTACAACCGGATTGCTTAAGTTATTGATTGTGGCCAGATAGGGGGTGAGCAGCCAATAGCTTTTTTGCAGGTTATTCTTCTCACTGCTTGTATATTTTCCGAAACTATACAGATAAGGACCACACTGGAATAATGGAGTATTCACATATTGAAATGGATTCTTATTGAACAGCTTGCACACTCTGTCGTTGATATCAATGCTAAAATCCGACCCCATAATCCAATCATCCAGCATATACATGTAGAGATATCCATAAGGCTCTCCCTGTGCAAATGCAGACTTAAATCCCAGCGGTATCAAGGTAATATCCGCACTGTTATTCACATTTAATTTATAAATCCCAGTCTTGTCGTAATTAATAAAATACAGATATCCGTTTCTCATGACGCAATACGTGCATTTTAAATAAAGGTTTGTATTCATATTCGAACGGGACCCCAGCATCTTCATCGTCACACCCTGCAGTACCCATTTCCCTTCTGTGAATGCATAAGTGTCTTTATGAATTTTCATCCATTTGATCTCAGCATTTGCACGGTTGCTGTCGGCTCCCATAAATCCGTACCAGTATCCATCTTTTCCATCAAAAAAGTCTACGTTCCTTTCATTTGAAAGTGTATCTGTAAAAATCGTTGGAATTAAGGTTCTGCTGTCCAGAAGTACATCCCCTGTATCAAGTGGTGTGTCATTGACACCTATGGCCAGAAACCGTTTTTTTATTTTTTTAATAATTATTTCATTCTTGAGTGTCATGGATATGGAATAGAAGTAATCGTTCACAAAATCAATTTCAACAATGTCCAGATACCGGTCCAGAAATGAGAAATGGCAGGTGGAATTCAACTTTTTCATGAGCAGCACTTTGGATTCATTATCATAGCCATCTCCATAGAAGCCCGCGCCTCCCCCTTTGTGTGTCAGGCAAAGACTTCCAATTGTTCCATTCCCCTGGCTGGTTGTAAAATCCCAGACAAACTTAAATCCATTATCCAGCTTTATAGATTCTGTCAGATTCAGGCTTCCTCTTTTCGGATTTTCTGTAGGGTTTACATTGCTGGACGCATATCCTATACACTCCGTGGATGAATGGACATAGATATTATCTGAATTTTCTTCCACTGAATCCTTGAAAAGCAGGATACCCCCTATGGCATTGCCTGCAATGGGCAGAAAACTGTCAATCAGGTTTAGCCCGTAACAGTTATCAATAGTACAAAAAAGTGCTTCCAAGCTGCCCTCAAATACCTGCCGGACTGCATTTGTCACCATATTCTCTTCATATACAACTTCTTTTGTTCCATCCTCAACACTTGTCATTTCTATTTCTGCGATTCCCTTGTAATACATACCATTTCTCCCCTTTCTATCTTTGCTCTGTTCTGTCTTTTTCTAATATACTCATTTCTTCCTCCATATCTATGAGCCTGATTCCACCCATTACAACCGTATGGATTTGCTGTGTTAAGTTTGCAGATGTTGGGATCTGCTGCTTAACGGATACCATCTCCGAAATTGGTTTTACTACCATGTGTCCCGGTGCCTCAACTACTGCAAACTGTTCCTTAATTTCAATCCGTCCGTCCCAATTTTGATTAGCACTAACCCCCTGCCCTCTGACAGAAGCCAAAATCCAGCCCCTTTCCGCAATCGCTTCACCTCCCGATACAGTCAGATACACCTGCATCCGATTCATTGTATTCTTGGCAATCCCCGTAAGCGGGTAATAGAGATTCAGGATATGCTGGCCAGACTGCCATGTCTCTGTCGGTCGGTAAACCATTTCTTCTTTATCGTCTATCTTATAAATTACCTGAAAAGATGCTTTTCCTTCTTCTGTCCAGACCAGCTCAATCCTGTCTCCCTGCTGTTTTTCTGAATCCGGTACAGTAATACTTGCGGTCACCTGTCTCTCCACAGTTTCCGCTGATACATCCAATAAAATGGATGCAAAAAACTGGGCATCCGTATCCTCATTGGCGGCAAATTCCATGTTGATAATTTCCGCCATATCTGCTCCCAGCACCACAGGGGCTGCATTCCGATAGACACGCACTGCAATCTTGCCTGCCTCTATCTGGTTTAAAAGTCCTATGATGTTCTTATCATTTTTTGATTTTGCCTGACTGAGCCTTGGATTTTTCCCAACGCATTTTACCGTTTGCTTTCCGTTCAGTTTATAATGATAGCTGGTAATACAGGTCTTTTGGTTTTCATCTGCCTGCCCATTGGAGAATTGAATGCAGTCTCCAAGATCCAGCGCCGGATTTCCTATGGTCACAGAATCGAATGGGACATAATTGATTTCCGCGACTTTATGCAGGGTATTGGTGAGGAGTTTTTTCCTTGTTTCCTCTAAACCAAATTGGAGTAGCGGGTTAATTCCAAGGTTCATGGTCAGCCCGTCATCCTTCTCCAAAGCGTAATACTCCGCTGTTGCTGTTTTCTGGTTCGTGGAGCTGATTGCTGTATATCTGGTCACAAAATCGGAGAAGCTGCTGGAAAAACGATGCCTGTCAGAAAATTTCCACACAGATTTTCTGTTGTAACTCCGCAGTTCCAGTTTTCCCTCCCTGTTTATTGTCGCAAAACATCCAAGTACCTGTGCGGTGTAAGCAAGCAGATCTCTCCATGATTCTATGGTGTTCTCCGAATAGATACCAAGGACAGTGCTTCCATTTTCCATCCGCTGGATTTCCTGCTCGGACTGTGCCAGCTCCACACCGCAGCTCTCTCCTGCCATTTTCAGAAAATCATATGCATTGCCAGAGGATGCATTGGTCTTGAATGGCTTATCAAAACGAAGCATGTAGTCATATGCTTTTATTTCCAGGCATTTTACCATCCGGTTTGCTTCGCTGATTTCAAATACACCCATGGGTACGGATTCATATCTGCCTTCTGCCACCTCTAAATGGTAGCTCAGTTCAATGAATGCCCCCTCCAGTGTGTAATGGTCTATTTCCGAATACAGGGTAATTCCCATTTCAGCCGCATAGACTGTTCCTATCCCGATTTCTGTTTCACTGCAGCATTGATTTAGCACATAACCGGAGCCTTTTACGATTTCCTGATTGCCAAATAAATACTCTCTTCCTTGCAGCGTTTTAATTTTCCCCTCAAAATAGCAGACTCTGGTATTCTCTTGTACTGCCTTTAAAAATTCCAAACTGACCGGATACATAAACTGCCTCCCTAAAACTCTCTTACGGTAAACGATACTTTCCACAAGCCTTGATAGGACGTGTCTTTTACAAGCTGTGCTTTGTACCCATCTATAAACATCTCTGACTTCCTGGTTTTAATCGTCCATGGATCAAAGAAAGTAACTGTAATTCTTTTTTTCTGTTTATACTCGGTCAGCTTCTTAAGCCACTTAGAGCTTACCGAGAACGCAACGGGAATACGGTATACTCCTACCCTCACTATATCCCTTTGTATTGTCCCGGCTTCGGTTTCTCCACCTGCATCAGATTCCACGTCATCCATTCCAACTTCATAGGAATCCGGTAAGGGCAGGTCTTCCCCATCAAAATTTAAGAACTGTATGAATGCCATGCTATCTGCCTCCTGATCTAAGATTCTGCCTGGTCTGCGCATTTACTATCACCTCATCCAGAAGTGTCCCGCCAAGGTAAACCGGGATACTAATCGTCCCTGAATTTCCCGCACTTATTCCACCAATCATTTCTTTAATACTTCCTAATAACTGCCCCATGGAATCTTTGGAAATACTTTGCTGCAATGCCATTTTATCCACTCCATACAACTGTGGGCTGATTACCATATCAGAAGCCACGCCGCCCACTGCCTGTTCTACCATTCCCCTGCTTTTTTCAATGCCTTTTGCCAGACCCTGCATAAAATCCGGCATCCAGCTTTCATATTCTGACAGCGGTCCTTCATCCGGCACAGAGAAGTGGAGGAAGGACGCAATTCTGTCCGCCACACCTTTCACCGCATTCACCACATTTCCTATTGCGTTTCTGATCCCGTCTGCGATTCCGTTTACAATGTCAACACCCCAGTTCCACGCATCCGAAGCCAGCCCTTTGACAAATCCTGCCGCCTGCTCAAATCCTCCCTTGACCGCATTATAAACATTGCCCATGGCTCCGCTGATACCACTTACGATGCTGCCAAAGATGTTAGTTACCGAAGTCTTTATGGCATCCAACACTGTGGATACCGTGTTTTTGACCCCATTCCACACATTGGAAATGGTACTGCTGACCACATTCATTACAGTGGACACCACAGACTGGATACCGTTCCAAACCGTTGAAACAATGTTCCCAATTGTGTTAAGAACTGCGGTTATAACCTTCTGGATGGCAGTCCATGCGGTGGTAAGGAATGTCTGTACCGCTGTTACAACCGAAGTCACCACAGTATTGATTGCATTCCAGACCGTGGTGAAAATGTTTTGAATCACCGTCAGAACGGTCGTAATGATGGATTTATAAAGGTTAAAATACGTAGTCACAATGGTGGAAATCACAGTGAGTACCGTCTGAAACAAAGTTTTTATTCCCTCCCACAAAGTAGTGAAAAACAGGGAAATTCCATTCCATATGGTCTGTGCCACCGTAGAAATCCCTGTCCATAGAGATGTAAAAAATGTGGAAATTGCTGTCCATGCCGCGCTTGCTGTTGCTTTGATTCCCTCCCACAATCCTGCAAAGAACTCCTTAATGGAATTCCAAATAGCCTGACAGGCTGCCTTGATTTCATCCCAATGTTCAATCAAAAGTTTCCCAATTGCAATCACTGCCACAATCACTGCAATTATGGCAAGTATCGGCGCACCAACACTGGAGATGACAGGAATAATACCCGCAATAACCGGGCCAAGCGTAGATACCAATGTCATAATGACACTAATACCGGTTGCTACCTTTCCCACAATAATTAATACCGGACCAACTGCGGCAACAATCCCAGCAATCATAACAATCATCTTTTTTGTACCATCCGATAGACCGGAAAACCATGTGGTGAAAGCCTGTATCTTATCTGCCAATGCAACCAAAATCGGAGCCAGCACACTCATAATCGCTATACCAAATTCAATCGCTGTGTTTTTCAACTGATTAAATGCAATTTTAATCGTGTTGGAGTTTGTCTGCAGCTTATCAAAAGCAGTCTGTGTAGCCCCAGTGGAATTCTGCATCTGCTCCAATGTACCGTTAAATGTATCCGCACTGTCCCCCAGAAGAATCAATCCCGCCTTACCAGCTTCAGCGCTGCCCCATAAGTCCGTAAAGGCAAGCCCCTGGTCTTTTGCACTGTCAGATACAATCTGCAGTACATCAGAAAGGCTTGCCCCTCCCTGCATAAGTTCCGTAAAAGATTTTCCCGTTTTCTCTTTCAGGGTATCCGATACCTTGGTACCGGATTTTCCCAGTTCATTCAGCATAGAATTCATATAGGTGGTGGTTTCTGCGGTCGCAACACCATTCGCTGTCATAATCGCATAGCCAGCCGCCACCTGATCTAAAGCCACACCGTTTGCCTTGGCAGTCGGGATAATCTTACCCATGGAAGCAGACAGTTCCCCCACTGTTGTCTTACCAAGATTCTGAGTCTGAATCAAGATATCCGACACCTTCGTGACCTCCCCCGCTTCCAAGCCATAAGAGTTCATGATGGTAGTCAGCACATCCAGAGCACTCCCGGCATCTGCAAAGCCTGCTTTTGCCAGCATAGTGGAATTGGAAACAAAGTTCACCGCATCCCCTGTTTTCTGCCCTGCGGAAATAGCGTCATACACGTTATCTGCAATCTCCGTGGAAGAAATCCCAGTCTGGTTTGACAGGGCAAGGATAGATTTTTCCAACTCCGATAGCGGAACCTCCGTGGTATCCGCAATGGTACTGACCTTTGCCATAGCGTCCTCAAAATCCATTGCCATCTTAGCAGATGCCCCTCCTGCCGCTGTAATGGCGGCGGTTACTGAAAGCATCTTCTTTCCGGCAGACGTAGCGGCATCCCCGAACTTGCCAATCTTATCCGCAGCCTGAGAAAAGCCGGACAGGGATCTGTTGGTGTCCTCTGCCTGATGCTCCAAGTCTTCCAGATTCTGCTCCGTCTCGATGATTTCGCGCTGCAGGGCATCGTACTGGTCTGCTGTAACTTCTCCCCGCTCAAACTGCTGCTGAACCTGCTGCTGCGCAGACTTCAACGCCTCCAGCTTCTCTCTGGTTTCCCCGATGGCATCCGTTAACAGCCGCTGCTTCTGTGCCAGCAGTTCCGCATTGTGCGGGTCCAGCTTTAGCAGTTTTTCTACATCCTTCAACTGTGACTGGGTATTGCGTATTTCAGAATTGACACCTTTTAATGCATTGGATAACTTAGTGGTATCACCGCCGATTTCCACCGTGATACCCTGTATTCGGTTGGCCATGTGATACTTACCTCCTGTTTTTGGACAGAAAAAAAGAGCCTCTAAGGCTCAGTAAATGTATTAAAAAAGACACCCATCATTTCGATAGATGCCTATGTAATCTTTATTTAACTATGGTTGAAGGTACTATTTTTTCTTTATAATCAGGTCGTAACTTTCTGCAATCATCCGTTTTATCTCTTTATCAGGAATTGTTCCGTCCAGAATAACCGTATTCCAATGTTCTTTATTTTGATGGTATCCCGGCAGGACAGACAGATAGGCATTCCTCCAGAAATCCCTCCACTGTGGCTCTACCTTCACATTTACCCTCATCGTTCCGTCTTTCTCATAAGTCCATGCAAATGCCTTTTTATTCTTTTTGGAACGGAGAAGCACCCAGTTGTTATCATGGAATGGCGTATCCATATATACATCAGGCAAAGTCATGCCGTAATCCAAAACTTCCGTTCGCTCAGTCAAGTATGTTACCTCCCAGAAAGCAGAATCTATTTACTTTGTCTGCGGATACGAATAAGCTGTGCAACATCATCGTATACTCCTCCACAAGTCTCTAAATCAATCATCAGCCACCTTTGTCCGTTTCCTTCTTTTGTTTCCGCATATGCTTTCTGAATATCACAGGACAATTGCGGCAAAAGATATTCCACCTGTTCCTTTTCTTTCTTACTAACAACCACTAACACAGTAAAATAGTTTTCCTTCGGATAAACCGTGCATAATGATTTCCCTGCCTTTTTAAACTTTATGTTCCATCCTCGCAGCCAGACATCTTTGCTATATTCTATTTTGCAAAGAGCCTTATAATCATTCTTCAAATGTCGGCATAACTCGGCGAAAAACGGATTGTTTATGAAGGTGCTCAGTTCTTCCATATTTGGTTTGTAATTCATATCTTTTATATCAATCAACTATGCGACCTCCTAACTTTACTGTTTGCTTTCCATTATTTATTCCGACAACCTGGAATTTACTTTGAAACCAACCTTCGCACAGCAACCTCTGCACAGATCAGCTCAGCTATATGCTCCGCTGTTTCATTTGTCAGTAGGAATAACATTCCGTCATTCCGACATTTTTTATGTGTATCGCCATTGAGAGCATAAACAAAACCTTTAACACAGGTATCGCTACATGCAGTAGGGTCAATAAGTCTCTTGCAGTCACGAGAAGCAGTCATTTTCTTTTGCATATCAGCGGTCAAAGAAGCGATTGTATTCTCATATTTGCTGGCATTATCACCGTAAATCCGTGCCCAAACACCTGATTTGCGAAACACCCAATTCATTACTGTTTTTTTATCTAGTTGATATGAAGCAGCGTAACCACTTTTTGAATCCTTAATTACAAGTACACAGCCTTGTTCAACAAGTTTCTCATTAAGTTTCTCAACAAACGCTTGGTGTTCTGGTGCAACTGTTGATAAAAAATCTCTGAATGATGCCTTTTCTTTTGCCATAATCTTTTTCTCCTACAAATTCTGATTTTCCGCTGACTCTGCCAGCCGTTTCTGCTCTCAGTATAACAAGAAAAGGCTGGTTTATCAACGTAAATCAGAATCTGTCCATTTATCCGTACCTTTAGAAAATCCGAACCTTTTCCAAATAAATTCGATATCTCAGCGTTTTAAACAGATAAAAGTTCGGATTTTATTAAACTGCATCATCTGTCAAAATGTCTCTAGTGTTTATCCTAAAAGCGAAAAACCGTCATGTTATGCCAAAATAATATTAGCCTTATAATTTGCTGGCTAAAATAAAATCAAAACCTTTTGTGTTCAAAGTGACTTTATCATGGAAAAATTGAAAAAAGATACTGATTGTATAAAAGTGATAAATGAATAAATTGAAACATTACCATTTATCCATGTCCTCTTGCGTAGCCAATACAGCATACTTACAGTCATCATTCCGGCTCTCCGCATACATATCATTAATCAGGCCAATAGACAACAGTTCCAAGTCCTGCATGGAAAGCCCTAACTGCACACACCGCAGAAGAAACAGCGGTGTTGTCATTTCACGCTCTGTGGGGCGAAGTTTTTTTTAGCCTCAATGTCCGTCTGTACATTCAATCCCCAAAGTTCAATCAGCTTCGGAAGTACTTGATAGATTGAAAAGGTATTGAATTCATCCAGCCATTCCTCTGGCGTATCCGGGATAGTTCCATTCGCATGTTTCGCCATGACAAAGGCAATATTTTCAAACATTTCCAGTGAGAACAAATCCAGGCTGGACTCACCCTCTTCCGAATTTCCCACACTCTTTTCCAATAATCGCAAATCCTTATAAATATCCCTCTGGAATTTCAAGCGGTAAATCCTCGGAATCGCCGCTGATGCCTTAAACCGGACTTCCTTCCCATCTATCCCTACATTCCTTATAATACTCATTTTTCAGAGACCCCCTTTTCCATCTTTGAACCCATTTTTGCTTCCAAACCATTCAGAACCTGACTCGCCCGGGCAGGTTTCGCCTCTTCCGCAGTAGGCAGATATACCGCCTTATACCAATCATCATAAACCGCAGATGTTGTTGTATCCCCAGTCTTCGCTTTGACATAACCACTTGCCAGCGGACGGGCTTTCACCGTCAGGGTTTCCGTCTGCACTTCCCTTGACTCCTCATTGGTCTTGCTCTCAATTTTGGGCCTGGATGCCGAACAATTATACAGCACATGGCGGATTTTCTTCACATCCCCATCAAACTCAAAGAGCAGGGCAAAGCTGCCTGTCTCTGCATTGCAGTTCTCCACCAGTACCTTATTGGCATCCGTTTCTTCCTTTAAAATCTCTGTACGGAATGCCTCCGGTATCATCGCCAGCTCCAAATCTCCGTCATATCCCATATTATTATTTATGATGTAATACTCAATACCGTCCGCATAGAAAGATTCCGGCTCCCCATTTGGATCCATGCTAAGAGAAACCGCACCCGGCATTGCCACTGGTGTTCCAAAAGTATCCGAACCCTCTTCCCCTGCTGTCAGCGGGGCATAGTGAACATTACAGATATTAAACTTCACTTTATTTCCCATTTTCTAAACCTCCATTTCATAAAGCACCTCGTACAGACGCTCCGATTCCACCCATACTTCGCTTTTTCCATAAAAAATGTCATGTCGCTCCAACACCGCCTCCACCTGTTCTTCCAGTTCTGCGGATTTGAAATCCGTATAAATCTCCACATGCAGACGATTTATTTTAAAATAAGGCAGTCCATCCGCTGAGAAATTCCTGGCTCCCGGATATAGAAATACACAAAACGGCGGTTCTGGTGACTGGCCTTCTGCAAAGTGGTCATAAGCAAAAGGCAGATTTATTTCTTCTACCATTGCCATTACCTGTTGCTGGTTCATTCCGAAATCCCCCGTTCTATTTTGGAAACCAATTCCAACCCTCCACGCTGCTCCGCCGGAGCAATATGAGGAATGGCCTGTACCCTGCCTCCGCCCCGTTTCACATGCCCATGCTCCAGAAGATGGGCAATCTGATAACGGTTCCGGCTGTGAACCACCATAGTCAGTGTGTTTGCATTTTCTTGCTGCTTTGCGGCCGTCCAGCTTTTCTTGTATCTGCCGCTCTTTACCGGGGCATTGTCCCGAATATCTTTCTTAATGGACTTACTCACATCCGCCACGCATTCCTTCATGACTTCATTGGATAGATTCGCATAATCTGATATGGATTGTGCTATTGCTTCTGCCATCCCCTCCACACGGACACGTCTGTCTGACATCTTCTACCTCTTCACTTTCTCCGCCCGCAACTTCAACGTCTTATTCTGGTACTGCATGAAATCCACAAAGGTAATATTGTAGATTTCCTCTCGGAACACAATCCGGTACTGGGTGCTGTCCATTTGTTTCAATTCGCTGCAATACCGGACAATAAAATACAAGGAAGCCTCCTGATTCACCTGAGCCGCCTCCCAATATTCCTTTCATGACAGATTGTTCACATATGCCCAGCAGGAATAATATTCTGTCCATATATTTTTCTGATTGCCCACATTATCGGTTTCAATCCCGTTTTTCTGAATCAGAATACGCTCCCGCCACTGCCCTATCCTCATTAGAACACCTCATCCCTCTGACCAAAGAGCAGACATTTCAGAGTGATAGTCAGGTCTTTAAAGTCTGCCTGCTCCCGATTCTCATACAGATAGGAAACTCCATACAGCACCGCAGTTCTCACCGGTTCCGGGATTTCCTCCATCTCCTCAAAGGAACTGCGTAAAATATCACTGCACAGACTTTCCGATGTGGCAAGCAGGGTGAGAAGGAGAACATCCTCATCTGCAGTGTCTATCCGCACATATTGTTTTATTTCTTCTAACGTCACTACCATAAGTCTCCTCCCTCCTCATAAAAAATCCGCTGCCTATATCAGATTGAAGCCTGATTTATATGCTATTTATGAACCACTTCCTGCTTTTACTGCCAGCGTCTTGATAGCTTCTGATAAAATCAGCTTGCCATCAACTCTCTGGCTTGCCAGAAAGCCAACCTGCCCTGTTGCCGCAAAGAGTTCATTCAGACGCTTAAAAGAACGCCCCTGCCTGTCAGCAATCCAGTAATAGGAAAAATCCCCAAATGCCATGACCTTCTTCCCTGCCGCCAGTTCCGGCACATAAGAGGAGGTCTGGTACGGACGGTTTAAAATCATATCCGGCTGTCCAGCCTGTAAGGATGGCTGCCAGATATAATTCCCATTGCCATCTTTTAATTTGCGGATTGCCTTCACAGTCGTGTCATTCAATACCCATACCGCCTTTTTTCGATATGCAGATTTTACAGCATAATATAAATCCATCACATCATCAAAAGTAATAGCTGCCCCTGTTGTTGTCACACCATCTGCCGCACCGCCTGTGGCATTAAATATTCCTGTGGGCTTTCCTGTTCCGTCACCTACAAAGAACGATTCCTCTTCCTTTGCCCCGATTCTTCGTCCGAATTCTTTAGAAATATACGCTTCCAGATTAAATACACTGTCATTTAACAGTTCATCGGATACCTTAATCATGGTAGCTACTTTATAGGCTCCAATGGACACCTGACCAAAGATGTCATCCGATTCCGGGATTGAACCCTCCTCATCAATCCAGGAGGCTTCCCCTTTTGTAGCCACCACTGGGATTTTCCTGTCACCGCTGGAAGTCTGGATGACCGTTGCCAGGGCACGGAACACGTTTTCTTCCTCCAATGCCTCCACCAAGGTGCTTTCAAACTCATCCGGCACCAGATAGCCGCCCTCGGAATCCGTTCCGATTTGTAGGGCATTATTGATGTCAAAATAATTCTTCTTACGCATGGAATTCCAGAACTCCCTGCGATACTCATCGGCTGCCCTGCCCTTCTTCCCTTCACCAGACGGATTCCCATTGGGTTTATTCGTAATCGGCGTACTGGTTGGCTTCGATAATTCCAGATCAATAGCCGCCTGACGCTCCAGACGCTCTACCTCTTTTCCTAAATCCACCACATCTTTTTCCATTTTTTCATAAGTGGAAGTATCCTCACTGGACAATAGCCCGTCATTTCCTCTTTTTGTATCCAGAAAAGCTTTTGCCGCCTCCCATGCCTTTGCCCGTTTCTCCCTTAATTCCAATACTTTACTCATTCTGATTTTCCTCCACTTAATGTGATAAGAGGGCAAGCCTCTTTTCCAACTGTTCCACCGGGACTTTCTTTCCCTCCGGTTTCGGGATTAACTTTTCCATTAGGGAATTAGTAACCGCCATTCTGGAAAACATCATTCCTTCCATTTCCAGCCCGTCCTTTTTCTTCTGCCCTCCACCTCCGCATTTGTCCTCTAAGACTTCATCTGCAAAACCAAGCTCCACCGCTTTTCTGGCATTGAACCAGCTTTCTGCATCCATCAGATTGGATATCTTTGTGCGGTTCATTCCAGTTTTGATTTCATAGGCGTTCATAATGCTTTCTTTTACCTCATTTAGCATTTCACCAGCCTTCTTCATCTCCTTCGAATCCCCAATTGCTATGGTCATGGGATTGTGAATCATCATCATTGCCACTGGGGACATCTGAACTGTAGTTCCAGCCATAGCGATGACAGAAGCCGCCGAAGCTGCCAGAGCATCCACCTTGACCGTGACATTGCCTTTATAGTCCATCAGCATGTTATAAATCTGTGCCGCCGCAAACACATCCCCTCCCGGTGAATTAATCCAAACCGTAATATTCCCTTCCCCTGCTGCCAGTTCTGTCTTAAACATCTGCGGTGTCACTTCATCTCCATACCATGTTTCATCTGAAATTTCCCCATCCAGATATAAAGTTCTTATACCTTCATCCTCATTTTTAACCCAGTTCCAAAATTTCCGTTTCACCTTTACCCCTCACCTTCCTGCTGCAAGCAGAGATTCACAACAATCCTCTTTGTCTCTTGCACATAACCACCAGCCTACTTTATAGAATGACATTAAAAAAGGAACCTTCTCTGTGGCATTTCCAAACCACTAAGTAAGTTCCTTTTCTATGTTTTTTCCAGCAAATAAACCGGCGTCTTTTAATTTTGTCATATTTCCATTTATCAGGTATAAATCTCCGCCATCTTTTTCCGGTATCGGATTCAAATCTTCCAACTCACGAATATCATTGGCTGACATCCATCCGTTCTGTCTCGCTGTGGCATAGCCAGTCATCCGGCTCTGATAATCGCCACGGAGCAGACCGTCCACGTTCAACTTTATGAAATACTCTTTCTTCTCTTCTGGCAGAAGAAGCGCTTTCTGCAGAGACTGTTCCCAGAGGATTACCCATGGGTCCAGAGTGTACTTTACAAACTCCAGTGATTGCTGCTCAATATTAGAAAAGCTGGATTTCTCCAAATCCCCTACCATGTGCGGCGGTATCCGGTACAGCCTTGCAATCTCGTTAATCTGAAACTTTCTTGTTTCCAGAAACTGCGCCTCCTCCGGCGGAATACCAATCTGCTGATACTTCATACCTTCTTCCAATACTGCAATCTTGTGGGCATTATTAGAACCACGGTACACGCTATTCCAGCTTTCCCGTACCTTACCTGGGTCTTTCAACACCCCCGGATGCTCCAGTACACCGCCCGGATTTGCACCATTGGCAAAGAAACTGGCTCCGTATTCTTCACATGCCAGTGTCATGCCTACAGCATTCTTCGCCATAGCAATCGGAGAATATCCAACCAGTCCGTCAAAGCCAAGCCCCGGAATATGCAGTACATCCTGCTGCCGCAGAACTATCCTGCCCATTTCCCGAAAGTTTGGATTCTCCTCTGAATACCTGGAATAATAATATACAAGCTCCCCATTTTCCAGTCGGTCTACCTCCATCTTATCGGGGAGCAATGGATACAAACCAATCACCCGGCCTGCACCATCTCTGATAATCTGAGAATAGGCATTACCCCAGATCAAAAGGTGGCTCATCATAGTTTCCCGGAATACAAAGGAAGTCATATCCGGATTTGGCTCATCATTAAGAATTTTATAAAGAGGATGATCCACCACCCGTTCCTTCCCAGCAACTGTATAACGGTAAATATGCAGCGGAAGGGATGCCACCGCCTCCGCCAGAATCCGCACACAGGAATAAACTGCCGTAGTCTGCATAGCTGTCCGTTCATTCACCGGCTTTCCGCTAGTAGTCCGCCCAAATAAAAAGGAATAAGCCGAACCACTGAAACTGTCTTTTGGCTTATCCCTTGCACTCCGTATTCCTAAAATGGTTGATAATTTCATCAGTACCTCCTATAAGTGATAAAAGAAAAGCACCTCTGAATTAGATGCCTTTGAATGCACAATTGCTGACGATATTCATAATGAAACTTGTACGTACTGACAAGCTGTAATTTGTCTCCTTGGTTATTAATTCAGCACACTGGATTTTTAATGAATTAATTAGACTACTTTTACCGCATCCATACACAATGCATAAATCGTTGAACTGTCGGTTAGGTGTATCTGCAAACATTCGTTCGCTCTACTCCTTATCAATAATTAGCTAGAAAACAATATCAATTTAGCTTTCTTTTACATATACTTATAAATGCTTTATAAGCATCCCATATTGCTGTAGCAAGATTGTTAAATTCCATGTTAATGTGTGAACTCTCTTTAAAATCATAATCATCATTTTTCCATGTGTAAATTGCCTGTGTGCCAATATTCGTTGGAAAAGTATTCACCGCTTTATAGTTTAAGAATTCATTCACTGCAACAAACAAACGCTTTCTATACTCTTCAACCTCATAATCTACAAATTCGTAATCAGGGTCATTATTGTATTGCATAAGCTGATTTAACGGATAAAATACTCTATTATCAAAATCATTACCTAAATCGACTTCCGTTAAATAATACTTCAAATTTGGAGATTGAAATAGTTCTTTAATTTTTTGATATAATACTTTATCCTCCTCATTACCACCCGCACTATCTATATATTTGGGGAATTCACCATCTGCGACTCTTTGGTAGAACGAATTACGTCTTATTTTCAGTTCTTCTGGTGAAAACTTATTTCCTTTTGGATGCTTAGGGTTATATGCCCCAACCTTTGAATGACAATCAAAGCACAATGGAATACAATTTTCAAAAGTGTCTGGCCCTCCATTTGCATGGGGAATAATATGATGACATTCAACATTTACACCTTTTTCGCGCTCACATAGAACGCAATATCTTTTACAAGCTATTAACGCTTGCTCTCTAATTTCTTTAGGAAAACCCATTAAACAACACCCCTCTACTTTTTTCTAATTATATCAAAATGTTGTCCAGTTTTCCACTACAACTTAAAGTTTCATTACTCCAGTGTATCAAATATACATACCTTTTAAAACACCAAAATACCTCTACCATCATACACGCTTCCAGAATTGCTACCATTCCGGATTGCCCTGTCAAGTGCCATCACTGTTGCCACTGCCCCATCTATCTTCTCCGTAGATTTCTCCTTATCCGGCTTAATATTGCCTGCCGGATCGGTACGGACAAAGATATTATCCATCATCCACCGCAGTACCGGATGATCGCCATGCGCCAGTTTCTGTTCCAGCGTCAGCTTCATCAATTCCTTACTCGGCGGTGACATATCCTTGAAACCTTGGCCAAACGGAATCACTGTGAATCCAAGCCCTTCCAGATTCTGCACCATCTGCACTGCTCCCCAGCGGTCAAAGGCAATCTCTTTGATATGAAACTTCCTTCCCAAGTCATCAATGAACTTCTCTATAAATCCGTAATGGATCACATTCCCCTCCGTTGTCTTTAGGAATCCCTGCTGCTCCCACACATCATATGGCACATGGTCATGCCGGACACGGAGCCTCATGTTCTCCTCCGGAATCCAAAAATACGGCAGGACGATATACTTTTCTTCCTCATCCCTTGGAGGGAAAATCAGCACAAATGCCGTGATGTCCGTAGTGCTGGACAAATCCAGCCCGCCGTAGCATTCCCTGCCCAGCAGTTCCCGCTCATCCACCGCAAATGCACAGGTATCCCATTTTTCCATCTGCATCCACCGGGTGGACTGCTTTACCCACTGGTTCAGCCGGAGCTGCCGGAAGATGTTTTCTTCTGCCGGATTATCTTTGGCACTCAGGTAAGCGTTCCTCACCTTTTCAATGTCAATCGTATGCCCCAGTGATGGGTTTGACGCATACCAGACCTTCTCCGAAGTCCAGTCCGCCTCATCCCCGGCACCGTAAATCACTGGATAGAATGTCTTATCAATCTTCCTTCCAAATATGATATCCTCCGCCTTTTGGTGTTGTTCAAAGCACACAGAATGGCGGTCTGTCCCGGCTGTAGTAATCAGGAAAAATAGCGGCTGTGTCCTGGCGTCACCAGAGCCTTTGGTCATAACATCAAACAATTCCCGGTTTGGCTGGCTGTGCAGCTCATCAAAAATAACCGCATGGACATTCAGCCCATGCTTTGTATATGCCTCCGCCGACAGCACCTGATAAAAACTATTGGTAGGCTTATATACAAGCCGCTTTACGGACATAACCGGCTTAATCCTTTTCTTCAATGCCGGACACTGATCTACCATATCAACCGCCACATCAAATACAATAGATGCCTGCTGCCGGTCTGAGGCACAGCCATACACCTCCGCTCCCCACTCCCCATCACCACAAGTCATATAAAGGGCAATCCCTGCCGCCAGTTCACTATTATGGGTTGGTACTGCTGAAATTCCTGCCAAATACATGTGGGAAGGGCTGTCTACCTGAATGCATTGCATCGGGACATTTTCCACAATTTCTATTTTACTGATATAGTGAAAGTGAGAACGGCTTCTTCTGTTTCTTCTTACCCTGTTTCCATTTTTTCTTTTAAGTCCTGATACCGCCATATCTTCAAATGCCGTAAAACAAACCCTGTAGCATATTTCTCCCGTTTCCCTATCAAATCGTTTCGAGGGAAATGTGTTTACGGTATTCTTGATCCCAAGGGACCATAGCAGTTTTCTCACATCATCCGCTAGTCCCGGCAGAATCGTCACATAGATGGACTGCCCCTTTTCATTGCTCACACAGCCATCGGAATCCATAAGCCCCTGCAGCAATTCAAGTCTCTGTTGGTAGGAACCGCAGAGAAAAGGCTGGCCAATCCTCTTTTCACGGTAATTGGATACCAATACCTTTTTCAGCACTTTGTACGCCAGTCTATCAGAATAACCTTCCTGCTGGTAATGGTTATGCAATGGATAGGGAATACAGGAAGCCACCCTGTTCACGTCATCCCGCATTACAGTGATTTCCGGTTTTGTTGCACACCCATTGCCAATCCAATATCCATACAGATATGGGTGGAGTGCCAACTGCTTTTCGGGCAAAATAAAAGCACCCCCAATTGGGATGCGGAATAATGCCCTGTCAACCACATGACTTCCTTGTCTTTGATACATTTCTCCAGTAGTCAGGAGCTTTTCCTTTTTTCCGTTCCTTGTGACTTGGACTTTCCATAGATGTCTGTGTCCGGCTACAATGCTGCTTCCATCCCTAAATGAGATTTTATAAGCCCGCTCCGTGTCATCCACTTCACTCTTTGCCACAACATGGCAGGGAACTCCGTCTTCATCAAATACGATATCACCTACTTTTAATTCCCCCATAGTAGTATATCCATTGGGTGTAGGGATTGGCGTATCAAGTGCCAGCTGCTTCCCATTCTTCTTCGGTATCTCCACATAGGCCGTGTTGTACTGGCGGAACCCATTTTCTTTCACCGTCCCAAACACATCCCGGATAATCGTTTTCTGCCATGGGAGGAGTTCAAAAGTCTGTCCCCTCCATTGGCCTTTCGTGTGTTTCAGGCAATTGATAAATTGCAGCGTCCGCTGTGCCTTTGCTTCATCAAACACTAACCGATTCCTCCCTTGTGCAGCAGAATCTCCATGGTGTCACTTCCTTCGTCTTCCCCCTTATCCGTAACAATCCGGCATCTGGAAGAAGGTGTCAGCCCAAATTGTTCACAGAAACGGTTCATTATCTTTAAGTAGGTCTGCGCAATGGACACCTGGGGAATCTGCTGATAGTACCCGGATGGTGTCTGGATGACTGCTCCATTTTCAGATATATATTCCTCCGCCTCTTTCCAGCGGGCATAAGCCTGACAGTATCCCGCAAAAGCCGCCATATCAATCTCCGTAAGGATACCAAGGTGCTCTAACTGCCTCGCCATTCGCTTCCATTCCTTCTTCGCCTCTTCCTCCAGCCAAGAAGGGCATCTCGGAGCTTTCCTCTCCGGTTTCGGTTCACCCGTATTCAGGCTTCGTCTTCCCGGATTACCTTCCAGTGCCTTTACCACTGATGGTTTTGGTTTTCTTCCCCTCTGTGCCACCGCTTTCACCTCCTCCTGTCAAGATACTATATAGCGGGGAAAGGCTTCGTCAAGAAGCCGCCCCCACTATTCTTTATTTCCAGTCTCCCCCGGTTCTGCCTCACGGCTCTCCGGCAGAGCCATAGCCACCGCATAAGCCACTGGTGCAGTCACCGCATTGCCAGCCTGCTTATAAAGCTGAGTCTCGGAGGTAACAGAAGCCGCCCTGTCATAAATTTCATCCGAAAATCCTTGCAGCCGAAAACATTCTCTTGGTGTCAGCCTCCGTATCCTGCCGCATTTCATGACCGTCCCAATCTTACAAGCACAGTCAAGTGTATTGGACAACTCTTTGACCACCATTTCATGCTCTGTGCTGTTTTCTGGATACGCAAGCGGTGCCAGATTTTTCTCTGTCTCTTCTGCCAATCCCCTCTCCGAACTATTCCTCACACGAAGAACCGGCTGGCCGGACTCCTCCACTTCGTGACATAAAAAACACCCTGACGATCCTGCCCTGTCTAGGTGAACATCGGCTCCCCAGCCTCCTTCATCCTTCTCCCATTCTGCCTCTTCTTTAACCTCTCTGGTGTCAGTACAGGATGAGCTTCAAGGACTGCCGAGTTCATGGAAGTATGATTCACCATCCCAACCGTATAACTTGCCGTCAAACATCTTGCCGCCTCTGTAATTTTAGGTTTCATGTTGCTCTGGTCGATGAAATACAGACCTGTATGAGCACCCGGACCGCCTGCACTTCCCATCAGGGTTGTAGAAATCCCATCCGTATCATAAACACGATGTCCTTGTCTACCCCCTATAATCTGCTTAATAGCTGCTCGGTTTTCTCCTTCGACAGATAATATTTCTCGCCTGCCTCTGCTTCTAAGATTTGCGATAATGAATACCCGCTCCCTGTTTTGGGGGACTCCGAAATTTTTTGAGTTAAGCACCTGCCATCTACAGTCATACCCTGCTTCATCCATTTCAGAGAGAACGAAAGCAAAATCGAACCCTGCACTAATTGATAACAGGTTCTTAACGTTTTCAACAAGTAAGTATGTGGGCTTATCATTTTCCTCTTTGCCTTTGACAAGGTCAATAATGTTGTAATAGATTCCACTTCGTTTTCCAGACAATCCCCGCTGCTTTCCTGCGATGGATATATCCTGGCATGGGAATCCGAAACACCAGATATCTGCATAGGGAATATCTCCTGCCCTAAGTTTTGTAACATCATCCGCTTTCCACTCTCCTTCTGTATCATACATGGCCTCATAAGAAGCCCTGGCAAATTTATCATACTCACAATATCCAATGCATTTATGGCCTGCAGCTTCCAGTCCCAGCCGAAAGCCGCCAATTCCTGAGCAGATATCCAGAAATGTAAGCTGCCCCATATTAGTCACCTTCCCTTCCGTCTCCTGTTTCCTCGGCACCGCCTTTTTCAAATCTCAGGTCATAAAAATAAGCGGCTTGTGGGAACTGCCGCTCAAAATCATCCAAGTATTTATAACACGCGCTTTGTCTGCCATTCGCCTCCCCAAACTCCCGCAGGCTTTTCTTTTTAAACAGACTGGGCTGGTTCGCCCATCTTGCAATAGACACATACACCCCACGGAACGGACTCTCCACATACCGGCTGAACCGCATAACATATGGGAGACAGCGGTATTTCATCAGGATTTCAATGCGCCGGAGCAGGTCAAAGACATCCTCTGCCCAAAATCCCCTGTCCCACACATCCTGTCTGTCAAATCCACAAAAGCAGTAAAACCTTAGAAAAGCTTCCGTATACCTTCTTGCCAGTATAAGCTTCTGTTCAATCATCCCTGCATCCTCAATATTATCAAACGCAAACGAATAGGAATCATCATACCGGCCTGAAAACAATTCTTTGCATTTTCTATCATCCAGAAGACGTTCATCCAGCCCTTGCCGGAATTGAAATGGTTTCCCGGTATCCTTCAACGCATCCAGCATTTCCTGCCATGCCGGATGCCCAAAAAAGTTGTCATCCAACAGGCATATCTTTTTCCGCTCCGGTTCCAGAAACTCCACCAGAGGGCTGTGGATATTTACCCTGTCATAATTTTGGTTGACACAGAACTGGCATTTTCGGAAACATCCTCTTGTAAGGAAACCGATGGAATAGTCCAGATAAAACCGGTACTCACTTCTCTTTGCCCCAGCCACCAGCTTTTCTTCCACCCATCCGGCATAGAGATGGTAGTCCGGCATATGATGTTCCACCTCCTCCGGCAGCTTTGGGGCCTTGTCATAGTAGAATCCGGTCCCACCATATTCCAGATTCTCCATTTCCAGAATTCCTTCCGGGACTTGGGTATCCGTGAATACTTTAGATAGATATACACGTTCAAAACCACCCAGCCCCTCGTAATCTGTTTTCAGAACAGCCTCATCCCCAAGCCCTTTATAGTAGCCTGACAACTTCATGCAGACCAGATTTGGAAATCTGTGCTTCTTCCTGCCAATCAAATCAGCGTCTATTACTGCTATCCTCGCCATCCTGCATCTCCCCAGTCAATATGCTCCGTCTTGATACTCCAATAAAAAACACACAGTTTAACCACGTCTGCCTAACCTCTCTTTCAGTTCCCGGAAGAATTCCTTCCCCCTAATGCTTTTTCCATCCCGGAGCCTCTCCTCTTCAAAGTGAAATCTTATTTCAAGTTCATCGGCGGAATAATCAGCCCGGAAATTCCTCCATGTCTTTGACTCCCATTCCAGGAGCTGCTTCCACAACTGCGGGAATTCTCTGCGAAGCGTGCGCAATTCCTCCAATCCCTGCAATGGGCAGCACCAACAGGAAACCCGGCTGAACAGCCTATACAGACCGCTCCAGTCATAACCTCTTTCATAGCAGTATTCCAGACAGTTCTTCTCCGTCATTCCCCACTCCACCAAAGGATACCGGTATTCCCTCACTCTCTGCGGCTCATCCGCCGCAATCCCAATATACTGCACAATCTCATAATCCTTCCGAAGTCCTGACAGATACCGTTCAATTACCCGCACCTTCAATGTGGAGGTACACCAACGGTTTCTGGGTCCTGCCCAGCTAAACCCCGATTTACCTACAAGGTTCTGATTTTTTCTCTTTGGCTGGTGATGGAGAAAATAATATTCAAACCCCTTTTCCTCTTTCAGCCACACGATAGGAACTGGTATGGACTGTTCCAGTTTCCTGATATGCTCATACATCTGTGGAAATTCAAGTCCCGTATCACAGAATAAAATTAAATCCAGCGGCCACTTCTCCTCAATTAACCGAAGCACCATAGCGGTGGAATCTTTCCCGCCGGAAAGTGAGGCTACATACAGCTTATCCTTTCTGCCAGCCTCATTCACCCGTCCCTTTCTGCAAATTGAAAGCCGCAGCTTCCCCATAACCTTCCATCCCGTTTGCCTTGCAGTAGTTCCGCACAATGTCACGGGACAGCCCCACCGCAGAAGCAATGGCCTTATATCCAATTCCCTGCGTCCGCAGCCCTTTTATCCGAGCCGCCTGCACATCCGTCATCTTTCCACCTCCAACTAAAAAAGACCAAAAAGCTATCATAATTTGATAGTTTTTTAGTCCAAAAACACGAGATTTCTGACTTTTTTAAGCAAAGTTGATATCAAAAAAGCCATATAAATCCTATGTTTATGTATAATAGAAGTGCCTTTTTCCTATCCCCCCTGCCAATTTCTGCGAAAACTCACGTCATGGGGGGCATCGGTTTCCAGGGGGCAGGGTTATAGAGATTTATGCTCCCCCTCCCCGGCAGTTTTTCTCTGGATTTTTCCATAATACAGGAGATTCACACGATAATATTCATTCAATAATGGTACTCCTGATATCGGTCTTCGGTCATGGTCTTGCTGTCATGGCACGGTTTACAAAGGCTCTGCCAATTCCTTTCATCCCAGAACAACTCCTCATCTCCCCTGTGTGGTACAATGTGATCCACCACTGTTGCCTTAACATATTTTCCCTGTACTTTGCATCTCTCACACAAAGGATGTATTTTCAAGAATCGGCTCCTGGCTTTGCGCCATCGGCTGTCATATCCACGACCGGAGGATGTCATCCTGTCACCTTGATGCAGTTTCTCATGCTCTGTACAATAAAACCCTGCAGTCAATTCCGGGCATCCCGCATGCTTACAGGGCTTTAATGGTTTTCTTGGCATATTGTTACCATTCCTTTTTACTGTCATAATAACGGTCAGCAATATCCTCCTGCTTGTGTTCCGGCAGTTTCCTCAGCCTCTCTTTGGCTTTCCTTATGGATTCCTGCTGTTCTTCCCTTGTTTTATAAAATCCACAGGATGTCCCTGTGCAGACTCCACCGCTCAAAACGGTACACTTCCCATTTTCTTTCATACCAAAACAGTCCATTTGTTTTTTCCTTCTTTATCCCTTCTTATCAAAAGGGCAGCGGTGAAAGGATAAAGTCCGCTGCCCTGTGCGAAGGATATAAAAAAGCCCCATGGATTCCTCCACAGAGCTTCTGACACTTCTTCGCATTCTAAAGATAACACAGATTCCAATGAACTTGCAATAAACCTTGACTGCATTTTTACTAAACCAATACTAAACCAACTACATGAAAGGGGATTTCTCAGCTAAGAAGATACCTCTCTGCTGTCTGCTCTCTTATCTGATAAATCACAGTCAGCTCTGATATTGCCTTTTTCCTGTACTTAGCTATCATTGTTTCACTGACATCATATTTGCCTGACAATTCCCTCCAGGTCATCTGCTCTATTACCATATCCCAAATAACCTCCGGCAGCTTTCCGCTTAACTGTCCTATGGCATATTCAAAAAATTCCAAATCTCCATTTACAGACTCATATCGTTCTATCAAGTAATCAAACCATTCATCATCCAGCCTTTCCTTCACCTGTCGGTAAATAATAGCTGTCTTTCCCGTCTTGTCAGAAATTTCACTGGTCTGCACCCTGTCACCCTCCGGCCTGGAAAAGCACAGGCTTTCTATCACATCATCATATGGTACTCCCTGAAAACGGCTGAGTTCAAATTCCAAAAGGCCCATATCCCTTTTCCAGTTTGTGTATTCCTTAAACAACTTTTCCACATCCATCCCGGATACCTCCAATCCTCGCCTTTACTGCTTCCACCAGTGCCGACTGCCCGCATTCCTTTTTCTCCAATGCCTCCATCACCCGCTCATCCAATGTGCCTTTTGTAATCAAGTGATGAATCACCACTGTTTGCTTCTGCCCCTGTCTCCATAATCTGGCATTCATCTGCTGGTACAGTTCTAAAGACCAAGTTAGTCCGAACCACACCAGCGTTGAACCACCTGCTTGTAGATTCAAGCCATGCCCGGCGGATGCCGGATGGATGACCGCCACCGGGATTTCCCCTGCATTCCACTCTTTCATATCCTCTGCTGTGTCTAGCTCTAAGGCGCCAATCCTCTCCTTTATCCGCTCTAAGTCATGCTTATACCAGTAGGAAATTAACACAGGCTTTCCATTTGCCGCCTCTACCAAGTCCTCCAGCATTTCCAATTTCCGGTCATGAATACGCTTCACGGTTCCGTTCTCATCGTAGACCGCACCGTTTGCCATCTGCATCAGTTTATTGGAAAGCCCGGCGGCATTTACCGCATCAATGTCACCATCCTCATAAGGAATCAGCATATCCCGCTCTAACTGCCGGTACAGCTTCAATTCTTTATCGGTCATGAATACTTCCACCAGGTTATAAACACATCCCGGCATATCCAGATAATCCGCTGCCTTCATGCTGATGCAGATATCAGACAACAGATTATAAATTGCTTCTTCCGCCCCTTCCCTCGGCTTATAAGAATAAATTATCTCCCTGCTCCTTTTATCCGGCAAAAAGAAGCGCTCCTGGTATCCACCGATAAACCGTCCAAGCCTCTGTCCCATATCCAGAATCCCAATCTCCGCCCACAGGTCAATCAGTCCATTTGGTGCCGGGGTTCCGGTCAGCCCTACTATCCGCTTCACCATCGGTCTGACCTTTTTTAACCCCTTAAACCGTTTCGCCTTATGGGATTTAAAAGAGGACAGCTCATCAAGCACCACCATGTCAAAATCCCACTTACACTCCTCCACCAGCCATTCCACATTCTCCCGGTTGATGACATAAACATTTGCCCTCCGGGCCAAAGCCTTTATCCTGTCTTCCACTGAACCAAGAACCCCCGACATCTCAATCCCGGCAAGATGATCCCACTTTCCTAGCTCTCCAGGCCAGGTATCCCTGGCCACACGCAAAGGCGCAATCACAAGTACTTTTTTCACCTCAAAGTAATCCAGCAACAGCTCCCATATAGCGGACAGGGTAATCACAGTCTTTCCAAGCCCACAGTCCAAAAACAAGGCACTCGCATTCTGGCTAATGATAAATTCCTTTGCATATTCCTGGTACTCATGTGGTTCGTAGTTCATCCAGTACACCTCCAATCTGCTCCACACCGTCTATTACATAAACCATAAATCCCAGTCCTTCCAACTGCCGTTTTCGCTTTTCCTGCAAAACCCGCAGCTTCCTATTCGGTGCCTTTAATTCCACAAATGCACACTTCCCATCCGGCATCAAAACAATTCTATCCGGTACTCCATCAAGTCCGGGAGATACGAACTTTACCGCCATACCTCCCATTTTCTTCACACTTCTTACTAATGCCCGCTCAATGCCGCTTTCTTCTCCCATTACAACTCCTTCCAGCCATTGCCCATAAGCCGTCCTCGCGCGTGTATGATGTAATAACGTGTTCTCAGGTACTGATACCCCTTTCTATACTTATTTATAAAATATAAAGAAGTATCAGCAACATAAGCAACAAACTCACTCAACCGCCCATATTTACTGTAATCCTTCCGGTTGCCCGTCAGCCATATTTCCGGCATCTGTTTTGGCAACAGCAACTTTTCCCGGTTGTTGCCCTGCTCCCAGCCTTTGCTGTTCTTTGCCGTCTAAACTTAACCACGGCAATACCCACGCACCACCCCATAAATCGAAAAACGCACCTTATTGTCCATTTTTTTCCATCCTTCTATATTTGCCAAAATCGCACTGATCTCATTGGCATCCTGCCGTTTCAAATTCCCACGCTCCTTGCCAAAGCACTCACACCAGATTTCCATGTTGCAGACACGATCCCGCCTTCGTACTCCCGGTTCCTTCGTGCCGCCGAACTCAGAACCACAGATATAGTTCCGGCGGTCATAAAGTTCCATCCTGTCCCAATTTTCCGGCAGGAGCATATCCAGATAATCCCGCACCATACCTTCCCGCTCATCCACTTCCATAGCAATCTGCTGTTCCCGGAGCGCCATGCCCGCAAGCTCATTATCCAGATGAAGGGGTTCCCCAGCTTTATAATAAACTAAGGCCTCCGCCCAAATCTGCCGGATTTCCTCCCCTGTCATTTCCCAAGATGCCCGTTTCCCGTCCCCCGGTGTTTTCACCGGCCAAAATCTCCGGTTTCCTGCTGTATCCCGCAAATAGCCATTTTCCGCATTGGTAGTTCCAATGAAAATACACTGTCTCGGATGAGGAATGGCCCTGCGCCCAAAAGATGCCCGGTAAATATCATTCTGCCTGGAAAGGAATCCCCGCAGCGTCTCAATCTCTGTTTTTTTCAATCCCGCCAGTTCCCCGATTTCCAGAATCCAGTACCCCTGCAGCTTCTCTGCAGCCGTCTTGTCCCTGGTATCATTCAGGAGAAGGGAGTCGTTAAACCATTCCCCGCACAATTTAGAAATCAGCGTGGACTTTCCTTTTCCCTGCGGGCCATTCAGCACCAACATGGTATCAAACTTGCAGCCTGGATTCATTACCCTTGCTATGGCTCCACACAAGGTCTTCCTCGTAACAGCCCGCACATAGGCATTATCAGAAGCACCCAGAAACTCCATTAGGACGGTATCCACCCTCGGCACCTTATCCCATTCCGGTAAGGATGACAAGAACTCTCTTATGGGATGATAGGAACGGTCATCCGCCACCTTCGTCACCGCAATGTCATAATTCCTTGCGTAAAAGGCCCCATAGGCCAGGTCAATATAGGAGATAAGCTGTGCATCATCCGCATCCCTCCAGAAACGGCTGGGATGCTCCCATGGCACTTCCTCTTTAATCTCCATCCCGTCACTAAGCTGGTTAAACACAATCCCTTTCAGCTTCTCATCGTTATTCAGAATCAGCAGGAGGTTTTTCAGGGTATTCTTTAGCACTGTGGAACGTGGCTCATACTCCAGCTGTTTCAGCCAGTCCACGTTTCTATCTGAAAATTCCTTCTCCGCTTTTTCCTTCCGTTCCCCGGCTATCGTCAGCTTCACCTTTTCATCTTTCACCGCAAACTCGCTCATGGCTTTAAAAGACGGCAGTTTTGCAGCCTCCACATCCTCCGGTGACTTCACATCCAAATCCCCGAACTTGTGAATCCTCACCATATCAAAAGCATTTATCAGTTTTCCACAGGCCGGGTCTGTGGCATGGTGGGAATAAGCAAATTTCCCCTCATAAATTACTACACCTGCCTGGGAATCTGCGGGGATATAATCAAATCTTCCCAGCATGGCACTTGACTGGTACACATCAGATAGAAACGTGCTGACTGCCTCCTCAATTCCATATGTCCGGCAAAATGCTCCAATCACGCCTTCCTTCCCAAGCGGATCCGCCTGTTTCCTGATTTCCCGCTGTACCACCGCCTGCTGTCTGCTGCTTACCGGCCACTGGGATGAATCCCGCCAATCCTGATACTTTCCCAGCACCATATCCGGGTTCAAAATCTCCCCTTCAATATCACGGAACACAAACTCCCCATCTGCAGAAGTGGAAGGCCAATACATTAAACGGGACGGCTCATAGGTGGTATCGTCAAACAGTTCCATGCCGATTTCCTCCGCCACCTTCCTTGCCACCGCCGCATACTCATCTGGTGTCACCGTCCTGCACAGCGGAATGATGAGCCGGAGCCTTGGCTTCTCCGGCGTATGCTTATGGGTCGAATAAATAAGGCAGCGGAAATCAAAGAACATCTCCATCTGCTCCGGAATATCCTCTGTGGCATAATCCATATCCAGCGTCAGCCCGGACCGGAACACCACGCAGTCCTTCTTCCTCCTGCCACCTTTTAATTTTCCAAGTACAAAGCCTCCCACATCCTTGATGTCATCCTGCTTTGCCTTTGACAGCTTCCGGTACTGCTCCACGGTCTCAGATGTGCGTACCGTATTGGAGATACGCCCAATAAATTCTTCCATCTCCATGTCCACGCCGTTCCAGCGTTTCTCCATCCTGGAATTCCCTATTGAAACAAACAACTTCATCACCCTGCCTCCTAATCCTTTTTATAAAACACACATTCATATCCGTCCGCCCGAAGCGGCAGTCCCTCCGCCCACAGCGGCTGCATGGCCATGACCGCACACATTTCCTCCACGGAACCAGTCCCCTCCGGCACTTCCGCTATAATCTCATCATGGCAGTGCATCACAATGGGATAACCTTTGCATTCAACCCGGAGCATGGCTTCCGCCAGTAAGTCCCTTGCCGTTCCCTGCACGATATTCTCCACCAGTTTGGGTCCATAAGTCTCAATCCTGCCCCATTTCTTATTCTCCATGATCCCTTCATAGGTCAGTCCGTTCCTGCCAAACTTATTCAGTGCCATCCTTGGCTTCACATAAGACAGTTTCCTTCCGGATGGCAGTTCCACAAACAAAATCCCGCTTTTGTATTCAAAGGTGATTCTCCCCACTCTTGTTTTCTTTTTCTCTGTGACCGCCTTGATTGCAGCTGTATCCACATCCCACCAGAACTGCGTGATATGGGGATTGGCACTCCTCCAGGCAGTTACCAGCGGAGCCAGTTCCTCTTCTGCCAAGCCCATATCAAGAGCACTCATGGAAGTCAGCGCACCTACAGAGCCGCCATATCCCAAAGCCAGTTCTGAAATCTTTCCCTTCTGCCGCAACGGGGAGCCCTTCGTCACTTCCTCCATCGGCACATGGAACATAGCGGATGCAGAAGCCTCATAGATTTTGCCGTGGGAAGCAAACACATCCAGCCTCCACGTCTCCCCGGACAGCCACGCCAGCACCCTGGCTTCAATGGCAGAAAAATCTGCCACGATAAAACGGCAGCCCGGCTTTGGAATGAAAGCGGTACGGATTAGTTCAGACAGCACATTTGGCGTGGACTCATAAAACAGTTCCACATCCTCAAACCGCCCTTGTTTAACAAGGGTGCGGGCAAGCTCCAAATCCGGGATGTGGTTCTGGGGCAGATTCTGCACCTGCACCAGTCTCCCTGCCCATCGTCCTGTCCGGTTGGCTCCGTAAAACTGCAATAAGCCATGCACCCGACCGTCTGAACAGACAGACCTCTTCATGGCCTCATACTTCTTCACAGATGTCTTCGCCATCAGGAGCCGGAGCCTTAATAACTCCTGCACCTCCCCGTCTGCTTCCTCTATCAGCCCTGCCACGGCCTTTTTTGACAGGCTTTCCATCACCATGCCATTTTCCCCCAGCCATGACTTTATCTGTACCACGGAATTGGGATTCTCCAGCCCGGTCAGTTCATATGCCCTCCTAGTCACGATATCTTTATACATCAAATCACAGGATACCGCCTGTCTCACCAGTTCTTTATCCACCAATACTCCCCGGTCATTGATGACCTGATCCAAACGGTACAGTCCCATCTCACTTTCAGAAATCGGAAAATGCTGCAGTTTCCTCCTTATCCCCTTCTCCACATCCACATCCCGGATACAGTAGCTTTTAAGCATCTCCCACTTTTCCGGTGCATGGCAGGGAAGATTCCGTGTCCTCCCGCCGTTGGCTTTTGTTGGCTTACACGGCATACAAAAATACCGGATTAAATCTTTCCCCTCTTTCATCTTCTGCTGTTCCAGTCCAAGTACCATTCCTACCTCTTCCAATGAACGGGGAAGGGCAAGCATTGCCGCCTGAACTGCGCTGCAATGCCAGGACTCCGGGGAAAGGTATTTCCCAAAATGCTTAGAAAGACAAATCCGTTCAAAGTTGGCATTAAACGCCGTCTTCACCACAGCATCATCAAAAATAGCATCCATGACCTCTGACGGAAGCTCCTCGCCCTGTGCAAAATCTATCAGCTGCGTCCCCTCTCCTTCAAAAGAATAAGCAAACAGCAGCACTTCAAAAGCAGGGCTGTCCGCATAAGCATAAACCCCGCATTTTAGCAAATCCACATCACTGTACGTCTCGATGTCAATACTCAATTCCTTTTCCACCGCACGCCTCCTCTCCATACATCCAGAAAAGAACGGGCAGCAGTTCCCCGCCGCCCACTCATCTTACCCAAGGAAATCTTCATCCGCAGATACTACTTCAAAATCCTCATCTGCACTGCTTCTTCCGCCCAGTGATTCCCCGTCACGGAGCTTCTGGATATTTCCAAGCCCTGCCGCAATGCCTTTGTTCCCATTGCTGGAAAAGCCATAGAAATTCACACTGATTCTTCCATAACACCCGGAATACACCTCCGACTGGTCCAGGACCGGCTGCACGTTCTGATCCACCACCTGGGGCGCCTGCCTGCTGTTGGCATTGAAGAAATAACTGTCCGCATAAGCTTCATCCTCCGGGCGGTCAATGTCCCCGTCACGCAGAGGCAGTTTTAAGTTTGCCGGAACCTTGCCGCCCCACTTAGACACAGAATCCTTTTTCGCCTGTTCAATCGCCTTCTTGATCTTTGCAATCGTCTCCGTATCCGACTTCGGGATAATGGCAGACACCGAATACTTCGGCTCCCCGTCATTCACTGCGTTTGGTTCCCAGCAGTGAAGATAAGAAAATCTACAGGGTACAATTACTTTTGTCAGGTTTATATTCTCATTACTCATGGTCTTGCTTCCTCCTTAAAATCCGCTTCTGCGGTTGCTGTTATAACTGCCTCTCTCATATCCGTTTCCGCTGCCAGGGTAAGCCTGCCCTGCGGCTTATACACCAGTGTTCCAAGTATCTCTGCAAATTTCTTCTTTCCCATCAGCTTCTCCATTTCCGTGATACCCACCAGAGTGCTCTTATAAATATCCGTATATCCGGCGGCCTTTGCCGTCTCCGCCGCCGCTTCCTCATCCGTATACTTCCGGTTGCTCCTGCCCTCCACCAGCTTAAATCCCGTCCACTGCTTCCCATGGGTGACGGCCTCGTCTGTGGCATAGGCATAGACATCCGCAGACCACTTGGCAAGTTCATCCGCCACTTTCAGCACTTTTGCCACCTCTTCATCCGCCAGAAGCGCCGGGGCTTTAAATTCCATCCGGGCCAGTTTCAGATATTCCTCCGCCCTCGCCCTGCAGGTGTTCTTTGCCTTACAGAACCGGCACCAGGAGCCGCAAGAAAACTCCCCTTCTCCATTTATGGCAAGTGCCGCCTTCGGTTTCAGTTCCGTATCCACCCATTTCTTCAAATCTTCCACGGAAATCTCCCAGGTACTGATGCTCTCCAGCCTTGGCTGATAAATAGTCATGCGGATGGTATCAATATCATAAATGGCATCAAATAATTCCAGCGCACCCAGTCCATACAGCAGCATCTGCGGATTCCACTCCGCCTCCACCGGCACGCCTTTTCCATACTTTAAATCCACCACAGCAAGCGTACCATCCGCTACAATCAGTAAATCCCCGGTGCCAAACCCTTCCGGCACATACGCAGAATAATCCAGATGCTGTTCAATCAGCACAATCGGATCGGGACAATTCTGCCTGGCCAGTTCAATCTGCTCCATGGCATAGGACACATATCCTTCCGTACATTCCTCCATCTCGTCACACTGATAATCAGAAACCGGACGTTTGGATCGCCGCTTTAATAACCGTTTCAGCTTATGCTCCGCCAGGGCATGGGCCGCAGTGCCTTCTTCCGCATACATGCTCCCCACATCTTCTTTAAACTGTTCCTCCAGCCTTGCAGACGGCGTGCAGTTCAGCCAGCGTTTTGAAGATGATGCAGATAAAAGCGCATGCCTCCCCATCAAAGCACCTTCGCTTCCTGTAGTAATGCCGGATAGTCTTTCTCCTCAACGGCTGACAGCTTTGCCACACCGTATTTTCCCAGCAGTTCTTTAATCTGCCTGGACTTTCCGTCCTGAGACTTTTCCGCCAGCACTGCACGGATATCCTCCACCGCCACAGGCTTCTCCTTTTTAGACGTTGCTGCATTTTCCTTTTTCCCTGTCTGCTCAGAAGCCTGTTCCTGCGGTCTGATGCCATGATCCGAATTACCACTTATTTTCTCATCAGCCAGTACTCTCAGACTTTCTGCTGCCTCAGTAAGACTGTCCGCCAGTTTCAACAACGCATTACTCATTTATAAGTCCTCCATTTCTTCCAGACGCTCAATCAGTTCCTCCGTGTACATGGCACAGATTAGGAGTTCTTCCCCAATCTCCGCCGCATCAAAATATACCGCCCTGCTGCCATACTCCCGGCAGGCTTCCTCAATCCGCTTCTTCTTTTCCCCGTCCTTCTCATTGCCGAATACCCATATCTCATCCACTTTCTTTGCCATCCTGGAAATCAGCAGATGCTCCGCCGCGCCTGCCTGCTCCCCTTCAAACATACCGTGAAAACTCAGATATGCACTGATGGGAATCACTCCCTTGTGTGCTGCGTACCGGCAGTATTCCACTGCCCTCATGCGGTCATTTTTCTCATTTCCTGTCATCTTTGTTATGATTAGAACATGCTTCAATCTGCCACACCTCCTTCCATTCTCTCTTTGAACCAGATGTGGATACCATGCTCCACTGCGAACCGGATTTCCTGCTCCATGCCCTCAGTTGCCTTCCCAAACACCCACAGTTCATCACAATCACGCAGCAGTTCCAGGCCCATGGAAATACCGTCTGCACGTTCCTTCAAGCTGCCTTCATCCAGAAACTGAGGAAACAGAAGATGAGGGGCAATGGGAAGATGCCCTGCCTCATATGCCATGCGGCAGTATCCCACAGCTGTTTTTCTGTTCCTTTCCACATCCCCACGATAAGGACTGCTGATAAATACCTTTTTCATCTACACATCTCCTCCTTCACTGTTTCGCCCCATGTTTTCTTCTTTTGAGAAACAAAAACCAACGATACCTTCTGATACTCTTCCCTTAATAAAATTGGGTTGGAATCCCCGTATTTTTTCAGGGTAATCCGAATTATTTTCATTGCAAAAACCTCCTTTCCTTCCTGGGCATTTTTATGTCCCTACTTTATAGCCACGGGAAAGAGCGTTTTTAAACTAACTCAGCAAACTTTTTAATTTTACTGGGATTTTTTTCAGCCGTTTTGATACTGCCGTAGCCGATATTCCTATATCTGCTGCAATTTCCTGCATGGTTTTATTCTCAAAATAATACTTATGAACAATCATAGAATCCCTGTAATCCAATTTTGAGATTGCCATATTCAGTCTTTCGCGCTCGTCTTTATCTACAATGAACTGCTCAATATCCATACTCTCATCAATGAACTGCTTAGGACTTCGCCCGATTTGCTGCTCCTGCATGGTCTCCAGGGAATTATGCCGTCTTGTCTCAGTACGGTTTCGCCGGGACTGTGACACCTCCAATTCGATGACAATTTCCCCGATGCAGTCATCCACTTCTAAACCGAATTTCTCTCCAGTTACAAATTCATAGTTTATCTTCATTTCTGCTCCCTTCTTTACCGGGAGTAAAGCGGTTAAGCAGAAATAAAAACGGGCAAAAAAATAGCCAGAGTAAGCTGAAAACTCGCTTTACTCCGGCCATTTGGTATCTCGCTTAATGCGGATCCGTTGCTCAGTAGTTTTTATTTAGTTGATTGATTCTTCTTTGATTCTTTCTTGATGCATACTGCTGATTCTACAGCAGAACTTTACAATGTTTTTGCAATGGGGACATTTCAGTTCGATCCATACCTCCCCTTTTGCCGTGGAACAAATATCAAAAGCTCTCTTTCTGCAGACTGGGCAGTTTATTTTTTCTTTCAATCCTGCATGGCTCCTTTCCTGTCAGTCTTTCAGTTGACACAAGGTATAAAAAAATAATGCCAATATACTTGTCATCCATTTCGTTGACAGCCTTTTTCTGTATATGGCACCCCGCCAATTACAGAATGCCTGACATCTGAAATAATTGATAAAGCGGCTTTGCATCCTGTATCCGTTCATTTTTGAGCGTATATTGGTCAATCCCCAGCTGCGATAAACGGATCTTTACAGAAGCAGGCGATACCTGGAAAGTGTCCGACAGTTTCTCTGATAATTCCGTATCATTTAGCATAGCTCTATCCGCCAGATCTGATATCGCTGAAAGAAATGGTGTCTTTGGCATCAGAATAGCTGCGCTGAAATACTTCGCATGGTGCTCCAGCCAGTCAATGTCAGTAACCAGCCTTCTTCTGCCTGACAGCTCCGCCCCGCCTACAATATCGGTATCTTTACAACCTGACATCTCTGCCAGATGTACATTCCTCTGGTGGTTCCTTTGCACCTTACCCGTGTAATAATCGGAATGGAATAACCAATGACCGCACTCATGCCCTATGGTAGAACGCAGGCGGTACCCCTTCTTGTCCTCAAGTACCGTATTATCAATAAGCAGCGTGCCTCTTTTGGCATACAGGTAATCTGCACAGTTAACCTCCGGTAAATAGACTGGAACCCGTTCTGTCTTCTGAAAAATCATCCTGCCCAAAATCAGTCCGCAATGAGACAGATTAACATAATCAAGTGACAGATTAAGATAAAATTCTGCAAATGTTTCAATGTCTATCGGCTGTGGCGTAGTCAGTAAAGCGGCATTGTAATCATGAAGAAATGCTTCTGCATGGTCATCAATCTCACTGTTCTTCAAAACAGGAATACCATTCCTCTGCTTTCTCAATTTTGGCTGGTACATAGAGACTCACCCCTTTCTTGCTTTTAAATCATCTAAAAACACTTGCCACTCCTTTTCTCCTGCCCCGGTTTCCATAGACAAACGCAGTGCCTCAATGACATAGGAATTTCCAATCATGTAATCAGCACAATCTTGTGGGGTAACGATGTCATTTGATGACTTTGATTCTGCCGCCATGTCGTATAGTGCATGGGATTCCTCTTCATTCAAAAGTAAAAAACTGGCCAACAGTTTCAAACGCTCAGAAGTGAAAGTGCTGCTTCTGCCCTTCTCCACCTCGCTGTAATACTGTGGGGATACTCTTATTGCTTTTGCCGTTTCCCGTAAAGATCTTCCTTTGTTTTTTCTCAGTGATTCTACATATCTTCCAAATTGTAATCGGTTGTCTGTGTCCATGAATTTTCTCCCTATAATATGTTGATAAGGTAAGTATTTCCAGTAAATCGAACATTTATTCGTCAACTTTGTAATTGACATAAAAAGTTAAAAAGCATTTAAAAAATCCCTGCTTTCTGACAATTTATTTTGTCAAAAAACAGGGATTAAGATGCGGAATTATATTGAAATTCGTGGATTTGATATGATTACTAATCACTCACATTATGATTATTTATTATTTCCTTAACCGTATACGCTGCGAATAATTCGGGCGTTCAATAACTATATCGTCTGATGCAAGTATTTCAATCCACTTCAGCTGATTTGATAAAAGCTTTTTAATATCTTTCCTATATGGTCTGGGATCTTCTATAATAGCTCCATGGAGTAGCGCCGAAAGTTCACCATAATATATTTCACCACCATGTTCCCTTAAGACTTTTCGCAGCCAGACATTACAACGGCACCACTTAAAAGTTTCAATAATGTCCTCGCTCCTTGCTTCTACCGGCAGGCCAAGAAAACGATACACACTATTATCATTTACATCATCTTCATCTGGGAAGTCATATGAAAAAAGTGTCGTAATATCAGGAGTAAAGAGTCCTTCAATATCATTGTTCCATTTTTGTTGTATTGAATCCAAGTTACTATTATTGATTACGGAATAATACTGTTGTTGTAACTTTTGAAACAATTCATCTTTTATTTCAACTGCCTCCCAAAACAGCATATCTATTTTGCGCTTATCACCCTCACTTATATCAATTAGTGTAGCTATTTCAAGGTTTCCATTTCTACCAAATGACAACCCTCTACCAGTTGCATTAGCGCTTCCGACAATTCCACGCTTTTTATCAATTATGTAAGTCTTTGCATGCAAATCAAATCTAATATAAACTTTCCAATTTTTTTGACGGCAACGTTCCACAATCTCAAAATCTGTACTTCCGTTAATTAAATCATCCAATCTAAAACGTAATAACAATTTCTTTGAGGATACACTTAATGGAATATGTTTCAAAAGTTCATCAAATGCATTGCACTTACAAAAAGCAGAAATAATATGAATCGACTGCGTGGCAGATTCTAATTCTTCATATACTACCTGTTTTATTTCATCCGACATAAGTAAACTCATATATCACACCCAATCAACGCTTTCTTGGATTTAACTGTTCATTAATATATTGAAGTAATTTCTGTTGCCATAACGTAACCAACCTATCGTTCTCTTCTTTTTGATATCGATTAGTTTTATTTATTGCCTGTACAAAGGAAGCAATAAGTAGTTCAAAAGATGTCTTTACTTCTCCACTATCAAATATCTCACTCAAAAACTCAGTATAGAACTTATGATCGGTATTAATTGTAAGCATTACGCATGAAAGTTCGAAGTTAAAATCAAATAGTGGACCGAATTGTCCTATTTGTGCATACTTTATATTTACAAAGTTATTAATAAAACGTTGAGCATCTTCGTCTGTAGGATTAGCTATTCCTTGCTGCTTTAACTCATCTTTTCCTTTTTCAATCAGCTCCTGCTCATTAGTCATTGTACGCACTTCTTTTGTTTCAGATGCCTCTTCATCATCAGAATCCTGCTCTACATTATTAATAATATCAACTGCTGCTGTTTCAATATCATTGGTAGATCTGGTCATTTTTCGAATAGCTTTATTCCTAGCGTACATGCCTTTTATTGTGTCATATACCGTTCCATAGAGCTGATACCAAATTGGTTTAACATCATCGTCTGGATCAACATCATTTTGATCTATTCTCTTTAGTTCTACATATTGCTTATTATTAGATACACCAAATAACTCATCAAGTTCAGGCTCAAAGATTATTTCACACCCCCACCATCTGTGTTCAGGCTCATTAATATTCTCATAAAAATCGAACTGTCTAAAATCTATTTCACGGTTCGCTCTTACAACAGAGATACCTTCTAATTTTTTTGCATATTTTCCAAAAGGTTGTTGCCCTGGATTTGATTTACAAGCTGTTTCATCATAAAACTCCTGTTTTACAATAGAGAATCTGACAATCACTGTAGATTCAGCTACTTCTCCTGCTTTATCATAGTACTTAACCGGAACTTCTATCATACCATTATTAATTTGATGGTCTTTTCCATTATAAAACTCAAACACAGAAACATATGGAACACCATGTTTTCTTTTATTCAAATCTGTAGGGTGTGATGGATTGCCAAGAACAAGATTATTTTCCATAAGAAAAAGTGGGTCATTCGGGCATACGTCAATAGCACTCTCTTGGTTTTCATCTGGAATAATGCGAATGGACGATATCCCCTTACTGATAAAATATCTGAATTTTTGTCCTAAAGCAAATTCAAGTCGTTCCGAAAGAGGACCACTGGTTTTCGGTTGAATTCTATCGCAACGTTTCCAAATAACAAGTGTTCCACTTTTCGAAAAGTCATATGTTTTTCCTGGTGTTACATAGCTAATATATTTAGCATATTTCTCTGGCAATAATTCCGCGATAGGATCCTCGATTTCTTTCTGAGTACCTTCTTTAACCTTTTCAATGTTAAGGAAAACCTTATAAGCACCATCCACACCTGACTGCCAAGAAAACACCTCTACTTCTGGACAAGCGTATAAAGAAGATTGAGGCAATCCTACACCAAATCTACCCATACCACGACGCTGCTCCCTTGTTGTAGATCCAAGACCTAGACAACTTCCCAGGACTTGTGAAGTCATTCCATAACCATTGTCTAAAAATCCTATTTCGCTAACTTGTTTTCTTCCCGTGCTAAGATTTAATTCCTCACTGATAATCACAAAAATATCATCTGCATCTGCTTCTACTGCATTATCAATAATCTCAGCAACTGCACTTTCAATATTTTTATATCCGGTATTCCTTAATGCATCTCCTATATGACGAACATCTACTATACTATGACTCATTGTCATCCTCCTTAATTCCAATAATCATCAAAATGTTGAAAAGCTTCTTCACTATCAAATGCTTCAATATTATCTTTTACATCTATGAGAAGGCACTCCTCATTACCGCCCATCATTGGTCCACGAAGTCCTCTTCCTATCATCTGACTATACAAAACAACTGATTTTGTAGGTCTGGTAATAAATACACATCTAATATTGGTTGAATCAAACCCCGTAGTAAGAACATCATAATTGATAATGATATTAACTTTGGATGTTCTATCCTTAAAATTATCTATTGCCGCTTTCCGCTTTATTGGATCCATATCTCCAAGTACTAAGCTATTTGGTATATCATCTACTGTAAGCATTGCTGCAAGCATTTTGGCATGTAAAACATTACAGGCAAATACAATAGTTGGCATTTGTTCATGATTTAATATGCGCAATCGTTTTAATATCCCTAAGTTTCTGTTTTTGTTATTAGCAAGTACTTCCAACTGCTTTGCAGAAAAATCAGTATCACTATTTCTAATGTAAGCCAATTCTCTTTTTAGTTTTTTTATTTCTTCCTCCGTATAATTTTTTTCATATTCTAATCGTTCTACGGTTAATTTCGATAGAATTTGTCTCTGTTGAAAATATTTAATAATATTAGTTTCAGCAATAGTATTTAATGCCTGGAGTCTTCCCAAATTAACTTGGTTTAAGATATTTGCATCTATCCTAATCAATCTATTACCGAACATATGAACTAAAAAATCATTATCATAGGAAAAATCTGTTGTTCTTCCTGGTGTTGCTGACAAGCCTATCAAATGCCTATCTGGAAAACCGACTTTCATCTGCATCAGCTCTTCGATAACTTTTTTAGTTTCATTAGCTGCTGCTTTGTGCGCTTCATCAAAAACTATGAGACGGCAATTAAGTTTCAATTTTTCCATCATAACAGGATTATTTTTTGCTATCGACATAAGCTTCTGTAATCCACAAAAGACAATGCCATCCGATATCTCATCCTCCTCTGAATTTAAACTCCCCCAAAACTTATATGCGTTAATCTCTCCATCCCCTAAGTGCCCCCATATTTCCTCAAATGTCGAAAATGCCTGAAGAAGTAATTCTTTAGTGTGCGCAACCCATATAACAATACCACTCTTATGTAAATGAAAATTGATATAATCCACAATAATGTGCATTGATGTTTTAGTTTTCCCTGTACCTGTAGGCATATGAATCAGCATTCTTTGTAATATATTTCCAGAGGACAATACATTCATTGCCTGTTGCTTAATGAAATATTGGTAATCTAATAATTCATAAAACCTCTCCCCAGCAGCTAAAGAATTCTTAAAAATATCATCACCTTTTTCAGATTCAAGAGTATCTACTGGTAAATTCCATAGTTTTATCAAATATACAGTAACTTTATTTTGCCCCCATGGCTTTTTAGATATAACCTCAACCAATTCTCTCGGTGTTGCACCATTTCTCTCTGATTTGCTGAGACATTGAATGCTAATGTCCTCTATTTCTTTTTCCGTTCCGGCCAAAAGTAAATCTTTCCTAAAATTATCTTTCTTGAATATTTCAAGTCCATGTATTTTATCGATATATGAAATAAGACGTGCTTTTGTTAGGAGCGATTTTCCAGAAGGCATCCATTCCACCAAAGTATTAATTACTTCCGTTCCTAAATAATCTCTTAATTGCTGTTCACTGAAATTAAACATCACATTTTTATAATCTGACATTACTCCTCCCTTTGCCTACGCTACATTATATATTAAAACTCAAATACCCTGTAGTTCTTTTGTATATTCCATAACTGTACCAGCATATACTGCCTAAAGATTATCCTGAATATAATCTAGGGCTGTCTGCAATTCCTCATAATCTTTTTCAGACGTAAAATAATTTACACTTAACCGTATTGTTCCAGCAGGAAATGTTCCCAAAAATTCATGTGCCAATGGAGCACACTGTAAACCTGTTCGAACCGCAATACCACACCTATTAAAAATTACACCTGCACTATCACTACTAATTCCATCTATCAAACATGAAACAATACCTACATAATTACCTTTTTCGTTATTTCCAATTATCTCTATAAAATTATATTCTGTCAACAACTCCAGCAACCGTTTTCTGTTTTCTTTTTCCTTTGCAACAATATTTGTAAGTCCTGTTTCTTCAATCCATGACAAAGCAGCATATAGCCCAGCCACTCCACTAATATTAATAGTTCCCATTTCATATCTCTCTGGAATACTATCTGGCATATTTTGATTTGCTGATTCATAACCTGTTCCTCCGAAAATCACAGCTGGAAGTTTTATCTCTGGATTCATTACAAAACCAGAAATTCCTGTTGGCCCATATAAGGTCTTATGACCAGCAAAAACAGAAAAATCAAATGTAGAAAGTCCAACATTACAATCAATAAGTCCAGCTGTTTGCGCCATATCCACCACAGTTATGGCTCCATACTTTTTAGCTAGGGAAAAGATTTCTTCTACTGGAGCCACCAAACCACAAACATTACTAGCATGACTAACAATCACAAGCTCAGGTGAAACTGAATCGAATTGATAATGTATTCTTTGCAAATCATATTCCATACCCTCAGACACCTGCAACTGATGCACCTTAATCACATTATCTTGCTTATAATGATGCAAAATTCTTGTTACAGCATTATGTTCAAATGGACTAATGTATATATTGCAGCATCCTGATTTAATTAACCCCTGAATGATAATGTTTAATGCCACCGTTGCTGTCGGGGTAAACACAACCTGCTTTGCAGGACAATGCAACAATTTCTGTACTTTAATTCGAGTATCTGAGATCAAACTGCTTGCACTCTGTGAGAGCTGATATTGTCCCCGCCCCGCATTTGCTCCTTTTTGTTTATAAAATTCATCCATGAATGTATAGACACTTTCCGGTTTAGGAAATGTCGTTGCTGCATTGTCAAAATACCCCATGCTTTCCCTCCTAAAGTAATCGTTTCAATAAATCCATTAGAATTTGTCTCTTTTCCTGCTCTGCTATAGATTGTCCCATGCCTTCGAGTGTTGAGGATAGGGAGTTATAGAGTAATTTGCCTCGTGGACTTGTTTCCACAGGATCAAAACGCTTTGTTACCGTACCACTTTTTTCATCTACAAAGCTAACTTGAAACCCTGTCATCTCTGATTTATCAATACTATTTACTTTATGAAAGTGATACTCCTCGGCAGTAACTTTATACATCTTGATATTTTCATCAAATTTCGTCTGAGTATAGCTATCCCAATCTTCTATGCGCAAATCGGTAGCTAGCTTTGCTAATCGTTCAATGAAAGCACCTTCATCATTACTTATCGTTTGAAATAATCCAAGCATTCTCTCTGTTCCATCACTAAATATTTGTTCAAAAGCACCCGGTTCTAAGGTGTCACACCAATCATGTATAATAGATGCAAGTGACATCTTCTTTATATTTTCTCTGCATGATTCTGAAACAAATAACTTTTTTACATCTTTTATTAACTCATTTTTTAATTCATCAAGTATATTATCATAATACTTTTTGGTACTAGCTATTTCATCAACAACGCCAATATAAACTTCTTCTAAATCAAATGCTTTTGGTAAGCTCTTAAATAGTAATTCGTTGCCACCAACATTTCTTTTAAGCACTCTCAAAAAAGCAGTATAATGTTTATTTTTAGATGTCTTTATCTCTTTAGTATACTTAGGAAGAGACATAAACCAACGTCGAATTGCAGAAACAATAAATTCATACGAGCTAGCACTTTTCTCCGCTGGAATAATGAAATCGTCAAATACCTTGCTAAGCCCTTCTATATATTGTTCCTTTTCTGGATTCCAATCCAAATAATGAAGTGTATAACCTTCTGGATTTGCATTAATTTGAACGAGCGCATCCGTTGTAGTAGAAATCTGCCCAAATCTATCATATATAATAATTTCGTGTTTATAGGTATGAAATACCACTGCGATATATAGTGGAAGTAATCCTCTTCTCAGTCCAATATGATTTTGCGGAGAAGTAAGTACTTCATAAAGCGTTTCAAAATTTACACAGCCATCTCTTTTGGCCTGCATAACAAAACTTTCAATTTTCGTAAGCATATTTCTTATCAGTTCATCTTCGGGGTTCATATTAATATGCATCATATCATTGTCTTCTACAACTATACCAGTACGTAATAAAGTGTTTCTCATAATAGAAACTTCCTGACTAGTACCCGTAAACCCTAAATTTGGCTCTAATTCCGTCCTAAGTAGTGCTGTGATAATCTTATTTCGGCTGTTTACAGCTGCAACTGTAGGTTCACTCTTGTTAAGAGCTTCGTTATTAATTACTGGTGTATCTGGAAATATCTTATCACAAATCAATGATAACTGACTTGTCAATGCTGCTTTTCTTGTTATAGGTAAGATTTCCCCACAGTAAATATATAATGACTTCATTTCTTCTGGATGCGTATATGCACTAATAAACTTACTAATAACTTCTCGTAAATCCTCATAAACAACATCATATTCTTCAAAAAGAATCTTGTCATCCACAGATAAATCACGTAAGGTTACCACAGCATTAAACTCACGCACAACATCCTCAATTTTTGTATAACATTTCGGGATAATAAACATAAGTCGTAAAATATCCCTATTAACTCCTAGAAGCTTCTCACGTAACCTGATTATATCATCTTCATCTTTAGGTATGATTCCATAAATGATACCATCCGCATCAACATCTTCGCTCTTTACATTCCAATCGATATCATCCACTATCTCTGAGGACTCAATAAACTCAAAAGAAAAATACCTTATCATTTCTTTATCATCATTATAACGGTATGGATAAATATAATTATCAAAATTTACAGAATTCAGCGTATCCTTTAGCGTTACTGTCCTCTGCTGAATTGTCATCAAGTCACTAATCTTCTCTCTAATATCCACCCCAGATGTCTGTTTCAAACGCAGATAATCATTACTACGCTTCAAATAAATTACATACTTCTTCTCAATTAGATTATTGATTGCCTCTTTAATAACACCCACCGGATAGCTTATCTTAAACATATCAGCAATCTCACCAACAGTAGGTTTAAGTTTATCAAACTGCTCAAGTATATAGATTAAGCCCAATGCTTTTATAATTTTTGATTCCAGGGATTCTAGCTCAAGCTTTTCCAGGATTGTGCTTGCCAGGATGTAATTTTTATGAAGATCTCCAGAGTAAACTTCCTTTTTAAAAAGAGGTTCAAAATAATCGTAAATCAAATCTGGAGTGATTACATCAAAAGATTCATCCTTATACTTTTGTAAAAATGCCGGCAATGTGGATATTCCTTCAGCCGAAAGAAACGTAAATAATGTACGCTCATTCTGAGCTACACGTTCTGATAATCTTGGTAAAATAAATGTAGACACCAAATGCAACGGATAACAACCTTGGCTTATTTTATCCAAGTCTTCATCCGCAACATCTGAAAAAAGGGCATGTTTTGTATATGTGGCCTTTAAACTTTCAAATTCTGCACTTTTACTCTTACAAAATAATTGCCAACTATTAGTTTCTTTCTGGATAACTGAAGCTATTATTTCATAAGTTTGTGCAAAATTATTATTCATATGGACGTGGGTAAACCTCTCCGAAACTCCACGCCAACCATCAACCTTCTGTTTTGGCAACTTATCTATATAATTGGCAATTTCCTTATGTGAAATCAACATAAGATGCATTTGCTTATCATTACTTCGATTACATTTTTCTGCAAAGTCCTGAAGCATTTTTGTGTCACTAACTGAAGCAGCAGTAATATTTGCCTCTAGAAATTTACTAAATTCATCGTATACGACATAAACACCTGAATATCCTCGTGGTTTGATTGCCTCAACCACACTCTCATATAAATCTACAATATCAAATCCCATAAATGGATTAAACACACTTCCAGATGTTAATTGGGGATAAACTCGTTCAAAACACTCATAGGTTTCAATATTATAATCCTCTAGTTCACAAATAAATGATTCCACCGAAATTCCAATGCTATCACAAAATTTCCTATATGTATCAGGAAATTCATTCTCCCAACGGTTTATAGTAGCAATGGCTGCTTTATAGTTTGTCTCAGGCATCACGTCAATAAGATTATTTTCTGCAAGCGTTCTTTGCAAGGCTAATAGAAATGCCTGGGGTAAGCTTGTATTACTACCTGTAATAATTACTGGCAATAATTTTGTGTCACTATCATAATAGTTCAAGAGCAGCTGATATAATTGAGAGTTTTCTTGAACCTTAGGAAGCAATTTCACAAATAGTTTCAAATTTTTCTTTACTAATATGGAAAGTATAGTTAAGACAATATGTGACTTTCCCTTGCCGTATGCACCAACCAGTACCCGTGAACGATTCGTAGAAGTTGGAATGGTACTCAGCAAAATATCCTCTAACAGGTCTAACGCCGATTTAGTTGGTATAAAATTCTTTAATTTATCATCACTGTTCAGGTCATAAGCAATATTCACCGAATATTGAAACCCAGAAGCGACGGAAATCATTTTGCTCATCCTTGCTTCTCCTCGTCCTATTTTTGTATACTTTGATAATATTTTTTAACACATTGCTCAAATGACATTTGTTTATTTATCTGTATAATATCCAAACCAGCTGTTCTGATTATCTTAACCACACCTGTTTTCTCAACTCTGTGTAATATGTCCAACATACTAATAGCATCAAGGTTAAATACCTTCCCAATATTAGATGGTGTTGTAAGTAAATCATTCAGTGGAACCTCTATATTTCCATTCGCCCTATCAAAAATAACCGCCAAAATTACCCAAGGGTCAAATGAATTGACAGAAGGTATAGATTTTCGATATACCTTCTTATTTTTATTCATGAAATCTATCAGTCCAAGTTCGCCAAACGGGCAATCAATGTTATTCTCTGGAGAAACTTTATTCGGATTTGATTTAAACCGCGGAAGATACGTATTTATAATACATGTGAAATCATCTTCTATTGAACGAGATGCAACGGCCTCTCCAATCTTCGAGAGATAACTGTTAACAGCAATAACAAAATCTTCTTTGGTAATTTCTGTCATATTAAATTCATTAAAAAAAATATACCATGCAGTGGCAAATTCCTCATTAGAAACCATTTTATAATGAAGTAAATACAAGGTTCCTATTTCCTCAATAAATTTGTCGTTATCAAAAACCAACTGACCAAACTCAGTGAAACTTTGTGTTCTAGTACCACTAGGTGGTTCTTCGGTCACCCCCACCGCCTGTAGCCAGTATCGTAAGGCTTTTACCATATTTGCACCAATTCCTAGAACATCCATAGGGTTTTCTGTACGGTCTACAAACACGTTCGGTTTATGGTCCACATGCTTCATTCCCTTATTAAGCCAACCCTTTCTTATAAAAAATGTGTCGTGGGCTCGAAACTTCACAGCCATATCTCATTACCTCATTTCGTTCTTAAATATTTATCCATCATGCAACCGCCTTCAAGATATTTCGCTGTTACACACATCTTACAGTGTACGCATTTTTCGGGATTAATGTAATAACTACCGCCAACTATTGAAATAGCCCCTGACCGACATAGAGACTCGCATTTTAAGCACTTTCTGCAAGCATTGAACTTACGAATTTGATAACCAATCATTCGCTGCAAATCATCATGTTCAACTACATTCATCGTCCTTATCTTCACGGCGTACTCGTAATCTTCTTGTCCAAATGGCTGGACAGATATAATAGGTACACTCGTTCTAATATCTAAAACAATGGTCTCGTTCAGTAATTTACTTCCTAGCTCTGGTGCCAACTTTCCAAACGGCACAAGCATTCCAATCAGTTCATCATCGAACGGTCTAGCTAAGCGATAGATCTTCGCATGGTTCTCTGCGGTACAGTTTGCAAATTTTATTTTCACATCATTTGCAGCCTTTAAACCATTGCCACCTTGTCTGGCTTTCCACCATCCTTCATCCACATAAACTTCAGGATCCGGTTTACCAATCTTGTCTGCAAATGCTATCAGAAAACTGCGCCATTTTGTGGCTTTCTCTGGCATATAAAGCCTTGCAAGGAATTGTGCCCTTTGATTGTTGTTAGGGCAACACCAACAACCTACTCTATCATAACCCAAACGATATGCATCATTAAAATCGATCTTTGTAGATAGCAGATAAAGCCATATATCAATATCTCGCCAAAAGAAAATTGGAGAAGCTACTGCCTGTTGCTGTATTTTTACTGATTCGGCAGCATCTTCAAATCTATTATACTTGCTCCGGCTAACAGATTCAGCTTTTCTTATTCCATAAAAGGTTAATATTTGTTCATTTCCATAAAGGCTATTGATTACTCTTGTAATCGGCCCCGTCTTGAACATTGAACAGCACCACCGCATCATTCTTGCTGGAGGTCCAATATCTTCACAAACTTCCTCAAAATTTTGCTCATAATTTCGAGCAGTCTGAAAAATAGCATAGGGATGTTCCTGCCGATATCTTTCAGCATATTCCATCGTCAGTGGAAACTCCAATGTGGTATCACCAAAGATATGAACTAAGCTTGAATCACTTAAAGCCCTAATTACAACCTCTGCTGTTACAGTAGAATCCTTTCCACCAGAAAATGAAATCACCAAATTCTCTCTCTTGAATTCTACTGCTTTAGAGCGAACAAACTGTCCAGCTTCATCTATCAAATAATTCAAACGATTCTTATTTGCTTCCACAAATCTATTAATATATGTATTAAACGAATCATAGGAGTTTTCATCCCTATGTTCCGCCATTACCACTCGTATCTTGTCAACATCTGCAAACTGAAAAAGTTCGTTGGAAAGTACAATCGATTTTCCATTAACATAATACCTATTATTCGCGGCCCATACCGAACAATTCATATATTCAAAAGGCTCTTTTTCTGACAATATTTCCAACAGTAAACGTTCTTCCGGGAATACCGGCCGCAAGTCTTTAGACATATATTTTGTCTTACTTTCACAAATAGGACAAATCCCCTTATCTGCTTGATTCACCTCGTTAATTATTGGTATTTTACAATAATTACACCAATAAACCTCCATCGGCTTATCCTCAGCTGTAAAGTCACCACAGACAGGACAGATTTCCTCATTTGTTTTAATGTTGCAACGAGTACACCAATGCTCTTTCACTGGTGAGTCCTCTACAGTATGGGCTCCGCAGATAGGACAGATTTTTTCTCTTATCTCAATATTACAATCTCTGCACCACATAACGCTTCATCCACACCTACCTTTTATCTTAATCACACACTGCAACTGCAAAAAACATGCAGTATGAATAATATCACTTGTCAACTTCTTCTCGGGCAGAAATAAATTCCATTATATCACTGGGTGAACAGTCAAGGGCACAACAAATTCTTTCCAAAACATCAGTAGTCACATTTCGCCCATGGTTTAACTTATTCATAGTATAATGGCTTATCTGTGCCCTTTCCTCCAAATCTTTCTTTTTCCATTCTTTATCAATCAGTAATTTCCAGAGTTTTTTATAACTCGAAGCCATGTGCTCACCTCCCTGTCAAGTAGTCGTCCTTTGACGGAATATCTTTTTAAGTATACCTCTAGCGTCGAAAAAAGTCAAATAAGTAAGTTTGAGAACACAACCTTTTTGTTAATATTTTATTAATAATATTCAATTTAATATACTATTATTTGCAATACAACTGATTACGTGCTACAAATCACAGAAGAGCCAAAACAAATATATTTTGTCTTAGCCCCTCAATCATTATTTATCAAACTGATATTCATACTAATTGCATCAATACATCTTTTATAAGTCCCTCATCCTCCAAGCGATTTATTGCAAAACATTTTTTACCAGCATCCTTCAACGATGCCCCAACATGAATATCATCTAAAACTATAAAACGGTCATGGAATGACTCTATATATTTCACCTCCAATTTCGGATATTGCCTATTAAAAGTCTTAACATCTGCCGCTGTCAGCTTAGTCTGTTGCATTGTATAAAGATGGACATTGACATTTCTTTTCTTCTTAGCTAAAATATTCATTGTATTCACATCCACATAATTATCTATCAAGATAATAGATTTCTCCGCACTGCCAACCAGTTTCACCAGCAGACTGAACGCATCATAAATCTGCCCTTCAAAAAACACCTTCTGCGCTACCTCCTGATGCTCCGCTATGTAATCAAAAACCTGTTCAAAACGTTCGTCCGACTTCTTTTCATACTCCAGCTGTCTCCAGCTAACTTCACTGATTTTTTCAAACAGCAAAGAATTATTGACCAGAAACTTTCTCGTTTCAACAAATGCTGTTATAATCTGAATACTTACCTGAATCGCCAAATCACTATTCAATACCGCTGAAAGCATTGCAATACCCGGCTCCGTAAAAACATTTGGAAGATATCTTCTTCCACCCCTTCCCTTTGAGGTAACAATCTGTGACCTCAAACCTTCATACTCTTCATCTGTAATCTGAAAACGAAATGCATCAGGAAAACGTGCTATGTTTCTTTTTACCGCCTGATTGAATACCTTTGTTTCCGCCTGATAAAGAGCCGCCAAGTCACTGTCCATCATTACCTGCTGTCCACGTACAACATAAATTAAATTTAGAATTGCCTTATCAGAGTACGCTATTTCTGGTAATCGGTTCTCCTTCTGTTCCGTTATTCCCATTGTCCCTTTCTGTTCTTTTTCCAAAGATCACGCCGCCTTTCTCAACCTCCTATTATGATTTTCCCTATTTTTTATGCCCATTCCCATATAGTGGTGTCTTGAGTTTATCCACCAACCAGCTAACCTCGCCGCCCTGAAATCTAATTTCTGGGGTGACAATATATGCTTTTCCAATTCTGTTTACAACACCATTCTCCGTCACAACAGCAAACTTAACCATTTGTTTCTCCATTTCATATTGCCTCCTTATTTTCCATATCTTCTTCTCCGCTCTGCAATAAGCTGTGTATGAAATTTCTTCGTTTCTTCTTCAATATAAATCTGCTCTTCTTCCAGTATCTTTCCTCTTTCTTCATCAAGGACGATAATCAGCTTTCCCTCCTCACACTGAACAGTTACAAGCTTATTTGCTGTAAACCCCCAATCTTCCAGCCATGCGCCCTTTAACATAAGCATAGGTGTGGGTTTATATCTATATCCAGACTGCTCATAGACCTTTAAAAATCTTTTTTCTTTACTCATATCTTTTACCCCCCTTTATAATATTTGCAATATAGCTTGGATTTTTGTTCAGAAATATCTATGAACTGATATACACGAAAATACATTAGACTGATTGGATATATATTATGCAACACTGTAACATAATCTCTGATTTATCGTTACATATTGCAAAAAATTTGGCGTTGTAAGATCCCTGTCTTTTAGTGAATGAAACCGACTTCTAGCCATGGTACAAAAACGCAGGTTTAACTCTCCCATGGCGCCCGGTTCACATTAAACCCGGCCGAAACTTGTCAACCAACATTACAACGCCCGTTGCAACCCGTCAGCATTTATAAGGACTTCGGACCTTCACACTTCCCAGTGCGGTTGCTTTAATTGCAGAAATGTTTTTCGTCAAATAACAAACGACATATAAAGCACTTTCAAAAATATGTTTTCAGCACTTGATAATATTATTTTCATATTTGTTGATTTTATATTAGCATATATTAATATTTTTGTCAACATAAATATTAGCATATGCAAAAATTACTTTCGCTTATACTGATTATATGTTAAAATATGCTTATGTAAATAAAGGTGGTGATATAATGATGCGGTATTATAAGCTGTTCGATTTGCTTTCACGCCGTGATATGAAAAAAACTGATTTATTAGAAGTGATTTCTGCCCCCACACTTGCCAAACTCTCAAAAGGGGAAAGTGTAACAACAGATGTTCTATGTAAGATATGTGCATTTTTAGATTGTCAGCCCGGAGACATCATGGAATATATTAAATAAAATAACCAAAGTAAAAGCAGGTACTCCACATCACGGAATACCTGCTTCGCTATCAGCTTTCATCAAATCATCTTAAAATACCTTAGTGCATCTTCTATCGCTTTTTCTTTTTCCACTGGCACCTGCGGAACTTTAGATTTCCCATCACCAACATTATAGTTAATCCGTTCTATTAAACCATGCTTTCTTTTAACCTGTGCCACATATAATTGCGATACCTTCAACCCAGTATGTTCAAACACATATTGCTTTATTTCATCATAGGTTGCCTTACTCTCTGCTGTTGTCAAATCCATCTCATCAAGTTCGATTTTAACCTCAATAGATTTGGCCGATTTCAGTTTGGACAAAAGGACAACGGTCTCCACATGCCCAGTCCCAGGAAACATATCAACCCCCACAACCTTCACAACCTCATACCCTCTCCCCTGCAGCACTTCCAAATCCCTCACCAGACTGGTAGGCTTACAGGAAATATAAACCATTCTATCCACCCCAAAATCAATAATCTTCAACAAGGCCTTCGGATGAATCCCATCCCTTGGCGGATCAAGGACAATAAGATCCGGTTTTTCCTTAACTAAATCAATTGCTTTCAATACATCTCCTGCAATAAACTCACAATTATCCAGATTATTCAAAGCCGCATTTACTTTAGCAGCTTCCACTGCCTCTTCTACGATCTCAATTCCAATCACTTTTTTTGCAACTGGAGCTAACATCTGTGCTATCGTTCCAGTGCCGCTGTAGAGGTCAAAAATCACTTTGTCTTTCGTCTCTCCCACATAGGAACGTGCTGTCTCATACAACACCTCTGCACCAAGTGAATTCGTCTGAAAGAATGAGAATGGAGAGATTTTGAATTTCAGCCCTAACAATTCTTCATAAAAATAATCCTGTCCATATAAAATTTTGGTTTCATCATTCTGAACCACATCCGCCAGACTGTCATTCAATGTATTTAATAGCCCAACGATTCTGCCTTCTAATTCTAATTCCAAAAGCCTGTCCTTCAGTCCCTCCAGACTGGGAGCTGATTGCGTACTGGTTACAAGATCAATTAAAATTTCTCCTGTCTTTTGTCCTTTACGTACCAACAGATGACGCAGGTATCCCTGGTGAGATAGCTTATGATAAAAACTAAGATCCGTTTCTTTAAAATATTCCAACACGCAGGCCAGAATCTTATTATAATCATCATCCACGATTTCACACTGATCAACCGTTACAATATCGTAAAAGCTTCCCCTTTTATGCATACCTAATGCCAATGGGCCATCTTTAACTTCATCCCCAAATGAAAATTCCATTTTATTACGATATGCAAACTGTCGTGGGCTACCTTTTATTCCCTCGAATTCATAATTCTGACAGACGCTGTCTACCAGATCTTTTACCTGTTTTTCTTTCATAACCAACTGAGTTGGATAATCCAGATTCTGATATGTACAGCCACCGCAGATACCAAAATGCGGGCAGGATGGTTCTACTTCCACAGGTGACTTTTCAATTACTTCTAACAATCGTCCCTCGCATTTTCCTTTTCGGATTTTATTGATGGAAAAGCGTACTTTCTGTCCGGGAACTCCATTTTTTACAATTACTGTTTTTGTTTCATTCTCAACTTCTACAATCCCTTTGTTAGGGAATACAACTTCTTTTATAACACCTTCTAATACTTGACCTTTTTTCACTATAACTTACGCTCCATTTACATTTCATATTTTTCGTAATTACTCTTTGTTAACTTTAATCAAAAACTATCCATGTTTTATATTTTACATTAATATATATCACTCTGCATAATATAAATATTTTTCTTTTACCAGTATGCGAAAACATTACTCTGGAAATATATATATTCTTTATAGCTAAATGTTTATTATCAATATTAACTAAACTAATTTTTTAGCTGCCCTTTCGCTTAAAATAGAATTCCAACTCATCTTGTTTTCTACCAACATATGAATAATATTTTCTATGAACCAGTGAAGAAATCATATGATTAAACCACTATGCTTATATTTAAAAATATGCTTCAAAACAACATATATCTACAACATATTTTCACAACATTTATCCAATAACTCTATTCTACCAAATCTCTCGACATATTACAATTTTTTCGTAAAAAAAAGCAGGTGCCAAATGACATCTGCCCTTTTATGCATTTTTAATTAATCTACTGCGTCTTCAACGGCGTCTTTCACTTTTTCTGCTGCTTCTTTGACGTCTTCTTTTACATCGTCAATTATATCATCCGCATCATCAAAATAATCATCGAAATCATCATCAAAGTCCTCTTCAAAGTCTTCCAGATAATCCGGCGTGAAATAACGATAAACACCATAAGCGATTGCTGCTACTGCTGCTACAGCACCGATAATTGCCAAAACCCAAAGCACTGTATTTTTGTTTTTGTCATCCTCTTTTTTCTGTAATGCAGCCAGTAATTCTTCAAATTTGTTCATATCCTTACACGTCCTTTCATTAGATTTACTCTTATGACTAGTATATCACTAAATACTAAATTTTACTATATGAAAAAAATATTTTATACTTTCTTTAGTTTTGCAAAGGCCGCAAACATCTTTTTTACGCCTGCTTTTTCGAAGTTGACGGTTACTTCATAGTCCTTGCCGCCTTCTACGATTCCCTCTACGGTTCCTATGCCGAATTTAATGTGTTTTACCTGATCTCCAACACTGTAATCCAAGGTATCCGCCTTCTTTACCTGGAATTGTTTGGGATCAAATATTTTTGTTTTGAATGCTGTTTTTGCCTGGGCATAATTGGTTGGTTTGGGAATATCTTCCACTTTATCCTTCACCTGTCCGCCAACAGCTACCAGGTCCCGTGGTATTTCCCGGATGAATCTGGATACTTTGTTATACTGTGTTTCACCGCGGATCATTCGCTGCTTTGCACTGGTCAGGGTCAAACGCTGCTTTGCTCTTGTAATTCCCACGTAACACAGACGGCGCTCTTCTTCGATATCCAGGGGATCGTCGGAAGTTATAGTCATATAACTCGGGAATATGCCATCTTCCATTCCGGCCAGATACACGTTTGGAAACTCCAGTCCTTTGGCACTATGCAGGGTCATCAGTACTACATGGCTGCTCTCTTCATCCAGGTTATCGATGTCCGCTACCAGGGCTACTTCTTCTAAAAATCCGCTCAGTGACGGCTCTTCAGCATCACTTTCATAAGATACAACTTTAGTGATCAATTCATCGATATTTTCAATTCTGGCTCTCGCCTCATCGGTGTCTTCTGCTTCCAGTTCTTTTACATACCCGGTTTCGTCGATGATTGATTTCATAATTTCCTGTACTGACAGATAATCCAGTTTACTGCGCAGTGTCTGGATGAAGGTTACAAATGGTTTTATTTTTACTGCACTTCTTCCCAGTGTTGCAATGCTCTCAGCATCTTTTAACGCATCATAGAAGCTCATATCATACTCATCTGCATATTCCTGCACCTTGCCAAGGGAAGTGGCTCCGATACCCCTTTTTGGTACATTAATGATTCTCTTAACTGCCAGGTCGTCCATGGCATTATCTACCGTCTTTAAATAAGCCAGAAGGTCTTTGATTTCTTTTCTGGCGTAGAAATTTACGCCCCCGATGATTTTATAAGGAATATTTGCCATCAGGAATTTTTCTTCGAACATACGGGACTGGGCATTCGTTCGATAGAGAATCGCGCAATCCTTATATTCATAATTGCCTTCTCGTATATTCTGCGCAATATCTCCCACAATATACTCTGCTTCATCAAAAGCCGTTAAAAATTGACGAAAATGAATTAAATCACCTTCCTCATTATCGGTCCAGAGTGTTTTTTCTTTTCTGCCTACATTGTTTCGAATCACATCATTGGCGGCATTTAAGATATTCTGGGTGGAACGGTAATTCTGCTCCAGTTTAATTGTTCTTGCATTGGCGAACATTTTTTCAAAATTTAAAATATTTCCGATATTGGCACCACGGAATTTGTAAATAGACTGGTCATCATCACCCACTACGCAAAGGTTCTGATATTTTTCTGCAAACAGACTTACCAGCTTAAACTGTGCCGTATTGGTATCCTGATACTCATCTACCATGATGTATTTGAATCGTTCCTGATAGTAATCCAATACATCCGGGCAATTCTGGAACAGCTCTACTGTTTTTACAATTAAATCATCAAAATCCAGCGCATTATTGCTGTGAAGCTGCTTCTGGTATTCTTTATAAGCCTGTGCAATTTTCTGCTTTCCAAAGTCGCCTGCAACATTTAATTCGTATGCCTGCGGACTAACCAGTTCGTCTTTTGCAGATGAAATTGCTCCCAGCAGTGCTTTTTCTTTATATACTTTAGTATCTATCTGCAGGCGTTTGCAGACATCCTTCATCAGAGTTTTCTGATCGTCGCTGTCATAAATGGTAAAATTATTCGTATAACCCAAGCGGTCTATGTAACGTCTTAAGATTCTGACACAGGTAGAGTGGAATGTGGATACCCAGATACTTTCGGATCCGAAACCCACCAGGCTGTCTACACGCTCACGCATCTCTCCTGCCGCTTTATTTGTAAAGGTAATTGCCATAATATTCCACGGGTTTACCCCTTTTTCTTCAATCAGATATGCAATGCGGTGTGTCAGAACCCTGGTCTTGCCGGAACCTGCCCCAGCCAGTAATAATAACGGACCTTCCGTATGGAATACCGCCGATTTCTGCATGTCATTCAATGTATCGTATATGCTCATTGTAATACCACCTAACTTTTAGTCTCGGGTTTTATTATATAATAAAATGAGGCTTCTGTCACCAAGAATCCACATTTTTCATCTTATTTTAAGATTATTCCCCTCTATTCATCAAAAGCCGCGGTGACGATGTAACCTCTTGGGGTATTTTCAATTTTCTTAATGATCCCTTTTCTTGCCTTAATTCTTCTGCCGGACGGAAAGCACCCAGACATAGCGACTGCAGGCTCTATGATATAGCTGTAATTCATCGAGGTGTTGATCTCTACGATCTCTACTTCCTGTCCTTCCTCTACCAACCCCGGCCTTTCCATCTTAAACTGTTCTTCACGCATTAATTTTCATTCCTTTCCATAGATATACCTCTAATATCTTAGTACATTCCCTCCTAATTTGCAACCCTCCATTCCTCTTATAACATGACACCCTCCATTCCTCTTATTACATGCTTCTTATTACAGGCATTTTAATTACATCCCCTCTTATTACATGCACATTTATTACATGCTCCCTCATTACATGCACTCACATTATATGCTCATTCATTACATACTCGCTCATTGTGTACCGATACATTCCCTATATTCTACCCGCCTATATTCATCTTCTACACGAATAGAGCTATATCTCAATCTGAAATATCTTTACCTTAAGCCAAACCGGTTGAAGGGTACCCAAATCGGTGTTACACTAAATTAAAAAAATGAAAGGAGTCAATGTTATGAAACGCCGTTACCTCATATATAACATTCTGATGTGCCTGCCTTTGATTCTGACCCTGATCAGCTTGTATTTCCTACCGGATAAAATCACGACTTCAGTTAATTTATCCGGTAGCGGAATGAATGTCATCGGGAGTAAGTATGAACTTTTGATTTTCCCTATTTTTACTCTGGCAATCTGTGCATTCGTGAAGGTTATTTTGAAATCGGAAGATGCTCATATTGCAGGCATCATCCTGGTTGTTATTTTTAATCTTATCACAATAATTACATTAATTGGTACCTTTTCCCATGATACAGATATTTCCGCATTTATTAAGAACGGAATTAACTTTAAGCCTTCTCTTGCTGTTGTTACCTGGATTATTGGAATCTTTATTTTTCTGGGTGGAATCACGATGTGCTTTGCCAAAAAACCGGTGGGTATTTACTCCGTTATGAAAGCCCCGGAACAGGAGAAAATATCTGATCTGAAAAAATATAACCGTGCGGTGGGATTTCTGTTTATGGGATATTCACTGTTCTTTATAGCAAGCGGATTTGTGGGATTGAAGGATCAGACATTATGTACGGTGTGTCTCACTCTGAGTGCAATGCCGGGCTGTATCATTATCATGATCATCTATGAATGTGTTATTGCTAAAAAATACGTTTTAAGGTAGAAATTGCAATTATGTTTTTCTCTGATATTGTAGATAGTATTAAGAAATATTACAAACTACAATAAAAACATTTACAAATAGTAATGAAAACTATATAATGTAATCAGAGGTGAACAAGATGACAATAGATACAGATGATATGATAAACAGCATATTGCGCAGCTTATCCAGAATTGATTATATCAAACCTGCAGATATTCCAAATATTGACCTATACATGGACCAGGTAACTACTTTTATGGATTCGCACTTAGCCCATTCGAAACGAAATTCAGATGATAAGATTTTGACAAAGACCATGATTAATAATTATGCTAAAAATGACCTGCTTCCGCCACCGCTGAAGAAAAAGTATTCAAAAGAACATCTGCTGGTTTTGATTTTTATATATTATTTTAAAGGCGTGCTATCCATCACTGACATTCAGACACTGCTCCATCCCATAACAGAAAAATACTTTCATAACGATTCCGACTTTAATATGGAGACACTCTACCAGGAAGTATTCAGTTTGGAGAAAAGCCAGGTAAATGAAATTTCTAAGGATATTTTGGAAAAATACAATACTTCCCAGAAGACCTTTGAAAATGCAGATGAAGAAGATCAGGCATTTCTAAAACATTTTTCTTTTATCTGCCTGCTGAGTTTTGATGTATATATTAAAAAACAGCTGATTGAAAAATTAATTGATGAACTTCCAAAAAAAGATTTAGAAAAAAGTAAAAAGTGAAAATCAAAAATCTAATATCAAAAATCTAAAAACAGGCAGGATGCTTTTTAAAGAGCAGCTCTGCCTGTTTTATATTCTTCTATCTTTTTAATATTACTGCTTTTTTTCCTGCATACGGTCGAATACCATTTCATACCCATCATTACCATAATTCAATGAACGGTTTACTCTGCTGATGGTTGCCGTAGATGCTCCTGTCTTTTCTGCAATTTCCAGATACGTTTTATGCTCTCTTAGCATCTTAGCTACCTCAAAACGCTGTGATAAAGAAAGCAATTCATTAACAGTACATACGTCTTCAAAGAATAAATAACATTCTTCTTTATCTTTTAGATTTAAAATAGCCTCAAACAGTTGGTCAACTGCTTCTGTCCTGATTTTTTTGCTCATAAAATTACCCCTTCATTCGTTCGTTGTTGTACTTTATATATTAGCACAGCGAAACTTTAGTGTAAAGAAGTTTATCGATTTTTATAGCGGTTGATATACTTTTTGTATTCATCCACAGAACGATTTACGATTAATTCTTCCGGAAATTCAAAGCATTCAAACAGTTTGTCTATAAACTGATGATTTCCCACATCTGCGGCGCAGTGGGCATCACTGCCTAAGATGATTGGTACCTGATATTTTTTACACATTTCCAACATCACAATATCATTTGGAATTGGGTTCTCTCTGGCTCCCAGGGGATGCAGGGAATTGTTATTAAGTTCTAACAGTACCTGATGTTCTTTTGCCCCCAGGACAAGCGCTTCATAGTCCAGCGGGAAACGGCTGTCATCCGGATGTCCGATAATATTAATATATGGATTTTTCATGGCATTCAGACATGCTCTTGTATTCTCTTCTCTTGTACCGGATTTTATACAGGGTGTGTGCAGGCTTGCAATTGCCACATCCATTTTTTTCAAAAGGCTGTCATCCATGTCCAGATTACCGTCATAATCCAGTACATTAACTTCTGCCCCAAATAAAACTTCTATTCCACACATGCTGCGCTCCAATATACGCAGGTTCATGAAGTAGTATTCATGGCAGGTCCCCGGCATCTTAGGTGCATGCTCAGTAATCCCAAGCAGTTCCAGACCTTTTGCTGCAGCCTCATAGGCCATTTCATGAATCGTACTGTATGCATGTCCGCTGGCCAGCGTATGTGTATGTGAATCTAATACGTATCTCATCTCGTTAACCTTCTTTCTGTTCTAACATGGTTATTATACGTGTTTCATGGGGAAATTTCAAGTTCCGTTTTCCTTTTATGATAATTTTGTTCCAACAAAGTGTCTTTCACAGAAAAACAGCCCGGCTGAAACACCGGGCTGTCTGTAATTATTTTTTCTTTTTCTTTTCACTCACATATCCAATAAAATTATTCTGATACAATGTCTGAAAAAATCTCGTCATGCGTTCATACAACGGTTCGGCTTTATCGCCAAACTGTACTTTCATCTCATTTGCGATTTGAAATACTGTTTTTCTGCCATCCATCAGCTGCCACGCAAAGCTTCCGTAGTTATCCAGTGTAATATGACTGAATCTGGGTCTTTTAAATACTTTCTGGGCAATCCAATTGTAGAAACCTTTATTTTCCATGTGAACGACTACGTTCCCTTTTTTATCCAGATCCCATTCAAACTTAGGATTACAGATCGGAACAAAGTCAAGATAATTCTTCTTGTTTTTCTTTCCCATTCTTATGCCTTAGCTTTCTTTTCCTTTAAGAATAAAGAGAACTTCAACAATGAGAAGATTAACAGAGCAAAGAAGATTAATCCAACGATCTTAGCAACACTTTCGGGGAATATTCCACCGCCGATTTTTGCAATGGCATCTCCAAGAGATCCGCCTGACATAGGAATAATTGCAAATACTGCTAACAGAATACCAATTAATCCTTCACCGGCAATAAGGCCAGAACAATAAAGCACGCCGCCATCGATGGCATTTTTCTTTTTCTTCTCGTCCATTCCCTTTTTCTTTTCAATAAATAATCTTACGAGTCCACCAGCCATCATAGGTGTGCTTAAATGGATTGGAAGATATAAACCAACTGCAAATGGAAGTACCGGGATTCCTAATACTTCTACTACAAGTGCAATGAACACACCTGCAAATACCAGGTTCCATGGTAAGTTACCGCCCATAACACCTTCTACTACCATCTTCATCAGAGTAGCCTGTGGTGCAGGAAGTTCAGCAGAACCATATCCCCATGCTTCATTTAACAGATATAAGATACCACCGATAGCGATCGCAGCTGCTAATACACCGATGATTTCACCAATCTGCTGTTTCTTAGGTGTAGCACCCAAAATATAACCTGTCTTTAAATCCTGTGAAGTATCGCCTGCAATTGCTGCGATAATACAGATAACAGAACCGATTGCAATTGCTGCTGTCATTCCGCCCTGTCCTACCTGTCCGGTTGCTTTCAATGCCATGGATGAAATCAGCAGTGTTGCAATAGCCATACCGGAAACCGGGTTATTACTGCTACCAATCAATCCAACCATACGTGAAGATACAGTTGCAAAGAAGAATCCGAATACTACGATCAAAACAGCACTAAATAAGTTTACCGGAATAATCGGGATCAGCCAGATTGCAATAGCCAATGCAAGTATAGAGATAAAAATAACCGGCATGGAAAGATCCTGATCAGTACGAATGTTGGAATTAGCAGCTCCGCCTTTTCCGTATCCTTTAATAGCGTCTTTGAAAGTTTTGATGATAAGTGGCAGTGACTTAATTAAACTTAAGATACCACCGCATGCTACAGCTCCTGCACCAATGTACTTAATGTAATTGGACCAGATACCAAAAGATCCTCCCTCTTCATAAATCTGAGCGATCGGTATAGTAGCCGGGAACAATGTAACATTTGCACCAAATAATACGATTAATGGCATTAACACAAACCATCCGAGTACACCACCTGCAAACAGATATGATGAAATCTTTGGTCCGCAGATATAACCAACACCTAACAGTGCTGGTAATACGTCCATACCAACACCCGCTCCTTTATAAGCAGGAATTTCATAATGTACTTCACTTGGGAATAATTTAAATCCGTCTGTGATAAATTTGTAAGCTGCAGCAATACCTAAACCAGCAAATACAGTGGACGCTTTTGCACCACCCTGCTCACCAGCCAAAAGTACTTCAGCACATGCCATACCTTCCGGATATGGAAGTGTTCCGTGTTCCTGTACAATTAAGGCTTTACGAAGAGGTACCATGAAGAGAACTCCTAATGTACCACCGATAAATGCAATAATTGCAATCTCAAGTAAAGACGGTGCTGCTGTTCCCCACTCTTTTGCCCACAAAAATAACGCTGGCAGCGTGAAAATAGCACCTGCGGCTACAGACTCACCGGCAGAACCAATCGTCTGTACCATGTTGTTCTCCAATACGGAGTCTTTTCTCAAAATGACGCGGATAACGCCCATTGAGATAACGGCAGCTGGAATTGATGCAGATACGGTCATACCTACACGAAGTCCAAGATACGCATTTGCGCCACCGAACAGAACAGCCAGCAATACACCCAGGATGATGGCTGTCGGCGTAAATTCCGGTACTGACTTGTCAGCAGGAATATACGGCTTGAAACTTTGTTTTTCGTTCATGTGTCTTTCTCCCTTTATCTTTTTTGTTCGTGTTATTATAACATGATTTTGTTCATAATATCAACTAATTTTACATAATTTCTTTAGTATTTGTTAATCTTTTTTATTTATCTTTTAGATTTGTTGGTTTTCTTTGCAACATTTACGCAATTTTTCATATCTTATAGCATTAGATCTTTTGGAGGTAAGTTATGAAAAAAAAGCTTTTACTGTTAGCTGCTTTTACAGTTCTTCTGGCATTGACCTGTATCGGCTGTAAAAAAGAATCGGACACACTGACCAAAGTTACTTTAAATGAAGTGGCACATTCCATCTTCTACGCACCACAGTATGTGGCAATTCAGGAAGGTTATTTTGCGGAAGAAGGAATTGAACTGGAGCTTGTCACAGGATTTGGTGCGGACAAAACTATGACCGCTGTAGTATCGGGTGATGCTGACATCGGTTTTATGGGAAGCGAATCTACCATTTACGCCTATAACGAAGGAGCCTCAGATTATGTGGTAAACTTTGCACAGCTCACTCAGCGTGCAGGTAACTTCCTGGTTGCAAGACAGGATATGCCTGATTTTACCTGGAGTGACCTGAAAGGAAAAAATGTTCTTGGCGGCCGCAAAGGCGGTATGCCTGAAATGGTATTCGAGTACATCTTAAAACAAAATGGATTGAATCCGGCAACCGATTTAAATATAGACCAAAGTATTGATTTTGGATCTACCGCTGCTGCATTCTCCGGCGGTCAGGGTGACTTTACGGTAGAATTTGAGCCTGGTGCCACTTCTCTTGAAAAAGAAGGCAGCGGCCACGTTGTTGCCTCCCTCGGTACGGATTCCGGTTATGTGCCATACACCGCATACAGCGCTAAAGGCAGTTTCATCAAAAAGAATCCTGAAATTATCCAGGGCTTCACCGATGCCCTGCAAAAAGGTATGGACTATGTGAATTCCCATACGCCGGAAGAAATCGCAAAAATTATTGAGCCGCAGTTTAAAGAAACAGATCTTGCTACAATTACAACCATTGTAAAACGTTACCACGAACAGGAAACCTGGAAAGATAACATGGTATTTGAAGAAAATAGTTTCAATCTCCTTCAGGATATCCTGGATAATGCCGGGGAACTGAGCCAGCGCGCACCTTATGATAAGCTGGTTAATACTAGTTTTGCCCAAAAAGCGGCAAAATAACAATAAAATGCCATCTGTATATTTTGCAGATGGCATTAAGCAATTTTCAAACACATCCAGCGCGTATTTCCCACAATCCATTTATTGTAAGGAACCACAAATAACCTGCTTATTTTAATCCAAACTCCCGTTTCAAGGTATCTTCCATCACTCCCACAGGTGCGTCAGCTCCCGTCCACAGGGTGAAATTAAGCGCTCCCTGCTGGGCCAGCATTCCAAGTCCGTTTACGGTCTTCGCGCCCCTTATTGCAGCTTCCTGTAAGAATAGCGTATTGGGATCATTAAAAACCACATCGCTGACTGCCATGCCGGACATTATGGTGTCGTAGTTAATCTCCGGCTTGTCCGATACATTTGGATACAGGCCTACACAGGTGGCATTAATCAGAATGTCTGTATCTTCCGGCACTTGATAGCAGCCCTCCCATTTCACAAATTTCCCTGCTGCTTCCGTTTTTGTTTCAATCAGTGCCGCCAGTTCCATACCACGGTCTTCATTACGGTTTACAACCGTAATTTCCAGAGCCCCAGCCAGCGCACACTCCACACCGATTGCCCGGGCCGCACCTCCTGCTCCTAATATCACGATCTTCTTATCCCGGACTTCTATGCCCTCTTTTTTAAGGGCTGTTAAAAATCCTTTTCCGTCTGTATTTTCTCCAAACAGTTTCCCTTCCCGGTTTACTACGGTGTTCACGGCACCGATAATTTCTGCGGCTTCTGACAGCTCATCCAGGTATGAAAGTACTTTGACTTTATGAGGGATGGTTAAATTAATCCCCTTCATTCCAAATGCACGCACGGCATTCATAGCCGCTCCCAGATCTTCTTTTTCTACTTTGATTGTCAGATAACGGTAATCCAGACCCATTTTTTCAAATGCAGCTTCTTCCATGACACCCGTTGGATTTTCATCTATCGGGCAGCCAAAAACGCCAACCAGTTCAGATCGGTAATTTTTCGACATATTAATCCCCTTCTTTCATTTTATTTTTAGTCATTCAAAATATTTAATGAGTGCCTGGGTTCCAAGTTCTCCGTCTCCTCTTTTTTCCAATTCTTCGTATGCTGCAAGTGTCTGATCCAACACTTTTAAGGTGAGTCCGTCTGCCTCAGCCTCTTCCTTCGCCAGTTTCATATCTTTAATAAAATGCTTAATAAAAAATCCCGGTGCATAATCCTGTTCCAGCATTTTCGCCGCCTGCAGTTCCAGCTGCTTACTTCCGGCTGCCCCTGTGGCAACGGAATCCAGCACCGTAGGTATATCCAAACCCTTCTCTTTTGCATAAGCAAATGCTTCGCAGATACCGGATATGGTACCGGCTATCATTATCTGGTTTACCATTTTGGTATGCTGCCCGCTTCCTGCTTTCCCTTCCAGATGGATGTTCTTTCCCATTGCCTCAAAAACAGGGAGGCATTTCTCGTATGCCTGTGGATCTCCCCCTGCCAGTATGGACAGCGTCCCATTTTGGGCGCCTACATCCCCTCCGGTTACCGGAGCATCCAGCGCGTGAATTCCGCGTTTTTTAGCCTCTTCATAGATTTCTTCCGCTAATTTAGGGCTTGAGGTGGTCATATCGATCACATATGTTCCTTCCGATACATTTTCCAGTATGCCATCCTTCCCAAAATAGACTTCTCTCACATCTTTTGGGAATCCTACGATTGTAATTACCGCGTCACAGCCATTTACGCACTCCGGAATAGTTGGATGATAAACGGCTCCTTTTGCAATTACATCCTCCGTTTTTGCCTTATTTCTGGCATAGAAAGAAACTTCATATCCTGCCTTCATTAAATTATTCACCATTGATTTTCCCATAATTCCAACACCGATAAACCCGATTTTCTTCATCTCATCTTCTCCTTTTTATGTAATAGGGGTACAGCAATAATTTTATTTTACCCGCAATAATGCCGGAATGTCAATAGCTCCTGCACCGATACATAAATGAAGGAAGCACAACGGGCTATGTATCTGGATTTGGAACAAATATAACACAAAGTGGGACATGCAGACAGCTGGAATGAATTTTCAGACACTCTCCAGGATTTTCAGAAACCCCTGCATTGGCTCCGACAAAAATTTATCCTTATGATATGCCAGATAATTTTGATTCTCCATATAAAGTCCGGCTACCGTCAATGGCACCAGTTCTTTTCTCTCACATTCTTTTTCCACCAGAATATCAGGCATAATGGTAACACCCAGGTTATTTCTGGCTGCCTGAATCAATGCCTGGGAATTTACGCTGGTCCATGCCGGAGACACAGACAGATTATGTAAAGTCATTGCACTTTGGAAAGTATCCCGTATTGCGCTCCCCTTCTCTCTTAGCAATAATTTTTGTTGTGCAAGTTCTTCAATCTGCACCTCACTTGCAGATGACAGAGGATGTCCAGTGCCGCACAACACCACAAGGCGGTACGAAGAAAAGGGAATACAGACCAGATTATCCCTGGGAAAGACTCCTTCTATCAATGCAAGATCAACTTCATTTTGCAAAAGCTTTTCGGTAATAACCCGGGCACTTTCCACTTCTACCCGGACGGGAGTATTCTTCCATTGCTCTTCAAATCTCTTCAGCAGGGACGGCAGCCAGAAATTAGCAATCGTTATACTGGAACCAATCTGTAAAACTGCCTGCTCTTTCAGGGTATCCAGGCCGCCTTCCAGATCATCGTACAAATCCAGTACACGGATGGCTTTGTCCAGAAATAACTTTCCGAATTCATTCAGATAAATCCGCTTGGACACCCGGTCAAACAGTGTATTGCCTATTTTTTCTTCCAGATCGTTTATGACATGAGACACAGCAGGCTGGGTCATATATAGTTTTTTCGCTGCTTTTGTAATATTTTCTTCCTCACAGACAATTTTAAAAATCCGAAGATGGCGTATTGTCATTTCTATCTCCTCCTATTCATTACTATTTTGTTATGTTCTATATAAAATAATATAATTTTAATTATATATCATCAGGGGTTATAATGAAACTGCTAAATAATTTATTCCCGCAGGCAACGAGCCGTATGAGCGCGTTTGGGGTCATTTGGCGACTGCGGCTTTTGCAAAAGTCCAAACACGGTTGCCTGCGGTGTAGTTTTCGACTTGACCATTTATGAAAAAGGAGATTTCACCTATGAAAAAATTACCTCTGCTCTGCTGGCTCTTTGGAATTAATTTCTTTATCAGCGCTTTTACTTTCGGGGGCGGCTATGTAGTCATTCCTATGATCCGGAAATATTTTGTGCAGAACAAGAACCTGCTTTGCGAATCCGAACTTCTGGATATGGCTGCAATCGCACAGTCCTCACCAGGTGCAATTGCCGTCAATCTCTCCGTGCTCGCAGGCTATAAAACCGCCGGGCTTAAAGGCGCCATTATCAGCGGACTGGCTTCTGTCCTGCCGGCACTTCTCATATTATCCGTGATCAGTGCCGGTTATCAGGCATTTCGCGATAATACGGTGGTATCTGCCGTTTTAAAAGGAATGGAGGCCGGTGTCGCAGCTTTAATCGTGGATCTGGTCTACGATATGTGCCGCAATATTTTTAAAGAAGGCCGGTTGTTTTTTTCAATTTTAATTCCTCTGGCTTTTATTGCCAGCTTCTTCCTGCAGATAAATGCTGCACTGATCATTGCAGCCAGTGCCCTGCTCTGCCTGCTGGAATGCTTTATACGCAGAAATGAGGTGACTGTATGACAAAGCTGCTGCTCATACTTTTTTACAGATTTACCCAGATCGGGCTGTTCAGCATCGGAGGGGGCTACGCCACAATTCCCCTGATCCAGGAACAGGTGGTTGAACTGGAACACTGGCTTACACTTCAGGAGTTCACCGATATCATTACAATCTCCCAGATGACACCCGGACCTTTGGCAGTCAATACCTCCACTTTTACGGGACTTAGAATTGCAGGCATCCCGGGGGCTGTTACCGCAACTATTGGATGTATTCTGTCCGGCTTTATCATATCCATATTCCTGTACCGCTTTTTCAATAAATACCGCAGTAATCGCTATCTGTTCCAGGTATTAAACGGATTAAAAGCGGTATCCGCAGGACTGATTGCATCCTCTGCCGGTGTAATCCTTCTGCTTGCTTTCTGCGGTACATCTGAATTAGATATTTCCGCTCTGCATCCGGACATATTCGCCTGTTGCCTCTTTGGTGCCTGCCTGCTCCTGCTTCGCAAATGGAAATGGAATCCCATTCTGGTTATGGTGCTTTCTGGTATCGCTGGCTATTTTATCTACTAGTACTACTGGGAACAAATTCTTCTTAAAATTGGGTTTTGCTGATTAAGGACGCTTTGTAGATGATAGGTAGTGTACGGAAAGATGGGTGTGGGAAACTGGCATGGGCTCCGTCAGCTGGCCGCAGAACTGGTATTTTCTAACCTTTCCGAAGCGCTTTTTGGCGGCACGCGGGCATTCACCGAGAAATCCTGATGCATTTCTCGGTTCAGTACCCGCTTAGTATCCGATGGGAGCCAGTCGAATACTATCCGCCAAAAAACACTTCGGAAAGGTAAGTAAATACTCAGCTCTGCTCTACGCTTCCTACGCCCATACCAGTTTCCCACACCCATCTTTCCGAGATAGCATTCGTTGATACAAAGCTGGTTTTCTCAGCCTGGTAGAGACCCCTGGGCTGTGACGGTCTGCTCGTTTTTGGATGCAGCAGAGTGTGTTACGGCAGTTCAGTGTGAAAGGGGATGATAAGACGAAATTTTACCTGCTTTCCTGATCACAGACTTAACTGGATGTAGGTACTAAAACCACAAATATACTGTAGTAGAATTTAGAGACAGTTCAGAATGATAACATCCAGCTGGTTTATTGGTTTATTGGTTTATTGGTTTTTAAGTGTTCTATGCCAATAGCGTACAGCATGCCACAACCCCGGGGCCCATCCATGCTGAGAAAACCAGCTTTGTATCAATAAACTGGATCCCGGAAAGAGAAGGGGGCGGACCATGGCAGGCGTTTGGAAGGCGTATAGCAGATCTGAGCATTTACTTACCTTGCCGGAGTGTTTTTTGGCGGATAGTATTCGACTGGCTCCCATCGGATACTAAGCGGGCAGTGAGCTGCGAAATGCATCAGGATTTCGCAGCGAATGCCCGCGTGCCGCCAAAAAGTGCTCCGGGAAGGTTAGAAAATGCCAGTTCTGCGGTAAGCCTTCCAAACCAATGTCCTGGTCCGTCCCCTTCTCTTTCCGTACACTACCTACATCTACAAAGCGTCTTAATCAGCTAAACCCAAATATAATAAACCTGCAATGAGTCTCGCTTTCAAGTAATGACTCATAAGATTGTTTGGAATAGCGGCCCATAAGCCATACGTAAAATTTATTACAGCAAAAACAGCCGGTTGGATATTACTTACGATCCAACCAGCTGTTATAATTTACCTTTCTTCCTGCCTGCGTTTACTCTGAAAGATAAAGATTTACTTTCTGCATCACTGCTTTTACCGCTTCATCGATACTTGTAGTTCCATTCAGGCAGCTATCCGCTGCACTGTTCACTGCTTCCCGTATAATGCTGTCTGTGTTTGCAGGTGTAGTCAGACCTTCGGCTAAAGCCTTAAATTCTGCAGCCTGTTCCTCTGTGGGCCATTTCAGCTCAAGAGAGAGATCTACGCCATTTTCGCTAACGGTTGAAATCGCCATCCCAGGAACACTATTACCGGCTTCCGCTGTGAAAATTTGATCAAAAGCTGCTTTGTTTACCGGGAATCCGCCTCCCTGGCTTACGGTCTGGGCATCTTTGGATAACATGTAGGATGCCAGTTTTTCGGCAGACTCTTTGTTCGCTGCCTTACTGCTGATACCAATCATAGTACCTGGTACAAAGACTTTGGAAGCCTGGCCATCCAGTGTTTTATAACCACTGTCTTTTAACTTTTCATTTATTGCCACTACCTGCATAAGATCAGTTATGGAATTGATATTTCCTATATTTGCCATGGTGGTTCCTGCAAGGTAGCTCATGGAATCATCTGCAATTCCACTCATGTGTGATAAACCGCTAATATTCATAGTAATAGAGTTATAGCTATCTGTCTGTTCTTTCTTATCAAGATCATAGATTTTCTTTAACTGGGTAAAAAATTCTTTTAATGCATCTTCCTTTAAGGTTCCGTCTTCCTTTATCCACTCGCTGGCGGATGTATCATACAAGCGTTTTACTAAATCTTCCGGTTGTTTACTTCCCAGAATATCTTTATCTGCATTTTCCTGTTTCAAGCCTTGCAAAGTATCTGCCAGAGTCTTTAAATCTTTGATTCCATCCAGGTTTTTCTTATCAGACTGAATTCCCGGTACCATAAATCTGGTTGGAATTGCATATATTTTACCATCCTTTTCATATGGCTTTGTGATATTTTCCAGGAAACCGTCCTGCCCTGATACCTTCTTTATGATTTCGCTCAAATCTGCCAGAAGTCCTTTATTCTGATAAGATTCTATGGACATTCCATCTAAAACGAATAGATCAGGTCCTTTTCCAGCCATAATATTTGTATTTAATGTTCGGATTGCATCGGACACCGTGACTCCATCATCGCCGGTAAGTCCAACTTCATAATTCACTCGGATGTCCGGATTTTGTTTCTGGTATAATGCAATTGCCTGCCGCACTTCTGCATTTTCATTCAGAGAATAGATTTTTACTTCTTTTTCCGGAACAGACGGCGTATCTTCAGAATATGTATACCGAACCAGATGGCTGCTCATATCTTTCCAGTAAGCCAGGAAGAACGCACCGTCTTTCATTGCTGACAGATTGCTTAATGTAACACTTGGATCCGCCATTGAATTCAGAGATCCATCTATCAGCTGTTCAGATACATTACCGCCAAGGACATGACGGAAAATACCATCTTTGTTACAATAGTATAAAATATTATCTTCTTTCCCCCCCTGCAGAAGAACAGCCGAATTGCCCCCGCCAAATGAAATGCCGCCGTTTTCATTATTGGTACCCAGCTGTTCGTTTAAAACTTCATCTTTTTCCAGGGCGCTTCCGGTAGTCATATCATAGTAATAAACCCCGCTGCCTGCATATGCTGCCAATGTATTTCCCACAAAACCGGTATTTGTAAAATATGCGTCACTATTTTCAATAGACCTTAGCACTGCTCCGTTTGCCGGGTCTATTATATGAATTTTCCCATCCATCCCCATTCCTACCAGATTGTTATCCGGCGCATATTTCCAGCTATTCAGATACTGGGGTATTTCCATCTGGGAAATTTGTCCCGTACTTTGTCCTGCACTTTCGCCTACACTTTCGCCTGCACTTTCGCCTACACTTTCGCCTACACTTTCGCCTGCACTTTGTCCTGCACTTTCAGCTCCGGTCTGAACCTCAGTATTATCAGCTTCCTCCATTTCCCTACTGCTCATCTGTATATCCAGTTTGTCTGCTCCGCCTTCTTCCTGCCCTTCACTGACCGGTTCCTGATTGGAAATATTTGTACTCTGCCCCCCGCCACTGCTGTTTCCAAGGGCTACCGGTAACGGAACGGCTTTACCTGAATCATCCATAGTCCAGTAACCGGTCTCAACGGCGCCCTGTCCGCTTTGCATATCCACCTTAGAATAATCGGTAGTAATTGCAGCTGCGCCTCCCTTTGGCGACAGGGCTACGGAAGTTAAATATTTCATTTCGTTTCCTTTTAATTCTTCCGGATAATCAAATACTTTATCCCATTTCTTTCCCTGATCCTTTGTCTCCCAGACTCCGCCGGTATAGTTTTCCCCCATTCCTGCTAACCGCAGGCTTCCATCTTCCATTTCACACAATGCCTGTATATCTGTAATACCCTCCGGAAGAACTACATCCTCTTCCAGATACCTTCCCATAGCTGCAGCCTCTTTTGTATTTCCATTATCAGTGCCATTACTGCCATCCGACTGCTCAGTTCCATTTGAGGAACACCCTGTTAAGAAGGTTGTTAACAGCATTGCTGCCATTACCACTCCTGCCATCCTTTTAAGAATCATCTCACTGTAACCTCCTGTTTGTTAGAATGATTTTTCTTTGCGCTTTTGCACGTTCTAATCCTAACAAAACCTTTTGTGGATGTTTTGTATTTTATATGTGTTTTATATGGAGAATGTAAAAGCTACACCATTGAAAGTATTTTCTATTCTATAGTCGGCTTTGTGAAGTTCCAGGATCATTTTGACAATATACAGCCCAAGTCCACTGCCGCCGGTGTTTCTGTTTCTGGATTTTTCAACACGGAAAAATGCTTCAAAAATGCGTGGGACTGCTGCTTCATCCAGATGTACACCGGAATTCTCTACCCTCACCGTCAATTTTTGGTCCTCTTTATATGCTTCAATCTGAATTTTTGCTCCATCCGGTGAATAGTGGATGGCATTGCTGATAATGTTATTTAATGCCTTTTGCAGAAGCTTCTTGTCTCCACGTGCATAGAGGTCATTGCTAATGTGGTAAGAAACCTCCATATCCTTTTGGATAAACAAATCATCCTGTCTATGGGCACAATCCTTTACCATATTTCCCAGGTTAAATTCTTCCATTTGGGGCATAAACCCCGACGCTTCCATCCTGGATACCGTCAGAATCTCCTGCACCATGTCTTCCATCGTACAGGCAACTGAATAAGATCTGGCAAGATATTTATCCCTATTTTTATAGATACCAACCTGATACATCATTCCTTCCAGCTGCCCTTTCATAACAGTAATGGGCGTCTTTAATTCATGAGATACGGCAGAGAAAAATTCAAGCCGTTTTTGCTCCAGTTTACGTTCTGTTTCAATATCCTTCTGCAGCGATTCGTTTGCACTTTTCAGTTCGCTTAATGCGGTAGATAACTTCAGGGACAGTTCATTCAGGCTTGAGGACAGTACCCCGATCTCATCATTGCGTTTTTCATCACAGATCCAGTTAAACTCCAGGTCAGACATCTTTTTTGATATTTTGCTAAGGCGTACTACCGGTCTTGTGATATACCTGGAATATAAATAGGCAGTCAGCGTAGATATAAATACAATGACAACGATCAGCCAGGGCAATATTTTATTCATCGCCTCTACCGCCTGATTCACAAACCGGTACGCTCCTAATACGTAAAGTTCATATTCTTTATCTGATCCGGAAAACGTAACTGGTTTCTGCATACCATAATCAACGCTGGCACTTGTAGTCATGACGGATATATCCACAGGATTCTCAATAAAACCATAGATGTCTGTGTTTGTTGCAAGGGCATTCGAATAAGCCAGCAGGCTATCATCAGACTTCTCTTCTGTTTCTTCTGATGATTCTTTTTTTACAGCGCTTCTGTCAATTACTTCAACTGTTTCAATCGCCTCGTTTCCCGTAGTAGCTGAATGCATTGAGCCAACAGCAATACTGCTTGCATCTGCAGCAGAATTCTGCTCCTTTTCATTGATAGTGATGGCCAGCATTGACTGTTTTCCAATGGTTTCTACAAATCCTGACTGCACGCTGCCCGGGCGCTGGATTTCATTGCCTTCAGCATCCAATAATTGCAGGTCTACCGTATTGTTTACAATAAAATCATCAAATAGCGGACCACTATCCTCAAATTTTATATTCTCTAAATCTGCCACAAGAGCATCCGTCTTTTTATCCATGTCCTCGCTGATTCCATAAGTATAGGTCTGCGGCATAAAATAAGCGATAAAACCATATGTAACACCACAGACGCAGATCAGTATCAGGCTGGTAATGAGAAATATTTTAAGTGTAAGGCTTCCTCTAATACGTTTTATCAATCCGATATCCCACCCCTCTGATTGTCTCAATATAATCTACATCCAGTTTCTTCCGTAAATTTTTTATATGGGTATCTACAACCCGCTCATCGCCATAAAAATCATATTTCCAAAGTCCGTTCAGCAGCGCCTGCCTTGTCAGGACTTTGCCCTGATTTTGAAGCAGCTCCCGGAGAAGTTCAAATTCCCTCTGTGTTAACTCTATGTTTTCACCGTCAACGAATACTTTATAACCGTCCAAATCCAGTACCAGATTCCGGTATACCAGCTGATTTGTCTCCTGTACAGGGGAAGTCCGCCGAAGTACCGCCTCTATCTTACGGATCAGGATCTGCATGGAAAATGGTTTGGTAATATAGTCATCAACCCTCAGATCATAGCCTTTCACCTGATTTTCTTCACTGTCCAAAGCCGTCAGCATTACAATAGGAACGGAAGATTCCTGGCGGATTACCTCGCATACACCATATCCGTCAATTTTAGGCAGCATAATATCCAGCAGTACCAGATCAAAGGGACGGCCATGGAAGCTGGTAATTCCCGCAACTCCGTCACCCGCCACCGTGACCTTATACCCGGAATCCTCCAAAAATGCCGTTAACAGTTCCTGTATATCTGCTTCATCTTCTATGACAAGTATCTCTTTCATATCACACCTCTTATTATATTAAAGAATCAATGTAATTTTATCATACTTTTTTGTGTTTTGTGTGAAGTTTCAGTATTTGTCCCGGGTAATTTATGGCATAAAAAAAGATGGATGCCACAGGGACATTCATCTTTTTCACAATTTCTTCTGTTATTCATCGCAGGTCAAGTATCTTCCCATTGCATCTGCCCCCATGATAGCGGCATACACGTCCTCCGGTGTAACTTCAAATGGCATATTGTGAATGGTTTCACCAGGTGCGCATGCAAGCCTTGCAGCATCCATGATTTTTTCCGGTTTTACTTCCTTTATGCCAAGGCCTTCCAGGGTCACCGGCAAGCCCACTTCCTCGCAAAAACCAATTACCGTATCGATTTCATCTGAATCTGCATCTTCCAATATCAGCTGAACCAGGGTACCAAACGCTACTTTTTCCCCATGATACAATGAATGTGTTTCTTCAATGGCTGTCAGTCCGTTGTGGATCGCATGTGCTCCTGCCAGGCCGCCGCTTTCAAAACCGATACCGGACAGATAAGTATTTGCTTCAATAATATTTTCTACGGCTTTTGTACACACTTTTTCTTTTACAGCCAATGCTGCCGATAAGCCGTTTTCCAATAATGTGTCATAGCAAAGCTCAGCCAGCGCCATAGCCGCTTTTGTGGACTTTCCTCCCACACAGTTGGCTGCATTTGATTTCTGGCAGGCTCTGGCTTCAAAATAAGTAGCCAGTGCATCTCCCATTCCTGCAATTAAAAGCCTGGAAGGTGCCTTGCTGACAATATCCGTATCCACCAGAACCATGTTCGGGCTGGAGGGAAGGAACAGATATTCTTCAAATACCCCTTCCTCTGTATAGATTACGGAAAGTGCGCTGCAAGGTGCATCGGTGGACGCTATGGTTGGTACAATGATAACCGGCTTATTCATATAATAAGCTACTGCTTTTGCAGTATCGTGGGTTTTTCCCCCGCCGATTCCAACGATGACTTCTCCGTTCTTTTCCCTGCATGCATCTATAATCCGATTAATCTCAGTTTTGCTGCACTCTCCCCCGAATACTTCATAAGTAACTGCACAGGAAGTATCTTTCATCCCTTCATTTATGACAGGTTCTACACGTTTTCTCCCGGATTCACTTGTTAAAATAAATAGGTTCTTTCCACATTTTTCCGCATGGCTGCAGAGATTTTTTAATTCACCTTTTCCTTGTATATAACGGCTTGGGCTTCCAATTATATTTGCCATGTTGCTTTCCTCCTTATAAATAATGTAATTGTCTGTTTATCCATATTCTTATCTTTATGTAAGGAACACGGACCGTACGGTATTTATTATATCACGCTGCATGGTGAAAGTAAATTCCGGGCAGATATAAAACCAGCAAAACGTAAAACCAGCCGGGACGGCCGAACCATAACTCAAACTCTTAAAAGGGTTTGAAGCCTGCTTCTGCATCCCGGCTGGTTTTACATATCTGGCTATTCTTTCATTTTTGGCTTAAATACCAAACTTGCCAGATAAGAGAATACCAGTGCCGCACACACACCTACTGCACTGGAAGTAAATCCCCCCATGAATATCCCGATAAATCCGTCCGTTTCGATTGCTTTCTTAACACCGTTCCACAATACATTGCCCCAGCCCAGAAGCGGAACACTTGCACCGGCTCCTGCAAATTCCTGGAATGGTCCGTAGAGCCCCACTGCTCCTAGTACCGCTCCCAGACACACAAGAATAACCATGATGCGTCCCGGCATCAGTTTTGTTTTTTCCATCAGGATCTGTACCAGTGCACAGATCAGTCCGCCCACCCAAAAAGCATTAATATATTCCATAACTATCTCCTTTGCTGACAATCCCAGGTGTTAGCAATGCTCGATCACTACACCATGCGCTATTCCCGGTACACTCTGACCTTCGTTAAAACTGGTAGGCGACAGCAGTGCACCGGTTGGTACGAATAACACCCTTTTCCAGGCTCCCTTTTCCACATTAGGGAGTATTTTAGCCGCCAGAGTGACTGCTGAACATCCGCATCCGCTTCCACCGGAATGAGTATCCTGTGTCTCTCTGTCATAAATTTCAATACCGCAGTCCATATGCACACGGCTGATATCAAAGCCTTTTTCTTTCAATAAATCAATCAGGATAGTCTGTCCCACATATCCAAGATCTCCTGTAATGATTTTGTCATAGTCATCCGGCTGGCGGTTGAAATCCATCAGGTTCTGATAGATGGTGTCACAAGCTGCCGGCGCCATACATGCTCCCATATTCAGGGAGTCTTTTACACCGTAATCTACAATCTTTCCTGTCGTAATGCCGGTAATTCTTGCATGTCCTCCTTTTTTAGCCAGGATAAATGCCCCGCTGCCGGTGACTGTCCAAGTCGCTGCCAATGGCCGCTGGTTTCCATATTCCAGAGGAAAACGGAATTGCTTTTCTGCACTTCCAAAATGACTGGATGTAACCGCCATCACATAATCGGCATAGTCTGCGCTGACCGCCATTGCTCCAAGTGACAGTGATTCCCCACAGGTGGAGCATGCTCCATATAATCCAAACATTGGAATGTTGAAATTCATTACACCAAAGGAGGATGCAATCAGCTGCCCCAAAAGGTCTCCGCAAAAAACATACCGCATCTGGGTTGGCAGCAGTTTTGCTTTTCCAAGTGCCAGCTGACATGCTTCTCTTTGCAGCGTACTCTCTGCTTCTTCCCAGGTATTTTCACCAAAGGATGCTTCTTCTCCGACCAGGTCAAATAATTTCCCAAGAGGACCCTCACCCTCTTTTTTCCCGACGATAGATGCCGCACTTATAATATGAGCGGATTTATCAAATTTTATACTTTGCTGCCCTGCTATCTGAGTCATCCTACCACCCCCGTAATTCTTAGAATATAATAGATTAAACCAAGTGCCCAGCTGGTAAATACACCATATAAAATTACAGGACCGGCGATGGTAAAGATCTTACATCCAATTCCGAATACCTGACCTTCTTTTTGAAATTCTATTGCAGGAGCTGCCACTGAATTTGCAAAACCGGTAATCGGAACCAGCGTTCCTGCACCACCGAATTTTGCTATTTTAGGATAAATATTAAATCCTGTCAGAATCACACTGATTAGAACCAGAAGCATGGAACACCAGCTTCCCGCCGTCTCTTTGTCAAGTCCCATATTAGATGCATAGTTTAATATAAATTGTCCAATGACGCAGATAATTCCACCTACCAAAAACGCCTTAGCCATATTTGCCCAGAGATTGTGAGTAGGTGTTACTTTCTTGACGTAATCATTATACTGTTGATTTTTTCTCTCTTTTAAAACATCCGCCATTATAATACTTCCTTTCGTCTTTATCTCCCTGAATAGCACAAGCTGCGCTATTCCTTAATCAGTATTTTGAAAGCGATTTTCTTTCAAACCTCTGCTTCATGCAGTATGCAGATTGTTTTTACCACCTCATATAGAATTGCAGCAGGCTGCTCAGAGTCTTTCCAAGCGCTATGGTAATCATAATAAAGCTTACTCCCTTTACCAGACCGATACGCCTGAAAAAGATAGGAAAAATATTGACTACTTCCGCAAGCGCTAAAATCCAGCCTCCTACAAACATTCCGGAACATATTCCAATAATGGAAAGTCCTAAGCCGCCCAGTGGAATACTAACATTATAAACAGTAAGCAGATTTCCAAATAAACCTCCAAATAAAATACAGGTTTCAAATATCCGGATATGTTTCCCCGTATGAGTAACCCCAATCAGTCTGTTTATAATTCCAAGTCCGGCGATCAGCGCGATGACGCCTCCTGCTATGACAAAACCGGAACTGAAAGCTATGAGGGCTAATATTAAATGTGTTAACATATTTTACCTCCTGAGTATCACAAGCTTACTTGCAATATTGTCCTCACTTTCTCCTATTGTTTCATTTTCTTCTCATTCTTCGGTTCACGGTTGCTGGATTCAATCAGCGCCTTATTAATATCATCTTCATAGGTACGCATCTGCACTTCCATAGGCGTAGGATCCGCAGTAAGTTTTTTTCCTGCAAAATGGTTAAAGAATATGATAATTCCAAGACCAAGCCCTATCGAATATGAAATTTCCAGTATCGTAAATCCATCCGAAACAGTCCCGGTAAACTGTTCGTAAAGCTGAGCAAATAATTTGGTGATACTAACATCATTATTAAATGTCATAATGGAAAAACCTGCTCCGAAAAAAGACAGAAAGCACACAAATATAGTCTTTATCCAGCTGAATGCCTGAGTGGGCTGTTTGGACTTTTCATAGGTAATGATAAAATCCGCCTCACCAATGTTGTTTACCTCAAGACTTGGATAAACCGCATGGATCTGGGTTATAATTTCCATTACAGACATGACATGGCGCCCTGGCTTGTTTCCGGTAGGATTATCCAGTTTCAAGGTTTTTATCTTATTTTCAATAGCCTTGTTACTGCACTCTAACTGGGCAATATCCTTTAAAAATACACAATCGTCATGCACCTGGACATTTTGATCTATCTTTAAATACAGTGTATCATTCGTCATATCATTTCCTCATTCTCTTTCATCTGAAATGTATTGACAAGGGTTCCTTTCATCTGGCCATCATGATTATTCAGATAGGTCATATAATAAAAGATTCCTACAATTGCTGCCACGATCATGAAAAGCGCCAATCCCTTCGCAATTTTTTTATACATTTTTCTCACTTCCTTTTTCCATCATTTTTGTTTATTATTTGAATTTTAGCAAAAAATATACGGGGAAATTATGATATCTTTCCCCGCATCTTTTTCAGTATTTTCTTTTCAAGCCTGGAAACCTGTACCTGGGTCATTCCCATTGCCGCCGCAACCTGTACCTGAGTCTTGTCGCCAAAGTAGCGAAGATAGATCAGCGAACGCTCCTGGGCATCTAAGGAATCCAGCAGTTCTTCCAGCACAATATGATTAAGCAGCTCCTCGTTTTTATTCTCCTTTTCCTCTAATTTATCCATCAGCAAGATTGCACTTCCGTCTCCCTGATAAATTGTTTTATGCAATGATTCTACTTCGGCTGATGATTCCATTGCCAGTACAATATCTTCTTTTGCAGCGCCAATCTCGGCTGAAATTTCTTCTAAAGTCGGCTCTCTGCCCATCTTTTTTTCCAGCGCTTCCCTGGTGGCATATGCCTTATATGCTGTTTCTTTTAAGGAACGGCTCACTTTAATCATACCGTCATCCCGTAAAAATCGTTTTATTTCTCCTGTAATCATGGGTACCGCATAAGTGGAAAACTTCACATCAAACGACAGGTCAAATTTATCAATTGCCTTAATCAGTCCGATGCTTCCAATCTGGATTAAATCCTCCATCTCATAACCACGGCCTAAGAACCGCCTGACAATGGTATAAACCAGCCCCATATTTTCCTCTACCAGTCTTTCTCGTGCATCTTTATCCCCTTGGTGTGCCTGTTCAATTAACGCAAGGGTATGCTCCATTTGCCCATCCTTTCCCGATATTAAATTTCATATTCACTTCTGGGTCTGCCTATTTTCTTTTTCATGATTACCCTGGTTCCTTCGCCGACAGTTGATTCTACTTTCACTTCATCCATAAAGGCCTCCATAAAAGCAAATCCCATCCCGGAACGCTCCGAGTCCGGCTTTGTGGTAAACAAAGGCTCCATTGCTTTTTTTACATCTTCAATTCCTCTTCCATGATCAATCACATGGATAATAAATTCATTCCCGTCAATAAAACATTCGATCAGTATCTTACATATCTTTCCCTCATATCCATGAAGGATTGAATTTGTAACTGCTTCTGAGATCGCCGTCTTAACATCTGCCACTTCTTCCAGTGTCGGATTCAGCTGCGTTACAAAAGCAGCTACCGCCACCCTTGCAAATCCCTCATTACAGGATCTGCTGTCAAATTCCAGTTTCATTTCGTTTGCATAGCTCATATTGGCTCCCCCCTTTAATTAAGCGTTGATTGCTGCGGCAATCCTTCATATATTTCAATCATTTTATAGATACCTGACAGGGTTAAAATTCTTCTCACCCGTTCATTTACACGAACTGCAATGACCGTTCCGCCCATAAACCTCATATCCTTATAGCGGCCCATAATCATGCCGATTCCGGAACTGTCCATGAAATTCGTTTTTCCAAAATCAAATACAATACTTCTTATATTCCTGCCCTGTACGATTTTATCAGCTCCTGTCCTGATCTTTTCTGCACTGTGGTGGTCTAACTCCATTGGTACCACGATTGTAAGATTCGTCCCCTTTACTTTAAAGCAATCATCCATTAGCCTAAATCCCCCTTTACTCCCCATTAATTCCGCTTCTAATGCCTTTTCTAATTCCTGTGTGTATAAATTTGATCCTTCCGGGTTCATAACAGATTCTCCATTCTCTCAAGCTGTGTAATCGGCAATGGCTGCATTAATCATAATCTTTCACTGCCGATCCAATATAAAATAGAAAAAGGACGTGTACATATTATTGTACACGTCCCCAATCTGGAGGTTCCTCATTTTGTGTGTGATACAAGCCTACTGAATGCCGTTATTATCGTCGATTCCGCCTGCCTGTCCGTTTGCTCCATTGCCGTTATTATCGGCTGTATTTCCACCTGCAGCGTTTCCGTCACCACCTGCAGTTCCATTTCCGTTTACACCGTCTGCGTTACCGCCCGGTGCGTTTGCATCTCCGCCTGCGGCATTGCCATTGGCACCTTCTGCGTTGCCGCCTGCAGCATTTCCATTTGTTCCGCCTGCGGCATTGCCGGTGGTATCACCTGTGGTTCCGCCTGCGGCATTTCCGGTAGTTCCTGCAGTATTTCCGTCGGTTGAATTATTATTTCCTTTATTAGAAATAAAACCATTAATATTATTAGCAGCTGCTTCTGCTGGGAATTTTTCTAATAACTGTTTAAATATTTTATCCGCATTGGTAGTGTCCTGCGTGTAATAGTAAGAAAATCCCAGATAAAACATCGCATTCCACGATTCAGGATCCGTCTGGCTGGCAAGCGTCAGCTGTTCAATAGCTGTCTTATAATCACCTGCTGCAAAAGCTGTAGAACCCTTGTTGTATTGCTCTGCATATAACGCATCCTTAACCCCTGCCATAATCTGCTCATACAGCTCTTTTGCAGAACCATCCAGGCTTTTTGCATCCACATTGCTAAGTGCAGTAGCCGCACCTGTCTGATCTCCTTTAATCAGCAGATTTGCAGATTTCAATAGATCTTCATACCCCGTAGCTTTCGCCTTCGCTTCGTCCATGGTCTTATTTGCAGAGTCCACTTTTGCCTGATAACCATCAATTTCTTCCTGAAGCTTCACATTCTTTGCATTTTCAGATGCCAGCTTTGTATTTGCCTCTGTAACTTGCTTTGTGGCCGTTTGATTAACGCTCTGCTTAATCGCCGGTACCGCCAAAAACCATACGATTGCGCCTCCCAGAAGGAGTCCCAGAAAAATGTTGATAAATGTTGCAATCGTGGAACTGTCACGAAACGGTGTAGGCTGTATGATGGTATCATTTCCGCTTAAATACGTCATGGGACCTGTGAATTTCTTCTCCATGGCATCTTTTGCATAGCGCTTCCGCCTTTTTACATCCAGGCTTGTCCCTATGCCGGTCGCATCTTCTATCTCATGCAGATATCGCAGTGTGGTAGTGTTCGTGGCATCAATACGGATCGCTTTTCGCAAAAGCTTCCTGGCACGTTCATACTCCTGCTGCTTCAGATAAAGCAGCGCCAGAAGATGGTAACCTTTGATCAGCTTTGGATTCTGTGTCAAAACTTTTTTCAGCTGAATGACCGCCATATCTTCATTATCCTGCCTGCAATACTGCAGTGCCTGATTGTATTTGCGAATGGTATGGTTTATCGTATCCAGTTTATTTTTATTCGCCTGCAGTTTGGTTATGTAGCCGTCCGCAGCATTTTCCGGCACCTGCAGATTTTTACTGATTACCCATTCACTCAGTGCCGAAACAACCTCGCCCATTTCATAGTAAACAAGTCCCAGTAGATTTCTGGCATCAATATTTTCTTTATTAAATTTCAAACTTCTTTTCAGGCAAGCAATCGCTCCAGATAAATCACGAACCGTTGCCTTTTCCAATCCTTCATTATAGAGAAGATTAGAAATTCTTATGGTTCTTTTCTGTAAGCTGATATCCGCCCCACATCCGGTACAATAATCTATGGCAGATAAGGGGGTGCCGCAATAAATACATCTCATATGATTCCCCTTATTTTCTCTTTTTCTTTTCTTCCTGAATCAATTCCTTCAGGATATCGGTAATATCGGTAAAGTCTCTGTTGTAAATGGCGTCTTCTGCTTCATTTACATCCAGGCTCGGATGAAATTTCTTCAATTCTTCTTCATAATCAATCATTTGTAATTCTCCTCAATTATTCCTTTAATCTCGCCGACCAGATACAAAGAACCTACGCAGAATAATAATCCATCCTGCCTCTTATCCAGTGCTTTTGCGAATGCTTCCTTAATATCAGGAATTTCTGTGACTGCTGCCTGTGTATATCGCTGGAAAATATCTGCCAGCTGCTCTGCAGGCACAATTCTGTCTCCCTGGATTTCGGTAACAATTACTTCATCCAATTTCGCTGATTTACAAATGGACTCTATCATGGATTCGTAGTTCTTCTCCACCACTGCCGAGAACAGCAATACCACTTTTCGTCTGCTATCCACTCGTCCCAGTGTCTTAACAAACTCGTCCACTCCTGCCGCATTATGTGCGCCATCCAGAATTACTCCCGGCATAACCGTCTCCATTCTGCCTGCCCAGGTTGTATAAGCAATACCGTCAACAATCGTCTGAAGCTGAATTTCCTGCTTAAGGTCAATCACTTTAATCGCCAGCATCGCCAGTGAACTGTTCACTACCTGATATGGAGCAATGTAAGGAACTGTAACCCTGACATTTTTATAATAACTACAATTCAGGGAAAAATCAATGCTTTTATCCGTATTTACTAAAATTTCATACATTTCTTCATAGAGCGGATACGTCTGTGCATGCAGTTCTTTTGCTCTTTTTTCAATGACTTCAGCCACATTTGCATTCCTTCCGTCATAGATGACAGGAACACCTTCTTTGATGATTCCAGCCTTTTCGAATGCAATCTTTGCAATGGTATCGCCCAGTATTTCCGTATGGTCCAGACTGATGGATGTTATGATAACAGCCAGTGGTTTCTCTACGATATTCGTAGCGTCCAGGCGGCCGCCAAGTCCCGTTTCCAATACTACATACTCCACGTCAGCCTCCTTGAAAGCCACCATGGCAACGGCAAATAATATTTCAAAATAAGTAGGATGGAAGAAGCCGTCCTCCTGCATTTCCTCTATGGCTGCCCACACCTGCCGGTATGCACCTAAAAAGGCTTCGTCCGATATGGGGACATTATTGATCTGAAACCGCTCATTTATTTTGACCAGATGAGGGGATGTAAACAGACCTACCCTTTTATCAGCCTTGTCCAATATAGAGGAAAGGAAAGCACAAACAGATCCTTTTCCGTTTGTACCAGCCACATGTATGATCTTCATGCCACGTTCCGGTCTGCCAAGACGCTCCATTAATTCAATCGTGTTTTCCAGCTTATTTTTTTTCGTAAATTTTGGAACACTCAATACGTATTCCACTGCTTCTGTATAGTTCATTTCATGGTCACTCCGCTTTCGTTGTTCTTTTCCTATTATAATATAGTCTATATAATATGCAAGTAATTTTTTTCGCAATATCCGTCATCAATCGTTCTAGAGTGAACTTTTGCTAACAGAAGCCGCCGCCCAGCTGGCTGAATTGCAATACCACTCATTAAATAAATACAACTGAAAAAAGTTCAGCACTTGCCGGACGAGAAACCCGCCCGGCAAGTGCTGTCAAAAAAATTCAAAATACGCTCTAACTTACCGTTACATTACACTTTACTTTCTTTCCGCTTCCATCACAAGCCTTCGCTGTAATCACGGTCCTGCCGCGGCCCACCGCCCTGACTTTACCTTTGCTGTCCACTTTTGCCACTTTCGTGTTGGCTGACGTCCAGGTCAATTTCTTATAGGCCGGCCTTTCCGGCTTCTGCAACATTTTCAACGGTAACATCAGCTACCGGAAGCATCTCATCGATACAATTTCCTGTTATTCGAAAAATTTTTTTATTACCTCCTCTTTAGTAATATATTTCACTCGTTTCTTCATATATTCTTTGACACACTTCTTGGCATGAGCCTCTTCTCCTGCCTTTTTCTCCTCGTCTCGGAAGACCGAAGCTCCGAATTCTATCAGCTTCTTCTGTACCTGCTCTACATCCATATCTTTTGGCTGGATTCCCTGTACTGCACATAACCCGGCTAATACACCGGAAGCCTGCCCAATTCCCATAATGCCTCCCTGGGTACGGTAAGAACCATGTGCCTCACTGGTTCCGGAAATACATCTTCCACTTAAAACCAAACCGTCAATTCCCATTGGAATCAGACAGCGCATGGGAATATCATAAGTATCCTTCAAATCTACCCAGCATCCTCCCTGACTGCCTTCCGTATATCCGGAAGCACCATCCGGGTTGTGGATATCCATTGGGAAATAACCCCTGGATACAACATCCTTAAATTTTCTGCCCTCCCCGGCATCCTCTCCAGTGAGGGTATAAAGTCCTTTAATATGTCTGGTTTCCCTCACCCCCACCTCATTGCTGGTAACACTGACGTAGGATTTTTCAAATCCGGGCACATATTTAATCATAAATTCTGATACGGATTCAATCTGCCGTCTGCCGTCAATTTCACTGATTGCTTTTTCCTCCGGATAGGAAGAATTATAACCACTGACTCTGGTTGCATTAAAGTGGATACTTCCAGGATGAATTCCACTTAAAACAATAACACTGTCCCTGCCAAATTGCAGATCTCCGGCCTCAACAGCCTTTTTCACCAATTTCTTAAAACCTTGTGCCACAAAATAATGCTGCTTCAGCCTGTCGCTGTATTCCCGTATGGGAACTAAATCCGACTTCCATTCAAAGTCCTCTGGATTCTCATATATGTAATCATAGACCTTATCTGTATCCACCTCTGCCATTTCGAACATAGCCGATCCAGGCTGCGCTTTTCCTGTGTTTTCATTTCCATACACATAATCTGCTCCAGCCAGTACTGCTGCATCACCGTCTCCGCTGGCATCTACTAATATTTTGCATTCAAATTCTTTTGATCCTGCCTTAGTAACAGCGGTTACTCCCATGACGCGATTTACTTCTTTTTTCACCTGGCTGATAAACGCATGATAATAGATTTGCACTCCATCCTTTAACATCATTTCTTCTGCCACATATTTATATTTTTCTCTGTCATAAAAGCCCAGATACGCGCCGCTTCCATACGGATCAAGCGTTTTTAAATGTCCTGTGCTTCCATGTACCTTTATTAATTCATCCATAAATTCCTGAGGAATCCCATTGATTACCTGCTCATCTCCAAAATGGAACGGGGAAATCGGGCCTAATACAGAATTTGTCGCTGCCCCTCCAAGGAAGCCATTTCTCTCAATCACCAGTGTGGCGGCTCCTACTCTGGCACTTGCCAGGGCTGCCATGATTCCTGCCGGGCCTCCGCCCACGATAATCACATCATATTGTTCTTTAAACTGTTGCTCCATAATCTTCTTCCCCTCTCTTACAGTCCGTTTTTCTCATTATACCAGTTTGCTGTTTCATCTAAAGCTGTCTTCGCATCTTGTTCGTTAAATACAACATTTTGCGCCGCCTGTACCAGTTTCACGGAAAGTTCCGAATAATCTTCGGGATAAAATTCCACTGCACCGGTGGCTGCATATTCGTTCCACATTTTTAACTCTTCATAGTTAGCAAGAGCCTTGATCTCTTCTTCATCATATACACTGGAAAGAACAGGCAGTACATTCGCCTTCAGCCACTTCACCTGATTTTCTTTCGTATAGAAGGTTTTGATAAAATCAAAAGCTGCGTCTGTATTTTTACAATACTTACCGATTCCAAGACTCTGCCCTGCTACAACTGCCGGACTCTCCATACCGTCTTCAAATCCAAGAATAGGAGCAGATGAGATCTTGTCATTTAACTCCGAAGAACGAATGGCTGCTGCCCTTTGAGTACCTGCATTACAGGAAAGGATGGTGCCTGCTTTAAATGCATCTACCACATCATCTACACCAAGGCTTAAGGTAGAGTTATCCATAGCTCCCTTGTCTACCAGCCCCTTCATGTATTCCAGTACTTTCACTCCTGCATCATCATTGAACACAGCTTTTCCATTATCATCAAATAGACTGCCCCCTGCAGATCTCAGGAATGGAATAAAGGATTCCATGAAACTGGCTGCATTACTTCCATCCGAAAGACCAATTACAAATCCCTGCTCCAGAGCGGTTGACTTCGCCCCTGCCGTATCAGCCAAATCACTGAGGGAATTTGGCACATCTGCAAATACATCGGTACGATACCAATAGGTGAAGGTACGGCTTTCCCATGGCAGCGTATAAATTTCATTGTTAATTTTCAGACTGTCAGCTGAATAGGTATACCCTTCCATTGCAGGAATCAATTCTTCGGCATATTTAGTCATAGGCTGCACCGTTTTGCCTGCAATGTGCTGTTTCAGCATATCTGTGTAAATATTAATGATATCGGGTCCGGTTCCCGCTGCAGCTGCCTGTATCGCCTGGGATTCAAATTTACTATAGTGAATACTTTCTACTGTCACGGTATTTCCCATTGTATTGTTCTTATTATAATCTTCTACAATTTCTTTCAAAACCACATTCCTCGGATCCTCTGCAGATTCGGGATTTAAGAAAATCCAAAAGGTTAGATCTGTTCCTCCATCTGCTGTACTTTCTTTCTTAGCCGAAGTTTCTTTTCCTGTGCCTGTCTGATCTGCCTTTGTCCCCTGCCCACATGCCATTAGTCCGGACGCTAGAACGAATACTAAAACCATGCTCATTGCTTTCCTCATCTTCATATACTTCTTCTCCTTTATGATATTAATTTTATTGGTTACTTATAATGAATTTGCAACACGATCATCCCTTAACCGCCCCCGCTGCCATTCCGTCTACAAATTTCTTCTGAAGGCAGACAAATAAAATGATAATTGGAATAATCGTAATCATCACGGCTGACAATAATTCCCCCCACTGTACACCGTATTGTGTAATATAGGAATATAAGCCAACGGATACCGTCCTTAGTTCCTCCTTTGTTACAAATGTAAATGATACCAGGAAGTCATTCCAGACATAAACTGCTGTAAGTAATGCACTGGATACAATACCAGGCTGCGAAATCGGCACTACAATCCTGTAAAATGTCCGCAATCTGGAGCAGCCGTCGATCAATGCCGCTTCTTCGATTGCCTCCGGTGTTGATTCAAAAAATCCTTTTAAAATCCAGGTAAGCATTGGTGTTCTCCAGGCTGTATACACCAGTACCAGCATAAACCGTGTATTATAAATACCAACTTTTACTGCAATAATATAAAGCGGTATTAACAGCGCTACTGCCGGGACCATGCTGGTCATCAGAATTGCAAACATAAACTGTTCTTTATACCTGATGTGAAATCTTGCCAGTGCATATGCTGCATGTCCTGCAATTACGGTTGAAATGATTACACACAGAAGCGTAATAATGCAGCTGTTCTTAAAATAAGTTGAAAAATTTGATAAAAACAAAACTTTATAATAATTAGCCATATCTATGGCTTCCGGAAAAATGGTTGGAGGAAACCTGCTGATTTCCCCTGTACTTTTTAATGATGTCATGAATCCCCATAAAATTGGAATTATCATGACTATAATAAATATTCCTAAAACCAGATACGTCAGAAATAGGGATATCCGTACCTTTAACTTTCCTCTCATATTATCTCCTCCTCTCATGGCTAATCTTCTTTTTTGTTCAATATCCGCATGTAGATGATACTAAATGCCATATTTAAAAGAAGAATTACAATACTGCTTGCAGACCCATAACCCAGGTGCCAGTAATCAAAGCCTTCCTTAAATGCCAGGACACTGACCGTTTGCGTTGCATCAAAAGGCCCTCCCGACGTCAGGGTATAAATTAAGGTAACCATGTTGAAATACTCCATGCTCTGTAATACAACAGAGGTCAAAATGGTAGGCTTCAAGAGAGGAAGCGTAATCTTGAAAAATGTCTGCAGCTTTGTAGCACCATCTACCTCAGCCGCTTCGTATACATCTCTGGATATAGACTGTAAGGCAGCCAATATTAAGATCAGTACAATTGGAAAGGAGTTCCAGACATTTGCCAATACAACTGTCAGCTTTGCTGCCAGCGGAGAATTAAAGAAATCCACTTTCTGCCCAGTAAGAGTATATACAATATAACTGACTGGTCCATAATTGCTGTTTAAAAGCCATTTAAACAATAATGCGGTCACTGTCTGCGAGAGTACCCACGGTATGATAATCAATGTCCGGATGGCTGTGCGCCCCTTCATCTTACGGTTCAGCAGTACCGCACTCACCACCCCCAGGGGAATAACTAATACCAGGGACATCAATACATAAGTAATGGAATTAAAGATACTATTCCATCCTTTTTTAGAGCCAAGAATTTCTATGTAATATTTCAGACCGACAAATTCCTTTACTTCTGCATATTCTGTATTGTGCAGGCTGGTATTGATGGCAATGATGATAGGCAGAACCGTCATACCCAGAATTAAAATGACCGCCGGTGCCAGGAAAATAATAGCCAGAAGTTTTTCTTCCCCTATACGTCTCTTTTTTACTGTCTTTCCTTCCATACCGCTACCTCCTCACTTCATAAGCTTCTGCCAGTTCATCTGAAACACGGGAAAGCATATCAATTTCCTTTTTAAATGTTTCTGTCAGCCCTCCCTCATCCTGTACCCTGCAGACAGTCCGAATAGGAAGTTTCTCCTCAACTGACAGAAAATACTTTGCATTTACCGGATAATACTGGCGCTCAATGAGAGACATCATGGCAAGCTGGTCTGACAGTTCTTTTGCTTTCTCATCCTTATAGTGCTCACATAACCATACGTAAAGCTCCGGATGGAAATTGGCCATTACCCCACTGTAACCTGAAGCCCCAATCTGCAGTGACTCCAAAAGAGTTGACGTGTTTGCATTATACAGCTTTAATTTACTTCCTTTCAGCCAGGAAAGTTTTTCCTCAATCTGACGGATATCGCAGCAGGTATCTTTGAGAAAGTAAAAGCGCCCAGTTCCCAGGCACCAGCGGATATTATCTTCCGACAAAAGCCGTTTGTAGGGATACGGACATTCATAGAATCCAAGAGGGATATCCCTGGGTATCCTGGCAAGAAGCTGTTCACAGTTCTTCAGCCAGATATCATCTCCCTCATCTTTTTTGGCTAGCCTGTTTGTAATAAGAATAACAGCATCTACTCCTGTCGATGCCATTTCGGTAATTTCTGCCTCCTGATCCTTTAGGGATTCCGAAATATGACCGGATGCGATAACCGGAATTCTTCCTTTGGAGGCTTGTACAACGGCTTTTGCAACCGCAATCCGCTCCTTTAGTGAAAGCTGGAACATTTCACTGGACTGGCATACCGCGAACAATCCGGAAACTCCTTTTTCTATGTACCACTCCACCAGACTCCCCAACGCTTCATAGTCCACTTCATTTTCTTTTGTGAAAGGTGTCAGCATAACCGGCCAGACCCCTCCCGGAAATTGTTTCTCCATTTCCTTCTCCTCCTTTTTGTTCTATAATATAGAACAATGTTCTAATAAATTTATTTAAGTAAAACTTAGGTATCCATGTACCTAAGTTCTTCCTTTAAATCCTGCTTTCAATCAGCTTTACGTATTTCTTGATCAGCTCTGCAATCTCCACAATTTTTTCATCAGTAAAATGTACCGATGCCCCGCTTACACTAATGGCTGCCACTACCTGCCGCCTGTTATCAAAAATAGGAAGTGCGACACATTTAATTCCAAATTCATGCTCCATATTATCGATTGCATATCCTCTGACCTTTGTAAGCTGCAGCTCTTCCAGCAATTGTTGCCTGTCTGTAATAGTATTTTCTGTGTATGGCCGCATATCTGCCGATATACACTCCTCTATCTGCCCGCTATTCATACCGGATAACATTGCTTTTCCTAAACCCGTGCAATACATCTTTGCACGTTCCCCCAGCAGAGACCGCATCAGGTAGGTTGCATCTGCGGGATAGGTTGCATCCAGATACAGCACCTCATCTTCCCTTGGGACTGCCAGATATACATTTTTATTCGTTGTATTTGCCAACTCCTGCATATAGGGCATAGCTACTTTTGTCAGTGTAAACCGATCACCTAATGCTCTGCTTAAGTCAAAAATACCAATTCCCAGGCTGTATTTCCCTGTCTCCGGGTCTTGTTCCAAATATCCCATAGCCTTATAGGTATTCAGGATATTATGTACATTGCTTTTATACAAGCCCAGCTGCTCACTAATTTCAGTTACACCCAAATTGGGCTTTCTGGTAAAGCAATTCAATACTTCAATTGCCTTCTGAAGGCTCTTCACTTTTACTTCTGTTTCCATACACTCACCCACCCGTTCTGTATTAAAGAACATTGTTCTTATATTTCTTATATTTAAATCATATCACAAACAATCAGATATGACAATTGGCTGAAATATGCAAATTTTCTCTTAACGCTTTGTTCATTATTAACATACAAGGTTCTGTCATATAGAACAGTGCAGAATTCCGTAATTTATTTATCACTTATCATTGTCATTTCAACCATATGTATTATTTTTTTTCGTACCTCATAGATCCATTTAGAATCCAGTAAAAAATGTGTAATATTTAGACAAAAATTCGAATGTCAATTTTCTCCAGCTTCATCTATTATATAATATAGAGGCACGTAAAAAAGGAGAAGAACGTATGAAAAAGAGAATGAAACGCATAACTGCAGCCATAATGGCGGGTATCTTCATAACCAGCACGCTTTCGCTGAACTTTCCAATGAATACTTTTGCGTCAGAATCGGAGTCTGCAGAACAGAATACTATGGAGCAGGTGGAAACAGAACCGCTAACCACAGAAACTCCGGGCATAGAACTCCCCCCGTCTGAAACAGACAGTATCACAGAACAGAATACCGTAGTTGAAACCCTAGATTCCATTGACAGCATCTATTCTGAAACAACAGCCAAAGCTCTGGAAGGCTGGACTTTGGTTGAAAATGATTCCGGTTCCATTACATATGAAGGCACCTGGAATCAATATTCCGAACAGGGACACAGCCAGGGCAGCGCTCATCAGTCCGACGCCGTTGGCGCTACCGCAAGTTATCAGTTTACAGGTACCGGAATTCAATGGATTGGACAAACAGATACAAATTTCACAAAAGCAAAAGTATACCTGGACGGTGAACTAATGGCTATGCCTGACTCCAATAACAGCCCTATGTATCAGCGTACAATCTATACGTTAATCGGTATCCCTTATGGAGAACATACTTTTGTGATAGAAAGTCAGGGTCCACCTAATTCAGCTCACAATATTAATTTTATAGAATTAGATGCACTGGCTTACACTACTGACCAGACACCTGTAACAGCTGACAGCCTTGTAATTAATAATTCTACCGGCAAAATGAAGACAGGTGAAACACTACAGTTAGATGTATCCTTAAAAAAAGGAGACAGTCAAGTGTACGCAAGTGGGCTTTCCTTTGCAAGCAGTGTTCCTGCTGTTGCCGAAATAAATGAAAAAGGCCTTATAACAGCCCTTTCCAACGGCAAAACCCAGATCACTGCCTCCATAAATGGCTTAGATCAATCCTTCTGGCTGGAGGTCAGATCAACACAGGTGGGAGCGCTTAGAAGAGTTATCGATAGTGAACATCCTTTGTTTTATCACCATTTGTACCGCCAGTCCAATCCCGAAAATCTTGGACAAGGACAGGATTCTCTTCAGGGCGGACTTGACATTCAGACATTCTGGGACAGCCTGGATACAGCCATGACACCGGAAACCAAGCAGTATCAGGCAATTCTCATACATGCAGGCGGCAATATTAATGATGACGAAGACACCAGAAGATGGTATAAGATGGAAATGGATAAGACGACAGCCGATCAAATTCCCTTTTTCCTGATGATATCCAACTCTTACACCGACCATCCTTTTGACAATGATTGGCTGGCTGAAATGTATGAACAATATCCAAATATGCTTGGCGTGGTATACTCGGAAAATCATGCATCCGTATGGCAGAATCATGGCGGATACCGAAGTGAGGAAATTGCATCTAAACTGGAATTGTCTGCGGAATACGGCGGATACGTTATCTTTGCAGATACCAACAATTATGATGAATACATGGAAAGCACTTTAAAAAATACCGTCCTCATGGAAGCTGCTAAAAAATACAGAGACAACTTCATCATTATGCCAAAGTATACCAGCCAATGGAGCATGGCAGGATATAATTCCTATCAGAGCGTTGCCATGGGTACCTGGCTGAGCGGATATGCCGGAAACTGGGGATCCTTAATTGATTCCTGGCAATGGTGGGATCTCTACTACTATAACGATCCTTTCCGCGAAAACCGCGTAGAACGTCTGGGCGGTGGAGAAGAATGCCGTCACCCATTTTCATTCCCGGAATTAAATTATCCAATCCGTATGCTGTCTGAAGCCAATTCGGGTGCTACTGTATTTTCATTTGAGCATCCCTTTTACAGTACAGCCATCGCAAGAAGTGAAAATGAACCGGCTTATACCACTCCTGCTTTTGATAACGCCATTGTACAGGCAATGGACTATATGATAGCAAACCACAGCCAGACACATGAAGAAGTTATGAGCAGAACCAAAGTTGCATTTGATTCTGGAAAAGGTACGCTCAATAAAACAGCGGAAGCTGGTGTGAATCTGATAAAGGCTCTATACGGCGATGGGAATTTAAATCATAAAGGAGACAGATCAGATGAAAATGAAATGCTGATGATGCAGCTTACCGGAAGATATGGAATCATTCCATCTATTCCTGCCCTTGCAACGGATGAAGATAAAAAAATATTTACCGATAATGGGATACAGCTGCTGAACAAAGATTCCGTAATAGAAAAGTTCAAGAAAAATACGCTAGATGAAGTAAAAACCGGAAAAGATACCGCAACCCAAAAAGCTGTGCAGGAATATTTCAACCAGTTTTATGAGGAAAATGCAACTGGTAACGCTTATGTTCAAAACATTGACAACTACTGGTTTACTTACAATAACCGCTGGATCGGATATCCGGTGTCATCTCTTGTACAGACTGCGGATCTGAAAAATACAGAATTTGGCAATGGCATTCATGTATCATTTGATCCTTATACCTACATTAATTTCTTAGAAACTAGCGAAAAAGTTACTGTCAATTTCAATAACTATTTCGTAGATAAAAGTGATATCTGGGAAAACTACACACAACGCTGGGATGGAGACTATAACCTGCTCTTCCAGGATTATCTGATGGAAAACTATATTCCAAAAGATAAAACCCGTGATAATGAATTTAAAAAAGCTTCCATAACATTTAAAGGCCTCCAGTCTAAACCTGAGATTCAGAATCTGACAGGGCTTAAAAATCAGTATGATGCCCCTAAAGAAACCTGGAATGAAGAGACAGGAGAATATACTTTAGAAATAAACGCAAACGGGTATATGAATTTTGAGATAGTAAAAACAACACCTGAAGAGCCCCTCAACACGGACCTCTTACTCCAGGCTATTGACAATGCCCAGGAAATCGTGCGGGATAACTACACTGCTGCTTCTTTAAACAGCTTAGACAGTGCGACGGCAAATGCTTATAAAATCATCGTTTCACTTCCGGGAGACATCACCCAGGAAACGGTGGATCTTGCAGTGGCATCCATACAAAATGCCATGAAATCATTGGTAAAAAAACCTGCTGATCTGACTGTACTCATAACCGGCATTAATCTGGCTAAGAAAATTGACCGGACAAAATACCAGGCAGGTTCCTTATCCGTATTGGATAAAGTATTGGCTGAAGCTGAACGTATTGTGAAATTAAATCCTGATATTGATGAGCAGAATACCGTCAATAACACCTTGCAGGCTTTGGCATCAGCAGTAAACAATTTAAAGGAAAATATTGCACAGCCTGAGAAAAAAGCTGATGTATCGGCATTAACCGCTGTTATTAACAAAGCCGCAAAGCTGGATAGAAATAAATACACTACAGAAACCTTAGCGGTTGTTGACAAATCTATAAAAGCAGCACAGGAATTATTGAGCATTAGTCCCAAGGCAGAATTGCAGACTCTGGTTACGATCACTACAGAATCCGCCGAAACAGCAATCCGTGGATTAAAGAGTGTCCCACAGATCCCGAAAAAGGGAACTAAAGTTACCATTGGAAATTTCGTATATAAAATTACGAGCGCCACTTCCAAATCCAGAACTGCTGCTGTTGTGAAACCAAAAAAGAATACATTTACCAAATTAACGATTCCTTCTTCTATTAAAGTAAATTCATTTACTTTTAAAGTAACCGGAATTTCTGACAAGGCTTTTCAAAAAAATAATAAGCTAACTTCCATAACAATTGGTTCAAATATCACTTCTATTGGAAAACAAAGCTTCAGTGGCTGTTCAAAGCTGAAAAAGATATTAGTAAAATCTTCATCGATAAAAACAGTGGAAAAAGATGCTTTAAAGAATATTCATAAAACAGCCACCATTCAGGTACCTGCTAAAAAATGGTCTTCCTATAAATCAAAATTTAAAAACAAAGGGCAGGCGGCAACGGTTACTTTTAAAAAATACAAATCATAAGCTGTATACTTTTCTAACTCCATATAATTAATGACAAGCGCCAGACCGTGTCTAAAAGACACTCTTGCGCTTGTCATTATTGTAAAAGGCAGCTCAGATTTCCTCCCTGGCAATTCTCACCCAGTCTGTCAGATTCTTTGGATTCTTGCCCAATGTATGATTATCTTTCATAATAATTTCCACACAATTATCCCGGCATATACGCAGTGTCTCTCTAAGTTCCCGCCGGACTTTATCCTGATCCAGTTCTGATGATGCCAGATCAGTCGGCGATGGCTTCAGGGAATAGATATAGTCCTGCTTCAGTTTAGATGCCATTATTCTTTTATCTGCCCAGGGTGATACTGAGACTCTGCGAAGATTACTTACCTCTTTTACTATATCAAACCTCTGGTCCATTGGTTCGCAGCAGCCGTAGCATGTCAAACCAAAACGCTCCATGATTGGTTTCTGGTAGGGAAACACAAATTCTTTAAACATTTCCGTTGATACCCCAACTGTGATCTGACTCTCAGCCAGCCCCCACATATCTTTGGTTCGAACCCTGCCGGTATAATCAGATGCCGGAAGTTCCGTAGTATAGCCAATTCCCCCGGAACCTACATAGGAATTATCATTATTCATTGAAAAAAGATCATTTTCCTCAAGGAAATCAAGTTTTGCCATAACTCCATCCCGAAGCATTGCCATCATTTTGTGTATATTTTCTGGTTCATCATAAAAATCATACATCAGCTGTTCCATGCCTCTTAAGAAAGCTGCTTCATCCGTCAGGCCAAATGACCAAAACCATGCCGTATTTAGCTGTGTTTTCAAACTGCCCTCAAATAAATCGCAGGCAGTTTCAAACAACTCTTTTGTTGCATTGCGGTTCAAGAGAAACTCTTCCTTTTCCACCTGGGCAAGCTCACCATAGTCTTTCATAATCGCATCAATGTGATAGGATTTCCCCTGTTCCATTTTTATGCCTTTTGTAAATTTAGATTCTTTTCCCTTTAAACCCCAGGATTTTACTTTGTGAACATACGGAAGTGTAAATACGGGTTCCACGACATAATCATCATTCATATATTCGCCCCAATAAATCTGTTTTCTGATATGTAACTCCCAGTATCTGGCTATACTGTTTTCGCACTCTATCTCTTCATCCGGTATAATTTCATTCCAGCCATTTTCAGGATCACACAGAATCAGAGGGCGGGCACATTGCAGCATATTGTGCGCAGTCCACAGTTTACGCCTTTCTGACATCACCGGCTTAGCCGCTGACTCTGCCATTCTCTTAGCCAGTTCTCGTAAGATTTCCTTATCCTTTTTTGGAAATTTCAAATTGCTGTAATCAGCCATATTAAAATTCACTCTGATATTCATATGTTCCATAAACAATCACTCCATTTCAATTAAGTTCTTACTATAGATTGTACAATCTGATATAATGAGTATAGTTGAAAGAATCCTGCTTAACAATCGAAATAGTTGCTGTTCTATTATATCAAAATTGCTGTTTTTAGAGAGGTCCGATATGAATATTGAACGTAAGAGTTATGTGCTTGGAAATGAAGCCGGAGTATCTCCCGGATCCGAGTTTTTCATTGCATCAGAAGAATGCAAGGATACGGATATCTTCAATCATCTGGTTATGTGCGGCCAGTACCATTGTATAGACGGTTATGTGATAGACCGTCTGTTTTATGACTGCATTTTTATTGCTTATATTGATCAGGGTGCCATGGATATCGATTACGAAGGATCCCACTATACCGCTATAAAGGGGGATGTTGTTTTCATGGATTTAAAAACCCCCCACCGCTATGGCGCTGCAGGCAGCCTGGATTTTAGCTGGCTTCATATAAAAGGAACTATCTGCAATAATATTTATGAACACTATCGCAGTAAAAACGGTATTATCATCCATGACTATACCTGTAATGATATTAAAACTAATATTCGTTTTATACTTTCTTCCTTCAAAACAGGACAGATGCTGAGCAAAACAGATCTGTCCTCCGCAATCTATAAGACCCTGATTTCTTCACTTTCTGCCGATAATAACAGCACTGCCTCAAAATCAACCAGAGTCTCCACTGTTGCTATTGAATATATGAAATATAATCTCAGCAGCAAAATCAACCTCATTGATATTGCTGACTCGGTTCACATGAGCAAATATCATTTTATACGGGTCTTTAAAAACAATACCGGATATTCACCATATGAGTACCTGCAAAAGCTGCGCATAGATACTGCCAAACATCTGTTGCAAACAACAGATAAAACTATCGGAGAAATATCAAACGCTGTTGGCTACCAAAGTGAGATGGGATTCACTTCCGCTTTTAGTGAAAAAGTAGGAATCTCACCGGGAAGATATCGCAGCAGCCCGTTTTAACCGGATTCAAGATATTTCGTTACTGTTGGAAAAAGGATATTTCCGGTTGTGCTTAGAACCAGAAATATCCTTTTTAATTTATTTTACAATTTTCACTGTTTTCTTCTGTCCCTTATTTTTCAGGATTTTTGTCTCATATTTTTTCAGGCATGACGAAGGCACTTTCATCTTTGCATTTTTGTGGATACCGGTGAATGCCTGGGATCCGGCTAATTTCAGCTTTTTACTTTTTATGGTAATACTCTTTAAACTGCTGTTTTTATAGAATGCTTTTTTACCGATCTTTGTCAGTTCTGTGCTTTCTATATGAACGGATTTTAGTTTTTTGCACTGATAAAATGCGTTGTCACCAATTGTTTTTACGTATTTTCCAACCGTTGCTTTTTTCGCTTTCGTACAGCCTTTAAATGCAGATTTTCCAATTGCAGTTATTTTAAAAGTTTTGCCTTTTATTTTAACTGTTTTGCCGACTTTAATGGAAGTGAGGGTTTTCTTCGTCACTCCGGTTAGGGTTACGGTCTTGTGCTTTAGGCTGGTCACTTTATAACGGTAGGTACCTGTTGTATAAGTCTTTCCTGTGATAATGGTATTTTCCTGTTTTTCCTTTTCCTTATATTGCCTTTCCAGTTCATTGTATCTGGACTGTGCCTGGGTTAGAAGGCTGTAATTTGTGACCAGTTTTTTCTGATCCGGGAACAGCTTTTGATACATAGCCTGTGCCTCGTCGATCTTATTTTTGGATGCCTGGCTATAAGTAACCGTCCCAACCGCATTAATTTTAATCACAACTGCATCAGCAGCTTTTAGATTATTACAGGTTTGACGGGCCTGTTTTAATTTACTGTAGTTCGTTACCTTTGTCTTCTGGACTGCATTTAACGCTGCATATTCCTGCTCTGCCTTTATGATCACCTGCTCACTTTGGATGGTGATTTTATCTCCGATTTTATTAATAAAATCCTCTACCGCTCTGACTGCCGGATCAACAGGTTCTGTGGGGTCAGTGGGATCTTCCGGGTCTGTTGGTTCTGTCGGTTCTGTCGGATCTTCCGGGTCTGTTGGTTCTGTCGGTTCTGTCGGTTCTGTCGGATCTTCCGGATCTGTCGGCTCTTCCGGGTCTGTCGGTTCTTCCGGATCTGTTGGAGCATTTACCTTCAAACTGTATGTGGCGCTTTGTGTACCATAGCTGTTAGATACTGTCAGCGTAAGCTCTGATTCCCCGGCCATTATTCCCTTTACGGTAGCCCTGGCGCTGCCTTCCCCATCTGTTATTTCCACACTTCTGCCTTCTGTGACAGACCATTGATAGGTATTGTCAGATACATCCGCCGGAGCGGCTACTATTCCAGTCAAAGCAGCTGTATCACCGATATTGATGGTATTCTTATCAGCATGGACTGATACCGCAAATCCATCTGCTTTTGTCCATATAAGCATTTTAGTCGCATTATTCTGTCCGTAAATACCGTCATCGCCCCGGTTATTCCATGCATAAAAAGGAATTGCCTGTAGTTTTGCCGGAACTAATTTTCCTCCTGCTTCGTAATATACATCTCCGGTGATTTCTACGACGCCCTTAAGCAGCTCCGGGTTATATTGCGCTGTAAATTCTGTGGATCTGGGAATCACATAGTTCAATGGATTCAGATTTTGGACTTCAGGATTTAAACTGGTATTCCCGGCTTTTTCTATGCTGTATACAAGAGGCCCTCTCTCGATTGCCACTCTCCCGCTATTTGTTTTGACATTTGGATTCGCTTCTGTCAATCTTATTTCCATTGGCATATCCACTGTAATTACATCACCTGGCATCCATTTCCGCTTAATGGCAACATATCCATTGACAGCTTTTGCTGAAATATTCTCTCCATTTACTGAGATATCCGTATTTTTGTTTTTCTGGTCCTGAATCCAGCCCGGAATCCTTATATTAACAGTGAATTCCTTTTCTGACTCCGGTGTAACGGTGATGGCTGTTTTCCCCTCCCATGGGTATTTTGTCTCCTGCTTTAATGCCACTTTTGTGCCGTCTACATTTACTTTTGCATCGCTTCCGATGTACATATTTACATAGACATCATTTTGATGGACAGAATACATATAACCGCTCAGGGAAGCAATTGTCCTCATTAGGTTCGGAGGACAGCAGGCGCATGCAAACCATTCTGAACGGGCATTTCCATTAGATACCTCAAGGCGTGAATCATAATAGAAGAGATTTCCTTCCAGATTCGTTCCTACCAGTATACCGTTATAAAGTGCCTTTTCCACTACATCCGCATATTTTGCATTCTGATGCACCAGATTCATTCGCTGGTTCCAGTTAGCCACTGCAATCGATGCACAAGTCTCACAATAGGAATCATCATTGGGAAGCTCATAATCTCCGCCAAAGTCTTCTCCATGAGATCTTACCCCAATACCGCCGGTTATATAGGTTTTTCTATTTTGTACGGAATCCCAAATAGTGTCCAGCGTATCCAGATAGGCCTCTTTGTCAGCATCTCCATCCGGCAGTAAAGTTGCTACATCCGTTGCTCCCGCATAGAGATATGTGGCACGAACGGCATGTCCCACTCCGTTTTTCTCCTGTGTAAAGGGCGTTTTATCCTGGGAATAGTCACCGCCTTTGTAATTGCTTTCCCTTAAGGATTGATCTTCCCCTCTCCGGTCAATCAGCAGTTTGGCTGTATCTATATATTTCTGGCCTGCACCCTCACCTTCGTACTCTTCTGCAAGCTTCGCCAGTTTTATCAAGGCAAGTTCTATTTCCTCATGCCCCGGAACTTCGTGGCGCTGCCCGTCCGGTCCGAAAAGGCGTACAATATCATCTGCAAATCTCTTGCCCACTACATAAAGGCTGTAATCAGGATCTCCGATTCCTTCCCGGTACCGGGTATACGCTACGACTGATTCAAAAAAATGTCCTGCTATATACATCTCATGATTGCTAAAATCCCGGAAGCGATGAGTGCCGGGAGAACTTCCTCCTGCAAATGTAGTGCTCCTTAAAGTAAAGTGTGTATTAATATAACCGTCTGCATATTGAACCTGCTCAATCTTACTGATCCAGTCAGCTAATTTATCCTCTAATTTTGCTCTTTGTGCTGCAATTTCCGGATCCTTGTCATCCTCAATAACTGAGAGCGTATATGAAATTGCTTCGATGGATTTATAGATATCCGTATCCTGGAAAACAAATCCATGAAAAGGTTCATAGGATTCCCCGTTCAATTTTTTAATTGCATTATCAAAATTTGGTTCTCCGCCTGCTTCCATGGCTATCCTGCTGATTCCTGCATTTAGAGAATTCAACGCATTCACTTTCTGCTTTGGCTGCCAGAACTCATCATTCAGTTTTACATTTTCAAAAGTTACCGCACTATTGGCATCCGGTGCTACAACGGGTTTCTTTACCGTGATCTGTGCTTTGGCATCCCATTGCTCACCTCCGTAATTGACTGTTCCGTTTACGGTAAATGTCTTTCCTGCCTGATCCGCTGCATACAGCTTAGGGTCTACTGCTTCCCATTCAACGGGCATCAGTTTGGAATTGAATTCCTCTCCAAAGTCGAACGCTTCTGTTCCGCCATTCTGTGTCTTATTAACACTTTTCAGCGAAGGAGTGGGATCGTCGAAGCTAATTCCATTTACAACAACCATTTTGGGAAGAATCGGCTCCCTTCCGGCTGCCGTTGCCGTGATGTAATCATCAATACTCTGTATGGATTCCACCGATACCGGAAAGGATACTTCCCGCTGCGTAGTTCCATAAGTGCATTTTAATTTTAAGGCACCAGCTCCAGCCGCTTTTGCCGTTACCGTAATCTTACTGGCATCTGTATCATTACCCGTTATTTCCAGAATTTCGCTGTACGCCTCGGGAACAGACCATTCATACGTAACATCAGGCAATTCTGAGGGTATGCAAAATCCCTGGTACTCAGCAGTTTCGCCAAGACCGATCCGCTCTTTTCCGATGATTTTAGCAGCAAAAAGTTCGTCCTTAATTGGTTCGCCATACACCTCCCATTCACTGATTCCAACTCCATTGCTTCCCGTTCCGCTGCGGTCTATGTACAGCCGCATCTGCGTTGTTCTGACCGGTGTCTTCAGGAGTACGCCGTTCCAGTAACTGTTTGCACCATTTATTCCGCCGTTATTGCCATCATACCGAACCCCCACAGAAGACGTATCCACATCATTTTCGTCCTGCATGTCCGTAATTTCCACCCAGTCGTCCAGTGTGTTATCATAGTAATAAGCTTTGCAGGATTTTGGAAACGTCACATTCCCACTTGCATTTTGCGTTGCATTATCTGCCCACCACATCACTTGCATACTGGATATTTCATAGGGCTCCTCCCACGTCAGCGTAACCGGTGTGGGATATGAACCACTGTTATTCCAGGTATTCCATGAGGTCTGCGCATTCCCCGTAGCCAATGCACCGTTGTTCACATTTGAAGCTGGCGTATTTTCACGATCTGCTGATGCTTTTGCATTTGGTGCAATATTCACACCCTCGCCAATCTTAGATATTACTTTTTCGCCAAATACCTCCCATTCACTTATCCCGATACCATTGCGGTTTGTTCCGTTGCGGTCCACCACCAGGCGTACTCCCTTTGTCTGAACCGTTTCTGCAAACGTTACACAATTCCAGTATTTATTTTTGCCGTTTAAACCATTTCCGTCGCTGGCATCATACACCACGCCCACTTCGGATACTAAATTTTGATTTTCATCTGTCATATTATCAATCAAAACCCAGTTGTCGCTGTTGTCCAGATAATACACCTCGCAGCTCTTTGGAAATGTAACAGAATCTGACCCTGCCTTATTGGCATTGTCCGCCCACCACATGACACGCATCCCGGATATCTCGTAAGTTTTGTCCCAGGTTAACGTCACCGGAGTGGGATAATTCAGCAGGCCATCGGACTTCCAGGTATTCCATGAAGTAAAAGGATCACTCGTCGCCAGACTGCCGTTATTCACATTTGCAGCCGATGTGTTTTCATGTTCGGCAGAAGCCACCGCCTTTAATGCAATGTTTTCTCCCAATTGCCCTTCCTCAGCATGTACGTTCATACACGGTAATGCCAAGACAAGTAGTGTAAAGCTCATAACCGTTGTTAAAATCTGTCGTTTCACACCAATTCCTCCCTCTTTTTCGCAAATTTTTATGCGTTTATTATCATTATTATAGCTATTGGAATTTTAAAAATATACGGGATTTTATACTGTGTTTGTGTGATATATTATGAATACACCGGGAACCTCCATCCTATTATTATAGTCTGGATGTGCATCGCATTTTTAGCGTTATGTGATGTGTCACAGCCTGTCCATGGTATGGCATAAGGAGGTCTATTATATTGTAATTTGGTTTTCTCTATCTTTGTATTGTAATTTATTAATGTTAGTGGATTTATTTCAGATAGGTTTTTAAGTTCTTTATATCATTTACTTTTCATTACATCAAAGTATACATTCAATACATTGGAAAAATATATAGCAGGAAATCTGTTAGACTTCATTAATAACAGCCCCAGATAGAATATGCCCTTCGTTTGGATACCCCTTCGTTAATTAATAAAAACGTTGAGGTATTGTATAAAACATTCATAAACTGTATAATTGAATGATATTTAGCGGGAAGCATCCTTCCGGCAAATTTACAATTGACATCATAAAGTAAGATACTATATGAATCAGGAGAGGAAAACTACTCTATGGAAATGAAGAAAAAGGAAATAAAGAGCAGTTGGAAAATGACGTTGGAAACAATTTTGTTCTTTACAATTATATTAGGTTTCATTTTATATTTTAGCTGGTATGCTTTAAGATTTTTATCAGCCGGATTTATTTCTTTCTTTTTCCTCCAAATTCTCCTGGAATGGCCCTTTAGTCTGGTAACGGGTTTTGTAATAGCTGTTATCATCGCGTTCTATAGAAAAACCAGCATTACCATGCTAGATGATGTAATTTTAATTAAGCGTTTTGGTTACCTCATGGAAATACCAAAAGTTGATATCATACGGTTTCATACGAAAAGAACACAGATAGGATACAATTGGCTGCAATATACCATTCGCCGAAGATATCTTGTTTACTATAATGAGAAAAAAGAAGAAAAGATGCTAAGACTATACGATTTCAACGCTTCCAATATAGAGGCTTTTTTTGAACAATTGAGATTACAGCTAAGTGAAACAATTTCCCCTCTGGAAAAATCTGAAATGGTTTATGAAGCGCAAAGAGATCCTGATTCTTTTCATTTATTGCCGGAAGATATTTTAAACAATGAAAAACGCTCCATATTGAAAATAGCAATCATTGAATTAATTTTATCGTTTCTCGGAATACTTCTCATTTTCTTAATGGAAAATGATGTAAGCTTCATGCCGCTTATAGGATTCGTTATTACCTTTTTTTCAATCCTATTGCTTCTGGTAGAACCTATTCGTTTGTATCTTCTGCATAAAAGAGGGAAAACTTGTCCGAGAAACATTACATACATGGGTACATTTATTGTTATAGATCACAAGCACTATCGTTTAAATGAAATCACGGAAGTAAAGATGACATCACCAAGGAAAAAAAGCAACTCCATTTATCCAACACAATACTTTTTATGCATAGAGCTGAATAATGGCAAACGGGATCGTTACTGGCTTGGCTCTGAATCTTCCTTTAGTGAGTATTCTGAATTATGTCGTTTTGTTGCTGATTCTATGATGATTTTTGCCGAGAAGTTTAAATATAACTGAGTCCTATAAAAAGAGAGTATTGCCCGGAACCTAAATCCCCCGGCAATACTCTCTATCTCATTACATTAATTACCCCGCTATTTTCTGGTAGTTACCCGTTTACTGCTTCCATAACTGCTATAACAGGATAAACCAGCCGATTTGCGGTAAGACCTGACTGCATAATAATATTTCTTTCCTTTTTTTGCCTTCCGGTCCACATATGTTCTGACATTTGATTTAACAGTGGCAACTCTCTCCCATTTTGCTTTTTTGGAAGTCGTTTTACGATAAATCATATATTTCTGTGATCCCGCAACCTTTTTCCGACTGCCCCATTATTTTATGCTACCATATTATTTTCAGATATTCTCTATTCCATTGCCAAATGTGTTATATATAGAATCTACTTAAAATTGTTCTGCCCAGGCTTTCAGTTCATCTATACCTGCATCTGCATGAAAACGTTTGCCATCCATAAGGTCAGCACCTTTACAGGAATCTTCCAGTTCCACATTTGTCCTTCCCATTCCACTGCTGCCGGATGTTGCAAAGGGTATAATTTTTTTCCCTTCCAGATTATAAGCTTCTAAAAATGTATTGATAATAGTCGGAGCCACATACCACCAGATGGGGAAACCCAGATAAATCATATCATACTGATCCATATTCTCTACTTTATCGGCTATAGCCGGACGGAATGATTTATCATTCATTTCCACGCTGCTGCGGCTTTTTTTATTTGTCCAATCCAAATCCTCAGCTGTGTATTTTTGTGCGGGCTGAATTTCATGCAAATCCGCGCCAATCGCTGATGCCAGTCTTTCTGCTAATCTTGCGGTTATGCCGCTCACTGAAAAATATGCTACTAATGCTTTACTCATTTTAGATTCCTCCTTTATCATATATAGCGAACTGTCTCTGATAATTCTTTACGCTGGGTATGCATAGGAAGAGGTTTCGTTCCCTCTGCGGCATAACCGATATCAAGAATCATCAGTACTTCCTCATTTTCCGGCAGTCCAAGCTCTTTTTCTGTCACTTCCGGATCAAAGAAATTAATCCAGCAGCTGTCAACACCTGCCGCCTTTGCAGCCAGCATCGCCCCGTATAAGTTAGTTTCCATATAATCTTTTTAAATGATCTAAAAATGGCTGGATTATATGTTTTGCCCCCCTATCGAATAAAATTTGTAGGTGCAAAAGACTCTTTTTCCGGAATCCCATAGGCTTCCTTTCCCAACTGAATGCTCTTGATCAAAAACGCCATATTCCTGGCCAATGTCCGCATAATCTGTAGCCCTTCAGTATCCTTCTCTGCTTCCCCTTTGTCCCTGCCATGAATCCCATTCCAGTACTGGCTGGAAGCAACCGGCATACCTGAAATGGTAAAATATTTGTTCAGTTCATCAAATGTTGAGGACAGACCGCCTCTTCTCGCCGCCACGACACTTGCACCGACCTTCATTGTCTTGTCAAAGTGCGTACTGTAAAACAGACGGTCTAGTAATGCGATCAGGGTAGCATTTGCAGAAGCATAATAAACCGGGCTTCCTACCACCAAACCATCACATGCCTCAAACTCAGGTGCGATTTCATTAACCATATCATCAAATACACACCTGCCCTTTTCCTTACACTTATAACAGGCAATACAGCCCCGAATATCTCTGTTTCCCACTTGTACAATTTCTGTTGCAATACCTGCGCCTATGAAAATCTTCTCCATTTCCCGCAGGGCTGTATATGTATTTCCATTACTGTGTGGACTGCCGTTAATCATCAATACTTTCAAGTTATCATCCTCCTCTTCTCTATGTGTGTCTATCCGTCCAGAGCGTACTGAAAATTACTTCAAACAGGCTCTGGCACTCCACCGTACCAGCAACAATAGTGACATCACTGGCATTATCATTACTGGCAGTTCGGAGTGCTATCACAGACTTGACAATCTGACTTTTCATTGCTATCATTTATATTGTACTCTTCGGTAGCAGCTACCGGTCAATAGTTTTTTTATAATTTTTTGGAGGTTCTTATGTACACAATGAAACAAGCCTGCGAAATGACAGGCATGAATTATGAAGCATTGAAATTCTATTGTAATGAAGGGCTGGTTCCCAACGTAAAGCGTGACCGTGCCAACCGCCGTATCTTTGATGAGTATGATATTGCATGGATCAATAGCCTGACCTGCTTAAAAAAGTGCGGTATGGGCCTGAAAGAAATGAAGGAATTTCTCACACTGTGCCTCCAGGGCCAGTCGTCTGTCCCTGAGAGGAAAATAATCCTGGAGAATAAGAGAAAAGACCTGCTCCTGGCTATGGATGAACTTCAAAGCTCCATTGACTACATAGACCAGAAACAAGCCTTTTATGATGATGTTATTGCCGGAAGAACGAAATATTACAGCAATCTGTTCCCCGGAGAGGATTAACTTTTACCTCTCCTTCCGATTATGCGCTTTACATATCATCTGGGTCATTGTTCCCATAGGGCTGAATGCGCACCAGGTCCGGGGTCTATACAAAAGCATTACTGTAATGCCAAGAATCGTGGATGTCAGCATAATACTATAGAATCCAAATGCAAACCGGGCGATCCAGGGAGCTGCAATGTTAGCGGAATAGGTTCAGCAGCTGCCCCCTGCCGCAATCACTGCCCCATCACCTATCGTGACACCGAAAAGTATTGTTGCATTGGAACCAACCCAGACGTTTTGCCCAATATGGATTGGGGCAGGAATCATATCCCCCCTGTATCTGGGATCTAAATGGTGGTTCAGCGTTGCAAGGACCAATGTAAAGGTTCTTTCCACAGTCGGTATAGAAAGGCGGAAACAAATTGAATGTTACATCTACCTGCCTTCCTGTCAGCTGTTCCATTCAGCGCTCTGATTTCCTGCGGTGTATGATAACTTCCATTTAATTCTGCTGTCAGACGCAAAGCCTCCTGTGAAAACCAATGCATACACTCATGTATCTTAGATCCACAGGTTATTATTTTTCCGCTTTCCATATATTCTAAAAACTCTTTTATATCAATCATTTCTGTTCTCCTGACTTTATTAATTTATTTATCCGCTACTTTTTCATTTGCAGTATATTTTGGATGCAATATAATAGCCAATACTTATATCATATTAATCAGCATAGTTGAAACCTATATATTTTCGTGTTAAAGTATTGATAAAAGTATAAATAAATTCAATTGCAAAGGAGATTTTCAGATGGAATTACGAGTGCTTAATTATTTTCTGGCAATTGCGCGAGAACAAAGTATTGTGGGGGCTGCAGAATCACTGCATCTGTCTCAGCCGACACTTTCCACACAGATTAAAAATATGGAAGAAGAACTGGGAAAGCAGCTGCTGATCCGCGGAACAAAGGGTTCTCGGAAGGTTACACTGACAGAGGAAGGGATGATACTTCGCAAACGAGCAGAAGAGATATTGGATCTTGTAAAAAAAACAGAGAAGGAAATCACGCTTTCGGACGATATCCTTATGGGAGATATCTACATTGGAACAGGCGAAACTGATGCTATACGCCTAATCGCAAAGGCTGCAAAAAACTTACAGAAATCACATCCTGGCATTCATTATCATATATCCAGCGGGAATGCAGAATTCGTTACCGAGCGGCTGGATAAAGGATTAATTGATTTCGGTCTTATCTTTTCCACCGTGGATTATACGAAATTTAATTCTTTAAAGATGCCTGCGAAAGACATCTGGGGTGTCCTGATGAGAAAAGATTCCGAGTTGGCGATAAAAGAAGTTATTACACCCGAGGATTTGTGGGAAAAACCCCTGATCTTTTCTCAGCAGGAGGACAAAGGTGGACGTATCTTACAATGGATGAATAAAAAAGCCACTGACTTAAACATTGTCGCTACTTACAATCTGATATTTAATGCTTCCATAATGGTTGATGAAGGCCTTGGATATGCGATTACTTTTAATGGAATTATTAATACAACAGGAGTTAGTAATCTTTGTTTCCGACCTCTTTCACCCTGTCTTGATAATGAAATGAATATTATCTGGAAAAAATATCAGTTGTTTTCCAAGCCTGCTGAAAAATTTTTGTCGGTCTTGCAGGATGCTTTTCGTTAGCCCGGCTCATAAGGGGCAATATCAGGTGTCTTTTCCCATCTATAAATACACCTCTATCCCATCGACCCCTTCTTCCCGTATCTCTTCCACAATGCTTCCCTGCAGCTTCTCACCGCATATCTCAATGACTTCCCTGTTCTTCCTTGTGATGATATATTTCTTTACACTATAATTCCCCGGGATATAATCCTGTTGGTTCTCTAAATGATACACCACCGGGATACTTCCCAAAAACGCTGCCTGCACTTCCCTCTGTTCGTCAATCAGATATGCCGGAAGCATTGGCTGCAGTGCCAGGGTCAGTGTCCCATCTAAGACTCTAAATGGCTTTTCCCCAAACATCATGATCTGCCACATCTGCACGAACTCTGCCGTGGATCCGCTTAGCCTGGCGACAAATCCACGCCCGTGCAGTTTCGGGTCGGGATTGGCGGAACTGGCGATAAAGGAGGAATTTTCCAGGATGCTTCTGCCATACCTCTCTTCTTTTTGAAACGGAATGGCTGCTCTTTGAAAGTCCCCGGTAAATGCATCATACAATCCGGACTTTAGCAGTTCCAGCAGATATTTATACTCCATATGGAGCCAGATTGATTCATTTTCCAGCCATCCTGGGGTAAAGGCTCTTGCACGCCCGATTTCATAGGACTCCTGTTCTAAAGAGGCATTTACCTTATACATGCCCAATGCCCTGTCGTAAAGCCCACTGTCTTTTACCTGCTGATACAGGCGGTATTTCTTTTCCCGGTTCATATCCAGCTTCAGAAAACGGACCGGGCCTTCCAGAAAATAGGGCAGCATTTTGGCTTTGACTTCCGTCGGTAGAATTCCGAAAGCGTCTTCTTCATAAGCCAGCACCTCGTAAGAAAAATAAGCCGGGCTAATGCCATGTCCAATCTCCAGGGCTTTTTCGATTCCCATTATAACCGCAGTTTGAAATACTTTTAAGATACGTACTGCTTCTTCACGGATGATTATTGCTTTATTTCCAGATAAACAGCCGCAGGTGCTCTCCCAATACGCCTCCTTCGCATCGTTTACCAGATTCCAGCGGGTCAGCATATCCTCGGTAGTCTGAGCATCCACCATCTTAACAACCAGGTTCATCAGTTCCTGTGGCACGGAAAGTTTTCTATCATACTTTTCCAGTGCAGACAGCAGGAAGCTTAAATTTCTAGCCAATTCATAGGTTTCACACATGGAGGAGCCAAGCAGTCCCGGTAGTCCGTTTAAGGCATCATACCATCCAGGCTTTCCTCCCTCCATTTCGATACCCATGCCATTTAGATCAAGGGCTGCCGTCTTCACCACACAGATTAAAAAGAGCTTTTCAGCCAGGGTACTGGTAACTTTTCTGCCATTTTCCTCCTCCAGATACTCCTTCTTATCCCCTTGGGGATTTTTCTTCAGGTAATGATACTGGCGAATGCCCTGCCTGGTATGTACATAGCGCTTTTTCCTTGGCAAAAGAGTAACCGCCGCCTGTTTGTACAGATACGTATTATCTTGAAACAGCAGGCTTTCTTCCTTTTCCGGATATATGGTCAGATAAGATTCAACCAGGTCTAAATTGTAAGTCCAGTGATCTGACCAATAACCTTCCATATAACTGGTTTTACAGTCACTTTCTGCCTGGGCCATCTTCTGGTGGAACAGTTCCTCTATCTTCATTTCCTGTCCAGGATATGCATCTGCCAGCTCCTGATAGAGCTGTCCCGGAGTAAAGGAGGTTTCTTCTCCCGCCATATGGTAAGTGGTTTTCTCAATGCCAAGGGGATTATAGCCGTCTATTTGAATGCAGTTGTAGAACATCTTTATATTGGCTTCCCGGACAAAGGGTGAAAACTGTACATCACTTCTTCTATTCTGATTGACATCCCTGAAGTTCCCGTTTCCCTGAGTATAGAACTCAGGCAGTATCCGGAAGAAATTATAGTCCCTTTCCACGTCCCCATGTTTTCTGGAATAGAGGTAAAACAGCTTGTTTCCACCCAGAATCATGGGACAGCCGCCCCGCAGTACATTGTCCAGATAAGTCTGGCGGCAGTAGAGATCAAAGCTTTTGGAAGCAGTTTTGGTGGCAATCCGGTCTGTTAGCTGCATGGTAATTTCATAGGATTTTGCTTCTTTATTCTTAAAATAGTCCGGTTGTAAGGTCTTTTCATACAGCCGCTTTAGTAATGTTTGATTTTTCGATTGCCCAAACACTTCCACAAAGGAGCAGGTTTCTCCCGGCAGAATTTCCCGCTCCAGTGCGAAGAAACAGCATGGCAGGATATTTTGCGCAATCTGCTTTCCTTCCAGCAGTTCAGACAAAGATTTTTCCTGAAAACAGAGTGGATTTTCCAGGGAATTGTCATATCCAAAAACATGCTCCTGATTGATCACAGCGGGCAGCACTTCCCCGGAAGACGCGAAAGCAAAACCAAAATTGCCGCCCTCCACCTCTTTTACTTCTGCAATGTCGTCGGTACTCACACGCATTTTACAGTAGGGAATTCCGGTCTCATGATTTAATACCTCCATCCATGCCTTGGATGTCTGTCCCTCCACCTTCATACTCTGCCAGTCTATTCCGTAGGGCAGCATTTCTGCCATCCCATCCAGTACCTCAATGGATGCCCTTTGGCTGCCTTTGTTGCAGATGTAAACCTGTCGTACCAGCCCGCCCAGTTCTTCCGATGGCAAGGTGTAATATTTCACGGTAATTTCCAGGTTCAGGTCGGTATTCTCCTCCCGTATGGTCAAATCATTCATACCAATCCGCATTTCTTTATCGTAAGCGTCCCGGGTAAATGCCTCCGTGTAAACGCCGTTTACTTTCATAAAAGTGCGAAAGCCCATTCGTTTAGTCCGCTGATAAGCCTGATGTGCAGGGTAAAATTCCATTAGGGCATGATCTTTGTCTTCTAAACCAAAGCTGGTGATGCCCTGGCCGCGATTCACATAAAAGCACCAGACCGGAATCCCATGTATACCGTTAAGTCCCGGCAGAAAGCTTGCAAAAGTCGGTTTCTTATGGTAATCCTGTATGATGTATCGGTTATTATTATCAAACATAGTCTTCTCCTTCATCCGGGTCAAATCTCCCTCAAACTGTTACACACATCTGCCCCAAAGCAATTTCAAAACACGCTGTAACGGTTGTTTATCGCTGTATTCCCATTCTCCTATACTGTTCTTTCGGACAATCATTTTTCTCCATGAGCCTAATCATCAGCGCAAGCATCTCTGCTTCCTTTTCTTCATCGTTTATGGGACTGTTCTGAAAAGGATCCAGCTTCAAATCATAAAGTCTTGTCCCAAAGTGCCGTGGAGGACCGTCACCCAGCCCTCTGACAGCTTCAAACCGCATGAGGGGCATTTCCCTGGTAAAGGAAAAAGGTGGTGAAATCTCCATGGTGCACATTTCTTCCCTGGAGAAGAAACTTCGCATATGGGTGGGCATCTGGGTATATTCATACAGTGGTTTATTATTTGGCACAGAGTCCCTCATGTATACGAAACGTCCGTCTGTCACATTGATCTGTCCCCCATGCATCCCAAACAATGCGCCCTCCCGAACCGGTGTATCTTTTAAAATGGTATCTGCCAGGGGCTTGCCCTCCATCTCTCCTGGAATCTCTGTCTGAAAATACTGAAGCAGGGTTGCGGGGATATCAATGGTCTGTACCAGTGCCTCTCTTCGGACATTGCAGACCTGGCTTCCCGGATCCCATAGAAAAAGAGGGATATGGGCAATTTCTTCATAAAATGGATGTACCGATTTTGCCCAGCAGTCATGTTCCCCCAAAAGGTAGCCATGGTCGGTATTGACAATAAGCATGGTATCTTTCCACATATCATGTTCATCCATAAAGTCCAGTATCTTGCCAAGCCAGGCATCACACATAGTAAGCAAAGCTGCGTATTCATAGCGGCAGTGCTTCACTTGTTCCGGTTCTTCCGTAACCTCACCGTAAGAAGGCCAGTCAAACTGCGGCCCCTTATAATCATGGGGATAGTATACCTTGTATTTTTCCATAGCGAAGAAAGGCTCGTGGGGATCAAAGGTCTCCAGATGCAGGAACCAATTGTCCTCTGCCTGGTTTTTTTCCAGAAATTCCAGCCCCAGCTTAAACACTCTGGACTGGGGATGCTCTTTCTCGGTATGGACATAGCTGCGGTTGATAACATCCTGGACCCACGCCTGGCCTAAGTGGTCCGGAATCAGCGGTTCTTTCACAACACCTTTCCACCGGTCACCTTCCTGCCCGCGCACCATTTCCCAGGTATGATAACGGTGATGGTAAGTACAGCCGCCGTCCTCCCAATAATGCTGATGGTCACTTATCAAATGTGTATAAATGCCGTTTTGCTGCAACCGTTCCGGCATGGAATCGTCATAAGGTTCAATTGGACCCCAGCTGCGATGAAGAAAGTTGTATCTGCCTGTATGTAATTCACGCCTCGCCGGCATGCACGGGAGGCTCCCGGCGTATGCATGATCAAAAACCACTGTCTTCTTTGCCAGACGCTGAAAATTAGGCGTGTGTGTCCAGTCGCAGCCGTAGGGTGATAACAGATTCCGGTTCAGGGAATCAAACATAACCATAATTGCCCGCATAGTATTCCTCCTGTTATTTCATTGGCAGTGCAAATAAAAACTCACGGATTTCCTTTAAAGTATCCGGTGTACAGCCCGGTGGAATAATGCCTCCGGTACCCACCACCAGCCCGCGATAGCTCTCCATATCAGCCAGATATCCCGCAAGCTCTTTTTTAATCTCCGCCACAGGTTTTAACCAGGTCAGACAGTTACTGCCTCCGATCAGTGCTTTATCCGGCAAATAACTGCGGACCTTAAAAAAATCAGTATTTCCGATGGGCGGTGTGCTAAGGGCTTCGATCCCGGTAAATGGTATGTCCCCAAGCAGCGGCAAAACCGCCTGCAGATGTCCGCACATATGGAACACAAGCCTTTTATCATACCCTCTGCACAAGTCTGCATATTCCATTAAATGACCATGGCAATACGCGTCAAACTGGCTGGGGCTAATGATTGAAGTCGATGTATTTTCGGTAAAATAAAGAACATCCGCCGGACTGTACTCACACATGATACCTGTACTTTCCACGTTTACCCGCTGCATTTGTGCAAACAGCTCCCGAAGCTCCTCCTCATAATCAAACAGAAGATACTGTCCATTTTCAATACCGGCATACCACTCCACAAAGTCCATCAGTGGTGATTCACTGATGTTGGATACACATAAGCCCCGGTGACCAAGGATTTCATATTGTTCCTGACCGGCTCTGACTGCCTCCATGTCCGGCTCTGCGGTAGTATCCTGAAAATATCTGGTCAGAATTTCAATGTCCTTTTCGTTTTCCACAATCTGCTTATGAGGATGATAGGAATCTGTGGAGGCATCATAAAGAAGAATTCCCTCTAAAGTGCCAATGGGTGTTGTAAAACTGCGGATCATCCTTCCATTCTCTACAACTTCCTGACAGGAGCAGTCATGATTACGTAATTTCACACAGGGCGGCAGATAAATCTGTATATCCGTCCCCGCATAGTCATGGACTTCCCGAACTGACATGCTTTTAAAAGGTTCCTGCTGCGCTCTCATATAGCTACCGTCAAATATCTTCGGCCAGAATACCAGGCGGTCTGTTTCCTCTAAATCCAAGGTTCTAAGCCATCGTTCCTTACTATTTAATTCCATCGTTCAGCTCTCCTTAATCTGCATAATTCCATTCCCGTTTTCCCTCTTCTTTTGACGGGCATCCTGGAAATACTGCCATATGTTTGCCAGCAGTATGGAACCAAACATGATTCCTCCACCCAGCAAAAGCCCTGTACTCAGCTTGTCATATCCAATCACAACTGACAGAATGGATCCAAACAGGGACTCTGTTGAAACGATAATGCCCACCATTGCGGGCGGTACATATTTTTGTCCAATCATCTGCACCGTCAGCCCTACACCGGTAGCCAGTACCCCCAGATAAAGCATTGCGGTTATTCCTTCTGCACTGCCAAATCCCGTCAGTCCATTTCCCTCTATCAGCAAAAACACAAAAGACAGGACGGCGATGACCGAAAACTGCATAAATGCCAGGACACTGACATGGATATGGGGAGCGGTTTCTCCCACAGCAACAATATGTGCCGCAAATAGTACCGCTCCGATCAGGGTCAGAACATCCCCGGGTGCAAATAAGAACTGGTTACCCGGATTGACTGATAGAACGCCGATTCCCACAAAACTAAGAAGTGCACACAGGATCAGCACCGCCTTGGGACGTTTCTTCGTAACAATCCAGCAGACAAATGGGACAAATACTACATTCGCACTGGAAATAAATGCGTTATTTCCCGGTGTGGTGCTTTGCAGGCCAAGGATTTGTGCAAGATTCGCCCCAAAAAACATGGTTCCAAGTAAAACCCCTGTTTTCCATTGCCCCTTCCGATAGTTGGACTTTATTTTCCTGGCTCCAAAGATTCCCCATAACACCGCTGCTATGAAAAACCGTCCAAACATCAGGGCAGCTGCACTGATATCTGCATTGAGCGCCATTTTCTGAAAGACAAAAGAGGTGCCCCAGATGAAAGCCATAATCAGAAGCATAACACTGCCCAGCATCTGCTTATTCCCCGCTTTTTGATCTCTGTTCATGATTCCTCCCGTTTATGCTTTTGTGGCTTTCGCATCCTGTGCGCCTGCCGGTATCTGGTTTGGTGAATTGAGCATTTGGTTCAGCCTGTCAATCAGCTTATCCAAATCTCTCTGTGGTGTTTCGTACAGTCCGCGGATGGCATGGAACGGAAGTTCCATCAATTCCTCCCGCAGGTATACAGAGGTTTCATCTTCACCGCTCATAAACTGCTCCACCTTAGGTGAGGATGCCCGAAGACTTCTTTTTGTCTCTTCTGCCAATTGGGGATACTGAAAGACCGTACTCATCAGGGTATTCATCGTAATTTTCTGTGGCAGTTTTACACTGGATACAAGCTCAATTTCAGTCTCCAGCCTCATATCCCTTGAGGAAGCACCGACTTGAATTTTGTAAATCCCACTGCTGCAGAACCAGTCCTGAATATCGGTACAATACCAGGCAAAGCTGCGCTTATCCAGAACAAAGCAGACAGTCTTCGTCTCGCCGGGAGAGAGGTCAATTTTTTCAAATCCTTTCAGTTCCCGCTCCGGACGCCCGAAGGTTCCTGTGGCATCGGACACATAGAGCTGAACGATTTCTTTGCCCTGACGTTTTCCTGTATTGGTGATATTCACGCTGACGGTTACGGTTTCACTGTCCTTAACCACACTTTTATCCAGATGCAGGCTGCTGTACGCAAAGGTCGTGTAAGAAATACCATGTCCAAAGGGATACAGTACTTCCATCTTCTTCTTGTCGTAATAGCGGTAGCCCACGTAAATGCCTTCCCGGTATTCTACTGTATTTCCGTCCCCAGGGAAATTTAAATAGGAGGGATTATCCTCTAATTTCATGGGCATAGTCTCAGCCAATTTACCACAGGGATTTCCTTTTCCGTATAACAGATTTACTGCTGCTGCTCCCACCCCCTGGCCGGCAGTATGCATCTCAAGGACTGCGCTAACGCTATTAATCCACGGCATTTCAACAGGTGAGCCATTGTGAAGCACTACAACCACATTTTTCTGGACTTCGCAGACAGCCATAATCAGTTCATTCTGGCAATCGGGCAGTCTCATATGATGGCGGTCCCAGCATTCACTTTCATAGGAATCAGGCAGTCCTGCAAAGATTACCACCGTTTCTGCCTCTCTTGCAGCGTGAACCGCTTCTTTTAACCACTCGGGATTCTTTTCATCGCTCTCGGCGTAAAATCCGGGTGCATAAGTGATCTGTGCAAATTCCGCTGCCTCATCCAGGGCATTACTGATCTTAAATGGTTTCACACAGGCACTACCACCGCCCAGAAAACGGGGTTTTTTCGCAAACTCCCCGATAAAGGCTGTCTTTGACTCCCTGGAAAGAGGAAGGATATGATTATCATTTTTTAAAAGTACTGCTGATTCCTGTGCCATTTTCACTGCCAGATCATGATGGGCCTCCCGATCATATGTATCGATGCCGTTTCTGCCTTTGGCATAGCGGTAAATCATCGTCAGAATCCGTTCCACTGCCTGATCCAGCACCTGCTCCTTAAGCTCATTGCTGCTTACTGCTGCTGCAATCTGTGCATCCGTGTCCTTATTGCCCCCCGGCATTTCCAGATCCAGTCCTCCTTTTAGGGCTGCTGTCCGGTCGCTTACCGCACCCCAGTCGCTCATCACCAGTCCCTCAAATCCCCATTCGCTGCGAAGCACTTCCGTTAAGAGCCAGGGATGTTCACTTGTATAAACACCATTCAGACGGTTGTAGCTGCACATAACTGCCCAGGGCTTTGCCTCCTTAATGGCACGCTCAAAGGCTGCAAGGTATATTTCCCTCAGGGTTCTGGTATCCACCTGTGAGTCCGTCCACATCCGCCAGTCTTCCTGATTGTTACAGGCAAAATGCTTCACACAGGCGCCAACATTCTGACTTTGAATTCCTTTGATCTGTGCTGCCGCCATTTCCCCCGCCAGAAATGGATCTTCCGACAGGTATTCAAAGTTCCGCCCGCAAAGGGGGCTTCTCTTGATATTAAAAGCCGGGCCCAGAACCACCGCGATATTAGATGCCTGGCACTCTTCTCCCAAAGCACTTCCCTGTTCCTTCATCAGTTCCCTGTCAAAGCTGGACGCGGCAGCACTTCCTGCCGGGTAGCACACCATCTCTTCACTGGCATTTACACCCAGATGGTTGTCTGCATCATTCTGAAGCCGAAGTCCGCTGGGTCCATCGCACAGGCGAATCCTTGGAATGTTTAACCGCTCAATCACTTTCAGCTGCCAAATGTCCTCACCGGAACACATGCTTGCTTTTTCCTCTAATGTCATCTGTTCCAGAATGCTTTTGATATTTAGTTCCATCTATCGGTCACTCCTTTTCTTTGTTTTTCTCCATCACAGCCAAGGTTCTGGCTGCAATTTCCGAGATTTTTACCAGTCCCATTCCGTCTACACCCGATTTGATCTGATCATTAAGCGGTGCAGTCCATTTCCCAGGAAGCTTCTTTGCCCCGTTTATCATACCAATCACAGAACCTACGGTTGCTCCATTGCAGTCAGTGTCAAATCCCGCAGCAACTGCAATTCCTATGGATTCTTCCAACGAACCGTTTCCATACAAAAGGGCAATGGTTACAATCACTGCATTGGATATGGTGTGGCACCAGTCAAAGCTGATATGCTTCTCATCCTGGGTGCTGTCCTCATCGTATTCCTCATGCACGGCATCAATCGCCTGTTCCCAATCGGTATATTTAATGCGGTTATCCAGTGTTTCCATAATCTTCGCGTAGAGTCTGGACCGTCTGGGTATCTGCGCCATACCGGCGCGGATAATTTCTTCTATATCATCGCTTACCGCTGCTGCAGACAGCATGGCTGCTACAAACATTTCGCCATAAATTCCATTCTTAGTGTGAGAAATGGATGCATCCCTGAACGCCAGCTCTGCGCCATATGCCGGATCCCCCGGTGTCACATAGCCAAACAGGTCGGCGCGGATCTGGGCTCCAATCCATTCCCGGTAGGGATTATGATAAGATGCCGATTCCGGAGGTGCCATAACACTTACAAAGTTTCGGTAGGCGATCCGCTCTGCGGAGCAAACATGTCCATAGGGCAGGCAGTCCAACCAGATTTCCGCCACATCCTCCGGCGTAAAATCATATCCCTTTTCTTCCATCACCTTAAGGGCAATCAGCGTATAATTTGTATCATCATCCTCCGGCATGTAGTTTACATTATTGATCCAGTTTACGGTGGCGCTCCCATAGATCTTCCCTTCATCCACTATCTCATATTTCTCCCGAAGTTCCCTGGAGATATCAGAGGAAATATAGTAGGATATGGGATAATTGCCCGTATCTTTCAGCAGCCCCACAATGTAGCCCCGGTCATAGCCTTCAATGGGCTGTCCCAGCAGGCAGCCGCAGCATCTCCCAAGCCATGCACCATATATTTTGTCATAAGCTTCTTCTCTATTTGCATGATACGCCGGCAGAGTCGGTGCAGATTCGCACTCCTTACGTATTTCCGAAAGTCCGGATGGCTCCACAAATCCAAAATCTTCTTTTATGGGCAGACCCGCCAGTTCATCATGTAGTTTCAGCGCTTCTATTTCCGCCTCTTTAAAGGGAAGTCCCTGACCCTTAAGCCAAACTGCTTTTTCATAATATCCGGTGATATCTTTACCTTCTGTTTCACATTGCCGTATCTCTACGCCTAAGTTATCGGCATAGGATACCCACTGCATCTCTTTTAGCATCTAAACATCCTCCCTGTCACTTACTACCGCTTCCAGCATTGCTTCGATATTTTTAAGAGGCGTATCCGGCATGATTCCGTTTCCGGCAGCAAACATCATGCCTCCGTCAGGACGCCCAAAGGTTTCCCGCATCTGCCCTATCTCTGCCCTCACATCATCCGGTGATCCTTCCGGCATTAAATGCTGTACATCGATTCCGCACAGGAAGGTGATTTTCCCACCAAACTTTTCGGCAGTCTCTTTTCTGTCCATACAGCCTTTTTGCACCGGGTGAAAGACATCCAGTCCCGCTTCAATCAAATAGTCCATAAGAAGGCTGTTATCTCCGCAGGAGTGCAGCCAAAAGTGCATTCCTTTGCTGTGAATATGGGAAATCAGCTCTTTATAAAGAGGCAGATATAATTCTTCAAACACCTGAGGTGACATCATAGGACCGGTTTGATGACCCAGATCATCGGAAGTAAAAATGCCGTCAAACCCAAGCTCTGCGTAGCGGTCCACAATTACTTTATAGAAATCTACCAGCCTCTGGCCCAGGATCTTCAGATTGTCCATCTCTTCATAATAGTCTATCATCAGATTTTCCATGCCCCGGATCGTCCAGAAGCGTTCATGGAATACGCGCCAGAATCCGCCCAGCTTATAACGCCCGTCTACTTCACTTACATTTTGTTCCATATGATCAAAGATACCCGGCTCATGAGGATCGGGAAAGCTAGCCAGAAATTCTTCAAAATCATCCCAATCATCTAAAAGCTCCACGTCTTTTCCGATACTGTGAACAGCAGCCTCTGAATAATTTTCTTTAAATCCAAAACGGTATTCGGGATTGTCGGTGGTACTCTCTACACTTCCCGGCATGGTTACCCATGCATCAAAGATGTCATCCGGATATCTGGACGCCACTTCCTGCAGTTCCTGTCCATACTTTTCTTCGGTTCCATCTCCCCACCATTTGCAAAGAAAAGTGGGAATTCCCTGGGCTGCTTCCCTGCGTTCAATCACTGCTGCTACTTCATCTCTTAATAAATGTCTTTTCATTTATATTCCTCCAAATTTTTCTGATATCTGTATGATCTTATGCTGACTAGAGCGTGTTTTAAAATTGCTTTCTGGCAGATGTGCGTCACAGTTTGTGGGAGATTTGTCCCGGATGAAGGGCGCGTAGCGGGCTACGTAACCTGAATTCGGGGCAAATATACCGCAAAGTGGGGCGTACAGATGGCAGGAATGAATTTTCAAACACGCTCTAGCCCTTTACTGCTCCTGCCGTTAATCCTTTGATAAAATATTTTGATCCGAAGATAAACATAATCACAAGCGGTATGGTTCCAAAACTCAGTGCCAGTATCTTCGCTGCATAATTTGTCTTGTGAAGCCCATTTAACATAGCAAGGCCAAGAGGTACGGTATACATATTCGGATCGTTAATGGCAATGAGCGGTACCAGGTAATTGTTCCAGGACCATAAGAACAGTAATAATAAAATGGTCACCAGAGGTGCCTTAACAAAAGGCATTGCAATGGAGAAAAAGATCCGCGGTTCGGATGCGCCGTCGATGCGGGCACTCTCCATTACTTCGTCCGGAATACCTCCATCCATACTTTGTTTCATCCAGTAAACGCCAAAAGCATTTGCGGAAAATTGAATAATCAGCGGCCATAATGTATCCAGTAAGCCAAAGGTACGCATTTCCATTATGTAGGCAATCAGGCTGATCTGCCCTGGTATCATCATGGAAAAAAGAATGATGTTCATAATTATTTTCCGGTATTTAAAATCATATTTAGAAAGTGCGAACCCTGCCATGGAGCTGGTCAATGCACCGATGCCCATGGCGGAAAAGGAAACCACCAAACTGTTTATGTAAAAGCGCAGAAACGCTCCGCTTGCAATCGTCTTAATATTATCAAGTAAATGCGTACCCGGGATCAGAGAAATTCCTCGAAAGAGTTCTTCTGTGGATTTCGTGCCCATCGTAATCATGATGTAAAATGGAAATACTGTAACAAATGACAGAAGAAACAGCACTACAGTTATGAGAATAACTTTTTTCTTATTCATATTCATCCTCCTTGCTAAATCTGTTTCTGATAAATACAATGATCATAATAAACACAAACGTTAAATATCCAATTGCCGCACCTTTGGAATAGTTCATCATACTGTTTTTTCCAAATGCGGTGTCATATAGATACCACACAGCTGTCAGGCACGAACGCTCCGGTCCTCCCACTGCATTACCTACGGTTGCCCAGCCATTGAGCAGCAGCATCGGTTCCTCCACAATCTGGGATCCGGAAATGATACTTGTAATAACGAGAAATTGTGTAATAGGCTTTAGCATGGGTATCGTAATATAGCGCAATATATGAAAGCCCCCTGCCCCATCCAGTTTTGCCGCTTCATAGAGCTCTTCGGGTATACCGGAGAGTCCGGATAGGTAAAAAATGGTGCAGTATCCAAAATAGCTCCAAAACAACATAAGTGCCGTTACAAAGCGGGCAAGTCCAGGCGTTCCAAGCCAGTTAAGCCCTTCATTAATCAATCCTAACTGTAAAAGTAATTTATTTAAGATACCTGTCTGCCAGTCAAAAATCAGAGCAAACATCAGTCCAATGGCCACCGCGGTCGTTACGTGGGGCAAAAAATACGCAAGCTGAAAGTATTTTTTAAAGCGGACTCCTTTGGTAAATATTAAATTCGACAGCAGCAAGGCAACAATAATTGATGCCGGTATGTACATCACCATCAGCAATGCCGTATTAAACAAGGATTTCAAAAACCACTTATCCGTTGTCAGCAGCTCAATGTAATTCTTTAGTCCAACAAAGGTGCTGCCTCCCATGACCTTCCAGTCAAAAATGCTGATTATAAACGAATGTACGATAGGAAATGCACTGAAGATCAAATAGATCACACAATAAGGCAGCAGGAACATCAGCGGCCAAAACCATTTCCGTTTGGTTATTTTTACTTTTGCTTTTACCATTTTAATCACCTGACTTTTCTATTTTTAGAGCAAAACCGGGCGTTGTATCACGGACCACGCCCGGTTTGTGAAATCAGTTACTTTACTGTTATTTCAGGAGCACCATTCTCCATTTCCTGCTTGTATAGTTCTGCTGCCTGTTCCGCCGTAATCGAAGTGTCCGCATTCATACTGCTGAGAACGAGTTCCACTGCCATTACATCGGGAATATCGTATTTGGTGATGGGATTGATGTGGATCGTGGGAATAACTCTGTTCATCCATACCTCACCGATATTCTGGCCTGCAAAAAATTCATCCTCACCCTCTGCAAAGTATGGGTCACTCGCTCCGTCCTTAGAAGTAGGTATTAACTGCAGTACTTTTTTTGTCTCCGTTCCTTCTTTTGTTAAGTTATAAAATTCAATCAATTTCCATGCCGCTAATTTATTTTCACTGCTCTTTGTAATACTCATGGTAGTTCCGCCCCAGTTAAATCCACCTGACGGAGGTACAATCAGTCCCCAGTTTCCTTTGCCCTGCTCGTCATTTGCTTTTACATAGTCAACCACGCCCCAGCATGCCGTTGGGTAGAAGATACTGTTGCCGGAACCGTAAGCTGAAAACCATGCCGGTGTCCACTGTACAATTTTATCCACAATTCCTGCATCCCGGAATTTAGCAACCTGTGCAAAGGTATCCGTCACTGCTGCCATATCAATCGTATCTCCGCTGATACGAGGTGCCTTTGACTGTCCGTTTATCATATAATAAACATCACCCAGAGATGGTATCATCGTTATCTTATTTCCGCTCTTTTCTGAAACTTCTTTTCCTTTTTCGATAAAGGAATCCCAGTCTTTCAGCATTGCTTCCAGCTCTTCCGGATCATCCGTACCCAGATATTCTTTCGCCAAATCCCTTTTGTACGCCATTCCTGCCGGACTCTGGCAGGTTTCAATGCCCAGCACCTGGTCGTTCTCGTCCGTCATCGCCGGAATAAGATAGTCAACTACCTGGGTACGGTCAAAGTTGTAAGGCTCTGCCTCCAGATTTTCCAGTATATCCATACTGAAAAGCTTCCCTCTAAAAGAAAGTTCCCCCATGAGAATATCCGGTAACTGTCCGCCGGATGCGATGGTGCTCTGCACTTTTGTAAGATAATCACCTGCATCAATCATGACCGGTTCCACCTCTACGTTTGGATACAATTTCTGAAAATCCTCAATGATCTCCATCTGATCTGCCCACCACCAAATGGTAAGCTTTCCCGAAAGCTCCTCTGCCCCCTCTGCTGTGGTATCTCCTGCAGCAGTGGCAGTACCTTTTTTTGCATCGTCTGCCTCTGGAGCTGTAGTTGCCGTAGTTTCATTCTTTTGCTGTGTTGGTCCGCATCCAACCAGCAAGGATACTGTCAGTGATACAGCTGTAAACATTTGTACAAACTTTCTCATTTTGTTACCTCCTATTAATTTGGGTTATCTGCTTTGTTTGTTTTGTAAAATAATTGTAGCATTATTAAAAAATAGATTGTAGTAGCTATTACCACTATTTTGTTTGTAATACCACTTTTTTATAATGGAAATAAAAATCCCCTCAACCATTGTAAAACGATTGGGGGGATACTGAATTATGATGCTTTGTAAATGGATGTTGTGTACGGAAGGTTGGGGGAGTGGGAAATGGCAGGGACATTTGTTGCCGATAGGTTTGCAGCTACTATAATGATGGCGGTTATGCTATAATGTCAAGAGATGAGAGATTAACTATGAAAATAATTTAATAGGTTCAAAATAAAGGGAGGAATGATAATGAAGAAGGATATATCTATTTTTGAGAGACCGGGAAAACTTGCTGGATATGAAACTGAACAATACTTGACAGCCTGTGGAAATATGTCATGGTATGATTTTGTGACAGCCATGCCGTCGTTAGTATTCGTCGTTACAGGATGGAAATCCAACGGTAAGGAAAACGCCTGTCTGCAATCCTGGACTAACTTTGCGGGCAGCGGAGCCGACAACTTCATCTGTATTATGGGAAAAGTCCATAAAGGCGGACATATGTATCAATCATTGAAAGAAACAAGGGTATGCGTGTTAAATTTCCCCTCAAATGACATTTACGATCGATGTATTAAAACGATTGGTAATAATCAGTTTGATACAGATGAAATCACCGCCTCCGGTTTAACGGCAGAGAAAGCCTTAAAGGTCAACGCTCCACGAATTAAAGAGTGTTTTTTGAATATCGAATGTGAATATTTATGGGAACATGAGCTTTTCGAGGGTAGTCAGGAAGTCGCAGTTGCATTGAAATCCGTCAATATTTGTATGGATAGCGAACGATACGACCAAAACAAACTCGGCAGATACGGGGTGAGCGGGTATTTGTTTCAAATTGACCAACCTACCAATCCAGAAACAGGAGAAACAACACCTTTTGGTCCCGGGATAATACAGCAAGGCAACCCAATTCCCTGGATTACCAAATAAGCATTCTCTTCAAACACGCTCTAAAAGCTAAGAGACTCAACTACTTTTGGCTTAGAGCGTATTTGAAAATTACTTTCTGACAACTGTGCGTCACAGTTTGTGGGAGATTTGTAACACAGAACTACATTCCTCTCCTCTAGAGCGTGTTTGAAAATTGCTTTCTGGCAGCTGTGCGTCACGCTTTGTGGGAGATTTGTTCCGGATGAAGGGCGCGTAGCGGGCTACGCAACCTGAATTCGGGGCAAATATGCCGCAAAGTGGGGCGTGCAGATGGCGGGAATGAATTTTCAAACACGCTCTAGCCACAGATAACACTCATCATCAGCTCAGCAAACCCCTTGCTGTCTACTTCCACAGCCGCTTCTATATTCGGGATTTTTTCTTCTTCGCCAAAGTAATTCTTTTCTACAATCAGGCTGCCACGGGTAAACTCTCCCCGCAGTTCCACTTCTGCCCTGACAGCAGAATACTTTATCAGCTTTGGATTTAACAGCTGTCCGACTACAAGAGGGTCATGGAGCATAATTCCTTTTCCGGTGGCGTTTTTATAGGTTTCAATCAATGTAGACAGGTATCTGGCATCTTCTTTTGGACTGTCCTTCAAGCGCTTTAAGTCTGCATCTTCTAAGATACATTTTGTGGTTACATCCAATCCAACCATCTTAATATTTGCCCCTGAACGCAGTACAATCCCAGCTGCTTCCGGATCACAATAAATATTCCATTCCTGGTACGGAGACTCAAATGCCCCTCCCATAACGATGATATCAGTCCCAATCATTACTTCCGGAGCTATTAATGCCACAGCCGCCAGATTCGTCAAAGGCCCCATTGCCAAAATAGTTGTATCCGGATACTTTCTCAGCGTCTGCACCAGAAAGTCAACTGCATGCATTTCATTTTTTACATAATTGCCGTCAAGCTCTTCGCACAGGCAGGGAAGCTCATGATCGTTATCATCATGGCGGTCAACTATAAATGTACCGATTCCTTCATAGACAGGAATGAAATCCGCACCGCAGGACTTAAGTACCTTTGCGGCTAACACTGCCCTGTGGCTGGCATACCGGCATATCGTGGTAACCCCTTCCACCTGAAGTTTCCCGGACTTAACTGCCAAAGCAATGGCAAGGGCATCATCCACATCATCTCCGATATCAGTATCAATTACTACTCTTTTCGTTAATTCCATTATAATCACCTTTTCCTTTTTATATTTGCATCATTTTATCATGTCTAGAAAAAGGATTGTAGTAGCTATTCCCACTATTCTGTTTGTAAAACCACTTTTTTAATGGAGATGTACAGTTTTATGTACTACCCTTCTTGTTTCAAAGGAATAACAATTTCAACCACTGTACCGCCCCCGTCGCGCTGTGTAATCTGTATGGTATAATCCGTTCCATACAATAGTTCAAGACGTTTTATCACATTATACAGGCCAACGTGATTACGCCCGCTTTGTTCTGGAGGCTCATGGGTTAATATCCTGTCTGCCTGATCCTGAGTAATCCCTATCCCTTCATCTATCACGGAGATTTTCAGTCCACAGTGACAGGGAAGCTCCTCTTCCTCCAGAATCAGCCAGATTTTACCCGGCAGGCCAAGGGGGGCTATTCCATGAAATAATGCATTTTCCATTAATGGCTGAATGATGGATGCCGGAATTAACTCCTCCATCAGCTCATCAGGGCAACTGATAGACAGCAAAAATAAGTCTTTATAACGATAATTCTGAATGCACATATAGTTTTGGATAATGCGCAATTCCTGCTCAACGCTTGAGAAAATTTTATTTTGGGAAAGATGTATGCCATCCTGTAGCAGCTCAATAAACGAATTGGTGAGGGTAATAATATCTCCGTTTCGTTCTTTTCGAGCCAGATGGATAATGGTATTCAGCGTATTGTAAATAAAATGAGGATTTATCTGGGCTATCAGAACCTCCTGCTCCAGCATATGTTTATCCTTTTCATGCTGCAAAGTCTCCTTCACCTGCCGGTCTATCTGATCCACCATATTGTTAAAGCCCCTGCCCAGATATTCAAATTCATCATGAGTAGCAATTTCTGCATGTGTCTGTAAATCACCTTCTCCAACTTTTTGCATCGCTGCGGACAGGATCGCTACCGGCTTTGTGATATTCAGCATGACCCGTATCAATATTCCAATAATCAGAGCAACCATAATGCCAAGGACCAGCACCAGCATCATTGCGCGGGGTCTGACAGAATCCGCCAGATACGAGTAATCCAGAATGGCTGTCAGGCTGCCCCCGATCTTCAGGTCATTACTTCGGCAAATCAATGGTTCATTTTCTTTATATTCACTCTGGTCAATTAACTCCTGGTCTCCTACACTTACGCTTTTGTCCCCATTTACATAGATCATGGCATCAAAAGTACCCTGATTGCGCCGAATAACCTGTTCTACTGTGCTCCAGTTTATATCAATAACGATCGTACCAAGTTCCTGTCCAGCCTGGTCAACAGAACGGCAGGGAAAAGCCACGCTGATTAAAGTGTTGGCTAAGTATCTGCCCTGAAAAGAATAGGGCTTACTAAAAATACCTTTGCCGCTGCCTCCCTCAATATAAGTCTGATACCATTTCTTTTGGTCCTGACTGGTGTAGGCATCATCAAAAGGTAAATAAGTCCAGATAATGTCATCTTCATCCTTTACAATGCCAATACTGTTAATATGTTCAGACAGGAAGACCAGCTCGTTGCAGCTCTGCCGAATCTTACTGTGTTCTGAAAACAATTCAAATACCGATGGATTCTTATCCTTAAGAAGATACTGTTGCACTTCTTTATTAACGGAAACATACTGCCCATATTTGTAAGCTTCCTCATATATATGATTCAGGTCCCGGACAACCAGGTCCAGCTTTGCTTCATTGTCCAGCTTCAGCTGTGTAACAATCATATCTGAAAAGTACCGGTAAATCATGGTTCCGCTGCCGGCGCTGATCAATAGGGTTATGATAATAATATAAAAAGAAATCTTAGTACTTATCTTCATGTTACTCACCTCTGCGGCTATATTCGTTTGGCATATATCCTGTTGATTTCTGGAAGATCTGGCTAAAGTACTGGGGCGAGGTATATCCGGTCATCTCCGCAATTTCATAGACTTTAAACTTACCTTCTCCTATCAGATATTTCGCAACTTCCATTCTATGCATTGTTAAATACTCCAGAAAGGTATATCCCGTTTCTTTTTTAAAGAGATTGCCAAAATATACTTCGCTTAGATCCACACTTTCCGCCACACTTTTTACTGTGATCTTTTTCATATAATTTTTATGAATATAATCAATAGAATGAAGAATCTTTTTGTCCTTAATACTTCCAGGATTTGACCCAATCTGAATTCCAATTTTATTAAATTCACAGACAATCCAATTCCAGATTTCCCAGACACTGGAAATGCCTTCCATCTCCTCCTGGTGCAGCGCAATATATTGCATCAATGAGCTTAAATTATTATTGGCGCGAATCGCATCCAGCAAGTCTATCATCTTTCGAAACACATACCGAAAGCCTCCTAAATTAAAACGCGGTTTGCTAAAATAGGTATTCAGCTGGTCGAAGATCTGATTCATCCCCTGATAGTCTCCGCTTTGTATGGCCGCTTTGGCTTTTGCGATTTCTGCCTGGACATAGCCGTGATTGCTGTCCACATCCTCATAATATTTTTCCATACTGCGGCATGCATAGGGCATGGCACTTTGAAAGAAGATGCTATATTTCATATACTTAAGCATATTTCGATAGGATTCTTTCATACTTTGCGGCGTATCCGCGCCATGATCATACAGGACTGCAATATCGAACTGAGATAATTCTCCAAAATATTTTTTCATTCTTCCATACAGCTCCATCAGCAAGGCTTGTCCCGGCACCTGTCCCCCGGGCAGTCCTGTGGAAAATAACAATCCCCAGCATTGCTGTCCAAAGCCAAATATCTGCTGCAGCTTCACCTCTCCGATTCCTGCAACGGCTTCCACTAACGCTGCTTTATCCAAACGAATTTCCGGCATCTGAAAGGATACCAGCTCGCTCAATAAATACGGCTCTTTTATCTTGATCAGTACCTGCAATGCTCCTTCTCTTTTCTGAATGGGCTTTAGTTCATCAAGGGGCGAAATATCTGCCATCAGATCATGATAATAATTATGCTGAATCGCCAGATTAATCTGACGGCTTTTTAAAATATCTCCAGAGAGGCGTTCCAAAAGTTCCAAAAGCTTTTCTTCAGTAATCTGATTCTTTAATAAATATTCGGTGACCCCATATCGCAAAGCTTGCTGTGCATACTCGAAGTCTTTATAGGCAGTTAACAGAACTACTTTTACATGGGGGTAGTCCTTTTGCAATTCCCGGCTGAGGTCGATTCCGTCCATAATCGGCATCCTGATATCCGTAATCACTATATCCGGATTTAGGGTTTTCATCATCCGAAGTGCTTCGGATCCATTTTTAAGACAACCTGCCAGATGATATCCATGTGCTTCCCAATCGATTAACTCCGCCAGACTCTCCAGAGCCAGGCGTTCATCATCAATAATTATAATATTCATTTCTACGTTGTATGATGTTTATAGAAGCCAAACACCATAACTTCCTTTCTTTTAATATCCTTAGTATAATCCATTCTGACAGGCTTCCCCCACAAAAGTCCGTCAGTACCGGCGGCGCCAGAGCTGTTACTGCCTATTATATCGTAAGCATTAGCAAATGTGAAGTCTGCAAATTTCATGAATATCTGATCCTCTTATTCAACATTGATTTTTTGAGCAGCTTTTTGAGTCCCGGGCATAAATCAGTACCACCGGCTTAGCCGGTGGTTTGTTTTCCGCCCTATAAGGGCTCGTTCCCGGTACTGGAGTCTAAAGACTCATCGAAAGGTTCGCCGGCCGCAACGTCAGTTACCTGCTAAGCCCCTTGGGCTTATTTCTTTTTGCTTTTGTTTACTGGCTCACCCGTAAACGGGTCAATATACTCCTTCAAAGACATTTGATCATATTCCAAATCTTCCTTTAGTTGATTCCGAATATACTCTTCTATTTTTTTTGCATTTTTTCCTACTGTATCTACATAGTATCCTCTGCACCAAAAGTGTCTATTTCCATACTTATATTTGAGATTAGCATGTCTCTCATATATCATTAAGGTACTTTTTCCCTTTAAATACCCTACAAAATCTGACACACTTATCTTTGGCGGTATTTCTACTAACATATGAACATGATCTGGACAGATTTCTGCCTCCACAATATGCACTTCTTTGCGCTTGCATAACATACTTAAGATATTTGCAATATCCTTTTTCAACTCGCCATATATAATTTTTCTTCTATATTTCGGTGCAAAAACTATATGGTACTTACAATTCCACTTTGTGTGTGCTAAACTATTATTGTCCATTTGGACTACCTCCTTTGATTTATAAAACGGTTGGCGAACCTATTTTTATTATATCATTGGAGGTTTTTTACACAACGCTAAAGCTATTCCAACCACCCGCAGAGCAGGTGGTTTATTTGTTCTCCAAAGTTCCGTTTTTCGGATCAACGAAAAACTCCTCAATGGAGAACAGGGCCATGCCCTAACAAAAAAAGCCAGGAGGCATATTTCCTCCCGGCTCAAAAACTAATTCTTAAAATTCTACTGCTTTTCCATCATAGATACATCTGAACAATTGTTCCATCTGCTTAGGATCAATTGCTCTTGGATTGGAACCTGTACAAGCATCCCCTACTGCCAGTTCTGCAATTGCTGCAATCTTTTCATTGAATTCATCTTCTTTGATTCCAAACTCTTTTAACGTCTTCGGAATGCTGAATTCAACATTTAATGCATCGATCTTTGCACACAGTGCTTTCATTAATTCTTCGTCTGTATCACCTTTCAGATTGATTGATCTTGCGATCTCTGCATATCTCTTCAGTGCTGCTGCATCTTTTGCGTTATACTGAATGACATATGGAAGATACATTGCATTTGCAAGACCATGTGTAATATGACCTGTGCTGAATGCAGCACCTGTCTTGTGCGCCATGGAATGTACGATTCCAAGGAGTGCATTAGAGAATGCCATACCAGCCAGACATTGTCCGTAGTGCATCTGCTCTCTTGCAGCCATATCTCCTTTGTAAGACTCTGGAAGATAGTCATTTACCATTGCAATTGCTTTTAATGCAAGAGGATCTGTAAACGGTCCGTTTAATGTGGAAACATATGCTTCAATTGCATGAGTCAATGCATCCATACCGGTATATGCTGTTAAATGTGCAGGCATTGTTTCTGCTAATTCAGGATCAACAATTGCTACATCCGGTGTGATGTTGAAATCAGCCAGCGGATATTTAATTCCTTTTGCATAATCAGTAATAACGGAGAATGCGGTAACTTCGGTAGCCGTTCCCGATGTGGAAGGAATTGCCAGGAATTTAGCTTTCTGTCTTAATGTTGGGAATGAAAATGGCTGGATAATTGCTTCAAATGTAGTTTCAGGATATTCATAGAATACCCACATAGCTTTTGCTGCATCAATTGGAGAACCACCGCCCATTGCAATAATCCAGTCCGGCTCAAATTCTCTCATTGCTGCTGCACCCTTCATAACTGTTTCTACTGAAGGATCAGGCTCAACATTTTCAAATAATTTTACTTCTATTCCTGCTTCTTTTAAGTAAGAAGTCACTTTGTCAACAAATCCGAATTTCTTCATTGAACCGCCGCCCAGAACCAGGATTGCTTTCTTTCCATCCAGTTGTTTTAAAAATTCAAGGGAACCTTTTCCCCAGTATAAGTCTCTCGGTAATGTAAATCTGTTCATACGATAGTCCTCCATTATATTTTAAAATAGGTTAATATGTACTTGATTCGTTCTTATTATATCATTGTTAAATAATTAACGCAACCCCTATTAGAGGATATAATAAAAATTTTATATTATGATTATGTGATAAGACTAATTTTTACCTGCTTTCCTTATCACAGACTTAACTGGATGTAGGTACTATAACCACAAATATACTGTAGTAGAATGTAGCGACATTCCACAGTGATAACATCCAGCTGATTTATTGGTTTTATATGTTCTATGCCAATAGCGTACAGCATACCACAACCCGGGGTCCCACCATGCTGAGAAAACCAGCTTTGTATCAATAAACAACATCCCGGAAAGAGAAGGGGGCGGACCATGGCAGGCGTTTGGACGGCGTATAGCAGGTCTGAGCATTTACTTACCTTGCCGGAGTGTTTTTTGGCGGATAGTATTCGACTGGCTCCCATCGGATACTAAGCGGGCAGTGAGCTGCGAAATGCATCAGGATTTCGCAGCGAATGCCCGCGTGCCGCCAAAAAACGCTCTGGGAAGGTTAGAAAATGCCAGTTCTGCGGTAAGCCTTCCAAACGCCTGCCATGGTCCGCCCCCTTCTCTTTCCGTGCACTACATCCATCTCAAAGCGTCCTTTTATCAGCTAAACCCAAATCAATCAGCTGAAATATGATCCAGATTTTCCAGCCATATTCTTGCACTGGCATCGCTTGGCATTCTCAGATCGCCTCTTGGAGATACTGCCACAGATCCCACTTTCGGTCCATCGGGAAGACAGGATCTCTTGAATTGCTGCGAGAAGAATCTTCGGTAGAACGTTTTCATCCACTTTAAAATGGTTTCATCATCGTAGCTGCCGGCAAATGCCTTTTTCGCAATCCTGAATATTTTTGCAGGCTCATATCCGAACCGCAGTATATAATACAGGAAGAAATCATGCAGCTCATAAGGGCCTACCAGATCTTCTGTCTTCTGGGAAATTTCTCCATCCTTTGGCGGCAATAACTCAGGGCTTACCGGTGTATCCAGGACATCCAGCAGTGTACGGCTTAATACTTCATCTCCGCAGGTGTCTGCATAGTAGCGCACCAGATGCCTAACCAGCGTCTTGGGAACGGAAGCATTAACCCCATACATGGACATATGATCCCCATTGTAGGTTGCCCATCCAAGTGCCAGTTCTGACATATCCCCTGTGCCGATCACAAGGCCTCCGCACTGATTTGCAATATCCATCAGTACCTGGGTCCGCTCTCTCGCCTGGCTGTTTTCGTAGGTCACATCATGGGATTCTTTGTCGTGTCCGATATCCTCAAAATGCTGGTTTACCGCTTCCTTAATATCTACTTCCCGGAGTGTAGCCCCCAGTTTCCGGGTGAGATCACATGCATTGGTATATGTCCTGTCTGTTGTTCCAAAGCATGGCATGGTTACCGATATAATCTGGCTTCGTTCCATCCCCAGCATGTCAAACGCTTTAACCGTTACTAAAAGTGCCAGTGTGGAATCCAGACCACCGGAAATACCTACTACCGCAGATTTACAATTCGTATGTTTCAAACGTTTTTTCAGCCCCATTGCCTGAATGCACAGGATTTCTTCACAGCGTCTGTCTCGGTCAGCCTTGTCACTTGGTACGAAGGGACAGGGAGCAAAATTCCGGGTAAGCACTACTTCAACCGGCTGAAGGGAGAATGCGATCTTCTCATACTCATTCATTTTCTCTGCCATAAATGTAGTGTTTTTCCGGCGTTCACTACGCAGCCTTCGGATATCTATTTCTCCATATATTGTTTCATTTTGGAAACGCTTTGACTGGCTTAAGAGGGAGCCATTTTCTGCAATCAGGTTATGTCCTCCGAATACCAGATCCGTAGTAGACTCCCCTTCCCCTGCACTGGCATATACATATCCGCAGATAAGCCTTGCAGACTGTCCTCCAATTAAAGATTGGCGGTACTGGTCTTTACCTGTTGTCTCATCGCTTGCAGACAGGTTAACGATAATTGTGGCTCCCGCCAGTGCATGACCGGTACTTGGGGGATTGGGGGACCATAAGTCTTCACAGATTTCTGCTCCAATTCGCAGCCCTTCCATTTCCTTACAGCAGAAGATCTGCTTTGTACCAAAGGGAATAGGCATACCTTCGAACTCTACCCACTCTACTGCTTCGTTCCCCAATGCAAAATGGCGCATTTCATAGAACTCCCCATAGTTTGGCAAATGTCTCTTGGGTACCAGGCCAAGCAGCCTGCCATGGCTGATGACTGCAGCGACATTATAGAGTTTATTGTCTTTTTCCCAGGGAAGTCCTACAAATATGATGGCATCTCTATCTGCCGAATGGAAAATAATCCGATGCAATTCATGCTTCGCTTCATCCAGCAGCGTTTCCTGCCAAAAAAGATCCCCACAGGTATATCCGGTAATACAAAGTTCTGGAAAAACAATAATTTTAGCTCCATTTACACATGCTTCATCAATCAGCCTGCATATTTCCGATGCGTTTATGATACAATCCGCTACTTTTATCTCCGGCGTAGCGGCAGCCACTTTTATAAATCCGTGATGCATCCCTGATCCCGCCCTTCTTCTTTCTCTGATTTACTGTTCCATACATCTCTTCTGACTATTTGCTTTTTTTGAGGATCTGCTTTAATTCCTCCACAGAAAATTCATAGTTTGTATTGCAGAAATGACAATTTACTTCAATTGGCTTTTCATCATCAATCATTTCCTGAATATCTTTTTTTCCAATGCTGATAATCGCTTTTTCCACTCTGTGTTTTGTACAGTTACAGCAGAAGCTGGTCGGTACCTTGTCCGTGATCTGTACGCCGAAATCTCCCAGCAGTTTATCCAGGATCATCTCAGGCGTATCTCCTGTATCCAGCATTGAAGTAACACTCGTCACCTCTGAGAGCTTTTTTTCCAATGCATCAATGACTGCATCATCTGTAAACGGCATTAACTGGATGATGAATCCTCCTGCCTGTTTTACCGTATTGTCATGTTCCATTAAAACTCCTAATCCAACCGATGACGGCACCTGTTCGGATGTGGCGAAATAATAAGTCAGGTCTTCTGCAATTTCACTGGTCTGCAAAACAGTCTGGCCCACATATGGCTCTTTTAATCCCATATCCTTGATTACCTGAAGTAATCCTACTCCTACAGCGCCCGCCACGTCTAATTTACCTTTTGCGTTAGGCGGAAGCATCACATCCGGTTTACCAACGTAGCCTTTTACATTTGCTTTGCTGTCTGCCGTTACCGTAATTCCGTTTATCGGACCTCCCGCCTTTATCTGAAGGGTCAGGATATCCTTTTCCCCTTTCATCATGGTTCCCATCATCGCCCCTGCAGTTAACAGTCTGCCCAGTGCCGCCGTAGCTACCGGACTCGTGTTGTGGACACTCCTTGCCTTCTCAACTAAGTCCCTTGTAGTTGCTGCAAATGCCCTGATTTGATTATCCGCTGCAGTAGCTCTTACAATATAATCTGCCATTTCCATACTCCTTATTCCTGCTGTTATCACAGCAATTTATAAATTCATGTTGTCGGGTATATCATCCTTGCTGTTCCTATTTGATTGCCTTTTATTTTAGTTAGCTGTTGATTTTGGCTAGGTTTTTATTTTCGCTTGCCCTTTTCCCTGGCAATCACATAAATACGCTCACTGTCATCACGGGGCTGTTCCCGTGTAAATGCATCATAAGCGCATATGTACTCCATTCCCGCATCAGTCAGTAACTGCTTCACGGTTTCCAGCTCATAAGCCTTCTGGTAATGGGTTTCTTCGTACTTTTCATAGAGCCCGGATTCTTGCCTTATGAATAGTGTTAAGTCGTATTCATTCATCCGGTCTTCTTCATAATAGCTGTTTTCCCAGATAAAACTTCCTTCTTCCCTGTTTTCGGCAATCGTAGTATCCCCCATCAGACAGCTGTATTTATATATGGTATTTAAATCAAATATAAAAATCCCACCCGGATCCAGATAATTATTTACCAACTGAAACACCCTGGTTAGTTCCTCTTCCGATAAAATGTAATTCATGGAATCACAGATGCTGACCACTGCCTTTACCGTTCCATAGAGTTCAAAATCTCTCATATCCTGCAATAGATAAAGAATATCCAGCCCGGATTTTGATTTTTTATCCATGGCTATTTCCAGCATTTCTGAGGAATTATCTACACCAATCATATCATAGCCTTTTGCTGCCAGTTCCTCTGTCAGGCTTCCTGTTCCACAGCCCAGATCCAGTACCAGGCCATCTTCTATCCGGTACTCCTTAAGAAGTGAGACCAGATAGCCGCTCCACTGCTCATAGGGCACATTGTCCATAAACAGGTCATAGACCGACGCAAAACTTGTATATGCATCCATTTCTTTCACCCCTTATTCTCTTTCCTTACCCAAAGTATAAAAATAACCGGGCAATCTGCATTGGTTGCCCCTACACATTTTACCCGATTATCGGTTATCTTTCACAGCATTGATCATGCCATAAATAGATATGCACATACAGTCCATAAATCAAAACACACACTTTGGTATAGTTTTTTTAACTTTTGAATGATAAGTTAGCTTACAATTTTTCCAAGTACACCAAATGATAATATAGTCATAATAACACTTGCCAGGGCAATGCCCAGTATAATTGCCGGAAATGCTTTTTTAAATTTAATGCCCAGTAAAGAAGCTATTAATGCTCCTGTCCATGCGCCGGTTCCCGGTAAGGGAATTCCAACGAAAAGAACCAGACCCCAAAACTCGTATTTTTCTATTTTATCTTTCTTCCCAAGCGCTTTTCCTTCAAGCTTGTCCACCAGTGGCTTAAACAGCTTCGTCTGCTTCATCCAGTTAAAAATCGGTGTAATTAGAAGTAAAATAAATGGAATTGGAATGATATTACCGGCTACGCACAGCCAGATCGATCTCCACATATCCAGCTTTAACAGTGATGCTGCCAATAATCCGCCCCTCAGTTCCAGAATGGGAATCATGGAAATAATAAAAACAATTGCTTCTCTGGATACTACACCGGACAGATTGGTGGTAAACCATTGTACTAAAGATTCCATATATTAGTTCTCCTTCATGTATTCTTTGAAAAATCCAATAAGAGCATCCATCTCCTCATCGGTACCGATCGTAATACGCAGGTAATTGTCGATACGCGGACGATTGAAATATCTTACGTAGATATGTTTCAGTTTCAATGCCTGGAACAAATCTCTCGCCCAGTACTTTTCATGGGTTACAAACAGGAAGTTCGCCTGGGAGTCTGCAAAATGGAATCCCAGTTCTTTCATCTCCACTTTCACCCGTTCCCTGGTGGCAATAATCTTCCCAGTGACTTCCCGGAAATATACCTCATTCTTTAACACTTCGGCTCCGATTTCCAGTGACGGACGGTTCATGGTATAAGAATTAAAGGAATATTTTACATCATTTAAATATTTAATCAGTGTTTTATTTCCCATGGCATAGCCTATGCGGATTCCAGCCATGGAACGGGATTTGGAATAGGTCTGTACTACCAGAAGATTCTCATATTTGTCAATGAGAGAAAGTGCCGAAACACCTCCAAAATCTATATAGGCTTCATCAATGATCACAATTACATCTGCGTTCCTGCGGATAATATCTTCTATGTCTGCAAGATCCTGTAAAATACCGGTTGGGGCATTCGGATTTGGAATTACAATTCCGCCGTTTGGCTGCTCATAATCCTTTTTCTCAATCTCAAAATGTGCATTCAAAGGCTGGCATTTATACGGAATGCGAAGCAGGTCCGCCCAGACATCGTAAAAGGAATATGTAATATCGGGAAATAAAATCGGCTGCCTGGAATTAAAGAAGGTCATAAATGCCATTGCCAGTACATCGTCTGATCCTACTCCCACAAATACCTGGTCTTTATCTAAATGGTAATAATCAGCAAGTGCGGAAACTAATACATCCGCAGAGGGATCCGGATACAGACGCAGTTCCTCCGGGTTTAATTCCGCCATCATCCTGGCTGCTTCCGGTGCAGGCGGATAAGGATTTTCATTGGTATTCAGTTTAATCATATCCGGCTGGTTTGGCTGTTCCCCCGGCGTATAAGGTATTACTTTTCTGATGTTCATCTCCCAAGCTTTCATACGTTCCTCCCGAAAAATTCCTGTGCAAGTTTTTCAAAATAAGGCAAAGCATTGACTATGGTATCCAATGATACGCAGTATGCGATCCGCACATATCCCGGACACGCAAAACTGCTTCCCGGCACAATCAGTATGTGGTATTTCTTAGCGGCTTCTACAAAAACCTTTTCATCTTCTACTGGTGATTTTACAAACAGATAAAAAGCACCTTCCGGCTTAATGCAGGAAAAGCCGAATTTTTTCAAGCCATCATAAAGTGTCCGGCGGTTTTTGTCATAAAACTGCACATCAACTTTTGCATCAATACATTTTCCGATTACCCGCTGAAACAGCGAAGGTGCATTGACATATCCCAAAATACGGTTTGCCACATTAGCTGCAGCGATTACCTGTTCACTGTCTGAGACCTGATCCGGAATAACCAGATATCCAATACGTTCACCCGGAAGAGACAGGGATTTACTGAAAGAATAGCCCACAATGGTATTCTCGTAATATTTGGTGACAAATGGTACGGCAACACCGTCGTATGCCAGTTCCCTGTATGGTTCGTCTGTCACCAGATAGATTACAGTCTGCAGTTCTTCCTGCTTTCTTCTTAGTATATCTGCAAGCTTAATCAGGGTATCTTCAGAATATACCACTCCGGTTGGATTATTCGGGGAATTGACAATCACTGCTTTCGTTCTTCCCGTAATCATCTCTTCAAACTTCTCCAGATTCGGCTGAAATGTATCGGTATCTGGTTCTACCGCTTTTAATATTCCATCATAATTGGAAACGTATGCACGGTACTCTCCAAAATATGGTGCAAAGGTAAGTACTTCATCTCCCGGATTCAGAATTGTCCGGAAGATGACATTCATGCCGCCAGCAGCGCCTACGGTCATGATGATATTTTCTTCATGAAAGGCGGTATTGAAACGGCGGTTTAAGGAATTTGCCACCGCTGTCCTGACGTCTTCAAAGCCTGCATTGCTCATATACCCGTGAACCATAACAGGATCTTCTCCTGTTATGATCTCTTCGATTGCCTGCCTGACTTCCACGGGTGCGGCAACATTGGGGTTACCAAGGCTGAAATCGTATACATTTTCTGCTCCATAAACTGCTGCCATCTTTCCGCCTTCTTCAAACATTGCGCGGATAACGGAACTGTTTTCTACATAAGACTTCATCTTTTCTGCTATCATGTTATGCCTTCTTTCTTCTCACCAATCCCTTTTCAACCAGAAATACGGGATGATAGGATAACTTCGCCCGACGCAGCCCTTCTTCGCCAACATCGTCTTCCCTGTTTACATATTTAAAATCCATAGCCTCATGCTGTACAAACTGCTGGTTGATCATGGGATAAGCACCTTCAATATCCGCATAAGCTTTTTCGATATGAACCACAATGGTATCGTCGCAGATTGGCTCAGCAAGGCAAAATGCCACCACTTCTCCATGTACCCTCAGAAGTCCTCCTCTCAATTCCAGTTCTTCGAATAGCCGCAGGGAATTCAGCGTTACACAGATTTCCGCATGTTTCTCCGGATCAGCTTCACAGCCGTTTAAATTTCTCCACTTAATTGCCATCTGGAAACAGTCCTCCAGATTATCCTTTGTAATGCTTTCATAAACCCAGTCCGGATAGAGACGCTTGAATTTATTTACATGGTTTTTCTTTCCATGATATTTCTTGCCGGAGAGATTCGCCAGCTTCTCGGATTCATATACATAATCCGCTTCGTCCCGGTTGTATTCTATTTCAAATTCGCCAGGGTATAGCGATTCTAAAACTTCAAATTGTTCCGGGGTTACCAGATGCATATGGAAATTTCTTCCCAAATCCGCACTGTGCGCCATAATGCTGTCTATCGCTTCTTTTACATTTTCCGGTTCTCCTACCGGAAAACAGTATGTGGGGTCGTGTTCCATGCTCTTAAAGACCAGTGTATCACAGACGATGGCATATTCCACCGGATAATGTCTGGACCATAAGTAAACATTCGCAAAAGTAAGTTCACAGCTTCTTGTCTTTTTCCTTCTGAGATATTTGTTGATCTCATCTCTGTTTTCTAACGTCGGCTGTTTAAATTCTATTTCCATAAAATCCTCTTTTCTTATTTGTTATAGAGCTTGGCATATACACCATTTTTTGCCAGAAGCTCCCTGTGAGTACCTTCTTCCTCGATTCCTTTTTCTGTCAGAACCAGGATTTTCTCTGCATTTTGAATCGTTGAAAGCCTGTGGGCAATCACAAAAGTCGTTCTGTCTTTTGCAAGTTCTTCCAGTGAGTCCTGAACGATCTTTTCGCTTTCATTGTCAAGCGCTGAAGTAGCCTCATCAAAGATTAGTATGGGCGGGTTCTTCAAAAATACTCGTGCTATTGATAATCTTTGTTTTTGTCCTCCGGAAAGTTTGACACCACGCTGACCGATGTCTGTTTCGTAACCATCCTGCAAAGACATGATAAATTCATGGGCATTTGCTCTGATTGCTGCCTTTATTACTTCTTCATCTGTTGCAGACGGTTTGCCGTAACGGATATTTTCCATTACATTTTCTGCAAATAAATAAACATCCTGCTGCACAATTCCGATATGATTTCTCAGATCCTGAAGCTTAATATTGCGGATATCAGTTCCGTCTAACAAAATTCTTCCTTCCGCAACATCATAAAATCTCGGTATCAGGCTGCATAGGGTGGTCTTTCCTCCTCCGGAACTTCCCACCAGGGCAATATAAGACCCCGCCGGAATGTCCAGGTTAATGTCATGCAGTACCTTATCCTGGTTCTCTTCGTACTGAAAAGAAACTTCTTCAAATCGGATATTTCCCTTTACATTCTTTAATTCCACAGCATTCGGTGCATCTGCAATATCCGGATCTACGTCCAGAATTTCCAGGAAACGTTCATATCCCGTATAACCGTTCTGGAACTGTTCCGTAAAATTCACCAGTTTCTTCACCGGTTCGGTGAAATTATTTATATAGAGCAAAAATGTGATTAAGTCCGTTACCGCTATTTTCTGTCCGGTTATCAAAATGGCTCCCGCAACCAGCACCACAATTGTTACCATGGTAGTCAACGCACCAAGACCGGAATGATATCCGCCCATATAACGGTAGCTGGTTTTTTTACTCTCTACAAAACGGCTGTTGCCTTTTTTGAATTTGCCCATTTCCACATCTTCATTGGCAAAAGATTTAACCACCCGGATACCATTCAGACTGTCTTCAATCTGGCTGTTAATATCTGCAATTTTCGCTCTGTTTTCTTTAAATGCCCGCTTCATTTTGAAGTTAAAGTAAAAGGCGTAGGCTGCCATTACCGGAACAAACGCAAAGGTGATTACCGTCAGTGTCACATTAATATTCACCAGAATAATAATGGAACCTATAATCTTAATTGCAGAGATTACAAGATCCTCCGGTCCATGATGGAGCAGCTCACTGATATCAAATAAATCGCTGGTTACGCGCGACAAAAGCTGACCTACCTTCTGATTGTCATAGAAGGTAAAGGACAGCTTCTGGTAATGAGCAAATATCTCGTTTCGCATATCATGTTCCATACTGGCTCCCATTACATGTCCATAGTATGCGATATAATAATTACAGAAAAATTCTAGGGCTACCATCCCTAACATCAGGATTCCCAGCTTCAGTATCATATGAAGCGGCTCATTTCCCGGAAGATATACCACTACATTCGTAATGTATCGTACAATCAGAGGGATCGCCAGCGTAACGCCGGCGCCCAGGATTGCAAACAACATATCGGACCAGAACAGTCCTTTATATGGTTTATAATACTTCAATAACTTTTTTAATTTGTGATCCATTTATCCTACTATTAAGCCCTGCTGATTCATCACGTCGATCACCTGATTTACATATTTCTCACATAAATCATCATCTGCCGCTTCTACCATAACACGGATTACCGGTTCTGTTCCGCTTTCACGCACCAGAATTCTTCCGTCATCACCAAGTGCTTCTGATACCGCATCTACTGCCGCAATAACCGCAGGATTCTCCCTCGCTTCCTTCTTATCTGCTACTCTGACGTTCTTAAGGAGCTGTGGGTAAATCCGGACTTCTCCCGCAAGAGTTCCCAGGCTTACCTTTTTCTCTGTTACCACTTCCATGATCATAAGCGCTGTCAGAATGCCGTCACCAGTTGTGGCATGTTTACTGAAAATAATATGTCCGGACTGTTCTCCGCCCAGGCAATGGCCATTATTAACCATATTTTCATAAACATATTTATCTCCTACTGCTGTTTTTTCATACCGGATGCCAATCTTGTCACATGCCTTGTAAAGGCCTAAGTTTGACATAATGGTCGTAACAATAGTGTCATTATTCAATTTGCCTTCTTCTTTTAAATATTTTCCACAGACATAGAGGATTAAATCTCCGTCTATAACATTTCCCTTTTCATCAATTGCAATACAGCGGTCTGCATCACCATCAAAGGCAAAACCGATATCCAGTTTATTGTCTTTTACATAGTCCTGCAAAATATTGATATGGGTAGATCCGCAGTTTGTGTTAATGTTTGTTCCATCCGGTTCATTATTGATGACATAGGTTTTGGCGCCCAGTGCATCAAATACGCTCTTTGCAATTGCGGAGGAACTTCCGTTAGAACAATCCAGCCCAACCTTGAAGTTCTTAAAGGAGCGGGTAGCCAGTGATATCAGATAGCCGATATAACGGTTTCTGCCAGCTACAAAGTCTACGGTACGCCCGATATTTTCTTTTACAGCCAACGGCAGCTCTTCTAACTTGCCATCGATATATTCTTCGATCTGATTTTCGACCTCTGCTTCCATCTTCTGGCCCAGACCATTGATGATCTTGATACCATTGTCATAAAATGGATTATGGCTTGCTGAAATCATAATGCCGCAGTCAAATCCTTCTGTACGGACTACATAAGAAACGCTGGGTGTGGTGGTTACATGGAGTAAGTATGCATCTGCACCGGAAGCAGTCAGACCTGCCACCAGGGAATACTCGAACATGTAACTGCTTCTTCTCGTATCCTTGCCGATTACAATCTTTGCTTTGTGGTCTCTTCCGTAGTACCATCCCAGAAAACGGCCTACTTTAAATGCATGCTCTACTGTTAAATCAATGTTTGCTTCTCCTCTGAATCCGTCTGTTCCAAAATATTTTCCCATACTTTAATCCTCCTCATTATCAGGGTTAACTTCGTTAATTCACACTGCTTACTGATCCTGCAGATTGGCAAGCTTCGCTGCCTGGTCTGCTGCTATCAGACTGTCTATTACCTCAGAGATATCTCCATTCATGACTCCATCCAGTCTGTGTAACGTCAATTTGATACGGTGGTCTGTAACACGCCCCTGAGGGAAGTTATAGGTTCTGATCTTCTCAGAACGGTCACCGGTACCAACCTGGCTTCTTCTGGCTTCTGCTTCCGCATCATGCTGTTTTTCCAATTCCATTTCGTAAAGTCTGGAACGTAGTACTTTCAATGCTTTATCTTTATTTTTAAGCTGTGATTTCTCATCCTGGCATGAAATTACAATACCGGTAGGTATATGGGTCAGGCGCACTGCAGAGTCAGTTGTATTGACACACTGTCCTCCGTTACCCGACGCACGGAAAACATCAAATTTACAATCATTCATATCCAGATGGAAATCAATTTCTTCCGCCTCCGGCATAATTGCTACTGTAATTGTAGAAGTATGGATACGACCGCCGGATTCTGTTTCCGGAACACGCTGTACGCGGTGAACACCGCTTTCGTATTTTAATTTGGAATAAGCACCCTGTCCATTGATCATAAATGTTACTTCTTTAAAACCGCCGATTCCATTTTCGTTAAAGCTCATCATATCTGTTTTCCAACGCTGGGACTCCGCAAATTTCACATACATACGATAAATCTCAGCTGCAAACAGGGCTGCTTCATCACCGCCTGCACCTGCACGAATTTCAACAATAACGTTCTTGTCATCATTAGGGTCTTTGGGCAGTAATAAAATCTTTAATTTATGCTCTAATTCTTCTATACGCGCTTTAGCGTCATTTAATTCCTCTTTTAACATTTCCCGCATTTCTTCGTCAGACTCTTCATCTAACATGGTGAGACTGTCCTCTACGGTCTGCTTACTGTCTTTGTACTCCTTATAAGCATCTACGATCGGCTGTAAATCACTTTGCTCTTTCATTAACTTTTGAAAACGAGCCTGGTCATTTACCACAGAAGGCTCATTTAATTCGCCCATAATCTCTTCAAAGCGGATTAATAAATCCTCCAATTTATCAAACATGTTGTTTCCTCCTAATTCATTCTTCCTAAAACTACCCGGTCAAGTCCGGCAAGATCCTTTACAACTCTGACATCTGTATAATCTGCGCTTCGCATCATGGATGTCACCATCGCCGCCTGATCATAACCGATCTCAAAGAGCAGCCAACCGCCCGGATTTAAAAATGATCTGCTTTTTGTTACAATTTTCCGATAAAAATACAGACCGTCCTCTTTTCCATCCAGCGCTGCCATGGGTTCAAACAGACGTACTTCTGCCATCAGTTTCGTGATTTCAGAAGTTGCAATATAAGGCGGGTTGGAAACGATAACATCGAATTTTCCTTCCACCTGACTGAACAGATCGCTTTTTCTGAAATCGATGCAGACTCCATGCCGCCTGGCATTTTCCCCTGCTACTTCCAAAGCATCCTGGGAAATATCAACCGCCATGCCTTTTTCTGCGCCCGACATCTTCATCAGACTGATAATAATACAGCCGGAGCCGGTACAGACATCCAGTACCTTCATCCCCGGCCTCAAAACTTTTAACGCTTCCTCTACCAGAATCTCAGTATCCTGTCTGGGAATCAGTACTTTATTATTTACCAAAAAAGACAATCCCATGAATTCCTGTTCCCCGGTAAGGTGCTGCAGCGGCACACGCTTACCCCGGGCTACCAGCATTGTCTGATAGCGGGCGTACTGTACCGGCAGTATTTCCTCATCGCGGTTAAGCAGAAAATAGGTCTTGTCAATATTGCAGACGTTCTCCAATATATACCAGGCATCAAGAGCCGGATTGTCAACGCCCCGTTCCCTCAGATACGCTTCCCCTTTTTTAACTACTTCCTGCAGTGTCATGATATTGCTTCCTTGGTATAGGCTCCTGTCATTGTCTGACCAGGTTGATTTTCTTCTTTATCTTCTATATCTTCTTTTTCTTCTTCAAAAGACATTCCAAAATTCTCTGCCAGATATGCCTTCCAGTCAAATACTGCTTCTACTGAAGCAATCGCAACTTCTGCCATCTTGGCATCCGGTTCTCTTGTGGTCAGATTCTGCAGCAGCATTCCCGGTTTACTGAGCATGGTTACGAAACCATTATCGCTTCTCCCCGCCAGTCTGATGAATTCATAAGAAACACCGGCAATTACCGGTACCAGAAGAATCCGGACTACTACTCTCAGAACCGGAGAATCTACTCTTATAAATATGAAGAAGATCACACTTATGACCATAACGATCAGCAGAAAACTGGTGCCACAGCGTTTGTGCTGCTTGGAACTTTTCAAAACATTCTCTACGTTTAATTCCAGCCCGTGTTCGATACAATTGATGCATTTATGCTCTGCACCATGGTACATGAATACACGCTGGATATCTTTCATTCTGGAAATCAGAAGAATATATCCCAAAAATAGTAAAATACGGACAACGCCCTCTGCAATCGCAATCAGCGTCATGGAATCCGTAAACTTATGAAAAAACAGTGAGATAAAATAAGGAAGAACCATAAACAGCCCAACTGCCAATATAATCGACAGCGTAACCGTAATTCCCATAAGCAGAGAATCTCCCTTTCCCTTTGTCGCCTTCTCAAGAGCCTTATCAAACTTCGTAGGCTCCGCTTCCTCATCTTCTTCAAAAAAGCTGGCCGAATATGTCAATGTCTTCATACCAAGCACCATAGAATCTACAAAATTAAAAACTCCACGGACGATCGGCAGAGACAATATTTTCTTGTTTTTGATAATACTCTTATAGTCTTCTACTTTAACTACAATTTCGTCGTTTGGCTTTCTGACAGCAACTGCATACCGGTCGGCGTTCTTCATCATAACGCCTTCCATAACCGCCTGTCCGCCGATATTTGATGATTTCATATTAACCCCCTTGGATATCGCAAGCTTACTTGTGATAACTCTAGAGCGTGTCTGAAAATTGCTTTCTGACAGCTGCGCTTCACAGTTTGCGGGAGATTTATCCCGAATAAAGGGTGCGCAGCTGGCTACGTAACCTGAATTCGGGGCAAATATGCCGCAAAGTGGGGCGTGCAGATGGTTGGAACGAATTTTAAGACACGCTCTGGCACCTTATGCCGCATTTTTCACGGCCCCTGTCGGGTAAATGCAAAATTTTATTTATCTTTCACAGTTCCCAACATTTAAAAATAGGTTGAGATTTCACAACCTCAACCTTATCTTTATTCATACCTATTTGTCTGCATCAATACCATATTTCTTGTTAAACTTATCAATACGTCCACGAGCTGCTGCTGATTTCTGCTGTCCTGTGTAGAACGAATGACATTTAGAACAGATTTCCACGTGGATATCTTTCTTTGTTGATCCTGTTACAAATGTGTTTCCACAGTTGCATGTTACTGTTGCCTGATGGTAATCTGGATGTATTCCGTTTTTCATGATGGTTTCACCTCTTCTTCTTATTTTGTGAACTGCTTATCTATGCACATTTACCTCCCTACGCCGCCTATCGGTCGTGGTCTGCACAAATCAATTCCCGGTCAATGCTGCTCCTGGTGTTTCCACAGCAAGGTAACCCGGGCTAGCCCTGTAAGTCCCTACAGTTTTAAAACAACGTTTGAATTATATCACACCGCATGTCAAAATGCAAGATATTTTAGCTAATTTCTACCATGATTTCTACCATGATCTAAATGAATTTTTGCTTTTTGACCATCTGTACGAATTCCTGATTATTTCGCGTACGTACGAACATATTCAGTATATTTTCTACCGCATCATCGGATTTCATACTATTAAGTGCTTTACGCATGATATAAACTGCTTCCTGTTCTTCCGGATCCAAAAGAAGATCTTCTCTTCTGGTTCCCGATTTTGGAATATCAATTGCCGGGAATACACGTCTTTCGGACAATTTACGGTCCAGAACAAGTTCCATATTACCGGTTCCTTTAAATTCCTCATATACTACATCATCCATCTTGCTTCCGGTATCTACAAGTGCTGTTGCCAATATGGTAAGGCTGCCGCCTTCTCTCATATTTCTTGCTGCTCCGAAGAAACGTTTCGGCATATGGAGCGCTGCGGGATCAAGACCACCGGATAACGTTCTTCCACTTGGCGGAACAGTAAGGTTATACGCCCTTGCAAGCCTTGTAATACTGTCCAGGAGAATCGTAACTTCTTTGCGGTGTTCTACCAGCCTTTTTGCACGTTCCATTACCATTTCGGAAACCCTTTTATGGTGTTCCGGCAGTTCATCAAAGGTAGAATAAATTACTTCTACATTACTGCCGCAGATTGCTTCCTTAATATCCGTAACTTCCTCAGGACGTTCATCGATCAGAAGAATGATCAGATGCATGTCCGGATTATTTTGTAATATGGATTTTGCTACGTCTTTCAATAAAGTAGTCTTACCTGCTTTAGGTGGTGATACGATCATTCCCCTCTGCCCCTTGCCGATAGGCGATATTAAATCTACAATTCGCATTGCAGTTCCTTTGGATGTGCGTTCCATACGCATTCTTTTATTTGGGAAAATAGGGGTCATATCTTCGAAGTTTAATCTTTTTGTTGCTTCTGAGGGATGGAAACCATTGATACTCTTCAGATATAAAAGAGCGCTGAATTTTTCCTGCTGGGTCTTGACTCTTGTATTGCCGGTGATAATATCTCCCGTTTTCAGATTAAATCTGCGGATCTGGGAAGGTGATACATAGACATCATTTTCTCCCGGAAGATAATTGGCACATCGGATAAAGCCATATCCATCGGGCAGTACCTCCAGGATTCCATTTGCCGTTATGCCGCTGTCAAGCTGTGACATATCCGTGCTTTTGCCTTCTGCACCTACGCTGCTGTCTGTTCTCTGCACGCTGTCTGTGCGCTGTACATTATCTGTTCTCTGCATGTTTTCGGATCTCTGATTATTGTCCGTTCTCTGCACGCTTTCTGCTCTTTGAGTGTTATCCGTTCTCTGCATATTTTCGGATCTCTGATTATTGTCCGTTCTCTGCACGCTTTCTGCTCTCTGAGTGTTGTCCGTTCTCTGCACGTTTTCTGCTCTCTGAGTGTTGTCCGTTCTCTGCACGTTTTCTATTCTCTGTACATTCTCTGTTCTCTGGGGAATTTCTGCTCCCTGCACATTCTCTGGCTTCTGAGATGACTCCATTTTTGATTCTTCTATAGTGGCAGACGCACCTTCTGTATTTTGAGCTGCATCGTTCACTGCACCTTTTTTTTCATCTTCTGCAAGCATGAGTTCTATCACCTGGCTTTTTTTCAGGGCTGAAATGTTTTTAAGTCCCCTGGATTTTGCCAATTCCTTCAATACCGCTACTGATAATGATTCATATTTTTCTCTCATTTAAGTACTATTTATAACCTTTGTTACAAATATCTCCTTTCCATATGCGATTTTTTTGATTCACAATTAAAATTCATAATCTGCGTTGATTTGGGGTTCGCGTCTGAAATGACTTTGATTCTTAATTAGACTCTCATATACTATAACACAATTTTTACCAAAAATCAAATTAGAGACGATGTTTTTTAAGCGTCGTCTCTAATTCCATATTTCTTACGATAACATGCCGCCCAGCATACCGCCTCCCATACAGAGCAGCAGCGTGGTAAACAGCTGTGGAAGCTCAGATTGCAGGCTCCCATTTGTAATCAGAGAAATCGCTGTGAGCATTAAGAAATATGCGCTGCCAATGAGAAGCCCCCATAGGAACTTCTGCTTTCCGGCACCTTTTCCCGCGATCCATCCCCCAATGAAGCTGGCAATTATGTAGATACCGATTATGCCAATGGACACTTTGCTCTGATTTAATTCCATTTTAAAAAGCAACAGAGCTAAAATCAGCAGCAGAATACCGGTTGTGAGGTAAGATACTACCAGGGATTTGATAACCAGCATGACTCCGGATTTTTTTGTTGCAGTGTTATCCATAGATTCGCCTCCTCCTAGAGCGTGTTTTTAAATTCATTACCGCCATCTGCATGCCCCATTATGCGGCATATTTGCCCCAAATTCCGGTTTCTGCAACAAATGTGTCAGCTTCGGGCAGTACAGCGGACTGCAATGACGAAATTGGGCACATTCATACCACAAAACCAGGACATACTGGTTGATGCAATGAATTTTAAATCATGTTCTAGAGTAATATATGTGAAAAGAAGAGGTTTTATGCAGGTTTGATTGTGAATAAACAGGATAAACGCTATCGCAATTTACTATTGCATTCTTCTTTTGCCTCTCAGCACCAGGAAGATTACTCCTGCTGAAAGCAAAAGCCCAAGTACCATTACCGCTATCGGTGTGGCATCTCCTGTATTCGGGGACGCAGCTAGTGTACTACCTGCCGGCTGCGGCTTCAGATTTGTTGTATTACTGCCGCTCGTTCCGTTGTTGTTCCCATTGCTGTTATTTGATGTATTATTCGGTGTGCTGTTCGTATTATTGTTTGTGGATGGCGTGGAGGAAGGTGTACTTCCCCCGGTATAGTTATTGCTGTTATTGACTCCGATACCCGAGAGTAGTGTACCTCCTGCCACATCAAAAGGACTGAATGAGCTTGTTTCAAAACTCATGGTCTCTCCATTTATGACCGGGTGCAGAACTTCTGTTGTTCCATCTGCTTTATAGTGATAGATGGTCAAACCATTTGATAGGTCTGCATCCGGCACCGGCATGGACACCGTAACTTTCTCTCCCGGTTCCAGTACATATGCCACGTTGCGGTACATATCCCACAACTTCAGGTCGTAAGGAACAATAATCTGGCCGCTTTCGCCGTTGTCTCTGGAATCGTTGATTTCAGCTGTAAACTGCACATACCAGGGAAGGCTGCCGGATACAGTGACACCGTTATGAGCGTGATTTAATTCACCTGCTGTATTCTGGGCCTGAATCATAAGATTATAAGCTTCTTCTGTAACCTGGCTTTTTTCATATTCGCTCAATGCTTCATATATTTTTGTAATTTCTACTGCACTGCTGATATCCTCTCTGCTTTCTACCTGCAGGGAATATACCATTTCGTTGAAAGTAGCAAAGTTATCAATCGGGTCTTCTGTTGGCGCAGTTGTATGTGTCTCTGGCTGGCTTTTGCTTTTCTGATTCCCCGCTGTTTTTACCGTTTTTTTCTTGCCTGTGCTGCCTTGCTCTGCAGATTTTGCCGTTTCCGTTATGGTTGTTTCCGGCTTGGAAACGGATGGTTCTGAGGCAAATGGCTCGGTTGACGGCGTTGTTGTTACCGCCTGGGATTCGCTCTGCTCTGTGATATCGGAATCCGCAGATGCTGATTCCGTTGCAGCCGTCCCGGTTAAGTCCGTTGATATAATTTCCGTTGCTGCAGTTTCTGTTGAGGCAGGTTTCGTTGCAGCCGGTTCTGTTGTTGTAGATTCTGTTGTTGTAGATTCTGTCGTTGTAGTTTCTGTTGACGCAGCCCCGCTTACTGCTGTTTCTGTTGTTGTAGGTTCTGTTGACGCAGCCCCGGTTGCTGCTGTTTCCGTTGTTGTAGTTTTATCCGATGCTGCTTCTGTCGACGTTGTATCTGATCCTGCTGTATCTGTGCCCGGTGCTTCTGTTACAGCTGTTTCCGGCACAGCGGCTTCCGAGTCTTTTATGTACTCTGTTTCTATTTTATCTGTACCGGATTCACTGGATGCAGTTTCTTTTTCGCTTTTTTCTACTCCGGCAATAAGGACACCGTCTTTCATCGTCGTTGCTTCTTTGGCCGTATATATTGCCGAATCGGCGCTGATCCTGCTGCCGGAAGCCTGTAATGTTACATTGTCTTTCAGCGCCAAATAGCCGCTGTTTGATATTACATTGCCTTTTTGTCCATCTATTACAAAATTGTTAAGAGTCAGAGATCCGTCTTTAGTCACTGCTATTACCGGTCCTTCCAGACCAGATGCAGCTTTTAAAACACTTCCGGACGGCATAGACCAGGTTGTTTCCCAGGACACGCTTAAGGTTCCTGTCACGATAATTGTTCCGCCGTTTTCACCCATCAGTTCTTTTGCTTTTGTTAGTGTAGAAACCGCACTTTCGCTGCTTTGTCCGGAATTCTCATTTGAACCGTCCTGTCCATTTAAATAAACGGTTTTTCCCTCGGCTGCTTCTACTGTCTGCATCGGCAATATATTTACCGCAGCCAGTACAAATGCCAGAATCATGCTCAAAATACTCATTTTCCGTCTTTTCTTTTGTTGACTTGATTTCATATCTCTGCTTCCTCCTAATATTTTGTCTATATCTATAATTGTATGCTATTAATCAATCCGGCTCATTATAACATATTTGTGTCATATTTATCAAGTATTTATTACAGAATTATTAACAATATTTTTCAATTTCTTTGAATTCTTGCAATTAACCCGGAAATATTGTATATTCACTTTAACTATATTGATTTAAGGAGATGATGTATTTGGATTCGAGTGATGCCATACAATTGGGCGTGCTGATCGCCCTGATAGGATTATCCGCATTTTTTTCTTCCGCGGAGACCTCATTGACAACAGTAAATAAAATCAGAATTAAAACTCTTGCAGACCAGGGAAACAAAAAGGCAGTTACCCTTCTTAAGGTAATTAATGATTCCGGTAAAATGCTCAGCGCTATTTTGATCGGAAATAATATCGTTAATCTGTCCGCTTCCGCTCTTGCGACTACACTTGCACTTAATATCTGGGGCAACGCTGCCGTAGGTATAGCAACCGGAGTTTTAACGCTGTTAATCTTATTATTTGGAGAAATAACTCCTAAGACGCTGGCTACTTTATATGCAGAGCAGCTGTCTATGGGATATGCCGGTATTATCCTGTTTATGATGCGTGTTCTGACGCCGGTAATCTTTCTGATCAACAAGCTGTCTTATGTATGTTTACGCATAATGAGGATAGACCCTTCTGCTAAAATGAACTCTATTACAGAACACGAGTTACGAACGATCGTGGATGTGAGTCATGAGGAAGGTGTAATCGAAAGTGATGAGCGCCAGATGATATACAACGTATTCGATTTTGGAGATTCTCAGGCAAAAGATATCATGGTTCCCCGTGTAGACATGGTTTCCATTGATATTAACAGTACCTATGATGAGATTATTGATGTCTTTGAACAAGAAAAATTTACGAGGCTTCCGGTATATGAAGAAAGTCCGGATAACGTAATCGGCATCATTAATGTGAAGGACCTGCTCTTTTGCAAGCCTTCCGAAGAATTCCATATACGCGATATCATGCGTGAACCTTATTTTACCTACGAATATAAGAAGACTTCTGAACTGATGGTAGAAATGCGCCAGGATTCCATTAATTTTACAATTGTGCTGGATGAATACGGTGCAACAGCCGGACTGATTACCCTGGAAGATCTTCTGGAGGAAATCGTTGGGGAAATCCGGGACGAGTATGATAAAGATGAAGAAGATCTGATCCGCTGCATCAATAATCTGGAATATGTAATTGAAGGATCCATGAAACTGGATGATGTAAACGATGCCTTAGGCCTGGACTTCGATTCCGAAGACTATGACTCCATCGGAGGCTATATCATCGAGCGCCTGGACCACCTTCCCCAGCAGGGCGAATTTGTAGTTGCAGAAAACGGCATACGCCTTGTGGTAGACGCGGTGGACAAAAACAGGATTGATAAAGTCCATCTGTATCTTCCGGAGCAGGAACCCGGCTTTGAGGAACGGGATGGTGATATTCCCGCTGATGAAGACGAAACTGAAAAAGAATAAACCTCTTTGGAGATAACATTTTTGTCTGCCAAACATAATACAAAAGCAGCATCCTGTGGATTACCGCCGATGGCGAATCACACAGGATGCTGCTTTTTCCTATTTCACTTTATACTTTATTGCCTTAGAATATTTACCCCAATAGGTCTGATCCCCATTTTTCACATATGCCCGAACTTTATAAGTATATGTTTTTCCTTTTTTCATGCCTTTTCTGATCAGCATATTTTTAGATTTTGCCGTCACTTTTGTGTATTTGCCCGGTTTTACTCTTTCGTATAAAGCGTATCCGGTGCAGGACTGTTTCACACTGGTGATCTTAGCCGAGGATTTCCCATATTTTTTAATGGATTTAATCTTTGCTTTTAACGGCCGGGTAGCTGTCTTAACGGATAAGGATTCTACACCTAGTCCGCTTTCATTCAGCGGTGCGATCTTTACACTGTATTTTTCACCCGGTGCCAGATTTCGAATCTTCATACTGGTACCTGTCGTCTCGCCTGCAACACTCCATTTCTTTGAACTGTAGCGGTAAACGGAAACGCGGTACTTTTCTGCGCGCGGTGCTTTCTGCCAGGTCACGTTCATGGATGCTGTATATGTCCTGGTGACTTTCACACCATTTACGGCACCCGGAACCTGCACTTTAACATCCGGTTTTGCTGCATTTGCCATTACCAGAAGACTTTCCGCAGATTTCAGTGATTGATACATATCATCTACCTTTTTCTGGTCGTTTATGGAAATATTGCCGTCTACCAGCAGATGCTGCGCCTGTGCAAGCACATTTTTAAATGCTGCCGCACTTTCCGGTGTATATTTGCTCAGGTCTTTTTTCTCTACTTCCTGTACCAATGCTGTCAGATTCTTTTTATCTGCCTTTTTGAGTACTTTTTGTATTTCTGAATTTAATGCCTTAACCGCTTCATTCACTTCCTTCTGGGCAGCTGTATCCTTATCCCTAATTTTCTGGGCATTACTGATTGCTGCCGGAAGTCCGCTTAAGGAATCCGGTGTATAGGCGTCAGACATTTCTATCATCTTATCTGCTGTTTGAAGAGCCTTCACCAGATCTTTTACATCTGCTTTCTCCGTCAAACCGTCGATGGCAGAGTAAATTGCACGTACGGCGTCATTAATCTCTCCTTGGAGTGCATCTGCTTTTAATTCACCGGCATCTTTTAATGCATCCGCCAGATATCGGTAAGAAGCTTTCGTATATTTCCCTTCTTCCATGGACTTTGCATCTGCAACCGCTTTATCCAGTTTTGTCCTGTCCGTTGGGATATTAAATTTAACCGTGTAGATTTTCTTTGTATCCGGCATTCCATTTTCTGCAAGCGTTATTACTTTTGCAATAGGATTTGCCTTTGTTGCCTGTAATATTGTTACTGAAGCATTTTTAGTCCCTTCAGTCCATTCAGCCGAAATCTGAGGAATCGTATCGTTGTCCAGTTTCATGACATAATCGCTGATTTCGGGATCAAAACCTTCAATGGATGCTTCCCCTGCCTTTAAATCTTTAACCTGGTAGTCCGACTGTTGCCGTGCATTTTTTCCAAACGCCTGAATCTCGGTAATACCAAAAGCCTTTGATGTGTCAGACTCCATATTTACACGTACGACACAGGTTTTAACTGGAACAAAATCAATATTTGTCATGTCTTCCGACACAATTTCCGGCGGTGTATCCATCACTTCTCCGTCTGCATTCAGATAAGTAACCTCCGTCCAGTTTGCATCATCATTAAATGGATGATCCGCTATTTCTGCAATATGTCCTCTTGGATTTTTCACCTCTGAAAATCCCGGAATCTCAAAGTCCGTAGGACCTGTGTAGTATTCTATTTTTAAGGTCGTAGGATATTGAATTCCGTTGGAACCCGACTCTTTGAAAAATCCAACTTTCAGGTTGTCGGCAAACCGCTCTACCACATCACCTTCTTTAGCCATGATTACGCCAACCCAGTCACCAGGCCTTCCGACACGCTGCCAGTTACACCAGATGTTTTTACCATCTGCGTCCTGCTGTGCAAAACTGATGTTTCCATCATTGAGTTTATATACACGGTCTGTAGAGTCAGCCCCGTCATTGGTAAAGGATGCAACCGCAAACGGCAGTTCATATCCGTTTCTAAGCTGGTAATAATTTTCTGAGGTTTCCACATCCGTGGATGTTACACGAATCTGTGCCGTTACAGGAACTGTGGTACCATCTTTCTCTGCCGTACCCTGTACGGTTACAATGGTATCATCAGCCACATTAAACTGCTCCTGGTTCATTTCTTCCCATATCACGGGAACTTCTGAGACTGCCGTTCCATCGCTGTAATAAACGGTAGTTGTCTCAGGCATAGATGGTATTACATTTACCGGTGTGGCAAGGGCGTACTGCATAGCGGATACCACATCTTTCACTTCAATTACTGCTGTAGGACGCAGGCTCTGCCCTACCACAAATCCCCGGATTCTGATGCTGCCGAATTCTGAATAATCCGCTTCCGGGATACTGTCCCAGGTTACTTCCACGTCTCTTTCAAAACTGCCTTCTACAGAAGCTTTTACGGTACCCGGCAATACAGGTGCAATCCCCGGTTTTGTGGTTACCCTCACTTCTTCGTAAGAATTAATCTGTACTTCTTCTTTATTTTTTTCTATGGTGACTTTCACCGGACTGGCTTTTATTACTGCTCCGTTATAGGTCACTTCTGCCTGAATTGTTACGGTTCCTTCTTTGATCGCATTTAATTTACCTTTGCTGATCTCAGCCTTTGCCCCATCTCTGGAGGATAACTTATACTCCACTGCTGCAAGGCTGCTGTCAAGAACGGTTCCGTCTTCTAATATTGCTTTGGTTGTAATAACTTCGGAGGAATTTTCCAAAATGGTTGTATTCGCCACAGCTATTTCAGCCTGACTCAATTTCAGCGGCATTTTTTCAAAGCTTATAGTATAAACTGCCTCTGTTTCTCCGGATTCACTCTTTACCAAAACTTTCGTCTGATCATCAATAGTCTGTGCCGGTATAACAAAGACACTTCCATGATCTGCGGCTGCTGCCGTAACCGTTGGGATTTCATATGGGTATGCCGATGTAACCATGTAATTAAACTGATCTGCCGCAAACCCTTCTATTGATTCACCATTTACTTTTAAGTCTTCCAATGCCGCCGTTTCACCAACTGCAGCAACTCCGGTGTATACTTTTAACTCAGAAATTCCTACCGGTTTAGAACCACCTTCTTTTGGCTGGCCTTCCATCAGGATACGGATAAACTTCGCATTTACCGGATCGAAATTAACCGGATATTCTTTTGCCCAGTCCTCTGCTGCATCACCAAAATCATCTACGTGATCCTGATTAGCCACATTTGTCCAGGTTGTTCCGTCCATACTGGTCTGAATCGTAACCTTTGCAGGTTTCCTGGTCTGTCCGTCGGTATAGAAATGAATTCCGGCCTTTCCGATCTGAGCTGCTTGTTCAAATTCCAGCTGAACCCAGGATTCTTTCTTATCACCGTTTCCATTTACCCAGTTATTCCAGGATGGTGTTCTGGAAATATTGCCGTCATTAATATTGGAGGACATATTATTGTCATGGTTGTTGACATAGTCCTCTACATTATTGTAGGAAGCGGAAGGCTTGGGATATAACGCACTGCCCTCTCTTGTGGCAATATTTTTCGCATAGACAAGCTCCTCTGTTACCCTTACAATGGCTTTGGCACTATGCTTTTCGATCCCTTCCAGAGTTCCCTTAACTTCAAATTCACCAGTCTGAGCAACCTGTTCCGGAGCTATTGCGTCCCAGATCACATTTACTTTCTTCTGGCTGCCATCTGTATATACTAACTCAGCTGTATCCGGAAGCTGTGGTATTTCATTAACACCGGTAACGACTCTCACGTCTTTAATACCGAGAATTCCAATGATCGTAACTTTAATTTCAATCCGGTCACCGGTTTCAACCGTACCCGCTGCCTGGAATACACCTTCTTTTTCCAGAAGTTCTTTGGGAATATCATCCCATTTTACACTCAGTTTCTGTTTGGTTCCATCTCCATATACGGCTTCCACTTTTTCAGGAAAATTTACTTTTTCTCCCAGTATTGCAGTTACCGCTTTTGCATTGTATCCCAGAATCTGATCTGCCGGAACCTGTGTTGCTGTTGTAAATACATTGACTGAATCCCCTCTTAACCCTTCTGATGAAGCTGTCAGGGTGAAGCTGCCCGCATCTTTTGTGGATTGCACTAATACAACTGCTTTCCCGTTAAATGCTTTTCTCTTCCATACGCCATTTGTATCTTTATACCGCTCATGACTGGAAGCATCGCCGTTATCCACACCTACGATTTTTCCATTTCCTGATACATTAAAAATAACTTCATTATCTGCGGTGGGAACAACATTGCCATTTGCATCCGTGATATCCACTTCGATATAAGAAATGTCCCTGCCGTCTGCTGTAAGTACATTTTTTTCCGGACTCAGGCTGACCGATGCTGGATCGGTGGCACTGGAAACAACATCCTCAGCGATTTTCTGTCCGTCTTTGTCATATGCAACTGCGGTTAAGGTACCAGGTTCATAGTTCAGCCGCCATTCCAGATAAAGTTTCCCGTCTGCCGTCTGCTGATATTCCTTATCCTTATTGTCTTTTACTTCTGCAACATTTTTATACGGTGTAACCGTCTCAAATGTCTTCTTCTGTTCAACCAGGGTTCCTATTCCGTCACTGGTATCTGATGCCGGTTTAAAATACAGTTCTACGGAACGTGCATTGGTATAAACCCGTACCGGAATTTTGCCGTCTCTGTCTGTTACTTTTGATTTCAGGTTATTGTCTTCCCAGTTCCAATGAGGCAGGATATGAACCATGGGATTTTCTTTTACGTCAGTCCACTGGCTCTGGTAGAGATAATAGGAATCTTTTGGAAGTCCTGCCGTATCTACGATACCAAAGTAAGAACTCTTAGGCGGTGTAGTGGTAGACTGGTTCCATGGTGTAGGTTCTCCGATATAGTCAAATCCGGTCCATACAAATTCACCAGCGATAAACTTTCTGTCCCGGTCTCTTACTAATGAATCCTGAGCCGTTCTTCCCCATCCTACACAATCCGTGTCATAAGAGGACTGCTGGTAAGGTATTGACGCACCGCTGTTGACAGTATCCGGATGGGCATAAACACCGCGGCTGCTGGTAGCAGAAGCAATTTCCGAACCATACAGCGCCCACTCCGGTTTTTCCCTGTGCTGGGCATCATAGCGGTTCTCACTATAATTAAGTCCCGGTATGTCTACGGCATCAAATACGGCTACCATATTGGAATTACCCAGATTGGAACTGGTATCGCCCATGTTTCCACGGAATTTGTCTTCTCCGATGGTTGTAGGTCTGGTGGTATCAATTTCTTTTACCCATTTCACAAGATTTTTGGCAGTCTGCACTCCCTGTGAACTGTTCGTTGTCCATATCTCATTTCCGATGGACCACATAATAATAGATGGGAAGTTCTTTCCCCGTTCTACCATATTTTTAATATCAAATTCTGCCCAGGTCTGTCTGGGTGCTGCATCCGGATGAGTTGCCTCTTTCGTAAAAAACCTGCCATAATCATAGGTTTTCTTACCGCCCTGCCAGGTGTCAAAGGCTTCATCGATTACCATAAGACCCATCTTGTCACAGATTTCAATCAGCTTATCATCTGCCGGATTATGGGTAACGCGGATAGCATTTACACCCATATCCTTCATAATACGCATCTGCCGCTCTATTGCCGTGTAGTTGGCAACTGCCCCAAGTGAGCCCTGGTCATGATGCATGCAGACACCGTATAGTTTCATCCACTCTCCATTTAGGTAGAACCCGTTATCCGTAGTGAATTCCGTATATCGGAAACCGAATCTGCTTTCACTGGTATCCAGTACCTTGTCCCCTTTTACAATATCTGTCTTCAGATAGTAAAGATTTGGATCTTTTGTTGACCAAAGAGCAGGATCTGCTACTGCAGTACTCTGGGAAACCGGCTGTGTATCACCGGAAGAAAGTGTTACATCTTCTGATATCACAGGGTCTGTTACTGCCTGCCCGTTCCCGTCCAATACCGTCTGGCGGACCTGTACGGTCTGTTCTTTACCGGTATCATTTTTCACCTTGGTAGTAACGTTTACCGTACCGGCTCCATTTGCAATATCCGGTGTAGTGATCTGCGTTCCCCAATGGTCCACATGAACTTTATCCGTCACTGTCAGATGTACATCCCGGTAAATTCCACTTCCGGAATACCATCTGCTGGACTGCAGCTGGTTCACAACTTTAACGGCAATCACATTTTTGGTCTTGCCGTCGCAGACCAGCTCATCTGTAATATTATATGTAAATGGCATATAGCCATATGGATAGTTACCTATTGATTTTCCATTCACATAGGTGGTGCTGTTCATATAGACGCCGCCAAAATCAATGGAAATTTCTTTGTCCTTCATGGATTCCGGCAATACAAATGTTTTACGGTACCAGCCGGTTCCCCCATCCAGATATCCGCATTCCGATGTTGCAGGAGAATTGTAATCAAAATCAAATTCAATGCTCCAATCGTGAGGAAGATCCAGACTGCGCCAGGAAGTATCATCAAAATCTTTACTTTCTGCACCGCCTGGATCTCCCAATAAGAACTTCCAGCCATCGTTGAACAACATGCTTCTGTCGGTCTCATTCTCACTGGAAAGCAAGGATACTGCCGGTTCCGGTTCTTCCTTCGCAAAAGCTGTCATACTTATGCTGGAACAAACCATACACAATGTTAACCCCAATGCCACTAATCGTTTTTTCATGTTTTCCCTCCATCTTTTTGATTATTCATCTGAATATCTAATCTTACAAATATTCAAGTGTAAATCTATCTTACCAAAAAGTGTCAGAAAAACTCATATGATTTTCTTATCATTTTATTTGAATTTCTTAATTAAATTCGCTCTATACCCCTTCCGGTTCCTGACCGTGATCACAGCCTTCATGGTGGTGATGGTGTCCTTCATGATGATGATGTCTGTCATCCGTTAATTCAATCTCATCTCCGGCCATTTTCAGGATCGCTTCGATTTCTTCCGCGGGCATTTCAATATAAGCCGACAGTTCTTCCAGACTGACCTTTCTTTCCAGATCCTCTTCCAGATTTTTGATTGCTTCATTTAAATAATTTACCTGCTCCACTATCTGCTGGTCATCGTGCTTGAAATCCTTTTGTTCCTGCTCCGCATCATCTAACACCTGAATGATTTCCTTCTTCATATATTCACGATACTCCGAAAGGGTTTTCTGCTGTTTCAGCGCATCCATTACCAGAATCAGCCCCACATTCCCTTCCTGGATCAGATCGCTCTTTGGAAGCTGTGTATTGTTATATTCCATTACCAGATCATAGACATTTTTCAGGTTCTGTTCAATCAGACGGCTTTTCGCCATGGCATCCCCGCCTGCTGCCTGGTTAAAGAGTACCAGTTCCTCTTCTTCTGACAGTTGTTCGATATTGCTTGCCGCAAGATCTTCCAGATACATTTTTAAAAATGCATCTTCCTCTTCCTGAACCTGCCGCATTTCTTCCTCTGATACCTCTGTATCCTTAGCTTCTGCCATTTCAGGCGCAGTTTTTTGGTACCCTTCCACTGCGATTTTCTGGCTGTTTAAATATTCATAAATGAATTCATACTGTTCTTCTGTCAGATTTGCGTTTTTAAAAAACTCTTTTATTTCTTCTTTATTTAATACATTATTTTTTGTATCCGCATAAGCTTTTAATTCACTGAGCATTTCACGGAATATAATTTTTTCCTGCATATTTATTCCCTTTGCATATTGCAGGCAAGCCTGCAATACTGCCACAATCAAACAGGTTGAAAGAATCACATCGTGGCGTCCTTTCTGCATCGTAATTTTCTTTCAACCTTACACTCCTTTATCCGGTTTTATTTTTTCTCCAATACGGAAATGGCTTTTTGAAGCTGGTTATCTTCCTCATGGTTTAATACCACTTTCTTTTCCAGTGATTCATCCAGCTTCACCTCAACATCCGGATCAATGCCAACCCCATGGATATTATTTCCTTTTGGTGTATAATATTTTTCAATCGTTAACTTCAAAGTCGTACCATCACTCAATGCTTTATATCCCTGTACGATTCCTTTTCCAAAAGTAGTCGTGCCAACCAGAGTTCCGAGTCCATAATCTTTTACTGCACCGGCAAATACTTCTGATGCACTGGCACTGTTTCCATTTACCAGTATAACCATTGGCTTGGTAAACTGATGCTCTGCATCAGATTTATATTCTTTTTTATTTCCATATTTATCTTCCGTATATACAATTAAGCCCTCGGGCAGAATCTGATCCAGCATCTTACAGGCAACCTGAAGCACGCCTCCCGGATTATTACGAAGATCAATAATGAGTTTTTCCATTGATTCGCCTTGTAGTTTTTCTAATGCATTGGAGAACTGCTTCTCCGTTACACCGTCAAACTCTGAAATGGCAATATATCCGATTTTATTATCCAGCATTTCACTGCTTACCGTAGGCATCTCTACTGCGCCCACTTTGACCTCTGCTTTAACTGGTTCTTCGCTTCCTTCTCTTTTTAATTCCAGATTTACCGAACCGTCTTTTTTCTCTTTAATCAGCGCAACTACCTGGTTCAGATCCAGTCCGCTGACGTCCTGGTTTTCCACTTTGTATAAGATGTCTCCCGGCAGAATCCCTGCTTCGGCAGCCCCAAACCCATCATAGCACCTGGCAATAGTGATCAGTTTAGTTACTTTATCCTGCATCATAACAGCACCGATGCCACTGTATGTACCTGCATTTGACTCCTGCAGCTGTTCCATCTCTTCCTTTGTATAATAATTGGAATAAGGATCTTCCAGCCCCTTCACCAAACCCTTGTATAACTGTGTCTCAACCAAATCTGCATCGGCTTCATTTAAATAATACTGGTTGATCACATCCTCTATCTCATCGATTTTCTTCAGGACTTTTCCGTCGTCTAATTTTAAAATTTCTTCAGACTGTTTCTCTTTCTGCGATGTCTCTTCCTGGGATTCCTGCCCGGGATCAAACAATTTACTGTTCACAATCTCACCGGAAATAAAATATGCTGCCAGTCCTAATACCGCAGTCACACACAACCCACACAAAAACCCCTTAAAAAACCGCTTGTCATCTTCCATTATCCGTCTCCTTTAAAAGAAAGATCTTGAAACAGTACCCTCCCCTGTTCCAAAACCTTCTGCATACTTGACACCTTGCATGTCGCAGGCTATCCTGCGATTCTGCCCCAAGAGTGTGTAAAAGCATATTTCTTTCACAACTATCTTATTCCAGATTTTGTAAATTATTCATTCCCGCCATCTACACGCTCCAGGCAAAGGAAGAACCCTCTGTCAATTCTACCAGAGAGTTCCATATACCCTTCTATTAATAATCCTGAGTCTCCATATATTTCATATATTTTACAACCATCAAAGCAATCTTAAAGGTAATTGCATCTTCGAATACCCGCAGATCCAGTCCGGTACTTTTCTGAAGCTTATCCAGACGGTAAACAAGCGTATTTCTATGAATATAGAGCTGTCTTGAAGTTTCTGAAACATTCAGGCTGTTTTCGAAGAATTTATTAATCGTAGTTAATGTTTCTTCGTCAAAATCATCCGGTGATTTACCATCAAAGATTTCCCGGATAAACATCTTACACAGTGGAATGGGCAGCTGGTAAATGAGACGCCCGATCCCAAGGGAACTGTACGCAATCACATTTCTTTCACTAAAGAAGATCTTACCTACATCCAGTGCCATTCTGGCTTCTTTATAAGACCTGGATACTTCCTTGATTTCTCCAACAATTGTTCCATAGGCAATATGTGCCTTTTCCCGTTTTTCCAGTCCCAGGCAGTCAATGATACTTTTGGCCACTTTATCCATCTCCGGATAGCCTTCTGTATTCACCAGCTCTTTTACTACGATGATGCTTTTCTCGTCAACCGCAGTAATAAAGTCTCCGGATTTGCCTCCCAGGAAAGTACGTACATTCTCTAAAGAAGTATTATCTTTCTCATAACTGGTTTCCAGGATAAATACCACACGTCTTACATCCGTTTCAATATGTAGCTTCTTGGCACGGTTGTATATATCCACCAATAAAAGGTTGTCTAAAAGCAGGTTTTTAATAAAGTTATCTTTATCAAACCTCTCTTTATAAGCAATTAACAGATTCTGGATCTGGAAAACAGCCAGTTTCCCGATCATGTACACATCTTCACTGCTGCCATCTGCAATCAGCACATATTCAAGCTGATGCTCATCAAAAACCTTGAAGAACTGATGTCCAGCCAGCACCTGACTGTCTGCCGGAGAGGATACGAACGCCATTGCTGACTCCCTGTATTCCTCTGCCTCCGGAAATGTAGTTGCAAGCATGCTTCCTTCTGTGTCTACAATACACAGATCTACTCTTGCGATCGCCTTCAGACCATCGAGAGTATTTTGTAAAATTTGATTTGATATCACTAATGTCACTCCTTTTTCCCATAATTTAAGAAACCTGATAACGATTACGCTCCCACTCTTCTCCCTGTAAACGCTAATACTACTTGTATTCTAATATAAAACTACCAAAAAAGAAAGAGAAAAATGATACTTTTTTGTAAAAAAGTATCATTTTTCAAAATGACGCTCTAAAAAACCCAATCCAAGCACCTCTTTTGCATCGCTAACTACCACAAAAGCACCCGGATCTACGGATGCAACTCTCTCTTTTAATAGAATGATTTCTTTCTTAGAGACTACGCAGAACAGCATATCTTTATGCTCTCCGGAATACATTCCCTTTGCATCCAGTCCGGTCAGTCCCCGTTCTAATTCATTCATAATTTCATGTGCCACTTCATCCCTGAGGTTTGTAATAATAAAAGCAATCTTTGAATAATTAATTCCTTCTATCATATGGTCAGAAATCCAGGAAGTAACCAGTATTGCTATTATAGCATACAGGGCTCGGCTGATTCCGAAGACATATGCACCGATCAATACGATAAATGCATCAATCACCTGCATGATCTGGACAATAGAATAATGGCGAAGGTAATTCTGTATCAGAGATGCAACCATATCCGTTCCGCCTGTTGTTCCCCTTGCCATGAACACAAGTCCGATTCCCACGCCCATAATCCCGCCGCCAAACAATGCGGAGAGAATATAATCTTCGTTCATTAAGGGAAATACCGGCATAATATATAGCCAGAATGACAGGGTAAATGTCGCAAATAATGTCCGCTTTAAAAAACGAACCCCCTTAATTTTCATTCCCAGGATAAAAACCGGAATATTTAAAGCTATATTTGTGAGCCAGAGAGGTATGCCGCCCTTTAAAAACGGATCTGTCACGGCCTTCAGTAAAATTGCCGCACCCGTAAATCCGCCGGTTACCATATCTGCCGGCTCATAGATAGAGTTAATGGCAACTGCCATCAGTGCAGTTCCCACAAACATCATTAAATAATCAAGATATACCGGTCTTTTCCTGTGAAATTCCATGGGATTACTCCCCCTTTTCGCTCTGATATTTTGATACTTTTCTCTTAAATATCCTCTTTTCTATCAGTTTGCCCAAAAAGTTAACCTTTGATTCCACATTCATTAATGATGTTGCAGTTTGTCCCATTCCAATCCAGACTCTGGCACCCAGTTTCTGTCTGCACCCCATCAGAAATTCTTCTTCATAAGGGCTTGGAATTGCTGCTATGATAATGTCTTCCGCCGAAGCGTTCAGCAGATTTACGATACTGTCTTCATCCTCCGTTGCATCATCCAGAGAAAAAGTACCCACGATATTTAATCCCCTGTGCTGCTTTTTCATATGCTTTTGAAAAATCAACCTTTCCGAATCTTTCTCTGTTAACAATGCGACTGTCTTATTATGTTCCATCGCATAGCTGCATATGCCTTTTAGAAAACTGTTATCTTCTATCTCTTCTAATGACTGTTTTAATTCTTCGCCGCAGACCTTCCAGACTTCCTTGTCTCCGATGATATTCAAATCCATCGTCCCCATCTTGTCTGTCCATCCCGGCTCTTTTACCGCTTCCACCAGAACATTTGCAAATATCATCCCTACCGTGCTAAGAGAATCTCTCTCCAGAAATCCTGCCACTTTGTTCACTGCTTCTTCTACACTGTCATTATCGATCTTAATGCCCAGTATTTCTATATTCTCATTCATCTTATCACCTACTACCTTAAATCCGATTTAGCAAATTGCATAATCCTGCATCGTAAAACAATGATAACAGACTTTACTTTTAATTTCAAGCAATACCTATTTTGTTAACATGTAATTAATGAATGTGTAATTTTTTTCTCCAGACTCTAAACAATTTCCTATTTCAAATCATAAAATTTTATGTTAATATTTATATATTGTATTTTCGCCTGTCTGCCCTTTTACAGGTGTGATATATACTTATTTTACCTGCCTATAGAATTTATTCTAAATAATAATAAGCGGAGGAAAGAAAATGATCTACAATGACATTAAGAAACTGGTTACCTATGGACTTCAAACGGGACTGATCGAGGAGACAGACCGCATCTACACTACCAATGCCCTATTGGAGTTACTGGAGATGGAAGAATACGATGAACCACAGGAAGATTACACTGATATTAACTTGGAAGAAGTGCTTTCTAACATCATGGATTATGCTTACGAACATGGTATTATGAAAGAAAACAGTGTTGTATACCGTGATTTATTTGATACAAAAATTATGGGACGTCTGGTTCCGAGACCCTCGGAAGTTGTAAAGAAGTTCCTGGATCTGTATGCAAAAGATCCCAAAGCTGCAACCGATTATTTCTATAAATTAAGTCAGGATACTGATTACATCCGCAGATACCGCATTAAAAAGGATATGAAATGGGAAACCCCTACTCCTTACGGAGATCTGGATATTACAATCAACCTTTCCAAACCGGAAAAAGATCCTAAGGCTATTGCTGCCGCAAAACTTGCAAAACAGAGCGGATACCCAAAATGTCTTCTCTGTCCTGAAAATGTAGGCTATGCCGGAAGAGTGAATCATCCTGCAAGACAGAACCACCGCATTATACCTGTTACTATTAATAACAGCCAGTGGGGATTCCAGTACTCTCCTTACGTTTATTACAATGAGCACTGCATCGTATTCAATACCAAACATATCCCTATGAAAATTGAACGGGATACCTTTGGAAAACTTTTGGATTTTGTTAAACAGTTCCCGCACTATTTTGTAGGATCCAATGCAGATCTTCCGATTGTTGGCGGATCTATTTTGAGCCATGACCATTTCCAGGGCGGCAACTATGAATTCGCCATGGCTAAGGCTCCCATTGAATCCTCATTCAGCATAAAAGGATTTGAAGATGTCACAGCAGGAATCGTAAAATGGCCTATGTCTGTAATACGTATCAGCTGTACCGATGCCGGCCGTATTATTGATCTGGCTGACCACATTTTAAATGCCTGGAGAGGATATACGGACGAAGCGTCTTTCATCTTCGCAAATACAGAAGGGGAACCTCATAATACCATTACCCCAATAGCCCGTAAACGCGGTGATGCATATGAATTAGATCTGGTTCTGAGAAACAACATTACTACAGAGGAACATCCTTTGGGTGTATATCATCCTCATACAGAACTTCACCATATTAAAAAAGAAAACATCGGACTGATCGAGGTTATGGGACTTGCCGTTCTTCCGGCACGTTTGAAATCAGAAATGGAACAGCTTGCAGATTATATTACTGCCGGTAAAGATATCCGTTCCAGCGAGGATCTTGAAAAACATGCAGATTGGGCAGAAGCATTTTCTGCAAAATATGAAAAAATCGATGAAAGTAATGTCAAACAAATCCTGAACGATGAAATCGGTCTGGTATTTATGAAAGTTCTGGAGCATGCCGGAGTCTACAAATGTACAGCAGAAGGCCGGGAAGGCTTTATGCGCTTTATAGGTACTCTGTAATGCCAAGAACCGCACTTATCACCGGGGCTTCCAGGGGCATCGGACGCGCCATTGCCGTAAAACTTGCCAGCGAAGGATATCAGGTTATTATTACCTGTTTGAAGAATGACCGTCTTTTAGAAGAAACCCGGAATATCATTGAACAAACATACGGTGTGACCTGTTTCCCCTTTGTGGGAGACATGGGCGACGCAGAAACTGTAGGAAACCTTTTTTGTGAGATTACTTCCCGTTTTCAAACGCTGGATGTAGTTGTGAATAACGCAGGCATCTCCTATGTAGGACTTTTTACCGATCTTTCTCCTGCAGAGTGGAACCGCATTTTGCAGACAAATCTGTCTTCTGCCGTTTACTGCAGCCAAAAAGCAATTCCTCTGATGCTTTCAAACAAGAGAGGTAAGATCATTAATATTTCTTCCGTTTGGGGATGTGTTGGAGCTTCCTGTGAAGCTGCATACTCTGCAGTAAAGGGCGGGCTGAACTCTCTTACGATGGCGCTGGCAAAAGAACTTGCACCCAGTAATATCCAGGTGAATGCCATTGCCTGTGGAGCAATTGATACGGAAATGAATCAATTTTTAAGCCAGGAAGAGCGTGCCGCCCTGATTGAAGAGATACCTGCGGACCGTTTTGGAAAACCGGAAGAAGTTGCCGATCTGGTGTACGATCTCTGCCGGAGCCATTCCTACCTCACCGGTCAGGTCATTAAGTTTGACGGGGGCTGGATTTAGACCAATCGTTAATCCTAAAGAACAACTGTTTGAAGCGTAACGATTCGAGGAGTGCCAAAACCGGCACTCCTCTTCTTTAACTTATTTTAAGGTATATGTTTTCGTACCGGAATATTTACCATAGTAAATTTCAGATCCAACTTTACGATATGCCTGTACAGCAGGAAATGTACAGGCATATTGTTTGAAACTATTATTATATTTTTTCTAATGGTATTTGTATTTCTGTGAGGAAATTATCACTGTTTTTCTCATTCCATGGTCCGCGATGGACAAACTGTCTGCTTTGTCCCAGCATTTTATACTGGCTGTGTTCTTCCAGCCAGCCTGCAAAGGAAAGAAATACACCAGAAATATTTTCAAAAGACCCGTAGACCATAGTGCTTGCCATGATTGGTACGGGTTCTATATTCCGAAATGTAAAACCATCTTTATCCTTATCCATCCGTGAGACAGGTGCACATATTTCAATATCCACATTTTTTTCTCTGTAATCGCTATCATGATAAATAGCAAACGTATTGCTAGAAACCGAAATCTTATTCTCCGCTGAAAAAGCGGTCATTTCTTTCCACAACTGACCTTCCGAATAATAGGAAGGAACAACCCGTCTTAAAGAAAGCACCTGAGCGCCAGGAACGGATTTTATGGAAACATTATAATGTATCTCTATTTTTTCCTGACGTATATCTTTTTTTGCCTGCTCTATTTTGGATAACTTATCCTGTTCAGCTTTAATTGTTCGTTCGATTTCCTGACGTTTGTTGTCAAGCTGGTTTACAATAAAGTTATCATCCCACTGGCTGAGTGCAGCTGCAATGTCCGAAACATGAAATCCTAAATCCCGCAAAAATACGATTTTGTTCAAAGTAGAGATCTGATCAGCAGAATAGAATCTGTAATTAGTAAAATGGTCGGTTCCCGCTGGTTTTAACAAGCCTGTCTCGTCGTAATACCGTAACATTCGGATTGATACCTGCGTTAGCTTTGAAAACTCGCCTATTTTAAACATTTATATGCCTCCTGTGCTTACTCTGTCTGCCCAATCTTCTGATTGCTGATGCGGTACTGCTCTAATTTTTCCGTCATCTCATATTCCCCCTGTCCCAGGATCAGATCCGGTATTAATTGATACCAGCATCTGACTCCATTTTATCATGTATAACAGCATGTAACAATAAAAAAGGACTACAGAATATAAAAAGCCAGGCTTCTTACATTCCATAGTCCTCAATTACCAATTTCTTTATTTAATCACTACTGCCATCTTGTCCATCTGTTTGAAATGTCTTTCAAAGGAATCGAAATCATACGTCTCTACTTCCCGTAACGGATCACATACAGTGACGGTCTCATTATTTAAATCAAATCCGCTTAATACCATACAGTGTTCATTGCCAGGCCAGCGCAGCAGCTTGCCGTCAATTTCCCATTCGTCTGTATATTCAATATCTACATCGATATTCATAGAGCCCCAGATAATAACCGGATTTCCAGCTCGGATCTCATCAAATAAATCTTCCAGTTCTGTGCCGCTGACATCATACGCACGCTTTGCGCTGTTCTGTTCTGTCAGATACTTATTAGCTGTTCTGACAATTACCGGTGCAAAGCATCCATAAGAATCTTCTTCTCTTGGATTTCCAAGAAAAGCATCTTCATAACTATTTACACCCGGTCTTCCCTTGGTGAGATAGTTGTCCGCCAGATCTTCTTTATCAATATCATAGCCTTCATAATTAAGTGCCATAGTCAGTGATGTAATCTCACAGCCTGTGGGCAGTTCCGGAAGCTGACTTATCGGTTCTACATAAAGCATTTCCGATTCTGTCTTAGCTGCTGATACAGCGGAATCATCGTTAACGTCTGTCTCGGTTTCGCTTTCTGATTCCATCATCTTTTCTGTAGCAACCGTATTATAATTATTAGAAACCTGTGCGGTTCCTGCTGTCTTCTGTTCATTCACCGGAGAAGTAATATTCTTATCCTGATTTGTTCCTGCCTGGAGACTGCTTTGTTTTTCTGCTCCTGCATTTGTTTCTTTTGTTCCTAATGTGACATTTTCCTGATATGTTCCCTGATTCTCACTCTCTCCTGTCCCACGAGCGTATATCATCACCAGGCAGCCACTGAACAGCAAAACTTCTGCTCCTATGACAAGTGCAATCTTAGTAAGCCTTTTGGTAAATTTATTTTTCTTCTTCATCATAATTTCTATAATACCACAATTTTCTAAAATGTGGTATCTATTTTTGTAAAAAAAGTATGAACTTTTGTGATGTCCAAACTATTTTACAATTTCCAGATCTCCTCATTATATTGCCTGATCGTCCTGTCAGATGAAAAATAGCCTGCTTCGCTGATATTTACCAGCATCTTTTTAGCCCATGCCATTCTATCTTCATAATCCGTAAACGCTTTATCTTTTGTCTCAATATAATCATTGATATCCAGAAGTGTCATAAACCAGTCTTTATGAATCAATTCCTGATGAAATCTGCTTAAGTTTTCTTCACAGCCAATCTTTATCATCTCTTTGCTCACAATAAAATCCACCATTTCTCTGATGGCTGCATCGGTATCATAGAGATCTTTTGATACATAATCGGCTTTCTCGTAATGGGCAATGACTTCTTCACTTGATTTTCCAAAAATATAAATATTGTCATCACCAACCAGCTGGTGAATTTCCACATTAGCCCCATCTTCAGTACCAAGGGTTACGGCTCCATTTAACATGAATTTCATATTTCCGGTTCCGCTGGCTTCCTTGGACGCCAGTGATATCTGTTCAGATACATCGCAGGCCGGAATCAGTTTAGACGCTTTGGTTACATTATAGTTTTCCACCATTACCACGTTTAAGTATGGTCGAACACTGGCATCCCTGGAAATCATTTCCTGAAGGCATAAAATAAGGTGAATAATATCTTTTGCTATCACATATGCCGGAGCAGCTTTTGCACCAAAGATCATGGTAATCGGTCTCTTTGGAAGTTTTCCTCCCTTTATTTCCAGATATTTGTGAATAATATAAAGTGCATTCATCTGCTGTCTTTTATACTCGTGCAGACGTTTGATCTGAATATCATAGATGGAATATTCATCAATTTCTATCCCCTGAGTTTCTTTCAGATACTCCTTTAATGCTGCTTTGTCTTTGTTTTTAATCTCCAGAAGGCTTTTTAAAACTTTTTCATCTTCTGCAAATTTGCGTAATTCTTTCAGACAGTCCGCATCCTCTTTAAAGCCTTCTCCGATAAGTCCGCTAATCAGTTCTGTCAATTCCGGATTACAATGCATCAGCCAGCGGCGGAATGTAATTCCATTTGTCTTATTATTAAATTTTTCAGGATAAATATCATAAAAATGCTTCAATTCAGATTCTTTTAAAATCTGTGTATGAAGAGCCGCAACCCCATTTACGCTGAAACCATAATGAATATCCATATGTGCCATGTGTATGCGGTTGTCTTTGTCAATAATTGCTACTTTTTCATCCGTATATTTTTCTTTGATTCTTCTGTCCAGTTCATCTATAATCGGAAGCAGATGTGGTACGGCTTTTTCCAGATAGTATCTTGGCCATTTTTCCAGAGCCTCAGCCAGAATCGTATGATTGGTATATGCACACGTTTTGCTGACAATGCAGATGGCTTCATCCATTGAGATCCCTTCTTTTATTAACAGGCGGATCAATTCCGGAATTACCATAGAAGGATGGGTATCATTTATCTGAACCACTGCGTGTTTGTATAAATCATGAAGGCTGTAGCCATTATCCCTGCATTCCCGGATAATCAGCTGTGCTGCATTACTGACCATAAAATACTGCTGGTAAATACGAAGCAGCTGTCCCTTTTCATCACTGTCATCCGGATACAGAAACAACGTCAGATTGTGAAGGATATCATTTTTATCAAAATGAATCCCCTCTTCTACAATGGATTCATCCACTATGTCGATATCAAATAAATGCAGTTTATTAGCGTGGTTATGATATCCGGTAACGTCAATATCATAAAGGCTGGAAATCAGCTTAAATCCTTTGAACGGAACTTCAAAATGCGTATCTGTCTTTGTCAGCCAGCTTTGCTCTGTAATCCAGGGATTTGTCAATTCTTTTTGCTTATTATTTTCAAAAATCTGGCGGAACAGTCCATAATGGTAATTCAGTCCGATTCCATCGCCATTTAAGCCAAGGGTTGCAATCGAGTCTAAAAAGCAGGCAGCCAGTCTGCCCAGTCCGCCATTTCCAAGGGAAGGTTCCAGTTCTGCTTCTTCTATCTGTGTCAGATCTTTTTTATTTTTGCAAAGAATCTCTTTTACCTGGTCATACAGCCCCAGATTAATCAGGTTGTTGGATAAAAGCTTTCCAATTAAAAATTCTGCTGATATATAATACAGTTTCTTTTCCCCACTGTTTTTACCTGATTTTTTTATGTGATTCTTCGTAAGTTGTAAGAGTCCAAGATAAATTTCTTCATCAGAGCATTCTGCAATTGTCTTTTGAAATTTTTCTTCCAGGTATCCGTTTAATTCTTTTTCTAACATTCTATTACCTCCTGATTCATAAATGGCTCTCGTAATTTTCATATTATTTTTTTCGAAACTTTTCGAAACTTTTCATTGCCATATTATCATTTTTATGGTATATTGTCAATATAATTTTCGAACTGCCAGAAAGTTCGTTACTCGGAGGAAATCTTATGGCGACAATTAAAGATATAGCAAAAAAATTAGGCATCTCACCCGCCACCGTTTCCAAAGGCCTGAACGGTGCAAGCGACATTAGTGAAAAAATGCGTCAGTCCGTACTGGACGCCGCGGTGGAACTGGGATATAAACCAAAATCCCTGCAGGGCAAAGTAATGCGCAAAATCTGCATTATGGTTGAAGATATGAACTATGAAAATGTAGACCAGTTTGGTTATGAAATTATCTCCGGCTTTGAACAGGCCGCAGTCCGCAACGACTATGAGGTTACGATTGTTCCCACCAACCTTTCTATGCAGACCCGTGAGAAATATGATACCTTTATGTTAAAAAATGGCTATTCAGGAGCATTTCTTCTTGGTTTCCGCCTTCACGATGACTATTTAAAACAGCTGAACCATACCAAAGTTCCTACGGCGCTTTTAGATAATTACATTGAAGACAATCCCTGGGTAGGATATGTAGGTACCGATAATTTTGAAGGCATGAAAGGTGTGGTTAACCATCTAGCCGCAAAAGGGCACAAACGGATCGCCATGCTCTGCGGTAACCAGGATTCTATGATTACGGAACGCCGTCTGAATGCGTACAAACATTTTCTGTGGGTAAATAAAATAGATCTTGATTTAGACCTGATTGCTTATGGTGATTACCATGTAGACTGCGCTCCCTTATATGTACCTCATTTTCTGGAAAAAGGAGCAACTGCGATTATCTGCGCCAGTGATTTTATTGCATCCGGCGTAATTAAACAACTTTATAATATGGGGAAAAAGGTTCCCGAGGACATCAGTGTTACCGGATATGATGACCTTCCCCTGGCCAGATATCTGACCCCGGCATTGACTACGGTCCGCCAAAACCGGGTAGATCTTGGTAAAAGTGCATTTATTCTTGTGGATAGCCTGATCAAAGGTGTTCCCATCAGCCGGATTGAAATGCGCCCTGCCTTCGTTGAACGTGATTCCACTTGCTATATCATGCATTAATTATTAAATACGGTAACAGTGGTTCAAAGGTCCCGCGCCCTGTCCCAAATCCAGATTTGCCCGGATAGCACCGGATAGATACTCCTTCGCGCGCCTCAGGCTGCCTTCCATATTATATCCTTTTGCCAGCTGGCAGGCAATTGCAGATGACAGAGTACAGCCAGTTCCATGGGTGTTCGGATTATCCATATGCTTTTCGTAAAACCAGGTTGCTTTTCCATTTTCATACAAAAGGTCATTGGCAGTCTCTTTTTGATGCCCGCCCTTAATCAGCACGGCACCATCATAGAAACCGGAGATCACCCTGGCTGCTGTCTCCATATCGCCTGGACTTTCTATTTTCATCTGACTCATCACTTCTGCTTCCGGTATATTCGGTGTAACCAGAGCAGCCAGCGGCAATAATTTTTTCATGAACGCATCTCTTGCCTCTTTTTCTAATAACGTTCTGCCGCTGGTTGAGACCATAACCGGATCCAGAACAATACGAAATGCTCCATATTCCGCAAGTTTTCCTGCTGCAGACTGAATCAGTCCGGCATCCGGAATCATTCCGATTTTAACCGCATCCGGAAAAATATCCCGGAATATGCAGTCCAGCTGCTGTTCTAAAAATTGGGGTGTACATTTTTCTATTCCAAATACCCCCATCGTATTTTGTGCCGTCAACGCTGTAACAGCGCTCATGGCATACATTCCATGTACTGTGATTGTTTTAATATCTGCCTGTATCCCCGCTCCGCCACTGCAGTCCGAACCTGCTATTGTAAGTATTTTCTTCATTTTGTTGTCCTCTGTCCATTATATATTTTCATTGCTGCACTGCCCACTTCCAGATTTCCTGTCTCCTTGGGAAACCCGGGTCCATATTCTCCAGAGCGTGTCTGATAATTGCTTTCTGACAGCTGCGCGTCACAGTTTGTGGGAGATTTGTCCCGGATGAAGGGCACATAGCGGGCTACGTAACCTGAATTCGGGGCAAATATGCCGCAAAGTGGGGCGTGCAGATGGCGGGAATGAATTCTAAGACACGCTCCAGGTCATCCTGAAATAAATTCTCCCATAGATACTGCTGAAATATCTGCCAGCCCTGTAATCTCTTCCCAATCCTTTTTGGAACTTTCATCATAGAGAGCCGCCACCGGAAATCCCGCCTGTTTTGCAGTCTTAACTGCATGAAGAACGTCTTCAAAAACAAACGTCTTTTCCTTACTCGTTCCCAGTTCTGAGAGCGCCGCTTCATAGATATCAGGCCGTTCTTTCCCCGCCCCTACTTTTCTGCAGGTAAATATTTCCTTAAAATATTTCAGAAGATCTAATCGTTTCAGACAAGTTTTCACCAACGGCTCATCCGTCGCCGTTGCTACACACATGGGAACCCCCTTTTTTCTCAGGCTCTCCAAAAACTCTTTTACAAATGGCTTCCCCTGAATTTTCCCCTGATAATTCTCCTGCACCATTAGATTCACTTCATCCATCATTGTCTTAATATCTTCCTGGAACTGATATTGCTCCTTTATATATCGGGCTGATTCCTCAAAGCTCATATCTTTTATAACTTCATCCAGATCCGGAGCAGGTACTTTCCCTTTCTTTTTCACATAAATACTGCCCATATTTTCCCACATGGCCATGGAATCCAGTAGTGTTCCATCCATATCAAAAATAGCTCCTTCGATTTCTCCTAATCTGCCCATAGATTTTCTTCCACCTCTTTTTTCAGACTTTTCACCGCCCCGGTAATGTCCTCGCTTGCAAATATCGCTGATACCACAGCGACTCCGGCAGCTTTACAGTTCCGAAGTTCCCTGATCTTCTCTTTTGTAATGCCGCCGATCACCACAACCGGAATCGGCACTGCTTCACAGATCTCCCGGATTGTCTCTTTTGTAATCACTTCCGTATCGTCTTTGGTAGATGTGGGAAATGCAGCCCCTACTCCAAGATAATCCGCGCCCTGCTCCCATGCGCTTTTCGCCTGTTCTAATGTTCTGGCGGTGACCCCAAGTATTTTATCTTCTCCTAGAAGTTCTCTTGCTCTTTTGGGCGGCATGTCTTTTTGTCCGATATGTACACCGTCTGCACCGCAGGCAATTGCCATTTCAACATCATCGTCAATTAAAAAAGGCACCTGATGACGCTTTGCAATCTCACCTATGCGCTTCGCTTCTTCCAGAAGTTCGTCCTTTTCCATATGTTTTTCCCTGAGCTGTAAAAAAGTAACCCCGGCAGCCAGCGCTTCCTCTATCTGTTCTTCCAGCGACTGCTCTCCCACCCATTTACGGTCTGTTACTGCATACAGTTTCAGATCTCTTCCACTAACTTTCATAATCGGTATCTCCTTATTTCTTCTTATATTAACCACATGAATCATAGAATCCATGATACATCTGCAAATAATCCTGCAAAATAAAAGAAGTCCTGCAGGAAGATGCAAGACTTGTCCCTGATACTATTTCCTAAAATCAGGTCACCGGTCGAAGTTCATAACTTCCTCTCAGCCTGTCATACAAGCTCCCTGGATATCGTATCAAGGTTTCATTTGTTACCATATTTAATTAGTTTATCATAGGATTTCGAGAGCGTCAAATTATATCCTAAATTTTTACTTTAGAGCTACAGCGAATAATTTTATCATAAATTTGGGTTTAGCTGAGGAATGACGCTTTGTAGATGTAGGTAGTGTACGGAAAGATGGGTGTGGAAAACTGGCATGGGCTCCGTCAGCTGGCCGCAGAACTGGTATTTTCTAACCTTTCCGAAGCGCTTTTTGGCAGCACGCGGGTATTCACCGAGAAATCCTGATGCATTTCTCGGTTCAGTACCCGCTTAGTATCCGATGGGAGCCAGTCGAATACTATCCGCCAAAAAACACTTCGAAAAGGTAAGTAAAATACTCAGCTCTGCTCTACGCTTCCTCCGCCCATACCAGTTTCCCACACCCATCTTTCCGAGATAGCATTCGTTGATACAAAGCTGGTTTTCTCAGCCGGTTGGAACCCCTGGGCTGTTACGGGCTGTTCTTTATTGGATGCTGCGCAGTATGGTTCGGCTGTTTGCGTAAAAGAAGATGGAAGTTTGCTCCTTTTTCTGGTTAGAGAATGAAAAACAAATTCCGTTCTCAAGATCAGTTGCTTTACGTCAATCGCGTCCGGCATGCCACAACCCCGGGGGTGCATCATGCTGAGAAAACCAGCTTTGTATCAACGAATGCTATCTCGGAAAGAGAAGGGGGCGGACCAGAGCTTATCTGATAATTGCTTAACCTGCATTCAGGGCAAATATGCCGCAAAGTGGGGTGTGCAGATGGCGGGAATGAATTTTAAGACACGTCCTGGTGAATTTCAAAGCACTGCATTTATTAGCGCCTCCTGATTAAAAATCCATACACGACAAAATCTTCTCCCCACTTTCCGGTGACTTCATACACATACCCGGCTTCTCCTTTTGGGATCATCCATATTTTGTCTCTTCTTGTGTCCAATACCGGCTCACCGGGTTTAGCCTGGTCCTGTCCTCTGTCTTCTGCCTTCCATCTTTGGACAATTATTTCCTCCGGGTCTTTACTGAAAACAAGTTTTAGTTCCTGGGTATCTACGGAAATTTCGACTTCTTCCAGATTCTCATATTGAATTGCCGGTTTACTATCTGCTTTTTCAACATTTTCCGTTCCATCTTCATTGGTAACCGTCCACTCATAAGCCCTGTAGGAAATATTGGAAGAGGCTTCCATTCCCTCCGCCGGAATGTATTGAATCTGCAGCCCCGGCTTCTCATTTGGATCCGGCTCACAATAAAAATTCTTTGCCTGTTCCAGATTGGCAGCAGCATCTGCCTCACTGCCTTCCTTTACGACCTGCATTTTTATAACCCTGTCGCAAACCATGGGATAAGATTCCATCATACCTCCTGTATAATAGATATCTACAATATTCCCTGTCTTAAGTTCCTCAAAAGAAATCTGTTCCCCATTCAGGTTATGGATTTCATTCTCATCTGTCATGACCAGACTAAATAAGGAATTACTTTCTACATCTGCAAAATAATAAGCACTTTCACTAAGCTGCAAATACATGCCTCGTATCTTTGCCGGTTCACGAGGGACCGCCTCCAGGTCATCATCATCTTCGTCTTCTTTCTCTTCCGGTAAAATCCCCAGCACGGTCTGTGGTTCCTGATCCGGATCACCTTTTCCCGGCTCATATCCCGGCATAATCTGAGCAATCACCCCTATTCTTTCCTTTTTAACCTCTTCCTGCTTTTTTTCACATCCATTCATCCATAATCCGATGCCAATTACCAATACGAATGCCCACACCGCCATACGAACGATCTTCTTACAAGTCTTTTTCATTGTTCTTCCCCCTTGTTTGAATTTGTATTTAAAACACAAAACTTTTGTTTTATAAATAAGTGTATAAATTTTCCTCTTCTGTTGCATGGTTTATTAAAAAGATTCACTCCAGCAAAATAAATACGGATATAGTAAAAAGGTATTGCATTTTATTTAAACGCAATACCTTTTTACTATATCCGTATACCTTATTCTCTACTTTATTCTCTACTTTATATTCCATTTATTATAAAATCTATTCTAAAATTTATTATATTTTGACTTGCTGGCACTATGCCTTTGGATATTCCGTACAAAGTAATCTGTAGGCAGGTTCATCTTCGTCGATTGTTGGGAATCTGCCAATCGGATCGTAGAAACGATTGTCATTTTCATCATCGTTGCACATAGATACTTCTCCCAGCAGCACGGCGCCTGTTCCTTCTTCTACATTGAAATCATGATACATATATGGATAAATGGTAATACTTTCTCCCGGAGTCAGGCGAACCTGGGTTCCGGCAGGTACTTTAAATTCTCTTCCATCGCAGTTGACTGTAACATCCGTATCTGCAAATGCTCCGTCTTCCGTTGAATTATAAACACGGATCAGGACATTTCCGCCGCCGCGGTTGATAATATCTTCCATCTTATTCCAGTGGAAATGCATAGGAGCCATCTGGCCTTCATTTACCATCAGAAGCTTTTCTGCGTAGGTTTTCGTATACTTATCATTTTTTAAATTACCGTTACGGATAGTGATTAAAGCAAAGCCTACTTCATCAAATTTTCCGAGTCCGTAATCTGTAATATCCCATCCCAGCATATTGTCGCGGATTTCATCGTATTCCGCTCCTTTATCTTTCCATTCTTCTGCTGTCCATTTGCAAAATGGCGGGACTTCAAAACCATGTTCTTTGATTAATGCTTCCATGTCTTTAATAACTGCATTGATTTTTGATCGTTTCATATTCTGCCTTCTCCTTATACTTATCCGCGGATCATTTCCGCTATTTATTTTGTTACCAAATGTGTCAAACCCCTCTAACAGATCATTTTAATATTACAAATATTCCTCAATCTGAGCTCTTGTAGGAAGGGAATCAATTGCCCCCTTAGTCTGTACGCAGATCCATCCTGCAACATTTCCATATTCCATTGCTTTTAAAATATTCTCTAAGGCAATATCCTCTTTTTTCTCCGCACCCTGTATCAGGATACTGGATAAAAATCCGCCCCAGAATGCATCGCCGGCGCCGGTAGCATCTACTGCTTTCGCTTTTCTGCCGGGAATCTCGCGTACTTCACCGCCAAAGAAGCATTTTGCCCCCTTTGCACCTAATGTCTCAATTACAACCGTAATTCCATTTTCCTTCATAAGCGCCAGAATATTTTCTTCACCGCCCATCATATCTACTTCTTCTTCCGAAATCTTGAGCAGATCCACATAAGGCAGTACTTCCCGAACTTTAGCCGCACATGCATCGATATCATCATCCCACATTACATTGCGGTAATTTACATCAAAGCTTACCAGCTTGTTGTTCTCATGAGCCGCTTTCATCGCATAGACGGTAGCATCCACTGCGGTTCCCTGGGACAGGGAACAGGAACCTGCATGTACCATTTTGCTGTCTTCTATATTTGCGTTCTTAACGTCATCTATCGTAAGCAGGGTATCTGCCCCCGGCTTTCTTGCAAATGTAAATGAGCGGTCTCCATCTTCCGCCAGAGTTACAAATGCCATAGTCGTAACGGCATCCTTTGTCAACTCTTCACATAAAGCTTCCACATTATTTTCTTTTAAAGTATCTACCAGAAAACGTCCAAAATCATCATTTCCCATTTTGCCGCAGAATCCGGCCTTTAAACCATTTTTACCGATTGCAATAGCAACGTTTGCCGGCGCTCCGCCAGCCTTTCTGATATAACTAAACGGCTCGTTTCCCGGAATAAAGTCTATTAACATTTCTCCAACACAAATAACATCCATTTTTTTACCTCCAATTGTTTTAAGGTTATTTATAGTAATATTATATATGTAAATCGCCTTTACTAATTATGTTTATTATAATTAATTAAAATAGTAAAGTCAATATACATTTCAACTAAAAAAATATTTTTTAAAATAGCAGTTTTCCTAAAAATGCCTGCTGCAATACCTGGCATGCTCCTCCCAGCAATTGCGCATCTGCCCCAAACTGTGTTTTTTTGATTTCAATTTCCTGCGCATTGTGAAAAAATCTGCGGCTGTTTACTTCCTCTTTCAGGACTGCAATGGCATTTCCAGGCAGATAAATCCCATCATGCCCCAGAAGAATCAGACCCGGATTCAAAATATTTACATAATTTACCAACGCTGCAGCCAGTTTCTTCATCACATCGGCAAATACTTCTTCCACCGCCGGATCATTGCTTTCCCTGCAAAACCGGGTAAAACGGTAATTGTTGTTTGTTTCTCTCTGCAGACGTTCTTCCACTACCGGAGTGGTTGCATATAATTCCAGACATCCTTTATTTCCACAGGTACATTGCTCCCCCTGGTAATCAATGCTGGTATGTCCCACTTCAGACGGAAGTCCGCTCTGGTTTTCATACAAATCTCCGTTCATGACCATCCCGCATCCGATTCCCCGTCCCAGACCCAGAAACAGGAAATCCTTATACTCATTTCCATATCCATATAACAGCTCTGCAAGTGCTCCGCTTTGATTGTCATGGTTTAAAAAGACAGGGAGATGATACCGCTCTGTCAATAGTTCCACAATGGGGATATTTTTAATATCCCAAAAATAGAGGGGTTCCAGGATCATTCCCTTTTTCACATCTACCGGACCAATGGATGCCACGCCGATTCCCAGTATGTTCCGCTCTTTCTTCCTCAGCCTGTCGATCATCTCATATAACTGTTCCATCAGCTCATCGCTGTTGGTCACACAGGCTTCCTTCATGACTCTGGTCTCCCGCCTGATGATATTTAAACTAAAGTCACACATAACAACTTCCAGACGGCTTCTGAATACCAGTACGCCAATAATTTTCGGGCATTGTCCGGATATTTTCAAGCGGATCGGATTCCTTCCGACTTCCTCATTCTGCACAACACTGGTTTCCTCAATCAAATGCTGTTCCAGCATTTCCGATACAATATTTGTAACTGCCATTTTCGTAAGACCTGTTCTTCTTGCAAGCTCTGCCCTGGAAGTACAGACTCCCGTAGCAACCAGCTTTAACATCAGTCCCCTGTTTAACTGTCGGTATGTCTTGCTGTTTCCGCCTTTTCCACCGTTCACACTAATTCTCCTTGCTGATTTATTTCTGATTCTACCCATATTTTAATCCATTTTTCTAGATAAGTAAAGCAAGTGTACCAAGTACAATCAAAATCAGTCCTGTCACAGCCCTTTTCTTTAATTTTTCCTTTAAAACAAAATAAGCAAAAAAGACGGTCACTAAAATACTCAGTTTATCGATGGGCACTACAACGCCTGCCGGTCCGTCCTGCAATGCCCGATAGTAACAAAGCCAGGACAGTCCTGTTGTAAGCCCGGATAAAAAAATGAATATCCAGGATCGTCTCTCTATGTCTTTTATTTCTTTTTGTTTGTGCAGTCCGAAAACTATGATCCATGCCATGATTAATACAACCATAGTGCGGATTGCTGTTCCCAGATTGGATTCTACACCAGTTATCCCAATTTTGCCAAGTATCGCCGTAAGACTTGCAAATACTGCTGAGAGAAGAGCATATATCAGCCAGCCCCTGCCTTTTTGGGTTTTAGCACGGGGAAGCCTATGATCCTTATGTTTCTTCTCAATCATCAGATAAGTGCCCGTTCCGATCAGGCCCATTGCAAGCACCTTGATACCGCCAAGCCCCTCTTTTAAAAACAGAAATGCAAAAAGCATTGTCAGTATTGTACTTGATTTATCAATAGGTACTACCTTATTTACATCTCCCAGCTGCAGCGCCTTAAAGTAGCATATCCAGGACGCACCGGTAGCCATACCGGAAAGGATTAAAAACACAAAAGTTTTTCTGCCGATCTCTCCAATTGTATGAAAAGATCCCGCCACAAAAACCATGAGCCATGCAAAGAGCACTACAATTACCGTTCTAAGTGCAGTTACCAGGTATGAATCTGTCTTCTCAATTCCAAGTTTTGCCAGAACTGCCGTTATGCCGGCAAAAAGTGCTGATCCAAAAGCAAATAAAACCCACATCCCACACACCTCCCATACATTCTGATGCCTTTTTATACATTAGTTTCCCGCCTATGTAAAATTTTCTTTATCATTGCAAAATAGCAGGTTCCCGTAACCACCGCACTAATCACGTCTGCAACAGGCTCTGCCAGAAACACCTGGTCGATTTCATATATCAGGGGAAGCAGGAAAACTGCGCCAAGATACACAATCTTTCTGAAGGTAGACAATGGTAGTGCCATTTTTGCAATGCCCATACCGGTAAATCCATCCACAAAGGTGTACTGAATTGCTAGTGGTATGATACCTAAAGTATATACCCGGATGGCTCTTGCTGCAAACTGAATGTATGTTTCGTTTTGGGTAAATATCCCTACAAAAGGTCTGGCAAAATTCTGAGCTGTCACAAACATGATGGTGGTAAAGATCAGGCATAAAATAACAATCCACTTCTCCGCTTCCAAAACCCGGTCCGATTTGCGTGCTCCATAATTATATCCAAGTATCGTCTGGGTCCCGGCCGTGATTCCTCCAAGCGGCATCGTTACCATAAGCATAAAGCTCTGTACAATTGTTGCACAGGTAATCAGCATATCTCCCCTGTCCGGGCCGCCGTACTTTTGCAAAACGGTATTCAGGGCGATCAGCAGAACGTTGTCCATAACAATAATGATAAATGGCGTAAGTCCCAAAAATGAAATCTTCCTTATAATCCCAAGACTGTATCCTCCAAAACTGATTGCTATGGGAACTTTTTTCCCAAACAAAAATTTAAGTACGAAACCGCAGGATACCATCTGGGAAATGACCGTAGCAATTGCCGCACCCTTTACTCCCATACCAAAAACGAAGATAAATACAGGATCTAATACCAGATTCATAACTGCACCGATCATCACGGACATCATCCCGACTTTTGCATATCCCTGACAGATGATAAACTGATTCATACCGATGGACATCAGCGCAAATACGGTACCAAGTAAATAAATGGTAAAATAATCATTTGCATAGGGAAAACTTTGCTCGCTGGCACCGAACCACAGCAGCAGATTTTCTTTGAGGGGCAACAATATGATCGTCAGTGCCACCGATACCACTAGCAGCAGTAAAAAGCTGTTTGCCAGAATCTGCTTTGCTGATTTTTCATCCTTTTCTCCCATGCGGATACTCATAAGGGGGGAGCCGCCCACTCCCACAAATGACCCAAATGCGGACAAAAGTGCCACGATCGGCCCGCAGATGCCGACTCCCGCCAGGGCAATCTCACCAATCTGATCAATATTCCCAATATACATACGGTCTACCACGCTGTATAACACATTAATAAACTGCGCCAGCATGGAAGGAATTCCAAGGCGCAGTACAAGTTTTCTAATACTATCTTTTTCTAGATTATTTTCAACCATTTTCTCTTCTCCAATACGGTACATGATCATTTGTACGCACTAAATATTCTATCTGGTTTATGTGAGAATTTCAATAGAATTTTACTTTGTTTTCAAACTATTTTTTACTTTGGTTCATTGCCTGAACTGCGTCTCTTAAGAAACGGGCACATCCCTTTACATTCTGGTCATAATAATCCGTAAAACGCTCATCCGCCACATACATTTCAGCTACTCCGTTATGGGCCTCCGGTGTATAATGGCTCCAGGTGTATGACAACCATTCTTTGTGAAGTCCGGCAATTTTTTGTCCCAGTTCTCCCCAAGGATTTTCCTTCTTCTGAACCGCTTCCTCCAGCAGACAGTTTATTTCTTTTCCTGTCATCTGCATTTTTTCATATTCTTCCATGGTCAGATTCATCAGTTTGGCATTACTCTTATCCACTGCTTCTGTTCCATAGGCTTTTCTGATCTCTTCACCATACCGTTTTTCATTTTCCTGTATCATTTCTTGTTTTAAGCCTTCAAATTTTTCTCTGTCAGTCATGCTTCTATTCCCTTCTTCCTTTTCAATTGTTTTAGTGACATTTTTAATCAGGAGATCAATTTGCTGCTGACGTTGTTTTAAAACATCCAGATGTTCCCTCAAAATATTCACCCGGTTAAAGGAAACATCTGCAGTGATCGCTTTTATTTTGGACAGTTCCATTCCCATATCTCGAAAAAACAGGATCTGCTGAAGTGCGTCCACTTCCTTTTCTCCATATATGCGATATCCGGATTCATTCACATATGCCGGATGCAGCAGACCAATTCCATCATAATAGCGCAGTGTCCGGGTAGTGATTCCCGCCAGTTTAGCCAGTTTCTGAATGCTATATTCCATTTTCTATCCACCTCCTGATAAATCCATGTTAAACCTTTACGCTGCGTCAATGTCAAGCACTTTTTTCTCTAGGACAGGATTATCGATTCACGTGAGAACAAGCTTAACTGTCTTTCCTTCAAACTCTTTACATTTCGGTCCTTTACAATATCTTTATCCCCCAGTTTACTGCAGAGCAAGGGCGAATCCCTATCATACTTTGCATTATTTTCTAAAGTAAGTTCGTGGTTTAAATTAGCATAACAATATACGCAGCCATTTTTACAGGTATTATATAATCCGATATCAATGCTGGCCGCACATCCACATTCCAGCCTCTGGTTCTTATCCTTTTCCACCTTCAGGGGACAGTCTATGATCTCTGACAGCAGTCTGTCATCAATGCATCTTCCGTGAGCAATACCGAATTTATGAAGATCGATATCTTCTGCACATGTTTCCAGAGCAATTCCATAGCGGGATGCCGCCTTTGAAAATGCTTCTGCCAGATATTCTTTTTCTTCTCTTACTGCCGGCCGGATCCCCATCTGCTTCATCCTGTTTTTCATTTTTGTGTAGAAATCCAAATAGCTGAAGACACATTTATTTGTATAGGGAGCAAGAATTTCAGCCATACCGGAAAATTCCTTTACATGGTACTGCACCGTATAAGTATCATTTAGTATAACCGGATCATAACGCCAGATTACACGCTCCTTTCCGATCATTTCCGAAAGGCACTGAAAGCTATTCATCCGATCCTTAAGCAGTGGAAGGTGTTCTTCTATTTCCCTTCCGTAGGGGTTTAACGTATATTGAAAATAATAAGCATATTCTTTCAGTTCATTCAGCCTTTTCAGCATTGGTCTTGGATTTTTGGTCCAGAAAACAATGCCGTCCACTACTTCCGGAGATAAATCAATCCGGCTGATCTGGTGGGCATTCATGGGATTCCTGACCCAGACCTGTTTTTCTTGGATCCGGTTTAAAAACCAATCGGTATAATACGATGGAATATCGGTTCTTCTGCTTGCACTGATTATCATAATCATCCCTCATTTCATAAGTAGTTAACAGTATTTTTATATACTGTACTATTTTATAGGGGATGCGTCAACCTGCCGGGGATAGCAAAAGCCTGGATTATTTACCGTCCAGGCTTTTATACAGCTTATCCATCTAACCGGTTTCTGCGGAACACAATTACAAACCCAACGAGCATTATTGCAAAATTTACCACTATCACCAGTACACCTTCCCAGCTGATCCCTTCCATTTTTTCCACAAAACTGCTGATTTGATGTCCATAAGTAAATTTTGCAATCTGTCCTATCTTGTCATTAAACTTTGCAAGCATAGGTAAAAAAGCAAAGATCATCCCAAAGGGCAGTGCGAGACCGTTTGCCGACGTCATATTTTTGGCATATGCACCGATCGCCATGCCTAAAACAACTGATAAAATGCTTCCTATTCCCAATGCCGCCATAAATTTTACCATTTCAGCCGCTGAATATCCTCCCAGTGGTAAAAAGAGCACACCGGTAACCATAGTACAGAGAAACACAAATCCACCGGTACTAATCAGATACTCTATTGGGTTAACGTTGGACATTAGCAGCATTCTCAGTGTATTTTTTTCCTTTTCTTCCGCCATCATTGAAGAAGTTGCTACGATGGGTGTGAAAATCCCATGCATAACACCAAAAATTGATATAAAAAATGCGCTATTCCCCATCTGTTTTCCCATGCTCTGGGTCATAACCATTGCAATCACCGGAAATGTAAAAAATAATATCAGCACCTGCATATTATGTGCCGTGTCTTTTATCTGTTTGCTAAACAGTGCCTGTAATACTCTTGCATGTATACTCATAACAGCCTCCTTCCGGTTAATTCCATAAATACCGTTTCCAGATCCGGTTCTGAAGAATGAATAGATTCCACGCATTCCCCCTGAAAATATTCCATAATTCTGTCCGCATTTTCCCTTGTATTTTTTAGTTTTACAATTGATTTATCTTTACACAGAATTGTGATGATATTCTGGGTATTGTATTTTCTGCAAAGTTCTTCCGGTACCCCGTATTCTACGATTCCACCGTCATTTAACAGGGCTACGTGGTCACAGAGCTTGTAAGCCTCCTCCATGTTATGGGTAGTGAGGAATATCGTTGTCCCCTCCTTCTTCAGTTCCTGCAAAAGCTCATGAATTGTCTGTGTCACCGACGGGTCCAGACCGCTTGTAGGTTCATCCAAAAATAATAGTTTTGGCTGATGAAGCATCGCTCTTGCCAGTACCAGCCTCTGCCGCATTCCCTTTGACAATTTTTCCACAGCTTTTTTCTCCGCATCTTCCAGCCCCACACGTTTTAATAGTACACCAATTCTCTTTTTTTCTACTCCGTATATCCGTGCCGGCAACAACATATTATCATAACAGCTCAACCGCTCATACAATCCGCTGTTATCCAGGACCATACCGATCATCTTATAATCTTCTCTGTCCAGCTGTACGCAGGACTTTCCAAAAATGGTCCCTTCCCCCAGATCCGGCTTTAACTGTCCGGTTAAAATTTTAATTAATGTAGTTTTTCCTGCGCCTGACGGTCCCAAAAGACCGAACACTTCTCCTTCTTCTATCTTTAAATTCACATTATTCAAAACACATTTCTCATTGAACGATTTCGATATATCTCGAATTACAATCTCTCCCATATTTATACCCATTGCATATTACAGGCTTGCCTGCAATACTGCCACAATTAAACAGGTTGAAAGAATCACACCGTGGCATCCTTTCTATATCTTAATTTTCTTTCAACCTTATACCCATTGCATATTACAGGCTTGCCTGCAATACTGCCACAATTAAACAGGTTGAAAGAATCACATCGTGGCGTCCTTTCTATATCATAATTTTCTTTCAACCTTATCTGCCCTTCTTCTAATTTTCTTTCTTTTTCTCTTTATAAACTTTTAACAGTCTGTCGTATTTCTTTTGTTCCAGCTTCGTCTTAATAACCATAAGTATGGTACTGCCAAGGAAGCAGAGACCAAAAGAAATGAAAAAGCCTACCCAAGCCGGCCAGAAATCCAAAGGAAACCACCCAAAGCAGATAACAAAAATCAAAATCACAAGCACACTCAGCACAACCATTATTACCGTACGCCAAAGCATCATGACATTTTGAAATATTTTAGCAGACATACTGATACTCTGTACCAGATTAAGTACAATGGAACACATAAAAAGCTGTAAAATTGTGGTGTTCGCAATCCCTTTGCCCCCCAGCTGATACAGATTTGAAAAATCCATTGACTCTTCTCCCCACAAAGCACCTGCAATCGCAATAACCAAGATTTCTACTGCAAATATGATCATTACCTGAGCAGCAAATTTGTATTTTGAAAGAATTTTATCACTCATTTATTTCACCCCCAACTTCTCTCTGATTGTCCCTGCATACTGTCTGGAAACAAATACTTTTTCTCCGTTATTCATAGTAACCAGAATTCTTCCATCAATATCCGGGCGCAGCGATTTAATCTGATTAAAATTTATAATACAGGATTTCCCTGCACGGAAAAAATCCATGTCCGCAAGCTGTTCTTCCAGTTCATATAATTTCATTGGTGTCTCATAGACTGCTGACTCCGTATAAAAAAAGGTCTTTTTATCTACGGTATCAATATATAAAATTCCGGAAGTATCCAATATATAGGTTTGTTTATCTTTGATACCGGTAATTTTATGATCCATCATTTGTAACACGGCAATTATTTTATCTATTTTTTCATTTGCGCTTGGACAATTAATTGTAATCTCCATATCACTTAAACTGCTGTCCTCCCTGACATGTATCTTCACCCTTCCACCTCCTGCCGCAAATCTCTCTTTGATCTATTCCCACTATACACACTGGCATTTTTTATTTCAACCTGGTTTTTCTAAGTTGCGGAAATTATAGTCTAAGTTGTATCCTTTTATAACTGCAAAATAAAAAGCTATAGATCAATTACTTTTGACCTACAGCTTTATATTATTTCATTTTTTTCTACTTCCGATAATCCAATGCCGCCTGATAAATAGCCAGAATCTTCTCCGGCGATACCTCATCCAAAATATTGTGGCACTGATTAAAAATAAACCCTCCATCTTTATTAAATATTTCAATTAATTCGCTGCTATGGCGGTAAATATCCTCTGTCCTGGATGTGCCAGCCACAAACTGCTGCATGTCTGCTCCACCTCCCCAGAATACCAGATCTTTTCCAAACTCTCTTTTCAGTCTCACAGGGTCCATACCCCTTGCAGAGATCTGAACCGGATTCAGCACCTGTACCCCTGCCTCAATCAGATCCGGAATCAGATCATAAATAGCTCCGCAGCTATGCAGCGCTACCTTAACCCCCGGATAATTATCCCGGACAAACCGGAAGATCTTTTTATGGTATGGCTTTATCATTTCACGGTACAGCTCCGGTGACAACTGAGGCTGAATCTGGTTTCCCAAATCATCCCCGCCAAAAATAAGCACGTCCAGGTATTCGCCCACCCTGCCCAGCATTTTCTGCAGATTAACCACATAGGCATCCGTCATCTTCTCTGCCCACTCATGCACCATTTCCTTTTCCAGCAAAAGATGGCAAGCCCAGTTCTCATACCCAAAATCCTGCTGCCCCTGCTCGAATACACTGCATCCTGCATGCATAAGCAGCGCTTTATCGGTATTGTAATACAATTCTCTCGCCTGAACCTCGATAAATGCCAATTCTTCTTCGGTCACTTCAGGCAATACCAGCTGCTCCTGTAATTCTTCCAGTGTCTCTACATCCTCCAGGTAATATCTCACCGAATCATACAGTGTCCCATCCTTCGGACGTACAGCCAGCAGTTCTCCGGTATTGATGTCATGGATTTCGAAATCTCCTTTTTTATTGACTACGGGATTCAGGTCATAGGGGACCATGCAGGGGCTTTTGTCCGGTAATTCGGATATTTTGTAACGGTCGCCCTTTATTTGAAATGCAGACATAAGCCTTTTAACCTGTACTACGTCCCCTCCCATTCTTTCTAATATAAAATCTTCGGGTATTGCAAGCTGCTGCATTACGTCATAAAGCTTTGTAGTCTCCTGTGGATATCCCAAATATTTTTTTAACCTATTATATGCGATAGCACTAATGCCGCTGGAACGGTGCCCGCCAAAATCAATTGGCAGTACATCGGGCTTCTGATGATTCAAAACGGCCCTGATTCTTTCTCTTGAAGTCATAAATTTCCTCCTGATTCTTTTCTTAATTTTACCCTAGAGCGTGTTTTAAAATTGCTTTCTGGCAGCTGTGCGTCACAGTTTGTGGGAGATTTGTCCCGGATGAAGGGCGCGTAGCGGGCTACGTAACCTGAATTCGGGGCAAATATGCCGCAAAGTGGGGCGTGCAGATGGCAGGAATGAATTTTCAAACACGCTCTAGAGCGTGTTTTAAACTCGCTTTGGTAATAATCCGGGGGCTGGTGAAAATTCCTGCCGGTTTTAAATGATATTCATAAGCAAAATATGCTCCCTGTGTCTCCCAGGCATTATTTCCATACCAATCGTAGGACGGGTTTGAATTGTGCACCGCTCCCAGTGTATTATAACGGTTTCCATATAACCGTATTTCGATTTGCTTTTTCCCTGCATCTCCCCCTTTGAGTTTCACTTCATACGGAGCTGAAATAATGCTTCCTTCTTTCATCCCATCCATATACACATTAAGCAAAGGTGCACTAAAATCATGGATAGAAAGAATTTTATCATCTCCTGTCTGTTGAAAATTACAGAAATACGTTATATTCCCTCCATAAAAAGGAAATCCCTGAGAAGTTATGTCTCCATAACTTAAATGTCCTGGTTTCTTAATTACCACAGCTTTTCTGCCTTCTAGTTTTACTCCAAAATCACCCAGTAAATAAAACGGCTCAAAATCTGTCTGCACTCCGGTTCTCATTTCAATGATTAATTCATTACAGCCTTTTTGTAACAAACCCAACGGTATTGTTTTAACCGCTTCATCTATATACCAACCATCCGGCTGCATTTTTACCGGTATTTTGTTCCAGATAATTTCTGCATATTGGGGTTGCTCGATCCCCAGCTTTACAGGCATTCCTTCGATCTCACTTTCTATATGAAATTGAAGGGTAACCATATCCGGCCTGTTATTATTTTCTTTTAACCGCCATGGCTGCTCATAGCTGCGTTGATACTTTAATTCTGTCCTTACATACTTCCCTATCCTCAGAATTTCTTCTTCATGGTGCATGTCTTCTCCATTCACAGAAAATGCCGGCATGTCCAGAAGCAAAACATTTGGCTCTTCCAGTTGATAGCCTATGCAGTCAAGTTCACATACAATTTCCGGATGTGTATCTGTATATTTTTTACTAACGTCTGCCCTGCCATTTGTAATACTTTGCTCCGCAGGAATACCATGATATAAAAAACTCATTCCCGAATAGATTTTTTCATACCAGATGGTCATGCCATTTTGATAAACACAATCTACCGGCAGAATATTTCCTGTATTCGTCTCAAGTTTTTCAATTCGATATATTCCCCGCAAATGCACTTCACACGTTTTTCCAGGCAGTCCATCATCCGTAATTTCAAAAAAACTTGGCATTTCATTTTGAGTAACATTACAAAGGAATAGATACTTACCTCCGTCTGCTTCCTCCCGCATCTGATACAACAGATCTTTCCCCCGGCGTCCTGTTTGAACTTCAACTACATCCACATCCCTTACTACTTCAAGTTTATGCAAAATTACACTCTTTGAAAAAGAAACAATTTCTTCCTTGCCGGCAAAACATTTTAATTTTGGGCTACTTTGGGCATCTATATAAGCCCCCGGCTGATCTAAAAAGAGAATTTTTCCTCCGTGTGCTTTAAACTTCTTCAAGTACTCCAGGGTAGTACTTCGCAGTGTCTCACAGCCCGGTATTAAAATCATCTCATAGCACATCTCTCCTGCCTGAAATCCGAAATCTGTTTCCCTGTATTGTTTTAACAAAAGTTCTTCTGATAAAAAATCAAAATCAATTAATCCAAATAAAAGCCAGTCTATTAATTCCTTTAATCGCTCTTCCTGCTCTTCCCTATAAAGCTGGGTCTGATTCATTGGTCCCCAATGCAGCCAATAGCTTTCTATCGGATGAATAACACCTACCCTCACCCTGCTTTTACCTTGGCTCATGGCAAAATTTACCCTTGCAAAGTGGTCCTCCAGAACTTTATATTCCTGATGCCAGGGCGTCTGATAAGATAAGGAAACAGGGAAATCCCTTTTTGCTCCACCTTCCAGTGACATTAGTGAAAGATGCAGTACTCTGTGGGTAACGCCCATAGCTGCCTGCCAGTTTCCCTGGATTAAATGCTCCCGAAAAGTAACATCCAAGTTCATCACCCCATATAGCTCGCTCATGACACCATCCCGGCCATCCTGGCGTGAAACGCTCTGCGCCTGTTTTACAGTTAAATACTCTCTTGCATCACACAAAATATCTATGCCAGGTATATGCAGATACTGATAGCATCTCATCGCCTCACCTATCGCTCTGGTCTGCGACCATAGTGTGGACTCCTCAACGGCATGTCCGGTCAGCAATATATGATGTTCCTCACACCACTGATACAATGTCTGAAAATAAGACTGGGCAAAAATGTCAGAAACAAAATTGTGATAACGGTATCGGTGTACCGACACATTGCCGTCAGGAAGTTCCCATATTAGCTCAGGAATATAATCCAAAATGGAATAACCGTATTTTGCTATGAACTTAATATCAAAATCATCCGTATAGGATAAATGAATATCACATTTATCCATCGGAAAGGGCAATGCCTCTTTATATGCAAACTGTGGTTCATCTGTAAATATCACTGGGACTTCTTTTCCAAATGCACTTCCACAGACATTTGCATATTTTTCATGGGTAGTTTCTGTAAATTCCTGAACCACCCTCGGGTTTAATGTATCCACATAACCATAACCGTTATACCAGATGTCATTCCTCTCGAGCGCCAGATATGCATACCACAAGACTCCGTCATTACATTTATAATGGTCCGTTTCTGTCCTCTGATATCCTTTTAGACATTCCTGTTCCAACTGAACACAGTATGCTGCAAGAAAATATCCATCAGGATCTTCACCGGATCTTTGGCACCTCTCAAATTCTTCCCTGTCCCTGCAAAAACTGCCGCCTTGCTTCTTCGGAGTAAACAGAAGACATCTGGAAGCATTTTCCGGTCTGGCTATTAATCCTCCTGCCGCACCTGAGGGCCATCGGTCTTCATCATACAGCCATGTATAAAGTCCTTCCTTTGACAGCTCCTTCTGGGAAAACTGCACCAGTTCCAGAAATTCTTCTCCCAAGTACTCATTTTGCAGGCCATAACGGCTGTGAATGTCCGCACCTCCAAATCCCATTTCTTTAAAAATCCGGACATCACGCTCTATCTTATTTTTATCCACAAGGCAGTTCCATGACCAGAAAGGGACACCTCTGTACCATGCAGGCGGATTCTCAAAAACCTTCCTGCTAAATTCCGTTTCTCTTATTTTATCCATAAAATTCCCCCAAAATATTCTTAAAGCAGCCGGCAAAAGCATCTACCGGCCGCCTTTTTGCAGTTCTTTAATTTTCTTCTCCGTTCATATAGAATACCCAGCGTCTGCTTGTTACAAATACAATCATAGTAACGATCAGTGTTGCCACCAGTAAGAACCATGCCATGGCACTCGCCATACCCATCTGCCCATCTTTAAATGCTTTATCATATAAATAATATGCGAAATAATAGGTAGAGCGTGCAGGACCTCCGCTAGTCATAATAAAGGACTGCATAAATACCTGGAACCCGCTGATAAGCGTCATTATCAAATTGTAAAAAATAGCCGGAGTCATAAGTGGTATTGTAATCCGTTTCATTCTCTGCCATCCGTTTGCACCATCAATTTCAGCCGCTTCATATAAATCTCTGGGAATATCCTGAAGTTGTGCCAGGTATATAACCATCGATCCGCCGCAGGTCCATAATCCCATTAGAGCGATTGCCAGCTTGGAAGTAGACGCATCATTCAGCCATCCGATAGGCTGTGCACCCAATAACTTGTAGATGGGCCCCAGCAATTGATTGATCAAACCAAAGGAAGGTTGGAATAACCAGAGCCACAGAAGCGCCATTGCCACCATGGATACTACATTTGGAAGATAAAATATAGTGCGGTAAACGTTCATACCTTTTAATTTGTTGTTCAGTAATAATGCCAGCATGACACCAAAAATCAAATTTAATGGTGTAGAGATCAGTACATGCACAATCGTATTCCACAAAGACGGCCAGAACAAGGAATCATTTGCCAGCATTATTTTATAGTTAGCCAATCCCACAAAATCCGGACTGGTCTTCATATTGTAATTTGTAAAGCTGAAGATAAAAGAACTGACAAAGGGAATCACCGTAAATATAACTAATCCAATAATAAACGGCAATGCAAATAATAGTCCTGCCTTTGCTTCAGCATCTAATTTATTGTGTTTTTTTGAACCCCGCTTCATGTTATTCCTCCTTCTGCCGCTATGCTTTAAAGCTAATTCGTTGCTTTATAATTTTCCCGCTTTTCTTTATAAAACTGTTCAGCTTCCTTCATAACTTCATCCACAGGTGTACCAGCAACCGCTTTTTCCATAAACTGATTCCAGTCCTCATGCCATTTTGGCGCAAAATCAATGTATTTTTTCTCACTGGTATATGGAAGCTCCTCAATAATTTTACTCATAATTTCATCTGTTTTTAAAGTATCATTTGCTTTTTTCGATGCGGTAAGAAGACCCTGGCTGTCATAAAATGCTCGCTGGTTTTCAGGAGTTAACATATATTTCATAAATTCCCACGCGCCATTAATTTTATCTTCATTTTTACTGTTGAAGATTTCATAGGACCAGCAGGAACTCCAGTTTACGCGGGTGCCTCCTTCCGGAATTGGCTGCGTTGCAACCCCGTAACGGAAAGGAACCTGACTGTTCTGCAGCACTTTATATTCGTCATTTGTGCCAACCATCATTGCAAGACGTCCGCTGACAAAAGCATCCGCTCCCAGTGTTTTACTTGCATCTGTAAAAGCCTGACGTTGTGCATATGGATAATCCTTATTAAAATCTATCATCCACTGTAATACTTTTTTATGTGCGTCATCGTTAATTACAATGTTATTTTCTTCATCAAAAAAATCTAAATTAGTTTGCCACAGCATTTGGAAATAGTTTGATTGACCGGCAGTCGGGTCATATCCCAGCTGTTTAATGACACCATCCTCAACGATATCCATTTTGTGTGCTACCTCGTATAACTCATCCCAGGTCTTGGGGACATCTGCTTCTGTTAATCCGGCTGCTTCTAACATATCTAAATTGTAAAACAGCATACGGCTGGTGGAAGAAGCCGGAAGTGCATACTGCTGACCGTCATAAGAACCAAATCCCACTTCTGTTTCATAGAGATCACTCAGATCATATTTATCTCTTTCAATAAATGGCGTTAAATTTGCAATGGTATTATTCGCTGCTCTTACCGGAACATCATCCAACGTGTAAAAGAAGATATCCGGTGCCACATCTCCCGCAAAAGCAGTTGTCATCTTGCTGAAATAATCCAGGAATGGATAACCTACATGCTCCACCTCATATTTATCCTGTACGTTATTGAAATTCATGATCAGCTCATCCAGTTCATCATAACCGTCGGATCCCACAGGAAAAATATGCCAGAAAGATATTTTTGTTTTCTCTCCGTCTGCTTTTGCAGCTGTTGTTTCCTTTACACTCTCCTGGGCTTTCGTTTCTCCGCCAGATGCCGGCTCCTCTTTTTTCTCCTGTCCACACCCTGCCATCGATATTACAAGTGTCAATGCTCCTGCAATTCCAATACCTCTTTTTAAAATTTCTTTCATTCTCTTCTTCATCATAATTCTCCTTTCAAAATGTGTTTTGACGTTCGTTTTTATTTGGTTATCCTTTAATACCGCTAAATGTAATACCTTCTACGAATTTTTTCTGAGCTAAAAAGAATATGAGCACGGTGGGAATCATTGCCACGAGTGCTGCTGCCATCATTAAATTATACCGTGATTCATATTGGGTCTGAAATGCACGCAATCCCACTGCCAGCGTTAATTTCGTATGATCCGTAACGTAAATCAAAGGACCAAAAAAATCATTCCAGGTAAACATAAAAGTAAAAAGAGAAACGGTAATCATACCGGGTTTGGCAAGTGGCAGAATCAGGCTCCAGAAGATTCGGAAGTGTCCGGCTCCGTCAATTAATCCGCTTTCACTCAGCTCTTTTGGAATACCGTTAAAAAACTGCCGCAGCAGGAATATATACATACTGCATCCCACTCCAAAAAAGCAAGGCACTGTAAGCGGTATGTAAGTATTTAACAACCCTATCTTTGCATACATAGTAAACATGGGAATTAGTATAATCTGAGAAGGTATCATCATTAAAGACAGCATTATAACAAACAGCACATCCTTCCCAGGCCATTTCAGTTTCGCAAAAGCATATGCTGTCAATGATGAAGAAAATACAGATCCAACTACACAAACTGCTGAAATAAACACACTGTTCTTAAAATATTGTAAAAACGGAATAGAAGTAAGTGCTGCTTTAAAATTCCCCCAAATTGGAGTGGTTGGAAAAAACTTATTGGGATCTATGAGATCTGCCGGTGATTTTAAGGCTGTTAAAATCATCCAAACCAGCGGAAATACAAAAAACAATCCCAGTAGAATTAAGATAATATGCAAAATAATTTTCTTTATTATTTCAGATTTTTTCATTGCCATCTTCCTTTCTTTATGGTTGTATCATGCAAAAGAATAAATCTCGGCCGGTAAATATCAGCTATTCTGCAATTATCTTTCATAGACGGCGTATTTACATTATATGATACCAGAATCGACTCCGGTTTTGATAAATGGGAATGGGCCTTCGCATTATAAGTATAGATAGAATTGCATAGATATATTTTTTCTTTACAGTGATATACTTTGCATTGTGTATCAAAAGGACCCCAGGGTGTTTCACCAACAGAATATGCTACATAGGAAGATTGAACATCGTACTGAAAGACTGCTAAAAATTTCCCCTTCATATCGCCTTCTGCTATAGGCATTACACTCATCTCACAGGAAGCATGTTCAAGAATAACAGCCGCATTTTCCATTCCCCGAACAAATTTTTTCCCGTCAAAATATTCCCAGCTTTCCGTATCCAGTATATTTTCCGGTCTTGTCCGTCCTACGAATACCCTGCAGTCCTGTATTTGATTCACATCATTTTGATAGCCGTAAACATACAGGAACCCATCCCCTTCTTCATATCCAAACTCAGGCGCATAGGGCAGGTAAGCAATTCCCCCAATATATTGTATGCCCCCGTTACACCTATACAGCGCTGTAGGGTAATATTCTGCGTCTTCAAAAACTGGAAACTTATCTCTGACCGGAACTTTTACCATTGTTACTCCGGCTACTTTAAACTGAAATCCTTCTGGCTTTGAAAGGTCTGATTTCATGTTTAACGGAGTCAGATAGAGATTTCCGTCTGCTATAACACCGTCCTGAAGCCAGAACCAACCCTCATCATCCTCCTGATTTTTCACCGGTGTCAGCACAGGCTGTGGAATTCCATCTTCATTTTTCTTTATTACAAAATGAATGTCATTTGGACGCTTATTCATAATCCCATATGTATTACTTGGCATATAAACCGGCGGTATCCTCTCATTCGTCTCTTTATCCACCCTGCTTACCAGTGTATCACCAAATACAAATAAGGTAGTATCACAATCCGCATTATACGAATCCCTGCCATTTTCCAGGTTAAAGGAATTGATCCCGTCACTCCCCGCCCATTCGTTTGTCTGTTTCATAGCATCCGTATAGAAATGTTCTTCCTGCGCCCAATATCCTTTTCCAACAAAAAACTTAACACGGCAGTTGCCTTTGCATTCAACCTTTAAATAACCGGCTGTTTTGTTCATTCCATGTCCTTCTATCTGCTCAAATAACTGTCCGTCCGCAGAAACAGAAATCTGGCAGCTGTCACCAGTTTTATGGATTCGTCCTATGGGTACCAGATGAGGCAAGGGTGTTACCACACTGTCTGTTCCTTCCGAAACACTTATTTCCGCAATTAATTCATCAAAATAGTACATAAATACCTCCCTAATTATATTGTACCTTACATCTTACTGTATTTAGTTATCTTGCTTTGGCGCAGGAACCTGCTTTGGTGGACAGCTGGAATCCTTAACCTCCAGCTCTACCGCAAGATATGTCTGGCTATGAGATTTTTTCCCTCCCAGCAGACTGAGCAGCTTTGAAGCTGCAACACGGCCCATTTCTTCAAACGGGTGATTTATGGTAGTAATTCTTGGTGATGCATATTGCGATTCATCCGAACCGTCAAAACCGCAAACCGATATATCTTCAGGTACATGGTATCCTTCACTTTTTAATCTTCTCATCACCTCCACTGCCATTTTGTCATTTACGCATTGTACTGCCGTAATTTCATGCTTTCTGATAATTTCCATTAACTTATCCTGCTGGGATGATAAATGAATTTGTTCTAATACCAGTTTTTCATCATATGGGATTCCCGCCTCCTCTAATGCCATGCGGTATCCTTTTAAGCGATCCTTCTCAGCGACAAGCTGGGCAGTATCTGCCGCGAATACAATCTTTCGATGCCCTATTTCTAATAAATACTTTGCAATCTGATATCCTCCGTCTACGTTATACGCAGATACCAGAGTAAATGGTACATCACTTGGCCCCCTGTCCAGCATTACCACCGGAATATGGTGCTGCATTATCATGCGAAAACTTCCGGCATTCTCTTTTGGATCTTCTGCAAAGCAGATAATTCCATCTACATTACTTTCCAAACACCCCCTTATCAGTTCGCTTTCTGATCCTGACATTTGGCTTTTGCAGAGTATCGTCATAGAATAGCCTTTGTCAAATAAATACATCTGAGCACCGCGGATCATTTTCATAATAGAACTGTCTGTTATGTCTGTAAAAACCAAAAAACAGATATTCTGCATTGATTTTGTTCTGCTGGTTGTATTCGGTATCTCTTCCATTTCATCTGCACTTACAAAAGTACCACTTCCCTTAATTCGATAAATCGCTCTCTTATGTACTAATTCACTGAATGCTTTTCTTACCGTTGGTACACTTGTCTTATATATTTCTGCCATCTGATTTTCACTTGGAAGTTTTGATGATTTTGCATAGACACCCTGATAAATTTTTTCTAATATATCTTTTTCTATCTGCTGGTACTTAGGAATACTGTTTTCTATCATAACTTTTTCTCCTTATTATGTGCATTATTACGATCTTATTTTGAGTATAGCATAATTTAATTCCATATTCTACCAGTACTTAGTAATATATCTCTGTTTTTCTATTTTATTTCTTTTCGGTCTTGTTATCTATTACGATACCAAATTTTGTTCTATTCGTCAATTACTTTTATATTTTTACCTATTTTTTCATCATTTTGCATATATTTGATTTTCATTTTTTGTTACTAAGCATTACTAACTTAGTAATCTAACTATCGTTTTCGTAAATTTCAAGATATTTCTTTTGTGTATTTCTCCTATTTTTCAGTTTTTAATTGACTTATTTTTCGTCATGTTATATGCTTTTTTTATCTACAATGCTGCTATTTCATTTTATTTTGTTTGAATTAAATTACTAACTTTTCTTATTTTACTACTTTTTCCAGTTAGTTAGTAATATAATTCCAAACACAGAGAGGAGAATATATGTATTCCAATCAACCAATTGACAAAATTTTATATTTTGCATCTACCCACTGGGATCGGGAATGGTATCTGCCTTTCCAATCTTTCCGTCAACGGCTGGTAGTTACTTTTCAGGAAATCTTATCTACACTGGAGGCAGATCCGGCTTTTACTTCCTTTATATGCGACGGACAGACAGTGCTCATAGAAGATTATCTGGAAATTATGCCGCAAGACCAAAACCGGATCCTGGCACTTATCAAATCCGGCCGCTTAATCATCGGCCCATGGTATACAATGCCTGATGAAAATCTCGTAAGTGGCGAGAGCCTTATCGCAAACCTGCAAATGGGTCATGCTCTCACAAATAAACTTTCACCGGGTACTCCTGTGCTCCCACTTGGATATCTATGTGATATCTTCGGGCATATTTCCCAGATGCCGCAAATTTTAAATGGCTTTCATATTTCAAATGCTATCCTGGGGCGTGGCACAAATGAGTGTGATCTGCCTGCTTATTTTGTATGGCAATCTCCAAATGGAAGTTTCTGTGTTACTTATAAAGTTCCGGAGAGCTGCGGTTATGGAAGCTTCTGGAATGAAGTATATTCTGATAACAGGGCAATCCAGAATGAAACCGAAGCGTCTGCCGTCTATGCAGCTGCTGAAAGGCTTCGTTCTCCCCTTCCATTTGTCATACTTATGGATGGTATGGACCATACACCAATTCATCCACAGGCAGTTAGATTATCAAAAGCATTAGAGAAAACCTACTCCAGTAAAGTTTCTATCGGCGGTGTATCCGAATTTTTTGCATGCCTTCATCAGCATTTGAATGATATGCCTTCCCGAACCGGGGAACTTCAGGCACCTGCCCATGCTATGGAGGAGCACAATAAGTTAATATCCGGTACCCTTTCCAGCCGTTATGATTTAAAAAAAGCAAATGACGACACCCAGACTCTTTTGGAGAAAAAAGCCCTGCCCCTGTCCGCACTAGCGTCTATGTATGGAAAAGCTCTGCCCTATGGCTTTGAAAAGCTGGCTTATCAATATCTGCTTAAGAATCATGCCCACGATTCAATTTGCGGCTGTTCTACTGACGAAGTCCATCAGGATATGCTTTACCGCTACCGTCAGTCCAGGCAAATCGGCCAGGAAATCTACGAAAATGCATTACATGTTTTTCTTCCATCTGAAAACATACTTTCCGAATCGGATAACAAGTTTGATTTACAGCTGACTTTATTCAACCCTCTTCCTTTCGAACTGAATAAAGTAATAACCGCAGATATTGCATTCCCAACGGATTATCCCAAACCCAGTTTTGAGCAGATCCCGTCTGAAATTGTGAATCGGTTCCTGCTATTCAATGCTGACGGCAAAGAAATCCCCTATCAGATTGAATCTATTGTAAACAATACTAATGTGAGAAAACCCACTGAATTTTACGGAACAGCCAGGGATATCTATACGATAAGCTTTTCTGCAGTTATACCGGCTATGGGTCAAACAAGCTACTCCATTGTCCCCGTGACATCGCCTGTGCGCTATTATGACAGCTTAACCTCCCACAACTTAACTGCTGAGAACGAATTTCTACAATTAGAAGTTTCACCCGCCGGGAATGTAACATTGACAGATCTCACCTGCAATCAGACCTACCCGAACCTGATCACCTACAAAGACTGCGGAGAAACAGGTGACGGCTGGAGTTCCAGACCGCCAGTCCCTGATCTTGTGACTTACTGCGGCACTGCCTCAAGCGTTGCCATTGTTTCTGACGGTCCCTCCAGGAGTACATTCTGTATTACACACCATTTAAATCTGCCTACCAGGATGGATTATCACAGACAGTTTACACGCAGAAGTGCCTTTACAAATATATTGGAAATCAAGACTTATCTCTCTTTGGAGCAACATTCAAAAGTTATCAATTGCCGCACTATTGTAAAAAACAGTATAAAGGATCACCGGTTTGTTTTATCCCTTCAAACAGGAATACCGTCTAAGTGCTATTATGCAGAACAGGCTTTTACCTTTGTAGAACGTCCGGTTCAAAGAGATCATACCACGCAAAACTGGAAAGAAGCAGAACGCGAAGAAAAGGCTTTTGGCAATATTCTATATCGAAAAAGAACCGATGGCAGCGGATTTGCTTTCCTGGCAGGAGGAGGACTGCACGAAGCTGCTGCACACCCGGGAAAGGAAGGCCGTATTGATGTCACCTTGTTTAGAAGTTTTGAGAAAACCTTTTTAACTAACGGACAGCCAGACGGGCAGTTGGAAGGAGAACTGACTTTTGAATACGCACTGATGCCTTTTGCAGAAGGTACTTCAAACGTGGAACTGCTGAACACGGCAGATGCAATGAGAGTCCAGCCTTTCAGTTTTACTACCCGGAATTCAAATGGCACGACACCTGCCCCTCAATTCTCCGGCTTTCACCTGGCGGAAAATGCCTTATACATCTCAATGATAAAACCGACAGGAGACAATAGGGATCACGTTCTTATACGTTTATCTAACTATAGCGATACCCCTAAAACCGACAGGCTTATCTGTGCGCTTACACTGCATCAGGCATACGTTTGTGATTTGCTGGAAGCGCCTCAATCCACTGCCGATTTTAAAGAAAATATCATTACAATTGCCCTTAAACCACATGAAATAAAAACACTGCTTCTCTCATTTGAACCACTTCCTCATTAACCGAAAATATGTTTAAAATCATTGCATTAAGATGCTATATACAAATACCCTCTGAATCGTGATAAAAAATAATTTATACATAGAATGGAGAAAATATGTCTCAAATAAAAGAAATACTTTGTATGCATCACAGTCACTTAGATATTGGCTACACGCATCCGCAAAACATGCTGCTGGAACTGCAATGTGATTACCTGGAACAGGCAATCGACCTATGCGAAATAACAAAAGACTATCCTGATTCTTCACGCTTTTGCTGGACATGCGAAGCTACATATCCACTTTTAAAATGGCTGGAAACTGCTTCCCCAAAACGTATTGCCCTTTTCCGTGAATTAGTTGCCAGAGGGCAGATGAGTATAACCGCACTTCCAATGCACACTACTCCTGGCTGTACCTCCTTCCAGCTGAGTCAGGCACTTTCAACCCTGAATACGATACGGACTTTAACGGGAAGCTCTGTCAGTACCGCAATCAATCACGATGTTAACGGACAGCCCTGGACACTTTCCTCCTTTATGTTAGACAGTCATATTGAATTTTACATGACTGGAATTAACATTCATATGGGCGGAATACCATATCCACGCCCTTACCTGTTCGAATGGGAAACTCCGGACAAAAGGCAGCTGCCCACATTTTTAGGCGAACATTATTCTCTTTTCAGTCAGTTTCTCTTTACAGCAGAAAACGACACACAAAAGATGCATAAAGGCATCACAGATTACGTCTCACGTTTAGAATCAGGCACCAGGAATTATGATTTCGCTGTATTAACAGCCACAAACCCTCCCTTATTTGACAACAACTGCCCCGATCATAACCTGGCGGACCTGATACGCCGATACAACGGCGAAGGTCATGAACAGACTATTCGTTTTATTACACCGGAAATGCTATATCAGCGTCTGTACGGCAGCCATATCCAAAATGTCCCCGTTCACCGTGGCGATTGGAATGACTACTGGAACTTCGGAAGCGGAAGCACCGCCCGTGAGACAAAGCTGAACCGGCGTGCCAAGCAGCTGCTGCGTAAAGCAGATTTCCTGGAATGCGTTTCCCCATCCTCCTCAGATGCTCATTACCAAAAGGTACATGCAGAATCTTATGAAAATGCTTTATTATACGACGAACATACATGGGGATCCTGTACATCGGTTACTGAATTTGACCAAGAGGAAACTTTTGCCCAGGAGATTCATAAAAAAGATTTTGCCTATCGATGCGCAGATACTTCTGCTTACCTTTTGTCACAGCAAATGGAAGCTGCCGCCTGCAATCCGGCGCAATCCGATAGCCAGGACGGGATCTTCCTGGTAAACCCAACCGGATTTCCTGTAGACCAGGATCTCTATGTTCCCTCCTCTTATTTACAGCCGGGAAGGACCTTATCCGCAGTAAGGGCAAAGTCCTATCTGCCCTATGACACGAATCATCCTGACCAGACTTATCTTGGTAATGTAACTGTACCTCCCTTTTCTTCAATGAAAGTACCATTTAAATCCATACCAGCTCTTAGCAGAAAAGCAGATACAATTACAATAACAGATACAATCATTACAACGCCCTTCTATAAAGTTACACTTGATCCTGAAACAAAAAGGATTAAACAAATTGAAAACCGCAGTAATAAGCAGCAGCTGATTGACGAAACCAGCAGATGGGTCTTTTTTGATATTATAAAAGAACAAATCGATCCTGCTCAGGCTGATCCTGAACGCAGTACCATTTTCCCTCGGGATGTAGATCTGGGAAACCGGAATATCAGCCAGTGGGCAACCGGCTGGCCGGCATTGTACGAAAGCACTTCTTTTCTTTTTGACACCAAAATAACATGCGAAGATGACAAAGTTACGTTGGCATATGAACTTCAAGGCTGCGGATTAGATAATATCCATCAGACAATTTCCTTTTCCGCAAATCATCCACGTATTTTATTGGATGCTGTTTTTTCCAACAAGAATGGAAGGACACCTCATGGGATCTTTTTTGCATTTCCGTTGAACCTTTCAAAAGACTGGGACTGTGTTTATGATACAGCAGATACATTTGTACATTTCGATACCGATATTCTGGGCAGCGCCTGCAGAGACTGGATTACTGTAGATAAAACAGTATCTGTATTTGAAAAAGGCAGCGGTGTAACACTTGCATGTCCTGATGCACCTCTTATCCAGGTTGGAGGTTTCCATTTTGGCAGAGAAGAAAAAGAGATGAAACGCAGTAAAAATCCTCTTCTCCTTGCCTGGCCCATGAATAATTACTGGGATACAAACTTTGCGATTAAACAAACCGGAAAAATTCATTTTCATTACGAATTAACTGCATTAGAAACTTTTACATCAGAAAGAGCCTATGAACTTGGAATGCTTGCTAATTCACCATGTGTGACTGGTTCCGCCATCCATTGCCAAAATACCCAGATCACACAATATCTATCATGTGACAACCCTTGCGTTTATCCAATTTATCTGCAGCCGATACGCGGAACCACTGATATTCTGGCAGCCATAAAAAATTTTAACGACATGCCATGCGATTGTACAATTACACTCCCAGGGCTCTCCATTACAGCTGCTGCATGTTGTGATATCCAGGGGGAACCGACTAAATTTCTTGAGACAGCAAATAACAAATCTGTCAAAGTACCTGTTTTACCATCCGGAATTGCTTTTATTCGTTTTTACAAAGAAAGCTAAATATAAAATGGGTATTTCGTTCACATAAATATAACGAAATACCCATTTTTATCATCATACCACACCAGATTCCAAAATCAAAAATGTCCCATTCATAGTCTCTGTTTCCCTTATCATAACGCCAGCGCATCTCAAAATATAATTACAAAAATTGTCTACTCCTCTGCATCCAGTTCTTTAAAGCATTCCCATCTCTAAATATTAATTACAAAAATTGTCCATAATATGTTAGAATAAGTATTATTATAATAAGTAATGTTGTAATTTTCAATACTCGAAAATAACACAGATGAACAAACAAGGAGGTTTTATTATGTTATCAGCAGGAACAAAAGCACCTGATTTTACTTTAAATGACAAAGACGGCAATGCCATCACCCTTTCCTCTTTCGCCGGAAAAAAAGTAGTCCTTTACTTTTATCCAAGGGATAATACACCTGGATGTACCAAGCAGGCATGTGCATTCGCCAGTGCATATCAAGGTTTCCAGGAAAAGGATGTTGTTGTAATCGGTGTAAGCAAGGACAGTGAAAAGTCCCATATCAAATTTGCCGAAAAATTTAATCTTCCTTTTATTTTATTATCCGACCCGGATCTCGTTGCCATACAGGCTTACGATGTCTGGAAAGAAAAGAAATTATATGGAAAATTGGGCATTGGTGTAGTACGCAGCACCTATATCATCGACGAAAGCGGAATTATTGAAAAGGTCTTTGAAAAGGCAAAACCGGACACAAATGCCGGTGAAATATTGGAATATCTGGACGGAATGGCATAAATTTCCAATCTTTGTATCAACAAATGATATCCCGGATAGAGAATGAGGTGGCGGGAATGAATTTTCAAACACAAACACTCTGGCAAAATTCACATAAAACCTGCTATGATTTGAATGGTCTGCTATGATTTAAACCTAGCATTATCATAATTATAAGGAATACTTGTTCCCACTACTACATCCTCAATATTCTGAATGATCAGCCAGTCATCCATATTTCCCTGCCTGTCAAAGTCCATAGGTTCGATTGCTTCAACGTTTTTAAATTCAACCAGGCAGAGACACTTTTTATGCCATCTTTCTTTTTGTTTCTCTGTAAGGTCTAACTTTTCCTGATTTTCCGCAAGCACTTTTATAATCTGCTCTTCCGAAAGCTTTAAATAATTATCCACATGTGCGACTTCTGCTTTTGCAGTTATCTTTCCTGTTCCCTTTTTCATAAAATACAGCGTTTCCCCTTCAAATACACGGCTGTGAGGAATCTTTCTTCCCGCTGCCCCCCGGACAATCATACGCTTAGTTCCTTCCATAATTTTCTCCAAAACCTTTGCTTTATCATCACAATAAACTAAATGTACCATTTTCTTCTATATCCTTTCTATTTTCATGTAACACTATTTTCTTTCACATAAAAAGAATAAACCCTACAGTAACTGTAGGGTCAAGCTTTTTTCTTAACGTTTTCTTACCGGAATTAATAATTCTGTTATAAACTCTTCTTCATGCTCTGTCAGAACCGGATCGATGAGATACTTTTCTATCGCATTTCCACACATTTCAAATCCTTCTTTTTCCATCCATTCCATCATAAGTCCATACGTCTGGTACTCATTGCGGTATGGTCCGTAATGTATGGCGGAAACAACTTCCACATTTCCAAAATCGCGGATATAATCAGATCCTTCCCCTGCCTCCTGTACCGGAACACAAACTTCAATATCCGCATTCATCGGATCATAAACATGGTAGTCATCATAATAGACAGCCATAACCGGTCCAACTGCATTACACTTTTCTTTCTTTATCAGCGCCTCCAGACCTGCAAAGCGCTTCATGAAACCAACCGGGTCAGCCGCCCCTTTATTTCTGATGAAAAGGACCTTCATGGGAGGTAACTTATCTGCATGAATATGCAGCTGATGATCCTGGTAATTTAATGCATTTAAGTAATATTCCAATCTCTTTTCAAGAAGAATCAGACCTTCAATGTCTTCTTTTATTTCAGACAGTTTTTGCTGCAGTGCTTCCCTGCTAACGCTGGCGGTATGATTGGCCAATCGCTCTTTGATTTCTTTAATATTGTATCCCTGTACCTTAAACTGCTTTATTATATTTACATGCAGCAGCTGGGATTTAGCATAGTAGCGGTAGCCTGTATCCCCATCTTTTTTCGCCGGGATTAACAGGCCGATTTCATCGTAATAATGCAGTGTCCGAACAGGTATATCGCAGAGTTTAGATACTTCACCTACCGTATAATATTCTTTTTCCATATGTTGTTACCGATTACAGCATTTACAGCTGATTTCCTCCACTTCCAGTCTTATTACCTTTACCGCTTTTATCATATTTTCCGAAAAATTCAGATCGCGATTCGTTGTATACTGTTTCATCAATATGGAAAGTGCCTCTTTTTTCTCTTCATAATCCTCTATAAATGAAAGGGTTCCCACTCCCAGAACGCACTTATAATTCATTCCATATCCACATGCAGTATCACTTTCTATCAGTTCATGTGCCGTATCCATTTCAAAACCGGCAGCACCATTTTGTTCCATCAGGCGAATCTTTTTTCCCTCCGGCGCGCTGTGGAAAAAGAGCGTAATTCTGCCGTTTTCCTCACGAACTCCAAAATTAAGAGGTACAATATACGGAACTTTTTCATCCTGTAATCCCAGTCTGCAGGTATCACACTTCTGCATTACATCCATTATTTCCTTTAAGTCTGTAATTTCTCTGTCACTTCTTCTCAATATTAATTATCCTCCCGGCCTATGCCTCATTTACTGCTTTTTTATTCACCCCTGATTCTCTTTTATTGTACTTGGAAATTCAATTTTAATCAATATCGAATAATATGATACGACGACAAAATTATAATCTTACTATAATAAAAAGTTGGGTTTTGTCAAAATATGACGCTTTTATTCGAGTTCTGTTAATTGTTTTTATTTTAATACAATTTTATCTTTAAAAGTTTGTATTGTTTCCGTTCGTATCTTCATTTTGTAATTTTTCTACAAACTATTATTCCCCACTATAGTTATATAAAACACCACTCTATAAAAGCATCGATAAATATACCGTTCCTGTCAGTATGCATAATTCAGAAAAATGAATTGGTAATTTTCTGATAAATATACCTGTTTTGTAGTTTTTCTACAATAATTTTCAGTATTTATACTTGTATTTTTACAATTACTTTACAAAAACTTGAATTGGATTTTATTGTTATTCGAAAGCCCCATTGTTATAATGGGCACTGTCCAAATCAAACAATTTAAGTATGTAAAGGAGAAACATTATGAAAAGAAAAGCAGTTGCATTTTTGCTTGCAGTATCTTTAGCTGCCCCCAATACCGGTATGGCGGCATTGGCAGCAGAGACCGATACAACCGTACAGGCTGGTCAGAAAGATTACCAGTCACAACCTGCAATCACAGAAGCATCCATTGAAGAAAATACCGTATCACCGGAATCCGAATCTATTATTCCGGCAGATACACCAACCTCCCCCGAAGCACTCTTCCAGAGTGATGAAACTTCTTCTGCAAAAGGCATTGAATCATCTGCCGCTTCGTCCGATCAAACGGAGCTGCCGGCTGCCAATGTGATGAACGTAGATTTTTCGGATCAGATGGCAACCGACCATTCGGAAACAGCCAATTCCTATCGTACCATCGGCAATCCTGTTATTTCAGAAAGTCCGGAATTACATAAACCAATTGCTGACTTTGATGGCAGTTCCGCATATATATATCCTTTTGACTCAGCAAAATATGCAAAAATCACAAATGCAGTTTCAATAGAGTGCATGTTCAAATATAATAGTCTTCCATCCGGTGAACACGACATTTTCTCAAACCAGCAAAGCGGCGGAATCGGTCTTGGACTGGACGGTGGAAAGCTCACTTTCTTTGCTCATGTAGGTGGTTCATACAGACAGCCCACTGCTTCTATCCAGGCGGGTCAATGGGTTCATGCAATTGGTGTGGTTGACGGAGAATCTGTTAAATTATATGTAAATGGAGAACTGGCAGGGGAAATTGCTGCTGCAGGTCCCGTTAAATTTACAGCAAATACAACTGCCTTAAACTTTGTTATCGGGGGTGACAGCAGTCCTAACAACGGTGTCGAGTATTTGTCAAATGCCGCTGTAAGCTTTGCCAGACTGTATGATACCGCTTTGACCGGGGAACAGGTAAAAGCTCTAGATGAAAAAGCTTTTGAAAACGCTGATATCCAGGAGCCAACACCAAAGCAGGTAAACCTGGGAATCATTTCTTCCGGCACTGCTGCTGAAGACTCTGAAATGAATGTAAATCTCCATGCAAACACAGATGAGTCCGGTTCCGTAAATAAAATAACCTATGACCTGGTCTACGACCCGGCAGTTTTAACATACGAAAATGTTCAGCATAAAATGAGCGGTGTTACCATAGACAGCAGTAATGCCGGCCGTTTAAAAATCACTTCAACTGCAGCGCTTTCTACAGATGATTTCCGGCAATACGGCACCACTCGTTTAGGAAAGCTGAATTTCAAAACAAATACCGTATCAGACACAACCGACACAACTGTTTCTGTAGAAAACTTCCATGCATATGTAAATGACAAAGATGTAACCGATGCCATGAATCCTCAGGAAGCAGTACAAACGATTACAGTTTACGCTAAAAATGCCCTTGATTTTAACGGTGATGGCGTTATCGGTGCAGGAGATGTTGCACTGGCGCCTTTGGCACAAAAGGAAGCTGTTGCCGATGCTGCTGCTATTTATCCATATAAACATGCAGTTGTACTGACCACAGACGGAGGAGGACAGGTATGGAATCCCGATGCAATCTACTATACCACTTCCAATTCCATACTTCCCACAAAAACAAACGATCCTGCCATTATGGCAAAACGCACCAATGAATACGCAATGGATCTGTTTAATAAAGAATTTGCTACAAGCTACACTGCTCAGGCGGTCACACCTTCCATATCCGGGCAAAATTACAGCTCTATGATTCATGGCATTCCATGGGGTGATGTAATTCCGGAATACCAGCTTACCAACACAAGCGCCGGTCAGGAATACTATGCCGACTTCGGGAAAGAGACTCCGCTCTACCCCTCGATGTTTAAAGCCGTTACAGCCGCCGCACCGGAAAGGCCTATGGCAGCATTTTCCGAATGGAACCCTATTTTAAATGGTATTATTGAAGCAGATGCAGCAGTATTCGGTAAATCCTCCGCTTCTCAGGAAAGCTTCTATGATGTTGCCAGCTATATCAGAAGTGATGCTTATAACAATACTGCATTAGTTTATATGCAAAGCGATTATATGGATCACATCGGCCACAGTACCGGATATTATAACGACCGCTACTGGTCCGAATTAAAGCTCTATGATGATTATTTCAAGGCTGTGACAGATGCTTTAAAAGAAAAAGGCAGTTATGATGATACCTTAATCATTGCTAATTCAGACCACGGCGGAAACAGCACCAATCACGGTTCCTCCGATCCTTCCAACATGGACATTTTCATAGGCCTTGGAGGACAAACCATAGATTCCGGGAAAAAGCTGGATGGTGGAGACAATTCTGATATCGCAGCACTTGCTCTCTACGGACTTCGCATTGATAAGCCCGAAACCATGACCGGGGAAGTATTTGATACCAGTGCCTTCCTGACGCAGGAGGAAATGGCAAAGAAAAACCGCGATATCGAAAAAGTTATCTTTGAACGGGCTGGAACGTCCGGAATATTAAAATTAGAGAATCAGAAGTCTCAGACCCGCGTGATTGACGCCGTGATAGATCTGGATGGTGCAATAGTTGCAAAAATTGATGCAAAAGGCGGTACCATTCTTCGCCAGGATACCGAAAACGGACAGTTGAAATTAACGATATCCTATAACAGCCAGCCCACTGCACTTGCAAAAATAACCTTTGACAGACCAACCACCGAAAATGTAAAAGTAGGTGAAATCATGCTTGGCACACAGGATGGCAGGGAAATCTATGCCGATCTTACGAATACACAGGGTGTTCCTGGTGCGGATATGACAAATCTGAATAATCGGATTACAGCCCTGTCGAAATTACAGTCTTCGGGTTACACAAAAGCCAGCTGGACGGTATTCGAAGCAGCACTAAAAGAAGCAAAATTAACTGCCGCCAATGAAGATGCCGCTCAAAATAGCGTTGACAGCGCCCTGGCAAAATTAAATGCAGCTTTCCAGGGGCTGGTTAGATTAGCTGACAAAACCGTACTGAATCAGAAAATAACATCTGCCGCAGGTATAAAGCAGGGCAATTATACCGATTCCTCCTGGAAATCACTGCAAAACGCCCTGGCAGCTGCCAGATCAGTCTCAACAAAAGAAAATGCTGCGCAGAGTGAAGTTGACAACGCAATGAAAGCTTTGACAAACGCAGTATCCTCTCTGGCCTTGAAAAAGCCGGCAGCGGGCAACACCTTTACCTACGGAAAGCTAAACTATAAAGTAACCTCTTCATCTAAAGTAAAATTAACCGGTGTGAAAAAGGGCGTTTCCCTGAAATCCATAACGATCCCATCCACCGTAAAGTTTCTGAATACTACGCTGAAAGTGACTGCCATTGACAATGCTGCATTTAAGGGAAATAAAAAACTGCATAAAGTTACCATTAGCAAAAACATAACAGCAATTGGTAATCATGCATTTTACAACTGTACGGCTCTCAAAAAAGTAACTATGGGCACCTCCAGAGTTTCTTCCATAGGTGACAAAGCATTTATGAAGTGTAAATCACTGACATCTATTACACTGCCGTCTTCCACAAAATCAATTGGCAGATATGCCTTCTATGGAGATAAAAAATTAAAGACAATTACAATAAAATCCAAGAACCTGAGGAAAGCAGGCCTTAAAGTAATGTCCGGAATTCCTGCAAATGCCGTAATTAAAGTTCCAAAGTCAAAGACTGCATACTATAAAAAACTTTTTAGCAAAAAGGGCTTGAAAAGCACCATGACCGTAAAATCCTATTAAATCAGATAACAGAAGGAGCATTTCCCCTGCGGATAAAATGCTCCTTCTTCTTTTCTTATTCATCTGAAACAAACGTTAATTTTCTCCCTCTGCATCTTCTTTTATAAACATGACCAGAAAACCGAATGCTAAAAAGACACAGCAGAACCATACAGCTCTGTCTTTAAATATCCGCGTCATTACAACTCCCAGAATAGCTCCCATAATAAAAACCAGGATAATCCCATAGTATTGCAGACTGCGCTTTCTGAGTTCCGGATTCTTAGTCTGCCTATATGCACAAAACAATTCTGTAGCACTTCTCAGATTGCCGGTACACATTGTTGTAGCATAAGAATTTCCCTTCACCTTTCGAAAGCTTTCTACCTGCATAGCACACACAAAGGAGACGCAGACATTTGCCAGCAGGTTCAGTGACTGAGGCAGAAATCCCACTGCCAGAAGCAATATTATTTCCAATAGTACAATAATTTGCCGCCAGTGGATTTGCGTATTCCGCTGAAACCTCTCTTTAATTTTTTCCACAATATAAATCCCAACTGCAAATGCCAGTATGGGTATGATGTATTGAATTCCTTCCGTCCACTGACCCTGAGACAAATTCTGTCCGAGAAGAACCATGTTTCCGGTCTGTGCATTTGCAAATACATGTCCTCTTGCATTATAAGTATAGGCATCCAGGTAACCTCCCACAACCGCCAGTATAATTCCCACTGGTATGGACTCTGACATTTGTCCATGCCTTTTTTTCTTCATAATTATATGCACTCCTCTGCCTTGCATTACTTTTCAATTTACTATTATATTCTTGTCATTCCATCATATCCAATATATAATAATTATATTTACATAATATAAATATTATATGTTGAAATTTTCCCAACATATAAAGATGAAAATATAAGAGGATAAAATACCATGGAACTTCTACAACTAAAATATTTTTTGGCTGCTGCTAAATACGAACACATTACCCAGGCTGCAAAAGTCCTGCACATTGCACAGCCTGCTCTCTCCCAGTCCATCCACCGGCTGGAATCAGAACTTGGCGTTTTACTGTTTGACCGCAAGAACAGAGGCATCGCCTTAAATGACATGGGTAAGCGGCTGGAAGAGCGCCTCCTTCCCATTATGTCCGCTCTGGATCATCTCCCGGCAGAATTACAGGCAGTGAACGAGAATGCCAGCCGGACAATCCGCTTAAACCTCCTTACTGCTACCGCACTGGTTACCAGCTGTATCATTTCTTATAAATCTCTGCATCCGGATATCATATTCCAGCTGTCCCAGGATCAAAATGATACGGTCTATGATCTGAGTATTTCTTCTGCTATTCCCGGAAATGTACTGGACAGCAAAAGCCTGCTCTTGCTCCAGGAAGACTTTTTTCTGGCTGTTCCCGCAAATTCGCCCTACTCCTTACGCCAGTCCATTTCTCTGGAAGAAACCCGGAACGAAGGCTATATCAGCTTCTCCGGTTCCAAACCCATCCGTACAATCTGCGACCAGTTCTGTCTGGCGGCAGGTTTTACACCGCACATTGCATTCGAAAGCGACAGTCCCGAGGCTGTCCGTAACCTGATTGCTGCCGGTCTTGGAATTGGCTTCTGGCCTAAATATTCCTGGGGTCCTCTGCCTGATCTCCCCCAGGTAGTCCTCCTTCCCATTGACAGTCCGGTATGCCGCCGGGACATAATCATCACATACGAACAGGTTGTAATGAATAAAAAGCCAATTTCTGATTTTTATCAATATCTGATTCAATATATCAGGGATTTAAATTAGTACTGCATTGCACATATGCCGCGAACAACTCAAGATTTTAGTTAGCATAAACAGAATATATATATAAGTTGCAAAACATTATATTTGGGTTTAGCTGAGTAAGGGGACGCTTTGTAGATGGAGATCGAGCAACGGAAAGATGGGAGTGGGCAGTGAGCTTTGAAATGCATCAGGATTTCGCAGCGAATGCCCGCGTATCGCCAAACTCTCTAACTCAATCACAAAAAAACGCGCCAGGACCACAGCGCGTTTTTTCTCTTATTTTAATTTTCACCAACTGATTGTTTTCTCCCGGAAATAGAACCTGCTGAATTTTTCCCCTGGCTTATGTGAATAATCATAGACACGATTCGTTCCAGCAACAGAGCTCCTACAGAAGCAAATCCCAGTACCAGTACCGCTTCAAAGCTAAGTCCTTCGATTTTGAGCAATGAATGAAACAATGTAATCGCTGCAATGAATCCAAACGTCATCGTACTGCATACAAAAACTCTCAGTTTTGTAAATGGAGCACTGGATCTGATCACTGCGGCAATACTCACAATACCTACCAGAAGATACGCTGCCGTATTCATTTGCCCTGCACCGATTCCAAGCAGCGGGGCTGCCAGATAAACAGACATGATACCAAATATAATGGCGACGGCATTCGGCACAGCTCTTCGAAACGCTGCCGGAAGAAATTTTTCTCCCACTTTATTTCCATTGGGTTCAAACGCAGTTAAGAATGCCGGATAAGCTTCAATCGCAGCATCTATCAGTGTAATTTGTATCGGAATAAATGGAAACGGCATATTTAACAAGATACAGATCACCGTTAATAACACGGAGTATATGGTTTTTACAAAAAATACCCCTGCTACTCTGGTTACATTATTTACTACTCTCCGGCCCTCCAAAAGCACATCCGGCAGGGAAGAAAAGTCAGAATCCAGCAATACTACCTGAGCAACCTGCTTAGCCGCATCACTTCCTTCGGCAACGGCAATACTGCAGTCCGCTTCTTTCAGTGCCAGCAGATCGTTCACCCCATCCCCTGTCATTGCTACCGAATGCCCCTGTTCTTTCATTGCCTGCAGAAGCTGTTTTTTCTGTAATGGAGTAGTTCGTCCGAATACGGTGTATTTTGAAGTAATCCGGGTTAGATCTGCCTCTTCCGCTATGGTGCTCATATCAATATACGCCCGGTAATTAGCCAGCCCTGCCTCTTTACCAATTGAAGATACTGCTGCCGGATTATCACCGGAAATGATCTTAATCTCCACGCCTTCCTTCCTGAAATACCGCAGTGTTTCCGAAGCATTTTCCCGCACCTTATCATTGATAACGACAGCCATTAACGGGCAGACTCTTGTAAGGGTTTCGTCCGGCTGTACCTGGTCCCGGGTGATGCCTGCAATAATAACCCGCTTTCCATTTTCAATCTCTTTTTGAAGAAATCCCGGTATCCTGCCATCTAACAGACGTTCCGGCGCTCCGACAACAAATGTTCCGCCCCCCTCAAAAGAAACTGCACTCCACTTTCTCTGGGAGGAAAATGGTATTTTACCGATAACTGTATAAGAATCTTCCTCCTTGTAGTATTCCTTCAAAGCCTGGAAAGTAGCATTATTGTCATCACTGTAATGTAAAAAACTGCCCATCATTTTATGGAAATCCACCTCGATGCCGCTTTCCTTCGCCAGATCATAAGTCCTGCTCACCTGCATTTTCCCCTCGGTAAGCGTCCCTGTTTTATCCAGGCAAAGAATATCCACATGGGCAAGGGATTCCAGTGAATACAGATCCTGTATCAGAACCTTTTGTTTCGCCAGCTTTATCACACCGCCAGCCAGTGAAATGCTGATCAGAAGAACCAATCCTTTGGGCAGCATTCCAAGTAATCCGGCCGCACTGGATACTACCGCACTGAAAGTCGAATCCCCTCTTAAGAAAAATGCTTCCGCAAAAAGGATCACGCCCAGCGGAATAATCAGGAAACTTGTAACCTTCGTAACTTTTTTCATAGAATTCATCAACTCTGAGTTAACGCTTCTCATTTTCTTTGCTTCTTCTGAAATCTTTGCAGCGTAATTTTCGTTCCCTACATGTTCTACCTGCGCGTAACATTTCCCGCAGATTACACTGCTTCCGGAAAGCAGCCTGTCTCCGGCTCTTTTTATAACAGAATCCGATTCTCCTGTCAGAAGTGACTCATTTACTTCCAGCTCTCCTTCCATCACAATAGAATCGCAGCTGATCTGCCTTCCGCTTTCCAGAAGCATTATATCATCCAATACAATCTCTTCCACTGAAATCGTCTGCTCTTCACTATCCCGGATTACTGTTACTGTGGGCATGGATAATAATGATAATTCTTCCACCAGTTTTTTCGCCTTTAATTCCTGTGCAATCCCAATGATAATATTTAAAAGAATAATACCGGTAAACACCATATTGGACCAGGCACCCACTACTGCCAGGGCAACTGCGATCAGCGCATTCAGCAGATTAAACAGAGTAAACACATTAGACTTAATAATTTGTCCTTTTGTCTTTGTAATATTGCTCTGTACAATATTCTGCTTCCCCTCTTTTATCCTGTCTGCTATTTCATTTTTATTTAATCCCGACTTACAATCAACCTCTGCTTTCATTTTACCATCCTCTCATCAGCCGGTGAATATCTGTCCGGCCATTTCTGTAAAAGGTCATATTAAGATTTTAGTCTAACCTTTTTATGTAAAGTCTGTGTAAAGTCAGGCTAAACAATTTCTTAATAATTCATGGATAAATTATAATTTTGTTCTTATGTATAAAATCTTAATAAATTTATAAAATTTTCCTAAAAGCGAAAAATCGTCTGATAATATGTTATACTATAAAAATAGTAACTGTACATCAGCAAACATAGAAAGGACGACTTATATGGAACTAGGTGAAGGTTTAAAGAAAATATTTCTGGCAGGCGTTGGCGCAATTGCTACCACAGCGGAATCTACCATGGAGATCATAGATACCCTTGTAAAAAAAGGTGAGATTACCGTTGAACAGGGTAAGGTATTAAATGAAGAGTTAAAGCGGAATGCCAAAGAAAAAATGAACGACCATGTAACTGTCAATATTGTAAGGGAATACAAAGATGTCATGAAAGCAGTAAATCACATGACCGAAGAGGAACTGGAAGCATTAAAAGAAAAAATTGCTGCAATGGAGAAAGAAAAGCCAAACTGCTCCTGTGAAAACGGGGAAGATTGCTGCTGTAACTCTTCTGATGAAAGTGAGAATTGCTGCTGCAGTTCTGACGAAACCGAAGATTGCTGCTGCAAATCGGCAGAAGCACAAAACGATATAAGCGGAGAAGAAAAGGATCATGACCAATGATACTTTAAAACAGGACATCCCCCCACTGAATACCAGGGAGGAAGATTTCCCCGGCGGTCGTCTGAAAGACATCCTGGACGTACTGAAAAAGCATCATATCACCCGTGGCTTATCGCCGGTAAAGCTGCGGGAAATATTAGAAGATCTGGGTCCTACTTATGTAAAGCTGGGACAAATCATGTCTATGCGCTCTGATATGCTGTCGGAAGCATATTGCAAAGAACTTTCAAGACTTCGTACGCAGGTGAAGCCCTTGTCTTTTGATATCATAAAATCTGTTATAGAAGAAGAGCTTGGACGGCCATCCGGTGAGATATTTTTAAAAATTGATCCGCTGCCTCTGGGCTCTGCTTCTATTGCCCAGGTGCATATGGCGTCTTTATCAGATGGTACAAACGTTGTAATAAAAGTACAGCGACCGGCAATTAAAGAAACCATGTCCAATGACATAAAACTTCTTAAGAAAGCAGTCCGTATTTTAAAAATAACAATGGGAACCGGTAATTTAATTGATTTTAAAACGGTTCTGGATGAGCTCTGGAAAACCGCACAGGAAGAGATGAATTTCCTGCTGGAAGCCAGAAACCTGGATTTATTTTATAAAAACCAGGAAGAAATTGTCTACATCACCTGTCCTCAGGTTCTGCACGAATACACCACTTCCCGCATGCTGGTTATGAATTATATCGAAGGAATCCCCATTGATCATATTACAGATCTGGAAAAACAGGGCTATGACATGACGGAAATCGGAGAAAAGACAGCGGAGAATTATTGTAAACAAATTCTGGAAGACGGTTTCTTCCATGCTGACCCCCATCCCGGCAATATCCGCATCTCAGGCGGACAGATTGCATGGCTGGATCTTGGTATGACCGGTCATTTATCTGAATTTTACAAACAGCTCTTAAGAAGGGCCATACTTTCTATCTTAAAAAACGATATTTATGAGCTAAAAAATGTACTTCTGGCTTTAGGCGAAGCAAAAGAACGAATTAACCATGCCCGGCTGTATACGGATATTGATGACATTGTAAGTAAATATGTCTCCATGGATTTTGGCAATATGAAACTGGGAGAACTGATCGAAAAACTCCTGGATATGGTAAAGGAACACCACATCGCCATTAATATGGATATTACACTGCTGGGGCGAAGTATGATTACAATGGAAGGCACGCTCAGCATCTGCTCACCCAAAGTAAATATACTGCAGATTCTCTCTGCCCACATGTCATCGCTCTTACTAAAGGAATTGGACTGGAAAAAAGAGATTTTGCACAAAGGCCGATCTATCTACACTTCCTTTGATAAGTTCCTGGATATTCCGGCTCAGTTGTCCGATCTCCTGAATATAACGAAAAATGGTCAGGCAAAAATAAATCTAGAGATACCTGATTCCAGGGAATTCCTATATGGAATGCACCGTATGACGGACCGATTGGTTCTGGGAATTCTGGCTGCTGCATTATTTATCGGCTCCAGCCTCATCTGTATGACCGATATAACTCCGGAAATCTTCTATATGCCATGGATTAGTTTTGCCGGGTTTTCTCTTTCCGGGATTCTGATAATCTGCCTGCTGATTCAAATTATTTTCAGACGAAAAAAATAAGCTTTGATTTCCGTAATGACCGGATATCAAAGCTTATTCTTTTTATTCCTTATCGCCATTAACTGCCCCCAGACGCACAGATGGTTTTGTTTTCCCGTGGAAATCACTCCCCATGGTTTTTATCAGTCCCAATCTGTCTGCCAGTTCACAGTAGTATGCAGTCTGCTCTGGATAATTGGGCGATTCCTATATATGGAATTCCCCGTCTACCTTTCTATCCTTCGTATAATACTCCTTGTCACGCTCCGTTATCTGACGCATAACCCTGCATGGATTTCCTACCGCCACTACGTCTGCAGGTATATCGTGGGTAACTACACTGCCTGCTCCAATAACCGAATTCTTTCCGATTCGGACTCCCGGTAAAATCACTACATTCGAACCGATCCAGACATCATCTTCAATTACAACCGGAATGGAAAACTGCGTACCCCGGCGGCGGAATTCATAATTTACCGGATGACCGGTAGCGGAAATTGTTACATTCGGTGCAATCATGACATGATCTCCGATATACACATCAATATCATCCACAATTGTCAGATTAAAGTTAGCATAGAAATAATCTCCAATATGTACATTACATCCATAAGACATAAATACCGGTGCTTCAATCCAGATGTGTTCTCCCATTTCTCCAAGAAGTTTTCCCAAAATCTCTTTTTTTGCCTTCAGGTCAGAGGGACGGGTTGCATTATAATCAAAAATCAATTCTTTGCAATCCTGTCTCTGTTTCTCAATTAATTTCTCGTATCTCTGATCCTCTTCACTTTCATTTCCTTCTTCGTAGTATAAAAATCCTTTTTCCATGCGTTCTTTTAATGTCATCTCTGCCTCCATATTTAAAAACTTCTGATTTGATCTGCCTCATCTTCCAAGGTCTTTTCAATCGACCGAATCACAATATAATATCCATAATTGTCATTTACCCTGATAAAAATACGGTCATTTACCTTGTGTCCCATAATTGCTTTTCCAATGGGAGATTCCGTACTGATTAATCCTTTCATGGAATTTCCTCTGATGGATGTAACCAGCCTGAATTTTTCAGAAACTTCGTCTTCTTCAAAATAAACTTCTACTGTATTATTTAATCCCACTTCATCTTCCCTGGAATCATCGGTAATAATCTCTGCTGTTTTCAGCATCCTCTCCAGATAACGGATTCTGCTTTCATTTTTGTTCTTGTCCTTTTTAGCCGCATGGTATTCAAAATTTTCACTCAGATCTCCATGTGCTCTGGCTTCCTTCACTGCTTCCAGTGCTTCTTTGCGCACAACCAGTTTTCTGTGCTCGATTTCTTCTTCTATCTTCTTTACATCGCTTTTCGTCAGCTTTTCCCGCATTTTGGCTCCTTTCTTCCAGATTGATTCCTTATTAGTTACTTGTTGGTTTTTGGTTTGTTCCAGTTTTTTCTGTTAATGATGCCAATTATATACTATCCTGCTCTGTTTGTCATTGCATTTTTTTGCGGAACTTCCCGATTTAATTCGGTTTATTTTTCATTATTTACCCTTATCTTTATGGCATAATTTACGATACTCCGCCGGCGAGACACCGTAATGCCTTTTGAACTGAATATAAAAGGTCTGCCTGGAATTCATCCCGATCAGAAGATCAATCTCACCAATGGGAATCCGGGAGTTTTCTAACAGATCTTTTGCAGCTTTCATTCGGCATTCCATTACATACTGCCAAATTGTACATCCGGCTTCCCGTTTGAAAATCCGTTCCATGTAAGTGGAATTTAAGTGAACCTGTTCTGCTATTTCCTGTATATTTGAGAGCTTGCAGAAATAATTTCTGATATACTCCTTTATCTGGACTATATATGCCTTAACCGAAGGATTTTTACTGTAATAAGCATCTGCTGTATCCATTAAGAATTTATTCGTCAGCGTAGCAATATATATTTCCCGGTTTTTATCCTGGCATTCACTGTGCAGCCTTCCGAAATCCCCAAGCAGCAGATGTGCATCTTCAATCACGCTGCATCCGTTCAACTGACGCAGAAATTCTCCCAGCTGCCTGTCATGCTCTGCCAGGGCAGCAAAAGAAAGCATGGGTATGTTCATTTCTTTTAACCGGAACTCCCCTCCCATAACTGTGCAGGGTACATTTCGGTCAAAGACTTTTTGATGTGGATATTCTCCTTCTATAATGATCATATTTTTCTTTTTTAATCGGTATTCTTTTTCACCGACGATATAAGTGCAGGCACCTTCTAAGATATAATTTATTTCCAGGCCCCCATGTGAATGCTTTTCCATACTGTAACATTTCCAATTCCCATTCACATAACAATGCTGGGGCCAAATGATCTGATTTTCTACTTTTGGACTTTCCATAATGTTCTCCTTATGTTAAAAATACAAACCTATCATAAAATATCCAGTCCGAAAAGTCCATAGTATAAACTACTTTTCTGATATAAAATGTATAAAAAACCAGAAAGGAAATAATTATGTACACAGCTGATCCTACAAGATACGACAATAAAATGCAATATCATAAATGCGGAAACAGCGGCCTGTATCTCCCGGCATTATCCCTGGGAATGTGGCACAACTTTGGTTCCGTCAATAACTTAGAGGATATGAAAAAAATTCTGTTCACCGCATTTGATAACGGAATTACACATTTTGACCTCGCCAATAATTACGGTCCGGTCTATGGCAGTGCAGAAACCAATATGGGACAAATCCTGAAATCTGACCTGATGCAATACCGGGATGAACTGATCATTTCATCCAAAGCCGGATACGACATGTGGAAGGGACCATATGGTAACGGCGGTTCCCGTAAATACCTCACTGCAAGCCTGGATCAAAGCCTGAAGAAAATGGGACTTGATTATGTAGATATCTTTTACCACCACAGACCCGACCCGGATACCCCCCTGGAAGAAACCATGCTGGCACTTGACCAGATTGTGCGCCAGGGTAAAGCCTTATATGTTGGCATATCCAATTATAAAAAGGAAGAAGCCAGCAAAGCATATGCTATCTTAAAAGAACTGAAAACACCATTTGTCATCCACCAGCCTTCCTATTCCATGTTAAACAGATGGATAGAAGAAGATGGATTAAAAGACTTCTTATTCGACCACGGTATAGGCTGCATCGCATTCAGCCCGCTTCAGCAGGGCATACTAACCGGTAAATATTTAAACGGTATTCCTTCTGATTCCCGTATAGGAGGTCACAAAAGCCCCTATTTACACGAAAAAGACTTGAATGCCGAAATGCTTCATAAGGTTCAGCAATTAAATGAACTTGCTGCAAATAGAGGCCAATCGCTGACCCAGATGGCTCTTGCCTGGATTTTAAGAGATGGAAAGGTAACCTCCGTACTCATCGGTGCAAGTAAGCCGGAGCAGATTCTGGAAAATATAAAGGCACTTGAAAACACCTCTTTTACAGAAGAAGAACTGAAACAAATAGATAGTATCGTCTGCCATTCATAAGTATTGTGAGGGTTTGTCAAGATCCTAACGTAAAAAATCAGGTCAGAAACCTTTATTGGATTTCTGACCTGATTTTGCACTGCTTCCGTGCACTGCAATTTACATATCTACCAGACATTTATATCACGGAATAACAGATGATTTTATTTCATGAAGCATATCATCCAACTCATATAACGAATCCTGTTCCAGCCTTATCTCACAATATTTGCAAATATCCTTAAGCGCAGCTAACACCCATGGATTTCTGGCACGAATTACTTTCATAAGTCCATTTTTTTCCACATATAAAATAAAAAACTGTAATATTTTATCAATTTCATTTGTATCCATTTGCAAATAATCCAATTCTATAATTGTTCCCGAATTCCCGTCCAACGCAATAAACAGTAATGGATTAACCGGTCTGTCATGTCCTATTTCCTGAACTCTGGTATTCATATACGCAATATCAATTACAAGTTCTGTATTGCTCTTTTTCAACCCTTTTAAGCGTTTTTTTACTGTATCATCCCGAAAAGTAACTTTAGGAAAATTTTTTTGAATTTTAGGGTAAGGTATTGCAAAGTTCTGCCACTCATCACGTTCTTTATTATAGACACGTCTCACCATTTCTCCATGTTCAAAATCTACCTTAAGTCCTCTATAGACAACACTTACAAAAGCCATAATAAGCCCTTTAAAGGTCTCAAGTAAAACTTTAACTTCCCGTTCATCCGGAATATAAGGTGCATATCTCTTCTTAAATGATTCGAAATATAGCCATTCCCCTTTGTCTCTGAATTTATACCCAAGTTCCCTGATTAATTTTTTCTGCTCTGGTGGAACATCTTCTCTATCCCCAAAACAGCAGCTTAAACTTGACTGTTCAAACATCACATATTCAAAGGGAAGACCCAATTTTTCCATTGATGTAAGCATTTCAAAATCTTCCAGACCTTCTACCCCCTCATAAACGCCAACACCATAATAATTTCCGCCGGATCCCATGATACTACAAAAAACATCTTCCCCGGATTCTTGCAGTTCTATGGACACAAGATCACAGTCCCAAAAATATTTCCAGGGCTCTAAAGCCTTTAGTTCCAATGCAACCTGATATAATTCTTTCCACAATGTAATCGATGCTTCTTTTCTCAAATTGTATTTTCTCCCTTCTCTTGAGTACGAATTAAATTGTTTTCAATCCATACAGGTAAACATTTGGCATCTGTATATCGCATCCTTACTGTCCATCCCATGGTTGATAAAATAAGCCGTAATATTTTTTAGCTCTTCCTTGCTTATTCTCTTGTCTTATCCATGTATTTCCAGGAAATCAGTCAGGAATGCGTTTGCCATCCCGCAGAACTTTCTGATTAAAATTAATCCCTAATGCGAAATTCTCTCAGGGATTAACGGTAATAATAAGAGTCCCAGCGAGGAAACTATTTTATCTCTTTCTTCCCCAGCCGCACATCCTCCATATAATCAGCCATTTCATCCGACATATGGTTAAACAGGTAATTCCGGCTGTTTTGCCGTTTCGCCAGACATTCATTTCGAATCTCATTATTCACGATTTCAATTTCCTCTTTCAGCCCCCTTGCAGAGAGCAGATTTCCACCTTGTCCCATGATAATTACCTGTTCCAGGCGATCAGAAGTAGCCACTGTCACATGATATTTTCTTCCGATCTCATGCACTACTTTCTCAATGTACTGATCTGCCGTCTCCGCTTCCTTCGTATAAACCACATGAATATTGTTGTACAAAAGCACCTCTCCAATATTCCCTTCCACCTTATAAGCATCAAAAACCAGAATCAGAGTACACTTTTTATATCCCTGATAATTGCATAGTATATCCATCAGTTTATTTCTGGCACTCTCAATATTGACTTCTGCCAGATCTTTGAGTTCATCCCATGAAAAAATGATATTATAGCCATCCACCAACAGATACTCATCCTGCATATCCGGTTTCTGCCTGATCTTTACTTTGGTCTCGTCTTTATTTACAGAGGTACTGCGAAACGAGGAATCACTTCGTTCCCGTTTAATCGGTCCAAATGTCCTGACAAAGATTTCCTCTAATTCTTTTTCACTTTGCCAGCCCCCCGACTCCCCCGGCACAGACGATGAGGATAGCGCTTCTGAAATACCTCTTTTCACCTCCACCTCCGGTAAGGATAATCCGCTTTCCACATGCATATATTCCTGCACCTGATCCCACTTAACCACAAAGCCTGCCCCATGAGAGCAGAAAACAGACCCGGTAGGATTATCCAGATCATGTTCAGAATCATACCCAATTGCTTCTATTACTTCATCTGCATTATGGCAGGGCGCATATCCTTTAAATGTACAGAACAACCTGCCTCTTCCTTTGGTATATGCGATTACCTCCGTCTGATAATCCCTCATAGTCACTACCGGCGCAGTTCCCGAAAGTACAGACATTTCCCCTTCCATCAGAGGCGATCCAAAGGTTCCGTGCATTTTCTGCATATCCGCTAATGCCCTTCCAATCATTTCCGCCGGGACTTCTAAACGATATTCATAGTACGGTTCCAGCAAAATACTTTTTGCTTTCTTTAACCCCTGTCTGACAGCCCGATAAGTCGCCTGTCTGAAATCTCCGCCTTCCGTATGCTTTTGGTGCGCCCGTCCTGTAACTACCGTAAGCTTCATATCTGTAATGGGTGATCCTGTCAGTACTCCTAAATGCTCCTTTTCCTCCAGATGTGTCAAAATCAATCTCTGCCAGTTCCGATCCAATATATCTTCACTGCAGGCAGACGAAAACTGTAAACCGCTTCCCGCCTCCAAAGGCTCCATCAGTAAATGAACTTCCGCATAGTGGCGAAGGGGTTCAAAATGCCCCACCCCTTCTATCGCTTCCTGTATGGTCTCTTTATATAAAATATTTCCGGTACCAAATTCAACCGCAACGCCAAACCGTTCCAAAATCAGTCTTTTTAAAATCTCGATCTGCACTTCTCCCATCAACTGGGCATGAATCTCATTTAGCTGTTCATTCCATACAATATGCAGCAGCGGATCTTCTTCTTCCATCTGTCGCAGCTGCAAAAGCATACGGTGTACGTCACACTCCGGCGGAAGCTGAATCTGATAGGTCAGAACCGGTTCTAAAACCGGGATCTCAGATGCTGCTTCTATCCCCAGTCCTTCGCCGGGATAAGTTTTACTAAGGCCTGTAACTGCACACACACTTCCTGCCTTAGCCTCATTTACCATCTCATATCTGCTCCCGGAATAAATACGGATCTGATCTGCCTTTTCCTCCCAATATTCAGATTCTTCCCCGGTTCCTCTTTCAGCAGTACTCCCCGAACCATTAGACAGAAGAGTTTTCACTTTCAGGCTTCCTCCCGTAATTTTCATATATGTCAGCCGGCTTCCCTGGTCATCTCTCGCAATCTTATAAACTTTTGCCCCAAACTCTTCCGGAAATACCTTAGGTTTCATATATGTTTCAATCCCTTTTAGAAATTCTTCAACACCGGTAAGTTTTAGTGCAGATCCAAAGAAACAGGGGAACACTTTTCTTGCCATTATTAATCTGATAATATCTTCCGTCTCTAGCAATCCCGTTTCCAGATACCGTTCCAGGGATGTCTCGTCGCACATTGCAAGATTTTCCATAAAGTCATCCCGGTTCTGCTCTGTTCCAAAATCGGTACACCCTTCATCCAGCCTTTTTTTCAATTCTGCCATTAGTGCTTCTTTATCCGTTCCATTCTGGTCCATTTTATTTACAAACAAAACCATAGGAATCTGATAGCGTGCCAGCAGCCTCCATAACGTCTGGGTATGCCCCTGAACTCCATCAGCCCCATTTATAACAAGGATTGCATAATCCAGTACCTGAAGCGTACGCTCCATTTCCGCTGAAAAATCCACATGCCCGGGGGTATCCAAAAGAGTCACCTGTGTTTCTCCCAAAGTAAATACTGCCTGTTTGGAAAAAATGGTAATCCCCCTTTCCCGTTCCAGTTCATAGGTATCTAAAAATGCGTTCCCATAGTCTACTCTTCCCAATTTCCTTATACTGCCGCTCAGATACAGCATACTCTCAGACAACGTTGTCTTGCCTGCATCTACATGGGCTAAAATTCCTATTACTAATTTTTTCATTTGCATTCTCACTTATATCATATTACTTTATTTTCATTCGTTATATCCGGAATTAACATGAAACCGAATAAAAATATTATAACATTCCTGTCCGCTGATGACTATTATAAAGTAAAATAAAATGTTGAGAACCGTTTAAAGCCCCTCCGCTATTCGGAGAGGCCTTTATCTGCTGCAGCGATTTCCCTGCAAAATGTCTGTAACCTTTTATTGAGGTCTACCTCATAACCAACAGACGTTCATCAATTCTTCTAGCATAACTATAAGTATAATTTTCAAAATATTTCCCCCAGAACCTTAATGCTGCAGGATTCATTGTTTCACAATCAACGCCAAGATATGTCTTACCTTCACTTTCACATATCTGGCATAGATATTCCAATAACTGTTGTGCCACGCCATATTTTCTATAATTTTTTTCCACATAGGCACCACATATATTAGATATGGACGGATGTTCTGATAAAAAAGTTTCCCCCACATCGTCCAGAGCCATATAACCAATAATTTTCCGGTCTTTTTCAGCAGCAAAGATTCTGACATGATCTTCGTAAAACCATTCAGAATTTTCATCTGTACTTTTCCAAAAAAACGTGGGGGCTTTACGAAGATGGTGTATCAGCCCCATTTTCAGTGGCTCTGCTAATCGTTTATCTCTGCCTGTTAGCTCTCTGCATTTTAATTCCCTATCTGCTTTTTCCACAATTTTTCTGTCAGACAGCCTAAGCATTGCATCCGCACATCTTATACCAAACCCATTCATAATAAGACTTCTGCCGGCTTCGTCATCGTGTGCATATCTGCTCAAAGCAAATCCACAGATCCCGTTTTGGACGATCTCTTCTGCTGCCTCTGCAAATAAAAGAGATGCCAGTCTGCCTCTGTCCGTTCCTGAAAACGCACTTCCTCCAATTGGTGAAAATACCCCTCTCACATTTCCAAAAGCTCCTTCTATCGGGCCTGTGAAGGCCAAATAGCCGATTAGAGTATTGTCCAGAATTGCGGCTTTTCCAAGTCTGTTTTGGAATAATACTTCAATGGTATGGCTAATCTTATCCCTAAAATCATCCTGTATTAATAATCTACAACTCCTGAGCTCCTGCTCATATTCATTTACAGCAAGTGCAACCGCACCTTTCAGATATCTATTCTCTAAATCTTTTAATTCTATCACCTCCGCCACCTCCTATGCTATCTTTGATTTTTATTCTTATTCTTTTTCATTTTACCGGATCTTGTACTGCTTTTTCCTCTCCATGAATTATTTTCCTCATTCAGGGTGCAATACAATTCCCACCTGGATTTTGACAGTGTCTGATTCTGAATAGCCCCTATGATAGCACAGCCAGGTTCCGTCATATGTCTGCAATCAGAAAAACGGCATTGGCTGATAAGTTCTGATATATCCGTAAATGTGTTTTCTAACCCTTCATTCACCTCACACATCCCCAGTTCTCTTATCCCTGGAGAATCTATGATTGTCACCCCCGATGGAAGGGTAATTAACTGTCTATGTGTGGTAGTGTGGTGTCCTTTCGAATCTGATTCACGTATTTCACTAACCTTCATAATGTTTTTTCCAGTAATTGCATTTATCAAAGTTGATTTTCCAACCCCGGAAGATCCTGCTAAAACAATCGTTCTGCCTTCTTGCAAGTATGCGTCTAGGCAGTCCATCCCTTCTCCTGTCAGTGCGCTGACTGCGCATACATCTACATTTTCTGAGATGCAGCTCACTTCTCTCACATATTTTTCTTTGTCTTCACAGAGATCTGCTTTAGATAGGATCACAACCGGCATGGCTCCGCCCTGCAAGGTTACCGTAATATATCTTGTGATGCGATTAAGATTGTAATCTTTATTCAATGAAACAACGATGAATACGAAATCAAAATTTGCAGCTAATATTTGTTCTTTCATATTTTTAACAAATCCTGCTGCATGTCCTGACTGGTCTGGCCGCTTCAAAATGCTTTTTCTCTCAAGGACTTCTCTGATCAAAGAAACTCCATAAGGATTATGTTCAAACATAACATAATCACCAATTGCCGGAAGCTCCCTATCCTCTTTATAAAACGTGCCCTTTAACTGGGCATTTACAATTCCATCTTTAGATTCGATTGTATAGATTTTACGTTGGACCTCACAGATCCGGCCCTTAATAATACTTTCTTTTTTAACTATTTTCAAATTATTTCCTCCAATTTTGGGTACAAAAAAACTTGCCCATTGGCAAGTCTGTTTTATACAGTATTTACGAAAGGGTTACACGCACACATCAGTCTTAGACTCTGTGTACACAGTATTAAATTAATTACAAATCACCATTTCCAGTTTTTTCATAATACATTCACTCCTTTCGAATATCAAAATCGGGTTATTATTTGCCCCTATAGTTTAATTCACAATGGGTATTTTGTCAATAGTTCTCTTTAAAAAGGTTCTCTTTAAAAAGGATAGGCAAAAGTGCTAGAGCTTGTTTGAAAATTCATTCCTGCCATCTGCACGCCCCACTTTGCGGCATATTTGCCCCGAATTCAGGTTACGTAGCCCGCTACGCGCCCTTCATCCGGGACAAATCTCCCACAAACTGTGACGCACAGCTGCCAGAAAGCAATTTTAAAACACGCTCTAGCATTCTAAATTTCCTGTGATTTGAACAGTCTGACAGCGCTCCAGATACATACCAAAACAAATACAATCGCTACCAGTATCTGACCAGCTACTCCCTGAACAGTAACAATACCAGAGACTGCGCCTGCCGATGCCAAAAGCAATCTCCCCGGCATTAGTCCCCCAATGGCTGGAAGGTAAGCAGAAGCGATCAGGAGTAAATATCCTCCAAACGCAAAGATTGCAGAGCTCACCGCCGTTTTTGCTATGGAACTTGCCAATATCGTAACCGCAAGCAAAACAATAGCAAACATTAGATATAAGGCAGCACTAATGAATACATCCCATAGCCGGCCTGCAATGCCAAACAGGTAATAGGTATACCCCCAGCATAATAGTAATGCCGGTAAAAAAGCTGCCACAACTATTAAGACAGCCGCACAGTATTTTGCAATAATAAAATGTGCCGGGGGGAGATTTTTCGTGAGCGTTAATGCTGCTGTTTTACTGATTTTTTCACCGGAGACAGCACTCATGAATAATAAGAGAATGGATATTCCTCCTATCTGTGCCAGGTTATTATAAAATTGGCCCCAGCTATCCGTCCACACAGGTTCCGTTACGAGTATTGGAGCTTCACTTCCCATGGCAAGGCTGATAATTTCCCGCATATAGCGCGCTAAAATCGGACTTGCCATTCCAAATAACATAAAAATACCCATCAGAATGTAGATCTTTTTGGTACGATGTCCTTCAATCAATTCTTTTCTATAAAAGGTTATAAAACTACTCATTCGATGTCACCTCCATAAAAATATTCTCCAGTGTGGGTGCTGAAACCTGGTATTTCTCTAAAACTGCCTGGGATTCTAACAACATGTGAGGGAGTATTTTTCCTAGCATCTGCATATCAGATGCATAAAGCTTTAACTCAAAATTATTGCATTTTTCATATAGAACATCTTTGCAATTAGAAAAAATCTTCATCATTCGTTCGCAATCCTCCTCCGTGTAGAATTTAATCTGTGCCGATTTTCCCGCATATTTTTTCTTTATTTTTCCCATTGAACCGGCCTCAACAATCTTTCCATGGTCCATAATAATTGCATAATCACAGGTGGACTCCACATCAGCAAGGATATGCGTGGAGAAAAACACGGTCACACTTCCTTGTAAGGAACGAATAATTTCCATCACTTCATATCTGCCAATAGGATCGAGGGCACTGATTGGCTCATCTAAGAAGATAGTTTTCGGAGAATTCATAAGTGCCTGGGCTATTCCAAGGCGTTGCTTCATCCCCCTTGAATATCCGGATATTGCTTTTTTTGTATATTGTAATCCAACCTTTTCTAATAGGTATTTTGTCCGCATCCCACGCTGTTTCGCACTCATTCCATACAGTCTGCCACAAAAATCCAGATATTCATGTGCCGCAAGATAACTATAAAAGCTGGGTACATCCGGTAAATAGCTGATATCAGAATTGCTATTTTCTCCATAAACCCGTTCTCTGCCGTGAAGGATAATTTTTCCTGAGGTGGGACGTGCCAACCCAACCAGCATTCTGATGGTAGTTGTTTTTCCGGCTCCGTTTCTTCCTAAAAATCCACAGACCGAACCCTGTGGAATATTTAAACAGAGGTTATCCACTGCATGAAAATCCTTGTACTGCTTGGTTAAACCAATTGTTGTAATGGCGTCCATACAATTACTCCTTTCCATCCGATGCATCTTCATCCAATTGCTTTGCTCCCAATGCAAAATAAATTACCGGGCCAATCAGGCTTACCGCAATAACAACAATCATCCATATAAGCTTTTTATCAAAAGATGCGTTTTTTCGCAGAATACTGATTAGTGACACAATCATTAATACACCTTGCAGTAAAATAATGGGAACAAGTATCGGAATTAAATTCTTGATTTGTTCCATCGTGAGTTGAATCCCCATAAAATCATCTCCTTTATTACCGACAACTTGTCAGTTAGTTATCAAAATAATATCAACGACACCATAAAGTATCGTTGATATTAGAATGTATTTTCTTTGCAGCCTAATACTTTCTCTAGCAGCTGATTGAAAACAGTTAAATACTTTTTGGCAGCCTCCATATCCTCTGCATAAAAATCCCTGCTGTTTAAAGTAAACAGATAAGATGTTATTAAAAAAACGGAGACTTCTTTGGGATGATCTACAGAAAAAACCCCAGAGTTATTACCCTGAACTAAAATGGACTCAAAATACTCCGCCATAGTTTCCGCAGACTTTCGCAAAATCTGATCTATCATATAAGTATTTTCGGGCATCCGGACTGCTTCTTGTAAAGAACGGTTTTCTCTTGTATTAGCTGATTCAGGAATAATCGTCGCACTAAAAAATAGTTTTACTTTTTCTACCGGACTTAACGTATTGTCAAATGTTATTTTACGCAGTGACATATTTACAGCTGCAGCTTCTACTTCAACAATATGCTTTAAAATATCCTCCTTAGACCTAAAGTGATAATAAAGCAATCCACGGGAAATTTTCAGATCATCTACGATATCCTGCGTCGTAACATTTGTAAAACCTTTTATCAAAAACAAATTTTTAGCTGACTGGATAATTTCTGCCCTGCGAACTTCCGGTTCCTTCACCTGTCTCATAATTATCCTCCTTAATTTATTATAGAATAACACGCAACTGACAAACTGTCAATATTGGAGAACTCCGAACCCCAAAAATAGGCGTTTCATGAGCCATTTGTCAGTTACGTGTTAGTTACCCACAGATTCTGATAATATTCTAAACTGTTTAATTACTCAAATTTTTATTGAATTTAATATCATGTTATGTTATATTATAGATAGAAAAGGAACAACCGCCCACAAGGGGTTGACCCATAAGTTTAGTTAAAGAACCGCCCTTACTCGCCAAAGTACAAGGGCGGTTTTGCTATGTAGAACTACTTACAAAACGAAAAAACGAATGTAAGTAATGCCAAAAGGAACAGACCAAAAGTCATTATATCCTTAAAATCAAAATGATTTTTCATAAGCATCACCCCCATTCTATAAGAATAGGAGTCAACTCACCCTGCAACACGATTGTCCTTGCGTCCATTTTATCATATGGAGTATCTCAATACAATCTATAAATTGTATTGATTTTCAATACCCCCTATTCTTTTTGCCCAGACATCAAAACGCCACTAATCAAATTTATTTCTGACAAACCTTTATTGACGCTTGTTGATCTACCACCATATAAGTCTTATCTCAAATACCCCTTTTTTGTCTGTTATGTGTCCGCTACTTGTCTGTTACGAACATGTTTTCATAACTTTTTAGGCTTTCACATAATTGCTTTAGACATAGAGAAACCCTTGAAAACACTGAGTTTTCAAGGGTTCTGTTAATTTTCTTATAATACTTCTTATTATCTCTTGGAGAACTGAGGTGCACGACGAGCTGCTTTGAGTCCGTATTTCTTTCTTTCTTTTGCTCTTGGATCTCTTGTTAAGAATCCTGCTTTTTTCAGAACTGGTCTGAAATCGCTGTCTACCTGAAGTAATGCTCTGGAGATACCGTGTCTGATGGCACCAGCCTGTCCTGTTGTTCCACCACCATGTACGTTTACTAAAACGTCATATTTATCGTTGGTCTCTGTAGCTACTAACGGCTGACGTACGATAACTTTTAATGTCTCAAGACCTAAATAGTTGTCGATGTCTCTTTTATTAATAGTAACTTTACCTGTTCCAGGTACTAAATATACTCTTGCGATTGATTTTTTTCTTCTTCCTGTTCCGTAGAATTTTGCATTAGCCAATGTTTTTTACCTCCTTCTTAAAATGTTAATACTTCTGGTTTCTGAGCTGCATGATTATGCTCTGCACCAGTGTACACGTGAAGTTTTGTCATCATGGATCTTCCTAAAGGTCCTTTTGGAAGCATGCCTTTAACTGCAAGCTCGATAACTCTTTCCGGCTTCTTGTTTAACATTTCTCTTAAGGTAGTCTCTTTCATTCCACCAACGTAGTCTGAATGATGATAATAAATCTTCTGATCTAATTTCTTACCTGTTACCTGGATTTTTTCTGCATTTGTGATGATTACGTAATCACCTGTATCGATGTGAGGAGTAAAGATCGGTTTGTTCTTTCCTCTTAATATTTTAGCTACTTCTGATGCTAAACGACCTAATGTATATCCTGTAGCGTCAACTACGTACCATTTTCTTTCAATTGTTGCTGGACTCGCCATAAAACTCTTCATTGGTTTACCTCCTTGGATAATTAACTGTTTCTATAGTAAAACGTCTCACCGGGGCTTTGGTTTTTAACGTCTACGTACTACGTCACATTGAGATATTATATTACACATCACCGTGTGTGTCAATAACTTTTTCACACATTTTTCCACAATTTTTCGAATTTTTGTTTCTGAAACGGGCAGTTTCATTTTAGCTTCACTGATCTAAAACAAGATCCTTTTTGAATCACTCCACAAAACAGTAAAAAATTTATACTTTCTAAAATTTTTACCAAAAAGCTATATTGTTAACCACCAAAATTCCACAAAATATGCTAGACTTTTATTATAAAGCTTATTGAAGGAGAATACAATGAATATATTAGAAAAAATCGAGTATGCAAAAAATGCAGCTTTAAATCAGAAATCCCTTGACCGGCAGCTCATGATTGACCTTCTGTCCATTCCCCTGGACTCTCCGGCATTTGAGGCACTTGGAAATGCAGCTTTTGAGGCTGCTCAAACAATTACGGAAAAACGTGCTTACCTTTGGGGCGCTATGGGAGTTGATTTTAAAGCCTGCCCGATGAACTGCGATTTTTGCTCTCTTGGAAAAAAATGGGGATTGGTTGAAGTGGAACGGGATTTTTCCGAGTCAGAGATTATCGATAATGTGAGATACTATGTTGAAAATACAGTACGCTGGATTGTACTAAGAACAACGGAGTTTTACAGCCTGGATGTTTTGGAAGCACTCATTCAGACGATTCGCCAAGAAGTACCGGGCACCTACGAAATCGGTTTAAACGTCGGTGAATTTGATACTGCGAAAGCTCACGAGCTTTCCAGACGCGGTGTGGATTTCATTTATCACTCTTTACGTTTAGGCGAAGGCAAAGATACCCGATTTAAAAAAGAGGAGCGTACTGCAACTCTTAATGCATGCAAAAATTCTCCCCTGAAGCTGGTTTTCCTGGTAGAACCAGTGGGTATTGAACATACAAATGAAGAAATTGCAGACATCTGCCAAATGACTATCGATTACGGCGCTATTGTATCTGGCGCAATGGCAAGAGTTCCGGTCAAGGGTACTCCTCTCGGAGAATTCCCTCAGATCAGTGATAAAAGACTTGCCCAGATTATCGCAGTTACCAGGCTGGCATGCGGCTATAAAGTTCCGGGAATCTGCGTACATCCGGCAAGTGAGCTGGCAATTCAGTTTGGTGCCAATGTAGTTGTAATAGAAACAGGCGCCATTCCCAGAGATGCCTGCTGTTTTCCAAATGAAAAGTGGAAACAGTTCGATGTAAACACAGCAAAACAATGGTTTCAAAATAGTGGGTACACCGTTTATCAGGAAGGAAATGATTAATTTTCAGGTCTGAATATATAATTTATATGAAAGGATACATATCATGAAAAAGCACACCATTAAAGGAAAACTTACATTTTTATTTCTGATCCTGTTACTTACTTTTAGTATGCTATTTGCTGCCGGCTGTCAAAAATTTACAAAATCCACGGATGATGCAAAAGAAGAATTCCCTTCAGCGTCCGAAAGTTCATCCGCAAAAGAAAATGCTGCCCCCGCATATACGGCTGCACCAGATGCCGCGCAATTAAAAGTCGGTACCTGGAAAACCGCCCAGACAATCCAGCCCTTCTTTTATGACCAGTTTATCGATAAAAGCTCCGGTATAGAAGTTCTCCCATTTACAAATCCCGGAGACCAGAAAACTGCCCTTTTATCCGGCGGTCTGGATATGACCGGAACTACCCTGGTAACAGCCATTACCGCTGCGTCCAATAATGAACCGGTCCGCATTGTAACCAGTCTGTGCAACAAGTGTTCTGCTCTGGTAGCCGGGGTAAATTCAGGAATCGAAACCGAGGCAGATCTAAAGGGCAAGACCATTGCATATGTTCCCGGCACCATGCATCATGCTTTATTATTAGATGTTTTGGAACGCAATGGCATCGATCCGGAAAAAGATGTGGAATTGGTTCGGATTGATTTCTTTGATATGGGCCAGGCACTTGCTGACGGTACCATTGATGCATTCTGCAGCGGCGAGCCTTACCCCTCTGAAGCAGTTAAAAATGGTTATGGGAAAATCTTAAGCTATCCATATTTTGATGACAGCATCGGAACCATAAATGCCGCTATGATCGTAACGGAAGACACGATTAAAAATAAGCCTGAGGAAGTTCAGAAAATGGTTGATGCCCACATCAAGGCAACTCAGTATCTAAATGAAAATCAGGATGCCTGGCTGGATAAGGCGGAAGAATTCGGAACAGAAAAGGATCTTCTGAAGATTGCAGCCGACAATATCGAGCTGTGCTGGGATATCGATGATGCCTTTATCCAAAACACCAAAAATCTGGCGCAGAAAATGCTGGATCTCGGTATCATTACAAAGATGCCTGACATTGATTCCTTATTCGATCTTACCTTCCTGGAAAATGCAAAGAAAAATTAATGACAAGAATGAGGCACTATGGACAAAAAACATGCAAGAAATACTCTGACAACATTAACCTCTGGTCTGTGGGGATTATTAATTCCCGGAATTCTCCTTCTGCTCTGGTACCTGGCTACCACCAGAGGGGCTGTTCCAGAATATGTACTCCCCTCTCCCCAGAAACTATGGAACGTAATTATTGATTTTATTTTGGGTAATTCAAAAGTCACTCCCTACTCCGGTAAACTCTTTGATAATTTGTGGATTAGCTGCTTCCGCGTCTTAAAAGGGTTTCTGACCGCTGCACTACTTGGCGTAATCCTGGGCTTTCTCACCGGAAGAGTCCGCCTGCTGCAGAAAGTATTTGATCCGTTTGTCCATGCTCTGAGAGCAGTTCCGGGTATCGGATGGCTGCCCATAGCAATTGTCTGGTTCAGCGTTGGCGAAAAAAGTACGCATTTTCTCATATCCCTTGCTACCTTTTTCCCAATCTATATGAACACAGCCCAAGGTGCAAAAGAAGTTCCTGATTCCTATCTGCGTGCAGGTCAAATGATGGGTGCAGGTTCTTTTTCCCTTTTTTGGACGGTGACCCTGCCCAGTGCATTCCCTTCCGTTCTGGTAGGTCTTCGCCTGGGCCTTGGAATCTCCTGGGCTTACCTGGTTTTGGGTGAAGTCACCGGTGTTACAAAGGGTATTGGCGCTATCATGACAGATGCCCGTATGCTTGGACATGTGGATATCGTACTTGCCTGCATGGCGGTTATCGCAGTAACCGGCAAAGTATCAGATTTTCTGCTGGTAAAAATCTGCAATCTGTTTTATCCTGTCAAAAAGTGTAATGCTAAATAATTAAACTGCATTAAATTGTATATATAAAGGAGTTTCTCATGGTCCATCATCTTTTAACCGTTCAAAACGTATCGAAAAGCTACCGCTCCTCTTTTCAGGATTCTATCTGTGTATTTAAGGACCTGAACATATCCGTAAATCCCAATGAAATTGTAGCGCTTCTGGGACCAAGCGGCTGTGGAAAAACCACACTTCTGAATATGATTGCAGGATTTGAGATCCCGGACACCGGAAAAATGCTTTTGGAAAATCAGGCAATCACCGGTCCTGCTTCTAACCGCGGGGTCGTATTCCAGGCGCCAGTTCTTTTTCCATGGCTGAATGTCCGGGAAAACATCGCTTATGGCCTAAACCGCAGGCACATTTCCAAAAAAGATCAGGAAGAGACTATCCGTGAATACATCGGTCTGGTTCATTTAAACGGATTTGAAAATTATTATCCAAACGAATTATCCGGCGGTATGCAGCAGCGGACTGCCCTTGCACGCACTTTAATCCTGCATCCCCAGCTTCTTTTAATGGATGAACCTTTTTCAGCCCTGGATCCCATGCTGCGTTTTCAAATGCAGCAGCTGGTGCTTTCCATTTGGGAAAAGTTAAAACAAACCATTATTTTTGTAACCCATGACATTGAAGAAGCTATGATTCTCGCTGACCGCATTTATATATTTGGAAAATGTCCACGGGGTATTTTAAAAGAAATAAAAGTGCCGGCTTTTACCATAGATTCACCTTCTTCCTCCTGCCTGGACTCCCCGGAATTTATCCGTACAAAAAAAGAAATCAGGAACATTTTATTCTCATGCTCCTGATTTACCCTATTATTTTAACCACAGCCCATTCAATTTCATTTCTTTTGTAAAGCTTATGGTATACTGTATTGTTCCATTTTCATATTCCGCTGCCATTACCACTACACCGCAGTCTTCTCCTGTTTTCTCATACTTCTTCCCGATAACGGCCTGCTTTCCGTAAGATTGAAAGGCTCCCTTGCTGTTCGCATATGCCACAACCTCATTTTCAAACTTCTCCTGTGAAATACTCTCTGCTACTTCATCTCCTGCATCATTAATAAAACTGTCATAGTCATTCTTATTAACCTGATCCACTACCTGCTCGGAAGCCTTCTTTAATTCCTCCGCATCAAATCCCTCTGCCAGCTTTGTGCTTTTATTCATACACCCTGTGCTTAGTACAAGTAGCAGAATGAAACCTGTTAAAAAAAGCATTTTTGCATTTTTGACTCTGCCTGCCATGCTGCCTCCCCTGGTCTTTATTCCAACTCTATTCAATTTAATTAACAGTATTATATTAAACTTCTTTTATAAATTCAGAAACATATAACAGCGCTCCGCCTACCGCAGATGACCACCAGGAAAAATTACTGGCCTCCACATAGCTGCCATCATTTTCAAAGGTATTCCGCCCGGCTACCTGGATCTGGATATCCTTAATATACTTCTTAATATATCCGCCGACATAACCGCCCAATACTACCTTGCAGTCAAAAAATGTTCTCAGATTATTAATATGTACAGAAAGATAATACACATACTCTTCCCATATTTTCCTGCATTGGTCGTCGCCTGCATCCAGAAGCTTAAAAAATCTTTCCAGACTCCCATCGGTTTGATCCGATAAGATGGAGGAAGCCAGATATGCATCCGCACATCCTTCTTTTCCGCAGTAACATTTCTTACCGCCCGGCACCAGCGTTGTGTGTCCGAATTCCCCGCTCCTCTGGTTATCTCCATAATAAATCTTGTCATCCAGCAAAATGGCACCTCCCACGGTAGGCCCCAGAAACAGATACAGAATATTCTTTCCTTTTTCCCGATACCACATTTCAGCGAATCCGCCTCCGTTTGAATCATTATAAAAAGTATAAGGGTATGGGATATACTCTTTTAATTCCTCATAAAAATCAGGAGGAAGAGAGAATAAATACACCTGTGGGATACTCTTTCGATCCCCACCGATTATCGCCGGCAGTGTCACTGCAACTCCCAGCACCGTTTTGGGGTCAATCTGGTTTTTCTCAACGATCTGCTCTAAAAGCGACCGTATCTCTTCATAATATGCCTTGTCCGCCTCAAAAGTACGTCTGACCCGGATACAGTCAACCATATTTCCTGTCAGATCCACAATTGCCAGGGAGATATGGTTTTTGGTTATATCAAGTCCAATTCCCACCTTCGCACGCCCATTACAGGAGAGGCACTTTGCTTTTCTGCCTCCTGTCGATTCAAAGGTTCCTGTTTCCTCAATTAAATCCATCTCCATTAATTCTGACAGGTTCTGACTTACGGTTGGAAGGCTTAGACGCAGTTTATAGGCAACATCCTGCTTTGATATCTTCTTGTCATTCAGAATCAGCCGATAGATATTGTTACGGTTGATCTTTTTTAATTCCATGCTGGTACTCTTCATACTCACTATCCCTATTTTCCCCTTTCTAGCCACCGGGGTTTCTAAAATTATTTGTTCCATTATACCAAATTCTTCCATATTCGTAAAGTCACATCTTTTCTGTATAAATTTTTCTTCCATAAAAACAGTCGTATATAGCGTCCGCATAGCAGTTTGGAGAATTCACAATTATATTGCGTATTCAAATTTTTTGAACTGCCAGAGCCTAGAACTATCAAAAGCGGAACACAGAGCATGTTCCGCTTTTTCATTTTCATAGCTCTAAGTTATCTGATCCATATCAATAATAAATGCTTTTTTATATTCTTCAACACCTGATGCTGCCTGCATTATTACATTGGAATAAGGAGCCAGTTCACCGCTTCTTAAAATAAACCTGCATTTTTTTGCCATCCTGGCAAGTAAGTTTTGGGGCATAGATTCCACCGGTTGGTTCACAAACACATTTTTAACAAACCCATAGCCGTCTTGATTATATATCTCCATCTCTTCGGCTATGCAAACCTTTTCAACAACAACCTCATCCAACACGGTTTTTAAACACTGCTTAAGCGTTGGAATCTGAAATGCAAGCGCAAGGTCCACTCTCTCCACGCCTTCCGGAATGGGAAAGCCTGCGTCGCATATCATAAAATAATCCGTATGCCCCAATCCTGCTATTTGTTCACTGAGTTTTTTATTGATTACCCCGCCTCTTTTCATACAAACCCCTCTTCTTTATTCTATTTATAATCGGCTATATTATCTTTGGTTACCAGAACATACGGGATTGATACATCTTTGGGTTCTCCGCCCTTCACAATATCCAGTATCTCATCAATGCCGGCTTCTGCCTGTCCCTTTGCATCCTGGAATACGGTCGCTGACAGCGTTCCTGCTTCAATTGCCGCTTTTGCATCGTCAATGGCATCAATTCCTGTTACAATGATTTTATCGCCCATATCGTTATCCAGGACTGCCTGCAGTGCTCCCATCGCCATTTCATCATTTTGTGCTACGATTGCCTGAATCTCATCGGCTCCCTGTAAGAGGTTCTCTGTTGTGGACAGAGCCTCTTCTCTGGACCAGTTGCAGGTTGGTTCGCTTAAAACTTTAATATCCGGGTATTTTTTTAATATATTTTCATAGCCTTCTCTTCTCAGTACTTCTGCGGAGATACCATTTGGTCCGTGTAAAATCACAATATTTCCTTTACCATTCAGCTGATCTGCTACATACTGCATTTCCAGTTCTCCTGCAACGATATCATCGGAACCCACATGCGCCAGGACCTCATCGGAATTTACCTGGGCATTTACTGTAATCAACGGAACCTTTGCCTCATTTGCAGCTTCTACTGCCGGGACCAGTGCATCCCCGTCCATCGGACAGATTAAAATTCCATCCACATTCTGTGCAATCAGGTTATCGATCTGGCCCACCTGGGTTGCAGAATCCATATTTCCGTCTAAAACACTGAAATCCACAGTGTCCGCATATTTTTCACTGACATAATCCTGCATGGCTTCCGCAAGCAGTACCTGGAATTGTGCGGTCTGGCTATAGGAAGAAAATACAATCTTATATTTTTCACCGGAAGCCTTACCTGCTGCTTCCGTAATGGCTTCATCCACCGCATCCGCTGCATCCGCTTCCGCTTCTGATTTTGCTGTTTCCGGCTTTGCTGCTTCTGTTGTACCTGCCTCTGTCTTAGCCGATGAGCCGCCCTCTGTTGTCCCTTTTGAATCCGCCGTCCCACAGGCTGCAAGTGAAATTGTTGCGAGTACACAAACCATCGTTAATGCTGCCACTCTTTTCTTCATACCTTGATCTCCTTTTTATTTGTTTTTATTTTTTGTTATGCGGTCTAATAGTACAGCCAGTACAATAATAGACCCCTTGACAATCTTTTGATAATAGGAAGAAATGTTCAGTAGGTCCATACCGTTATTGATAACCCCCACAATCAATACTCCAAGGATTGTACCTGACACTTTTCCTATTCCTCCGTTTAAACTGGTGCCTCCGATTACGACTGCCGCTATGGCATCCAGTTCATAGCCTTCTCCTGAATTTGGCTGGCCTGCATTGATACGGGATGCCAGAACAGTTCCGGCCAGCCCTGCACAGATTCCGGAAATCATATATACAAATAGTTTAATTCTTGCTACACTTAATCCAGATGCTTTCGCAGCATCTTCATTTCCACCGATAGCATATAAATACCGCCCAAATTTTGTCCAGGATAATATCAGATACCCAATCAGAAATACTGCAGCTAATATGTAGATCAATATAGGGAGCCCCAGTATTGTTCCCCCTCCAATGTAACGGAACTGTTCACTCAGATTACTGATCGGACGTCCTTTGCTTAAAACCAACGCAACTCCCGATGCGACAGACAGCATTCCAAGGGTGGCAATAAATGCCGGAAGGTTTAAAAATGCTACCAGTGTACCGTTTACTACACCACAGGCTGCTCCTGCCAGAACCCCAAGGATAATGGGTACAATCACGGGATATTCTCCCGGATGGGCAAAGGTCGTGGCTACAATACCCGATAGTGCCACGATTGATCCAACGGACAAATCAATGCCTCCTGTCAACAGTACGCACATCATTCCCACAGAAATAATACCGTTAATTGACACCTGCTTTAATACATTGATCAGGTTTCTGGATGTAAAAAAGGTATTGGTAATTAGTGTTAATAGCACAAATAGAATTAAAAACACCATCAGAATACCATATTTATTAAATAGATCTTTGCCATTTAACCGTTTTGTCATTTGATTTGCGGTTTTCTCTGTCATTCCTGTCCCTCCTTGTGTGGCGTTGCATACTGCATAACCAATTCCTGACTGAATTCCTCTCTCTTTAGCTCTCCGGTAATCCGCCCCTCACTAAATACCAGTATCCGGTCACTGATTCCAAGCACTTCCGGCATCTCTGATGAAATCATGATAACTGCAATTCCTTTTGCCGCCAGTTGGTTGATCAGTTCATAAATTTCCGTTTTTGCTCCAATATCAATCCCTCTCGTTGGTTCATCCAATATCAGCACTTTCGGATTCGTCAGCAGCCATTTTACAAAAACAATCTTCTGCTGGTTTCCTCCTGACAGGTTCAGGGCAAGTGCCTCCCTGTCAGGTGTCTTGATTGACAGCAGCTTAATCTGTTCATCCGCTACTTTATTCAGCTTTCTGGTGTTCAAAAATAATTTCTTATTCAGTCTCTTCAGATCGGATATTACAATATTGTCCTTTACACTGCCAATTAAATTCAGACCTCTGAGCTTCCGGTCTTCCGGCACATATGCAATTCCTTCTTTTACCGCCTGATTGGGATTAACGACCTTGATCTTTTTTCCTTCCAGGTATAGCGTCCCCTGTTTTTTCTTTCGGAGTCCGAATACCATCTCTGCTGTTTCTGTTCTGCCTGCCCCCATTAAACCCGCAAATCCTAAAACTTCACCTGCTTTTACATCAAAGGAAATATCCCGGATTAGTCTTCCATCATCCAGCCCCTCTACTTTAAATACTGTTTCCCCAATTTTCGCAGCCTTTTTCGGATAATAGTCACCAAGCTCGCGTCCAACCATTCCCTGAATCAACAGTCCGTCATCTAACTCTGAAGCCGGCTTTGATAAAACCCATTGTCCATCCCTTAAAATGGTTATGGTATTGGCAATCTGAAATATTTCGTCCATTTTATGTGATATATATACGATAGCTACGCCTTTTTCCGTTAGTGATCGGATAATGCGAAATAGCTGTTCTACCTCTTTTTCCGAAATTGCAGAGGTTGGTTCATCCATGATCATAACATCGGAGTGATAGGAAACTGCTTTTGCAATTTCAATCATCTGCTGTCCGGCAACGGTCAATTCTCCTAAAATCATCTTGGGTGACACGGACATTCCAAGCTCATCCAGCAGTTCCTTTGCTTTCCGATTCATCTCGGATTTATTTATCAGGCATTTTGCCCTGCTGCTTTCCCTTCCAAGAAAGATGTTTTCTGCAATTGTCATTTCAGGAACCAGGTTCAGTTCCTGATAGATCATCGTAATTCCATGATCAATTGCATCTTTTGTGGAATGGAAGCTCACCTCTTTTCCTTTTACAGAGATGTTTCCTTTATCATTAGTATAAGCACCGCACAAAATTTTCATTAAGGTAGATTTTCCTGCACCATTTTCCCCCATCAGTGCATGTACCTCACCTTTTTTCAGTGTCAGCTTTACATTATCAAGTGCTTTCACCCCGGGAAACTCTTTTGTAATATTCTTCATTTCCAGAATAATTTCATTTGCCATGAAGAAGTAATCCCTCCTCTTTTTGCATAATTCAGCCTGATTTCTCCTGCTGGTAGCCACAAGCCGTCAAAATCGCTCTATTCATTTGGATGAATAATAATTTTCATCTGTCCTCTGCCATTTAACATCTGATCCATTGCTTTATCGAAATCATCCAGGGAATAATGATGGCTTGCCAGGTCATCCACTTTAACAATGCCCTCTTCCATAAATTTAACAGCCCGGTCAAAACAATGTGTCTGGGCAAAAGATCCTATTAATTTTAATTCTTTTTCAAATATCTGATAAGGCTTTATTCGGATTGTATCCTCATTTCCGGCAACTCCATAAACCACGATTTTCCCTTTTGCCTTAGGAAAATTCAGGCATTGTTCAAGTACTGCCGGTACCCCGGTTGCATCGATTACCACATCAAATCCTTTCGGAAACATCTGATTCAGCTGCTCTGTGTGAACACTATAGTCATTCCTGTCCATCAAAACTGTTTTGGCATAACCATTTTTCTCAATCAGATCCAGCTTTGCCTTTGAGGATGCACAGACTACCACATTTGCAGCTCCTCCCTGGTGTATCAATTGGGTTAATAATATTCCGGTGGGGCCAGCTCCAAAAATCAGGACATCATCACCGCACTGGACATCAATCACATCCATGCCATGGATGGCGCAGGCGAGTGGTTCAGCGAAACAGGCTTCATCAAAGCTAAGTTTGTCACTGATTGGAAAAACCTTATCATAATTTACCACCACATACTCTGCAAAACCACCGGGTCCATTGCATCCCAGTGAGTAAAAATTTTCACAGAATAACGGCATATTTCTTCTGCAATAATAGCATTCTCCGCATAATACGGTATTATCTCCCGTCACCCTGTCCCCCACTGTAAATCCCTTCACGGCACATCCCGTTTCCACAATCTCACCTGCAAATTCATGTCCCGGTGTCAGTGGAAATCTGGCTATAAATTCCCCTTCATGAATATGGGCATCTGTTCTGCATATCCCGCAGGATTTTACTTTAATCAGTACCTGGTTTTCTTTTACTTCCGGTTTTGGAATTTCTGTGACTGAAAATTTTCTTGGTTCACTGTACACTACTGCTTTCATTGGTTTTCCTCCCATTCTGGTTTACACACTTCTATTTGCTGCCTGTTTCTACTGCCGCCTCCTGCACCTCTCTGGATAGCTCTGCTGCTGATATTTATCATTTGTAATATCCAGCGATCCGGCTTTTAAAACAGGTCAGGAAACCTTAATTACCCCTTTTACAACATCCTGTGCATTATCAATCACAGTGTCAAATGCCAATTTAACATTATTAAAATCAAATTCATGCGTTGCAATCTGTCCAACATCAATTTTCCCGTCTGCAATTGCGGCGATTGCTACCGGATACAGATTTCGATAGCGGAATACGGACTTAATATTCAGTTCTTTCGCCATTATTTTTGCAAAATCATATGCTATGACATCCTGGGGCGCCATTCCTACCAGTACAATCGTACCGCCTCTTTTTGCCATTTCCGGTGTCTGCTGTATGGTCTTTACCGCACCTGCCGTTTCTATAACAACATCTGCCCCTTTTCCGTCTAAAAGCCGTTCCAATTCCTTTTCTACGTTCATCTCTTTCGCATTAACCGTATGGTTTGCACCCAGTTTCTTTGCATATTCCAAACGTTTCTGAAGCATATCCACAACAATTACATTTGCTGCACCTCTGGCTTTACATGCAAGTAATGTCACCAGTCCGATGCATCCGCCCCCAAGTATCACCACGCTGTCCCCAAGCTCAACCTCTCCCTGTGCTGCGGCATGAAGCCCTACAGCCAGAGGTTCTACCAATGCTCCTTCTTTTGTGGACACCTTCTCCGGCAGCTTGAAGCACATATCAGAAGGATGTGCCACATATTCTGTCAGTACCCCATGATAAGGCGGGGTTGCAAAGAACTTTACGTCCGGGCACAGATTATATCTTCCTGTCTTACAAAATTCACATTTTCCGCAGGTAATTCCTGGCTCCAGTGCCACCCTGTCTCCTTTTTTCAAATCAGTAACTTTACTTCCTGTTTCCACTACTATGCCTGCCGCTTCATGTCCCAGGATAAATGGTCCGTCAACAACAAAATCTCCAATTCTTCCATTTTCGTAAAAATGAACATCTGATCCACAGATTCCTACATATTCAATTCGGACCAAAACTTCATTTTCTTCCGGCTCTGGTTTCTCAATGTCACGGTATATGATCTGAAATGTTCCGTCCATATAAGCTGCCTTCATCCTTTTCTCCATTTGCTCCATAATTCCTCCTATCTGTTCATATCATTTTGCTGGCATCATTTCCGCTTTAGACGCGTCTTATTATGACGCATCATTATCCGTTTAGTTTCGAAATATCTTTTGTAAATATATTTTCTAAAAGTTATTTTAAACATATTTTACAAAAGTTTTTGTCATTTGTCAAGCAAAATATCCAAAAAATAAAAAGTCCGCCTTTTTTCTGTATGGCAGTTTGGTAAATCCACTATTTATCAGGGTAATTCCCAGCACTTAACGGAAGAATTCAACAAAACAAAAGCCGGGCACCACAAAAGTGATTACCCGGCATCCGCCCTTTTATGAAATTGTGAAGAATCCTGCAAACCATTCAAGATTTGCCGCCCTTCTCCCTCTCCATTCCCTATCCTTTTCCAGCAGATTTAATGTCTTATCTCCTTTCCGGTTTTGGCAATGTTATATTCACCTGAAATTCGCAGTCGGAGCTTCCTGTCTGCACTGTTCCGTTATATTTTTCCAGGGTTTTCTTTACATTTTGCAGCCCATATCCCATGTGGCGGCTCCCTTTACGGTTATGGTGGCTCCCTTTAGGAATATGGCGGCTTCTATGCGTCTCACCGCTTTGGGCTGAAATCAATGCTCCCTCAGCCAGAAGTGAATTGCGGATACTAATAACAACAAATTCATTAAAATAATTCATCTTAATTCGTATATACGGGTGTTCACCCACTCTTTTGGCTGCTTCAATTGCATTATCCAGCAGATTAGCAAACACGGTTGTCACATCAATATCCTTCATAAATTCCAGACTGACCTCACCTATTTCAACCGCTGTATCAATTCCATCCCGTTCTGCATTACTCAATTTGTCATTTAAAATAATATTTAACATTTTATGATTGGTATAAAACCGCTCTCCCAGGACATTTAACATATGATGCATATCCTTCACATAAGTATTCCCTGCATCTGACTCCTGCATATGGTACAGCTGCTCCACAGCTATGAGATGGTTCTTCATATCATGCAGTACCTTCCGGGAATCCTGATATTTCTTCTCCAGATCCCCATAGTATTTGTATTGCAGTTCATTCTGCTGATGATACAATTGCAGCTCTTTTTCCAATTCATTAGATTTGGAAATATATCCGCCCAGATAAATAAAATAAACATCCAGAATCAAAAGCAGCACGATGTTAACCGCAATGACTGTAATCCCATACAACTGGATATAAACTGCTCCTACCTGAACCAATGAGAGCAGAAATATGACACTCCATACCGGCACCATATACATACTGATCAGTTGCCATTTATTAATTTTATTTATCTTCTTCCTGTTCACAAAAAACACCATGAATTTTGTCAGTAAAAGATACAGCACTATTTTTAGCATCAACGCAATATTCGCCATTAAAAGAGCGCTGTTTATATCCATGGAAGGAATAAACAGTGCAGACAGATTCAAAATAGCCGACTGTCCCAAAACCCCTATCAGTGTAAACATAGCATAATAGACAATATATAGCATATTACTGTTAAATAAGAAGTGCCCCATCACCGCCAGATACAAAATTCCCGAGACCATGCTTAAACTAGTACTTCTAAATATCACACCTAAAATAATAATCATACCATAAACAAAGAATGCTGCTATATACCACCATTTTGCCCTGTAAATATTCCGTTCAATATGGCTCATAAAATAATATGCGCAATAAATCATCACGCTCAATTCCATAATTCCCAATACCACATTTAAAGTAGCCATTTTTTATACTGCCCTCCATCAAATACGGTTAGCCATATAATGGCTCAACTTTTCCCTAAACTCCACGGACTTCTTCTGTGAAAGGGGAATCATACTTCCATCCATCATATGAATATCGTAGCCTTTAATCGTCTTGACATAAAACAAATTAACAGAAAAACTTTTATGAGGCATATAAAAACCATACGATTCCATCTTTACTGCCATTGACGTTATACTGCCATGCATCCGTAAAACTCCTGCTTTCGTCCTGATCAGTATTTTCCGGTCAGCATACTCAAAATAATAAATATCCTTCACATTTATCTCATGTACCCCATCTTCCGTCTCAAACCGCAGCATCTGCTCCGGCTCCTCCTCCGCCGTATATGCCACAACCTCTTCCAACTGCCTGTGAATATTTTCCGGGCTTACCGGTTTAATCAGATACGCAAAAGCATGTACTGAGAAAGCATAATTCCGGTAATCATCATATCCTGTTACATAGATAATTTTCACCTTTTTATCGTAGCTTCTTATCTTCTGTGCGGTTTTAATTCCATTGATCCCTTTCATATCAATGTCAAGGAAAATAACATCATATACCTTATGCCCCCTAAGCAATTCTTCCCCGCTCTCATAGGCATCCACCAGACATAACATCCGGAAATTCTTTATATAATCTCTAATCTGCTGAACGATTAATTTCTCATCATCGCAAACAGCTACCTTAAGCATTTTGTATTCCTGCCTTCCATTTTTGTTAATTCCAGTATAATAGCTTCCCTTCAAAGATACAAGAACAAAAGCACAAGATACCGGGACTTTGGATTAACGTATGGCAGAAGAACCTTTCAGAGATCACTATGCTATATTGCAGCTATAGAAAATAATATAATTATTAAAATGCATAATCCTAAGGAAGCTAAGCAGGTAAAAATACTTCCGGAAAATCAGCTGAAATTTTTGATAGAAAATGATTGATTACCTTATGTCTTTTCATGTATAATAAAAACAATATAAATATGTTATTTATCCCATTGCACTCCCGCTCACACATTGCAAAGTTGGTAATATCATATTAATAATTAATATCCACAATTTTATTTAGAATGAACCACGTGTATTCGTCTTACATAAGAAAAAGCTTACACAGCTAACTTAATCATATTTGTCTTTTGATCTATTCCTTTTTATTCTTTAGATTTATAAAGGAATTCTTATTAATATTAAAATCCCACAATAAGATAATCGGAAATATACCAAATACTTTGTATACAAAAAAGTATTGTTGATTATACCTTTTTGACTATTTATGACTTTCACAATATTAATGATTATAATTTCAGAAAGCGATGGATTGCTGATATGATCTGGAACTATATCATTTGAAAGGTTATGTAATAAATTACAGAGAATTTACTAAAAATTTTAATTATAAATAATAAGTATACAGAAATCTGTTCATATTTCTGTATGAAGGGAGTATAATTATGAAAGTTAAGTTATGGACACAGATTTTATCAATAGCACTTACCGCATCATTGGGTTTATCAACTATTGCATATGCTGCCTCTGATAGTGTGGTATCAGAAATGCCCCAAACGGAGTATATGGTTGAAATCAATATTCCTGATGAATCTGGTGAACTAATAATTGAGCGTTTATCCGAAACAGAAGAAATAACTTCTGATAGCGAACTAACTGTTGACAACGAAATCACTTCAACCGACGAAGTAGAAATTACAGAACCTTTTTCTGAATCAGTGATCGAATATGATAATGATGAAAAGGAAAATGAACCAGCTGCTGACAAATACTCTTCAACTGATAATACATTCTCTGAATCTGAGAATACAGCGGAGGTGGGAGATACTTTTAGTACCCCTTTGGGTACGTATCAGATATTAACCATTGGCGAGAAGCCAACGGCTATGCTGATTGATAATGCCAGACGGGATGCCAACGGAAATTTTATATATGGTGATGCTTCCAAGCCTTGGACTGCATTCTATAAGAATGTAGAATATTTAGTTACTGAAATCGGTAAAAATTGTAAATTAACAGGCATTCCAGGTACAATTGCAATTCCCGAAGGTGTTACAAATATTCATAATGGTGCTCTATCAAAAGCTGCGGCTAAGAGGATAGATCTTCCCGCTTCTTTGGAGCATTTTGATGAGGACGCCACATTCTTCTCTTTAGAGAACATAACTGTATCGGAAGCAAATGCATATTACAAATCCGATGACGGTGTCCTTTTGACTAAGGATGGATCTACACTGTTATTATATCCAGCAAAGCTTCCCGGAAAATTATATACTTCTCCGGAAAGCGTAAAGATCATTGATGAAGGAGCTTTTTTTAATAATTACTATATATCCGAATTATCTTTTACTGAAGTGGAAAGCATCAAAGATTACGCATTTTATAATATGAAGAGCATTGAAGTAATTAACTTCCCTAAATCACTTATTAATTTAGGAACAATGTATACAACCTATAACTGCTACACCTTATCAGCAATTTATGTTGAAGAGGGGAATCCAATGTTGTTTGACAAAGATGGAGTACTTTATTATCAAGGTGGTAATGAGTATATGTTGGCTATTTACCCTGCCTCATATCCATGTAATTCATATACTATACCATATGGTGTAAACACAATCTGTCAATTTGCATTTAGCGGCACACAATACACGAAGGAAATAACTATACCATCAACAGTAAAAACAATATATTCACTAGCTTTTGTTGAAACTCAGGTTTCAATTGAATTTATATTACAATTCAAAAACACTATACAACTTTCCCAAAGCTCTTTTGATCGCCTTGCCCGTGGTAGTAAACTATACGTTGAAAGTGATAAAATTAAAAATGGCTTTCGTAATGATTTTCTAACCACCTGTATAGATGAAACAGGAGGCACTCAAATAGATACTGAAACGCCCGTTATTATTGATTATGAAAAATCCGTGTCACGCATTGAAAACTGGTATATTCATGCCGGTAAAAAATATTATTATGATATGCATGGAAATTTAGTATTTGGTTTGTATGAAATTAATGGCTTCACCTACTTTTTTGGAAAAACCAATGAAATGCAAACAGGATTCCAAGATGTTGATGGAAAAACATATTACTTTTCACCTGAGGAGGGGAAAATGATTGATTCTTATGGTTTGGTTTTAATAAAAGATAAAATATATTTCATTAACTCTGATCATTCCATTTATAAAGAGTCAACATTGTATTATGATAATAAAACCTACTACTTAAATACCGACTCAGGTGAAATAATATGTAGCAACTTTAGTCATTCCTACGATCCATGGGAGGAAAAGATTGCTGCTACATGTATGAAAAAAGGTTTAAAATCACATACTTGCAGCATTTGTCAAACCCGTGAAGAGCAGATAATACCAAAATCCTCTCATCATCCTGGCAACTGGATAATTTCCCATCCACCTACCTGTATTTCAAATGGACAAAAGATATTAAAATGTACCGTATGTGGGTTGGTTATACTGTCAGCAGCCAATCAGCGTACAGCTCACAAATATAAAAATTGGCAGATACAACGAAAATCCACTTATGATCAATTCGGTGTTAAAACCCGAGCCTGCAGTACTTGCGGTACGATAGAACAAGTTGAAATTCCCAAACTTTTGCGTAAAAACATATCAAAAGCTGTAGCAACCTCCATTAAACAAAAAACTTATAATGGAAAATCATATAAACCTTCGATTAGGCTTACGCTGAACAACCAGTTACTAAAGAAGAATACCGATTATATTATATCTTATAAAAATAATAAAACACCTGGTAAAGCAACTGTTATTGTTAAGGGAATAAGGGCTTGCTATGGTACAAAAAAAGTATATTTCTATATTTCACCAAAGCCTCCTGTAATTGTTAAACTGAAAAGTCTCAAAAGAAAAACATTATCGGTACAGGTAAAAAAAACAACTGGTTCTAGTGGTTACCAGCTAATTTGCTCAACAAGTAAAGCCTTCAAAAATAATAGAAAAACATTTTTCAGTGGCATTTCTAAAACTATCAATAAATTGTCATCCAAAAAGATATATTATGTAAAAATACGCTCCTATAAAAAAATTGGTAGCATAAAAATTTATGGACCTTTTAGTAAAATAAAAAAAGTTAAGATTAAATGATTAATGTATGTCCTGACATCTAATCAGTACCACCGGCTTAGCCGGTGGTTTGTTTTCCGCCCTATAAGGGCTCGTTTCCGGTACTGGAGTCTAAAGACTCATCGAAAGGTTCGCCAGCCGCAACATCAGTTACCTGCTAAGCCCCTTGGGCTTATTTCTTTTTGCTTTTGTTTACTGGCTCACCCGTAAACGGGTCAATATACTCCTTCAAAGACATTTGATCATATTCCAAATCTTCCTTTAGTTGATTCCGAATATACTCTTCTATTTTTTTTGCATTTTTTCCTACTGTATCTACATAGTATCCTCTGCACCAAAAGTGTCTATTTCCATACTTATATTTGAGATTAGCATGTCTCTCATATATCATTAAGGTACTTTTTCCCTTTAAATACCCTACAAAATCTGACACACTTATCTTTGGCGGTATTTCTACTAACATATGAACATGATCTGGACAGATTTCTGCCTCCACAATATGCACTTCTTTGCGCTTGCATAACATACTTAAGATATTTGCAATATCCTTTTTCAACTCGCCATATATAATTTTTCTTCTATATTTCGGTGCAAAAACTATATGGTACTTACAATTCCACTTTGTGTGTGCTAAACTATTATTGTCCATTTGGACTACCTCCTTTGATTTATAAAACGGTTGGCGAACCTATTTTTATTATATCATTGGAGGTTTTTTACACAACGCTAAAGCTATTCCAACCACCCGCAGAGCAGGTGGTTTATTTGTTCTCCAAAGTTCCGTTTTTCGGATCAACGAAAAACTCCTCAATGGAGAACAGGGCCATGCCCTAACAAAAATACAGGACATCAAATAACTTTATAAAATCTGATGTCCTGTTGAAAAACTTTTTCTTATATAATTCTCTTTTTGATTTAATTTAAAGGTCCGGGTTTCCGTATAAAAACCATAGATTCTGAAAACGCAGCAGCTTCTTTGGCAATGGCGTTAATGATGAGAATAAGATCAGATCAAATCGCAGTGCACTATTTTCTTCCGGTTTATTGTCATAATGCTCTTCCATCCATTTCTGAATCCTGTTTTCCCATTCTCTCGTAACATTCTCCGTAGCTCCTGCCTTTATACAAATAGGCGTTTGCAGAAAGATCGGTAACTCCATAGGTGCCAGCCCATTTTGAATGATACGGATATATTTTGCCTCTAGCTGAATTTTCATCTCCATTCCCTTACTCTCCCGGAATAATTCTTTGAAAAGTTCTTCAAAACAGTGGCTAATCGGGCATTCTTTTTCTTTCGGTTTGATATCCAGTTTCTGACTAATATCCTTGAAAGCGAAGTATGGATTTTCAAAAGCTACATTTCCGGTACTGTAAATAAATGGCTCTGCAATCTCCCGGTTCTGATCCAGGGAAGAATCCTGCATCAGACAGCTATTACGTATTACCGATATCTGAGCTAAGGCATTTTGCATTTCCAGCAAGTTCAATCCTCTCAGGCAGACAGTTCTCTCTTTTATCTTCTGGCCATCTGCTGCACTTAGAAATTCTTCTTCTGTGTCTTTGCGTCTATAAACATAGCTTACCATTGGATCCCCCAGGAGATTTGGTTCTGTTTTCTCTGTATTTGTATAAGGAACGGCTTCATAGTTTTGCGTATCCAACAAAATTTCAGGAATTATTTTGCCTTTTAACTTTTCTCCAAATAGTTTTATCATATAGACTTCTCTGCCCTCTATGTCCACGGATGTCTCTGCTATGAGAAAGGAATCGTTTTGGGCATCATCATTCCTTTTTTCAACTGTCAGGAGATGTTCGGAAGCCTGCGCTACCTCATTCAAAATAGTACTAAAAGCACTTAAAATCTTCTGAACCGGCTTGATGTCGCCTTCCGGACTTAATATGGCTGCTTCTCTGTCCATATCCTTCTTAAGATACGGATACACTTCCGTAAACTGTGCCAAAGCTTCAAAGAACAGATTCGAAACGTCACTTTTTACTATGTCTCGCTGATTCCATAATATTTTGCAATGCATCACATCCTGAGGATAATGATAACTCAGCGAATACGTAAAAGAATAGTCCCATATAAGGAGCCTGCTGTAATCTTGACTTACATTTTTTAAACAGGTATTATCACTTCCCGCAGCAGATAAATCCTCCTGCTTAATCATATAAGGAGAATCCGGATAACTTCTTAAAACCATAGGAATTGCCAGTTCTCCCATATCAGCTTTCACATTCTCTTTCGTAACAAATCCAAGCCATTTCGATGCTTCAAATTCCTTTATATTTCTCATCTCATGTACATCATATTCCACATGGGTAATATGATATCCCAATCTTCCCTGAATATTAGATACTACTTCGCCTGATCCGGACCGCGCAAGTTCCTGAGCAGACACAGATACCGCCATATGTCCCTGTGGTTTCCCAAGCTCAATTTTTCCGTCAGAAACCATAATGTCCACATCCGATCCTTTCGTTTCGAATTCCGCCTGCCCGTAGAAACGAGGTGCTTTTCTGTCCTTTTCTACAATCCCGCCATTTACCTCTGCCTTATAATCCAGAACGGCATGCACCTGATAAAAGCTTCCAAGCTTATTTAACAGCCTTTGTCTGAGACTTTCTCTTGCCTTTTTAGAAAGTGTTCTCCCTTCATCAGCAAATACCGGCATCAGCAGATAGCTAAGATTTTTAGCAAGCTGTTCTTTCGATAATTGGATTTGTTCCAGGTAAGCCCCCTGTCCCTGTCCTGCCTGATCCGCTAAATAAATCGCAGCCGCATTTCTGGGCGTAAGCATATCATCCACCGCCAACAGGACAATTTTCAGCCAGCGGTCCGCATCTATATCCGTAAATGATTTTTCACTTACAGGCTTTTGCTCCAGTCCGCCTTCTGTGGTGTATCTCTTCATGGGTATTGGTTTTACACTACTCCATAATCGGTTAGATACAGGCCGAATGACGCCTATAACCGGTTTTTCCCTGAACTGAATACCAACCCCGTTTTTTCCAAGACGGATCACATATAAAGAAGTGTCTGCACAGTTAAAATCCGTTCCGGATGCCATCACCCGAAGCCCATATTCTTCTTTAAAAGCTTCTTCCATATGGAATGCAAATTTCTCTAAAGTCCTGGTGCCTGATTCATCTAAAATCATATGTGGCGGTATATTGCTTTTCGTCTCTAATATGCCTTCTATCTGCTCCATACCTTCCATCATAATCTGCCTTCTTCTCTTAATACCAAGATTTACTGTCAGAGGGAATAATTCTTTTGTATTTAATTTTTTATTCTGAAAAGAAAATCTGATAATTTTCTCAACCGGTACAGCTGGCCGGCCACCGGATGACACACTCTGCAAATAACCGGAAACCGAATCGTCCGCCTGAAACAACCACCCTGTTAACTGCTGCCACTCTTCCTCTTCAAATAGAATTTCCTCTCCTTCTAACAGGGAATGTTCCATACACAGATCGATTCCGTTTGAATCCATCAGTTGATCATATAAAGACTGATAAAACCGTAACGTCTGCGCTGCATTTCTCTGCCCGTCCTCTGCTTCATACCTGGAAGCATCAAACTGTAGTAAAAGAAGTAATTCCGGGTTCTCTGATATTTTCCGAACTTCCCATTGGACAGTCACTGAAGGCCAGGTGGAAATGGGATAGAGTTTATCACCATAACCAGTGTGAATTTGTGACATTTCTGCTTTTCCTGACAGGCGGTTCCCATAATAATCCAGCCATTCACTCTCTACCTGAAATACTTTACCGACACCTGCATAAGGGCTGGTTCCTTTTAAACTGCCAGGATTTTCAACTGACACAATTTCCTTTTTGGTAAAATTACTGTACGGCAGAGAGGTTTTGTAAAGCAAAGTATCTTCACCAAGCGGACCACAGGGCATTCCGTAATTACTGCCTTTGAAATCTCTGTTGTCCACTATCTTGCTGGATAACAAACTGAATTGATTGGACAGAAAATGTTTCCCATCCTCAATATTCTGAATGTCTCCTGTATCTATGGGTTTCAATCGCTGACAGCCCAGTGATAGAACTCCGGGAGCAGTCATGGGGCTTACGGTAACACGACCGTCATCAGCGCTTGCCAGGGGAAATGTTCCTTTTTCTAACAGGTATCCGCATAACAGGGTATTTATGTAGTCCCCGCCTTTATATTGCGCTGAATCATATACCAGTACAAGTGTGATACTCGCCGTCCCGTCTTCCTTAAAAGCACTCTCCGGCAGCCCTCGTTTTTTCTCTTTGTTCCAATAATAGAGATAATAGCCTCCACTGTTAGTCACACTGCCTTCCCAAAGCTGCTCCAGAAATTTCTGCATATCAGAATCTTGTTGATCTCCCAAGCCTGAAGGATGGGTCTCTGTTGATAAATTAAGCCTCAGCATTGCCATATCAACAGCATTTGGTCCGTCACATTCCATTTGATACTGATCCCCGGTGTTAGAAGTGTAACCTATCATCCGATTGCAGATTGAATATTTTTCCCTATTTTCCAATAGCTGCTCCAGTTGCTTTATCTGTGTTTGCTTCATTCCGGTCAGTTCATAAGTGCATGCACCTTCCACATTATCCGTATTTCTGCAAACAGAAAATGTAAGACTGGTGCCCCATCCATAATTCACTGCCCTTTCTTTTTTCAGAACTCCTTGGGCCTCTTCATAAGCTGCATAATACAGGCAATAGCTTCCCTGCATTCCATCCGGTAAAGGATAGGCTTGAAACTGTACCGTTTCTTCTCCCAAAACGGGCAATACCACACCTGCATCCGGCTTCCAATTCACCGGATTTGCAAAGCTTGCAGTAACCGGCTGTTCAGACTTCATATCCAAAATGTCCAGATGGCAGTTTTCCATGAATCCCCCTTCTTTTCCTGCAGCTTTTAAGAAAGACAGCCTTTTCACTGTTTCATCGTTCGGTGCTATTATTATTTCATAAGTTTTATCACTTTTTACAGCACCACTCTTCCAGTTCTCAAATCCCAGCCACATAACATTAGCTGCGTTGAACCGGATATATAGTTCCTCTTTAAGGTCTGCCGGCACCTGGAACTGCTGCCCCGTCAGAGCATACAAGCCCGCCGTTTCCGGAAGCATCCATTTCCCCTTCTCCTGTTTTACCCACATTCCACCAGCCAACGGGGTAATCCCTTCCGTGGGAATTCGAAGGCCATGCATATGATATCTTGATACCATTCCGGCAATCTGTTCAACAGATCTGTTTCTCTTTATCCCAGCAAGAAGATGCACGAGCCGAAGCTGCTCCAAATGGGGCAGATTTAATATCGCATGTTCTCCCTCACCTTTATGAAACAGGCCGCTGACAGCTTCGTTTTCTGTTCTGGCAAGCATTTCTGCCTTCAGACCCTTACTTCGAATAATGGACTGCAGTGTATCTCCTTCCTTAATCTGATATGTCTCTCCTTCTAAGATTACCAATATTTTATCTTTTTCCAATGGATGTTCCATATTTCCAGCCATAATATCATAAATTGAATAATCGGTACCACTTTCACTTTTAACCCATGTTAATATTTCCTTTATTGTTTCCTTACCGGACAACCAGAACTGATAATTACGCAGCTGTTCCCTTAACGCCTGCGCCACCTGCCTTCCCAGTAAAAGAAAATAATCCGCAAATAAAAACTCTCCCATAGAACATCTATTTCCGTCCCTGATTCCCATTGTGCTTTTGGAATCTTCCTCAGCAACCTTAACCGCAAGCTCATCAAACATCCTCCGAAGAGACAATAGTTTTCCTTCCGCTACCTGATTGTAACTTCCAAACGTATAATCCATAGAAGACACTTTCGAACCCACACTGAGGGAAAGGCCACCTGGAACAGGAAAATACACTGCTTTGATTTCGCCATCTTCTTTGGGTTTTGATAGTACCGTAACCGCAAATTGTTCCTTAAGGAAACGCTCCATATGGTCCTTACTCAGAGGTGTAAGATTTTCTTGTGTAGATGCCAGACCAAAGTCAGTCATCCAATCCAGTTCCTTTTTTGAAAGAATCTTATTCTTTGCATCCCACTCAGAACAGCTTTCATCCGTCTGAATTGCCGCCACTAGAAAACATGCAAATCTTTCAACTAATGCCGGAAAAGCCTCTAAGGATTCCAGCAGAAGCATTACCGCCAGACAGGTACGGTCTTCTGTTTCTCCCCACTCATCCGCTGCCAATACCGGTGAAACCATTAAAAATCCTGAAAGAGGCGTTTTTTTATCTATTTCTTTTAAGGCATTAAAATTCCAACAATAATCCCCCGGCTCCGCCATTTTGCTCAGCCGCCTGTTCACCGGCGAAGCTATTACACCTCTGTTTTCTGTCCTTAACTCATCCCATGGTGCTTCCTGAAATTCCCCTATTTGAAAACTTTCTTTAATCTTTATGGAAAAGCTGAAATGGATTTTAATTTTAAATATCCCTAAATTAATCTGCAGAGACAATGAAGCAGACAGCGATGCCATCACGGTTAGTACTACCGGGCGATATACCTCAAAAGTAAACTGTACTCCAATCTGAATAGAGATGTCCACCTCTGCTTTGATTATGGCAAAATCAATACTTCCAAATAAATGACCTGAAATACCCGCCGTACCTGTCAGACGGAAATAATAATCTTCTGAAAGATCGGTTGTCTTTGATATTTCATCTTTTGCTTTCGTTTCTACGGCTGATTGATATGGGTTGTATTTTGCCAGTACACCTTCTAATATAGCATAAACGGTAAGCGAAAATCCTGCGCTTAGAATCCCGTAATGTACAGATTTGCCAAGGCCAACCTGCAGACCAAATCCAAAGATAATCACCGGCTGAAATCTCCCTTTTGACGTATGGGGTATTGCATCGCCTGCCGTCTCATCCGACAATTTCCCAAAATAAAATCCAGCCGCACCCATAATTGGAATACCGGGGTAAACGATTGCTTCTACTGCCATCGATCTGGTAAAATCCCCGTTCCATGGAAAACCAACATCTATCTGAAAGTCTCCATTTGTATATATGGATAAGCCAAATACCGGCAATGTCAGACTGTAAGCACCAATGGTCAGATAACGGATTTTGTCCGGCAATGTGACTTCCGCTTGAAATACACCAATGGAAGACGTCACTTTCCGATACAATACCTGCACATCCAGACCTTTAAATACTTTTGCTGCCGTTCCGTTCAGACGCAGACGCAAAGCATAAATATCAGGATCATTGAATACCACCTGAGCATCGATCATATATGCAGTTTCTCCCTTTTCTTTCAGTATAGCAAAATCAGTGGCAAACAGCCATGAGCTCTTTGCACAATAAGATACAGGAGGAAGTTTTTCTCCCGTTGCCGGCTGAAAACTCTGTTCAACTGCTTCCATTGCTTTTTCTACCGAACCGGCGCTGTCTAATCCAGGTATCCATAAATGCTGCCCCATTGCCAGCGTCCGCAAAGTAAAGTAAGAAGTACCCGATGCAGGCGGTACGGGAGCTTGTCCGGGTTTACTGGCATCCCATCTCATGTATTCTCCCTTATCCCATATAAAAGAACCTTTTATGTCTACAAACAGTCCTTTTCTCCCGGAATCATTGGAATCAGAAGCATATGTAAATCTGATGCTGTCTATCCGGGCAATCCCTAAGTCTATCAGCCCAATATCCCAGAAAAATTCTACTTCTTTTGTTCTAAAATGATAGATCAGCTTCATACCACCAAGTGGAATTTTCTCTAATAAATTCCATGGTTCCTCAAGTCCGAATGGACTTCCCGTACACCAGGTTATCATTTGCCTTATCAGATCCCCTACTGTCAATGTGGGTTCCAGGTCTATTTCCGCTTTGTGCCCACCCCCTTCATCCGGCTTCAGTGATGCACTACCGATTCCTTTACAAGTAATACCCAGACCATAGTCCTTCTGAATTCCTGAATAATTATACCATATAATTAAGTCTACATTTTCCCATGAAAACTCTGCCCATACAGAAGCAAAAAAAGGATCTTTTTCTTCCATTCCCGTTTCTTGTCCTTGTGGCGGAATTGTTCCGATTTTCACTTTAGCAGACAATTTCAAATCATTCAGCGCCTGTATTTTCCACGGCTCCTTAGACCCTGCTTCAAAACTCCACCTTTTTGATTCTGTCTCAAATACTGCCTGTATCTTACCCAGGGGGAATTGAGGGGTATTTTCGTCTGATGCCAGGGTAATCTGCTGTGGAGCATATTCTGCTATTAAATCCGAAACTTTTGCTTCACCACCGCTCTCCAAAGTCCCCATAAAACGAAATCCTGCTCCGGTATGGTAGTTTGCCTCCAGACGCAATAAAAAGTTTGCTGTTTTCGGAAGAAACTGCATGGTTCCCTTCAGGCTGGCCATAACCTCTCCACTGGTATTAAATACACCTGCTGACAGGCCGGTAATTATAAACCCTTCCGCTACTTCCAGGTCTGTATCAATTGCTCCATATATAGAATAACTTTTCATTTCAGGCTCTATATACATCTGTAATGCACTGATTGCCAGGGAAGTACTCATTTGAGCCTGAGGTAAGAACATACGCAGAAGATCCGAAAATAATATATTATTTTTTGTAAGTTGAGCCAGAATTTTAAATGGTGGGTAGCATGCTGTTACCGATAATTCCCCGGCATCTTCCCCATCGCCAATGCGAAAAACCCCGGTAACCTTGCCGCTTATGCTTCTTGTATCAAAGCTTGTGGGATTTAAAATATTCAGCTCCACTGACGGCTTCACAGACAGGTTCGGATTTTGGTGAAAAATCCATTCTTCTTTTGCAGACAGTCCGATAATTATTTCTTGCAGTTTTTCCTCATTGGTGTCATATTGAAAACGTAATCTGTCCACACCAATTCCTGACAATTCTTTTAATCCTGGCGGGAGAGATTCTAAAAAATTCAGATTTCCGGACAGTTTAAAGAATATATCCATGGCGGTTTGTGGCGTATCAAATCTGGCCTCCAAATCCCATTTTCCGTTTCTGGTGGGATATAACAGTCGGCATTTTGTCTCGATTTCTCCAATACGACCTGTAATCGCCCCATACGGAGGCAGGCCATTTTCCGCGACAGTCATTTCGAATCCTATCTGTTGTATATGCACCCATGGAAGAAACTCCCATGTCTCCAATGATTCACAACAAAAAGTAGATTCCATTGACCATCCATCCATAGCCTGAACAAATTCCAGTTCTACATCCATATCGATGCCATATACTTCTGTACGTGCGTTTCGAAGTATTACTTTACTCAAAATCCCTTCACAATATTCCGGAATTGCCTCCATGGAATCGCCTGTAATTCTGATTTCACCCAGAATATCCTTCAGGGAAGACTGCAGACTGGTTTCAGCAAAAACACGGTCCAAGTCCAGCACTCCACTGGACGCAGCTTCTTTCAATTGCTGTAATATATCATCCAGTACCTCAGGCATGACATTTTTTTTACGATTTACAATTTCTCGTCTTACTAATCCCCAGCCTGTTATCATTCCCATAAGAAATTTATCATTCACTATATTTCTTGATTGTTGGGAAATATGCTGGAAATAGTTTTTGTATATATCATTGTAACAGTCATTTAGAAATAAGCTAAACCTCATAATACTAATTCCCAAATCTTCTTTATTTTCACTGAGTGGAATCAACAATGACGCATTCTTCTGAAGAGTTTGTGATATATCTTGAGGAACCCTAAATACATTATAGTTATTAATACCTCCATTATTCCCGCCGTTAAATTGTATAAATGGTTTTCCCGAAGAAATCATCATGCTAGATGTCCCCTGTCCCTCAAATACTGGCGGCAAATCAGCTTCGGAAAAAAATTTCTGAAATACAGGAATTGGTACATTTCCCAGGAACAGAACATGGATGGAAATGCTTGTATCCTGATTTATCTCCGTTATTAATGTTTCTGTGATGGTCGAATAAATTTTAATATTATCCAGATTGTCAAACATACTATATATTGACGTTATTGTCTCCGGAATACTATCTAGAATTGGATCTGTAAAATTAAACACATTAGCATTACTATTATCTCTAGAAACATCTCTTAAATACTTTATTTCATCAATGTATTGTTTCAAAACCTCTTTAGCTTTTTCAACATCTTTTAGTAGGAATGAGGTTAAAAACTCTATTAGCGTCACTGTATCATCTTTGAAATCACAAAGCAATACCATCAGGACTGGTTTTTTTAAGCTTCTGGCAGTAAGAAGACCACTTATTATAAACTTAAGGAGTAGCTCTGGAATAATACTGAACGCTTTCATTGCATGAATTCCATAAATAGGCCACAAGAGTTTTTCAGAAATTTTTGTTTCAAACAAACACTTTGCCAAAACAGTATTTTGCCGAAGTTTTTCCCCGGAAAACGGTCCTGTATACCAATACAGCACCTCATTCGTTAATGTATAATCTACCGGTTCATAGCTATAAACCATATCAGAAAATGGACCACTTGCCACATTTTCTGATATTTTATCAAAACTGAACGTCTGCTCTTCATAAAAAGCACTTGGACGATTCCACTTATATGGCTGTAGTTTCCAAAACATCTCTGTAATAAACTCTTCATTCATCATTATGTCATCGTAATCAAACCCACCAGTAAGACCATAATTCATCATATTAAGTTTTGTACGACCATAAACGAAAGGAATAAAACGTACTGATACCCCTTCCATATTCACCGTTTGCCTATCCGGTATTTCCTTATTAAAAAACGGAACCAGTATTTGCAGCTTTTCCCGCATACTTCCAAAACACTGATCATTTTCATCATCATCATCGTAAACTACTTCAATTTGACCTGTTGGCTTAAATGTACGCAAAAAATGCCTCATAACATGAATCGTATTCGCCTGATGTCCAAAATTCGGAGAATTCCATATTAATATTCTCATTGTACGGTCAGGTTCATGCATCTTTATTTGCATTTCTGCAAGCAGCATTTCGTACAATTTTCTTTCTTCTGCGTCTGCTGCTAACAGCACCTTTTTAATAAATTCCGTAATTTTTATAGGCATCACTCTACCCCCTTCCCTTTCTCCGTATGATAAAATCCATACCAGCCAACTCCCTTTTCCCTGATTCCCGCTCCAGAACCAAACAGGTAAAAACTAATATTTCCATTGGGAGGCAGTTTACCAATTCCAAAAGCCTTCACTGCGACCTCGTTGAGCATCAGGATAAATGACTGATTTTCTTTATCATATGCAAGACGTACAGAACCAATGGAAAGCCTTAGTATATTCTGCAGAAAGAAATCTTCCGTTTTTCCGGTCCCTGGCATTTTTATTCCCATAAAAGCTTTTATACTTTCACCGTTACTCTCTGTATTCCATGCCAAAAGAAGCTGGCTCTTCAGGCCTGCTTTTCCAGCCAATTCCCCTATAGATCCAAGCTCAGCCTTCCACTCCAGACCTATCCAGGAACCCTCTCCTTCTTCCGAAAAACGTACACAGGGTATAACTTTTGCATACCCGTCCCCCTTCCACCCATTTATATTGCCATCCACCATGTCCAGTAGCTGAAGATGCAGCTGCGAACAAAGACTATGTATTCCTGGCTCGCTTTTTAATAAATCAAATTGTGTACTGCCTGCAAAGAAAGTAAATTCCTGGACATTCTCTTTTAGCTTCATTTCCAATTCCGCATGGGAAAAAATCAAACCGCTTTTGCTTTCCTCTCCAAACGAGAACAAATCAACCATAATCTCAGAATCTGAAATAACGGGGACGGTATGGAAGTGTAAACTTCCGCTTAACGCAAAGCGGGTACAGTCAAAAGTGGGGGAAATCATTTCCACATCTGTAACGCGTACTACCTTTAAAATATTGCTGTCCAATTCAAATGTACCGGTTTCTTTGTTTTGCAGTAAAAATACTTCTGCTCCATCTCTCAACTGGTAATGGCCTTCCAACAGCAATGCACGATACGGATTTCCGTCCTTCATGGCCTTAACTGATGAACCAAACAATCGGGCAAATGAAATCTGCGCTTTACAGGACTGCTTTACCACAGCCGAATCCCGAAACAGCACTTTTAATTCCAACAGACGAAATTCTTCGTTCCCAAAATCCTTTGGCATAATTGCCTCTACCTTTCCCTGTCCCAGATTCGTATCCCGGTAACAAATCAATCCGAATAAGGAACTATTCTTATCCTGCTTTATCTGTCCATTCTCCACACTTATAGTATTCAAAGTGATTCCTAAATGATGAACACATAGCTTCTCTGCATTTGCTGCACCAGACAGAAGCCCTGCCATCTGTGCGGGCATGTTTTCTGCTTCCAGCGGAAGTCGCAAAAACAGTACTCCCTGCCAGTTTTCATCCGTTATAACATCACAAAACTGTGAAAAATATTCCTGGTCTGTTTGTTCATATGCATCTTTAAAATAATTCTCAATCCATTTCATCAGTAACGGCTGCTGTGACATATCACCCTTACTTCCTGCATTGGTTACCGGAGAAGAGAATTCACCGCGACAGGTCCATGCATCTATACAACTAATCAAGCTTCGCTTTTTCTTCTTTTCCTTCAAATCATCAGGGTCAAATAATTTTCCTTTGCATCCTTTGATGATCATTACTCCCCCATAGCTGCCATATTTGCAGTCAAACCCCACTTGTGCCCGGAATGTCCAATCCTGTATGCTGCACACATTCCGAAAACAGGCAGTATTGGCTTCATCATCCATTTCTCCCAAATACTCAGAATTTACTGCCACCAGGCACAGACTTGGAGACTGAAAAACCTGCACTAACTCCTCAGCAGGATTGCAAAAACAAATGCCATCCTCCCCTTCTCCATTTGTAAGCCTGATATTTCTAAACCGGTTTCCTTCCATATTTGCTAAGAATCCCGACGGTGTCACTATAGTGGTATTCTCCAAAGTATTCCCGTTTCCGGAAATACACCTTTCACAACCGTATTTTCCAATCTGCTTTTGACGCACATTTGTCAAAATATTATCCTCAAGCTTTTCCAGTTTCTGTTTATCACGAACTAAAGCCTGCTTATAAGGCATCACAGGAAAACAAATCCCCTCTTTTGTTTCACGCAGAAGGATAGACGGCGGCTGATGCACCAATATTTCCGACATAGAGTCCGGTTCCATGCCATAAAGTGCAAATCCAGGCGGCTCAGACACATATTTTCCTTCAGTTACACCTATCCAGGAGGTTCTAAATGCCCTTGTAAGATTCGATGCGTTTGCATCATAATCTTCTCCAACCTGAAATGCCCTTCCTTCCACAATTGGTGCATGAGCATTTTGTCCTGAAAGAAAACGGATTTTCTCCCCTGCCTGAAGCTGCAGATATTCTGTTGCGTTCCTTCCGCATAAAAGTGATATCTCTTTTGCTCCTTCTGTTCCGTACAGATAAAATTCTCCCTCCGGACAGAGCCTGTGATGCTTATCCTGCTTCGTCTTTGAGAATGTAAATCTTGACGGATAGTGGCTGTCTTCTTCATTTACAAAATCCAGATAAACCGTTTCTCCATAAATTGTAGTAAAGTTTGTGGGAAAGGGCGTATCAGATTTTTCATTCAGAACATTCAGAACCGTTCGATGATTTCTATAATCTGACATCTGTCCCGACGGCTGCTTCTGTTCATTGCAAATGTCACAAGGATCTATGATTACACAGAGGGAAAGCAGAAAATCCTTAGGCTCTATTTCTTTCATTTGATAAAGGGGGGTGTATACACTTTCTACTTTTCCTTCTGTCACATAGCTGTACTCTAATCCAGGTGTCAGTTCTTTTAAAAACTCCGACATCATAATATCCATGTTAAATACAAGGCTGCCGCAGCATCCTTTCTCAAATGAAATTCCACAGTTAAAAATATTATAATCACCTTTTTTGAAGCCGGGTAGAAAGTCAAATACGTTGTCCCTGCTTTGTGTATTATGTAAGCTGACTTTGTCTTGTGCTATTTTTATCTTTGCATAGCTCTTAATCTCAAACCGTAGATTATCGACTATCGGGAACTGACAGTTTCCATAGGTAAATGCTTCCTCATTCTTTTCTGTTATAAGACCCAGTCTGGTCATATTCTCCGCTAATGGTTCTTTTCCATCACATAGCCAGAATATAGCCCTCTTAATCGTGTTATTTCCCAAAAGAACACTTTTCAACTGCTCACGAATCTTATCTGCTTCTTCTGGTGATAGTGGGAACTGCCCCCCTGGAAACCAGAAGCTGATTCCTAAATTATCCCTGTCAAGGAATGCTTCCTCTAATGATATCTCCTTTGGCCCACACTCCTCTCCCATTAAGAACAGAAATGCTTCAGCCATATTTTCCTCTTCGTAAGCTGTATAACAGCTCATTGTCATTTTTCTAAACCGCATGACCGTCTCCTTTCCGGCAATACCTGTCCAATCTAAATTCAGACGGATAAATACCAAAACGCCATAAAAGTATGAGATGATACTTTTATGGCGTTTTCACTATGCCGACATATAACCTATATATCCTCCACTATCTTACTTCGGCCTTTTATTCAGCCGCGAAGGTTGTAATAGCAGCTAAACCGCTTCGGGATAAAGCACTCATTTTAACATTCCATCCGTCTGTGAAATAGCCCACTATGTAACTATGTCCAGCTACTACAGGAAAGCCATCCAACGCAATTTCCCCTGACTGAGTATTGCTTTCCACTCTGGATGCACATTTGGGTAAATCTACATATAAATCATTTAACGCATCCCATATTCCAATCCAGTTTCCATTGTCATTTGGACGATAATTTACACAAGTATCATATTTAATCATAACAGAGGTTGGTTCAACCGAATCTACATCAATGCAAATAGATTTATTAATAACTTCTGCACCTGAAGTTAAGGAAGAAACATAAACCGTTGAACAAAAATTGTTCGTTTGAGAACCCGGGTTGTAAGCAGCAAGAGAATATCCTATAATATATCCTCTTTCAAATAAATTTAAATCCTCCATGGTGATTGTTCCATCTTGATAATCTGATTGCATTACATAAGTTTTTAACGGCTGCTTTCTCCATGGTATCGCAGGTCCTTTCACACTGTCATCTGCCGGCCATATCGCAAAATAGTTCTTATCTGTTCCAGGCATCGTCTCCATTAGTACATGATAATCCAGTCTCGCATGATCGCCATTGATTTTATTTAATTTAATGTTTACACTCTCTTTCTTCAAAACATTTGCCTTCATAGTAAATCCTCCTAATTTTTATAATATTTTTTTCTGCGTTTAAACGCACTTTACGCACTTTCTGTAAGTCGAACTTTATCACTCGCACATAAGCTCTTTATATATATTTTTATATTTTTTCACTGGTATAGGAATATGTGATCCGGAAATCATGATTAATTCCGAATTACGCAAAGCTTTCACATAACTTCGATTCACGATATAACTGCGATGAACTTTTACAAAGTCTTGTCCCAGGATACCATGACATTCTTTCCAGGAAATTCTGGCCTCAATACAGTTTTCCCTAACAGTGTGAAACATTGTATAATGGTTTTGGGCTTCCGCATATTCCACTTCCGACTCTTTTAAATAGTGTACACAACCATACTTATCCCTAATTTCTAATCGATGATCTTTTCCATTATCATTTTCTATCAGTTTTTTCAGATATTCGTAAGTCATTGAACCTCGTTTACATGGAAAGAGCTCATAATCCCCTAAGTACTCAAGAGGACTTGAAATATGTATATATATAATTTTCAATTCACCATTTTTTAAATGCCAGCTAAATGTCACCCTTTGCTCCTCTTGCAATAGCAATTGTGTTTTCTGATCTGTAGTCACCAGATAACGTCCCATCACCAGACAAGATTTCCTGTCATGGGCAACACACCAAAACTCCTGTTGCATTAAATGGCATTTAGGATTGGCTTTGCTGGTTTCTACCAAATCCTGTACGACCATATCCTTTCCATGTTTAAATTCTTTCTTTAATGCCCCTATCCAGACAACCTCTTCGCTTAGCTGCCGAATAATGTAAGAACTGTCTTTTTGCCAAAAAAAATTAAGGCACTCCTGAGTTCTTGTAACCGCTTCCTGAATTTTCAATTTTTGCATAACACCACACTCCCAAAGCTTTTTTAAAGATCTTAGATGATAGAAACGATTAATGTCAAATTTTTTTCCCTAAGTTGTGGTGAATTGCATATTTTCGATGTGAATGTGCATATGTATGATCACACTCATAGAGCCCCAAATTATATCCGTCTGAATCCGTTCCCTCCTTATTTTCACCTCATGGAATTTTACCCGGTCATTTTCATGTATAGATTTTACTATTTTACCAGGTTTATATTTATCTATAGTTCACCTTAAATTATATCTAAATTTCATTTGTTTTCCTATGGATATGCACCAGTAACCCATACAAAGCGTGAAAAACTTTATTTTGTATATTTTAAAGACAGCCAATCAAGGAGGCATATAAATTTCCCTAAAAAATGACATATATGTCTTCGACTGTATAAGCCACAAAATAAAAGCCCTGTAACTTTTTTATAAAGTTTCAGAGCTTTTAACTTCTATATTTATTTTATCTGTCCGTTAACGGTTCAATAATGTATGCCTCCAGAAAAAATAGGAATATATGGATTACATATAAATTTCTCCAAAGTATTTACCTCTAATTAGTTTCATGATACAAGTCTACTCTCATATTAACCTTCCTGTATTCGCTGGGTGAAATGCCCTCACGCCGTTTAAAAAAAGCCGACAGGTAGTAAGCATCACAAAATTGATACTGCACAGCCAGCTCTTTGATGGTTTTATCTGTGGTTACCAGTTCCTGGCGGAGTCTGGCAGAAAGCAGGTTTTCCGAATATGTTTTGATACTGCAGCCGAAATCCTTTTGAAATGCCCGGCTGAGGGTAGCAGGATGCCAGCCATGTCTGGCTGCGATATCGCTCATCCTTAATGCAGCAGACAGATTGGCATCAATATCATCCAGAATAGCCCGATACCGCATGAACTGAATATCCGGGGATGTCCAGTTGTCCGGTAACAGATCTGATAAAATCCTTAACAAAAAAGCATCGTACCATAGCTTGTCACAGAAAGAAGCTGGCTCTAAAACAGTAAAAGCCGGGTTATCTCCCAAGGTATTCCGGCTGTTGCTGCGTCTGACTACGTCCAGAATCTCTTCCCGGGCAAGGGGGACAAAAGCAATGTCATTTTGAGCACCGAAAATATCCAGACCGGGAAGCAGTTCGGCGTGTAAGTCGATGTATATCTTTTCTATATAATGGCTGCACTTGCAGGAAAACTGTGTATTAGGCGGGATTAGATACGCATGCTCCGGCAATAGTCTGATAATTTTGCCATCAACAAGAATTTCACCATCGCCGTCCAGAACCAGATAGAGCGTATTATAGGGATATATATTTACCGGATGGTTCCAGCTTTCGTTATTACGGTAATATACGCAGTGTACAACTTTAGTGGTGACATCAGGAAAAGTCAAAAAATCACATCCTTTCATTATAATATTACATTGCATTTTTCATGGTGTCAATCTTATAATATTGGTATGTTAAGACGAATTAATTTAAGTTTTTTAACTTCAGACACGAAAAATCAAAGGAGATGCAGCTATGTATGATACAAAACAGAAATGGTTTAAAGAAGCCAAATACGGAATGTTTATCCACTGGGGACTCTACTCCATCCTAGCAGGAGAATACAATGGAAAAGTTACAGATAATATCGCAGAATGGATCATGAATGATCTGGATATTCCTATCCCGGAATACGAAAAACTGGCAGCTCAGTTTAATCCGGTTAATTTCAATGCCGACGAATATGTCCGCCAGGCTCGTGACTGGGGAATGAAATATCTGACATTTACTGCAAAACATCATGATGGATTTGCACTTTATCACTCACACTGTTCTTCCTATAATGTAGTAGATGCAACGCCTTTTGGCAGGGATATCGTGGCAGAACTGGGTGAAGCCTGCCGTAAGTATGATGTAAAATTCTGCCTTTATTACTCACAGGCTCAGGACTGGCATCATCCTGATGGTTATATCCATAAGAAAAATAACGATGGAAAAAACTTCCGCCGTTATTTAGATGAAAAATGCCTTCCTCAGATTAAAGAACTCCTTACCGGCTATGGGGATGTACACATGCTCTGGCTGGATACGCCTATGGGCTGTACAAAAGAAGAAAGCCAGGAGATCTATGACCTGATCAAATCCATACAGCCTGCATGCATTGTCAGCGGCAGAATTGGCAACCAGATTGGTGATTATATGACAACCGGTGACAATGCAATACCATCACTGCCATTTAACGGAGACTGGGAGGTTCCTGCGACCCTGAATGATACTTTTGCCTACAGTAAGCATGACCATAATTGGAAGACACCGGAGGAGATCATACACTTAATGCTTAGAATCAACAGCCGCGGTGGTAACTATCTGCTGAATATCGGTCCGAAAGCTGATGGAAGCATCCCAGAAGAAAGCTGCCGCATCCTTGACAGCATAGCGGAATATTTAAAAAGCTGCGGAGACAGTGTCTATGCAACAAAGCCAGTTCCCCACTATGTCTATGAAATGGACAATGTGATTTTTACCGGCAAAGACTATCGTTTATACATTCACTTGAAAAAACCAGTGAAAAAACTGTTGCTGAATAACATCGCCAATACCATTGAGAAAGCATATCTGCTTCACAGCGGTAAGCCTGTTATCGGAAACTGCGTCAAAAGCTGCGAAGGTGACTCTTGCTGGATGTTCGAAATCTCGGAAGATGAGTCAGATTTCCATCCCATCGATACCGTGATCTGTGTTGAAATGGGCGAAAAGGAACTGCTGCTTGAGACATTGAAATAGAAGTAAAATAGAAGGCTGCGAAAAATGAGATATCATTTTTTCACAGCCTCTTTTTTTCACATTCTCTTTTCATCCTTATGAAACTAGATTAGAGACCCACCTTGCCATTCGTCTGACCTGGGCTTTTTCGTCTTGACATGCCCTGCGTACAGTGGCCATATATTCTGGCTTCCAACTATTTCTCATTGCGTTCAATGCATTTGTTTTATAGCGCCAGCATTTATTCTTCGGAATATACCACAAAAGGGGATTTAACACTTCCTCCAGCCATGAATATTCAGCTTCTACGAGCTTTATAAGTGAAATCCCCGGTGCAATCATTTCCAGGCTTTTACTTTCTTTTTCTCCTGTCCATGCATGCTTGTTATAAGGACATACATCCTGACACGCATCACAGCCGTAGATCCAATCTCCCATCATTTTGTTCAGAGGCTCTTTGTCTAAATCCCAGCCACTCCATGTGGTTAGATCAGATATACAAGTATTACGGTTCATTACATAAGGTGCACACAGAGATGCAGTTGGACAGGCTGTGGCACAAAGTGTACAGGCGTCTGAGCAAGGGCGCAGGCTGTGGGTGTTTCGATAAACCAATGGCTGGTCAATTAAAAAGGCTTCTATATGTTGCCAGGAACCTTTTTCGGTGTAAAAGAAGTTGTTCTTACGGAAGATGCCAAGTCCTGCTTCCACTGCCGCCCATCTCAGCGGAACAATGCCAAAATCACGATCAAATGCAATTTGAAAGCCCTGGCTGCATAAAAAATGCTCAAAGTCCACACTTGTCTGATACCCCTCCGTCAATGTATTTTTTCTGCTGTCCGTCAAATAATATCTGGCAATATATCCTTGCAAATTTTGCGGAATCCGGTATTTACCATAATAAAAAGAACAAACGACTACCGCTTTTGCCCAAGGAAAACTTTCTTTTGGATTCGCCAGCTGAAAAAGCTTTTGATATCTGCCCGTTGTCTCTGGAAACCTGAGAATTCGCTTTGTCAATTTCTCTGTGTATCCGCTTAATGCATCCAAAGGGATAATTCCACATTTGTCATATCCCAGATTTATAGCTTGATTTACAAGCTCTTCTGCTGTAATCATCTTCTATCCTTTCTCATTTCGTAAGCTGACACTGTCTGGAGCGGCAGTAACCTCCTCCTTGACCTTTTTATCTATCTATATTATAATATCAGCTAGAAACAATTCAGTAAAATAGAAATAACAAAATATTAAATTCGATAATTCTGAACTATATACCCGGAGGACTTTTTATGGAACTTAAATATCTGCAAACATTACGCACCATTTTAGAAGCCGGAAGCTTTCAAAAAGCAGCCGAGCAGCTTAACTATGCCCAATCGACGGTTACTTTGCAGATACAGATTTTGGAACAAGAGTTGTCTGTCAAGTTATTTGACAAAATCGGACGCAGAATGGTTTTAACACAGGCGGGCAAGGAGTTACTTCCCTATGTGGACACTGTACTGGAAGCAGTTGAGCAGATGGAGAATTACGGAAGAAAGGATCGCGAATTAACAGGAAATCTAAATGTTGCACTTCCTGAAACTCTATTAAATTATAAAATGCAGCCTGTTATAGAGCAGTTTCGGCAGCAAGCACCTAACGTCAGACTTTCTTTGCAGCTATCGAATTGTTATTTGATTCGGGAGCAGGTATTAAGTGGCGGGGTTGATATGGGCATTCATTATGATGTAGATGGCTATGGTTCTTTTGCTGTGATAGAGCGCTTAACCTCTTATCCTCTTGTTCTTGTTGCAAGCCCCATGCTTACCGGAGATGAACTGAATTTTACAGACAGGCACCAGCGCAAGAAAAGCTGTCTGCTGACCGTGGATAAAAACAGCATTTATCACAAACGTTTTGTTCACTATCTGTCTGTTATGGACATTGTTCTCAATGGTGAAATGGAGATTGGCAGCTTAGAGGCAATCAAACGGTGTATACAGAGCAATCTTGGCATTGCCTGCCTTCCCCGTTTTGCGGTTGCAACGGAATTAAAGCAGGGAATCCTGCAGGAGGTCATAACGTCCATGGAAACTCCTGAGATTACTGCTGTTTGTGCTTATCATAAGAATAAGTGGGTTACACCAGCTATGGATTTGTTGATTCGGCTGGTTAAAAAGTATGAAAATTGAAAAAAGCCCCGAGTACTGAGGGATTGCCGATGCGTCACTGCTGTCAGTTGCGGCATCCCGGTTTACATCTCCTACTTCTGCCTGTTCCCGGCTCAGCTCTTTTAATTCTGCATTGTACTCCAGCAGTTCTGCTGCATCCTGAGTATCAACGATGCCGTTCAGATCCACGTCACCAAGAAGACGGGCTAATGCCCCCAAAGCACTGGCATCCTGATCCAGCACACCATACGCTCCAGCAGGCTCCAATAGAATCCTGCGTCTCTGGCAATGTGATATGAAATCCCGCTTCATCCTGGGTATATACAAGCGGTGTCTCCGTTCCACCCGCCATATATACTCCTGAAACTGTTGATTCATCTAACACATCCCCCCGTGACATTATAAGCATGATGCATGGCTGACAAAACCTTCAGGTCAACACCTTGAATTGCATCTACGAAAAGTTCAGGCAAATCCAGCTTTGGACCAAGATCCACAGAATTCCAGGGTTATGTACTTTAATGATTTAGAACTTTTTTACGAGTTTAGGATTTTATTATGATACTCTGCTGGCTTTAACTAATTATCATGTATTTTGGTTGCGAACATTATTAAGTTTAAAACCGCCAGCCATAGCTGACGGTAACATAAATATATAACTGTCTATTCTCTCAAAACAGCTCCTCTAATACAAACATCCCTTCTTTTCTGTAACATTCTGATAAAAACACATCATTATGTCCCGTAGACCCCTGGTAGAGATGATAAGCCGTATCCATAAGACGCTTCATCTGTGTCCCCTGCTCCAATGGTGACTGCAGCTCATTAAGCCCTGGTATGAATTTTGCATACTGTGCCTTTTTTTCTTCACTGGTCAGCTCGCCGATAAACAGAATCTGAGACTCCAGAGAATCCATCGCCTGGCATTTTTCATCCCAGACATCAAAAATATCTACAAGGCAGTTTGGATTTTCCGGTGTCATGTAATAAATATTATTGCATCTGCAAGGCTCCAATCCCGGCAGTTTATCAAGTGCATATGCTCTTCCGGCAAGTGCAATTCCTTCCAGCAGTACGGTCATTGCCGGCCTCCTGCCCGGATCCAGGTCACTTACGCAATGCTCCGGATCCTGAGTGATTATGATGTCAGGCCTAAAAGAACGGATCACTTTTACGATTTGCAGCTTTTCTTCCAGTGTACCACTTAATTCACCGGAATCCATACCCAGATATTCTATACTTGTATTTAAAATTTCAGAAGCCTTTTCAAGTCCTTCCCTCATCTTCTCCCCTGCGAACATAATACTTGCGTGGGAAACGCCTCCATTCTTCGCGTTTTTGCAGAGGACGCCGCCGCATTCAACCATTTCCATTCCATATACTCCTAATAATAATATCCTGTTACCCATTTATATTACCTCCATTTTTATACCCCTGCATACCGCAGACAAGTCTTCGGTATTGCACCGATAGAAAGTTTGAAACGCTTCATGTTTTAAACTTATCCCCACCAGGGGCTTCATTTTATTTCCATTCACATGCTATAATTTTGTAAAACATAAAAAGGACTTTATAAACCATGAATACTTCTTCTGCACATTGGATATCCCTTTGGAAAGATGCGGCAAAACAATCCCTCTTTCGAAAAACCTTCACAGATGAAAGCATCTGCTGGAACGCTTCCGCCAAATATTACGACCAAACCATGGGCAGCAGTACCAGGCGTGTCACTGCCGTACTGGATCTGCTCTCTTCAAAGGGCCTCTTAAATCACGAATACAATGTTCTTGATATCGGCAGCGGCACCGGTTCCTACACGCTTCCCCTCTCCAGGTTCTGCAGCCATGTAACTGCCATGGACATCTCAGACTCCATGAACCGCATTCTTCGTCAAAAAATGCATTCTCAAGACCAGAATAATTTCGATATATTAAAGGGTGATTTCGGTTCCTATGATTTTGGTTCCCGTAAGTTTGACATCGTTCTGGCAAGCCTTGCGCCAGGACTATATCACCCGGATGCACTGCTTAAAATGATTTCTGTATGCAGCCGTTTCTGTATTTACATTGGAATTGATCCCATGCCCAATCCTGACGCCCCATCAGCGGACTCCCTTAACCACCGGCTTCTGGGTCATTCCCTTTCTCACAGTGGCAGCAATCATATCACCTATCCTCTAAACCTGCTGCGTACCATGGGATATAACCCTGAACTTACTCACGTCGTATGCTCCTGGAATCACAGAGAGCCAATTAGCGAAGCCATACTACGGCTGACCGGGTATTACATGTCTATACCAGAAGCATCAGAAACATGGCTTCCCATTATAGAATCCTATATTCATGAACATGCAGACCATGGATTTTATAATGACTCATCCAGTGTCAGGCTTGGCATTCTGTCTTTTAACTGCCAATAGCTCTCCAGGTCTGTTGCCGCAAAAAAGAGTTTTTTTGTATATGCATTTCCTGGATTCTTCCAGATAGCCTCTGTGTTGCCGGACTCAATGATTTCACCGGATTTCATCACCAATATTCTGTCGCACAGATTACGGGCAAATTCAATATCATGCGTGACCAGCAAAATTGCCATTTTTCTCTCTGCTGAGACAGAATATATGGTTTCTCCCAGGCTTGCCTTTACCTGATAATCCAGCATGGATGTTGGTTCATCGAGAATCAGAACATCCGGCTGTAAAATAAGTGCCCTTGCGATACATACTCTCTGACGCTCTCCACCGCTTAATTGATGGGGATGTCTCTTTGCATAAGTTTCGTAATCCAGATGTACATCGTTCATTACTTGCCAAACTGCCGTTTTGCATTGTTCCATATTCTTTGCCTGTCCGGTAAACAGCAGGGGCTCTCCAATACAGTTTTCCACAGGCAGCCTTTTACAGAGTGAACTGTATGGATCCTGGGATACAAAGCCCACCCTTCCGTTTCTTCTGATAACTCCCCCATCGGGCTTCAGGCTTTGCAGAACCAATTTTAAAAGTGTGCTCTTCCCACATCCACTGGCTCCGATAATTCCCAGCCGTTCTCCCTCAGGCAAATCGAAAGAAACGCCCCTCACCGCTTTCGTTTCCTTTTTCTTACTTCTCTGTCTTACTTTATAAGTCTTAGAAACATCCTTCACTTCCAGTACCATATTCAAAATTCAATCCTCCTGTCACAGAAAGCATTGGCAATCCTTGTGTCATGGCTGATAAACAGCATGGACATATTTTTTTGCATCCTCAGCTTTTTCAGCATCCATAAAATATCCGCTTCTACAAGTACATCCAGTCCTGTAGTTGCCTCATCCAGAATCAAGATCCGGGGATGTAAAAGTATGGCTAAAGCAATTGCCGCTCTCTGGCGCATACCCCCGCTCAGTTCATGGGGATATGAATCCAGTATATTGGGTGAAAGCCGGACAAGTTCCATTAATTCCATGCAGATATCCCTGCGCTCATTTTTTTCCTTTATCTGATTTTGAAGACACAGCATTTCATCCAAAGTTTTTCCAATTCTATACACTGGATTAAAGGATGACATGGAAGACTGGGGTACCAGCGCAATTTCTTTCCAACGGATACTATCATATTCTTTCTCCGATAAACCGATCAGTTCATTATCTCTATAACGCAGACTTCCCTGTACATACCCCCCTAAAGCCTCCATCATCCCCATAACTGCCCATACAACAGAGCTTTTACCACATCCTGACTGTCCATGCAGGCACAATGTTTCACCTTCCCCAAGCGTAAAATCAAGCCCTGACACTGCTGGTCTGGCGTTGCTGACGTAACCAACCGTAAGATTTTTTGCTTCTAATATTGTTTGTTCCATACTAAGCCTCCCTTCCGGGATTTACTTTTCCCTCTATACTATATCCAATCAGCATCAGGCTAAAGATCAGAGCTACAATCATGAATCCCGGTGGAAGTACAAGCCACCTCCAGCTAGCTGTCAGAAAAGCGTTTTTAGCCTGTGCATAATACAGCATAGAACCCCAGCTTTTTACAACTGCAGACCCAAGTCCCAGAAAGCTTAATGATGACTCTGCCAATATGGAAGATTTGAACCGAATGATCATATGGTAAGCAATAAAGGATAAAAGTTCCGGCAAAATGTGTCTGGTCAAAACATATCCATCTTTTGCCCCCATTGCCTGAATGGTCTGGATATATTCCTGCTTCTTGATCTTCAAAACCTGGGAACGCACTACCTTAGCCATTTCCGCCCAGGATGTGACTCCCAAAATGAGGGCAGTGGTAATCAATCCGCCTTTTAATAAAGCTGCAAGAAGTATCACCAGGGGCAGGTAAGGAATAGTCAGAAAAAAAGTCGTGATTTTCATCAGAATACTATCCAGCCAGCCCCCGCACCATCCTGATATAATTCCAATAGTCAAGGCAATCACCACAGAAATAGCCATAGCCAGAAATCCGATAGCAATGGAATATCTTGCTCCATAAAGCAGCTCCGTCAATACATCCTGTCCAATATCATTTGTCCCCAGCAGATGATCTCCATTGGGTGCCTGAAAGGATTGTCCGACTATTTCATCCGGCTCATGAGGTGCCAGCACCGGAGCAAACACTGCCAGAAGCAGGAAAAATACCACAATAACTATGCCTGTTATAAATAATTTTCTATTTTTCATCTTCATCTACCATCCTGGGATCAATTCTGGAATATAAAATATCCGTCAGCAAAGAGGCTGCAATTACCATAAATGAGGAAACCAGAAAACCATACTGCATCAGCGGATAATCCCTGGACAAAACAGCATTATACAGAAGATTGCCAAGGCCCGGATATGCAAAGACACTCTCGATCACAACGGAACCGCTTAAAACGCTCCCAAGCTCCATCATAAAAACGGTAAATACCGGAATCAGTGCATTTCTCATCATATAGCAAAAACGCACTCTTTTTTTGGGAATTCCCCTTACCTTTGCCATAAATACATAATCCTGATGAATCGTCTCCAAAACGCTATATCTTGACGTGGTGAAAAAGACCGAAATGGAAACGATAGTCATTGTCGTAACCGGAAGAACCAGGTGTCCAAAAACATCTTTGGCATATGCCCACCCTTCCAGTCCGCTAAACATAGAATAGGCGCCATAGACAGGAAACCACCCAAGGCCTACACTAAAAACGGAAATGAAAATCATACCTATCCAGAAAGCAGGAAGGGAACTGCACAATATCACCAAAAGCATCAGCTTCATGTCTTTCTTCTTCTTCCTCAAAACGGCAGATAGTGCACCTAAAAATGTTCCCAAAATGGTAGAGAGAATCAAGTTACAGCCAACCAGCAGAAGTGTCCAGGGGATTGCTGCCTTCAATAAATCAGTGATCGGTTGCTTTTTTGAGAAAGAAATCCCCCAATCCAGTGTAACAATATTCCTGATATAGGTAAAAAACTGCACTGTCAGCGGCTTATCCAAGTCATAGGCTGATAGGATCCGATCTCTTTCGCTCTGTGTCATACTGCCCACTTCTTCACCCGCCAGCTGAGCGATGGGTGACCCCGGCAGCATCCTTGGCAGAAAAAAGTTCAATATGACCACTGCCGACAGTAAAACTATGTAATGTGTTATACGATATTTCAATATTTTCTCCTGTGTGAAAAATACACAACAGCAGTCCAATGCCATTGTGTATCTTTATTTGCATTTGTTATTTTTCCTGGGGCAGGAAAGAGAATGTATGAAACGCATAGGTTCCTTTTGCCGATACCCATCCATCATATAAGGATGTATTTACAGCACTGATTGTATCTTCAAAGAAGAGCGTTACAAAGGGAGCTTCCTCAGCCGCCAGTTTCTGCATTTCATGTGAAAGATTCAGTCTTTCATTTACATCCGCACTCTTTAGATATTGTGCCGCCAGAGTATCAAAAGCCTCACTCTTATATCCTCCCAGATTATCTCCTCCCTCTACAAAATCGCTGTAACAGGAGGTGAGAATACTGCCTGCTTTCTGAATAACAGGCGCTGACCAGCCCCACATAGCCATGTCATAATCACGGCCCTTTGATACATCGAATTCCGGCCATACCTTTTCATCCACGGTCTGAGATTCCATAGCGTTCACGGTCACTCTGACTCCTGCCTTGGCAAGCTGCGCTGCCAGAAGCTCAGCCGTACGCATGCGAAGCGTATTACCGGACTGCACAAGCAGTTCCAGATCCATCTTCTCACCTTCTTTTGTAAGACGCATTCCATCACTGTCTTTTTCAGTATACCCCAGTTCATCCAGCATCTGTTCTGCTTTCGTAACATTGAATTCATAGTCCAGTCCTTCTGTATACTCTTTCAGACCACTCTTTATATATCCCGCTGTTCCTTTCTGCGCTCTGCCCAGACATACCTGGTCTATAATTTCGTCCAAATTTACCGCATATGTAAGTGCTTTTCTGAAATTAGCTTCGTTAAATGGCGCTCTTTCACAATTAAATAAAAGGAGGGTAGACGCATAACCTTCTGTTTCAATCAATTTAATGTTTTCTGCCGCTTCATAGGTATCAATCATTTCAGGCGTAATACTTCCTGTATATGCCGCTATTTCACCAGAAATCAGAGACTGCTGCCTCGCAGCGCCATCTGCAATAACAGGCATCTGAATGGTCTTTACTTTTGGCGTTCCTTTAAAATAATCTTCCTGGGTTTCCAGTGTATAATACTGTTCCGGCTTATATTCAGACATTTTATAAGCACCGCTTCCCATGTTCTCCACAGTAGTGCCATCGGTTACCCCTTCATACATATGTTTGGCAACAATTCGCATATCAGCCAGCCCTGAGCGGATAAAATCAGGATTCGGATCAGATAAAGTAAATGTTATATCATTCCCATTCACTTCTATGGATTCCACCTGGGATGCAATCGTAATCCATCTTCCCAGTGTCTGCGTCAGCACATATTCAAAGGTAAACTTCACATCATCTGCTGTAACAGGTTTTCCATCATGCCACTTCTGCCCTTCCAAAAGCGTTACCTTATAGGTTTTATAATCTTCACTTACTTCGTAGGAATCATCCACCATCCAGGGTACTGCTTCATTCTCCTGATTGATTGTAAAGAGACTGTCATACATAAATCTCATGACATCAAATCCCGGTGTTCCATTAATATACGTAAAAGGGGTAATCGTGCTCTGATCCTTTGTCATCGCCACAACTAAACTGTCTGTACCAGCACTGCTTTGTGCTGCCTCGCTTGCCGGCTGCCCACTTGTTGCTGACTCACTTGCTTCATCACTTGCTGACTCACTTACTGACTCATTTTCAGACTCACTTGCTGGTGCCTCACCTGTACTTTTTTCTTCGTCTTTCTGTTGCTGAGACGTAGTTTCCAGTGATGCAGTGCTCTTCCCACATCCGGCTAATACCGCCATGGTCAATGCCGCACATGCCAGAATGGCTGCAATTTTTTTGCATTTCTTTTTCATCTGTAATCCTCCATTTTTTTAATTCTCTCGTATGATAACATGACCTATTCAGCGCCTTCAAGCCCCCCTAGGGGTTGAAACTTTGAAAAAGTATTCCAACTCAATATATAATGTACCCATAAGTGTGGACACATTATTTAGCGGGACTCCCTTTTTTTAGACATCCCTTCCCATTAGTTCCACATTAATTCACACCCCCTCACCTTTCAGAACCCCACATCCGTTCTGTACAAGAAGCTGCTTCAGTACATCCAGGTCATTTATTTCCATCAGACTTCACTGTGCCATATATGTCATGATCATGATCGGTATTACAATTTCATTTGCCGGCAGCCCCAGAATGAAAGCAATCAATATTACACCGTCCATTCCCAGTAGTTTTGCAAAAGGATCCAGTGCTCTGGTGCAATGGGTCAGAACCGTCATATCACCAATTGACAGATTTGCCATCAGCCAGATAATCAGCCCGGCCGGTGCCGCTACCACAACTGCACGGGCTAAGACAAAGAGTGTCCGGTCAAAAATCGAACGCACAATTACCTTTCCGATCTGAGGCCTCCGGTAAGGCGGCAGCTCCAGTGTAAATGAGGAAGGCATTCCTTTTAATATTGTCTTAGATAATAACTTGGATACCACAAGAGTCATCAGTATGCCAAGTACAATCATACCGGCTAAAATGACTGCCGATAACAGCGACGAAAATACACCTGTAACCTTTCCTACAAAAAACATCGAAATAACGGATATTAAAATGGGCAGTCTTCCATTGCAGGGGACAAAATTATTGGTGATCATTGCTATGAAACGTTCACTGGGCGAATCGATAATACGTCAGCCGATGATACCGGCTGCGTTACAACCAAATCCCATGCACATGGTATATGTATACTTGTAAATTATTATGCTAAAAGATAAATTCACTATCATTTGCCATCATACGAATTATATTTGCTAGTATAAACCTGTGCCTCACCTATTATTAGTAAGGCCCCAGGTTGAAATCATACCTGATTATCTAAAACACACCCATAATTGCAGCTATTCAACGCATTCACTATTTGTCTTTCTTGATATCAGCACTGATGGTTGTCTATCTTACTGGTATCTATTTAAGAAATCATTCATTACTCTATTTAAGTTAAGTTGTCAACTGTACATTTTATGATGCTTTGATCTAAATTCCTTTATCTTCTTTCCCGCCGCTGAAGCAGCACTTCTAATTGTCAGCCCCACAGACTTTCTATCCTTATCTGGAACATATTTAATGTTTTGCTCCATGGCGTGATCTTTCGGACCTTAACGTAATACCATATAAAACACTCTTAGCATTCGTTTGATAACGAATACCTGTAGATACAGCTCCCTACAATACTTCCAAGCATAAACCCTGATCCCGCCAGACCCCTGCAGACAATATGGTCAGATACTGGAGACGTCAAGGTAAAAATATTGAAGTCATAAGGGCAGAAAAAGCAGTCCTAGTCCTGCTAAATCCTGAACTTCTCAATTCTTTAATAAAAGAAGATTTAATATTTTTGTAACTTCAGCATAGCCAATACATCTACTACCTTCATACATCTGAATTCTTTTACCTAACCACATTGTATGCGGATATTCTTCTGGAGATATGAAAGTAATTGTTCCAGAAACCTTGTCCAACTTAGTTGAACATTCACTATTATAATGATGCACTCCTGTTGTTAAATAATTTTCTTTTATTAGATGTGAGGGTCTGTATCCATTACAAATCTTTGCATTTTTATTACAAAACTCAAAAATCACTTCTATATCTGGTTTCATTTTATCTTTCCTCTTTTTCATATTTTTTATTTCTCTGATAATTATAGTTCAAAATTATAGTATTTAATAAACATGTTAAATGCCAATAATATTTTTATTGAATTCATTTAACATATTAGGTTCAACTACAGGCGTGCCTGATTTAAAAATACGGCTGATCAGAACAATTATGTTGCTGTTAATGGTAACACTTGCTGTTCCCTGCACAATAATATTAATACATATTCCTATTCCTTTTGGTCCACTCGCATCAATATAAAGTCTATTGTCTGCAGCTGATCCGTTGGTTGTCGTATGGATATCAGTAGCTGCAAGCTTACTTTACTGTTACCTTTTATAATATTGTTAAATATAGCCCAGATATGGTGTCTGGGCTATGAGTCATATATATTAACTACAGTTGCTAATGCACTGTATATTTGTAGAAAGCAAGCTATTTTTATTTTGAAAGCCTTGGTTTCTTTATATAATTTCTTTCTGCTACATTTTCAAGTTTCTTTCCTAATTGCAATTCTTGAATTACATCGACTTTGGCATGAAACCAGTTCAGCAAATTTTCCATTCTTTTGCTTTCCATGTTATCTTTTTCTAAAAGATCTATAATCAACCGGTCAGATGGAACCTTCGACAAATCAACTGCCCTGAAATCCCTTATATACTTTAGAAGCTCTGGTTCACTTTTTTTAAAGGAAGTCACCGGAACTGAAAACAGACTTGATTTTATTTTTTCTTTTTCGGGCAGAAAACGACGATTCCACAACATACTGTTGCCACTGTCAAAAATTGGTGCCATTTCTATATACTTTAAGGTATTTACATCACGAAGAACACCAAAGTTATTAAAATGCCGGTCTGTGTTCGTTATCATGAAATCAGTCAGTATTTGATATTCCAGGAAGTTACGAACATAATCCATATCAAGTCCATTTATACCACATATGGCTATAAAAGATTCATACTCCGAAAGGTCATTTCTTTTCTTAACGCTTGAAACCACATCATATGCCGGTATAAACTCAACATTTTTATTGGCAAAATTTCTGCACACGCAGCCAAGTGCCTGTTCTTCGTCTAATTCTATTTGAATAAGATCATATGTTGTATAGGACATTTTATTCTGTTTTTCATGAATCCTTGTTGCTATTACTTCATTGATGCTCTGCTGGAAAGACAAGCCATAATTTCCTTTTATCAAATATCTGTCCCCGTCATCACCAATTACCCATTTTTTCTTCAACTCCCCTTGCAACGATGCTCCCGGAACAAATGACGAACCATTATAATCAAATTGGCTGGAAGGGCGAAACTGTATCTCGCCTATGGTATCCCGGAAATCATTCTCATATGGATTTATCTGTTCCCATGATAAACTATAATCGACAGGACATATCCAGTAATGGTCTGACAAACTGATTCCAAGATTTTGAAGCAGTAAACTTTGTGTATTGATTGTACCTGATTCTTCCAGTACTTTTTTGATATTTCCACGAAGCTGTGGTACCGCCCTGCGTATCCACCAACGCCTTAATTCCTCTGTTGAAAGATTGCCCCCTGGTGGCAGCAACTCTCCATTTTCTATTTTAACCTTACGGATAGAACCATCCAATAAATCCATATGCAAAGATGCAACTATTTCATTTTCATGTTTAAGTAAAAATAAATTGTTTTCTGACATTTACTTCCCTTTCTAAAACACACATTTCCTGTAAACTATATTTTCTCTAATACTCTTTTATTGTACTATGTTTTGCATTTTGTGTATAGATATTATAATCAAAAGTATGTCAGCTCTTTCTGTGCATCCTTCATTTGACAACTATTAGTGCATGTAAATAGGTAAAACACCCTGTAAATAGCATACTTTTTCTTCAATATTGACGTTTCCAGCGAAAAGCACAATCATAGTTATGAAGATACGTTTCAAACATAAATTCAAACTGCTTAGAATTCTCTTCATCAGAACATCATTTTTTCATGCAACAGGATCAAACTTTGTAGGATTCAACTTTATATCACCCCTCTTTATTATATCAAAAGCTAAGGGATTATTCATTAAAGAAATGTGCGTTGTAGTAGTTTTAAAATTCATTCCTGCCATCTGCACACCCCACTTTGCGGCATATTTGCCCCGAATTCAGGTTGCGTAGCCCGCTACGCGCCCTTCATCCGGGACAAATCTACCACAAACTGTGACGCACATCTGTCAGAAAGCAATTTTCAAACACACTCAAGAACTGTGACTCCTTCTCCAATTGGTTTTCGGCATCCATCCGGCATAATGAATTCTCCAGTTAACCCTTTTGGTATATTTACCCTATACCTTCCTTCGCACTTGCAGAAGTCAAAATTTATATTGCCCCTTGGAGTTACTACACTACCTGCTATATCATCTGCATAGTCGAGATTTGGCTGGATCAAAACAGTCTCCCACCCTGGACTTCCCATCTTGATACCTGCAATACTTCTGCTAAATTCAAAAAGTGGTAAGGCGCTCCATGCATGGCATTCACTTCGTCCGTTTTCAGGCTCTTCCGGGCAAGTTGTACAATCCCACTCAATCAGGCGTTTCCATTTCTCCATAAATCCCTGCGTTAGATAATAGTCTCCAACCCACTCAAATGCCCTGAATAATTCATAAGAGGTAGAAAAAGAACACGGAAGAATATTTGGATAATCAAGTGTTTTCTTCAGTATAATACTTCCTTCTTTTTTGGTAACCATTCTATTCAAAATGGCCCAAGCCTGTGCATGCTGGCTATATTCGTCAGTATCTGGACCTTCTTTATATAAACCATTCTTTTCATCCCAGCACAACTTCTGAACTTGGATCAATACATTCTGTTGCCGCCGTGTGTATTCTTCTGCCATACCATATCTTCCGGTAATTTCGTTAATGCGGGCACCACATTTTAATGCGTACGCATACATCAGATTGATAATCGTTGATGGTCCGGTTAATGCAGCCGTTGGAACCCCCATATTATCTCTCCAGGCTTCCTGCCAGTCAACAAATTGCCAGTAACCAAGATGTTCCACTAATCCTTCTTTCCCCATATGCAGCTCGTAGTACGATAAAATAGAATCAACATCAACCCGGTAACGCAGTAACTCTGTTATATCTTTTGTATGTAGATAATATTCTTCCAGCATATAAATAAAATGTAAGGAAAATGTCGAAATAATTTGTGGAAATGCACTTGGATATTTCCCTTGAATTAATCCATCCGGAATCATTGAATAATGGAAATCCTTGAGCGCTTTCTTTACCAGTCTCACATCACTGCTCACCGAGTAGGTAAACAGCGCCTGTAACCGGGTATCCATAATAAACTGCATTTGTTCATAAAAGGGACAGTCCATATAGGTTTCCATCATACAATTTTGCAGTGTACGAATACACATGTCCCATAATCTTTCAATCCAGATTATCGAAGATTTAATAGTAGATTCGATCATAAGCGGGTATCCCGTTCTATACATCTGAGGAAGATAAAGCTGTACTTCTTCTTTAGCGGTCTGAACCTCGATACAAATAAATCGAAAGGTCTTCACCCAAAAAGGCTCATAAGTAAATAATTGACCGGGCAAAATTATTTGGTGCGTTTCTCCCCGGAGTTCTCCGTTCTTATAATCTGTCCTTTTTATTTCACTTCCTGCTGCACTATATTTCTCACTATATGTAATACGAACTTTTGCTCCGGTTCCCTTTGAAAACTGAAATTTAAGATAGGCATTCGTATGCTTCTCTGCATCAAGAATTATTTTCTGACAGCTATCAGGCTTTATCAACATGCATTTTTCTCGTACCAGAAGCTCCGGATTGCATTTTTCTGTAAACAACTGCTGTTCTTCATAAAGCAACGGTATCTCACGCTCCTGTATTCTGAAAGCACCATAAAGACCCACCTTTTCCATCAACCCATCCGCTTTTACCAGCCCCCATCTAAGCGGTTCTGCCCATCCTTTGCTATCATACTGCTCCGTCTTCCATCCTAAAGGGTGTTTTCTAAAATCAATATTTTCTAAAACAGCCCCCAGATTCATTGTTATTTCATCTGATATCAAATAAAAACTACCATCTAGATATACCCGCCAGGGTGCTTTTCCCGTCGTCAGATCTACATCTTTTCCTTTACCGTAAACCTTCCCCTCTACTGCCAGTAAATGCCCTGCTGGCAGCGATGATACTGCAAATATAGGAGCACGTTCCTGATATTGGTGTGATACTGCATTAGGATCACAAAATAGCACCTGAACTGCCAGAATATTTTTACCGGTCTTCATATATCTGGTAATATCCACAGTTTCATAATACTGTCGGTTACGATCTCCTTTACAGGGACCAGATAATACTGAATGACTATTGACCCACAAGCGGTATCTGGAATTAGCGGTTATATTAATTACCGCTTTATCGATTTCTCCACTCTCAACTACACATCGATAATATGCATAACGTCCATTCAAATCTCCATGCAGAATATTCCATCTGCGTTTCTCACTCATTGGTATCCCCAGCCACATTGCTTCTTTCCATTCTAACTTTTTATCCATCATTCTTGCTCCCATACTCTGTTGGCCTCACATTTGTATACATTTTAAAAACTCTGCTAAAATAAAATTGATCACGAAAACCTACCATTAGAGCTACATCTTTAATTAGAATATCCGGGTCTCTCATGAGAATCTGTTTTGCTTTTTCAATTCTTTTTGATGTTAGATACATATTAAACGACTGATTGGCATATTTTCTAAAAATATAACTCAAATGACTTTGTGACACATGGAATTCATTTACAATTGAATGTAATGAAACATGCTCTGCCAAGTGACTCTCCACAAAACGGCAAACAGATTCGAAATACTCAGGTGTATCCAATTTTCCTCCTTCTTTCTCTTCTTTAAACAGAAAATCACAGATATTTTGAAATAACTCCTCTATACTTAAAGAATGATACAATATCTCATTCAGGAGATATTCACTATCATTGTTATAATAACTACAGCGGCAAATTTTTTTGATCGCAGTTTCTACCTGTACTTGCACAACTCGACGTTTTTCAAAACTTAAACACAGTATTTTAAGCTCTGCTTTTGCTTTAATATATTGTTTTTTACTTAAATAAAATACAATCTTCTGTATTCTGTCCTGCTCTTCCTCATTAATATCAACCGGTTCTTGTTGTTCTCTAAGAACAATATTTTGACTGATTCCACAGATTAAACATTGTTGCAGTGTCTTATAAACTTCACCAATTAATGTCGTCATCATATCGATACCGAAAGCTCTTGGAATTTCAACAATTGTTAAAAATCCCTGTTCCTGATAAAATTTCTCGCTGCACTTCTTTATTATTAATTTCAGTTCTCTTTTTGAATTCAAGCAGCTCTTTGGTAACAGATAAAATGCTTCCTCCTCATCCCTGGCATATAGAAAGTATGAACCATAGATATTAGTCACTACTTCCGCATTTTTATTATCCCGAAACTGAGCAGGCAAATGATTTCTTCGCAACAGAAATGCATAATATTCTTCATTTCCAAAAAATCTCTTAAGTTTTTCTTTTTCCACTGCGATTCCCTGACATAAGTCCTTGAACAGCTGTTTCTTCTCGCTGAGTTCCAGATTTTCCAACATTTGAAAAAGCCTTACCATAATATTTGTAAATTCTTCCGGATCCACGGGCTTTAAGATATATTCAAAAACCTGATTGGTAATCGCTTTCTTTGCGTATTCAAATTCTGAGTAGCCACTTACAATAATGAGCTGAATATCCCGATTTCTTCTTCTTATCTCTTCAATTAGCTCCATTCCACCTATACCAGCCATCTTAATATCGGTAATTATCACATCTGCTCCCGAACGCTCAAAAACTTCAAGGCACTTTTCTCCGCTTTTCGCTGTTCCCACTACTTCAAAGCCTGTGCATTTTGACTCAATAATCCCTTGGATATATTCGATTGCTGCAACCTCATCATCCACTAGTATTACTCTATACATTATTTATCCTCCTGGCATATCTTCACAGTCACTAATGCACCGATGTCATTATTTTCTATATTAAAACTCAATCTTTCTCCATATATCAGAAAAAAGCGCAGATAAGTATTTACAATTCCCATTCCTCCAATTTCAAACCCAGGCTGGCTGCATAACAGTTCATTACGAGCTTCTTCGATTTTCATTCTAACATTCTTTAATTTCTCTTCTTGAAATCCACAGCCATCATCCTGAATAGCTAATAACCAACCATCTGTTAACTTTTCGCCCCTAACCACAACATTCATCTTAGATCCGCCAAAACCATGTTTAATGCTGTTTTCAGCGAGTTGCTGTAATCCAAGTTTGGGGATCATCATATTTTCCATATCTTTGTCAATCATAAATTCATAAGTAAAATCTTCTTTAAACCTCTCACGTATCAGAAAGAAATAATTTTTGAGATACTGTATTTCCTCACTTACAGGGGCTTCCCGTTCCCGCGTATTAGTGGAATAGCGTAAAATGGCACCAAGCTTGCTGCAGATGCGGCAAATCATGTCATCATTCGCTTTCATTCCCCGGTTTGCTATAATATTTAACACATTGAAAATAAAGTGCGGATTAACACCCGCCTGCAACGCATCAAATTGAGCCTGCATCTGCAGCTTCACTGCCCTATTTTCAAGTTCCAGTGAATGATCCAGCCGCTTCAGCAGATGATCAAATGATTTTCCGAGAGATTCAACTTCTTTAATATTTGAATGAAAAACAAAAGGGTCTCTGAGATTTTCAATATCCTTCTTTTCAATTAAATCCGATATCTCAATAATTGGTTTCGTTAAATAACGGGTTGAAAGCTGAACAAAAATCAGAATAACGATAATAAATACCAGGATAATAATTACATCCGGATACGATGCCATACGTGCCTTTGATTTAAGTATCTTACCATCAGCAAGAACAGACGCTTTGATTCCTGTCAAAGATGATGAAAAACTATTAATAATTTCCTGATCATTGCTGTTTTGAATATTATCAATCAGGGGATTCCCCTGACTATCGTGAATAATATAACTTATGTCATCTGGCAGTTCCAACTTTGTAATGTCATATTCTACCTCAATATAAGTACCTTGATATCCTTTGACTTCCTGTACCATGGATATGACATGTTTATTACTGTCATCCCAATTACTTGGATGAACCGAACGAATTATCCTGCCCTGTTTCTTATGTTCAGTCATCTCCTGATAATTTTGTTCCTTTAATTCAGATTTCACAAATTCTTCATTCAGTTTACCTGATTTCGTTATAGCTGTCCCATCTTTGTTGAATACAATTACATTAGAAAAATTACGATTAAGATACCACGCCCCCAAATTAATGCGTATACTTCTAATGGCTTCTGCCACATCATATTTCTCTTCAGGACGTTTATTTTCAGATACTAGTATCTTCATGCCGTTAAGAACATCTATATCAGATAAAATAAAGCTTATTGCAAATTCCATCTGTTCCACCGCCGTATTCATCTTGTTACCAATCTGTTCCGCCTGCTTTTTTAGTACCGCCTGTTCTTCCTTTTCATATACTTGAATTTTATGGTTATAGTAAAAACTAAATGATATCACTGCAATAATAATTCCCATTGCTGCAAAGAGGAAAAATACCTTCCGGCTATATTTCATATCATAACCTCCTAATTTAACCTAAGTATATCGGAAGATTCAGCTGCCTGCAATCATCCTTTTACGGAACCTGCCACCATTCCTTCTACAATTCTTCTATTAAAAATCAGAAACAAAATAAGCATAGGAACTATAATTATAATGATATCAGCAAACAATAAATTGTATGAGCTCTGGAAAGTTCCTTTATAATTAAATAAGGTTAACTGAACCGTCGAATTTTCATAACCCGGAAGAAAATATAACGGATTTGTAAAATCATTAAATACTGTTACGGCATTTAAAATAATCACTGTTGCCGTAACAGGCTTAAGCAGCGGGAAAATAATTCTAAAAAACACTTTCCATGATGAACATCCATCTATATAAGCAGCCTCTTCAAGTTCGACCGGAATTGTTCCCACAAAACCACGATACAGCATTATTGTAAACGGAATTAATAGCGAAGTTTCAATCAAAATCATTGCAAACATTGTCTTGTAGATATGAAATATTTTAAGCAGCCAAATCGTTGGTAAGATGGATGGCGGCAGCATTAAACCAATCATAACCATCAGATTAGCTATTTTAGTCATGCCGCTTCTTCTTCTTTGTATCACGTAGCCTGCCATCGAGCAAAAGAAAATGAGTAAAGTCACTGCTCCCAGTGTTAAAATTGCACTGTTCTTAAATGCCATAACAATTTGGTAATTGTTATTTGTGAACACTTCAATATAATTCTGAAAATGCAGTTCCGTCGGCAGAGAGAAACTCAATCTGTTAGCTTCAGGTCTGCTTTTTAGAGAATTAAACAGCATAAAGAGAAAGGGGAGGACAAAAATAAACGTTGCCATGAAACATCCGATACCTTCTTTTAACCAGCATATCTTATACTTTTTCATAATTGTGCCTCCTTACGGTATAAATAGCTCTGCAGCGGTACTGCCAATACGATAATCAGCACTAGCATAATCACATTGCCTGCTGTTGAAAGTCCATAAAAACCACTGACATACTGTTTGTATACTATTGACGCTAACGTATCTGTTGCAAATCCAGGACCACCACCTGTCATAGACCATATCAGATCAAAACTTCGAATTCCCCCAATAAACGATAGAATTATTACAGAATTTCTGGCACTTGCAGATAACGGTACGGTGATATACCTCATCTTCTGCCATTTATTGGCTCCATCAATCTCAGCAGCTTCATAATAGGTACGATCGATTGACTGTATTCCAGCAATATATATAATTACTGCAACACTCAACCCTTTCCATATATCCACTAAAACAACAGAATATAATGCAATATCCGCATTTCCCAGCCAATTCACGCCAGCTAATCCAAACAACTCTATTATTTTATTAATCATACCTTTTGTTGGATGCATCAAGCTGCTAAACGTAATCCCAACTGCAATAGTACTAACAAGATTCGGAAAAAACACAGCAGATCGAATATATGTCTTGCTCTTTAATCTTCCTGTTAAAAATAAAGCGATAACAAATGCCAGCAAAACTTTTGTACCACTCGTTAGAATAGAATAAATAAGTGTGTTTTTAATTCCTATCGATAAAGATGAATCATCAAAAAACATTTTATAATTATCAAATCCACAAAATGTAGCCGTGTCAAAGTTCCAAACCGTCATACTATAGTAAATAGATATAACAGTTGGAATCATAAAGAACACCCCAAATACAATCATTGCCGGCAGTAAAAATTTATGTGAATACATTTTTTCCTGTTTCATGCTCAATTCCTTTCTGCTTTAAAACAGGCTGTGAGCCTTATTATTCAAGACACACAGCCCATATCCTTTTGCTATTCACTCCAATCCAGTCCCAGCTGTACAGCTTGTTTATAACAATCCTTATCATATTTCACAGCTGCTTCCTGACCAGTCACTTGTCCGTTAGCTACTTCAACACATATAGATTCACATCCCGGTCCCTTCACTGGTGTTTCATATTCCTGCGCCAGCGCTGTTCTCCCCTCGTCAAAATACACCTGCATATCTTCTTCTACCGCTTTAAAAGCTTCCCCTTTTGATGCATATCCAACGACGCTGTAAGGACCTGTTGGTAACTGAATTTCACTGTATGCATCCAGGGCTTCATCAGATATGTAAAACTCCAGAAATTTTACCGCTGCATCTATTTTGTCACTGTCCTTGCTTACATATACTGCATTTGGAGGCCATACAGTCATTCCGTTTTTATCTGCATCATCACCAGGAACCGCAAAAAAACCAATCTTGTCTACCACATCTTTACCGTATAATGAATAAATATTAGATAATGCCTGTGTTTGCATAAAATAATGACACCCTTCTCCTTCGGCCAGCATCACACATCCATCATCATAGGTAGCCACTGCATAATCTTCATTGTAATAAGGAATAATATCTGCATATTTTTCAAAACTGCGGACTGCTATTGGTGTAGTTGCATATTTCGCTTTTCCAGATTCAAATTCTTTTGAAAAATCCGGTTCTTCAGCAGTGATATTGTAATAATCCGCCAAAAATACCAGCTGGCTTGTCCATGAAGAGCCAAAGGTTCCTATCACTGCAGTTTCTTTTGCTTCTTTTAGTACTTCACAATTCTGTAGGAACTCATCCCATGTTTTCGGCACTTTCAATCCGTATTTCTTATACATTTCTTTGTTGTAAAGAACCCCTCCACCCATTGATGCAGACTGAGGTATTCCATATACTGCTTTATCTACTGTCACAGAACTCTTAAAAGTATCCTCGATTCGATTCATCAGGTTTTCATAGGTACTTATATCAACGAAATATTCCGAGGGATTCAAACGCTTCATAAGACTTCCAGAATTATAAAATATCAAATCGGGTGCCTCACCGCTGGCCAGCAGCGAACGCAGGGTTGTCTCATCTGCATCGGAATACGGCTGAGCCACTATTGTTATCCCCCTCTGCTCTTTCGCCATCTCTGCCACTACCTCAAAAGCATCCGGTACAAAACTGGTAGGATATCCTACTGTCAATGTTACTTCTTCTTCATTTTCAGTATCTGGTCTATCCGTTTTCTCAGTGTCTTTTCCCTTATCTGTAACCTCCGTCGTCTTAACTGTTCCCGTATTACCACCATTGTCATTTCCACAACCTGCCAATGCAGTAACTGTAATAATTACTGATGCCATAACTAATGTTACTAATTTCCTTTTCATATAATCCTCCTTTAACATGATACATCGATGTGTACTTTGTAGTGCTATTCTAGATGATTATTAAAACTTTTGCCATAGAATTTTAAAGGAAGTTGCATGTAAAATCCAAGGATAATTTTTTAATACAGAACGTACAATGGAATGTGTTTTAAAATTGCTTCTGACAGCATGCAGATGGCAGGTATGAATTTTCAACGCGTTCTATCCGCACTTAATCGAAATAAGCCAAGTATCATATTGATACCCGGCTTTATTTCTCATGTTAGAAAACATATTAATATTGCATAGCAATCCCTTTACTATTCCCCAGTCTCCCTTGCCGCCAGTATGGCAATCCCCGGTTTTCCCGGAAGTTTCACTTCAAAAATACCATTCACATGTTCAGCTGCAACTGTCCTAGTCATCTCCCATACATCGATGATCTCCACGGTATAAAGATGTTCTTCCGGTAATTGCATTTTACCATAAATCGTACACATGTCTCCAAAGTACTTCAGATACACCTCTTTCCCCACATGAATAACCGGATCTGTGAAGAACTCCAGCATATGGGTGAATTCTTCATCTGTCATGTTCGACATGCAGATATATACAGGATTATCACTGACGCCGGGTATATTCTGTTCCAGCATTTGTTTTAACTGCGCCCGGTTCTCTATTTGCAGACTGTCTTCCGGCTTAAATAAAACCGGCGTTCCCGGAAATGACTCCGTCAATTTTCTTAAGAAGCCTATCCGCTCCATACTATGCCCTTTTAGGATTCCGCCCTTACTCCACCATAGACATTGATCATCATTCATCTCGTCCATATAAGTCTCCCCATGAGTGGCATATCCCCCATAGCAGACGATCTTCCAGAAACGGTTCACCATTTCAAACGCAGACAGATTTCCCCAGCTGTAGGGAATATTTCCTTCATAGCCAAGTTCATCATAGATAACCGGTTTACCAAATTTCCGGAACAGTGCCGGTATTTTGGGGGCATCCGCATTCTGCAAGCAGACATGGGTGGTATCCGTATTGGAAAAATCCCACGGATGTACAAAATTGTGGTTGCTTAACAAATGCCCGCCCCCATCATTTCTTCCTAAAAAGGCCGCCATTTCTTCCCAGCGTTCCTTTGTAAAATCTGTCATCTGTTCGTATTCATTAGCCAGTGACCACCATACGTTTGGATATGTTGAAATCCTTCGTATCACATATTCCAGATAAGTAAGGCATTCTTCCCGATTAAGATGCATAAACCCCCAGTGATCATAGGGATGGAATAAAATTAAATCTACCTGTACCCCCATTTCATCAAACTGTGAAATGCGCAGCTCCAGTTCTTCCCAGAATTCCATGCATGGACGGTTCACATCCCAGCTGCCCTCTTCATTTTTCTCGAATGCAAAGAGCTTTGGTTCGTTATCATTAAATGCATAGTGTTTGGGGAATACGCAGAAGCGGATCTTGTTAAATGGTGAACCCTTCATGGTCTCCATAGTTTGTTCCACTACCTGATGTTCCTGGTGCAGCAAAGCATACACAGTGGTACCAAAAGGCAGGTATTTTGTCCCGTCCTGGTATCGGAAAACAGTTCCTTCAGCCTTTACCATCCCGTGCCTGCCATCGGATGCCGGTTCTACCTGTTTTTCTCCAGCCGCCTGCACAATCCCGCTCACATTATAGTGCAGAATACCCGGCTCTTCCGGCATAAACCGCACTTTGTATCTTCCCTTTCCGGCATAGAAACCTTTTCTGGTATAATGCTTTCCATTCAGTACAAATTCCGCTAAAACATTTACATGCACCCAGTCATTTCCGGGATCGCATCCTATTAAATCTATTTCTAATACATCATATTGCTTCATCTATATACCTCCTCAATAGCGCAAGCTTGCTTTCTTCTTTACCATTCAACCGTTTACTCATAATCCTCGATCTTCCATTCCTCTTTTCCATTCAGCTGCTTACTCATAATCCTCGATCTTCCATTCCTCTTTTCCATTCAGCCGCTTACTCATAATCCTCGATCTTCCATTCCTCTTTCCAATCCACATATACCATGCCGTCCGTAAACCGCAGTGGCAGCCATACATAATCAGCAATAGAAGTATTTCTGTTTACATCATGGACCAGATGCCTGTCCAGCCCTTCTGAGGATATGATTTCATCAATATCCTTCCTTTTCTCTTCATCCGGATGAAATGCCATCTCAAATACTTTCCGGTAATCTTCGTAGCCGGTGTGTACGAATTCAGGCAGCCATCTGTCGGCGCAGGCGATATACAGGTCTTTCTTTCCCGGCACTTTGAATACTGACGAAATTTGTGAATGGTAAGATGTCCCTGATTCATCATCGGAATGGGGATTTCCAAGTACACGAAACGGACCGTGCCAGGTATCCGCCACAGCAACTTCTGAAGGATTGGGAAGGTAGCCGCTTGTTCCCGATGTAAGCAGGTAATGTTTGCCCTTTCTCATGAAATGTGCTGTTGCCTCCCTTACATAGGGTGGTCCACTATGGGGAAAATGCGTACTGTAATATCCGGTTACGTCCGTATAGTCAGGCGTCAGATCAGCACAGATCGTCTCACTGTGTACCCGTTCAAAATAATAATAGGCTTTTCCATCCGGTGCCACCGCCAGGTCGAAATCCCCGGCACTCATATTTAAGGGTTTCAGCCCTTCCCGGACTTTTGTATATGGTCCTAATATGTGATCGGACGTCAATATCGTTTCTGTCTGGGAGCCATTTCGGTTCATAATTTTTAACCAGCAAACATACTTTTTGGTATCCGCGTTGTAAATAATATGCGGACGGTCCATCATCGCTGTGGGATGCAGAGAAGATGCTGGATCTTCTGTATCCGGTTTTATGATCACCCCCTTATCCTCCCAGTTATACAGGTCTGCTGATGCATAGCACCGCACTCCCCAATGCCAGATATCATCTCTGCCGGTGGTTTTTTCCTTATTTTCACCGTACCAGTAGTAAACGCCGTCCAGATATATTACGGAACCACCGTGTGCCTGTATTCTGCTGCCGTTTGTATCCAGCCAGATTTGGCCGGGACGTATTGTATGATACATTTATATTACCTCCTCAAGTCTGTCTATTGATTCATTCCTGATATCCGTTCGCTCAGGAACCGGTCTGAAATTGCATGTTCACCTTATTCTTGTTACCGGTATCATTTGAAGCCTGCGTTCCATTTGCTCAAGGTCCATAAGTTCCCGAATTTGTTCCAGGGCAGCCGGATCCATTTCCTTAAGGGCATCACTCAGTGGTTTATTAAGATCCGGTGCCAGATCCTTTGACATGATCCCAATCCTATCCGTCAGATCATATAAAATATCTGCCGCCTCGGGTACCGATATCATTTCATTCACCGAATAATCAAATGAATAGCACGCCCCTGCATCCCATTGTAAATCATAGGTTATCTGATACTCTCCTGCCGGAAGATCTGCGTACCTGTACCCGCCGCTGGCTTCCTGCAGGAGCTGACTGTCGATCCCCACAATTGTTTCCGGTTTTGGACAGGGAAGGTAAACTGCCGCCTTAGCATCAAAGGGTATCGTAATATTCATCTGCATCTTATTATCCGCCACCTCCCAGCGGCTGTGAATAGAGCCTGCCGGTGACTGATAGTCTGCCTGTGCATATTTCAGCTTTTTGCAAAGAGTGGGTTTTATCACAAACTGCTTAAATCCCGGATATTGTTCCTGAATCTGCAGTCCGCAAACGCTTTGGTACAACCACTCTACAATTGACCCATAGGCATAGTGATTCAATGAATTCATACCGGTGTCTGATATTCTGCCATCCGGTAATATGGAGTTCCATCTTTCCCAGATGGTTGTCGCTCCCATCCTGATCTCATACAGCCATCCCGGATAATCTTCCTGAAAAAAGATTCGGTATGCATGATCTGCATAGCCATGCGCAGACAATACCCGGCAGAGATACGGTGTTCCAACAAATCCTGTTGTCAGGTGCATGTTATCCTCTTCCACCCGCCTTGCTAAGTCCTCCACCACTCTTGTTTCCCACTCTTTTGGTATCAGTTCCATATATAAGGCGAGAATATATGCCGTCTGGGTTTTGATTGTCAATCTGCCGTTGGGTGAAAAGTATTCATTTAAAATCGCTTGTTTTACCCTCTCCGACAATTCCCGGTAGTATTCTTCATCATCCGTAAAACCCAGTACCTTAGCACTTTTGCTGACCAAATCCGCCGAGTAGGAATAGTAGGCAGATGCAATGTAGACTTTATCTGTGCCTCCCTGGGTTCCGCCTGCTGTCCTGCCATCCAGAGCCAGCCAGTCACCAAATTGAAATCCTGTCCTCCATAGCCAGGAACAGCCATCCGCCTCATCCTGCCGCCTGATCCAGTCTACCCAGGCCTTCATGCTCTCATACTGGCGCTTAAGAATCGTGATATCCCCATAATGCAGATACAGGCGCCAGGGTATTATAACCGCGGCATCCCCCCATGCAGCAGATCCACCCTGAATCGGATCGCTGACATCCGTTTTCCTTTTCGTAAAAGATGGAATGATATTTCCGACCATTCCATTCTGTAGTTTTTGTTCATTCCAAAGGTCCTGCAGATATTTCGTATAAAATTCGTAAGTTTCCATATTGTAGGAGGCAGTTTCGCTGAAAACCTGAGCATCTCCTGTCCATCCCATCCGTTCGTCACGTTGCGGACAATCCGTCGGGACGTCCACGAAATTTCCTCTCTGACTCCATTTGGCATTTTCAAACAGTTGATTGACCTGTGGATCAGAAGTGGTAATCTGACCGGTTTCTTCTAAATCAGAATACATCGCATATCCGGTAAAATCCTCTATGACCGGCTCTTTCGTAAATCCCTCCAGCTTAACATAACGAAAACCATAGAATACGAAATGCGGCTCTGCAATACGTTCTTCCCCATTGGCAATATAGATGTACTCCTGTTTAGCACTTCGTAAATTCTCATTATAAAAGCAATCATCCTGCAATACTTCTCCAAAACTAAACTTTAACCTGGTACCACATGGCTCATGTATCCGTACAGCCAGCCCCCCTGCTAAGTTCTGTCCCATATCAAGCACCAGTTCGTTCTTCTTCGTTCTAAAAAGCGAGACAGGTTTCACCGTTAGCTTTTTGCACACCGGCAGCGACAGCCGGTCCACAATCCTGCCTAAGTTTTCCGGCTCCCACCGCCGTACTGCATCCAGGTCTGCATTGTCCAGTTCAAGTGTACCAGCACCTTTATCCAAATTGCCCGGTTCCGTTGTTCCAGAATCTTTATCCAAATTGAATTCAGACCTCTGACCGCCACTGATTTCTTTGCGGGCATCATAGATTTCTCCGTCATAAAGGCTATCTGCTATGACTGGTGCTTCAATACATTTCCAGTCTTCATCCGTCCCAATCTCCATTTCACTCCCGTCTAAAAGAGTGATGCGCAGTTCCATCCGCAAAGCAAACCTGTCTGATGCCTGTGAATGCACATCCGGACCAAAGACACCGAAACGTCCTTTTGCCCAGCCATTGCCTAAAATAGCCCCGATTACATTTTCTCCTGTTCCCAAAAACTTTGTGATATCATAGGTGTAACACTGTATTCCCTTTTCATATACGGTACAGCCCGGTGCAAAATACTCATTGCCCACTTTGGACCCATTTAACATTAGTTCATACATCCCCACGCCAACTGCATAGGCTCTGGCTGATCTGACCGGCTGTTCCAGGGTAAACTTGTGCCAGATATATGGATGAATGGCGTTATCTTCCCATGCAGGTGTAATCCAGCAGGACTTCCACGGTACATCACGACGCCCCGTCTCAAACCACGAAACCTTAGAAACCCCTTCATCTCCCCCATCTCCCCAAACTGATACCTGCCAGTAATATCTGGTAAACGGCAAAAGTTCAATGGGGATGGTCGTACCTAAGCCAGACAGTGTGTTATCCTTACCGGTGTCATATATGATCTTGTTCAATTGGGCATCCAATGCCACTACTATTTTGGCTGTTTCCTGCTTCTTATCCAAGGTTTCCGTTACTGTCCATGATATAACAGGCTGTTCAAACCAAAATCCCAACGGGTTTTTCATATGATTCGTTCTGCATCTTACAATTTTCATTATTTTCTCCATTCTGAGTCTTTCAGTCCACAAAGGTTAAATTCATTGACTATCTCTGTAATGCCGGACTTTCCCCGGCAATTAAGCTTTACTCTCTTCTCTGATCTGATGGCCATCAACAATAATCTCATTACTTTCTCCCATATTTAATGGTATTACTGCCCCTTCCCCGTCCGTATAAGATGCTTCCATACCCATAGGAACAAAGATTTCCCCGCGTATTGCCCCCTGCTTCTTTTCCATCTGAAAACGCAGAATCCCCATTGGTGTGATCAGTTCCCCTTTCAAATCACTGACAAAAGATAAATGGGGTTTTATGCTGATCTTTTTCCAGCCCGGTTCTTCTATTTGGATTCCCAGGATATGATGAATCAGCTCATAGATCGGCTGGGCACTCCATGCATGACAATCACTCCGGCTGTTTACCGGCACCTCAGGACAGGTTGTACAGCCCTTGCCCTTAAGATCCTGCCACTGTTTAAATATGCTTTTAGCCAGTTCATATTTTCCGGCAAGGGCAAGTGCTTCTAGCAGCTCGAAGCTGGTGGAAAAAGAATACGAAACTACACCGGTACCAGCCAATGCCCGTTCCATTAACTCCCCTGCCAGGCGCCCTTCCTTCATTTTATTTAAGACCGCCCATGCCTGTGCATGAACGCTGTATTGTTCAAACTCCGGTCCTTCCCGATATAGCTTCCTCTTCTCTGACCAGCAAAGTTTCTCCACTGCATCACATATGCTTCTTTGGCGGTTACGATACTCTGCCGCCACGCCGCACCGCCCGGTTTCCTCATTTATATCCGCCCCACAGGATAGTGCATAAGAATACATCAGATTAATAATCGTAGAGGCACCATAAGCCGTGGCCTCGGGGGAACCATTTTGTGCCTCCCATTCAGGCTGCCAGTCAACAAATTCCCAATAGCCCAGATTTTCAACAAGCCCGTTTTTGATCTTGCGGTCATAATAATCTAATATCAGATCCACATCCGGGCGATATCTTCTGATCGTCTCCCGGTCACCGGTCTGGATATAATATTCCTTAAGCATAAAAATATAGTGCAGTGAAAATGTGGAAATAATCTGTGTATGGGAACAGGGGTATTTCCCCTGAACCAGCCCGTCCGGAATAATACTATAATGAAAATCCTTAATTGCCTTTTTTGCCAGCCGGGTATCATTGCTGCAAATATAGGTGTACAGTGCCTGCAGACGGGTATCCATGGGAAACTGCATCTGTTCATAATAGGGACAATCCATATAGGTCTCATTCATGCATCTCTTTAGCGTATTTACACAGATTTCCCAGACTTCTTTAACCCAGCTGTTAGAGGAATCCACCCAGGTCTGTACCTCAATGGGATATCCGGTTTCCATAAAATGCGGTTCTCGAAAATACACCTCATTGTCACCGGTTTCTATTACAATCTTAATAAAACGAAACGTGCGGTACCAGAAAGGTTCATATAGCAATTCCGTACCATCCAAAAAAATTTCATCCTGCATCCCGTCCAACGTGCCGTTTATATAATCATCCCGCCTGACATCCACCTGCCCTCCCATAAACCGTTCTGCATATGTAAAACTTACCTTTGCATCTTTTCCAGAGGAAAATGCATATTTCACAAAGGCTGTCTTTATTTCACCCGCATCCAGGATAAACTCCCTTCTGGTATTTTTCCCGATATGAATATCCCCTGGAATAACCTGCTCCAGCAGTTCTTTTTGAAAGGTATTCTCGGTTTCATAGAGCAGCGGTATCTCCCGCTCTTTCATTACAAGCGCACCGATATTACCAAAACCTGCATTCCCATCATCTGTCTGTACCGGTTCCAGCATCTCTGCCCTTTGAAATTCTATCCGGCTTTCTGCCTTCTTCCAGGAAAAAGGCACTGCTGTCTTGGGAATACGCTCTGCTATTGCCCCAAACCAAGTGAGATATGGTTCCTGAAACTCCAACTGATAGCTTCCTTCCAGACGCACCCTCCAGTCAGCGATACCTGTTGTAATATCGGCAATTTTTTCTTCCTTTGCGTTGAATATACCTCCCTGGACTGCAAGACGGTGTCCCAGGGGAAGACCTGCATAGGCAATCAAAGGCTGGGTGCCGGTTTTCATCCTGTTATTTACAATATAAGAATCGCATGCCAGCACCTGAATGGCAATTCTGTTTGTTCCTGTCCGCAGGTATTTTGATACCATGATTTCATCGTAATACTGTCGATAACGGTCTCCTTTGCAGGGTCCTGATAATATAGAATGCCCGTTTACCCACATGCGGTACCTTGCTGCGGCAGATAAACATATCTTCAGCACACCGGTTTCTTTTAGCGGGATATCCAGATAAAAATAAGCAAATCTGTTGTTCTGTTCTCCCTGTAAAATATTACATCTTTGAAGCTCCTGCTTTGGAACTCCAATCCATTTTGCATTTTTAAACATTGACTAAAACTCCCTTCACTCATCATACATTTCTCTTTCTGATCATATAGAACTCTTTATCTCCACTTTAAAATAGTCTCCCGGAAAATCCGCTTTTATCAGAGATTCCGAGAGGCTATACTTGAATCAGTTTATCTGTTTTTAATCTTCACGGTATTCTTTTGTCCTTTATTTTTCAGAAGATCTGTATAAGCTTTTAATTTTTTCCCGGGAACTATGATTTTGGCATTCCTGTTGATTCCTTTGAGCGCTTGTTTTCCCGTTTTCCTTAACACTGTGCTTTTTATTGTAATCTTCTTTAATCCTTTACAATTCTGGAATGCTTTTGCCTCAATCGTTTTCACATTTTTTCCAATGGATGCTCTGGTAGCTTTTTTGCAGTTCTTAAATGCACCAGTTCCAATGGAAGTTATCTGAAATGACTTTCCTCCGATCTTTACGGTATTCAAAACGGTGATGGATTTTAATGCTTTTGTTTTAACACCGGTTACGGTTACCGTTCCTTTTCCATTGACACTGGCATTCGTCACTTTATACCTGTAGTTGCCTATTGTGTAGCTCCTGCCTTTTTTCATATTGATTGCAAATGTGGTGGACAGGCTGCCCTGGTAATTACCCTTGCCTGTTATTACCACTTTTGCTTTACCGATATTGACATTTTTGCTGTAAGAAATTGTATAATCTTTATCTTTGGCCATTGTCTTGCCATTGCATGTTAATCGAACCTCTGGTGTAATGGCTTTTCCGGTAAATACCTGTGAGGCAATTTTACTTAAAACAGACTTGGAGATATCAATTTTAGCATTTTCTGGTCCTTTTTCAGTCTCTTGTTCTGTCTCTGGTTTTGTTTCTGGTTTCGTTTCTGGTTCCGTTTCTTCAGTATCCGGTTCCTGGGCTTTTACAACAACACGTGCACGTCCCAGATTCTCTACCCTTGCAAATGGTGTGTCTGAATCCCCTTCACGCTGAGAGGCTACCCGCACCTGGGGATAAAAAGTTCCAGGCTGGGTATATACTGCAGAGCCCCTGACAATTACACTACCGTCAGACAGCGTTTCATAATCTGTATCAACGAAGTTACCATCACCATATAAATCCCACTTGGCACTTACAATAGAACCTGTTCCGGGCGGTACCTGAACTGCTGCTTCTAACGTAACGGTATCGCCAGCAGCAATATCTGCCCTCTTGGCACCATCTGCATACAGATCAACTACCGGCTGTATTCCCCAGCGTGACGCAGCATCATCCGGCAAAACAAACTGGCTGTCAACTACTTCATAACTGGATGACTGAGGAGGTTCCACGCCTTCCTCCACCCAAGCCGACAGATCACGCAGCGCCTGTTCCAGACTGCCCACATAATTGATTAAACGCTCCGGAAGATCTTCCAGGGGATATGGATGATCTAAATGCATATATTTGTTCTCCTGATGATCCGCATACTGGTTAACCCAGATTCTAAAATCTGATTCAAGTCCCTGCTCCCTTACCCTTTGCCTGTACCAGTCCCCGTCCGTTGGAAAGGAATCAACGTCCATCAGATTCTGAATCATAATAACCTTCATGCCAATCTTCCCGGAGTAAGAGGCGCCGCCTGACATCATAGACGCTGTTCCAACGCCTGAATGCTGTCCTCCGATCTGTGCATAGTAAGGTGTCCCCTCAGCATCTTTTAAATGATCCCAGGTATGATAGGTCATCCCTGGATCTATATGCCTGTGATATGCAATATTCGAAAGTCCGTCCTGGTTGATACCCGAATCTCTTAATTTTCTAAAAAGTCTGCCAAGCTCTGAATCTTCTGTCCCCAGGTACCCCGGCTCAGTCCAGAATTTTTCTTTATATAAATTAGTTGTAATACCTTCTGCATCAGCCAGGGCATCTTGCAAAGTTTTATGATTATTCATCAAAAGCAAATATTCATAATTCTCCCATGCCTGCAAAGGCAAGCCTAACTTCGTAACTTCACGCAGAACTTCGCTTTCCATATCATTTAGCACCGCGTAAGGGTCACCGCTGCCTCCGGGACTCACCGCATCCTTAATAAGCGACGCTTTCTCTTCCAGAACAGCACGGGCAAATAATCTGATATTAAAATTGCCAAGTGAAACCGGAGAGGCTGTAATATACGGTACCGCTCCATCCCATATATTCTGCAGTTTGGTGTTGGTGGTTTCCATTGCCCCGACTACTTGCATGGAACCGCCGCTGCCACCATAAATATAGCCATAAATCTTATCCTCATAACCATAGTAATTTTTCGCAATCGTTCTGGATATATGTGCTGCAGCCGCGTCAAGATTAATTCCAACCTTAACAAAGCCGCTTCCGCTTGTCTGCAGGGTATATGCCCCGCTGTCATAAGCAAGCGCTATATTATGATCGGACACATTCCGGTCCAGAAATGTTGGGTGCACCAATTGGTAAAAGCGTCCCTCAAATTTATCTTTCGGAGGAAGATGCACATCAAATCCGCCTAAGCTGCCAATTGTAACCATAACTTTAAGATGCGGTACCGGTGCAGTAAGTTCTTCTATAGACGTAATGGTGGGGCTGTCAGCCTGGTCTATACCCGTCGTATTGGCATAGCCCTCCAACAGACCCTCAGCAGTTACTTCTCCTTCTGCCACACCCTTCTGTTCTGCTGCCATAAGGTCTGATTGCGCTTCCACTTCTATTCCCGTTTTACTTTCTGCCTCCCTTTCCAGAATGATATCTGATTCTTTAGCCAATGCCGGCAATCCGGCATTCATCACCATTGCAAAAGCCATAAAACCCGCTAACACTTTTTTCATAAGATTTAATCTTCTCAATTTCCTTCCTCCCAATATTCCTCTTTCATTTTCAAGTAAAAAAATCTTCTATCCCAATAAACTCATCCCGTCACTTCTAATCTATCCCTCCACCTTTGCATAAAATCCCCGCTCATTCCCCTGAATAAAAAGGTTATTCGTTATTTCAAAACAATCCTCTAAATGAATATCTTCTGAGGAACTGCCTATCATTACTTTGAATTCACCTGCTTCAATCTTCCATTTCATATCTTTATCCAGAAACGCCAGCTGTCCGGGCTCCACTATAAATTTCACCTGCTTCTTTTCTCCCGCCATCAGAGTCACCCTGGCAAATCCCGCCAGTTCCTTAACGGGTCTTTGTAAACTGGCATAGCTGTCGGAAAAATACAGCTGTACCACTTCTGTTCCATCCACAGATCCGGTATTTTTAACTTCGCAGGTTATCATAATTGTTTCATCCGGAGAAATCTCTTTCGCTTGGATATGCAACGCTGAGTACTCAAACTGCGTATACGACATGCCATAGCCAAAACAATAGCGTGGGGTATGAGGTAAATCCACATAATCCTGAAAACCTATGCTGCGTCCCGTATGCCATGCTGATCCCCAGGGATGATTATAATATACAGGCAGCTGTCCGGTGTGGTAAGCAACTGACACGGGTAATTTTCCGCATGGATTAAATGCTCCCAGCAGCACTTCGGAAATTGCTCTGGCACCGCCCTCAGCTGGTGCCCAGGCTTCCAGTATTGCGTCCAGGCATTCATCTGCTGCATCACTGGATATGGGACGGCCGTTAAAATGTATGCCCACCATGGGCTTTCCAAGCTTTGCTGCCTCTCTGATAAAATGTTCCTGACACGACGGAAGATTAATATCTGAACTGTCTACACCTTCCCCCATAGTCGCAATGGAACAGCTGCAATACCTGCCGCCAAGGGTCATAATTACCAGGTCCGCTGCTGCTGCAATCTCCAATGCTTTCCCATATCCGGATTCATCACTTCCCGCTGCGGGATAACCGTATGCACTGCTAATTTCCACATTTGGCAGATCTTTTTTCAGTTGATCCAGTAAGCTCAGAGCATTTGGTTTCTGAAGCTTTAATAACTCCATAAATTCTTCTGTCTCATCACTTTGAACCTGGGTGCCCGATATCAGAACCGCGTCTTTATTCCCCGCAGTTCCCGATTCACCAATTCCTGCTATGGAGTTTGCCACTGCCAGCACTGCTGAAGACATACTCAAATGGGTATAGTCACCAAAGAAGACCCTGGCATTCTCAGCATGACAACCAATAACGGCAATCTTTTTTATACCTCCTTTGAGCGGAAGTATTCCATTATTTTTAAGGAGGATCAGAGACTCCCTAGCTGCCTGTAAAGCAATTTCCTCTTCATCCCCTGCCAGAAATGTCTGCTTTAATTCCTGACCGGCAAGTGCATAAGGATTTTCAAATAATCCCATTCTGAACTTCGCAGTCAGCACGCCCAGAACTGCCTGATCTAAACGCTTTATGCCCTTCTCACTATTTTGCAGCCTGATCATTAGTTCATCGTTAAAAGCCATACGGTTTGGCGTCTCCACGTCCATTCCTGCCAGCAATGACTGCTCGCCTGCATCTGTATAGCTTTCACAGACATGCTGCACTTCGTGAATATTGCTGATTGCACTGTAATCCGAAACGGTCACGCCATCGAACTTCATTTCATCCCGCAGCAGCCCGGTCAGAAGTTTTGCCGATGCTGATGCCGGTTCTCCGTCTATGCTGCAATAACAAGGCATAATTCCCTTTAGCCCGCTTTCGCTGATTGCAGCCTGAAACGGCTTTGCGTACACTTCCCGCAGCAGACGATCCGGAATTTCCAGGTGAGTGCCATGAATTCCTCCCTGCGTATGATGGGATCCCAAAAAATGTTTCGCCACTGCTTCAGACTTTCTTCCTGCACTTTCTCCCTGCTGAATCCCCCTCGTATAGGCTGCTCCCATTGCGGATACCAATGCTGCATCTTCCCCGTAGGACTCACCTTGCCTTCCCATGCGGGGATCTCTTGCCACATCCAGTACCGGAGCTAACGTATGGGTAATCCCCACTGCCCGTTCCTGCCTTGACACAACATCTGCAATTTTTTCCTCCAATTCAACATCCCAGGATGAGCCTCGTGCAATTCCAGCCGGAAAACTGGCTGCTTCCTGTATAAACGCACCGCATAAGCCTTCCATATGAAAAATCGCCGGGATGTGATGGCGGCTCTGTTCCATAATGATTTTCTGAACATCCCGCTGAAAATCAGCCACTGCTTCCAGACTTTCAATATTTCTCATTTCCAGCGTACTGATCTCACCAATACCATTCCTGCACTTCTCCTTTAATTCCTCCATCCGATCCTTTGCAGGCAGGAAACAGGTCAGCTGTGCAAGCTTTTCTTCTGTGTTCATTTCCTGTAAAAGCAATTCTGCCCGCTTTTCACTGCTCAGTTGCGTATTCCTATATGATTGATTCATAAGCTTTATTTCTCCATTCATTTTTTACATATTATCCCGTTCGTTACGGGATACTCCATTCTGTGCAAACAATGCCAGCTTGCAATAAAAATCTTCCAGCAGAAGCCGATGGTCAATTTGATCATACACCCGGATGGGACGGCTGACTCCATGATGTACATAGGTCATATCAGATGCTATCCGCGGTGCCTGCCGCCACTCATAACTGGCGCTATCTCCATACAAAAGCACGCCAACCGCCGGAGAGTCACCCAGAATATACCTTTCTCCGGTAAAATAATCCATCTTACGAACACCTTCGCATTGGTTGAATTCATCCAATTGCTCAAACAGATATTTTCCGATTTCACCCTGAGGACGAACCCGGTATTCCAGTTCGGCAAGCGTAACCGCTGCCTGCTTATATACATTTTGTGGAATCTGCCACAATTCAATCGGCGAGGCAAACACAACATTTGCTGCATTGATATCATTCCAGAGATTAAATTCATTCCCTCCGAGGGGATATGGACCTCCTCCAATCCAGACAGCGGTTAAACGCTTTGCAATTCCAGGCTCCATCAAATAGGCACTTGCCAGATCGGTTATGCCGCCCAGGAACAGTACAAACAAAGGTCGTTCATCCTCTTTAAGTGCTTCTTTTATAATAAATTCTGCCCCCTCAGAAATCTCCGGGGTAAGCTCATCCCTTAACGCACTCTGCGCTCCATGATACAACATATCCTCTTTCTTTAAGCCCATCAAATCAAATATTTTCTCCAGTTCAGCATAACTTCTGTCCACACTGTCCTCTAAGCATCCATAACGTGCGGCAATGAATCCTACATTGTCCAGCTTCGGACTCAGTAAAGCCTGTACAATGGCATACTGGTCATCTGCTTCATTCTTAGCATCCGTATCAATAATGACCCGGACCTGCTTTTCCTGAGGGATTGTAAATGAATAATTACTGTAAATCATCGGTTTCTTCCTCCTGTATTTCATACCGTGTAATAAATAACGCTGCTACTCCTTTACACCTCCAAGTGTAATTCCTTTTACCAAATATCTCTGGAAAAACGGATAAATGGCCACTATGGGGATGATACCAATCACAGCAATAGACATCCGAATTGTTGTGGATGGCAATTTTACATTCGTCGCCATTGCCGCACTGCTCGTTGCTGCAGCGGAAATCGCACGAATATCATTGCTGATATTATTCAATACAATCTGAATGGTATAATACTCCGAACCACCTCTTGCTGATAAATAGTACAGACCATTCAGCCAGTCGTTCCAGTAGCTTAGAGCCGTCATCAGTCCGATGGTTGCAATGATCGGTTTACTAAGTGGAATCACGATAGATATTAAGATCCGCACCGCACCGGCTCCGTCTATTCTCGCTGCTTCTTCCAAACTGATGGGAATACTGTTGATAAAATAATTCCGGATCAGTATGATATTAAATGCATTCATCATCATATTCGGGACAATTAATGCCCATATGGTGTCCTTAATATTCCAGATCTTGTTATAACAGTAGTAAGTGGACACCAGACCTCCATTGAACAGCATGGTAAAAATCAACAGAAAGCTTACAATTTTCATACCCGGAACCCACTGCTTGCTGATGCCATAGGCAAATAAGACGCTGATGAAAAGGCATGCCACTGTGCCTGCAGCAGTTACAATAATGGTCATCAAATAAGCATGGCCAATCGTCTGCCATTTCATAGCAATGTACTCATATGCTGATAAGCTCCATTCCTTTGGAAAAAAAGTAAATCCGTTGACGGATGCCCAGCTATTATCTGTAAATGAGGCAATAATCAAAAGAATGAATGGTAAGAGTGCAACAGCAGTCGCAATGATACAGATTGCATTCGTGATGATTTGTGTCCTCATATTTTCTCTTGTTTTCATTTATGCCTCCTTTAGAACAGCGCACTGCCTGCCTGATACTTTTTCACAATCTTATTTGCGATTAAAATTAGGATGAAACCACAGATAGACTGGTACACACTTGCTGCTCCTGCCATTCCGTAATCCGCATTCTTCATCAATGCCTGATATACATATACATCTATTGTTCTGGTGAATTCATACAGCGGCCCGCTGTTTCTTGTCACCTGATAAAACAACCCGAAATCAGAACGGAATACCTGGCCTACACTTAAGATAAACAGCGTAATTACAGTAGGTTTTAATAAGGGCAGCGTGATATATCTGATTTGTTTCCATTTCGATGCTCCGTCAATCCGTGCTGCTTCAAAAAAATCCTGACTGATTCCCACGATACTGGAATAATAGATAATCATACTGTATCCTGCATTTTTCCATGTATTTACAAATATCAGAATCAGCGGCCAATAAGTCTTATCCTGATACCAATTAACCGGTTTCAGCCCCATCGCCGGAAACAATGTCTTGTTCAAGAATCCGCTTTCACTGGATAAAAATGCATATCCCAGATAACTGACAACAACCCAACTCATGAGATAAGGCAGTAAAATAAATATCTGGTACAATTTAGAAGTATGCTTTGAGCGAATTTCATTGATCGAAATCGCCAGCAGTACTGCACAAACAGTTCCAATTACAAAAAAGGCTATATTGTAACAAATTGTATTTCTGGTGATGGACCAGGCATCCTTTGATGCAAACAGAAACCGAAAGTTATCCAGGCCACTCCAGTCACTTCCAAAAATACCTTTGGTATAATTCATTTTCTTAAATGCTATGACAATGCCAAACATCGGCAAATAGTTATTAATCAATAAGTAAATTAATCCAGGCAAAACCATCAGATAAAATGGCAGTACCTTTTTCAGTCCTATTCTCTTCTTTGCTGCCGGTAATTTTCTTTTTCCGATCATGTTAATCTCCTATAATATTTCAGGCTGCCGCTAACTTTTGTAAGTAACAGCAGCCCTTTGTCATGATAGATTATTTACTTGCTGCCCATGCATCAAGCTGCTTTTGGTTTTCTGCAATTATTTTATCAATGCCTGCTGATTTTAGCGCGGCATTAAATTCCGGCAGAGCTTTTTCAGGGTCGAGTGCTCCTGCATTAAAGCTATAGCAATACTGTTCCATCACGGTCTCAACTGCAGCAATTTCGGTGGTTACGCTGCTGGCATTAAAGCTGTAACCCATCGCCGGTGAATAACGGCTTTTGGGCAATGCATTTTCATAATCAAGCCATTTTTTACTCAGATCGATATCAGCAGGATATACAGCCGGCAGAGTCAGGCGATTTCCCCAAAGACCGTATACATTGCTGTAAGGAAGCTGTGTAACGTCATCAGCCAGATACTTAATTACCTGATATTCTCCATTATCCTCCACTACTTCATACTCTTCCCCTTCAAATCCGTATTGAATTAAAGTACCTGCTTCATTATTTGTAAGTACATATGCGATTGCTTCTACTGCTTTCCCCGGATTTGCAGAGGTAATAGGTACATTCCAGTTAACATTAGACCCGCCATTCAGCCTGATAAATCCATCAACTGTACGGAACTGGACTACATCCTGTCCCCAGGTGGAGTTTGTTGTCAACATACCGCTCTCCGGCTCACAATAACCAAAGCTTCCTAAATAATTTTCTTCCATAGCACGGTTTGAGAAGTCTGTATCCACTGCTGCATCAGGTGCAATATATCCCTTTGCTGCCCAGTCGTACATCATTTCACAATATTTCTTATATTCCTCTGTTTCAAAATAATTATAAATGGTCGTATCCTCAAAACTTCTGTTTAACATCAATACGCCAGCTGAAAAACTTCCCGATAACATATCGTATTCCTGATAGCTGTAGTTCAAAGGCTCATATGTATTATTCCAGGGAGTCATCATATAGAAATCCTTGCCTTCTCCTTCTTTTACAATTTCGAACATCTTTTCAATTTCTTCTAACGTATAAATTTTATTGTCATCCTGTTCAAATCCATACTTATCACAATATTCTTTTTTCATATTGAATCCATAAGTCTGATACAGTTTGTTTACGCAAGATGGAAGGGAATACAGCTTGCCATCATAATAATTTCCACTGATCCAGTTTGGCTCAATCTTACTGCCATACTCCTCCATGTATTCCTCCAGAGGTAAAATCAGACCATCTTCAACCAGATTACCCACACTTGTAAAGGCTGTCAGTGAAACATCCAGCTGTTCTCCGGATGATATCATCAATGTAGCATCCTGCTGGGAAGTCATAAGATCTGTCGGTACAAAGGTTACGTGAACACCGATGTCTTTTTCCATCATCTCGTTCAGCGCGTCTTCCATCCGGTAAAATCCTTCCGTCACCTCGCTGGTTGCCGGATACTGCCAGAAAATTTCTACAATATCTCCATCTGCTTTCGACTCGGTACCTGACGCTCCCTCTTTCCCTGTCTCTGAACTGCTTTTCGCTGTATCTTCCTGAGATGTCACAGCTTCCGTCTTTATTTCATTATTTGATTCCTCATTTGTTTCTTTATTTGTATCTTTATTTGTTTCCGCTTTTGTCTCGTTCCCGTTCGTCTCCTTTTGTTGTCCGCATCCTCCTAAAATACTTACCGCCAGGCTGCTGCATACTAATAAAGCAACTACTTTCCTCTTCATAAATTTCCTCCTTAAATAGGTATTTGTTTCTATGCTTTATTTATACTTTTTTTTGACTCTAAATACCATACTATTTTCAAACTGGAATCTCTCGAAAACGAACTACTTTTTTTATTGCATATGAAAAACGGCTCTACTTATCCTTTAATCTTCTCCACTATATTGGGATGGTGAACACCCAAATGATTTCTTAAACATAGAATTAAAATTAGCATAACTCTTATAGCCAACCAGCTCTGACACAGCATTCGCGCTAAGATTCCTGGTCTTTAGCAGCTCTGCTGCCATCTTCATCCGCTCCGTAATTATATACTGGCCAACGGTTATATTCTTTTCCTTTTTAAAAATCCGATTTAAATATGCCGGATGTATGAACAGCTTTTCAGCTATTTCATTTAAAGAAAGCGTCTCACTGGACAGGTTCTCTACAATATAGCTTATCGCTGCATCCACCGATTTTTCCGTTTTCTTCTGTCCGAAATTTTCTGTTGCCAGTTCCACTTTTTCCTTAACCGCCTGCCTGCCGTATTCCTGAAAACGGGCAGACTCCCGTTTATCTTTAATCCGGTTAACCACCTTAAGAACAGCCGCTCCGATATCCTCGTACATGGCTGGCATCAGCAAATAGTCCTGGCAGCCCAGCTGAATCGCTTCCTTTGCGTATTCAAAGCTGGCATGGCAGGTTAAAAAAATACATTCAATCTCCTTTTTGTTCTCCCTGACCCAGCGCAGTACTGCTATCCCGTTTTCACCAGGCATCTCAATATCACAGAGCATCAGATCAATGGGATTTTTCTGGATACAAAGCTTGGCGGCTTCTGCATCATAAGCGGTAAATACCTCTTCCACCCCATACTGCTCCCATGGAATATCTGTTTTCATTGTCTCAACTGTTAAAATAGCATCATTAATCAATAGTAACTTCATTTTCTACCTCCAAATTGTATGGGAATTGTATGATCACAGAGGTCATTTCCCCCTGTACTGACATTATTTCAATCTTTGCTTCCGGACCATAAAAATGCCTTAATCTCCGTATGGAATTGGATAATCCGATGCCAGAGGTAAAATTCTCCGGCTCTGTGTCTCCCTGCAGCAGCTTCCTGCATTTCTCTAGGGACTCCCCGCTCATGCCATTGCCGTCATCCGTAATCTGAAAGATTACTTTTTTATCCGCATATCGTCCTGTAACCGTTATATGGAGCATGGTTCCCTGCTTCACTCCATGCTTAACTGCATTCTCAATAAAATTATGTATCAGCAGCGGCGGAACCCGGACATATTGAACCTCCGGTTCTATATGATACTCTGCTTCCACGTTTCCTGAATAATTGATGCAAACCATCTTTACGTAACCCTGAATCAGCTTAAGCTCCTTGGGAAAAAGCTCTAATTCCTTCTCACTTCGGAAAATATACCGAAAATATTCTGAGAGGTATATGATAATCTGCTGAACCGCAGTCATCTCTTTGCGCTGTGATAAGGTATATATCAGGTTAAACGTATTCAGAAGGAAATGGGGACGAATCTGCAGCTGCAGATTGCGAAGTTCTATTTTCTGCCTTGCAATTTCCTTTTCATAGCCTTCAATCCGCAGGGCCTTGATGTTATCCGCCATCTGGTTAAAAGACTGGTATGCTTCCATATACTCCACAGAATTAGCTTTATCACTGATTCTGTAGTCCTGATTGCCTTTTTTTATCTGGCGGTGTGCATGATTTACTATTTTCAACGGCTTTATTAAAATGATTTTCAAAAATAAAAACAAAAGCGGTATCAATGCCAAATATAAGAATGCCATGGTCTGCAATGCCGTGACATATTTAGATATTCCGCCTACAATTTCACTTTTCTTTACACTAATCACTAAATTAAGCTTCTTCAAATTCGCTGAAACAACAATGCGATCGCTGGTATTCGAAGGGCTCATACCCTCTGACAAATCAATTGAATAATCAGTATAGCTCAATCTGTGTTCCAGTTTCTTCATAAGTGCATCCAGATTAAACCACCCTCCATAGACCATACTTTTTTGCTCCACTATTAAAAACAAGTATTTATACGAATTAAATTCATAAATATGCCACCCGCCTGTAATTCCGTCATCCAGCTGTTTCTCTATAAATTCATTCATCGTATGGTACAGGTTATTACTATCCTTAGGGTTTTCATCATAAACAACCACATCTTTCATCTTCTTCATATAATAAAAATAGCCGTCTCCACCATCCGTCATGCTTCCCATAGATTTCAGGCTAAAAAACAATTTTTGCTTCGAGCTTTGATATGTATAATTATCTTCTTCCTGAAGTTTCATTTGGATACAATCCGGATTCTTGGTTAAAAAATAATATAATAAGGTATGGGTATTCGTCATCTGGGTTTCGATTTCTGACGTAAAAGTATCCGCCAGAGTCTGGGCGGACATTTTATTTTGGTTTACCATGGTATCAATCACCTTCTCATTTGCGATGATGGCAATCAGATTCAGCGGCAGCACCATTACCAGCATAATCAAAATAACCTTGGTTGATATGGAGTTAAACAAATGGCAAACTCTCTTCTTCATAAATAATTCCTCCCTTTTCAGGTTAATTACAGCAACCTTGAAACCAGTTATACATACTTTGAGTTCCTGATTTGCATTTACCCTTAGTTTATCATATCTTGACCAAAAAACCGAGTAATAATCTCTTTTGAAATTAAAATATCATACATCATAAGGTAACAAAGAAAAAAATAAACCCTCTTTTAAAAGACTAATCTATAGTCAGATAAAAGAGGGTATATTTTTCTATATTATTCTATATTTTTTATTATCTTTGCAGGAGACGTAAGTCCTCCTGTGAAATGTCTGTTATTTCTACCCAGTCATCCTGTGTGTTATGGTAGTAATAAGCCTTGCAGGATTTTGGGAACGTGACATTCCCCTTTGCATTAAGGCTGCAATATCTGCCCACCAAATCACACGCATTTAATTTATCAACTAAAAAGGAATTGTCACACTGCAATAAACACTGCAGTGCGCAATCCCTTAGTCCCTTTATTTCAACCGTATCATGTCTTTCCGAGCTCAGAATGACTTGATTTTCTCTGATGCATACTGGAGGATGACAGCTGTATCGCTTCCGTCTGCCAATCCATCCCTATTTACATCTGCTGTCTGGATTTGTACTTTTGAGAGTTGTTCCAGTTCCGCGCTGTATCTAAGCAGCTTTGCCGCATCCCGGGTATTCACCATACCGTTCTGGTCCACATCACCCATGAGGCGTACCTCCAGGATTTCTCCAACAAGTTTCTTCAAAATTTTCCCTATTTCATCTGCATCTGCGTTCTGATTCTCATACACAGCATGTGCACTGTCTGCCACTTCCCGGAGACCTTCCATACTGCTTTCCAGATATTTTCCGAACTCTTTCAGAATCTCATCCGCTTTATCCAGTGCGGCCTTCAACTCTTCTTTGTTTCCTTTTCTCACAAGGGAAATCATTGCCTCTGACAGGTTCCTATATGATTCATTGATGTCTGCTTCTTCTGCCTGTCCACTCTCCGCAATTTCCCTGGCCGCTTCCAGTGCGTCTCGAAGCTTCTGTACGCTTGCAGGTGTGTACTGATCTTCTTTCTCCAGAATCTCTTCTGCCGTCTGTATAAGGATGCCAAGTCTTGTGTCATCTTCTTTCACCAGCATAGACGTTACCGCAGTGAGCAGATTTGTGGTCGCATTGTTGATCGTTCCCTGGTCGGAACCGCTGTTTTCAAATATCTGCTGCGCTGCCAGAAGGGCTGTTCTGACCGCCTCCACACTTTTTTCTGTGTACTTTGACAAACTCTCTGTGTCTGCAAGTATCGCCTCTGTGCCTTCTATAGCTGCTTTCAATCCCACCTTCTGTGTCCCGTTTTCCAGCATATTACATGCAGTTATGAGTGCCAGAAAAGCTTCGTCAGCCTGTTTCTGATTGATATCCTGGTTTTCCATAAGTTCCTTGGCTGCGTATAATGCCTGCTCCACCGAAGCCCAGCTTTCCTCTGTGTAACATTTGTTTTCTTCCTGCTCTGCCGCCATACTTTCCGCCATAACAACCGCAAGTTTCAGGCTTGTCAGATCTGTATCTTCGGAAGGTTCCGGCATTTCTTCGCTGCTGCCGGTAAGCATATAGGTGCTTCCTGCTTCTGTGATGAAGGAAAACCTTCCCTCTTTTTCTCCGGTAGTTTCCACTTTTACCGGAGTTCCGTTCTGATCCGTAATAGAGACACTCTTCCATCCTTTTCCCTGGACCGTACATTCACCTCCGTTATTGGATATGATTTGTGCTGTCTTCAATTCACCGTTCTCCCAGCTTTCACTGATTTCAAAGTTTCCTCTTGCAACCAGACCACTCACCGATCCGGAAACCCATTGATTCTCAGGAAGTGCAGGAAGCAGATTGATATATCCCGCATTCGACTGCATAAGCATCTCAGCGACCCCACTGGTATATCCAAAGTTTCCGTCAATCTGAAAGGGTGGGTGAGCATCCCACAAATTGGTATAAACGCTGTTGTTAAAGTAGGAATTGATAATCTGGTAAGCACGGTTTCCGTCTCCGACTCTTGCCCATGTGTTCAGCCGCTGTGCCACACCCCATCCTGTTGCATCGTCACCTCTGTCGTTTAAGGATACTTTTGCCGCTTCCATATACTCCTCATTTTCCACTGTAATCAGATCTCCCGGATACAGTCCCAGAAGATGGGACATATGTCGGTGTCCCCCTGAATGATTAGGAATAGTGCCTGATGTGTTCTGTCCAAAGCTTGTCTCGTCATACCATTCTTTAATCTGTCCGCTGTCTCCGATTTCTATTGGTTTTAGTCCATCCATAAATTCTTTCCAGGTATCAATCTGTTCCTGCGATACTGTTCCCAGTTCTGTTTCGTTCAATATTTCTGCTGCCTCTATGCAATCGTTAAATAACTGCCATACTAATGTATTTTCATATGTATTTCCCGCCGTATATGGACCATGTTCCGGGGAAAAAGCAGGTATTGTAACATAGCGCTCAGTTCCGTCTGGATCCACTGCTTTTTTCAGAATGGACTGATAGAATTTTGCCTCCTCTTCCATCATAGGAAAGATTTCATTCTTCAGTTTGTTAACATCTCCTGAGTATTCATATGCCTCATAAACATTCTGGAGCATCCAGGGAACACCTGCCGGTGACCACCCCCAGGAAAATGTCCAGCCCGGACAGGTCCAGCCAAAAGGCGTATTCTGGGTATTTGCTGTGAATCCATTCTGCTGTCCCTCTGAATTATCAACTCCGAAGTATACCTGGGCCGTCTGCCGTCCCGGTTCCCGCAGTCCCTCCATGTACCGGATCATTGGTTCAGCACATTCTGCCATATTGGTCACATAAGTAGGCCAGTAATTCATCTGCATATTTACATTCAGGTGGTAATCTGATCCCCACATTACCGGATCGTTGGCAGCACCGGAATTGTTCAGCCATACCCCCTGGAGATTGGCCGGTAGTTTATCCCCTTCTCTGGAGGATGCAATCTGCAGATAACGCCCGAACTGGAACATCAGGGTTTCCAGATAACTGCGTGCAGCGGCATCGGCGCTACCCTCCTTATAAGACGCCATTAACTGGTCCGCGGTCATACCTGTTTCCTGTTGACCCAGATCAATTTTTACTCTATCATAGATTTCTTTATAATCAGCAACTGCATCTTTCTTTACTGTTTCATATCCTTTTTGACATGCTCCCTCCAGAATCCCCTCCACACGCTGTGACAATTCCTCTGATGTTTCCCCTGTACGGTAAACCGGATAATTGTTGTCATAATCCGTTCCCGCTGACACGAAAATGTAAGCTTCCCTTGCACCTGTCACCGCAAGTGTGTCTGTGGTACCTGCCAGCGGTTCCACCTTTCCCTGTCCATCCGGCAAAACGACCTTCAGTCTTCCATTGAACTGCATTCCATTATCCCTGAGTTTACCGGAAACGATAATACTGTCCCCTGATGCTTCATAAAGAACATCCTTACCCAGGCTTTCCGCATTTTTTTCGGGCTGATCTATGGGGAAATTAACCTCAAATTCCAGTGGACGCATCTGCGTATCCTCCCCAGCGCCTTCTGCCTTTTCTGCAGTCAGCTTCATCGCAATGACCCCATCGGGATAGCTGGCAAGATATTCTCTGTGATAATGTGTGTTATCCCTGTCAAATGAGACCTCTGCGATGGAGTTGTCCAGATTTAGCTCCCTGCTGTAATTCGTTACTTCCGTATGCTCAGGACGGGGGAGCTCCGCCTCCATATCGTAAGGGTTGACTGCAATACCGTCAAAGGATACCTTACTTCCCTCCACACCCCTGATTTTCAGAGTATGCTTTGTGTTCTCCAGGTTGTTCACCTGCAGCTGGCATCTGCGGCTGTAGTAATCAGAGTAGGTATTGACTGCCGTGTATTCCTCTGAGTCATCCAATGCATATTCAAATGTACCTACCTGAAAACTCATAGCGCCAAACAGCTTAAATCCCGTTCCCGTAAATGTGTAGGTCAGTGAAGCATCCTTCGCTTTATCGCCATCCACATAGACTTCGTCTGTTCCAAACCAGGAATTCCCGTCAGATTCCTCTGTACGGTCCCATCGTTTCCATTCTCCTGTAAATTCCAGACCTTCTTCGGGTGCTTCCACATTCCAGTTTACATTTGTCTCTCCAAACAAAACCTTCAGGTAATCAAAAGATGTTTTCTGTGCTCCACTTTCATGTTTCAGAGACTCAAATGTGAGAACATGCTTGCCGTATTCCAAATCACTTACTTCAAAAAGTACCTGATTTTCCATTTTTTCAGAAGCATTCATAGTTCCTGAATCTACCACTTCTCCGTCCACGGTTACCCTGTAGTCTCCCATATTGGAAGCCTTTACCCCAATCATCTGCATTCCGGTTCCCTGAAAGTTCACTGTAAAAGTACCCGGTGCCTCATTGTAATGCTCTGAACCCGCCTCCCAGGAGCCCTGGTCCCATCTTTTCCATCCATCTCCATATCGAATACGGTCGCTGGTATCGCTGATAACACCATCAGAAGATTCTGGTTCATACATATAATCTCTGTTAAAATCCAGATAAATATCTCCCCATGCCTGATAAGCCCCGTATTCCCTGCTCTCTTTTCCAACCAGGGAATCACACATGGAAGCCGCATTTCCATCTCCGTTTAGAAATGCATTCTGCACAGACTGCATATATTCAGCCATAGGCTGACCGTTTACTTCCTCAATGTTCCCACCGGTATAGGGCTCTGTCTCTGAGGGTCCTCCATTCCACATTTCCTTGTGATTGAAAGTAAGATGTTCTTTCTCAATCTCTCCATAGACATTTGCACCCATGTAAGAATTTCCTATAGGAAACGATAACTGCTGCCACCGTTCCGTATCACTATCCCCACCACTTACATGCCCCTGTGATACCGGTTCATCAAATACAATACTCATCGGAGCCTGATTAACCTTTTGATACGCAGCCTGCACAGATACACTGCCGCTAAAAGGAATTGATGCAACTGTCAATACAATTGCCATACCCTTGCTAATCCCTCTTTCTCTACTCTTCATAATTTCCTCCATTCTACTATAATTTATTTATGATTATTAATGCTATCATATGGGCAATAAACAATTCTAATCTTATAGTAGCGCGGTATTAGAAATTTCTTTAGTACTTTCTTGACCAAATTTTTCAATTTTTTAATGTGATTGTTGAGTTTTAGAATTTATTTATGAATTTAGTATTTTGTTAAGGATGCTAATCACAAAAAACCATTTCATAAGCTATAAGGGGGAAAGCCCAGATTCTTCCCAGTCTCTGGTTCGGTTGGTGATTGCTCCACCTCCTATTGCTACCCTGCATCCGCTCCTTCGTCTGCCCCGGCAAGCCCTGTGGCTATGTATTATTGATTCTTTAGTTCTCATGCTGTATGCACTTGAAAAGCTATTTCAAAACCAACTCTGGATTTTCAGCAAAGTGTTTTAGAATTACAATGTTTTCCGTGGATGACTCATTGATAATTTCTACTCCTTCTTTTGCAGCACGTTCTGTCACGAAAAATTCATCATTTGTCAATTCGCCCAGATGAATCAGAGACGGTGTTTCCAATTTCCACTGTCCAAATGTTCCATGTCCCTCCAAACAGATAATACCGTAGGCAGCCGCATCTTTGATTACCACTTTCTGTCCCGGAAATACAGTTAAGCGCTTTGCAGAAACGGTACTGCATTTATAGCAGATCCATTCCTCTAAATACCCTTCTGACAGCATATCTTCTACCACTCTCACCGGTTTTGGCCTCATATAATGTTTCTTATGGAAATCTGCATCTGTATTTTCCTCCCAGTCAATCACGTCCAGCAAATATTCATAGTTTCCGACTTCTTCTTCAGGAGTGTTCTTCCACAGCAAATCTTCTCCGATTACCTGACCGTTTAGCAGTACTGACTGATACATTGCATACACGTCTGAGGCAAACTGCGGTTCATAGGTACAGAGACTTCCGGGAGCATGCATCACTCCAGGGGGAACATCAAATCCTATATCCAGTTCTAATTTATAAGCTCTGGATAAACCAAGAATATTATTGTCTCCTTTGGTGAAATTTTTGAGTACATCTAATACTTCTTCTTTTTCAGTTTCCGGATTAAATCCAAAGAAAGTAAAAGGAAACTCTCCACCATGGTTATTAACCTGGGATGGAAAGAAATACATCTCCGGCTTGCCGGAAGCCCCTACCCTGGCTGCGTGTTCTGCCCGGTGATGAATATGGTGAGGAAGAGGCCCTGCATTGTCAAAGAATTTGGAAAACATGGGCCACCCCCTATACTTCTCCCACAGATAATCGCCCACGATTTCTGCTCCCAAAAGCTCTATGGCGTCCTTCAGGAGGATTTTTTCTTTGCCTTCCTGATCCACCACAATATAACTCATGCCTTCATCTTCTGGTGTCCCTTCTCCGTTTTCCGCCCAGGTTGTGGATGCAAACCATCTTTCATCGATACCGCCCCTCTCTGCCCCCAGTGCATAGTAATCATCCGGATGCAGCTTAATCCTCTTTCCTGGTCTGCAAAATGACCTGGGAACCCAGGTAGGTGCCAACCGGAAGATACCTTTTCCTTTCTGTAATGCTTTTACTGCTAATTCCTTTTTCTCCATCAATATCCTTCCTTTCTAGAGTACTCTGCCCTTTCCTTGTACAAGGCAATCTTTTCTTTCTCTTCTAAAATTTCCGCCGTAAATGTAAACATCTTTGTTTCTTTTGGTTTTCCCATATAGGCAGAAAGCTTTTCCCGATCAGATAACTTCATGTTTTAATTCCGTTGCCCTTAACACACCATATTTCTGAAAAACATACCGGTATATGACGCTCATCATATAAGAAATACCTGCCACACCTATAAAAAGCAGCAGCAGCGCCGCTGGAAGTGGATAGTACAGTGTGACAGCTATCAGGATACCACTCCCTAAGAGCAGCACTCCCGTCCAGGGTAGTGCCGCCACACCAAGGAAGGCTGATTTCTTCAGCAAACTTCCAAGTTTCCTGTCACCAGTCCATGCCAGAAGGGGAAAGGCAAAAACCGTACAGGCCAGGAAAAATACCTCTCCAATCATACTCCCTGCTACAATTACACTACTTCCCACCTGAAAGCCACTTGCAAAGAGCGCACAGAGCAGTGTCTGTACAGTCAGAAATAATAACCAGAGCTTTGTACTCTCTTTTTGATTTTTGGCAAAGTATCGGATATACGTTCTGACTACATAAGCTTCCTTATCCTCTGTCATTTCGATCAGGACATCAAATAATGCTGTAGTGGATGCCCCGATTGTAATAATCGGCAGGGAACAAATCATCCACATGAGATTCAACAGCAGAAGGTCTGCTGCCTTTGACATAAATTGATTGAACTTCCCATCCAGTGCAAATAATTTTTCCATAAGCATCCTCCTTCACAACTTTTTACCACTGAATCTGTAACATGGCAAAAACAGATATTTTATCCAGATGTATCTTTAAACATCCGTCTTCATAGCAGTAAGGTATTTCTTTTTTCTCCAGCAGCATGCATACATTTGCCGGTTTCACAGGTGTATTGAGTGCAATGACGATATCATGGGTGTCTGCAATGGTATAACCGTTTCTGGTTTCAATCAGCCCCACTAACAGGGATTTAGCCGGTTTATCTTCGAAGATTATACTCTCTACTGTTTCACTTGCTTCTACCTGAATGGAAAACGCACCACCGGCAAGCATTTTCATTATATTTATAAATACCTCTCCATGCTGGTACCTCTCAGCTCTTTCAAGAGGCAGGGCAGACCATATGACCTTTCCTTTCCCGCAGGTGGTATACAGCATACCCGGCATCTCTGTCTCTATTCCAGGAGGATTTGCGTGTATGGTAGAAAATGGATATGCATCTGAATTTACGTCCACATATTCCTCCTCATGAACATCCGTAGGGAACATAGACCAGTGAATGCCTGGTTTTGTATAGGGGAACGTCAATGTTGCCATTTTAGTTCCCATGTATCCTGGTTTTAATTTTACTGCCGGTTCAAACATCACAAGCGGATATTTTCTGGTACTATATCCTTCCATAATCCCCGATTCCCCGCAGGGTGCCAGATATGTCATTCTTCCATCTGTATACCCATCCATTTCTGTATGAAAGAATTTCTGCAGGAGCCTGTTATCTGTGTAACCGCTTAAATACAGATTTCCTCCATCACGCACATAAGATATCACATCCGAGATTTCTTCTTCAGAAAGCCCTGGCGCATCCATAATTGCCAGAACCGGATGTTTCTGTATTTCCTCATGCCTCCAGTTATTTACAATTCCATAGGGAATATGATGGGATGCCAGGATATCAGAAGCTCCCATCAATGCATCGAAATGAGGCATGGTACCTGCGCTGCCTTTATCCCTGTCCAGGCGATGATCCATTACATGAATTCCCTCTTGCCTGGGGTCATATTTTCCGTTTAAATTGAAATATAAGCTGATATCAAAGGATAGTTCTCCTTCTGTCATGTAAGGCTCATATTCTTTCATTTCCCCGTAGATTTTTCCAATCAGTTCGTATACCCGCTCATCCATGGTTCCCAGGGGGTCAATGGCATCAATCAACAGGCTGGCTCCGTGATGAAGATATGTCATGGCTACACATTGCCGAAGCTGGTCATAGGATTTCATAGAAGTATGTTCCGCGAGGGTTGGATAGCATCTGCTTGTCATATACTGGAAAGGTCTGTTCTTGGTAAGATGGTACCAGGCTTTACAAGCAAAGGACTGCTGCCTGATTCCTCCGTATAAGTCCGTGCCAATATAATCACTTGCCATAGATACATTTTCGTTATTTCCAAATCTCCAAAATGCAATGGAGTTTCCATACTGATGCTCTACGGTTGCTTCGGGAGAATACTTATGTACTTCATCGGTGCAGAGGAATGCAAATTCCTTTATCCACTCATGGCGCTCCTGGTCAAAGGCCAGCCATTTCTCATCGTTCCAGTCCACTATTTCGGGCATTGGCTCCTGATGTTTTTCTCTCCAGCGCTTCTGGCATGATTTGCAATAACATACCTCCGGCCAAAAGGTCATATCAAAGAATACACCTTCAAACTGGAAATACTGGGAGAATTCCCGAATCTGTGCTTTCACAAACTCCCGGTATTCTTCATTGTTGGGACAGCACAACCCATACCGCCCTCCATTCGATCTGGAATCCTGTCCATTTGCATCCTTCATTCTCCACTCCGGATGGCGTTCATATTCCCGGTTATTGAAAATGATGCTATAATACAGAACCGTTGGCATTTCTGCCTCCCGGCACATATCAAAAACCTGCTTTACCATGTCTTCTTTTCCATGGAATGCTTTGTGCATGATGCCAGTCTTTGTAGGCCAGTAACAGAGCCCCACATGAGACTGCACGTATATCATCGGTGCTGTAATTTCAGCTTTTTTCAATAGTTCAAAATACTTCTTGGGGTCATATTGGGACAGGAATTCTTCATTCCAATCTTCAATATGCATGTCCAGTAATGTTCTTCGGTAATGCTTCTTATACCATTTATCCATAATTACCTCCATTTTCTGTAAGTGACTCTATGTAATCTTTTCCTGCATTCTTCCAATGCTTCATACTTATTGGGCCAAACCCGCGGAAAATCCACTCTGGTACAGTCAAGGGCACTGCTATAAATGCCTTCCAGCACCTCAAGTCCATGATATGCTAATTTTACATCGCAGTCGTGGCGCTCTCTCTTTCCCAACATCCACTCCCCAAACTCCTTCGTATAGCGGACTTGTGCTTCAAATTGCTCCCGCTGGAAAAAATCCTGATAATCTCCATGCCTTATCTCAGGGGATGTTTCTGGAGAAAAGACCGCATATTTCCCATTGCAGGAAGCCCAGGCATATCCTTTTGATCCATAGACCGTCAGCCTGTCATCTGTCCAGTAAGCAGGCTCCCCGCTGCCATGGCTAAAGCAAGCCTGATACTTTTCCGTCTGCTTCGCCAAATACCCACATTCTAAAAATCCCCGTACACCATTTTCAAAAATTAACTGTCCCATAACATAATCGGGTGAAGGATGGCTGTCCTCTAAATAAAAACTGCCATGAATATGTCCCACTCCGCTTACAATCTGTTTTCCTCCATTAGCCCATATCATATAATCTAAATAGTGGGTTCCAAGCTGGGAAGCCTGGGGCTGGCAGCTTGCACGGATATCTGTAATCTGCCCCAGTTCCCCGCTGTCCAGAGCCTTCCTTAATTCCAGGAAAGAATTGAGGTATTTATGCTGGTGGCAAACGATGGTTTTAATTTCATGTGCCTCACACAAGCGTACAATCTCATCTGCTTCTTCCAGTGAAACTGCCATTGGCTTTTCAAAAAGCAAACCTTTCACCTGATATTTCACTGCCAGTTTCACCAAGGGCAGACGAATATGAGGCATGGTCACAAAAGCCATCACATCGGGTTTAACCGTTTTCAGCATTTCCTCTGCATCTGTGTAGCAGATATCAGGGCTGATGCCATACTGCCTGACAGACTCCTGAAGATGCGCTTCTCTCCTGTCACAGATTCCTTTCACTTCAAACATATCTCTATTTTTCAGGAATCCGTGGAGATGTACCTTTCCCCGTTCTCCCATTCCCACTATGACGGTAGATAAACACTTCATTTCTACACCTTCCTCTCCAACAAGACCTTGCCGGTTTTTCCCTCAAAAAACATCTTACATGCCAATGGGGCTTCGGCAAGGTTCCAGATATGGCTGACTGCTTTCCCCGGTTCAAATCCTCTCCTGTACAATTCACAAAGACTATAGAAATCCTGTCCCGTAAAATAAAAAGCTCCGGTCAAAGTAATCTCCTTATGTATAATATCCTCGGAAGGTACAATCGTCAGCCCTTTGTAGTTCTCTCCGCAGAAAACTACGGTACCTTCCGGCCTCACTGCATGAAGTGCATTTTTCTGTCCCACCGGATTTCCGGAACATTCCAATACCACATCCGCCCCCAGGCGATTCGTCAATTCTTTTATCCTCTGTTCTGAATTTAAATCTACAGAATCCATTGCTTCATCGGCTCCGGTCAGAAGTGCATATTTCATCCGTACCGGATTCATTTCCCAGACCACAACATAATATCCGTAATATTTTAGTAGTGACACGGCACCCAGACCAATTGGCCCAGCCCCAATTACCAATGCCACCCTCCCCATCCCTGCCGGTAATTTCTGTACTGCACGATATGCAACCCCCAGGGTATCACCACCCAGCAATACCGCAGCCCGATCCTCTACATCTTCCGGTATCTCCAGACAGCATTCCTCTGGTACACAGACATATTCCGCATGCCCTCCCTGACAGATTATCATGGACTCACAGAATTGGGATTTTCCCATTCTGCAGTAATAGCACTTCCCACAGCCTTTTATTACATTTACAGCTACCCGGTTACCGGGCTTTGACTCTCTGCAATTCTTTGCTTCCCTTACAATTCCCACAAACTCATGACCTGACACGAAGGAACAGCCTTGTTCATAATCATTTCTTTCACTGCCGCAGAGTGCAGATAAGGTTACCTCTATTAATACTTCCTTCGTCTTTGGCCTTGGAATCTCCATCTCCCTGATCTTGGCCTGTCTATTTCCAATATAATGTAAACCCTTCATAACATCATCCTACCTAACCCTTCACTGCTCCGCCTGCCAGACCTGCTACAATATATTTCTGTAAGAACACATACATTACCGTCAGTGGAATAGAGGACAATACTATTGCCGCAAACAGCAGGTTATACTCAATGGAATACTGTCCTTTAAAACTGTAGATGAATAATGGCAGAGTCTGTGTCTTCTTGTCCGCCCCCAGAATCATCAGTGAAATCAGGAACTCATTCCACATCCACAAAAAATTAGTGATAATGATGGTGGCTGTCATCGGTTTCATGATTGGATATACTATAGAAAAAAAGGTTTTCCAGGTGCCTGCACCTTCCACATAGGCGGATTCCGCAAGTTCTTTTGGCACTGTCTTCAGATAGCCGTTGCACAGATACACCCCCTGTATCAATGGATACGTGATAAATATAATAACAATACTGAGCCGGTTTCCTAAACCCAGAGCTTTCATAAACATGGATAAAGGTAATGCTACAATCTGGAAAGGAACAAACATCGCTGCTGTTATATAGTATAAAGAAAATTTTCCCGTTTTAAGATGGATCATCTGGTTCACCGCATAGGACACTGCTGGCACGAAAACGGCTACTATGATAATGGAAATCAATGTAAAAAAGATGGTATTGCCCACTGCCTGTACAAATCCGCTTCTCTGGAATACAGCAATATAATTATCGAGCTGAAATGCCTCCGGAAGTGTCAGAAAGCTTTTGCTGGATTCTACCTGTGTCTTAAAAGAATTGACTATCGTTACATATAACACCAGAGCAATACATAAAAACCAGAATACCAGAAAGAAGTAAGTCAAAATATTTGTAATTCTTTTCTTCGTCCGCATATTGTTCATTGTTGCTCAATACCTCCTCTCCCGATTACCTTCATGATGAGAAACGATACCAGGGCAATGATAAAAAATAGAACAATTGCCGTAGCACATCCCTGGGAGAACTTCATGTCTGTACTTCCCATCAGATAAATCTTATATCCCATAGAGGTGGTTGCTTTAGCAGGTCCCCCCTGTGTCAGCGATATAATATAATCAAAGACTACCAGGGCATCCCGGATTCCTTTTACGAAACAGATCACCAGGGTAGATGCCAGAAACGGAAATGTCACAACGCGAAATCTGGCCATCACACCTGCCCCGTCTATCTTCGCCGCTTCTGTCAGCTCCTGGGGTACACTCTGCAGTGCAGCAATCAGCAAAACGGTAGGAATGGATAAATTCTGCCAGAACCCCAACAGGATTACGGCTATCACTGCCCCAGTCTTTGTAGATAACAAACTGGTCTGCAAAAATCCAATTCCCAAACCATCCCCAATCATAGGAAGCATCCGGCGAAAGATTTCATTAAAAATCAAGCCTAGAGATAACATGGAAATAATGGCCGGATAAAAAAACACGGAACGGAAGAAATTAACACCTTTTAATTTCTTTGTCAGAAAAACACCTAAAATCACCGAGCAGGGTATCGTTGTGGCATTGATAACTACTGTATAGATAACCGTAAATTTCACAGAATTAAAAAGGTCTTTATCCTGAAATACTTTCACAAAATTTTTTAAGCCTACGAAATTGTATTCCAGAGAAAAACCATTCCAGTCTGTCAGGCTAAAATAGAAGCTGTAAACAGCCGGAACAATAAAAAATACGGTATATAAAAGTAACGCTATAGCGATGACAGGCATATAAGAAACATTTCTTTTGTGGCTGATACTGTTCTTTCTCATATAGGCCTCCTTTCTGTTTTAGAAAAGGCGGGAATTCATCCCGCTTTTTCCTTATTCCTTACGCAGTACAATTTCTTCCTCACCTGTTAAGAAAGTATCCAAATCACCATCCATTAAAAATGCCTGTGCCAAATCTGCTTCATCACTGACTACACCAGTACTGATATAATCACGCCACCAGGGAATTGCTTTCCCTTCTTCAATATAACTCAGCATCAGATCAATGGTAGGATTGTCCGTCTTTACCCCTTTAATCGGGCTTGGGGACTTATCATAATCTGTATAAATTTGTGCATTTTCTGTTCTGGTCACAAACTCCAGGAATTTTGCCGCATACTCTTCTTTCCCGGTACCTGTCATGGCTGCAATGCCAGGGTCAATTCCGGAAATCAACATATTAACTCCATCATCTGCCGGCATTGCAAACATGCCCATCTGAATCTCCGGGTTGTTCTTTTCAATGTCTGACTGTGCCCAGGTTCCGGCAATCATCATTGCTCCCTCACCATTTGCGAACATCTGCATTGCCAAATCATAATTAGTGCTCATAGGGTCTGGCTGTGCATATTCACTGGAAAGAAGATACAGACGTTCAGCAGCCTTCTTCGAGTACTCATTGTCTGCAAATTTTGCTCCACTTCCCTCATACATTCCCACATAGAAATCATATGGATTCCACTTGTCATCTGCAACCGCTGCGGTCATAATATGGAATTTCTGAGAACAGTTTTCTTTATCACCATTACTGAAAATAAAAGGAGTAACTCCTGCTGCTTTCAAAGTATCCGCTGCCTTAACCAACTCAGCCCAGGTCTTGGGAACTTCCAGATTGTTTGCCTCAAAAATTTCTTTATTATACGCTACAACACCTGCGTTAATAGAGAGGGGCACAGAATATAACTTTCCGTCTACGGTAGACATGTCATAATAGGTATCAATAATATTGTCATTCCATGCATAATCAGACAAATCCACCATTCTGCCTTCCTTGCACATAGCCCTGAATTCAGCCTGTGATGGCCAATGCTGCACTAAATCCATGGGTTCGTTGGTGGCCATTCTGGTCTGGAAAATCTGCTTTCCCGTATCCGAGGAAGTTGCTGTCAATTCAATTTTTATATTGGGATTTTCCGCCTCGAATTTGTCAATAATCTCCTGAATAACATTGGTATTTGATTTTTGCCAGAACAGCTCCAAAGTGACCACGTCCTCTGAAGAACTTTCACTTGATGTTTTTTCAGCCCCTTTCGTATTTGCTTCCGTGTCCTTAGCCGTTGTCTCTTTTTGTTCCGGCACCTTTGTCGTTTCTGTTGTCTGAGTCTGTCCACTCACACATCCAGTCAAAAGCCCAGCTGTCATCAGTGCAGTAAGTCCCATTGCTAAACCTCTTTTTCTCATTCCTTTTCCTCCTTTGTTTCATTTGGTAACTTAATTTTACCTTTTATTTGTTTCCGCTTACAGAGGACAAAAATTCGATTATGTGCAATTTTTTACGATATCTTACATTCTCCGGTTTTAACATATTCACTGGGCGAACACCCGCATTGCTTTTTAAATACCTTGGTAAAATACTTATAGTCTGAAAATCCAGTCTTCTCTGACACCTCATAAATAACTGCGTCCGGCACACGTAGCAGTTCCTTTGCCTTTCTGATTCGCACTTGATTCAAATATTCATTAAAATTCACACCCATTTCTTTTTTAAATATGCAGCTAAAATAACTGGTAGATTTATTGACATTCTCTGCCAATCGTACCAGAGACAATTCTTCTGAATAGTGCTGATTAATGTAATCCACCGCCTTTGAAATAACTGCACTGTATCTCTTCCCCGACAAATCTTCAAATCCCTTTAACAGAAGATAACAATAATCGGATATCCAGGCTTCGTAATCTGTAATAGAAGAAAAGGACATCTGCCCGGAAAACAACTCCTGATTTTGATTCAAAATTCCTGCAATGTCCACCCCTCTCTCCATCATGCTCTCAAATAAAATATTCTGTATCCCCAGACACAGTTCCTGAACAACCCTTTCTTCCATGCATCTTTCTTTCCTGAGAAACTCAAATTGCCTGTGAATCTGATCATGCAGCAAATCTATCTGAAACAACGAAACACTTTCCGAAATAGCCTTTTTATCTAAGTTCAATAAAGGGTAAAATTTTTTCTCATTCTCCTCTACTTCTTCATGAAATATACAGTTTTCGTTTCCTTTATAAAAGCGGCGTTTCAATGCCTCCTGTGCCTGTCGGTACAACCGGCAGATATCCTTAAGCTGCCCTCTTTCACTGACCCCTATGGAACAGCTGCACCCGGTATTCTGCCTTCGGTTTATTGCATGTAGTTCCTGATAGAATACATTATGATACTCTGTACGATCATCTTTTCCCTTTATTTGAAAAAGAAGAACCACTTCATTCTCCATCTTTGTCAGAATTTGCATATATTCTGTCTTTATTTCTAAAACGGAAAAGCATCTGCCATAAGGAACATCTCTCTCTAATACAGCCAGAAGTACTTCTCCCTGGTTCTCTCCAAATAATGTTCGAAGTATTCCGGGAGATTTTGTTCCCCGTATCACTTCCCATACCATTTCCTGGTTCTGTAATTCCTTCTGCCTGGACTCCAGACGGATTTCTTCTACCATTCTTTTCAAAAGAACTGATAATTCTTCCAGCTTCACTGGCTTAAGAAGATAATCCACCACTCCCAGACGGATCGCTGTTTTGGCATATTCAAACTCAGAAAAACCGCTTAGTATCACCACTTTTTTCACTTTGGCCTTATCAATTGCTGCCTGTGCCAATGTAAGTCCATCCATTCCAGGCATCCGGATATCCGTAATTAGAATCTCCGGCTTTTCCTTTAGACAGACTGCCAGTGCTTCCCTGCCATCTTCTGCGGTAAATATCTGTTCAATTCCAAGTTCTCTCCACTTTACGCTTTTCTGCAATCCATTTCGGATATGCATCTCATCATCTACAATCAACGCTTTCATCATTAGTCCTCCATTAATGCCCTGGGAATCTGAACCACTACCTCTGTTCCTTCTCCTACTTTCGATTGAAAAGTTACCCCATACGCTTCTCCATACTTAAGTTTAATCCTATCATTTACATTTTTCAGTGCGTATATCTTTCCTGTCTGACTTTCTGTCCTCAATATCTCCCGTATTTTTACCGCATCCACTCCAACCCCATTGTCAGTAACCCGGTAAACAATTGCTCCCTTCTCCCCTGTCACAGAAACCGAAATCTTTCCTCCCCCAATTTTTTCTTCCAACCCATGAACAAAGGAATTTTCTACCAGCGGCTGAAGAATCAGCTTCAATACCCGGCATGAATATAGCTGTTCATCCACATTCATCTCTACCTGTATCTTTTCCCCAAAACGGCAGTGCTGTACTTCCAGATAATTTTTCAGATGTGCAACCTCTTCCTCTACTGTGGTCACTTCTTTACCGTTATTTAGTACGTGGCGGAACATACTTGATAATGCTTCAATCTGACATGCCAGCAAATCCTCTTCATGCTCTATGGCTATCCATCTCATGGTATCTAAAGTATTATACAGAAAATGAGGGTTAATCTGAGCCTGAAGAGACAGGATTTCCGCTTCTCTCATATGAATCTGCCCTTTGTAGACAGTCTCAATCAAATCCCGGATACGGGAAGTCATCTGAATGACACTTTGATTTAACATTCCAATCTCATCTTGGTTTCCAGTATGAAGTTTAATGTCATAATTCCCCTCATCCACCTTTTCTACGTCACTTGCCAATCTAACTACCGGATCAATGACAGAGTGTTTCTGTACTATTGAAAACACAAAACCAAAGAAAATTGCCAGCGTCAGACACATCCAGATAATATTGTTGATCATGCGAATCTGTTCCTGCAAAACACTCATACTTTTGGTCCGAACTACCGTCCAGCCTGTAATCGGAACCTTGTAATAAAAAACTGCCTGTCCGTGTTTTTCTTCCACGAAATATCCATCCTGTCCATTCACTCTCTCTACAATCTCTTCTGATACATTCCCTGTTAGCAGCTCTTTTTCTCTGGCAGAAACAATTCTTCCATCTTCATCAAATATGTATGACTGATCTTCTTCCGATGACTCCGCAGACGCATATAATGAGCAAAGGTATTCTTCACTGATACTGATTCTTTCTGCTCCCACGGGAGTCAGACGATACAGATGATTGATAATACGGTATACAGACACCATGGGGCAGTTTTCTTTTCCAGCTATATATCCCCTATGCATTCTGGCAGAATCCCACATAGGTTTTCCATCCAGTTCGCCCAGCTTCTTTTCCAGCTCCGGCAAATCAAAGATATCTTCGCTCTTATAATATCCTCCATATTGATACAGAGTCTTTCCCTTGCTGAATAGGGACAGGGAGGAAATATAACGTTTCATATAGATCATTTCTTCAATGTATATTTTAGCTCTGCTCAATGTCTCCTCATTCACCATACCTGACTTCTCATATTCCTCCAACAGTGCCTGAACTTCTTTGTTTCCCACAATATTTCTGGATAAAGTCTGGGTATCCTCCAGCACATTTTCCAGGCTGGGCTTCGACTGTTTTAATACTTCCAGTTCCTTTTCATATTGCTTCTCCATAAATTCACTGGCGATTACACTGTTCATGATACTAAAAAGAAGTACCAGCGGCAGTATCAGGCTGAATAATATTGTGACAGAAAACTTCCTGGCAAGTCCCATATTCTTTAGTTTTTTCATCCACTTCTCCTTTCGCTGAAGATTGGTTCATTCCTTTTAAATTTCTGTGTATTACTGCAACGGCCACAAAGCAGGCATTTTGTATATCCCCGCTGCATACATTTCTATTCTATTATCATTATAGCAACCAGCGTTTCTTATTGAAGTGGAAAAATATTCTAATTTGTGCTATTTTTTATGATTTACTAACTGATTTAATCCTGCCCTGACGCAGTTTTGAATCACTTACCATGTCGTTTTTTGTAATCTACCTTTTTATTGACAATATGTTTAGAATATATTATTATTACTATACTTATTATGTGACAGCGTCATTGAAATGGATCACGGAAAAGTGATTAACACATATAGCCAATCAAATTCAATAGAATGAAGGTAGATGTCAAGCCATTGCGTACCAGGTCAAGGGATTCAAATTTAAATCCGACTCTTATTCACATCAGTGTCATCGACATTGATGACGGGCTGATTAGGATACCACAGTTCATGTCGGCAAAACTTTCATTCGAGTTTTCAAAGCTTCAAATCTTTGTTGAAGGACAACAGAACCTGCTCCTGTTATTTCACAGGAGTTGCAATAAACCCAATCTGACTTACTCCCTGCCAGGTTCTGCAACTCCTGAATTCTCATTTTCCCACTTATTTCATAATAATCTCACCCAATCCCAAGCAGCCTTACCACCGATGTAAACACAAAACACACCACGATCCCCACAACTGCTGGTACCACCACCGAGACCAGCGTCCACTTTATGCTCTGCGTCTCTTTGTGTATGGTTAAACACGTTGTGGAACAGGGCCAGTGCATCAGCGTAAACAGCATGGTGCTGACTGCCGTTACCCAGGTCCATCCATTTTGTACCAGCAGCTGTTTTAGTACATCCAGGTCATTAATTTCCAACAGACTGCCCTGTGCCATATACGTCATGATCATAATCGGGATCACGATTTCATTTGCAGGCAGACCCAGTATAAACGCCATCAGTATAACGCCATCCATACCCAGCATCTTTGCAAAGGGATCCAGTGCCTGGGTGCAGTGGGTTAATATGGTCATATCTCCAATTGACAGATTTGCCATCAGCCAGATAACCAGTCCTGCAGGTGCTGCAATCACTACTGCACGGGCTAATACAAAGAGTGTACGGTCAAAGATGGATCGCACAATCACTTTTCCGATCTGTGGTCTTCGGTAAGGCGGCAATTCTAGAGTGAAGGATGATGGCATTCCTTTTAATATTGTTTTGGACAGTATTTTGGATACTACCAGGGTCATTATTACGCCAAGTACGATAATTCCTGCTAAAATGACTGCTGACAACAGGGAGGAAAACACTCCGGTTACCTTTCCTACAAAAAACATGGAAATTACTGATATTAAGATTGGCAGTCTTCCATTGCAGGGGACAAAATTATTGGTGATGATTGCTATGAAACGTTCCCTTGGAGAATCTATGATGCGGCAGCCGATGATGCCGGCTGCGTTACAGCCAAACCCCATGCACATAGTCAAAGCCTGTTTCCCGCACGCCTGGCATTTTTTAAAACACCTGTCCAGATTAAATGCGACTCTCGGCAAATATCCAAAGTCCTCTAACAGTGTAAACAAAGGGAAGAAAATTGCCATTGGCGGCAGCATGACGGACACTACCCATGCCAGTACCCGGTATATTCCAAATACCAGAATTTCATATAAGATTGTGGGGGCACCTATTTTTTGAAAGAGTAATACTAATTGGTCTTCCAACATGAATAAACCCTTGCTCAAAAGCTGTGACGGATAATTTGCCCCGGTGATTGTAAGCCAGAAGACAAACAGCAGGACCAGGAACATTATCGGAAACCCGCTTACCTTACTTGTGAATAAACGGTCTAGCCGGCGGTCTTTTCGGTTATAAGATTTATCTTCGAAAGCAACCGTATCTCTGCATAGATCTTCTGCTTTCTTTACAAAGGCAGATGCGATATCATCACTCAATTGTTCTCTGGAAATTTCTGAGTCTGACAAATTGGATTTAATATCGGAAAGGATATTATGTATCTCTTCATTTTCCAGAAGATCATTTCCGATATGCAGCCGCATTGATTTACGCAGGCACTCATCTGCATCCAGCAGTCTGGCACACAGCCATCTGGAATTTGGTACTCCTTTGCATAATTTTTCTACGGCTGGCTCCAGTTGGTGAATGGCATCTTCAATATAATCAGGATAGGTCACAAGTGGTTCCTTGTTCTCTGTTTGGCCCCAGATTTGATTCAGACCTTCAAAGATCTGATCCAGACCTTTTTTGCTTCTGGCTGTTATTCCGATTACCGGAACCTTTGTCTTTTCAGATAATGATTCTAATTGTATCTTAATCTGCTTTTTCTTTGCTTCATCCATAAGATTGACACAAACTACTACATTGGCACAAGCTTCCAGTATCTGCAATACCAGATTCAGATTACGTTCGAGACAGGTTGCATCACAAACTACCACGACTGCATCCGGATGTTCAAAACAGATAAAGTCTCTTGCCACTTCTTCTTCAATGGAATGCGCCATCAGGGAATAGCATCCCGGAATATCTACCATTACATAACCCTGATTCCCATAAGAGCAATATCCCTGGGCATTGGCAACCGTTTTTCCCGGCCAGTTTCCGGTATGCTGCTTCATGCCCGTCAGCTGATTAAAAACAGTACTTTTCCCCACATTGGGATTTCCGGCAAGTGCAATTACCTTATCTTCTTCTCTTTCTTTTTGAATTACGAGTTCTTTGTCAACAGAATTCATTCCTGATGATGACCTGTTTATTCCCATAAGCGCCTCCTATTAATCACTGCATTCTACCATTACACTTCCCGCATCCTCTTTACGAAGAGCAATTACTGCACCTCTAATTAAAAAAGCACAGGGGTCACCCAAAGGACTTTTTCCCACACATTCTACTGTTGTCCCCTCTATCATTCCCATATCCTGAAGCCTGCGCCTCATTTCTTTAAAAGAGATCAGCTCTGTAATCACTGCTTTTTCTCCCCTTTTTAATTCAGTAAGTTGTACAATATGCGTCATATATTTCTCTCCTCCGGAATATAATTAGAATAGAGCAGTATGATACTATATTCTAATGTATGCTGCCGGAGGCCATATGGTTACATGAATACTAATATTTTTGAATGATTGGAGATGTATATATGACTGTAAACGAAAATATTGCCTTATTTTTAGACTACCGCTTCTTTCAAAAATTATTTGAATACTATTACCGTAAAAAAATAAATACTCCCTGCTTTTTAATGAAACAAAATGAAAAATGGACGATTGTAACATATAATGTTTAAATAAAAGGGTAAAAAAATAAGGCAGTTATATCCGCCTTATTTTTCCATACCCGCATTATTTAAAATCTTGGCCAGTTCATTTTCGGTCTGCACAAAACTGTCCACCTCTGATAACAGAGAACGAAATGGCATCTCTGCCGTATCATCACCATAGATCACATACTGGTCTTTTCCTGCATTTTTGGAACAATATAATGCCTGATCAGCCCGGCTGAGCAGTTCTTCATAAGTCTTTCCGGCTTCGGGGAATACCGCAATTCCTATGCTGACGGAATAGTTATATCCCTTAAATCCTTTCCCGAGAGTATGACAAAGCTGTGATGCTTTTTCCATCATATCCCGAACCGATTTTATATTGCGAAGTAGTACAATAAATTCATCTCCGCCTATTCTGCCGGTAATATCTGTACTTCTGACACAGCCTTTTAATTGTCTGGCAATTTCAATTAATAATTCATCTCCGTAAGGATGTCCATAACCATCATTTACCTGTTTGAAATCATCCAAATCTATAAAACAGAGTGCTGACTGCTGTGCATGCTCGTTGACCAGCACCTCACTGATCTTCTCTTCCAATGCCTTTCTATTATACAGACCTGTTAAGGCATCGGTATTGGCTACTTTCTTCCATTGCTCCAGTTCTTTGTAACGCTGGTCTACGTTGACCATCTTGCCCATCAGGGTCAGGCACTCACCGGTTTCCTGATTCCAGATGGAATGGACATAGACGTCAAACCATTCATAAGTATCTTGAGTTACCATCAGACGCACCTGAACTTTACAGGTTACATTCTGACTGGTAAGAATCATCAGATGCTTTATAAACTTGCTTTTGTCCTGCTCATACAAAAAACCACTGTTCTGCATCCAGTGCCGGGCATCTTCTATTATGATATTTCTTCCAAAAACTTCCCTGAATTTCTCTGAGAAGCTTAGCAGATCTCTCTGCGTGTCATAGTCAAACACGATATCACCTGACAGTTCCGTTATAATTCTATATTTTTCCCGCTCAAGCTCCAATAACTGTAAGGTGCGGTCGGAAATATTTGTCATATTGGCCGTTGTTTTTTGCTCGTATTCGTCCTCATAACCGAAGGTACTTGCATTTTCATCCGTCAAATTTAAAAGATACTGATACATCTCATCTGCATTTTCCATGAAACATTTCAAAAGCCGGGGATTAAATATACCGCATTCACCATTCTGAATCATATATAAGGCTTCCTGATGGCTGTAAGCCCGCTTATACACCCGTTCGCTTGTGAGCGCATCATAGACATCTGCAAGAGATACTACCTGTGCCCATATGGAGATCTCATCCTCTTTCAGACCGTCAGGATACCCTTTGCCGTCCCAGCGCTCGTGGTGGTGGCGGCAAATGTCCAGGCAGTATCCCATAAAGTCCTGGTTTTGTATATATTTTAATTTTCTTGCTACCTCACATCCTTTTACCGTATGAGTTTTCATAATCTCAAATTCTTCAGCGGTAAGCTTTCCCGGTTTATTTAAAATTGAATTGGAAATAGCGATTTTTCCGATATCATGCATTGCAGCAGCTTCTGATATGGTATCTATCTGCTTTGCAGTAAGATCATATCCCGGAAATTTCTTAGATAATTTTTGTAGTAAAAACTTTGTTATGATACGAATTCTGAGTATGTGCTGACCCGATTCCATATTTTTAAACTCTATAATACTGCTAAGGGCATCCAGAAGCTGTCTGGTCTGATTGCGCAGCGCCTGTGTCTGTTGTTCAACCAGTTCTTCCAGGCTCTCCTGCCTGCTGTATAAAGCAAGTACATTTTTTACACGCCTTCTTACAATGTCTGGATTAAAAGGTTTCGTTATAATATCCGTAACTCCCATTGCATAGCCTTTTTTCATAACGCTTTCCGAATTCTCTGCCGTAATCATAACCACCGGCAGGCGCTCCATCAGATTCTGCCTCTGCAGACTTTCCAATACTCCAAATCCATCTATTACAGGCATTACAATATCCAGCAGTATAATATCAATCTCATGCTTTTTCTGAGAAATTAACTGCAGTGCCTGCTCACCGTCACAGGCTTCCAGTACATTGTAATTCTGATAAAACATCTCATTGAGGATTGCTCTGTTCAGCTCCATATCGTCGACTATTAAAATGGTTCTTCTTTTTTGTTCCATAGTCCACCCTCTGCCCTAATCCAGTTTTTTGATTACTTGTATGATATTCGTATAGGTGCTTTTTACACGCTCAAATAACTCCGGAATCTGCTCATTATTATCTAATCTGATACAGCCAACCAGTTCCGCACATTCTGACTGCAGGCTGCAAAATCCCAGATTACCGGCAACCCCCTTTAATGTGTGGGCATTTATCTCTATACCCTGCCGGTCTCCTGCGCTGACAGACTCTTCCAGTTTTTCATACGTAGGATCCAGAAGAAATTTTTTCACAAATTTCTCTAACAATTTTTCATTGCCACAAAAACGATCTTTAACGGCGGAATAATTTTCCTGCCCTAATTCCTCATATACGTTTTTTATTTCCATAACCTTCTCCTATCCTGTTCACTTTATATCTATTATAAAGGTGTAAACCTGAATAGTCAATGATATTTGGGCTCAGAGCAGGTTTTTAAAATGCCTGTTTATTCCAGTACAGCGCCTGTACTCCCGGAAGTTACACTTCTTGCATATCTCGCCAGATATCCTTTATTAATCCGTGGTTTACGTGGCATCCAGGCTTTATCAAAAATATTTTGTTGTCCCTATGACAATTCGAACATACCATTATAAAGCTGATAATATTTACCTTCTTGTTCCAATAATTCCTCATGGCTTCCACGCTCAATAATACAGCCATTTTCCAAAACCATAATGGCATTGGCATTTCGAACGGTGGACAGACGGTGAGCTATGACGAATACAGTTCTTCCCTGCATCAGTTTATCCATGCCTTTTTCGATCAGCTTTTCTGTACGGGTATCGATGGAACTGGTTGCCTCATCCAGTATCAGTACCAGGGGATCAGCAATTGCCGCACGGGCAATGGACAATAACTGGCGCTGTCCCTGGGAAAGATTGGTTCCGTCACTGTGCAGCATGGTCTGATATCCATTTGGCAGCCTCCGGATAAAGGAATGGGCATTGGCAAGCTTTGCTGCCGCAACCACCTCTTCATGATCCGCATCCAGTTTTCCATACCGGATATTTTCTTCAATTGTTCCGGTAAAAAGATGGGTATCCTGTAAAACCATTGATAATGAATGGCGCAGGTCATCCTTTTTGATCTGCTTTATATCAATTCCATCATAGGTGATGACGCCTTGATTAATTTCATAAAAACGGTTGATCAGATTTGTAATGGTAGTCTTTCCGGCTCCTGTTGAACCCACAAAAGCGATCTTCTGCCCTGGCTTGGCATAGAGATTTAATTTGTGCAGAATTTCATGATTTTCTTCATAAGAGAAGGATACATCATGAAAACGTACATCTCCTCTCATGGGAACCAGAACTTCTTTTCCATCTTTGTCAGGACAACTCCATGCCCAGTGATGATCCCGCTCCCTGCATGGCACCAGGCTTCCATCTGCGCCTGCAACCACCGGCGTCAGTGTAGTCTTTCCAGCATCTTCCTCTTCTGCTTCTTCAATAACTTCAAATATCCGCTCCGCACCTGCGACTGCCGCCAGTATAAAATTCATCTGCTGAGTAAATTGATTAATCGGCATTGCTGTCTGCCGTACATATACCAGATAACTGGATAAGCTGCCAAGATCCATCAGCCCGCTGATTGCAAACAAACCGCCAATGCACGCTGAAATCGCATAATTCAGATAAGAAATGCTGACAATTACCGGCACCATTCGTCCCCCATGAGTGAGCGCTTCTGTTGCAGATGCCCGGAGTTTTTCATTTCTCCTCTCAAATTCCCGGATATTTTCTTCTTCATGGTTGAACACCTTGACCACTTTAGCGCCTTCCACCATTTCTTCTACAAACCCGTTCAGGCTTCCCAGATATTTTTGCTGCTGTGCGAAATACTTCTGGCTTTTTTTGCTGCTGTAACGGATGAATGCAAACATACAGATAAAAGATACAAAAACAACGAGACTCAGCCTGGCATTTAAAACCACAATCATTACAATCGTTCCCACGGTGACAATAAAGCTTTGTATTACCATGGTGAAACTATTGTTCAACCCTTCCTGTACCGTATCCATGTCATTGGTAAACCGTGACATTAACTCGCCGTGGGTCTTTGCATCAAAGTAAGACAGCGGCAGATTCTGGGTCTTACTAAACAGATCACTTCGGATTTCCTTTACCATTGCCTGTGCCGTTCTCACCATCAACTGGGTATAACCAAAGGTACATAAAACTCCGGTCAGATACATGGTTCCCATAAAGAGCAGCATTTTAATCAGCCCGGGTATATCTCCGGGAACGATATAATCGTTTACAATAGGCTTTAAAAGATAAGTGCCGTAAATATTGGCTCCCGCTGATATTACAACCATAACCGTCACCAGGCATAGCGCAAAGATATGGCGTTTAAAATAGCGCAGCATAGTTTTTAAGGTTTTCTTGATGTTTCTGGGCTTCTTATATCCTATTACTTTTGCCATTATTTATCAGCTCCTTCCTGTCCCGAAGTATATACTTCCTGATAAATGGGGTTTGTCTCCACTAACGTCTCATGGGTTCCTATCGCATTGATACGCCCGTCATCCAATACAATAATCTGGTCTGCATTTTTGACAGAACTGATTCTCTGGGCGATTATTATCTTTGTGGTATCTCCCATGTACTGTTCCAGTCCGTCCCGGATCTTCTTTTCCGTTGCGGTATCCACCGCACTTGTAGAATCATCCAGGATCAGTATTTTAGGACGTTTTAACAATGCCCTGGCAATGCAGAGACGCTGCTTCTGTCCACCGGATACGTTGACCCCCCCCTGACCCAGATCAAAATCCAGACCCTGGGGAATCTTTTTCAGAAATTCGTCAGCACATGCAATATGACATGCCCGGTTAATTTCACTGTCATCCGCCTTTTCATTTCCCCAGAGCAGATTTTCCCGGATCGTTCCCGAAAATAATGTATTTCTCTGTAATACCATACCGATTGCTTCTCTCAAATGCTTCATCGGATACTCTTTTACATCGATACCGTCAATCTTAACGGTTCCTTCCGTCACATCGTACAGCCGCGGAATCAACTGCACCAGCGATGTCTTGGCAGATCCTGTGCCGCCTATGATACCAATGGTCTGCCCTGCTTCGATGTGAAATGTAATATCGCTGAGTACATATTCTTCTGCTTCCTCTTTGTATTTGAAATTGACATGTTCAAAATCGATGCTCCCACTTCCTACTTCTATATCTTTTGCCATGTCATCTTTGATTTCGCTTTGTTCTTCCATGACTTCCTGGATACGTCCTGCACTCGCAACACTTCTGGTAAGCATCATAAATACATTGGAAAGCATCATCAGGGAATTCAATATCTGCAGTACATAACTTAAGAAACCGGTCAGTTCCCCAACCTTCATACTGCCCACAAATATCAGATTGCCGCCAAACCAGAGAATAGCCACAATGGTAAAATACATCACAAACTGAAAACATGGCATATTAAGCACTGCCGTATGAAAAGCTTTTTCGCTGGTAAACTGTAGATTATCATTTACTTCTTTAAACTTTTCCTTTTCATAATTTCCCCGGACAAAGGATTTCACAACCCGGATTGCGATAAGGTTTTCCTGGGTCACCCGGTTCACCATATCCACAGCTTTTTGCATTTTCCCATACATGGGACGCAGTTTCCTTATAATGCAAATAAGTGCAACGGCCAAAATCGGTACTGCTGCCACAAAGACAAGTGCCAGCCTGGCATTAATCACAAATGACATCGTGATTGCCATCACCAGCATGACAGGTGCCCGAACAGCCGGCCGTATTCCTCCGCTGATGGCATTTTGCAGAACAGCTACATCACTGGTAAGCCTGGTGATCAGTGAGGAAGTAGAAAACCGGTCCATATTCCCAAAGGAAAACTCCGAAAGCCGGCGAAATTCTTCCCCCCGAAGCTCTGCCCCAAATCCCTGTCCCGCCAGCGCCGCAAAACGGGCATATAAGATTCCCAGAAACAGTGATAAAAGAGCACACAATGCCATCAGAGAACCTTTCAGAAAGATATACGGAACATCTTTATTCACCACGCCTACGTCAATGATATCTGCCATAATCATGGGAATAATTAATTCAAACATGGTTTCCAGCACTACACAAATGCAGCTAATGTAAAGATATTTTTTATAATTATGAAAATATCTCATGAATTTCTGAATCATTGCACATTCTCCTTCCCGCTATTTGCCGTTTATATTTTCATACATCCGGTTTAAAAAATTCCGATACTGCTCCCGTTCTTCTTCTGTAAATCCCTGCAGGCTTTTTTCATCTGCCTCTTCACAGATTTTTTCCCACTCTCCAAGGGAAACAAGCCCTGCATCCGTCAGTACAATGTGAAATGCCCGGCGGTTTCCCGCTACATCCATTCGTTTTATCAATCCGTTCTTTTCCATCGTATCCAGCATCTTCGACATGGTAGCCGGCTCCACATTGCAAAACGAAGCCAGTTCCTTCTGCATACATGCTCCATGATCATAGAGATAATGCAGAACCTTAGGCTGCCCCACACAAAGTCCCGCTTCCAGAAGTTTGGGGCGGATCATATTTCTCTGGGCATGAAATGTCCTTGAGATAAGCAGGTGGAGGGAATCTTTTTTAATATTTATATTCATTTGTAATACCTCCTATCATTAGTCAACTAACTATTAGTATACTAACTATATCGCTATATGTGACGGGAGTCAATACCTCTTTTGATAATGGAGGGAGGGAGATATCTGTTGTTTTTGGATTGGAATTCATTTTTCGGAAAATATATGCTTTAGATTATCGATTTCTGTTACGGATAGATTTATGATAATTTACAATTGATCTGGGTTTGAAGATTTCATAAATTAGATGAATAGATTTTTTAATACTTCAGCGAATAATTTTATTTTAAATTTGGGTTTCGCTGAGTAATGACGCTTTGTGATGTAGGTAGTGTACGAAAAGATGGGTGTGGGAAACTGGCATGGGCTCCGTCAGCTGGCCGCAGAACTGGTATTTTCTAACCTTTCCGAAGCGCTTTTTGGCGGCACGCGGGCATTCGCTCCGAAATCCTGATGCATTTCGCAGCTCACTGCCCGCTTAGTATCCGATGGGAGCCAGTCGAATACTATCCGCCAAAAAACACTTCGGAAAGGTAAGTAAATACTCAGCTCTGCTCTACGCTTCCTACGCCCATACCAGTTTCCCACACCCATCTTTCCGAGATAGCATTCGTTGATACAAAGCTGGTTTTCTCAGCAGGTTGGAACCCCTGGGCTGTGGCGGGCTGTTCGTTATTGGATAAACACACAATTCATAGCAATACCAACCGGTGTCACCAAAAACGGATTTTCCGGCTTTATTGTTTTAATTCCTGTCTTCTTCTCGAAGATCTCCTCTATTCCTGTAAGGCAGCAAGTTCCTCCGCACAGATAGATTCCTTTGATTTTCTGATCGTGGATATATTTGTTGACAATGGATGCCATTTTTTCGAAAACCGGTTTTACAACCGGGAATATTTCTTTATGATTGCTGTAATCCTGTTTCATTACCTCGGCTTCTTCAAAAGATATGTGATATCTACCGGAAAGAACCAGGGTCACATGGGTTCCTCCTGTTGCCTCGTCCTGAATTTCTTCTACTTTGCCGTTTTTGATGATTGCCAGCCCTGTAGTACCGCCTCCGATATCAACAATTACTCCATCTTTAATCTCATAGACTGAGTTGGCGGCAGATGGCTCATCCAGGATATTGATTACCTCGAACCCCGCCCCTTCCGCTACATAAGTATGGGTCTTTAAACTGCTTTGCGTACCTGCCGGCATTGCAATCGCACATTGTGTCAATTCGCATTTCAAACGTTCTTCCAGCTTTGCCTTTAATTTTTTGACAATCTCAAGTGCGCCCAGATAATCTACCACAACACCGTCTCTCAATACTCTGGCACTTTGCTTTTCACATGCCACGGGCTGATTATTTTCATCTAATACAGCAATTACAATATATGCCGTACCCAGGTCCAATCCTACCTTTAACTTGCCTTTATAGGGGAAAGTTTTTGTCTCAGCTTCTGTGACCTTTTTCATGTACTCATTTACTTTTTCTATATTCATTCAAAAAACTCTCCCGTAATTACAATATTTTATTGATCTGCTCGCCCTTTAACCACTGGTCGATATTTCGGAACACAATTTCAGCTCTGATTTCCATAGATTCTTTTGTAGCAAATGCCACATGGGGAGTTACAATGGTATTTTTCGCATGAAGCAGCGGATGATCGGTATTAAGCGGAGGTTCCACTTCGAATACATCGATGCCTGCTCCTGCAATGCGTCCTTCATTCAGTGCCTTTGCCAGAGTATCTGAATCCACTACGGGTCCTCTTGCAGCATTTATCAGGATCGCAGATTTTTTCATATATCCAATGGTCTCCTGGTTGATCAGATGGCGGGACTGTTCCGTTAACGGGCAGTGGAGTGCTACAATATCTGCTTCTTCCAACAAGTCTTTTAACGGCATATAAGTGATCAGTTCACTGTTCTCCTTCTTTGAAAATCCATTATAGGCAATGACTTTACAGCCGAATGCACTGCAAAGCTGTGCGGTACGCATTCCGATTGCTCCTGTACCTATGATTCCCACAGTTTTTCCTTTTAATTCAAAACCAACAAGACCATCCTTCGTTTTTCCATCCCTGCAGCGTGCTTCCACCTGAGGAACATTTCGAAGAAGTGAGAGTATCATGCCCAGCGTAAGCTCTGCTACTGATTCATTTGAATATCCGGAAGCGTTACTAAGGGCAGCTCCCATTTCTTTTGCGGCCTCCAGATCTACATGATCTACACCGGTAAATGCCACATCTATAAATTTTAAATGGCTGCAATTGCGAATTACTTCCTGTCTCAGCGGCATATTCGCCAGTATCAGGATATCCGCATCTTTGCTTTCTTCCTTTAATACTTCCTCATCACTGCTCTTTTCATATGCGCGGAAGGTATGTCCTGCTTCTTCCAGCGGTTTTATATAGCTTTTTAATATATCCTCGCTGACTGCAAGGGATTCTAACATTACAATATTCATGAAATTACTCCTTTATTCTTTGGTAAAATTAAAAAATTCAAATAGAGTATACATCAGCCGTCCGCAGAAATCAATAGCCCTCAACATCATAATAAAAAGCATACTGCTGCAGAATTCCGGCAAATCCCTGATACTTTGAAAATGGGAAACCCTCCGGATAATGACGGTCTAATACCTTCTGAATATGGGTATCTATGGGAAATGCATCGATATGATGCAGTGCAAACAGACATATGCATTCTGCCACCTTTATTCCAACTCCGCATAACTTTAAAAGTTCTCTTCTGGCATCCTCATAATTTAAATCATAGAGACGGTATAAATCAAAACCTCCGCTTACGACCATATCTGCGGTCTTTCTGATATACTTATTCCGGTACCCCAGGCTGCAGGAACACAGATCCTCTTCACCCAGACCTGCAAGCGCCTCCGGTTTGGGGAACGTATAATATGTTTCATTCCGGAAATTTGTTCTTTTTTCTCCATAGGCTCTGCAAAGAGACTCTACGCATTTTTTAATCCTCGGAATGTTGTTTTGCTGGGATATGATAAAAGTAATTACCATTTCCCAAAGCTCCTGGCGCAGGATGCGGATCCCTCTGCCATATGCACAAGCGTTTTGCATGTACAGATCCTTACTTTCAATCTGTGCCTTAAATGCTCCATAATCTGTCGTAAGATCAAAGTAAGAATCCCAGATCTCACGAAATTCATTCTCTTCACAGAAAAAAGTGATTTCTTCCTCCTGCTGCACTATCTCCAGATACCGCTCCCGGGCTATCAGGGAATAGCTGCCGTCTTCCCTTTTGTTCAAGCGGAAACACTGCCCGGAATCAGCAATCTGTGCTATATCAAAGTCCTTAATGATCTTTATTGTCTTTTCTGTCATGTATTTTCCTTACTGTCTTTTGTGTAAATGTATTATATATAAATTTCTTATCTCCGGTATCTGTATCTTTGTTTAAAGCAATTGATTAGTACCTCATACTTCTAATCATTCGACTTTAAATGTACAATTTTATTTTTCGTTCGGTTTTCAATTATTTCTAACTGCCCAATACTCTGTACAAATTTTGCAAAAGTTGCATAACCGTAATCCTTCACTTTAAAGTTATCAAATTTCCGGTGAATCCGATTGCCTAAGAATGCCAGTTCCATGCCTTCCCTGCCGCTGCTTCGTACCAGGTTAATGGCATATTCCGACAGCTGCTCTTTCTTAATATTGTTATCTTTCATACGAACCATGATGGCATTATTGTTCTTGGTAAGTTCAAAGCTTTCCATTTCTTCCAAAAACTTTGACAGGGAACTGTATCCATAATTACGGACATCAAAATCCGAATATTTCTTCACCAGCCGGCTTCCGATTTCCCCAAGCCCGGTCATTCTGTCCTTGTCATCATTTTCTGTTATAATGGATACGATGTCATTCTCAATGACACGTTTGCTGATAATACTGCTGTCTTCCATCCCCGGCTGGCTGTCTCCCAGGCGGCTTCTGCTGCCGATTGAGCTGTCACTTAATCGGCTCTTATGAACAAAGACTTCTTCCTGTGTTTCTTCATCCTGCTCCAGCAAAATCTCCAGATTCGTAAATACCGTACAGGCAGCACGGAAAGATCTTGGAGTCTTTTCCTCTCCCATTCCGATTACATCTTTACCGGATTCCCGCAGCCTCCCCGCTAACCGTGTAAAGTCGCTGTCGCTGGAAACGATACAGAAACCATCTACATTATTGGTATACAATATATCCATGGCATCAATAATCAATGCGGAATCGGTTGCATTTTTCCCTACGGTATTGCTGAACTGCTGGATTGGCATAATAGAATTCTCAAGGAGTGCCTGTTTCCATCTCGTCGTCTGCGCACTGGTCCAATCTCCATAAATTCTCTTGTATGTGATGACTCCGTACTTGGTCATTTCATTCAGAATACAAGATATATATTTTGAAGAAATATTGTCTGAATCGATCAATACTGCAAATGTTTTTTCTCTCATTTTTTTGTTACCCTCTTTTCATTTCATATCATGTGAATTAATACAATAGACTCCGAAGCAGTTCTTTCAAGAGCTGTTCCAGATCCGCTACTGCACATCCGCCCTCATTTCGGTCATCTTCAAACCCGCTATAATAGCCATACAGAAGTTCCAATTGCAGCCAACGTCCCTCTTTTACCGCCTTTATTACTATATCTGCTGCAGAATTATTTTTGTAAACATAACGGGACAGCGCTCTTGCAACCCCGTCAATATTTCTCTTATCTAACAACCTTTCTTTGGAAGCCCGGTTCAGCTTTTCTGCCAGTTCCGGATTGTCCTTCATTATTTCGTCGTAGTCTTTCCCTTTTTCCAATCTCCCGATCTTCTCCTTCATTTGGCACTTATTGCGTAATTTTTCTTATTTTATTATAATTTAAATGAACGCAAATAGCAATGTTATCTGAGGGATTCTTTGATAAAGTTATTATTTCCTACTCCGGACGCGTATACTTTCCTTAACTTTCAGAATCAATCTTAACCTTTTCATAAGTTTATCTTCACTTTTTATAAATGATTGCACATACATTTTTTATTGTTTTCTACATCAGGTATGGTATACTCTTTTAATATAATTTGAAACTTATACATAATATAAATATACAGAGCGGCTAACAAAATCTCTTAGATTGCTCCCGAAAAGGATGTGATAGCAAGATGTTAATAACAAAGAAATTTATATTGTCGGAACAGAATGCGGATATGGTTGCAGATCTCATAGAAGAAACATTGCAGCAGCTTTCTGCAGCACCGGAAGAAATATTAAAGATACGTCTCTCTTTGGAAAAGGCACTGGATAGCTGGATGGAAAAAGGATTGGCACCCAATTCCGGCGAATTAATTATCCAGACACGTCTGAAAAAAATACAGATAACACTGAAGGTACAGGGCAAAGAGGCAAACCCTTACGAGCAGAATGATGATGACCAGTTTGGAGATGCATTTTTCAGCCAGCCGTTTCTTGCGGCTATTGGCAGCGGATGCGGCTATGTGTACTCCAAGGGAATGAATATTGTTTCAGTTAGTATCAAGCACAAGGCTTCCAACCCATTTTTGCCTATCGCAATTGCGATCATCCTGGCACTGGCCGCAGGTGTGGTAACCCATTACCTGCCTATAGATGCTTCTGATTTTCTGCTGAACCAGGCAGCAATCCCTCTATTTGACACATTTGCCGGTATTCTGACAACGGTGGTCTGTCCTATGCTGTTTTTTGCCGTTGTATGGGGAATTTACCATATCGGAGCACCGAACCGGCTGGGAAGTGTGGGCAAAAAAGTACTGCAGCACTTTAGCGCAATTCTCATAACAATGACCATATTAGGAGGGATTGCGGCAGCCTTGTTCACAAAGGTGCATTTTCCCTCAACAGGTGCAGACGGCATTCAGGCAGAATCCATTTTTCAACTGCTACTTGATGCCATTCCGGAAAATGTCATCGACCCGTTCCAGACCGGAAATGCCATACAGATCATTGTTCTGGCTATACTTGTGGGAATGTCAATGGTACTGCTGCAACACCGGATCAGCATTGCCGGACAGTTAGTTGAACAGTGCAATGCTATATCGCAAAGTATTTTAGGATTTATTTCCGCCGTTTCACCGGCTTTCGTTTTTTTAAGTATTTACCGGCTTATCGTAGGCAATTACATACCTCTTCTTTTATATATGCTGCAAATGGCAGGTGTCTATCTGCTATGCATGGCAATTGTATTCCTCCTGTATCTGGTATCGGTAAAGGTAAAAGAGGGAATTTCGCCAATCCGTATATTGAAGAAAATTATGCCTTCCTCCTTTCTTGCCTTAGTAAATGCTTCCTCATCCGCAGCTTATTCTGATATGCGAAACAACTGCGATAAGAAACTGGGTATTGACCACCGGCTTTCCAAATTTACCATTTCCTTTGGAAGCGTTGTATTTAAACCTGCTACCGTGGTGCATTTAATACTGCTTACTGTATTTGCTGCACAGGCATTCGAGATCAAAATAACCATAGCTATGCTGGTAATTACCATGATTGTGTCATTTACACTGGCTGCGGCAGCTCCATCTATTCCCGGTGGATTTCTTGCAGGTTATGCCGTTCTTTTTATACAGGCCGGAATTCCCGCAGAAGCACTTGGATTGGCGGTCATTGCTGATATTGTTATGAATGCCTTAAATGCTGCAATTAATGTAATAATTTTACAATTTGAAGTTTTACATTGTGCGAAAAGGTCAGATTTGCTGAATACTGAAGTCTTAAACGATAATACACTCTCATAAGAAATTGCCTGCTGTGCATACTAAGTAATATGGCAGGCGATTGCCATAACACTTATGCAAAGTATATGCATGAAAAGAGAGGAGATTTGAATATGGAAAACAAAGGTTATAATAATTATGATGTTACCGAACTTCCCCAGTCCTGTAAATCCGTTATGGAACACATGGTAAACGAACTGGACAAAGAGGAAGAAGAAGCAGCAGCACAATCCAGTACAAAAAGTAAAAGTAAAAAGAAGAAGAAAAAGAATTCATAGCCGCAAAAGCATCCGGATTATTTTAAATCCGGGTGCTTTTCTATTATCCGGCACATTTTTATTTTCTGTCACTTTTGAATTACTCTACTCTCATTTTTCATTTCTTTGCAATGATTTCATAACAATTTTTTTCTTGTACCATATATTATCTTAAAACGAATATTTGACAAAGGAGGGTTTATGCTCAAGAAAATTTTAGCCATTCTCTTATCTACGTTACTGCTGTTTTCTTTTTTTCCTGTATTTATTGTTTGTGCGATTCCTCCTTCCTCACATCCCCTCTACCTTGGTATTGACGTGAGCTTTTATCAGGAAGATATTGATTTTGAACAGGTTGCTGACTCTGGAATTCAGGTTGTTTATATACGTTCCAGCCTCGGTGGCGATTATATTGATCCAAAATTTGAAGACAATTACGCCAAGGCCTCTGCTGCCGGGCTGTCCATTGGCTTTTACCATTATGTAACCGCAAGAAGCATCTCCCAGGCACAGTATCAGGCACAATTTTTTGTAAACACTATCCAAGACAAGGACTTCGACTGCAGGCTGGCTATGGATTTTGAAGATCTGCAATATCTGACAGATACAGAAATAAATGCCATTGGATTGGCATTTATCCAGACTGTAGAACAGTTAAGCGGTAAGAAAGCTGTGGTCTATAGTGATTCCTATAATGCAGGTTACACATTTAGCGGAGCGATTACTGACTACCCACTGTGGGTAGCCGAATATGGCGCAGCTTCCCCATCCGATAATTCAAATTGGAATTTCTGGGTTGGCTGGCAGCATTCGGACACAGGCAGGATTCCGGGAATCAGTACAAATGTCGATCTGGACTATTTTACCGATGGCATCTTTCTGGACAACAGCGGCCCGGTAAATCCTGTTCCTCCCCCACCGGAACCCTCTACTTCATATGTGGAATACCGGGTTAAATCCGGTGATACACTTTGGAATATTGCCCAGCTCTATCACACCAGTATTACCGCAATTGCAAACGAAAATGCTCTTGCAAACCCCAATCTTATTTATCCCGGTCAGATACTGCGCATTCCCATACCGGATAATACACCGTCTGAAGATACGTACCTGACCTATACGGTAAAACCAGGGGATACACTCTGGGCAATTTCACGAAATTACCATACCAGTATTGCAGACCTTGTAAAACTGAATCAGATTCACAATGAGAATCTGATTTATCCTGGCCAAAAACTCAGAATTCCCTGTACGCCGGATTCCGGTTCTTCAAAACCGGTTCAATGGTATACGGTAAAATCCGGCGACACCCTCTGGGCTATAGCCGCTAAATACAACACTACAATCAGCGCTCTTGTATCTGTTAACCATATTTCAAATCCAAACTTTATTTTAATCGGGCAGAAACTGCAGATTCCAAGCTAAGTAAAATGTGCTGATAACATGAATGAATTTTCAAACACGTTCTGTGGCGGATGAAAAATAGAATTCAGGGCATATCTGATTGCAATTAAAACTACCCTGCAATATTGTTATACAATACTGCAGGGCAGCTTAAATTATCTTTTCATTTAATTACCTTTCCCATTCAATACATATACGAATTTATTTACGCTTTAACTACTCTTTCATTAACACTCATAACAAAATCTTCGATTTTCTTTTTGTCAGGTGCATCCGGCAGACCGGTATTTCTCGCCGCATTATCCAATCGTTTTTCATAACCCGACAATATTTCATAAAACTCATCCCGGTACATGCCGTCTTCTCTTTGAAATGCTCCATTTCTGACACTCATCAACAAATCATGCTCTTCTTCCCGGTAAGTACAAATCTCTTCTTTTTCCAGAATATCAATGGCCATCATAAAAAGCCGCAACAGATGCATCGCATGTTTATTCAGATGATTTTCATCTTTCTTATGATTGCGTTTACCAATTTTGTCATACTCTTTTACCACATTGTTTATCTCACACCAGATATTGCGGTAATCTCTCAATGGATAATGGGACAAATCTGCATCCATAAAAATCTCCTGCTCAAATTCAGGGTTTACAGCTTGGTCCAGATAAATATTGATACTTCCATTTCCAAACTGTGCGTAACGCTCCTGAAAATTGTACATGGCATTTTCTACAGACCGCAATATATGCTGTTCCTTCTCTGCCTGGGGCATTGTATCCCTTGCCAGAGCATTTTGCAGTCTTCGCAGCTGCTGACCGGCATAACCACCGAAGGAGTGAATAGCGCGCTTTGATAAAAATAATTTCTTATGATCCAGCAGTTCCTGTCCCACCGGGGATAAATACAGATAATGTTCCTGTTTTAGTCCCAGCATTTCACAGGTATTGGGATTACAGTCCATTAACAGCTTTATAATCTTGTTAAAAGTGTAAATTGTAGTGTCTGTTTTATCATCTGCATATTGATCATAGCTGCTCAGTCCGATCAGATCCGACTTGCGGTTGAGGGTAATCCCACGGACATCATAATCGCTGAATTCGTTATTTGTTCCATACGCATAGCTTCCTGCAACAGAAAGGAGAATCAGGTTCTTTCCCAGATGCTCATCCTGCCAGAGGAAATTATACTCCGGTGTATGTATCAGGTTTTTAAAGTTCATGGTTGTACCCTGTGGTATATCGCAGATAAATCTGCGATATACTCACAAACTTTCCTCTCTAGTTAGAAAATCACTTTAATCCACGAATCTCTCCGCTCATGATCAAAGAAAGATTCTTCTTTATTTTTTCACTCGTCCAATCCCACCATTTTAATTCCAGCAGGTCTTCCACTGTCTGCCTGTCAAAGCGCATTTTAATCTTCTTTGCGGGAACTCCGCCTACAATGGTATAGGGCGGCACATCCTTTGTTACTACCGCTCTGGTTCCGATTACAGCCCCATCTCCGATATGCACGCCTGCCATAATTACGGCTTCATATCCGATCCAGACATCATTTCCAATCATGATATCACCCTTGTTATCCCATGCATCAGTTACATGTTCTTTCTTCAAATCCCACTCTTCAAAAAAAATGGGAAATGTATAGTTAGAAAGAGATCCCATAGCATGATTGGCGCTGGTGAACATGAACTTTGCTCCACAGGCAATGGAACAGAATTTCCCAATGACCAGCTTGTCTTTATTCACGGGATAATGGTACAGAACATTATTTTTTTCGAAATCTGCAGGGTTTTTTACAAAATCATTATAGATGGTGTATTTTCCTACTTTGATATTTGGGTTTGTTACTACCTGGTCTAAATATACGGTCTCTTTATCATTACTTCTTGGATATATTTTATTTACTGGAATAGTCATTTCAAATCCTCCTGTTTTTATGCTGATTTTCTTTTTTACTATTCCAGTTTATGCAATACAGCGTTTCACCTGGGTCCGCCTCCTATTTATATCTCCTGTTCATAATTCCCCTGTTCACGGGATGTCAGTATTTCGATTATTTTTACACATTATATTATATTCTTACTGTTTTGCCAAGCGTTTCTTTTATTTCATTTTTCAAAGAAAATCATTCCCTATACATAAGATATCTATTTAAGGCAAAAATAAACAGGGTAAATATAAGAATTGGAGGTATCAACATGCATTTAGAACCAAAATTTATTATTGATAGAGAAAACCATCTCGTCCTTGAAGTGATCAGTCCCGGCAACCCAACAGCATCCTGTACCTGTCAGGATTTTACCGAACTGAAACCCAATACATCTGAGGGTGCTTCGGAAAAACATCTTCCCATTATTGAAATCAGCGGTAATCAGGTTACTGTTAAAGTCGGCAGTATCTATCACCCAATGACAGAAGAGCACAGCATTGCATGGGTGTATCTGCAGACAAAAATGGGCTGTCAGAGAATAAATCTCTGTCCAACCTGTGAGCCGGTAGCAAATTTTGTATTAACTGACGGAGATGAAGCAATTGCAGCTTATGCTTACTGCAATCTGCATGGTTTCTGGAAAACAGAAGTCTAAAGAAATATAAAAACAGCCGGATCAAATCTGATTTTAATAAAAAATCATTTTTGTTTCCGGCTGCTTTTTATAATCATATACTTTTATTTCTTATAATATAACCTTGTCTCATATGGACGCAGAACCGTCACTTTCTCAGGAACCTGACTATCATAACCTTTCATAAGGCCCTGGCTATCATAACTTTTCATAAGGGCCTGCCCATCATAATTTCCCAGAAGACATTGATAATCCCCCAGATCCATTCCCGGATCCCACCCTGCTTCTTTTCCATAGAAGTTACTTGCTGCCACTAGTACTTCACCTTTATAGGTGCGCTTGTAAACCATTACAGATGGGTTATTTATATCCAGCGCTTCAAAATCCCCATAGGCGATCACTTCATAATCTTTACGCAGGCTGACCAATTTCTTATAGTAATAGAAGATCGAATCCGGATCATCCAACTGCTCTCTGGCATTAATTTTCTTATAATTAGGATTTACCTCTATCCATGGTTCTCCTTTTGTAAATCCTGCCTGGGTTTCCTCACTCCACTGCATGGGAGTACGGCTGTTATCCCTGGAATGTGCCATAAGAATCTGATATGCCTGTTCTTTGCTTAATCCTTTTTCCTGAAGGATCTGAAAATGGTTCAGGCTTTCCACATCCCGATACTGGGAGATATCTACGAATTCTGCATTAGTCATTCCCAATTCTTCTCCCTGGTAAATATAAGGGGTTCCTCTCAGACAATGAATCACCGTTGCCAGCATCTTCGCAGATTCTTTCCAGTACTTTTTCGTATCCCCAAAACGAGAAACCACTCTTGGCTGGTCATGATTACACCAAAACACCGCATTCCATGCATGATTTTTTGCCATATTCGTCTGCCAGTCAAATAGGATCTGCTTTAATTTTGCAAAATCATAAGGTATCAGTACCCATTTTTCGTTACCCATAAAATCCACCTTAAGGTGATGAAAACTAAAAACCATGGAAAACTCTTTTCCTTCTTCTCCAGCATATTGATAACAGTTTTCCATAGAAGTACTGGACATTTCCCCTACAGTAATTATTCCTTTTTCTTTTCCAAATGTCTTTTCATTAAGCTCTCTTAAATACTTATGAATATTGGGACCATCGGTGTAAAACCTTCTGCCGTCCCCTTCATAATCATCTTCAAATGCTTCCTTGCTGATCAGATTCACCACATCAAACCGGAATCCTTTCACACCTTTCCCCATCCAGAATTGAACTATTTCCTGCATTTCTTTTCGTACATCCTCGTTATCCCAGTTCAGGTCTGGCTGGGATACATCAAATAAATGCAGGTAATACTCGTCAAATGCCTCTACATACTCCCAGGCATTACCACCGAACTTGCTTTCCCAGTTCGTTGGTGGAATTCCAGATCCTCTTCCCTTTTTAAAAATGTAATAATTTTTATATTTCGCATCACCCGCTAATGCTTTTTGAAACCATTCATGACGGTTTGAGGTATGGTTAAATACCATATCCAGCATAAGTGATATTTCCCTTTTCGCCGCTTCTTTTACCAGATTTTCGAAATCCTCCATTGTCCCGTAAGAAGGATCAATCTGATAATAATCTGCAACGTCATAACCGTTATCCTTCTGGGGTGATAGAAAAAAAGGAGTCAGCCAGATGTAATCTATCCCCAATTCTTTCAAATAATCCAGTTTGCTGATTATGCCCCTCAGATCACCGGTTCCGTTTCCTTTACTGTCAGCAAAGGATTTTGGATAAATTTGATAAACTGTGCTTTTCTTAAAATCTGTCATGGTGCCATCCTCCTCTATTCATATGCCGCAATAACAGTTTCTCCTGCTTCTGCCTGCAAGTTAGACAGGAAGCGTATATTAGATGCATTCCCTTCATCGGTTACAATAAATACCGTAGTTGCCGGATGACCGGCTTTTTTAATTTTCTCTTTTGAGAAGCGAATCAATGGATCGCCGCAGCGAACGGTATCTCCTTCTTTTACAAAGAGTTCAAATCCTTCTCCATTCATATCTACAGTATCAATCCCTACATGAATCAGGATCTCCATTCCATTTTCCAGTACAAGACCGCAGGCATGTCCGGAATCTTCCATTACAACACTTACGGATCCGTCCGCAGGTGCAACTACTGTCTCGCTCTCCGGTTCTATTCCAACACCTTCTCCCATAATTTTCTGTGAAAACACATCATCCGGTACTTCCTCAATCGGAATAATTTTACCGGTTAAAACAGACATCAGAACCTGTTCTTTTTTGGAAGGAGCAGCGGCATCCATTTCTTTAGCTGTATCCACCTCTGCTGCCGCGATCCCTCTCTCCTGTAAAGTAAGTTTCTTTTTCCCCATAATCCATGTCAGAACAAATGGTACTACCAGTACGATCAGCATACAAATGGCAAACACCGCCATAAACTCTGTTTTAATGGAAAGAATTCCGGGAATACCTCCAACGCCTACTGCATTAGCCATTACCCCGGTACTTACCGCCAGTGCGCCTGCTATACCGGAACCGATCATTCCGCTGATAAACGGAAAACCTGCTTTTAAATTGACACCGAATATTGCCGGCTCGGTAACACCTAAGTAACAGGAAATGCATGCCGGTATTGCTACCTGCTGAGCACGTTCATTCTTCTTCTGTAATACGATCATAGCTAAAACGGCGGAGCCCTGTGCAATATTGGAAAGGGCTATCATAGGCCACAGAATTGTGCCCTGGTAATCCGCAATCAGCTGTAAATCTATTGCATTGGTCATATGATGCAGCCCCGTAATTACTAAAGGTGCATAAATAAATCCAAAGAATGCTCCAAACAATCCCCGGAAGCTTGAAGTAAGCCCTGCATAAACGCCTGCCGAAATCCAGGAACCCAGCTGCCATCCAATCGGACCTAAAATACCATGGGCAACGATAACGGAAAGCAGCAATGACATAAACGGAACCACAATCATGCTGATAGCCGCAGGTGTGATTTTCTTAAAAAACCGCTCCAGATATACCAGGGTAAATCCGGCAAGTATCGCAGGAATAACCTGTCCCTGATATCCCGCCATCTGCATTTGAAAGAAGCCAAAATCCCAGTACTTCATTGCCGCCTGCCCTACCTCGTAGGCATTGAGCAGCTGCGGAGAGACCAACGTAATTCCCAGCACAATACCAAGAATCTGCGTAGTTCCCATTTTTTTCGTGACAGACCATACGATTCCAACCGGAAGAAAATGAAATACCGCTTCTCCAATCAGCCAGAGAAAACTGTATATCCCGCTCCAGAACACGGAAACATCGGTCAGTGTCTTGGTCCCGCCTTCCAGAAATTTAACATCACCAATAATATTACGGAATCCGAGAATTAAACCGCCTACAATAATTGCAGGTATCAGCGGCGCAAAAATTTCAGCCAGATTTGATACTCCTTTTTGCAGCGGATTCTGCTTTTTCTTTGCTTCCTGTTTCACCTGGTCTTTACTGACGCCTTCTATTCCTGCATATTTGGTAAATTCATTATAAAAACCGGACACATCATTTCCTATAATGACCTGATACTGCCCCGCCTGGGTAAATGTACCTTTTACACTGGGAATTTTTTCGATTTGCTTTTCATCTGCCTTCTCCTGGTCTATCAGCACAAAGCGCATTCTGGTCATGCAGTGTGAAACTGCCTGGATGTTATCTCTTCCCCCGATAAGCTCCAATAATTTTTTAACATCATCCGTATAATTTGCCATTTCTAACCTCCCAATCCATATAAAATAACTTGTTTGAACAAGTACAGTATAGCAAACTTGTTTAAACATGTCAACACTTTTAAAAAAAGTTTTCATGCTTCATTTACCTGTCTGAGAAAATTAAAAAATCACAAAAAGGATACCTCTTCCATTTTTCTGCAAAAATTTGCACCCATTCATTCAGCGTAGTTTCCCATTACTGCATCTGCTTCTGAAACTCCTCAGCGGTATTTGAAACCGTCGCTATTCTAATCCACTTCGTCAGTACATCCACATCTTTTTCTGTGACAATTCTTTGCTTTAAATCATCTGATATCATTCCCTTAATATTTAAAATTTCCAGAACGGCTTCTGCCTTTCCCTGAGACATTCCCTGGGTTATTCCCTGGGTTAAGCCCTGCGCTATACCATCATTTACTAACATCTGTCCTAACCTTGTCATATTTATCACCCCTTTTATTTCATCCATTTCTTCATTCTTCAAAAATTTCTCAGCCAATGCATAAATTACAGCCTGGATTTTTTGTGATTCTTCATCCTTCATGCACCTCTCTTTTTCCAATATCTGAAAAGCGTTTTTTATGCGGTCTTTGATGGGTATTTTTCCCTGCATCAGCGGTGTTAATACCAGAGAGACCAAATCCTCCCGTGAAATAGGCCTCCGCCATTTGTTGACTGAAACTCAAAATGTTTCCAGGTTCCATCTTCCATTACCAGATTCATATCCTCATACAGCCTTTTTATTTCTATATGAATTTCTTCTGTTGGAGCAATCCGTTTCACCTTACCCTGGATACCCAAATAGGGAAGCATCTCATCTGCAAAAAAACGAACCATCGTTTTCATTGCCGAGTCTTCAATTTGATTGGCACTATTCTGCTTTTGTTTCTCTTCCTGCATACAACCTCTCTTTCTATTTACTTATGCAGAAATTTACCTATTTCAAATACAGGGCGCAATTAAACAGAAACGCTCCGGCATTACAGATAATGGTTTTCCTTTTACATTGTTTTATAAGTGAATTTTGCTTTGATATAAAGCTTAGAATTGAATCTGAAATCAGAAGTTAAATCTTAAATTATTAATACGAATTAATGAATGCAGCCAAAATAGATAAACTTTTGCGCGAAACCAATATCTTACAAAAATAATAGCAAATTATCTGTTTGCTGTCAATTACTTTATTCTTCTGAGAAGGATTATAAATACGCAAATACCATCTCATTCGATGCAATGGAGCCGTGTGCAGCACACTTTGGTAAGGCAGCCTTCTCCAGCAACCGCGGATACGATGATAACAAGATGATTTTGAAAATGGATGAGTTTTTTCCTTGACATTCTCCTGACCCGATTTATAATAGTATAAAGATGTTTAAACAAGAATAGAAAGGGTGTTAATATGCCAAAAGCAAAATACGACATCATTTATCAGGATATTAAACGAAAAATAGAATCCGGGGAATTTGCATTCCAAGAACTGCTTCCATCGGAAAATACCATGGTAACCACTTATAACTGTTCCCGCAATACAATCCGCAGAGCAGTCAGCAGCCTTGTTACAGAGGGCTATGTCCAGACGCTGCATGGCAAAGGTGTCCGCAATATCTTCAAACCTGTGGAACAGAATTCCTTCACTCTGGCGGGGATTGAATCTTTTAAAGAATCTGCACTTCGCAATAACAGGACAGCAAAAACACAAGTATTGTGTTTTGTAGATGATCTGGTCAGTGACGAAAAAATCGAAAAACGTACCGGATTTCCGATAGGAAGTGAGCTGTATTATATTCAGAGGCTTCGTTATCTGGACCAAAAAGCCCTGATCATCGATCACAATTATTTTCTGAAAAGTGTTGTAACAGGACTTACTGCTGATATAGCCCAAAACTCCATTTACGACTATCTGGAGCAGATCCTAAATATCTCCATAGTCACCAGTAAACGTACTATGACGGTAGAGCGGGTAACTGAGATTGATGAAAAATATATGGAATTAAATGGATATAACTGTATGGCCGTAATCAGCAGTCAGACTTACAATGATGATGGTGTCATGTTCGAATTTACCCAATCCCGCCACCGGCCTGATTATTTCTGCTTTCAGGATACGGCAACCAGAAAATAAAAATCCCGTAAGCAGACAGAAAGACAAGGACACTGTCTGCTTACGGAATTTCTCATGTGAAACACTAATTTACATTTCTGGAATTAAAGTCAACCATAACACGTGTTACTTCTTCAATATATTCTTCTTTTAACAACAATAACAGCTTTGGCATAAATTCATCCAGGTATTCTTTCGTCAGTTTACCCTGATCCATTCTGTAGAAACTGTCAGTAAGAAGACCTTTCGCCTCTTCTTCACTGCCGGGTGCCACCCGCTCCATAATAAATTCTAAAAAGCGGTTTTGCCCCTGTTTTTGAGATTCATTTTCCATTTCGCTCACTGTTCTTCCTCTTTCTATCAATGATTGTTCTTTCTATTATTGGCTTTTCTTCGGTTCTCTATACCTTTTTGTATCCACTCCGGCGCATAGGCCGAAGTACATCCTTTTGCTACTTTTAATTCCTTATAAATCCCAAGTTTTTCTCCCATTGCAATACACCGGTCTGTATACTTGTCATCACGGATTCCGGCTTCGCACAGGAAACGGTTCATCGCCCACTGCTTTGCAGCAGGTGCACCTGCCAGATGTTCTTCTATATATACCAGTAATTCCTCGATTTCGTCATCCGGCAATTCGCCCTTTATTAAAAGTGCAACCGCCAGATCCCAACCTCCCTGTCCAATTCGATCATCGTCTATTTTCGCCCATTTTTTCAAATATTGTTTCGCATAACTGCTCAATGATAAAGCACGGAATATGAGCTCGTCAACCAGATTAGAAGTATATGCATCCTTTATTAATTCTTCAAAATCATGTTCCCGCAGCAGCTTACTGTCAAACAGCATTGCGGCCAGGACCATGGCATCATAATTTCTGCTCTCCCATAATTCCAGCGCCAGGGTATGGTTTGTTTTAATCTGCTTTGCCAAAGCACGCAGTTTCCCCATGGCAATACCAAATTGATTATCATCAGCCCCCAGTTTTTTATTGTATTTTTTTCTTTTGTCATCCCCCATTTCGGATAACTGCTTCATGATTTCTTTAAATTCCCTGCTCATGTAACCTGCCCTCTCTTATCAGCTCTACTCGCATTTCCACTTACTTCGAATGTTATCTGCTGTCACTTAATCATTTCCTCCACCTTTTTCTTATCAATCGCTGTCATTTCCACCCATGCGGGTCGAAATCCACTTCTGACTGCATTGCGGACGGAACCGATATTAGACCATGCCGCACAATAAAACGGTACCTTGCCACGGTTTAATACCTCGATTGCCAGCCTGCTGGTCAGTGCCGATGCAATACCTCCTTTACGATATCCCTGCAAAACATCAATGCCGATCTGCCACATCGTATCGCAGTCTGCAGAACAGCCCGCCATTCCAATCATTTTACCTTCGTCAAAAGCTGCCGCAGCCAGCACATCCAGGTGTTTTCTTTTCTCGCAAAGGGCATTGCTCCATTCTTCGGTATAGAGTTCTGCGAAATCTTTTGGTTCCAGAATTCGAATTTCATAATCACAGGGCTGTGGGGTTACCTGTGTTACGTCCGGCAAAAAATATTCCGCCATAAAACATATGGACTTATCATATTTTTCAAATTCCTTTGACAGCACATGAATATCCGGCGTTTCAAAGCAGTGTTCCACCTGAAAACGATTTACGTAACCAGCAACAAACTCTTTCACTCTGGGATCAACAGAAGCCACAATATTGTTTCCATAAGAAACCAGATTGCAGAAAAAAGGCAGCTCCAGATAACGCCTTGCCTGGTCATTTGCCTTTGATATAACAACTTTATTTTCACCTTGCTTAAAATCCTCCACACTGCAATTCAGATCGAATGCTGATTGCTGCATAGCAATTTCCATTATTTCTTTATTTGTCATAAAGCCTCCCTTACCTAATTACAGGTTCACGTAATCGTCAGCTTCTTTTGAAGTAACATTTGCTTTTATTTTAATGCATTCGGAACGCTATGTCTATTCATGAATATTTATTTTTATATTTTCTATTGCAAAGCAGCATTTATTTCTACTCTTTAAAGGGTTAGAAAACCTTTTTCTTATAAACAGAAGCTATTCTTAACAAGTCTTCTGCATCCTCCTGTGATTTTGCATTTATCGTATACATCACACCTTCCGGGCGCAGATTTTCAAGCATCACTTCCAGCTCTTCTGCCCTTACCTCAATCTGAATCATTTTACCTGCATCCTGAATCTTTTTCAATACTTCAATCCAGTGAGAAGCCGTAGGCTGTCCTGCACCATACACCCATTGGATCCCCTTTAAATGATCTATTTTCAATAAGCGGTCTAAATGCTTCAGAGCATCCGGTCCATCCAGATGATAGATGCTGGCATCTAAGAATTTCAGCTCTTCTTCCAGTTCTTCCACCACCAGTTCTTCATACATTTGTTCTGATATCATACAGGAAAAATCGCAGCAGGTTGGATACCATCTGCCCTCATGCCAGATCCCCATCCAATTAGTACTGCCCTTCTGACATGCTGTCGTCAGTGCATACAGCTCGTCATAGATGAATTTGAAACCGTCTAGCAGATCCATAGCTCCTTTTTTAATAAACTCCGGATTATCCAGTGTATCCATACAGAGTTCCTGAGGCCCCCGCATGGATACTAACCCATCCAGCCCAGGATGAATATCTGTGATGCCAACCAAATATTTATCTTTTCCATCTTCTACCGCTGCTTTCGTCATTTCTATCATTTTACGGTAATACTCATTCTGGGTCTGGAGAAGAAATCCCTGATATTCCTCTACATCATCATCACTTAAAAAAGGAATAGACCAGCTGGTATCCGCGCCAAATGCAAGCTCTGTTCCATAACAAGCAGCAAAATAATCCGGTCCAAGGTTAGGATTCAATGCTGGAAATGCCTCCCCTCCGTAATAGGTGTTCTGCATTTCCCGGTTATTGCTTTTTATCATATACTCAGTATCCATCCATTGTTCCTTTAAAGAACCAGGAAAACACTCTGCTCTGCTTTGGGCATCCTTCTTCGGTGCCCGGATGCTTAAGATCGGACGGTCATGATTTTCTAATGCCCAATACTCTTTATATCGCACCATTATCTTATCCCAATTATTACAATATAACATATTTTACTCCTCCGTTTGTCTACATTTTATTTTGTTTACCTTCTTTGCAAAGATCCGGATTGATACTCTGATGGTGTACAATTACAAAACAGTTTAAAACGTTTACTAAAATAAAACTGATCTGAGAATCCAGTCATCTCTGCAACCTCACTGCATCGGTATTGATCATCCCGTAATAATTCTTTTGCTTTTTCTATTCGTATCTCTTCCAGTCTCTGCATGATCGTCCTGCCTGTCTGCGTCTTAAAAACCCTTCTTATATAACTGTTTTCAAAGAATAAATTTTCTGCTATATTACTAACAGATAAATTTGCTTCACTGTAATGGCTCTGTAAGTATTTTTCAATTTTTGTAACCAATATTTCTTTTTTACTGCTTATCTGTATATAAGTGCAGTCTGTCAGCATTTCATATACATAATTTTTAATGATATCTTTTACCTGATGACAGGAAAAACAATCCTTTAATTCCGTAATTATACATTCTTGAGTCTGCATATAATCCGAAAGCTGATTTTCTTTATTATAATGAAAATAGGAACGGACTCCTATTGAAAGTGCATGATATATAGAAATCACATATTGAAACGAAAACATCTGGTTTTCCGATAGTCCAAACATTTTTTCTATAATCGTATCCACTTTTGCGTATTCTCTCATTTCAAAATACTTGATAAGTAAGTTCACATCCTGTGTGCTGTAAAATGTAACTTCTTTGCTTAGATTCTGTATGTCACTAAAACAGGCGATTTTTCCATCTACCTTGATACTGTTCTCGAAAACCATCTGTGCCTGTTTATAAGAATTCTGTAATTGATCCAATCCGGGTACAATATTCCCCATGGCCACCGAATCCAGCATGTAAGCCGCCTCATCTTTCAAAAGCTTCGCATAGCTTATTTTTATTTCATCCATAGATCTCTCGCCGGAATTCATTACATGTACAAGCGTAATGCAGCTCCCATCATTTCTCAGGCAATAATTCTCGATACCTATGCAGTTCAAATAATGATTTAATAGGTTCCTGATTACTGACAAATTATAATTAGCATAACCCTTTCTTATTTTTACCATGGTAACAAGCGACGGCGAACCTGTTTGGGCTATTTCTCCATTTATAATATCCAAATCAGGCTGGAATTCTATTATCCCCCTTAAAAATAACTCCTGCTGCATCTGTTTGTTTTTCTTTGACGTCTCAATGTCTTCTATACATTTGCCCAGTGCCTCCTGCAGTTCTTCTCCGTCAAAAGGTTTTAAAAGATAATCAAAAACATTAAGCTTAATCGCCTGATGTGCAAAAGAAAATTCATCATATGCTGTCATAATAATTACTCTTGATTCCAGGCTCCATGATTTGATTGCCTCACATGCCTCAAGTCCATTCATTCTGGACATATTGATATCCATAAATATGATATCCGGAATTTCTTTTTGAATAACCTGAAGCGCTTCTTCTCCGTCTTTTGCATATCCGCAAATAGAACACTTCATAGCGTCCCAGTCTATAATCTGGCTAAGGTAATCCAGATATATACTCTCATCATCCACCAACAGTACTTTATAGCTCATGCTCTTCACCCCTTTTTAAATTAATACACAAGACAATACTGGTGCCAAGCGGGGTATCTTCTAACTGAATACAGGTTCCTTCTCCATAAAAAATCTTTAAGCGTTCTGACACATTTTTTAATCCAAAACTTTCCGAATCCGTCTCTCGCTGTTCCCCGGATAATATCAGCGCAAACTTTTCCTTAGTCAGCCCTATGCCGTCATCGATCACACGGATGTAAGCCCACTCCTCCTCCAATTCTCCCGTTATCAGTATATGTCCCTTACCATTCCGGGGTTTGATTCCATGATAAATGGCATTTTCCACCAATGGCTGCAAGGTTAATTTAGGGATATGTAATGCACTTAATTCTTCCGGCATGGCAATGGAATAGCTCAGACTGTCCTGATAACGAACCGTTTGGATATCCAGATATTTCTGCAATGCATCCAGTTCCTGATCCAGCCAGACCCAGTCCAGTCCTTTATTCAAAACCAGACGGTAATATCCCGCCAGTAATTTTATCATCCGGCTGGCATCTGCATGACGTTTCATACTATTCAGACAAAATATGGTATCTAATGTATTATATAAGAAATGGGGTTTGATCTGGGCCTGCAAAAGTGCCAGCTCTAACTGTCTTTTTTCCTTCTTCTCATTTGTAATATCTTCAAACAGCTGCTGGTTCATATCAACCATCTGATTAAAACTGGAAATCAGTATACCTTCTTCGTTATGTGTATCAATATCCGGCAGCTTCTCCGGCAAAGATTTCGTGAATTTTCTCATATGTTCTGATAGTGCTGAGATCGGTCCGGCTATATGCCTGGCAATCATGATTGTAAGCATATAAAATATCATAAGCAATACCAGGCTGATACTGATGATCACAATAGTAATATTATTTACATCGGAGAGCATGGATTTCACATCTAAAACAGATACCAGATTCCATAAATCATTTACCTGATATTCACTGGTGTAATAGTTTCCTGTATCAGATATTTTCTCATCCAGCTTACGGATGATATTTTTTGAATAACCCAGTTGTGAATCATAAGCTGAAATCGCTTTAATATTGTTCATGGCGTCCCGGTCATCACTGGAAATCATCATTTGATTATAGTCCAGGAGATAAAACTCTACATCCTCACTGCTATTCTTATTTCGATAAATATCATAAATATTCTGCTCATCCAACTCCAATATCACATAGCCTATATCCGTGTTTTCTTTTACATCACGCAGCGTTTTTACATAGTGCAGGCTGAATTCTGAAAAGGCTGATTCCATTTGTAATGAATAATACCATTGTCCCGTAGTCGATATTCCCATAGAGTCAAACTGCTGAATTAAATCATCATTCCCGTCCGAGCAAATATAAGAACGGTTTCGATCCTTCTGGTAAAGATCCCCGTTACTATACAAAACAGCAATCTGACTGACATCGGGAAACATCAGGAAACTATTTTCAATAATATTTAATATCGTCTGTTTGGCTGCGCTGTCATATAAATCCGGGTACAGCGAATTATTTTTTTTCAGACCTGGGGTATTGTTTAAATTCACAATGACACTGTTGCAGCAGCTATTCAGATTTGTTGACAACATCCCGATTTGCTGCACAATCAGATTATCTTCATAGTTCCTTCCCTGAATGAGTTTCTCATACATCTGGTCTTTGTAAATCCCTCGCAGCCCAATGATGACACATACTGCAAATACTGTAAAAAATATAATAAAAGAATAGCTGATTCGCTGTTGAATCATCATGTTTTGTAATCTCTTTTTCATCCATTCCCTCCATCTTATTTTTAGCTGTATTAACATTGCCGGAGCGTGTTAAACAGGCTCCGGTACAGGCAATATCAAAATCTCTCCCGTACATTCAAAAGAATGCAAGTTTATATCATCTAATATTATAAAGGGATAGGAGTATCCCCACAATGAATTTAATTTTTCATTCCGGAAAAAGCCATGGCATCACTTACTTTATTGCTGAAAAATACATATAGCATGATTACCGGGAAACTTGCAATTACCAATGCTGCTCCAACCGGTCCCCAATCCGTAGAAAACTGCCCATAAAAACCTGCCAGTCCCAACGGAAGTGTTTTTAACTCATTTTTGGTAATTAAAATTAATGCCAGACTGAATTCATTCCAGTGGGATATAAACTGATAAATGATCAACACGGAAACCGCTGATTTCATCTGGGGTAATATGATACGAAAATAGGTTTTGCAAAAACCCGCTCCTTCCATGTAAGCGGACTCCTCTAACTCAATCGGCAGGCTTCGGTAAAAACCATAAAGAACCATCACGCCAAAGGGAAAGCTAAGAGCAACATAGGGAACAATCAAAGACCACAATGTATTTGTCAAATGTAGATTTTTCACCATAACAACCAGAGGTGTCATAACTGCCTGTATCGGTATAAACATTCCGGCTATTACCATAGAATGCAGTGCTTTTGTGGTTCGTACCCGCACTCTGGACACCACGTATGTAAACATCAGGCAAAACAGTATTCCAAGAAACATTGCAGCCAGCGAAACCCAGATGCTGTTTTTAAAATACAAAAGGATATCAAACTGTGTTACTGCTTTGATATAATTTCCCCATTGGGGTATCATGGGGGGACCAAAAGGATTCGTTACAAATATTTCTTCATTATTCTTCAATGAATAAAATCCCATCCAGATAACCGGATACAGACATATCGCTCCGTAGAGAATCATAATGGTATATACGATTATCCTGGAAGATTTTATTTTTCTCTCAGAAGATTTTATCTTCTTCATACCATACCTCCAAATCAGTTAATACTGCACATCAAAACGTTCTGTTAATTTATTTATAATAAGCATCATCCCTACACAAATCACCACTATAACTACTGCTATCGCACTTCCATAACCATATTTCTGCAGGCTGAATAATGCCTTATACATCATGATTGGCATAGTATAGCTGGAATTGCCGGGACCGCCTCCAGTCATCAGGTATATCATTTCGAATGCCCTGAATCCATAAGTAATGCACATAACCACACTGACTTTTATCGTGGACACTGTCAGGGGAAGGGTAATATGAAAAAATTGCTGTTTTTTATCCGCCCCGTCAATGATAGATGCTTCATAGTAAACATCAGGAACATTTTTCATTGCTGCATAAATAATCAGCATATGATATCCCATTCCTTTCCAGGATTCTGCTATCACAATTGCAATAATTCCTTTTACCGGTTCATTGAGCCAGTTCTGCTTCCAATCTGATCCTAACAAGCCGGACAGCTGGTTTACTAAACCAAAATCTCCATGGTAAATTGATATCCAAAGCTGAGCGACAACAGATACGGACAACAAAACCGGAAAGAAATATACATCTTTAAAAAACCGCTTCCCTTTAATCTTGAAATTCACAATAAAATATGCAAGTAGCGTTCCAATACCAATTTGATAAACAGTCAGTATTGCAGAATATAAAAGACTGTTCCGTATGGAAACATTCAAATCTCTGGATGTAAAAAGACGTTTATAATTACTTAGTCCATTAAAAACAGCTTTATTAATACCGTCCCATTCCGTAAAACTCATTGCTGCAGATTGTATCAGAGGGATCACTATAATTATGGAAAATAAGATTACAACCGGTGCAGCAAACAGAAACATAGCAGCTTTTTTCTTTTTAAATAACGGATTCATCATCTTACCCTTTCTTCCTTGAAAAGTTTCCTGATCTATTCACCAAGTGCCATAGAAATACGTTCCTCCAGATCTGCGATATAATCTTCGGGAGTACTTAATCCGGTAAGCAGCAATTCACAAGCATCTTCAAGACCGGTAATTAATTCCTGATTATTTAAAGCCCATTCATATTTAGTCGTAGATTCTATTTTATCAAGGCTGTCTGCATAAGCCTGGTATGCTTCTGCTCTTGGTTCTAATGGTTTTACCGGTTCTTTTCGTACACTGAGAGAACCAAGTTCTGCATTTGCTATATCTCTTGCCTCTAAAAATGATATCAACACTTTTTTAGAATATTCAACATATTTTCCTTTTGCACTTACACCATATCCTCCCATTGCACCGGTTCCGCCGGATTTTGTCCAATGCATTTCTTCTTCTTTTCCTGCGTCCGCAAAGGGATTATATTCAAAATATCCTATTTTATCTCCGTATCCCCCAACTGCCGCATCATTGAAAAACCAGCTGCCATTGACCAGCATACCCGCCTGTCCTGTCTCCAGTAATTCGAAAGCCTGACTGGCATTTGTATTTAATGCACCTTTGCCGATCAATCCCATAGAAACCAGCTCAGACAGCTTCTTAGCTGCTGCCAGATATTCAGGATCTGTAACTTTCGCAGTTCCATCATCTAAACCGGTAATGCCAAGTGGCTGGCCCTCCCCTATAACTGCCATATCAAACATCTGAAGCCCCGGCCATTTCTGCTGTGCAAACAGAGCCAAAGGTATCATCCCGTCCCCGCTTAATTTCTCTACCACATTTTTAAATTCATCAAAATTTTTCGGTTCACTCAGACCCAGTCTCGCAAATACTTCTTTATTATAGAACATCAGGCAGCACTCCGGTGTAGTTGATGATATAGCATAAAAATGTCCGTCAGCCGATCTTTTTACTTCAAAATTTCCGTCCAGATACTTATCAAAGAAACCCGTCTCTTCAATAACAGAATCTAATTCTGCTAAATCACCTGATTTCACCATCAGATCCGTTAATTGTCCGGTGCATTCAAATATATCCGGCAATTCTCCAACGGCTGCTCTTGTTTTTAAGACACTTCCATCCGAATCCGTCCGATGTTCAATATTTATCTTTAAATCCGGATATGTCTCTTTCATAATCTCCAGTGCTCTGTCAACCTGTTCTATTGCACTGTCTGCATAATAGGTGTAAAGTGTCAATTCCGATGGGATATCGCCCTCACTTTTCTCTCCGGCTGATTTTCCGGCTTTTTCCGTTTCGCCACCGGCCTTTTCTGTCCCACTGGCTGATTCTTTCGATACTGCTTCTGTCCCGTTAGTCCGGGACTCTTTTGTTTCAGATGTTTCTGTGGCAGCACCGCAGCCTGCTGCTATCATTGATGCTGCAACTGCCATTGACAACAATTTTACTAATAATCCTTTTTTCATACCCTGCTTCTCCTTTGCTTCTCATCTTTTTCTGTTACTTGTTCTGTATACATATTTTACCAAATATAAATCTAATTTGAAATGTATCAGCCGTGTGTGAGATGTAATATTTGTGCTTTTTACTTTCCGTTTCCAAGAACCAAAATCAGACTTTAATCTGCTGCCCATTGACGGTTACAAAAGCTGAAAAAACAATTTGACGTACATACTGTACGTATGTTAATATAAGATAAAGCATTGAAAAGGAGGTAATACATATGAAGCACAAAGAGCATTACAATGACGAATATGTTCTGGAACTTTCTTCAAAACTGTACTCAGTAATGCCCCACTTCAACTCACAGAACTTTTGCAGTGACTTAATCGGAAATCTTGACGACAAAGAATTATTTGCAAGGTTTGACTGTATTGTTGATGCCATGGAAAAAAGCATGGGGAATGATTATATGAAAAATATACAAACCTTTTATGAGCTGCTGGGCCCGGAATTAACACAGCCGGAAGGAATGTTTAACCTTGGATGGTGGCTCTGGCCTATTGGGAGATACGTTGAACGTAACGGAATCGAAAACTGGAAGGAGTCTCTGGCTTTCCTAAAAGAATTGACAAAACGTTTTACTGGTGAGTTTGCTATCCGTCCTCTGCTGAAGGAGCATCCAGGTGAAGTAATGGATGAGCTGATCCTCTGGACACATGATGATAATGTTCATGTGCGCAGGCTTGCCAGTGAAGGTGTAAGAATACGCTTGCCCTGGGGTATAAAACTTCTTTCCGCATTGGATGAATTTGAACGGTACACAGAAATACTCACTAATTTAAAAGATGATCCTGAAATGTTTGTACAAAAAAGCGTTGGCAATAATCTGAATGATTTATATCGGGAATCGCCGGAGAAGGCAGATCTTATCATTGCACAATGGAGGAAAACACCCTCCAGCAAAGCACAGGAATGGATCATCAAACACGGAATGAGAAATCAAAAGTAAGGAAAAATTAAAAATAAGGAGGAGTTTACAGTAATGAAAAGAGAAGAAGCCAGACAAAAGACAACATCAGCCTTATTGAAAATTGCAAGAAAACATTTTACACAACATGGATACTATGATGTATCTCTGGAAAAAATTGCTGAGGAAGCTGACGTGACACGGGGAGCGGTGTATCACCATTTTAAGAATAAACAGGGACTTTTCCTTGCGGTACTGGAGATTGTTCAAAAAGATATTGCAAAACATATTGAAAAAGAAGCATTAAAAAGTGATGATCCGTGGCAGCAGCTTACATTTGGATGTCTGGGTTTTGTGAAAGGCGCCAATGCAAAAAACTGCAGGCGTATCCTGTTGGTGGACGCCCCTGTTGTGATCGGCTGGGATGCCTGGAGAAAAGCAGACCTTGAAAATTCAATGGATGTATTGCAGACGCATATTGACTTGTTAAAACATCAGGGTTACCTGGCGGATGACGTTGATACAAAATTAATGACCTATTGCATTTCAGGTGCATTGAATGAGTTGGCGTTAAATTACCCGGTGCATAAAACTGCCGAGATCAATCAAAAAATAGGGCTTACGATAGAATATATGGTTAATGGATATAGAAAAAATATTCTGCAACAGTAAGCGCTGTACGTTTGGGATCTGCTGATTAAGAGACGTTTTTACACGGGCATTCGCTGAGAAATCCTGATGCATCTCTCGGCTCAGTGCCCGCTTAGTATCCGATTGGAGCCAGTCGAATACTTTCTTCAATAAATACTACAATCAGACTTTCAATACTTCACGAACTGACTCCCTGCACATATTTACTGCCTTATCGATTTCTTCCTCATTAATAATCAGCGGCGGATTAAAATAAAGTACATTGCCAAGAGGACGTAGGATCAGGCCCTTCTTTAACGCTTCCTTATATATCTGATAACCCATGCGCAGCTGGGAAGGGTAATCTGACTTTGTCTTTTTATCCGGCGTCAGCTCTATGGCATTGATTAATCCAAGATGTCTTATTTCCCCTACATTGGGATGATCCAAAAAAGCTTCTTCTATTTTTTTGTTCAAATAAATTGCTCTTGTGGCAGCCTGTTCTAATATATGGTCTTCCCGCAGTATTTTCTGTACCGCAAGCCCTGCCGAACATCCCAGAGGATTGCCGCTGTATGTATGGCTGTGCATAAAAGCTTTTCCTTCACTGTAATCGGCATAAAAAGCATCATAGATCTGATCCGTAGTTATGGTAATTGCCATTGGTATATAGCCCCCGGTAAGTCCTTTGGAGACGCACATAATGTCCGGACTGACTCCCGCATAATCGAAAGCAAACATCCTGCCGGTACGGCCAAATCCCGTTGCGATTTCATCGGCGATTAAAAGTACCTGATAACGGTCGCAAAGCCGGCGCAGTTTCTTTAAATAAACCGGAGGATACATCCGCATTCCAGCGCTGCCCTGGAGCAAAGGCTCTACAATCATTGCACAGGTCTCATCTGCAAATTCCTCAAATGCTTTTTCGGCATGGCAGATGCACTCTCCATCGCAATCATCCCTGCATTTTCCAAAGGGACACCGATAACAGTCCGGAGCTTCTATCCGTATGGTATCCATTAGCATCGGCTGATAAATTTTAGCGTAGAGGTCCATGCTGCCAACGGACAGAGCACCGATGGTTTCCCCATGGTATCCTTCGCTCAGGCACATGAATCTCGTCTTCTTTGGATGTCCGGTCTGATACTGGTACTGGAATGCCATCTTCAGAGCACACTCTACTGCTGCAGATCCATTGTCGGAAAAGTTAAATTTGCAGAGTCCCTCCGGCAATATCCCAGCCAGCTCTTCACATAATTTTATTGCAGGTTCATGGGTAAAGTTTGCAAATATTACATGCTCCAGCTGATCCAGCTGCTGCTTCATCCCTTCATTTATTTTCGGATTACAATGTCCCAGAAGATTGCACCACCAGGAACTCACAATATCAAGATAGGATTTTCCATCCTTGTCATATAAATATACGCCTTTTCCACGATCAATTACAATTGGCTTTAATTCTTCATAGTCTTTCATCTGGGAACATGGATGCCAGATATACTTTAGGTCCTTCTCAATTAAATTCATATTTATCACCCTGTATAGCGCAAGCTAGCTTGGGCTATTCCTTAATTAGTAGTTTGAAACGATTTTTGTTTCACACTTATCACCTTGTATAGCACAAGCTGGCTTGCGCTATTCCTTAATTAGTAGTTTGAATGTAAATTTTCTTTAAAACTTCTTCCTCCGTTACTCATATAATTGCATCAGCTTTGGTAATTCTATATCCAGATCCCCGGACTCATCCTCCACACATGCAATTACCGGTATGCCGCTTCTGTGTTCAATCATTTTTTTATTATCTTCTTCCATGGGATTTTGAGGATGATAATGATTTAAGATAATACCTTTTACCGGCAATCCCTTCTGCCTCATATATTCAACTGTCAGTACTGCCGCATTAATTGTACCAAGTCCGGCATCTGCAATGAGGATTGAACTCAGGCCCAGGGTTTTAATAATATCCTCCAGCCAGATTTCCTTTTCATCAAAACAGACCGGACAAAGGATTCCACCGCTTCCTTCCATGGTAACATAATCATAATGACGGCAAAGTTCTGCATATTTTTGTTTTACAACTTCCAAATTTACCGGATTTCCTTCTATTCTTGAAGCCAGATGTGGAGAAACTGCATTTTCATATACATAAGGAATCATATCAGACAGCTTCATATCAATGCCTGAAATTTTCCTGACCATATCCGCATCCCCCGGAATGAGACCTTTTTCTGATCTTACATTTCCACTGGCAGCCGCCTTGAAATAAGCCACTTTTTTCCCTGCTTCGTGCAGTTTTTTTACTATGAGTGCCGTAATAAAAGTTTTCCCCACATCGGTGCCTGTTCCTGTTATAAATATACTCTTACCCATGATACAGCACCGCCTTATACCCTAATTTTTCTAACATCTCCATATCCTGCCGGATACTGATCCCTGACGTGGTCAGCATGTCTCCCGATATGGCTGCATTGGCACCGGAGGAAAAGCACTGCTCACCTTTGTCCGTCAGAAGTCCTCTTCCACCCGCCAGCCGAATAGACGCATCCGGAATCAGAAATCGAAAAACAGCTGTTATCCTGCACATTTCATCATTAGATAATATTTCTTTTCCCTCATATGGGGTCCCTGGAATAGGATTCAGAAGATTTACCGGAATGGATTTTACACCCAGATCCCTCAGTGTCAGCACCATGTCAATACGATCCTCCATAGTTTCTCCAAGCCCCATGATGCCTCCGCTGCAGATACTTAAACCAGCTCTTTTTGCAGCAAGCAATGCCTCTATTTTATCGTCATAAGTATGGGTTGTACAAATCTCTTTGAAATAGCGCCTGGATGATTCCAGATTGTTATGTACTCTGGTAGCTCCCGCCTGCCGGATCTTGCGGTATTGTGTCTCATTCAACAACCCAAAGGACACACAGACAGCGATATTTGATTCCTTTCTGATCTGACGTATACTTTCACAGACCTGGTCTATTTCCTCTTCACTTAACCTTTTTCCGGATGTGACAATTGAATAACGGAGTACACCGCGCTCTTCATTATAGACTGCCTGACTTACGATCTCTTCAGATGACATCAGCGGATAGGATTCTGTTTTCGCCGGATAATAAGCGGACTGGGCACAGTATTTACAGTCTTCCGAACATCTTCCGCTTTTCCCGTTTATGATGGTACAGATATCAAATGCATTTTCACAGAATTTTTTTCGTATATCATCCGCTGCCCTGCAAAGTTCTTCCAGCGGCGCCTCAGCCAAAAACATCGCCTCCTCCTTGTTTATCGTACCTGAGTTCCAAATTTTCTCCTTTAAACCTTCTACACTATACAATGCTGCTCCTCCTCTTTCATAAAAGCTGGTTGATAACCGGCTTTAATCTTTTTGCAATGAACGCTGCCAGAAAACAAAGACAAATATCTCCCGGTACCGCCAGAATGAAACAATATAAAATCAATGGCCAAAGACCGATTGGCATATCAATGACAAAATTACAAATCAGATAGTAATACAGCATTCCTACGCCGTATACGATTGCAAGCCCTGTAAAATTGGCGGCAAGTATCCTGCCCATATGTAAACTGCCTGCTTTTCTAACCATGTGTCCCGTCACAAAACTGGCAATTGCAAATCCAATTATATATCCGAAACTCGGTTTGAAAATATAACCGATACCGCCTCCTTCGGAAAATACCGGCAAGCCGGCGAGCCCCAGTATCAGGTATACAAATACGCTTAGTGCTCCAAGTTTACCACCCAGTAAAAGTCCGGCCAGCATGGTAAATAAAAATTGCAGTGTAAAGGGAACTACCGGAACCGGAATCTTTATAAATGCTCCTGCAGCAATCAATGCCGTAAACAACGCACACATTACCATATCACTTGTTTTCAATCGTTTTTTCAATTTTTCACCTCCCATAAATATAATATCTGTTCTCATCTGAATAACTGTTACACCAGTAAATATATAATAGCCCCGTCCTATTGTCAACTAATTTATTTTTTTGGTTAACAATATGCAAATGAGAAAACCGCTGATCTTTTGACCAGCGGCTTACCTACTTAAAAATAATTAATAAAATAGAAAAATAAAAATTTACACAGTAACCATTTCCAGATATTCTTTCGCCTGGGAAAAACTTTCCACCTTTTTCACTGCAAAATATTTCTTGAATTCTTTAGTCCACATATCCATTTCTTCTTCAATTTCATTTACTTCATTCATGATAAAAACTACATATCTGCAATCCGTCTTTGCCATTTCCGGAAGCAGAAAGGAGAATCCCCATTCCACATCCGCTTTTTCATCCTCAAATCCATTCTGTGCATCGATCACAAAATTGCTGCCTGGATTTTCACGTAATAAATTCAGCGCAAATGTTGTAGGGTTTCTGTAGTCACCAAAACAACAAAACTTTTTCCACTTTAAAAATACTATATTTTCTTTGTCAAGATACTTCACATTGCTAAATTCAGAATCAAATTCATTAGCCATATCTTCTCCCTGCTTTCTTTCCTGTTATAAACAATTTTATTATAATTATAACATTTTACAGTGCTTCTTCCACCCTAATCTCCACAGACGAAGGGTACTGTTTACCATAATAGACCGTATTCTGAGCTACCATGAATTCTTCACTGTCAAATCCACCTGTGGTATTACTGTTTGGAAAAATAAAGTTCTTCGCACTGGATGTAATCGTCAGGCGGATCCGGTGACCGGGCTGAAAGGTATTGGAAATCTTTGTGGTTCTGATTTGAATGGGATACACCTTCCCCGGTTCCATAAATACAGGTTGTTCAAATCCTTCCCGGTACCTGGCACACAGCATACCGTCAGCCAGTTTAATGGAACGCCCGTCTTCCTGTACATCCGTGATACGTACAATAAAATCCGTGTCAGGTGCATCCGAAGAGATGTATAATTTAACCAGCATATCTCCGGTAATGGTAACTGCCTTTTTTAAAACAGGCGTACTGTAGACCAGTACATCATTTCGTTTCTCTTCCTCTGTATAATCTTCCGGAACTTCCAGCTCATTTTCCGACATGTCAATCAGATGCACAGCGGGATTTTCCGGATCATAGCTATAAGTATCACTGCCATCTGCACCCGGATTACCGGTCAGCATGCCATTTGATTTTCCGTTTAAACTGTTTCCAGCTGCTTCACTTGCCGCATTGCCTGTCCCCGAAAGATAAAGCACCTTCTTCTTAGCACGCTCTATCGGCCACCGGTCCGCCTGTTTCCACTTATTCTCGCCCAGTGTATAATACTCTACCGGAGAAGTGCTGCAGATCCCGTTGTCCCGTCCTTTCAGAAAATGATCAATCCACTTGAAAAACATCAGGTCAATATCAAATCGTACTGTATCCATGCCCATGTGAATTCCATGAATATCATAATTAGCATTGCCGCTGTGCATCCATGGACCAAGAATCACTTTTCGCATTCCCTCCGGATAGTCCTTTGTAAGTTCCAGCGCCTGAGTGGTTCCCATCCCATTATCATCAAACCATCCTGACATAATCAGAGCAGGCACAATACGCTGTTTGGGATTCCTGGCCTGCCAGTCCGAACGCTTCCACAGTTCATCATTATCCGTATGCTTCAGCCATTTCTGTAAGAAGGGAATATCATAACCCAGTGCCTCAGGAGCTACCTGGGACAAGGGACGGATATTCAGAACCTTTTCCCAATCATCCCGTACCATAAGGGCCGGATCCATTTTCTTCTTAGACATGGCAAACGACCATGCCAGCATTCCGGAGGTGAAGCATCCGCCTCTTCTTGGTACATCCACAAATGCACTTCCCGCACATACGATGCTTAAGATAGCACACAGATAAGGGTTTTGACTGGCTGCCGCTGCCCATTGTACATACCCCAGATAGGAACCTCCTACCATCCCAACCTTCTGATTGCTGAACTGCTGCGCAGCAATCCAGTTCAGAGTATCATCGCCATCTTCCACTTCATAATAATTAGGAAGGAACTCTCCACCGCTTAAGTTTCGCCCACGGACATCCTGAATCACAACCGCATATCCACGCTGTACATAGCGGAAATAATTTTCTGCACCGGATTCTTTTTCGTAAGGAGTACGCACCAGCATGGTTGGAAACGGACCATCCCCGTTCCCCGGAAGATAGACATCGGTTGACAGTGTAATTCCATCCCGGGTGATTACATCATACATCCCGGCATACCTGACCGGACAGGGCTTGTGGTATCTGCCGTCATAATTTATCCAATCCTTCAGTACAGTTTTTTTCTCATACCCATCCCGTACCAGTATCCAGGCACATTCCCTGTTCGGGCAGATTACCCCGGCCAGAACTGATTCCGATACCAGGAAATTCTGAGGGAACTTGATATCTCTCTGTCCCCAGATGCCATCTAGCCTTTTCGTATAGCGCTCCGCAAATGGCGTATCCGCTTCAGGCTGGTCACAGCCGGTGAAAATCTTTTCATAAGTATCTTTACGCCTTAGAAACCTCAATATATCCAGTCGGCTCATCTGCTTATATTTTTCATTCACCGCTTCATCAAATACAACCGTTTCTGTCAGTATCCCGCTGGTAAAATCCAATGTTCTGCAATAAAATCCGTCCGCTTCCTGCCAGAAGATTCCATACAATATTCCCGAAGTATAAAACTTCCACTGAACCATATCTCTGCCTCCCTTTTAAGCTCCGATCAGCATTTTAATCAGATACGCAACACCAATTCCCACATAGTTTCCGCATACTCCGCCAATTACACCCATAATCAGACCGATTCCCACAAGGGAATTCCATCCTCCGCCGGACGCTACCAGCGCAGCCGTAGGCCCGTCTGCAATCGCTCCTGTAATAGACAATACAGCATATTCATACTTCACTTTGAACAGGCGCAGAATCAGAAGATGAAGTGCCATTGCACCAAAAATTACACATGCACAAAACAGCGTAATTGCCAGTGTGGATCCAAAAAATGCCCGGATGTCCACCATAAAACCAATGGTAGAGAGATACATCATACCGAATAACAGTCCGAGGCTCATATTTCCTTTCAGCTTCTTTACCATAGGTAATTGTGCCATAATCAGAGAAATCGTTGTATTTAAAAGAATTTTACCGGCACTCATAAAAGACTCTGGGAAAAGCTTAGCTGATATGATTCCTGCCACTGTAGAGATCGTAATGGCAAGTGCCAGCAGATAAGCAATATCCCGGATGCTCCAGGTATCCGATCCCATCAGACTGCCTGAGCCGTCACTTTCCTGGCGTTCTGCTTCGGTGTAATGGTAAGGCCATACTCTTTCAATCCATTTCATTTTCCGAAGGATAGCCGGCATTGCAAATAAAAGAATCAGTACCGGGATTCCGATTACATAATCAGCTGCATTTGCAGAAGCAATGGTTTCCTGTGCAGCATTAAGCCCTACTGCTATTGCCGTCAGATTTGCGCTTCCGCCTGTGTAGGTACCTACGAACATCCCTGCAACTTTCCAGCCTTCCGGAATGACATTTCCAAATACTACCCCAAATATGACACTGATGATGCTCACACTGAAAACCGCACAGATAATAGCGATCCATGGCTGCCTGGAAAGCTTTTTCAAGCCCTGGAAATCCACATTCAGCAGATACAGCGATACTGATATTGGAATACAATATGTCCCCAGCGTACCATATAATTCATGGCTGCCCGGCACAATTTTCAAGTTGGATAAAATAATCCCGATCACGATCACGGTCAGTACCGGACCGATGCTTTTCAGGGCGGAATACTTTTGCAGCCACATACTGAAAGCGATCATGATAAATACAACCGCCAGCAAACTTTCCGTCGAATTAAAAATAGGTAATGTCATTTTATAAACCCTCCTCCTTAGTCTTCTAGAAATTAATATCTAATCCAAATCCCGGCTTATCTGAAAGGGTAAAGATATCTCCCTCCCTGGTAAACCCGCCGCTCATGCCCGTTGATTCATCCTTATAATACAGAAAGCTGTCGCAGTCCGCCTCGGTAATATTCTGCTTGGATGCAACCAGACTCAGTCCGGCAGTGATGGCAAGTTTTGTTTCCAGCATACACCCAACCATACATTTTACTCCATTAGCCATTGCGATTGCATTGATCTGTTCTGCCTGATAGAGGCCGCCGCATTTCATCAGTTTGATATTCAAGGTATCGGCAGCACCCAGCCTGCAGGCTTTTGCTGCATCAATCGGGCTGTGAATAGACTCATCCAGCATAACCTTGATTCCTCTTGCTTTTTGGCGAATACAGGCTGCGCCTTCCATATCCCAATCCACAAGGCATTGTTCCACAGCTTCAACACCCGCCTTTTCAAATGCATCCAGTGCTTTTACCGCATCGCTTACACAATATCCCTGATTAGCATCCACCCTGAGACGGATATGGGGTCCTACCGCTTCCCGGATTTTATGTATATTTTCTATGTCCTTTTCCAGATTGCTTCCCGTCTTAATCTTCAGGATATGATATCCTTCTTCCTGCACGTAATGTCTGGCCTTTTCTACCATTTTTTCAGTTTCGTCCATGCCAATGGTTATATCGTTGACTACCTGGTTTGCAAATCCGCCCAGTACCTTATATACAGGCTGTCCCATCACTTTGCCGCGGATATCATAAAGCGCCAGGTCAATTGCACATTTTGCAGAAGTATTTCCTGCAATTGCACCATTCATAAGAGCATGTATCCTTTCAATATTCAGAGGATCCTCCCCGATCAGTCCCTGACGGAACATCTGAAGTGCCGCTATAACCCCTTCAATGGTTTCACCGGTCACAAATGCCAGCGGTGCTGCCTCACCATATCCCGCAATCCCTTCGTCCGTAATGATTTTCACCAGTACATTTTCAGAATAATCAATAACAGCAAATGCTACCCGGAAAGGCTCGCTTAACTGAATCCGAATTTTTTCCAACTTCAAATCAACAATCTTCATATCCGCTTCTCCTTTTTTATAAATACTAAACTTTTTATAAATATTTTAGATTTATATTACTATTTATATAATTATATGTCAATTGTTTTCTGAAATTTTAGTATTACTTAAAATGTTTCCCTTTTATTTTTAGATATGCTATAATCAAATAAAATACAGACTAAATCACAGACACTACTATCAGGAGGATACCATGCTTGGTAATAAACTTAAACAATATCGAAAAAAAGCAAATTTAACATTGAAAATCATGGCTGAAGAAACCGGTCTTTCCATTGGCTACATATCCCAGGTAGAAAACGGGCAGGTAGAACCCTCCCTCTCATCCCTTCGAAAGCTTGCCAAAGCTCTGGATGTACCGCTTTATCTGTTGCTGGACTATGAAGAAGATGAGGCACTTACAATTCGGGAAGACCGGCAGATTCGTATGCACAACCACCAGGAATCTGTTACTTATCATTTTCTAAGCCCCCTCCCTTCCCATAAATTTATGCCCCAAAGCCTGATGATCCGGTTTACCATCGAACCCCATACACAGGATTCGGAACTTCCGGTTGTCCATCATTCCGAGGAAATCGTAACTGTTCTGTCGGGAACATTAACCCTTCTTGTGGGAAATGATGAAATTATATTAAAAAAAGGGGATTCTTCATTGATTAAAGAAGATATCCCGCATTTATTCAGAAATGACCATGATACGATGGTGGAAGGCATTTCAAGCCTCACACCTCCCGTCTGGGGGAATATGGCTTTGAATTAATCAGACTTCCCGGTAATTTATACACGCATCAGAACATACACAAAAGACAGGAACTGATTGCCCCTGTCTTTTTCTATGCTGTATTTAATATGGTTCTAGAATTTTATGCGCATACTTCTGCCTGGTTACGCTTCTTCTGATATTTTGATAACAGCCTTCACCACATCTGCCTTATTATTTACGCTGTAGTCCATTGCCTTCTGGGCTTCCTCCAGCCTGAATATATCCGTAACAATTCCCTTCAGATTTACCTTTCCGGAAGCAACTGCTTCTATTGCCATTGGATAGATATGGCGGTAGCGGAAAACGGTTTTAAAGGTCAGCTCTTTATCTAAAGCCAGACTCATTGGAAGGGTCATTTCCCCGCTCTTGCTATAGCCAACCAGGACAATGTCGGAACCTTTTTTCGTCATATGTATTGTCTGTACTGTTGTGATCTGTGTACCTGCCGTTTCGATAGCAAGATCGCAGCCCTTATTGCCTGTCAGCCGCAATACTTCTTCCACCGCATCTTTTTCTGACCCGTTGATTACTCCGTCTGCTCCTAATTCCATTGCTTTATCCAGTCTCTTCTGCATAATGTCCACCACATAAACTTTGGATACGCCCATTGCCTTTAATGCCATCATGCTAACCAGGCCGATACATCCGGCTCCCATAACAACTGCCGTCTGGCCTGCATGTGCATTTCCCTGCATTGCCGCATGGAATCCCACTGCAAGCGGTTCAATCAGTGCACCTTCTAATGTACTGACATTATCCGGAAGTTTAAAACACAGATCCGCCTCATGCGCCACATATTCCTGGAATACCCCGTCTACCGGAGGTGTTGCAAAGAATACCACATCCGGGCACAGATTATATCTGCCGGTTTTACAAAATTCACAATGCCCGCATGTCTTCCCGGGTTCCAGAGCAACACGGTCTCCTGCCTTCAAATGCGTTACGCTTTCGCCAACTTCCACAACTACGCCGCCCGGCTCATGTCCCAGTACAAAAGGAGGCTCTACCACATAATCTCCGATAGCGCCGGTTTCATAGTAATGAAGATCCGAACCGCAGATTCCTACATAATCCAATTTCACCAAAACTTCGTTTTCTTTTACCTTAGGAATCTCACGCTCTTCAAATCCCATTTTACCAATTCCATTCATCACTGCAACTTTCATTTTTCCATCCATAATCATCATTCTCCTTTACATGCTATGCATAACTTCATTTCTTTTATTAAATGTTTTATCAAAGTAATTATATTATTATTCCATTTTGCCCAAAAGTCAATCCCTAAATTTATTTTCGTTGATTCACCCAAATTATTTCGATAATATTATGTAATTTGTATAAAAAGAAACCCTTCCGGTTAAACCAAAAGAGTTTCTTTGCTAATCCAACTAGTTGGTACACTAGTCCTATCTTCACTTACTGCAAACTTTCAAAAAAAGCATCTGCAAATCCCATGGTAACTCCGTAGGCGGATGCTTCCAGTTTGTATTTTCCCATTCTGATATAGGACGTATCTATATCAAAATTATTGTATTTCAATACTCTTTTATTCAGGTCCATCCGGAATTCTTCCAGATAACCCCCAACATACCCACCCAGTATAATGTTGCAGTCAAATGCCATGCGCAGATTTGTAATGGTTAATGCCAGATACTCCAGATATTCGTCCCAGACTCTGAGGCATTCCTCATCTTGTTTCCTTAGCTTGTCAAAAAACGTCTCCAGATTTCCATCTGCATGTTCCATCAGGACTTTTGCCGCACAATAGGCATCCACACAGCCTTTTTTGCCACAATAGCAGGTTCGTCCATCCTTTTCAATTACCATATGTCCAAATTCTGCACTTTTAAAATTTTCACCCAGATACAGACGGTCATGCAAAAAGACCGCTCCGCCTACCGTATTGCTCAATGACAGATATACGGTATTTTCTGTCTCGTTTCCAAGTTCTGCATATGCTGCACTGTTTGCATCATTTTCCAACGCAAAATTAAAATCTATAAACTCATCTAAGCTTTTAAAGCTGACATTGCTCACACCCAATGTATGGGAGCGTATCAGCAGTTTCTGCTCCTGGTCTACAATTCCGGGCAGTGATATTCCCACACCCAGAATTTTTTCACTCTTTACCTTTAATTTTAAGATAAACCTTCTGATGAAGTCACCCAGCGCTTCATAATATGAAAAATCCGGTGCATATGTTTTTCTGATCCGCTCAATCTGCAAAAGTTCTTTTTTCATATTCACAAGCACAATCGTAATGTGATGATTAGTAATATCAATTCCAATCACATATCCGATATCCGGGACAATGGAAAGTGCCTTTGCCTTTCGCCCGCCGGTAGACTCATATACTCCATTTTCCACAGCGATGCCTTCCTCTACTAACTCTTTTACATTCTGCAGTGTCGTAGGCATACTTAATCCCAGTATATTTGCAATCTCAGCTTTTGATGTAACCCCTTTTGATGATATAAATTTGGCAATGCGAATCTTATTCATACGTTTCGTCTCTATTATCTTACCATTTCTTCCCATACTTTTTACCTGCTTATGAAAGTTTTATAAATCCTTTTATTAAATATATTATAGATAAGATTTTCTCATAATACAATAAAAACTTGTTTTTTCTCGCATTTTTTATTGTAAGGGACATCATTTATAACGGCTCTTCTTAATTTTATCAGAAATATCCCGGAGTTCCTCCTTAGACAACTGATCCAGGTTTTCTAATTTTTCCAGAAATACACCGGTTGTTTCATCCATTTTGCTCTGAATAAATTCCAGGTAATAACTGACCACTACCCCTGGGATAAGCGCAACGATTAAAATACCGTAAAGTCCCAAAACCACCGTGCAGATCCGCCCCACAACCGTAACCGCATAGTAATCTCCGAAACCGATGGTTGTAATAATACTAAATGCATACCACAGTGCATCTCCATATGTCTTTACTTCCGGTTCTGCCGCCAGAAATGCAAAGGAAATTGCCAGTATAAACAGCAAAAATCCAATTAACATCTTATCTACATTTGTTATTTTTAAAATTTTCCAGAGTCTCTTTAATTTTTTCATTTTATATTCCTTTTACATTTCATTTTCAGAGCGTTTTCAGATTTTTCCCGCTATTTCTCTGCACTCCCATCAAATACCAGCATAAAACCACTGCCATTTATGGTACAGTATAGATAGGAGGTGTTCATTATGAAGAAAAAGAAAATCCTTGTCACATTGGTATGTCTTGCTTCCCTTTGGGCTTTCGCCCTATGGAAAGGTCCGGAATATAAAGTAGTAAATGCATTCAGTACCGAAGCCGACCGTACCAATACCTGCGTATTGAACATTATTGTAACTAACACCTGGTCATCTGCCCAATTAAAAGAAATTGCATTGGAAACCTTTAAGGAATACCAGCATGAGAATCCGGATTCAGATGCCGATTCCTTTACTGTAAAATTCTATCATAACCAGCATGATCTTGAAAATAACGAAAACTTTGATGAAATCACTTTTGACCAGCAACTGCTATAAGCTTAGCTGCTGATTTTGTAACAGCCAATCTATTCGCAGAGTATATAGACTGCAGGAACTATGTGATACGCTGCCCCTGCATCCTATTTGTGAGGACCTTATCTCTTTATAAGGTCCTCACAAATTCTTTTGCCGTTTCCAGCCGTTCCCGAAACTGCTCATAAAAATCATTGCCTTTATCATAGGGCATTAAATAAAAATATTTCAATATGTACATCCCAACCTCTTTCATCAGATGATCGTTTTGCTCACTTTCCAGCATCTTCTGCATGTCCTTTAAAAAATAATGCCACTCCACAATAAATTGTTCATAATTTTTTGCATCCGGTGTATCAATCCATTTCCGAACCTTTATTTTAGTTCTGTTGTCCTTTTTGCATTCATGGATCTGCAAAAAATATTGAAAAGAATTGTTCTCATAAAATCTTCCAAGGGGAAAAATCCTGCATATTCCCGGTCTGAATTTATGAATACTGCATCTTCCTTCTTTATTTAAAAAAGCACAGTGCTCTGATCCTTCTGCCATTTTCAGATTTGGCAATATCATTTTGTCTACGATATTTAATGTAACTTTATCCATCAGCAGTTCCTCGAAAGAGCAATTTAGATTGGCTGTTAACCGGTAAATATCCAGAGGATCTAAAATTATGGAATCTCCCATTCCCTGACAACAGGCGGAGCACCCGTTACAATCCTGACAGTCTGCTTTCACCATATCATTTAATCCATATAATTTTCCATCCGATATTTCTTGAAGGTCTACTTCTCTAATCATATTATTTTCCTCATATAACTTTTTATTTTCATATATTAAACATTATTATATGTTATCACCTGTTTATTTTCAATAATTATCGGATGAAAAAGCAATACCACTCACCCTCACTTAAGATTTAATCCCACAATTCCTGCTTTTTCTTATTGACATAACCAGAAATGTATATTAAACTATTAGTGTAATAACAACTAATGTTATTACTTTCTCTCATAGCCCGGATCCCACGTCCGGGTTATACCTTCTTAATATATTTTACAACCTTAATTCTCATATACAATACCTTAATACCTTAATTCTCAGAAATCTTTGACATTGACAGTTTCCCTTATTATAATACTTATATAGACACTAATTAGAGTTATATATTTATACATATTTGGACGAGTCCAGGGGGATAAGATTATGAAAAAGTACGAGTATAAATTTGTGGAAATACCGAAAAAAGAAAATGGCCTCAAAACAAAAGCCGGGGACACTTTCGAAGAATGCAAAGAAACCATACTTATGGAAGCCGAAAAAGGATGGCGGCTGAAGCAGGTTGTCGTTCCATTTAATGAGAAAACCGGAATTTATTCTGCGATGAATTATCAAATAATTTTTGAACGGGAAGCACAATAATTTTATTAAAATATACGAAAACAGCTTTAGGATTTAATTTCCTGAAGCTGTTTGTTTAACTATATTGGGGTTTAGGTGAGTAATGACGCTTTGTAGATGTAGGTAGTGTACGGAAAGATGGGGGTGGGAAACTGGCATGGGCTCCGTCAGCTGGCCGCAGAACTGGTATTTTCTAACCTTTTCGAAGCGCTTTTTGGCGGCACGCGGGTATTCACCGAGAAATCCTGATGCATTTCTCGGTTCAGTACCCGCTTAGTATCCGATGGGAGCCAGTCGAATACTATCCGCCAAAAAACACTCCGAAAAGGTAAGTAAATACTCAGCTCWGCTCTACGCTTCCTCCGCCCATACCAGTTTCCCACACCCATCTTTCCGAGATAGCATTTGTTGATACAAAGCTGGTTTTCTCAGCAKGWTGGACCCCTGGGCTGTGGCAGGCTGTTCTTTATTGGATGCAACAGAGTGTGTTAMGGCAGTTCAGTGTGAAAGGGGGATGATAAGACGAAATTTTACCTGTTTTCCTGATCACAGACTTAACTGGATGTAGGTACTATAACCACAAATATACTTTAGTAGAATTTAGAGACAGTTCAGAGTGATAACATCCAGCTGGTTTATTGGTTTTTAAGTGTTCTATGCCAATAGCGTACAGCATGCCACAACCCCGGGGCCCAACCATGCTGAGAAAACCAGCTTTGTATCAATAAACTGCATCCCGGAAAGAGAAGGGGGCGGATCATGGCAGGCGTTTGGAAGGCGTATAGCAGATCTGAGCATTTACTTACCTTGCCGGAGTGTTTTTTGGTGGATAGTATTCGACTGGCTCCCATCGGATACTAAGCGGGCAGTGAGCTGCGAAATGCATCAGGATTTCGGAGCGAATGCCCGCGTGCCGCCAAAAAGCGCTCTGGGAAGGTTAGAAAATGCCAGTTCTGCGGTAAGCCTTCCAAACGCCTGCCATGATCCGCCCCCTTCTCTTTTCGCGCACTACTTCCATCTACAAAGCGTCCCCTTCCTCAGCAAAACCCAAATATACATTCCATACCATGTATATTTATGGCTCATATGGTAATCATAGGTATTGCAGGACAGGCCAATTTGTGCCTGATGTAAAATGTACGGAAAGGCAGATGGAATATTATGAATGCAAATGCAGAGTTATTAAATTTTATTTATCAGAATTCGGGAATGGGCGTGGATACGCTAAATCAGCTGCTTGATATTGTGGAAAGTGATGCGTTTCGCAAGCAGATCGAGAGCCAGTTAAAAGGATACCGGGAATTCAATGAAAAGTCGAAAGCAATGCTGAATGAGAACGGATACAATGAAAAAGATATCAGTGCTTTTCAGAAAATGACATCCAATGTTATGATTAATGTCAAAACAATGACAGATAAATCAAACAGCCATATCGCGGAAATGATGCTGACAGGAAGTAACATGGGCATTATAGATGCAATTAAGAGCATCAAAAAATATGAGCATGATGCAGAAAAAGATATTGTTTCACTGATGAAAAAACTTTTGGATTTTGAAGAAAAAAATGTAGAGAAGTTAAAAGAGTTTTTATAATTAAAAATAGAATTGACGTAAATCGATAAGCCGGAAATTTGTACATTGAGTAAACATTTACAAATTTCCGGCTTTTACTTTGTCTATTCATAGGAGGCCATTTTCTGTCCGGAGTGAAAGGCTGCGCTACGCGAATAAAGATAGAAAATACAGAAAATTAAAGGAAAAGCAAGCTTTGTTTTGACAATAAAATACCCCTATGCTATCATAAATTTTATAGACATCCTGCATCTATCCGTGGGTCTGTCGGCACATAAGCGGTCAGACACGTTCCGGTGCAGGAAATGGTTACTATTGAGGGTGGGGTAAGTGAAGATTAAGGATAAGACAGCGGGAAAAAACAGCTTTTTTAACAAGATATTTCTGGTGTATGCGTTGATTACCATCATATCCAGTTTTGTCTTGTTTCTGATATTAACAGAAAATCTGATAACGATTAAGAAGGATCAGGCGTTGGAGATGAGTGGACAGGTCATCGAATCGGTTGATTCTTTTTTGCAGTCTAAAATTGTAGATGAAAAATCTATATATCAAAAATTATACAGAGATGATGAGAAGTGGGCTCATCTGATTGAAGAGATTATCAATGAAGAACGGCAGGATTATTATACGGAGCACTTACAGGAAGTGCAGAAAAATATCACACAGACGGTATATGCCGTAGATAACCAATTTAACGGCACTTTTTTGTATGGAAAAAATACCGGGAAGATATTGCAGTTTGGATCATTTCAAAACTCGGGGGAATATCAATTTTTTGTGAATACGGTCCATGATTTTGCATATCTGGAAGAGTCAAAGACAAAACTGGTATCCGCCCGGAATGAATATACGGGTAATAATTCTTTTTCTATTTTTATTTTTGACCCGATCCGTGATCCTGCAAATTTTGCAACTAAAATCGGGACGATGGCTATGTGTTTTAATGCCAAGAATATTCGCAATTGTTACCGGAGATTTGATAAATATATCAAGGGAAGTGTTTGGGTGATGGATGAAAATGGAGGTCTGATATATGATTCGTCGTCAGAATATCAATTAGAAGGAGCATTTCCCCAAATGGATCTGCTGATTGAAAGGGACAGCACTTTATCCGGTAAGGATATGATCTATAATTCTGTTTATAACAGTGAAGGCGGCTATTATGTAATCAATCCCATTCCTATGGCGGCGATTATGGATGATGTCAGGGTCTTGCAGTACAATATTTTCAAAGTTATGATTCTGGTGCTTTTATGCGCCGCACTTTTGAATTTTATCAGTACAAAGTTTTTTGCCAACCGGGTGAGGGCCATTAAGGAAACCATGGATCAGGTGAAACAGGGGAAGCTTACTAACTTTAAGAAACAGCGCAGATACCGTGATGAAGTGGGATATATACACTCGGAACTGATTGAGATGTGCGCCGTTTTGGATGCCCACATTAAGAAAGAGTATGTCTATCAGCTTCGTCAGAAGGAGATGGAACTCTATGCTCTGCAGGCGCAGATTGATCCGCATTTCTTATATAATTCACTGGAGGCAATTCGGATGAACCTGTATATGAAGGGCGAAGAAGAAGCAGGAAAAATGATTTGGATTCTCTCTGATATGTTCCGGAATATTATGAAAAAAGATGTGGTGGTAACAAACAGGGATGAAATGAATTATGTAAAATCTTACCTGGAGCTATATCGGTTCCGTCTGGGGAACCGCATGGAGTATGAGATAGAAGTCCATGAGGAGGTTTATCGCTATGCTACCATTAAGCATATTTTACAACCTATATTAGAAAATGCACTGGTACATGGAATACAGGATGTAGGCACGGAGGAACATCCCTCCAGAATAAAAATACTGGCAGAGAAACAAGGGGAAGATATTGTATTTACCATTTCTGACAGCGGAAGTGGAATTGAAACTGAGAGGCTGCAGGAAATCCGGGAGAATCTGGAAAAGGATGAGCTGTTTCAGAAATCCATCGGAATCTATAACGTAAATAACAGGCTGCGGATTGTATACGGAGACGATTATATGCTGCAGATTTTCAGCAAGGAAATGGAAGGTACAGAAGTAATATTAAAAATAAAAGCAATGAAGAAAAAGGAGTTGGAGAGTTATGTACGGGATATTAATTGTTGATGATGAGCCAATGATCTGCGAGGGACTGAAAGCATTTGCTGACAGATGGGACTATTCTTTTGAAACGGTGCTGACTGCACGCAATGGGGAAGAAGCCCTCGCGGTCATAGCGAAAGAGTCACCCCAGATTCTCATTACCGATATCCGGATGCCGAAAATGGATGGTGTGGAGCTGCTGCAAAGAATCCGGGAGTTAAAAATGGACATCCATGTTATCGTACTAAGCGGATATGATGATTTTGAGTATGTGCGGGCAATGGCGGTTCTGGGAATTGAAAATTATCTTTTAAAACCTGTCAGTCATGAAGAACTGGGACAGACATTAAAAATTGTGATCAAGCATCTGGATCAGGAACGCAACCTGAAAATGAAAGCCCAGCTGGACATTAATCTCATCCGTGAAAATATAATCAACCGCTGGATGTATGGATCAATTGGAGAAAATGAACTTCAGGAAAGAGCGGATTTTTTGGAACTGGATTTAGAAGCAGCGTCTTATCAGCCCTGTATTCTGCGTCTTCTTGGAAAAGATATGAAACGGGAGATCGAGCTTAAAAATCAAATACACCGTATTTGTATTTCTATTTTGTCTGAAAGATGTGTCTGTTATTATTCGCGTAATTACGATGGGGATACCATAGTGGTCTTCTGCCGGAATGAGGAAGAAAAAGACCAGTTACCTATCATACAGGCAATTAACCAATGTGTGGAAATGGTATTAAATGAACTGCAGGTTAAATTGTATGTATTGCTGGGAAGTCCGGCTGAAGATTACTGGAAGGTGGCAGACAGCTTTGCAAAAGCAGTGGCTGGAGGCATTTATCTGGATAAAATTCCGAATGAGTCAGCTGGGGATGAACCGGAAGAAAGCAGCAACTCTTCACCGTTTTCCCTGCGATTGGCAAATTATGTGCTGGAGCATTATGAGGAAGATCTGTCCCTGAAATCCCTGGCTCAGCATTTCCGGGGCAATGCAGCCTATATCGGCCAGATCTTCAAAAGAGACATCGGCAGATCGTTTTCCGATTACTTAAAAGAAATCCGGATTGAAAAAGCAAAAGAGCTTTTGAAAAAGGGAAATAGCAGTGCGAAAGAAATATCCGCCAAAGTTGGTTTTCAGAATACTACATACTTTTGTGCTGTATTTAAAAAAGAGACAGGGGTTAGTCCCGCAGAGTATAAGAAAATATTTGGAGAAAATGCCCGTTTGTAAGGACTGGTACATCATTGCGTAATTAACAGTGAATTTAACAATGAATTTAATAATGCTCTGGCTTTATCCATTCGGATAAGAAACCGGAAAATAAATATACAGGAGGGATGCAGCGTGAAAATACGAGGTGAGTATACATGTCCGTTAGAAATGACACATGATATCATAAAAGGAAAATGGAAGCCCATTATTTTGTGGCAGCTTAGTAAAGGCGGATTTTCACTATCCAATCTAAAAAAATCCATTCAGGGGGTCAGTCAAAAAATGCTCGTACAGCATCTGAATGAGCTTTTAGAGTATGGGCTGATAGACAAAACAATAAATGACGGTTACCCGCTAAAATCAAACTACTTTCTTACAGAGCGGGGGAAAAAGATTTTTGAAGCAGTATCAATTATGCAAAGCGTGGGAATAGAAATGATGATAGAAGATCATCGGGAGGATTTTCTGAAAGCACAAGGATTGTTATAGTTACAAAAAAGTGACTTATTTACGATTCTCCATGTCTCACTTATAATAAGGGTAAAAATAAGGAGGTGCTAAAGTGAAAGATCCGGTAAAAACAATTGGAAATTTAATTGATAAGCAAAGCGTTTCATTTATAAGTTCTGTGGATGAATCTGGCTGTCCAAATACGAAAGCCATGTTACCGCCACGAAAAAGAGAGGGAATCAAAGTGTTCTATTTTACAACGAATACTTCATCCATGAGGGTGGGGCAGTATAAGAACAATCCTCAGGCATGCATATATTTTTGCGATAAAAGATTCTTTAGGGGCATTATGCTGACTGGCACAATGGAGGTTCTGGAAGACCGTGAACACAAAGAGCTGATATGGCAGGAAGGTGATACCATGTATTACTCAAAAGGTGTGACTGACCCGGATTACTGTGTATTGCGTTTTACTGCCAGACAGGGCAGATATTATAGTAATTTCAGCTCTGAAACATTTGAAATTGAATAATTTTTGTATAAAAGTCTCTGTATCGCCTAACGGCAGGACAGAGATTTTTTTGTTCATAATATGCCGGGTATGAGCGCAAAAACACTATAAAATATATACGATATTCCTAACAATAATTTTTATAACAATATATAATTATTTAAATTGTATAAAAAAATAATATGTTCTATGATATTTATAGTAAATAAATGCATGGCACTGCAAGGTTAGACAAAACGCATGCCTTGATGCATATTCTGGATTTTGGCCAATCAGAAGGAGTGTATTTACCGGGAAAATAAAAGATAAAAAGGTGGAGGTAAGTGAATGAAAAGAAGAATGAAATCAGTCGTAAGTATTTTGTTGGCAGCAGCTATGGTTTCAACTATGGCAGGATGTGGAGGCGAACAGGAGTCTGGAGCAGATGCCGGAAAAAAAGTGGATACGGGTGGGAATGCAGATTCCTCGGAAAATGGGAACGATGATGTGGTGACTTTGAAGATGTTCATACGGAATCAGTCCAAATACACAGGATTGCAAGAGGATCCCGTGGCAAAATATATCGAAGATAAATTGGGAATAAGAATTGAGCTGACCGTAGACTCAAGTCTTGGAAATACAACGGCACAAACAAGTACCTTTAATGAACTTCTGGCGACGAAGCTGGCAAGTAACGATCTGGATGATATTATGGATTTTGGTTCACCTGCGGGAAATCCGGAGATTCTAAATAATCTAAACAGGGCAGTGGAAGCCGGGATGATTATTCCATTAGATGATCTGGCTGCTAATACAGAGCATATCGGAAAAGATCCAAGGCTTACCATTCGAAATGAATACCGCAGAGACCATATGTATCAGGACGGACATTTTTACAGCCTGGGCGGCTGGGGCGGAATGGGACTGGATCAATTGCCCGGAAGTGCCAACTGGGTGCGCTGGGATTTATACAAAGAGATGGGATATCCGGATATTAAGACAGATGAAGAATTTCTGGATATGTTAAAAGAAATGCAGGATAACAATCCACAGACACCGGCAGGTGAAAAGATCTATGCTCTGGGCGGGGGTTTTGCGGATCCGCAGGGGATGGGCGATGGATTTGTCAACCGGGATTATCCTCTCTCCAAAGGTTACGAACCTATCGAAGGAAATTATGCAGTATATTTGAACCATGGGACGAAACAGGTAGAGGCACCATTATTAGATCCTGACAGTTTTTTCTGGAAAGGTGTAGACTTCTACTATAAAGCTAATCAGATGGGATTGATTGATCCCGGTGCGGTGACCATGAGCAGTTCCGAGTACAAAGAAAAAACGGACAAGGGCGGTTATCTTGCTGCTTTAAACGGCTGGCAGGTCATGAATAAAGAAGCACTTCTAGATGGTTTGGGTATGAAAGATTCCGGATATATGCCGATTAAGATGCTGGATGATGTGCAGTCTATGTCGATTTACTGGGAATCAGTTGTGGGTGGAAATGAATTTGCGATTACCAGTAAGTGCAAATATCCGGAGAAAGCAATGGAATTTCTGGACTGGTGCTTCTCGGAAGAAGGATCCCGCATGATTACGCAGGGAGCAGAAGGCATGGCATATGAAGTAAAGGACGGTATTCCCACGGTTACCGATCAATACGTAGCAGATAATCAGGGCGGCGTGGTAGATATGGCGGAAACATACGGAAAGTGGAAATATGCCGGAATTAACGCCTTCCAGCACATTGATGTAGATTCTGACGGCAATTATATCCAACCTGAACAGACACCGAATCTGGATAATTATACAGCGGTAAAGAAAGATGCCCTGGCATTCTACGGAGCGGACAGTTTTACGGATTATTTTAAAAATTATAAGACCAGAAGCGGTGAAAAGCTTCCAAATGTGATCTGGTCTACCTACACCAGCGGTATCGGCTCCAAACCGGATGATATCAAACAAAAGTATGCCCAGATTAATGAATATATGTATAAAGCAGTATTTAAGCTTGTTTATGCAAAAGATGAAAATGAATTTCAGACTTTAAAGCAGGAAACCATGGATAAGGTTGCAGGAATGGGTGTAGATGATGTAGTGAAATGGTACACGGACCGTTTTGACCAGCTGCACAAAGATCTGGATCCCATGATCGACAAAGCTATGACTGCTTATAAAATAGATTTAAAATAATAAGGCGAAAGGAGGTAGTTGTTTGAAAAATTTAATATGTAATGTCAGCGGCAGAAATGGCGCTACAAAGCGGAAGCTCTTGCTGATCAGCCTGCCCTTTATTATGTTTATATCGGCATTTTGCTATGCCCCTCTGGCAGGCTGGATTATTTCTTTTTTTAAATACTATCCGGGAATTCCCCTGAATAAGCTGGAATTTGTAGGTCTGCAAAATTTCAGGATGTTTTTCAGCAATGGAGAACAGGTATTAAACGTAGTAAGGAATACATTTGTACTCAGCGGGCTGATTATTATAACATTGCCGGTCCCGGCATGTTTTGCAATTCTATTAAATGAACTTTCCACCAGGCGGTTAAAAAAGGTGGTGCAGACATTTTCCACCATACCATATTTTATTTCATATGTATTGTTGTATCTGGCTTTTGTGACGATTCTTTCTCCTTCAGATGGAATGCTAAATACACTGCTGTATGAAAAACTGCATCTTATTGACCAGCCGTTAAATGTACTTACCAATCCCAAAACGGCATGGACAGTGCAGACCTGTACTTATTTATTTAAAAATATGGGTTACAGTGCCATTTTATATCTATCGGCAATAGCCAGTATCGATACCCAGCTGTATGAAGCAGCTGAAGTAGATGGTGCAGGCAGATTCCAGCGGATGCTTCACATTACGGTTCCCGGGCTGGTCTCTACTTTCGTTGTATTATTGGTTCTGGGACTTGGAAATGTGCTCTCGGGAGCAGGATTTGAACAGTATTATGTCTTCGGAAATGCCATGGTATTGGATAAGCTGGAAGTAATTGATACCTATACTTATAAAATGGGAATTGTACAGGGAAATTATTCCTTTGGTACTGCGATGAGTATGATGAAATCGCTGTTAAGTGTTGGGTTATTGCTGTTTTCTAACTCTATCGTGAAGCGTATTCGGGGCAGTTCTATCTTTTAAGATCACACTGCTTATTTAGGAATATCGTAAACCGGTTTGCGATATTCATGGGTTAAAAGTTGAAAGAAAATTGCTAAGTAGAAAGGAAGCCACACTGTGATTCTTTCAACTTGATTTATTTGTGGCAGTATTGCAGCAAGTCCTGCAATATGCAATGGGTGCAATAATGAAAAAAAAGATGACTGTATTCGATGTTATCAATATTATATTTATGCTTCTTGTGCTGATAGTCTGCATCTATCCCTTTTACTGCCTGTTAATCAGTTCATTCAGCGATCCCAAGCAGGCAGAAGGGTGGTTTTTCATATTTCCCACCAATGTATCGCTGAACAGTTACCGGGAAATCTTTGGCAATAACAGGATACTGCAGCCAATTGTGATTTCCCTGTCAAGAGCAGTAATTGGAACCGTGATCACGCTGGTGTGCTGCAGCATGTTTGCCTATCTGGTAACCCAGAAAGAGCTGCCATACCGCAAAGGAATCTATAAATTTGTTGTAGTTACCATGTATCTGAATGCAGGAATGATCCCCTGGGTAATCACCATGGTAACTTATGGATTGAAAAATAATTTCTTTGTGTATGTAATACCTACTGCCATGTCAGCGTTTTACATTATACTAATCAAAACATATATTGAAGGAATTCCGGCGGAACTGGAAGAGTCTGCAAGAATGGATGGGGCAGGATTTTTTACCACCTTCTTTAAAATAATACTTCCAGTATCAACCCCGATTCTCGGCGCGGTAGCAATGTTCAGTGCGGTTGCCCAGTGGAATTCCTGGTATGATAACCTGATGCTGGTGCAGGATAACGGTTTAAAGACACTGCAGCTGATGCTGTATCAGGTAATTCAAAACATGAACGTAGTTATGAATGACCCTAAGACGGCTGGAACGGCAATGGTAATGAACCGCCCGTCTATTCTGTCGGTACGTTCCGCTATTGCAATGCTCACCATCATTCCTGTCCTGGCAGTATATCCGTTTATGCAAAGGTATTTTACAAAAGGAATTATGATGGGAGCAGTGAAAGGCTAATACAGCATCGCAGGCGGATCCCGCTATAAAGGGGGTTTAAGGTTGAAAGAAAATTACGATGCAGAAAGGACGCCACGATGTGATTCTTTCAATCTGTTTGATTGTGGCAGTATTGCAGCTTGCCTGCAATATGCAATGGGAATAAATATGAATAACAGAGATATATTATGGTATCGGCAGCCGGCAAAGAAGTGGATTGAGGCGCTGCCCCTGGGAAATGGCAGAATAGGGGCTATGGTATATGGAGGCGGGCTTTCGGAGCGGATCCAGATTGATGAATCTACGTTCTGGTCAGGAGAACCTTCTTCGGAAAACAACCGTCCTGGTACAAAAGAGCTGTTAGGTCAGATACGGCAGGTTTTATTAAATAAGGATTATGAAAAGGCAGATCATCTTGGCAGAAATCTAACCGGAAATAAAAATAATTATGGAACCAATATGCCTGTGGGGGAATTAGAATTAGACCTGTGTATGGAGGGGGATGAATGTAAGGCGTCTGATTTACGAAGAAGCCTGGATATCAGTGCCGGTATTGCAAATACAGAATTTACTATTCATAACAATCCATTTGTCCGGGAAGTATTCGTATCCGGTCCCCACCAGATCGTATTGATGAAGTTTTATTCCTGGCAAAAAGTAAAATTTCAGATTAAAATCCGTTATGACGGAATCGGAAATAATACCGGAATAACAGGAATAGAAGATGAGGATTACCTGATTAACGGGGATGCATTGGAGGATCTCCACAGTGATGGAAAATGCGGTGTTCATTTAAACGGCAGAATCCGTGTCCTGACCGATGGGAAATCCAGATATGAATCCGGGTGTATTGTAATAGATCAGGCGACGGCAATAGAGCTGCGGATGGGGCTGGCAACCAATATGTTTATGGATGACGCGGATCATATGGTAAAAGAACAGCTGAATGCAGTGCAGAGCCAAACTTATGAAGAGCTAAAGGAAATCCATATTCGTGACGTGAAGGATCGGTATCGTAGAATGGATATCCGGTTGGAGGGCGGGAAAGAAACAGCTGTGGCAGAGAGAAAAACCGCAGGAATGGCAGAACCAGATACAGCCGTTCCTTGGAATCTTCCTACCGATGAAAGAATCGAACAGGCAGCAGCAGGTGCAAGTGACCCTGATCTGTATGCCCTCATGTTCCAATACGGAAGATATCTGCTGATCGCTTCCTCCAGGGAAGACGCACCTCTTCCCACTCATATGGGTGGTATCTGGAATGATAACATTTACAATCGGATAGACTGTACCCAGGACATGCATATTGATATGAATATACAGATGCAGTACTGGCTGGCAGGTGCCTGCAACCTTACGGAAGCATACTGGCCGTTATTTCACTGGCTGGAGCAGACGCTGGTCCCCTCCGGCAAAAAGACAGCCAGGGAAGCATATGGGGTGAAGGGATGGACTGCCCATGTAACGTCAAACCCCTGGGGTTTCACTTCACTTGGTTGGTCTTATAACTGGGGTGTCTTCTCCTTTGGGGGTGCGTGGACAGCCGCGCTGTTATGGGATTATTACGAGTTTACAAAAGACAGGGCATTCCTGAAAGATTTCGCGTATCCGATTCTGGAAGGTGCAGCTCAGTTTGCAGTGGATTATTTATTTTTTGATGAAGTTACCGGGTGGTATATGACAGGACCCTCCTATTCTCCGGAAAATCAATTCTCCATAGATGGTAAAAACTATTTTCTGTCCCTGTCCACCACCTGCGATGTAGTGCTGGTCAGGGAGATTCTGGAAATTGCAAGAAAAGCTTCAAAGGAACTGGAGAGCGCCGACCTGGAATTGGTGGGGCGCATAGATCAAATATTGCCAAAGCTTCCGCCTTATCAAATCGGAAAAAAAGGGCAGATTCAGGAATGGATGGAAGATTTTGAAGAACCGATTCCAAATCACAGGCATACTTCCCATCTGCTGGGGCTGTATCCATTTCATCAGATTGATGCCCGGGCAGACCAGGATTTAAAGCATGCGGCTCAGAAGACATTAGAGCTGAGGTATGAAAATTTTGAAATCACATCCTGGGGAATGGCGATGCTTGTGGGATATCATGCCAGAATGAACGATGGGGAACAGGCTTGGAAAATACTGAATGATACGGTTAAGAGACTGGTAAAACCTAATCTGGCATCGGTTATGAGCGATGAGACATCCATGTGGTGCGGTACCTGGGAACTGGATGGAAATACCGGAATTACAGCAGGGATCGGTGAGATGCTGTTACAGAGCTTTGAAGATCAGGTAGTAGTTCTGCCGGCACTTCCGGCGGATTGGAAGCATGGGCATTTGAAAGGCAGCCGTATCAGAGGCGGACATACCGCAGATGTTGAATGGGAAAATGGAAAGCTCATATCATTTCAGATAATGGGAGCGTGCAGTGATAAAAAGAGAATCCGCTATGGTGAAAAAGAGATGGAGGTCCAGCTGCAGGAGGGCGTTTGGGCAATATTAGATCAGTTGAAGGATTAGGGCATGTCTGAAAAATCATTGCATCTATCTGCACGTCCCACTTTGCGGGTTAGATCTGAACAGGAGAACTCAAAATGATAGAATTAAATTTAAATGGAACCTGGGAAATGAGAGCCAGGGGAGAAGAAAGATGGATTCCTGCAGTGGTACCCGGATCCGTATATGAAGATCTGCTGCGGGAAGGAGAGATACAGGATCCCTTTTACCGGGATCATGAAGCGGGAGCCAAAGCAGTTTCCGAAAAAGATTACGATTACAGGCGCAGGTTTCTGGTGAGTCCTGAATTGTTAAGCATGGACAGTATCCAGCTGGAATGTCAGGGGATTGATACCATTGCAGACATTCATATTAATGGAATATTGGTGCGGCATTGTGAAAATATGCATATGGTGCTGGAAGCAGAGGTAAAAGCAGCGTTAAGAATGGGAGAAAATGAAATTACCGTATCCTTTACCTCACCTTACAGACAAATCGAGAACATAAAAGCAAAACATCCTTATATGGATCTGGACCGTCACCTCTTCCAGGCAAAAATGCAGATGAGAAAAGCAGCCTGTATGTTTGGATGGGACTGGGGACCTGAACTTGCAGATATGGGAATCTGGCGTCCGATTTCCCTCAAAGGATACCGGGCTGGCAGGATTCAGGAACTGCAGATCCGACAGAACCACCGGTTTGGAAAAGTAGAGTTGGTTTGTGATATAGAATGGGAGACCTTTTTGCCGGATACGAAGTGCGGGATCAGTATTTTATCCCCAGAGGGCGAAGTGCTCTGTGAAGAGGCAGCTGTTGATGGACACCTGACCTGTATGATAGAAAATCCCCGGCTTTGGTGGTGCATTAATTATGGAGAACAGCCGCGCTATATCGTATGTGCAAAGCTGTGGCATGAAAATGAAATCGTTCATATGCTGGAAAAGAAAATAGGACTGCGTACCCTGACAGTGAAACAGGAAAAAGACTGCTTTGGTGAAACATTTCATTTTGTAATCAATGATGTTGAAGTCTTTGCAAAGGGCGCAGACTACATACCGGAAGACAGCCTGTTTGGAAGAATACGGGAAGAAAAATCACGGCAGCTCATTGACAGCTGTATAAAAGCAAACTTTAACATGATTCGAATCTGGGGCGGAGGAGTATACCCCGCAGAAGCATTTCTGGATTATTGCGATCAGACCGGTATAATGGTATGGCAGGATTTTATGTTTGCCAATATCGTTACGATCTGGGAAGGAGATGAACGGGCAAATATGGAGGCAGAGGTAGTTCAGCTTACCAGAAGACTGCAGCATCATCCCTGTATTGCATTGCTTTGCGGAAATAATGAAACGGAGCTGATGGTCTGGGACACGATGGAACAGAAATATAAAGATATGTATGTACAGCAGTTTGAAGTGGATATGAAAGCCCTGGTCTCAAAAGAAGCACCGGATATCTTCTATTGGCCCAGTTCTCCGTCTTCTTCCGGAAGTATGCAGGACGTGGAAAATATGGATATAGGGGATACCCATGACTGGAACGTCTGGCATGGACAGAAACCATTTACGTATTTCCGGACAACTTTTCCCCGCTTTAACTCTGAATTTGGATTGCAGTCCTTTCCCTGCATGAAGACAATCGAAAGCTTTACCTTACCGGAAGACAGAAATATATTTTCTTATGTAATGGAGGGCCATCAGAAGAGTAAAAACGGAAATGAAGTGATAAATACTTATATTGCACAATATTTTAAGTTTCCAAAAGACTTTGCATCCTTTGTTTATCTTTCACAGATGATTCAGCTGGAGGGCATTCGTTATGGGGTGGAGCATTGGCGGAGAAACCGTAATGACTGCCGCTGCATGGGGGCGTTATTCTGGCAGATCAATGACTGCTGGCCGGTTGCCTCCTGGGCAAGCATCGACTGCTTCGGAAGATGGAAGGCACTGCAATATGGAGCGAAGCGTTTCTTTGAGCCGGTACTTGCCTCTGCCTGTGAAGAGGGGACAAAAGTAGAACTCCATCTTACGAATGAGACACTGGTGAAGGTACAGGGAACTTTAAAGTGGCAGCTGCGCCACGTGGAGCGGGGGCTTATCAAAGAAGAGGAGTTTCTGTGTTCGGTAGAAAGGCTGCATTCTGAGTGTATCAAAGTAATAGATTTTCAGGAGGAATTGCAGCAAGAGGAAGATTACCGCAGATATTATGCAGCATATGTCTTTACCATGGAGGAGAAAACAATTGGAAGCGGAACAGTTATCTTTAAGCCTGCAAAACATTTTGATTTCCAAAAGCCAGAGATTCACTGTGAAAAGCTGGACGGAAATACCTACCGGATTACCGCAGGGCAGTTCTGCAAATTTGTAGAAATCAGTTTTCAGGAGGATTTGTTGCTAAGTGACAACTATTTTGATCTGGTTCCGGGTATGGAGAAGATCATCACGACAGATAGACAGACCCGGGAAATACCGGTGATAACCAGTCTGTATGACAGCTATGATTAAGCTGCCCGTTAATATTATGCCTGAATTTGAACACGGATATAATGATTTTTCAGCCATATTTATTCCCATTTTGCAGGCAAGCCTGCAATACTGCCACAATCAAACGGGTTGAAAGAATCGCATAGTGGCATCCTTTCTGTATCGTAATTTTCTTTCACACTTTATTTTCTGAAGATATCTTTCCATTCTACTTCTTATCTTAATCTCAAGCCGTTTAACAGATCGTGACAAAGAACGTATCTGTCAGACGGCTTATCTGGTACAGTACACAGAAATGATATTTTATACTTGAAAAGATTTTCTTGACATTCCAATTAGACAAATGTATAATTCAAATAAGACAATTGTCTAATAAGAAAGAAGGTGTAAATATAAATACAAGAAAAATAAAAATAATTGCGGTACTTGCTATGCTGACCGATCATTTAATCTGTCAGTACTATGGTCCTGATTTTTTCTGTGTCAGGGATGTGGTAAGAGGAAACCTGTATGATTTCTTTGGAAGCTTTCCGGCAATAGAGGGAATAGCAATTAGATGTATTCAGGCACTGGCTTATTCAGTGGGAATCATCGGCAGAATGGCGGCAGTCCTGTTTTTCTTTCTGCTGGCAAATGGATTTCAACACACGAAAGATGTAAGAAAATATATCGGAAGGCTCCTGTTTTTCGGTGTGCTTGCTCAAATACCATATACGTTATTTGGTGAAGGCCATCTGATACCAATAACCGAAATGCGGTTTAACATTATGTTCACTATGGCAGTGGATTTATTCGCTCTCTGGTGCAGCCGGCGCCTAAAATCCAGGCCGGTAATTGCCGCAATGGTGGTTCTGTTCCTTACATGGGTTACAGTAAAACTGGATCTGGAATATTCTTACCAGTGTGTTGCATATGTGTTTTTCTTCTATTACAGCAGGAATTTGAGCAAAGCAAAACGGGGTACTATCGGCGTTCTGCTAGCAGCAGGACTTCAGCTTTGGCGTTTCCAAAGTTTTCTATTTGATTTTGATATCCGGATGGTTACTACAATCGGAATGTACATAGCAGGGCATTGTCTTGCGGTTTTGCTAACTTTAAAGTACAATGGAGAAAAAGGAAAACAATCCAAAGCATTTCAATATTTCTTTTACGGATTTTATCCCGGACATCTTCTGGTGCTGGGATTGATACAGATGATGCTTTATCGAGTTGGTTAGGAGGATACAGACATGAAAAAATTACCGGATGCGGAATTTGAAGTTATGAAACAGGTGTGGGAATGTGAACAGCCGGTCACGGCTCCCATGCTAATGGAAAGAATGGAGGAAAAAGGCTGGAAGGCACAGACGCTGATCAGCCTGTTGATCCGACTGACAGAACGGGGGTTTCTAAGAAGTGAGAAAAGAGGCAGGGAGCGGATATACTGGACCCAGATTCAAAGAGACGAATATCTGGCATTTGAAACCCAGAACTTTGTAGAAACCCATCACAGTAATTCTATCAGCAGCTTGATGGCATCGCTGTATGATGGGGGAAAGCTTGATGACAACAGTATTGGGGAACTGGAGGCATGGCTGGCCGATTTGGAAAAGAGGTGAAACATACCGGATGTTTGATTTATTAATTTCTCTTATCATTTCTTCTGTTTTAATGACTGCAGCAGCGGGGATATTATTAATTGTATTGCGTAATGACCTGCTGCAGTGGGTAGCTCCTTCCGGGCGGGCACTTTTATGGATGGTTTTAATCGCCGGATTGTTATTTCCTATGAAGCCTGTTGTATTTACTCCCATGGTGGAAGTAAAAGCGCCGGAATTTTTACAGAGTACATCCGTATTTAAGTCTGCAGAAGCTTTTACGCAGGATCGGGGGGCAGAAAAAGAAAACTATACATCTGGGGGAGTCACAACTCAGACCGGTTCATCTTTGGATTATGGGGTGCTTCTGTTCTGGGGAATCGTTGTGGTCTGGATATCAGGAGTGATGGTGGTGACAGTCCGGGGGCTTGGGAAATGGGTTTCTTTTCGGAACATGCAACGCAGATGGTGCCAGGAAATTAACGATCCATGGATGGATAAATGCCTGGAAGCAGCAGGCAGGCCCCTTGGTATAAAAAAATGCCGGAAGATATACCGTTGTCCTTTTGTGGAAACGGCTTTGCTTACCGGTCTTATTCACCCTGTTATTCTGGTACCGGAGAAAAACTATACCGAATTGGAAACAATTTTGATTTTACGCCATGAACTGGCACATTATATGAGATGGGATCTGTGGGGGAGAACAATTGCGGCTCTGGCATCAGCTTTACATTGGTTCAATCCTGCCGTTCGTTGGATATGCAGGGAATATATGCATCAATGTGAACTTGCATGTGATACACTTGTTTTAAATCAGGCAGATAAAGGACTGCGGTTTCAATATGCGTCGATTCTCATTGGTGCGGCAAGGACACCCGTCAAAAAATATCCCGTGTCGGTAGGTTTTCGCCTATCGGGGAATTTAGTTCATATGAAAGAACGTATCCGTGAGACTACAGAACATCTGCCCAAGAAGAAAGGAATACTGCCAGTCGCTGTTTTATGCAGTCTGGTACTGTGCTCCGGATCTGTTATGGCACTTGCACAGGACAAAGAGGGAGCAGATATTTTTCCGTACCAATCCATATCAGGAGGTATCGCAATCGTCTCTGATATAATGGGTGGTATCCAATCAGAAGCATATCCGGATACAGATTCTGATCCGGTAAAAGTACCCGAGGGTTATAAAGAGGTAAATGCAAATGTGGATGATGAAGGGATAACCTATCGTCTGGTTGCTGCCTTGTATGAGCAGGAAGGTATGGATATCCGCAATGATAAAATGGCAATCCGAATGAATAACGAGGATCTGGCATTGATAGATCCCAATGAGAAAATTCCGGTCAGCCCCATGACAGGAGGGACGCCGCCCTGGCTGGTAAAGGCGTATGTAAATGGCCGGGATGTTTGGGAGCTTATAAAGTACGGGTCAGATATGTCCGAAATAAAACAGAAGATCAGCAATGCTCTGATGGAAGCAGTAGGCGGAGACTATGACAGTTAAGAAGCGTTCAGTAATGCAGCGAGAGAAAAAATTACCCAGAAGATAGGAAATTTAGGAGATTTTGTAGAATTAGATATTTTGAACCGAGAATAATAAAAAAGGCAATAAATTTGTATGAGTTTTCAGTAAAAATACTAGACAAAATCCTCATTTGGAACTAATATATTCATATAGAATAAATAAGTGAATTTGAGGAGGATAATACTATGGCAAGAGGACAAAGAAAATCAATTGATGATCAAATCGAAGTATTGGATGGACAGATTGAAAAAGCGCAGGCGAAACTGGATGAACTTTTGAGTAAAAGAGAAGAACTGGAAGGCAAGAAGAGAGAAGAAGCGCTGGGTTATCTCTATGATATGATCCAGGAAAGCGGAAAATCCATCGAAGATATTATGATGATGATTACGGATTAGTACTACATTGCATCTTATAATTAGGTTTGTCTGAGTAAGGGACGCTTTGTAGATAGAGATGGTGCCCGGAAAACTTTAAGTAACGTTTCAAGTAAGGTTAAGCAGTGCTTCATACAGGCACTGCTTTATTTGTGTAAAAAAGTGACACAAGTGACAGAGCCGCAGACAATGGAGAAATTTCTTCTTGAGTCTGAGGCTCTTTCTTTAACCGGTATGGATTAGAAATAGCCTTATTTATAATACCCATAATCATGTGCAGCCTGGTACATGGCAATGATATTCTCTACGGGTGTATTATCCTGGATAGCATGTGTGGGGGCAAAATGATATCCTCTGCATTCCATCATAATATCCAGGGTTTCTTTGCAGACGTTTGTTACATCTTCACAGGACCCATAAGCAAGGGGGCCGGCGGTGGAGATACATCCTCTGAAATTAAGCCTGCCTCCAAAATGTTCCTTTAAATATTGGGGAGACATATTTACGGCTTCGGGCTGCAGGGTATCCACTCCTTTGATTCCGATTTCTACAAAATCTTCATATACCCAGCTTGATGATCCGCAGGTATGAATCAGGGAGGGGATGTGGTAGGAGTCAGCCAGGTCCGCAAATTGCCTGTGGATTGGTTTTAATACTTTCCGGTAAAGTTCCAGGCTGATCATAGGGCCGATCTGTGTTCCCAGATCTTCACCCATCCAGAGAAAGTCAATCTGCCCCTTACATGCATGGAGCAGACGGTCTAACATTTTTAACTGAAAATCAGCACGTCGGCGGATCAGTGACATGGCAGCTTCGTCTTGGTCCAGCAGATGGCAGAGGATATCTTCTACGCCCATAATGCGGCCGTTAGAATTAATGATATCCGGCATACCGGCATGTCCTGTGAACAGTGCAAATTGATTACCGTAAGATTTTGCCAGCTCACATGCCGCCTCATAATCAAAACAATCCGGATCCGGTACCGGAAAATTCTCAAAAGCTTCATCACAGGCATCTTTTAATGGAAAATCACAGAAATCCCAATATCCGCCGGTGTCATGTTCCACCCAGCGCATGATGCTGCCTTCCAGTTGGTCGACCCTTCTGTTGGCTGGGACAGAGAATAATTCGGGTCCGGTATAGGGTGCCTGGATGGGACGGTAGTCTACACCTAATATCTGGAGAAGGGTTTCGTCATCGCATCCGTCAATGCCCAGAGCCTTTTTTAATCTTTCATGAACTGCAGGGTTTGCATCGTATCCGATGGTAACCCGGTCTGTTTTTTCATATTGAAAAGTGCGTTTTACTCTTTCCTTAGCGGTCATGGATTCTTTTCCTTTTTGAATTTTATACATAAGCACACTCCTTTATATTTCTTTTTATGAAATTATGATATAATAGAATCGAATCAGTTACAATGCAGTAAAAGACCAAAAAATAAAAGAAATGACTCATATATATAAAACATGGGAGGTTAGAAATGAAGCTGAAAATGAATGTAATTAATCTATATCAGTGTGACAGCGGGTTTGAAACATCACGCAGGGTATTTGATTACCATTATATGCTCTATGTTCACAGAGGAAAAGGGCGGTATGTCATAGGAAATAAAACCTGTCCTGCAATTATGGGGGACTTATTTTATGTGCCCCCGGGTGTGGGAAATACAATTTTAGCGGATGTGGAAGATCCCTTTTTATTATCCGGTATCGAATTTGTATTGCAGGATCAATCGCCGGAAAACAGAATGGCACTGGCAGGACTTTATCATAAGACGAATATTCTGAAAAATAGTTTTTTAGTGGAAACGATTCAGCAAATGGTAAAGGAGTATCACATCGGGCGTATGTATTCCAGCCAGATTTGCAGCAGCCTGTTAGGATCTCTGGTTATGAAACTGCTTCAGTCACAGGTTATGGGAGGTCAGGAGCAGGATCAGATGAAGGGCCAGATCCTGGATTATATTGTGGAACATATGCAGGAGGGTATCACTCATCAGGAATTATCTGCTGTTTTCGCCTGCCATAAAAGCACGATTAACCGGATATTAACTGCCTCCACCGGAATGAGCCTTAAAAATTATCTGATTGATCTGCGCCTGAAAAAGGCCGGGGAACTGTTAAAATACAGTAATAAATCCATGAGTGAAATTGCAGAGCTCTGCGGGTACCAGAGCAGTATATTTTTCTCGCGGCAGTTTAAGCAGAAAATGGGGGTAACACCTTTGCATTTTCGCAATTGCAGTGGTAATACACCTGTGGGAATAATAACAGATACCAAGTAAAAAGCAGTAATAATTGAGAAAGCGTCAGAGATCGGGCAAATCCCAATATCTGACGCATTCTGGTTTCATACAGGAGGAATATATCCGTGCTGCAGCCCCTTTGCAATTGCCTCCACAGAAGAGGAGACCTGTAATTTATCAAATATATGCTGCAAATGATTGGAAACGGTACGTTCACTTATAAAAAGATGGTATGCTATCTCTTTTCGTTTCAAGCCTTCTGCCATCAGTTGAAGCACCTCTTTTTCGCTGTCGGTCAATTCCTCGATATAAGAATCTGTATTTGGAAAATAAGTATTTCCCAAAGTAATGATCTGGAGTATACGCAGCAGTTCATCCGGAGAAACCGTTTTGCTGATAAATCCTTTTGCACCTAATTTACGTGCTTCTCTCCGGTAAACAGGCAGATCATACCCGGAGAGCATCACCAGTTTCTGCTGTGGAAATTCTTTTAAAATGCGCCTGGAAAGTGACAGTCCGTCTTCACTGCTGAGATGGTTCAGATTGATATCCATAAGGATGATATCCGGATTCAGCCGTATAATATCATCCCGGATATGTCTGGTATCCCGGATAGATGAAAAGGACTCTATGCCATCCTGGCCTTCTAAGGCGATTTCAAGGCTTTTGGCAAACAGGATATGGTCATCGACTAACAAAACTTTCATAAGAATGTTCTCCTTTCATAGGCATGGTTATATGAACCGATATCCCCCGGGGAGTGTTATCCTGAATCTTCATTTCACCGCACAAGGAAAGTGTCTGTTCCTGAATGGAGGAGATCCCTTTGTGATCGGATGTGGGAGAAAGCAAAATGGTATCTGCGCAGGAAGTGCCGTTGTCACTGACACACAGATGAATAGTTCCTTTGTCCTGGGACAATGTAACCCACATATAGTTTCCTTTGGAATGCTTATATACATTGGTGGCAAGTTCTTTTATAAATCGGTATATGATCAGGTGATAGGGTTCGACCAAAAATAAATCGTCCGGGCATGTAAAGGTGGTGATAATGGTACGGTAAGGAAATGACCTGCCCGTTTCTTCGATCAGGTTCTGATAATTTTCCTTCAAAGTCAATGACTTTACGAGCGCCGGATGATAGTCCTGCATTTGTTTCCGGATATTTCCGTTTAGATCATCCAGAGTACTTAAAATGAGCTTCTGCACTTTTGGATCACCGGATTTACTCATCAGATTCTTAAGGGATAAGACATCCTGCAGCACCTCATCATGAAGGTAGTTGGAGAAATCAGCTTTTAACTGTTCTTCCCGCCGAATCTGTTCCAGTACTTTATTGTAGGAACCGGGATGGAGAAAGGAAAACTTCTGTATACGGAAATTCTGCTCCAGCATAATATTACACAAAAATACCAGCCAGATGAACAGATTAATGATAAGAAAATATCCCCGGAAGCTGAATTTCAATAAATAGGAAATGAGTATAACGGCTAAAGCAAAAAACAGGAACATAATCCATGCCTGTTTTTTATGAAATACAGATGATAAAGGAGTACTTTTCGACTTTTTAAACGATATGGCATGAATGTTAAAAAAGAACAGAAGTACAATCAGGTAAACACCAAAATTCTCAAGATGCCCCGGCACCTTAGCCGTGAGGATGCAGTATAATGCAAAACTTCCAAAGATCAGGAAAAACGAGGTAAGTATAGATTTACGCTCATTTTTCCAGACAAAACCCATCCGCTTGTGATGCTTGATCAGGATCAGGAAAAAACAAAAAACAGTGATGAGAAATTGAATTCCGAACATAAATGCAAATACCCGGGGAGAGATAAAAAGCCCGATAATGGATCCAATACAGGTAAAAAACATCAGTATTCCGGTAAAACGTTTATATTGATATCCGGTATCCTGAAAAAAGAATACCAGAGTAAATCTGGCTGAAGCGCAGAGAATAACAGGACCCAAAGCGGTCAGTGCCACAGCGCCTGCCCGGGAAGGGTCCAGTGTAAACACAATGTACCAGCAATTTAAAGCAAGCAATCCACAGAACAGATTCAGCATCTTGTTATTTTTAAGGTTGCAGGTAACAATATAGGAGATATCAAGCAGTATCAGCGTTGAAATAAGATATGGAACTAAGCTTGTGGACTCGGATAATCGGCCCGGCCCGGTAATGTTTGCGATATATAACATGGTAATCAGGTGATTTGCTAAAAACAGCAATTTGATTTTTCTAGGTTTCATTCTTTATATCTCCATTTTTATATTCAGACACGCTCCAGAGCAGATTAAAACAGTATCAAACGAAACAATTTTAATTAGGACTTTGGGGAGCATGATGCACAGAACTGCTGAAAATAATCTTATAGCACGTTCTTTTGGTAATCATATAGTAAATCATGTATATGGCGGCAGTCACTCCTACGGAGACTGCAACAGGTAAATATTGAATCAGTGTATCTCCCAATAAATTCTGCATCAATCCCCGCTTATAAACAAGCAGAGCAAATAAACTGTCTGTTAATCCAATTATAAAAGGGATGCTAAAAAAAGTGAACACCTGATTTCTGATTATTATCTTAATTTTTTTGCTGCTGTAGCCCATTTTCTTTAAAATATCCAAGTCTTCTCTGGAATCAGTTATGGCTGAGACGTTATTAAAGTACAAAATGCTTCCTGTAGCGATGAAAAATAAAACCACCAGAAATCCGATCAGAAGAAAAGTTGAGCTGTTCAGGGTAAGTAATTCTTGAATCCGATGGGAATTACCCTGAAGATAAGGGCTGTTATCTGTGATTTTTTCCATGGCTGTATAGATAGACTCATTATTTTTTAATCCCGGACCATTTAGACTTAACACGGTAGTCCTGGAATATGTCATCTTAACAAGCCGGTTATAAGCTTCATCGCTGATAATCAAAGTGCCGATACTGTTGGCAAAAGAAATGGGATTGGCCAGGGTAGTACTTTTCACTTTTAGATTCAGGGGGCCTTTATCGGTGAGCAGCGGATATACGCAGCCGGTTTCATCAGAGCCATCTGCATTGGGTTCGTATTTCACCAGGATGCACTGGGTTTCTGTAAGAGGAAGTAAACCTTCCAGAGAATCTGATCTGCCCTGGGCAGTCATTAACTGCTCATAAGAGGATGCAGAAATACATTCAAATCCGGGCACTCTTGTGAGTTTTTCGTTATTTGCATCTCCTTTTGCACTGCCAATCTGATATTCTATGGGAAGTACGTTGGCGTCGGAGGTTACTTTTATAATGTCTGTAAGTGTAAGTGTAACGCCGGAAGAATCCATATTGTCCAGAAGGGAGTGATTTGATTCAAGGGAGTTATTTGTCATAAGGGAGTGATTTGATTCAAGGGAGTTATTTGTCACAAGGGAGTGATTTGATTCAAGGGAGTAATTTGTCGCAAGGGTCTGATTTGATTCGAGGGACTGACTTTCCGCAAGGATGTGTTTGACTGCCGGGATCTGCTCCGCATTTTCCACCCGGAATTCAATCTCGGAAGGTGCAATGCGGGAAACTGCTGCAATGGGATAGTATAATGTAAGTGCCATCACTCCCGTAATGGTCAGGGTAGCGGCGGAAAAAAGAGTCAGCATTATGATGGTTCTGGCATTACTTCGAATACGGTAAATAAAATTCGGGATAGTAATAATGCGCACTTCCGTATAAAAGCGTTTGCTGCCCCTGGTAAGAGACATAAAGCAGGGCAGGAAAGAATTGATAAAAAATACGGTTCCGAATGTTACAAGCAAGAGGGTCAGCATACCGATTGGAGTGAATCCGGCAGTAATCCACAGGGATTCTTTTCCCTGTAAAATATTTAATGCTAAAAAGTATCCGGATAAAATCATCAAAAGTCCCAAAATGGCAGGAACGATCCGGGTTTTCATATTCTTTTCTGCATGTTTCTCCAGGCGTATCAGGTTCAAAAGTGAAGTCTGCCGGATTACTTTTCCATTTGAAAGAAACATTGCAGAAATAACGGCGAGGACAAATATAGCTGTCTGGACTATAGCCCCAGGGTTAAAAAGTATCATTTTTTCATCTGATAAAGACAGATTCAAAAGTGCAGTAATAAAGGCAACGACACCTTTGTGCAAGAATCCGCCGGCCAGAACGCCGATGATCAGTGAAGCCGTACAAATAAAAAAGTTCTCCAGGGCTAACAGGCGCATGATAGCTGATTTTCGGTATCCCAGCAATGCATAGATGCCAAGCTCTCTGGTCCTTCGACGCAGAAAAAATCCATTAGAGTAAGTCATGTAGAAGACAACAAATGCCATAAGAAAAACAGAAACCGTACGGCACATCATTTCCACTCTTCCATCAGAAGAGATTTTTTCCAGCATTACGTCATTCATAGAAAAAGAGGTAAAAGCAAAAAAGATCGTTATTACTAAGGATGCTGATATCAGATATAGTGTGTAAAAGGAAAAGTTCTTTTTCAGATTTTTTATAGCTATCAAAATAATATTCATAAGGTTCTCCTGTCATGCATGATTTATCCGGGTGGTTTCTTCCATGATGGTTCCATAGAAGTCATTTCGGCTGATGCCATGATTCCAAAGTGTTTTCAGTATGCAGCCATCTTTAAAAAAGAGGATTCGTTTTGCATAACTTGCAGCAAATGCATCGTGGGTTACCATTAAGATCGTGGTTCCCAGATCTTTGTTTGCTTCGTACAGAGTATCCAGAAGCTCTGCTGCGGAACCGGAGTCTAAGGCACCGGTGGGTTCATCGGCAAATAATATGCTGGGATTTTTGATAACAGCCCTGGCGGCTGCGGCACGCTGCCTCTGCCCGCCAGAAAGCTCACCTGGATATTTGTCAAGCTGGGAAGCAATGCCAAACCGTTTGGCAAGCCTGAGGACATTGCTTTCGATTTCCCGAGGGGACATTTTCTTCAGGGTCAGCGGAACTGCTATATTTTCCCTGATCGTGAGACTGTCCAATAAAAAGTATTCCTGAAAAATAAAGCCTAAATGATCCCGGCGGAAATCAGCGGATTCCCGGTCTGATAAACTGTTTAACAGAATACCATTGATGATGATCTCTCCGCTTGTAGGATTGTCTATTGTGGATAATACGTTTAATAAAGTGGTTTTTCCAGATCCGGACGCTCCCATAATACCGATAAATTCGCCGGATTCAGCCTGGAATGAAATATGGTCCAGCCCCGGACGCTGGTTTTTCTGGTATATCTTCGTAACTTCATTTGCAGATAACAAAATACTCATAATAAAATCTCCTTTTAGAATTGGTATATGAGACAGTATAGAAAAGGGAGAGGAGGATTGCATGAGTAATTTGCGCAGGGTTATGAAAATATAATGCAGATGAGACCGTATGAAGCGCGGGTGTCTTTGACTGAAATATAAGAATTAAGCCAGGGTACTGCTTAAAAAACAGTACCCTGGCTATTTAATTTTCCGCTACCTCTTTTACCTTCGTCCATACCCTTGTCTTAGCTGATTCTAATATGGCGTCTGAGATCAGCTCAATGGCGTAGCCATCCCGGAAATTAGGGCTGACTTCCTGGTCCTGCATGATGGCTTTGCAAAAATCATAACATTCTATAATTTTTGTTTCCGTATAACCAATGCCAAGTGCCGGAATTGGCCACAATCCTTCGCCATAGGGATGGCAGGGGCCCGTGTAAACAGTGCGGAAACCACGTCTGTCATCCCCGTCCTTAGCAAAGCATACCTGAAGTTCGTCTCTCCGTTCATAATTAAAGCAGATAGATCCTTCAGAGCCGTGTATTTCAAATGTAATATAATTATTCCTACCCCAGGCATTTCTGGTGGCTTCGATCGTACCAAATGCACCATTGGCACACTCAGCCATAAAACAGCATTGGTCATCTACATCTACTGACTGACGGATACTGTCTGCACCTCCTTTTGTATTGCCGAGGCTGTCAGACATACCGGATTGTACCGGTCGTTCAGGAATGTAGGTAGCAGTCCTGGCATTCACACTGGTAAATTCTCCAACGAGATACCGGAGCATATCTACAACATGGGTTCCGATATCACCTAAGGCACCGCTGCCACAGATGTCTTTTTGAAAGCGCCAGGAAAGAGGTGAATCCGGATCAGCTGACCAGTCCTGCAGGTAGGTGCCACGGAAATCTAAAATTTTACCAATTGCTCCTTCCTCAATATATTTTTTAGCCAGCTGTACCGCAGGAGTTCTTCGATAATTAAATGCGACCATGGTTTTTACGTGATTATTTTTCGCTGCAAGATACATTTCTTTAGCCTGGCTGGTGGTCAGTGACAGGGGTTTTTCACAGAGAATATGTTTTCCGGATCGGGCAGCGGCGATTGCGATTTCAGCATGCACATTGTTGGGTGTGCAGATATCCACCACATCAATATCCGGGTCATTGATGATATCGTGCCAGTCAGTAGTATAGGATGCAAATGCAAATTTTTCTGCTGCGTCACGGGCAGCAGCTTCATTGATGTCTGCTATCGTTTTTTTGAAAGGGATAGCAGGTGCAGGCCAGAAGAACATAGGCATTCCGGCATAAGCTACAGAGTGGGCTTTTGCCATAAAGCCTGCTCCGATTAATCCGATATTTAAAGTTTTCATAGATCGTCCTCCTTAAATGATGAACTGACGCATATAGCGGTAACTAAGTTTCAGGGAATCGATGATTTTTTCCTTTGATCCTTCAAATGCTTTGTCTTCAATTTCGATGCAGGAACAGCCGTCATATCCTATGTCGGTCAGAGCAGATACATATTTACCCCAGTCCACATCCCCAAGCCCGGGAAGCTTTGGTGACATATATTCAAGAGGGTATGCCATAATACCTGTATCCTTTAATTTCTCCGGATAGATTTTAATGTCTTTATAATGTACATGAAAAATTTTCTCCCGGAATTCATAAAGCGGTCTCAGATAATCAATACCCTGCCAGATAAAGTGTGAGGGATCGTAATTAAGTCCAAAATGTCTGCTGGGTATCAGAGAAAATACTTTCCGCCAGATTGCAGGAGTAGTCATGAGATTCTGTCCGCCCGGCCATTCATCAGGACCAAAAAGCATGGGGCAGTTCTCAATAGCTATTTTCACGTCGTGTTTTTCAGCCAGCTCTATAATTGGCTTCCAAACCTTCTGAAATTCAGTAAGATTTTCTTCTATAGTCTTTGTCTGCATTCTTCCGATAAAAGTTGTAATCATAGGTACGCCGAGTCTGGGTGCGGCACAAATCATATTTTTTAAATGTTTAATATAGCAGTTTCTTTTTTCTGGATTTTCCGTAAGCATATTGGGATAATAAGCCAGGGCGGAGATTTCTATGTTTTTTTCGGTACAGTAAGCTTTGATTTCCTGGATTTTTCTTTCGTTCAGATTTTCGATATCAATATGGGTTACGCCGGCGTAGCGCCTGGATGCTTTTTCCACAGGCCAGCAGGCAACTTCCAGGCATTCATAACCAATGGAAACAGCAGTGTCTACCACTTCTTTAAAATCTTCCTGATCTAATATAGCAGTTACAAATCCTAATTTCATAGCAGTAATCCTTTCTTTTAAATGGGAGTATTCATTGAGATTCCACGAAGAGAATCTTGTGATTAGTGACCATACAAAAAAAATATTTGCGCAAATTTTACTACAAATCCATCATAAACCGAAATACCTCTCTTTGTCAATGATAAAAACCAGTTAATCATAGAAAAAATAGATGGTTCAGAAAAATAAGAGAAAAGGAATAACAGGGGAGATAATAAAAATACACAAAAATAAAGGTGGGATTCCCCTATTTTCGATACTTTATTTGAGGAAAATATACAAAGTGATGATTTAGTAAGAGAAAAAAGAGAAATAATATTGACAATGCACAAAAGATAAGTTAATATAAAACCACAAAACAAATTTGCGCAAATAAATAAAAATTTAGCGAAAAAGGAGAGGTTTATTATGAAACTAGGATACATGACAAATGCTTTTGGTCCATTGACAGGTGATGGAGGCGGCGTTACCAGCATGAAAGATGTAGGTTACGTGACAATGTGTGATGATGAAGATGCGATTTCTAAAATTGCAGCCAGAGGATACCAATACATAGAAATATTTGAGGGCAATATACGCGCTTACAAAGATAATCCCGGTAAGTTCCTGGATATCTGCAGGAAATATGGTGTATCTGTTTTAGGCGTGTATGCAGGATGCCATTTTATTTATGAAGACGCGCTGGAAGACGAATTGTATAAATTAAAAGAGGTAACTTCCATTGCTAGTCAGCTGGGAGCCAGGCATATCGTACTGGGAGGCGGATCTATACACGGTTCGGGCATCAAGGAAGAAGATTATCCCAGATTGGCAAAAGGGATTGATCAGGCTGCTGAAATTATTTCAGAATACGGTTTAATCCCCAGCTATCATCCGCATTTGGGCTCACTGGCGGAAAAACCGGATCAGATCCATAAATTATTTTCCTTAACGGATATTTCTTTCTGCCCGGATATTGCGCACTTGGCAGCAGGCGGGTCTGATGCCCTTCAAATGATAAAGCAGTATTATGACAGAATTAAATATGTACATCTTAAAGATTTGAATTCAGCCGGTGAGTTTGTACCATTAGGAAAAGGACGCATCAATCTGGAAGAAATTATTTCCTATTTAAAGGATAAGGGGTATGAGGGCGACTGGCTCGTAGAGATTGACGGGTATTCCGGAGATCCCTGTGAAGCTTGTGAAACATCTTATGAATATTTAAAAGGAAAGCTACTGTAATCACAGAAAGTACGAGGTGGAAAGATAAGATGAAGAAGAAAATATTAAGTGTATTATTATCCGCAGTTATGGTTTGTTCTTTGGCAGCCTGCAGCACCACAACCGATACAGTGACAACAACAGAGGGAAATAATGAAACAGCCGCAGGAACTTCTATACAGTCAGAGGATAATGAAACGGCCGCAGCCGGAGAAATCCTTTCCACGGGCCCTAACGGAGAGAGTGCTACTCCAGCCAGCGAATTGACGCTGACGGAGGAAGAAATTGCAAAAGTGAAGGAAGGCAAATATACAGCTGCCATTTCTTTCCACTATGGTGGAAATGACTGGTCTACTTCACAGCTTAAAGGTTTGACGGAGCGGTTTGCAGAGCTTGGTATTGAAATCGTTGCTACAACAGATGCTAATTTCTCCGCAGAACAACAGGTGGCTGATATTGAAACCATTATGGCAAAAAGCCCGGATGTTCTCGTAAGTATTCCAACAGATGCCACAGCGACTGCGGATGCTTTCCAGCGTGTTGCCGATGCCGGTACGAAACTGGTATTTATGGATAATGTGCCGAAAGGTTTTAAGGCAGGCGAAAATTATGTGGGAAGTGTTTCGGCAGATAACTACGGAAATGGAGTAATAGCAGCAGATTTAATCGGAGAGGCATTAAATGGCGAAGGAAAAATTGGTGTTGTCTATTATGATGTGGATTTTTTTGTGACAAATCAGAGGCTGGAAGCATTTGAGAAAACCATGAAAGATAAATATCCCAATATAGAGATTGTATCCAAAATGGGATTCCAGGATGAAAATGGCTGTGATGCGGTAGCGGATGCCATGCTGACACAGAATCCGGATATACAGGCTATTTTTGCTCATTGGGATATCCCTTGTGAAGGTGTGCTGTCGGCATTGCGTGCAGCAGGCAGGGATGATATTCTCCTGGCTACCATTGATCTGGGAAATAATGTGGCAAAAGAGATAGCAGCAGGCAAAATTTTAGGTCTTGGTGCACAGCTTCCATATGATCAGGGTGTGGCGGAAGCTAATATGGCGGCTTATGCATTACTGGGTAAAGAAGTGCCTGCTTATGTGGCGGTTCCGGCAAAAAGAGTAGATCATTCTAATATACTTCAGGCATATGAAGATGTATATCATGTACCTGCACCGGATTTTTTAAAGGATGCATACAAGGAATAGTTATTTCGGCGGCTATAGCGGGAATGAATTTTTAAATACGCTATAAGCCGCTTTGACAGAAACAGTTAATTTTCACAGGACGCATGAAAGGTGCCTGTGATATACATGGAGGTCAATATGAGTCAATATGTATTAGAACTAAAAGGGATAAAAAAGTCCTTTGGAGCCGTATCGGTCCTAAAGGGGGTGGACTTCTCTCTTACAAAAGGAGAGGTACATGCTCTGGTGGGAGGGAATGGTGCCGGTAAATCTACGCTGATGAAGATTATGACAGGCGTCTACACCAGGGACGATGGGGAGATCTATATAGATGACAGACAGGTAATGATTCACAGCACCCATGATGCGAAGGATAACGGGATTGCCATGATTTTTCAGGAACTGTCACTGGTGCAGACAATGACAGTGGCGGAAAATATATTTCTGGGAGAGGAAGTAACCAGACATGGCATCCGGGATACCGCCTATATGAATAAAAAAGCCAAGGAAGTTCTGGATGAGCTGGGGATTGCTGCAGATCCTGATGTTCCGGTCAATAAACTCAGCGTGGGGATGAGCCAGATGATTGAAATTGCCAAAGCAGTTTCCAAGCAGGCACGTATACTGGTTTTGGATGAACCAACAGCAGCGCTTTCTGATTCTGAGACGGCAGAATTATTCAAGATGATAGGGGATTTGAAAGAAAAAGGGGTATCCATGGTATATATTTCCCATCGAATGAATGAGATTATGCAGATAGCCGATTCCATTACCATATTAAGGGACGGTGTCATTGTGCATAACGATGCAGTCTGTAATCTGACCCTGGATGATATTATTGCACACATGATCGGCGGGGCAGGTGTGAATAAAAAGTTCGATTGGATAGAGCGCAAATATGATAAAAAGGGTGCGGATATTCTTACGGTTCAGCATCTGAATATTAACAGTAAGCTTCAGGATATTTCCTTCTCCCTTAAAAAAGGTGAAATTCTGGGTTTTGCCGGACTTATGGGAAGCGGAAGGACTGAAATTCTGGAAACTTTGTTTGGCGTCAGAAAAAAAGAAAGCGGTACGGTTTTGTTAAATGGAAAGGTAATCGAAGTGAAGAGTACCAGGGATGCTGTTAAAGCGGGGTTTGCCCTGATCCCGGAAGACAGGCGGAAACAGGGGCTGGTGCTGATTCATTCTGTTAAGGAAAATGCTATTTTGCCCATCGTAACGAAACTGAGAAAGAAGAAGATTCTGGTTGATGAAAAAGCAGCAGACGAAATGGTTGCAAAGAACATTGAGCAGCTGAATATTATCACGGATGGTATACAGAAGAGAATTAATCTGCTGTCCGGTGGAAATCAGCAAAAAGTTGTAATTGCCAAATGGCTGAATATGAATCCTCAGATCATGATGCTGGATGAACCCACAGCCGGTGTGGATATTGGAGCGAAGACGGAAATTATTGAACTGATCCGTAATTTTGCTGATGAGGGTAAGGGAGTAATTTTCGTGTCCTCGGAATTGACAGAGCTGATGGCGGTCTGTGACCGTATTATAATCCTGTATGATGGAAGGATTACGGGAGAAATAGAACGTAAAGAGATAAAAGCAGAGGAGGAGTTACAGTATGCAATCCAAAAAGGGGAATAGACTTGGGAATTTGCAGTGGGATAAGTATATGGTTTACATTATCTTTGTTGCCGTATTTATTGTATTCAGCGTAACGCTGGGAAATAAAGGGTTTTTAGGTGCGAATAACCTATTGAACGTCTTAAGGCAGACGGCAATGATATCCGTAATGGCAGTTGCCTGTACCTTTGTTATGGCTGCGGGACAGATTGATTTGACGGTTGGAGCAGTTGCGGCAATGACAGCAATGATCGTGTCATTGATCCTGAAGAGTACCAACTCCATTTTACTCGCTTTGGCAGCCGGACTTGGATTTGGATGCCTGGTAGGTCTGGTAAACGGTATATTAATCACAAAACTTCGTCTGCCGGCATTTTTGGCGACGATGGGTATGATGCAGGTAGTAAGGGGAAGCGCAATGTGGATAACGGATACGGCGGCAGTTCCCATTGAAAATACAGGATTTAATTTTATCTTTGGAGTGGGAAATATCGCCGGCATTCCGGTTTTGATTTTATGGACGGTTTTATTTTACATAATCGGCATTCTGATATTTAACAAAACAGCATTTGGACGCCATACACTTGCGACAGGCGGTAATGAAGTTTCGGCAGGGTACAGTGGAATTAATACCGTAAAAGTGAAGATCACCGCTTTTATTATGTCAGGTGCATTTGCAGCATTTGCGGGAATCATGTATGCAGCGCGTCTACAGGCAGGCCGTTATTCTTATGGAGACGGGGACGAGATGTCTGTCATAGCTGCAGTAGTACTGGGCGGAACCTCTATGTCAGGCGGCACAGGATCCGTAATCGGTGCATTATTTGGATCTATTTTAATGGGACTTATTAACAACGCATTGATTCTGGCTGGACTTAGCAGCGCACAGCAGACAATTGTCAAAGGGGCAATCATTGTTGTTGCGGTTGCACTCAGTAATCTGGCGCAGAAGAAAAAGAACTGACAATGATAAGGATAAAAATTGAGCGTTCAAACACATTGAACAGAGAGGAAAATGACAATGAAAAAATTAAATGTAGGTTTAATCGGAGCAGGATTTATGGGAAAAGCACACGTAGTGGGGTATTCAAATTTGCCAAAACTATTTTGGCCGGCACCGGCAATGCCTGTTATGAAAACAATTTGTGATATTGAACCGGAAATTGCTGCGGATGCAAAAGAAAGATTTGGTTTTGAAAAATGGTGTTCCGATTACCGGGAAATTATTCAGGATCCGGAAATAGATGTTGTAAGTATCTGTACGCCAAACAATGCCCATGCAGAAATCGCCATTGCTGCTCTGAAGGCAGGGAAACATGTGATCTGTGAAAAGCCTATTGCTTCTACTTTGGAAGATGCAGAAAAAATGGCAAATGCAGCAGAAGAAGCGGCGAAACAGGGGATTATCAGCATGAATGCGTATCAGTACCGCCGGGTGCCTGCACTTGTACTTGCGAAAAAGTTCATCGATGAGGGTTCTCTTGGCAGGATATTGAATGTACGATGTACTTATCTGCAAAGCTGGTCTGCGGATCCTTCCTCACCGTTGTCCTGGAGATTTCAGAAAAAAGTGGCCGGAGCAGGTACTCTGGGAGATATTGCATCCCATGTAATCGATATCGCGCAGTATCTGGCAGGAGATATTGATGAAGTAGTGTCTATGATGCAGACTTATATTACTGAAAGGCCGGTACAGGAAGGGGGGACGGACCTTCTGGGAACAGTCAAGATGGATTCCAATGCAAAGAAAGAGGCGGTGGATGTAGATGATGAAGACTCATTTCTGGTTCGTTTCAAGAGCGGTGCAGTGGGAAGCATTGAAGCCACCAGAAATGCATGGGGAAGGAACAATTTTATTACTGTGGAACTTCATGGAACACTTGGCAGCGTATGTTTTAATTATGAGAGGCTTAATGAACTGCAGGTTTGCTGGGCAAACGATCCCGATGACAGGCGTGGATTTAAAACTATTTATACGGGTCCCGCGCATTTTTATGGAGATGCAACCTGGAATATTCCGGGCATGAATATCGGCTATGGAGAGCTGAAGGCGATTGAAATGTTTGACTTTGTAAGTGCTATTGTAAACGGAGAGCAGCCTTCTACCAGATTTTCCGTGGGATATGGAGTTGAGAAAGTTTGTGCAGCGGTAGCAAAATCTGCGGGCAGCAGGCAGTGGGAGAAGGTGCAGGAATAAGCGCTGAAATAAGGGCAGGATTATGAATAAGTAATGGAATAATTATTTAATGCCGGAGGATTTAATGATAGAGAAGGCGGGATAGGTTATGTATGGGTGTGTGTACATGATCTATTTCGTTTTTCGCGTTTTCTGATGACATATGCGCCACTACAGGCGAAAAGTTTATAAGGGATCAACTATTCATATTATATTTGTGTTTAACTAAGTAAAAACGTTTTGTGTTTTGGGAGCGTATGGTAATGAACAAGTGCAGAATGTTCCTTGTTCTTTGAGCAGATCAAGGCTTTAACCAGACTATTCATTTTAAAATACGCAGAAAGAATGATTGCTGTATACAGGCAAAATATAACATATTATTTATAAAAAAATCTATTAAGAAAATGTTGCAATTAAAAATAAAAATAGAACTTGAAATAATGATATAAGTGTTGTATAATGTAAAAAAGAAATACAGAGATACATTTCAAAAACACTTCTACTTCAAAAATTCTTAAGGCTCATCACTAATCTGGTACATTTTCAGTACAGTTTCCCTTTAGATTTGATTATTAATTTTTGTGTCTTTGTATTCGGAATGAATAGGAGGAATTTATGACACAAGAAAAAGATATCGCAGCAAAAATATTTCTGGGCAAGCCGGAACACTTCGCAGACTTATATAACGGAGCGTGTTTTAACGGAAATCAAATCATACACGCCGAAGATTTGGTTCCGCTGGACTCAGCACAGGAATATCTGCCGGGTAAAACGGATGCCGCTAAAAGGTCAGTACGTAGAAACCGTGACATCATTAAGAAAGCAGCTCTTGGGGCAGATTTTCTAATTCTTGCCTGTGAAAACCAGGAGCATGTTCATTATGCAATGGTAATTCGTAATATGCTGTATGATGCTATGAATTATGCAGACCAGGTAAAGCAATTACAAAGAAACTATAAACAAACAGGGAAATATGGAACTGCAGAAGAATTCTTATCAGGCATGAAGAAAAAGGATAAGCTGCATCCGGTTTTTACATTGGTGGTATACTTTGGAGAAAAACCCTGGGATGGCAGCCTGAATTTACACGATATGCTTCATTTGTCCGGTGATCTGGAGAAGTTCCTTCCATATTTGCCGAACTATAAATTAAATGTTTTGGATGTAAAACGGATAGCGCATCTGGAATATTTTCAAACAGACTTAAGAGAAGTATTTGGCATTATAAAATATGCTGATGACAAGTGCCAAATGAAAGCCCATGTGGAGAAGAACAGGATCAGATACAGTAAGTTGCTTCGGGAAACGATAGAGATAATTTTTATCTTATTGGGTGAAGATTCAAAGATGGAAGAGATAATAGAACAGGCGCAGGTAAATGATAAGGAGGAATACGATATGTGTAAAGCATTTGAAGATATGAGAAGTGAAGGCCGAATGGAAGGGCGTGTGGAAGGCCGAGTGGAAGGAGAACGGATGTTTGCAGAGCTAACGTTACATTTAATAAATGATAACCGAACCATAGATTTGAAAAAAGCGGTAACGGATAAAGATATAAGAGAAAATCTATATCAGGAATATAGTTTGGCATAACAGTATATCCCTTGAAATGGATATTACTGAGGCTGTAAAGCCCTCTGGCTATGCATGATATGAGCACCGGTTTCCGGTGCTCTGCTTGGGTTTAGGACAGCATCACTTACTCACCTGACCCCAAATTATTCATAATGTTTTGCTAAAAGTGCGCTGCAAGGCTACTCTTTTGAAAAAATATAATTAGGATTTTCCTTCAGTGCCAGCTTTAATGCAGAAGAAGGCTCCGCTTTGAACACCTTCTTCCAGGATTTTAAAAGGTTTTCCGGTGTGACAACAATTGGTTCGATGCCGATAAAAGAAGGTGTCTTTTTATGAAGCAGAGCGTTGGCGGCTGCCATGGCGATTGCCTGTCCCTGCTCATAGGAACATTGGGCGCTGATCATTTTGATCATCCCTCCTTTTGCCAGATTCTGAGCGATAGAATAATCCAGATCTCCGGTTACGATGGCGATGTCCGTGCGTTCCATCTGGGTTAAGGCAGCCATTGCTTCCATAGCAGGCCCTTCCCATGAAACATAGAGTGCTTCGATTTCAGGATGTCGTTTTACCAGATCCAGTGTTTGCTTAAATACGTCTTCTTCGGAGCAAAATGCAATCGTACCGCAGACCTGGAGATCGGGATATTCTTCGGTTATTACCTGTTCGGCTGCCCGGTCTCTCTGGTTGGTAGCGTAAAAATTGGCGCCGTGTTTGATAAATGCCAGCTTTGTGAGTCCGTGTTTTTGCATATATTCGCCCAGACCGTGTCCCATATTGCGTCCGTGAGAGTGCTCGTTGACAGAAACACAGCAGACATAATCATCCGGTGTCAGTCCATCCGGGACATTGGTAATTAAAATCAGCCGGGAAGAGCTATGGGTAATATTTTGAAAGGCATGGGCAGTTTTTTCATTATCTGTCGGTATGGCGATCAGAATATCGGGTTCCAAAAGCTTAAGGCTTTCCAGTTGTCTGCATTGCAGTTCCGGGTTAAAGTGGGCATCAGTAATCGCTATGATAGAAATGCCCAGATTGTCAAAGATATCCCGGATTCCTTTCTGGTGCAGCTCCATCCATGCTTTGCCGGCATAGTGGAAAGAAATAGCAGCTGTGTAATTTTTCTCCCGCAGGGTCTGTTCTTCGGAAGGCGTCAGAGCCAGGGATTCAATAGTTTCTGCTTTTTCCCCGAAAGGTCCCCGTCCAATGCCGCAGGTGGAATCTCTGACGTTTAACTTGGAGGGAATGACTATTTTTCTGTAGGGCAGCAATGTAGGGGAATTAATGCGCTCGATCAGTGCACTAACTGCCAAATTTGCGATTTCAGCAGTATTCTGCTCTACCGTTGTAAGGGGGGGATTATGCAGTGCCGCCCAATCAAACTCATTGAATACCACCAGGGAAACATCATTCGGGCAGCTGATATTGTGCGAATCCATATAGTGCAGCAATGGAAGCAGAATAGAATAATTTGCTGCCAGTATGGCAGTGGGTGCATCATATCCTGTAAAAAGCTGGTTCAGCACATTATATATATCCTGTGAGTTGTGCAGATTGGTCACGATATATTTAGGGTTCGCTTCGATTCCGTACTCCTGCAGCGCCTGCATAAATCCCATCAGCCTTTTGGGTGAACGGTCCTGGGAAGATCCCAGATAAGCGATTTGTTCGTGCCCGTTTTTAATTAAATGTCTGGTTGCCTTATATCCCCCATCACAGCTGTCAGATACAATAGTGTCTGCTTTATAATTTTCCAGTTCTCTGCCCAGAATTACAACAGGGAAATTTACATGGTTCAAAAAGGATTCCTGAATGGTTTCTTCTTCATCAGGAAAGACAATGGCACCTGCGGCTTCCGGTGCATTAGTTAAGTAACGGTTAATAATATCCAATCTGTTTGGATCGTATGAGTACTCAAAGGATAGCAGAGAATAGGGCGTATTTTTTAAAAGCGCTTCTGCCTGTTTCTCAATCTGCTGTTGAAAGTTACTTTTCCTGTTAGATTTCAGGAAGAGGACATATTTGGCATCCGTTGAGGACTGAGTAAGAGATTTGTTCTTCTTGATAACAAAATTAGGCGGATGATCCAGCTCCTGGATTGCTTTTTCCACCCGTTCAACAAGTTCCGGACTGACGAAACGGGTCTTGTTTACAACATGGGATACGGTAGAGGTGGATACACCGGCCATTTTAGCGATGTCTGTTATTGTTGCCATAGCAGTAGCTCCAATTCTTTAAATTTTATGTAAGCATCTGTGATTCCTGTTTACTTTATTATAAAATAGGAGAGCAAGGCTTGTCAATAAAATTTGCGCAAATTTTATCGAACCATTGTATTGTATCAAATATATATTTACATTTTCTGAAATACATTTTTTAAAGCTTCATAGCAATCGTTAAATAATTCTTTCGCAGGCAGGTATTCAGTTACTGCCTGTTCATCCGGCATGTGCACCGATCGGATTTCAAGAAATCGGCCAATGGCACTGAAGTTTTCGAAAATACCGGCACCTACCCCGGCATTTACCGCTGCGCCCATAGCACCTGCTTCGTCCAAAAGTGCAGGTACTGTTATCTGCGTATTAAAGACATCTGCCATCATTTGGCGCCAGACGGCTCCTTTGGCTCCGCCGCCAAGAACCATTATCTGAGAGACCGGAGTCTGCAGCCGGAGTACATCCAGTATGAGGGACAGGTTCATGGTAATTCCCTCCAGTACACTGCGGCAGATATCGTTTCTGGTGGTTTCCGGTTTTATCCCAATCCAGGCGCCTTTCGCCCGGGCATCCCATCGGGGAGCACGCTCGCCCAGAAGATAGGGCAGGAAGATCAGATTGTTGGAGCCGATTGGACTTTTGCTGATCTCTCTGTTAATAAAATCATAAGCAGAGATTTGGGCTGATTCAGCATCTTCAGACTCCTTTTGACAGATGACGGATTTCAGCCAGCTGTAGGATCCTCCGGCATACTGCATTGTTCCATTAGGGGCATACATACCCGGAACCATATGTGCCCAGGTGACTGTGCGCATTTGCTCATCATACAGGGGGGCGTCTGAAGTAGTGGTGATCCATGCGGAAGTTCCCAGACAGCAAAATGTCTTTCCAGGCGAAATAGAACCGGCACCCACATTGGTGGCAACACCGTCCCCCGCTCCGATTATCACCGGAGTCCCGGCGGACAGGCCCGTTAGAAGCGCCGCCTTTGCAGTTACGCCACCCGCACAGAACGTGGAAGGTTTGGGGTCAGGCAGCTTATCAATGGGTATTTCTGCATAGGATAAGAGTTTCTCCGACCAGGAAAATGTTTTAATATCAAAAAAGCCGCAGCTGTTTGCGTCTGAGTAGTCGGTGCAGAAGGTACTGGTCAGTTGAAAGACAATGTAGTCCTTCGCATTCAGGATTTTATAAGTCTGATTATAAATTTCGGGTTCATGGTCTCTGATCCACATAAGCTTCTGAATGCCATAGGAGGCAGTGTTTGGGTGCCCTACGATCTGATAATAGTCCTTCTGGCTGATCTTGCTTTCTACTGCTTTGGATTGGGATACGGCACGCTGGTCGGCCCAGATGATAGAAGGGCGAAGCGGTTGCCCGTACCTGTCCACACAGAGGCAGCCCATCATCTGGCCGCTGAAGCTGACAGCCTTAATCTGTTCCGGTGCAATTCCGGTCACTGCAATAAGTTCCCGGGTACTGCGGCAGACGGCCTGCCACCAGTCATCTGCATTCTGTTCAACCCATGTGTCATTAAAATAGTGAGTATTGTAAGTGACAATCCGGCTTTTTTCAAGTGTTCCGTCCGTACAGAATAGCGTAGCTTTATTTCCGGAAGTGCCTAAATCATGTGCCAGCAGATATTGTTTCATATAAAGTCCCCCGTTTCTATTTTGTTAGAATATAATGTAACTATGTAGGTACATTATAAAACGAAACAATGGAGATAGTCAATCATAAAAATATTGAAAACGAAATAAATTTTATATATTTTTAAAAACCATTTTTTACTAATGTTACAACATTGGTTATTTAGAAAACGGTTATTTATTTGTTGAATATGCACAAAAATAGCATGTATAAAAATTATGAAAACGACAAAGATAACAAAAATATTTGACAAACAACAAAAAAGGGAATAATATGATGACATAATAAAAAAACGATTGCATGAGAGAAACAAGAAATAGTTGGAGTTATCCCATCGATTCTCTGCGGCATGTATCAGTAAACTAGTTTTTCTTTTTTTGAATTAAAAGAAAACGATTTTATGATGTACACACGAAGAGGCGATGGAAGATAAATATACTTCAGATATGACAGGCATGCTTGAAGGAAGTGAAGGAATGAATATAAGAGATTTAAGATGCAGCGGTAAACGGCGTCCGCTTCAGGCAGATCCCCGAAATATCACTTTCAGCTGGAATTTAACAGCTAAAGAAAATGGGCAGATACAGACTGGGTATGAAATTTGGCTTGGGCAGGGGGAAACGACTCTTTGGGAATCCGGCAGGAGAACCGGCAGCCAGTGTCTGTATATTCCTTATGAGGGACCAGAATTGAATTACGGGGAGCGTTATGAATGGAAAGTACGGGTTTGGGATAAGGAAAATAAATCCGGTGGCTGGAGTAATCCTGCATGGTTTGAAACCGATTTGGGAGAAGAAAACTGGAAAGCCCTGTGGATTGGATTTGATAAGGTAGTGGGAGAACCCTTTGACAGGGAAAAGCCTTTTTACTGCGCAGATGACTTTCAGTCACAGAAAAATGAATATTATCTGCCTCCGGTTCCCTTCCTGAGGAAGGAATTTATGGTTTCTGGAGGGAAGAAAGTAAGAGCAGCCAGGCTATATGTAAGTGCATTGGGAGTGATAGAGGCTGAGATAAATGGAAGAAAGGTTACAGAGGATGCTTTTATCCCCGGATTCTCTGATTACCGGAAGACCGTGTATACCAGAGCTTATCCGGCAGAGGATTACATAGAGGCAGGCGGTAATGCGATTGGTATCAGGCTGGCAGACGGATGGTATGCAGGTTATATGGGGCTGAATAACCGGGAGTGGTACGGTTCCAAGCCAAGGGTATCCGCAGAACTGCATATTCGTTATGAGGACGGAAGCAGCGATGTCATAAGAACTGATGGCAGCTGGAAGGCTTCCTACGGACCGATTAGAGAGGCTGATATTTTTCAGGGAGAAACTTATGATGCAAATTTAGAACAGGAAGGCTGGTCTTTGGCAGGATTTCAGGATGGGGAATGGGAGCAAGCAGAGACGGGGGCTGAAGTAAATCCCCGAAAACTGCCGCATCCAGGGCCTCCGGTGACAGTACATTGCCATATTATTCCAGAAATTATTAGGTATAAATATGATAAAATTCTTTTAAAGTTTCCTCAGTATGTATGCGGCGTATGCGCCTGTACCGTTACGGGAACTAAAGGCAGCCGATTTACACTGCGTCATGCGGAAATGCTGGATGAACATGGAAAGCTTCATCTGGAAGGAAACCGGTCAGCCAGATGTGAGGATACCTATATATTAAAGGGTGAGGGAAAGGAACATTTCCGTCCGGTATTTACCTATCATGGATTTCGATACGCGGAGATTACGGTGGAGGGGCAGGTAGAGTTTTTATCAATAGAAGGCATTCAAATAGGAAGTGCTCTGCCGGACCCAACCAGATTTCACTGTTCGGATCAAACGGCTAATCAGGTATTTGAAATGGTGCGGATCACGGAGAAGGCAAATATGTTTGAAATTCCCACGGACTGCACAGCCCGGGACGAAAGGCTTGGCTGGGGAATGGAGGGAAACCATTTCATGTATGCCATGGCTTATCTGAATGACCAAAGTGAAGCCATACATAAATGGTGCCGGGATATTTTTGACGGGCAGCGGGCGGACGGGGCATTGGAAGCCATTGCTCCTGCTGTTGTAATGAAGGATATTGAGCCCTTTATTGGTGATCTTCAGTCTAACCACGGACTTTATATGGTACATGCTTTATATAAAATATATGGAGATCTGGATGCAGTCAGGCATTACATAGAGCCCCTGAAGAGATACTTTGAATTTCTGGAGAAGAACAGTGACCGCTATCTGCGCTACGCCACAAGCTGTGACTGGCTGGGGATTTTAGAGGAAACAGATCATTCGGACACGAACCACGGATATGGAGAATGCTCATCCCTGATGCTGGGAACAGCCCACTATGCAGTGGCGGCAGATATGATGGCAGAACTGTGCGGGGCTGTGAAAGATGAAGCGGAAACTGCCTACCGCCTTCTGCATAAAAACATTATAAAAGCATACCAGAAAAACTTCATCGAACGCAGCGGCATGCTGCGCAGGGGGAAACAGGGGGACTATCTGATGGCGCTTTATGGGGATATGATACCCCGGGGAGCATTGCCAAGGGTGTTGGCTTATTTTAGAAAACAGCTGTTAAAATCCGGGTATATCCGGTGGTTCGGAGGAACTCCGACCACGCCATATTTTCTCAAAACTCTCAAAAAATATGGAATGAATGACCTGGCTAACCAGTTTCTCACAGCCACGACCTATCCAAGTATTGGTTATATGCACAAAATGGGATTCGATACGATCTGGGAGCGGTGGGATGCAGTTTTTGAAGACAGCACGATACATCCACAGGCTATGAATGCTATTTCCCATGAAGGGTATGCGGCAGTAGGTGATTATTTTATATCCGGGCTTGCCGGAATTGAGGCAGTGGAGCCAGGATTCAAGAAGATTTTATTCGAACCCGGCGTATCCACGGAAATTACGTCAGCAAGCGCCAGGTATCAGAGCATTTACGGTGAGATTGCTGTGAACTGGGAGTGGAAACATGGAATATTCTCCATGAAGTGTCAGGTACCAGTTAACACACAGGCGGTAATACATCTGCCGAAAGGCAGCAAAAATCCCGGATTTAATTCCGGAAAGCCGGACAGCATGCAGCAGGAAGGAAACAGAATAAGGATCTGGATTTCCTCGGGTGTCTATGAACTGAAGGCAGAGCTTATGAACCTGCAGGATTATTATACACGACAGTGTATTAATAATAGAGAACTATTTATAAATTAAACGGAGGTAAGGAATATGAAGAAAAAAATGGTAAGCATGGTACTTTGTATGGCAATGGCAGTTTCTTTACTGGCTGGATGCAGCGGTGGGAATGCAAAGGAAACATCAGCAACGGAGACAAAATCGGCAGATACAAAAGCAGCAGAAACGAAAGCGGCAGAGACAAAAGGGGAAGCAGAAACGGATGCAGCGTCTGAGGCTGGTGGCACTGAAGTGGCTGATACGCAGCAGGAAGCTGGGAAGAGCTACAACATCGGCTATTGCAACCAGCAGTTAAAGGAAGATTTCTTCATCACAGTGGAAGCAGGGCTTAAAAAAGCTTGCGAAGACTTAGGCTATGAGTACAACCTGGCAAATACAGACCGCGATTCCTCCAAGATGAAGACGGGGATTGACAGTCTGGTAACGATGGGCGCGGATATTATCGTAGATTTTAACTGCCTTCCCGAACAGGGAGCAGCCAGCAGTGAACAGCTGGAGGCGGAAGGTATCCCAATGCTTTCGGTAGATTCCGATTACGGTGATGTTGCTTATTTCTTTGGTGTAAACAATTACGATGCAGGTGTGGCTTTAGGAGAAGGCCTGAGTGCTTATGTGGACAGCAGATTCGGCGGAAAACTGGACTATATTGTGTGCCTGTATGACTCCCAGGCAGGTGATGCGGTAAAAGCACGCTGTGACGGTGCGGCAGAAACACTGGCTAAGGCATACAGTGTCAGTGAAGATAATATCGTATGGCTGGATTCCATGGCAGATGATACGAAGACAAAGACTATGACCCAGGACTGGCTGGATTCTCATCCCGATGCTGAAAAGGTTGCTTTTGTAGGACAGAATGATGACCGTGGATATGCCATCACACAGGCTGTTGAAGTCAGCGGAAGAATAGAAAACTGTATCATCGGTTCTCACAATGCTGATCCGGCATCTGTTGAAAACTTACAGAAAGCAAAAGATGATCCCGATGCTAACCCATGGGTAGTAACGGTTTCCTATGAATCCTTTAATTATGGTAAACAGATTGCTGCATATGCAACGGACATCCTGAATGGAAAATGCGTGGATGAAAAGGAAAGATATGCAAAGACAACTGTGGTTACTACAGATAACGTAGATGATTATGTGGCTGAAAGAGATGCAGCACAGTCAGAATTTACAAAGTAAAATAATCCGGCTGGAGAGGAAGGGCGGGGGGATGTTCTCCCCCCTTGCAACTGAGAAATAATAGACATGCTTCAGAGTAAATTTGGTAAAGCGGGTGATTAGTGGTGGAAAAAATTTTAGAAATGAAACAGATCTATAAAGCGTTTCCCGGTGTTGTGGCGGTGGACAAGGTAGATTTGGATCTGTATAAGGGTGAAGTATTGGCACTCATGGGAGAAAATGGTGCTGGAAAATCAACGCTGATAAAAATCCTTTCCGGCATGTACAGTGCAGATGAAGGGGAGATCATTATCGAAGGGCAGTCCCACAGGGGATTTGACACAAAGGAAGCTATTGACCTGGGAATTGCAGTCATCTACCAGGAGTTGAACTATTTGGACGACCTGTCTGTGGCTGAGAATATTATGCTGGGACAGGTTCCGGTAAAGGGGCCCCTAAGGAGAGTAGACTACCAGGCGCTCTATGCCGGCGTCAAAAATATTATGGAAGACGTAGGGCTGGGACACAGAAAGCCCACTGATATGGTCAGCCGCCTGTCGGTAGCGGAAAAACAGCTGATTGAAATTGCAAGGGCATTTTCACATCATGTAAAGGTACTGGTGATGGATGAACCCACTTCTGCATTAAATGACACAGAGACAAAGAGGCTCTTTCAGCTGATTCGTAAAATAAAGGCGAAAGGCGTGGGGATTATCTATATTTCCCATCGCATGGATGAATTGTTTGAGATAGCAGACCGCATTGAAATTATGAGGGATGGTAAATATGTAACAGCGCTGAAGGTAGAAGACACAAACACCGATGAAGTGGTTTCCCATATGGTAGGAAGGGAAATCAAAGATATGTATCCGGGGCGTTCCTGTGATATTGGAAATGTGGTATTTGAAGTTAAAAATCTGAAAACCAGATTCTTAAAAAATATTGAATTTCATGTAAAAAGCGGAGAAGTAGTGGGATTTTTCGGATTGATGGGGGCAGGCCGTTCTGAAGTGGCAAGGTGCATTTACGGAGCCCAGACTCCGGACTCCATTGAGCTTATTATGGATGGAAAACCCATTGAAAATAAAACCCCTCTGGATTCCCTGAACCATAAGATTTCTTATGTGCCTGCTGAGCGAAAGACCGAGGGTGTCAACCTGATAATGTCAGTAAAAGAGAATATTACCCTTTCTGACATTTCGGGACTTATAAGGAAGAAAAAACTGGACCTGAGGAATGAAAAAGAGATTGCATCCGGATGGAAAGAAAAACTCAGCATCAAAACTCCCAGCATTGAAACAACGTCGGCAAGCCTCTCGGGAGGAAACCAGCAGAAAATAGTCATTGCAAAAGCACTGAATACGTCGCCGGAGTTCATGCTGTTAAACGAGCCTACAAGAGGAATTGATGTAGGAGCCAAGGTAGAAATTTATGACTTAATTAATGGACTGTGCAAAGATGGAAAGGCTGTACTTATGATTTCTTCTGAGCTTCCGGAAATCATGGCAATGAGCGACAGAATTTATGTAATGTGCGAGGGCAGGATTACAGGAGAAGTACAGAAACAGGATTTTAGCCAGGAACATCTTTTGAAATTAGCGATCGGAGAGTGTTGATATGAATAAAGTAAAAAATCTTTTTAAAAATGCCAGCGGTGAACTTAGCGCATTGATCATGCTTCTTATTCTGTGGATTATTTTTGCCATTGGTTCCAGGTATTTTCTTACATTCAGAAATGTTATGAATATTGGTTCTTATATGTCAATTATGGGTACTATGGCGGCCGGTCTTACCGTAGCCATGCTGCTTGCAGGACTGGATGTCTCCCAGTATTCCTTGGCTGCACTTGGGGGAATGGTTCTGGGAATGTGCTATGAAGCTGGACTAAATCCCGTGCTCTGCATCCTGATTACTCTGGTTGTGGGGGTTGCAGGCGGAAGCTTCAATGCATTTATAATTACGGTAATGAAAGTAAACCCCATTATCTGTACGATGGGTACCTCCTTTATTTTCCGTGGGATTGCCTATCTGCTAACCAATGGGCGTTACATACGGCTGGATAACGATGTATTTGATTTTATTGGAAACGGAAAAATCATTGGTGTTCCTGTTTGCCTGATTATAATGGTATTGGCATATCTGTTGATCTGGTATGTATTGAAATACACGAAGTTTGGACGCTCCGTATTCGCGGTAGGCGGCAACATCCAGGTTGCAAAGCTGGCAGGCATTAATACCAACTCTATTCGTTTTCGATGCCATATCCTTGCAGGTGTTACTGCTGTCATGGGCGGTATTATCACGGTAACACAGGCTTCTTCCTGTATGCCGAGCCAGGGATACGGTAATGATATGAACGGTATCTCAGCAGTTATTCTGGGCGGAATCTCCATGGCGGGCGGACGCGGTAATGTCTGGGGAACACTTCTTGGTGTGGCGATTCTCTCTACTTTAGTAAATGGCATGACTCTGGTTGGGCTTCAGGCTTACTGGCAGCAGGTGGTACAGGGCATGGTACTGGTAGTGGCTGTATTTATCGATGCTATGAGAACATCCAAGAGAAATAACTAAAGGAGTCGCCGGATATGATGGGAGAGGTAATGATGAATGTAAAACAGGCAATGTTCTGTATGACAAGGCAGTGTTGGGAGCAGGGGATTTTTGCCCAGGCTATGCTGGAAACCGGTGACTATGAAAACCTTGAACTGGTGGCATACGATATCGTACTCAGACAGAGCACAGACGGTAGACTATGTAATGTAGAGAATACCCCTGCGGTAACGGACAGCAGCTTTTGCGTTCCTGCCATCCTGGCAATGGGCAATCGGACCAATAATGAGGAATATAAGAAAGCAGCGGTTAAAAATATCCGTTATCTTTTAAATGAAGCGCCCAGAAGCCGGGACGGAACACTGTTCCATATGCAGGGGAGCCAGGAAGTATGGGCGGATTCAGCAGCTTTCACCCCCTATGCACTGGCACTGGGAGGTTTTTATAAGGAAGCCTGTAATCAAATGCTTGGTATATTGCAAAAACTTTACGTTCCGGGTAAAAGGCTTTATAATCATATATGGGATGAGAACGAAAGAGCTTTTAAACGTCCACTCGCGTGGGGGGTTGGCAATGGCTGGATTCTGACCGGTCTGCTGCGGCTGCTTTTATGCCTGCCGGAGAAATTCAGGAAAGAAAAAGAGGTTCTGCAGGAACGGTTTACAGAACTGCTTGACAGTATTCTTTCTTATATGACAGAGGACGGAAAATTCCATGATATATTAGACAGCCCCGAGACGTTTTTTGAGACAGAGGTCTGCGCTATGACGGCATACAGTATCTTCCTGGCATACCGGAAGGGACTGGTGGAAAAGGCATACCTTACCAAGGCGTTCGTGATCAGAAAGTATGTATGGAGTATGGCAGGTGCAGACGGACTTGTTCAGGGATGTGCAAGCTCACCGGATTTTATCTATCCGGGAACCTCTGTGGAGGGTCAGGCGCATACGCTTATGATGGAAAAGGCTTTTTCTGATCTCACAAAAACGGAGTAAAGGTTAGGTGAGGAAAATGAAAGCAGAACGATTACAGAGTGACAAAGTAACAATCAGTGATGTGGCAAAACTGGCAGGTGTGGTACCAAGTACGGTATCACATGTACTTAACGGGACGGCGCCTATTTCCGCCGCTACAAAGGAGAGGGTACTACGTGCCGTAGAGGAACTTAATTATTCCCCCAATGCTCTGGCAAGAGCGCTCAGGCAGAAACGGACCCGTCTGATTGGTGTGGTGATGCAGGATGTTTCCAGTGAATTTTATGCACACTGTGCAGCCAGTATGCTGGAGGAGGCCAGAAAAGATAAATCCGTAGTACTGCTGTGTGACGCCGCATTTGATAAAAATAATAAAAAAGATGGTGTTGCCGCATTGATTGAGCGCAGGGTAGACGGACTCATTTTCATAGGCGGCGGTAATGATGAAGATATCATTCAGGAAGTACAAAAAGCAAATATACCATTAATTTTAGGCGACAGAAAGCACGAAAAGCTCCATTGTGTCCAATTTGACAATGAAACGACGGTGAACCATCTTGTTCACGCATTGCACGATTCCGGTTACCGGCGGTTTGTATATCTGGGTGAGACCATAGATATCCAGACGAACCTGCTGGACCGTTACCAGGGATTTCAAAAAGGCCTGGAGGAATGTAAAATTCCCGAGGAAAAGGTGCAGGTGATTCTGGACAGAGGATTAGAGACACTGAAAATACAGAAGAGCCATGAGGTCTACGAAAAGTATTTTAAAGATTATAAAACAATTAAAGAAGAACCGACAGTAGTCATTACATCCAATGATCTGATTGCGCAGGGATTTATCACGGCAGTACTGCAAAACGGGTGCAGAGTGCCCCAGGATATTGCGGTGGTGGGATTTGATAACAATGTGGCATCGGAGTACTTCTATCCGGCGCTTACCACAGTAGATCAGGATGAAAAGGCATTTGGACAGAAGTGTTATGCCGCTTTAAAGGATTTAATTAACGGTAAAAAATTGAAAAAAGAACCTATGATGCCACAGAAAATAGTAGTGAGGGAATCCGCTGCTATTGCAGATGACGTCTTAATGAAATATCAGGGAGACATCTAAGTAATTATAAAAACGCGCTTGTCCGAAGTGTGCAGGAGGTATAAAAATGATTTGTTCAGACAGATATCAGAATATGGCATATGGCAAATGCGGCAGCAGCGGATTGTACCTTTCAAAATTTGCCATTGGATTATGGAATAGTTTTGGCGGAACCTCTTCCTATGAAAAAGGGAGAGAAATACTTCTGACAGCTTTTAACGAGGGAATTACCCATATTGACGGAGCGAATAACTACGGACCGCCTCCCGGAACTGCAGAAGAATTCCTGGGCAAAATCCTGAAAGGGGATTTAAAGGGATACCGTGATGAACTGATTATTACAACTAAGGCCGGCTATGAAATGTGGTCAGGCCCATATGGCAACTGGGGTTCCAGAAAATCTCTGATGGCCAGTCTGGATCAGAGTTTAAAGCGGATGAATCTGGAATATGTGGATATATTTTACCACCACAGACGGGATGTTAATACACCAATGGAAGAAACGATGGATGCCCTGGCTGATATAGTAAGGCAGGGTAAAGCCCTCTATGTGGGAGTTTCCAACTATGCTCCCCGGGAACTGGAAGGAGCATGCGAAATATTGGGAAAAAGGGGAATTCATCTGCTGATTCATCAATTCCGTTATAATATGCTGAGCCGGGAACCGGAAAATGAACTGTTTGAAACCATGAAAAAGAAGGGTATTGGATCCATCGCATTCTGCCCCCTGGAACAGGGACTTCTCACAGAAAAGTATCTGGATGGAATTCCGGAGGCGTCCAGAGTAAGAGATGAAAACAGTTGGTATTTCCATGAGGAGGATATTACCAAAAAACGTATAGAGAAAATCCGTCTGCTGAGCGGTCTTGCCCATGAAAGAGGCCAGAATCTGGCACAAATGGCTCTGGCGTGGAATCTGCGTGAAGGCGGCGTGGACAGTGTAATATTGGGAGCCAGCCGTAAGGAGCAGATTCTGGAAAATGTAAAGTCCCTTCAGAATGCTTCTTTTGACAGGGAAGAACTGAACCGAATTGAGCAGATTTTAGGAGATGAATAATTCACAGGAAGATGGAACAAAAAGGATTGGTATTTGATATAAAGGAATTTGCTGTTTATGACGGTCCGGGAATCCGTACCACTGTATTTTTAAAAGGTTGTCCGTTACGGTGCCAGTGGTGCCACAATCCGGAGGGACTCAGCTTTCATAGAGAATTGATGGTCAGTAAGAATGGATGCCTGCATTGCGGCAGATGTGAAAAAAGCTGTATTTATGGAGGATATAAAAACTGCCGGCTGTGCGGAAAGTGCATTTTGGCATGTCCCTTACGCCTGCGGAAAATATGCGGTCAGGAATATACATCCCAAGAGTTAGTCCAAAGGCTTAAAAAGGACGAAGAATTTTTAAAGAAAAACAATGGAGGCGTAACTTTTTCCGGAGGGGAAGCTTTTGCTCAGCCATCTTTTTTAAAGGAAGTATTATTGAAGCTGCCGGATATGCATAAAGCAGTGGAGACCAGCGGATACTGCAGCCCCGTGCTGTTTCGGGAACTCACAGACCTGCTGGAGCTGGTTATTATGGATATCAAGCTGGCTGACGAGGAATTACATAGAATCTATACTGGAGTCTCCAACAGACAGATTTTAGAAAATCTGGCTTACCTGAAGCAGGGGAAAAAGCCTTTTATCATAAGGGTTCCCCTGATACCAGGAGTGAATGATACAGATGATAATCTAAGGCATACGGCAGAGCTGCTGGCAGATGCCAGGGGTCTGGAGCGGGTGGAACTTCTGCCTTACCATACTACAGCCGGTGCAAAGTATGGCATGGTGGGAAGAGAGTACCGGCCTGCGTTTGATACCATGGGAAACATACATGAGAATGTAGGTATTTTTCAAGATCACGGCATTCCATGCCGGGTTTTATGAGGAGGAAGTTTGAATCAAAAGCGTTTCAAACTACTTATTAATGCATACCGCAGACTTGTCAGTGGTATGCAGGGGTATAGGTTTGAAAGAAAAATCGTTTCAAACTACTAATTAAGGAATAGCACAAGCAAGCTTGCGCTATTGAGGGGGTATAAACATGAATCAGAGAATAAATCAATTACTGGATTATTACATCCGTGATAAATCCCATCACCGGTACCGAAAACCCGGACCGGAGGATCCTTATACACTGGCTGGGCAATTTGAAAAAGAAGGTTTATCAGATGTGCAAAGAAGCATAAGGCGTCTGCAATATATATTGGAACAGGAAACGCCTGTAGTATTCAGGGAAGATAAAATTGTCCTGATGCGTACCGTAACCGGACTGCCCGAGCTGTATACCAGCAAGGAATGGAATGCGATCAAAGAAATCCACTATATTCATGAGCAGGGAAAGATCTGTAATATAAACCCCGATTACAGCAGTTTAATAGATGCTGGGTTTGACCAAAAAAGAAAGGAGATCGCAGAAGCACGGCTGGATGTGTCCACAGGTGAGGATGAACAGGCGGAGGCGTATCTGGATGCTCTGCTTGAGACACTGGATAAGATTGAGGAATTTGCAGGCAGGTATGCCAGGGCTGCAAAAGAGGCAGGTAATGAACGCATGGCTGGTATTTTGCAGAAGATACCTGCACATAAACCAGAATCCTTTCAGGAAGCACTGCAATTTTTCCGCCTGATTCATTATTGTCTCTGGTGCAGCTTTAACTACCACAATACGATAGGGCGGTTTGACCAGTATATGTATCCTTATCTGAAGGCAGACCTGGAAAAGGGAGTGCTGGATCAGGACAGTGCACTGGAACTGCTGGAGGAATTTTTTATCAGTTTCAATATAGACAGTGATCTGTATACGGGCATGCAGCAGGGGGACAATGGACAGAGTATGGTTCTGGGCGGACAAGACCAGAACGGCAAGGACCTCTTCAATGAACTTTCTGAACTTTGCATACAGGCAAGTCTGGAATTAAAGCTGATTGATCCGAAGATTAATTTAAGAGTGTGTAATGATACACCGCTTTCCAGATACGAACGGGGGACGGAACTTACAAAACAGGGTCTTGGTTTTCCACAGTACTGCAATGATGAGGTAGTAATACCGGCGCTGCTCAGATGGGGATATGATGAAGCGGATGCCTATAACTATGTAGTTGCGGCATGCTGGGAGTTCATTATACCCGGAAAGGGCATGGATATTCCCAATATTGACGGGCTGTCCTTTGCACAGGTTATATCCTCCTGTACGGAACTGTTGCCCAGGTGCAGGGATTTTTCGGAATTTCAGAAAGAAGTAAAAAGCTGTATCCGGCAGAACATACAGAAAATGACTGCGAAGTACCAAAATATCTATCTGGAACCTTCTCCGCTAATGTCACTTATGATGGATGGATGTATACAGCAGGGGAAGGATGTGTCCCGGGGCTGTAAATATAACAATTATGGTATCCACGGGAGCGGAATTTCCACTGGAGCTGATTCTCTGGCTGCTGTAAAGCGGTTTGTATTTGAAGAAAAAAGCATTACGGCAATGGAATTGACAGAAGCCTTGCAGACTAATTTTAAAGGGAAAGAAAATCTGCGCAACCGTCTGCGCTATGAGGGTCCCAAGATGGGAAATGACGATGACGCGGCAGACAGTCAGGCAGTCTGGCTTTTGGATTGTTTTGCAGATAGTCTGGAAGGAATCGTCAATGACAGGGGAGGAATCTACCGGGCGGGTACCGGATCAGCCATGTATTACATCTGGCACTCCAGCAATTTACAGGCAACACCGGATGGCAGGGATGCGGGAGAGGAATTTGCCTGTAATTATTCACCCAGCCTGTTTGCCAGATGTGAGGGGCCGGTGTCTGTCATCAAATCCTTTGCCAAGCCGGATCTGGTGAAGGTATCAAACGGAGGGCCTTTGACAATAGAACTCTATGACCGGTTATTCCGTAATGATGACAGCATCCGCAAAGTGGCAATGTTTGTCAAGTCATTTATGGATATGGGCGGACACCAGATGCAGATCAATGCAGTAAACCGTGAGAAGCTTATAGATGCAAAAGCCCACCCGGAAAATTACCGGAACCTGATTGTCCGTGTATGGGGATGGAGCGGCTACTTTGTGGAGCTGGACGAGGTTTACCAGGATCAGATTATAAAACGGATGGAACTTATGGTGGAGTAAACAACTTGTTTGAACGTCAACGAAAATAATAATTTCTATATTTATTATAGAATTAAAGTTACATGTATTTAACAACTTATTAGTAATTAATTAGGAATTTATTAGGAATTATATGAAGGAGGATAAACGATGCAGACACCCAGATTATTTACGGTTTTACCGGATTATGTATGTACACCGGACGGAATGGAAATAGACAAAAACGGAGATTTAATCCTATCCTGTCCCAATTATGCAGAAGATGCTTTGGCAGGATGCGTGATACGCATTGACAAAGAAAAAAAGATTACAAAATGGTTTGACGTTCCCGTTCACCCGGAAACAGGAATTGCAAGAAATATGGGAATTGCTTTTGATGATGCTTATAACATCTATATCTGCGATAACCAGGGCTGGTCGGGAAAGGAAGAACTGGCATTTAAGGGACGGGTATTGAAAATTACGGCTGATGAAAACGGCATCAAAAGCTGGCATACCGTTGCCACAGGTATGGAACATCCCAACGGCATACGGATCCGGGGAGACTACATGTATGTCACCCAGAGTTATCTGACAAAAGTGCCTGCGCCGGACGGAAGCGGACATTTAGTCAGCTGCGTGTACCGTTTTGGCCTGGATGAAGAAAACATACAAATTACCAATACAATGGATGATGAGCATATTTTTACGACTTTTATTACGGAGAACGAAGATTGCCAGTATGGTGCAGACGGCATAGTGTTCGGAAAAGACGGCAGTCTCTATGTAGGCAATTTTGGGGACGGCGCCGTACACCGGATTACATTTGCCCCGGACGGAAGCTGTAGTGGAAATGAAATATTCGCAAAGGATGCTTCTCAACTGAAGTCTACGGATGGAATGGTTTGTGATGAGAAAGGCAATATTTACATTGCGGATTTCTCGGATAATGCCATAGTTAAAGTACATCCGGACGGCAAGGTTGAAAGAATTGCCCAAAGCCCTGACTGTGATGGCCTGGATGGTGGCTTAGACCAGCCGGGAGAACCGATTATATGGGAAGGAAAAATAATTGCTTCCTGCTTTGACCTGGTAACAGGCGAGGGAAAGGTCAATACGGCACATGAGATGCCGGCAACTATGGCTGAACTGGATCTGGAGTAAAGTTATAGTGGGGTTTCGCGCTTTTTGGTGGCACGCGGGCATTCACCGAGACTCCATCTACAAAGCGTCCCCTTCCACAACTAAACTTCAAAATAATGCGAATAATTGATCCCATCTCAACCGTTCACACCAGTAATAAAATACCCTGCAGCCCGGATTAAACCAAATCTGCAGGGTTCTTTTTGTTCCTAATTTCCTTTTTCCTCAAGATACTCCTTTAATATTTTTAAAGAGCTGCTGGTACCAATCCGTTCTGCTCCGGCATCGATCATAGCCTTACAGTCTGCCCAGGAACGTATGCCGCCTGCAGCTTTAACTTTAACTTCGCTGCCTGCTGTTTCTTTCATCAGACGTACATCCTCTGCAGTGGCACCGGAGGTGCCAAAACCCGTACTGGTCTTAATAAAGTCCGGCTTTACTTCTTTTGCAATTGCTGCCACCGTCCTGATTTCGTCCTTTGTCAGATAACAGTTTTCAAAAATCACTTTTATCAGCGCATTTCTGGAATGGCAGGCACTTACCATTTCTTTCATTTCCCTTTTAATATAATCCGTATTGCCATTTTTTAATTCTCCGATATTTATCACATAGTCGATTTCATCTGCCCCGTTTTCAATCGCATTTATGGCTTCAAATACCTTGGTTTCGATGGTGGTCTGTCCCAGAGGGAAGGAGATGGCAGCACCTACGTGGATGCCGGTATTTTTTAACAAATCCCTGCAAAGCGATACCGGAGAGGAATTGATGGCTACCATGGCACAATTCAGTTCTTTTGCTTCCCGGCAGAGATCCTCAAACATAGAAACGTTTGCATAAGGGCTTAAGTTGGTATGGTCAAATAACTTGCATAATTCGTTTTGGGTTATAGTTTTGCTGTTGTACATAGCTGTTCTCACTTTCTTTTTTGATATCCTGTTATTAGAAAATAATGATTCCTTTTTTGGAAATTTCTCTGCGCTCCAGACGCGCAAAGGCATCTGAAATCTGGGAGAAGGAAAAGTAGTCGGAGATGTAATCCTTGAGACGGATAGTACCCTTTTTCAACCATTCATTGATCTGTTCATTTACCTGTCCTTCTTCTGCTTTAGAGGGAAACTGCTGGAACTGCAGCTGCCAGTTGTAGCCGGAACGGCTCCAGTCCAGGTTCATCTCACAGGTGGGAGAAATGCCATAACAGCATATTTTTCCACCGTCACAGATATATTCCATAGCCTGGTTAATCAGAGATGTCATGCCCACTGCATCCAGCACATATTGCACTCCGGAAGGAAAAATTTCGTGAATTTTTCTATTGACACTTACTTTCTGGCTATTAAAGGCATATGCGGCGCCTCTTTCTTTTGCTTCTTGTAATTTCTCATCTATGATGTCAAAGGCGATGAGGTTTTGGATGCCCAAAAGAGAGAGGAATTTAATAAATGTCTGCCCCACCGGACCGCAGCCGAAGACTGCAACGCTGTCTCCCTCCTTAATACCGAACCGTTTGATGGAACTCAAAACCTCCCGCAGAGTGATAATCATGGCTCCGTCAACCGGATCCACAAAGTCCGGGAGAATGGTCTGGGCATAGGCGCATTCCGGTGCAGTTCCTTTGGGGTATGCGGCAAGGTCATGTACCACTGCGTATTCGCTAAAGGCACCCCAGGCGGACTGCAGACTGCCATAAAGCTCCGGGTCAGGATCAACAAAGGGGAGAAGAACTTTATCCCCTACATGAAAGGACGTGACTTCACTGCCCAGTTCCACGACTTCCCCCACACCTTCATGACCCAGCATCAGGGGATACATTTCTGTGTTGAAGCCCTTGAACTGCCGGTGGATCAATTTGGCATCGGTGCCGTTACAGATCCCGCAGCTGATGGTCTTTACCAGAGCTTGTTTTGATGAATACCTGGGAACCGGAATTTCCTTTACCAATAGAGTACCGTCTTTTTCTACGATTAGAGATTTCATTTTGTATTGCCTCCTTTTTTGAATTGCATTGCTATAATGTTGGTATGTACCTACATACCAACATTATAGCAGAAAGAATTGAAAATGTACAGAAATAATTATTGCTTTCTATGTAGGAATATTATAAAATAATGACAATGGAAATGTGATTCAGGAGGTGGGAAAGATGATTTTAGAAGAAGGTAAGTTAGATAAAAGTGTGCCGATTCCGCTGTATTTTCAGTTGAAAGAATTAATTATGGAAGAAATCCGCCAGGGTAATTATGAAAGTGGTGCAATGATTCCGACTGAGAAAAACATCAGCGATTTTTATCAGATAAGCAGAACTACTGTTCGACAGGCGATTACAGAGCTGGTTCAGGAGGGCTGGCTTTACCGGGTAAAAAGCAAGGGAACATTTGTAACCCAGAAGAAAATTCAGCAGGATTTTATGCAGAAGCTGGAGACATATGAAGAACAAATGGAACGGCTGGGGATGAAGCCGGGGACAAAAGTATTGGAATTCCGGGTGCTTTATGCATCTCACATGGTAGCGGAGAAGCTTCAGATACCTGAGAAATCAGAGGTGATCTACCTGTACCGGAAGCGTTTTGCGGATGATATCCCCATTGTGCTGGTGGAAACATACCTGCCCCTTGAGGGCTGCGAGTTCCTGCTGGAACTGGACATGGAGCAGGAATCTCTGTATAAGAATCTGGCAAACAGAGAGGATAAGAAGATTTGCTATGTAAAGAGGATCGTAGAGGCTGTGGAGGCTACTACCAATGATGTGAAACTTATGAATATTCGTAAAGGAAAGCCTATCCAGAAATTTGAGACCACGGGCTATAATGAACTGGGAAAACCTGTGGAATATTCCATTGCCAGATACCGGGGCGATTATAACCGCTTTGAGGTAACGATATTTACTCAGGATTAATGAATGCTTTCAACCCCATTTGCGATGCGTATTTTACCGGTGTTATTCAAATAAAATAATCAGACTGTAGACAACTAGCCTCCTACGGAGGCGGTTGTCTTTTTATTCTTTGACGAATAACGGCCAAATGGTAATTAGATTAAGCAAAAGAAAAGGCAGGTGTTTGTAATGATGGGGAGAAAGGATTATCCAAACGATTTGAAGGCACCGGCTTATTTGAAAAAATCTAAGTGTGAAGAATTATTATTATTTACCTTGACGTTTCCACATGAACATGTTACTATCACTTTACCGACAGACAGTCGGTCTATAAAATAAAAAAGATAAAGTGGAGGAAAATAAATGAGGGTCGTTAAAGAAGCTGAGGAACGCAGAAATGAAATTTTGGATGCTGCAGACGAGTTATTTGGAGAGAAAGGATTTGACGGAACAAGTACGAATGATATTCTCAGCAAGGTCAATATAGCAAGGGGGACACTGTATTATCACTTTAAGTCCAAAGAGGATATAATGAATGCTCTCATTGACCGCTATAATGTGCGTCTTTTAAGCAGAGCCAGGAAGATTGCAGATGATAAGAGCATTCCGGTGGATGAACGCATGGTACGCGTTGTTATGGCATTGAATATAGGAAGCGGGAGCGGTAAGAAAATAATTGAACATATACATAAACCGCAAAATGCGCTTATGCATCAGAAAATACAAAAGGTTGTACTGAATGGTGTTCCGGGGATATTATCCGGTATTATCTGCCAGGGGATTGAGCAGGGGATGTTTTACACACCTTTTCCCTATGAATGTATGGAAATGATTATTGCATATACCAATATGGTTTTTGACGGTGATATGGTGGATCTGTCCGAAGAAGACCGCATTTCCCGCATCCAGGCACTGATTTTTAATATGGAAAGGCTCCTGGGAGCTAAAGAGGGTAGTCTTATGTATGTGATGCAGATGTTTGGCATAGACAAGGAAAATATGGGGGAAGTTCCCATGAAAAAATCGGAAAGCAGGGAAATTTATGAATGACAGAATTATCCGAAACGACATGTTAAAAAGTAAGGCAATAACTCTGATGACTGTAATTTTTGTGGCGGCGGCAGCAATGCTGGTTTCTCTGGCAGCAATACTGGGGGTCAATCTATTTGGTGCTATTGATACCCTGATGACCCAGGCGAAGACGCCTCATTTTATGCAGATGCATGCCGGTGAAATTAATATGGAGCGTCTGGCTGAGTTCGCAGCCGCTGATGAAAATGTAGAGGAATTTCAGGTGCTGGAGTTCCTGGGCATAGAAGGATCACAAATGGTATTTGGTGAAAACTCTCTCTCCGATAATGTTCAGGATAATGGGTTAAGCGTGCAGAGTGAAAAATTTGATTTTCTGCTGGATCTGGGCGGTAATGTTATTCACGTATCGGATGGAGAGATTTATGTTCCGATTTGCTATGGGAAGGATCAAACGGTAAAAGTGGGTGACAAGGCGGTGATAAGCGGTAAAGAGTTTATCGTTGCAGGGTTTCTACGGGATTCACAGATGAATTCTACCCTTTCATCTTCCAAGCGTTTTCTGGTTAGCAAACAGGATTATGAGGTTCTGAAAGGTACAGGAAGCAGTGAATATCTGATCGAATTTCGATTAAAAGATGCTTCCAAATTATCCGCATTTGAAACAGCATATACCAATGCAGGGATGGAAGCAAACGGTCCAATGATTACCTACCCGTTATTTAAAACGATTAATGCAGTCTCCGATGGAATGATGATCGGGATTATACTGCTGGTTAGTGTACTGGCAGTGGCAATTGCATTCATGTGTATACGTTTTACGCTCCTTGCAAAAATGGAAGACGATTATCGGGAAATTGGAGTGATGAAAGCCATTGGCCTTCGTGTATCGGAAATCAAAAAAATTTATCTTATAAAATATATCGTAATTGCATTGACCGGATCAATTCTAGGATTCGCCTTGTCTTTTCTATTTAAAGGGGTACTGCTTGAAAATATCCGGCTGTATATGGGAGAAAGTGAAAATGAATTTGCTGCCCTGCTTTTTGGCATCATCGGGATACTGGCTGTATTTTCAGCGATCATAGCCTATGTAAACGGCGTCTTGAGACGCTTTCGGAAAATATCTCCGGCCCAGGCAATTCGTTTTGGAACTTCCCGGGAGAAAGCCTCCGGGACGAAATATTTTAGTCTGAGCAAGAACCGGCTGCTGGATACAAATCTGTTTCTTGGAGTGAAAGATGTTCTGGCAAGAAAGGGGATTTATGGTACGATGCTGGGTGTGCTGGTTCTTGCGGCATTTATTGTTATTGTTCCACAGAACCTTTACAACACTATTTCAGGAGAAAATTTCTTTACTTATATGGGCATCGGAAAATGTGATATACGGATTGACCTGCAGCAGACCGACCATATTCCGGAAAAAACAGCAGAGATTCTTGATACAATGAAGTCAGATCAGGATATCGAAAAATATGTGGTTCTGACAACGAAAACCTTTCCGGTTAAGTTGGATAATGGACTGGAAGAACGCATAAAAGTGGAGCTTGGAGATCATTCGGTTTTCCCGGTTCAGTATTCAAAAGGCAGAGCACCTTCCGGTGATAACGAAATCGCACTGTCTGTTCTGAACAGTGAAGAGCTTGGAAAAACGGTTGGTGATGTGGTTACATTGATAATAGATGGAAAGGTAAAAGAACTAACTGTCTGCGGGCTGTATTCGGACATAACAAATGGAGGGAAAACTTCAAAAGCCTCTTTTCGCGACCATTCACCGGATATCATGTGGAGCATGTTTTCCGCAAAGCTTGCTGATCATTCTTTCGTTGCGGAAAAAGGAGCCGAATATGCGCAGAAATTTGCATATGCGAAAGTTTCAGAGATTGATGAATATGTGAATCAGACGCTTGGAAATCTGATCAGTTCCGTTGGAAAGGCTTCATTTGGGGCAATGGCTGCATCTCTTTTCATAACCGCATTAATTACGCTGATGTTTATGAAAATGCTGGTTGCAAAAGACAGATATGCCATTGCTGTAATGAAAGCAATAGGATTTAAAAATTCAGATCTTATAAAACAGTATATTTTCCGATCAGTATTCGTTCTGCTAATTGGAATTGTACTTGGTACTATTTTGGCAAATACACTTGGCGAATTGATCGCTGGCCTGGTAATTTCTTCATTTGGCGCTTCGTCTTTTCAGTTCGTGGTCAATCCATTTTCAGCCTACCTTTTATGTCCGCTGATGATGGTATGCACGGTACTGATCGCAACGATTATCGGCACCAAAGGAGCAGGACAAATCAAAATATCCGACAATATAAAGGAGTAGCGCATGAAAGAAAATAAAAATATATTATCCGGTGAAAATATTGTTAAATCATATGGAAACGGAGCTGAAAAATGTAATGTTTTAAACGGAGTTTCTCTTTCTGTAAAAGAGGGAGAGTTCGTTGCAATTATGGGGCCGTCCGGATCCGGAAAATCTACACTGATGTTTGCGATGAGCGGCATGGATGAAATCGACAGCGGAAAGGTTCTGTTTGATGGGATAGATTTAGCTGGGTTTCGGGAAGAGGAACTGGCTGATATCCGCAGAACCAAAATGGGATTTGTATTTCAGCAACCGACTCTGCTGAAAAACCTCAATATACTGGATAATATTATGCTTCCATCCATGCCGGGCAGGAGAAAAAATGTAAAACAGCTTACAGAAAAAGCCAGGATGCTCATGAAGAAGACTGGAATCGGGAAATTGGAAAATCGTGATACCACACAGGTATCCGGAGGACAGCTTCAGCGTGCCGGCATATGCCGTGCCTTAATGTGCGATCCCAAAATTATCTTTGGGGATGAGCCCACAGGTGCACTTAATTCCAATGCGGCGCAGGAAATCATGGATATTTTTTCTAAAATCAATAGAGAAGGAACGGCGGTAATGCTGGTAACCCATGACCCTAAAATAGCAGCCAGGACAGAGCGTGTCCTGTTTATGCAGGATGGTAAAATAGACAGTGAACTGCGGCTACCCAAATTTGACGGAAGAGATTTTGAAAGCCGTACGGAGGAAGTGACAGGGGAGATGCTGAGGATTGGGATTTAATGCAGCTGAATTCTATTAAGCTGCCGGAGATAGAACCCGGCAGCTTTTTCTATGGGTAAAGCAAGACAGATTTCGTTAATTTAATTCTTACCGAAGATGACATCAAAAGAGAGGATATAAAAATTATATTATGCTAAACTGTAAAACAGAAAGGAGGCGGTGAGATGGAATGGCTGCGGCAGCTCAGCAGGGCAATCGATTATATAGAGGAAAATCTGGAAGGTGAGATATCTTATGACGAGGCGGCAAAATTAGCCTGTTGCTCCACGTACTATTTCCAACGCATGTTTTCTTACATAGCAGGAATTAGTTTATCCGAGTATATCCGCAGGCGGAGAATGTCTCTGGCGGCATTTGAATTGCAGGCAAGCAATATTAAAGTAATGGATGTTGGGATGAAATATGGGTATCAGTCACCCACATCTTTTAACCGTGCATTTCAGAGTGTTCACGGTGCAGCACCAACGGCAGCCCGGGTAAAAGGGACAATGCTGAGTGCTTATCCCCGGATTAGCTTTTCCATAACAGTAACAGGAGGTGAAAATATGAGGTACCGTATAGAGCAAAAAGAAGCATTTCGTGTAATAGGAGTAAGGACAGCCTTAAAAGAAGATTCAGAATATAATTTTCATATGGTACCAAAGTTTTGGAAAAAGATGCTGGATAGTCCGGCATATCAGGAAATATGTTGTCTGTCAGAAAAGAATGGTTCTGACATTTTTGGAATCTCTTCTTATGAAGATCCCAGGAATATCTATTACTATATTGCGGCCCGCTCAGACAGGGTGGTACCAAAAGGCATGACGGAGCTTGAGATTCCTGCAGCTACCTGGGCAGTTTTTGAAGGGAATGATCCATATCGGGATTCGATACAATCAATATTTAGGCGCTTCCTGACAGAATGGCTTCCATTTTCCAATTACGAATATGCCCACCTGCCGGATATCGAGGTGTATCCCATGCAGACCGGTAACAAAATGAGCAGCAAAGCAGAGATCTGGATTGCAGTAACGAAGCCGGACGAAGAAAAATCGGAGGATAACAGATGAATTATAGCATAGAAATAAAGGAATTTGAACCGATACGCATTGCATTTATGTGCTATAAAGGTATGTCAGATAAAGCGAATAAAGTATTTCCCAATGTGTTCAAGTCAATCAGCGGCAGGTCCAATGGAGCTCCATTTTTCTGCTTTTATAAAATAGACCCGAATACAAAATATGCCGAGATGGAATTATGTGTTCCTACGAATGAACAACCAAAAGGAAATGGGATTGAAATAAAAGAAATGCCCCGGATACGTGCACTTTGCACAACCCATCTTGGTCCTTATGAAACATTGGGAAATGCATATGCTGCTATGGAACAATATGCAAAAGAGCGCGCTTTGCCTATACAAATGCCATTTCGGGAGGTTTATATAAAAGGTCCCGGAATGTTATTAAAAGGAAATCCGGATAAGTATGTGACGGAAATCATTTTTCCGTTAGGTGAGGAGGAATAGTATGTTTGCAATTGAAATCCGGGATTTGGTCAAAAAGTACAAAAACGGTGTCTGTGCCTTAAATGGATTGAATATGAACGTAAACAGCGGTGAAATCTTTTCTCTGCTGGGTGAAAATGGTGCAGGGAAATCATCCCTCATCCAGATACTCACCACATATTATACGCCCAGTTCAGGAAAGGTAATGGTATTTGGAAAAAATTTGTGCAGTGAGGCAGCCTGGATCAGGACGCAGATTGCCTGCGTTTCCCAGAAAATATCAGTAGATGAGCACCTTTCCTTAATGGAAAATATGATATTTCAGAGCAGGCTGTATCGGGTTGAAAAGAAAACTGCCGAAAAGAGAATCGAAGAGCTGATAGAAACATTCCAGTTGTCCGGCTATAAAAATTATCCGGTTTCCTCTTATTCAGGAGGGGTGAAGCGCAGGCTGGATATTGCAATGAATATGATTTCCAATCCCGGAATTCTTTTTTTAGATGAACCTACGACAGGGATGGATGTTATGTCCAGAAATGCGCTGTGGAAGATGCTCCTCGCTATCCGTGAGAAATATGGTACTACCATCTTCCTTACAACCCATTATTTAGAAGAGGCAGAGCAGCTCAGTGATTCTATCTGCATTATCAGGGAGGGAAAAGAATTGATCCAGGGAACACCTGACAGTCTGAGAAAGTATCTGCGCAAGAACCTGATTCGTATCACCTTTCCAACTTCAAAGGAAGCAAAAGAACATCTGCCATTATTAATGGAAACCGGTTTCGCTTTCGCGTCAGACAGAAGAGGCCATATGGTTACCCTGAGTGTCAGCAATAAAAGGGAAGCATTTACATCGCTAAGTCAATGGCTATTAAAAGAGAAAATCTTATTTGACGCAATTGAAATAGCAGAACCAAGCATGGAAGATATTTTTCTGGCATTCAATGGTTCCCAAAACAGTGAGGAGGGGTTATTATGCTGAATCTACTGTGGAGAAATGTAAAATGGAGATTTAAAAACAGATTTACCATAATTATTACCATTCTTCAGCCAATGTTATGGCTGGTTTTATACAGCGTGGTTGCCGATTCTACGATGAGAGGAACCGGCATCAAGAACTATACGGCGTTTATATTGCCGGGTGTAATGTTCCTGGTAACATTTTCATCATGCAGCAGCGGCGGAATCATGAATTTCCTCATGAAAAATAACGGCAGTTTTTACCGAATCCTGATTTCACCGGTGAGGCGCAGTTCCATTGTACTGGCACAAATGCTGGAAGCGATATTCGTATCACTTTTGGAAACTTTTATCTTATGCGTGATCAGCCTCCTCTTTTCAGTACGTTTCGAAAATGGGATTCCGGGAATATTGCTCATTGGAGTTTTCGTGTTTCTGACCGCTTTTTTTCTGGCGGGAGCTGCATATACAATCAGTCTGTGCCTGCCAAATGAAGTGATATATGAAACTATAATGACGGCTATTGTTTTGCCGGTCTTTTTCCTGAGTTCAGCGTTATTTCCGGCTGAAAATCTTAAGGGTGGATTGAAGATCCTGGTGAATATCAATCCATTTACCCATGTCATAAATGCAATCCGTGGATTGATCATGGGGGAAACAGTTTCTGCTGTGCGGATACTGCCTGTGATTCTGCTTTTTACAGGATTATGTGCCTGCAGTTTTTTACTTGCGATGTGGAAGATGAAAAGGGAAACGGCAAGCTGATCATTTAATATTGATCATTTAATATTGAATGACAGAATAGTAAATTTAACCGTCCCAATAAATACTAGATGACAGATGAATCTTATTTTGATATAATGATCAAGACCAATATATGGTAAATACAGAGGCGGATTTAAATGAGAAGCCCAGAGAGCAGGTGTATTATGAGTACGCTTATATATTCGTATGCCGTTCCCCTGACCGGTTTGTTGTTCTTGTTATATCTGATTAGCATTAATTACTTATTTAGTAAGGAACAGAACCGTTTATTCAAGAGTGCGGTCATTATCAATCTGGGTTTGATTGTAATCACCTCATTAGATTATATGTTCAGATGGGAAGCCAATCTTTCTATCTGGTATTTGCGAAGAATTACATCATTTCTAAACTTTTCATGCGGTCCTATTATACCCATGCTGCTGATGCGAATTTTTTATAAAGACAAATTTAAAAAGATATATTATATACCATTATTTATTAATGCAGGAATTTGTTTTATCAGTATCTTCGTAAACATCGTATTTTACATAAGCACCGATAACAGCTATGACCGGGGAATATTATTTTTTCTGCCTGCTGCGACCACTTTATTTTATCTGATGCTGATGATTTTTTTTCCGGCACAGAAATATGATCAAGGAAAGAAGACGGAGCAGATAACCATCGCAGCCATCATGGCAACCATTATTCTAAGTATTTTTTTAGAAGTTAATTATGGATACTATTGCTTGAATTATGGATTTTCTGCTTTAGGCATTATTATTTATTACATATCGCAGAATATTAACTTCTTTGCTGTTGATTCCTTAACAGGAGCATATAACCGTCAAATGTTTAATCTGGCAGTCAGTAAAATCCAGAGTAAACAAGATTGCATGTTATGCTTAATTGATATAAATAATTTTAAATATATCAATGACACATTCGGACACGAAGAAGGAGATAAAGCCTTAGTATTTTTTTCGGAAGTCATTATTAAAAACATGAGGAAAATTGCTACCGTCTACCGCACCGGGGGCGATGAGTTCATGCTGATGGCTAAAAAAGAAAATGAAACAGTGTTACTGGACGCAATTGAAAAATCTATCAGAGAATTAAAAGAACGCAAGATCAGTTTTGCCTATGGTATGACTCATTATCGGGCAGTCAATGATATCCAGGATGCCCTGCGTGAAATAGATAAAAAAATGTATGAAAATAAAAAGAGGGCAACAGAATTATAATATAACTTCTAAGCTATCGCATAATTGCACGCTATACAAATAGTGATAAAGCGATAGCTCAGAGGTTATATTTTTGCGTAAAAATGCTGATGTATATTATTTACTGGTTGGAACAGGAAGGCTGCTATCTGAGTACATCAGCGGCAATTCCTCCTGAGCTTTTGTTTTACCTTATTATACATTTGCAGAAAAGAAAAAGACAGTAAATAAATTATGCAACATCAAAAATAGTCTTTACATCGAACAGATGTTCTGTTATACTTGGAATAAGTATCCGAGAATATTTAAATGTTGTACAACTGGAATATTTAATAATGGAAGGGTGGTTTTAATATGAGTAAGAAAAATGTCTTTACGGAATGTCCGTCTTATGAAACAGAACATTTTTTCCTGAGGAAGATGGAAATAAGAGACAGTGAAGATTTGTTTTTATGCTATTCCAACAAAGAGGCTGCAAGGTATTTTAACGGGGACAGCTGCAATGATGATTTTTACTATACAGATTATGAATCCTTTTTAAAATGTATGGATTACTGGGACAGCCGGTATGAAGCTCAGGATTTTGTGAGACTAACCATTGTGGATAAGGAAAGGAAAAAGCCAGTGGGGACAATTGAAATCTGTCCTTCAAAGAAATATTCCGTGGATGATAAGTGGATGGGAATATTGCGCATAGATATTCTTCCGGAATATGAAAAGGAAGAACCTTTCGGGGAACTTATGCGTGAAATATTACTGCATATATATACCGATTATCAGGTTAAGTCTGTTCTGATGAAAGCCCAGGAGAGTGCAGTAACTCGCAAGGCTGTTTTGCAGAAACTTTTCTTTGTACCGGCAAAAGAGGAATGCAATATTTCTTATCAGGATTATTTTATTTGTTATTGTTAAAGCGTGTTTTAGTGACTCAGCGCACTACATCTATCTACAAAGCGTCCCTTAATCAGCGAAACACCAGAACGTGTTTATAAAATCAGAGTTACCGGTAGACATTCGGTAAAAAGCAGGATATAGTTAGTATAAAGTGTTTAAAGGAGAGATACATATGATAATTCTGGTAGCAGATGATGAGCGATGGATCCGTAAGGGTATTATAAAGATGATCGACCAAAGCCGGTTAGTGGGAGAAACACAGGTTATGGAGGCGGATACGGTAGAGGATGCCCTGACACTATTTGCAGAGTACCGTCCCCAGATCGTGATTTCAGATGTGAAATTTCCCACAGAAGATGGATGTACCCTTTGCGAACGAATTTATGCCATAGAGAAGCAGACGAGAATTATTATGATTTCCGGGTATGATGAGTTTGAGTACGTGAAACGGGCATTAGCCTACCGGGCAGTTGACTATCTCTTAAAGCCGGTGGATAAGCAGGTATTGAATAATACGATTCAAAGGTGTATAGAGGAATTAACTGCAGATTTGCATATAACGGAAGAAGGGCATAAAGAATCGGCGAATAGGGAACAGTCCGCGGGAGATGCAGCCAGATCTGTAGATATTCAGGATGTGATCAAGGATATTGAGGATACGATCAGAAAAAACTACAGTGAAAAATATACTCTTTCCGGTCTGGCTTTAAAATATCATTTAAGTGAAGCCTATCTGTCCACAGTCTTTAAGAAAAGAACAGGTATTTCCCTGACCTCCTATATTATGCAGGTTAAGGTAGAACGGGCGAAGGAATTAATGATGACGACTCAAGGGAAAATCTGGGATATAGCAGCGCAGGTGGGGTATCCGGATCAGCATTATTTTACAAAGGTTTTTAAAAAGGTAACAGGAGAAAGTCCTACAGAATATAAGACAAAGCTGAACAGGGAATTGTATGGAGAAGAGCATGTTTAAGAAGATAAAGAGTAAAATGCACTGGAAGGTAATGTCCAGCTATATCATTCTGCTCCTTGTGATGCTGGTTGGGATTTCTACGGCGGTTAATTATTTTAATACTAAATTTGTAAAAACACAGATTATTAATTACAATTCACAGGCAATGGCGAAAGTCACCTATGATCTGGATGCAATATTTAATCGTGTGGCTCAGTATGTGGCTAACAGTAATAACCAGCAATTATTTGAGAGCATCTGTTTTTCCGGTGAAGAACCTTATACATTTCAGACCCTAAAAAGCCAGGTTGATTTTGAGATGGATTTAAAAGACAATATCTATATTAATAATCTGGGAAATGTGGTAAATGGAGTTTTGATTTATTATGATAAAGATCATCATGTCTATGTAGGAGAAGGAATGTACTTAAACCGTTTTGACGTTAAGGAAGCGGATTGGTACCAACAGTTTGCCCAAATGAATAAAAATGATTTTATCTATGGTCCGGTAAAAGAAGACTACAAACCAGCGGGCCTAAGTAAATCAGAAGTTCTGCTTTATTTAAAGCGGATTCCAAGAAGTTCAAAGGGGATGGATGATTATGTTCCGTTTATCATGGCATCCGTAAAATTTTCGGAGATTTCCAGTATTTTTCGTCAGCTGGATTCACAGGACAGGGGAATTGTGGTTACGGATTATGAGGGAGATGTTATTTTCAGTCAGCATATCGCCCAGGAGAGTGCCCATAAAATTGCCCTAAGAATTGAAAAACCGGAAGAAAAGGTGAAGGACCAGAATTATACTACCATTTCCGATAAAGAATCCTTTATTACCAGTATGTACATACCAAGATACAAGTGGGTGGTAACTACAGTGGACTCTAACAGTGTTCTGTTTGAAAGTGTCCATCATCTAGTACAGACCATTAATCTGATCTTTATTTCCTGCGCAATATTGGGGATACTGGTATCCGTGTATTTATCCAAACGGCTGATGATGCCGGTTAAGGTACTGAATGACTTTATGGATACGATGGAGGAGGAACCGGAAGCCTTTATCAAAGTTTCCTCTAACGATGAGATCGGACATATTGCACAGCGGTTTAACAAAATGAAAAAAAGAATTCAGGAAATGGGGGCAAGGATATACCTGTCGGAAGTGCGGGAAAAACAGGCACAGATCAGTGCATTGCAGGCGCAGATTAATCCCCATTTTCTATACAATACACTGGATAATATCTACTGTATTGCCCAGATCGAAGAGATTGATACCATTGCGAATCTAACCCAGAATCTTTCGAATATGATGCGTTACAGCATTAATTGTAAGGAATCAAGGACTACTTTAGAAGCAGAACTGAATCACGTGAGATCCTATCTGGCGATCATTAATGAGCGTTATGACCATTGTGTGCAGTTGAAAGTGCATGTTACCAAGGAAGATGAGATGCTGGAAACGGTAAAACTGCTGATACAGCCGGTAGTGGAAAATGCGTGGGTACATGGAATTTTACCAAAGCCCGGGCATAAGGGAATAATTGATATCAGTGTGGTAAGAAGAGGGAATTATGTGGACCTTATTGTCTCGGATGATGGCAGGGGAATTGCAAAAGAGCAGTTGGATATGTTGAATAAATCGTTGAATTCATTTTCCAAAGAAATCCGTACGCCTGAGAATAAAGGGTTCGGGATTGCTTTAATCAATGTAAACGACAGAATTAAGCTTCTCTATGGGAAGGACTGCGGTATTCGGATTGAAAGTGAAGAGGGTATAGCCAGCCGCGTTATTATTACCCAAAAAGACAAAACATCATGCATTAAGAGATAAACGAATATTACGGTAATTGGATATGGACAAAAAGGTGTGTAAAATTATCATACACACCTTTTTTTTGTGTTTTCATATAAAAATAGTACACCAAACACAGAAAAATAATACAAAGATATATAAAAATAGTACTGATATAATTTAATTAACGTACAAGATGTACAAAAGGAGGAAAGAGAAGTGCAGAAAAAGAGAAACTGGATTAAAATGATTAAACCTTATTTGTTTTTGATTCCAATCTACATTTTTCTGGTTACATTTAAATACATTCCCTTTGGAATGGCAATTGAAAAGTCCTTTTTTAATTGGAACGGAGGTAACCTGAATGTGTTTGTGGGGCTGGATAATTATGCTGCAGCATTTAAAGACAGCGTATTCCTGGGATCATTAGTAACGGTATTGAAAGTAATGATCGCATATATCATAATCGTTGTGTCAATTCCGCTTTTGGCTGCAGAGTTGTTGTTTGCCATTAAATCGGCAAAAAAGCAATATGTTATCCGGACGGCATTTACTTTTCCAATGGTAATTCCCGGAGTAGTAATCATTTTGTTATGGAAATGGATACTGGCAGGAGATAACGGAGTTCTGAATATTCTGCTTCATAACATCGGCCTTTCTAATCTGGCGAGTCCCTGGCTTGGAGATACGAAGACAGCACTTGGATCTATTATTGCAATCGGCTTTCCCTGGCTTGGAATGTCTATGCTGGGAGGGATGCAGTTCCTGATTTACTTTGGAGCATTACAATCAATCTCCAGGGATGTATTTGAAGCTTCCAGAATCGATGGAGCAAATATTTTACAGCGGTTTATCAAAGTGGATTTGCCGTTAGTTTCCGGACAGCTGAAGCTTATGATTACATTGGCTATCATCAATTCCCTGCAGATTTTTGAATCGATCTATATTCTGACAAAGGGAGGACCAGTGACTTCTACCATGGTTCCGGCAGTTTATTTATACGAACAGGGCTTTACATACAAAAAGATGGGATATTCATCAGCTATTGGTATCATTTTATTTATCATCATAATGATTCTAACCGTTTTAAACAATAAATTCTTAAAGAGTGAAGACTTATCAGAATAGAAGGAGGGACGTATGAAATTATTTGCAAAAATCTCAGGCAGAGTAGTACTTGGCCTATTACTGCTCCTGACTTTATCACCGTTTTACCTGTTAGTAATCAATGCATTTAAGCCTCAGAAAGAAATAATTATGAATCCTTTTATGTTTGCAGCGGAGTGGAGGTTCGTAAATTTTGAAAAAGCATTATCCCAGGTAGCAAGACCAATGATGAACTCTTTTGTTGTTACTTTTGCAGTGATTATTCTGACTATTATACTTTCGGTATTGGCAGCTTATGCATTTGTACGATTTACATTTAGAGGTTCCAGGGTATTATATTATGGTATTATAGCAATGCTGATGATCCCGGGATTTGTAATGCTGATTCCCCAGTTCATCCAGATATCGGAACTAAAGTTATATAATACGTACTGGGGGCTGATTTTACCGCCTACTGCCTACAGTGTTGCGATGGGGACATTTCTGACCAGAGGTTCGATGGAAGGACTGCCGAAAAGTCTGTTTGAAGCAGCCGAAATAGAAGGGGCGGGAGATATGGCAATTCTAATGAAGGTGGCAGCACCTCTTTCAAAACCCATCATAGCAACGATGACGATTATGACAGGATTATCTGCCTGGAATAACTATCTTTGGCCCCTGGTAGCAGCGACAGGAGAGAAAACCCAGCAGATTGCAGTAGCTTTGACGAAAATGGTAACCTCAGTGAATGACGGAAATGGTGTGTTGTTTTCGGGATACATTATTGCCTCCCTGCCGCTGATCATCCTGTTCTGTTTTGCAAGCAGATCTTTTGTAGCAGGATTGACCCAGGGATCCGTGAAAGGATAAGCGCGTCCAGAAAAAAGAGCGGATAGTTAAAGAAACTAATGAAAGCAGAAATAGGGTCGGTTCATGTGGGCCGGACTTTATATAAAAAGGAGGAAATTAAAATGAAGAAAAAAATAATTGCAGTTCTCTTAAGCGGGGCTATGGCGGTTGGATTGCTGGCAGGATGCGGAGCATCGGGCGGTGACAAAGAAACCGGTAAAGCAGCCGGTGCGGCTAAAGATACCCAGGCGGGAAGCGAGGCAAATCAGGGGGAGGAATCTAAAAAAGATGAGTCGGCGGATGGTGAAAAGAAAGCAGGCGGTGGAGAAAATGTGACGCTAAAGTTTGTGCAGGATCTGGGTACGGACGAAAAGGCTAACCAGCTTACCCAGGATATTATCGAAGCATTCACAGATGATACCGGAATTCAGGTGGAGTTTGAGTCCATACCCACGGGAGATTACCGAACCTGGCTGACAACACAGTTTTCCGCGGGAGAAGGACCGGATGTGTATACAGATATTTTATATAATATCACTTCGGATTATGACAGTGGCTGGCTGTATAATTTTAAAGATCTCTATGACAAAGAAAGTGCTTATGATCCCGGACAGCCTTGGAGAGAGACTCTTCCGGATTCTATATTAGAAAGAATGGAACTTCCGGACAATGTGGTTCCGGGCTATCCATCTTCAACCAGTGTGGTTCGTATTTTCTGTAACATGGATTTGTTTGAAAAAGCAGGTGTGAAGAAACCGGAGACATGGGCGGAATTTATGGATGCCTGTAAAAAACTGAAAGATTCCGGAACGATACCATTTGGATTCCCCAATGCAACAATTGGAGATCTTTCCTGGCTCTGGTTTAACAACTCTGTTTCCAGTCAGCTGGATGAAGGGCTTGTTAAAGAACTGGACGAGTCCGGTAACGGCTATATTGAGTTAGGAGAAATCGCAAAAGGATTCGATGAAGAAAAAATTGATTTTACAAGTCCGCAGCTGGAAAAAGGATTTGATATGATGAAGGAATTTTCACAGTACTGGACCAGTGATTACAATGGACTGGATCAAAAATCAGCGCTGGATATGTTCATGCGAGGCGAAGTTGCAATGGTACAGGCACTTTCAACAAATCTCAGCCAGATTCAGGATGCCGTAGGGGATGACTTTAATTATGAAGTAATGCCGGTTCCGGTCATTACAAAAGATACATCAGAATATGCAATGGGGAAATCTGTAATTTTGGGCGGACAGCCGGATATCATTTATGCAATCAATAAAAACCTGGAAGGGGATAATGCCAGATTAGAAGCAGCAATTAAATTTGTTCAGTATATGTCTTCACCGGACATCCAGAAAAAGTTTGCTGACGGCATCTGTAGAATTCCGCTGGCAAATACAACAAAACTTCCGGACAGCTTAAGCGGATTTATTATTACGGAAGAACCCTTACGCATGGCTTATTATACAGGCATTAATGAAAAACTGCGTACTTATTTCCATCGGGCAGGACAGCAGTATCTGGAGGGCGGATTATCAACCGGAGAATTTGGAAAGATGGTAAATGATTCTTATAAAGAGGTACTGGACGAAGTGAAGGCAGAAAATGGCTGGTCGGCTGAAAATAATTATGGAATCGTAAAGGAATAACCGTAATTTAATCGGGAAAGGAGAGAACAGGATGGGAAAACCAAAGAAACGCCCAAACTTGATTTATATTCTGGCTGATGATATGGGTTATGGAGATATCTCGGCTTACAACGAAAATTGTCCTTTTCAGACTCCTAATTTGGACAGATTGTGCGAAAACGGCATACGTTTTACGGATGCTCATGCATCTTCCGCAGTCTGCACTCCATCCAGATACAGTATTTTGACGGGACGCTATAACTGGCGTTCCCGGCTGAAATCATATGTTGTGGGAGGATATTCAGCCCCCCTTCTGGAGCCGGGCCGTATGACTGTGGCGAATCTTTTAAAAGAACAGGGATACCAAACGGCAATGATCGGAAAATGGCATCTTGGAATGGATTTTGCCAAATTCGAAGATTTCCGGGAAGCGGAAGAATTTGGGGCAAGCGACGGAGTGGATTACGCAGGAAAAATAAAAGGATCTCCGGTGGAACATGGTTTTGATTATTACTTCGGAATCAGCGGATCTCTGGATATGCCTCCCTATGTCTATATCGAGAATGATCATTTTACGGCAAAGCCGGATCATGAGACCCAGAATACAGGCAAGAAATTTTGGAGGAAAGGTCCTGCAGCAGCGGGGTTCGTACATGAAAATGTTCTGGATGAACTCACAGACAGGGTACTGGATAAGATAGAAGAGTATAAAGAAAATCCCTTTTTTATTTATTTTCCCATGCCTGCGCCCCATACACCGATTCTCCCGGCAAAACGGTTCCTGGGCAAATCGGGAACGAATACTTATGGAGATTTTGTATTGCACTGTGATGACGCAGCCGGAAGAATTACGAAAAAGCTGGAAGAACTGGGGCTTTTAGAAAATACGGTTATTCTATACACCTCGGATAACGGGTGTTCCCCAATGGCGGATTACGAAGAGTTAAATGCAGCGGGACACAATCCCAGCTATGTATTCCGGGGTACAAAGGCAGATATCTATGAAGGTGGGCACAGAGTTCCGCTGATTATGCACTGGCCGGAATTGATCCCGGCAGGAGGCGTATGTGACCGGGTGGTCTGCCTTTGTGATCTGATGGCCACACTGGCTGATTATTTTGATTATCCATTGCCGGAAAATGCAGGAGAAGACAGTGTCAGCAATCTGCCGCTTTGGAAAGATGCGAAAGGACCGGAGGTCCGCAGAGATGTGGTACACCAGAGTATCGATGGTTCCCTTTCTATCCGAAAAGGGATGATGAAACTGGAAATGTGTCCCGGCTCCGGCGGTTGGTCAGATCCCAAACCGGGAGAGGAGGATCAAAATCTTCCCAGGTTCCAGCTGTATGATTTATCACAGGATATTGGAGAACGTGTAAATGTGATAGAGCAGTATCCAGAACTGGCAAAGGAACTGCGTCATCAGTTAAAAGAATATATTTTGAATGGCAGAAGTACTCCGGGACCACGACAGAAAAATGACGGACAGGAGGTATGGGAGACTATACTCTGGATGACAGAACCAGATGATATACAGCTAAAAATGTATCGATAAATGCATACCATAACAGGGATTTGTAATTGGGTAAAATTACAAATTCCTGTTATTTTAGTTTTACCCTGCATAATCATCTGCAACGCGCATAGCAATTTTTTCCCATTCCCAGAGTCTTTTCGGGTCATATCTCACCGTGGAGATGTCCTTGAAAATAAGTTCCACATGGCATCCGCTATCCGTAAGGGCCATAAAGTCCCGCAGATCTTTTTCAGCCTGATTGGAATCAAAGGTATTTCCTGCTACAATTACCGGATTAGGCTTTCGGCTGATTACGTAATCGGAACCAATTGCATCTATTATTTTTTCACTGTTGTTCCAGGGAGATGCTGATACCTTTCTAAGGTTGGGGATACGACGCAGTATATCCATTTTAATATCCAGCGGTTCACAACAGCCATAATAGGTCAAGCCAAAGCGTTCCAGCCATTTCAAGTCGTGTTCTACGGCAAATTCCCAATGCATCTCGGGAGAGACGGTAGAGAAAATCTGTGCGTTGGAACAGCCCCACATGTTTTTCGCCATCACATGGGAAGAATCATAGTCAGCTCCGGGAAGTTCTGTCGTATAGCCATATCCTCCGGAACCGATTCTGGTATTGTTATTATCCAGTGAAAGCAGGTTCATGGCTTCCAGCTGGTCCATTTCCTTCATCCATGCCTGTACCATGCGTTCGTAAATGTCATGCACCATATCTGGGCGGAGAATCAGATCCATAATTGCCTCCTGTACACCCCACCATCGTACCAGGTAGTCCCAGGGTGTATACCAGATGTGCTTTCTTCCCACCTTTTTCACGGGAAGAATATCCGCAAATATTTCATTCATGGCGGCAAATGTTTCTTCGGTTTCTTTAATGTCATGTGTAACAACAGGCATTTTAATCTTTTCGATATCTTCCGGTTCCGAGATCTGGATTTTAAAATGCCTGGATACTACGTCGTTATCCTGATCAGTAGATACGCAGGTCACATCTTCTTCAATTCCAAAACCGGTAGACGAAATAGCAAGTGGAGATTCCATATAAGGATTAACGACCATATCTCCAGGGAAATGATTCCACTGGTAGATTGTTTTTCGCAGGCTATCCTCTAACTTTCTGGCCCAGGGCTGCCGGCATCTCAACGTTAATTCATCATCCACATTCAATTCATGCCATGGAACTTCATTGATCCAGACCATTGGTTTTACGGATTTTTTGTCATTTAATAAAGCCCAGTTCTTTGCACGTAATGCGTTTCTGCTGTCGTCAGATATTTCTGCGATTCGATACCCCAGGGTGCGCAGAATATCTTTGTCCGAGTCTGTAAAACGGATCATATTAATTTTTGCACTCTTTTCTTCTTGTAACATATACCTACCTCCCGGTGTTGTTCTTTTCTAAAGGGTATCATGAATAGAAAAAAGCCACAACACTGTGGTGTGACTTTAAGGTTGCACGATGTGACTTTTGCGGTAGGTGCTGGGCGAAATGTCCATGTAGCTGTGAAAGGCTCTGGAGAAAGATTTTTCATCTGCATAGTCTGCGATCTGACAGGCTTCTGACACAGTAGCTCCCTGTGCCAGGGCAATGGCTGCCCGGTTCAAACGTGCGGAATAGAGATACTGGTTGGGTGACATTTGAAAAGTAGCTTTGAATTTACGTGAAAAGTAGGATCGCTCCATTCCCACATATGCTGCCAGATCACGCACTGTAATGCGGTCCGCTAAATGTGTATCGATATAATCCAGTACGCTTTTCATAGCAGGATGATCGGTTTTTTGCAGGGGAAGATCCTCATTAAGCAGTGTCAGGAATATATCAAAAAGCTGTTCTGTTTCTCTCTGATATCTGGATTGTCCCATAAATGAACGCAGACTTTGAAGGATATAATACATCGGGGTATTTTCTATTATTTTTACAATTCCCAGATCAATATAAAAATCCATCTTTATCTGAATGTGAAACCAGAGTACCTGCAGGGGATCTTCTTTAATATGCCAGAGTGTATACGGTTTCATTAAAGGCAGAATATAGAAAAATCCCGGTTCCAGTCGGATCTTCTGATCCCCTTTTTTGAGATATGCTTCACCACCGAGGATATAGTACATGCGGTAAAATAAAGCATTTTCATCTGTCATACCCCAGTCTTCCGAACAGACCGTATAATCACTCTGCAGCAGGGTAAATTCATGATTCATAAAAAGCAGCCTCCTTTACAAATCTCTTTTGTACCTTATTACTTTGCTGTTTCTTTCTTTACAGTTTAAGGTTTTGTAGATATTTAATATTTTGTTGTTTATAGTTTAGCATTTCGCAAAAGTAAAGTCACTTTCTTTTTAGTATCTGATTGCTGTATCCTGTTTGAATTCGCAAAAAAAGACACAGGGAGGACCAAACTGTAAGGCGGAGATTTGTAGTTAATCAGAATGAGTCGATTAGTTAGTATGTGAGAAAATATATAAAAACATACAAAGTATATTGACTTAAACATCAAAAAAGTAAAAATATTAACGGTGAGGTAAATATATTTTATAGACGACATTATACATAATTGCTAAAATAGCATTATCAGTTAGCGCTAATGTGAAAAAAATATACGAAGAACCGAAATAGGAGGATTTAAGATGAAAAAGAGAATCATAAGTATTTTATTGGCGGTTACGATGTTGTCTGCAACACTTGCAGGATGTGCAGGAAATTCAGCGGATTCCGGGGAAAAGACCACCGGCAATAAGAAGGGAACCCAGGAGACAACAGCTGCAGGAGCGGATTCAGAAAAGGAGACAGGTGAAGAGCAGACGGCAGGAGAGGGCGAACCGGTCAAAATCAAATTCTTGAACCGCTGGGCGGAAGATACGGTTCTGGGAGCCGCTATATATAAAGCCTGTCAGGATTTTATGGAAAAAAATCCGAATGTTGAGATTGAATATGATGCCGTAGCAGGGGCGGACGATACGCAGTTTTATGAAAAAATGAAAACAGCGGCAGCTACAGGCGATATGTATGAATTGTTCCAGAATTATGGCGGCAGTACCATCTATTCCTACGTGGAAAGTGATGTTCTGTATGACCTTACCTCTGAGTTTGAAAAGGATAAGGAGTGGAAAGATAACTTTTTAGATCTGTTCAGTATGTGGGAATATCAGGCAAAAGAAGGTGTATATGGGGTTCCATTTACTGACTTTGCTACCGTTCTCTATTGTAACAAGGATATGTTCGAATCCAGAGGACTGAAATATCCGGAGACGATTTCAGAATTTGAAGCAGTCTGCGATAAGTTCCTGGAAGAAGGTATTACACCGGTTCCAATGTCAGGAGAAGGATGGCGTTTTGCACATCTCCTTTCCGGTCTGGTTATGAGAAAATATGGCGAGGATTATATTTATGACCTGGCAAATGGAAAAGAAAAGTACACCGGCGACAAGATGCTGGAGTTAGTAAATCTTATGAAATCCTGGCAGGACAAAGGGTATTTTGGCGAAAACATTGCATCCCTGGATTCTGCAACAGAGCAGGCACTTTTCTCAACGGAGAAATCCCCGATGATTGCAATCGGAACCTGGCAGCCGACCAATATTCTGGAAAACAATCCGGAATTTCTGGATAGAAAAGGAGTAGATGTAATCTGGTTCCCTGCATTTGATGACAAGATGGATTTAAAAGGAGGCTCAATGGGAGGTCCAAATGAAGGTCTGTCTATAGCTAAGAAAGATGAGGCAACTACCGCAGCAACCGTAAAGCTGGTAAAATACCTTACTTCACCGGAAGTCGTTACCGAGATATGGAAAGCAGATCCCACTCAGATCTTCGCAGTTAAGAGTGCAACACCGCCGGAAGAGATGAATTATTTAACAAAAGAATGTATTGACCTGATAAATAATACGGCAACTGGCTTAATGCAGGAAATTGACCAGTACAGCACAATTGCTTCTTTACAGGACAGACTGAGAAATTCCCTTGCGGGCATGGTAGCAGGTAATTCTCCGGAAGCTGCAATGAAAGAGGTTCAGGACGAAATAGACAGCCATAATTAAAAATGATGCGCGGACAGGGGAGAAGCCTGTCCGTGTATATAAAGGGGGGACTTTCCGTGAAATGGATAAAAAAATATTATGTGCCGTTTTTCATGATTCTTCCGGCATTTCTATTAATCGCATTTATGTTTTTCACACCAATCATTCAGACTGTCTATCTGTCATTTGTGGAATGGAATGGCATCTGGCAGACGCCGAAAGAATTTGTAGGATTCAGTAATTATAAACGCATGTTCAGCGACCGTGTATTCTGGATCTGTATCCGGAATATGTTTATTTATCTGGCACAGGGTGTTTTAATTCAGGGTCCGATTGCATTTTTACTGGCTATGTTTATCTCAAAAAAAATACGGGGGCTGCGTGCATTTAAATTTGCATTCTTCCTTCCGGTTATTATTCCGATGACAGCGGTAGCAATTATGTGGAAATTTATTTTAAATCCAAACTGGGGTTTAATTAATGATATGATACGATTTTTTAATCCTGATTTTAACATGGACTTTTTGGGCAATCCCGATATCGCAATGTATTCGGTAGTACTGGTAAGTGCATGGGTATATATCGGCTTAAATATGGTTATTTTTTCAGCTGGTATGACAGCTATACCTGAAGAATTATATGAATCGGGCGAACTGGATGGAGCAACCGGAATAAAAAAAATTCTCTATATTACACTGCCCATGATGAAAGAAAGTTTAAAAGTATATGTCATTCTTATGATTACCGGAACCCTGAAGACCTTCGACCTGGTATTTGTTATGACAAAGGGAGGTCCAAATGAAGCCACGCAAGTGCCGGCAGTTAATATGTACCTGCAGACGTTCTCCTATGGAAAATTTGGCTATGGTGCCACGATTGCTACATTTATTCTGGTGGTGGGGTTAATTGGAAGTCTGATTGCAAATAAGTATCTGGTTGCAAAAGAGTAGAGGAGGCGAGATAATGAAAGTAAAAATCAAAAAGAAAATTCTCTATATACTGGCGATTTTGTGGGCATGTATGAATATCATTCCTTTGATTGTTGTCATACTGGGGTCTTTTAAAAATACCAACGAAATCTATATGGGGCCCTTTAAACTTCCAGAGATATGGAGTTTTAAAAATTATGATAAAGCAATCCTGCGATCCGGGGTTATAAAAGGCATTTTTAATTCTTTTACCTATGCCATTATATCCGTTATCCTGATTATGGTCATTGCACTGATGGCTGGATTTGTTTTGTCAAGGTTCAAAGGAAAGCTGATTGATGGGCTGAATATTTACTTCATATTGGGAATTTTAGTTCCGGTACAGGCAACTTTTATACCACTGGTAGGGACAATTGGGAAGCTGGGGATGCAGAACAATCCCGTTACGATGATTACTATATATGTAACGTTCAATCTACCCATGTCCATCCTGCTGATAACCGGGTATATGAGGGGAATTTCCAAAGAAATTGATGAGGCGGCAACCATAGACGGAAGCGGGACTTTTGGCATCTTCCGGAAGATGATTGTGCCATTATCCCTTCCGGCAATCTCTACAGCAGGTATTCTGGCATTTGTAAATATTTATAACGACCTCATCTTTGCGACGCTGTTTATATCAAAACCCAAATTTCAAACCATAACACAGGTAGTCAATAGTTTTTCTGCGCAGTATAATACAGATGTAGGAGCAACTTTAGCGGCAATGGTGGTAGCAATTATTCCGATGATTATCATTTTTATGTGTTTCCAGGAAAAAGTAATTGCAGGTTTATCAGCAGGGTCCGTGAAAGGGTAGGAATATAGAAAGGCGCGTACAGAAGGGGTATAGAGTGAGGATGAGATTACTGAGGAAGCTATTTAATGGGATTTCTTTAAAAAAGAAAATATTCGTATTGCTGGTACCTTGCATGGCGGGAATGCTTCTTATAATGCTGCTGCTTGCAGGGGTGTATTCCAACAATATGCTGGTAGAGAAAATGATTGACAATTCATATCAGAACCTGAATGTAATCTCAGAAAAATTAGATTTACTGACCCAGAATATAGAGAGCTATTCCGTATTGGTATTGACCAATAAAGATGTGCAAAAATGGCTGGAAGGACAGAAAAATGCCAATTATTCTGTGAAACAGGATGTATTTGCATATCTGTTAAATATCATCAAGTCTAATTGTATCAGTAATCTGATTATCCATACTTATCACGATACAGGAGAAGCCTTTTCTGTCAATAAGTTTATTGATCCCGACAGGAAAATAGAAGATACTGATTTTGTAAGGCAGTTTTATGGCATGCAGGAAAGCTATTTATGGAAACTCAATGAAAATTATTATTTTACATCCATGCCTCTTTCAGCCGGAAAATGTGTAATGTCATATTACAGGAAAATTTATAACGAAAACACGGTTGAAGTAGTCGGATGCGTAGAACTGATGGTGGATGAATCGGTAATTACAGAATTGTACGAGAATATTCGTCTGGCCGATACAGGACACTATGTGATTCTGGACCATTCCGGAAAAGTAGTTTCTTATAAAGACAAGGGAGAACTGGGGAAAGATTATTCGGATAAGGAATATTATAATGCTATCAGCCAGTCGGAAGGAAACCATAAAATTACTATGGGGAACCAGGAGTACCTGGTCACCAATAAAATGTATAAAAAGCTGGGCTGGAATATTGTAGGTATTGTTCCGGTTGCGGAAGTGGTTAAGGACAGCCGGCGGCTTCAGTTGTTTTTGCTTTTTCTGGGTGGTTTTTTTATCGTTCTCACGGTATTCATGGGATCTTTTCTTGCAAAATATGTATCGGATCCAATTATCCGTCTGAAGAAAATTATTATTCAGATCGGGGAAGGCAGACGGGATATAAAGATCAGCCAGGATCGGTCAGATGAAATTGGAGAGCTGTTTATCGCTTTTAGCAGGATGATAGAAAAAAACGATGATTTGATGAAAAACCTTTTAGAAGAACAGAATCGGAAAAAGGAGTATGAGTTAGCCCTGATCCAATCCCAGTTAAATCCCCACTTTTTGTATAATACACTGGAATGTATCTGTGGTATGGCGTCTTTGAACAAGACGGATGACATTATTTTTGTGGTTAAAGAACTGGCATTTTTTTACCGGGGAGTTTTGAGCAAGGGAAATAAAGTCATACCCGTGAAGACAGAGTTAAATATTATCGAACGATATTTTAATATCTTAAAATACCGTTATCCCAATAAACTGAATTACGAAATTGATTGTCAAAAAGAAGCAGAAAACTGTTCTATTTTAAAGCTGTGCCTTCAGCCAATTGTAGAAAATGCAGTGCTGCACGGTCTCAGGGGAAAAAAGAATGACTGGAATATAAAAGTACAGGTTTATATAGAGAATGAGCGGGTAATACTCTGTGTCTATGACAGCGGCATAGGAATGGACAGCGAAAAAATCAAAGATGTTTTTAACCAGGATGAATGGGATAAAGAGAAAGTCAATTTTGGCATTAAGGCAACTGATGAAAGGATAAAATTGTGTTATGGAATGGATTACGGTATTCACATAGAAAGTGAACTGGGCAAATTTACAAAAGTATATTTTGTCTTTCCATACAATACCATAGACCACGCTCCAGAGTGTGTTTAAACATTGCTTTTATTAAGATGAGCGAATTATTTTAACGTAAAGACGTTATATAACAGGAAAGAAGTGAGGCTGACATGTATCAGATCTTAATTGTAGAGGATGAATTCTATGCCAGACAAAGATTGAAAAGCTGCATAGAATGGGAAAAGTATGGATTCACCATTGCCGAAGAAGCCGAAGACGGAGAAGAAGCTCTGCAAATATTGTCGGAGAAAAAGATCGATTTAATGATTGCAGATATTGAGATGCCGATTATCAATGGGATAGAACTGTCAAGAAAATTATACGAACAAAACAGTACGGTAAAAATTATATTCCTGACGGGGTACGATGATTTTTCTTATGCCCAGAATGCCATCCATTATGGCGTAAAAGAGTATTTGCTAAAACCTGTGGAAGAACAGGAACTAAAAAAGGTTCTGGAAAAAATAAACGAAATACTGGATGGGGAACAGCAGGTGAGTCAGAGGGCGATTCTGGGAGAAATGTACTACAAGAAAATGAAAGAAGATTTGCTGGATAAAATGTATGAGGGGAGGCAGGAAGAAGTGAGCAGGCAGCTTTCGGAAATCTTTGCATATGCCCAGGAACATTACACAAAGCCGGAAGAGTTTAACAGTTTATCCCAAAGCTTAATGGATGCGCTAAATGAATTCTGCGGTAAATCGGAGAGACAGAAAGAGAAGGCCCAGGAGATACCGCACTTTACCCCATATAAAGAATTTTTAATTAAGTTGTTTCTGGAAAAACTCTGTCAGCAGGGAGAAGAGAGAAATTCGGGTACAGAAATTATCATTGAGCTTGCCAAGCAATACATAGACCTTCACTATCAGGAAGCACAGCTTTCTTTGACTGTGATCTCAAACTCATGCTATGTGAATCCATCCTATTTAAGCCGGATATTCAATCAAATGACAGGCACTTCAATTCCATCTTATATAAAAGAACTGCGCCTTGCAAATGCTGTCCGGATGATAATGGACGGTGTCAGCTGTATAGATTTGCTGGCTGCTAAAAATGGTTTTCAGAATGCAGGTTATTTTAGCACCTGTTTTAAAGAGAAATTCGGTATGCGTCCCTCGGAGTATATTAAAAAAATGGAACAGGTGAAAGAGCATAATATGGGGCATAGTTCTTTGGGGTAGCATCTGGTATATCTGGTATTAAAGTGAGTATAAGAAGCTGATGTATTTCCAGGGCTTAGATATGTAGAAGGAATATAAGGAATTTAAGGAATTTAAAATAAGGAATTTAAAATAAGAAATTTAAAATAAGGAAGAAAAAATAAGGAAAAAAAATAAGAAAAAAAATAAGAAAGATAGGTGAAAGTAAGATGGGTGTACAACAAAAAGTTCAAGAAGAAGGCAAAGGAAAAGTTCAAGAAGAAGGCAAAGGAAAAGTTCAAGAAAAAGTCAGGGAGAGACTGTATGAAGTGGAGCGTGTAATTGCACAGGGGCCATTTCAGGACACCTGGGAATCTTTATGCACATATGAAATTCCAAAATGGTATCAGGATGCAAAATTCGGGATATTTATCCATTGGGGTGTTTATGCGGTTCCGGCATTCGGAAGTGAGTGGTATCCCAGGAATATGTATCTGAAAGGAACCCCGGAATATGAGCATCATTTAAAGACTTATGGTCCTCATGACCAGTTTGGCTATAAAGATTTTATACCTATGTTCCAGGCAGAACATTTCAGGGCTGATGAATGGCTGGATCTCTTTGAACAGTCGGGGGCCAGATTTATCATGCCGGTTGCAGAACATCATGATGGTTTTCAGATGTATGAGAGTGAACTGTCTAAATGGAATGCCAAGAACATGGGACCCAAAAGAGACATAATCAAAGAGTTAAAAGAAGAAGCGGGGAAACGTGATATTACATTTACTGTCTCTGACCACCGGGCAGAACACTGCTGGTTTTTCAATGGAGGAAGGGAGTTTGCTTCAGATATCAATGATCCTGCTTTTGAAGACTTCTACTGGAAGCAGCAGGATGGAGGAGATCTGGATGGAAGTGTGACACATGATATATATTCGGTTGCTCCCGGTAAGGAACATATGGATGACTGGCTCGCCAGAATGTGTGAGCTGGTGGACAACTATCGTCCTCAGATTGTCTGGTTTGACTGGTGGATTCAGAATGTTGCATTTAAGCCTTACCTGAAGAAATTTGCAGCATTTTATTATAATCGTGCAGCTGAATGGGGAATAGAAGTGGCAATTAATTATAAATACGATGCTTATGCTTATGGAAGTGCGGTATTTGATCTGGAAAGAGGACAACTGGATGCCATCCGTCCCCAGCTTTGGCAGACAGATACTGCAATTGCAAAAAATTCCTGGTGTTACACCCATGGAAATGATTTTAAATCACCGGTAGACCTGGTTGGGGATCTGGTGGACATTGTCAGTAAAAATGGCTGCCTGTTGCTGAATGTAGGACCAAAAGCGGATGGTACATTTACGGAAGAAGACAGAAATGTACTGCTTGAAATAGGAAACTGGCTGAAGAAAAATGGGGAAGGAATTTATGGCACCACATTCTGGCAGATATTTGGAGAGGGACCTACCAAGGTTGCCGGCGGATATTTTACGGATGTGGACAGAGCCCCATTTACCCCGGAGGATATTCGCTTTACGTATAAAGCAGGTGTATTATATGCATTTGTGATGAAGTTTCCTGAGGATGGGCAGGTAACTATTAAAGCCTGCGGCATTCCAAAAGTCTGCAGTGTTTCTACCAGTACGTTTGATGTAAAAGGCGTTGCCGTATTGGGCTATGATGCAGCGGTTTCATTTACAAGGGATGATACAGGAATGCATGTAAAGGTGGAAGAAAAGATAGAGACACCTTACCCTGTTTGCCTGAAAATACAGATTGACTAGTTAGTGAGGACGGGATAATAATATAAATTGAAAATAAAATGATGGCGGATGCACGGGAGTACACTTTTTTAGTGCATCTGCCAAATTTTATATACACATTTATTTGTTCTGACGAAATCAATCAAATAACAGGAGGCGCAGCGGGCTACCCTGACGATTTCCCATTTAGCAAAGCATTATCAACAGCCTTACGAATGGTATCGCTGCTGTAAGTGGCTGATGAGATGGCATCCACCTGAAGAGAATGTTCGGCTAAAAGCGATTAGTAAAAAGAAAATTATTTTTAGCATTCATCTAAAATCCCCCCTAATAAAATTCCTGCAAAGTTTACGCTAAGTTCATTGAAATTATCCAATTTATATAGACAGTTTTCGGATGCACACATAACAAAACCCAGCAGGGCAGTAACGATCATCCAGGATGTATGAGCGGCATTTTCTTTAAATATTTTTTGACGTATTCCTTCTTCCAAAAGGCTGTCCATCATTCGGATGCCTTCATTGTCAGGTATTGACCCATTTTCAGACGCAAAAATAACATTTTTTCCGCTGTACATAACGGATTTTGTCATTTCCGCTTCTTCTGACAGGATTTTTATTACAAGAACCATAAGTCCCCGGACTTGCTGGTCAATCGGACAGGTCTGATGCTCTGTCAGAAATTGAGCGGCATTTTTTTCTACCTTAGTATAAAGCATAGCAGCAATATCATCTATGATTTGTGACTTGTCTTTATAATAGAGGTAAATTGTTGTGGGGGAATACTCAATTTTAGCGGCAAGCTTTCGAATGGACAAGGCCTCATAGCCTTCTTGATTGATAATTTCGGTTGCAGCATCCATTATTTTTCTGCACATCTGCTTTTTTTCATTTTCTCGTCTTTCTTTTATTCCCATATGTAAATTCTCCTGTGATTAACGGTGTTAATATTTTTGATAATGTAATTGTATGTAATATCACCAAATTTGTCAACACAAATAAAAAGACATTAAATGACTATCAGTTATGGGCACTTTTTGCTTTCAGCGTCGGTGATCACGATGCTTGCATGTATTATTACAGAATATCAATACAATCGATACTGCTGATACAACCTGTTCCTCACCGCCAGATCCGTAGTAGCCTGCATTAAATCCTTAATCCGGTTTTCCTGAAGTAAATAACGGGAAAGAGCGGCAAATCTGTTTTCTCCTTTTATGAGTCCTTCTTTTTCTCCTATGGAACGTTCTTCTTCTCTGATATCATCAAAAGCTTTACACATATTAAAAACAACTCCTTTCGTGTCTGTTGTGGCTGTGTTCTTTAAAGTATCCAGTTTGTCTGTTTCACCCAGAAGCAGGTGAATCAGCTCAAAAGTCTGAAGATCAAGTTTACTGTACCGGTCTGGTATAATTCAACGCATCGTACAGCATGGAACGTATTACCATTGCATAATTTACGTCAGTTTGATTTTCGCATGCAAGAATAGCAAACTGAGCTCCCAAATGAGTTTTCTTGACCACATCGCGGTAGCGTCTAACTGCTTTTTTTCTTCCGGATTTATCCGGCAGGAGAATGGATTGATTGCATTCCGCAGGGGAAAGATCCTCCGGCTTTATGATTTGTTTACCACGGAATACAGTTCCGTTATAAATATCTGCAAAATGTTCAGGGTTTTCCAGATATTGATTGATGAATAAGTCTTTTTCTTGTGTCATGTTATCCTCCTCTTGAATAGGCAATACACGGACACTTGGAAATATTCATGATTCTGCACTAAAGGGAATAGGTACGGAAATTGTACAATAGAAAAATAGATGTCTTTAGAGAAAAAGAGAATTTTATATTTAAACAGTGACTATGCATTGCGTTTTTATTATTATACAATATCAGATTGCAAATATCAAGATAATATTTTCGAAATATAACTTGAATAGATATTTTTTCAATTTTAAGCAATACTACAGGTAGGAATAGATGATATTTAAAAGTTGAAACTTTAGATTTTTGTAGAAGGAGAATCATGCCTATGAAAAAGGTATTTAAAGAGTTGGGTAAGTTTAAAGCGGCGGTTTTCTTCATTGCTCTGACGGTAATTGGGGGTGTACTTTGTAATCTGGGGCTGCCTGCTTATCTGTCAGACATTATTAATAAAGGAATACCAACAGGTGATGCGGCATTTATTATCCGTACCGGAGGCGCTATGCTTATTCTCACGATCGTGGGGGCATTGTGCAATATTGCAACGGGTTTCTTTTCGGCACGGGTTTCTATGGGGATTGGCAGGCGGTTGAGAAGTGCGGTGTTTACGAAAGTTCAGTATTTTTCCAGGGCAGAGTTTGACCGTTTTTCTACGTCTTCTCTTATCACCAGGACCAATAATGACATTACCCAGGTGCAAAATTTCATGAATATGTTCCTGCGCATAGTATTGATGGCTCCGGTGATGTGTGTCGGAGGTGTCATCCTGGCATATTTAAAAAGCCCTTCTATGTCTATGGTGCTGTTTATTTCTATGCCGGTTATGATAGCAGCGGTACTTGTGATCGCACTGAGGTCAATACCATTATCGAAAATCATGCAATCCAAGATTGATCAAATCAATCTGGTCATGAGAGAAAAACTCACAGGAATCCGTGTGATCAGGGCATTTGGAACAACAGAACATGAGTCCGGACGTTTTTATGACGTAAATGAAAGCTTTATGAAGAATTCTATGCGGATGCAGCGAATCATGGGAACCCTGACGCCTGTACTTAGTCTGGTTCTCTATGGTACCAATGTAGCCCTGCTGGCATTTGGCGGATATCAGCTTACACGGGTGAATGGCATGCCGCTTCTGACCGGAGATGTAATTGCCGTGATTCAATATGTTATGCAGATCATGATGTCTGTAATGATGCTGGCTTTGATTTTTGTCATGTATCCAAGAGCTTCTGTTTCTGCATCCAGAGTCAATGAGGTACTTGATACTGAAGCAACTATTACGACAATAAATCCAAAAGAAGGAGCAGCAGATAAAAGGGGATTCTTGTCATTTGAACATGTCACTTTTTCTTATCCTGATTCTGAAGAACCGGTTATACACGATATTTCCTTTGAAACGAAACCGGGAGAAACTACAGCAATTATTGGTTCTACTGGAAGTGGAAAATCTTCTTTAATTAATTTGATTCTGCGGTTTTATGATGCCCAGGAAGGCAGGATAATGGTGAACGGGATGGATGTAAAAGACTATGATTTAAAGGAATTACGACGAAAAATCGGGTATGTTCCCCAGAAATCTTTTCTGTTTAAAGGAACGATTGAGAGCAATATTCAATTTGGTGATGAGCTGGCATCGGAGGACCGGATCGAGGATGCAGCTAAGATTGCCCAGGCATATGAATTTATTACTGCGAAAGAGGAAGGATTTGATACCGATATAACCCAGGGGGGCAGCAATGTTTCTGGCGGACAGAGGCAGAGGCTGGCTATAGCACGGGCTATTGTCCGAAAGCCGGAAATTTATATATTTGATGACAGTTTTTCAGCATTGGATTTTAAGACGGATCTGGCTTTGAGACAGGCATTAGAGGAGGAGACCAAAGATGCGGCAGTGATCATCGTAGCCCAGAGAATCAGTACCATTATGAATGCAGACCGTATATTGGTTCTGGAAGATGGTTATTGTGTAGGAATGGGTACGCATAAAGAACTGCTGAATTCATGCGAAGTTTATAAAGAAATTGTACATTCCCAGTTAAGTGAAGAGGAGGCGGGAGCATGATTGAACAGACGAAGACGATTAATATAATGAAGATTTTCAGGAGACTGTTCTCTTTTATGAAGCCCTACCGGCGAGGTCTCTATTTTGCTATTGTGTCTATTATTGTGGCTTCTGTCTTTAACAGCCTCGGACCGTTTATACTGGGAAAGGCGACGGATGCATTAGCGGGAATTGTAGTTAACGGCGTTCCTGTATCCACTGGTATCCGGAAATTTATAACAATCTTAATCGTGCTGGGTGTGATTTATTTATTGTATTGCATCTTCAAGTATCTGAGTACTTTTATCATTGTAGGTGTGTCTGAAAAAACAATATTTGATCTTAGAAATAAAGTGGATGGCAAATTAAAGCAGCTTCCACTTAATTACTTTGATACAAACCCATACGGAGATATTTTGAGTCGGGTAACCAATGATATCGATACGGTTTCCACTTCTTTGCAGCAGTCCATTGATCAGATACTGACCTCTATTTCCACTGCTGTTTTTATATTAATAATGATGCTGGTGGTCAGCCCTGCTTTGACTCTGATCGGAATAATAACGGTACCGCTGGCACTGATTATTTCCATGAAAATAGCCCACAAATCCCAGTTTTTGTTCCAGGAACAACAGGGGACAGTGGGAAAATTAAATGGATATGTTGAGGAAATGTATACGGGACATACGGTAATCAGCGCTTATGGAAAAGAACCGGATATTATCCGTGATTTTGAAGAGACGAATGAGACACTTTACGCAGTTGGATGGAAAGCACAATTTTTATCGAGTCTTTTGCAGCCGATTACCCAGGCAATGACGAATCTTGGTTATGTACTGGTTGCGGTGATCAGTGGATTTTTATGCATAAAGGGTGCTTTGACAATTGGCATGATACAATCATTTATTCAATATTTGCGTCAATTTTCACAGCCGATTACCCAGACAGTTCAGATTACGAATATTTTGCAGTCTACAGCAGCAGCAGCTAACCGCGTATTTGAATTTTTGGACGAGAAAGAAGAAATACCGGAAGAAACCAATCCAGTTTTTCCGGAAAAAGTTTCTGGAGAAGTTACCTTTAGCCATGTAAGCTTTGGGTATCTTCCGCATAAAACGCTGATTAAAGATGTATCGCTGGAAGTGAGACCTGGAAGCAAAGTCGCTATCGTGGGACCTACCGGTGCCGGAAAAACTACGCTGGTAAATTTGCTGCTCCGTTTTTACGACATCAACAGTGGAAACATTTTAATTGACGGCATTGATATTCAAAAAATGGGACGGGAGTCTCTTCGTAGCATTTTTGGAATGGTTTTGCAGGACACCTGGCTTTTCCAGGGAACAGTTATGGAAAATATCCGGTATGGAAGGCTGGATGCTGACGATCAGGAAGTTGTGGATGCCGCAAAAGCAGCGCATGCAGATCATTTTATAAAAGCGCTTCCCGGAGGATTCCAGATGGTTCTGGCTGAAGGCGCTGCAAACCTGGCTCAGGGAGAACGCCAGCTGCTTACCATTGCCCGTGCAATTTTGTCTGATTCACCGATTATGATACTGGATGAGGCAACCAGCTCTGTTGACACCAGGACAGAAGTACTGATCCAGAAAGCCATGGCAAGACTCATGAAGAACAGAACCAGTTTTGTGATTGCCCATCGGCTTTCCACAATCCGAGATGCCGATATGATCTTATATATGCAGGAGGGTGATATTAAAGAAGTTGGAACTCATGAGGAATTAATCCGTAAAAAAGGATTATATGAAAAATTGTATAATAGCCAGTTTGCACAAAATAATGCAGGTTAAGATAGACTAATCAGATGTTATATAAATATAAAAGGGGCCTGGCAGTTCATAGGATTAAGCGCTAAGGACTACCAGGTTCTTCCCGGTTACTCAGGAGTAGTTCGCCATGATATTAAATCATAAGCGAACGAACTCTGGAGGGTAATCAAAATATAAAACTGATAAAATATGATAGTATGATTAAACTTATCATGTTTACCAAGTGATTTACTTTTTCGCTGACCGTTTCTTCATTAAAACCTTAAACAAGTAAATATATACATAAAATCCACATCTGACTAAAGCAAAGTCATCCGGAATTGCTTCGGCGATAGATTCTTATATATCTTAAATATTTTAATGAAATAACTGGATGTACTAAATCCAACGGTTACCGCTATTTCTGTGATGCTCAGAGGGGTGGAAATTAATAATTTTTCAGCTTCGCTTACACGGATGTAGTTCAGGTATTCATTAAAGCTCATTCCCATAAGCCGATTAAAAGAACGTGAAAAATAACTGGAGCTAAGGCTGCATAATTCTGCCATTTCAGAAGCCTTTACCGGTTTTTCATAATTGACCGACAGATAATTAAAAGCCGGGTTTAACATTTCGTACAGCTGCCGGTCCGGTTGTCTGTAATTATCCGGATGTTTTCCCGACCGGTGCCAATAGCGCAGTATCCATAAGAAAATGCTTCCGATATGGTTCTTAATGGCGAGCTCATATCCGTAGTCTCTTTCATGATTTTCTGTCATAATATTGTGAAATAACGTAGGAAGCATGGTGTCCCGGATCTCCGAATACGGAATTACTTTTTCATGTCTGGCATCTTCGGTGATAAATGGTAGGATGTATTCCAGCTCAAAGTGGTTTTGGGACATGCGGTTGTAAATCAAATCCGGCATGAACCGCACAACTATATACTCGCCTCCATTTTCAGACAGGGAGTCAATCTGATGCACTTCATGAGAGTTAATTAAAACCAGATCGCCCCCGGTAAAGGAGTGATAGGAACCGTTTAGATATACTTTAAATGTACCCGAAAGGCCATAAAGCATTTCTATATAATCATGGTAGTGCGCAGGATAGACGATTCCGGCACAATTCCTGGTTTCCAGATGGCACAAAAACTGGCACGGAACACCGTCTATATATACATTTTCTTCTTTCCAATAATGGATCATATTTGTTCCTTCCTTTTTTAGATTTATAAAGCATACACAAAGGCTGTATGACAAAATTTTACTATTTTTGAATGGAATTATTATATCATATAACAAAAAAATGGGATATACTGATTTTACAAAAGATGTAAAAAATATCCCGGAGGTAAAGATATGAGTAAGAATACAATAGGAGTTCCGTTGCCGGAGCTGGCCGATTACAGCAGAATTGCAGCCGCAGAAGGAGCAGTGTTATTGAAAAATGAAAACAACATGCTGCCGGTTTTAGAAGACGAGGTGGTTTCTGTATTCGGAAGATGCCAATTTGATTATTATAGAAGCGGTACCGGATCAGGTGGTGCGGTGAATGTAGAATATGTATGCAATATTATTGATGGAATCCGCCAGAACAAAAAAATGAAACTCAATGATGAACTAGTAAAGCTGTATGAAGAGTGGATAGCCAAAAATCCTGCTGACGACGGAGGCGGCGGATGGGCAGCGGAGCCGTGGCATCAAAAAGAAATGCTGATCACGGACGATCTTGCAAAAAATGCCCGGGAAAAATCTGAAAAGGCGATTTTTATCATAGGCCGTACTGCAGGAGAAGATCAGGATAATGCAGATGCAGAAGGCGGATACCGTCTGACTCAGGAGGAAAAATCAAACCTTGAAGTTCTGACACGTCACTTTGAACAAGTTGCAGTTTTATTGAATGTTGCAAATATTATAGATATGAGCTGGGCAGAAGATTCTGCTTATCAGGATCATATCAAGGCGATCCTATACATCTGGCAGGGAGGTATGACCGGCGGTCTTGCCGTTGCAGATGTCTTATCAGCAGAAGTAAATCCCAGTGGAAAACTGCCGGATACTATTGCCTACAGGCTGGAAGACTATCCTTCTACCAGTAATTTCGGAAGTAAAGAACAGAATTTTTATCAGGAAGATATCTATGTAGGATATCGTTATTTCGAAACCTTTGCCCCGGAAAAAGTGCAGTATCCTTTTGGATTTGGATTATCTTATACAAATTTTGATATAGAAGTGGCAGAAGCAAAGTCCACAGGTGATGGTGTTGATGCCAAAATAGATCTTGCAGTCCACGTTAAAAATACAGGTGCCTATGCTGGAAAAGAAGTCATTCAGGTTTACAGCGGAGAACCCCAGGGAGTACTGGGAAAACCTGTAAAAGAACTGCGTGCATTTGCCAAGACTGAAAAGTTACAGCCAAATGAAGAAGCAACATTGCTTATTAGTTTTCCGGTTGCAGCTATGGCTTCCTATGATGACAGCGGCATTACCGGAAATAAATCCTGTTATGTACTGGAAGCAGGTGCTTATGAAATCTTTGTGGGCAACAGTGTGCGTGACTTAGTGAAAGCAGATGTAGATCAAAAAGGTGCATATATCATCGATTCTCTGACCGTATCTGAGACTCTGGAAGAGGCAATGGCACCTGTAAGGGCCTTCCAGAGAATAAAACCGGGCAAAACCGATAGCAAAGGAATTTATCAAATTGCACAGGAAGAGACCCCGCTGCAGACAATTTTACTGCAGGACAGAATTACGGAGCGTTTGCCGGAAACAATGCAGCAGACCGGTGACAAAGGAATTAAGCTCAAGGATGTAGCGGAGGGAAAATCAGATATTGATGCTTTTATTGCCCAGTTAAACACAGATGAGCTGGCTTGCATTGTGCGCGGTGAAGGGATGAGCAGCCCAAAAGTAACTCCCGGGACGGCAGCAGCTTTTGGCGGTGTAGGTGATGCATTAGTAGCATATGGAATCCCCATCGCCTGTGCGGCGGATGGTCCTTCCGGAATTCGGATGGAAAGCGGATTAAAAGCTACGCAGATGCCCATCGGAACCTTGCTGGCTTCGTCCTGGAATATTCCGATGATGGAAGAACTGTATGAATTAGAAGGAAAAGAATTACGGAATAACGAAATTGATACCTTGCTGGGGCCGGGCGTGAATATACACAGAAACCCGCTGAACGGACGTAATTTCGAATATTACTCGGAAGATCCTTATCTGACCGGATGTTTTGCCTGCGCGGCAGTAAAAGGAATACGCAAATCAGGTTGTGTGGGTACAGTGAAGCATTTCGCAGGAAATAATCAGGAAACAGCTCGTTTCCATGCAGACTCTATTATTTCAGAACGGGCACTTCGTGAAATTTATTTGAAAGCTTTTGAAATAGCAGTGAAAGAAGGTCAGGCAACATCCATCATGACTTCTTACAATCCGGTAAATGGTCATTGGTCAGCTTCTAATTATGACTTAAATACCACTATACTAAGGGGTGAATGGGGATACCATGGAATCGTCATGACCGATTGGTGGGCAATGATGAATGATAACGTAAATGGCGGACCTGCAGATAAGAAAAACACTGCATTCATGGTACGGGCACAAAACGATATTTACATGGTTGTCAATAATAATGGTGCAGAAGTAAATGCCATGAACGATAATACACTGGAATATCTGGAAAAAGGATGTCTTACGATAGGCGAACTTCAGAGATGTGCAAAAAATATATGCGAGTTCCTGATGCAGGTTCCTGCCTTTGAAAGAAAACCGGAAGAAGCAGCCAGAATTCAAAAATTTGCGGCAAAAAAATCCGCTGCAGAAGGTATAACAGAAAGCATAACAGCAGACCAAACCTGTTATTTACTGTCTGAACTACCGAAGATCACACCGCAATATGGGGAAACCGTATGTCTGAAAGTAGAAAATCCTGGAATATACAGCATTGTAGGCGAACTTTCTTCACAGGGAACAAATCAGGCACAGGCAACTGTAAATATGATTTTAAATGGGGAAGTCATGACCACGGTCCAACTCAACGGTACCGACGGAAATAAAATCACGCAGAAGCTCATCAAGGTTGAACTGGAACCCGGTTATTATGAACTGCGTCTGGATTTGGTAAAGCCGGATATGACAATTGGCTGGATTGAATTCAGAGGGTAAAAAACAATAAATATTCATATATAATTTTACAATTATAGTACTTTCAGGGAAACTCCTGGGAAATTCATCCGGTATAAGCTTTCTGCTTAGCCGAATGGATTTGCCTGGAGTTTTTCAATTTTTATTTTTTCTTTTGTCAAATGCCTGTCACATGAATCCTTTATGGTATGTAATGTACAAATTTAAAGGAGGGTTAATAAATGACAAAAAGAAAGCTTTTGAACCTATGTGTTGGAATTGGGGTCATCATGGGGGTTTTAACCGGATGTGCTTCAAAAATTTCAACAGATGAAACAAATGATAAAGTTCAGCTTCAAGAAACAAATGATAACGTGCAGTCCAAAAGTACAAAGTTTAATGAGCCAGGGGATGAAAATGTTAATACATTATCGCCAGCCTATGAAGTGAATCCGGAAACTTTTACTTTGGAGGTAAAGAAGGGTAAGGAAACCGTGGTTGTTTCCCAACCCGGTGAACAGCGTCTGGTAGAAAATTTCACACAGGAAAAAGGTGTGACCAGTTGGTTATATCCCAAGGAGAAAATAGCAGTAACCATAACTCCTGCTGAAGATTATCTGGAGGTATCCGTACGTTCAGAAGAAGAAATGGATAATGAATTTAACTGGCCTGTTATTTCCGGAGATATGTATTATCTTCCTTTGGGGGAAGGAAAAAGAGTACCAAAAGATGATCCCGTCTGGAACAACTATCTGAAAGGAACATCCGTTTCCGTTATGGAGCAGCTTTCTATGCCATTTTGGGCTGCGGCACAGGGAGAAAACGCCGTAGTTACGGTTTTAGAAAATCCATATCGCAGCGAGCTTATGTTTTCAGAAACCAGCGAGAATATTTTTACCCTAAAACACGAATACCCGGAAATCGATCCGGAAAAAGAACAGCGATTCCGGTTTTACTTAACAGAAAATGACCCGGTTGCAGCGGCTAAAATCTATCGCAGTTACGTCATGGAAAAGGGACAGTTTGTAACTTTAAAAGAAAAGGAAGCACAAAATCAAGATATCCAAAAACTTTATGGTGCACCCCACATTTATCTTTGGGGGGAGTTAATCATTTCCTCGGAAGATGTGAATTGGCAGGCATTTCGCGGCTCCATTGACAGCAGTGTGATGGAGTGGTTAAAAACGCGTATTGCACAATTAGAATCGGGTGATGAAGCAATCAATGCCCTAGATGAAATAAAGTCTCAGGATTATGTAGGTGAATACCAAAAGGATATTGTCTGCCGGGCTTTGAGTGAAATTTTGAAACAGGATGATTTTTATCAGGAGGAAGCTTTAGACATCCAGGATCCATTTATGCAAAGCTGCATTAAGAAAGGATTGGATAACCTTAGTGAATCAGAGCAGCTGCAATTTCATAAACATGCTCTGGCTGCTAATTTACCTGAGGTATTTTTAGAAGTGGATAATTGGATGAATCAGGAAACGGTAAATCTTGTCCGGGAGTTGAAAGAAAACGGGATAGACCATGCCTGGATCGGGTTAAACAGCTGGGAACAGGCATATGCCAAGCCGGAGCTGGTAGAAACTGCAGTTTCTAAGGACTATTTAATTGGACCGTATGACTCCTACCATTCCATCCACAAACCAGGTGAAGAACAATGGATTACGGCTGCATTCCAGGATACGTCCCTCTATGAAAATGCGGTAATTGAAGATAAGAATGGGGAAAAAATCACAGGATTTCAGAATGTAGGACGAAAACTGAATCCGACATTATCCATACCCGCCGTAGAGCAGCGCCTGCAGAGCATCGAAGGGAATGGAGTGGGATTTAACTCCTGGTTTATCGATTGTGATGCAACAGGAGAAATATATGATGATTATACACCGGAACATTTGACAACCCAGCAGGAGGATCTGCAGGCAAGACTGGAACGGATGTCAATGATACGGGACAGCAATAAAGTAATCGGTTCGGAAGGAGGCAGCGATTTTGCCGCTTCTACCATAGCATTTGCCCATGGAATAGAACTGCAGAGCTTTTCCTGGATGGATGAGGATATGAAGAACAATAAAGACAGCGAATACTATATAGGCAAATATTATAATCCAAAGGGCGGGGCCGCAGAACGTTTTACACGGCAAGTTCCTGTGAAAGAGCAATATGCACAGATATTCCTGAATCCCAGGTATGATGTTCCGCTGTATAAACTGGTTTACAATGATTCTGTAATTACCACATATCACTGGGACTGGTCAACATTTAAAATTAAAGATAAAGTGGAAGACCGTATGCTTAGAGAAGTTCTCTACAATGTACCGCCGCTCTATCATCTGGACAGCACAGAATGGGAAAAATATAAAACAGCAATTACAAGCCATACTGCTGCCTGGTCACAATTTAGTAAAGAAGCCGTACAGGAAGAAATGACGGATTTTGAATACCTTACTGATGATGGACTGGTGCAGATGACAAATTATGGAGAACAATTAACGGCAGTGGTTAATTTTACAGATGCAGATTTTCAATATGAAAATCAAAATATACCTGCGCATTCTGTGTTGATGAAGCAGAATGGGAATAGTGTAATCTATACTCCTGAAGCCGGATAATATTTATATGCGTATTAACTAGAATAGCAATTAATCAAATTCACCATGCAAAGACCATGCCATTAACCGGTATGGTCTTCTTTGGGAAACAGCGGCAGTGGATTTTTGTAGTGGTTTTGAAATCGCAACATGACATACAGTTGTCCTGTTTCCTGTGATATAATAAAGAAAAATTATTTCCGGTGCATGATACCGGTATTCTGTAAATGAAAGGATAAAAACAATGGATGAAATAAAAACAATCAAGTGTTACAACGATTTTATAAAATCACTTTTAATAACCGGAATGAGTATGGGTGGAACGAATGATGAACAAATCTTTTCCCTGTGCAATTATTTTGGTGAGGAAATTGAGTGGCATACGGAAAAAGCAGATACTGATCCCTGGGAATGGCGTATGAGGGTCTTAAATGAACGGGATGATATTGCCTATGGAAAGCTGTTTTTTAAAAAGAGTGGATTCATTACAAAAGAATGGTATCCCTATTTTTACGCCGCACGCCGTGACAAAACCAGTTTTGAAGAAGCGTATGCCCAGGGAAAGATCAGCCATCCAGCCAAAATAATTTATGAAATATTAAAAGAGCAGAGAAGGATGCCCCTGCATCTGCTGAAACAGGCAGGCGGATTCTCGAAAGAAGATAAAGCTGCATTTGAACGTGGTTTAACAGAACTGCAGATGAAAATGTATATTACCATGTGCGGACAGAAGAAGAAACTATCGGAAAAAGGAGAGGAGTATGGGTGGTCATCTACTGTATTCTGTCTCGTGGAAGACTTCTTTCCGGATGATATGTTAGAAGAAGCCGGACATATAAAAGGCGAAGATGCATTACAGCGAATTTCAGACCAGATCATGCGTTATAATCCAAAGGCAGATTCCAAGAGGATAAAAAAATTTGTTTTGGGATAATGTTGTGTGTATGTAGGGCGTAAGTGAAGGATTGTATTCCTCCATTTACGCCTTTTTATCAGGAACAAAAAATAGAATATATCTGATAATTCTATGCAGATGCCTCAAACTGACTGTTATAAAGAGAAGCATAAAATCCATCCTGCATTATCAGGTCATTGTGCGTACCGCGTTCTATAATATCCCCATCCTTTACCACTAAGATTAAGTCTGCATTTTTTATAGTAGAAAGACGGTGTGCAATGACAAAGCTTGTTTTATCTTTCATCAGATCAGCCATGGCTTTCTGAATCTCGACCTCGGTTCTGGTATCTACGCTGGAAGTCGCTTCGTCTAATATCATAAAGGAAGGGTTGGTCAGCATCGCACGCGCGATTGTTAAAAGCTGCATCTGCCCCTGTGAGATGTTGGATGCCTCGCTGGATATCACGGTATCATAACCATTTGGCAGCGTACGTATAAAATGGTCACAGCGAGCAGCACGGGCAGCTCTTTTAATTTCTTCCGGTGTAGCGTCCATTTTTCCATAGGCTATATTTTCTGCAATGGTACCTTCAAACAGCCAGGTATCCTGCAGAACCATCCCAATGCGGCGGCGCAGTTCTCCACGGGGCATGGCTGAAATATCCACACCGTCTACGGAGATGCTGCCGCCATTCAGATCATAAAAACGCATAAGCAGATTAATAAGTGTCGTTTTTCCGCCACCGGTAGGACCTACAATAGCGATCATTTCATTTGGATGCACTTCCAGATTCAGATTGTGCATTAATATTTTCTCCGGAGAGTATCCGAATTTTACTTGATTAAAACTTACATGGCCATTGGATGGAGGTAAATAGCCATTAGCTGCATCTGCCGGTTCTTCCTCTTCATCCAGAATGGTAAACACACGTTCTGCACCTGCAATTGCTGCCTGAAGAGAAGTAATGACATAAGATGCCTGAGTGACAGGTTCTGAAATTTGGTTTTCATATTGCAGGAATGCCTGGATGATTCCCAGGGAAATCTGTCCCTGCAGAACCAGATATCCTCCCACCAGGGCGGTTGCCACGAATCCCAGCTGATTAATAATACGGATTGCCGGATAAATGGCAAAATTTGCAAACTGGGCTTTCCGGTTAGCCTCAAACTGTTGATTGCTCAGTGCCAGGACTTCATCAATCGCTTCTGACTGCTGGTTAAATACTTTAATTATGCGGTTTCCGGTATAGAGTTCTTCCACCTTGCCATTTAGCTCACCAACTGCCGCCTGATTCTGTGCAAAATAGCGCTGACTCAGATCCGAGACAAATTTGGTTGCCACCGTACTGGCAGCTACTGAGACAAGGACCAGAAGGGATAGACCTGGACTTAATAACAGCATCGCCACTGCAGTAATCAGAATGGTAAAGACTGAGGATATAAACTGCATCAATCCCACCTGTAGGACCTCCGAAACCTTTTCCAGATCATTGGTAATGCGGCTCATTATATCTCCGGTTTTATGGGAATCAAAATAGCGCAGCGGCAGTTTCGTGATTTTTGCACTGATGTCCTGCCGAAGTGATAACGTAAATTTTTCTCCAACACTGGCTATTATATATTGCTGTATATAAGAAAGGATCCAGGTTGCCAATGCAGCAGCACCAATCATCAGAACCGGAACCAGGAGCGCATCGCTAACTAAGAATAAAATGTCAGATCCTTTTTTATAAGCTTTTAAAGCCTTTAAGAGATTGTCTATCCCGGCACCTACCATAAGTGGCATTAATGCATAGGCTGCGCTGCTTAATAATGCCGTAAGCAGAACTAAAATCAGTTTTCCTTTTTGGTTTGACAGACGTTTCAGCAGGCGTTTTACCGTTGCTTTTGTATTTTGTGGTATATCCGAAACCTCTATGTCAACAACGGGTTTCTTTTTTGTAAATTTATTTTGTTTCATACTGCTGTAACCTCCTCTGATGATAACTGGCTTTTTGCAATCGCCTGATAGACCTGACAGTTTTGCATTAATGCTGTATGCTTTCCGATTCCTGCGATTTTGCCTTCGTCCAGTACAATAATCTGGTCAGCATCCATAATGGTACTGATTCTCTGGGCGATAATTAACTTTGCTGTCTGTGGTGTTTCCTTTTTTAATGCTCTTCGCAGAGCCGCATCTGTTTTAAAATCCAAAGCGGAAAAGCTGTCGTCGAAGATCAGAACCGGTGATTCTTTGATCAGTGCACGGGCAATTGACAGTCTTTGCTTCTGTCCGCCGGAGAAATTGGAACCGCTTTGGGATACCGGGGCATTCAATCCATTGTGCAGACCGTCTACGAAATGTTCGGCCTGGGAAATACGAAGAGCTTTTCGCATCTGCATTTTTGTGGCTGTTTTACATCCCATGCGCAGATTATCGGCAATAGTACCACTGAATAAGAAAGCTTTTTGCGGCACATATCCAATGTTTTTCCGCAGTTTTTCCTGTGACATTGTACGTATATCAGTTCCGTTTAAACTAATTTTCCCGGAATTTATATCATGCAGACGAAGCATGAGATTGGCAATGGTGCTCTTTCCGGATCCGGTGCCTCCAATGATTGCAGTCGTCTTTCCGGCATAACAGGAAAAGGACAGATCCTGTAAGACCGGTTCCTCTGCACCGTGGTAAGAAAACGTCACGTGTTCAAATTGAACCGCCGGTCCGTTTTGCAGGGAAGAGCTGTTTTTCATCTGAGCATCTTTAATCTCAGGCGTCATGTGGAGCACCTCTTCCAGGCGGTCAAGGCAGGACTTCATTTTTGGAAGGGTCACACTGGATAATGCAGCCATAATCAGATATCCCAACGTCATAATCGTATATTCGGTTACTGCGGTAATTTCCCCGATCTGCATGGTTCCTTTCAGAGACATTAAGCCGCCAAACCAAACAATCGCAGCCATAGAAAGTCCCATCACAAGCCAAACGGTGGGATTGAGGAGCGCAAACAGTTTATTCAGTTTAATCATATTATCCGCATATCTGGAAAAAGCCTTGTCACAGCGGTGCTGTTCATAAGTACCATTGTCAAAAGCACGTATAACACGGATTCCGGTAATGGATTCCCGTACAACCTGATTAATATTGTCCATTCTCAGCTGAATCTGTGCGGAAAGAGGACCTGATTTTTTCAGAATTATCCATGCAAGTATTAAGAAAAACACAATGCAGAGCACCGGAATCAAAGTAAGGGACAAATTTACCTTTGCAGTCATAATAACAGATGCAATAACCATAAGAGGAGCCGGAACAACCAGCTGGAAGATCATCCCTAGGCTTTGCTGTAAAACGGAAATGTCAGATGTTGTTCGTGTAATCATAGAAGAAACACCGATACTGTCAAATTCCCGAAGAGACAGCTCCTGGCTTTTGCAAAAAACGGCATTTCGCATATCCCTGCCAAAAGCAGCCGCCAGATCTGCAGAATAAAAGCTGCCAAGTACCGCAACCGCTGTAGTTATAACTGCAGCGATCAGCATCTGTATGCCTATTGATAGAATGGCATTCATATCTTCCTTCATAATGCCTTTATCTACGATTCCTGCGATTAAAAACGGTATATACAGAGTGCCTGCCACCTGCCCCAGAAGAAGGAGCAGCATAATGGCTGATTTTCCTTTGTTTTTTAGAAAAAAAGATTTTAAAAATGTCATAAATACCTCCATCATGTAATAAATAAGTTGCTAATTTTGCCACTAAATGGTACTATAAACTATGAAGTTACTTTACAGTCAAGTATTTTTTTTGAAGTTTTTTTAGAAGAGGTCAATATTTTTATTTGGACTGGATCCAGAGAGAAAGAATGAAAAAACATAACTACTAATTCAGGGATGGCACAAGCCAGCATGCGCTATTAAGGGGTATAAAAATGAAGAATAAACAATATATGACGATCAGTGAATTTGCACGTCTTACGGGAATAAAACGTGCGAATCTGATTTTCTACGATAAGATTGGCCTGTTAATTCCCGAACACCGTGGAATGAATGAATACCGGTATTATACCCGTCGTCAGCTGGGTTCTGCTTACCTGATCGCAGCCCTTCGGGAACTGGGAATTGGAATTGAGGAAATCAAACATTACGCCAGAGGGCGGACACCCGAGCAGATGATAAATTTGTTTCAGGCACAGGAAGAAAAAATTCAGGCAGAAATCACAAAACTCAGCCGGATGCAGGAAATCATGAGATTATATACGAACATGGCAAACGAAGCACTTTCCGTAGATACTGATCAGATTGTGATTCTGAAGAAGAAGAGGGAACCTGTTTTTCTGGGGTGTCCGATTGAAAAGAGCCAGATTGGGGATGAGGAAATGATATCTTTCTATAACTATGCTGAAGAGCACGGGATGGAGCTGGGATATCCGATAGGGGTGGTGATTGCAAAACACATTCTGGAAAATAGATCCATCGACCCGGTCTACCGGTATTATCTGAAAGTAACGCAGGGCGCCAACGGCTACAAACCCGCAGGCTTATATGCTACCGCTTATGGCCGCTGCAGTTACGGACAATCACATAAGGTTTACGAAAGGTTATTTCAATATCTGAAAAGTGAAAATATAGAGATTTACGGAGATGCTTATGAAGAATATCCGCTAAATGAAATAGCTATGCAGGACGAAGAAGAATATCTTGTGAAAGTAGAAATTTTGGTGGGAAAATAGCTGATTCCACCTGAATTCTACCTCCAGGGGATTGGAATTTTAGCAAATAAGGGATATATTTATATGGAAAGGCGGTGTTTAAATGGAGCAGTTAAAAATCGGAAAATTTATTTCTGCCAAAAGAAAGGAACAAAATCTCACACAAGAAAAACTTGCTGAGATGTTAGGCGTATCCAATAAGTCTGTTTCCAAATGGGAAACGGGAAAGTGCATGCCGGACTGGTCTTTACATATGCGCTTGTGTGAAATACTGAATATTTCCATGAATGAATTGCTATCCGGAGAAGCAATCAATGAAGAAAATCTGAACCATATAGCAGATGAAAATGCATTAAAACTTTTAAAATTATTAGAAAAGCTTAATTCACAAAAAAATTTATTTATCGGTTTATTTCTTGTAATGGTTGGGCGTATACCGGTTTTTGAAGCAGGAAATAACGCAGGCGATGTGCAGCGATTTTTTGCGGGCCTTTCGGTTGGGCTGTCAGTTGGGATAACTCTGATAGGTCTCGGATGGTTTGCCTATGCTTTAGTGCAGATGGGAAAAACGAATAAAGAATAAAAAAACGAAACATTCCCTCTTGCAATTTAGTAAAATATTTAGTAATATTAATTAAATTGCAATGGAGGTGAATTATGGCACTAAAAGCAAAAGATATTGCTGAGATGATCGGAGTTTCTACGGCAACGGTTTCTCTTGTCCTGAATAATAAACCTGGTGTGGGAGAGCTGCGGCGACAGGAAATTATCCGGAAAATAAAAGAACTCGGCTGTGAATACATGTTGAAAGAAAATGTGGTGAATAGCGGGAGTATTGGCTTTGTAGTGTATAAAAGAAGAGGGAATATCGTCAATGAATCTCCATTTTTTACCTGTATTCTGGAAGGAATAAATTATAGTGTCAGTAAATACGGCTATCACTTAAATTTTATTTATCTGGATAAAAAAATGTCCGCAGAAGAACAGGAATGCTTACTGGGGAATGCTCATTGTAAAGGGCTGATTATATTTGCAGTGGAAATGCAATATGAAGATCTTGCGGTTTTCAAAGAATCCGGGCTGCCCTTTGTGGTACTGGATAATTCTTTTCAGGAAAATGATATAGATGCCGTAGCAATTAACAATACCCAGGGTACGAGTAAGGCACTTTTGCACCTCTATGAAATGGGGCACAGGGATATCGGCTATCTTCGCAGCAAGGTGCGGATCAACAGTTTTGATGAACGGTATATGGTATATAAGAACCAGTTAAAACGGCTGGGACTGGCATTTAACCGAGAATATGTCGTAGATGTAGGGTACTCGGAAAATGAAGTAAAGCAGGGAATATTAAATTATCTCAAAAGTAATTCGAAGCATCCGACTGCATTTTTTGCTGAAAACGATCTGATAGGCTGCAGTGCAATCCATGGCATTCAGGAAGCAGGACTCAGCGTGCCGGATGATATATCGGTTGTCGGTTTCGATGACCGTCCCATCAGTGAAGTAGTGAAACCCGGACTCACCACAATTAATGTTCCTAAAAATATATTTGGACCTGCTGCTGTAGATCTGCTTATATCGAAGATGGAAAAAGCAAGGGAACAATCTATAAAAATTGAAGTCGGAACCAATTTAATTATAAGGGAAAGTGTAAAAAAGTTAGAAAACCATCCGGAGGAGAAAACAGAATAGATACCTGGCAAGAGGCAGATGGAGATGTAAACATCTGCTTCTTTTTTTATGCCTGTTCACAGTATGGACTCCGTCCGCTGGCCATAAACTTAATTGACTGTAGTGCTGTAACTATTCTTTGCTAAACAATCTTTGCTAAATATTATTTACTAAATAAGAGCAAAAAAGATATTTATTAATAAATTTTACTTAATTAAATTAAAACATATTCTTGACAGATAAAATATACATTGCTATAATACTTTTAATAAACATGGCCAGCAGATTAAACATATAGTATCTATATTACTTTTTTGTAAATCAAACAATACTTAATTAAATTTAGTAAATTAGTATATATGTAAAAAAATACATTCACATCCTGCAAATAGGTATTTATGTAAAGAAATACTATCACATCCAGAAAGAAGGGGTTTAAAATGGAAGGAACAATGAAAGTAGCAGTTATGACCGGTCCGTTACAAATGGAATGGGAGGAAAGACCTATTCCTCAGCCGAAAAGGGGAGAACTGCAGATTAAGTTAGAATATGTGGGCGTATGCGGGTCGGATCTGCATTTTTACTCTGAAGGAAGGCTTGCGAACTGGGTACCTGATGGACCATTGGTTTTAGGACATGAACCAGGAGGAGTAGTAACTGCAATAGGGGAAGGGGTTACCGGATTTATGGTGGGAGACCGGGTTGCATTAGAACCGGGGGTTCCCTGCGGTCATTGCGAAGACTGCCTGAAGGGACATTATAATCTATGCAAAGAAGTAAAATTTATGGCTATACCTAAAGAAAAAGACGGAGTCTTTTCCGAATATTGTACACATTCTGCAAGCATGACCTTTAAACTGCCTGACCATGTATCAACATTAGAAGGAGCGCTGATGGAACCGCTGGCGGTTGGAATGCACGCCTGTGGACTTTCCAATGCAAAGCTGGGTGAGACAGCGGTAGTACTGGGTGCAGGCTGTATTGGATTGGTTACACTGATGTCTTTAAAAGCCAGGGGGGTCAGTGAAATTTATGTAGCGGATATTCTGGATAAACGTCTGTCTAAAGCAAAAGAACTTGGGGCGTCCAGAGTATTTAACAGCAAGACAGAAAATATCGAAGAGTTCGTAAAGACTCTTCCAGGCGGAGGGGTGGATCAGGTATATGAATGTGCCGGAAACAGGATTACAACCCTTCAAACATGCCGTTTGATTAAAAGAGCGGGGAAAGTAACCTTAGTAGGTGTGTCTCCGGAACCTGTGCTGGAACTGGATATTGCCACTTTAAATGCAATGGAAGGCACCATTTATTCAGTATATCGTTACCGGAATCTTTATCCCGCTGCAATTAGCGCAGTGAGCAATGGACTCATACCTCTAAAAGCGATTGTATCCCATACATATGACTTTAAAGACGTTATAAAAGGTGTTGATTATAATCTGAATCACAAAGACGATGTGATAAAAGCAGTGATAAAAATGTAACAAACAGCAGGTGAGATCATTCGATCTTATCTGCTGTTTTATATCTTGAGAACCATATCCGGTAAGTCGCTTTGTAGACTTATGTTAGAACACCACATAATAATCACCAGTGCAAAATTTAAAATTAATCAACAGAACTGCCTATATAAATGATATGAAAAAGCTCGTTTTTATGCTATACTGGACTTAAAATAAAAATACGGTAATACAGGAAAGTGAGGTTAAAAAATGCAATACAGAACTTTGGGAAAAACAGGTCTTCGTGTCAGTGAAATTGGTCTGGGTGCAGAATGGTTAGAGCGGCATACGTTAGAAGAAATTAAGGAAGTTATCAAGCGATGTGAAGAGAGCGGTATCAATATTTTAGACTGCTGGATGGCGGAACCAAATGTACGTTCCAATATAGGAACCGCGATCAAAGGCCATCGTGACAACTGGATTATTCAAGGACATCTGGGCTCTACGTGGCAGGACGGCCAATATCTCAGAACACGGGATATGGCAAAAGTAAAAGAAGCTTTTCAGGATTTACTGATCAGACTTGACACAAGTTATATTGATCTGGGAATGATCCATTTTGTAGATGAAACGGCTGAGTTTCATCAAATTGTACAAGGTGAGTTTATGGAGTATGTCAGGGAACTGCGGGATCAGGGCGTCATACACCATATTGGGTTGAGCACTCACAATCCGGATGTTGCAAAACTTGCTGCATTACAAGGCGAAATTGAGATGATATTATTTAGTATCAATCCCGCATTTGATATGCTCCCCGCCACAGAGGATATGACACAGTATTTCAGTGAGTCATATGCAGATGAATTAGGAGGAATAGCTCCCGAGCGTGCAGAGTTATATCAGATCTGTGAGCGTGAAAATGTTGGCATCAATGTCATGAAAGGTTATGCGGGAGGAAGGCTGTTTTCGGCAGAAGCTTCACCTTTTGGTGTAGCACTTACACCGGTCCAGTGTCTGCATTATGCATTAACCAGACCGGCTGTAGCCAGTGTACTCGTTGGATATGATACTACTGACCACGTAGACCAGGCAGTAGCTTATGAGACAGCTTCAGAAGAAGAAAAAGACTATGCAACCGTTCTTGCAGGGGCACCAAGCCATGCATATTCCGGACAATGTACCTATTGCGGTCACTGTTTGCCATGTCCTAGCGGCATTGATATCGCAATGGTACATAAGCTTTATGATTTAGCTGAAATGCAAAAAGAACTTCCGGATACCATAAAAGCTCACTATTTCGGTTTATCTGCAAATGCAGAGGACTGTATTGCCTGTGGCGGTTGTGAAGAACGATGTCCATTTGGTGTTCCGGTTATCAAACATATGGAAGAGGCAAAATTATTATTTCATTAAATTGATGCTGTCTAATATTTGGGTTTAGATGAGAAAGGACGCCAGGCTGTACGCTGTCGGCAGTTATTTCAGATGTTGAGATGGATATTAATTTATTTGAATTTTTTTAAGAACTACGTTTCAAAAGAACAGCTTACAATTACAGATTGTGATGCTGTTCTTTTTTGATATGTATGGAAAGTTTGAATCCTCATCACAGTACGATTAACCATAACTCCCGGGTTCCACCATTCTGATAAAGATAAATACAGTTTTGTATCGGAAAATGAGTATTGGAAAGATGAGGTGTGGAGTAATTGCATGGACGTCTGAAGCGTAGATCAGAACTGCGACTTCCAAGGTGATTTTAGAATAATAATATCAAATCACTTTTCGAAGGAAAAATTTGCAAAAAGTTTACAGTAAATATTGACACACATCGTCAGGGTTTTCATGATATGATAGAACTTATCTATAACGAAAGAGGTGAATTGGATGTCCGAGGGCCGTTTATTTAAAATTATCTATTATCTTTTAGAGAAAGGGCGGGCAACTGCTCCGGAACTTGCCGAAAAGTATGAAGTGTCCATTCGGACTATTTACCGGGATGTGGACATGCTCAGCAGTGCCGGAATACCTGTTTATGTCACAAAAGGCAGAAAGGGCGGCATTCAGTTGATGGATCATTTTGTCCTGAATAAATCTATTTTATCTGATAGGGAAAAACAGGAAATTCTGATGGGACTGCAAAGCCTTTGTGCAATACAATATCAGGACGCGGAAGATATTCTGACAAAAATGGGTGCTGTTTTCCAGACGGCTCAGACAAAATGGATCGAGGCAGATTTCTCACGTTGGGGAATTTCCAGAGAAAATGAACAAAAAATATTTAGTATTTTAAAACAGTCTATTTTGGAAAGCAGAGTTCTTTCATTTACTTATTATGCTTCCTCCGGCGAACACCTGCAAAGAGAAGCCGAGCCATTGAAACTAGTCTATAAAGATAAAGCCTGGTATATTTATGCATTTTGCCGCTATCGGTTAGAGAAGAGGCTTTTTCGGGTTTCCAGAATGAAGAAAATCACACTTACAAAAGAGCAGTTCTGCAGGAAGATTGGAACCGATGATCCGGTATTCCCCAAGTCGGCAGTTATGGGGCAGGTTATGGAAATAGAATTGCATTTTCCGGATGAAATGGCTTACCGTATCTATGATATTTTTGATGATCAGGATATTACAAAGCTTAAAAGCGGATATAAGGTGACGGCCGCCGTGCCGGAGACCCAATGGCTGTATGAGTTTATTATGTCTTTCGGGGACAAAGTGGATATCGTATCACCGAGACAGTTAAGAGAAAACATCATAAAGCGCTGTGCAAATGCATTACAGCATCACAGGAAGGAGCTATAATACATGAATATAAAAAATGAATTGGAACGTTTGCCGGGTAAAAGTGTAAATATGCAGTTTAGTAATGCTGATATTCAGCCTGAAAAAATAAGGGCGATTATGATTAATGAAGTGGTTCCTGCCGATCCCGGACAGGATTTTTATGGCGGTGGGATAACCGCTTATTTGGAAACGGCAATCCCCTTATTCCAGAAGGCAGGTGCTGATGTACACAACATAGACGATATTGTTGATTTGGGGGTTTATATCACCAATGCAGTGAAAATCCCAAAATCAGAATACGCAGTCAGCCGGGAAGATATCGAAAAAAGCCTTCCGTTTCTGGAAAAAGAACTATCATTCTTTCCTAATGTAAAAGTAATTATGCTTATGGGGGATGTTGCAAAAAAAGCATTCAATCTAATAAGTAAAAAGGAGACAGGGAAAAATGCAATTCCTGCTATCTCCACTTATAAAATGCGAAATAGTGAATTCTTCTACAAAGGGATCCGTTTAATGCCATCCTATATCATGACCGGACAGAATATTTTGATAGAAAAGTCTAAATTTCAGATGGCAGCAGAAGATATTGGAAACATGATTCAAATGATTCGGTAATAATTTAATATAAATAAAGCCATTTGAACAGGATCACAGCGAAACGAAAAAACTCTTTCCTCAAAAAAATAGGATAATAAACATTATAAAGCAGGCTTGGAATGATAAAAAACATTACCTAAATATTCTGTGTATTGCACATCAACGTTTCTTAACGGTATAATAAAAATCAATTGGTAATGTGCTGAAGAATACTAAAATTAATAGATACAGTACGAAAGAATCAGTACAAAAAAATCATATATTATCCAAAAACATAATACTAAAAGCATAGAAAGACACGAGGTATCCAAAATGCACACCATAAAAATGGGCTTTTCACAAAAAAACATCACCCCTTCAAATTCGATTCAAACCGTTGGATTTGGACGAACGGATGAATGGTCAAAAGGTATTTTACAGCCACTGTATGCACAGATCACTATCTGGGAATCAGATAACGGAATATGCTGCCTTGCCGCGATCGACCATATCGGTTTTTCAAAACAGCATGCCGACTTTTTGCGGGATGAAATTGGGAATCTATTATCTGTTTCCAGAGAAAAGGTAATGCTTTGCTTTTCCCATACGCATGCAGCTCCTAACGATAGCAGTGCTCCGGAATATTTTAAATTCCTCTGCAAACAGGTAAAATCCGGAGTATCAGAGGCAATCCGGGATTTGACACCTGTATATGCTGCCTGGGGCAACGCTTATACGGACATTGGTGTGAACCGACGCAGCAGTTGTGAGGCATTAGACAGAAGAATTGGTATTTTAAAAATCTGTGATGCAAAAGAAGGGGCATTGAAATTAATTCTTCTTCGCCTTACCGTTCACAATAATGTGCTGAAAGCTGATAATTATCTGATTTCACCGGACTTTTTCGGAACTGTCCGGGATGAATTACAGTCCCAATACGGGTGCCCGGTCATGGTAACTCAGGGTGCTTCCGGAAATGTGGCGCCAAAGTATTTTAAATCAAAGATTCTGCCTCCGGATGCCAATGACAGCCGATTTATCCGCTCTGATGCGGCATTAAACGAGATGGCGCAGACTGTGCTTCAGGAAACAGAACCGGTCATAGCATCTCTCATTCCCAGGAATTTGGAATCTATCTCCATGTATTCCGAAAAAATCACTCTTTTTTCAGATGTTCCATCCTATGACCGGGCACTTGCAATTGCAAAAGAAGCAGCAAAAGCCTGTGGCATAGATGGAACAGCATGGCTTATGGAAGTAGAGCGTCTTTTACAAAACCAGATTACTGTACAGGAGGAGGAAATAGAAGTTCAGTATTTTTTCCTGGACACATTTTGCCTTTGTGGTGTGGCGAATGAAATTATGTGTGAATTTGCACTGCGAGTTTCCGAAATGCTTCTAAATGAGTACTTCTATTTTGGCGGATATACCAATGGGTGCACCGGCTATTTCCCAACGGAAGAAGAATTCGATAAGGGCGGTTATGAAGTTTATTGGTCCATGCTTTTTTATTTTAGGTACCATGGCCGTGTCTTTCCGCTGCAGCGGAACTCCGCAGCAGAATTAATCCGATTTATTGCTGATAATGCCAGAGGTATAAAATTCCCATTGTCATAAAGTTTTCATTATGATACTATCATTACAGAAGAGTAGTATTCCATAAAGCTTGAATTACCGATAAATACTTATATCTCAAACTTTTTGGAGAGCTGCGAAATGCATCAGGATTTCGCAGCGAATGCCCGCGTGCCGCAAAAAAATACTAGAGCGTGTTTGAAAATTCATTCCTGCCATCTGTACGCCCCACTTTGCGGCAGATTTGCCCCGAATTCAGGTTACGTAGCCCGCTACGCGCCCTTCATCCGGGACAAATCTCCCACAAACTGTGACGCACAGCTGCCAGAAAGCAATTTTAAAAAACGCTCTAGAGCATGTGATAGGAGCTAATACATATGAAATTGTTATTAATAGAAGATGACCGGATCCTGTGCCGGGAGCTTGCGCGGGAACTGGGCAGCAATGGGTATGAAGTTAAACTGGCAGATGATTATGACCGGATAGAGGATTTAGTGAAAAAAGGTGATTTTAAGCTTATACTGCTGGATATATCCCTTCCTGGCAGGGATGGCTATGAAATCTGCAGAAGCATCCGCCATTTTTCAAAAATCCCTATTATGTTTCTGACCAGCAGGGATTCTGACATGGATGAGTTGTACGGGATGACTCTTGGAGGAGACGACTTTATCCGCAAACCTTACAATATGCCGATCCTGCTGGCACGCATTGCGGCATTGCTCCGCAGAAGCGGTTTTGGGTTATCTGAGGACCGCAGGCTGCTCTGGGAGGATTTTACCCTGTGGCCGTCCAAAGGGAAGCTGTGCAGAGGGGAGCGCGAAATTATCCTCACCAGGCAGGAAACCCTCCTTTTGTCGTATCTGTTTTCCCATCCACAGGAAATTGTTAAAAGAGTGGATTTGATAGAGGAACTCTGGGATAATCAGGTGTATATAGATGACAATACCTTAAGCGTCCATATGACGCGGCTCAGAAGTAAGTTAAAAGAGCTGGATGCCGGTGATCTCATCCAGACACGATACGGTCAGGGGTATCAGCTTTGAACGGGCGGTTATACTGGCAGCAGCGTCTGACCTATATTCTGATTCAGCTGATCGGTCTGTCTGGTGCATGTATCTACTTAAGAGCGTTGAAGCGGGGATGGTGGCAGATTTTGCCGCTGTTTTTTGTATGTCTGGCGGTGATTTTCTGTTATAATCTGCTGCGTTACCGGAAACAGCGGGCATATTTTCGTAAAATGGCAGTTTTGGTTGACCAGCTGGATGAAAAGTACCTCTTCCCCCAGATATGGAAAGATGCGAAATCCTATGAAGAAACGGGTTATCTGTGCCTGCTTCGGGAATGTACAAAATCTATGCTGGAGCAGATAGAGCTTAGTAGGCGTGAGGGCAGGGATTATCAGGAATGGCTGGAAACTTATGTTCATGATATGAAGCAGCCCATCTCCGCTATTAAATTAATTGCAGAACGGATGCGGACCGAAGACAGCAGGGATATTCTGTTGGAGTTGGAAACCATGAACCACCATTTAGAACAGGTTCTCTACTATGGGAGAAGCGAAAGTCCCCATACCGATTTTATATTTAAAAAGGTGAATTTCCTGGATGTTTTAAATGAGTGTTTATCCATGAATAAGCAAATGTTGATTCAAAACCGGGTGCGGATAGAAATCCCGGAGTTTTTTCCGGAAGTATATGGAGACGAGAAAGGTATTTTATTTTTACTGAACCAGCTGGTATATAATGCCGCTGTTTATCGGAGAGACCAGGATCCGGTCATTCAGTTTACTTATAGCATTCAAATGGATATTCTGCATTTTTTCATACGGGATAATGGATGCGGCATTACAGCGGAAGATTTACCGAGAGTTTTCGAAAAAGGTTTCACCGGAAAGAATGGCAGAAAAAATCTGTGTTCTACCGGAATGGGGCTCTATCTCTGTAAAAAGCATGCAGAGGATATGGGCATTGGATTAAGCATAAAGTCAGAGGAAAATATCTATACGGAAGTCTGCATGGCATTACCTTTGCGCCTGTAGAGACAATTCTTACGAAAAGGAAAGATTTCTGTAAGAAAATATGCTATGTTCCAAAGTGCACAGGCGGTATGCTATATCTGAGGTGATAAACATGAAAACTTTATTAAAAATAGAACATATCTCTAAATATTATGGAGAAAATGCAAATGTAACAAAGGCTCTGAATGATGTGGACTTTTCGGTCGAAGGAGGAGAATTTGTGGGAATTATGGGTGCCAGCGGTTCCGGGAAAACAACGCTGCTTCAGTGTGTTTCTACTTTGGATGATCCCTCCGCAGGGAAAATATTTTTAAGGGATCGGGAGATCACACAGCTGACGGAACAGGAGATTGCACGTTTCCGGAGTGAGCATCTGGGATTTGTCTTTCAGGAATATAATCTGCTCGATACCCTTACCCTGGGAGAAAATATTGAACTGGCTCTTACCATACGCAAACTGCCCCAGGAGGAAATAACGCCAAAGGTAAATGCCATTGCGGAAAAGCTGGGCATTCGTAGTGAACTTCATAAATTTCCATACGAAGTATCCGGAGGGCAGAAACAGCGCTGTGCCTGTGCAAGAGCGCTGGTGAATGAACCGGACCTGCTGCTTGCCGATGAACCTACCGGCGCACTGGACTCCGCATCCAGTGCCATGCTCTTGGATGCTATGAAGGATCTGAATAAATCTCTTGGGATTACAATTCTAATGGTTACCCATGACGCTTTTACCGCCAGCCACTGCAGCCGGATCCTGTTTCTGCGTGACGGCAAAATCTTTACGGAAATGCTCAGAGGAAATAAAGACAGAAAGAAGTTCTTCCAGGAAATCCTGGATGTGATGTCCATGTTAGGCGGTGATGTTGCTCATGTACGCTAAACTTGCCTTGCGTAATGTAAAAAGAAGCCTGGGTGATTATGCCGTTTATGTTCTTACACTTATTTTAAGCATTACGTTAATATTCGCATACAATTCCCTGCTGTTTTCCGATGCAATAGCTTCATTTAACAAACTGATGGGGCAAATGATGAGTATCCTGTTATGCGTAACGATAATGGTTGTACTAATTCTGGGGTGGCTGATTTCCTACATAACCCGTTTTATTTTTGAACAGCGCAGCCGGGAATTTGCCTGCTATATGACAATGGGAATGGAACGCAGAACCATGAGCCGTCTTTTTCTGACGGAACAGCTGATAATCGGTATTTCCACTCTGTTTGTTGGAATTGTATTGGGTAATTTCTTTTATCTTGTTTTAAGCCAGGTGATTTTCCGGATGTTTGATAAGAGTTATTATATGGATTTATCGTTTCAATTACCGGCTGTTGGCTTGACCGTTCTCTGCTTTTTTATTATGTTTGCCCTTTCACTGCTGCGTCAGAACAAAATCTTAAAGAAGATTCGTATTAAAGAACTGATGCATTATGAAAGGAAAAATGAAAAATCCTCTACAAATAAAGGGAAACATATAAAAGCAAAGCTTATTCTCGCAGTTTTGTCAGGTATTTTTGGAATCCTATGCCTTGGTACTGCATTTGTCCAGAAGTTATCCGGCTTTTTCGGAATCTTTTTAATGGTTTCGGGTGTACTCCTGCAAGGCATCAGCCTGCTGCTATTTTACAGGCACCTGTCTGAAAATATTCTGATTCGCTATAAGAAAAATGAAAAACGCCGCCTGCATCATCTTAATATCTTTTTTTACAGACAGCTAACCGGAAGGCTGAAGACGAACGGAAAACAGATGGGCGTCATTTCCATTCTGTTACTTCTGACCCTGCTGGGACTTGGGGGAGCTGCCTTTATGGCAAATTCGTATGAGACTAGTCTGGCAAAATCAGTCCCTTTCGATATAGAGGTTTCCGAACGCTACGGGACTTTGGATATAGAATCCTGCAGAGATTTTGTCAGACAGCGAAGTACGGTAACAACAGAGCATTCTTATCATATCTATCGGTTAAATGACAGTGAAATTATCGCTACGCTTCTGAAAAAGAAACGGTCCGAAGAAAATGAATTTGAAGATTTGGCAGACAGCCAGAATAAAGACCGTGCCATACGGCTTTCTGACTATAATGCACTGCTGAAAATGCTGGGCAGGGAAACAGTTTCTTTGAAAACAGATGAATATTACATTCAGACAGATGAAGAATATTATGCAGGAAAATTTGAAAAAGCACTTCCTACTCTGATAACCGAAGGAAAAGAGTATAAATTGAAGGCTGTTCAGAAGAGTGATTTTGCACAAAATATGATTAATGAAAGCGGTACTAACACGGGTTCTATCTTAGTTTTGCCGGATGAAACACTCAATACACTGACCGGAGAACGGCAGTGCTATTTTGCCATGACAGCAGATCGTGAACAAACGGAATACAAATATGAACTCAGGCAATTTTTAGAGGAAAAGAAAGTAAGTGAAGGTGCCAGTTTTATTGCAGTATACACTTATGCAGGAGAAAAATCAGAACTTCAGGCAATCTATATGATGCTGGCATTTATCTGTTGTTATGCAGCTTTTATCTGTATTTTTATCTGTGCGACGATTCTTGCCGTCCAGCTTCTGAGCAGCAGTAAAAAGTACCGCTACCAGTATGAGCAGCTCCAGCGAATGGGTGCGGGTGACGTGGAAATACGCAGGCTGATTTGGAAACAGACTCTTGTCTATTTTGCAGTTCCAATCATGCTCCCGTTTCTTTTTGTAATTATATATGTAGCGGGGATCAGTTACTTCAGCCCTGTAGTAAGCAAAACACTGCTATTATCATTTGCCGGGGCAAATGGAATCTTCCTGTTTATATATGGCTGTTATTTTATCATCACTTGTCTGCAATACCAGAAAAATGTCTTGCAGCAGCAGAAGAAGCTGCATCTGCGGAATTTATTATAGTATAATACTTTAACCTTCAGTGCTGATCCCTCGAATCATCAATATGAGTGTTTTACGCTGTACAAGGCAGATGCCCGATAGAAACTTGTACAGGGCACATCATCCCCTTGCGTTGTTCCAGCAGGGGATTGTTGGTGCCGGTACCGGCAGTGGTATAAAAAAGATATCATTCACTTTGAATTAACATTCAGGTTCCGTTTGTGGTACGAAATTTTCAAGCTGCTTTTTGAATAAAGACCGGAAAACCAGTCTCACAAGCGGACCTGCAAAGAAAATCTGCCAGCACAGTGCCATTGGAAAGTTCATGGCTGTTGTCTGAAACCAGACTGCAACAATATCTTTGCCGGGATTTTTAAATAGAATGGTTGCTGCCAGACTCATAAGGGGGCACATCAGGCATACGATCATGGAGGAAATTGCCAGCAATATAAAAATCGGGCGGTCTTTTGGGGTTACAATACGAAATGCAAGCATGTGGGACAGTTTTTCGACTGCAAAAAATTCCAGTATAAATGCAAGCGGCCACATAATGACCAGTTCATGAAACGCCAGAAGGAATACCTCGTTTGTCATTCCCCCCCGATTGATTGCTATGTTATAACAGATCATAGCATAGACCATGGCGAAGGCCATGAGAATTGTGAAAATAATATTTTGTGCTTTGGTTTTTGGCATTTTTGAATCTCCTTTTCTAAAAATGGGTGCAAAAATACACGTGTGTTGTTCGTTAATCAGGCGAGCGTAATGCACACATGTATCGTTTCCAATTAAAACCAAAGTATTTTTGTCATATGAATTTTTAACGGAAGTAAGTATAACATACAAATTAGATTTTTGTAAGTATTTTTTTAAATTAATGGAAGTTCAAAAGACTCGTGATGTACTTTTACATCGGCGGGCCCTCTCTTATAGAGCCATGTGCAAAATAGCAGTGCCAGAATCTCAGTAACCGGAAAAGTGAACCATACAAAGAAAAGACCTTTAAAATGAAACAGCCAAGCCAACGGTACCAGAAGAATAATCTGGCGGAGAATCGTAACACTGATACTGGCATTTCCTTTATTGACCCCCTGGAAGTAAACGGTAAACATGATTACAAAGGCAGCCGGAATAAAACTTACAGAGATAATACGAAGTGCTGAACGCCCGATTTCCAAAATCTCTTTGTTATTAGAAAAAATCAGTATCAGCTGTTCTGGCACGGTTATAAATATAATACATCCTGCCAGCATCACGATGCATGAAACAACGATAGAACAGCGAAGCGTCTGCTTCACACGGTCATGATCTTTTGCTCCATAGTTGAAACTGATTATAGGCAGGATTACCTGCTGTAATCCCATAAGAGGAATAAAAAAGAATGTCTGCAATTTATAATAAATTCCCAGCACCGTCACGGCACTTTCCGTAAATTGTTTTAATATCAGATTCAGCCCCACTATATAAAGTGTGTACAGGGATTGCATAATGATCGAAGGAAGTCCTGTTTTATATATTAAAATACAGTTTTGCAGACTTAATTTTCCCTTTAACGAACATTTATGCATTACTGAAATAAGAACAATCATCATGGCACACCATTGTCCAATGACCGTTGCGATGGCAGCCCCCTGTATCCCCATTTCCGGAAACCCCAAACGCCCGAAAATTAAAAGGGGATCTAAAACCACGTTGATAAAGGCTCCGACAATTTGGGCATACATAGGGAGAAGCATATTTCCTTTTGCCTGCAGTATCTTCGTGCAGTTAGCTTCTACAAACATTCCCAGGGAAAAAGCAAAGATAATTTGGCAGTACTGAATTCCCAATTCCCGAACAATAAGCTGATCTGAAGAAAATTGACAATAGGTATTCATGCATAATAATCCTAGTATAGTAAATACCAGAAAGTTAAATAGTCCTAAAAATAATCCGCTCTTAATAATATTATTCTGGTATTTCAAATCACCTGCTCCGTCCATTCTGGATATCAGAATGTTAATGCCGGTTCCGGTACCCGTTGCAATGGCGGTCATCAAAAGCTGGATCGGAAAGATGATCGATAGCGCTGTCAATCCTTCCGCTGAATGCTGTGCTACAAAATAACTGTCCACAATATTGTAGACAGACTGAATCAATAAGGCAAGCATAACCGGTGGGCACAATTTTAATAATATTTTCCATATGGGTGTCTGTTTCATAGTAACTCATCCTCTTTCTTTTTTGCAAAGGATAAAGGATGGAGTAACTACATTGTCAAGTATTTTTTTTTATGTTATTTTTTTACTAAATGGGCTTTTATTTCGCAGTAGTAATCGTCTATGTAATCGAATAACTGCAGCCCCAATTCTTCTGCGTATACTTCGTCTGTTGTGTATCCATTGACATTCATCCATTGTATCAGCGGCTGGAAATCTGCAGTATCCTTTATGATACGCACAATACAGACCGCATAGTATCCCGCGGGCAGCACATAGAGATTTTCGGATTGGACATGTGCATAACCGGAATCCGCAATCTTTAAATATTCCCTGTACTTACATACCCTCCCATCTACCATTTGATCCTGGTCAATGAGATAGCCATATTTTCTCTGAATGGTACTTACATACTGCAGCTCATCTTTGGCGGCTTCCTGCAGATTGGCATGATAAGAACTTACATCTCTTTTCAAAACCCCGGCTATGACAGTTTCTTCATCGAGCCATTTCATCTGCACATCTGCAAGATTTACGCCGGAAGAAATCCGCCGGTTTTCCTGGTCATACCATAGAATATCATCCGCTACCTGCTGGTAATAGGCGCTTAAACGCAATGCTTCATTGCGATAGTCCAATAAAAGCTGTGTTATTTTCGCATTATCATGAAAATTAAGAAGCTGTTTTACTTTTTCCAGAGGTACACTTAATTTACGGCATGTTGTTATAATGTCCAGCTGCCATAAATTCCATCGGGAATAATATCGGTACTGATTCTTTTTATCTGTATAATCCGGTGTCAGTAATCCTATTTTATTGTAGAAATGCAGTGTATCTTTTGAAATTCCGGTAATTTTGCTGACTTCTCCAATCAGATAATATCCTTCTTTCAACTTCATCCTCCTTCAATAATTTATTTTGCCTTTTATTCAGGCTGTAGAATTTTATTATAATACCGCAGAAACTTTGTAATTACAATAAGCAATGACAATTTAACCAAAAATGATAGTGAAAATTTGGAAGAAACAGAGAAACTACATGGAATGAGGCGGATACGATTGACTTCTGATTTGGTCTATGCTATGATTTCTGCAAGTAAAGGATAGTGATTGTGCAGACAAGCTAAACCTGTATGTAGAGATAATTTTGAAAGCCCATGCTTTCATGTTTATTTGTGCATATAGGTTTTTTTATTGCCAAATTACACTTTTGGCATCGTACAGGGGGAAAAGTAAATGAGGATATTTAAAGCTCTGAATAACAATGTGGCGGTCGTGGTAGATGATAAAGATCAGGAAAAAATCGTTATGGGCAGGGGGATCTGCTTTAAGAAAAAAGCAGGAGATGATATTGATCCGGAGATGATTGATAAAATATTCTTTCTATCCGCTAAGGATGCACATAACAAATTCCAGGTACTGATTCAGGATATTCCGATAGAGCATATAGCTATCGGAGAGGAAATTATTTCAGAAGCCAGGGTACGTCTTGGAAAGAAACTTAACGATATGATTTATATTTCCCTCATTGACCATGTACATACTTCTATCCTCCGCTTTCTGGATGGAGTAACTGTAAAAAATGTATTGTTATGGGATATTCGAAGATTTTATAAAGATGAATTTCAAGTTGGGCTCTGGGCTTTGGATCTGATTCAGGAGAAATGTAAAGTGCGGTTACCCGATGATGAAGCCGGTTTTATAGCGCTTCACCTGGCAAATGCCCAGATGGACCAGGAAATCATGCACAATATGTATGAAATTACAAGGATTATGCAGGAAATAGCCAACATCGTCAAATATTTTTATCAAATTGAATTTGATGAAGATGATGTCTATTATTACCGTTTTATCACTCATTTGAAATTTTTTGCAAAACGTCTGATTGACCACAATATTTATGATGAAGAAGACAATGACGATTTGTGGGATGTTATCAAATCGAAATATCAGAATGCTTTTCGCTGTGTAGAAAAAATTACGCAGTTTATTTTAAAGAAATATGAATATCAGCTGTCGAAAGAAGAGCAGATTTATCTGACGATTCATATAGAACGTGTGGTTAATAAGGCAGTAAGTTAATACCGCACATCATGCCATGTATGCCAGGATGGTGACATTTAGTTGGCCAAACCTTCAGAAAATAAAATTATTAATGGAGGACAAAAAATGGGTAAGTATGAGAATCTGGCAAGAGAAATTGTTAGTAATGTAGGCGGCAGGGAAAATATCAGCAGCCTGACACACTGTATCACAAGGCTTCGTTTTAAACTGAAGGACGAAAGCAAAGCAAATGATGAAATCATCAAAGATATGGATGGTGTCGTCACTGTTATGAAAAGCGGCGGACAATATCAGGTCGTAATCGGGAATCATGTGCCTGAGGTATATGCCGATGTTATGCCTCTGATTGACTTAGAAGAGGACAGTACAGACAAAGAGGATGATGCCCGGTCCCGAAATCTCTTTAACAGGGCGATTGATGTTATCTCCGGTATCTTCCAGCCAATCCTTGGAATTATGGCTGCCTGCGGTATGGTAAAAGGTTTTAATGCCTTGTTTATAGCACTGGGATTATATTCAGATACCAGCGGCGGATATCTGGTATTAAATGCAATCGGAGACGGGTTATTTAACTATATGCCATTGTTCCTTGGCTACACGGCAGCGAAAAAGTTTCGTTTAAAACCGATGCTTGGTTTAGTAATCGGTGCCATTATGTGTTACCCCACCATACAAAACAGTGCTCTTGCAGCCGGAGGGGATGTGCTCTACACCCTGTTTCGAGGAACTGTTTTTGAATCCAGCGTGTACACGGAGTTCTTTGGAATTCCCCTGATTGCCATGAATTATACGGGAACCGTAATTCCGGTTATTTTTGTAGTATACTTTGCATCAAAATGTGAGAAGTTTTTTAATAAATTTATTCCGGATCTGGTTAAATTCTTCTTCGTACCAATGCTTACACTGGTTATCGCTATTCCGGCCGGATTTTTGCTGATCGGGCCTTTGGCTACATTCGGGTCTGCCATCATTGCTGAAGCGGTTATGTCCGTTCGTAATTTCAGTCCCATGTTAGCCGGAGCCATTGTAGGGCTTACCTGGCAGGTTCTTGTAATCTTTGGTCTGCACTGGGGTTTTATTCCGGTTTATATCAATAACATTATGACAAACGGTTATGATAATGTAATGATGCCGTTCTTCGCATGCACCTTTGCAACTTCAGCAGTGGTTTTGGCAATCTTCTTTAAGACCAAAAATAAGCAGCTCAAAGAAATGGCTCTTCCAAACTTTATTTCCGGAATTTTTGGTGTCACAGAACCTGCTATTTACGGTATTCTGCTGCCGCTCAAGAAACCTTTTATCATTAGTTGTATAGTAGGCGGTATCGGCGGCGGATTTTACGGAGCCTTTAACTTCCGGAAATTTATGATGGGCGGCATGGGCATATTTGAGTTTCCCGCCATGATTGAACCGGATGGCAGCATGGGCAATCTGATAGTGGCCGTTGCAGGAGTAGCAATAACGATGGTGATTGCTTTTGCGGCTACCATGATTTTATATCGGGATAAGGCAGTAATGGAAACAGTAAATAAAGATGGAAATGAAAAAGAAAATGCAAAAGAAAACGTTTACGACAGTGTACAGGATAGTCGGCAAATCCTTGTTTCGGCTAAGGCAGTGAATGAAGAACAGAAATCCATGTATAAACAAATGGATATTGGAAGCCCTGTCAAAGGGAAAGTCCTGAAGCTGGAATCCATCAAAGATGACGCATTTGCTTCCGGTGTTCTGGGGAAGGGTGCAGCCGTTTTACCGGAGGAAGGTAATGTCTTCGCTCCTGCAAACGGAGTGGTTTCCACCCTGTTTCCAACACTTCATGCCCTGGGAATGGAAACGGAGGAAGGTGCTGAAATACTGATCCATATCGGATTGGACACGGTGCAGTTAAATGGAGAAGGATTTGAAGCTATGGTCAAAGAGGGCGACCGGGTACAGAAGGGACAGCTTCTGATAAAATTTGATAAAGATTTTATAGAAGAAAAAGGCTTCTGCCTGGAAACTCCGGTGATTGTTACCAATTCAGATGATTATCTGGGTGTAATAGAAGTTGCCGGCAATCAGATAAATCCGGGCGAAAACCTTTTGAAAATACTGCGATAGGAGGTGAGGTTATGGGATTTCCAAAAGATTTTATGTGGGGCGGCGCTACGGCAGCCAACCAATGTGAGGGTGGTATCCTGGAAGGTGGAAGAGGTGCCGCTAATGTAGATGTGTGTCCGGCCGGCAAAGACAGAAATGCTGTTATTACCGGACATCTGAAGATGCTCGAGATGGATGATGTACATAGCTATCCCGCAGCGGAGGCGATTGATTTATACCATCATTTCAAGGAGGATATCCGGCTTTTTGGTGAAATGGGATTTCGGGTATACCGCTTAAGTATTGCCTGGACCAGAATATTTCCAAAGGGCGATGAAGAAGAACCAAATGAAGAAGGCCTGGGATTTTATGAAGAAATTTTTAAGGAATGCCAAAAGTATCAGATACAGCCGCTGGTAACCATTTCTCATTTTGATTGTCCCATCTGGCTGATCCAAAAATACGGCGGATGGCGCAGCAGAGGGCTCATTGATTTTTATCTGCATCTTTGCGAAGTGCTGTTTACCCGTTTTCGGGAATATGTGACTTACTGGCTGACATTCAATGAAATTAATATGATTCTCCATGCTCCGTTTATGGGTGCAGGGATTTATTTTGAAGAAGGCGATAATGAAGAACAGATTAAGTACCAGGCCGCTCATCATGAATTGATAGCCAGCGCCCTTGCCACCAGAATGGCACATGAAATCAATCCGGAAAATAAAATAGGATGTATGTTTGCGGCAGGAAGTGCCTATCCTTATACCTGTAAACCGGAAGATGTATGGGAGGCTTTGCTTACAGATCAGGAAAATTATTTTTTTGTGGATGTTCAGGCAAGGGGATATTATCCGTCCTATGCAGTAAAGCGCCTTCGTAAAAAGGGCATTTTCCCCCTGATAGAAGATGGGGATGCTGAAATTTTAAAGAAGTATCCGGTGGATTTTATATCCTTTTCATACTATAACAGCAGATGTATCGCAGCACCCGGGGGCGGGCAGGATGAGGCTGAGGGAAATCTTTTTAAATCAGCTAAGAATCCCTATCTGAAATTCAGTGAATGGGGATGGCCGATTGACCCTCTGGGTCTGCGGATTACTTTAAATCATGTATATGACCGTTACCAGAAACCACTGTTTATTGTAGAAAACGGGCTGGGAGCTGCCGATGTGCCGGATGAGAACGGATATGTAGAGGATGATTACCGCATTGAGTATCTGGATGCACATATCCGCGCTATGATGGCGGCTGTGGAAGAAGATGGTGTGGAACTGATCGGATATACATCCTGGGCACCGGTTGATTTAATCAGTGCCGGAACCGGTGAGATGAAAAAACGCTATGGATTCATCTATGTAGATAAACAGGATGACGGAAGCGGGACTCTTGCCAGAACAAAGAAAAAATCATTTTATTGGTATCAGCGCGTAATAGCGACAAATGGAGAATATTTAAAGGAGGACAAGAACAATGAAGAATTTTAGTTATGTAGTCAAGGATGAGGTAGGAATTCACGCAAGACCGGCAGGTCTGCTGGTAAAAGAGGCAAAAAAATACGAAAGTAAAATTACGCTGTCAAAAGACGGCAAGTCAGCGGATGCAAATAAACTGATGGCTGTGATGAGCCTGGGCGTCAAATGCGGGCAGACCGTGGAAATCGTAATTACAGGATCCGACGAAGAAACTGCGTATCAGGGTATGAAAAAATTCTTTGAAGAAACCTTATAATCGCGACAAACGAGCCGGAGCGTATTTGCAAGTGTGACGTAAGTCTGTCCGGAAGCAATTTAACACACGCTCAAATGCTCTAAAAATATTGAGGAGGCAGAAAATGCTAAAATTATCAGGAAAATCGGTATATAAAGGAATCGTTATGGGACCTGTTGTGGTCTTCAAAAATAGCGATCACCAGGTGAAACGTAAAAAGATTGAAAATGCAGAATTGGAAATTGAAAGAGTGGAAACGGCTCTGGAAGCGGCAAAAGAGCAGCTCCAGAAATTATATGATAAGGCGGTAAAAGAAGTAGGCGAAGCCAGTGCTGCCATTTTCGAAGTCCACCAGATGATGCTGGAAGATGAAGATTATCTGGATTCCATACACAATTCCATCCGGACAGAAATGATCAATGCGGAGTACGCCGTTGCCGTTACCGGAGATAATTTTTCTGCAATGTTTGCCAACATGGATGATGACTATATGAAAGCCAGGGCAGCAGATATCGAGGATATCTCCAATCGCCTGGTTCAGAACCTGGAAGGAAAGGACGGGCTGGACTTAAGTACCATGGAAGCTGCAATCATTGTGGCAGATGACTTAAGCCCCAGTGAAACCGTTCAGATGGATAAAGACAAAATTCTGGCATTTGTAACCGTGCATGGCTCTACCAATTCCCATACGGCGATCCTGGCACGTATGATGAATATCCCGGCACTGATCGGAGTACCGGTGAATCTGGAAGAAATTCAAAGCGGTATGGAAGCGGTAGTGGACGGATTTACAGGGGAAGTAATATTTGATCCTTCCGTGGATTTATGCAGCCAGACCAAAATCAGAATTCAGGAAGAGAAAGAAAAGCTGGAGCTTCTAAATACGTTGAAAGGCAAAGAAAATGTAACCCTTGGCGGAAAGAAAATCAATATTTATGCTAACATCGGAAGCGTAGGGGATGTGGGATATGTACTGGAAAATGATGCCGGAGGCATTGGGTTATTCCGCAGTGAATTTTTATATCTTGGAAAATCGGATTTCCCAACAGAAGAAGAGCAATTCCGGGCATACAGACAGGTCGTGCAGATGATGGCAGGCAAAAAAGTAATTATCCGTACATTAGATATCGGAGCGGATAAGCAGGTAGAGTATTTTAACCTGGGCAAAGAAGATAACCCTGCCCTGGGTTACCGCGCAATCCGTATCTGCCTGAAACAGCCTGATATATTCAAGACGCAGCTCCGTGCACTCTTTCGTGCAGCCGTATACGGAAATCTGTCGATCATGTATCCAATGATTACATCCACGGAAGAAGTCCGTCAGATTTATGAAATTGTAAATGAAGTGAAAGAAGAGCTGGAGAAGGAGCAGATTCCTTACAAACTTCCGGAACAGGGGATTATGATCGAAACACCTGCTGCAGTCATGATCAGCGATGAACTGGCTGAAATCGTGGATTTCTTCAGCATTGGAACAAATGATTTAACCCAGTACACGCTGGCAATTGACAGGCAGAATGAAAAGCTGGATGACTTTTATAATCCCCACCACAAGGCGATTCTGAAAATGATTCAAATGGTGGTGGACAATGCCCATAAGTATGGAAAATGGGCGGGTATCTGCGGAGAATTAGGTGCAGACCCCGAATTGACGAAGAAATTCATCCGTATGGGCGTAGATGAGCTGTCAGTTGCTCCTTCCATGATTCTGAAACTCAGAAAACAGATTCGTGAGATGGCGGATTAAATATTGATAACAAAAATGGGACTTTTACGCTAACAGCAGTGAAAAGACCGCAAAAGGATGCCGCAACAGCTTTTTGACCAGCTGCTTTGCGACATCCTTTTTTATTACTTAACCCCTGCATATTGCAGGCAAGCCTGCAAGCCTGCCATCAATAAATAGTTTGAATTTTTAATCACCAATAGGATTCTCGATTAAAGTAGCAGCAATAAATCTATGACAATGCCCATCTTCTATTTCTGTCTGAGAATCAATAAAGTGCACATGGCGCTCATCGCCGCATTTGCCAACCGGAACCTGCAAGCCCGTTGTTACACAAATGGGATGGAAGTGATCTTCATAAAAATCTGTTTTCGAAGTAAATTTGTGGATGTGTCCACCGGGGACTTTTATTATTTCTTCTGTCACACCTGCAAAGCGGTGGTTGTGTGGATCTTCGTCCAGTTCGGCAAGGCGAACGCTTCCCAGCACCTCGTGAACGTGTGTTTGCATACATTTTCTGTTACAACTCATAATTACCTCCATTTCTGCACATTGTAGTGCATACAATTTTGTACCGCATCCGGAACAAAATTTTCTATATCAAATTATTCAATATCGGATAATACAATATAAAAGAAAAAAACAAATTTGTTCGATAAATTAGATTTATCTCAATATTATATGTTTAAAAGAGTAAATTGGTGATAATTATAAAATCCGTATTGTCCTTTGAATAATCAATAGAATAACAAAATTTATTGCGAATCCGGCTGTTGTATATTGACAGGTGTTATATAGTGTATTATAGTGTTATATATAAGAGGTGCAAATATGCAAGCCGGAGGTGAATTTTATGAACGAAAAAGGATTTGTTAAAATAGCTTCTGTGGGAAGTATGACGGAGGCTGAGCAAATGATCTGTGTTTTAAAAGAGAACGGTATTATGGCATGGCGCCAGGGCAGCATAATGGACATATATATGGGAGACTCCTATGCTGGTGAAGATATCATGGTCGCTGAAAGAGATGAAGATCCTGCAAAAAAACTATTGGAATGTTTCCCTCAGATTCAAACAAAAATGACTTTTCAAAAGAGAAACCTGTCAAGGACGCAGCGGATTTTAGGGTGGGTATTATTAATTATCATGGTTCTGTGTATTTTGGTTCCGGTTATCCTGCTGTAAGTTGGGAAATAGTCGCTAAGTTGTACAGAGAGTTTAAAAATAGCCGCGAAGTCCTCAGCGAGTTTGAAAAAGAGAGGTGAAAACGGAAATTGGAAATTATGATAAGCCACAAAAGCAGCAAACCAATATATGAACAAATAGGCTCACAGATTAAGGATATGATACTGACTGGCGAATTAAAAACCGGTGATATGATTACTTCTGTAAGAAGTCTGGCAAAAGAACTGGGAATCGGTGTGCTTACAGTCCAGAAAGCATATGACCGGCTTCAGAAGGAAGGTATTATTGAAACCGTGGTGGGAAAAGGAACCTATATCACGAATCATAATTCCGGTGGTCTGGAAGACCAGCGTAATCAGATATTGGAAGTCAAGGCGATGGAATTAATTGCACTTGCAAAGAAATATAACATAGAACAAGACAGCGTTATTGGATTGATAAAGCTGCTGTTCGATGACTCACATATTGATTGATACTGAAAATGAGGTGCTATATGAAAAATATTCTTGAAATCAATGATATTACAAAAAAGTTTGCATCATTTACTCTTGATCATGTTCAATTTTCCTGTCCCGAAGGAGCTATTATGGGGTTGATTGGCCCCAATGGAGCCGGAAAAACTACCGTCATCAATTCTATTTTGAACATAATTAATTTAAACGAAGGAGATATACGGATTTTTGGCAAAAATTATCTGGAACTGACGAAAGAAGATAAAGAAAATATCGCAGTTGTGTACGATGATAATAACCTTCCGGAACATCTTACTTCCAAAGAGGTCAATAAAATTTTTAGTAAAATGTATCTAAAATGGGATGAAAATTTATTCCATCACTATTTACAGCGGATGGAGATACCGGAACATACTGCGGTCAAAGAGATGTCAAAAGGCAACAAAGTAAAACTAAATCTGGCGGTTGCGTTGTCCCATTGTCCCAGGTTGTTGATTTTAGATGAAATCACAGGATCGTTAGACCCCATCATGAGAGATGAAATACTGAAATTATTTCTGGAATTTATTCAGGATGAAGGCAATAGTATTCTTTTCTCATCCCATATTATTACAGATCTTGAGAAGATTGCAGATTATATTACCTTTATTAATAATGGCCATGTTATTTTCAGTAAAGAAAAGGATGAACTGCTCTATAATTATAGTCTGATGCATTGCAGGGCTTCAAAATTTCATGAACTGGACAAAAGTGGTATGATAGCTTACCGGGCAGAAGGGAACCATGTAGACTTTATCCTGGACAATACCATGGGGAATCATTTCAATCAGGAAGAAATACTGATAGAACAGCCTGGCATAGAAGAAATTATGCTGATACTTGCAAGGGGGACAGTGGTATGAACGGATTAATTAGAAAAGATATTTACAACTTAAATAAAATAAAAAACATGTATCTGATTTTGACCGCCATTTTAATCGCCTATTGTTATGCAACAAAAAGACCTGCTTTTATTACTGCAATACCGATACTGATTTTCAGTACAACTGTAACTTCTACCTTTACAATGGACAATAATGTGAAATGGGATAAACTTGCTGTGCCGGCGATGCTGAGCAGAAATGAAATTGTTCTGAGTAAATACATTCTTCTTTTAGAGATTATAAGCGTGGGAATTCTGGCGGGCTTTCTAATAAGTTTGCCGGGGTTAATAACCCATCGTACCGATTTCATCCTGTTTTTGGAAATGACCATGGCTGCAGCCGCAATTGCGTTGTGTGCCGGCAGTTTGTCCATTGGATTTATATATCTGTCTGAAAATGCAGTTGAAAAGATGGAACTGCTTACAATATTTTCATATGCGGGATCTGCAGTTATCGTATTTGGCAGTTCAAAACTACTAAGTATTTTAAATGACTCTCTAAATCTTCCGAGAATCGGTCTTTCCATCATTAATCTTTTTATTGTATTTATTATTTATATTGTTTCTTATAAGACAGCAGTCAGAGCCTTCAAAGGCAGGGACATTTCCTGATTTTACGACAGATTGTTTAAACGTGTATTACACCTGTCAGCGTTTCTGATTTACAGCATTACAGTAACCGGTTTTATTTTGGTGACATAACCCCGGGAAGTATGTTAAAATAGGGCATGAAATATTAGATAGAAGGGAAAGACAAGATTATAATTATGATTAACAGAGAAGATATGCTGGAATTGACCAGACGAATGACACCTGCCAGAACGTCTATGACGAGGATTGCAGGATGCTATATGGATGCGGACGGTGAAATCGATGGTACGTTTAATACTAATTTTTTAAAGCTTTCTGCTGGTGAAAAGGAAAAGAAGTTAAAGATTGCAAAAGAGATTCCATTTTCCCGAACAAATGAGAATCTGAAAAGATATCAATTTCCAAGTGATTCTATGGGACCAAACAGTATGTGGCGGCTTCTTATGGGAATGAAATCCTGTGGGCTTAAGAATGATGTATTGATGGAAACATTCTATGAACTGATAGGGGAATCCTATCATTCCGACCATGATTATGCCGTGATGGTGTACCATGACCGGTATGATATACCGGTGAAAGCATCGGATCATGAAAGAGTGGGAGAGTCAGAAGAAGTCTACGAATATCTCATTTGTGCCATATGCCCGCTAAAAGGAGATTATGAGCCGGATAGTCCTGAGTGTGGATTCCTGTTCCCGGCATTTGCTGACAGAAGTTCAGACCAGAATTGTGTGGATGTGTTCCAGGCAGATACCCTGCATCCACATATGGAACTTTTGAAAATATTAAAGCGTGCCTGAAATAACTTGACTTCCAAAGAAAACCTGTTTATAATAAATTTCAATTGAATAGAAATCTTCAGGGCAGGGTGTAATTCCCTACCGGTGGTAAAGCCCACGAGCCGTAAGGCATGATTCGGTGTAATTCCGAAGCCGACAGTATAGTCTGGATGAAAGAAGATGTTAAAGCAGTTTTATGTGCTTTTTGTGCTCTGGAATGATATTATCATTTCAGAGTTTTTTTGTTAAATGCGCATAGGACCTCCATTTTACATGCCTTGAGTAGATTTTATTCAAGGCATGTATTTTTTTGGAGGTGAAGTGTGAAAGAAAAGCATTTTTACTTATTAAGGCAGGATCGCAGGCAGATCTGCACTATGCAGGAGGTATAAAAATGAAGGATTTAGAATACATGAAGCAGGCCATAGAACTTGCGAAAAAGGGAAGTGGATTTACAAATCCCAATCCCATGGTTGGTGCAGTGATTGTAAAAGAGGGTGTGGTGATCGGACGGGGATATCATGAAAGTTACGGCGGTCTACACGCTGAACGAAATGCACTAAAGAACTGCAATACTTCAGCCAAGGGGGCAGAAATGTATGTAACCCTGGAACCCTGCTGTCATTACGGAAAAACTCCGCCTTGTACAGAAGCTATTATCAATAGCGGTATTACAAGGGTTGTAATCGGCACACTTGACCCCAATCCTCAAATGTCCGGGAAAGGAGCCGCCATTTTACAAAGAAATAAGATTCGTGTAGAAACAGGTGTCCTGGAAAAGGACTGTAAAGCACTCATTCGTACCTTTGCAAAGTTCATTACAACCGGGAAACCCTATGTGATGATGAAGTACGCCATGACCATGGATGGCAAAATAGCCACGTATACAAAACATTCTAAATGGATAACCGGTGAAAAAGCAAGATACCAGGTACAGGAAACCAGACATCAATATTCCGCCATTATGGCAGGCGTAAACACGGTTATCCAGGATGATCCGCTGCTGACCTGCAGACTGGAAAATGCTTCAAATCCGGTTCGCATTATCTGCGATACCCATTTACGGACACCCCTGAATTCCCGAATTGTTCAATCAGCATCAACCTATTCTGCTGAAACCATACTGGCAACCTGCTCCGCTGATGAAAATAAGATACAGCAATACCTTAATAAAGGCTGCCGTATTATACAAACCAGTGAAAAGGACGGACATGTGAATCTGCATGAACTTATGGGGGTTCTTGGAAAGATGGGCCTGGACAGCATACTTTTAGAAGGGGGCAGCATGTTGAATTGGAGCGCATTGCAGCAGGGAATTGTGGACGGGATTCAGGCATATATTGCACCGAAAATTTTTGGCGGCAGCCACGCCGTATCTCCTGTGGGCGGTATAGGGGTAGCCCTGCCGGCTGAGGCATTTCTGCTTGCAGACACCCGGTTCATACCAGTTGGCAATGATTTTTTGATGGAAAGTGAGGTGGTCTATCCATGTTTACAGGAATCATAGAAGAAACCGGCAGCATTTCAGCCATTTTGAAAAATGGAAATTCGATCCGTCTGACGGTGCATGCAAATAAGATTTTACAGGATATAAAAACCGGTGACAGTATTGCAGTCAATGGGATCTGCCTCACGGCAGCCGGTTTTACCGCATCGGCATTCACAGCTGACGTTATGCACGAAACCATAGCACGTACTTCCCTTTCACACTTAAGGCACGGAAGCATTGTCAATCTGGAAAGAGCCATGTCCGTGAACGGGCGGTTTGGGGGACACATTGTTACCGGACATGTGGACGGAACGGGTACCATCATCAAAATAGAAAGCGATGCAGCAGCCCGATGGTATACCGTCAAAACATCTCCAAAAATCATGCGGTATATTGTAGAAAAAGGTTCCATTGCAATGGATGGCATCAGTCTGACGGTAGCAAAGACAGACAGAGACCGTTTCTGTGTTTCCGTAATTCCCCACACGATGGGACATACGGCGCTGGCATCGAAAGCGGTTCATGATATAGTGAACCTGGAAAATGATTACATAGGAAAATATATTGAAAAATTTATCTTGGAAGGAAACGAAAATTCTTCATATTTAACGCGGGAACTACTTGCAAAATACGGATATTAGGAGGTATGGAAATGAAGTTTGATTCTGTAAAGGAAGCGGTAAGTACACTGCAGGCTGGTAAAATGATACTGGTACTGGATGATTGGGACAGAGAAAATGAAGGAGATTTAATCTGTGCTGCAGAATATGCAACAACGGAAAATATAAACTTTATGGCAAGCTGTGCAAAAGGCTTAATCTGTATGCCCATGAGCCGGAAACTGGCGGAAAAACTGTGCCTGCCCCCAATGGCTGAAACGAATAACGATAATCATGGAACAGCATTTACCGTTTCCATTGATTATAAAGAAACCACAACAGGTATCTCAGCCGTGGAAAGAGGTATGACGGCCCGCATGTGTGTCTCTGATGGCGTTCTGGCAGAAGATTTCCGCCGCCCGGGCCATATGTTTCCGCTGATTGCAAAAGATAACGGGGTTTTGGAAAGAAACGGACATACCGAAGCAACCGTGGATCTGATGCGTCTGGCGGAATTAAAAGAATGCGGCCTTTGCTGTGAAATTATGAATGATGACGGGAGTATGATGCGATCCCATGACCTGCTGAAATTTGCAGAACAGTATCAGATTCCCTGCATTACCATAAAAGACTTACAGGAATACCGTAAAATCAATGAGAAATTGGCAGAGTGCGTATCCATTACCAAAATGCCAACCCGGTATGGTGATTTCATGGCACATTGTTATGTTAATAAATTGAATCAAGAACATCACATCGCTTTAGTTATGGGGAACATAGCAGATGAAAAGGAGGTTCTGTGCAGAGTCCATTCCGAATGTCTCACAGGAGATGTATTCGGTTCCTTAAGATGCGACTGCGGACAACAGCTTGATGCGGCTATGAAAATGATTGCAGATCATGGAAATGGGGTACTGTTATACATGCGTCAGGAAGGACGGGGAATCGGATTAGTAAATAAACTGAAGGCTTACCATTTGCAGGATGGCGGTATGGATACCTTAGACGCAAATCTTGCATTAGGATTTCAGGGGGATTTGCGTGAGTACTACATCGGTGCGCAGATTCTGCGGGATTTAGGTATTCAATCGCTGCGCCTGCTGACGAACAATCCGGATAAGGTGTACCAGTTAGAAGATTATGGTATAAAAATTACAAAACGCATGCCAATACAGATTAAGGCGACTCCCTACGATAAATTTTACTTAAAAACAAAACAAACCCGCATGGGACATCTTTTAAACTTAGAGGAGGAAAAATAAATGAGAATATATGAAGGTAATTTAGCAGCAGAAGATATCAAGGTGGGTATTGTTACCGCACGGTTTAATGAATTTATAACATCAAAGTTACTGTCGGGTGCCATAGACTGTTTAAAACGAGAAAATGTAAAGGAGGATCAAATTGAGGTGGCATGGGTTCCGGGGGCATTTGAAATTCCTCTGATTGCTTCTAAAATGGCACAGAGCAAGAAATATGATGCTGTCATATGTCTGGGCGCAGTCATTCGCGGAAGTACCAGCCATTATGACTATGTATGCAGCGAAGTTTCAAAAGGGATTGCCCAGGCCAGCCTTTCAAGCGGCATTCCGGTAATGTTTGGAGTGTTAACAACAGACAATATTGAACAGGCAATCGAAAGAGCCGGAACAAAAGCGGGTAACAAAGGGTTTGAATGTGCCCAGGGAGCCATTGAAATGGTTAACTTAATGCGTTCTCTTTAGTGAAAGTAAAATATTGTAATATCATTTTTTCTATACAAAAGGATTAGGCAAAGAAGAATCCTAAGTTCAGGAATACGGGATATGTTTTTTAGTGAACATGTGGTAAAATTATAATACAGTAATAAGAACGCACTTTAAATTGATTTGGGCTGCGCAGATTAAATCGACGCAATCGCTTTATACATCAGGAGGAGGGTAAAATGTATTATTTTACAAATGTTCAATCACCGCTGGGTATGCTGTCCATTGCCTGTGATGGTGAAAATATAACAGGGCTGTGGATAGAGGGACAAAAATATTTTTTGGGTTCCGTTTCAGATAAAATGGTAAGGATGGATGATCTCCCGGTGTTTCTAACCGTAAGAGAATGGTTAGACAGATATTTTGCCGGAGAGAAGCCGGAGATTTCCGAACTGCCTTTGCGCCCGGCCGGTGGGGAATTCAGGCAGGAAGTCTGGAAAATCTTATGTGAAATTCCTTACGGTGAAGTCGTAACTTACGGCTCCATTGCAAAAAAAATGGCAGAGATAATGGGCAGAAACAGGATGTCCAGCCAGGCAGTGGGCGGTGCTGTGGGACATAATCCAATTTCCATCATCATTCCCTGTCACCGGGTTGTGGGTACAACAGGCAGTCTGACCGGTTATGCAGGAGGTATCCACTTAAAGATAAAACTGCTGGAGCATGAGGGGGTGGATATGTCACATCTTTTTATTCCGAAAAAGGGAACGGCACTTTAAGAAAGCATGAATACATACCATTCAAAAAAGGGTATATGGGCTGTCATATGCCCTTTTTGGGTGGAAAAAAATACCCCTTGACACCTAAGCTACTAAGTGCTACGATATACCAGTACTAAGTAATACTGCATACAAGTTATACCAAGTAGAAAGGAGCGGGACAATTGGAAAATTTAACCGAAATACTAAAGGGTGTTCTGGAAGGCTGTGTGCTGGAAATTATCAGCCGAAAGGAAACCTATGGCTACGAGATTACCAGGCACCTGAATGCACTGGGGTTTACAGATGTGGTGGAGGGTACAGTGTATACGATATTAATCCGGCTGGAAAAAAATAAATTAGTTGAAATAACTAAAAAACCATCCGACATGGGACCTCCAAGAAAGTTCTTTACCTTAAACGAAAACGGGCGGGAAGAGCTGCGGAAGTTTTGGGAAAAATGGGACTTTGTCTCTTCCAAACTCAATCAATTAAGAGAGGAGCAGTGAAAATGAAAAAATCTTTTATGGAACTGGTAATAGGTGACCTGAATGAAAAGCGTGCCTGGAGGCAATTTACAAAACGCGTGAATGCCCTTCCGAAGGACTATCGATATATGTTCAAAAAAATCCTGCATTATTTTTACAACTTTGGCTATAATCTGGAGATGCTCACGGACTTGTTGGAATTGTTTGAAGTAAATGCTGCCGAAGGGAAACTCATTCGCGATGTGGTGGGCAATGACGTGGCATCCTTCTGTGATGAGCTAATCCACGCAAACGCTTCAGACACCGTCACTCCAAGGGAACGGTTAAATCGTGAGATCTTGGAACACTTTCACAGGGAGGGAAAATAAGTATGGCTAATATCATCAAAAAAATGATTGGTGACAAAAAGGAATACCGTGACCAGATGGACAGGGTGAATGTTTTGCCGGAAGACTATCGTTTTGTATATCAAAAGATACAGAACTATATGTGGAGCTTTTCAAGCGGAAGTGGATTTGATATGTTGAAAACACAGTATGACCTGATTGATCTGTTTGAGGATGGTGCAGCTCATGGCAAACACGTTCTTGATGTGACCGGCGAAGATGTGGCATCTTTTTGTGACGAACTAATGCAGGGAAATAAACTTTGGACAGACCATTACCGCAAACGCCTGAACCGTAAAATGAACCAAAAGGTAAATAAGTAAATTAATTGATGTATAAAAAATGCAGAGGTTTTTCACCACATATCAGGAGGTGCCCATCATAATGCGGAGGTTTACCAGTGACTAAAAGTAGTAATTACCTAAATAGATTGTCATTATTAACCGGAACAGGATTTTTTATCTTAGAAAATAATATTCTGGAAGAGTGCGGGAAAAGCAGCGGTTCAAATCCGATTGCCATATGTAAAAATTTTCAGGAAAAATTATTACATATGGCAGATGCCAAAAGTGTTCCTGTTTTATATCAGGACGGGTATCAGATCCTCTGGGGCTGTGTAAAACAAAAGGATCAATACATTTTAATAGGACCCATGAGCATCAAAAACCTGAGCAGGCTGGAATTGCATCACTATTACCGTGAATATGGCATACACGCAGGAGAGGAAAAAACGCTGCCTGTCTTTACGCTGTCACAGGCTTTGGCAATTGTGCAGATGGCTTCCGTGGAATCTCCTGTCATTACCTGTTCACAGGAAACAATAATTCGAGAAAATCATTTGGCGCAGGGATTGCACGATGGTATTGAGGAGGCGATACTTCGGTTTCAAATAAAAGAAGATACCGCCGGAATTTATCATCATACCTATCAGGAAGAACGCCAATTATTAGCATGTGTCAGAGAAGGACGGACAGAAGATGCACTGAAATACAATATGGTTATCGATGAAGGAACCGGACGTCTGTCAAAAAGGGAAGTAAACCATTGGAAAAAAGTAGTGATCGTAGCCATTACTCTGTGCACCAGAGCCGCAATTGAGGGCGGCGTTTCACCCGCAGCTGCCTATCAGCTGAGTGATTTTTATATACAGAAATGTGATGAATATGACAACGTTCCGGCATTAGTGGGATGTAGAAATCTTGCGGTAAAACAACTGACAGAGCAGGTGAAAAGAAGAAATGAGGGACGAGGCAGCTCTAATTATGTAGACCAGTGCAAAGACTATATAAGCAAGCATTATAAGGAAAAAATATATCTGAATGATTTAGCGGATGCACTTGGACTAAGCAGCACCTATCTGTCACGCCTTTTCTCTAAAGAAACCGGAATGAAACTTCAGGATTATATCAATTGGTTTAAAGCAGAACGCGCAGCAAATTTACTTGCATATTCGGAAGAGACAATCGCACACATTGGAGAATATGTAAATTTTCCGACACAGAGTTATTTTGGAAAGATATTTAAAAGATATAAGCACATGACCCCTAAGGAATACAGAAACTATTATAAATCATCCGAATTTGCTTCAGAAAGAGATAATATATAGCAAATTAAGGATAAGAACGACATAATATTGGTATGCACATTACCTCCTTCAATCCTGTTTAAAATAAATCATCCAAGTTTCTGGAATAATAAAACCGATACATAATTTCGAAATTTATTTTACGACTGTCCCCTGTCCCTCATAAACCTTTTTGAAAAAATCTATGGTCGGGAAGTCACACCCCTTCTGGACCTTGAGCGGATACCACGCTTATGAATAGGTTTTAACTATTTAAATCTATCAAATATAAGTATTTGCTATATACGTGTGCCGGATTTATACTATATCTAAGGTGATGGCTGCCAAAGCCACATTGAGTATTAAGATTATTAAAATAAAATTATTAATAATCAAGTTAATTGGAGGAGAAATATGATTGAATTAAAAGAATTTTTAGAATTTATGGACAGTGGAAAAACCATTACAGGTGGTACGAAGATACATGCTTATATGCATATGCTTTCTCAAGAAGCATTAAAGCTGACCGCAGAATTAAACGGGTGCTATCATGCCCCGGATGAAATCAGAGGGCTCATGGGACAATTAACCGGGAAGCCGGTGGACGAATCATTCTGCCTATTTCCGCCTTTTTACACAGATTGCGGCAAAAACCTTACCTTTGGAAAAAATGTGTTTTTGAACTCCGGATGTAAATTCCAGGATCAGGGAGGAATCTCCATTGGGGACGGCTCCCTGATTGGTCATAATGTGGTCCTTGCAACCTTGAATCACAGTCTGGATCCGGAACATAGGGGAGACTTAATCCCGGCACCAATTCGCATCGGTAAAAATGTGTGGATAGGATCCAATGCAGTTGTTCTTGCAGGCGTTACTATTGGTGATGGAGCTGTAATCGCGGCAGGAGCAGTTGTCACAAAAGATGTCCCTGGGAAAACAATTGCAGGCGGAGTACCAGCCCGGGTTATGAAAGCCATTGAATTAGAGAACGAAACTGTGAATTTGGATACATAAATGCCAAATCTGCAACGCACTATCTTTCCCGCAGCTTCACCGCTTTTGAAGCAGCCCTTCGCCTTTCATCTTTCAGTTTCGCATAATGCTTTTTCGTTGTATTTACATCAGAATGCCCCAGTACATCAGCAACGATATAAATATCTCCTGTCTCCTGATATAATGCCGTACCATAAGTAGAGCGGAGTTTATGAGGGGTAATTGTTTTTACCGTAACCGCAGAACTGTATTTCTTTACTAATTTCTCCACAGCATCTACACTAATGCGTTTTCGAAGATTGGAAAGAAATAATGCATCTTCGTGCCCCGCAATTGGCGTAATGGAATTTCTGGACAATTCCAGATAATCCCTCAGGCCATCTTCAACTTCTGACCCAAAATAAACAACCATCTCATTCCCGCCTTTTCGTATAATGCGGATTCCGTTGTTTTTAAAATCCACATCGGAAATATTAAGCCCCACACATTCAGACACACGTATTCCGGTTCCCAGCAGAAGCGTAATGATTGCCAGATCGCGGTATTTATGCTTATTATAATGATAAAGCTGAACACCGGATAATTCATTTCCACAGTTCTCTATGTGATCCAGCAGATTTGCCACCTCATCCGGATCCAGCTGGATAATCGCTTTATCACTGAGTTTGGGCATATCCACCATGCGGGCAGGATTGGCAGGAACCAGTTGTCTTTTGCACAAATATTCGAAGAAGCTACGGATACTTGACATCTTTCTTGAAATTCCTGTTCTGGAATTCGTCTCGTATGAGCCGCTTTCATTGGTAGTATACGCTTTCAGATATTCCTGGTATTCTTCAAAATCCACCGGTTGAAGCAGTGAGAGATCATCCAGTTTGATATCTTTTAAATTTTTCCCCGCCAGAACGGGATTGGTAGACTGTAAGAAGCGGAAAAATACACGTAAATCATATGCATAAGAAATTCTTGTCTTATCACTGGTTGTCGGCTCCTTTGCCCGAAAGAAATCTTTTACATATGGCGGCAGCTCCAGAAGCATTTCGCGCAGCTTTTCCGTATTCATAATTTTTTCCTGATCTCTGTATGTAAGATTAGCCATTGAACCCTCCAAATGATTTCATTTTTTATTACTAAAGTGCTAAAATTATAACACATAGCTGAGAAAAATACCAGGTTAAGCGGTTAAACAAAATATTTTTCCGCGTAGCCTGCCAATACCAGCCTCTCTGCTGAGTACAGACAACCTATAATGAAATAGAAGGTATATGTTCAATCAGATCCTGTTCCCGAAATAAATTTGAAACAGCAATTTCATAATCGGTCAGCTTTTCTGACTTTTTGATTTTTTTTAGATATTTATCGGGATTCGTAAACATACGTCCCATATAAAACCAAAGCTCTTTCATTTTAAATAGAACATTCTTTCCTCCAGAAATTGTCTCCTGATAACCATGGTATATTGTATCATGAAATTGCCGGAAACTGACTTTGCCAAGCACCGTATGAGTTTCAATTCCATTTAACAATGCAGGATTCATCAGCATCCCCCTGCCAAGCATAATCATATGTATATCGGGGAATTGTTCCACAAAGTTTTCGTAATCCTGAACTGTAAATAGATCTCCATTATAACAGACCGGATTACCGGATATTGCCAGAGCATCGCCAAATACTTCAAGATTAGGTGTATTTTTGTAATAATCTTTTTGAATTCTGGGGTGAATGATCAGTTCTTCCAAATGATATTTATTAAAAATCTCTATTAGTTCATAAAATTCTTTCGGGCTGTCTTTTCCAATTCTGGTCTTTATTGAAATCTTCATTTCCAATTCCGAGCATACTTTATCCAGAAACTGATCCAATTCATCACGGAAGGCAAGAAAACCGGATCCTTTCCTTTTAGAAACCACCGTGCCGGAGGGGCAGCCAAGATTCAGATTTACTTCGTCATATCCCAATTGTTTTAATTCCAATGCCGTCCAGATGAATGCATCTGCCTGATTCGTCAGTATCTGAGGAACCAGATGAATTTTATTATTATGTTCCGGCATGATATCCTGCATTTCCCGGTATGAGAATCGCCGGTTCTGGTTCGGTACAAGAAATGGCGTAAAATATTTATCTACACCTGGGTAAAATTTATGATGGGCATTCCGGTAAATATATCCGGTAATGCCTTCCATCGGGGCAAAATAGTAGCGCATGATGTCTTCTCCTGTTTATCGTTTGGGTTTGAGTTTGGGTTTGGATTTACTTTTAGATCATTATATACAAAGAATCTTAGAAAGACAACCTGAGATTTCAGTTTTGCGAACCCGTTCCCAGCTAAACACGGGTATAGCCCGGACGTGGGATCCGGGCTATGAGTCAAATATATTAACGTTAGTTGTTAATATACTCGTAGTTTAATAGATACCGCGAAAAATGTCAATATATGGGATGACACGATTTGAAACACATAAAGTGTCATAGAGCATGTTATCAAGAGTGTTAGAAAATATCTTGACGTTTACTGTCAGATATGATAAAAGTAATAAGGTAATACCTTTAACGGGAAGGATGTGGGTGAAATGGAAATTCTGCCGATGGAGAAGGTTAATTTAAGCAATTCTGTGAAGGCATATTTAATAAAATACATCCGTGGAATGGACGCGAAACTTGGAACAAAGCTTCCGCCTGAGAATGAAATGGCGAAAAATTTTTCGGTCAGCCGCGTGACGATCAGGCGGGCACTGGATGATCTGGAAAAAGAGGGGCTGATCCTGCGGATACATGGGAAGGGAACATTCGTAAATCCGGATGCACTTCAAATTAAGACCAGCTTATTGCCCGGTGGGGAATTCCGCCAGTTGATACGGGATTCGGGTTATGAAGCAAAATTCGAAATACAGCGGTTTGAAAAACTGCTCAGCGATGGAGAAGTAAGCAGGAAACTGGAAATTCCGTTAGGAACTCCATACTATCTTCTGGAAAAACTTTATTTTGCGGATCAGCATCCGGCAATTGTTAGTATTGACAGAGTTCCCTGTGAATATTTTAATCAGGACCCTGATTCAGCGGAACTGAATGAACTATCTATTTTTCATATCTTGAAACATAAAGCAGGATGCATTATAAAGCGGGATAAAATTGAGATCGAAACCATGGATTTGGCAAAAATGAAACATTACAGCAGCTGCAGTGAAAAAATGGAATGCAGCAGTGTGTTGTGCTTTCATGGTATTAATTACGACCAGAATAACCGTCCGGTTATTTTAGATACAGAATTTTATAATACAGATTACATACGGTTTAATATGATTAGGGTAAAAGATGTTTACAAAGACTAAGGTTATTCTCGAATAGCCTTTTCTTATAGAAAAAGTAAAGGTAATACCATATTACCCATATTATCAATGAAGGAGAAAAGAGAAATGATGGAGAGTAAACAAAAACAAACCCCTATGCTGGAGAAGATTTTTCATTTATCGGAACGGGGTACCAATGCCAGGACCGAGATGGTTGCAGGATTGACAACTTTTTTGACTTGTGTGTACATAGTAGCCGTAAATCCGGCTATATTATCTGCTGCCGGAATGGACACAAAAGCAGTGTTCTGGGCGACTGCTTTAGCTTCTGCAATTGCCTGTATCTGGATTGGATTCTGGGCAAATCTTCCCTTTGCACTGGCGCCTGCAATGGGTCTTAATGCATATTTTGCCTATTACGTGGTTAATACTCTGGGTCTGACCTGGCAGAATGCATTAGCCTGTGTATTTATATCAGGTGTCACATTTATGCTTTTAAGCATCCTGAAAGTACAGCAAAAAATTGTAGATGCCATGCCGGAATGCATAAAATTATCAGTCGGGGCAGGTATCGGATTTTTTATCGCATTTACCGGGCTGCATCAGGCAGGCATTATCACAGCATCCAAAGATACGCTTTTAACATTAGGAGATTTATCAAATCCCGGTGCCCTCCTTGCTTTAGCAGGAATTTTTGTCATGGCTGTTCTTGTAATCAAACAGGTTAAGGGCGGCATACTCATCGGCATCCTTGCTATAACCGTTATTGGCATATTCATTACAAATCCACTGACCGGAACTTCTTACACGCAGCTTCCGGAAACCCTTGTTGCATTTGATAATCCGGTTAAAGCTCTGGCTCCAACTTTAGGCCAGTTATCCATAAAGGGAATGTTTACCGGCGCACCAGTGGTCGTCTTAGGCGTTATATTTGCAATTATCAGTTTTCTGTTTGTAGATTTATTTGACAGCATCGGCGTATTGCTGGGTGTTGCATCAAAAGCCGGGCTGTTGGACAAAGATGGTAACCTGCCATGTGCCGGAAAGGCTTTATTCGTATCTGCAGGAGGTGCCGCTATCGGTGCTTTGCTTGGTACTAATACCGTTACGATCTATGGTGCGGAAAGTACTACAGGTATTGCCGAAGGCGGACGTACCGGAATGACTGCCTGTGTTACAGGAGTGCTGTTTCTGCTGGCGCTGTTTTTCTCTCCGGTATTTTTAATGGTTCCATCCATCGCAACGGCACCTGCCCTTGTTATGGTAGGTATTTTTATGATAGAACCCCTCCGCAATATTGATCTGAAAGATATTTCCATTGCACTTCCCGTATTTTTAACCGTTGCATTTATGCCATTTTCCTATAATATCGCCTATGGTATTTTGTTTGGTATGATTGGCTACACCGTAGGTAAAATAGCAGCCGGAAAGTCTAAAGAATTGACTGGCACTGTAAAAGTACTGACTGTCCTGTTCATTATTTATCTCGTACTGGACATTATTTTATAAATCAGGAGGAACGCTATGCGTACATTTGAAGAAATAAAAAATACCATTGAAACAGGGCTTGGAAAATATCCCTGTGATTTAAAGCTGAAAGATGTCTGTCTTGTTAATGTATATACCAATGAAATTTACCGGACAGATATATACATCAAAAATAAACGTATTATTTCTATTGAACCAAATGCTGATCTTGAAGCAGAGGAATGTCTCGATTGCAGCGGTAAATATGCAATACCGGGATTTATTGATACTCATATGCACTTTGAGTCAACGATGCTGTCTCCCGAAGCATTAGCTTCTGTAGTAGTTCCGCAGGGCACCACCACCTTATGTGCTGACCTTATGGAAATTGCCAATGTAGCAGGCGAAGAGGGATTAAGAGAGATGTTAGTATCCATGGACCGCCTGCCTTACCGTATGCTTATCGAAGTATCTTCCAGAGTTCCTACCGCTCCGGGCTTAGAAACAACCGGCGCCATCCTTGGGGAAAAAGAAGTAAAGAAGATCATGGAGTGGGAAGAGAGCATCAGTCTGGGTGAACTGGATCCGTCCAAAATCTTATTTGTCAAAGAAGAATACATCCATAAAGTTGCTGACACTCTTGCACAGAGAAAAATTGTGAATGGTCATGCCATCGGTAGATTAGGCCAGGAACTTAACGTATATGCCAGTTCCGGTATTTCCGATGACCATGAATGCGTGAATGCAGAAGAAATGCTGGCAAGACTCCGTGTGGGCATGAAAGTTCTGATTCGTGAAGGCAGCAGTGAACGAAACGTAGAAGAACTGATAAAGGGAGTTGTAGAAGAGCATATTCCACTGGAAAACCTCATGTTCTGTACCGATGATAAACATGCCAGGGAAATCCAGCAGGAAGGACATATTAATTACAATGTCAACCGTGCAATAGCACTTGGTATCCCTCCTATTGAAGCAATTAAAATGGCAACCATCTACGCAGCAAAACATTTCCGGATCGAAGATGAGGTAGGAAGTATCACTCCCGGAAGGCTCGCTGATATACAAATTGTCAGTGATATTACGAATATTAAACCTTCGGTTGTCATTTTTGAAGGAGAAATTGTTGCAAAAGACAATGCACTCCTAAAGGAATGTAAGGTAACAGAATACCCCGAGTGGATTAAAAACACCGTGATTCTGAAAAAACCGGTTACCGAAGAATCTTTTTTATTCAAGGCAAAATCCAGTGGTACACAGGCAAATGTACGTGTGATTGATTTAATTCCCAGCCAGATTATCAATAAAGAAATGATAGACATTTTGCCAATCAGGGATGGTGAAATTATTCCGGATACAGACCGCGATATTCTAAAATTAGCCGTAGTCGAGCGTTACGGAAAATCAGGTGATATCGGTATGGGATTTGTACATGGATTTGAACTGAAAAAGGGCGCTCTGGCATATTCAATGTCACACGACCACCACAATATCGTTGTTGTTGGTACCAATGATAAAGATATGGCGGCGGCAGTGAACGGAGTAGCGGAGATGAACGGTGGTCTTACCGTAGCATGCAATGGGACGGTAACACACCGGATGTGTCTGCCGATCGGTGGATTGATGAGTGAAAAGAACGCGGATGAAATCATGGAAGAACTGGACGTAATGAACGATGCGGCAATGAAACTGGGATGCAATATGCCTGCTCCCTTTATGTCATTGAGTTTTATTTCGCTGCCCACCGTACCGGAATTAGGCCTTACTGATAAAGGACTGATCGATGTATTAAATCATAAACTAATTGATGTTGAAATTATCTAAATAGAGGGTGTTTGAAAACAGGCTCTATTTATACAAATGCTAAATGTGCAAAATGACTGCCCCGCAAAAGCTGTTTCCGGTTTTTGCGCCAGTAATTTTGCATTTTTTCTATATTATGGCAGAAGCAGTTAAAACTAATAGAAAATCCGTCCGGGTTGTAGTAGAATAATATTAATGATGTGCATTCACAAATAGCTTTTGCAAATAGTGTAATTTGTACTGTACATAAATTTCTATTTTGAAAAGCATTCTGGTGATATGTCAAGACTAAAATGAAAAAGATTTTGATATGTTTTTCTGAAAAAAGGGTGCACTTAATAAACATTCGAAAAAATGAAGTCAGTTTCGAATATCAGTTCGATTCAATATTATATTCGGCGTCCAATTGTTCGCCGGTGTACAGTTGGTTTTTGACCAGCAAACCAAAAACGAGTCGTACAAATTTACGAGATGTAAGCGCGAGTGCTCTCTTGTGCTGATGTTTGGTTACTTCAGCATATTTTTTAGCATAGTATTCACCATATTCCGGTATGTGTCGCCTGAGGGTGTTTGCAGCTTCACACAGATAGTAACGCAGATAGGCGTTACCAGCGCTGGTAATCGGATCGTCGTCTGATGAGAAATCTCCAGAATCGCATTTGCGCCATGTCAGGCCTGGGTACTTGGCAAG
>NZ_JTGN01000005.1 GCF_000797495.1 Robinsoniella peoriensis
TTTACTCATTGCCTATTCAATCTACTGTGGTGTGACACGAACGCACCCTGAAGGTGGATCAACCTGCATAAAACGAACGCTGCGAATGAGGAGCTGGTTAACAGACTTTTGTACGGGCGCGAAGCCCAAGGAGGAATCCGTTATACCGATTGCTCCATCATTATACAGCTTAAGCAACAAGATGGATAATTCCTTACTGGCTGTAAGGGATATTAACCATAAATATATTGTAGTAGGAGGAATATAATTGCAGCAATCATTGATTAAGCGTCTGAAACCCATCACAGAAGAGGAGCAGAGGATTTTAACCGGAGACAGGCATATCCAGAAGGAGATTTATACTACCGGCAGGGAATTCACGGTGGACAGTGCAAAGATGCTTGAGAAGGGAAGACTGATAGATATTCGTACTCATACCAGGTTCATTGCTTTTCCTTCCCATAAGCACAATTATATTGAGATTATGTATATGTGTGCAGGCCAGACTTCCCATATTATAAACGGCAGCACCAAAGTGACGCTGAAAGAGGGGGATCTGCTTTTTATGAACCAGTTTTCCGCTCATGAGATTTTAGCGGCAAAGGAAGAGGATATTGGGATTAACTTTATTATACTCCCGGAGTTTTTTGATGAAGTACTGCCCATGCTTACCAAGGGAAATGTACTGAGTAATTTTCTGGTCAGTACTCTTCGCAGGAATACCAATACGGCAGGGTATCTGCATTATCGGGTAGCCCAGGTGCTTCCGATTCAAAATCTGATCGAAAATCTGGTATGGTCCTTGCTTAACCATCAGCCGAATTACCGCCAGATTAACCAGACCACTATGGGCCTGCTGTTTATGCAGCTGGTGAATGCAACAGACTGCATCGAAGCGGGTAATCAGGAACAGCATCAGGATTTATTTATTATGCAGGTGTTAAAATACATTGAAGAAAACTATAAAGCGGCAACGCTGAGTGAAATTGCAGGTGATATGAACCAGTCTGTTTCCAATATGAGCAAGCAGATTAAACATGCCACAGGAAGAACATTTAAAGAACTTCTTCAGGAGAAGCGGCTTTCCCAGGCGGAACATCTGATACGGGATACCACAATTCCAATAACTGACATTATTTATCTGGTAGGATATGACAATACAAGCTATTTTCACCGTATTTTCAAGGAAAACTATCATATGAGCCCGAAATGTTATCGAAAAGCTATCGTTGACAATGGCAGCAATTCTTTATAGAATAGAAGAGTAGTTGTTTAGCAAAAGACAGGAGGGCATATGAATAAGAAAAAATCAGGGATTATCTGCTTACTGGTTCTGTTGATCTGTCTGTTGATTCCGATGACGGCTTCGGCAGCATCGAAGAAAAATGGATGGTATCAGAAGGGCAGTAAATGGTACTATGCGAAAAATGGGAAAAATGAAACCGGATGGAAGAAGTACCAGGGGAAAAAGTTCTATTTACAGAAAGATAAGAATGGCCGGATGGCTACCGGCTGGTGCAAGATAGGAAGCAAGTGGTATTATTTTGAACCGACTAAATCACCGGTGGGTGCAATGCGCACAGGATGGTTGAATGTTGGTGGAAAGAAGTATTACCTTGGAAAAAAAGGTGTGATGTACACCGGCAAACGCAAGATCGGAAAAAACAGATACCAGTTTGCCGTATCCGGAGAATTGGTCCGAAAGCTGAAAAACCCTCAGTGGAGAACCAACAGTAAAGGGAAATGGTACGATAATGGCGATGGTACATACCCCAAATTCACCTGGATGACGATAGGTGGGAAACGGTACTATTTCGACAGAAACGGATATGTAATTACCGGGTGGCAGGAGATAAACAGCAAGTATTATTACATGGGTACAGATGGGGCTATGCATGCAAATAAGTGGATTACCACCAATGGACGTAAGTTTTACGTACAGAGTGACGGTACCATGGCCACCTGTAAATGGGTGGGTAAAAAGTATGTAGGTGCAGACGGCTACTGGATTAAAAAATATCAGTCTGCCAGCAACAAAGGAAAAGACGGCTGGACAGGAGATAACAGTACGGTTCGCTTCAAAAAAAATAATGCTGCAGTTGTTAACTGGAGATACTTTAAAAATGGAAGGAAACTGAGGGGCTGGAACCTGATCGGTGGAAAATATTACTATTTTGAAAATGATGGCTATATGCGAATCGGATGGCTGAAACGCGGCAGTTCCATGTATTTTATGAGCACCTCAAAGTCCGGTAATATCGGAGCGGCAGTAAAGGGATGGATGAAAATAGACGGCAAGCTTTATTATTTCTTCCCAACAGGTAAGATGGCTAGAAACCAGACTCTTCTGGCAAGTGATAAAAAATATTATACATTTGATAATAATGGTGTTTGTGTGAAGGTTAGCTGACAGTTGTATTGGTAGCATTGCACAACTTCATAATTGGAAAATAAGGACGTAAATTAGAAAAATTGCGTCCTTGTTTTTTTGCCCTGAAAAAACTATAATGAAGAAAAATAACAAATGAAAGGCGGAAACACTTATGTATAATGTTGAAAAAGGGTATGAAGCAGCAAAAGAATTTTATGCACAATATGGTATTGATGTAGATAAAGCAATTGAAATTGCAGACAAAACGCCAATTTCCATGCATTGCTGGCAGGGAGATGATGTAGCTGGAACAGAAGTAAAAGAAGACAAGTCTCTTACAGGAGGAATTCAGGCTACCGGTAACTATCCCGGAAAAGCTACAAACGGAGAAGAATTAAGGGCTGATATCGAAGAAGCCATGAAATTCATCCCAGGTGAATTAAAAGTAAATGTACACGCAAATTACCAGGAAGCAGACCGTTTCGTAGACCGTAATGAAATCCAGCCTGAACATTTCGCAAAATGGGCTGACTGGGCTGTAGAAAAAGGATTGGGACTGGATTTTAACCCAACTTATTTTGCTCATCCAAAAAGTACAGAAAAAGGAACACTTTCCTGTGCAGATGAAGATATTCGTAAATTCTGGGTAGAACATGGTATTAAATGTCGTCAGATCGGTGAATATTTCTATAAGAAAACAGGAAAACCTTGTGTCATCAATCACTGGACACCGGATGGAGATAAAGAAGTTCCGGTTGATACCTTAGGACCGAGACAGCGCCTGAAAAAGAGCTATGATGAAATCTTTGAAGCAACCAAGGACGTAGAAGGGGTTGTTGATGGTATTGAATCAAAAGTATTCGGTATCGGAGCAGAAAGCTATACAGTAGGATCTCATGAATTCTGTATGGGTTATGTAATGAATGCAAATAAAGATCACATCATTATGACTTTAGATGCTGGACATTATCATCCAACAGAAACAGTTTCCGGAAAATTGTCCAGTATTTATACCTTTGATAATTCCGTATTATTGCATGTAACACGTCCGGTACGCTGGGATTCCGATCACGTAGTAGGATTTGATGATGAAACCAGAGCTATTTTTGAAGAACTGGTTCGTATGGATAAATTAAAAGATACATATGTTGCAACTGATTTCTTTGATGCATCCATTAATCGTGTTGCAGCATGGGTAATCGGTCTTAGAAATACCAGAAAAGCAATGTTGGCAGCTTTATTACAGCCAGTAGACCAGATGAAGAAAATGGAGGCAGACGGTGATGTAAGTGCAAGACTTGCATACAAAGAAGAATTCAAAGCAGCTCCATTTGCAATGGTATGGGATTATTACTGTGCAAAGAAAAATGCAGGAACCGGATTAGAGTGGTTAAAAGATGTGAAACAGTATGAGAGTGATGTATTGTTAAAGAGATAATGAATAATGGAAGGGCTGTTACACTTGTGAAGTGTGCAGCTCTTTTTTTGTGGAAAGAGGTGGCTGATAAGAAGAAGTTTTATATTCAATTTACCTCTTGACATTTTTTATAAAGTGTACTATATTGTACTTGTACAATAAGTACACTTAAGTACACCGGATGATACTTGGAGGTTAGAATGTGGAAATAATCATTAGTAACAATAAGAGTAAACCTATTTATGAGCAGATCACATCTCAGATTAAAGCTGCCATAATGAGCGGGGAGATGCAGCCCGGGGAAATGCTTCCTTCTATGCGGGCGCTGGCTAAATCTTTACATATAAGTGTGATTACGGCACAGAAGGCTTATGAAGACCTGCAGCGCGATGGATTTATAGAAACGGTAACCGGCAGGGGAACTTTTGTGGCTAGCACTAATAAAGAATTTTTTCAGGAAGAAAAACTGCGAAATGCAGAAGAAAAGCTTCAGGAGGCAGCAGAGATTGGCAGAAGCAGTGGGATCAGCCTAAAGAAGCTGATAGAGCTTTTGACCATATTTTATGAGGACGAGGAGGATTCATGATGGATTATATTTTAGAAGTAAGGGATCTGGAGAAAAAATATAAGGATTTTACATTGGACAAAATAAGTTTTTCTATTCCGTCGGGTACAATTGTAGGTTTAATCGGTGAAAATGGAGCAGGAAAGAGTACTACAATTAATTCTATTTTAAATCTTATTAAAAAAGATGGCGGAGAAATTAAGATTCTAGGGAAAGAGATGACGGATAACGACACGGGAATGCGTAATGACATCGGAGTTGTATTTGACGGAGATAACTTTTATGAGACTCTGACCCCCAGAAAAATCGGAAATATAATGAAGAAAATTTATTCTAATTGGGATACAGACTGTTTTCAGGGATACTTGAAAAAATTTCAGCTTTCTGAAAATAAGGAGATAAAGGAATACTCAAAAGGCATGAAGATGAAGTTTACAATAGCAGTGGCATTGTCTCATAATCCAAGATTATTGATCTTAGATGAGGCAACCAGCGGACTGGATCCTATTGTCAGAGATGAAGTGCTGGATATTTTCCTTGATTTTGTGCAGGATGAGACACATGCGGTTTTAGTTTCTTCCCACATCACCAGTGATCTGGAAAAGATAGCGGATTATATTACCTTCATTCACGAAGGTAAACTGATATTTTCTTTGGCAAAGGATGAACTAATTTATAACTATGGAATTATCAAGTGCGGTAAGGAACAGTTTGTAAAAATAGACAGAAATGACATCATTACTTACCGGAAAAAAGATTATGAATATGAAGTTCTGGTATCGGATAAAGCAAAAATGGAACGAAAATATAAAAACTGTCTTATGAATGATGTTTCCATTGATGATATTATGCTTCTGTATGTGAAAGGAGAAACGGTATGAGAGGATTAATATTAAAAGATTTGTACAATATAGCACATAATGCAAAATTAATGGGGTTGATGCTGGTGGTTATGGCTGTGATACTGGTACCTACCAATGGAATTATCAGCTTTATGGGAGTCTGTGTTATTATATGCAGTATGATGTTAATAACGACGATCAGTTTTGATGATATATCAAAATGGAACCGGTATGCAATGATTATGCCACTTTCACGAAGAGATGTAGTAAAAAGCAAATACATAGTTTTGATTATTTTCTCCCTGGTAGGAAGCATAGTGGGAATCGTTATATGCAGTGTTGGCGGCATTCTTTTAAAAGAATTTGATATGGTTAATATTTTGGCAACGGCAGTCGGCTGTATCGGAATTGCTTTGGTGTTTGGAAGTGTTATATTACCGCTTCTCTATAAATTTGGAGCTGAGAAAGCCAGATTGTTAATGATGGTATGTTTCCTGATTCCCACAGCGGTTGTGTACATCGCTGCAAATGTGATGCAAAGCGCAGGACTGCCGCCACTGGGAGAGACTTTTATAATATTAATAATCGTCTCTCTGCCGTTTTTATGCATTCTGATTATGTATATCTCTTATCGTATCAGCTTGAAGATTTTTCTAAATCAGGAATTGTAATCAGTGTCTCTGGAGTCATGAAGCTGATAATCATCGGTTATGAAAATAGCATCTATATCAGGAAGAGACCGGATCAGTTCTATGCCCTTTTGAAGCCCCAGGGCGAAGCAGGTTGTGCTGAGGGCGTCACCATCTACGGATTGTTCGGAAATTATGGTGACACCAAGCAGCCCGTTTTGAAAGGGGTAACCTGTTTTGGCATCTAGAATATGGTGATAGATTACACCGTCCTGTTTAAAATACCGTTCGTAAACGCCGGAGGTAACGACAGACTCATCGCTTAAATGTACAGAAGTAATCGCAGCATTTTGTTCATCAAAAGGTTTTTGAATACCGATATTCCAGGCAGAACCGTCTGGCTTTGTACCGATAGTAAGTACATTGCCGCCCAGATTAATTAATCCGCTTTTTACATTTTTTGAAACGAGATAGTCTTTAATTTTATCAGCGATATAACCTTTGGCAATGGCTCCAAGATCAATTGAGGCTTTGGGATTTGAAAGGGTTACGGTATTGCCACTAATCGAAATGGTATGATAATCCACAAGATTCTTTGCTTTTTCAATATCCTGACTGTCGGGTATGGTTTTCTTATCCTTGAAATCCCAGAGTGAACTTAAAGGTGCTATCGTGATATCAAATGCTCCATCAGATAACTCGCTGTATGTAAGGGATTTCTGAATTAATGCAATGGTTTCATCAGATACCGTGACGGGTTTTCCTTCTGCTTGATTTATACGGGAAACATCGCTGGTTGCAACGGTTTTACTTAAAAGTTGTTCATATTTCTCGCAGACAGCAAAGGATTCATCTAAAAGAGATTCATTTCCGGTATCATAAAGGGTAATCTGAATAACCGTATCCAGTAAAAAGCCCTGCTTACTGATTGGTTCCCTGGAAGAACTGCACGCTGAAAGCAACAGACAACAGGCAAGCATGCAAAAAGTAAGCAGTTTATAAATAGTTTTCATAGCAGAGCCGATCCTTTCGTATTATGTGTAAGATATTTTATGTCAGCCTTATTATAGCACCAAAGGAGACCTGCCGCAAATTATCCGCGATGCTGGTAGAAAAATATTGCCAGTTGTGTCCGGTCTCTCAGGTCTAATTTATCTAAGATGGTGCTAAGGTAATTCCTTACGGTTCCTTCGCTTAGATACAAAGTCTCAGAAATTTCTTTATTACTAAGTCCATCTGCAACCAGTTTGATAATTTCCAGTTCTTTTGGCAGAACACCATGGGAACTATAATTGTATTGTTCCGTGTTCTGCATTAACTCAGGTATTTTCCTTACAATTTCACTTCCGAACACACTTTGACCGGAATAGACAGCTTTTAGGGCAGGTACAATGCTTTCGTAGTTCTGTTTCAGAAGATAACCTTTTGCACCGATATGTAATGCCCGGATAATATATTCATCATCCGAAAAAGTAGTTAAGTAAAGGATTTTTGCCAATGGATCTTTTTTTAAAATTTTCTCTCCGGCTTCCAGGCCGCTCATATGTACCATACGGATGTCCATTAAAAGGATGTCCGTTTCTTTCTGATGTGCTTCAAAAAGTTCAATTGCTTCATTGCCGCTGCTTCCAACGGCAGTGACCTTTATCTCCGGATCACTTTCTAAGATTGTTTTCAGTGACAGGGCAACCAGCTGGTCGTCATCTACAATTATTATATTCATATATTTTCCTTTCTGATAAGAGTCAGTACGTTTTTGGAACTGACGCAAATATTTTAAAACCGTGATCGATGCTTGTACGGAAAGTACCATGTAAAGCCTGAACCCGTTCCTGCATATTTTCAAGCCCGATTCCGTGGGAAGAAATGTTCCCGGGAACAGGATTGCCATTGTCGCTGATATGAATCTGATAAAAGGAAGGATGTTCTCTGACGATGATAACAATATTGCTGGCATCACTGTGTTTTACTATATTTGAAAGTCCTTCCTTGATCAGCATGATAAAACAATACTTTACATTTCTTGGAATGGTATCACTCATATCGTATTCTAACGTTGTTTCGTAAGTTTTATAATCTTTCAAAATAGTGCGGATGGTATCATAAAGGTCAATGGAGTCATCATGGAGATCGTGGACGCTTTCCCGAATGCTGTCCATAGCACTGGAAAGCGTATCTTTTACGGAAAGCAGAGGTGCTTTCAGGCTATTGTCTTTATTAACCGCCAAAAGTGCACCGGTCTGTAATATAGAGCGGGACAGCATATGTCCCACATTATCATGTATTTCTCTTGCAATGCGGTTTCGTTCTTTCAGCGTGGCAAGGTGTATTTCATAGTCTTGCTTTTCTAACAGGTCTTTGTTTTTGTTTTCCAATAAAAGATTGAGTTCACGGCTGCTGTCCCGGGATATCTTCAGCTGTTGGGACAGTTTTTGAAAGGTTTCTGTCCGGTAGCAGAGCAGGTAACTCAATATAAAAAAGACGAAAACAGACAGGTTTAACGGATGGAAATCGATTGCCAGATATCGAAAGCATGCTGCTGCGCCGATAATAGTCAGGATCCTTAGTTTCCAGGTGCAAAAGTCGTAAATAATCAGAGGAAGCAGCAGGCAGAATGGCGGGATCAGAAAACACAGGAAAAGATACAGACAGCCTGTGAGAACCGTGACTTTGAGCTGATCGAAATAAGTATTTAGACAGCTGATGCCAAATGCAGTGACAAATACAAATACGGGCAGGATAGATAGGGAACTGTCGATTAAAAATATACAGCAGCAAATCAATATAATGCATTTATCAATTAATGTATCCATGGGGGTTCCTCCTTGCATGTTACAGTCGAAAGTGATGAATTTACAGACATGCTCTGCTGTAGTTTACTTCTTTATTATACCTATTAGCGATTGAAATCTCAATAACAGATTCATCAAAACAGGATGTTATGACAAATGTCATCTAACATCCTGACATACGGCACTTCTCTGGGTCTGCTGATTGGTTTATAATGGCAGTATCAAATAAATGGAGGGTGCTAAGAATGAGTGAAACAATTGTTAAAATAGAAAATCTTGTAAAACGATACAAAGAACTGGTAGCATTAGATCATTTCAATCTGGATATTAAAAGGGGAGAGATCTTTGGGCTGCTGGGCCCAAATGGATCGGGAAAGACAACGGCAATCAGCTGTCTCTTATCCCTGCTTTCTTATGATAAGGGAAAGATAGAGGTATTTGGTAAAACGATGCATCCGGACAGCTATGACAGCAAGCGGAAGATCGGGGTTATTATGCAGAATGTAGCCGTTTTTGAGGAACTGACAGTCCATGAAAATCTGGATTATTTTTGTGGACTGTATGTGAATGATAAACAGGAAAGGAAGAAACTGGTAGAAGAGGCAATTGACTTTGTAGGACTTCAGGAATTTAAAAAATTTTATCCCAGAAAGTTATCCGGTGGACTTCTTAGAAGATTAAATATCGGATGCGGGATTGCCCACAAACCAGAACTGATTATCATGGATGAACCTACCGTAGCAGTGGATCCCCAGAGCAGAAACCACATACTAAGAGGAATACAGAAACTGAATCAAGAGGGGGCAACAATCATCTATACTTCCCATTACATGGAGGAAGTGGAACAGATCTGTACCCGGGTTGCCATTATGGATAATGGGCAGAATCTGGCAATTGGGACAACGGAAGAACTTAAGAACATGATCAAAGTTGGTGAAACCATCCGGATCGAAATACTGGGTCTGGAAAGCAGCATTCTGTTGAAAATCAAAGAACTTCCACATGTCTATTCAGTGGCATATGAAGAGAACGTATTAAAAATAAAGTGCAGCAGTGCGAATCATAATCTTATAAGAATATTGAATTATCTTCAGGATCAGGGAATTTCTTTTGGCAGGGTTTTCTCAGAAATGCCAACTTTAAACGATGTGTTTTTAGAGATTACAGGCAGAGAGCTGAGAGATTAGGAGGGCGTTATGTTTTTTCATATTTATAAATACCGCCTGAAAGGGCTGGTACGAAATTGGCAGGGATTATTTTGGACATTGGCTTTTCCCATGATTCTGGGTACTCTTTTCTTCGTGACCTTTGGAAACTTTATGAATCGGGAAGAAAAATTACAGGCGATTCCGGTGGCAGCAGTGATGGAAAACCAGGACAGCTATTTTAAAGAACTGCTGGATGAATTATCCAAACCGGGGGCAGACCAGATAATGAACATTCAATATACGAATGAGGATGCCGCAGGGAAACTCCTGAGTGACGGTGACGTAGATGGTGTGTTTTATGTGTCGGATACAGTACAATTAATGGTTAAAAAGACTGGAATCAATCAAAGTATTTTAAGTTCCTTACTGGACAGTTATCTCCAGGCGGAAAATATGATTAAAAAAGCAATAAAATTAAATCCGGCTTCTGCGGAGATTATAATGAAAAATCTGAATGAAGATGTGACCGTAAATAAAGAAATAACCCTGAGCAGCGGAAATCAGGATGCAATGATGCAGTATTTCTATGCCCTTCTTGCGATGGCATGTCTGTACGGGTGTTTTCTGGGATTATACAATGCAGGATATATTCAGGCAAACCTTACCACACTGGCTGCCAGAAAGATGACTTCGCCTGTCCACCGTATGACTATGATAATGGGTGAATTTGCGGCAGCAGTCTCTGTGCAATTTTGTTCCCTGCTGATATTGATGGGATATCTGCGGTTTGTACTTGGGGTAAACTTTGGAAATAAAATACCGGCAATTCTGTTTTTGGCATTCGTCGGCACTTTACTTGGCGTATCCATGGGATTTTTTGCAGGCTGTATCGGAAGAACATCCCTGAGTGTAAAAACGGGTATCATGATTGCACTCAATATGTTTTTATGCTTTTTCAGCGGTTTATTCATAAATACAATTAAAAATGACGTGGAACAGGTCTGCCCTATTATAAACCGTATCAATCCTGCAGTGGTGCTGTCAGATGCATTTTACGCACTTGATATTTATGATACTTACGACCGCTATTTTAAGAATATTATTATATTATTGATTTTTACCGCAATATTCTGTATAGGGGGATTTTTGCTGGCAAGGAGGAAGAAATATGCAAGTCTTTAATTGTTTTTACAAAATTATTAAAAAAAACATAGGAGGATTATTACTTTATTTTGGGATTTTTATCGGCCTTGCAATATTAATGTCTAATGTTACTTCCGGTACAGAGATGCAGAGTTTTCAGGATACTAAGATACAGATAGCAGTCATTGACCGTGACGGCAGTGAACTTAGCAGGGCACTTAAGGAATATATGGGATCCAGACAGAATCTGGTTGAGATAGAAGATGATAAGGAAAAGATGCAGGACAATTTATTTGCCAGAAAAGTAGAATATATTCTGATCATCCCTGCTGGATTTGAAGAGAAAATAAAGAATGGGGAAGAGGTTTATACCGAAAATATTAAGGTTCCCGGCTCCTATACCGGATATTTTGCAGACAGTCAGGTAAGCCAATATTTAAAATCTTTGAAAACATATTTAGCGGCGGGTTATTCGGTGACAGATGCAGCAAAAAATGTATCTGAGGATCTGGAATTAAAAGGCCAGGTTACGCTGCAGGGGGATACAGTAAAGGCGAGTATGCCATCTGTTTACTATTATCTGAGGTATATTCCATATGCGCTGATGGCGGTGCTGATATATGGAATCAGTCCGGCACTGCGTGCTTTTCAAAACAGGGATCTGAAAAAAAGGAATGAGTGCGGTGCCATGACAATGAATCAGAGGAATAAACAGATTATGATTGCCTGCGTGGCATTTTCTGCCATCATATGGGGTGTATTTATGATCATGGCAGTCGTGCTTTACAGGGGACAGTTATTAGATGGGAACATAAAATACGGTATATTAAATACAATAGCGTTTTTATTGCTCGCAGCATCAATAGCATTTATGGTGGGCATGCTGGTAAAAAGTGATAATGCCCTTACGGCGCTGGTCAATATTATCAGTCTCGGCTTCTGCTTTATGGGCGGGGTCTTTGTTCCCCAGGAAGTCATGAGTGAAAAAGTATTGGCATTCTGTAAGTTTGTACCGTCCTTTTGGTATGTAAAAGTGAATGATATGCTGGGAGGAGCAATCGGCATTACCCACCAGATGAGAACGGATGTATGGATGGGGATTTTGGTGCAGGTAGGATTTGCAGCAGCAATTTTTGCTCTTACTTTAGTACTGATTAAAAAAACAAGAGTTTAGACATACCTCTGGATCATAACAGGTTAACGGTTTCGTCAGAAGAAGCAGTATGAGTCTGCTGCTTTTGGCGGAGCCTTTTTGCTGTTCCTGTTCTTGAAAATGCAGTGAGAAATATAATATATTCTATAATTCTATATAGCGGAATGTATTATATAAAAAAAATAATTATATATGTTGACAAAGTATATTATACGACATATAATATAGTCAAACAAAAGGTATTAGATTTACTTTTTGAACAAAACGAGAGGAGGCGGTAAGATGACTTATCAATTGGGAGCGGCACTTACAGATGCAATTGTCTTGGCGATTATTGCAAAGGGAGATACGTATGGATACTCTATTTCCCAGGAAATGAAAAAGGTAACGGATTTAAAGGAGTCTACGCTTTACCCGGTATTGAGAAGATTACAGAATCATGGCTATCTGGGAACTTATGACCAGCCATTTCAGGGGAGGAATCGAAAATATTATTATCTGACTCCCGAAGGAAAGAAACAATATCAGCATTTTGTAGATGAATGGATTACTTATCGAGCAGGAATAGAAGAAATAATTTTGGGAGGAACTAAAAATGGGCAAGAATGAATATTTGCGGACTCTGGCGCGTGAACTTCGAAAGCTGCCAAAGGAAGAGTTCAATACAGCGATGGATTATTATACGGAATATTTTGAAGATGCCGGACCGGAAAAGGAACAGGAGATCATTCAGGAACTTGGAACTCCCCGTGAAGTAGCATATCAGATTATTACGGATGCTGCAATTAAGCGGATGGAAGAACAGGTAGATGTAAAAAAAGGATTCAGCACTCTTTGGATCATAATATTAGGGATCTGTGCAGCTCCTGTGGCACTTCCAATGGCATTTGCGATGGTAGCCCTGTTTGCTTCTATGCTCCTGGTGGTAGTTGCGTTTGTGGGGTCTGCAATTCTGGTTGACCTGTGTGCATTGGCCGGAGGGATTGTTACGGCATTTTGTGGAATTTACCTTTTATTTACCCAACCAGCGACCGGCATTGCATTGCTCGGACTTGGAATGGCAGCTGTTGGAATTGGAATCTTTGTAGGATTTGGAATTATCGGAATCGGCAGACGTATGGTAAAAGGGATTGGTAAAATGTTCAGAAACATTTTAAAGAGGAGGAAAAAGTCATGAAAAAGTATCAGAAAGTTTTGCTGATCACCGCAGGATGCCTGACACTTGCAGGAGGCATTGTTATGGTAACCGGTCTTGCACTGGGTGGCAGCCTGGGATTGAGACTGACTTCAGAAGGAATTTATACTGGAAATGATCAGGGAAAATATTTAGAAGAAACAAAAAGTTTAAAAGATATAAAAAATTTAGAAATAAGTGCGGGTTATGGCAATATCTATATAGAACAGGGGGATTCATTCCGGCTGGAATATGGCTACGATGATATGTTCGCCAAACCGGAATATAAAGCTGATAATGGGAAGGTTAGTTTCAACCTGAAAAGTGTCCATCAAAACGGGATCAGTCTCATTGGCATCGGTAATTTCGCTAATCAGAAAAAAGAAGATTATATTAAACTGATTCTGCCAAAAGGCATTGAATTGGATCAGCTGAAAGTACGATCAGATTATGGTGAGCTGAGTCTGAATCAGGCAGATATTAAGAAACTGATATTAGAAGGCGACAGCGGAAATATCAATATTACGAATGTAAATATGGAAGAACTCAGTCTGAATCTGGATTATGGTAAATTAGAAATGGAAAATTGTGTTGTTCCAGAGCTGAAGATTGATAATGATACCAGTTCCGGTGATTTGGAATTGAAAAATATTACTGCAAAAAATGTGAAAATAAGCACAGACTACGGTAATGTTACAGTTGATCAGATGAAAGCCGATCAGGTAGAGATTATGAATAACAACGGCTCTGTGGACCTGCGTAATATGGAAGGAAACACGAAAAATAAAAGAATGAATCTGCTTACAGTAAACGGTGAATACGGAGCTATCGGTCTTAGAAACGTTAAGACTAATAGTCTGAACATAGAAAGTGATTATGGAACAGTCAAAGGAACAGATATTACGGCTGTAAAAAATAATATTCGTCAGGAAAACGGAAAATGCAGTATAGATAACCTGAACACGTCAGATACTAATATCAAGAACGAATACGGTGATGTTGACCTGACTCTGGCAAAATCAGAAAAAGAATATGATTTTTATCTGGATACGGATGATGGAGAAGTCAACATTAACGGTGAGCATTACGGAGACGATTATACCAGGGATAACGGAAAAGATAAACAGATCAGAGTAAGCGTTGAATATAACGCCAGAATCTCTATCAGCGCAGAAGAGTAGTTTACAATAAGTTGATAAATTCTTGATATTTGTCTGTTAGAGTGATAGAAAAACGAAAGCAGAATTTATACGAAGGGAAGAAGCCTATGAAAATTTTATCTGTCATAGTACCTTGTTATCAATCACAGGATTATATGGAACATTGTATCAAGACCTTACTGACCGGTCAGGATGATGTGGAAATACTTGTAATTGACGACGGTTCAAAAGACCATACACTATCTATTGCACAGAAATATGAATCAAAATATCCAAACATAGTGCGTGCTATACATCAGGAGAATAAGGGGCATGGCGGAGCTCTGAACACAGGAATTGCCAATGCAAAAGGACTCTACCTGAAAGTTGTAGACAGTGACGACTGGGTTAATCAGGAGGCATACAAAAAGATTCTGGAAGAACTGAAAGAACTAATTGCTTCAGATGAAATGCCGGATCTGGTAGTATCTAATTTTGTATATGAAAAACAGGGTGCAAAGCGGAAGAAGGTAATTAATTACCGGCGGTATATGAAAACCGGAGAAACATTTACCTGGAAAGATACCAGAGGACTTCCGGTAACCAATTATCTGATGATGCATTCCCTTATTTACCGCACTGAACTGGTGAGAAGCAGTGGGCTGGTATTGCCTGAACATACTTTTTATGTAGATAATATTTATGTCTTTCAACCCCTGCCTTATGTGCGGACAATTCGGTACCTGGATTTAAATTTCTACCGGTATTTTATAGGAAGAGAAGATCAGTCGGTTCAGGAATCCGTAATGATTGGACGAATGGATCAGCATTACCGGGTAACCCGTAACTTAATTGACTATATGCATAAGAAACAGTTTATGATCAAAGAACGTTCTTTGCGTAAGACGATGTATACAAATCTGAAACTGGCAATGGCAATTGCCACGATTCTCGCAATGCTGAAAGATACACCGGACAGCGGTAAAGAACTGAAACAGATTTGGAGATATTTAAAAAATCTTGACAGCCGCATGTATCGAAAAGTGAGATATAGCTGCATTGGTATTTGGGTAAATCTTCCGGGTAGATTAGGAAGGCGCACAGTACTTGGCTGTTATCATTTACTTCAAAGACTTTATGGATTTAATTAATGGAATGTATCCCGGGGATTGTGGCATATTCCTGCCACAGACTGGGAAGCACATTATAAATGAAGGGGGCAAAGTTTGAAAGAAAAGCGCTTTCAAACTATTTATTAAGGCAGTATCGCAGGCAGGACTGCGATATGCGGGAGGTATAACTATGAACACAAAGGGAAGTTTGAAAAGAGAAAGATTTGCAGTAGGATATAATAAATATAAAATATTTTGGATTTTTATGATGGGAGGGATAATGGGATGCATCCTGGAGACAATCTGGTGCTATTTTGCATTTGGGGAAATTTCCAGCAGAACCAGTAACCTATTCCTGCCATTCAGTTCCGTATGGGGTCTTGGATGCGCCTTATTTACTGTTTTTTTACATAGCACGAAAGAAATGAAAACTTTTAATATATTCATTAAAGGATATGTTTTAGGGGGCATATTTGAATTTATCTGCGGTTATGTCTGCCAGGTGATGCTGGGGGTTACATTTTGGGACTATTCCGGATTGCCCTTTACCCTGGGACATTATGTGAATTTAATATTCTGTATTTTCTGGGGAGTGGTAGCGATCGCCTGGGCAAAATGGGTTTATCCGCTTCTTTCCGGATTAATTGAACGGGCGCCGAGAAAAGCAGGGATATTAGTAACAAAAATAGCGGTATGTTTTATGGTAGTGACTGCAACCATATCTGGTGTGGCGCTGCTTCGTATGTCAGAGAGACAGTTAAACAGACCTGCTAAAAATGTGGTGGAAATGAGGTTGGATAAATATTTTCCCGACCATGTAATGAAAAAGTACTTTCCGAAAATGAAATATATTTCAGAACCTCATTTGAGAGGTGATGTGGTGAAATCGGATACATAAAATAAAGGAAATAATCCTTGAACCTGTGCAGTTATGAGGCGAATCATGATTTGTATTTTTTATTGATTGAAATTATCCCTGATTCATATTATAATAAAAGACAAATGTTAAAGTTACTTTAATGTATGATAAGGGGGTCATATTATGGAATATAAAATAAAGCAGGTTTCTGAAATAACGGGATTACCGGCATCAACACTGCGCTATTATGAAAAAGAACAGTTGCTGCCAACTGTAAAGAGAAATGAAGCAGGTGTTCGGATTTACAATGACAAAGACCTTGACTGGATATCGATTATATCCTGCCTGAAAGCAACGGATATGCCAATAGCCGACATTCGCAGATTTGTAGCACTGTGCGCAAAGGGAGATGTAACTCTGAAAGAACGCCGTCAGATGGTTATCGCGCATAAGCGCGTAGTGGAAAAGCATATAGAAGAACTGGAAAGCAATCTGGACCACATTAATTTTAAAGTAGAATATTATAATGCGGCATGCAGGCTGGGATCCGAGGCACCCCTTAAACAGATTAAATATGTAGAATGCGATGATCAATGTGTTGTACGATTGAAGAATGCTGCCAGTTAAGGGAAAGAAAGAGAGTGGAAAATTCCATTCTCTTTCTTACTGCTGCGGTGTTTGTCGGGCTTAAAAGGGGTATTCTCCTGTTTTCCCTGTTTTAGGCAACACTTTTTTACAAAAAACACTAGACTATTTTGACGTTTTATGAGAAAATGATATCAAGTATGGTGTTAAATATCTAACGATATGAACACGTACATATCCAAAGAATTCATTTTTGAAAGGAGTCTTAAAATGATTTATTCACATGAAGTAGAAACGATGTGTAAAGTAGCGCAAGGCGTGGCTCATGGTGCTGCTCCGATCCCAGAAGAAGCAAAATGGGTAAAAGCAAAAGAAATTAAAGACATTTCCGGTTTAACACATGGTGTAGGCTGGTGTGCACCTCAGCAGGGTACCTGTAAATTAACATTAAATGTTAAAGAGGGCGTTATCCAGGAAGCATTAGTAGAGACAATCGGATGTTCAGGTATGACTCATTCCGCAGCAATGGCTTCCGAAATCTTACCAGGAAGAACAATCCTTGAAGCTTTAAATACAGACTTAGTATGTGACGCTATCAATACAGCAATGAGAGAATTATTCTTACAGATTGTTTATGGCAGAACACAGAGTGCTTTCTCAGAAGACGGACTTCCAATCGGTGCCGGACTTGAAGATTTAGGTAAAGGCCTCAGATCTCAGGTTGGTACAATGTATGGAACTCTTGCAAAAGGTCCTCGTTATCTTGAAATGACAGATGGCTATGTTACAGGTGTTGCTTTAGATGCAGATGACGAAATCATCGGTTACCAGTTCGTAAGTTTTGGTAAAATGATGGATTTCATCAAAGCAGGTGATGATGCTAACACAGCATTTGAAAAAGCTAAAGGTCAGTATGGTAGAGTTGCAGACGCAGTGAAAATCATCGACCCAAGACATGAATAATAGAGGAGGGGAAAAGAATGGCTTTATTTGAATCATATGAAAGAAGAGAAAAACAAATTCTGGCTGTTTTAAAAGAGTATGGTATTAACTCTATCGAAGAAGCAGCAGAAGTTACAAAAGCAGCAGGCTTAGATGTATATAATCAGGTTGAAGGTATTCAGCCAATCTGTTTTGAAAATGCAAAATGGGCTTACACTGTAGGCGCAGCAATTGCAATCAAAAAAGACTGCAGAAGAGCAGCAGATGCAGCAGCAGCTATCGGTGAAGGACTTCAGTCTTTCTGTATCCCGGGATCCGTTGCTGACCAGCGTAAAGTAGGTCTTGGACATGGTAACCTTGGTAAAATGTTACTGGAAGAAGACACAGAATGTTTTGCATTCTTAGCAGGCCATGAGTCTTTCGCAGCAGCTGAAGGCGCTATCGGTATTGCAGAAAAAGCAAACAAGGTTCGTAAAAAACCATTACGCGTTATCTTAAACGGACTTGGAAAAGATGCAGCTCAGATCATCGCTCGTATCAACGGATTTACATATGTTGAAACAGAGATGGACTACCACAAAGGCGAAGTAAAAGAAGTATTCCGTAAAGCATACTCTGAAGGACTTCGTGCAAAAGTTAACTGCTACGGTGCAAACGATGTAACAGAAGGTGTTGCTATCATGCACAAAGAAGCTGTTGACGTTTCCATCACAGGAAACTCCACAAACCCAACTCGTTTCCAGCATCCGGTAGCTGGTACTTACAAAAAAGAATGTGTTGATCAGGGTAAAAAATACTTCTCCGTAGCATCAGGCGGTGGTACAGGACGTACACTTCACCCGGATAACATGGCAGCAGGTCCTGCTTCCTACGGTATGACAGATACTATGGGACGTATGCACTCTGATGCTCAGTTCGCTGGTTCTTCTTCCGTACCTGCTCATGTTGAAATGATGGGTCTGATCGGCGCTGGTAACAACCCGATGGTTGGTATGACTGTTGCAGTTGCAGTTGCCATTGAAGAAGCTGCTAAGGCTGGGAAGTTCTAAGAAAACTGCATAGAATCAAGATTTATAGTGACTGCACTGACTTTTCATGGTTGGTGCAGTTTTTGTTATATAAAACTCTTTTGAGAATTGGAACAATAATGTTATAATATCTCTTATACAAATTGGAAACTATTATCAGAGTGAATAAGGGAAAATATCATGATTTTATTTCGAAAGATATATTGGACTAATTGTCCTATACATCTTCATTAGGTAGAAGTTTAAAGCAAATATCATTTAGCAAAACACCTTTGGAAACAATACTTGACGATATAAGTAAATATCGCGCAGGTTACATGGATATATTGATACAAGAAAATCTGATTGGTTGGAGATTTAAAAGTGAGGATTCTATATTTATATAATTGCTCCATAGTATGGTGAGTATATACTTTTTCAGTAATATCGTGATTGCATGTCCCACATTAGGAAGAATATAGATATGAAAAAATTTATTGATAAGGTATCAGTTTTGAGTAAAATTGATTGACAATGTTCTTGTTGCTGTCAGATGTGGTCAGCAGCACACATGCAACTCACAAGCCCTCTCTAAAAATTGGGAATCTCCCCATTAAGGCGGAGGAGCGGGGGATACTGGATAACAATATTATTACAGGAGTAATGGGAGCAAAGTCTAAAAATTAGCTACAGTAGAGCAGAGAAGGGTGAATTTATTTCTGAACCCATAAAGATTTGTATTATGTCAGTTGAAGTAGAGCAGGAACAGGCACGCGTTATGCTAGTGGGCATTTTACTAAGTTTATGTGAAAAAAGGCTAATAATGAGCAATAAGATTAACTTTGCATGAATTTTATAAATAAATATATAAAATTCATGCAAAGAGTCACTATTCAGGGGTGAAAAGTTTAATAATAATTCTATTATAAAATTTTATTAAAATTGAAATCCATTATTAGTTGCTATCACCTATTCGAAGACCTGGGTCTCTCAGGAGACCTGGGAGGTTGCGGAGGCCTAGGAGGCCTGGGAGGCTGAGGGGGCCTGGGAGGTCCCGGAGGCTGCGGAGGCCTGGGAGGTTGCGGAGGCCTAGGAGGCCTGGGAGGTCCCGGAGGCTGCGGAGGCCTGGGAGATTGCGGGGGCCTGGGAGGCTGCGGAGGCCTAGGAGGTCTCGGAGGTTGCGGAGGCCTAGGAGGTCCCGGAGGCTGCGGAGGTCTCGGAGGTTGCGGAGGCCTGGGAGGTTGCGGAGGTCTCGGAGGTTGCGGAGGCCTGGGAGGCTGCGGAGGCCTAGGAGGTCTCGGAGGTTGCGGAGGCCTAGGAGGTCCCGGAGGCTGTGGAGGTCTCGGAGGTTGCGGAGGCCTGGGAGGCTGCGGAGGTCTCGGAGGTTGCGGAGGCCTTGGAGGTTGCGGGGGCCTGGGAGGCTGCGGAGGTCTAGGTGGCCTGGGAGGCTGCGGAGGTCTGGGAGGCACAGGAGGTCTCGGTGGTACTGGTACCGGTGGCCATGGCGGTATCGGAATCGGAGCACTTCTTTGAACAGCTACCCAAAAAGCATTTGATTGAGGAGGTATGCTCGCAGTCATAATTGGTGAAAAAGCAACATTTACCAGTGAACCCCTTTGAATACAGCATAAACATATGCTTTGTCCAAATGAATTTATTACGATAGTCTGATTGCTGAGATTTAATCTGATATTCTGTATAGATATCATATTATTTATATCTGGTACAGCGTAGGAAACTAGTATACTGCCATTAGAGTTATTAAAACAAGAAACATCTTCTACGAAAGCATTGTTTATTCGCATAATGTTTCCCTGTTGAAACATAGTTCCAGGAGGATCATTATTCATGTAATGCCACCAATAATTATTTTATAGCAGTATATGCAAATTTTGCTGAAATGTGAGCCTGGATAATAGAATAAGCTCCGGCATTATAAGCCAGAGCTTTATTAAGAAGATTTAATCGCTATTAATGTTAAGAGTTAATTTTTTCTGTTAATTTCATCATGTGCTTCCAAAATTCCCTTTTTAACGGCAGTCTTAATGATCCAGTATAGTAAAAAAGCTCCACCTACAAATATACAGGCATAAATCAAAAACAAAATTGGTACAACTGTCATAAACTTTCCTCCCTCGTATTTTATATACTTCTTTATTAATTATAAGTTATTAAAGTATAATTGTCAAAGGATCTGATTTACGTTTGAATGATGATAAAAATGTCTCAAAATGATGTTCTGATTTATAATAAATGACGTGTTGATCTACCTCTCACGATATTTCATACACATCCTGCTCTTTATACCGCATTCCGCGAAGGCCCCACAGCATGCCGATCTGATTTAATTTTTCGACTTTTTCACTTTCCAGAAGATAGAATCTGGTACCGCGCTGCCGTTCCCGTTGTGAATTAATCCAGGATCCCAGCCGGAAGCCGTCTTTTGTGACGTAGTCTAAGGGAATATTTAAATGACCGTAGGTTTCATAATACAGTTTGGCATCCTGATACCATTCCATCCATCCGCGGCGGTTTCTGAGTTTCCAGCTTATACCCAGTTCTTCCAATTTGAAACGCTGGCGGCAATCCATTTTGTTTTGCCAGTATCGTTTTCTTTGATAACTGATCCATTCACCAATAGGCAATTGCCGGTAAACTATATTTCTGGGTATGTCAATATTTCCATTTTCTGCATAATAGTCTTTGCAGTAGTTATACCAGGTTTCCCATTCCGTTCGGATTTCCAGAGTCCAGATCATGCCAATCTGGTTTAACAGATATATTTTCCTGGCATCAATCCGATACGTTCCTTTTTGGCGATAGGCCGCCCGTTGTCTTTCAATCCAGCGCCCCAGAAGATATCCGCTATCAGTTTTGTATTTAGTTGGAATTTTTAATGTTTTGTTGGCTGTGTAATATTCTTTTGCTAATAGATACCACTCGTCCCAGGAAAGACGGGTGTAATTTCGATGATTTTTCTGATTCATAGAAGTTTCACGCCTCATTTCTCATTTGCTTTCCATATTGCATCAACTTTAATTTTTAAAAGTATAGCATAAGAAAACAATTGATGATCAGCGTTGTACTGAATAGCAGTTTTTTTGCTATGAATCGACTTTTTACGTATAATAATATAAAAAAATTAATATACAGTTATACTGTGCCAATGATGAAAATTATAGTATAATACAATGGAGTTTGATATAAGAAGCAATTTTAGGGATGGAATATCTGACTGACAATATAGAAAACAGAGAAATTACCCCATAAAAGAGGGAGGGCCAGTATCTATAGATACTGGCGAGTTATGAAAAAGATTATTAACTAAGTATTTGGTTTTACAAGTATTACTATAAAGCTTAGATATGAATAATTTATGTCTGTCAGTTAAATGATTTGTAAAGGATTTAAGTGAAAATATGAACATGTTGGATGGTACTGGATATACAAGGAGACTTATATATAATGAAAGAAATTTTACTGTTAGAAGATGATGAAGTATTAAGTTCCGGAATTTTAATGGCATTGAATAGAGAAAATTATCGGTTTACCCAATGTTTTACAATAGCGGCGGCTAAGGAAGCAATTAGCAGACAGACATTTGATTTGCTGGTACTGGATATCAACCTGCCCGATGGCAGTGGTTTTGATTTATGCCGTGAGATACGCAAAAACAGCAAGGTTCCCATCATTCTTCTTACTGCGAGGGATATGGAACTGGATATTGTCGCAGGATTGGAATCCGGTGCAGATGATTATATTACTAAGCCGTTCAGTCTTATGGTTTTGAGGGCAAGGGTAAATGCGTTATTCAGGCGTTTTGAACCTGGTGAAAGTCCGGGAGAATATGTAATTGATTCTTTTGTATTTAATTTTACAAAGATGGAATTTTATAAAAATAATGTGCAGGTGGAATTGAGTAAAACAGAGCAGAAGCTGCTGTATTTATTTGTAATGAACCGGAATATTACGCTATCCCGCAATATGATGCTGGAGCGAATCTGGCCCGATGGAACAGAGTATGTGGAAGACAATGCCTTATCTGTGACCATTCGAAGACTGCGGGATAAATTGGAAGACAACCCATCCAAACCGGAATATATAAAGACGGTATACGGGTTGGGTTACGTATGGGTGAGCTAAAAGGCTCCGGCATATGCAGAAGTCATGAAATTGAAAATGGAGGAAAACATGGATATACAAATGATCGTCTGCATTACCATTGTTTTCATAGTTTTGGCAGCGGCGATAATGGTAGTCTTGTGGTATCGTCAGTCGGTGAAGAAAACGATGCAGATAGTGTTAAACCGGATTAACGAAGCAATAGCGGGAAATTACAGTGAAACAAAATATGATGAGTCGATGATGTCTGCAATAGAAGAGAGATTGAATCAGTTTCTTACGATTTCACAGGAGACAAAGCAGATCACCACGAAAGAGCGGGATACTATAAAATCCCTGGTATCTGATATTTCCCATCAAACGAGGATACCATTGTCCAATATTCTGCTGTATTCACAACTGCTTGAGGAAAAACAAAACTTACCGGAGGATATATCAGGGATAGTGAAGCAGATTCAGAACCAGGCTGATAAGCTGGATTTCCTGATTAAAGCATTGGTAAAATCGTCATATCTGGAAAATGAACTGATTTCCATTGCTGCTGTACCCGAACGAATAGATAAGTTAGTGCTGTTATCATGTCAGGAAGTAGAGATGCAGGCATTGCAAAAAGAGATGGTAATTGAATATGAAGAATGTGGATTATCCTGTAGTTTTGATTTAAAGTGGACATTAGAAGCAGTTAGCAATATATTAGAGAATGCAGTTAAATATTCTCCGGCACAATCAAAGGTTGTCATAAAAGTGCAGGCTTACGAGATGTTTTACCGAATAGACATACAGAACTCCGGTATGGGGATTTCAGAAGAAGAACAAGGACTGATATTTCAACGATTTTACCGTTCACCTAAGGTACAAAAGGAGAAAGGGCTTGGGATAGGGCTTTATCTTGCACGGGAGATTATTATAAGGCAGGGTGGATATATTAAGGTGAAGTCAGAGCCGGGCAGCGGGGCGCTATTCTCTATATTTTTAAGTCACAAATAAAGTTGTTGCGTGGGCTGTCAATATGATATATTGATGGTCTGTTTAAATTAAAATAGAAATAACAGAATCTTACAAAACTGTCATATTTGAGAAAGGATCAGGTAAGAATTATTTGCTATGATTCTGTTGTGCAGATGGCGGGAATGGATTTTCAAACACGCTCTGACGTAAGGAGGATTTATGATGTGTATTATAGAAACGAAAGACTTAAAAAAATATTACGGAGCCGGTGAAAATGTGGTAAAAGCACTGGATGGAGTGGATCTTTCTATTGGGAAAGGTGAATTTGTATCGATTGTGGGAAGTTCGGGCAGTGGAAAATCCACCCTTCTGCATATGCTTGGAGGTCTGGATATTCCGACTTCCGGAACCGTGATGGTAGACCGGATCAATCTTTCCAGTATGACGAAAGACGAGCAGACCATATTCAGGCGGCGCAAGATTGGTTTTGTATTCCAGAATTATAATCTGCTGCCCCTGTTAAATGTTTATGAAAACATTGTTTTGCCAATCCAGTTGGATGGAGTTAAGCCGGATAAAAATTATATCAATGAAATTTTGGACATCTTGGGACTTCAGTCTAAGAAATATGCAATGCCCGGGCAGCTGTCGGGAGGACAGCAGCAGAGAGTGGCAATGGCAAGGGCATTGGCGACGAAGCCTGCGATTGTGCTTGCAGACGAGCCGACCGGGAATCTGGACAGTAAATCCAGCCAGGATGTGCTGGGGTTGATTAAGATCACCAGTGAGCGTTTTTGCCAGACCATTGTAATGATTACGCATAATAGTGAAATTGCCCAGATGGCAGGGCGGATTATTCATTTAGAAGATGGTAAAATCTATGTCAGGGAACAGCTATGATCCGGGTTGAAAATAAAAAGGTGATTGCAGGACTGGCGAAGAAAAATTATATTCAGAATTGGAAAAAGAATATTTTAATAATTGCAGCAATCATATTAACTACATTTATGATAACAGCGGTCTGCAGCATCGGTCTGAGCTATTGGAACGCAATTTCTCTAAGGCATGTAATGATGAATGGAATGATATTTGATGTGAGCCTGCCAGCACCTACTAAAGAGCAGGTGAAAAAAGCAAATTCTATGGAAGAAATATTGTATGCCGGCATCACCGTAGAGAGTGCAGTTATCGATAAATATCAGGAAAATGATGTGAATATCCCCTTATCCTGGAGTGATACAACGAACTGGGAAAAGCAGTGTGTTCCCGCTTACGAATTCTTAGAAGGAAAGTATCCGGACAAAGAAAATGAACTTTTGTTATCTACCCAGACCTTAAAAAGAATAGGGATAGATACGCCTAAAATTGGGATGCATCTTCCGGTGTCCTATTTTTTATTGTCAGAAAAAGATACTTCTCATGAGAAGTCGTTTGTGTTATCCGGATTTTACAAGGATTATTCCGGAATGTCACAGGGCTTTATATCCAGGGATTTTTATGAAAATTCAGGAGCAGAACAAACGGTTATGACCCAGGGTTCTTTAAAAATAACACTGAAAAATCATCTGTATTCCGTAAAGGATATTAAAATGCTGGAAGATGAACTATCGATTGAAGGAAGACAAATGTTATTTGCAGATTACTATCTGATGGAAGACTTCGTAAAATTTGCAGCAGGGCTGATGGGTTTGTTTTTTCTGATTGTTTTGAGCGGATATTTTTTTATTTATAATGTTCTTCATATTTCGATTGCCAAAGAAGTCCGTTTTTTTGGACAGTTAAAAACAATTGGTACTACATCTAAACAGATCAGGAGGTTTGTACTTAAGCAGGTGCTGTGGAATTCGTCGTTAGGCATACCCTCAGGGATGATACTCGGAGCATTGGTGTCGTTTTTGATTGTACCATCTGCATTGGAATTAGCGAATCCTACACTCCAGCTAAAAGAAGCAGTAGTATTTCATCCGTTAATTTTTATCGGAGCTGCACTGTTTTCCGGGCTGACCATTTATTTCAGCAGCAGGAAACCTGCAATGATAGCGGGTGATATTTCACCGGTTGAAGCAGCAAAATATTTTGGTATGGTATCCCCGCACCGGGATAGAAACAGTGTGAATGGGGGAAGGCTTAGCTACATGGCATGGCGCAATATGTTCCGGGAGAAGAAGCAGGCGGTTATTATACTAACTTCTTTTTTTGTAACGCTTACGGCTTTACTGGTCATCACAACCCTGGTTAATGGAAGCAGTACAAAGCATGTCCTGAATACACTGCAAGATTCCGATTTACGCATTATTAATCTTTCCACAGCGTATAATAATCCTATTCAAAGAATACAGCCATCCGTAATCGAGCAGATAAAATCCATGGATGGAGTTGAGGATGTCCGGACAGTAAGTTCAGCTGAACTGCTGATTCCTTATGATGAAGATATTTGGAAGGAATATTTTATAGGGCTTGAGAAGAAGCCAATTGCCAGAGGCGATTATGAGGAGCAGATGGTACTTTATAAAGAAGGAAAAGAAACAGATTTGTTTACCGGCAGGCTCGTGGGCATTGATGAAGCGGAATTTGATTCCATTAATAAAGAAATGGACGGCATTTTAAATAAAGAAGCGTTTATGTCTGGTGAAATCGGTTTGATAAGCCCTTTCCTTACGGGAATTTCGGTTAAAGAAACATTGGGTAAAGAACTTGTTTACCAATTAAAACAGAATAATGAACGAAAACAATATAAGATAAAAATAGAGGCGGAAATTCCTGGTGTTAGCTTTATTGCCAGCGGATACTTACCAAGCATAATAATCAGTGATGGATTAGCAAAAGAAATCTTAGGCGAGCCTATAACCGAAATTATAAAGATCGTTTATGAAGAACCATTTAATGCCGAACTGGATAAAAAAATAAAAGAATTATTTAAGGGTGAGAAAAACATATCGATGGAGTCGAAATTTGACAGCTATGATGAAATGAAGCAGTCGGAGACTCAGTTAAAAATTCTTGGCGGGGGTCTTGGAATAATCCTTACCTTATTAGCCATTTTGAACTATAGCAATATGACTGCTGCAGGGATACAGAACCGGATAAAAGAATTTGCAGCGCTGCAAAGTATTGGCATGACTACGGTACAGATCAGGAAGTTACTGCTGATAGAAGGAACGTGCTATGGAATTGTTTCATTCTTTTTTGTAATTATCCTGGGAATTCCAATTGATTATGTCATATACCATGCAATGAACCGTTACAGGATTCCTTTCCAGATACCGGTCAGATCAACTCTTCTTGTATTTGGCAGTATTTTAATCACCTGTATTTTTGTTCCATTGGTGGTTTATCAATTTTTGCATAAGGATAATATTGTGGAACAGCTGCGGGATATGGAATAAAAGATGGCTCCGGTTGTTACGCCGGAGCCGGTAAAATGGTACCCGGTTGTGCGGACCGGGTGTGAGTTATGAAATATATTAGCTTCTTGCTAATATATGTTAAATCTATCATATTCTGTATGTGCATTCAAACAAAATCGTTCGACAAAATATTTCATAAAACGACAAATCAACTTGCTGCAAATATGTATAGGCAGGGGTTATCTGGATAAATCTTCCACAATGGTATCTTCGGTGAGACCGGAAAGTACAGCTATTTTTTCGTTAACCATACTGCGAAAGCAATTGGGGAGATGTTCTTGGTGGGCTCTGTGAATCGCTACACATTCCACACATTTTCCATGATATTTGCAGGGTTTTTTGCAGGAACAATGGTCTTGTGATTTCAGTGCTTCGCGAAGTTCCGCTACGAATTCATCCTGGATTTTTATACCCTCTTGCCGGTTGCCCTTATGAAATTCCTTCATGGCTTCTTTCTCTTTTGCATGTCCATCAATTTTCATAGTATGTACAGCTCCTTTTTTCTTTTATTATAAAACAGATACGTATGAATGTCAAAAGTGTATAACTATTCATTATACTATGCATCACAGTAATAAAATATCTTGTATTTATAAATGTGGTGAGATATAATAATGTCAGCAGTTGAAATTTACCGGGAAGCATAAATTCTAAATGAAATCAGCATTCCAAGTAGAATAAAATATGGTCTTCGATGAGGAAGAGTTTCTGGTTGCAGCAGTTACCGGGGACTCTTTTCTATTGAGTCAGGGAATTTCAGACTGCAGGCAGAGCTAAGATACATAAAAAATTGCAAATCAGAAATGGAGGATTTGAGATGAAAACAGAAACAGTGGAAAATATGTGTGGTGGAAAAGGACATGTTGTGATCAAACATATCCTGGGCGAAAAAGAATTAAACGGCAAATGCGGTCTATATGCGGAAGTAACTATTGAACCGGAATGTTCTCTGGGGTATCATGAACATCACGGAGAGAGTGAAACTTATTATATCTTATCCGGAACAGGTGATTATGATGATAATGGAAATGTTCGCCCGGTAAAAGCAGGAGATGTTACATTTACCCCGGATGGTTCCGGACATGGACTAATTAATACGGGAAATACGGATCTTGTTTTCATGGCACTGATAATTATGGATTAAAGCTTGTTCGATGAATAAAATAATTTATTAATATTGCAGTTTGCAAAAATACTTCTGAATTTTTCAGGAGTATTTTTCGTAATTAAGAAAAAAATGCAGAAATTTCTAAAAACAGCTTGACTGTAAACCTGGTTTATACCTTATATACCAATAGAAGGAGGTGAAAACTTGACAATAAAAGAGGTTGAAGAGGAATTAAATGTCACCAGAGCAAATGTTCGCTTTTATGAAAAGGAGGGGCTGCTGACTGCAAGGCGTAATCCGATTAATGGTTACCGGGATTACTCCAGGGAAAATATTGAGACTTTAAAAAAGATTATCTTTCTAAGAAAGCTTAATGTACCTATTGAAGAGATTAAGCTGGTGCAGTTGGAAAAGCTCTCGATGGAAGAAATGCTTCATAAACAGGCAGACTCATTGGAGGCAGAGATAAAACAATTAGAACAATCCAGGTGGATTTGTTTAGAGCTGGTTAAGAATCAAGATTTTGATTATGCCAATTTAACGGTAGAACGGTATGAGGATGCTGTAGACAAATCCGGTTATATGATTTTTCGGGATACGATTAGTAATCTTGCAGCAATGAAAGGAAAGATTGCAATATGGTCAATCATTATCTTTTCATTTATATTAGCGTTTATCTCGTATCCGCTGCTGCCGGAAGGAATTGTAGTCTGGTGGAATAATATTGGTAAAATCGTTTATGGAGATAAACTGCTTGTCTTTATTTTTCCTGTCATTGCATCCATGCTTGTCTTCACAGCCAGATCCTGGGTCTGGAATTTTCTCTATCGCAATATGCCTTACTATATGCTGAAAGTGGATGCCATTACCACAATCGTGTGCCTCTATTTGTCCATTCTTTTGCTGACAAGTCAGCTATATGCGATTTTCTATCACAACTGGATAAGCTGGCCAATTGAAAGCAGCGTTATTGTGGAAACACTCATATTTTTATTTATTTTGTTAGTAATTGCCTATAAAAAGAAAAAGGAGGAGCGATAACATGGAACTGGCAATGATCTTTGTGATTATGCTGGCATTATTTATGGGGGCTGTTTTTTATGAACGTAAATGCGGTGAGCGGAAAGTTCGTAAGTGGATTCATGATTCCTATGGTAAGATACCGGCAGACAGAAAGCTTCCCTTTGAACAGATTCAAATTTTCTGGGAAGAATTTAAAATGGACATTCCCGAGAACGAAAGCGTAGATGATGTTACCTGGAATGACCTGGAGATGGATAAGATTTTTTCCAGAATAAATGTCTGTACATCATTTGCGGGGGAACAGGTGCTGTATGCCAGGCTTCACAAGCTGCCGGCAGATAAAGCCGGGCTTTTAATTCTGGAAGAACAAATTTGCTTTTATTCCAAGAATGATAAAATCAGGGAAGAAGTGCAGTATTTGCTTAGCAGACTTGGGAAAGAAGAAGTGAATTATTATCTGCCTGTGTTTATGAGTAATCTGGATGCTCTTGGTTCAATTCATGTAAGGTTTTACAGGATTATGCAGATATTGTTGTTCTTGTCTGTGATTCCGGCTCTTGTCAGAGGACAGTCAAGCCTTCTGTTGATTACAGCAATGGTATTTATGATCAATGCAGTAATTTATGCATTGAATAAAGTCAGGCATGAAGTCTATATGGATACCCTTACCGGGATTATAGGAGTGGCAAAGAGTGTAAAAGAAATTGTGAAAAAACCGGAGAAATACACGATTCATATACCGGAGAGCATCAAAGAAAATGTAAAATTATTCGATAAAATAACGAAAATGCTTGTCAGCCTTCAGCGGAAGAAGCGGGAAGGAATGTCTGGAGATCTATTAGGGGTTGTCCATGATTACCTGATAGGAGCAACCCTTTGGGATTTTATTGTCTATGATAAAATCATCCGCTACCTGAGGGGAAAACAAAAGGAATTTATGGAGCTGTTTGAGTTCATAGGCGAGTTGGAAGCATCTGTTTCTGTAGCTTCATTCAGGAAAAGCCTGGAGTTATACTGTATACCTGAATTTATAAATAAGCCTGTGCTGAAAATGACGGAAATCTATCATCCGCTGATCGAACATCCGGTCTGCAATACGGTATCCCTGGACCGTAACTGTATCATAACGGGATCAAATGCTTCCGGAAAGTCTACGTTTATCAAAGCCGTGGCGGCAAATGTGATCCTTGCGGAAAGCATTCATACCTGTATGGCAAGACAGATGCAGCTGCCGGATGCCATGGTGATTACATCCATGGCGGTGCGGGACGATCTTATGGGCGGTGAAAGTTATTATATGAAAGAAATTAAATATCTGAACCGCATTGTAAAAAGTATAAAAGATAAACGGATGGTCATCTGCGTTATTGATGAGATTTTAAGAGGAACGAATACACAGGAGCGAATTGCGGCTTCGGCGGCTATATTAGAATATCTGGAAAATCAAAATTGCCTAGCGATTGTGGCATCCCATGATATTGAGTTGACACGGAAACTGGAAGATGCCTATGGATATTATTTTTTTTGTGAACAGATGCAGGGCAGGGATATTGCTTTTGATTATAAGATCCGGGAAGGGGTCAGCAATACAAAGAACGCGATTGCTCTGCTGGAGGCTATTGGCTTTCCGAATATGATCATCGAGAGAGCAAGGCAGATGCTGTGATACGGCTTTTTGTCACTTTTCACAAATAATTTTTTTTAGCTGGAATGCGGCAGCACTGAGCGGATACTTTGTGTTCTCAACGAGACAGATATTTCGGAAAGGAATTTCTTCTGCAACCCGGATTTCAAACACTTCCTGTGCGTTTACTGCACGTGCTGCAAATTCCTCTGGAATAAAACCGATACCGAGATCATGGGTAACCATTGGCAGTATCAGGTCGGTGGTAGCCACCTCGATGTCAGGCTCCAGGTACAGCTTACGGGAGGAAAATATTTTTTCGTAAAAGGTATAGGTCGTCGTACCCTTGGATAAGGAAATCAGAGGATATTGTTTTAAATCTTCTAAATGGAGAACCTGATCTTTTAAATGTTTAAAATGAGGACCCGCAATTAAAATTTCCCGAAAGGGAAGGAGTTTGGTTTCTTCGAGGGGGGCATAGGCATCCGTAGGTGTGGTGACGATGGCAAAATCAATTTTGTCGTATTTCAGGTGATCAATTGCTTCTGGTGTGGTAACATTTTGAATCAGCAGCTTAATATTGGGGTACATGGAGTGAAAACTCTTCAGTTTTACCAGCAGGAAACCATGCAGTGCCGTTTCACTGGCTCCAATACGGATCAATCCATCCTGGAGAGTGGTAATGTCTTTTAAAGATTTTTCGCCGATAAAGATTTCTTCGCAGGCTCTGCGGACATGGGCAAATAATTCTTCTCCCTCATGTGTCAGGGAAACGCCTTTTTGTGAGCGGACAAACAGTTTGCAGCGCAGTTCTTCTTCCAGAAGTTTAATGGTACGGGAAATAGATGGCTGGCTGGACATCAGCAGATTGGCAGCCTGGGTAATGCTTTTGTATTTTGCCACGAAATAGAATATTTTGTAGTATTCAAAATTTGCCGACATGGTATTGATTCCTCCATCGTAATTGATCCATAGAAAATTGTTATGGACACTATACAATAATATTATTTTATTTTATGCTTACTTAATAGTATAATACGATTTGTATAAAACAACAAGCTTTTGTTGACATATCAACTGTAGGCGCCAGCATTGCCAATGCAATATAGTAATAAGCGGCAGTTCTGAAATCAGTAGAAATGACGGCAAAGGAAATAGGAGGAAAATATGAATACATATGGTCTTGAAAAATTAGGTATTATTAATCCCAAAGCTGTTTACCGCAATTTAAGCCCGGCGCAGCTGGTTGAAAAGGCACTTTGCAATGGAGAAGGAAAATTAAGCAGCACAGGTGCTTTAGTAGTTACTACCGGAAAATATACGGGACGTTCTCCGGAGGACAAATTTGTAGTAGATTCAAAAGGAATCCATGATGATATTGCGTGGGGTAAAGTAAACCGTCCGATCAGTCAGGAAAAATTCAATGGGATTAAAGAGAAATTAACGGCTTATCTCCAGAATCGTGAACTCTATATTTTTGATGGCATGGCGGGAGCAGATCCGGTATGTACAAAAAAATTCCGGGTGGTAAATGAATTGGCAAGCCAGAACCTGTTTATACATCAGCTTCTGATCCGTCCTACAGCAGATGAACTTGCTGACTATGGAGATCCGGACTTTACCATAATTGCAGCTCCGGGATTCAAATGTATCCCGGAAACAGACGGTGTGCACAGTGAGGCAGCAATTATGATCGATTACGAAGCAAAACTGATTGTAATCGCAGGGTCACAATATTCCGGAGAAATGAAAAAAAGCGTATTCTCCGTTATGAATTATCTGATGCCGAAAGAGAAAAATGTACTGCCAATGCATTGTTCTGCAAACATGGATCCGGTAACCGGAGAAACAGCGATTTTCTTTGGATTATCAGGAACAGGAAAGACAACGCTTTCAGCAGATCCGGGACGTAAGTTAATCGGTGATGATGAACACGGCTGGTCAGAAGAAGGAATCTTTAACTTCGAAGGCGGCTGCTATGCAAAATGTATTAATCTGGATCCCGAAGGCGAACCTGAAATCTATGGAGCAATCAGGTTCGGAAGTCTGGTTGAAAATGTGGTGATCGACTCTGAGAGCCGTGAACCTGATTTTGATGATGGAAGCCTGACCGATAATACCCGTGTGGGTTATCCGGTAGATTATATATCCAATGCTGCAATCCCAGGAGTAGGAGGTGTGCCGAAAGTGGTAATCTTCTTAACTGCAGATGCATTTGGCGTACTTCCTCCAATCAGCAGACTTGACCAGAATGCAGCAATGTATCACTTCGTGACCGGATTTACATCTAAGCTGGCAGGAACAGAGAGAGGGGTTCAGGAACCGCAGCCCACATTCTCCACCTGTTTTGGTGAACCATTTATGCCAATGGATCCATCCATTTATGCAGAGATGTTAGGAGAGCGGATTGAAAAATATGATACAAAGGTATATCTGATTAACACCGGATGGGCAGGCGGACCGTACGGAGTCGGAAGCCGTATGAAACTGAAATATACACGTGCTATGGTTACTGCTGCACTGAATGGCGATATTGATAAGGCAGAATATAAACATGATGAGGTATTCAACTTAGATGTTCCTCAGAGCTGCCCGAATGTGCCGGATGAAATTATGAATCCACGGGATACATGGGAAGATAAAACAGCTTATGATGAGTCAGCTAAAAAACTTGCAAAGATGTTCCAGGAAAACTTTGCAAAAAAATATCCGAATATGCCAAAAAATATTGCAGATGCAGGCCCAAAAGCATAATCAGAAATGAACAGATAAAAATTACAAAAAATTACAAAATACGAAAGATAAAAAAGTAAGCAAAGGCCGTTTCTTAGAGTGATATTCCGACAGGCTCCTGAGAACGGCTTTTATCATGTCCAAAATTAATGGATGGAAAATGAATCAAATCCGGTGTATAATTGATTAAGACGTTTTTACAAAAAGGAGGAGTAAAATGACTGGAAAATCTAATTGTGACTGCTGCTTGAATTATGCATATGATGATGATTATGAATGTTATATCTGTGAGGTAAATCTGGATGAGGATGAGATGGGCCAGTTTATGAGAAATACATTTACTAATTGTCCTTATTTTCAGTTTAATGATGAATATAAAGTAGTCCGTAAACAGATGTAAAGTCCCATAAAAGAGGGAGAGCCAGTACCTTTAGGTACTGGCGGGTTATGAAAAAGATTTTTTAATAATGTGTTGTTTGTACTGATCTCTCTGTACAAGTAATACTATAATATTATTCTGTGAAAAATATGTGACGTAGAATTGAAGAATTTGTGTGCATTTTATAAAATAAATGGAAACTCTTTTGAAGCAAGAATAACAGGAGAATAATCAGTACTTCTCAAATGCAGTTGTATCATACCGAAAAAGATGTTAAAATAAAGCTATGATAACAGTCAGGGAGGAAATCAATATGAAATATCAAAAAATGATAGCGCCTATAGTAATTACGGCATTACTGGTTCTTTTTTTAATGGTGTATCTCACAATGATTACCGTTGTGCCAATTCCCATAGTTGTAAAGGTTTTATTTGGAATTATTATTTTAGCGTTGATTGGTGTTTCCTTTTTTGTACTGGCAGAACGATTAAAAGAGATAAGGAGCGGAGAAGAAGATGATCTTAGTAAATACTGATTATATTACTGGAAAGACATTTGAAATGCTGGGATTGGTAAAGGGAAGTACCATACAATCCAAGAATATCGGCAGAGATATTACCCAGGGGTTCAAAACCATTGTCGGCGGGGAATTAAAGGCTTATAATGAGATGATGAATGAAGCCAGAGCGCTGGCAACAAAAAGAATGGTGGAAGAGGCTGAGGGCATGGGCGCTGATGCAGTAGTAAATATCCGTTATGCATCCTCCGCTATCATGCAGGGGGCAGCGGAAGTAATTGCTTATGGAACTGCCGTGAAATTTATGTAACAAAAATTAAATCCATGTTATTGCAGTCTCCTGTGAGAGACATAATAACATGGATTTTTCTCTGCTGTTTTTAGGAATATTAAAATTAATTACCACCGGGACCGTCTTTGCGGGGTCTCGTACTTTCATCTTTTGGAATAATATTTCCATTGCCAAACTCAGGAGGAAATGTATTTGTTGCATTATCCGGTTTTGGTGTGTCGATTTCAGGAATGTTGCCATCATCGTAAACATTTGTTTTCGTGTTGCCGTCGTTAACATTTATCATGTGTTGTTCCTCTCTTTCGCATGAATGCCTGGAATCGCAGGCTATTGGTTGCCTTCACCTTCCGCTACTATTTCTTCCAGTACGCGTATTAAGTCATGAATATTATTCAGTTGTACATTTTTTTCCAGGATCAGATTTTTCAGATCGATGGAAAGTGTTTCGAATTTCTCCTTTACTTCCGGAGCTATATAAGAAGCCATTTATCATCACCTCACATATAATATGTTCAGAAAAAGGCAGTTTTATTCATCTGATTCCTTTTTTGCCGGATTGCATATGCTAGATATATGGATAAACAAAGCGAGGTATGTGACATGGAAATAAAAAAAAGTATTTTAACCAATTCAAGTTGTTATAAAACAGGCAGAACCATAACGCCTCAGGGGATAATGACACATTCCACAGCAACTCCCGGAGGGACTGCAAAGGATTTTATCAGTTATTGGAATGGAGATATTGACGCCTGCACAAATTATATCATTGATGATACCGGTATCTATCAGCTGCTCCCGGAGACCCACAGATCGTGGCATGCCGGCTCACCGGCAAATGATATGTATATTAGTTATGAAATCTGTGAACCTGGAACGTTTTCTTATAATGGCCAATGGCAGTCAATGGGAAATTATGATCCTTCCCTTCCGGAAAATATCCGTTATTTTCGGAATGTATATGAAAAAGCAGTCTGGCTCAGCGCTTATTTTTGTAAAAAATACGGATGGAAGCCGGACAAAGAGCATGTTCTGTGCCATTATGAAGGATTTTTAAAAGGTGTGGCAACAGAACATGTGGATGTAACCCATTGGTTTCCAAAACACGGCAAAAGCATGGATACTTTCCGGGCAGATGTCAAAGCAGCAATGGGCAATGAGTCAAAGCCGGAGAATCCAAAGCCGGAAGATCCGAAACCGGAAGAAAATGTACAATATTATGTTCAGGCAGGATCCTTTAAAGATGAAAAGATGGCGAACAGCCTGTCAGCAGTTTTAAATAAAAAGGGTTTTCAGGCATTTGTAAAGAAGGTGAATAAACTCTATAAGATTCAGGCGGGTGCTTTTAGAGACAGGGAAAATGCAGCTAAGATGGTACAAAAGTTAAAAGATGCCGGTTTTGAATCTTTTATTATAAAGAAGTCCTGATTTGCAGGACCAAGGTGTCCGGATGATGTTGCGGGGGCAGAAATTCTGCCTTTTCTGGCTCCCGGCATAGTAAATGGGATCGTTGCAATGTAGAAATCAGGATGGGAAAAGAGCAAAAAAAGGGGACCAGTTGCCTGGTCCTAAAAGGAAAGAGAAATGTATAAAAAAAGCTTATTCGCTTTATTTATAAATAATACTATACTATGCAGATATGAATGAAATATGGCGTCAGACTTAATATATTCTAAAATAATTAAAAGAATTATAAAAAAACAGGAAAGCTTAACTTTATAAAATACTTATAAACTATTTATGAATTACGTACTTTGCATTGACGAACATTGTAGATTGTCTTATAATATTTTTGTATGGAAGTAAGAAAAAAACAGGGAGACTACAGATGAATATTTTATTCTTTTTGACCCCGAAAAGTGAGGTTGCATATTTGTATGATGACTATTCGCTGCGGCAGGCGCTGGAGAAGATGGAGCATCACAGATACAGTGCAGTACCGATTATTAACCGAAAAGGTAATTATGTGGGTACGATCACAGAAGGGGACATGTTATGGAATGTGAAAGACAAATACCTATTAGATTTACATAAAGCAGAAGATATCCCGCTGGCACAGATAAAAAGAAGGTGGTACAATGATCCCATCAATGTTAACTGTGAGATTGAGGATCTGGTAATGACATCGATGAATCAGAATTTCGTACCCGTAATCGATGATAATCAGATTTTTATCGGTATCATTAAAAGGAAGGATATCATTCAGTACTGTTATAACTGCTATAAGGGGAGCCTGAAAAAATAAGTTAAAATTAGTAATGTTTGGTAGAACAGATTAAATTTCTCTTATATGGAGTTGTACTTGCATATTTTGTTGTATTTTCAGAAAATTGCACCGGGTAACGGAAAATTACCCGGATATTTTAGGAATATTCACTTTAACAATTCAATGTGTTACAAAACCACTTTGCCAAATTTGACATTGACAAAGAATGTAATAATTGGTAGAATACTTTTAGTCTGTATAAAAGGTGGTTTTACTATGAAAAAACGTATATTATCTATGTTAGTTGACAACACATCCGGTGTATTAAGCCGTGTGGCAGGTTTATTTAGCAGACGTGGCTATAATATTGACAGTTTGACTGTTGGTGTAACCGCTGATCCTAGATATTCCAGAATGACAGTTGTTGTATGTGGAGATGAATTGATTCTGGATCAGATTACCAAGCAGGTAGCGAAACTGGTAGATGTGGTGGATATTAAGTCGTTATGTCCCGAAGAGAGCGTCAGCCGTGAGCTAATCCTTGTGAAGGTACGGGCAGATGCAGGCAATCGTCAGGCTATTATTGCAGTAGCTGATATATTCAGGGCTAAGATCGTAGATGTGGCAGTGGATTCACTTATCATCGAACTAACAGGAAACCAGTCAAAACTGGATGCTTTTATTAACCTTCTGGAAGGATATGAGATTCTGGAACTGGCACGAACCGGTATTACCGGATTATCCCGTGGTGCGGAAGACGTAAGATATTTATAGTACGTCAGATACATATGGAAAGAGTACGCTAGAGGCTTTTAAACCTTTAACAAATATAAAACATTTGGAGGAAATGAAAATGGCAGCAAAAATTTATTATCAGGAAGATTGTAATCTTGCATTATTAGAAGGTAAAACCATTGCTATTATTGGTTATGGCAGCCAGGGGCATGCACATGCGTTAAACGCAAAAGAGTCCGGATGCAACGTTATCATTGGTCTTTATGAAGGAAGCAAATCATGGGCGAAAGCGGAAGCACAGGGATTTGAAGTTTATACAGCTGCAGAAGCAGCAAAAAAAGCGGATATCATCATGATTCTGATCAATGATGAAAAGCAGGCTCAAATGTATAAAGAATCTATTGAGCCAAACTTAGAAGAAGGAAACATGCTGATGTTTGCTCACGGTTTTGCAATTCACTTCGGACAGATCGTAGCACCTAAGAATGTAGATGTTGTAATGATCGCTCCTAAGGGACCTGGACATACCGTAAGAAGCCAGTATCAGGAAGGAAAAGGAGTTCCTTGTCTGATCGCAGTACATCAGGATTCCACAGGAAAAGCTCATGACAAAGGATTGGCTTACGCTTTAGCAATCGGCGGAGCAAGAGCTGGTGTTCTGGAAACAACTTTCCGTCAGGAAACAGAAACAGACCTCTTCGGCGAGCAGGCAGTTCTTTGCGGTGGTGTTACAGCTCTTATGAAAGCTGGTTTCGAAACATTAGTAGAGGCTGGTTATGAACCGGAAAGTGCATATTTTGAATGTATTCACGAAATGAAACTGATCGTTGACCTGATCTTCGAAAGCGGATTTGAAGGAATGAGATATTCTATTTCTAACACAGCTGAGTACGGAGATTACATCACAGGTCCTAAGATCGTTACAGATGAAACAAAGAAAGCAATGAAACAGATCTTAACAGACATCCAGGAAGGTGTTTTTGCACGTAACTGGTTATTAGAGAATCAGGTAGGATGCCCGAACTTCATGGCTAAGAGAAAACAGGAAGCAGGTCATCAGTTAGAAGAAGTTGGTAAAGAACTTCGTAAATTATATAGCTGGAATGACGGAAACAAATTACTGGACAACTAATTCCAGATTCAGCATTTCTAAGCAGGTAAAATTGTTGGGGAGCTCCCAGTGATTATATAGTCAAAAAATCCGGCGGGGTTATGATTTTTCATAACGCTGCCGGATTTTTTGTGATCAGGAATTGAAATGCCGATATACGATTTGTGATATGGCGCGAATATTAGCCTGTGCCGCACCTGCATTAGAGATATTTGACATTACACAGAGAATATAATCTGCTTTGGGAGAATAGACAATTGCCATATCGTGCTGATATTCATCCGTTTCTCCGGTTTTATTGGCAACAACTGTTCCGGCTGGAAGACCGGACGGTATTTTAATGCGGAAAGTCTGCTGCTTTAGCAGATCCAGCATTTTGTTCGAATAGGTTTTGGATACGCATTTTCCATTGTAAATGTCTTCTAGGATTTTTCCGCAGTTCTGGACGGATGTCTGATTCCAGGTGGTACCGTTGTTAATATCTTCCCCGCCGTTAGAGCTGGGGTAAATAGCCTGACCCTGATTAGTATCCGTATATCCATATTTTTTACAGAAATCGTTGGTTGCATTTTTACCAATGGTACGGACCAGCGTGTTAAAAGATTCGTTGCTGCTGTAAGTGATCATAGAGTGGAGCAGCTGATTGGTGGATGTGGTTTCTGGAATTCGACCGTTTTGAATGGATTCGTATACGGCGCCCATGGTAAATACCTTTATGACACTGGCTGCATAATAATAATTATTACCAATTAAACAGGTCTGATCATCATTTAAATTTTTTACGTAAACAGACCACCTGCCCGGTGTACAGGAATTATTGATGTAAGCCGTCAGCTCATCGTTCAGGGCGGTAATGGACTGTTTTTTATTTTTGATCCATTTTCCGTTTTTATCTACATAATAGCCTTGTACCCAGGTATTAACTGCCATTTTGCCATTGGAGTTAAAATAATAGTCATAAGTCTTTTTCCCTTTTTTGATTTTCTGCCATCCGGTTTGCATCACACCCTTTTTATTAAAGTAATAAGTGGATTTGCCTTTTTTCAGCCAGCCGGTCTGCATGATACCTTTGCTGTTAAAATAGTATTTCTTACCTTTTATAGTATGAAATCCTTTTTGGATGATTCCTTTTTTATTGGCATAGTATTTTTTGTTATTGTATGTTTTGAATCCATTCGTACGGAGATAACCGTTTTTATCAAATAAATATGTATTACCTTTTACTTTTTTCAGACCCGTGGCTGCTGTCCCGTTGGAAGTAAGATATAATTTCTTCCCTTTAAAAGTAACGAAGCGGTTTTGGATCATACGGCCTTTGGCATTAAAATAGTAGCGTTTGCCATCAATTTTATAAGTGGTATTACAGATTTTTTTCCCGTTTTTATCGTAATAATACCGGTATTTCATCTGTACCCATCCGGTTTTTGCGGGCTTTGCACCGGCGGCATGGGTAGTAACAGGTAATGTGGTTGCCATTAGAATCAGCAGTAACAGTAGTAAAGATCGAAACTTCTTCATAAATCAATATTCCCCCTTTTGGTTTTACTGCAGAAGCTGATGAATTCCTGTAATGCGTGGGAGGGATATGACGATTTAAGATATGCAAATCCGACCTGGCGCTTATGAATTGGAAATTCAAGAGGAATCTCCTGCAAAGTCTGGTTGTCTAACTCTTTCTGAACAAATTTTTTTATGACGCAGGCAACGCCAAGCCCTATTTTTGCGAAATCAATCAAAAGATCCATCGTCGTTACTTCTAACAGGGTGTTGGGTTCCAGCTTCTGCTCAGCCAGATAATCATCGATATACTGGCGGGTCATATTATCTTTGTCTAAAAGCATAAGAGTAGCTGTACTTAATATATCATATTTTTCTTCTTTTGTCCGTAAGAAAAGGTTATCCAGGTAATTTTTTGATGCTACGAAAATGTCTTCAATTTCTTCTATGGTATGGAATTGGATATGAGTGTTGTGCTCCGGTTTACTAATCAGCCCGATGTCAATTTTCTGTTCTTCTAATAACTGCAGGGTACGATTACTGGACTGGCATTCAATCGTTATGCGGATGTGAGGGTACAGCTTAATAAACTCCTGCAGATAAGGGAGCAGCAGGTATTTGCAAAGGGTTGTGCTAACGCCTATACGCAGGTGGCCAATGCCCAGATCAGCGGCCATGCGCAGCTGCTCTTCCCCGGTCTCAATGGCGTCAAAAGCCGTTTTGACATGGTCATAGAGCAATTTGCCTTCGTCAGTAAGCCGTACACCACGGGAGGTTCTGGTAAAAAGAACCGTATCCAGAGACTGTTCCAGCCTTTGAATCGACTTGCTGATTGCTGGCTGGCTGATGTAAAGTTCCCCGGCGGCTCTGGAGATATTGCCGGCATTTGCTACGGTAAAAAATATTTTATAGAGTGACAGGTTCTGATTCATAGATATCCTCATTTCTTTGCGAGTCCGAAAATAACGTTAACAAAATGACATTGGAAGTAAACTGCAATAATATAACGTCAAGTTATAACAAATATTCATAATATGTATTTCTATTATATCAATATTTGTGATATAATTCAAACAATAGTTAAGATCCATTCGTTTTTAGGGATTTTGATTCAACGAAAATCAGGAGGACAAATAACATGGGAATGACAATGACACAGAAAATTTTAGCTGCTCATGCCGGACTGCAGACTGTAGAAGCAGGACAGCTGATAGAAGCAGATCTGGATCTGGTACTGGGAAATGATATCACTTCTCCGGTAGCGATTCATGAAATGGATAAAATGAAAACAGGAGGGGTATTCCATAAGGATAAAATTGCCCTTGTAATGGACCACTTTATTCCGAATAAAGATATCAAGTCAGCAGAGCATTGCAAATGCGTGCGTGAATTTGCCTGTAAGCATGATATTACCAATTACTTTGATGTAGGAGATATGGGAATTGAACATGCGCTTCTCCCGGAAAAAGGACTGACAGTAGCAGGAGATGTAATCATCGGTGCAGATTCCCATACTTGTACTTATGGAGCTTTAGGAGCATTTTCAACCGGCGTGGGAAGTACGGATATGGCAGCCGGCATGGCAACAGGTAAAGCATGGTTTAAAGTACCTTCCGCCATTAAATTTAACCTGGTTGGAACACCTTCAAAATGGGTGAGCGGGAAAGATGTGATTTTACATATTATCGGTATGATTGGGGTGGATGGTGCTCTCTATAAATCTATGGAATTTGTAGGAGAGGGTGTTAAGAATCTTACAATGGATGACCGTTTTACAATTGCAAATATGGCAATTGAGGCTGGCGGTAAAAATGGTATTTTCCCGGTAGATGAATTAACCGCTGCATATTTTGAATCCCATACCAAGAGGCCTTATACCGTTTATGAAGCAGATGAAGATGCCGAATATGAAGAAGAGTACACAATTAATTTAAGTGAATTAAAGCCTACGATCGCATTTCCACATCTGCCTGAAAATACGAAGACTATTGATGAGATCCAGGAAGATGTTGTGATCGATCAGGTTGTTATCGGATCCTGTACTAATGGACGTATTGATGATTTGAGATGTGCAGCCGGAATTTTAAAAGACCGTCATGTGAAAAAAGGAATCCGCTGTATCGTAATTCCTGCAACTCAGAAGATATATCTCCAGGCGATCGAAGAAGGGCTGATCCAGACCTTTATTAAAGCAGGTGCAGTGGTGAGTACACCTACATGCGGTCCTTGTCTGGGCGGCTATATGGGAATCCTGGCAGCGGGAGAGCGCTGTGTATCTACAACCAACAGAAACTTTGTAGGACGTATGGGTCATGTGGAATCAGAAGTATATCTCACAAGTCCTGCAGTAGCTGCTGCAAGTGCAATAACCGGTAAAATTTCAGCTCCGGCAGAATTAGGATTATAGGAGGAAGCATCGATGAAAGCAAATGGAACAGTATTTAAATATGGAGACAACGTAGATACAGATGTCATCATTCCGGCAAGATACCTGAATTCTTCTGATCCGGCGGAACTGGCAACACATTGTATGGAAGATATCGATAAAGATTTTGTGAATCAGGTGAAAAAAGGAGATATTATCGTTGCAGAGAAAAACTTCGGCTGCGGCTCATCCAGAGAACATGCACCTATTGCAATCAAAGCAGCCGGTGTAAGCTGCGTTATTGCAGAAACATTTGCAAGGATTTTTTACCGGAATGCAATTAATATCGGTTTGCCGATTATTGAATGTCCGGAGGCTTCCCAGGGGATTGAAAGCGGAGATGAAGTGGAAGTAGATTTTGACAGCGGGATGATCTATAACAAAACAAAGGGAACAGAGTTTAAAGGACAGGCGTTTCCAGAGTTTATGCAAAAATTGATCGAGGCTGGCGGACTGATTAATTATATAAATAATAAATAAGACAGCGATGATATTCGGAAGGGGCGTGCAATTGCATGCCCCTGTTATTTATTACCTTTTGCGCATCAAATAATAATTATCTTACCAGCATTATCATCAATTTTGTCTTTTCTTTCTATCAAAAAAATGTTGCAGCATATTTTCTGATTCGTTCGGCAGCATCTCAAATAAAACTGGTTTCAGGATTATAAATAACCGACTGCCTGACCAATTACATAACCTGCAAAATATACAAATATCACTAATAATGCAAAAGCTAATACTGTTTTGAAAATATTTTTAGGAGTAACTTTCTCTGTTGATTTCATATAGGACCACACCTCCTTAAAAATTCTGATTTAAATATATCATATAAAAATGGAAAAATATACTACCAATATTATTGTCTGGTTTTATCAGATTAAAAAAGGGTATGATAAAGGTGCATTTTATAAGAAATCCTAAAGAATAAACGTTGAAAATATATCCCGGATCGACTATAATGAAATCTAATATATCTGAATTTTTTTATATATTATAGACAGGATTAATGGTTCAACAAACAGACCACTGTTATACGCACAACTGTATGGGAAAATATAAAATTTACAGAAAAATACTTTCAGATAAGGAACGGGATGAAATGCTACATAAAATGATAAAAGTAAATGCAAATATAATTTCAAAGGCAATAACTGTCATTATTATATTGATTATAATAGTTTACTACACAATAACAATTTACAACTCCAATATTATGAATAAACAAATGGTCACTGTTAGTGAACATCCGTATACAGTTGTCGTTGCAATAGGTGATGTCAAAGCAAACTTGATGTTATTGCGTGCATTGCCGGAGAGATTGACATACTCCCAGTCTCAGGAGATCGTTGAGGGGATAAGAGCATATTATGACACCATCAACCAGTCTATGACGGAGAAGATAGACTTATTGCTTGAACGTTACCTTGCCGATAAAGAAAGTGTCCCTGCCATGCAATCTACCTATCTTCAGCTAATTGAAGCCCAGACAAAGCTCTTATCAATAGCAGAAGGCGAGGATAGTAATGCAGAAGATATTTCGGCATATTATACGAAGGAAATAATACCCAAACTGGACAAGCTGGATGAGCTGTCTGAAACCATCACGAAAGGTGCTGGAAATAAACTAAAAGAATATTCTTCTCTGGTAACCCGTTCCAAGAATACCATGTTGGTAATGGCTAGTATTCTCAGTAGTGCTATGCTGATAGCAATTATTTTTTATATGTACATTTTACGGCTGAAATACAAAGCCGAGGAAGAAATGCGTGACATTAGGGCAGAACTTGAAGTAGAACAACGTGCCAATTCTGCAAAATCACAATTTTTATTTAATATGTCACATGATATTCGCACCCCTATGAATGCCATCATCGGTCTTACTGCCATAGCTGCTATGGATATTAATAAGCAGGACAAAGTAAAGGCATGTCTTACTAAAATAACTACTTCTTCAAAACAGCTGCTGGGTCTCATCAATGATGTTTTAGATATGAGCCGGATCGAGAGCGGAAAGGTTTCATTGAATGATGAAGATTTTGTGCTGCCGGAACTAATTGATGACTTCATCAGCATTACACAACTGCAAACAGCTGACAAAGGATTAAAAATGGAGATCAATGTCAGTGATCTGACCCATGAACGAGTAACAGGTGATGCAGTACAAATCAGGCGTATATTGTCGAATATCTTTGGCAATGCCCTGAAGTTTACACCCGCTGGAGGAGAAATCTGGTTAACCATACGTGAGCTGCCACCCACGACAAAAGGATATGGAACTTATCAGTTTATTATGCGTGATACTGGTATTGGCATGACGGAAGATTTTATAAAAAAACTGTTTCTGCCTTTTGAACGAGCTGAAACATCCACCAAAAGCAAGGTGGAAGGAACTGGTCTGGGAATGGCTATTACAAAAAATATCGTGGATATGATGAGTGGGCAAATCAAGGTTGAAAGTGAGGTAAACAAAGGTACAACATTTACGGTAACTCTTCCAATAAAGCTGCAAAACTGTGAGGAAGAACTTTGTGATTTCAGTCAATTATATGATTTGCGTTCTCTAGTTGTTGATGATGATCCCATCGCCTGTGAGAGTACTGCTAGAATGATAGAGGAAATCGGCATGCGCAGTGAATGGGTGCTCACGGGAAGCGAGGCTGTGAAAAAGGTAAAAATAGCGCATGAATCCGTCCAGGATTATCACGTAGTTATTGTAGACTGGCAGATGCCAGGTATGGATGGTGTACAAACCACTCGCCAGATACGGGAAATTGTTGGTGAGGAACTGCCGATAATTGTTCTGACGGCGTATGACTGGGCTGATATTGCTGAAGAGGCTCAATCTGCTGGTGTGAATGCATTTTTATCAAAACCGGTGTTCAAATCCAGGCTGTACCATGTTATGAGCGATCTGACAAAAGAGGAAAAGAAAGATTTATCGATCGATGCTGAAAATTTAGAAAGTATGCAACAATTTTCAGGTCGTGTTCTTCTGGTAGAGGATAATGAGATTAATATGGAAATAGCGGAAGAGTTTATTAGATACTTTGGAGTTGATATAGAAAAAGTCTGGAATGGATTAGAGGCGGTGGAACGAATTAAAGCGGTTGCGCCGGATTATTATGACCTTGTATTTATGGATATCCAGATGCCGCATATGGATGGTTATGAAGCTACCCAGGAAATCCGAAAGTTTGAAAAGGAGCAAGGTGACTCTCATCTGCCGATTGTTGCTATGTCTGCAAATGCTTTTATAGAAGAAATTAATAAAGGCTATGCCTGTGGAATGGATAGTTATATCACAAAACCAGTGGAACTTGTAACGCTTTATAGCGTTTTGAAAAAGTATCTTTAAGCTGCAATTCAATAGTAATTTCACGCTTAAGACAAGCAGTGGAAAAAGCGCATATTGTAATATAAGAGTTGAATAAGATTTATGGATAGAGGCGTACATTTGTATGTCTCTATTTTTGAAAAGATTTATCTACGGTAAAAGTGGATAATATTACCGACTAGACGAGAATAGCTGCCAGTTAGTCAATAAGCGCCAAATAATAATGCGGTTAAATTTAAAATTACCCCAGCCCTTTGCGAGTTGGAGTAATTTATTCAGTTGCCTTATAGTATCTTTTTATTCCATGATCAAAGAATCTTTTGCATTGTTCGCCACTGTTTTCTACTCCTTTTCTGATATGCTTATTATACCATAAAAAGCATCATATAAAAATAAAAAGCCCAGTATTTTCAAGGCTTTGTTTGTATTGTTCTTCGGCTGAAACTCTTGCTGCACTCATATGCAAGCCTCCATAATCATCATGTAGTGAAATGCTTGCATCTATCATTTTTATCAATCTAAAATAGAGTAAAACGCTTACATTTCCTAGCAATAATTATGAAACAACTTTTAGGACTTGACAATCCGTCGATTTATTTTGAACTTACAGATGAACAAGCGCAATACTCATACAACGTTAATGCGAAGAAAAGAGAAGAAACATTACCTCAGCTCTATGATAATCGATTGAGGATATTATGACATTAATTACTGATTAATATTGCGTACATGTGAATAGAATGAGGATAGAACAGTAGGGGCATACATATATACTTGTATGTCTCTATTTTTGCTTATTTACCAATTAATCAAGAATTCATACCAGTTAGTCAATCATACATGAAAAAATGCTAAAAATATGATATAATAATTTTGTATTATTGTAAGATATTACATGAGAGAGAGGAAAAAGGTATGATAAGAAGAAAACAAGTTCTATTGACAGCAGTGGTAGTTATGTTAATAATGGCAGTGTTACCGCTGAATGCTATGGCAAAAAGTAAAATTATTCCTAATGATAATACGGGTATCCCTGATCGAGTATTATATCAAAAGATTTTGCAAGAGCTTGGCAAAAGTAGCACTAAAACATTTACAGAAAAAGAGGCAGCTAGAATTACTCGTTTAGAAGCAGATGGCGATGATGATAATATTGAGTCAACAAAAATAAAATCTTTGAGAGGGATAGAGAAACTTAAAAATCTAACCTATTTGAATGTGTCATTTAATCGTTTGCGAAGCATAAAACATATAAAAAAATTACAAAACCTAAAATATTTAGATGTTGCTGTTAACCAACTAACTACTCTTTCTGGAATAGAAAGGTTGTATCAGCTTGAATCACTGGATGTATCTGATAATAAACTGACAAATTTTTCGGGAGTTGAAAATTTAAAAAATTTGACTTCTATAAGCGCATGGGATAATCAGATTAAAAATATAGATGCAATTAAAAATCTGGTAAATCTGGAGAATATAGTATTAAATGGAAATAGATTAAAAAGACTTGACGCAATAAAAAATTTAAAAAGATTAACTTCAATTTATGCGACTGGAAACAGATTAAATCGCTTACCTAATCTTAATAAGTATACTGAATTAGGCGTCGTAGAATTTAAGTGGAATTGTTTAAGTGAAAAAGAATTAAATGAAAAATTACCACAAAGTTGGAGGCGAATTGATGACTGGTATAAAAGTACAGTCAAACTTCAAAACATTAAAAGAACTATAAAGCTTATACAGCCTGTAGCATTTGATAAGATTAATAAAAATATTAAAAAAATTAGTGGTTTCGCAAACAAAAATTCAACGGTATCACTTAGAGATCAAAACGGTAAAAAAATTATTTCTGTGAAATCAGATAGTAAGGGTAAATTTGTATTTAGAAATCTAAATTTAGAAAAATGGGCAGGTATGACATTGTCTTTACAGTCATATGTTATGGATAAGTTTTACGGAGAAAAGAACATATTGAAAGAAGTTAAATTTACAGTTCATAATTAAGAGAAAAATAGGGGCGGGTATCAATCGTCCCTATTATAGTTTTCATTTGACTATTTTTATCATGAGTTTTTTATACGTCTCCTGAATTTCTTCTTCAGTCGGTTCTGGACAGTCTGTTTTTTCAATTGTTTTCTCATATTCATCAGCTTCACGAAACAAAATTTCTTTTATTAAAATGTCTATTTCGTCATGTTTATCATCGTCAAAGTCCACATTTTGCATTATCAAAATCCCTCCAATATTAATTATAATACAGAATTGAGAGATGGTGAGAGGGAATTAATGAGAAAATTTGTTATAAAAAAAGGAGAACCACAAAAGATGCTCTCCTTTTCAGCTAAAACGTATGTGCTCGTCAAACAAACATAATAATTTAATCTTCCACATCAAATTCGGTAAACGTATGATACCATTTTGATTCTCCATCTACAAGATAATTAAATATGATTCTATAGTGACCAGAATTTATTTCAAAACTTTTTAGAAATAATGAGAGGTTTTTGATTGATTCACCATTAAACCAAATGCTAGTTTCTAAATATTGTGAATTATCTACTAGCGGAACATTGTACCATGTATTATTTATTGATATATTTAACTCAAAAGCATTATCACATGATTTTATAATAACTTCATCATCTTGATCTACTAATTCTACTGAAATATACGAAGTAGAAGAAGTTATTATTTCAGTTTTAATTTCAGCTACCAAATAATCTGTAAAATAATCTTCTGGATAATTGATGACTTCTAGGTTATCTTTAGTCATTTCATCATTCGTTGTTATTATATCTGTTTGGTCATTTAAACTTTTATTATTTTCGCTGTTGCTATTTACACATCCACCAATCATTAATATAACAAAAGTCAAAATAGCGAAAAATATTCTGGAACTTATCATAGAAAACTTCTTACCCAATTCACCATATAACTGGTTAACCGGAATCCTTCATTGCGATTTGAATATGTGCTACTTGGTCTTGAGTGGATGCCAATAACGTATTGATTATCATCTCTGTATATAGGAGCACCACTTTGTCCCGATGTAGTGTCCATATTATATGTTAATACTTTTGTTATACATGCAGTTATTTTACCCTCTTTGTTATACATGTTAGCAGACAAAGCATTGTTTGTAACAAATTCCCCTGGAAAACCCGGTACATGAACTACTGTTCCTTTATAGTATTCTTTGCCAGGTGTACTCTCGAGACCATACCACCCTGAATAGTCGCCTATATTTGTATCTAAACGTAAAATTGCATAGTCGTTCTTAGTTTGTCCTTCTAAATTCCAGGTTCCTTCAGTATAAACATTAGTAACGTTTGCCATACCATATGGGTTGGATAGTCCGTTCTTGCCAGGAAATAACCTCATACTTATAACTTTACCACCCCGTTTAGTTTGGTACCCGCAATGCCCAGATGTAACAGCAGTTCGAGGTCCAACCATAAAAGCAGTCCCGAATTCTCTAGACCCATCTGGCCATATAAATACTGCAAAACATGTTGCGCTAAAAGGCCAAACTTCAGGATGTTTAATTTTATGCCTATTATCGTTCCCATTTACTAATATTCTAGAGTAAGCTGAATTACCTTTAAATGGTGGTGTCGTAAAATTCATTCCATACGGCGTTGACGTACTAATTTCAAATTCTGTTTCTTCCCCTGTAATAAGATTATTATCAATAACCTTAATTTTTGAATCATCAGTTGTTGTATCTCCTTTTGCTAAGACGTTTAGTGTACAGAATAAAAAGACTAACATACATGACAACAAAATACTACACTTTTTCAATAATTTCATACTTTTCTCCCTACTTGACATATTTACGAGTTAATTATTTATTCTCCTTTCTTTTTTGTGTTAATATATGAATTATTTTACCATATGACAGAAAATAGCTCAATACATAGAATGTAGACTGTTAAAATATATTAAAGAAAAGTTTGCATGATAAAATAAAAAAGTATAATAAGTTAACTTTTGTTTGCTTATTACACTTTTTCACCAAGCGTAACAGTATCAATACCACCTGTGCCTACTCTATACATAGCCTTAAATTTATATTGATTGCGCTTGCCTTTAAAGTTATAAAGATATCCAGAAGAAGTACCGGTTTCAATAACTTTTAGAGTTTCTTCTCGTTTCATATTCCTCCCTTGGTTTATTGATAGTGCTATAATCGCGAGGGAAAACAAATGTGCAATTTTGTATATTGGAGATGGATTCGATAAAGCTACGAATATCTTGAAGGAAAATAATCTTATATTGTAATATCTGTCTATAGCGAATAAAATAACTATTATTAAAAATCGGTTTGGATTTCCGAGTGAGTGTAGAAGAGAACCAGATGCACCCAGCGAGCCAAAAAAAGACCCCCTCGAAAGTTTTAACCACTCCCTCATCTATCATCATATATCACAGGACATAGGAGCACCTGACAGTGCTCCTTTCCTTTATGAATTAAGCAATACAGCAGTTTCATTCTTAACACTTGTGCTTCCGTAGTACAGGCGGATATCATCAATACTCAATTTCTTACGGCTTTTCTTCCTGAAAGTTTCCGTGTGAAAGTACCATTTCTTTTTCTCAGATGCCCATTTAAAACCGATACTTCCCAGATATTTTCTATGTGGGTATGTCAGACCATCGTAAGGGCTGATCCTGAGTTATCATCTGAGTTAAGACTGCATGATTTACGTGCAAGCTGTATTTCTCTTTTGGTAGAGGATAATTATAGTATCAAGGATATTCAAGACTGGGTTGGTCAAAAAGACATTGAAACAACTTTGAAGTTTATGCAAGGGTGAAGAAAAATAAGAAGTTTGTCATTTCAGATGCGCTTGTCGAAAAGTTCGATCTAAATCCCAAGAGTTAGAACAGTGTTAGAACAGTCCTTCAAAAAACAAAAAACACTAACTCTCATATCCCAGAAAGTCAGTGTTTGTACGGGTTTTCATCATCGGAGTGACAAGATTTGAACTTGCGACCTCTCGGCCCCCAGCCGAGCGCGCTACCAAGCTACGCCACACTCCGTTGATGCATATTATAGCAATAAAACAAGAAAAAAGCAAGTTTTATTGTGCATATTTTTTAGAACAATTTTAATATAATCACAATACTTTAAATAGTCATTTAAAAAACCCCTAAGTGCTCTAAAAGAATCTTCGTTCCCATGAGAATTAGTATTATTCCTCCGGCGAGTTCTGCTTTTGATTTATATCGTGCGCCAAAGATATTTCCGATTTTAACACCGATAAAGGAACATGCAAATGTTACGATACCGATAAAGGAGACAGCAGGAATGATATCTACACTTAAGAAAGCAAAGGTAACTCCTATGGCAAGAGCATCAATGCTGGTAGCAACGGCAAGTACCAGCATAGATTTCATATCCAGGGAGTCATTACAGCACTCCTGCTCTTTGCTCAAAGCTTCCCGTATCATATTAATCCCGATGATTCCCAGTAGTATAAAAGCAATCCAATGGTCTATACTGGTTATGTATTCTTTGAACTGCACACCCAGGAAATACCCAATCAGCGGCATACCTGCCTGGAATATTCCAAAGTAGAGCCCTACAATACAACATTTCTTAAATGTACTTTTGGGCATGGATAACCCCTTACAGATGGATACAGCAAATGCATCCATAGAAAGCCCGACTGCTAAAATCAATAATTCTGCTAAATTCATATCTTTCCTCCTGCGGTATGTTTATGTATCTTAAAAACGATGCCAGTTGTTGTACTACTTATAATAGTAATTTTAAAACACGCTCTGGGACAAAAGAAAAGACCTATCCGCAGATGGAATCTCTGCAGATAAGTCTCGTTATTTAAAGCAGAACCAGATAATTACTTATCAGTATGTTGACCCTGCTACACATGCGTGCTAACTACTCCCTTATGCTGGCGTTAACGTTTGTTTTGAATAGTATATAATAATTTTTATCATTTGGCAAGTGAAATATAAATTAGTTAGATGTCAAACTTTATAAAAAGTTTAGAATTTTTTTGTTGAATTAGAAAATAACGGGTGATAATATATTCGTTAGATGTCTAACTAAAAAACGAGACTTCAAACGATGCACAGATAGGGGTGAATAAGATGGACATGGATTTGTGTGCAAAGGTTAAATTCAGTGAATGGGCGATACAAAGATATGAGTTTCGATATCTTCGCCATGAACTGGACAATGAAAAGCTTTATAAAGGGGATCCCAGGCTCCTGATGTTTATTTCCCAGACAGAGGGATGCAGCCAGACTCAGATAGCTAAGAACCTTTGCATAAAACCGGCTACGCTGACTGTGATGATTAAGAGAATGGAAGCGGCAGGGCTGATCAGCCGGAAATCAGATGATAAGGATATGAGAACCCAGAGGGTTTACATAACCCAACGTGGAAAAGAGACAGCTACACGTACCAGGGATGTTTTTAAAAAAGCGATTGAAGAAATTTATGACGGCTTGACGGAACTGGAATTGGCTGAATATTTACGTATTATGGAAAAAATACAAAAAAATCTTGTGAAATTGACGGACAGTATTCCAAAAGAAGCCTTCGATTTTGAATTACCGCGTTAAAATGAAATGCTTAAGTAGTAATGAGAGGAGATATTATGTTTAAAATTTTTAAGTATCTAAAGAAATCAGCCGGGATAATACTGGTAATTGTCCTGTTGCTGTTCCTTCAGGCTTATTGTGATTTGTCATTGCCTGATTATACTTCGAAGATTGTAAATGTAGGCATTCAGCAAAATGGTATTGAGGATGCCGTAGCAGAAACAATCCGCGGGGAAACCATGGATAAACTGTTTATCTTTATGGATGAGGATACCCAGAATCTGGTGAAAGAGAATTATACACTGGAAAATGATATGTGGTCCCTGAAGAAAGTAGATAAAGAAACCAGAGATAAGTTAAACACGGAATTTGGAAAGCCCATGCTGATGGTATATGGTCTGACTTCTGATTCGGATCAGACAAAAGCGATTCTGGCACAAATGAAACTGCCGGAGGGCACAGATCCATTTACCGTATTTGCCCAGATGCCAAAAGAGCAGATGGATAAAGTGATGGAAGGCATGAGTGAAAAGCTGGATAAGATGCCGGAATCCATAATCACCCAGTCGTCTATTAATTTTGTAAAAAGTGAGTATCAGGCCCAGGGGATTGACATGGACGGAATGCAGACAAATTATATTTTAAAGTCTGGTCTGGTGATGCTGGCATTTGCACTGACAATTATGATTGCAGCCGTTCTGGTTACATTCCTGTCATGCCGGGTAGCAGCGTCCTTAAGCCGGGATCTGCGTGAAAAAGTGTTTGAGAAAGTGATTTCCTTTTCCAATGCGGAATTCGATAAGTTTTCCACTGCTTCCCTGATTACAAGAAGTACCAATGATATTCAGCAGGTACAGATGCTGATGACAATGCTTTTCCGTATTGTCCTCTATGCTCCGATCCTGGGTATTGGAGGTGTAATTCACGCACTGGGTACGAATAAATCAATGGCATGGATTATTGCCGTGGCTGTAGGAGCGATTCTGGTTGTAGTATCCATTCTTTTCAGCGTTGCCATGCCGAAATTCCAGGCACTGCAGAAATTAATTGACCGCCTGAACCTGGTGTCCAGGGAAATACTCCAGGGTGTTCCGGTTATTCGTGCATTCAGTACAGAGAAGCATGAGGAACAGCGTTTTGAAACAGCCAATCATGAACTGATGAAAACGAATCTTTTTGTAAACCGGTGTATGACATTCATGATGCCTCTTATGATGTTTATCATGAACGGGATTACCGTATTGATTGTGTGGAAAGGTGCGGCCGGAATTGACAATGGAAATATGCAGGTTGGAGATCTGATGGCATTTATACAATATACCATGATGATTATTATGTCCTTCCTGATGCTTACCATGCTTTCCATTATGCTGCCAAGGGCAAGTGTATCCGCAACACGTATTAATGAAGTGCTGGAGACAGAAGTGATCCTTCATGATCCAAAAGACCCGAAAAGTGCAGACAGAAGCAAAAAGGGTATCGTAGAATTTAAAAATGTATCATTTACCTATCCGGAAGCGGAGGAAAGTGTACTTTCTAATCTGAACTTTACGGCAAAACCGGGTGAAACCACAGCGATTATCGGAAGTACCGGATGCGGTAAATCTACCCTGGTGAATCTGATTCCAAGATTCTTCGATGTGACACAGGGACAGATTCTGGTAGATGGTGTGGATGTCCGTGAACTGAGCCAGCGTGAGCTGCATGATAAAATCGGATATGTACCTCAAAAGGGTGTTCTGTTCTCGGGAACCATTGCTACGAACCTGCGCTACGGTAAAGAGGATGCAACAGATGAAGAAGTGGCAAAAGCGGCTCAAATAGCACAGGCATATGACTTTATTCAGGAAAAAGATGAGAAGTTTGATTCGCCGATTGCCCAGGGCGGAACGAATGTATCCGGTGGACAGAAGCAGAGGCTTTCTATCGCCAGAGCAATCGCAAAAGAACCTGAGATCTATATCTTTGACGATAGTTTCTCCGCGCTGGATTATAAAACGGATGTTGCCCTTAGAGGTGCGCTGAAAAATGAAACGAAGGATGCCACAACGATTATTGTAGCCCAGCGTATCAGCACCATACTCCATGCAGAGCAGATTATTGTTTTGGATGAAGGAAAAGTAGCAGGAATAGGAACACATCAGGAATTACTGAAAAACTGCGATGTATATTATCAGATTGCAGCATCACAATTGTCAAAGGAGGAATTGTCCAATGAGTAATGAGAAACATGGCAGGCCTGGCAGACCTATGGGGCCGGGCGGACATATGGTTCCGGGTGAGAAAGCAAAAGACTTTAAAGGTACGATGAAAAAGCTCATAGGTTATATGGGACGATATAAATTCCGGTTTTTGATTATGATGGTATTCGCAATAGCCAGTACAACATTTGCAATCATCGGACCGACTATTTTAGGTAATGCAACGACAGAAATTTTTAATGGCTTAATGGGAAAAATCAATGGTACCGGCGGTATTAATTTTGATAAAATCGGTGAGATTCTCCTGACACTGCTGGGATTATATGTGATGAGTGCCTGCCTCTCCTTTATACAGGGATTCATTATGTCCGGAATATCAAATGATGTATCTTATAATTTAAGAAAAGATATATCCCATAAGATTAACCGTATGCCAATGAAGTATTTCGAAAGCAGAACTACAGGAGAGATTCTTTCCAGAATTACCAATGATGTGGACACTTTGGGACAGAGCTTAAATCAGAGTGTTACGCAGCTGATTACTTCGGTGACCATGTTGATTGGTGTATTCATCATGATGCTTCGCATCAACATCATTATGACGATTTGTGCACTTTTAATACTCCCGATCTCAATGCTGATTATCAGCAGAGTTATGAAGTTTTCACAGAAATTCTTCCAGCAGCAGCAGAAATACCTGGGAGATGTAAACGGACAGGTGGAAGAAGTATACAGCGGTCATAATATTGTAAAAGTATTTAACAAAGAACATGCGGTAGTAACAGAGTTTAAAGAAACAAATCAGAAATTATATGAATCTGCATGGAAATCCCAGTTCTTTTCCGGAATGATGATGCCTATTATGCAGTTTGTAGGAAATCTGGGGTATGTTATGGTTGCACTTCTCGGCGGATTTTTGGTAATCAAGGGAAGTATTGAAGTAGGCCAGATACAGTCCTTCTTCCAGTATATTCGTAACTTCACCCAGCCGATCCAGCAGATTGCCCAGGTAACTAATATGCTGCAGGCTACGGCAGCAGCTTCAGAACGAGTATTTGAATTCCTGGAGGAAGAGGAAGAAGACCAGAAGGTTGAAAATCCGGTTCATATTGATCACTTACAGGGAAATGTAGAATTTGAACATGTAAGCTTCGGCTATAATCCGGAGCATATAACAATTCATGACTTCTCAGCGCATATTAATGAGGGTCAGAAAATCGCAATTGTTGGACCGACAGGCGCAGGAAAGACCACAATGATCAAGCTTCTGATGCGTTTTTATGATGTCAATACAGGATCCATTAAGGTAGATGGCCATGATCTTCGGAATTTCAACAGAAGTGAACTCCGTGAAATGTTCGGTATGGTATTACAGGATACCTGGCTGTACAATGGAACGATCATGGAAAATATCCGTTACGGACGTCTGGGAGCTACCGACGAGGAAGTTATTGCTGCTTCCAAAGCGGCACATGCCCATAACTTTATTAAGACTCTGCCCGGTGGGTATAACATGGTGTTAAATGAAGAGACCAGTAATATATCTCAGGGGCAGAAGCAGCTGCTGACAATTGCCAGAGCGATTCTTGCTGATCCCAAGATCTTAATCCTGGATGAGGCAACCAGTTCCGTTGATACAAGAACGGAAGTCCGTATCCAGAAAGCGATGGATTATCTGATGAAGGGACGTACCAGTTTTGTAATTGCCCACAGATTATCTACGATTCGTGATGCAGACCTGATACTGTTTATGAAAGACGGTAATATTGTAGAACAGGGTAACCACGATGAGTTAATGAGTAAGAACGGATTCTATGCGGATCTGTACAACAGCCAGTTTATAAAAACTGCATAATTGCATAAAAAAACCCCGCCGAAGCGTTAATGCTTTGGCGGGGTTTTTAAACATGATAAAATAAAATGGTTTGTTTCATCTGCCCATTTACCAAATACAAAATGATTGGCTCCAGGTATGATTTTCAACTGTGCTTTTGGCAGAGAATGTGCGATCAGCTTCGTGTGGCTCTCTTTGATCATATCGTGCTGTCCGGCAATTACCAGGGCGGGAACAGTGATCTTTGCAAGCATTTCCGGGTGTATACGGGGTTCCTTCACCATAAGGCCTAATATGGAAGCATTATGTAATGCTTTTTTGTCAAATTTAGCAATAAAAGAACACAGATAATAGCCAATCATAATTGGAAACTGATAGGTAAATTTTACGCCGGAGGGGGACAGATTGGCTCCGGCAAGAACCAGAAAGTCTATTTTAAATGTAGAGTTTAAGGCAATTTCAAGTGCTGCATTTGCGCCATCGCTGAATCCAATCAGTGCTGCATGGGTAACTCCCAGTTTCTGGAGCAGCATAACTGCGTCTTTGGCAATTTGCTTCAGAGTAATCGCTGTATTAGATACCATAGACCGGCCGTGTCCCCGGCTGTCCATCGTAATTACTCTGTAGTCTTTGGAAAATACTTCTAACTGACGCTGAAAGCAGGTCCAGTCTTCGCCATTCCCGTGAATGAACAATATAGTATTCTCATTTTCACTATCGCCATAAATGCGGTAGTAGATTTCGGCATCATGAATATTCAGATAGCCGTCTTTTAACGCTTCGATGATAATCACTCCTGTTCTGTATTGATAATCTCATTATAAGTGATATTTGGAAAAAAGCAATTGGAAAATGAAAGGAATTCTAAAAAAACAATTGTTCTGTTTTTTGAAAGGCAGTATAATAATCAAATACAGAAAAAAGCCTGCAGATTATACGATTTGCATGCGGATTGGAGTTCATATGGAATACATACCGGCAAAGACTATTGTTACCAGAACAAAGAGCGCAGATTCCTGGTTTGGAATCGATTATAATATGAATATTTATAAAGGATGCTGTCACGGGTGCATTTACTGCGACAGCCGCTCCGAGTGTTACCGCATTGATGATTTCGACCGGGTGAGGGCGAAAGAAAATGCTTTGCAGATTATCCGGGATGATTTGCGAAGAAAAGTAAAAACAGGAGTAGTAGGAACAGGTGCCATGAGTGATCCCTACAATCCTTTTGAAAAAAATCTGATGCTTACCCGTCATGCTTTGGAACTTGTTGACGCTTTTGGTTTTGGTGCTGCAATTGCGACAAAAAGCCCCCTTATCACAAGAGACATAGATATTCTGGAAGAAATAAAGGAACATTCACCTGTTTTGTGCAAGATTACCGTAACTACGGCAGATGATGAATTATGTAAGAAAATAGAACCCGGGGTGGCGCCTTCATCCAGCCGTTTTGAAGCCCTGAGAGAATTGTCCGCACATGGTATCTTTGCGGGTATTTTGCTGATGCCGGTGCTGCCTTTTTTAGAGGACAGTGAAGAAAATATACTGCGTATCGTGCAGCTGACAGCAGAAATGGGCGGTAAATTTATCTATCCTGCCTTTGGTGTGACTCTGCGCCTGAATCAAAGAGAATGGTATTTTGAAAAGTTAGATGAATTATTTCCTGGTGAAAAACTGGTGGAAAAATATATCAGGCGATTTGGTAATTACTATGAATGCAGAAGTCCCAGGGCGAAAAAATTATGGGGAATATTTGCAAATGAATGCGAAAAGTTTGGAATACGTTATAAAATGCAGGATATTATTTACGGTTATCAGAAGAACTATCAGATTACCCAATTGAGCTTGTTTGATTTATAAAAGAGGGAGAGTAATTATGGATCATAAATATATACGGTCAATAAAAATAGAGTGGGAAAAAACAGATCCGGATGCTTACTATCGTGATATTAAAGCACTGGCTTCCATAAAAGAACTGGATTTTCACCAAAATATTACTTTTTTCGTTGGGGAAAATGGTTCCGGGAAATCTACACTGCTGGAGGCAATTGCGGTAGCATATGGCTTTAACCCGGAGGGCGGCAGCGTTCATTACAATTTTTCCTCCAATGACACCCATACGGATTTGTGGAAGCATCTTCGTATCGTAAAAGGCATTCGAAAAGCAAAAGACGGGTTTTTCTTAAGGGCAGAGAGTTTCTACAATGTGGCAACTAAGATGGAGGAACTGGCGAAAACCACTGGCGGAGGAATCATGATGGATCCGGCATTCTTGAGCGGTTATGGAGGAAAATCGCTTCATCACCAGTCGCATGGGGAGAGTTTTCTGGCGATTGTACAGAATCGTTTCCGGGGAGACGGGGTTTATATTTTAGATGAGCCGGAAGCGGCACTGTCGCCCCAGAGACAGTTGACGCTTTTATTATATATCTCACAGCTTGCAAAAGAAGGATCACAATTTATCATAGCCACGCATTCGCCTGTTTTACTTGGTATGCCGGATGCCGGGATATACTCTTTTGATGCTGACAGTGTATTACCCATAGCATATGAAGATGCAGAATGCTATCAGGTAATGGAAATGTTTATCAATCATCGAAAAGTAATTTTAGACCGGCTGCTGAATGGCGACGAGATATAAGGTATTATTATATATGGAAGAAACTAGTGTCTTCCGGCATAAATACGCCGAGAGGATCTAGAACCCAGACGCAGTATATTTTCCAAAATAAAATATTTTCATATAATGCATCCTTTTTCCAATCGTATCTGTCTAATGATTGTAAACACATAAAAGTGCGGAAAAAATGTGGAGAAAATGCACTTTGAAAAAGGAGGTGTTCCATTGAAGCATCTGGTAATCAAGGCACAGAAAAATGATGAAGAGGCTTTCATCAAGCTTATGGAATTAAATAAGCAGAGCATGTACAAGATCGCGAAATCTTATCTGCACCACGAGGAAGATATTGCTGATGCCATGCAGGAAACGGTTTTAAAGTGTTATGAAAAGTTAGAAACATTGAAAGAGCCAAGATATTTCAAAACATGGCTGGTTCGTATTCTGATTAATAATTGCAAAGACATTTTAAAACAAAATAAGTCATTATGCCTGATGGATGAGTTCCCGGAATTGGCTGATCCCGACCTGCCCCAGGATAACCTGGAATTTACAGAACTTTTGAATGCTCTGAATGAGAAGTACCGTACAATCCTGATCTTATATTATGTAGAAGGTTTTAATACAAGAGAGATTGCAGAACTTCTGGAAATGAATGAGCATACGGTGAAAAGCCGCTTGCTTCGTGCAAGGCAGAACTTTGCAAGAGAATATCAAAAGGACATAGCCTGTGCAGGCAGGTAGTAAGTTGGAAGAAAATAATAAAATAGAAAGGATGCCACAATTTTATTCTTTCAATCTGCTTTATCGTGGCCATATTACACATTATACTGTAATATGCAATGGGTGAAAAAATGGGAAAATTATATTCGGAAGAAGAAGCTAAGAAAATTTTAAAAGAAGAAATTACAACTTCAAATGTGGTTGACCAGAAAATGAATCAGGCATATCAGGAAATTCGAAGTAAAAAAACCGGAAGAGGAAAGCGTCGTGCTTATAAGAAAGTAGTTGTGGCAGCAGCGGCGGCAGCACTTATCGCAACCACTTCCTTAGTGGCTCTGGCGGCAAATGGATTCTTCCAAAAAGAAGTAGTGGAAAGCAATGATTCGGTATCGTATAAGTTTACGGTTGATTATGAATTAAGTGCAAATAAAATTGATGTGAAGCCTGGGTATCTGCCGGAAGGGTATACAACTGAATTTGCCGAGAATAAATTCTGTAAAGAAGATAGCTGGGGAAACGGAATATCCATCATTCCTATGACTACAGTGGATATTGACCGGATCAACAACGAATTTTCTGTGGACAAGATTGAAAATGTGGAAAAGACTACTTTAAATGGGATGGAAGCCCATGTAATTACCGTAAAGGAAGCGGAAAAATACAGGAGGGGGAACTGTGTGCTCTTATTTAATCCTGAGGATGGTTATGTCATAGAGGTATGGGGGTTCTATGACGTTCCGGTTGATGAATTAAAGAAAGTGGCAGACCAGCTTATAATAGAAAAATCCCAGGATGAAACGGTGGCACTCCCTACAGCTGAAGAGTTGGAAAAAGAAAAGGAAATGCAGCTGGAAGACCAGAAACGGGTTGAACAGTACCAGAAAGCAAAAGAAGCAGGAGTTGGAGAAGACAGGATTGTGCCCATAGGACAGGAAATTAAGGCTCAGGATTTCGATGATGATGAGCTTGCTGCAGAAGGTGGTGGGTTCAACAAATTTGGATATACCATTGAAAGCGCACAATATGTGGATACCATATCAGAATATCCAAAGGAAAATTTCTATAATTATGATGAGGAGATAGCATCCTGCCTGAACGAAGACGGAAGCCTGCGCGATCATCTTCGCCAGAAGATGAGTGAAGACGGCAAGTTGAATGTTGACGAAAGTACGGAAGAGTCTGTGGGAAGTAAGTTCCTGGTAGTGGATGTCCAGGTGAAGAACTATGCTGAAAAAGCAGTGGATGCCCCGTTATATCTGAATATTGCAAGGCTGCAGCAGCGTGCAGATGGGACATATGACCAGGACAGCAAATGGGAATATATGCCTGTTCCTATGGAGAATTGGCCGATACTTGAGATGCCGGTATACTTTGATAAACCGCAGAATGTAGAAGGCAATGACAGAATTCATCAATTTTTCTTCCGTACGATTCAGCCGGGTGAAACGTTAAGCTATACCCTGATGTATGTAATAGATGATGATATGACTGGGGAAATATTCCTGGCACCGCCAATCACAAGCGCAGACGCGGAACTGACCACGCAATATTTTTCCTTAAAAACTAATTGACAATTTCTGAAAGAAGTGATATTGTTAGTACTATAGTTGATAAGAGTAAATGCAATGAAGAGGAATAGTACAATTATTTCTGATTACAGAAAGCTGTCGGTTGATGCGAGACAGTTGAGGAAGAAATTGGAACTCACCTTGGAGCGGCTGCCCCAAATTCTTAATATAGTTTAAATGCTGGATAGAGAAAAGTAGACGCAGACGGAACCCCAACCGTTATCTGGGTAGGATATAAGATTCTATTGAATCCGTATCTGATGAGTGTATGAAGAAATTCATAAAATAGAGTGGTACCGCGCAAGACAAGTATATTTTAGTCTTTCGTCTCTAAATGACAACGGGATTGTCAGGAGACGAAGGACTTTTTTTGTTTCCTAAAATAAGTTGTTATCGAGATTTGCCTGCTGAACAGGTGTGGCAGGATGCAGATACATGTTATCTGACATTTAAGAATTGCAGACGATTATCAACATATACATGGAACAGGCGGACATGGCAAAACAAGAAAAGGAGATTAAGAATATGAAAAATGTGAATAAGTACACAAGGCAGTATTTTATGCCGCCAGTAAATGCAATGAACTGGGCAAAGAAGGATCATATTGAAAAAGCACCAATCTGGTGCAGTGTAGACCTGAGGGATGGAAATCAGGCTTTAATTGTTCCTATGTCATTAGAGCAGAAGATAGAATTTTTTAAATTATTAGTAAAAGTTGGATTTAAAGAAATTGAAGTTGGATTTCCGGCTGCGTCGGATACGGAATATCAGTTTTTGAGAGCATTGATTGAAAAAGATTTAATTCCTGATGATGTTACCATTCAGGTGCTGACACAGGCGAGAGAACACATTATCCGTAAAACCTTTGAAGCATTGAAGGGAGCAAAAAAAGCAGTTGTTCATGTATATAACTCCACTTCCCAGGCACAGAGAGAACAGGTATTTAAGAAATCAAAAGAAGAAATTCTGAATATTGCAGTAGAGGGTGCATCGTTATTAAAGAAACTGGCAGCAGAAACAGAAGGAAACTTCTCATTTGAATACAGCCCGGAGAGTTTTACAGGAACAGAAGTGGAATATTCCCTGGAAGTATGTAACGCAGTATTAGATGTATGGCAGCCGACTCCTGACAATAAGGTTATCATCAATTTGCCAAGTACGGTTCAGCATTCAATGCCTCACGTATATGCAAGCCAGATTGAATATATGTGTGATCATATGAAATACCGGGAAAATGTTATCGTTTCCCTGCATCCGCACAATGACAGAGGATGTGGTGTTTCCGATGCGGAAATGGGTATCTTGGCAGGTGCTGACAGAATTGAAGGTACTTTGTTCGGCAACGGAGAGCGTACCGGTAATGTAGACATTGTGACTTTGGCAATGAATATGTATTCCCAGGGGGTGGATCCGGAACTTGACTTCAGTAACATGCCTGCAATCTGCGACGCATACGAAGAGTTTACCGGAATGAAGATTGATATGAGAAGCCCATACAGCGGTGCGTTAGTGTTTGCGGCCTTCTCAGGTTCCCACCAGGATGCAATTGCAAAGGGCATGAAATACAGAGAAGAGCATGACTGTGACCAGTGGACAGTTCCATATCTGCCTATCGACCCTACCGATGTGGGAAGACTGTACGAAGCAGATGTTATCCGTATCAACAGCCAGTCCGGAAAAGGCGGTATCGGATATATTCTGGAACAGAATTTCGGCCTGAATTTACCTGCAAAGATGAGAGAAGCAATGGGGTACGCAGCGAAATCCGTATCGGACGAACAGCACAAAGAACTTATGCCGGAAGAAATCTTCCAGCTGTTCAAAGACAAATACGAAGATATTACAACTCCATACGATATTACAGAAGTACATTTCAAACAGCATAATGGCATCATAGCAGAAGTTGTAGTAGATGTAAATGGAGAAAGCCGCACTGCTATTGCAGCCGGTAATGGACGTTTGAATGCCGTAAGCAATGCGCTTAAGAAACAGTTCCGTCTGGAATACGATTTAATTACTTACCAGGAACATGCATTAGAACAGAGTTCCAGCTCCAAAGCGATCGCTTATGTGGGAATCCGCAATAAAGACGGCGAACTCTTCTGGGGTGCAGGCGTAGATCAGGATATTATCCAGGCATCTATTCATGCATTAGTTACAGCAATTAATAATATGGTTGCAGAATAAAATAAAATTATATAAAAAGCCTTAATATTTATGTGTTTATCATAAATATCAAGGCTTTTCCAATGCAATGCAATGGTGTAATCATTGCCGTATTATTTGATGTGCTGCGGAATATAATAATGATCAGATAAGTCCGTTATCTTTACACAGCGCTTCGATACTGCGGTCATATGTGGCTTCCGCTTCTGCTGAAAAGAAGCAGCCGGGTACCCCTTCGTTATTGTCACGGTGATGAGCCACACATTCACAGCATTTACCGTGACGGGGGCAATCGTATGTACAGGTACATGGTCTTTTGTTAGAACAGCCCATTATATAGTCCTCCTTATGTTTAGTGAGACTATTTTATCAATAAAAAGTAAAAATTGCAAGTTAAGAGATATATAGAGAGGAGCATCAGGCCCCTCTCTGATAAAAAATCTTATTTGCTTTTGTTTACGAAAGATTCGCAGTCTGTACATTCGATCTTAGTTGGGTTAGATTCATGTGTTCCAACTTTGATAGCATTAAGTGTACAATAGTTTTCTGTTTCTGCATGATGAGTGCAATTGTTTACGGAACATTTGATGGATTCGTTTTTCATATTTTTCACCTCCTTGATAATGGTACTAAATAGTTTGCACAAAAATGAAAATTATATACCTGCTGAAGCACAAAAAAAAATATTTAGAAGGAAAATCTAATGCTAAATTTTAAATGTTATCCACAGAAGAACCGACAGACAAACCCAGTAAATTACAAAATTATATAAAATATTTCAAAATAATTAAATTGTTGCAAAAATATTACTGAGAGATTAAATCAACATTAAAATGCCCAAAAACAAAGGGGTTTAGAGAAAAATGTTGTAAAATGTAGAAAAATAATCCATAAAAATAGTAAAAACTTGGAAAAAAGAACTAGTAATATTATATAAAAATATGCACATAAAATCGTTAAAATATATAATAAGTGCACATATCAACAATGTGATAAAAAAATGTACATGTAAGATATTACAAAAATATGAATTCGTGCTTGACACATTCTTTTCTTTTCAATATAATTGCAATACACAGACAAGCGAGGGGGCTTTGTGTACATAATATTTGTTTTTAAATATTTAAAAATATAAAAATAAAGGGGAGCAATTATTTTAGGAAAGATGAGGAACGCCGTATGTGGCTGTTAAAATCGCTAGTTAGGAAGTTGTACAAATTAAAAAAATATTTGTTCAGACGAAGATACCGCGGATGCCGTATTAATTGCGTAGCTGCTACTTTTGTTGCAGTTATATGTACTGCAGTCCTGCTTTGTGCAGTCGGCTTCAGTGATGGCGGTAAAAACAAGGTATATGCCGTTACACAACAGAATGCGGTTTCAGACGAAACACCGCAAAAGGCGAAAGATAAAAAATTCCAGGCAGGCCTTATGGGTATCATGAATTGTATATCCAGTATGGAAGAACTGTCCAGGTCTTCAAAAGCACAGGAAGTATCAGGAGCAGGAGAGGAAATACTGGTAGGTGCATCCAAAGCCAGCAGGAGAGAAGTAAACAGGATGACAATTGAAAAGGGAATGGAACAGGCCGGTGCAGTTGGTTACAGTGCTTCGCAGATTGTGAAGGACAACCATATGCCGGTGGAAGATTACGATGCACTTCTTCGCATAGTGGAAGCGGAAGCAACCGGCGGGGATATGAAAAGTAAGATTCTGGTGGCAAATGTAGTGCTGAACAGAGTGAATAACAGCCATTTCCCGGATAGTATTTATGATGTTGTATGGGAGCGGGTGAATGGTGATCCGCAGTTTTCGCCCACGGCAGACGGAAGAATTGACAGTGTTACGATTTCGGATGAAACAATTGAAGCAGTTGACCGTGCTTTAAATGGGGAAGACTATTCCGAAGGGGCATTGTACTTTATTGCAAGATCCAGTGCAGACCAGATTAATGTGAACTGGTTTGATACCAAATTGCAGAAATTGTTCGTGTATGGCGGACATGAATTTTTTACATACGAAGGTTATTGATAAATAGGCGGCTGCGTTTTTGTGCGGCTGCCTTTTTTCGTCTTGTGTACTTTGGAAAGGTATGCTATAATCTGTACTTAAAGAATATAATTTAAACCAAATGTAAAGGATGAAGATGATGGATTTGTTATACAAAAGTACGAGAAGTAATGAAACTGCAGTAACAGCTTCCCAGGCAATTTTAAAGGGATTATCCGCAGACGGTGGGCTATTTGTTCCATCCGGCATTCCTGCATTAGATGTAGACATGGAGACTTTGGCAGGTATGAGCTACCAGGAAACAGCATATGAGGTTATGAAGCTGTTTTTTACGGATTTTACAGAGGAAGAATTAAAATCCTGTATTGCCAAAGCATACGATGAAAAGTTTGATACTACTGAGATAGCACCGATTAAGAAAGAAGATGGCGCTTACTATCTGGAGCTGTTTCATGGCGCTACAATTGCATTTAAAGATATGGCACTTTCAATTCTGCCTCATTTACTTACAACTTCAGCGAAAAAAAATAATGTAAAGAATGAAATCGTAATTCTGACAGCTACTTCAGGAGATACCGGAAAAGCTGCTTTAGCCGGTTTTGCAGATGTTCCCGGTACCAGAATTGTAGTTTTCTATCCCAAAGACGGTGTTAGTCCGATACAGGAAAAACAGATGGTTACCCAGAAGGGTGATAATACGTTTGTTGTGGGGATTAATGGAAACTTTGATGATGCACAGACAGGTGTAAAGAATATATTCGGGGATAAGGAACTGGAAGCACAGATGGCAGATGCCGGATTCCAATTTTCTTCTGCCAACTCCATCAATATCGGACGTCTGGTGCCACAGGTGGTTTATTATGTATATGCTTATGCAAAATTATATGCGTCAAAAGAGATAGACAAATCTGAGAAAATCAACGTAGTTGTACCGACCGGTAACTTCGGGAATATTCTGGCTGCATATTATGCTAAGAATATGGGGGTGCCGATTGATAAGCTGATCTGCGCGTCTAATGATAACAAAGTATTGTATGATTTCTTTACAACCGGTACATATGACAGAAACCGTGAATTTATTCTTACCACATCTCCATCTATGGATATTTTGATATCCAGTAATCTGGAACGCCTTATTTATAAGATTGCCGGAGAAGATGCGGATAAGAATCTTGAAATGATGGCTGCCCTTGGCAAAGAAGGTAAGTACCACATTACGGAAGAGATGAAGGCACAGCTTTCTGATTTCTGTGGTAATTATGCCACGGAAGAAGAAACTGCACAGGAAATTGCTTCGGTTTACCAAAAAACCGGATATATCATGGACACCCATACAGCAGTAGCTTCCTGTGTATTTAAAAAATACGAAGCAGAGAAAAAAGATAATAACAAGTCTGTAATTGCATCTACCGCAAGTCCTTATAAATTTACAAGGAGTGTTATGGATGCTATTGATATGAAGTATGATGCTATGACTGATTTTGAATTGGTAGATGAGCTTTGCAAGATTTCTAAAGTGAAAGTTCCGGGTGCAATTGAAGAAATCAGAACAGCTCCGGTACTTCACGATACTGTTGTAGAAGTAAATGAGATGAAAGACATCGTGAAAAAGTTCTTAAATATATAAGCGGGTCTTGGAAAGGCAGGGTTTTGTTATGGATAGTATGTACATGCTCATGGATTTACTTTTCGTAGGCTGCGGCGTATATGTTTTATATGCTTTTTATCTTATGAAAACAAAAGGTGAGATAAAAGAAAATGTTTTGTTATCCAGAGATATCTCGGTTTCAAAATGTAAGGATAAAGCAGGTTACATCAAATATATGACACCAAGGCTTTTAGTCTTTGGTATTGTATTGCTGATCATTGGAATCGTCAGTCTTATAGGTGACTATTTTAAAATTTTGGGAATGGGGTCATTAATCATTCTGGCAATCGGACTGATTGTGATGGTATGGTTTGTAATGATTACCAGAAAGTCAATGAAAATATACTGGTAAATATTAAAAAGAGTTTCAACCGCTGTGTCATGGTGGTTGAAACTCTTTTTATAGATAATAAGATAAGCCTATTCAGCCGATCCGCGTTCATGGAGTGGTGTGTACTCTTTATGCTTGGCAACACTCTTGTAAGCAGGACGGATAATTTTTCCGTTATTTGCCAATTCTTCGATACGGTGAGCGCTCCATCCGACAACACGGGCGATTGCAAAGATCGGGGTAAATAACTCAGTCGGAAGATCCAGCATGCTATAAACAAATCCGCTGTAGAAGTCTACGTTAGCGCTTACACCTTTATAGATTTTACGTTCTTCGCCGATAACCTGGGGAGCCAGGCGCTCAATCATGGAGTAGAGCTTAAATTCTTCTTCCCGGCCTTTTTCTTTAGACAGGCTTTCTACAAAAGATTTAAAAATATTTGCTCTTGGATCTGATAAGGAGTAAACCGCATGTCCCATACCATAGATCAATCCGGCATGGTCAAATGCTTCTTTGTTTAACAAGCGTTTCAGGTAATTTTTGATTTCACCTTCATCGGACCAGTCTTTTACTGATTTTTTCATGTCTTCAAACATCTTAACTACTTTGATATTGGCTCCGCCGTGTTTCGGTCCTTTTAAAGAACCAAGAGAAGCAGCCATAGAAGAGTAGGTGTCAGTTCCGGATGAAGAGACTACATGGGTTGTAAAGGTAGAGTTATTACCGCCGCCATGTTCCATATGCAGAATCAGTGCAACATCTAAAATCTTGGCTTCCAGTTTCGTGAATTTGCTGTTTGGACGTAATATGTGAAGTATGTTTTCAGCGGTAGATAGTTCTGGCTGGGGTGAGTGGATAAAAAGGCTGTTGCCGTCGTGATAGTGGCTGTATGCCTGGTAGCCATATACAGAAAGCATAGGGAAAAGGCTGATTAACTGCAGGCATTGTCTAAGGACATTTGGAATGGAAACGTCATCTGCCCTGTCATCATAGGAATAAAGTGTCAGGACGCTTCGTGCAAGGGTGTTCATCATATCCTGGCTTGGCGCTTTCATAATGATATCCCGGACAAAGCTGGTAGGCAGTGTACGGTATGTAGCAAGCAGGTTGGAAAAGTCACGTAACTGCTCTTCCGTTGGAAGTGTACCGAAAAGAAGCAGATAAGTTACTTCTTCGAAGCCATAACGGTCATCATGGATGAACCCCTGGACGATGTCTTCCACATCGATACCGCGGTAGAAGAGTTTACCTTCACAGGGAATCATTTCGCTGTCTACAACGGTATAAGAGCGGATCTCTGCAATGTCGGTCAGGCCTGCAAGAACGCCCTTACCACTAATGTCACGAAGACCTCTTTTTACCTCGTATTTTGTGTACAGCTCCGTGTTGATCTGGCTGGTATCAGTTGCCAGCTTAGATAGAGCGAGAATATCAGGTGTAATTTCTGAATACGTACTCATAGTTGTTTCCTCCTGTTCTGTTTTAGTGTGCTAAAGGATTAAAATCCATTCTTTATCATATCATAAATTGGAAAAGAAAAATAGTAAAATTTTTTAATTGTAAAATATGTATAAAATAAGAAAAATAGATTGTTAATTGCTTGACATTTAAAATTAATGATGCGATAATAAAAACAAATTTTGAACAGTGAGATCCGGGTGGATAACACCGCCCGGTATATTTATGCAATAGTACATAATTTCTGGTAAATCATTCTTTATTGAATTATATATTGAAATTGAATGAATACTAGAGTATAATATTTATATAATAACATAAACAGTAAGTTACCTGGGGTGTTCGACAATCCTATCATTTTGAACCTACATGTACTTTTATGGGATTCCTACATTGCTGTGAAGGATGTCAGGCCACCGATTGCAGTGGAAGACAGATGTCGCAGTTGCGGTTACCCACCTAGCTTTGCTAGGAGTCAAAAGATAGGAAACGGCACTTTGGGGCTTACAAAAAAGAGCATTTGCTTAGCAGATGTTCTTTTTTTGCGTTATTATGTTGTTTGAAAAATGTGGAAAAACAAGTTGTAAGCTTTTTAGACTGGGTGTATAATAGTGACATCGTATAAAGATCGATATAAGTACATAAAACTAAAAGGAGCAGACAGAGATATGGGGATGAAGACGAGTTTGTTTGGGAAAACCGGAAATGGCCAGGAGGCCAAAATTGTTACGATTATGAATAAAAAGGGCATGGGGATTGAAGTGACAAATTATGGAGCTACCCTGGTGTCTGCAACAGTGCCGGATGAAAAAGGCCATATTGAAGATGTGTTATTAGGATATGAAGATGTTACGGATTATGCTGCCAACGGCGGTTTCTTTGGAGCTGTGATCGGAAGGAATGGCAATCGTATCGGTAAAGCAAAAGTAACGATTAATGGTGTGGATTATCAGATGGAACAGAATGAAAATGGCAATAGTCTTCACAGCGGAACCAGAGGATTTGATAAGGTAATCTGGGATATGGAGCTTCTGGAAGAAGAGGCAACAGTAAAATTTACCCATCATAGTCCGGATGGAGATGAAGGACTGCCCGGAAATTTTGATGTTACGGTATCTTATACACTGACAGATGAAAATGAAATCAGGATTCATTATACAGGGGTGTCTGATGCAGATACGATTGCAAATATGACAAATCACAGCTACTTTAATCTGGCGGGCCATGATAAAGGGACGATACTGGATCACACCTTATGGATGGATGCAGATGCCTTTACCGTAATCGATGAAGAATCTATTCCGACAGGAGAGTTGAGAAGTGTGGAAGGAACTCCTATGGATTTCCGGAAAACAAGACGTATTGGTGATGATATTGATGATACATATGAACAGATACAGCTGGCTCACGGCTATGACCATAACTTTGTATTGAATCAAAATGGTGAAGAAAAACTGCGTAAAATAGCTAAGGTAACAGATCCGTTAACCAAAAGAACAATGGAAGTTTACACGGATTGTGTAGGTGTACAATTCTATACCGGAAACTTTATTGAAAAAACACAGATAGGAAAAGGCGGCATCGCATATCAGAAGAGAAGCGGATTGTGTCTGGAAACACAATTTTTCCCGGATGCGCCTAATCATGAGCATTTTCCTTCTTCCATTTTGAAGGCAGGGGAAGTTTATGATACAACAACAATCTATAAATTTGTATAGGATTGTAAAGATTGAATTTGAGCAGGTCCGGCATTTTAACTCTTTTGGCAGTACAATTTAATTGTATTGTCAAAAGAGTATAAAATGCCGGATCTTTTACTATTTCAAAAAAATAACACTATGTCCTTATTTCACGTTCTTTTTCTCCTGTTTTTGGATATACTAGTAAATAAATGAAGAGAAAACAGGAGCAAGGAATGAAGGATGACAATACCTTTGGAAAAATTCTTATATTAAGCGGCTGTATCATGGCTTTTTTACTGCTGTGTTTTTATGACACTTATAAAAAAAAGGGTGATGATGTCCTGAATAAATTACAGGAGACAATTCAGACAGATTTGGCAAAGCAAAAAGAAGCCCCGGAAACAAATGAGACAAAGACGGCTAAAAAGAAGTCCGATGGAAAAGAAAAAGAAAGTAATCAGCAGGCAGCAGACGAGCAGAAGCAGTCGAAGGAAGAGGAAACGCAGGATGGACAGGCGGCACCCGGGGATACACAGACTGCAGCACCGGAAAATCCCCTCATACGTGTTTTGATTAAGACAGATGATTATGCAGGTGAGTATCATAGTAGTGTTACTCTTCAGTGCAGTTCGGATTATGTGCTGCAATATGGAGAAGCAACAGAAGAACATCCGTCTTCTGAACCGCTGACGATAACTGCCGACAGCCCTTATTTGAGTAACGGTGTATTGAGAATCCAGCCAAAGGGAGAAGACGGTGAGATTACTTTGCCGGGGTTGAAAAGGGGTTATGAAAATCCATCGTACCTGGGGAACTTTGAAATTGTAAAAAGGGATGCAGGGCTTCTTGTTATAAATGAGCTGCCCCTGGAAACTTATCTCTGTTCCGTTGTGCCCAGTGAAATGCCGGCTGCATATCCGCTTGAATCTCTCAAAGTGCAGGCGATCTGCGCCAGAAGCTATGCGCTTAAACAGATGCAGAACGGGCGGGGAGCTGAATTTGATGTAGACGTTGACGATAGTGTCTCCTATCAGGTTTATAATAACCAGAAGCGGGATGAGCGTGCTACAGAGGCCGTAAATGCTACCGCCGGAGAGGTGATGCGTTCCAATGGAGAAATTGTAGATGCGCTTTATTATTCTACATCCTGCGGTGTGAATCTGAGTCAGGATCTGTCTCAGGAAACAGTTTTTGCCTCATTTATGACAACTGATAATCATACGGCGTATGAAGCAACTGAACCCTGGTACCGCTGGAAGGCTGTTTTTACAGTCGATGAGCTTACGCGGCTGGCAAATGCGTGGCAGCCGGGCACTGGGAATGTAACGTCTCTAAGTATCGATTCCAGAGAAACAAACGGGGCAATTGCGAAATTTACCGTTCAGGGAGAGAATCAGAATATTTCGGTAGAGGGAGAGTACACGGTTCGTAAATTGCTGTCCCCTGCCAATATTGCGGTAGTGGAACAGGATGGAAGCGAAGCCACCGGTATGTCACTGCTGCCAAGTGCATTTTTTTATCTGACTCCCAATTATGAAAACGATGCATTGGTAAGCTATACGCTTACAGGCGGTGGATACGGGCATGGAAAAGGAATGAGCCAAAACGGAGCAAGGCATATGGCGGACGCAGGTATGGGATATGAAGAAATATTAAAATATTTTTATGGTGATGTACAGATTGGATAAAAGATTAATATGTCCCTCTAAAAATGCAGAGCCGTTCAAACGTGTGCAGAACGTGCGTGGGTCAAACATGCGGGCTTGCAGTGAGACCAAAAACGTGCTATGATTGGTTCACATAAAAAAGTTAGAGGGGTATTATGAAAGCTATTTGCACTATCATCAGATTTATTTTGAATTTTTTGAGGAAAGCTAAGCGGGACCGTGTGGATGCTTATTCTGCACAGTCTGCTTTTTATGTTATCATGAGTTTTATACCCTTTATCATGCTCCTGCTGACTCTGCTCAAGTATACCCCGCTTACTCCGGACGATGTGGTGGATATGGTAATGGGTGTTTTGCCTGCTTCTTTTCGCGAGGTTCTGGATGGACTGGTGGGCGGTGTCTATACCGGATCTACCGCATTGCTGTCAGGAACGGCTATTGCTGCCGTGTGGGCTGCGGGAAGAGGAGTTATGGCAGTTACAAACGGGTTAAACTCCGTTCAGGGAATTCGTGAGACTAGAAATTATATTTATATGCGTCTGCGTTCCGCATTCTATACAGTGCTCTTTCTGGTTTCTATTGTAGCAGCAATGCTGTTGCTGGTATTTGGAAATCAGGTACATGATCTGATCATCAGATATGTTCCTCTTCTAAAAGAATTCTCCGGATTTATAATCAGCGTCAGAACCATTGCAACAATTACGCTGCTCACGCTGCTATTTATGGCGATGTATAAACTGCTGCCCAACCGTAAGGACAGATTTGCCAACCTTCTACCCGGAGGATTATTTACGGCACTTGCCTGGTCCATTTTTTCTTATGGATTTTCCATTTATTTTGAAATGGCAAAAAGAATGTCATCCATTTACGGAAGTCTGACATCTGCTGTTATGGTAATGCTGTGGCTGTATTTCTGCATGTGGTTTATATTCATTGGTGCTGAAATTAACTGCTATTTAGAAGATAGTTCGAGTTTTGACTTGACAGATTAAGTAAATATGATAAAATAGGTCATAGTAATAGTAAGTGAGCAATATAAAATTTATTAATAATAAAAAGCGATGAAGGTGTCAGTAGAAGATCATTTTCTTACAGAGAGAGGAAGCCGTCGGCTGGAAGCATCCTTAAGTTCAGATGATAAATTCGAATTTCCCACCGGAGCTGCATTTTTGAAATCACAGTAGGAAATGCCGACCATGCGCGTTAAGCATACTTAATTAAGAGCCTGCAGCAGCAGGAATTAGGGTGGTACCACGGAACTCCAAGCTTCGTCCCTTACACCAGGGGGATGAGGCTTTTTTTGCGCGAAAGCAAAGAGGCAAAGGGCGATAGCCCGCGACCGAGCCGTCAGGCGAGGTGGCACGCCGGATGAACGGCTGCCAGCAAGTGAAGGGATGCGAGTAAATAGCCTGCTTGCAGAGCGATTTGCACAAGGATCCACAAGAACCAGATCAATTGAAAAGGAGAATTAAAATGAAAGACAAATTGCAAGCTATCAAAGAAGAAGCATTGAGTCAGATCCAAAATTCCGATGCACTGGACAAATTAAATGACGTTCGTGTGTCATTCCTGGGTAAAAAGGGGCAGCTGACAGCAGTTTTAAAAGGAATGAAAGATGTAACACCGGAAGAACGTCCACTGGTAGGACAGATGGTGAATGATACCAGAGCTGCTATTGAAAACTTTTTGGAAGAAACAAAAAAGAAGTTAGAATCTAAGGTTCGGGAAGAAAAATTAAAAAGTGAAGTGATTGACGTTACACTTCCGGCGAAGAAGAATAATGTAGGTCATCGTCATCCAAATACCATTGCTTTAGAAGAAGTGGAACGTATCTTTGTTGGCATGGGATATGAAGTGGTGGAAGGACCGGAGGTAGAGTACGATCTTTACAATTTTGAAAAATTAAATATTCCGGCGAATCATCCGGCTAAGGATGAGCAGGATACTTTTTATGTAAATAAAGACATTGTTTTAAGGACACAGACTTCACCGGTACAGGCGCGTGTAATGGAACAGGGCAAACTTCCTATCCGTATGATTGCACCTGGAAGAGTATTCCGCTCCGATGAAGTAGATGCTACACATTCACCGTCTTTCCACCAGATCGAAGGATTGGTAATTGATAAGAATATTACATTTGCAGATTTAAAAGGAACGCTGGAAGAGTTTGCAAAAGAATTGTTCGGGCCTGAGACGAAGACAAAATTCCGTCCTCATCATTTCCCGTTTACAGAGCCAAGTGCAGAAGTAGATGTGACTTGCTTTAAATGCGGCGGAGAAGGATGCCGTTTCTGTAAAGGTTCCGGATGGATTGAAATTCTGGGCTGTGGAATGGTACATCCTCATGTTTTAGAAATGTGCGGCATTGACCCTGAGGTCTACAGCGGTTTTGCATTTGGTGTGGGACTGGAACGTATTGCTCTTTTGAAATATGAAATTGACGATATGAGATTACTGTATGAAAACGATATTCGTTTCTTAAAACAATTTTAAAGGAAATTAAGTAAAGAGAGGAAAACAGAATGAATACATCATTATCATGGATTAAAGCATACGTTCCGGACCTGGAAGCGGATGCACAGGAATATACGGATGCAATGACATTGTCAGGCACCAAGGTAGAAGGATTTGAGAGGCTGGATGAAGATCTGGAAAAAATTATAATCGGACAGATAGAATCTATAGAGAGACATCCGGATGCAGATAAGCTGATTATCTGCCAGGTAAATGTGGGTACGGAAACGGTACAGATCGTAACAGGCGCTCCAAATGTAAAAGAAGGAGATAAGATTCCGGTTGTTCTGGACGGTGGACGCGTAGCGGGCGGACATGACGGCAAGAAGACAAAAGGCGGAGTAAAGATCAAAAACGGAAAACTGCGAGGAATTGAATCCTGCGGTATGATGTGCTCTATTGAAGAACTGGGTTCTACAAGAGAGATGTATCCGGAAGCACCAGAGTATGGTATTTATATTTTCCCGGAGGATGCAAAGGTAGGAGAAAGTGCCATACATGCGCTGGATTTAGACGATGTTGTATTCGAATATGAGATTACATCCAACCGTGTGGACTGCTATAGCGTAATCGGTATTGCCAGAGAAGCGGCTGCTACATTTAATAAAAAGTTTGTACCTCCGGTTGTTGCTAAAACCGGAAATAACGAAGATGTAAATGATTATATCAAAGTGACAGTACAGGATACGGAGCTGTGCCCCCGCTACTGTGCAAGAGTAGTTAAGAATATTAAAATAGCTCCATCACCGAAATGGATGCAGAGACGCCTCGCAGCAAACGGTATCCGTCCAATTAATAACATTGTCGATATTACCAATTATGTTATGGAAGAGTACGGTCAGCCTATGCATGCTTATGACTATGATACCATTGCAAATCATGAAATCATTGTGAGACGTGCAAATGCAGATGAGAAATTTGTTACCCTGGACGGTCAGGAAAGAACGATGGATGAGTCTGTTCTGATGATCTGTGATGGGGAAAAAGCAGTTGGTATTGCCGGAATCATGGGTGGAGAAAATTCTATGATTACGGATGATGTTAAAACAATGCTCTTTGAAGCGGCATGCTTTGATGGAACGAATATCAGACTTTCCAGTAAGAAAGTAGGACTTCGTACGGATGCTTCCGGTAAATTTGAAAAAGGGCTGGATCCAAATAATGCCCAGGCAGCGATAGACCGTGCATGCCAGCTTGTAGAAGAGCTGGGAGCAGGAGAAGTTGTTGGCGGTATGGCTGACGTGTATGGTAAGAAGAAAAATCCGGTTCGTATTGGTTTTGATGCTGATAAGATTAATACGCTGTTGGGAACTGATATTTCAAAAGAAGAAATGCTGGGATATTTTGAGAAAATTGGATTGGAATACGATGCAGCGGCAAACGAGATTATAGCACCTACTTTCCGCCATGATTTGTTCCGCATGGCTGATCTGGCTGAAGAAGTAGCAAGATTTTATGGTTATGACAATATACCGACGACACTTCCAAGAGGAGAAGCAACCACCGGGAAGCTGACCTTTAAGTTGAGAATCGAAGAAGTGGCAAGGGATATTGCAGAATTCTGCGGTTTTTCTCAGGGTATGACGTATTCTTTCGAAAGTCCTAAGGTGTTTGACAAACTGCTCTTGCCGGAAGATTCGGAATATAGAAAGGCAATCCAGATCTCTAATCCTTTGGGGGAAGATTTCAGTATCATGAGAACCATTTCTCTGAATGGGATGCTGACCTCCCTGGCATTTAATTACAATCACAGAAATAAAAATGTTCGTTTGTATGAACTTGGAAATGTATATCTGCCAACAGAACTTCCGCTTAAGGATCTTCCTGATGAGAGAATGCAGTTTACGCTTGGAATGTATGGAGAAGGTGATTTCTATACAATGAAAGGTGTAATTGAAGAGTTCTTTGAGAAAATAGGACTGCATGAGAAGGAAACCTATGATCCCAGGTCTGGCAAACCGTTTTTGCATCCGGGACGTCAGGCAAATATCATTTACAATGGAAAAGTTGTGGGATATTTGGGCGAAGTGCATCCGGAAGTAGCGGATAATTATGATATTGGCGATCGTGTTTATGTTGCAGTGCTGGATATGCCTCTGGTAGTGGAAATGTCTACCTTTGACCGTAAGTTTGAAGGAATTGCCAAGTTCCCTGCAGTTAACCGTGACCTTAGTATGGTTGTGCCAAAAGAAATTCTGGCGGGTCAGATTGAAGCTATGATTGCACAGAGAGGCGGCAAAATATTAGAAAGCTACCAGTTATTTGATATTTATGAAGGCTCTCAGATTAAAGAAGGATTTAAATCCATTGCTTACTCTATTACATTCAGGGCTAAAGATAAAACGTTGGAAGAAGCTGAAGTTTCTGCAGCAATGAAGAAAATTTTGAATGGCTTAGAATCCATGGGAATCGAGCTGAGACAGTAGTTATGAAAATTTATATAATGAGGCATGGGGAGACAGACTGGAATACCCAGAAACGTCTCCAGGGCCGCACGGATATCCCGTTAAATGAAAATGGGAGAAAATTGGCAAAGATTACGGCAGAAGCTTTAAAAGAGATACCATTTGATCTGGCTATCAGCAGTCCGCTGGAACGGGCTCTGGAAACAGCCAGAATTGTAATGGGAGAACGCAATGCTCCTATATTAACTGATGAGCGGATTATAGAGATCAGCTTTGGTGTTTTTGAAGGGATGATAAGCGGCAGGGAAAACTACGAGATTCCGGATCCCGAGTTTTCTAACTTCTTTCGGGCACCGGATAAGTATGTTCCTCCTTCAGATGGAGAGGATATCCGATCTCTGGGGGAGAGGACAAAAGCATTTATGGACGATATTTTAAATCGTGAGGAGTATCAGGATAAAACAATCCTGATTACAACTCACGGCGGTGCAATGCGGGGATTACTCAACAGCGTGCGTACGTTTGAAATGTCTGATTTCTGGAATGGCGGAGTTCCGAAAAATTGCTGTGTGGCAATTCTGGAATGCCATGATAAAAAGGCAGAAGTGCTGGAAGAAAATAAAATATATTATGAGGTATGAAAAATGCCTGTACCGGAAGGTGCTTTTTGGTTGTATCCGCAACTGTGAAGTTACCCTATGGTACAGGCATTTTCTGTTGTTACTGGAATCCTGTTTCGTAATCTTGATATTGGATGAAAATAATGTCGTTTCCGGAAATAATGACAGGGTTTAATTTTTTAATACTTCCGATGGAATCGATTTAAATAAATTAATATTGGGTGTATGGTTGGTAAATGCGGCGAAGAAAAATGCTAACAGAAGCAGAAGGCACAGGCACAATATATTCGAAGTGTGATTTCCCGTTTTTTTGCATGCACTCAAGTACCAACTGCAAAAGTAACAGATCAGAACGCCCAGGACAAATGTCAGAATATCCATGGCCAGGTAGTTTGTTCCGATTATACCGGTGTAAGTATAAAAGAATGCAACGATAAACAACAATCCTGCGAAGCATCCGATTGTTTTGGCGGTGACAAAGGAGGAAAAGTTCTTCCCAATCAAAAAGTATTCAATAAATGTGAGAAACAGAAAAGGAAAGAATAACATTTTCAGGTGTTCCCAGGTGGATTCATTAATCGGGGAAATAAAGGCAATAAGGTAATGGTAGCCGCTCCATTTATATATAAAGTGGAAAAGAGTTCCAAAAACGATAGCCAGCAGGGCAAAGGTAAGCTCATAGTAAAAGTATTGTTTTTTAATTGATTTCATAGTTATACCTCCTGCATACCGCGGGCTCCGCCTGCGATACTGCATTAATAAATAGTTTGATAGGAAGTTTCAAACGTACCTCCAAAAGGGGATTTTAACTTAGTGTATGGGATATTAGAAAAATTATGTAAAAGATTAGAATTAATCCATTGCAATTATATATAAATTTTGATAAAATAATATATAAATAATTTAATTGGACGTTTATATGCGATAAAATCGTGTGAAAGGAAGGGTATATTCGGTTATGAAGGTGAGTATAAAAAGTATTAGCGAGAAGACCGGTTTCTCGCCGGCTACTATTTCCAATGCGCTTAATCATAAAAAAGGTGTGAATGCGCAGACATCAGCAGAAATTTTTCGTGTGGCTAAGGAGATGGGATATATCAGTGAATCCAGTATTCGTAAGATCAAATTTGTCATCTTTAAAAAGAATGGTTTGATTATCGATGATACGCCATTTTTCTCGCTGTTGATTGATGGATTCGAGAAGGAATGCCGGGAGTCAGGGTTTGAGATGGTTATATGCCATTTGAACCAGAAAGATGAAGACTATGAAGAACAGGTGCACTGGATGATTAATGACAGTGCGTCTGCTATTGTATTGCTTGGCACGGAGCTTATGGAAGAGGATGTGAAGATCTTTAAAAGCGCAGGATGTCCGTTTTTAATGCTGGATTATTGGGCTGGAGATATGTCATTTAACGGAGTGCTGATTAATAATGCGGATTCTTCCAGGAAAGCAGTGGAGTATCTGATTCAAAAAGGCCATAAGGAAATCGGTTATCTGAGAGGGAGTTTTCGTATTAAGGCATTTCGTTCCAGAGCGGTAGGCTATGGTACTGCAATGCAAAAAGCAAATCTTCCGGTAAAAAATGAGAATACGGTAACCCTTCCCACTACATTAAATGGAGCATACCAGGAAATGCTGAAGTACCTGCAGAAGAAATCAAAATTACCTACGGCGTATTTTGCGGACAATGATATGATTGCCCTTGGTGCAATGAAAGCGCTTCAGGAAATGGGATACCGGGTACCCGAAGACGTTTCGCTGGTTGGTTTTGATGATCTCCCTTTCAGTGAGATATCATCCCCGGCGCTTACCACCCTTCGCGTACCAAAGCAGGAGATGGGGAAACTTGCAGTGCGCCGGGTAATTGATATGATTAAAAAAGATGATGACCAGGTCAATACAAAGATTCAGGTGTGTACGAAATTTATTGAACGTAATAGTGTTTGCGAACGGTCGTAAAGCACGCTTGTTTGAAAACAGCCGGGGGAAACCCCGGCTCAGACTGCATATAGATCAACTCCATTTGAATTTACCGGGAATAAAAATGTGTTCCTGCCGGGCGCATATCCGGCGTAATGGGAAGCTTAGATTAATGGGAAGTAAAACAGGAATCCGCCGTAATAAAAGGATATCCTGATAGTTTACTTCCCATTTTTTTGTCTTTTTGTATAGTTGTATTATCCTATCAGTAATTATCACAGCGCGCTCTGTTAATTTTCAAATAAAATTTGATTAGCAATTTACTTTAAAGGGTTATACTCTAAAATAAGATTTGCCCCCACAATAATTATTTAAAAAAGTTTGTAACGAATTTTATACTTGAGAGTCTTATATACGAAAGCGAGGTGAGAAAGTGACAGATTTTAACGAAATATACAAGCTTTATTTCAGGGATGTATATAAATATGTTTTATCCTTAAGCAGAAATGAAGCAATTGCTGAAGAAATAACCCAAGAAACTTTTTTTAAAGCACTAAGAAATATCGACAAATTTGAGGGGAAGTGCAAACTTTATGTTTGGCTATGTCAAATTGCCAAAAACTGTTATTTTACTTCTGTTAAAAATGAACAGAAATCAACAATGTTAAATGAAACACAGGAAACTGCCAATGAAGTAAACATTGAACAGAGTTTATTGACAAAGGAGAGTGCCTTGGAAATCCATAAAGCCCTGCACAGCTTAGAAGAGCCTTATAAGGAGGTTTTTACACTGAGAGTTTTTGGAGAATTATCTTTTCAACAAATAGGCATCTTGTTTGAGAAAACGGAAAGTTGGGCCAGAGTCACTTACCATCGAGCCAAAACAAAATTAAAGGAGAGACTATAATATGAGTATAAATTGTGAAGTTGTCAAAGATTTACTGCCGCTGTATCACGATAATGTATGCAGTGAAGACAGCCGTAAGTTAATTGAGGAGCACTTATCCACCTGCTTAAAGTGCACAGAAGAGCTAAAGCAAATAAATGAAGAAATTTTGACAGTAAGTCATACGGAAGATATAAGCCTGATAAGTAATATTTCGAAAAAATGGAAGCGAGATATATTATCTGCTTTTTTACTGGGTACCTTAATGCTTTCGATTCTGGCAAGCATTGGCTGTGCAGCAGCATTTATGGCAATAGGAAGCTATGTTACGGCAGAGGGTGTATTAGTGGAACCCTTTGCATTAATTCCAATTGCATATTTTTTTGCATTTACTGCGATACTGTCTGCAATCGGCTTAGCTGTCACTTATCTTGTGAAGCACAATAAAAAGAAGAGGGAGATAAAGAAATGAAAAAAGCTTTTAAAGTAATTGGAATTATAGTTGCCGTAATAATCAGCATTGTTATAATACTGGCTGTTCTCCTGCTGATCAAGGGTCCAAGTGATGTTATTGTTTTAACGGAAGAAGAATTGAATGCGCAGAATTCCGAGCAAATTGAATTATTTTCGAACATAGATATATCCGGTTTTAACACGGCAACGCTAACCGGTGAAACGGTATCTTCCGACATTTTTAAAGATTATGAAATTACAATGATAAACCTGTGGACAACGGATTGCAGCCCCTGTATTGCTGAAATGCCCGATATTGCAAAGCTGTATAATGCAAAACCAAAGGGCAGCAATATTATTTCAATTTGTGTCGATACTGTGAATCTAAAAAAAGATATAGACAAAAAAGCAGTTAAATTCGCGACCCGAATTATGAGTGATGCAGGTGTGAATTTTATGACACTTATTCCTGACCAAGTGCTTCAAGAGGAGCTAACAGACCGGACGAATATTTTTCCGACAACTATTTTTGTAGACAGTAAGGGCAAGGTGGTCGGAGAGCCTCATTTTGGAGGTACATCAGAAGATGATTACAGAGAAGCGATTCAAGATAGAATTGCTCTTGTTTCGAATAAAACAGAGCAGAAATGAAAGGTGTTAATATGAAACTCACACGTCTTATTTACTTTAAATTTTATATTCTGGTAGCATCACTGGTGATGATAGGAATTGGTTTTATGCGGGAGGAACAATTCACGGTTCTAAAAAAAGCAGTCAACATTTGTCTTGAGTGCATAGGGATAGGCTGATGAATCAAATGAAAAACAAAAGACATATCATTCAGCTGATCTCTGCCATTTTTACAAATGGGTATTTGGCCGGGTACACTAAGGGAAAAATATTCACGGGAAACACAAAGCTGTTTTGTGTGCCGGTACTTAATTGTTATTCCTGCCCAGGCGCACTGGGTTCTTGTCCGATAGGGGCACTGCAGGCGGTATTGGGAGATCACAACTATAATTTTTCCTTTTATGTTTTCGGGTTTATTATGCTGTTTGGTGTTTTACTCGGGCGCTTTATCTGTGGATTTTTATGCCCTTTTGGGTTTATACAAGACTTGCTTTACAAAATTAAAACCCCGAAGCTAAAAATACCAGGCAAGGTCGATAAACTCCTGCGGTATCTAAAATATATTATTTTACTCGTTTTCGTTATTGCTTTGCCGATTATTATTACAAATCAATATGGAATGGGAAATCCATTTTTTTGCAAACTGATTTGCCCCGCCGGAACATTAGGCGGCGGTATCCCCTTAATGGCAATTAATGAAGAATTAAAAAACACTATAGGGTTATTGTTTTATTGGAAATTAGGCATATTGATTGGGATTTTGCTATCTTGCATTTTTGTTTATCGCCCCTTTTGCAAGTACCTTTGTCCATTGGGAGCACTGTATGCCTTATTCAATAAATTCAGTTTTTATCAGCTTGCCATTGATAAGACAAAGTGCACTAACTGTAAGCTGTGCGTGAAAAACTGCAAAATGAATGTGGAAGTTACAAAAGATATCAATAGTAAAGAGTGCATCCGCTGCGGCGAGTGTAAAAGCATCTGCCCACATATGGCGATTAGTTCCCGTTTCAGCAGATAGTCACTGTTTGGCATTCGCTGCAGCACGTTTCGGAGTGCCGGCAAAAAGCCGGGCGCGCCTGGCTTTTTTAATCTTGTAGAGCAGGCACTGGAGGCTTTTGGGTCATGGATCGATCAACGGAAGTCAACCCGGAAGGATAAAGCTGTCACATATAAATTACTCCAACTCACAAAGGGTCGGAGTAATTTTATTTTATGCCGCGTCATTATTTGGTAATTGCAATGTAACAAAACAAATCAAATTGCAAAAATTTAAATGTTTGTAAAAATAAATTCAAGAGTTGAAAATGTAGTTTTATATAAATATTTATGTGAATATATATAATCTTTATATTTTAATCAATATTAATGTAAGAAATGCACAAAATACAACAAGTAACATTGTTAAAATATACAGAATAACGATAATTTACTTGAATAAATTTAAATATTATGGTAATATTGGTTTAAATCAAATTTAAATAAATTTAAGAGATAACAAGAAAAGACTTGAATATTTAAAGAATGATTTAAATTATTCAAAAAAATATCTTATTCAGGAGGATTTCATTATGAAGAGTAAAAAGATTATATCATTATTATTGGTATCAGCTATGCTGGCTGCAACGGTTCTGAGTGGATGTTCCGGCGGAGGTTCAGGGGCTGGGACAGATGCCGGGACGGAAGCGGGAACTGCAAAAGGAAGTGAAGCAAAGCAAAACGGTGCGTCTTCGGGAGATTCCACAGAAGTGACATTCTGGACATTAAATACCAGGCAGAATGCAGTGGAACCAATTGTGGAAGAATTTAATGCAGCACATGACGATATGAAAGTTACCGTTGCTTATTATGATACCGATGGTATTAAGGATGCATGTAAGGTTGCGGCCTCTTCTAAAACACTTCCGAATATGTGGTTCAACTGGGGCGGAAGCCTGGGCGGATTCTATGCGGAAAACGGACTTACATATGATATGACGGAATATGCAGGGGAACATAAATGGAACGAAACATTCAGTGAAGGAGCGTTGACGCTGTGCGAACTTGGCGGACAGCTTTCCGGTTATCCAACCAGCTACAATGTACTTGACGTTTATTATCGAAAAGATATTTTTGAAAAATACAATATTGCAGTACCTTCTACCTTTGAAGAGTTTGAGCAGGCATGTGCGGTATTAAAGGAAAATGGTATTACACCCATCTCCACAGCGGGACTAAACGGATGGCATGTAATGCGTTTTGTAGAACTTTTAATTGAACACTATGCCGGGGCTGAGGAACATGATAAGATGAATACCTTTGAAAGCAGTTATGATAATGATGCTACGGTACAGGCACTGACAAAATATAAAGAATTCTGTGATAAGGGTTATTTTCCGGAAGGATTTGTTACAGCAGACCCCAATGATACCCAGATGGCAGTATTTTCAGGAACAGCCGCAATGGATATTCAGGGACAGTGGTACGATGGAAAAATCGTACAGGAAGAACAGGATATTAATCTGTACGGAACATTCCCGTTCCCTTCAGGCGGAACAAACAGATTATCGGCATTTGTGGAGATGACACAGTTTAATGCAGACAATACGGATGCTCAGTTAAATGCTTGTGTGGAATTTATGGATTATTATTACAGCAAAGAAAATACAGACAAGTATGCAGAGTATTATAATCTGCCGCTTCCAAAAGCAGATGCAGAAATGCCGGAAGGGCAGCCCAATGTTCCGATTATGCTGGAAACAGCGGAAAAGAATGGTACCTTTACAATTACCGATCAGGCTTTCCCGACAGAAATTGCAGATGCCCTGTTTGATGTGCAGGACGGAATAGCAAACGGGCAGACCTCACCGGAGGATGGAGCAAAGAAGATCCAGGAAGCGATTGACGCTTACAATAATAAGTAAGTTCCCATGATTCTGTACCGGCGGGTGGATTGCTTTGCCTGCCGGATAACAATAGATTGGAGTGAAACCATGAAGAAAAAAACTAAAATAGACTGGGGTGCATATGCATTTATGATTCCGGCAGGGATTATCTATCTCTCCGTAATTGTTGCGCCAGTGTGTTATTCCTTTTTTATAAGCCTGTTCAAATGGAATGGAATCGGCGATATGGAATTTGTAGGGGCAAAAAATTACATACAGTTATTTACTAATGACCCGATTTTTATAACCGCTATTAAAAATAATCTGATTTGGATTGTGCTGACTGTTTTTGTTACGATGACGGTAGCACTGGCCTTTGCAGTAATATTGAATAAGAAATTTAAGGGGCGCACATTTTTTCGTGGATTCTTTTATTTTCCATGTGTAATCGCTCCAATCGCTGTATCGATTATCTGGAGATGGATTTATAACCCTAATATCGGATTTATTAATCAATTCTGCCAGGCACTTGGAATTAATTTTTCCCAGAGCTGGATATCAGATCCGAATGTTAGCTTATATGCAATTTTTGCGGCATCTTTATGGCAGGCAATCGGTCAGCCTATGATTCTGTTTCTCGCGGGACTTCAGGCAGTATCAATTGATGTACTGGAGGCAGCAACGATTGATGGGGCATCCGGCATTAAGAAATTTTTCTTTATTACTGTACCGCTTCTGAAAGAGACATTTGTAATCGTCATAGCGACTCTGGTAGTGGCAGCCATGAAAGTATTTGATGTGGTGCAGGGACTTACCGGCGGTGGGCCAAATAACTCCACACAGATGCTGTCTACCTATATGTATTCTCAGACTTTCCAGTACAATAATGTAGGTATGGGAACGACGGTAGCGTGTATTATGGTTATCATCATGCTGGTTGTAATTGTGCCGTATGTTGTATTTACGGCGAAAGAAGATTAGGAGGCTGTTATGGACGGAAAACAGATGAAATTTTCAAAAAAAGTGATCCTGTATGTCATATTGGCGGTACTGGCGCTGATCTGGATTGTTCCTATGCTCACCCTGCTTCTGACAGCGATCAAAGGAAAAAAAGATTTCTACAGCGGGCTCAGCCTGTTCAGCGTTCCGACAGAGATTGCCTGGGATAACTTTACCAATGCAATTACCAAAGGAAGACTGCTTACTTACATGAAAAACGACCTGATTGTTTCCGGTCTGAAGGTGCCCATTGGAATTGTTATTGAAGCTCTTGCTGCTTTTGCACTAACCAGGCTGAATATCAAACATAAAACCGGATGGTTTGTGTTTTTCCTGGTGGGAATGATGCTTCCCATGCAGACAGCACTGGTTCCGATCAATATTATCTACAGTAAATTAAATCTTTTAAATTCTTATTTCGGTTTATTTTATGTATATGTTGGTTTTGGAATTTCTTACGGCATTTTGATACTCAGAGGATTTTTTAAAGGGATACCAAAGGATATCGATGAGGCGGCTTATATTGATGGCTGTACCAGGTGGCAGATGTTCTGGCGGATATTACTTCCCATTGCAAAACCGGCAGTGGCGACGCTTATTATAACGGATTTTCTGGCAACCTGGAATGAATACCTTTTAGCAAGCGTTATTATAAATGATAATATGAAGAAGACGGTTCCGGTAGGTATTATGACTTTTGTTGGGGAACATGGTACGGATTATGGTTATCTCTGTGCCGGTGTACTCTTATCGGTGATACCGGTATTGGCAGTCTATCTGATTTTCCAGCGCTATTTTGTAGAAGGTATGGCAGGAGCTGTGAAATCGTGATGTTTCATAAAAAGGGATAGGAAATGGCAGTCAGACAGAACTGTCTGCCGGGAAAGCGAGGATATAGACATGAAATTACGCGGCTATGAGAAACAAATTGAAAAGTGGGATATACTGGAGATTGCCTGCGAAGGACCGGATGATGGAAATCCTTTTGTGGATTATCAGATCCGGGGTGTATTTGAAAGTAAGAATGAAGTAAAAAGCATAGATGGGTTCTATGACGGAAATGGGATTTACAAAATACGGTTTATGCCATCTTTTGAGGAGAATTATACATTTGAGATTACAGGAAATTTTAGCGATGAGACAGTAAAAGGGGATTTTATTGTAACGGCTCCATCCAGGGATAACCATGGACCGGTGCATGTGGCTAATACATATCATTTTGCTTATGAAGACGGAACCCCATATTATTCCATCGGAACTACCTGTTATGTATGGGAACTGCAGTCTGAAGAGTTACAGGACAAAACACTGGAGACCTTGAAGAACAGTGCATTTAATAAAATCCGGTTTTGCATTTTTCCAAAGCATTATGACTATAACCTGACAGAACCAAGATCTTATCCGTATGTGGGATCCCCTTGTGAAAGCTCGGTGCTCACCAAGGAAAACTTTATGGAATACAATGGGTTGGCAGAGGGCAATGACTGGGATTTTGAACGGTTTAACACAGAGCATTTCCAGCATATTGAAAAGTGCATCGGGCAGCTTCGTGATCTGGGAATTGAAGCGGATCTCATTGTGATGCACCCATATGACCGATGGGGATTTAGCATGATGAATGAAAAATGTGATGATCTGTATTGGAAATATGTAATTGCCCGCTTTGCAGCTTATCGAAATGTGTGGTGGTCCCTGGCAAACGAATACGATCTGATGCCTCAAAAATCCATAGCGGACTGGGAGCGTTATGCGAAGATCATCTGTGATTTTGACCCATATGCCCATCTGCGTTCCATCCATAACTGCAAACCTTTTTACGACCACTCCAGACCATGGATTACCCATTGCAGTATCCAGCGGCAGGATGTCTATAAATCTGCTGAACTGGTAACAGAGTGGAGAGAGCGGTATAAGAAACCGATTGTGCTGGATGAAATAGCCTATGAAGGGAATATTCAGCATGGATGGGGAAATATCAGTGGAAGGGAACTTACCAGGAGATTTTGGGAGGCATCCCTTCGGGGCGGCTATGCAGGACATGGAGAAACTTATATGCATCCCCAGGATATTCTCTGGTGGTCCCACGGCGGTGAACTTCACGGAGACAGCCCGGAAAGGTTCAAATTCCTCTATCGTATATTAAGTGAAACACCAGGTATGGGGCTGATGCCAATACAAAGAGGATGGGATGAAATATGTGCAACGGCTGAATCCACCACAGCAGCAGGCAAACCGGTACAGGATTATTATTTGTGCTATTATGGATTCAATCGTCCTGCTTTTCGGGAGTTTTATTTTGATGAAGAGAGCAGATTTGAAGTGGAAGTGATCGATACCTGGGAAATGACAATAGAAAAGAAAGGCGTGGCATCCGGGAAGTTTAAAGTGGAACTGCCAGGGAAGGAATACATGGCAGTGCGGCTTCGGCGTGTATGAAAATAGAAAAGCAGAAATTTTTATAAATGATATAGGTAAGATTGGGCATGACGGGAGTCGTGCCCTTTTTGCTGTGGATAAAAGCTAAATATAAGAGTTACGGAATTTTATATAAATAATAATTCAGTTCGTTTATATAAAAAATTATAGTAAAATTTATATGAATATTTATAGCGATTCGCCATATTTGATGTAAAAAGCGTATTACTACTAATATAAAAGATGTTTTTCACAAATTAAGTACTGCAAAATTAGAGGAAAACAACAAAAATTAAATATAAGAATAAAATTTTATATAAAAATACTTGAATTATTTACATAAACGTTTATAATATAAGTATAGAAAAAGATAAATACAAAGTAAATAAATGAAACATGAAAAATCAAATTGGAGGTAAGGATTATGGCACATATCAAATTAGGTTATGCACCTACCAGAAGGAGTATTTTCAGTGCTCCGGACGCAATCAAATACAGAGGTCTTACAGCTGACCGGTTGAAGGAACTGGGCGTAGACTTTGTGGATATTACAGATATCAACGAAGAAGGACTTCTTTATAATGATGAAGATATGCTGAAAATTGCTGAGAAATTCAAAACAGAGAAGATTGACGGTTTATTCCTTCCGCATTGCAATTTCGGTACGGAATATGAATGTGCAAGACTGGCTAAAGAGTTAAACGTACCTGTTTTATTATGGGGACCGCTGGATGAAAGACCAGATGAAAATGGTGTTCGTCTGCGTGATACCCAGTGCGGATTATTTGCAACCGGCAAGGTTTTAAGAAGATTCCAGATTCCATTTACCTATATGACCAACTGCAGATTAAATGATCCGGTTTTTGAGCGTGGCTTAAAGGATTTCATGGCTGTCTGTAATGTAGTAAAAACATTTAAGAAAATCCGTATCTTACAGATTTCCACAAGACCTTTTGATTTCTGGACGACGATGTGTAATGAAGGCGAACTTCTGGAGAAGTTTAATATTCAGCTTTCCCCGATTCCGATGCCGGAACTGACGCAGGAGATGAAGAAAGTAAAAGCAGAGAAAACTGAAGTAGAGAAGGTAATTGCTTACATAAAAGAAAATATGGAAATCCAGATCAAAGAGGATGAAGTGGAAAATGTGGCTGCATTGAAAGTAGCTATGAAGAGTCTGGCGACAAAGTACGGCTGTAATGCGATTGCGATTCAGTGCTGGAACTGCCTGCAGTCAGAAATTGGAATTATGCCTTGTGCCGCCAATGCGTTATTAAATGATGAAGGTATCCCGGTTGTTTGTGAAACAGACATCCACGGAGCGATTACTTCCTTATTGGTAGAAGCAGCAGGCATGGACGAGACAAGAAGTTTCTTTGCTGACTGGACCATCCGCCATCCGGATATTGAAAATGGAGAATTGCTGCAGCACTGCGGTCCATGGCCGATTTCCGTTGCAAGAGAAACGCCGAAGCTGACTTATCCGCTGGCATTTGATCATCCGGGAAGCATTACGGCAGAAGCCAGACACGGAGAAGTTACGCTTGTCAGATTTGATGGAGACAATGGAGAATATTCGATGCTTCTTGGAAATGCAAAAGGCGTGGACGGACCAAAGGGTATGGGAACCTATCTCTGGGTAGAAGTGGATAATATTAAGCGCCTGGAGGATAAAATCGTCTGCGGACCTTACATCCATCACTGCGTAGGTATTCATAAAAATGTTGTACCTGTATTATATGAAGCATGTAAATACATCAATGTGAAACCGGATTTATATGATCCGATTGAAGAAGATGTGAAAGCATATTTAAGAGGAGAATGAATCTATGAAGAATTTAAAAGCATTGTCATTTGAACTGCGAAAAAATGTCCTGGATATGATCTATAAAGCAAAGACCGGTCATATCGGCGGTGATTTTAGTGTGATGGACGTTTTGGTTACCCTTTATTTTAAGCAGATGAATATTTCTCCTGATAACCAGGATGATGAAAACAGAGACCGTATTGTTCTCAGTAAAGGTCATTCAGTAGAAGCATATTACAGCGTACTTGCTGCAAAAGGATTCTTTCCTATTGATGAAGTAATTGAGCAGTTTTCTACCTTTGGGAGCAAATATATCGGACATCCCAATAATAAACTTCCAGGTATTGAGATGAACTCCGGTTCCCTGGGACATGGACTTCCTGTCTGTGTCGGCATGGCGCTGGCAGGTAAGATGAATCAAAAGGATTACCGCGTTTATACGGTTATGGGCGATGGTGAACTTGCGGAAGGCTCCGTATGGGAAGGTGCTATGGCAGCAGGACATTATAAATTAGATAACCTTGTTGCAGTGGTCGACAGAAACCGTCTTCAGATTTCCGGAGGTACGGAAGAGGTTATGGCACATGATGATCTGGATGCCAGATTTGGCAGCTTTGGATGGCATGTAGTTCATGCAGACGGAAATAATATTGATGCTTTAAATGCAGCATTCGAAGAAGCTAAAACGGTCAAAGGAAAACCAACGGTAGTCATTGCAGACACTACAAAGGGCTGTGGCGTTTCCTTTATGGAAAATCAGGCAGCATGGCACCACAAAGTACCAACTGCAGATGAATACGAAAAAGCAACTATTGAATTAGCAGAGAAAAAGGAGGCGGCTCTTCATGAATAAGATTCCAAATCGTCAGGCTATATGTGATGTATTAATTGAAAAAGCAAACACCGATAAAGATATTGTGGTATTATGCAGTGACTCCAGAGGTTCCGCATCCCTGGCTCCATTTACGAAGGCTCATCCGGATCAGTTTGTTGAAGTGGGAATCGCAGAGCAGAACCTGGTAAGTATTTCAGCAGGACTTGCAAAGTGCGGCAAGAAACCATTTGCGGCTTCTCCTGCCTGCTTCTTATCAACAAGAAGCTTTGAACAGGCTAAAGTAGATGTGGCATACTCTAATACGAATGTGAAATTAATCGGTATCAGCGGCGGGATCAGTTATGGTGCCCTTGGAATGAGTCATCATTCTGCACAGGATATTGCGGCGCTTGCCAGTGTTCCCAACATGAGAGTTTACCTTCCAAGTGACAGACATCAGACAAAGTGTCTGGTAGAAGCTTTGCTGCAGGATGAAAAACCGGCATACATCCGTGTCGGCAGAAATGCAGTAGAAGATATCTATGAAGAAGGAAATGTTCCATTTGAAATGGATAAAGCAACCGTTGTTACACAAGGTAGTGATCTTGCAATTGTTGCCTGCGGTGAAATGGTAAAACCGGCTGTAGATGCAGCTGCTATGTTAAAAGAAAAAGGGATTGGGGCAACAGTTCTGGATATGTACTGTGTGAAACCACTGGATAAAGAAGCAGTAGTGAAGGCTGCCGGAAATGCGAAGGCAGTGATCACAATCGAAGAGCATGCACCCTTTGGAGGTCTGGGATCAATGGTCAGCCAGGCAGTTGCCAGCGAATGCCCGAAAAAAGTCATCAATATGACCCTGCCGGACGCTCCTGTTATCACCGGTACGTCAAAAGAAGTATTTGATTACTATGGCTTGAATGCAGAGGGGATTGTAAAGAAAGCCCTGGAAATTCTGCAGTAATTTGTATATTGGCAATGAAGAAATAGAATGTTATAAAAAACTGTATTCCCATTTTGCTGAGATGTTGTGCAGTAAATGGGGCATGTGAGGAAAGTGTGAAAGAAAAGCACTTTCACACTGCTGATTTGGAATAGCACAAGCTGGCTTGCGCTATTCATGGAGATAAGTGTGAAAGAAAAGCACTTTCACACTGCTGATTTGGAATAGCACAAGCTGGCTTGCGCTATTCATGGAGATAAGTGTGAAAGAAAATCGCTTTCACACTGCTGATTTGGAATAGCACAAGCTGGCTTGCGCTATTCATGGAGATAAGTGTGAAAGAAAATCACTTTCAAACTACTAATTCAGGAATAGTGCAAGCCAGCTTGTGCTATTCAGAGGGTGTAACTATGGCGAAAAAGTATGTTTTAGGAATAGATCAGAGTACCCAGGGAACGAAAGCATTGCTTTTTGATGAGGAAGGAGCGCTCCTTTACCGGAGTGACCTGCCTCATGAGCAGATTATAAATGAAAAAGGCTGGGTATCTCATAATCCGATGGAAATCTATCGGAATACAGTCCAGGCAGTTAAGAACCTGCTGGAAGAGAATAAGATTGATAAGAATAAAATTGAAGTTATCGGCATCAGTAACCAGAGGGAAACAGCACTGGTTTGGGAAAAAGAAAGCGGTCAACCGGTTGCAGATGCCGTTGTCTGGCAGTGTGCAAGAGGGGAAGCTATCTGTAATCAGATAGAAGAGAAAGGCTGCGGTGAAATGATCCGTTTACATACGGGATTGCAGCTGTCTCCCTATTTTTCAGCGGGAAAGATTGCATGGGTATTACAGAATATTCCGGGAGCCCGAGAAAAGGCTGATCGTGGTGAACTTTGCTGCGGTACAATCGACAGCTGGCTGGTCTATAAACTGACCGGACATAAAATATTCCGTACGGATTATTCCAATGCCAGCAGAACCCAGATGTTTAATATCAGTACATTGACCTGGGACGAAGAAGTGTGCGGTTTATTTGGTATACCAGTGAAATGTCTGGCTGAAGTGACTGATTCTAATGGCTATTACGGAGAAACGGATTTCGAAGGATATTTTGATCACCCGGTAGCGATACGTGGTGTTATGGGAGATTCCCATGGTGCGTTATTTGGACAGGGATGTCTGGAAAAAGGCATGATAAAAACCACATACGGTACCGGATCTTCGGTGATGATGAATATCGGAGAAGAGCCGGTACTGAGTAAAAAAGTAGTAACTTCTCTGGCATGGAGTATGGATGGTAAAGTGAACTATGTACTGGAAGGGAATATAAACTATACCGGTGCAGTGATCACCTGGCTGAAGGAAGATTTAAAGCTGATTCAGTCTGCAAAGGATACAGAAGAACTGGCCAGAATGGCAAATCCGGAGGATCATACTTATCTGGTACCTGCATTTTCAGGATTATCCGCACCTTACTGGGACGGCAAGGCAGCTGCAATGATCAGCGGTATTACCAGAACGACAGGCCAGGCTGAAATTGTGCGTGCAGGACTGGAATGTATCGCATACCAGATTACGGACGTGGTCCGTGCCATGGGTGATGAATCCGGAATTGAGATTGGCGAACTCAGGGTAGACGGAGGTCCCACAAAAAATGGCTATTTAATGCAGTTCCAAAGCGATATGCTGGGAATCGGAGTACAGGTACCCGACCAGGAGGAACTGTCAGGAATCGGCGCGGCATACGCCGCAGGAATCGCCGTAGGAATGTATGACAAAAATCAGATCTTCGACGGAATGAAGCGGACTAAGTTCACACCTCAAATGGCTAAAGCGATGCAAAAAGCCAAGTACGAGGGGTGGATAAATGCCGTTAAGATGGTGTTGACTGAAAAGTAGACGCTATTTAGATATAGGCTGTGTACGAAAGGAGGAGGAAGCAGGCAATTGTCCGCTTCCTCCTCCTTTTAAATGTAGTTCCATGAATACCCGCGTGCCGCCAAAAAGTGCTCCGGCAAGGTTAGAAAATGCCCCTATTTAAGATAAGCAAGACTTCTAATTATTTTCCAAGAATCTCCTTCAAATCTTCTCCCGCATCCCCTGTCGGATGAATATTGAAATTAGCTACCAGATATTCCAGTACGTTTGGAGATATAAATGCCGGCAGTGTAGGACCAAGGTAAATATTCTTAATTCCAAGAGATAAGAGTGTCAGCAGGATGCAGACAGCCTTTTGTTCATACCAGGAAAGCACCAGGGTCAGAGGCAGTTCATTTACATCACAGGAGAAGGCATTTGCAAGTGCAACAGCTACTTTAATGGCGCTGAATGCATCGTTGCACTGTCCCATATCCAGGATACGCGGCAGTCCGCCCAGTGTTCCCAGGTCTAAATCGTTAAAACGGAATTTTCCACAGGCAAGAGTGAGGATCAGGGAATCTGCCGGTGTTTGTTTCACGAAGTCGGTATAGTAGTTTCTGCCCGGTTTTGCCCCGTCACATCCTCCAACAAGGAAGATATGCTTCAAATCACCGGAGTTCACAGCATTGATTACGGTATCTGCTGCGGCAAGAACGGTATCGTGTCCGAATCCGGTAGTTACCTGTGTACCGCCATTGATTCCGGGAATAGTAACTGCTTCGTCATAACCGCCCAGTTCCAGGGCTTTTTTAATAACAGGAGAGAAATCTTTTGTGCCGCCCGCTTCATCAATATGGGCCATGCCAGGGTAGGCAACTTCAGCCGTTGTAAATACACGGTCCTGGTAACTTTCTTTGGGCGGCATCAGGCAGTTTGTGGTAAACAGTACCGGAGCCGGAATGTCAGCAAATTCTTTTTGCTGGTTCTGCCATGCTGTACCGAAGTGTCCTTTTAAGTGGGGATAAGCATTTAATTTTGGATAAGCATGTGCAGGCAGCATTTCCCCATGGGTATAGATCTGAATGCCCGTGTCCTTTGTCTGTTCCAGCAGCAGTGCAAGATCGTGGAGATCATGACCGGAGATAACAATAAACGGTCCTTTTTCCATAGTAAGGGAAACTGTTTTTGGGGATGGGGTTCCGTAGGTTTTTGTATTTGCAGTATCTAAAAGCTCCATACATTTCAGGTTGACCTGACCTGTTTCCATTACGAAAGGCAGAAGTTCTTCCATGGTGTAATCATATCCAACAGCGAAAAGGCCCTTGTAAAAGAACTCATTTACTTGTGTATCCTGGTAGCCCAGTACCATTGCATGGTATGCATAAGCTGCCATACCGCGCAGACCGAAGAGGATCAGGGATTTTAAGCTTCGTATGTCCTCCTGGGCATTCCAGAGCATGTCACAATCATAGTCATCATTTCTGGAACAGGGAGATCCGCAGGAGCCGCATTTTGGAATTAAAGCATCCTTTTCCTGATGTACCCGGCTGATCAGCTTTTCAATTGCTTCATCATCAAAGCTTACATTTGTGAGTGTGGCAAATAATCCTTCAATCATAATGCGGTGGGTGGATGCAGAGGGGGTATTGCCGTCTGTGGCTCTTGCAAGACCAATCAGTGCTCCTGTTAACTGGTCCTGAAGTCTGGCTGTACTTTCCTTTTTGCCGCAGACCCCGGATTTTCCTGTACAACCGGTACATCCGGCTGTTTGTTCACATTGAAAGCAAAACATTTTGTTCATAATTAATTCCTCCATATTTTTTAATTTATAATTTAAAGAGCGATCTCCCGCAAAGCGGATCAACCATTTAGCTACAGCAGTTTTAAGACACGCTCTAAAGTGCTCATGGTAACCTTGAATTACATATAAATGAAAAGGCAAGTCTGAACTAAACAGAGACAAATTCCGATTTCAGAATTTTACCGTCGATTGAAATAATTACCACCCGGCAGGTTAAATTTTTACCGCTTTGCGCCAGGGCAGTTTTGACTGCATGTTCCATACCTCCGCAGCAGGGAACTTCCATGCGTACTATGGTAATGCTTTTTAAATCATTTAAACGGATGATTTCTGAGAGCTTTTCGGAATAATCCCCATCATCCAGCTTCGGGCAGCCAATCAGTGTGATATGATTCTTTATAAAGTCCTGATGAAAACTGCCATAGGAAAATGCAGTACAATCGGCTGCGACTAACAAATCCGCCTGGTCAAAATAAGGTGCCTGTACAGGAACCAGTTTGATCTGTACCGGCCATTGGGAGAGCTCGCTTACGACAGGGCTGTCCGTATTTACGGGTGTGTGTCTTTCGTGGCTGATTGTGTGGGATCTGCTTCCCGGACATCCGCCGTGGTGCCCATGGTGCTGCATAGAAGTATCCGGCTGCGCCAGTGATTTGCGTTTTGCTGCCATGTTCGCCAAAACGGCTTCTTTATCGTAAGCAGGTGCCTCTCTTTCTTCAAAGGAAATAGCATCCTCGGGACAAGCAGGCAGACAGTCGCCAAGACCATCGCAATAATCTTCTCTCAGAAGTACAGCTTTGCCCTTTACAATCCCGATAGCACCTTCGTGGCAGGCATCGGCACAAATACCGCAGCCCGTGCATTTCTCCTCATTTATTTTTATAATTTTACGTATCATATAGATTCCTCCTCCTGCATATCACAAGTCTTCTTGCAATATCGCGTAAATATATTGTTTATAGCTTGAATTCTCAAACACGTTTTAAGATTTATCCCTTGACTTCATGCTCAAATTCTACTATATTAAAAAGAAAAGTTCTGTTGTAATTACAACAAAAATGAAAAAAAGGAAAAATAATATGATGCAGTCACCGCTTTTTAAAGGTATCGAAGAAAATGATTTGAACGAGTTGATGAAATGTCTGAATGCGAAGGAGTCGGCATATGAGAAAAACGAATTTATATTTCGGGCGGGAGACAGAGCTTCTTCTATTGGTGTTATCTTATCCGGAGCAGTATATGTATTAAAGGAAGATTTCTGGGGAAACCGTACCATACTGGCAAAGTTAGAAGAGGGAGATCTGTTTGGAGAGGCATTTGCCTGCAGAGAAGAAGAGAAGCTTCCGGTAAGTGTTATGTCGTCTGCGAAGTCCCGGATTTTATTTGTGGATTATCGGCGGATTATAACCAATTGTCCCAATACCTGTGTATTCCACGCCAGATTAATTGAAAATATGATTCGTATTCTGGCCGGGAAAAATGTGATGCTGACACAGAAAATGGAGCATATGAGCAAAAGAACTACCAGGGAAAAAATTTTGTCTTATTTATCGGCGCAGGCTGTCCGGAGCGGGAGCAATGCATTTACGATACCATTTAACCGCCAGGAACTGGCTGATTTCCTCTGTGTAGAGCGAAGTGCAATGTCTGCAGAGCTGGGAAGAATGCGCAGGGAGGGGTTACTTACCTGTGAGAAAAGCCGGTTTGTGCTGAATAAACAATAATGTATACTCACCACAAACCGGCTTTTTCTAATGGTTTTACAGAAGTTTTTTCCCGCCATCTTTTGTAAGATATTCCACAACATCCTTTACCTGATTCAACTGCCATACATCTTTTAGAGGAATTTCTGTTTGAAAACGTTCCTCAAAGGCACAGACCAGATTGGCAACATCCAGAGAGTTTAAAGCCAGATCTGCAACAAAATTGGTATCGTAGGTTAAAGTTTTAATTCCAGTGATCTGATAAACGGTTTCCTCAATAATTTTAAATGCCTGCTCCTCAGTCATGGGCGGTATCACCTCTTTTCAATTTCTGAATGGATGTTTTGCGAAATTCAGTTTCGGAGATTTTTATAGAATAAATACGCATATAAGTAGGAAGCGCGTGATTTAGTTCCAATACTTCTTCCTGAATCTGCTCCAGTACCTGAAAGGAGGACATCCCGTGTGTCTGGGCTGAGTCGGCATAAATAATCACGGACAGCTTTACATCATCGGCTGCTTTTCCGTTACTGGCACCATAGACCATGGCTTCTTTTACCAGCGGAAGCTTTAAAATGCGTTTTTCCAGTTCTTCCGGAACTACTTTTTTTCCATTACTGAATACGATCAGGTTCTTTTTTCGTCCACTGATATATAAATGGCCTTTGCGATCCATATATCCCAGATCCCCGGTTCGAAACCAGCCATCTTCAAAGGTTTTTTTGGTCATTTGAGGATTTTTATAATACCCTTTAAATACCGAGGGTCCTTTTATAAGAATTTCCCCATTGGAAAACTTAACTTCCATTTCCGGAAGCAGCAGACCTACAGACGCGTACTTATTGTCTTTGTTGCGGTTGACACTTACCAGAGGGCTGCATTCTGTGATGCCGTATCCCTGAAGAACAGTAATGCCGTATGCTTGAAACTCTCCTGATATTTCTTCATTCATATGAGCGCCGCCGCTGATAATCAGCGTTGCGTTTTCCCCAAGAACCTTTTTGACGGCATCATTCAGATAAGGTTTGCCTGGCAGGTGGAGTTTTTGAAGCTTTTCATACTTCTGTACAGCATTAGCTGCTTCCTCACGTATGCCGCATCGTTCCTGTTCCAGGTGAATGCTCTTTAAAAGGGTTTCGGTAATCATAGGAACAGATAAGATCAGGGTGGGAGAAAAAAGTTTCAGTTCTTCCATCAATGTTTTCAGGTTCCCATTGATGCAGATGTTCTGCCCCTGGGTTAAGACGTTGATAGCGCCGCAAACCAGTGAATAGGTATGGTATAAGGGCAGGGGAGTGAAAACACGGTCTCCGGTCGTCACCAGCGCCTGGGCGTTACAGGCATTGTGCAGCAGGTTTCCATGGCTGAGCATCACCAGCTTTGATGCACTGGTAGTCCCTGAGGTATTGATTAGAAGTGCCAGGTCATCCTCCTTTACCGCCGCCATAACGGGAGCCAGCAACGTATCGTCTGGATCGCAGGGAGATGATTTTCTGATGCATTCCCAAAAGGATAAGATAAGGTCGTTTTCCCCATAGTCCATAGAAATAATGGTCTCAGCAGGAAATGTACTTTCTTCCGTCAGGGAAATAAATTCTCCGGAAACCACGGCAGCCTGTACGTCGGCATGATCCAGCATGCGGCAGATCTCCACAGCCGTCTGTTCCACATCAATGGCTACGGTTACGCTGCCAATGCAGCCGACTGCCCAAAATGCTACCAGCCATTCGTAACGGTTTTCACTGATAATGGCAATGTGCTTGCGGGAGAGTCCCAGTGATGTAAGTGCTTTTGCGAAAGCGCAGATATCCCGGGAGAGCTGCTGGTAAGAATATTCAAATAACTCCCGTCTGGAATTAAAAATGGTAACAGCCGTATTATCTTTATGCAAAGGAGCCATTTTAGACAGGCATTCCGGTAAGGTGGTGTATTGATGAATTTTATTTAGCGGATATTTTCGATTCATAAATTCCTCCATGGGGGTCTGATTTAATAAGTCCACTGTAATTCCTGGTTCATTTGTTCGTAATTGGATTCAACTATATTGATAAATACATCAACCAGCCTGCCGTCGAATTGTGTGTTTCTCCCTTCGCGCAATTCACAGAGCGCTTTTTCCAGAGATAATTTCTTGCGGTAATGGCGGTTAGACATCATAGCGTCAAAGGCATCTGCAATAGTGATGATACGTGCCTGGAGGGGAATCTCTTCTCCCTGGCGCTGATTGGGATATCCGCAGCCATCATATCTTTCATGATGGGACAAAACAATATCATCCAGATCCTGAAACATGTCGATGCAGGAGAGGATTTTTGCACCCATTCTGGGATGGAGGCGGATACTGTCATATTCTTCGTCAGTCAGTTCTTTATTTTTACACAGTACGGAGTCTGCAACCCCTACTTTACCAATGTCATGGAGCAGTCCCGCAACACGTACACATTCACAGAAGGAATCGTTTTTGTTCAGTGCTTTCGCCAGCTTCAGGCTATAATAGGATACCCGGTCGGAATGGCCTCCGGTATAGATATCTTTGGCATCTACAAGAAGCCGAAGGGCTTCTACTGTCTGCATATAGCTTTCCTTTAATTTCGATATGGCTTCAGCAAGTGCTTTGTTATTGGTGTTTAAGAGAATATTTAAAATGGTATTGTGTAAAGCGGTGGAGATCTGTTCCACATATACAGAGACCAGATAAGCCTGCACTTCATCCAGGGCGTTCTGTCTGCGCAGTCCGATTACCCCCAGCCAGGCATCCCTTCCGCCGGGGAGGGGGAGAAGCGTTAGATTATCCTCACTGATGATTTTATTTTCGGACAAACAGGTCTGAAACAGGTCGATACGGACCTGAAAATCTTCTTTGCTAAAGGTTTCGAATTCTTTATCAAAGCAGCCTGTTCCGCAGAATACGTTCTCAGGGAGTACATCTACCGGCATGGAACGAATGATATTTCTGGGCTTCAGCCACACAAAAATATTCCGGTTACCAAGTAAATGATGGATCTGATCCATGATCTGTCCGGCTATATCTGTTAAGGGAAGCAGATGATGAAGCCGGGGGATACCGGAAAGTATCTGGGTAAGTCCATCCTGATATCTTTCTATGGTTCTTATCTGGCGGATGGATTTGAGGCTGCTTTCTACCAGCAGTTCCAATTGGTCGAAACGGTCCGTTTTTTCAAAATAACCCTGGATATCTAATTCACGGATTGTATTCAGGGGCGGTGCGATCTCTTTATGACCGGTCAGTAAAATAACAAAAATTCTCCGGTCAAATTCCCGAAGGCGAGCCAATACTTCATCGCCGCAGATTGGAGACATCAAAAAGTCGAGAAGCAGTATATCATAAGAATGCTGTTTCATTTGTTCCAGTGCATTTATTGGGTCATTTGATGTATCCACGGTAAAACCGGATGCATCAAAATAAGAAGACAGAGCATCGGTGATATTACAGTCATCGTCTAATACCATCATTGAAAAACCATTTTTTTCCCGACCTATTCTGTTCTTGCGCATACTAATACCTCTCTTTAGCTTATTTTATTCGGCGGATACCGGAATTTTTACGTAGAAGACAGCGCCGCCAGCCGGATTGTCCTCTACCCACATACTCCCACCAAATTTACCCCTTATCAGGCCTTCTGAACTGTAAAGGCCTAAACCGGTTCCATTTGCTCCCTTAGTCGTAATCATGCTGTGAAAAAGCTTCTTTTTCACCTCCGGCGAAATACCGGGACCGTGATCAGCGACTTTAATAATAATAAACTCATCTTCCAGATAAGGATTCAATATGATTTCCCCGCCTGTCTCTTTCATGGAGTACACAGCATTATCAATCAGGTTGTTTAATACCTGTACCAGATTATTTACATCTCCATTTAATAAAAGTTCAGGGGGTACCTTATTTATAATAGTTAATTGGCATTTGTTCTTTGTCAGGCTGTGATTCATCAGCAGCTGTACCTTTTTTACGACTTCGTCCATGGAGAATTCTACAATATCTGAGGTGTTCATATTAGTAGCCAGACCTTTTACTGTAGTAATGATATCGGACATATAGCTGCAGCAGCCGCGGATTTTAGCCAGCCATTCTCTCATTTCCTGTGCGATTTCCTGATGGTCTTCCAGAGTTACCGCAGGGTCATCAATGCTGAGTTCATATTCTGTTACCAGGTTGCCCAGACTTTCCACATTACCGGAGATGGACATAATCGGTGTTTTCAGGTTATGGGAGATCCCGCCCATCATCTGACCCAGGGACGCCAGGCGCTCTCTTTCCATGGTACGGCTTAAGTTCAGCTGTTCCCGTTTCATGTTTTCTTTTAGCTCGGTCACATCTTTTAACAGAGCGACAACACCCACCATGTTGTTCTTCTGAAAGATGGGAGATACTTCAACGGAATAGTAGAATTTTCCGTCTTCACGCAATACAGCCTGTTCATAAGAGATAACACTGATAGACTGTTTACAGATGTCAAAAAAATTCAAAAGGTTATAGATTACATCTTTTTTTCGGTCTTCCAGAGCGTCTACGGCGTTTTGAAGATAAGTATCCACCTTCATACCGTAAGATTCCCCAAAGGTTTCCTCAAAAGCCTGATTCGTATTCAGAATAAAGCCATCAGAGGAGATTACTGCATAGCAGTCTGAAATATTATTTAAAATATTTTCCTGGGCAGTCGGCTTGATCTGCAGGAAATTCAGGTAATAAATAGCAATACCATGAAATGCTATCGTTACCAGAAAAGCCAGTGGTGTGGCTGTTATGGGCAGAGGGAGTATTTTCAGCGTTGCAACTAAGTTTACAAGGACCGGTATCCCAAGACCGGCGGCAAATAAGGATGCCTGCCACAATATTCCCCTGTTCCTGCATTTATAGCCATAGCGCAGACTGATGATAATAGAAGCAATACAATAAACATAATACTGGGTACCGGATAATATAAACAGCGGACCAAACTCCACCTCTGAAGCATAGATGGAAAAATTCCGGTAAAATAAATGATGGTACGGATTGGTAAATACAATCAGTGATGTCATAACAGGAAGCAGGTATAATAAATAATATGCCTTTGGCAGATGTGTAAACTGTTTAACAAAGGTTATGGAAATCAACAGTGTAGTTACGACCATAAGGGCACATGCCGAACAGGTTATGGCATCCATCAGCATCAAAAGGTTCTTCCTGGAATCCGGAATACATAAGATTCCCAGGATAGCAGTCATCCAGATAAGTAAAAAGACGGAGGATGCCACATAGAGCTTTTGAATCAGTTTTAAGCGTCCTTTTGAGATGCAGCTGATGATGAAAAAAAGCAAGATAGCAATGGCGATATCTACGATATGAGGGGCTATTCCCAGCAAAATTTATTCCTCCTTCCGGGTGCAGTCAAAGCACCGGCTGATTTTTGTAAGATCCGGCTGGGGCCAGGTAAATCCAAGCTGCTGCAGCTGATAAGCCGTATCCCTTGCCTGAATCTGAATCTGTGTATGGAAAGCGGTGCCGGAAAAATAAGCCTCGGCAACTGCCTGAATAAAAGGAGAACTGTTTTGTGCAGCCTGATCACGGAGCAATTCTTCGAATTCTTCCCGTTTAGCCAGTTCCATATCACAGCAGGATTTTAAAATATCTCCCAATGCGGATTCCTGGGGATTGATTACATGGAAAGCAGTGCCCGGCTGATATAATAATTTTACGATTGCCTCCGCACACAAATCCACGCTGGTCATTTCCATAAATACACGGTCAAATTCCCTGGGAATCTTCTTTAAAATCAGCAATCCCCTGATAATGCGGTAAAATGCATTACTGTCTGGATTTAACTGGAAGACGCCGTCTTTTGCCCGGGAAACCAGGCGCCCGACACGGAAGATCCTGGCATTTACACCATCCTCTATAGCTTCGGCAACAGCAGCTTCCGCAAGAATTTTGCTTTTTGTATATGGATTATCCATCCAGTTTTGCCCCATGTCCAGATCACGTTCGCTGTAAAATACAGGGAGTCCGGGGGCATCCATAATATATTCTCCGGCTACACTGATTGTGGAAATATGTATCAGTGCGGCAGCGGCATCTCTGGCAAAAGCTATGCAGTTTTCGGTTCCAAAGGTATTTGTAAGGGCAAGCTCATCATTTGGGGCATAGTGTCTTACATCTGCTGCACAATGGATGACCATATCAACACGATCTGTCAATCGTTCATATTCGGGTGCTGATATGCCAAAATGCTTAAGGGTGATATCACCGTTTACAATTTCTATACGCCGGGAGACAAAAGAGTAAAAACTTTCTCCAAAATAGCTGGAAATAACTTCTTTAAGCTTCTTTTCCCCTCCGGTACGTACCAGGCAGATTAATTTCTCTATCCCGGTTCCAAGCAATTCATACAGCAGATGTGCCCCCAGATATCCGGTTGCGCCGGTTAAAAGAGTTATCCGGCTTTTTGGGACAGCCTTGTTATTGTCAGGCAGAAACCTTGCAAGCCTTTCTGATTCTGCCCCTGTTTCCACAGTGGCGGCTGTTTCCGGATGGATCTGGTTACGGCTTCCTGTTATTTTCTCAATCTGACCCGAAAGAGTGGGACAGCTGTAAAAATCATTTAATGAGAAATCGATGTGGTTTTTGTAATACTGGCTGAGTACCATAATTGCAGTCAGGGATGTTCCGCCCTGTTTAAAAAAGGAAACATTCCAGTCCGGCTTTTTCCCAAGCGCTTCTTCCCAGACTGACTGCAGTAATGCCTCCTGAGGATTAGCAAGGGGCTGTCTTTTTGGTATATTCTCTTTCGGCGGTTCCATTTCCATCAGCTGTCGGATATCCAGCTTACCACTGGCGGTACGTGGAAGAGCACTTAACGGAATAAATATAGAAGGAATCATATAGTCGGGCAGCTGTTCCATTAAATAATCCCTTAACTTTTCCTCTGTGTATTGATTGGCAGGAACCAGAAATCCCCTCAGTGACTGCACCATATCATTGTTCTTCACAGGAACTACAGCCGCTTCAGAAGCAAAGCGTGACTGAATGATCTGGGAGGCAATCTCTTCCGGTTCAATCCGGTGACCGTTTAATTTCAACTGGTTATCAACACGCCCCAGGCATTGCCAGTTCCCGTCGGCACGAAGCCTCCCAAGATCTCCTGTTTTGTACATGCGCTGGTTTGCGCATAGCAGATCCGGTACAAATACCTGGTTTGTCAGATCTTCCCGGTTAATATATCCTGCAGCCAGGCATTCCCCGGCAATGTAGATTTCGCCTACCGCGGTTGGGGGAAGTGGGCGCCTGTTTTCATCCAGCAGATAATAACGGCAGTTTCCGATAGGTTTTCCGATGTGAATGCTCTCAGATACAGTCACATTCCCCAGGCAGTTGTGAACAGAAGTTTCCGTAGGTCCGTAAATGTTGTAAATCCGGGCATTTGTCAACTCACGGATTTTATCCCTCAGCGAGAGGGTCCAGGGTTCCCCAAGCAGGATGATAATTTCAGCTTCTTTTAATGCTTCACAAAATGCGGAATCGCCCAGGCACATCTGAAGCCTTGATGGAGTCATCTGTATAATTTTCCCCTGGTCTTTTATAATCCGGTCTGCCAGTTTCCAGGGAAGAAGCATTTCTTCTTCATCTGCTATGGAGATGCATCTGCCGTTGGCAAGGGCAAGCAGGGTTTCTGTAGTAAATACGTCAAAAACACAGTTGGATGCGCAGAGGACAGGACTGCCGTTTTCACCCAGCAGAGGGGTAACGGTACCTGACAGGTTGGAAATAGCCTTGTGCAGCATCATAACGCCTTTCGGCTTACCGGTGGAACCGGATGTATAGATTACATTTAACACATCCTCCGGGGTTCTTTTGAGTTCCGGAGTCCAGTGGTCATCCAGGGTAAAATTCAGGGGAAGCACCGGGCAGGCTGAAATATCAGGGGGCGTGACAGAATCTCCCAATAACAGCAGACGGGCTTTTGCATTTTCCAGCATATAGGAAATGCGTTCCGACGGAAAATCAGGATCTACAGGAAGATAAGCAGCGCCTGCTTTTAAAATACCGAGCATGGTTACCGGCATGTCCCCGTCACGTTTTGGCATAAATGCAACCACATCCCCATGGAGTACGCCTTCCCGAATCAGGTAAACAGCAAGAGCATCGGAACGCTGTTTTAACTGTGCAAAGGTATAACTGGAATTTTCACCCCAGCAGACAGCTGTACTTTGCGGAGAAAGCAGGGCATAGCGGTCAATCATCTGATCAACCATTGCGGCGTCATAAGGCATCCGCATCTGATTTGGTATTTCCAGTAACTGCAGCTGATCCACAGGTGCTGTGGGAGATACTTCACTGAGAGGCATTTCCGGATGGATCAGCATGGTTTCCAGAATATGGAGGTAGGACCTGCTGTAAAATTCCATTGTGATACGGTCAAAAATATTTTTCGCATATTCCAGTGTGAAACGGTATCCATCAAGGGTATGTATGGTCTCCAGGTGTAATTCCACTTTAGCTGCATGAATGTCGGAAGGTACCATCTCAAGGTGTGCATCACCCAGAGAGAATTCAGAAGGGTTCACGGGCGCCAGGGAAAATAAAGCGTGATACAGTGCCTGGCTGCCACGGCGTTCCTCTGTTTGTGCCAGATTAACGATCTCTTCTAATGAAAGATCCTGATGATCCAGCATATCCAGTACGTCCTGTTTTACTTCCTTTAAATAAGCCATAAAATTCTTGTCGGAAGAAGGATTTAATAAAACAGGCAGCGTATTCACAAAAACTCCGGTAAGTTCAGACAGTTCCATGTGCCGCCGTCCGGAGACGGGAGATCCGATTATCAGATTTTCATTTCCGGCAAATTTGGAAAGCATAAGCGCATAGACACTGAGCAGCAGCATATATGGGGTAACCTGATGAGTTTTACAAAATGCTTCGAAAGGAACCAGTATATTTTGCGGCATGCTAAATACGACTTTGTCCCCTTCACCCAGAAATTCTTTCGGGCGGGGGCGGTCAGTCGGCATGGTCCATTGTGGTACAGATCCCTGTAAACGGTTTTTCCAATATTCCCGCTGTTCCAGGAGCCATTCTTTGGGCTGCTGTTCCATCCACCAGGCATAGTCTCGGTATCGGACCGCAGCAGGGGCGGGGATTTCATTGCGGTAATATTGATCCAGCCTGGACAGGGTAAGGGCACTGCTGATTCCATCGGATATAATGTGATGCATATCAAAAAGCAGATATTGTTCCCGGGCTTCTGTTTCCAGCAGCATTACCCGAAAGAGCGGAGGAACGGCAAGCTCAAATGGACGCACAAATTCTTCCAGTGCCTCATGTGGGTTGTTATGGCTTCTACGCTCTAAATGGAATTCTGCTTCTGAATGAATACGGGAAACAACATTCATTCCCTCAATTTCAAAACCGGTACGCAGCATTTCATCATCCGCGATTAACTGCAGCAGTGCGGCTTCCAAACGATCAGCATCAATCGGGGTAGAAACACGGAATACACCCGGCATATGATAACTGATACCGGTATTATCCAATTGCTGTAATACATAGAAATTTTTCTGCGCCGCTGTAAGAGGGTAGGTACTGCGGTTTGGTGCCGGAGGTATTTTACCCTGCCGCGGGCTTACAGCTACCGGTTCGCCTCTAAGGAAGTTGCCAAAGCGGCGGATCGTATTATTGGCATACAGATCGGAGATTTTCGGTAATTTCGAAAACACTGCCTCTACCTCTGTAAGCATGGCTACTGCATTTAAGGAATCCCCGCCGGATAAAAAATAGTTGGTGTGAATGCCAAGCTGCTCATTGGACAGCAGCCTTCTCCATATTTCCAGCAACTTTTCTTCAATTTCATCAGCAGGAGATTCATGTTCATCGGGAAGCTCCGGCTTCTGAAGGTTATTATAATCTGTCTTTCCGTTAGCCGTCAGTGGAATCTCGGGAAGCTTCACAGCCAATACGGGCAGCAGGTAATGAGGGAGGTAGCTGGAGGCGAATGCCAGCAGGTCTTCCCCTGAAAGATTCTGATCTGATGTAAAGTATGCAATTAAATGATGATCAAAAGCACGTACGGCTACATTTTTAACCAAAGGATGATTTTGGAGCTGTTCTTCAATTTCTGCAGGTTCTACGCGGTGTCCCAGAATCTTCAGCTGACTGTCAATACGCCCCTGGAAGACGATCTCCCCTCTGGAATTCCAATAGCCTAAATCTCCGGTCCGGTATAGACGTTCACCTGGAAGATAGGGGTCAGCAACGAATTTCTGCGCCGTCAGCTCCGGAGCATTCAGGTATCCTGCGGCAAGACAGGTTCCCCCGATATATAATTCTCCGGCAGATCCGATGGGAAGAGGGCGCATAGAATCATCCAGGATATAAATGCGGCAGTTTGCCATAGGTTTTCCGATGGTGATCATTTCGTTGCCGGATACCACACTGTGGCTGACTGCAACGGTTGCCTCTGACGGTCCGTATTGATTATACAGCCGTGCAAGAGTACAGGAGCGCAGAATCTGGTAGATTTCAGGCGAAAGACTTTCACCACCGCATATGATTGTTTCGATACGGTTCATGGCACTTAAAAATGCAGGCTCTTTTAAGTAAGACTTCAGCCTTGATGGTGTCATTGAGAGAAAACCAACGTCGAAACGCTCAATCAGCTTAGCCAGTGAAGCCGGATGATTCATTTCTTCCTGTGAAGTGAATACAATGGTTCTGCCGTTCAGCAGTGCGCTCATACTTTCCAGCAAAAAGGCATCAAAACTAACATTACAAATAGAAAGAACAGCACCCTTTGGATAAAGGGGCGCCATATTATTAGCCAGATTCATTACACTGTACTGGCAGATCTGAACGGCCTTCGGCTTACCGGTACTGCCTGAGGTATATACCAGGTAAGCGAGACTGTCGGATGTAATTGCCGGCATATTGTCAATGGCGAAATCGGCTGCCTGATTCGCAGGGTGAACCAGGAGACTGCGGATACTATTTTGAGGAATCCGGGTATCCATTTCTTCGCCTTCTTCTGTGATACAGTAAGCGGCTCCGCTTTCCGCTAAAAGTTCAAGAAGCCGGTTCTTTGGCATCGTGATATCCAATAAAAGCCACGCATTTCCCGATATGGCAACCGCGCACATTGCTTTAAATAATGATTCACTGCGCTCCAGTAACAATGCGATGGTTTCATTTCCGTCAGGAACAGCGGTAAGCAGATTCCGGGCAATGGTAAGTGCGTCCTGGTAAAGTTCGCCGTAAGTCGTACGGCGGCCGCAGCAGATGATTGCCGCACGATCCGGCATAGTGAGTGCCTTATCGCGAAGGACATCCCGTAATGTACTTTCTTTTGGATACCATGCATCTGTCTGGTTAAAATCAAAAATCAGATGTTCTTCCTCCTCTTCGCTGATCACGGAAAGATCCGCAATTGGAATATCCGGATTCATAAGGGCACTATGGAGGATCTGCATAAGATGGTGGTGCAGGGTATCTATTTCCTCTTCTGAGAAAATCTGGGTAAGGTAATCATAATCTACTAAAAATCGGTTATCCGCATCCCGGCTGCTCAGGTGGACGCACAGAGATTCCGCCTGATATCCGCTGTAAAGCCAGCGCCCCTCCAGCGTAACCTGGGCCCCTCTCAGATGATGGATCTGCGTGTTCTGATAGGAAAGTGCAATGCTGAATAACTGGCTGGCTGCCAGATCGTTATCTTTTGCGGTAATTGTCTTTTTAATCTCACTAAATGGAAAGCGCTGATGATAAAGCAGTTTAAACCAGTCATTTTTCAATTTTTCATTAAATTCCTGAAAAGAAATCGAATCATCCAGTTCATTTACAAAAGGAAGAGTATTCACAAACATGCCGGCAGTCTGTTTTTCCTGATAGTTTATGCGGTTTACAGTTGGAACACCGATGCAAAAGCGTGTCTGCCCCTTAATACGTTTTAAATATATGGCAAGAACCATATAAAAGACAGCAAAAGGAGACACCTTATTCTGTGCACAAAAACTCCCGATCATACGATTGGAACGATTTGAGAGCGAATAAGACTTTCGAATGCCCACAGGGCTGATATGTGCATACTGGTATTCTTTTGTAAACGCAGGCGGAATATCGGTCAGCATTTCCTGCCAATATGCACGGTCCTTGTCACTTCGCCTGGAAGTAAGATAGTCCAGTTCAGTCTGGATATGTACAGCATATTCCGGCATAGAAGTACAATCCGGTGCTTCGTTTTGGAGCAGCCGGAAATAGTTATGAATGATCTGGTTGGTGACAAGGGTTTGTGACCATGCATCTGCAATAATATGGTGGATCTTTGTCAAAATACCCCCTGTATTTTCAGATAGTTTAAAAATAATCATCTGACACAGTGGAGAGTCACAAAGGGTAATATGTTCTCTGGCAACAGAAACGTCCCAAATAGATGCGCCCTCCTGGTTTGTTTTGGAAAAATCCAGAAAAGGTGCTGTCTTTGGTATTTCCGGATCAATATATTGGACAGGGTTATGTTCCTGAAGCGTGATCCGGGTTCTAAGCGTTGAGAATGCTTCATAAGCGAAGGTAATGCACTGCTGGAGCAGTTCAGCATTAAAATTTCCTTCAATGCGTAATACGGTACAGATATTGTTGATCGGAACTCCGGGATTTGCCATTTCCAGGTTCCAGATATTCTGCTGGCTGTAAGATAGAGGTAAGTATTTTATCGTTGTATCGTCTGCAAAGTTATGATTATCCACTTTTTTTCCTTTCGTACAATGAACTTGACATAAAAATAAGTATCCAATAGAATGAAAATAGGATTGGAGTACTGTTAATGAATACGCTTAATTTTTATGATGTTTTTGTTTACATATGTAAAGGAACCGACCCATCTCTTCGCAACCGGCGTCTTCAAAAATGTGCCCGGCATTTTGCAGGGCTGTATGGAGACGAAATCAACTGCTATACAGAAAAATATGGGAATTATGGAAAACCGTATTTTTCAGAAAACAGGGGAGTCCATTATTCAATTTCCCACAGTGGGGACTACTGGATGTGCGCATTTCATAAAGAACCCATCGGATTTGATATACAAGAGCATAAAGCGATAGATTTTATAAATATTGCGAAACACTGGTATCATCCGCAAGAATATGAAACAGTTCTTGAAAAAGGCGCAAACCAATTTTACGATATTTGGTGCGCCAAGGAAAGTTATCTGAAATATATAGGCATGGGACTGCGTCAGCCAATGAAAGATTTTTCAGTTATTGAGGAAAATAAACTGAAAAATCGGATATTAGACACAGAACTGGTAAATATTTCCAGAAAGCCCGGATATTCTTTATGCATATGTGCAGAAAAAATCATAAATATTTATTTTTTAGTATATTTCTAAAAATTGTATAGCTTATTATACAAGGATTAACCATATAGTGTCAATAGAGGAAATTTTGGGTTTCCCGATTTCGGATCTTCTGCATATACTGGTAAAAAAGAGATTGGATAATTACTATGTTTCATGTAAAATCAAATGATGGTACGAAATTGGCTGTTTATGATCCCAATCCACAGGGGAAATGGACGATTGTATTAATCCATGGCTGGCCGCTGTCGCACAAAATGTATGAATATCAGGAGGAATTGTTACTAAATTGCGGTTTCCGTGTGGTAACTATGGACTTAAGGGGATATGGGAATTCGGATGCTCCACGATGCGGTTATTATTATGACCAGATGGCAAGAGATATCTATAATATAGTAAAAGCGCTGCGCCTGAAGTCTTTTATATTATGCGGATTTTCGATGGGTGGAGCTATTGCACTGCGCTACATGAATTGTTTTCAGGGATATGGGGTTCATAAATTAATACTTATTGCAGCAGCGGCACCCAGCTGGACACAGAGAGAAGGGTTTCCATTTGGGCTTCCCCGGGAAAAGGCAGATGAGTTAATCTGTCAGGCGGCAACGGACAGACCGCAGTTATGCCACAATTTTGCACACGAGATGTTATTTGCAAGTCCTCACAGCGAGCCGCTGAAGAACTGGTTTGAAGATATTGCACTTTCAGCATCCGGTATTGCCACCATTCAGTCCGCTTATGCCTTACGGGATGAAGACGGAAGAGAAGATTTGAAAGCTGTACACGTTCCTACGGCAATCTTTGCCGGAGCTAAGGATCAGGTAGTATTAAAGGAATTGACAGAGTGTCAGCATCGTGAGATAGCAAATTCCAGGTTATACATTCTGAAAAATAGTGCACATGGAGTGTTCTATGATGAATTAGATCGGTTTAATGAGTATTTTCTTGAATTTATAAACGAATAAAAATGAGTATTTTTTTGAAATTATAAACGAATAAATCGGACTATAGGGGGAATGGAAACTGTAAAAAGGTTTCCATTCTTTCCTATTTTATAAGTTTTTGATCTAATATGGGAAAATGTATCTAAAAAAGCGCTTGCTGTTTGTTACCTCAAATTATATAATGATATTATATGGATGATACTCATACAAAAGGTGACGCAGCTTGGAATGACATGAGAATGTAAATCTAGGGGGTATCGTTTCGGGGGAAGGAAATTGAAAAAAAGAATTATAAAATATCGGTCAGTTTTTCTGGTACTTGTTTTATTAATAGCAGCTATAGTAGCAGGTGTAATTTGCGTGGACTTTACATTGCAGACGAATAATAATTCTCAGAAGCTTTCTATGGAGATTACCGCAAGAGATATCCAAAAGAAGTGTATTAATGTTTCCTTTATCTTAGATGATCATTTTTCAGATCTGGAATCCCTGGCAACTACGATTTCCAGATTTGATCAATATGAGAATGAAGAGTTGATGGACATCCTTGCTCAGTTCGGGAACCACCATGATAATTGCCGGGTGAGTATTGCAGATCCTTTGGGACGGACATATGAGAAGGACAGGGAGGAGGTATCTATTGCTGACCGTGATTATTTTAAGAGTGCTTTAAAAGGCGGCCGGATTATTTCTGATCTGATCAAATCCAGGGTGACGGGAGAGTACAGCATCGTATTTGCAGTGCCGGTGTACCGGGAGGGAAAGGCTGTTGGGGTATTGCGTACAGTCTATCAGAATATACAGCTAAACCGGCTTTTGCATGTTTCCGGAATGGATGCCCAGGAAAATGCCTACATCGTTCAGCGTGACGGGACCATTGCCCTGTCTATGAACGGAGAACTGTGCGGTGAAAACATAGAGGCGGCGCTGGGGACTGGAACTGCCCAGGACAAAATTGATCAAATCCACTATAATATGGGAAAAACAGCGGTGGGGAATCTGGCTTTTGAGGTGGATGATTTTCTTTATTATTGCAATTATGCACCTGTTCCCGGAGGAAAGTGGTATCTTTTTAACATATCGTCTGCATCAAAACTGGGTGAATATACCTCGAAAAGTACCGTAACCGGAATGTTGTTTATGGGTAAAATGGTAGTGCTTTTTCTGATTATTATGGGAGGGATTTTGTGCTATCTGTATTTTAATAACAAACAGATGCGCAAGCTTGCAAATTTGCTTGAGAATGTATCCAGTCATGCCCCGGGCGGAATGTTCCGATATGATCCCAAATCAATGCAGCTGTCTTTTATCAATAATGGATTATACCAGATGCTGGGCTGCAGGGAAGAGGATTTCAAAGAAAATTTTCACAACAATTATCTGGAGCTGGTATATGACCAGGACAGGCAGATGGTATTAGAGAATATAGAAAAAATGATACCGGAACGAAAAAGCTTTAAAATGAGGTTTCGACTGAACAGCCTTTCTTCACCTGCTTACTGGGTACAGCAGGTCAGTAATATTTTTGAAGAAGATGGGGAACTGCATGTCTATGGAATTCTGGTGGATATTGCGGAATACAAGGCATTTGAAGATGAGCTGTCATTTAACAATCAACGTTATAAAATCATTGTCAACCAGATGGAATCTTGCTTCGTAGAATACGATGTCCATGATATGCGTGTTCTGGTAATGCAAAATTTTGAAGAGATATTCGGCAGAATGCTGAAAATGGAAATTGAATCAGAAGATGGAAAAGAGTTTGTCTATGAAGAAGACTGGAATATGATAAAAGATAATTTTAAAAAAGTTCTTTATGGAGAGAAGCCCTATGAAGAATGTGAGGCAAGAATCAAAAAAGGTGATGAGACCTATCTCTGGTGCCTGATCCGTTTTTATTCCATGGTAGATGAAAATGGTGCAATCAGCCGTCTGATCTGTAAGATTAACAACATAGATAAACGTAAGCGCCGTTCTATAGAATTAGAAAGTAAGGTACAAAAAGATCCAATGACTGGCCTTTATAACAAGAGCGTCTCTAAAAAATTAATAGAGGATCATTTGGAATCGGCGCCTGATGATATCCAGGGATTATTTGTTCTGGATATTGATAATTTCAAGGGCATCAACGATACCTATGGGCACCATAATGGAGACCGGGTATTAAATATGATGGCTCAAACGCTTCATAATCTGTTTCGGAAAAGCGATGTAGTAGGGCGGATTGGCGGAGATGAGTTCATTGTATGCATGAAAGACTGCTACAATGAAGAATATGCTATGAAAAAAGCAGGTCAGCTGTCACATGACTTTGCCGAAATCACAGCAGAAGCGAATCTAGCTGCAACCTGCAGTATCGGTGTGGCGCTCTATCCAAAACATGGAAAAGACTGGGATGAGTTATTTGAAAAAGCCGACATCGCACTGTACCAGGCGAAGAGATGTGGGAAAAACCAGTATGCGGTTTATTTTGAAAAAGGATTGGATGAGAAGGAATAACAGAATTAGAATAGATGGAAAATAGACAGTAAAGCAGGTAAGCGGCAGTAAATGAATAGAATGCTGCTAATAGTCAATAGAAGAATAGAAAATATAAAAACAATAGAAAATTAAAAACAATAGAAAGATAACAGGTGAATTTGTGAAGACAGGAACGCAAAAAAGAGAAATGAAAAAGACGGATGGCCGGAAGGATTATCAGAATAAGGAAGGGAAAAGTCTTGAAAAAGGCAAGTCAGGGAAGAAGAAAGCTGATATGGCAAAAAGAGATGATGCTTTTAAAGGGGACAAGAATAATAGAAAATCAAGACCAGGACGGGAAGAAGATAGACAGAGCAGGGTATCAGGAGTAAGCCGGGAAGATTGGCATAGTAAAAAGCCGAAAGCTGGTCGGGATGATAATAGGGAAAGTAGAAAATTGGGAGCAGAGCCGGGAAATAGAGGAAGTAGAAATTCTGGGGCAGAGCCGGGAAATAGAGGAAGTAGAAAACCAGAAACGGAGTCTTTAAATAGAGAAAATAGAAAACCTGGAGCGGTGACGGGAAATAGAGAAAATAGAAAACCTGGAACGGAGAGGGGAAATAGAGGAAGTAGAAATTCTGGGACAGAGTCAGGAAATAGAGGAAGTAGAAATTCTGGAGCAGAGTTAGGAAATAGAGAAAATAGAAAACCTGGAGCAGCGTCGGGAAATAGAGAAAATAGAAAACCTGGAACGGAGACGGGAAATAGGGAGAGTCGGAAACCTGGAGCGGTGTCGGGAAATAGGGAAAGTCGGAAACCTGGAGCGGCGTCGGAAAATAGGGGAAGTCGGAAACCTGGAGCGGCGTCGGAAAATAAGCAAAAAAGAAACTTCGATAGCGGGGAAGGAAGAAAAAATAGTAAAAGGGGTCAATCTGGAGAAAAGAAACAAAGTGATTTAAAAAAGGTAAATGGTATGGAGATATGCCCTGTTTCTAAAAAATGCGGTGGCTGTCAGTATCAGGGAATTCCTTACCAGGAGCAATTAAAATTAAAAGAAAAAGAAATCAGGAAATGGATTGGAAAGTTCTGTAAAGTAAATGCTGTGATTGGAATGGAAAACCCTTACCATTACCGAAATAAGGTTCACGCAGTATTTGACAGGGATAAAAGAGGGAATCCCATCTGTGGTGTATACCAGGCGGGAACGCACAATGTGGTTCCAATAGAATCCTGTATGATCGAGGATCAGAAAGCAGATGAAATTATTCAGAGTATCCGGGGACTTTTAAAATCATTTAAAATAAGAACTTATGACGAGGATACGGGATATGGACTCCTTCGCCATGTGCTTGTAAAACGTGGATTTACCACGAACGAAATCATGGTGGTACTGGTGACGGCCTCCCCGGTATTCCCTTCCAAAAACAATTTTGTCGGCGCGATACGCAAACTTCATCCGGAGATTACGACCATTATCCAGAATGTAAATGCCAGAGGAACCAGTATGGTCCTTGGAGATAAGGAAAAAACACTGTTTGGTAAAGGCTACATCGAGGATATACTCTGCGGCTGTACATTCCGCATCTCTTCAAAATCCTTCTATCAGGTGAATCCCGTACAGACGGAAGTTCTGTACAAAAAAGCTATTGATGCAGCAGGTCTTATGGGAAATGAATCGGTAATTGATGCATATTGCGGCATTGGAACAATCGGTTTAATTGCAAGCAAGAAAGCAAAGCAGGTAATTGGCGTGGAGTTAAACAAAGATGCAGTCCGCGACGCAGTAACCAATGCCAAGCGCAATGAGATAGAGAATGTAAGATTTTACTGTGCCGATGCAGGGAATTTCATGGCGGATATGGCAGCTCAGGGCGAAAAAGCAGACGTGGTATTTATGGATCCGCCAAGAAGCGGAAGTACAGAAGAATTTATGGATTCTATGGTGCAGATGGGGCCTGAGAGAGTGGTTTATGTTTCCTGTAACCCGGAGACGTTAGGCAGGGATTTAGAGTATTTGACGAAGAAAGGGTATGGATGTAAGGGGAGTTGGGGTGTGGATATGTTTGGATGGACTGGGCATGTGGAAGTCGTTTGTTTGCTTTCCAAACTTCATGCAAAACAGAATATAAAAGTGGAATTGAAAATGGATGAAATGGATTTGACTGCTGCGGAAAGTAAAGCCACTTATGAAGAAATCAAAAAATATGTGATTAAGCAGACTGGCTTGAAAGTCAGTAATCTGAATATCGCTCAGGTGAAACAAAAATGCGGAATTATTGAGAGGGAGAATTATTATAAAGCGAAATCAGAGGATGCAAAGCAACCTAAATGTTTACCGGAAAAGGAAAAGGCGATAAAGGATGCGCTGAATCATTTTGGAATGATTTAGTTTATGAAATAATCAAGAAAAGGTTGGCAATTTTGCGATAATATATTTTCTTAAAGAGGATAAATGTAAGAAAACCAAGAAATATTGTGCCTGAATAAGAATATTATTGTGAGAAATAGAAACGATAGTAGCCATGAAATGATTATCAAATTATACATAAGATGTATTCAGATTAAGGGGATGATTGATGTACAAGTTTAGAATAGATAAAATTATAGCAAATACTGCGTATGAAACAAAGGAGAAGTGAATATGGGGGTAAGATTAACGGGTGTAAGTACTCCGATTGGTGGAGTTTCTTGGGAGTATACAGAAAAAGAAAACAAGGAAAAATTGGAAATTATAGGTCCAGACAGAAAAATCAATGTATTTATTAGTTCAATATGCGGTCAGGATAAATATGACAGTGTGCGAATACGAATCAAAGGATGTATTGAAAAAACAAATCTTGCAAATGTATATACATTTGAAGGAAAGCGAGCATCAAGTATACCCGCTGGTACTCATTATACATTTGCACTAGAAGAAAGTGATGTATGTATATTTCTTATAGATAACGAAGACGGGATTACTTTAGGCGTTCAAAAAGAGATAGATATCGTAAATAAATATAATATTAAGGCAATTTACTATTTTTGTGATGAGAAAAGCAGTAAAAAGACTGTATTAGAAAAAAGTTTGATGGGTGCAAAATTTGCAAAAAGTAAGACAGTACATAAATTTGATGATTTGGTTCAAGAAAGTGCATTATCATTGATTGATGACATTGTTTGGGTATACAAGTTATATTGTAAAGATAAAATGAGTTTCAGACTAGAAGAGGATGATCTGAAAAGAATACAGGAGATAAAGATGGTGGCACTTACAAATACAGTGCTTCCAAAATCTACATTAACTAATATTGATAAGTGTAAATCATATATTACTAAGTTTGTTACGGGATTTGAATATAACAAATTTGATGATGAAACAGAAAAAACTAGTGATATTGATTCTTGGGGGGTAGAATTTCTGAAAATTCTCTTTGAAGGTAAGTCGATAAGACAATTCAATTTGAATTTGTTCTTGGAATTATTGAAAGAACAACAAGGTGAAGTGTACCCAATAATTGAAAAAAGGTGGTATGCCATTCAAGCATATTTTATGGGAGATGTTAATAAGTGCGTAGCCTTTTTGCAGGAAGCACTTCAATATGCAAAGGATAATAATACCGAATCATGGATTGTAAAAGATATATTGATTGATTTACGGAATCAAACAATGCTTTGTGATACCTTGGAAAATAAATTTTCCATGCCTGAAGCACAAAAGGAATTGGATAATAGTGATGATGAGGTGTATTATCCGCTTTTGGATAGATTTAATGAAACTTTACAAGAAAAGTATATGGAAGGATTGATTAAAAAAACAATAGAGTCGCCATACACGATCTCTTTGGGAAATAATTTAAATCAATATGGAGACTTATTAGCAAGTATATATATTGTTTCAATCTACAATGGATCATTAACTCATATTAATTTGATGTATGAAAGAATAAAGAAGTTTTTGTTTTATCTATGCAACAAATTCGATGATTGGAATTTTAAAAGAGATATTTTGAAAATGGCAATTTTCCTTGGAAAAGAAAAGGAAGTAAAGGGATTTAAAGATTCATATCCAGAAATACTTAATAATTTATCAGATAGTGATGCATGTGAAATAATGTCATTTTGCAATAATGAACCAGTTTTATTCAAAAAAGATAAAATATTGTTACTTGGACTCGGAACGGTAGGATACTATTTGAATGATTCCGAATTCGAGAAATATAAATCTAGGACCATTACACTGATTATAGAGTGGATAAATAAGGAAAATTCAGTGGTTTCAATTGGTGCTTATATATTTTCGTTTTTATCGGAATGCTATTTGAGAATTTCACAAGATGAATTATGTGATATTTGCTGTATGTTTATGGAAAAACATTTCGTTAGATGGTATAGAGAACTGTTTAAGTTTATATTTCAACATATTAAATTGAATGAGTTAAGTGATGGGAGAAATAAGAAACTTTTGAATTATGTTTGTGCGATATTAAAAAATGAAGAGGAAATTCAGCTGGTTAAAGATGCACCTTCATTTTTGTACATGTTACGTAAACAAGATAGCATAATAACGGAAGAAATGGATAGGCTAGTATGCGAAAAAATACCAAATTTCTATGATAAGATATATAAGTTGGAAACTACAGAATGTCCAAAAGAAGAAATGCCAGCATTTGTTCAAGAATATGTGCTTTATATTGAAGATAACAATATAAAGCAAGGTCAAAATGGAACTTATTTTGGTCATGGAACAAGAGAAATTAGTACAATAAGGAACATAATAACACAAGAAGAGATAAAATATGAACGTGATTTATTTGGTTCTATCATTAGTGTAGTGTCAAATACTTTGCTTATGTCAAAAGAAGGAATAAACGAGAAAATAGACGCTGTAAGTTTATTGACATGCATCCTTGTTATGTATCCAGAGGCAATTGAGAATGATGGTGAGATTTTTGATAGGATATATGACAATCAAAATAATATTGAGGCAAATGGCGTAGACTTTATGTCGAGCAATATAGATGAGATTGCATTAAAGGTGAGTTTGCAATTTATGTTTTCTTTTATGGGGAAGAATGTTGAAACGCAAATAATGGAATTAATGCCTTTTGTGAAAAATAGTGTGGCAACCGTAATCTCTGTTGCAAGAATGATAAAGGAATGCTTAGCGCTAGATGAAAATATAAGGTTTTCGGATAAAATCGAGAGCGTTGTCTTACAAAACGCTTTACAGTGGATTTACTTGGAAAATCTTGATGCAAGATGGTATGCAGCAAATATTTTGTTTAGTTTATTAAAGAATCCTGAGAATGCAGGGATAATTAATCATAAGTTAGTTGAGCTCATTGATAGAGATAATGTGTATATTAAAAATCTTATATTAAGAAATATCTATACAACTGACGGTGTTGCGAATGATGTTTGTAAGTACATTGTTGATAAATGCAGTAATGATCCCAATTATGTTGTGCGTGTGGTATGTGAGAAAGAGCGAATTAAACATGAAGCAGAGGAGAAAGCGGATGAAAAAGAAAACTAAATACTATCGCTATATTTAAGTATCCATTCCGTGCGGGTTGTTGGTTGAAGATGGCATATATGAACAAGATGAGTCACTTAAGATCGAGACAGTGCGTGCTATTACGGAGTGCTTTTTTCGATGTCAATTAATCAGATGGCGAAAATGTTGAAAAAATCAGTTTTGATAAAATCTGCCTACACAATAGTTTTTGAAAAACATCAGAAAAAAGGGAAATGACTTAAATCCAAGAGGTTCATACTTTGTAAGTATTTAGAAGGTGTGAGTTTGGACAATGCTTCACGTGTTGAGACTGTTGTTCTGCTTGAGAAGAAAGCCTAGTAAATCAAAGGGGTTGGGGGTTTTGGGCGCAGTATGTGGGTGTGCTTTTTTGGGTGGTTGATGTGAAATATGTTTTTCCAGTTACCCTGGTGGGGTAAGGAAAATTAACGTTTTGGCAAAAGTAAAATTTTTAGTTTGAAATTATAGACGAAGAATAAAGAATTTAATAAAATATAACATTTTATATGATTAAATAGAGGTTGGTGATATATGATGAGGTGGTTGCATCTATCGGATATTCATTTAAATAAAGAGTTTAATGATATGATGTCAAATGTTATGAGGTATGAGCTACCACAATATATATTAGATCATAGCATTAAGGCGGATTATTTATTTATTACGGGGGATTATCGTGATTCAGCATATAAAAGAGTTAGTGAATTTAATGAAGAAATAGATCTTGCTGCAGAAAATGTATCCAAGTATATTTTGAATATTGCAAAATGTCTAAATATATCACAAGATCATATATTTCTAGTACCAGGGAATCATGATCTTGAAAGAGGAGACGAAGACGAAAATATAGTTGAACTTACAAATAAACATTTAGTGTATAAGGATGGAATAGGTAAGAATGAGAAAAATTATTTACAGGAACGATTTGAATTCTTCTATAAAGTTTACGAACATATTCATCCGGAAGATAAAAGCTGGGAAAAAGACCTTCATCAATATATTTCAAGGGATGGGTTTGATTTGCTATTGTTAAATTCTGCAATAGCTTGCTATGGTAAAGAAAAAGAAGGCGAAATAATAATTGATACCATAGAAGTTGAAAGAGTTATGCATAAACCGTATTTAGAAAATACCCATAAACCGCTTTTTGTTTTATCACATTACAGCCTGGAATGTCTCGCCCCAAACGAGCAAGAAAATTTGAAGCAATTATTTAGAGATAGACCAGTATTTTATTTATGTGGACATTCCCATAAGTTAAATTTTTGCTATGATGATGAAATTGATACTTGGGAAATAATGGTGGGAACTACAAAAAAGGCAGATGGTGCGGCGCCTATTATTTCACTTGGTGAAATGACAATAGGAGGCGACTTATCATCTTTAGATTTCTACAAATATGATTATACAAATAAAGGGCGATGGATCCCATATCAAAGTTTGAAATGTCAAAAATATTTAGAAAAATTAGAATTTTTTGGTAAGAATTATAAGTTAAAGAATATAGAGGATGCTCAAATAATACAACTTCAAATGCAAAGTACAATGGCATCAACTAGACAAGATAGGAAAGATACGCTTAAAATACTGTCTGCTTTGCGATATGAGTTGCTGGATATCAGAGGAGTAAATACATATACTATTTGTGTATATGAATTACCAGTTACTGCTTCTATTTTGATTGGCTACGCTTTACATATGAGAAAAAATATTAATTTGTTTTATCAAGCCGGGGTGGCGTTCTATTCAAATACTTCCACGAAAAATATATTGAAATTTCAAGAATCTATCGAAAATAGAATTTTGAATTCAATAAAAACAGTAAAAGTGGATTTGTGTTTTTATATTCAGGCAAAAATGAGGGATGATGGTATAGCTTCATTTTTGGAGCACATTAACATACTGGAGAAAAGAGGAAAATTAACTCCCTACATTGTAATGTTAAAGAATACTGAACGATATAATCAAGATTTTAATTTGAGAATTAGTGCATCAATTATATCTGATAAAATAGTAGAATATTATGATAATATAAAGATAAAATATTGTAAAAAAGTTAAAGTGCATTTGTTTTATAATGGTTTTTCAGGTTTGGCTGTTTTCCTGGGAAATCAAATGCCAACAACATTTCCTATTCAGCTGTACGATTATGACATGTCCAATCAAACTTACTCGCCATCTTTTCAGCTTAAGTCTAATATTTTTGATATGTAGTATTAGAATTCTATCCCACCACATGTTGAACCGTAGTGCTGTTGGTGCGGAAAGGTTGATTCCAGGCGGGTTTGCGTGACTATTTGAGTTGGACACATTATCGCCTGTTTATGGGCGTGGAAAATGAAAATGCCCGTGAATTCCATTTAGAAGAAGTAGTAAAATCGAATTGGAGCACACGGCAGTTGGAAAGGCAAATAAATTCTTTCTTTTATGAAAGGCGGGTGTAGGGATTATTTTTTTTAGGCATAGCAAGCAATGTCTGAATCGCTGCTTTTCCGACAAAGGTGGAAGGGAAAACACGGATAGATTCAGGATTGTTATTAAAAGCATCGCTTCCAAGAATACTGGTAATTCCAGATGCTATAAAATCCATTGTGATATAATCAGAATCTGACAACTTGCTGTAATCTATTTTGAAATGTACAAACCATGCAGTAAGTAAAGCTTTTTTGACGAAAGACTGAAGAAAAGAAGATTCACTTCTTGCTAGGAGGTGAATTCTTTTTAAGTGAAGAGATACTTCCTGGTTGGATACTAACTTTTTATTATTGGAAAGAAGTGCAGACATGAAAGACACCACTATTTCATGGTTCATATTATTTTCTACAGCTTTTTGAACAACATCTTCTACATTTTTATAATGATAGTATATAGAATTTCGATTTAGGCCACTTTCCTGAGATAGCCGAAGAATGGTAATACTTCTAAAACCTTCGTATTCTAAAATTTTCCAAAATGCATTTTCTATTTTTTCTGTTGCAGATAGGTTTTCTGCATCATTTCTTGGGCGTCCCATAACTCCTCCTTAAAAATTAGACACTTTGACTAATATTGACTGTTTTATTATACCATGCACGAATATATAATAAAACAAAGAAATAAAAGATTGGAGATGATAGTATGGTAGATTCATGGAGTGTAGATGCAATTCCAACTCTGAAGAATAGAAATGTTGTGATAACAAGTTCTACCAGTGCGTGTCTGAAAATTCATTCCCGCCATTTGCACGTCCCACTTTGCTACATAATTGCCCTGAATTCAGGTTACGTAGCCCGCTCGCGCCCTTCATCCGGGACAAATCTCTCACAAAGTGTCTCTCAGCTGCCAGAAAGCAATTTTAAAACACGCTCTAGCGGGATTGGTCTAGAGGTTGCAAAAGTTTTTGTTAAAAGAGGCAAATGTGACATTAGAAAGGTAGACTTATTATGAAATGGTGGAATAGACATTGGTATCAGGCAGGACTTGTGCCAGCAGCAAGTGCACTGATTGTTTTAATTGTCAATTGGGGTGATGTTTCAGTCCTTGCAAGGGTGGGACTAATTAATTTCATTGGAATTATGGTTCATCAGTTTGAGGAATATGGTTTTCCGGGAGGAACACCTTACTTTATGAATAAATATATGCGTGGAGGAGATGAGAGATATCCATTAAACCAGTTGTCAGCGATGCTTGTAAATGTAATTATAGGATATATCTGTTATCTTTTACCCATATTTTTTCCTAATGTAATGTGGCTGGGAATGACGACAATCCTTTTCGGCTGTGTATTCCAGGTGGTAATGCATCTGGGGGTATTTGGAGTAAAGTATCATAAAATCTATAATCCAGGTCTTGGTGCTGTCCTTTGCATTCATGTGCCATGTGGTATTTACTATATCTGGTTTGCTGTAAGCAATCAGTTAATGACTGGAAGAGACTGGCTCTTTACCGTGATCTATCTGGTGGGAATGATTACGTTTACTGCCTTGGTCGGGCAGATTCTGTTCTCATCGAAGGACTGCAAGTATCCTTTTGATGAAAAAGAAGTAGAAGCAGGTGAAAGATTTGCAAAATGGATGGAATTATGAGATGATAAATTAAAAGTTACAAGCGGTAATGCATACAACACTTGGCAGTGTTGTATGCATATTTGTGTATTGAGAATCCGTGCATTTTCAGTTATAATAAAGTGAATATATTTTGTCATAAAAGTGGCTCATGGATAATCCCTATGAGTACGAAACTTCATGACAGGTTGGGGAAAATACATTATATAATAAAAATATAACAATATCTACTGGGAGGATTGAGACTTTGCAAGTAAGAGGATTTACGGAGAAAGACTGGAAACTTTTTAGAAATAAGATAGCGGGCTGGCAGGAAGCCTATATGGACAGGCTAAATAAGGAATACATAAAATTACTAGGTGAAGATAAGAATGCCTCAGCTAAATTTTGGAATCTGGATAAGAGAATAAAGGAAGATAAGAAGAAAACTGGTGTTAGAGTAGAAATGAGCCGGTCAAATCTTATTTACAATATTATTTCGCTTATAAATGAAGGTGCAATTAGTTATGGGGATCTCGAAGAATTTAGTGATGAACTGAAAGAAACGGTGAAATTATCTGTTGACAGATAATTTGCAATATGTAAAAGTCTTGACAGAAAGTACAATCTGGTAATACCGCATACTATCTGGCAAAAGATAAGCGATTCTGCAATGTTAATATTCTCCAGAAAAAGTTGCTGAATTCTTCTTTCTTTCATGATATACTTTTTGTATTATATATGGAAAATATCCCTGTCATAGAGTGGTTAATAATTCAGGCAGGATGGTATCGGACTGAATTATTAACGTGAGATGCTTTGCAATGAATGGATTACTCTGAATAATAAAACGCATGTTGATTGGAAGATATATCATGAAGTGAGAAAGAGATAGAATGGAGAAACCTGTGAACACAGCACAAAAAACAAAATCTTTGCGAAAACACCCGCTTATAGAATTATTAAAACATAACAAAGGAAATCCAAGAACTCTGATATTAATGGAGCCGCTATGGGGTATTCCATATAATCTGATCGCACCTTTTGCCACACTATATATGTACTCACAGGGAATAACGGACGTACAAATCGGACTGATTTTGTCTATTTCCATGTTTGTTCAGGTGTTCTTTTCCTTCTTTGGCGGCATCATAACAGATAAGATGGGGCGAAAATTTACAACCATGATGGGTGATTTCTTTGGTTGGACTGTTGCTTGCCTGATATGGAGCATATCGGGTAACTTCTGGCTCTTTTTAATTGCAGTTTTGTTCAACAGCTTTGAGCAGATTAACCAGACCGCATGGTATTGCTTATTGATTGAAGATGCGGAACCCAAAGATTTATTGGGAATATATACTTGGGTGAATATCGGCGGATTGATTGCAATCTTTTTTGCACCGATTTCTGGATTGCTGATCAATTCCTTTACTGTGGTTCCGGTTGTCAGGGTTTTATATTTGGTTTTCGCTGTGAATATGCTGATTAAGGTAATTGTTACTTTTCGGTATTGTAAAGAAACCCGGCAAGGCAAGATCCGAATGGCTGAGACTAAAGATACCCCTGTTTCACGGATGTTATATGAATACAAGTATTTGATACCTAAAGTGCTGAAGAATAAAGAGATTATGAAAGTACTTATTGTCTCCGTGATATTGTATATCACGAATCTGGTCAGCACCAATTTCTTTAGTTTGTACGCAACACAAGAGTTAGGTATAGAATCGCGCTATCTGGCTTTTTTTCCGATTTTGAACGCGGCTGTGATGTTGATTTTCTTGATAGGAATACAGCACCGATTGGAATTCGTGAAATTCCGCATCCCTATGTGGAGCGGTTTGGTATTGTATGCTGCAGCAGCGATACTTCTGATACTGGCACCGAATGGTAATATGCCGTTTATTATTATTTATGTCTTTGTTGTGGCAGTAGCCGGTTCTCTTGTCATGCCTCGTAAGGATGCCTTGATCCAGCTAAGTATTAATCCGGAGGAGCGGGCTCGTATTAATGCGTTGATTATGTCCTTCACGATTGCTTTTTCTTCACCATTCGGTTATTTTGCAGGGTGGTTATCAAGTATTGACCGCCGGCTGCCATTTGTGTTTACATTTATTTTATTTATTGTGGCAATCATAATCGTGGGTCGCATCCGTGATCCCGAATTTGCTAAGGAGCATGAAGAGGCTGATAATTAATGGGGGTTATCTTCCGATAGCATCTAATATCGCTGAAATGAGTGAAACCTATTTGGAATTTATTAACGAAATAATGTGAAATAGTGTGTTTCTATGAAATTAAAATGGATAAATTTTTTCTGGATAGGGGACGGGGTAAGGCCGTATGAGTAAAAAAAATGGGTTTTGTCAGGTGGAAATGAACCACAGGGCAAAACCCATTTTTTTTAGCAAAAATGAAAATATTAGTCAAAACTTATACCCTGTGGAGAAATATGTTCAGGAACCGATTTTAGCATCAAAAGAAAGCTATTATTATAGACGGTTAATCTGAAATATAGTAAACTTATCTTAGTGATAAATTAGAATTCAGCAGGGAACTATTTTACAGGAGGTAATTTAAATGAAATATGAAGGTGTATGCATTGCGGTGAAAGATATAAATCTATCAAAAAAATTCTATCAGGAGTTATTTGGACTTGAGATTTTTCAAGATTATGGTATAAATGTTTCTTTTGGCGGGTTGTCTTTGCAACAGGAATTTGACTGGATGCTAGGTGTCCCGAAGGAGAGTATACTGAATAAATCTCATAATATGGAGTTATATTTTGAGGAAGATGATTTTGACGGCTTTATTGCTAAATTAGAGCAGCGTAACGACATTCAATACATTGGTGATGGTATTAAAGAAGCTGGGTGGGGACAACGCTCTATACGTTTTTACGATTTGGATGATCATATTATCGAAGTAGGTGAAAATATGAAAATTGTTGTGAAGCGTTTCCTTGATTCCGGAATGTCAATGGAGGAAACTTCAAAACGTATGGATGTATCTATATCGGATTTAGAGACACTTTTGTGTAGTTAATTCGATAAACTACAATGAAGATTGGGGGATTAAAAGTGGAACAGAGAACACTTTTTAAACAAAATTTGGAACGGGAGAACACTTTGCTGGAAGAGCCGGAAGAAGTAATGCCTGCTAAGAATGTTTTGCAGTTATCTTGCGAAATTGATGATGTGCTGACCTATGCCATCGTTCATATCGGTGCATACGTTGTCAGAGATGTTTGTGTGAAAAATGTTTCCGAAGCAGATTTGGATAATCTGGTTGTTAAAATCAGCGCAAATATTGAAATGGTGGAGAACTTTAAATTTGGCATTGAGAAGATAAAACCGGACGAAGAGCTGCATTTTAAGAATCTGAATGTTCCGATTAATGCCGGTTATCTGGCATCGCTTACGGAAAGAAACATCTGCCAGCTGACAGTGGGGATATATTTTGAAGAGACTCAGCTTGCATCTCAGACTGTAACTATTACGGCACTTGCCTTTGATCAGTGGCCGGGACTTCAGTATACACCAGAGCTTCTGGCAGCGTTTTCTATGCCGAATCATCCTGTGGTTACAAGCATAATACAGCTTGCGTCAAAATATCTGGAAAAATGGACCGAAGATCCTTCTCTTGCCGGATATCAGTTCCAGGATCCGAATCGAGTTAAAAATATGGCTGCTGCAGTGTATGCGGCAATTCAACAGAAAAACATTACTTATGCAGAGCCTCCTTCAAGCTTTGAGGTGTTTGGTCAGCGGATACGTCTGGCGGATGCTGTGTTAGATCAGCATCTGGGAACCTGCATGGATATGACGTTACTTTATGTGGCATGCCTGGAAGCCATGGGATTGAATTCGGTCATGGTGATGATGAAGGGCCATATATTCGCCGGTGTCTGGCTTCTTGAGGAGTCTTTTTCGGACATGATTATGGATGATCCTTCCCAGTTGGAAAAACGTATGTCCAAGGGCATTCATGAGATGATTGTCGTTGAATGTACCGCTATGTGTGCCGGAAAGAGCAGAAGTTTTGATGAGGCAGTCACGTTTGCAGAACGTGAAGTATCGAATTATGGTAATTTTGCTTTTGTTATCGACGTGAAGCGCGCCAGAAGCATGGGAATAAGGCCCCTTCCGGTTCGGGTAAAGACGTCAGCTGGCTTTGAGGTTCAGCATGAAGAACGCAAAGAGAAGGATGTTACGAATGCACCGAAAGCGATTGGAGATACTTTTGAACTGCCTGATTCAGCACAGAAGGATACGGTTACAAAGCTGACTCAGTGGGAGCGTAAGCTTTTAGATCTGAGTTTACGAAATATGCTGATTAATATGAGAATGACGAAGGCGGTGGTTCCGCTGTTGTCTTCCGATGTGAGTATTTTGGAGGATGCCCTGTCGGATGGAGAGGAGTTCCAGGTTATGCCGCGCCCGGCGGATATGTCAATCGCAGGTGATGGAGGAGTACCGGTAGAAGCACTGGGAGAGCTGGGCCCTTTTGCGGATTTTATTGCATTGGAGAGTAAACACCGACGGCTGCATTCTCTGTATACAGAAAAGGAATTAAACAGCTGTCTGACCAAGATGTACCGGTCAGCAAAAACGTCAATGGAAGAGAACGGTGCCAGCACGCTGTATCTTGCACTGGGCTTACTCCGTTGGTTTGAAGGTAAAAAGAGCGCCACGGTAAGATATGCACCGATTGTATTGGTTCCTATTGATATCGTTCGTAAATCTGCAAGCAAAGGCTATGCCATGCGCATGCGTGATGAGGATGCGCAGATTAATATCACACTTTTAGAATTTTTAAAACAGAGCTTCGACACGCAAATTTATGGACTGAATCCGCCGCCAATGGATGAGCATGGACTGGATCTTCCTAAGATATTTGCGATTATTCGGCATGCAGTGATGAATCTTCCTATGTGGGATGTGGTGGAAGCGGGATTTATCGGCAATTTTTCATTTTCACAGTTTGTGATGTGGAATGATATACATACAGATAGTGCCTTTCTTAAGAATAACAAAATAGTCCATAGTCTGATGAATGGAGCCGTAGATTGGGATTGCAAGATACCCGAGGGTGTAGATACGGATGAAGCATATCTGCCGATAACAGTGGATTCCTCACAGCTGCGGGCAATTAATATGGCAGCAGCAGGTGTCAGTTTTGTGCTGCACGGACCACCTGGAACCGGAAAATCACAGACTATTACAGCAATGGTTGCAAATGCGCTTACAAAGGGGAAGACGGTTCTTTTTGTGGCGGAGAAAATGGCTGCACTTGAGGTTGTGCAAAAGAGACTGGCAGCACTTGGTATTCAGGATTTTTGTCTGGAGCTTCATTCCAATAAAGCGACTAAGAAAGCCGTGCTGGATCAGCTGAAAAGAGGTCTGGAGATTGGTGTCTGGGGTATTACAACGGAATACGATAAGAAAATCCAGGATATTCGGAAAATGCGTGGGGATCTGGATGCCTATGCAAAGGCACTGCATGTAATGAGACCGTTTGGAAAAACGCTGCGTCAGCTGATGGATATTTATGAAATGATTCCGGAGCTGGAGAAGAGCGTTCGTTTTGATCATGCTTATGTAAGCTCGCTTACAGAGAGTGATCTGGATCATAAGGTTAACAGCCTGGAGCGGCTGATTGCTGCCGGTAAAGGGATCGGACACCCTCATAACCATCCATTGGCTGCGGTTCAGCAGACTGAATATAATCAACGTCTGAAATTTGAACTGGAAGGTGTTGTACGTACTTATGCTTCGGCGCTGGAAACGTTCAGGGATCATGTGTTGGCCTTTGTAGAATTGGTGGGTATTGAGCCGCCGGTAACGGAAGACCAATGGAATCATATTTGCAATTATGCCAAAAGTGTGATTGCAGCAGAGGAGATACCTGTATTTTTAAAGCGGGCTGATGATATTGACCAGGCATTTTCTGAGCCAATGATGTATCTGGAACATAAAACTGAATTTTCTGCAAAGAGAGCTGATTTCTTTGCTCAGTGGAATGAGAATTTTCTGCGCATGAATATGGACATTTTTCGTGAGAAATATGACCAGGCTAATAAAAAATTCTTTGGTAAAGGGAAAGCATTTGCTGCATTAACTTCTGAAATGCAGGCTTATGCGTCCTTTCAGATAGAAACGGATCGGATTCCCGTATATCTGACGGATATAACATTCTACCAGCGTGAATTGCAGGATATATCCGATGCCGAGGCTGCATTGCCGTATGAGTGGAAGAAAATATTGCAGGATTATCCGTCTGCAGCTGCATTGAAGGGATATAAGGAAAATATGAAGAAACAGCTGCAGGTGATGGAGCAGTTCTCAGTTCAAATCCAGAAGCCCTGTATTCAAATAGCTCAGAGCCTGCCTGGCGATTTACAGGCAGTGAAGAATGGTGAGGCTGAAGCGACGGCATTGCTTAATCTGAAGTTTGCGGATGATGAATTGAATTGGATGGAAAGCCGTCTTAAGATGTGTTCATGCATCCTTGAAAATGCCGCTTCGATTAAAGATTGGATTGTATACAGACAGTTTGCTGCTGAGTGCCGCGAGCAGGGACTGGCTCCGGTATGTGAGGCTTATGAAGCAGGATTGCCTCATGAAGAGGTTATGACAGTTTATCTGCGGTCTATCTACAGATCTATAATTCTGGCAGTGATTGAGAAAGAACCGGTATTGAACAGCTTTACGGGGATTGGATTTAATGAGAAGATTGTCCAGTTTAAGAAGCTGGATCAGGAATTTATGGAACTGACCAAGGATGAGATGTTCTGCAAACTGACACATCAGCTTCCGACATCGTATGATTCTGTGGAGGTTAGCAAGGAGCTCAATATACTAAGAAGAGCAATCAGCAGCAATGGAAGAGGCTTATCTGTGCGAACGTTGTTTGAACAGATTCCGCACATTCTGACCAGATTATGCCCATGCATGCTGATGAGTCCCATTTCTGCAGCGCAGTATCTGAAAGCAGAAAATGATTTGTTTGATATTGTAATATTTGACGAGGCATCCCAGCTGCCTACCTGTAAGGCGGTAGGTGTTCTGGCCCGTGGTAAGAATGCTGTTATTGTAGGGGATCCGAATCAGATGCCGCCAACCAGCTTTTTTGCCGGGAATACGGTAGATGAAGATAATTTGGATATTGAGGATCTGGATAGTATTCTGGATGACTGTCTGGCACTTGGCATGCATTCAGCATATCTGCACTGGCATTATCGCAGCAGACATGAAAGTCTGATCGCTTTCAGCAATCAGGAATTTTATGAGAATTCAATGCTTACCTTCCCGTCAGTTAATGACAGGGAAAAGAGGGTGCGCCTGGTTAAGGCAGATGGTTTTTTTGACCGTGGAAAAGGGCGTGTGAATGAGGGGGAAGCAAGGGCGATCGTTGCTGAGATAAAGAGAAGATATCAGAAGCCGGAATTGATAAATCAGACGATTGGAGTTGTTACATTTAATATCAGTCAGCAGACATTAATTGAGGATTTGCTGCAGGAAGAGTATCAGAAGGATGCTGCATTTGATAAGTGGGCGAATGTTGGTGAAGAAACCATGTTCATTAAGAATCTTGAAAATGTACAGGGAGATGAGCGTGATGTTATCTTGTTCTCAATTACTTTCGGTCCGGATGCAGACGGTAAGCTTTCCTTGAATTTTGGTCCGCTGAATAAGAATGGCGGCTGGAAGCGGCTGAACGTTGCGGTATCCCGCGCAAGAACGGAGATGGTGGTATTTACAACTATGACTGCCGATATGATTGATCTGAAACGCACAAAATCCAAAGGCGTTGAATCGCTGAAAGGTTTCCTTGAATTTGCTCAGAAGGGACGGCTGCAGGGAGAATATGTGGAGACCAGGGTTCAAAATTCTCAGGGTATCATGGAGCATATCTGCCAGCGTATTACAGATGACGGTTATAAGTATCAAAAGGCGGTAGGGCATTCTAAGTTTAAGGTGGATATTGCTGTGATCAATCCATACGATGAGAAAGAATATCTGCTTGGTATCATGCTGGATGGAGAATCCTATCGTCAGTCTTCCAACACAAAGGATCGGGAAGTGGCACAGATCAGTATTCTTAACGGACTTGGCTGGAAGCTGCATCGTATCTGGACGATGGATTGGTGGGATAATCGGGATAAGGAACTGTCTAAGCTGATGCAGATTCTTGAGGAAAAGAAAGCAGCTGCATATCAGATGTATCAGGAGCAATACACGGTTGATGCAGTGAATAATGATGTATTGGAGGATACAATCAGCGACAGGGCGGAAACGGAAGCTATTCCTTCTGATGCAGAATTAGCAGAGCCGGTAGAGAACGCAGTAAAAAATACAGAGAAGCAGGCTGCGGAGCAGATTCCAGTGGTTGATGTGAAAGAACGTTTTGTGGTAAAGAACCCTGTCATCGAGGCTGCTAATGTCAAAGTGGCTGCCGGAAAGAATGAAGCAGCCAGCACTATCACGCAGGCCGAACAAGTGGAACTGGATTATCGATTAGAGGAATATGTACCTGCAGAGGTTGAGATGACAGATCTGTCTACGATGGATTATGTCAAGAAGGAAAACCTGATGCAAATTACAGAGAAATTGCAGCAGCTCATCGATGCAGAGGCTCCAATTACCTATGATAAGCTGGTTAAGAAGACTCTTAGGGCATTTAATATTTCGCGTTCAAGTACACAGACTCTGGAAGCAACTGACAAGGCACTGAAAAAGGCCTCATCAAGGATGAATAAACAATCCGGTGTTAAGTTCTACTGGCGCAGGGATCAGAACCCGGAAAGGTATTGGAGGTATCGCAATGACAGCAGTTTGGCGGATAAGCGATCTGGGGATGAAATATGTCAGCAGGAGCTTAAGAACGCTGTATGCGTGACATTGAGAGAAAAGGTGGCTTTGGAAAAGGACAGTCTTGTCAGGGAAACCATTCGTACTATGGGATATGCCAGAAGCAGTGCGGCATTGATAGCTGCAGTTGAAAGAGGCCTTAAATATGGGCGGAAAACTGGTGAGATTGTGCAGGATGCGGAGAACCGGTTTACGCTGAATGAAAATATGTAAAGTGGAAAATGAAAGCCGGGTATATAATGGATACGAAAAAAGGTACAGAAAGGATCAGGTTAAGATAAGTGAACTATCAAAAGATAGACGGAATAGAATTCAAAATGGGTAAGCAATTTGACTTTAGTTTCTTAAAAAAATATGGTAAAGTGTTTAAAGTATTTGATGACCAAGATTCAGGAAATATTTGTTTTGGAATAGAGAGTCAAGGAGGAAGAATATTTGTCAAATTTGCAGGAGCACAAACTGCAGAATATGATGGGGATATTTCTAAAGCAATTGAAAGATTAAAGTCAACAGTACCTGTATATGACTCTATCAAACACATCTCACTGATTAAGTATATTAGATTTCTTAATTGATACAGCCAAAATGGGGTATGTTGCAATTGATTTTTACGATGGCAGTATTATGTACAACAGATTAAATAAGACTACTAATATTTGTGATATAGATTTCTTCAGAAAGAGTCCAAGCAGCAACGATATGGGACAGATGTGGGGAAGTGCAAGATTTATGTCACCGGAAGAATATAAATTGGGAGAAATTCTAGATGAAATCACCAATGTTTTTACAATTGGACAGATGGGATTTTCTTTGTTTACGGATAGCGAACGTGATAAGGAAGGATGGCCACTGTCTGCATCAAGTTATAATGTTCTTATGAAAGCAATCAGTCCGAATCGGATGGATAGATATATAAGTTTAGCTGAGTTTAGTAAGTGCTGGAATGAAGCCATTAAAAGCAGTATTGCCGTCAGGTATATCTGATAATTTGGGTCTGATGCTTCAGTGGACATGGTATCACGATGACATAGAGATTATTGATGAGGAAAAATAGGGAGGAGGCGTACACGTATGGGGTTTATTCGCGATTTGTTTAAAAAGATAAAGACTATCGAAGTCAAAAGGCAAAATATAACAGCAGAACAAAATGTAAATGTCATGCAATTACTGAGCCTTCGTGAGTATATGAATGAAATTCTTCAGGCGGATAGATATATTGCAAAGAGTGAATATAAAGACGAGATTCATAAGCACAAAGACGTAATAGAATTCTTTATAGTGCTTAAAAATAGTAGTATGCTTGATTTGTTTTGCAAAAAGTATAGTGTTGATTTGGAAGTGGTACAAGAGAGTATAGATTTATATTCGAACTTTGAATGCTTTGTTGACCGGCACAATGAAATATTTGTTTCAAATAAGATGCTGGCAGAAAAAGAATATTTGGATAATATTTTAAAGACAGTAGATCGGAAGATATTATTAGACGATGATCAGCGCAAAGTAATATTAACAGATGAAGATTATTGTTTGGTTATTGCCGGTGCCGGAGCAGGAAAAACAACAACAGTAGCAGCCAAGGTAAAGTATCTTGTGGAAAAAAGAAAAGTTGATCCGGCTCAGATTTTGGTAGTGTCATTTACAAATAAGGCGGTTAATGAGCTAAAAGAAAAAATAAATGATGATCTGAATATAAAATGCCCTATTGCAACGTTTCATTCAACAGGAAATGCTATTATTCATAAGAATGCACCTGATGAAAAGTTGAATATCGTAGAGAATTCAAAACTGTATTTTGTTATAAGGGATTATTTTAGGGGGTCTATTATTCAGAATGAAAATGTAGTTAATAAGCTGATTATGTTTTTTGCATCATACTTTGATGCACCATATGAAGGTGATAACTTAAATGTTTTTTTTAATCAGATAGCTAAAGCAAATTATTCTACCATGAGAAGTGATTTGGAGGATTTTAAAAGGGAGGTTATAGATTCTCGTACAAATAAGTCAGTTACAATACAGAATGAAGTGTTGCGCTCACACCAGGAAGTTGAAATAGCCAATTTCCTGTATTTGAATAATATTGATTATGAGTATGAGCCTATTTATCAGTATAATATTACATACGCGCGCAAACCATATACACCCGATTTTATTATAAAGCAGGATGGAAAGGTTGCATATATTGAGCATTTTGGGATTACTGAAGATGGAAAAAATGACAGATTCAGTGATAAGGAAGTAGAAGCATATAAGAAAGCAGTAAATGACAAAGTAATACTTCATCGTAAGCATGGAACGATTCTGATCTATACATTTTCAAAATATAAAGATGGTAAACCGTTACTTACTCACTTAAGAGAAAGGATGGAGCAGCATGGATTTGAATTAAAGCAGCGTTCTAATAAAGAAGTTATGGAAATGCTCGTAGCTGGTGAGGAAAATAGATATGTTCGTAAACTGGTTAATCTTATCTGTCGATTTATATCTAATTTTAAGGTAAATGGATACACGTCAGAAGATTTTAATCGAATGTATCACTCTACCCAGAACGTGAGGACAAGACTATTTTTAGATATTTGTAACGACTGCTTTTTAGAATATGAGAAATATTTAAAGAAAAATAAAGCTGTTGATTTTCAGGATATGATAAATGAGTCTGCAAGAATTTTACGTGAAGTACAAGAAATGAAACAAAAACTGGATTTTAAATACGTGATTGTTGATGAATATCAGGATATCTCCCGTCAGAGATTTGATCTGACTAAGGCTCTTTCAGAAGTAACGGATGCAAAGATCATTGCAGTGGGGGATGATTGGCAGTCAATCTATGCATTTAGTGGTTCAGATATTACCCTGTTTACAAAATTTCAGGAAAAAATGGGATATGCTAAACTCCTGAAGATTGTAAAAACATATCGTAATTCCCAGCAAGTAATAGATATTGCCGGTAATTTTATTCAGAAAAATACAGAACAAATTTCAAAAAAACTGGAATCACCAAAGCAAATTAGTGAGCCGGTAATTATCTATACTTATGACGGAACATACAAAGGTAAAAATGGAACTAGAAGAAGCGGTGTTAATTATGCAACTGCCAATGCCACCCAGGTGGCATTGAAACAAATAGTGCATTACAGTAAACAAGAAGGACGAAAGTCAGAGTCCATACTGTTACTTGGACGATTTGGGTTTGACGGTGACCAGTTAGAAAAATCAGGTTTATTTGAATACACGAGCAGAGGCAGTAAGATTAAAAGTGTGATGTTTCCAGAGCTGGATATTACATTTATGACAGCGCATTCGTCCAAAGGTCTTGGTTATGATGAGGTTATTATTATAAATGGAAAAAATGAAACTTATGGATTTCCATCAAAAATAGAGGATGATCCGGTATTGTCCTTTGTGATAAAAGGGGATCGATCCATTGATTATGCTGAGGAACGCAGACTTTTTTATGTTGCAATGACAAGAACAAAAAATCGTGTTTACTTTATTGCACCGGAACAGAATCCGTCTGAGTTTTTGGTTGAGTTAAAGAGAGATTACAAAAACGTAGTAATTCATGGAAATTGGAACGAAGAGGAACCTAAAACGATAGGACGAAAGTCATGCCCATTATGTGGATATCCGCTGCAGCTTAAATATAAAAATTCATATGGATTAAGGTTATATATTTGTACAAATGAACCGGAATTATGTGGATTCATGACGAATGAGCATAAAGCAGGAAAGCTTTCAATATTGAAATGTGATCAATGCAGAGATGGTTATCTTATTGTAAAATCTTCTAAATCGAATGATTACTTTCAGGGATGTACAAACTATAAGAAGGATGGAACTGGCTGCAACAATGTGATAAGCAAAAATAAGTTTTATGATATGATGGGATATGAACTCGAATCAGATCAGCTGCAGGAAACAAAAGATGATACAAAAAGCCAGCTGATGCACAACTCACAAAGCGATACAGAAAATAAAAAGAAACAAAAAATACTGCATGTGTATGAAACCCGGGAAGATAGTATTTCCATAAAGATAGGCAAATTTGAACCCGTTTTATGTAGAGAACGGGATTTGAATGAAATCGTACATTGTATTCTTAGTGCGCTGCAAAGTGTTAGTAATGTTCGTTATTATGGCATAACAATGCTGACGGATGTGCTCGTAGGAAATACTACGAAAAGACTATTGGATAATAAGCTAAATACAGTACCACAATTTGGGAAAATAAACTATGCATCCAGAGACGAGATCTACGCAATTATTGAATGGCTGATTGATAATAAATTTATTTTAAAAACAAAAGGCCAGTATCCTGTACTGCATCCAACCTATAATGGAATGCATTACGATGAGAAGATGACATTAAAGCAACTGAAACAATTAAAAAGGTATTTAGAGCAGCAGACAAAGAATGTGATAGAAAATGTAGATATCCGTGCCACCACACGGTGAGGATTGTATAAAATTGTGTTAAAAATAAATGCTACAGGAGGTATATATGATTAAGGTTCAAAACCTGTCCTACTCGTATCAACAAAAGGACTTATATAAAAAGGTTTCATTTACAATAGAGGATAATAAGCATTGTGCATTGATTGGTGCCAATGGTACAGGAAAAAGTACGCTGCTGAATTTGCTGATGAACTCAGATGAGTATCTGTACGATGGAAAAATAGAAATTGAAGGCTCAGGCAGGATTGGATATGTCAGCCAATTTTCGCAATTAGATCAAAAAGAAGATTTGACTGTTTTTCAGTATCTCAGTGAGGAGTTTGTGAAGCTTGAGCAGAAAATCATTGATTACTGTAAGGAAATGGAGACTGCTGTCAATCTGGAATCTATTTTTGAGGAATATCAGAAAGTACTGGATGAATTTAATGCCATTGATGGAGATTGTTACGAAAGCAATATTAAGAAGCAGTTAAAAGTAGCTGATTTACAAAAGGCAGAAGGACAGAAAATCAGTAGTCTGAGTGGCGGAGAATTTAAGCTGGTTCAGGTGATCAGAGAGATGATGCTTAGCCCAAGACTTCTGATAATGGATGAACCTGATGTGTTTTTGGATTTTGATCATCTGAATGCTTTGAGCAATCTGATTAATGCCCATAAAGGAACCCTTCTTATTATCACCCATAACCGGTATCTGTTAAACCATTGTTTTAATAAGATACTTCACATGGAAAACATGGATCTTCAAGAATTTGAAGGAACCTATACAGTATATAATTATGAACTTCTTGCCACAAAGATTGATCTGGAAGCAGCAGCTGCTGCAGACCAGGCAGAGATAGACCGTCAAAGTAAAATCTTAGAAAAGGCCAGAGTAAAAGCAACATCAATGGATAATGCATCCCTCGGTAAAGCGGTACATGCAAGACAGACTTTGCTTGATCGGCTAAAAACCAGAAAAACTAAGGCTCCTTTCGTAGATATCAAATATCCGGAGATTCATTTTGAACTTGAAAGAGAAGTGGTAAATGAAAACATTCTTGAATTGACTGATTATAGTGTTGCATTTGATGAACAGCTTTTAGACCATGTTAATTTTGTAATGAAACCCCAGGATCATGTCGCAATTGTTGGAAATAATGGAACTGGAAAAACAACATTGCTTCGTGAAATCTTTGAAAATAATAAAGAAGCTATTAGGATTAGTGAGCATGCTGAGATTGGTATTTTTTCTCAGATTACGGGCTCATTATATGATGACACAAAAACTTTGCTTGAGATTTTTGAAGAAAAGGGTGTTGAAACCAAACAGAATGCAGTGGACTATTTGAAAAAATATGGATTTGAAGAAGAGACTCTAGATCAAAAAGTGAGTGAATTATCTGGTGGAGAAAAAGACTTATTTCAATTAGCTGTGATTTCATTAGGAAGGGCTAACTTCCTTCTGTTGGATGAGCCCACGGGGCATTTGGATGTTTATGCACAGATTGCATTGGAGCAGGCGATTTCAGCGTACAAAGGTGCAATCCTTATGGTATCTCATGACTTTTACACGGTAGCCAATTGCGTGGACTATGTATTATTGGTAGAAAATAATACTGTACGGAGAATGTCTATCCGTAAATTCAGACAGATGATTTATGCCAATCATTTTGACAAGGATTATCTGCTTTTGGAACAAAAGAAGAAAGAGACAGAAACCAGAATTCAACAGTTGCTTCAGATAAATGAATTTAGTAAGGCAAAGGATCTAATGGGATTATTAGGAGAAATTATTAAGAAAATGAGAGCATTGGAGTAGAAGTCATTGCACATGTAATATCAACTCATACTACAGAATATTTGCAAGAACGATATTTTGAGGGGGAGTCATATCAGCAGGTATGGGTTCTAACGATTCCATGAAATGGAATTGTAACTTTGTATAATAAGAATTTAGATGAAGCGCGTATAGGGGGAAATCGTGGCGGCAGCTCTCTATGATACGGACCTGGAAAACGGACATTTTTGTATAAAGGATGGCTACAGTCATCTGAAAGAAGAGATGCTTCTTTACGCTGAAAAGAATCTAAAGAACGATGATGTATTTGAATCATTTATTGCAGATTCTGATTTGGAATTTCAGCGTATTGCTTATCGAAACGGATACTTTCCAACTACAAATAAAGAGTGTGATGCATATTTTCCCATTGAAGAACGCTCTCTGGACTATAAATTGCCTGAGGGATTTCGAATTGCCAGCATGGCCGATCAATATGATATATTCAAGTATGGAGAGGTATTGTTTAAGGGTTTTAACCATGAAAAAGAAGACAAAAAATTTTCCCCGACAGAAAAGGAAATTGAACATGGTCATGATGAATTTAATGCTCCGAAAGTAAATAAGGAACTGAAAATGATTGCACTTGATTCAGACGGCGAGTTTGCTGCTTATTGCGGTATGTGGTATGATCAGGATTCGGAATATGGAATTGTTGAACCGCTGGCAACAATACCAAAATACAGAAAAATGGGGCTTGGCAGAGCTGTTGTCTATGAAGGAATAAAACGATGCAGAGAATTAGGAGCGAAATACATATTTGTGGGCTCTTCTCAGCAATTTTATTATTCCATTGGATTTATTCCTTATGGAAACGGAACCTATTGGGCGAAGAAGCGTGTTCAGTAATGTAAAAGCAGCAATCCAGGAAGATGCGGTCCCATAAAGTGTGATACACGGCTGCCAGAAAGTAATTTTCAAACACGCTGTAGAGTGATAAATGAAAGGAGATGTGATGAAAAAATATAATTATTTTGTTGTACTAAATGAGAGCAAAGAAAAAGTCCTTTTTTGTAAAAGGATGAAGGAGTCATGTAAAGGTATATATAGTTTTGTAGGTGGTAAAGTTGAAACTGGTGAAGACAGTATGAATGCTGCTTACAGAAAATTACAGAAAGAGACTGGTATGGGGAAGTTTGATATTAGATTATTTCATCTGATGGACATTACAAATTATGATCAGGATATTTTAATAGAACTTTATGTAGGGCGCATTCAAAAAAGTGAGAAGTTGCAAGAAGAATTAAATTCGTTGGAATGGCTTTCAATAAAGGAAGATTTCACAAATCAGGAACGTTTTGCAGGAGAACAGAATATTTCATACATCATGAAGGTGGCAATGAAATATCTGCTGAAGGAATTTGCTGCAGACAGAAGTATTGATTTAAATTCAATTTGTATTGGAGTCGATGGTTGTAAGGGTGGATGGGTTGCGGCTGTAATTAATAAGGGCAACTTATCAATTGAGAAATATGATTCTATCAAAGCAATTTTGGAAGATAATCCAGTATTTCATGAGTTTATTGTTGATATGGTTATTGGTCTGCCAAATAATGATTCACATATAAGACCTGATACAGAAGCTAGAACCCTAATACCAGGTAGAACTTCAACAATATTTGCAGTGCCTAGCAGACAGGCTGTTTATGCTAAATCAGAAGTGAAGCAGGCAGAAGAGAATAAGAAGGCATTAGGTAAAGGTCTGGCCAAACAGTCCATGGCTATTATTCCGAAAATAAGAGAATTAGATTCTTTTCTTAATTCTGAAACAAAATACAAGAACATTATAAAAGAGAGTCATCCCGAGGTATGTTTTGCAAGATTAAACAGTGCTGTTGTTATGACAAAGAAAGCCCAATTTTCGGGATTGTGTGAAAGAGTTCATATACTAAAAAAATATATATCAGAGGCAGATATAAGTGATATTCTAAAAAAAGCGAAAGAGTTAAAGTGCAATGCAGATGACATTGTTGACGCAATGTGTCTGGCCTTAACTGCAAATTTAAATCATCAAGGTCTGGGTGAAACAATTCCGGCTAAACCAATGCGTGATGAAAAAGGATTATTTATGCAAATGATTATTCCCAAAGAAGTGTGAGCACTTATGCCTTAGAATTTAACTAAAGACATAAGCACTTCTGGCAACGATTTAAAGTGTACTTTATGTTGCCAATTTTTACTGACACAGCAGGTATTTTGTATACATTTTTTATTTACAGCAACCCCAAAAGTCTATCAGATTCTGTACATGATAAACATTCATAAATTTTACATTATTTTTATAATTAAAGCTATTGACTTTTTATTCACAAAGTGAGATGATAGAAACAAATTCGGAAAAATGAAAGTGAGGTAAATTAAGATGAGTAATATTGATTTAACACAGTATGGCATTAATGGTGTAACAGAAATCGTTCGCAATCCTTCTTTTGATATGTTATTTGAGGAAGAGACAAAAGCAAGTTTAGAGGGTTTTGAAAAAGGCCAGGTAAGTGAACTTGGTGCAGTTAATGTTATGACTGGTATTTATACTGGACGTTCACCTCAGGACAAGTACATAGTTATGGATGAAAATTCTAAGGATAACGTATGGTGGACTTCTGCTGAATATAAGAATGACAATCATCCGGCTAGCCAGGAAGCATGGGATACAGTAAAGAAACTTGCTCAGGAAGTTCTTTCTAACAAAAGACTTTTTGTTGTAGACGCATTCTGTGGTGCTAACGAAGATACACGTATGGCAATTCGTTTTATCGTTGAGGTTGCTTGGCAGGCTCATTTCGTTACAAATATGTTTATCCAGCCTACAGCTGAAGAACTTGAAAACTTCGAACCAGATTTCATCGTATATAACGCTTCTAAAGCAAAAGTTGATAATTATAAAGAGTTAGGTCTTAATTCTGAAACTGCTGTAATGTTCAACATTTCCAGCCGCGAGCAGGTTATCGTTAATTCTTGGTACGGTGGAGAAATGAAGAAGGGTATGTTCTCTATGATGAACTACTATCTGCCACTGAAAGGCATTGCTTCTATGCATTGCTCAGCAAATACTGATTTGAACGGTGAAAATACAGCAATTTTCTTCGGACTTTCCGGTACAGGTAAGACTACATTGTCAACAGATCCGAAAAGACTTCTGATCGGTGATGACGAACATGGCTGGGATGACAAGGGTATCTTTAACTTTGAAGGCGGATGCTACGCAAAAGTTATCAACCTTGACAAAGAATCTGAGCCAGATATCTACAATGCGATTAAACGCGACGCTCTTTTAGAGAATGTTACGGTTGACGCTGATGGTAAAATTGATTTCGATGATAAGAGCGTGACTGAGAATACTCGTGTATCTTACCCGATTAACCATATTAAAAATATTGTTCGTCCAGTTTCAACTGCTCCGGCTGCAAAGGATGTTATCTTCTTATCAGCAGATGCATTTGGTGTTCTTCCTCCAGTATCAGTTTTAACTCCAGAGCAGACACAGTATTACTTCCTGTCTGGATTTACAGCAAAACTTGCTGGTACAGAGCGTGGAATTACAGAGCCTACACCTACTTTCTCTGCTTGCTTTGGACAGGCATTCCTGGAACTGCATCCTACAAAATATGCAGAGGAACTTGTTAAGAGAATGCAGATGAGCGGCGCTAAAGCATATCTTGTAAATACAGGATGGAATGGTTCCGGAAAACGTATCTCTATCCGTGATACACGTGGTATCATTGATGCGATTTTAGATGGTTCTATTGCAAAAGCACCAATGAAAAATCTTCCATACTTTAACTTTGAAATTCCTACAGAGCTTCCAGGCGTTGATCCTAAGATTTTAGATCCTCGTGATACTTATGCAACTGCTTCCGATTGGGAGACAAAAGCAGTAGATCTGGCACAGCGTTTTGTAAAGAACTTTGCAAAATATGAAGGTAATGAGGCTGGAAAAGCATTAGTTTCTGCAGGTCCTCAGTTATAAGATTAACCGGATTCTCTATTTTAATGAGTACGATGGTGTAATAATATAATGTGAATAAGATAGGGATCGGACTACAAAACCGCAAGGTTTGGCAGTCCGGTTCTTTTTTGCATCTAAACTTACCAGGATCAGGCAACGCAAAACTATTTCTGCTAGGGAATTGTTCTTTGAACCTCCTAAAAAACATTAATGAAGATACGCTAAAGCTGGATAAGGTTTTTTTCTGTTCTCCGAAGGCCAACGCGTTCCCCGGAAATGGGTTATCATATGTCAGCAGCTTTGAATAATTGGTATTTGGACGGTAATGGTAAGCCATAAGTTTTTGATGCGTCAATTATAGGGGCAAATTCTGCAGGTTTATATTACAGCACATATCTTAACATATCTACATATAATATAAAAAATTCTGGCGCATGCAGCCAGCATATAAAGGTTTCGATGAATCATGTTTAATGAAGATATATGCAGTAAAATCATATTGCCTATCTGTCCGGACTATAATAAGAAAAGACAGATTTTTAACAGGTCTATACAAAAATATCCTTCAGCTATTGTATATTGTGAGAATGCTGAGGACGTAAAAGAGGCAGTACTCTACGCCGCCAGACATGAGATGGACATCCGTGTAAGGGCAGGAGGGCATAATTATGAAGGGTTTTGTATTGGAAATAAGAGATTAGTAATAGACACCAGCCTTTTCAAGGACAAGAGTATTTGCGAAGACACCCATACCGTACAAATTGGAAGCGGTGTAAATAATAGAGAACTCTACCATTTTTTGTTCCAGTATGGTTACCCTTTCCCCAGTGGTACGTGTCCTACCGTAAATGCAGTGGGTCTGACCCAAGGCGGTGGCTGGGGACATTCGTCCAGAATGTTTGGGCTAACTTGTGATTTACTTGTGGAGGCCGAGCTTGTGGATGCCCGGGGAAACCTGATTGTTGTAAATGAAACCGATCATCCGGATCTTTTTTGGGCGCTGAAGGGTGGAGGCGGAGGGAATTTTGGCGTAATTACTTCGCTCCGATATCATCTTTTGCCTAAGTATTCCAATGTAACCTATGTGGAAATTCTATATTCCAAAATCAATGAGAAAACAGCCCTTCTTTTCTTTCAGACCTGGCAGGAGTGGGTACAGAAGAAAGAAAAGCGATTTACTCCCAACAGCCGTATCTTTAATTCCGAAAAAGAAGGTATGGGAATATTTTTAAGGGGATTTTTTTACGGGACTCCGGAAGAAGCATCTGCGTCGGTACAGCCATTCTTAAAGATATGTAGGGCAAAAGCTACATTTCGTTATGTCACTTTTTTGGAGGCCACCGAGATAGATGCGTCAGTTTATCCCAAATCAGAAAAATTTCAATTTGCAGGGCGTTTTGCACGTGGAAGCTATTCGAACAGACAGATAGAGTCTATCCTTCGTCTGATAAAAGAAAGGGCCAGGGGATCAATCTATGCTTCGGTTGCCCTTTATGCCCTTGGGGGAAAGGTTCGTGATACGGATCCCTGTGACACAGCCTTTTACTACAGAAAAGCAGATTATATTATTGGGATTGAAACGATTTGGAGAGCACCAGGTGCCCAGCCGGAAAATCGAGCATGGCTCCATTCACGTTTCAGATGTCTGTGTTCCCTGACCATGGGTTCGTATATTAATTTTCCTTATATTTGTACCGGAAATTATATGAAAGCATACTATGGGGGAAATGCGAAACGTTTGATGTGCATTAAGAAAAAGTACGATCCATGTAATCTATTTCGTTTTGCACAAAGTATAAGACCATGTAGAAACAGAGTTGACATGCTTTAGTACTATAGCGAACAAATTCTTGAATTGGGGTTTAGCTGAGAAGGTGACGCTTTGTAGCTGGAGATGGTGTACGGAAAGAGAAGGTGGCGAACCATGGCAAGGGGTACAGTTCATTTACTTACCTTTCCGGAGTGTTTTTTGGCGGATAGTATTCGACTGGCTCCCATCGGATACTAAGCGGGTACTGAACCGAGAAATGCATCAGGATTTCTCGGTGAATGCCCGCGTGCCGCCAAAAAGCGCTTCGGAAAGGTTAGAAAATACCAGTTCTGCGGTCAGCTGACGGAGCCCATACCAGTTTTCCACTCCCATCTTTCCGTTGCACTATCTCCATCTACAAAGCGTCCCTTCCTCAGCTAAACCCAAATTTAAGATCTTTTATACATAAAAATAATGACAGTTGCTAATGCTAAAAAATAAAAAGGGGTGTTTTTATGGCAGTAGCACACAAGGGCAGTATATCTATGGGACTGGTTTTAATACCGATTGGAATGTATAAATCAACCATAGATAATGACATTCATTTTAACCAGTTAGATAAAGAGAGCAAGGCTCGGATCAGATATAAAAAATACTGCAGTCACTGTGGCAAAGAGGTAACTTCTCAGGACATTGTCAAAGGTTATGAATACGAAAAGGATAAATACGTCATTATGACGGATGAAGACTTGGAGAAAATTAAGACGAAGAGGGACAAAACGATTCATATCATACAATTTGCCAAAATCAGTGAAGTTGATATGATTTATTATGAAAAAGATTATTATGCTATACCGGACACAGGGGCAGAAAAAGCTTATGAGTTATTGCGTCAGGCATTGCTCGCCCAGAAGAAAGTTGCTATTGCAAAATCAGTCATGGGAACAAACGAAAAATTGTTGGTATTATACCCAACGAAAGAGGGTATGATTGTGAAAACGTTATATTACCATGATGAAATTGCTGCGGTACCAAAACAGATACCGAAAATGCAATTGGAAAAAAACGAATTGGATATGGCAAAACTTTTAATCGAAAATATGACGAAACCTTTTGTCGCTGCTGAATTCCATGATGAGTACCAGGCAAGACTGCGGGAAGCTATTATGAAAAAGATACAGGGTCAGGAAATTGTGACAGCGGATCAGGGAACTGATGGCAATAATATTATTAATTTAATGGATGCTTTGGAAAAAAGTCTGGAAATTACACAAAACCAGCAGGGAATGGCATAAATGGATATTTTCAATGACCGCAGCGTAGAACCGATGCTCATATCTGAGATGCGGGATCCCTTTAATAATCCTAATTGGATTTACGAATTAAAATTGGATGGCAGCCGTTGTATTGCATATCTGGATCGAAAGAGCGTGGAATTAAGAAATAAGCGGAATATGCTTCTTTTACAAAAGTTTCCGGAACTCAAAGAGATATTTAAACTGGTTACCGATCAGTGTATTCTGGATGGGGAGTTAGTTGTTTTAAAAAACGGAGTCCCCGATTTCTACGAGCTGCAGCGGAGAAGTCTGCTTTCTGACCAGTTTAAAATAGAATTGGCTTCGAGAAGGTATCCGGCATCTTTTGTCGCTTATGATTGTCTCTATTATGGGGGCAGGCAAATAACTCTGGAACCACTATTAGAAAGAAAAGAATTCTTAAAAAAATCTTTTGGTGCAGAAACGGCTAAATTTGCAATTTCAAGATTTATACCGGAAAACGGCATTGGGCTATATAATATAGCAGACCAGAAAAAACTGGAGGGTGTAGTAGCTAAACGCTCAGACAGCCTGTATTTCATGGGGAAGCGGACAAAGGATTGGATTAAGTTTAAACGAATGGCAGATGAAGATTATATTGTCACCGGATATATAGTGAAAAAAGAGAATACCTTTAGTATTATTTTGGGCAGATTTAAAAATAACAGGCTGCTATATAAGGGACTTGTTACCTCCGGAGTAACAACGGAAGTTATAAAAAGCCTGAATCCGGTATCCAACAATCCATTTTCCATATTGCCAAAAGGAAATGAAGACGCTATATGGGTTACGTTTAAGGTGTGTACCATTGAATACATGCCGAATACAAGAGATGCTATGAGACAGCCGGTATGGAAGGGGTTCCGGGATGATATATTTCCGGAAGAAGTAACGGAAGATTAAAATTCAACAACTAGAGGGTCAGTGGAGTAAGCAAGTCAAGGAGTTCTCTTATTAAATGTAACATTTTGAAGGAACAGATGGCCGAAGACCAGAAATGCAGTTTTCGGCCTTTGCTTACGTAACTATTAATTCTTTTAACGCAGGGGCTTATGTATAAACTTGGAATCAGAATACTGGAAGTATATTTTAAAAGGCTTTTCCCCCACATAATCAAAGATATTACGGTACATATAGATTATGGTCCGGTATTTACGAAGATCATTATACTGGACCTGGTGCCGTGCAGTGATGCCGGATACAGCATTTAATATTTGCCTTTCAAAGGTCACATTTCGCACGATAGCGTGTACTACACAATTACCATTTTGATCTATATTATGTTCAGAATCAATTAGTACATATTCCGGGTCCTTCAGGTATGCAGCTTCTATGGGGATGCGTATGATTGAAGCAAATATGAGTATAAGGATAAAAATTCTCCAGAAAGGTGTTATTGTCAGTTTTCTGTATATTTTAGTCCTGCGCTGGAAATTTAAATTGCCGGCTGGTTTAGTTAAGGCATTGTCTTTTTTATTTTCCATAGTGGTTCCCTCCAATGTATTGATATTTTATCATAACAAACAGGTGGTTTAATATGGTAAAATATGGTAATGGAATTTTGGAGTAATTACGCTAAGGAAAAATCTTACTTCAAAATTTGGAATGCAGTATGTGCTAGTATAAACAGAATGATTTTCTATTTCCTGGACATAATTAAATACGAACGACTGGATAGAAATCATTTGGAACGGAGGAATGAAATGGAACCTTTTGCAGAGTATCTGGAAGCCATTGGCGATGAGGGGCATCGCGACCGTATACGGGAAGTTTTGAACTGGGTGAAACATAAATTTCCAAATCTGGAATCTAAAATCGCATGGAATCAGCCGATGTTTACGGATCATGGAACATTTATTATCGGGTTTAGTATATCAAAACAGCATTTTGCTGTTTCTCCTGAAGTCAGAGGAATTGATGAATTTTCGGAAGAAATAATAAAATCCGGATATAGCCATGGTAAAAATATATTTCGGATCAAGTGGGATGATCCAATTGATTATCCACTGTTAGAGCGTATGATACAGTACAATATAAAGGATAAAGAAGACTGCACAGCTTTTTGGAGAAAATAAATGGGAGGAACACATGCGAAAAGTAATTTTATTTATTGCCATGAGCCTTGACGGCTATATTGCAGGAAAAAACGGAAATATCGACTGGCTGTGTGGACAAGAACCTGCCGCGGACGATATGGTCAGCTATTTTGAGTTTATCAAAGGAATTGACACGGTGATCATAGGATGGAAGACCTATCATCAGATAGTGACAGAATTGTCTCCGGATGATTGGATGTACAAAGACCTGACAAGTTATGTGATTACGCATAAGGAGCTTCATGATACAGAAAATATTAAATTTGTAAATGAGAGTGTCTGTGAGCTTGTAAAAAATTTAAAAGAGGAACCAGGGAAAGATATTTGGATCTGTGGTGGCGCAACAGTTATTCAGCCGCTTGTTCAAGAAAATTTAATTGATAAATTTCATATCTCTATTATCCCCACAATTTTAGGTAATGGAATTCGTCTGTTTGAAATAACAGAAGGTGAAGGACAAAAACAATTGAAATTAATTAAATCACAAAGTTATAATGGGATTACAGACGTAATCTATGAATTGAGATAAATTTGTTTTGTTGTTTTTGATGTTATTGCACCTGAAAAAATCAGAAAACATCTCTTTGGGGATGTTTTTGTCTTATGCCTATTTTTCTTGAGGAATAGCGATTTGACAGATACAGAAAGTTTTGATATACTTAGCACAAGATAAAACAGTGAGTAAATACTCAATGAAAGGAGAATGTAATGACAACACGGGCAGAACAAAAAGCAAAACGAGAAGAAGAGATTTTAATTGCATCTATAGAACTTTTTATAAAAAAAGGATATGCATCCACAAAAACAAGTGAAATATCGAAATCTATAAATATAAGTGAAGGATTGCTTTTTCATTATTTCAAAACAAAAGAAATCCTATTGGAGACCCTGGTAGATATTGCACTGCAGAAAAGTGACACTTGGACAGGCCTTGAAAATCTGGATCCAATTACTTACTTTGAACAAGTTGCCGAATCTGTATTGCGCTGCTTAAAAGAGGATGAAATGGGATCGAAATTTTTTATTCTTGTAGCACAGCTAAAACAAAGTGAAGGTATTCCAAAACATATCTATGAGAAAGTGAAATCCAGGGAGCAGGATGCTGATAAAATAGCTGAAATCATTAAAAGAGGGCAGCAGATGGGCACAATTCGACAAGGTAACCCTTATGCTTTGACTTATTTATTTAGCAACACTTTACAGGCAATAGCGGTGCAGTATGCTTTACATAGCAAAATGCCGTTTCCGGAAGTTGAATGGATTGTTGATATGTTAAGAAATCATCAAAACTAAATATAGTTATAAATTTAAAAGCCGTTTGTTCTAAATGATATGCCCTCTGTCAAGTAGACAGGTTAAATATCTAAAATAAAGTGCAGACGAACGATCACACAGATTTGTGTGGTCGTTTTTCTACGCACACCATTTTTCTTTATATTTCATAATTCTTTTGTTCTGAGCTATTGGATATTCCTTAACTATTTCTGCCTGCAGCGCTTCATTTCTTACTTCTAAAGGGGTTTTGCAATGGTATCTATCTTGTGGACGTTCTGTTGAATAGAATCGCATGTAATCATTTATTGCATGCCTTAAAGAAACCTCATCTGTGATTTTATACATTTGATACATTTCAGCTTTTATAATGCCCCAAAAACCTTCGGTAGGTCCGTTATCAATACAATGTCCAACTCTTGACATAGATTGTTCCATTTCCTGCTCAATAAGCTTTCGTTTAAACACTATACTTGTATACTGAAACCCTCTGTCTGAATGAAAAAGTGGCTTAGCATCAGGATTGGAGGCGATTGCTTTATCAAATGTTTTGAATACCAGATGATTATCATTTCTGCAGCTTATGACATGTGAAACCGGATATCTATCATACAGATCCAAAATGGCACTTAAATAGAGCTTCTTTTGTGTGCCTGGTACTTTGAATTCCGTTACATCTGTTGCCCATTTCTGATTAGGTGCATCTGCATAAAAATCTCTTCCAAGTTTATTTTCAGCCGTTTCATCAGGTGTAGAAGATTTGTACTTCTTCTTTTTCTTTCGGATTACTGCGTGGATGTCAAGTTTCTGCATAATTCTATGAACTCGTTTTTGTCCATAATGAGTATGATTAAAGTGGTTGATCCATGATGTCATTCTGCGATATCCCAAGATGTGATTAAATCGTTGATCATACTCCTTAATTAGCTCCGCAAGTTCTATGTTTTTCAACTCCTGCTCAGGTATTTCACGATGAAGCCATTTGTAATAGGCAGCTCGGGATATTTCCAGTTGTTTACACATCCAGTTAATGCTCCAATATTTGTTTTCAAAAAAGAACTTTATTGCCATAAATCTAGAATCGTATCGTAGTTTTCCTAACCTCACATCCTTTCGAATTCTTTCACTTTTTTTAACAGTTCTGTGACCATATCCTTTTCTTCAAGTTGACGCTTTAATCTAAGGTTTTCGCGCCTCAGGCGTTCTAATTCATCGACCCCAGCATCCGTTTTATGATGACCGCGTTTATCTATTAATGCATTATCACCATTAGCATCATATTTCTTTACCCAGGAATAGACTTGGCTATAAGATACATCATACAATGATGCAGTATCTTTATAATTACGCTGGTGTTTTATACAGTATTCAACGATTTCTTTGCGTTCTTGAATCGTTGTTTTTCTTCTTGCTTCTGCCATATAGACCTCCCTTTTAGGATTATAATCCTCAAGTTCTCTATTGGCATTATACTTCATTATCCACTTTCTTAAAACATATCGGGTGGAAATGCCGTATTTAACAATAATATCATCTACAGAACCTTCTCCTGATAAGACAGCTTCTACACATTGAATTTTCAGTTCTTTAGAATACTTCTTATTTCCATTACCGGTAATGAAAGCAGATATACCATGAATTTGATACTGATTGATCCATTCTCTTAGAGTTGTGTATCCTACATGGTTCTTATTTGCAAGATGCTGAATAGAACCATATCCATCTAAATATTCTTGAGCTGCTTTCGCTCTGAATTCAGGAGTGTGTTTGGATTTAGACATAAAATACCTCCTAAGTAGATTTTGGTTATTTACCTTGTCTACCTAAGAGGTATCATATCAAAAGAGCAGGCGGCTTATTGTATTTAGCAAACAAATCCTTATAGTGACGGGGTTTAGAGATAAAAAGTGGAAAATTAAGGAATGGTATTTTACCGGTTGACAGATATTAAAAGCTTTGATATACTGATGAAGTATTAACTCAACGAGTTTATACTCAATGAGTTCAAACTTGAAGTAATGATAGTAAAGGACTACATAAGAAGATTATATTCCGAAGATAGATAGAAATTATATTTAACGGATGTGAGCCTTTTGCATTGAGAAGAGTAAAAATTACTTTTACAAAGATGATCAAATTAAAATAAGGAGGATTTAGAAATGGATAATTACGAATTTGCAATAAAAGTGAGTGAATTAAAAAAGTCTTATAGAGAAAAAGACGTTTTAAAAGGAGTTACATTTGAAGTTCAGAAGGGCACCATTTTCTGTCTGCTGGGATCGAATGGAGCCGGTAAAACAACAACCGTGAAAATCTTAGCAACATTGCTTCAGATGGATAGCGGAACTGCTTTCGTCTGCGGACAAAATGTAAAAAAGGATGGGGCGCAGGTTAGAAAAAAGATCAGCCTGACCGGACAGTTTGCAGCTGTGGATGAAATACTGAGCGGGAGGGAAAATATGGAGATGGTTGCCCGGTTGAGCCATATCAAAAATTATAAGATGCAGGCAGATAAATTGTTAAGAGATTTCCAGTTGGAAGATGCGGCAGATAAGCGGACTTCCACTTACTCCGGAGGAATGCGCAGGAGGTTAGATATCGCAATGAGTCTATTAGGAAATCCTTCTGTTATATTTTTGGATGAACCGACAACCGGTCTTGACCCACAAAGCAGAAATGCAATGTGGAACATTATTCAAAAGCTTAAAGAGAGTGGAGTTACCATCTTTTTAACCACCCAGTATTTAGAAGAGGCGGAAGAACTTGCTGATCGGGTTGCAATCTTGCATGAGGGTGTTATTATTGCAAATGGCAGTGTGGAAGAGATTAAGAAGATATCATCCAGCGAATATATTCTATTTACTTTAAAACATCGTGAGAATTTGCAAAAGATGAAAAAATTGTTTTCAGAGGATATAACAGCGGTGGATGAAGATAACTTGACGGTGACGATAGAAATAACTGGTGGAATGAAACAAATAACAAATATATTTACAACAATGGAACAGTATGGGGTAATTTCTTCCTCATTTACGCAGAAGAAAGCAACATTAGAAGATGTATTCCTTAATTTAGTGGATGGGCAAAGGAGAATAGTACATGAATAAAATAGCACTTAGTTTAAATGACACGTTTACAATGGTTTCAAGAAGTATGAAACATACAACCAGGCATGTTGAAATATTAATCATGACAGCGGTTTTGCCTTTGGCGCAGTTATTGATGCTTGTGTTTATCATAGGGGGTTCGATGGAGATTGGAGACTTCTCCTATCTGGATTATATTCTGCCGGGTATCTTATTAATGTCAATAGCAAGCAGTGCTTCCATGACTGCCATTTCAGTTAAAGAAGATATGACTAAGGGAATTATGGATCGGTTTCGTACGATGGATATTGGTAAAACAGCCGTATTAAATGGTCATATGGCAGCAACTTTATTAAGATGTGCCATTACAGCACTGGTAGTTTTAAGCGTCGCGGTGTTAATCGGATTTCGGTCTAATGCCGGTTTTATAAATTATTTAACGGTCTTTATGGTTGTATTTATTTTTACGCTGATGTATACGTGGGCGGCGATTGTCTGGGGACTTTTTTGTCCCAGCTTAGAGGCGGTAAGTGCATTTACTTATGTCGGAATGCTTCTTCCTTATGTCAGTTCCTGCTTTGTACCTGTGGATACTTTGCCGGCGGCTATTCAGGTCTTTGCAGAGAACCAGCCATTTACACCGATAGCAGACAGTCTCAGGGGATTGCTTCTGGGTTTTGATACTGGAAATAGTATTATTATATCGATAGTCTGGTGTCTGGGATTGTTTGTAGTGTTCTATATCTGCTCTTTAAAAATTTATCACAAAAGAGCAAATAAGTAGGAACGGTTTTATCCGGTAAGGAAAGGAAGATAAGAGGGTGGATAAGGATTTTCATTAAATTATCTGTTTTTCATTCTGTGAATCTGGTATAATAATAAAAATATAAATTTTTTACAATCATGATGCTGCAGGGAGAGGGGTTATAATATTGGTTCGTGAACTGGATAGAAATGAATTGGAATATGGTATAAATTTAGCTTGGCACGTGTTTTTAGAGTTTGAGGCTCCGGATTACAGTTAATTCTTCTCCGTTTGCAATTCCTGTTTATCATAAATTTGGATTCGTAGATACAGATACGGAAAAAGTTACAAATGGTTTGATGTATACACCAATGGAAATTAGTCTGTTAGAGGTTCGTGGCAGCGCGCAAGAAAGGGAGGAATGCTTATGATAAATCTGGAAACTAGTCGTCTTATATTAAGAGATTATAGTGAAAAAGATGAGGAACTTTATTATCGGCTGAAAAGACATGATAAAACAATGTATTACCTGCAGGATATTAAGATTCATTCTGCCGGCGAGGCGAGAGAAGAATTTCAAAATATGCTTCAGGATATGAATTCGAAAGACAGAAAATTCTATTTTCTTCACATGATGTTAAAAGGTTCCGGGCAGCAGGTAGGAAGTATTGGTTATACCGTTATGGATCATACACCCGTAGGGAAACTTGTGCATTTGGGATATTTCACGTATCCTGAGTTTTGGGGGAATGGGTACACAACAGAAGCCTTAGAGAAAGTACTTGAATTTGCATTTGCTGAAAACGGGGTATACCGAATTACAACGGGTTGTTTGGAAGAGAACAAAGGTTCAGAAAAGGTTATGATAAACTGTGGATTGGTGAAAGAAGCGGAACACGTAGATTGGGAATGGCATGATGGTAAAATGAAAACACGGTTGGAATATCGATTGCTAAAGCAGGAATGGAAACTTAATAAGTAAAAGAAAAAGTTTTTTAATATATCAGGAGTCCATTTAAAAAGGGCTCCTTTTACTTTTGCGCCCATTCTAAGAGAGTTTCTTTTATTATATTAAGCCCCCTGGCCAGATCTTCATGACGATCAGGAGAGCAGACAGCCAGGCGGACAGCCGGAATAAGATTGCTGTTTCCTACTAAAAAACGTTCACTGCAAAACACATGTACGCCCTTCTTTTTTAAACAAATTTCCAACGCATGACTATTAATAGGTTTACGGAGTGTCAGCCAGCGAAACTGGCTTCTTTGGTTTCCCCAAAGTTCATTTCCGGCTAATATGTTTTCCGTAATTCTATTTCTTTTTTTGATTTCCTGAATCTTATCCGTAATAATGTTCCCTGCCAAACCAGTTTGAATTAACTGTGCGGCAAGTTCAGTTTCGATAGGTGATGACATAACATTAATATTTCTGATTCCAGTCAGCAGGCTTTCGCGAAAAATAAGGGGTGTAACCATAAAAGATATTCTTAACCCGGCTGACAGAGCATTAGAAAGTGTGCAAATATGAATGGTTTGATCGGGTATTAATTCATACAGAGAAATGCCTGGCTTTTCGGATAAAAAGGTATAGGTGCCATCTTCAATATTAATCAGTGCGTATTTTTCTATAATGCGGCTCAACTGGGAGCGTTCATTTATATCCATTGTGACAGTCGTTGGATTATGGAAATCGGGAATCACATATATTCCCTTTATACGCTCTGTCCTGCATACCTGTTCTAAATATTTTAGATCCATTTGTTTGCCCAGATAAGGAATAGGAACCAGTATGATTCCCAGCATATTTGCAATATTTTTAATTCCCGGGTAAGTAAGGGAGTTTGTAACAATTTTATCACCGTAGTGAAAGAGTGAAGCTAATACAACCGTTAAGGAATTCTGTAATCCGGATGTGATTAAAATATTTTCTGGCTTCGTATGAATGCCCAGCATTTTCAGCCATAGGCAGGCACTTTCTTTTTGCGGCAGACTTCCTGAAATATCGGTGTATTTTAGTATGTTATCAATATTTACCTTGGATGGAAGCCTTTTTAGCATCTGCGTTATATACTTATTTTGCTGATATAGCGGATGAGATGCGCCAAGGTTAATGCAATTGAAATCTTCGATCTCGTGTAACATCGGAAGATTTGCGCTTACATCGGAAGCAACGTAGGTTCCTCTTCCGATGGTTCCACTGATTAAGCCCTTTGCTTCACATAATTTAAATGCTCTTGTAATCGTACTCAGGTTAACATCCAGATAATCAGCTAACTCCCTTTGGGGAGGCAGCTTATCATTAGGACGCAAAATTCCCGCACCGATATCTTTTTCTAATGCAGCTGCGATAGAAAGATATACTGGCTTTTTTTCTTTATTTAGTTTTGGCCTCCAGCTCATAGGATAATTTTCAAATGAATTAACCGGCATGATTTCCACCTCTCACAAATAATTGTTCTGCATACAATTTTAGCATTGAAACCATACAATATCAAGAGTTATAATTTGGGGGTAAACAGCCAGACTTAGTCCTTCCGCAAAAGGAATGTGAGCATTGGTGCAAAGAATTTGAAACGAACTTTATAGTAAAAGAGGATAAAGAATATGGTAAAAGAAATATTGCTGCTTGGGGATAAACGATTATATCAAAAAAGTGAATCAGTACAAGTGGGTAAGGATCTGGATCCTATTATCGCCGATCTGCATGACACCTTAATGGATTTTAGAATCAGGTATCAGGCGGGGCGTGCTATTGCAGCACCACAAATCGGAGTAGGGGAACGTATTATTTATATGCATCTGGATTCACCCACAGTCTTTATTAACCCGGAACTGGAATTTCCGGACGGCGAAGAAATGGAAGTTCTGGATGATTGCATGTCTTTTCCTGATTTATATGTAAGAGTAAAAAGGCACAAACGCTGTATCATACAATATTTTGATACAGACTGGAAGAAAAGGGAGATGATTTTAGAGGGGGATCTGGCAGAATTATTACAGCACGAATATGATCATTTGGACGGTATACTTGCAACTATGAGGGCAATAGACAATAAAGCATTTTACATGAGAGAGGAGATAATATGAAAAAGTTAGGGATACTTGGTGGCATCAGCTCAGCTTCCACGGCAGAATATTATAAAAAAATATTGAATTTGTATTATGGAAAATTTCAGAATTATTATTACCCGGAGATAGTGATAGAGAGTCTTAATTTCCAGTATTTTACCGACCTTGAAAATCAGAACCGCTTGGATGAATATTTAAATTACATTAAAAAGGGAATTGTAAATTTAAAAAATGCAGGTGCAGACATAGTAATCATGGCTGCCAACTCTCCCCATTCGGTATATGGTTTACTGGAAAAGGAACTTGAAATACCAATTTTAAATATTGTGGATTCTGTAGCGAAACAGGCACAGGCACTGAAGATGAGAAAGCTGCTTTTGACCGGAATACGGTATACAATGAAGCATTCCTTTTATAAGGACAGAATGAAGAAATATGGGATTGAAATGATATCGCCGGATGAAAAACATCAGAATATAATTAATCATATCATTTTTGATGAATTGGTAATAAATAAAATTAATCAACAATCTCAGAGGAAATTTATCGAGATTGTTGATTATTACAAGAAAGAATATGGAATTCAGGGGGTAGTCTTAGGGTGTACAGAACTGCCCCTGTTGGCGGAGGGGTTGGAAGCACCCGTACCATTTCTGGATTCTCTGGAATTGCATTGCTTGGATACTTTGGCGTATATTTTACTCCCGGAATGAAGTGAATGATAATTATAGCCGATTCTTTTCTCCCCATTCACACATTCCGTCCAGAATTGGTATCAGGGATTTTCCGCGTTCTGTCAGGCTGTATTCTACTTTGGGTGGAATCTGCGGGTATTCTTTCCGGTTGACAAGCTGATCATTTTCCAGTTCTTTTAATGTGGAACTAAGGGTTTTATAAGAAATTGTACCGATATATTTTTTCATTTCATTAAATCTCACGATGCCATATTCCATCAAAGTATATAGGATTGTCATTTTATATTTTCCGTTAATCAGTGACAGGGTATAGCTGAAACCTGTTCCTTCTAAATTTGAATCTGAGATACATTCCAAACCCATATTTACACTCTCCTTAAAGTAAGTATTATACATAATTGTTAGTATCGCACTTTTATGTGCGTACTTGTTTTAAGTATAGTTCTGGGTATAATTATATTGTAGATAAAAGAAAAAGTCAATTCCGGAGGAGCCAGTAAATGTAATTTCTAAAATGAAATTCGAACAATTAGCAAATGTTTATTCCGGAGCAGGCAGTAAGCGTATAATGAAAATGGAGGATACCGTAATGGGAAAGAAAATAATTATATTAAATGGAAGTCCAAGACAAAAAGGAAATACGGCAGGATTAATTGAAGCATTTACGAAAGGGGCAGAAAGTTCAGGAAACACCGTGATGAGATTTGATCTGCAGAAGATGAATATTCATCCATGCCTAGGCTGTTATGGCGGAGGAAAAAATCCGGATAGCCCTTGCGTGCAAAAGGATGATATGGATCAAATTTATCCCTATTACATAGATGCAGATGTGGTAGTGCTTGCAACGCCGCTTTATTACTGGTCCATGAGCGGACAATTAAAATGTGCGTTTGACCGTTTGTTTGCAGTTGCAGAATGTGATTCCGGTTATAACAATCCGAAAAAAGATAGTATTCTTTTGATGGCAGCAGAGGGGAACGGATTTGATGAGACGGTATACTGGTATGACCATTTAAGCCAACATATCGGATGGAAAGACCTGGGCCGGGTACTTGCCGGTGGTGTTATGAATGTAGGTGATATCAACGGAAGCGAGAAACTCACAGAAGCCGAAAATTTAGGGGCATCTATTTCATAGGAAAGATGAAGAGTAGAAAATATTGTAAATTTGAATTTAGCTAATTAAGACGCTTTGTAGATGTAGGTAGTGTACGGAAAGAGAAGGGGACGGACCAGGACATTGGTTTGGAAGGCTTACCGCAGAACTGGCATTTTCTAACCTTCCCGGAGCACTTTTTGGCGGCACGCGGGCATTCGCTCCGAAATCCTGATGCATTTCGCAGCTCACTGCCCGCTTAGTATCCGATGGGAGCCAGTCGAATTGTATCCGCCAAAAATCACTCCGGGTAGGTAAGTAAATGCTCAGCTCTGCTATACGCCTTCCAAACCAATGTCCTGGTCCGCCCCCTTCTCTTTCCGAGATAGCATTCGTTGATACAAAGCTGGTTTTCTCAGCATGATGGGACCCTGGGGTTGTGGCATGCCGGACGTGATTGGCGTAAAGCTACTGATGTAAAGCAACTGATCTTGAGAACGGAATTTGTTTTTCATTCCGCGATTAGAAAAAGAAGTAGACGTTATCTTCTTTTATGCATAAACAGCCAAAAATATACTGCAATCCATCCAATAAAGAACAGCCAGCCACACCCATCTTTCTGTACACTACTATCATTTACAAAGCGTCCCCTTCTCAGCTAAACCCAAATTTAAGATGAAATTATTCTCTATAGTACTGGAGCGTGTTTTAAAATTCATTCCTGCCATCTGCATGCCCCACTTTGCGGCATATTTGCCCCGAATTCAGGTTGCGTAGCCCGCTACGCGCCCTTCATCCGGGACAAATCTCCCACAAACTGTGACGCACAGCTGCCAGAAAGCAATTTTAAAACACGCTCTAGGAGTATAGAGTTAAATTAGAAAAATTCTTGTCCATTATAGGACGATATGTTACAATGGGGAAGTTGTATGCATCACCTTATTAATGGGCATTATAATTAGAAACATTATATGACACAGCAAGATAATCTTTTGTTAAAGGAAGTAGATAAAAATGGATAATGTATTTTTTAAAGAATTTTTGATGTTAAGTGATATTCGAACACTGCTTTGTCTGGGGCTATTAGTTGCCTTATTCATAGTTATGAACAGAATTCAAAAGCGAAAGGTAAGCTTTTCCAAAAGAATGATTATTGGTACCGTATTCGGATTGGTGCTGGGACTGATAGTACAGGCTATATCCGGATTTGTTAATCAGCCGATGGATATTACTTTCGTTGCGGAAACCACAAAGTGGTATGGGTTATTTGGCAACGGATTTATAGATCTGATCAGAATGCTGGTTGTACCGTTGGTTATGGTATCGATTATCCATGTGATTATCAACATGCAAAAAGATGCCAACATTGGTAAACTGACTAAGAATACCATTGTTGTAACTATGGTAATGGTTATTATAGCTGTTGTGGTAGGCCTTTGCGTAGGCATCCTGTTCAAAGTTGGAACAGGGATGTCGACTACTGCTGAAGCAGTAGAGATGAAAGAAATTAAAACAGTAGTAGATACCTTGAGAGGATTACTGCCTGCTAATCCGGCACAGGCAATGGTGGATGTAAATATTATTGCACTGGTGATTGTAGCTGTATTTTTTGGCCTGGGAGCCAAAAGAATGTCCAAAAAATACTTTGATGTTGTAAAGCCATTTTTTGATTTGATTAATGCACTGCATAAAATTATTATGAGTATTGCCATGACAATTATCAAATATATGCCATATGCAGTAATTGCTTTACTGGCTAATACGATTGCCCAAAAGGGTATTGAAAGTATTTTGGAAGTGGGTATTTTTATTGCAGCCCTTTATACAGCGGTGGCAATTATGTTTATCATCCAGTTGATTACTTTGGTGATATTTGGTGTGAATCCGGGGATTTATCTTAAAAAAGGTATCTCTGTTATGATTCTGGCATTTACTTCAAGGTCCAGTGTAGGTTCCCTGCCTCTTACCATTGAAACCCTAACGGATAAAATGGGCGTAAATGACGGCACAGCCAATTTTGTTGCCGGTTTTGGTACAACTGCGGGTATGCAGGGATGTGCAGGAGTATTTCCGGCGTTGCTCCTTATATTTGTGGCTAATGTAAATGGTATGCCTATAGATATTACTTTTATTGCAATGTCCATTATTGTTGTGACTTTAGGTTCGTTGGGAATCGCAGGAATACCGGGAACAGCCACTATGGCAGCCTCCGTTGCCCTGTCTGGTGTGGGTCTGGCATCTTCCTTTCCGGTAGTCAGCCCGATTCTGGCAATCGATCCTATCATTGACATGGGAAGGACACTGCTTAATGTGACCGGATCTATGGTTAATGCCATTGTCGTAGACAGAACATTAGGTCAAATGAATATGGAAAAATTTAAGGATATGAATACAGAAGTTATACCGGAAAGTAGGAAAGAGTAGTAAAATTGATAAGGTGAATAGGCAGCAAAGAAGATGTGCCATGCAGGATGCGGCACATCTTCTTTTTGGAGAATGAAATAGGCGGGGCTGCCCCGTCTGTTTTTATGTCACATATCACATTGACATTTTTCGATATGACGTTTATACTAAGATATATCGAAAAAAATGAATGTGAGGTGATTTTATGGGGAACTATGAGAATGAAGCAAAAGTTTTTAAAGCTTTTTGCGATGAGAATCGGTTACAGATATTAGAAATGCTCCGCAGCGGGGAAAAATGCGGATGCAGGCTTCTGGCTGAACTGGATATTAGTCAGTCAACCCTGTCTCATCATATGAAAATCTTATGTGATTCCGGAGTTGTCTCCGGGAGGAAGGTTGGAAAATGGACACATTATTCTATCAGCAGACAGGGCAGTGAAAGAGCAGGCATGCTTCTTAGGGAATTGACAAAAACTGAGGGTTCAGAATAAGAGGTTAATAAATAATATGAAACATATGAAACCATGGAAGAAAAATTTTTTTACTATATGGAGCGGGCAGGCAGTTTCTCAATTTTCCAGTTCTGTTTTACAATTTGCTATCGTCTGGTATTTAACGGATGTGACAGGTTCTGCGTTAGTACTATCGGCAGCCATGCTAATGGGTTTTCTGCCCCAGGGGATTTTAGGACCGTTTATCGGTGTGTATATTGACCGCTATCAACGAAAGAAAATTATGATTATATCTGATCTTTTGATTTCTGCAGCCAGTTTTGTCCTGGTTATTGCTGGGGTGTTCGGATTCCTTTCAACAGGAGTTATTTTGGCTGTTTTGCTGGTACGTTCGATTGGTTCCGCTTTTCATACACCGTGCCTGCAGGCGGCAACACCTCAGATTGTTCCAGCGGATCAGCTGACTCGCTGTGCGGGATATTCTCAGTCACTGCAATCTGTTTCACAGATATTCAGCCCTGTATTGGCGGCTGTACTTTATCAGATATGGAGCCTGAGTGGAATTATTTTTTTAGATGTTATTGGAGCGCTGATTGCAGTATTCACATTGATAATCAGTTATATTCCAGAGTTAGAAAAAGGTGAAGAGACAAAAAGACTGCCCGTAATACGTGAAATGCTGGAAGGTTTTCGGATTTTACGTACAAATAAAGGAATGCTTGGGCTGGTATTAATCAGCGCATTATATACATTGGCACTGATGCCCACCAGTGCATTGTTTCCCTTAATGAGCATGTCCTATTTTGGAGGAACAAGCACCTATGCAAGTATTGTTGAGGTTATTTTTTCAGTAGGGCTGCTGATCGGTTCTTTAATTTTAAGCAGGTGGGGCGGGACAAAAAACAAAGTTTACACGATTATAGGTTCTTATCTGTTAATGAGTGGGAGCCTTTTTGCTTCCGGATTGCTTCCTCAGAATGGATTTGTCGCTTTTACCATATTTTCTTGTATGATGGGCATATCCGGACCGTTTTATTGGGGAATGTATACACCGCTGCTGCAAAGTAAATTTGATGCGAAATATTTGGGAAGAGTGATGTCTCTGTCAGGCAGTATTATGGTAATCACATCACCGATAGGGCTTTCTTTGTCCGGAGTATTTGCAGAGGCATTTGGGGTAGAGAAATGGTTTTTGGTAGCTGGTACATTGACTTTCCTGGCGGCAGTACTGTGCCTGTGTATTCCAGCCATTCGTAACTGTGATAAAAACACGCTCCAGGAGAGGAAGAAACAGGCAGTATGAATGAATAATACCATCAGTCTGCTCATATACCATAGGTAGAAGCGAGGTGATATGAATGGAAGATTGTCTGTCGGTAGATGGGCTTAGTAAAGCTTATGGCAAAAAGAAAATAGTCAAATCTCTGGAATTCCAGGTGAAACAGGGACAAGTGCTGGCATTTTTGGGGCCAAATGGTGCGGGGAAAAGTACAACAATGAATATGATTGGAACCCTTCTTGCCAAAACAGATGGGAAAATATATATTGACAACAAAGATATGGACACTGATAAAAATGAGATTAAGAGAAAAATCGGTATGGTTTTCCAGGAAGATGTACTGGATGGGGATTTGACGATCTATCAGAATCTGTGGTTTAGAGGGGGATTGTACTGGAAACGTGACAGCGAATTGAAGAAACAGATTGGTGAGCTGATTCATTTGCTGGACATGGAAAAGATTCAGAATCAAAGATACGGGGAATGTTCCGGCGGACAGCGAAGACTGGCACAGATTGCCCGTGCATTAATATCTAAACCCAGACTGCTGATTCTGGATGAACCCACTACCGGTCTGGACCCGGTTACCAGACAAAATGTCTGGGATGTGCTGCTAAAGCTGAAAGAGCAGCTGCAGATGACGATATTTTATACCACACACTATCTGGATGAAGCGTCCTATGCAGATACACTTTGTATTTTAAAAGATGGTAAAATAGCTGCTTGCGGAAGTCTGAGACAGATTCAGTCAAAATGGAAAAACAGTCTGAAAACGCCGGATTTGGACGAAATATATTTTCAATTGTTAAAAGGAGAAGCATTATGAGAAGCTTGCGGTTTCTGGTACAGAGAAATATAGCTTTATTCTTAAATAACCGGATGAATATAATGCTGTCTTTTGCTTCCATACCGGTAGTAATCAGTCTGTATACTTTTTTTCTCAGAGATTTTCTGACTGATATGGTAAGCCAGACAGGGATCAGCCCGTTTTATGTACAGCAGTTAACCGACCGTATGATGTTTGCCGGTCTTTTGATTGTTATTAATACCACCACTTGCTTTGGTATCATTCAGATTTGTGTCAATGACATGGGAACCGGCATACGAAAAGATTTTCTGGTTGCACCGGTTTCACCATTTTCTATTTTGTCCGGTTATTGGTTTACCAGTATGCTGGTTTCCTGCATTTTTACAGTGCTGACAGCTTTGGGCGGTGAAGTCTTTTTTTCATTTCAGTACAGCAGTACCCTGCCTGTGTTCAGACAGTTGAAAATTCTCATGATTATTATGTTTTCATCCTGTGTTAATTCGGGAATCCTATTGTGCTTTGCACACAAATTAAAAAGTACCACTACATTTTCTACCTTTGCCAATCTTTATGGTACAGTAATAGGTTTTCTGGCTGGTGCCTATCTGCCTTATTATTTTTATCCGGCTTGGATGAAATCCATATTGCTGTGGTTTCCGCCCACTCAGCTGACCAGTATTATCAGACGGGAATACATAAGTATTGCAAATAATTGGGTAGAAAATGGGAACAACCCGGATTTTCTGGGAACGGTGTATCAGAATTTTGGTGTGGAATTAATTCATAACAGCCGAATTCTGTCCGTATTGCAGCAATGGTCCATACTGATATTGGCACTGGCTGTCATACTATCCTATTTATGGGTTTGCAGCTATGAGAGAGTTCCATGCAGTAATACAGGGAAGAGTTTTCATGATTGATTATGCAGTAATTTTTCCAATTCAATACCCAGGCTGTTTTTCATAATTTCTAATTCTTTGTTACTGGGCCGGTTATTATCGGAATACATTTTATCGTGAGGCAGCAGCCAGACAGGGCCTTTATTCGGGGTATCTCCTGAAACCCTTGGGAATATATGCCAATGTAAAAACAGGGATAACGGCAGCAGGCTTATGGGCTGCGATATACAGCTGTGAACGGATATCACTCCTGTTAATTCAATTATATAGGGTAGTTACGTTACGATGAAGTCAAAGCTTTCTGGAAATGAATGGACTGAGGATAAGTACAACAATTGCATTTAAGTATCGCTTACATTATAATATTGTTAAATACCACAAATATGGGCTGCATCAGACCATCACAGCAAGGATCAGTCTTTTAGATGCATGATGCAGACATACACAAAGCCTATATAAGGAGAGCAAAGATATGAAATATTTTGGAAATGGATTAAGCGAATTGCATAAAGAACTTAACAGCATGATTCGTAAGCCGGATAAGATCCAACAGGCAAAGGATATTTTCCTAAAGCTCCATGGGAAGCTGCACGAGTCTAAAGTATCAGATGGAACACACAATGAAGTGGACGAGCTGGTCAGAGACCTGGAAGATGAGGAATATTCTATTATGCCGACGAGCAGGGATGAGACAATTGCATGGGTTTTATGGCATATAGCAAGGATTGAGGATTTAACCATGAATATACTTATTGCCGACGGCAATCAGGTATTTGATGATCGGTGGAAAACGAGATTGAATACTACGGTCACCGATACGGGAAATGCACTGACAGATGAAGAAATCATATGTTTAAGCAAAAGTTTAAATATTCCCGAACTGTTAAACTACAGAAATGAAGTTGGAAGGAGAACCAGAGAAATTGTTCAAAATCTCTTAGCCGAAGATATGAAAAGAAATGTTTCACAGCAGGGGTTAGACCGGATTTTGTCGGAAGGAGGCATTACACAACAGGAAGATTCTATATGGCTTCTGGATTTTTGGGGTAAAAAGGATGTGGCAGGGCTTTTATTAATGCCTCCGACCAGACATGTAATAATGCATCTGAATGATTGCTGCAAATGGAAATCCGTGATCCGGACGAAAAAGAAAACCAGAGATGTAAGCGAGCATCTGCAATAGATCACCAGGGTATAGCAACAGCTTCAGGAAATTAATCCTGAGGCTGTATTTGATTAGATTTTAATGAAGTCCTATTTCACATCCTGATATTTAATCCGGTATTCTGAAGGAGAAATCCCCATAATCTGCTTAAATGCTTTACTGAAATAAAACTGGTTGGAATATCCGCATAATTCCGCCACTTCACGGATGGACATGGTGGAAGAGAGAAAGTAATGGCATGCCTGTTCTATCCGGTATTTTGTTAAATATTCGATTGGCGGGATACCTTCCTGTTTCTTGAATATCCTGCTGAGGTAAGCGGGAGTAATCGAAAATTTTGTGGCAATATTGTGTATATTGATTTCCTGGGAATAGTGTGAGTGGATATATGCCTTAATTTTATCAATAAATTGTGAAGAGTCAGAATTTATTTCCATATTCATCAGCGTATTTTTACAGGCTTGTTCAAATAAAAACAGCAGGGAATCGGTAAGGTCGGTATATCCCTTGGAGGTAGAGAGGTATTCTTCTATTTCCAGAGCGTAATTAGTGAACAATTTATGATCGGTATAATCAAATATATAATATAAAATCTTTTTCAGGCATTCATCCAATTGCTTTTGTGTTATCTTATCTTTGTCACATAAATGTAAAAAAACTTTCAAATGGTTTAGAAAAGAGGGGAGATTCTTATTCTGTATGTCCAATTTGAATTTCTTTTCCGTTGAATCATCCAGAATTTGGCGGAACTCGGTTCCATTTTCCAGAAAATCTTTTTGATAAAGGATGGAGGAATGGCCGAATATCAGATGATTGGCTATCTGGGTCCGCATCAGGGTATGTTTGCTCCGGATATCTGACAGGTCGCAGGTTCTTGAACTGAGACACATTGTAACCGGATAGCCGGAAGGTTTTAAAATGTCCATCAGCCCCAGAAGTAAATTTTTTATCTTTGTAGTATTATTTTGTTTCAGGGAAACTAACAGGAATTTTTCATTTCTGGTAACCCCGTCCAATAAATATACAGTATCATGATTACCCAGGTAATTATGCTGTAAATCTGCGGCAGATAATTGAGAAAGGGCTTCCTCAGAGGGATAAATATCATGCAGCGTAAGTGAGGAGTAGGATCCGACGTTAATCAGGATGCCGTAATAAACAGCCGGTTCCAGTTTCTGTAATTCCTGACTGGAAAGTGAGCCCTTATAATTATGCAGCAGGGAATTCAACATGGAGTGTATGTTTTCTTTTTTTGATGTCTGGATTTTCTCCGACAAGGTATTCAGTGTGTAGTGTAAATCTTCCACAGAGACTGGCTTTAACAGGTAATCATCTACCCCCAGTTTCATTGACTGCCTGGCATATTCAAAATCTTTATATCCGCTTAAAATAACCGTATAAACGGGGATATCATTTTCTTTTAGGTTTTGAATCAGATCCAGTCCGGATGCAATCGGCATACGGATATCCGTAAATAAAATATCAGGCGACAGATCGTATATTTTTTGGTAGGCTTCCTGGCCATTGAGTGCAGTACCTACAATCTCAATGTCAGCAGAAGCTTTTTTCAGTTTTGCGCATAAATCTTTTTGAATCAACAGCTGGTCTTCAGCTACAAATACTTTAATCATCCGGGAGTACTCCTTTCATTGTAATTCTGCTTCCGGGAGAAAGGTTCGAAACAGTAAAATCGAATTTACATGAAAAATGTGCATATAAACGTGCAAAAGTGTTGTAAAGTCCTAAACCATCTATTTCAATATCTTTGTAAGAAAAATTACGGTCCAAGAGGGTGGTTTCTTTGAATACCTGAAGTTCTTTTAGAACATCATCCGGAAATCCCTGACCGTTGTCTTCCACAATAATAATCCATTGTTTCTGACTGATATAAAATTGCAGTGAAATCTTCCAGGGAGGAGCGGAGCATTCAAAAGCATGTTTAAAACAATTCTCTACAAAGGGCTGGATTGTCAGCTTGGGAATACGAAGGTCATAAAGGCTGGAATCAATTTGAAGTTCATAGCTTGAATTTCCATCATTAGAGATCTTCATAAACTCCAGATAATTTTTGGTGTGGTTAATTTCTTCTATTAATGGTACAATCTGTTCTTTGGATGTAATATAGCGCATCATGGAGGAGAAGCCCTGACACATCCTGGTGGTAACTTCACTGCCGTACACCTCACTTGCTGCGCTGATTGCGTTTAAGGCATTGTATAAAAAATGAGGATTTATCTGAGCCTGCAAAGCTGTGAGATTCGCGTTGCTTTCCCTGATCTGCAGTTCATAATTTTGGGCGATGGACTGTTCCAGCCGCTTTAGCATGTGATTGAAAGACGTATTAATGATTTCAAATTCATCAAAGATATCCTCCGGCAGATCCAGGCAGGTATCCTGGTCTAACTGCAGGTTATCAATATGGTTAATCAGCTGCTTTAGTGGTTTCGTTACAACGGATAGTATAATAAACATAATAATTAATGCAGCCAGAAGCACAAGCAGAACCGTAAAGACAGTCGTTGCAATATACGAGATATTCTGTGACTGCATTGTTTTGTTATTTGAAATCAATACTGTCGTAAAAGGTGTAAGACTGCTTCCGGATGAATTGTAAGAATAGCTGTTGGCGAAATTATCTGTCTTACCGTTTTTTATATTTTCTAATACAGAAGCCAGCTGTTCGTCAGTAATGACATATTCGTCCTGCTCATATGGATAAATGATATTATATTCGGAATCCAGAATTAATATTTCTTTTTCATTAGAAAACGTATTCTGTGTACAAATATCAGCCAATACACTGTAAGGTACCTGTATCTCTACCATAGTATCCCGGGTGATGGAGTTATCAGAGAAATTCTTACATACCGAAAGAACGGTTCTGGAAGAGCTGTTCCAGTCATTTAAATGTGGACCGTAATACAGCGCGGAAGCATTTGCTTCCGTCAATAATTCGATAGCTCTGTTTTCTGCCAGGGTTGCCGAGATCAGTTCCCGGTCGCTCAGATAAATTCCGGTATAGTAAAAATAGCCGCATTCGCGGTTATATAACATGACGTTGGAGATAATGGGAGAAAACATCATATTTATCAGTGTCTTCTGTATAATCCGCTCCTCTGAAAGCTGTTCCATATATTCCCTGGAAGTATGTTCAGCCCCGGCAGTGTTCAGGGAAGAAATAATCTGTTTCAGAGAATCATTTTTTGTGATTGAAGTTGCGGCGATATTCATTTGCTCATAGAGGGAATCTACCTGAGCGGAAACCCGGTCTAAAACAATCTGGGATGAAGATATTTCAGTAGATTTTGCATTTCGGATAGCGGTGGTGGAAAAGAGTAGAGATACTATTAGTGCAAGACAGATGAAAAGGCTGCCTACAGAAAAAAATAGTCTTAATTTAAATTTTCCTTTTGTTTTATGTTTGATCATTCATATACGCGCATACAGTAAGCTTTCAACTGTGAGAACAGTTCATCATCTTAACGTATTTCCTTTCCTTTGTATAGTTCCTGGAAGTTCATTATAACAAAGTTTTCTTTCAAAAAACAGTAAAATAGTTATATGTCAAAAAATTATAAAGCAGGTTGACAAAAAAGTACATACCAAATGTGTTGCAGGATTCTTATAATGATAACCATGGAGTTGCCGGTAAATGGCAGAAAAGGGGGTGCTATTGTTTTGAAAGCCGTAAAATTGAGAAGCTGACAGAGTTTGAAAGAAAGTCGCTTTCAAACTACTAATTAAGGAATAGCATAAGCCAGCCTGCGCTATTCAGGGGTATAATCATGGAAGGAGAAACAAATGAAAAGGAAGATAGGAAAAAGATTATTATCGATGTTATTAAGTACAAGCATGCTGTTTGGAACTGTACTTCCGGCAGCAGCAGCAGAGCCTGGGAAAGAGCCCAAAACCGGAAATGCACAGATCGTGGTGGATTACAATACCAGTATAGGGACAGGAAACCCGATGATCTTTGGGGGACTTGGTACGCCAGCCGCAGAAAGTAATGCATGGAAAAGCCTGACACAGGAAACAGGATTAAAAGTAATGGGAGTAGATGTAGATCTGTCTAAATTATTCCCGGAAGGTACCGATGCGGACTCTGAGGTACTGGAGTCTTATACTCATGTAGCGGGAGGTATTCTTACAAGAATAAAGGGTGCAGGTATCAAAGCTTTTATAACTTTTGACAAGCTGCCGTCATGGTATCAGAGTACCCCGGACAAGGCAGGTGCATTTGCTGCAATGGTAGAGACCTTTCTAAGTGCCGCAAAACCAGATTATGAAGAAAGCATTGGATACGTGGAGTTAAAACCGGATACCGCTCTTAGCGCTGAGGATTTTACGAATTCTTATTATCAGGCTGCTGCAAAGGTTAGGAGTATACTTCCACAGGTACAGATCGGAGGAATGGGGTATGAACTGAAGGATAAAAATGATTCCCTCAGCACAGCGCCCAATGTGAAGGCAGTACTGAATGCCTATGCAGACCATGACCAGTCGCTCCTACAGTTTGTATCCTTCAAAGCATATGGTGCAGATCCTACGACGGATTGGAAAAATGATGTTTTCGGAGAATTCAAACCCGGAAGAAAAGCAGTCAGGGCAGCGCTTCACAATGCAGACATGCCGCTTTTTCTCACCGGATGGTCATCTATGGCAAAAGAGGCAGACAGCCCAGATGGTACCATCACCGGTGCAGATGGAATCAAGTACCATTCTCTGGCATTATTTAAGGCAATGCGTGACGGATGGGACATGGTTTTGTTCGACGGGTCTGTAGATGCCCGGACAAATGCCGGAAGTTATATGTACACGGAAGCTGACGGAGCCGTAACCCTGAATCCATTTGCGAAAGCATATACACTGCTGAGCAGTCAGATGGGACTGGGGGAAGGAGAATTTAAAGTTGTTTCCACTGATATGGGCAGCAGCTGGCCGGTGGATGATTCCATAGCAATGGTAAATTCCAAAAATGAGGCAATGATGCTGTTAACAAATTTCGGAGACCAGCAAAAGCAGAATGTGAGTATTGAGCTGCGCAACGTGCCTTACGAAGACGGCACTGTCACATTAAAAGGCTATGCGGCTAACACTGGTACGGAAGTTTCGAAAGAAGTTATATCGATACCGGATCTTGAGGTACACAATGGAATTATTACGGCATCTATTCCGATAATACCGGCAAAATCAGCCATGGGACTGGTAGTGACAGGCGGAACAGACAGAACCCTGCCGGCGCAGGAAATGTATGAATTTGAGAGCCAGGATAATCACTTTGGGGGCAATACGGAAATTTCCTGGACTACAGGGGCTTCTTTTAACCGTACAGTAAAAGGGTTTGGAGGAGCGGATAACTTTGTTACGCTGCGCAAGGTCGCGGCAGACGGATCGGGTACCTATAAGGCACACTTATACGCATCACCTTCCGGAAACGTCAGCGGTACCAAAGTAAGTGTCAACGGTGGAGAGCCCATGGACATTGATGTCTCGGGCATTTCATTAACAAAGGATGTTTCATTTGATATTTCTTTGGAGGGCGGAAATCAGAATACCATTAAATTTTATACGGAATCCGGGGATTTACGGCCTGACAAATTAGTTTTAGAATCGGGAGATGTTGCATTATCAATCGGAATCCAGAATCTGAATGCATTGGAAAAAGATGGGGATGCATATGTTCTTCCAAAAGTAAAGCAGGATTTTGTGATTGACGCAAGAATTTTCCCTGCTTCCTCTGCAGCAGGAAAAACGCTGGAATATACATCTTCTGACAGCAGCGTGGTATCCGTAAATGAAAATGGACTGCTTACCCCTAACAAGGAAGGGAAGGCTGAAATTACGGTATCTGTCAAAGGGGAGGCAGTTTCATCTTCTTTTGAAATCATCGTTAAAAATTCAGTTGCTTCCGTATCGGTATCACCGAAGGCATTGACACTGAAACAGGGGGAAAGCCAGACGCTTACGGCTTCCATTGTACCGTCAGATGCCGCGAACAAAAATATATCCTGGGAATCTTCACGACCGGATATTGCCAGCGTAACACCTGGGGCAGACGGGACAGCGCTTGTCACGGCAGCAGGGGAAACTGGTGCTTCTGTTATAATGGTTATTACCCAGGATGGAAATAAAAGAGATACGGCAGCGGTTACTGTGGTAGAACCGGCAGAAGGGGGAACCGTAACCATTGACTATGGGAATACCATTGCTGCCGGCTCACCGAAGATATTCGGGGTAACGCATTATCCCAGCCTTGACGGGAAAGATTCTGACATCGGAGATCATTCTAAGGTATGGCCAATGCTGACAAATGAAGCCGGAGTTCGGTTCATGAGAGCAGATGCGCGTCTCCAGGAAATTCTTCCTGTCTGGACAAAAACTCCGGATACAAATTGGGCACCGGCAGACGGAACCCAGGGATCTGACCAGCCATCTTATGTGCGGTCTGATTACTATTATGTTCCAACACCCGACGGGACCGGAGAAAACAGATTCACTCTGGAGGGCTATCGGGCGGATATGGATTACTATAATGAGCGGGGCGAATATCTGAACGGGCTGTCTAATCCTGCGAACTGGAATACAGGCAGACTTCTGCGCTGGGTAAGAGAGGCAAAAACCCAGGGATATGAGGTGATGGCTATGACTTTCCAGATCCCGGAATGGCTGTCGGCAGGAGTAGTAACCGGAACTGCACATACGGAAAAAGTATGCAATGGTGCACCGAAGGATTGGGAAGTTTACAGGGATATTATTAAGAAAGTATATCTCATGTTAAAAGCAGAGGGAATTGACAGTTACGAATTCTTAAATGAACCTCATTGGTATGTACCCCAGGGAGGCGATCAGCGGGATCCGGAGGGGAATGCATATCCGGCTGGCAACAGACAGAACCTGATTGCCGCAGATCAGTTCTATCAGGCAATCGATGCCATCTATGAAGCAGAAGGCGGCAGCAAGCCGGAAGTTAAAATGGGCGGAGGTGCAGATGACAGCTGGGGAGGCGATTATGGAGTACTTGGAACAATTCTTTCAAAAAAGTATGAAAAATGGTTTGACAGAATAGATTTTGTTTCTATTCATAAATATGGAGAACGTCCGGCGAACCAGGATACCGGTAATCAGGGGGCGAATTCCAGAAATGCAAAGTATTGGTTAAGAAATAAGCTGGGAAGAGAAATACCCCTTTATTTAAATGAGTATAATGTCAGCACAGGCCAGCCTGCCAATGAAACTTATGGATACAAGAGCACAGGCTGGCATGCCAAAAACCTTATTGATATGATGACAGATCAATATGAGGGCGGAGGATATTACACCTGCTATCCGGCTGACGTACCAATGGATGATTATGAAGCCAGTTCCGGATGGATCGAACGGGGCAAAGGAATGTATACCTGGAATGCGGGGGAACCGTATCTTGCAAACTTTACAAAAACCTGGGGTATGCTTTCGGTTAATCTGGGACTGGGTAAAGGGTATTTTGACGTAAAATCCAGTTCAATTCAGGGAGGCATGACACAAAGCGTGGGTGCCGTAAATGCAGACGGAACTCCCGTAGCACTTATTAATAACTATACGGCAACCGCTTATGACCGTACCAAAGTGATTATGAAAAATGTTCCTTTTGAAGCAGGAGCAGAAGTGACAGCAAAAATATATCCTTATACGTATGATTCGGATATCAGCCATTTTGAATCACAGACAATAATGGTATCCGAAGATGGTACGGCAGAAGTTATTGTTCCTGTAATTGACGGATATGGTACGGCAGGCATTCTTCTGGAAGGAGAAATCACGGCAAAACCGGATGTAACCTATGAATTTGAGTCCTATAAAAATAATCTGAACGGGACGGCAAAAATCATGGAACAGTCTGGAATGTCTAATGGAAGATATGTAGAACAGATGAACGGCATAGAAAATGCTGTGGAAATTCCGGTAAACAGTAAAAACACAGTAAATGCGATTATGGAAGTGAGTTATTCCGGTTCCGGAAATCTGACTTACATTCTGGATGGACAGGAAAAGAGCTTACCGCTGCCGGATGGAAGCAATACAGTGAATTTCGAAGTGAATCTTAAGGAAGGCATAAACAGGCTGCAATTCTTCACAGATAAGACCGATATCCGTATGGATAAACTGGTTAAACAGGAAATAAACAAAGAAGAGCTGCAAAAGCTGGTTAACAGAGAATTTAATCCGGATGGGTATACAGAAAAAAGCTGGAAGGTATATGAAGAAGCAAAAGCTGGTGCCCAGGCAGTACTGGATAGGGAAAATGTGTCCATTGGAGAGGTAGAAGCTGCTTACATAAAATTGTCGGATGCCATTGATGCCCTGGTGGCTATGGTGGATTTATCTGCACTAATTACAGAGGCAGAAGCAATAGATGCAGGGATGTACACAACAGAGTCATGGATCACATTTGCGAAAGCACTGACGGATGCAAAAGAGGTGCTGGCACAGTCTGATGTATCACAGGAAAGTCAGGTTGAAGCATATTATCAGTTACAGGGAGCGATGAAAGCCCTTATAAAGCTGCCGTCCGGAACGGAGAATATGCTTTCCGGGAAAGAGGCTGTGACCAACTCTGCAATGGAAATTGAGAACCCGGGAAATGCCACAGATGGAAACCTTTCGTGCTCTTATGATGACCCCTTTATCCAGATTGCGGCGCTTGGAGAAGATAATGGCAATCCGGAAACCTGGGAACCGGTTTATCTGCAGTATGATCTGGGCACAGAGCGCCAGATTGACAAAATGGATATTTACCGCACCTATTACGCGGATGGGAATGTGGATATCCGCTGGTTAGACTGCCTTGTAGAAGTAAGCTCAGATCCGGAATTTCCGGAAGAAGCAGTTCAGGTTTTATTTGGACCGGAAGACGTTGTTTCAAAACCATTTCAGGAAACACCTCAGGAAATTGTTCCGGATGCACCGGTAACTGCCCGCTATATCCGCATTTACGGAAAAGGCCATACCTGCAGCTGGGGCAGCAGTAATAAGATAAATATCTCAGAAGTAGAAGTATTTGGAAGCGGTGCCGCGGATGCATCTGTATTAGAAGCAATGATTGCACAAGCAGAACAGCTGCAGGAGGCAGATTATACTTCAGATAGCTTTGGCAGATTTTTGGCGGAACTGCAGCGGATTAAGGAGATCCTGGGAAAACCGGATCTGAATCAGGCAATGGTCAACCAGGCAGCAGCAGATCTGGGCTGTATCATGGAACAATTAGTGAAAAAAGCGGACTTTTCTTCATTAAATGCTGCAATTGATCAGGCAAGGCAGTTAGCAGAAATCCATTACACACAAGCCAGCTATCAGGCATTGGCAGCGGCACTTGAAGCAGCGGAAAGGATTGCTGCAGATGAGCTGTCTGCACAGGCAGCTATCGACCAGGCGGAGGCAGACTTACGGGATGCGGTGGAAAGATTAGTTCCAAAAGCAGATTTTACCGCCCTGAACAACCTGATAGAAGAAGCAAATAGCAAAATAGAAACAGATTATACCCAAATCAGCTATCAGGAAATGAGAAAAGCATTGGAAGCGGCAAAGAAGACTGCTGCCGATGAATCCGCTGCGCAATCAGCGGTAGATGAGGCGGCAGCAGGGCTTAAAAAAGCAATGGACGAGCTGGTCTTAGTGCCTAAAACAGACTTTACGAAGTTAAATGCTGTAATTGACCAGGCGAAACGGCTGATAAAAGCAGATTATACGGAAGCAAGTTACCAGGCAGTGGCAAATGCACTGAAAAATGCAGAAAGGATTGCGGCGGATAAAGCATCTGACCAAACTTCCGCAGACAGCGCAGCAGCGGCACTTAAAAAGGCAATGGACAGTCTGAAAAGACTACAGAATGCAGTGATTCATATTAAGAAGACAAAATACAAAAAGACTTATGGAAATAAGGCATTTTCTCTGGGGGCCCGGGCAAACTGTAAATTAAAGTATAAGAGCAGTAATCCCAAGGCTGCAGCCGTGAACAGCAAGGGAAAGGTGACCATAAAAGGATGTGGAAAGGCAACGATTACCCTGACAGCATCTGCAACAGACTTTAAAACAGAGGTAAAAAAAGTAACGGTTACCGTGAAACCAAAGAAGGCCGGAATCAGCAGCTTGAAATCTTTGAAGAAAAAGACAGCAGCGGTGGTTTGGAAGCGGGATAAAAAGGCAACCGGTTATCAGGTACAGTATTCCCTGAGTAAAAAATTTACCGGGTCAAAGACGAAAGTGAAGACCGTCTCCAAAAGTAAAACCACACGGTTAGAACTTAAGAAGCTGAAAAGTAAGAAGACCTATTACATCCGGGTCAGAAGTTACAAGAAAGCGGGCAGTTCGAAAATATATGGTAACTGGAGTAAGACAAAGACGATCAAGGTAAAATAATATTTACGAGGAAAGACCGGGCAGGCAGCGTTTGTCTGCCCGAATACTGCTTGATACCCACAAATTTGTGAGAAAGCATGTTTAAAATTTATTGGAATGTCAAAAAAATATATACAAACCGGACAGAAAATTACATTCCAAAATGACCATATGATTTATATAATAAAAACACAATAACAGTTGTAAAAAATTAATTGTTAAGAATAAGGAGGATTTGTATGAAAAAGAAAAATCTAGCAAAAAAGGTGATGGCAGTCGGGATTGCAGCAGTCTTAATGATGTCAGCTGCAGCCTGCCAGGGTGGAGAGAAGAAGACGACTGATGGGGATACTTCCCAAGAGAAAACTTCCAACGCGGCTGCTTCCAGTGATAAGGCGGAAGGTGGAGTTACGATTACCGTTGGATTAAAGGCATCCCATGTAGAAATCTCCAATATTGAAACCTTTAAAGAGAACTGGGAAGAAAAAACAGGAAACAAACTGGATATCCAGGCAATTGATGACGACCAGTTTGATTCTCTTTTACAGACAAAAATGTCTACAAGCGGCATGTGGGATATCTTCATCGGAGATACCGGAACTCAGTCAACCTCTTACCAGCACGAAAAAAATCTGGTAGATTTATCTGACGAAGCCTGGGTACCTAAATTAACGGAAACAGGCAAGGAATTTGTAACCCATTCGGATGGAAAAGTATATTGTTTCCCAAATGGCGGAGTCAATTCTTTTGGTATCGTTTATAACACAAAAGTATTTAAGGACAACGGACTGGAAGTGCCCAAAACATATGAAGAATTTGATGCGGTATGTGCTAAATTAAAAGATGCAGGTATTACACCAATTTATGTATCTATGGCAGATGCGTGGACAGTTAATCAGATTATGAATGCTGAGTGGCCGAATATTTTAAGCAAGAACCCGGATGCATTAGAAAAATTAAATAAGAATGAAATCCGCTGGGATTCCCTTCCTGAATTTACACAGATGTTTGAAAGATTAAAAGGATATGTGGATAATGGTTATATAAATTCAGATATTTCAACTGCAACTTATGAGATGGGACAGAAAGCACTTGCCTCCGGACAGGCTGCCATGATGTACATGGGTGACTGGGCAGATCCCGAATATGTGAAAGTAGAGCCGGCAGGAGAGGGTAATATCGGAATGTTCGCAGCACCTTCTAAAGATGGTGACAGCCAGCTTGCAATTGCAGGTCCGGGCGGATATTATATCTCCAATCAGTGTAAAAATCCGGATGTGGCAAAAGATTTTATCAGTTTCATGGCTGAAGATGATAATTTACTGCTCAATATGAAGACCAGAGCTTGTACATCCGTATGGAATGATCTGGATGCTCCGAATTTAAGCGGTACGTTAAAGGATACACAGAAGTATATCGATGAAGGAAAAACACAGATTCACTATAACCAGACATATGTTATAACACCGTCAGATGACGCAAACAGTGCATTCCTGTCTGATTTACTGGGTCAGAAGACACCGGAAGAATGTGCAAAAATCTGGAGTGATGCAGTAATAACAGTAGGAAAACAGTTAGGGTTTGAAGGATTTAAATAAAATCTGAGCATAAAGTGCAAAAACCACCATCGTTCATACGTAGGTGGTTTTTGTACAGAAAGGAGCTGTATGAGAGACATGAAGAAAAAAAGCAGCATGAATAAACTGGAAAAGAAGTATTATCCTCTCTATATTGTAATTCCGGGAGTTGCTATTTTTACGATATTTTATATTTTTGCAATTGGCGGAGGGTTTATATTTTCCTTTACGGACTGGAGCATTTACAATTTTGAATCACCAAATTTTATCGGTATTTCTAATTTTCTGGATCTGTTCGCTTCCCAAAGCTTTCTTCCGGCCTTAGGCCATACATTTCAATTTGCAATCATAACAACGATTATCAAAGTGGGGATTGGACTGCTGTTTGCTCTTTTGCTGAACCGGGCATTTAAGGGAAGGAATTTTTTCCGTGCAGTAATCTTCCTGCCATGTACCATTGGTGCCCTGGTAATCGGTTATGTATTCACCTTTATTCTGCAGCCGGATACCGGTATTTTAAATATCTTCTTAAGAAGTATCGGCCTTGGGACTTTGGCTCTGAACTGGCTTGGAGATACCAATGTGGTGCTCTATTCCGTATGTACGGTGGAATCCTGGATGTGGATCGGGTTCAACACCGCAATCATTCTGGCAGGTCTGCAATCCATTTCCGGCGACTTATACGAGGCGGCGAGAATCGATGGTGCAAGTGCATGGCAGACAACGAAATCAATTACCCTGCCTCTTGTCACACCGTCAATTAATACAACCATTACTTTATGCGTTATAGGTGGATTTAATATATTTGATATTGTCATGTCCATGACGAATGGCGGTCCGAACGGAGCTACCCAGGTCATCAGTAAATTATCTTACGATGCCATGAGAGTAGGAACACTTGGATACGCATCAGCAATTAACCTTGTTCAGTTTCTGCTGATTGTTATTATTATTTCCCCATTATTGAGTTTCTTAAGAAGAAGGGAGCCGGATATTTGATGAAAGCAAATTATAAGACCAAGAAAGCTATTACAAAAACAGGAATCTATGTGATCTGCCTTCTGATGACATTTGCCGTAATATTTCCATTTATTCTTGTAATTCTGACGGCTTTTAAATCAGTGGAAGAATCGGCAGTGGTTACCCTTTCCCTTCCAAAAGTATTTCTGTGGGAAAACTTCCGATATGTAATTGAAAAAGGACAGCTGCTGCGGGCATTTAAAAACAGTTTTATCATTACCGGCCTGGTCGTACTGCTGACTGTTTTTATCTCATCCGTAACGGCATTTATTATCTCGAGGCGCAGCGATAAAACGAGTAAAGTTCTCTCAGGTTATTTTTTAATCGGAATGATTGCTCCGCTGGCACTGATTCCGGAGGTTATCATCGTAAAGACACTGGGACTAAGCGGCACCTATGCTTCCATTATTTTAATACATATCGCAGCCAGAATGCCTCTGAGCATCATGATTTATTCCGGTGTAATCAAAGGTATACCTAGAGCGCTGGATGAATCGGCAATGTTAGAAGGTGCAGGATTTTTTAATATGTTTTACCGGGTTATTTTCCCATTGTTGAAACCTGCTATTTTTACTAATGTAATAATAACATTCATGGGTGTATGGAATGATTTCCAGATTTCTTTATATTTTGTAACAGATACGGCAAAGAATACCGTACCGCTGAGTATCTACAGTTTTGTAGGGTATATGACCTATAAATGGAACTATGTATGCGCGTTTATTGTGCTGTCCATTCTCCCGATTCTGGTCGTATATTGTGCAGCACAAAAATATATTGTGGATGGTATGATTGCCGGCGCAGTTAAGAGTTAGGAGAGTCGTATGAAGAAATTATCATATAGAATCGGTGAAATACCTAAAGAAAGCAAAAGGAAAGTTACTTATACTGCAGAACAGAAAGGGGAGACAGCATATATTCATTTTTCTGTGCAGACAGAGGGGGAAGAATTATTTTCCCCACTTACTTTAAGGATTTATGTACCTGCAATCGAGGTGCATTACAGATGGACACCGAAACTGCATCTGATCAAAGCACTTAATTCTGATTGGTTTGAAAATCTATATCTGACCAATGGATTTACGGGTGCCCCAGTGGAATGCCTGCTTTCCCCTGATCATAAAAACTGCGCCTGTATCGGGCTTTCCGATACTTTAAGTACCATTGGTTTAAAGGCGCTTCCGGTTGAAGAAACCGGAGAATATGAATTTGAAATTATTTTATTCAGCCGGGAGACCACTCTTAGAAAATCATATGAGGTCACCGTAAGACTGGATATGAGAGAGATTCCCTATTATCAGAGCCTGAAGGAAGTATCCCGGTGGTGGGAAACTTTGGAGGGAATGGCTTCTGCTTTTGTTCCCCAGGGAGCAAAGGAGCTTGTATACTCCACCTGGTACAGTTACCACCAACGGGTCAGCCAGGAGGAACTACTGAGGCAGTGCGGAATGGCAAAAGAAATCGGCTGTGGAACGGTGATCGTCGATGACGGATGGCAGACAGAAGATAACGCCAGAGGATATGCATACTGTGGAGACTGGGAAGCAGCGGAATCAAAAATGCCTGATATCCGTAAATTTGCGGATAGTCTTCATAAGATTGGAATGCGGGTCCTCTTCTGGTACAGTGTACCGTTTATTGGAGAAAGATCCGCAAACTTTGCACAATTTCAAGATATGCTTATCGATCCCGATGCTGACAGGGAATGGCATGTGCTGGATCCGAGATATCCGGCAGTCCGTGAATTCATAATCGGACTTTATGAAAAAGCCCTGACAGAGTGGGGGCTGGACGGCTTTAAGCTGGACTTCGTGGATGAGTTTGTGGTAACGGCATTCAGCGGCAGAGAAACGGATGAGAGAAGAGATTATCAGTCTTTTGAAGAAGCGGCTGACCGATTAATGACTGATTGTATCAGCAGGCTTAAACACATTAAGCCGGATATCCTGCTGGAATTCCGTCAGACATATAACGGACCCAGAATGCGTACCTATGGCAATATCTTCCGGGCGGTGGACTGTCCGATGGACGATGTGGAAAATAAGGTCCGGGTTACGGATATCCGTCTGATTGCAGGAGAGAGTGCGGTACATTCTGATATGGTTATGTGGCACTACGAAGATTCGGTAGAAAGCGCAGCACTTCAGATGATTCAGGTTTTATTCAGCGTACCCCAGATTTCTATGCGCCTGGAAGATCTGAAGAAAGAGCATTATCAGATGCTGGAATTTTATTGTTCCTTATGGAACAAATATAAACAGGCATTTATCAGCGGTGAATTTATTCCGTTGAATCCCACAGAAAGATATAGTGTAATCAAAGGAATTTATAAGAATACGCTGGTATGTACCTATCATCTTACAGAGTTAATTGAACTGGAAAGAAGTTATGATGAGATGGTTTTTGTAAATGGTACCTTCCGGTCCGATCTGATTCTTTCGGTGAAAGAGGAAGGAGTATATGACAGGGAAGTATATGACTGTATGGGAAATCTGGTAGAAAAAGACTCTTTCTCCTTTAATAAGGGGGTACATATCTGGGATGTTCCGAAATGTGGATGTGTGGTATTAAAAATGAGGTTATAAAATATTATATTTGGGTTTAGCTGAGGAAGGGACGCTTTGTAGATGGAAGTAGTGCGCGAAAAGAGAAGGGGGCGGATCATGGCAGGCGTTTGGAAGGCTTACCGCAGAACTGGCATTTTCTAACCTTCCCAGAGCGCTTTTTGGTGGCACGCGGGCATTCGCTCCGAAATCCTGATGCATTTCGCAGCTCACTGCCCGCTTAGTATCCGATGGGAGCCAGTCGAATACTATCCACCAAAAAACACTCCGGCAAGGTAAGTAAATGCTCAGATCTGCTATACGCCTTCCAAACGCCTGCCATGATCCGCCCCCTTCTCTTTCCGAGATAGCATTCGTTGATACAAAGCTGGTTTTCTCAGCATGATGGGACCCCGTGGTTGTGGCATGCCGGATGCTATTGGCATAGAACACTTAAAAACCAATAAACCAGCTGGATGTTATCACTCTGAACTGTTTCTAAATTCTACTAAAGTGTATTTGTGGTTATAGTACCTACATCCAGTTAAGTCTGTGATCAGGAAAACAGGTAAAATTTCGTCTTATCATCCCCCTTTCACACTGAACTGCCGTAACACACTCTGTTGCATCCAATAAAGAACAGCCTGCCACAGCCCAGGGGTCCAWCMTGCTGAGAAAACCAGCTTTGTATCAACAAATGCTATCTCGGAAAGATGGGTGTGGGAAACTGGTATGGGCGGAGGAAGCGTAGAGCAGAGCTGAGTATTTACTTACCTTTTCGGAGTGTTTTTTGGCGGATAGTATTCGACTGGCTCCCATCGGATACTAAGCGGGTACTGAACCGAGAAATGCATCAGGATTTCTCGGTGAATACCCGCGTGCCGCCAAAAAGCGCTTCGAAAAGGTTAGAAAATACCAGTTCTGCGGCCAGCTGACGGAGCCCATGCCAGTTTCCCACACCCATCTTTCCGTACACTACCTACATCTACAAAGCGTCATTAATCAGCAAAACCCAAATTTAATCAATTCTAATTTTAAATACAACAGGTTTACAGCTCTGTACAGTGTTCACATGAATATGCAGACCGTTTTCGTCCCGTACCCATTCTGGTTTTTCTTCGAATCCTAAAACATCTGCATCTAAAACAATTCCATGAAAGTTTGCCTGTCTGGAGGCATCCTGGATGCCCAGTGCCTTTAAGGTATAATTCCCATTCGGGCTGCATTTTAATGCGGTTGCATACAGATAACTGCCATTTACCGTATAGCGGATATCTTCGTGGGTGAAGTTCTTCTTAATACTATCCGAGAATTGTCCTTCCACGATTTCCGTAGGACCTTCCCCATATTTTCTCCACACACCGGTATCATATATTGCTTCTCCGTTCACCTTCAGCCATTCTCCAATTTCAAGTAATATTTTGGTATCCTCCGGCGAAATCGATCCATCTGCTTTCGGTCCTACGTTTAAAAGCAGGCATCCGTTTTTACTCACAATGTCAACCAGGTCACAAATTAAATCTTCCGCTGGACGGAACTCATTATTTTCCGTATAGCACCAGGAATTTAACGCAATTGCTGTATCCGTCTGCCAGAAATACGGTTTCATTTCCGCAAACTGTCCTCTTTCGATATCCACTACCGCACTGCCAAACATATATGCATCATGTTTGTAATTGATTACAACCTCTTCTCCCCACTGAGCTGCTCTGTTATAATAATAGGCCGCCAATTTTTTCAAATAGGGTTTCGCCGTGTGATGCTGAATCCACCAGTCAAAGTATAGAATCTTCGGATGATACTGATCAATAATTTCACAGGTACGGCAAAGCCAGTCCTGTAAAAATTCTTCTGTAGGTTCCGGTTGACTGTACAGATCGTAATGGTCTCTTTCCGGCATTGCAGGCCAGTAGAAATCGCCCCGCTCCATGGGTTCTTTGATATCACTGTCAAATTCTTTTCCACGTCCCATGAAAAACCAGTGCTCAATCCGATGTGAGGAAGCTCCGGTTTCCATGTTTCTCTCTTTAAATGAATGGTCCAGTTCACCTAAAATATCTCTGTGAGGTCCCATTTCAAAAGCATTCCAATGAGAAATCTCACTTTTATACATCTGGAATCCGTCATGATGCTCCGCCACCGGTACCACATACTTCGCTCCCGCTTTTTGGAATAAATCTGCCCATGCTTCCGGATCAAACTTCGGTGCATCAAACATCGGAATAAAGTCTTTATAACCAAAATCCTTATGTGCTCCATATGTCCTTACATGATGTTCAAATTCCGGGCTTCCCTGTATATACATATTTCTGGAATACCATTCGCTTCCAAATGCCGGAACACTGTAAACACCCCAATGAATAAAAATTCCAAACTTGGCTTTACGGTACCAGTCCGGCACCTGATAGTGTTGCAGTGAATCCCAGCTGTCCGCAAATGGTCCCCGGGCAATTACTTTATCAATTTCCTCTAAATATGGTTTTAAATCGTACATTTTATCCTCCTTATTTACAAATAAAAACAACAATTGATTACTGTTTTGATAGCTTCATTATAGTAAATTTCAAAATAATTAACAGGGAAATGAACGGCATGTTCTGAGATATAATGTCGTCATTTTACAATAAGGTGTCAATTTTAGAAAACTATTTGTCTTTCCTTCCAGCGTCTTTTGTATTAGAATAGATTTATTGTTATATTAACGCAGGCTAGAGCGTGTTTGAACATTCATTCCCGCCATCTGCATTAAGGAGGCTTTTATGGGGGATGTCAATATCCACTTTTCCCTTGGTAATACCCAATTCCATGTACTCTCGCTAACTTCCGGCCCAATGCCCTATATGCCCATGCACGTTCACAGCAGTGACAGCTATGAATTGCATGCCATAACACAGGGACGGGGTTTGGTTCATATTGATTCAGAAACATATCAGCTGGCTGCCGGAGACTTTTATTTGACCGGACCGGGTGTTTCCCATGAACAAATACCGGATTCAATGGATACCATGCATGAAATCGGAGTCTACTATACCGTAAGCCAAAAACAGATTTCTGAAAAAGATCCTCTGCTCCTGACTCTTATCGGACAGAACTTTTGGTTTGGAAATCTTTCTTACGAAACCAGGAATGCACTGGACAGGCTTTTTGAAGAAGAACAGCAAAAATCAACCGGCAGCCAATTGCTTCTTCCTCATCTTGCCGCAGAATTTTTAATACGCCTTGCAAGGGATTATTCTCCATGCTATACCTCACACTCTGAAATACCGGATATTCAGCCGGATGAAAAAAAGTATCTGATGATTGAACGGGCATTTCTCTCTTATTACGCTGATATCACACCTGAATCACTGGCGGATATGGTGGGTTTGAGTATAAGGCAATTGCAGCGGTTATTAAAGGAACATTATCATACAACTTTCCAGGAACTTCGGGTGCGGGCAAAACTAAATGCAGCCTGTATTCTCCTTCGCAATACCACAGATTCTACTGCTTTCATCGCTGAAAAAGTAGGCTTTTCATCGGCAGAATATTTCTGTAATTGTTTTAAAAAAGAATTTCATATGACTACTTCACAATATCGGAAAGCGGACAAAAACCCCCATTTATAAAAATGGAGGTTTTTCATTTAACTAGAAAATCAGCGAACGTAAAATGTTCCCGGAACATCCTTCCAATGTTCTTCTGCATATTGTAAAAGTGTATCCGCCTGCCTGCGTGACATTTCCGGGAAAAGCAGGAACAGGCTGTGAGAGCCGTATTTCTGAACCAGGCGGTCTACGTTTTTAATCCAGTCTTCGAAGTTTCCGGAATATACTTTCACCCAGATGGATTTACCTGCAGCGATTGCCTTATCGTAAATGACATCCCAATCCGGTAAGGTGCCATCCGGTCCGGCATCGCCGCTTGTCCATTGTAGTGCATCTATCCCTTCAATTTCCATAAGTGCATCCAGATGCTTGATTGCAGCGGGACCATCTAGATGGTACAGAACATAGTCTGCCTGATCAGCCTGTGCCTTAAGAGATGGCTGAATATATTGGCGGAAGTCATCCGGTGACATCATAGCGGAAAAATCGCACTGCAGTTTTACCGTACGTCCGGGTCCCCATATCTGGAATACTGTATAAGCATTACCTCCTTTTTCATCTTTAATTACATCGTAAAATCGATTGTAATAGTCATAATAAAGATTCGTAATTTCACCAATGCGTTCACCGATAGTCTCTGGCTCATCTAACATATCGAACAAAATCTCCTGTGCTCCCCGCAAGGAAGCCAGTACATCAATATTCTCCATCAGATCGGGCATATCTACATAAAAATCATCACCAGCCAGTTCACGGCATCTTGTTACCAGTTTAATATGTTTTTTGTACCACTCATTTTCCGGGTCAAATTTAAATCGGGATACACCATCCCAACTGTCCAGACAGGGCTTGAACCAAACCGTGTCTTCTTTGAATCCAATGTCGGAACCAAGATAAGCCGCCAGCGAACCTGGACCAAAGTCCACATTCAAATTAGGAAAACTTTCGCCCAGAAAATCATGTGTTTCACAGAAATATCGGTAACGGGCTACAATCTGCTCCGGATTTTGATATTTATCCTCCATATCCTTCCACTTAAGTTCTTCCGGCATATTATAATATTTACCCTGGCAAATCTGATCCAGATAACCGCCTTCTACCGGAGTTCCATCAGAAAACGCTTCCATTTCCGGCTTTCTGGCTATGACACACATAAGCGGTCGTCCTATATTTCTATGCTTCCAGTAATTTGTGAACTTTTCTTTTACTGCATCCATATTTTCTTTGTAGGGGATACCGGATACTGCCGGGCTGACTCCGGTGAACTTTATACCAGCCAGTTGGGACAAGACATTCTCTGTCTCAGCTTCAACTCTCTCAGCTCCAACACTCTCAGCTTTAAATCTCTCAGCTTCAACTCTCTCAGCTCCAGCTGTCACTGAGCCATCTTCTCCTGCAATGCTTTTTATAACTGCCGTTCTAGAGACTGGTACCGAACCAGTTCCAGCTTTTGCCAACTCTTTTGCTTTGTCAGCTGCTTCTGCAGCATCTGCTGTATAAGCATCCGCTCCGATTTCATCAGCAAATGCCTGTGAAATAGGCGCACCGCCCACCATAATCTTAATCCGGCTTCGAAACGGAGCATTATTTAATGCTGCTACCGTATTGCGCAGCGATGGCATTGTTGTGGTTAAAAGCGCGGATAAACCAACAATAGTCACATCGGGATGCTCTTCAATCTCTTTGATAAAAACTTCAATTGGTACATCAACACCCAGATCGATTACTTCGAATCCGGCACTTTCAATCATCATACCAACCAGGTTTTTACCGATATCATGCAAATCACCTGCCACCGTTCCCAGAATCATTTTTCCCGCACTTCCTGCGCCTCCGGTCGCCAGATGAGGCTTTAAAACTTCTACGCCCGCTTTCATGGCTCTGGCAGCAGACAGCATCTGGGGTACGAATATAATTTCTTTTTTAAAGTGGTCCCCTACCACAGCCATAGCCCCAATCATGCCATCATTTAATACATCAACCGGATCACACCCGGCAGCCAGCGCGCTTTGTACAAGGCTTCCAATCTCCTTATTTTTACCATGCTGTGTTGCCAAAAAGACATCTTTCATTTCCGGAATCATGTCCTTTGTTAACTCATTGATATCTACTCCTGTTTCTTTCTTCTCCTGAAATTCTTTTATATAATTCAGGCAAAACTCATCTTTCCCCAGCAGCGCTGTAGTCGCATAAATCATGCCGATCATATTTTTATTGGTCGGATCTACAATGGCGCTGTCCATTCCCGCATTCATGGCCAGCACCATAAAAGCCTGGTTGATATTTTTACGAACGGGCAATCCATAGGAAATATTACTCAACCCGCTGGTAATATGGATATCCGGATACTCCTCTTTTATTAATCTGCAGCATTTGGCAAAAACCTGTAATGCTGTTTCATCTGTAGAAAGGGTTACAACCAGAGGATCTATATGTAATCTGGAAGGATCAATCCCGTATTCCCTGGCTTTTTCCATAATACCATGAAATACCTTCATGCGGCGTTCTACGGAATCCGGAATCCCTTCATTGTCACAAAGCAAAGCTACACATTCCCAATTTGTATCTGCAATTAGTGGAAATATAGTATCAATCTTATCTCCTTCCAGTGATACGGAGTTCAGCAATCCGGGTCTCTTGCAAAAAGGCAGTGCACCAATACAGGATTTCGCACTTGGACTATCAACGCAAATCGGTGTGTCCGTTACTTCCTGAACCTGTTCGATCATCCAGCGAAGTGTCTCTATCTCTTCCTCTTCTTCTACAGAAGCACATACATCCAAAAAGTCAGCCCCCGCATCGGCCTGTATTTTTGCACGCTCTTTGATTAACTGTGCATCTCTCGATGCAATTGCTTTTGCTACCGCTGGTATGGACCCATTTAGTTTTTCACCAATTATAATCATGTTCTACCTCCTAAACATGTTCGCAATGAGTTTTGTAAACTTTATTTCACAAGTCTCTTGGTTAATTTTTACCATTTTATTTTATATAGAATACGTAAAAATAACCTCTGTTTTATTATGAAGGGAATGTACTATCTTACGATGGATCAGATAATAATATTATGAGACAAATCTTATTATTAGCGTTATAATAGATACAGATAACAGCGGGAATTAATTTTGCGGAGAGGTATTTGCGGATGATCATTACACAGGATACAACTATATTAAATAAGGCGGAACCTTTTGAAGTAAGGACTTATATTGAGCAGCATTCTTTTAAAAAACCGGAGGTATATCATTGGCATAACTTTTTTGAGATCACGTATATTTTAGATGGACATGCCAGATATTTTGTAAATGGCAAACAGTACGAAGTGGAAAAAGGAGAAATTATCTTATTTAACCATATTGAAGCCCATGGATGGGAAGTATTAAGTGAGGAAATGACATTGCTTGTCTTGATTTTTGGTTCTGATTTTATTGCAGATCGGACCAGCATTTTTGACTATGATTATTTATTGCCTTTTGTGGAACGCGGCAGTAATTTTCAAAATAAAATTCCCGGAACACTTCCATATGCCAGGGAGATTATCCATATTATGAACGAGATTAACCGGGAATACACGGAGCGGGAAGTTGGGTATGCTTTAATGATCAAATCCGATATCTTGAAAATTCTCACCATATTGTACAGAAACTGTGAGCGTTCTTATGCCTCAGGAGAATTACTGGGTGGAAAAAAAGAGGCCATGAAAAGGCTGGAAAAATCCTTTCAGTATATCAAAAGACATTATTGTGAAAAAATAAAACTGGAGGATGTGGCCGGGATTTCCTGCATGAGTCCAAATTATTTTTCTTCCTATTTCCGTAAAGTGACGAATATGCAGTTTCAGGAATTTTTAATTGAAATGCGCATTCAAAAAGCAAGGGAAATGCTGCGCACATCTGACGAAGGCATCTTAGACATTGCTGAAGACTGTGGGTTTTCCAATATGTCTAATTTTTACCGCCTTTTCCGGAAATACACCGGATATGCTCCGGGAGATGAGCGGAAACGGTATAAAGAGGGTAAGGGGTTATTGGATTAGCCAAAGCCCGTATGCAGCAAAATTTACAACCATAAAAAGAGGCAAAGAACAGTATTGATCCTCTTCTTTGCCCGTTTCTCATTGTATAACTATATTTGTTTCAATTTTAACTTATTTTTATTTTCCTGTCTCCTCTGTTAACCGTTTTAACGGCCGTAAAGTTTTCATTTTAATAAACAGCGGAACATATTCAATCATCAGAGATGCATTTTCCAGCCCGTACCACCGTGCCGGAGATCCTGCAATGTGGCGAATCGCATATTTTAAAGATACTGCCGCTCTGCCCGAAGCTGTAATATCACTTTCCGGAACTAATAGTTTCCGTATCAGGCAAAACTCAAAATCGCCTACCTCACCAGGCTCATATACTGAATATTCTCTTTGCTGGGAAGGAAGCTCTCCACTTGTAATTAATTCTTCTACGATCTGTCTCAGGTATACATTTACTCTCTGATCAACCTTGAATCCCAGTCTTAACTGAACCCTAAATATATAATCGGTTCCAAAATTTTCTACCTTATACTCACGGGTATACGGTTCATCTGTTACTTTAATCGTCACAAACCAATAAGCCTGGGCTCTCTTAGGCTTTCTATCCAGAATGGAATATAAAATATCACGATCCAGTTCCTCCATTTCCGGTTCCTTTGTAATATAGACCAGATTATCTGTCTGCATTGGGTATTCCACATCCTGACGGAGTTTTCCCAACTGTTTCAGATAATCACGGATATTAAAGCATACCGCCTGAGACGCTTCTATTGCAGTTCCACGATGCCATACCAGCATAATACCAAACAAAAGCAGGGCTATTAAAAGTGCTACATATCCGCCCCTGGAAAATTTGCTGAGACTGGATATAAAAAATGTCCCTTCCAGACCACCAAAAAATACCAGGAAAATAAATGCAGGAATCTTCTGTTTCTTTTCATCTTTTAAATAAATAAACAGCAACAGCGTTGTCATCAGCATCGTAAGTGTAATTGCCAGCCCGTATGCCGCTTCCATGTGTTCGCTGGTTTGAAAATATAACACGACAATGGAACAAAAAAACCATATTACCATATTGACAAGCGGAATAAAAAGCTGTCCTTTTGTCTTAGACGGATAAGATATCTGCATATGGGGCATCAAGTCCAGCCGGCTTGCCTCGGATACCAGGGTAAATGAACCTGTAATCAACGCCTGGGAAGCAATAATTGCAGCCATCGCTCCCAGTAAAACAGCCAGAGGACGAACTCCTTCCGGAAGCATCTGGAAAAAGGGATTCATATCGGGAATGCTGTATAATGCACTCTGCTTCTGATTTCCCATGAGCCATGCTCCCTGTCCAAGATAATTCAGTATCAGGCATATTTTTACAAATGGCCAGCTTATATAGATATTGCCTTTTCCAACATGCCCCATATCCGAGTACAGCGCTTCCGCTCCTGTGGTTGCAAGGAAAACGCTCCCCAAAATCATAAACCCCATATGATTAGCCGGACTGATCAGAATTTTCACAGCCCACAGGGGGTTAAGTGCACGAAAAATTAATGGATTGCCGGAAATATTTAGAATACCTGCCGCTGCCAGAAAGAAAAACCAAATCGTCATAACCGGTCCAAATGCTTTACCTATCGAGCTGGTTCCCGCCTTTTGAACCAGAAATAAACCGGCAATGATAATCAGCGTTATCACTACAATTTTATTTTGACCGCTCCCCAATAAGGAATGCATCGCCGGAATACTGCGAAGTCCTTCAATAGCCGTAGTTACCGTAACTGCCGGCGTAAGCACACCATCTGCCAGCAGGGCAGCTCCACCAATCATTGCCGGTACAATCAGCCACTTTCCATATTTTTTCACCAGGCTGTAAAGAGAGAAAATTCCTCCCTCACCATGATTATCCGCCTGCATGGCAATCAATACGTACTTCACCGTAGTCAGCAGTATGACCGTCCAGATGACCAGGGACAATGAACCCAGAATCAGTTCCTCATCCACATGTGCCAAACCTCCGTTGCCATATATAATTGATTTCATTACATACATCGGTGAAGTCCCGATGTCCCCGTAAACCACTCCAATCGATATTAAAACTGCGCCAAGACTTACAGGAATTTTCGCAGAACTCTCCTGTTTTCTCATATTATTCACCCTTTCTCTTTACTGCTTTTGAATTAATCAGCTAAAAGAAAGGGTTCTTTTTTTTCCATCCTTTCGATGGTTCGTTCGTATCATCAACATATATTTTTCCATCAATTGAAAACAATTGCATAAAAAAACATAAGGCCTGCCCCAGACACCTCCAAATACAAATAAAAAGAGTGTATAGAAAAGCAGTGCACAAAGCCCTCTTAAATAAAGATTCTGGCTTCTTAAAACCTCCTGAATACTTTTCCCCTCATTTCCCACTGAACAGGTCCTAAATATAGTCTCAACGTTTTGAAAATCCGGCGTATCCAGCTGTTGTATTGCATGATTCATACCGATAACTACTGACTCCTGAGAATTCAGCTTTTGATTTATGCTGTCGGGCTGCTTAGGCTTATTGCTATAAAAAAGAACGGGGAGGCATAAAAACAATGCAATCAATAAAATAATTGACCAGATATTATTTTTCATTTTTTCTCCCTTACTATGTTTGCATGTAATATATTCATTTCATCGGCATATTAGCACAAATAGAGCCTGGTGTCAACCTTCATTATTATCCTGCAATTCACCCGCAGCTTTCACTTACTTTTTTACTGTCAGCCCCAGCCTGCTGCATCACTTCCTTTAATCTTTTTATATAGTACATATAATTTTGAAAAGAAGTAGAAGGTGCCACCTGATGATCCGCTCCAGGCACATATCCTCCCTGGCGGATTACCGGAAGCAGCCGCTGAAATTCACGGTCGATTGCTTCTTCTCCCTCTGCGATCACTAATTTATTGTATGCCCCGATAAATTTGATGTCCGGAAACTCTTCTCTGACCTTCACGATATCCATTCCTGCATTAACATCCATTGGCAGAAATCCATCCACACCTGCTTTTCTGAAATTAGGAATTAATTGCCGGAAATCACCATCGGTATCTACGAATACATTTTTTACTCCTTTTTTCTTCAAAAACGGAATTAATTTTTCATAATAGGAACCTACAAATTCGTCAAACATTCCAGGTGATATCATCGGCCCGTTTGCACCGCTCAAATCCTCAGGAAATAAGAGAACGTCCGGTTTAATGATGTCAAAAATCTTATCAAAAAAGTGTAAATATATTTCCAGAATAAAGTCATTGATCTCGTGGAGTAATTCAGGCATTTCATAAAATGCCATTAGCTGTTCTTCCACACCCATCAGTTCCCGGGGTGTCCAGAAAAATCCGGAAGCCCGGAACCGGATAGAAAAGTCTCCCCGTTCATGCCCCTCTTTGTATTTGCCATATGTACGCAGAAGATTTTCGTCCGTACAGTATTTTTCAATTTCCCGCAAAGTATTTTCTTTTAACCGCTCCCAGGCCTCTTCCCCATCCACAACCGGCTTAATCTCTTTTACCAGAGAGCGCTTTTTATAATAAGCTCTCTGCCAGCCATCTTCATCCATTTTCAGAATATATTCCTCATTATCCTCCAGAATCTTCTCGTCAAAGCCTTTAAACGGAATGCAAAATGACATTCTTTTTACTCCGTCATATCCCAGAAACTGCTCATATTCATAAACGTGTTCTGTCATTGAGTCATTAAAATACCTCATATAACGCTCCTTGGGCATAGGATATAAATACGAGGAAGTGAATTTTTCCGGGAGCCCTTCCTGCACCCACCGGTCTACACTTAAGTCCCAGGGAAAGAAGGTTTCCGCAAAAGCCCCTCCCCCATCCATTTTCTCAAAATTCAGTGTTTTAAACATACGTTCCGCAGCCGTCATATTATTTTTCTCCTTTTTCATTTCCGCGAACAACAAGTCAAATAGGCGCGCTTGCGGGACATCTGGCTGCTGCCGCGAGGGTAAGATACCTCTCTGCTCATGTCTCGGGATATCTTACTCTATTATAATAAAGAAGGATTTGAATTGCTTGTAAATGAAGTATTTCTTTGTGTAAAATAATGCCTTTTCATTTTATTTTTAATGATAACTATTGATTTTTCATGGTAATATATATATAATTCAATTATGAAAAGTGAAAATATTTTAACTACAAATTATATACATAACTACACATCGCTCCCTATATTCTCAGAAGATTATTCTTTTGAGAATTCAGAACGGCTGGGAGAACATTCCCATGAATTTGTTGAAATCGGCATCACTACCCACGGGAGTGCTTTACACCACACCTCCCATGGGGTATATCCTCTGAAGCGTGGGAGCATTTACTTCATCCCCATAGGCTCAACCCATGCCATTTCCCAGGTACAAAACTGGCATGTTAAAAATATCTATCTGCTGCCAAAATTGTTGTTTCATGAATTATCATCAGCATCGCTGCATTGCTCTACGATGCAATATTTTTTATTAAAACATGGAAATTCTTCTTCTGCTCCGCTCCATCTGGAATTAGAAGAAAACACCATGTCTATTGCAGATGCCTTCTTTACTGCTTATTTTGGAAAAAAAATGATAACTGGAGAACTATCTGATTTATATGAGTTCAACTGTCTGTTTAATATCCTACTGCTTTTATGCGATAACTTTTATCAATCCCATTCTTTTCAAAAAGATGAGCTTGACGAACGGATCATTCGGATAACTGAGCTGATTAATGAACATATTTATGAACAGAGCGGTGATATTATCTCTCTGATTTCTGACACCCTGATGCTGCATCCCCAGCAGATCAACCGCATTGTCAAAAAGATCAGCGGCTCCACATTGAGTAATTATATTATTGAATGCAAACTTGAAAAAAGCATCCGCCTGCTTCTGACGGATGCTCCTGTCACAGAAATCGCCCACACATTAGGGTTCTATGACCATTCCCACTATAATAAATATTTCACCAGATACATTGGGATTTCGCCCAGCGCATATCGGAAGAAAACGCAGGTGTTGTTAAAGCTGTAGATATATTATTAATTTGTGTCCACCACTCTGACCAGGCATTCTTTTTTATAAAAGCAAATACCATATTTAATAATATCACGATAACCTTCTTCACGAACAATGCTTTCATACTTTCTTTCTGCTATCTGTTGAATAGCTGCTTCGCATTTCTCTTCCATTTCATTATAAATTTTTGCAACCTTAATTTCTATTATAATTGCTTTTCCCTGCACACTGGGAGCCTTCATGATTATATCCGGTCTTCCTAATCCTGATTCACGGTTAGAAATAACATGATATGTTCTCATATTTTTTAAAATCCCGGTCAGAAACCCATGGTAATAATTTTCTGTATAATCGTAAAAGCTTATTGTTTCCTGCAAAGAAACCGATAATTCTTACGATATTCTATCTGTATCCTTTTCTTCTATAGCAGTAAACAACTGTGTAAGATCTTTTTGCCTAATTGATCTGTCAAACCAATTCAAAATAATATTCTTATAAATATATCTTACTTCCGTGTTTGGTATTGTCATGATAAGGTATTGTCTGTCACCATCCATCCTCCTACCGGATTGCTTTAAATAACCGGTAAAAAACAAAAAGTTCCAAAGATTATCTTCTGCCTCATATACATCCGCATAAGTTATTTCTTCATGAATCACCTTTTCAATGGATCCGCCTCTTATTAAAATCTCGATTTCTCCTCTCACAGAAAGATCTGCTGTCTCAACCAGCCCCTTTACAATACTATTAGAACTGGTATTTGACCAAAATGGTTCCGGAAATGCATTTTTATCCCGCCATAATACCTTAACATAATTAATTGTGCTCCACGGGTTATAAACCTCAGTTTTTCCAAAAAGTTAACCATCGTACCATTCTTTCATCGTTAAAAATGCATCAGGACGACCATAAAATTCTAACATTCCTTCTACTTCTTCCTGGGTGAATCCAAAATGTTCAGAATAGAAATCATTTAGTACGGAGATCACTTCTAAATTATTTAAACCAGTAAATATACTTTTCCTCTTATTGTCCTTCTCTTCAGGACATAATGGTATACCCGAAGGGTGTTCTTGGGAAATTCTTAAACATCCGGTGACAACTGCAAATGCCAAGCATGGATTTGTCTTCAATGCCGATTCAAATAGTGAACGGATGAATCCCAGCATTTCATCATAAAAACCAGAAAAATAAGCATTTTCTAAAGGTACATCATATTCATCTATTAATACTATCACTTTTTCGTTATGATATTTTTCCAGACATTTTGATAAAAAGTCCAGCGCTTTTGCATATTGTATTGGTTCCGCCACACCATTTTGAATATTTTTAAATCGAATTTTTTCATTTTCTAAAAGTGCTTTGCTCTCTATTATATAATTATGTCGGTTATATTCCTCGATGATTTCATCTTTCATGCTGGCATAACGGTTCCCATATGATTCACCTACCATTCCTTATTCTTTACAATTTTAATAGAAGACATTATAGAAATCCCAATAATCAGTACTATATAAATCAAAATGAAGCAGGGAAGAATTAACTTATTCTGACCGATGGCATCCAAGATTTCCATACTTTTTAAATTTGCTTTTTCCAGTACAAACATGGTAAGAAGAACCCCTACAACAGGTATATACATAAAAACTCTTCCTTTAATAGGTCCAAATTTGTAATAGCCTGGAATTTGAAATGCTGTATAAGTAATAAAAAGGATGCTTCCTATGAGGGCAGCCACAAGCACCTCTGAAATCGATGTGGCCACTCCCAGTGAAATTAAAATCAAGGGCTGCACAATACTGGATATCACCAATGAAATTGCACCCAGCAAGAACAGATGCAGATATTTCCCGCATACCAGTTCAGCAGTTGAAATGGGTAACGTACCATAGAGTCGGTGCATATCATTTTTTTCCGCTACGGTAAAGGTGTAAATAGATGACATTGCCATCATAAACATTGCAAATGATATACCCGTTATCAGGGAGCGGTAGACTAATACAAAAACAAAGGGAATACAGACCGTGAAACAGATTGATTTTAAATAATAGCGTATCAGCATGAAATCCAGTTTTGAAGCTTTATAAATCTTATCCATATTAAAAGTCTCCTTTATCCATAAATACAATAATGTCATCAATGTCTGCATGCCTGTTTTTTAAATGGGATACTTCTGACAGATGATCTGCTCTGACCAGCCCTTCAAAGTGATCTCCAGATATTTTTGTACTTAAAAGAAGGGACTTGATATCCTTAGTTAATTGTCCTTTGTCACCGGAAACTATCAGGTACATCTCTGTAAAATCTTCTTTTTCTCCGGTATACAACAGTTTTCCATTGTTAATGAACGTAATGCTGTCTGCAATTTTATTCAGATCCGGTGTTATATGTGTTGAAAACAGTACACTGTGATTTTGATCCTCCGTATAATCCGCTAAGATATCCAGAAGCTCATCCCTGGATACAGGATCCAGCCCGCTGGTGGGTTCATCCAGAATCAAAAGTTCAGCCTTGTGGGAAAAGGAGCAGGCTAACATGAGTTTCATCTGCATTCCCTTTGACAGCTCTTTTACACGTTTGTTTTTACCAATGTTAAAATCACTCAGATACCGGTAAAATATTTTCCTGTTCCAGTTTTTATAAAACATGCCCATTGACTTTTCCACATCTGACATTTTCCACTCGTCTACAAAAAAGTGGGAATCAAAAACCACACCTATGCGCTCTTTGAATTCCTGTTCCTGCTTTATGTGGTCCATTCCTAATACAGATACGGAACCCGTCTGGCATTTCAGTAAATTCAGGATTAATTTAATGGTTGTGGTTTTACCGGAACCATTTTTTCCAATCAGCCCCATTACAGAGCCTGTTGGAATCGAAAAGCTGATATTTTGTAGTGTAAAATCTTCAAATGATTTTGACAAATTCGTTACGCACAATGCATCTTTCACATTAATTACCTCCTCATATAGCCTGTTGTTTTTCTGTTATGTATTTTATGAAGAAATCTTACCTCAAAAATGTCCTTTGTGCCGAAATGTCCGTAATTAGTATCTCAATGTCCTTAAACGGTAATCTCTACCACCTCTTTTTCCCAAACCGGATTACATATATAAGTGCACGGATACATTCATCCAGTGCCATGGCAATCCATACCCCAGGAAGACCCAGTCCCAGTTCCTTTCCAAACACATATGACAGGGTAAATGCAATCATCCACTGACCGGTAATCCCCACGATCATTGGTGTCTTTACATCACCAACAGCAATCAGACTTCTGGTCAGAATATTATTGATGGATCTTCCAAATTCCAAAAAGAATTCCAGAAACAGGATCTTTTTTCCCAGTTGGAGAATCTCGGTGTTATCTGTGAAGATTCGAAGAACCAGATCACTGTTAATAAAAAGTAAAAAGGTTCCGCAAAAACATATGACTATACAAACTCTCATTGTAGAAAATACTCTTTTCTTGATTTCATTCATGCGTTTCTGCCCACATAGATAACCTGTGAGGATCTGAGTTGCCTGTGACAGCGCCAGGGCATACAGATAAGAGAAATTAGCCAGAATACTGCAATAACCCTTTGCCGCCGTTACCACAGTTCCAAAGGTATTGATAATGCCCAGTATGCAAAGCTGCGACATTTGATAGGACAGGCATTCCGCCCCGGAGGGAACTGCAATCTTACACATATTTCCTAATAAACCGGAAGGGAAAGGCCTTAACAGCCCTGCCCCAAAAGACAGACGGATCTTATTTCTGAAAATCCATATAAGTATCAGCAGGCCAATGATTTTGCTGATAACCGTGGAGATTGCAGCACCTGCAAGTCCCATCACCGGCATACCGAACAATCCGTTAATTAAAACGGCATTTCCTGCAATATTAAGCAGATTAATTGCCACTGATACATACATGACCTCCTTCATTAATGTATACGTGCGGAGGATTGCCGCAAAATTCAGATATAACCCCTGAATCAGAATAAAACCTCCGACAATCATCAGGTACAGCCTGGCCTCACCCATGATTTCCGGCTGTATTTTCATTAAAGAAAAAATTGGCTTATTGACAAAAAGAATAATTACTGTAATTACCGTACTGATCACGCTAATGAAACCCAGCGATAACATGCAGGTTCTGGAAGCATTATCATCGTCCTTAGCACCCAGGTACCTGGATAATATCACTGCCGCAGCCATGCTGACCATGTTTAGAAAAATGATTACCAGGTTCATTACCTGATTGGCATTTACGATCGCTGCCACAGCATTCTGGGAATACCGGCTCATCATTACCTGGTCTATGTTCCCCACCAGCAGTTGCAGCATCAATTCAATAAAGATTGGAAGTGACATTTTAAATAATTGAGGATCATTTACTTTATCCGCACACTTTTTATTTATTTTTATTACGCTTTTCATTCTATTTTTCACTGTCATTTTCTCATCCCCTAAACCCTTTCATAATAATTGATTTCTCAGATCTGTTATGAATTTATTATAAAGGAATGTAAAAAAACAACCTTGACGATCATAGGACAGACAAGGAATATATTGAGAAAATGAACTATTGACTATATCCATGAATTTATTATAATGGTAATGAAAAGGCAGACACAAAAACCATCTCAATTACAAGAGGGCGTTTAAAATTGCTTTCTGAAAAATGTACGTCACAGTTTGTAAAATTTGTATCGTATGGAGATCGAGCAAACGGCTGCGTGATCTAACTTTATGGTAAATATGCCGCAACGTGGGATGTGCAGATGACGGGAATGAATTTCCAGGAATATAAAGAGGTTTAGAATGCAGATACAGATTAACCAAGATCAAAAAGAAATAAAAGAACATGGAAATTTTCCTTTTCCCGTTCTGGTAAGTGACGAGATCTTATCCCGCTACGAAGCGGGATCATTTATGTGGCACTGGCATCCGGAAATAGAATTCACCCTGGTAGTTTCAGGAGAAATGCTTTACCGGATTAATCAATCAGAATTTCATTTAAAGTCAGGGCAGGCCCTGTTTGGCAACGCAAATACTTTACATACGGGATACATGCAAGATGGGCATGACTGTCATTATATCTCCCTCACCTTTGACCCCAAGCTGATTTACGGATATGAAAAAAGCCTGCTCCACACAAAGTACGTAGCCCCGCTGCTGCAAAACCAAAAGCTATCTTCCATCTGCTTTGACCTACAGGAAGCGTGGCATCATGATGTGATTGAAGCACTTATCCAAATTCATCAGCACAGCCGCCAAAAAGGGGATTTTTTTGAAATGCAGATTCAGTTAATTTTGCATCAGCTGTGGCTTATCATTTTAGAACATTATTCTGATTTATTACATGATAATTACATTAACGAAAAGAATCTGGACCGTTTGAAAATCATTCTTTCTTTTGTACAGGATAACTACCCGGCCAAAATCACCCTGGAAGATATTGCGGGATCCATACATCTTTGTAAAAGCGAATGCTGCAGGCTATTTAAAAAACACATGCATGAATCCCTGTTTGATTATTTACTGCGATACCGCATTGAAAAGAGTCTTCCCCATTTGATGAATTTCAATTGTTCCATTACAGAGGCCGCATTTCTGGTGGGTTTTGCAGATTCCAACTACTTTTCAAAAGTATTCAGTAAATTTATGGGTTGCTCTCCCACGGAATACCGCAGCAGAAAATAGTGTCAGGTTTATACATTCTACAGTGGTATACAGATTGAGACGTTCCCTTTTACGGTTACAATCTGTTCCATATCCTGCAGGATTTCATTTACCCGGACTTTTTCTGCATACATCAATTCTTTCGGAAGCGTAATCTCTGCCTGGTAATCCTGTGGAATGGTTGCAATCAGCCGGAACTCTGTTTTGTTCTGGTACCACTGTACCTGTACCGGTCCGTCAACCGTTTTATAACCGCCCTTTGCCCATTTCAGTCCACAGGGATGCGGTGCTATTTTTACCTTTTTTTCTACCCGGTCCGGAATCTCTATGCCCAGGAAATCTCTTACGCAGACTACGGCTAAATGGGCCCCAAATCCATGATTTCTGCTGTCTGTTCCACCTAAAGTCTCCCAGAACGTATGAGGGTCTCTTGACACCATATAATTTCCCAGATACATAAGATCTTTTTTCAGCTGCTGGAATTCTCCCAGCATACTCAGAACCTCAAACCGCAGCATATAACCGAAGAAGATCCCCGCATTACCCAGGGATAAATGGGCGGTACCGCGAAATTCTGACGGTGCAGGGCCAAGCTGGGATAGAATGCTCTTTGCAAGCTCAGGTGCACGTTTTTCATCCAGCATACCGCTCCAGAAATAATAATACTGGGCGGCTTCACTGTAAAATTTCTTCTCTTTAAGCTGATTGTTTTCTGTATAAAGTGAATCGGCAATATAAGGATACATGGTGAATACTTCATGTCTGGCAGCCTTTATGCTTTCATACTTCTCCCTTAAGGTCCTATAAACCCGTTCTGCTTTTTCCAAAAACCGTACTTCCTCATACAATTCTCCAGTACGTTTTAGCAAAAATGCATAGAATGCATTAATCGCTGTGGATATCGGTCTGTTATAGTCCTCCTGGTTTGAAGCGGACCAGTCCAGGAAAAGGGAGCCTGGGAGATCTTCCAATAATCCCATTTCGTTTTCATAATCTGTAATGGCATTCATCCAGCCATAGACACGGGCTTTATATTTTTCCCGAAGCTCATCATCCTTTGTACGTCTGTAATAATCCGTAAGCTCCAGAAGAACAAACATATTCCAGGTTGGCATCATCACTTCTTCCTGCCGGTCACCGCCACAGCAGCAGCTAGGGAAGGAATAGGGCATCATCTTAGTAGGTTCAGCCAGCAGAAAATCTTCCAGCATAGCTCGTTCTATTTTTACGTCAGACAGCAGCACCTGCGCAGCTCTACCGGTCCAATAGCTGTCTCCTGCCCATCCTGCACGTTCTCTTTCCGGTGAATCCAGGAAAAATCCCAGGGAATTGGTTAGTAAGGTCTGTCTTCCGGACTGGTAAATGCGGTTTAGCAGATCATCATCACAGCGAAAATCTGCACGGTACTGATCCGGATGGCGATATGAACGCAGATACAGCTTCTTCACAGTGAACGTATTTCCACCCGTTACAATCAGCTTTACATGCTTTAAAAAATGTGCTTCAAACCCTTCAAATGCATATTCTCCCCCTTTTGTCTGCAGCCGGATTACTCTGTTGACACTATCTGCTTTTGCCGGAACACCGCCGTCTTCCGTAAGATAATCATTAAAGAGAATATCCACCTGAACAGGCTCCTTGCTTTCAAATATAATCCCGATAAAACCTGTCTCCGCTTCTTCAAATGCAAATTCCAGCCCTGCCGGCGCCGTATAATCACTAAGAACAACAGCACCTTGTTTGTCAAAATTGTCTTCTATGAAAATAGTCCCGTCAAATGCAGTATTTTTTAATGAGCTGCATTCTGCAGAGGGCCTGCACAGATCCTTGGCACCTACACTGCCATAATATGTTTCCGATTCCCACCAATCTACTGCCGGACCCTCACCGGTTCCTTTCATCATACTGACAGCCATTGAGAAAACAGGTGAATCATCTATTTTAAATTCCGGCAGGGATACGCCCCTTTCCAAAAAGGTACAGGGACGGTCTAACTCTTCACATACCAGCCCGCCGCTGATACCATCTGCCCTCCATCTGCCATAGCCATGATCCAGCCTATACCATTCCAGCGGCACCCTCCTTCCAAAGGACAGTGTTTCCGTCTTCAGATACTTCTGTTCAAAAATATTACACTCCCATAATTTGTCCGTATAAATTACGATCTCACTTCCCTGATATATTTCTGCACACAGGCAGGAGCTTTCAAAAGTCGCATAATTATTCTCTCTGGGCGCATATCCCATGACTTCCACAGACAGACGGTTCCTCCCAAGTTTTACCTGTCCGTTTATCTTGATCCTGTCTGCCCTCAGATATCCAAACGGAGCCGGTGCCGGCCCATGGCTGATAAATGTTCCATTTATATATGCCCGGTAGGAGACGTGCGCACTGATCAGAAGAATCAGATCCTCCTGAATATCATTAACTTCAAAAGTTTTGGAAAAGCAGGCATATGTGTTTGCTTGCTGCTCCATACCTTTTATAAATATCTGTTTCGCCGCTTTAAATATTTCTTCCATATCACTTCTCCTTTATCAAATTCCATAACGCATTTCCAATCATGCATTATCAATGTGTATTTTCAATCATACATGCTCAATCATATATTTTATACCATACCTTTATTTAGTTCCATCTTCAGATATCAGGTAAAATTCAGGGAATTCCATAATTCCCTGAGGATAGAGAACGTAGGCATCCGACCATTCATTGCCTCTGGTCAGGAAATTATCCGGGCCGTAGGCAATGGATTTAGCCGGCAGCTGATGAAGGGGACCAAAAGTATTTCTCCTGGTCAGATACAGCTGAATCTCCTTTAAACTGTGGATATCTGCTTCATAAGGAGCAAATGCAATGGTTTTCTCCTCTTTTCCTATGCACTTGAGGCATGCGACTTCCCACTTCGGTATCTTTACCTGCATGTATTTTTCATCCGTACCTTCAATATAATAAGAAAGGCAACCGCTGTAGAACGGCAGTCCCTGGCTGGTGATATCACCAATGAGAAGCTTATCCGGCAATGCCGTCAGCTTTGCAAATGCTCCCTTGCTATCCGTCCTGACACCAAATTCCCCAAGCAGATAAACTGCTTCCACGCCGCAGATTCTGTAATAATCATATTCCATTGTTATTTGATTTTTCCCTGTCTGAAGGAGTGAACCGGGAATATGAATTTTATCAAAACAGATATCCAGCCACTTTCCGACAGATTTTGTAAAAACAGGCTGGCCGTTTATTTTCATCCCGGATATATGTTCCAGATCTTCCACGGCAACTGTTAAACTGTCCGGTATATAGTCTGCTTCAAATGTATAACAGAGTCTGATCCTACCAAGAGCTCCGTCGGCACCGCCATTTTTATTTTCATACCAGGGTTGCAGCATTTCGCCGCCCCGATGAGGAACACCATAGATATCCCGCAATTCCTGATCTGCTTTCAGAACCTCCATATATGGAATTACATCACCTGCTTCTGTCTCTATAGATACCATGTCCAGCACACAAATATTTGCTTCTCCCAATTTATAGGAAAACTTATTGTTTTCTAATAAAATCCGATCCAATTTTACATCCTTCTGTTTTTCTTCCGGCAGATCTCTCTTACTTGAAGTCAGGATGTACAGCTTTTCTTCTCCTTTTTCTATATCTGTCTTAACAAAAATCTTCCCGTCCTTATGGTACTGTTCCGGTATTGAAACCATCCCTGTTCTTACATCCCATAATTCAGCTGATTCTCCCTTACCCAGACAAATTGTCAGATTCCGGAATCCTTTCTTACGGTTCACATTGAGCAGCATAACAGTCTTACTGAAGCCATCCAGCCGCACCTGTGCAAAGATGTACTCTTCTCCTTCACCCTGTATGCCGATTTCATTTCCGCTTCTGCATTGCCCTGCAATATCTTCGCTTTGAAATGGTACGGTAATGGCAGACTCTGCAAGCTTTTTGGCCCTGTCAGAAAGCACCGTGTCTACATATCCCGGCACGTCACCGGCAAAAATAACCGTTCCTCCCTGCTTTACAAATTCTTCTAACAGCTGAATTGTGGATGAACGGATTATCTCCATTCCTGCAACCAGGACTTTTTTGTAAGCACATCTTCCAACAATCAGCCTGCCATCTTCTACCCTGCCATGACGGGATAAGATATCTTCTTCTCCATAATCAAAGTCTATTCTGCTCTTCACTAAAGTATGGAAGACCTGTTGGTATTGTTCTTCTAATTTCAATATCTCCGTATCTCTGGGTTCCAGACCGGAAAAAGCACCGGAATAAGCCCTTGCCCACACGCTTTCAATGGGATTTAACACCAATAGTTCCTGATCCGGCTCTCCTTCTGATAACACTGCATGGATTCTGGAATAATAGTCTTCCAGATAATGATACTCTTCATACCAGGCGGATTGATGGAAGATACTGGCTGGAAAATCCCTCTTCGCTTCCCCTTTCATGGTATACCAGGATAAATGAGGGCATCTTAGATTGATGCCAAACAGCGCCTGCCAGTCTCCTGTATTTTTATAGGCCTCAAAGTCCATCTGCCAGCCTGTACAGCCATACAGTTCAGACAGGACCCATTTTTTATCCAGCTGGCGAGCCACCGACACTACCTGTTTTACAATCCACCAGCATTCATTCTCTTCCGTAAGCACATCAACCCCGGGATAATCCATATATTCATAAAAGCGCATCAGTGATCCCTGCATAACAGTCTGTGTGGTCAGAGAATCTTCATGAAGCACATGTCCGGTGAATTTAAGCTGATGCTCCTGACACCAGCGCTGCATTGGTATTGCAAAGTTCTCCAGGAACAGTTCCTGGCAAAGTTCGATATAGTCTCTGGAAACCTTCCGTATCCGGTTTTCCCCCCGGATCAGGAACAATTCTAAGAGATGTTCTTTTAAATCATAACCAAACCTTTTCTGGAATTCTTCAAATAACCCCGGTGTAAAAGGAACTGCATTTTCCCGTCCTTCGGAAAAAGTAGAAAATAAAGCGCCTCTGTGGGGTTCATCCGTGAAAATTCCGGCTATTGATGATCCCAAACGGCCTTCACAGGATCTGGCATATGCGTTGTGGGTCACATCCAGGTAACGTTCTACACTTGCCTTATCCATTGTGTTCAGGTAGGTAAAACCATTATACACATCTTTACATTCTGAATACCTGATGCGAAAAATCACCTCAGCTTCCCCTGATAATGGCAATTCTCCATCCGTTAGAATTCTCTCTTCCCTGTAACCTAATTCCGTTAATCTGCAGGCAAAACGAATGACGGTATCCGGTTCGCCAGACGATTTCTCTAAGTGATACATATCCATATGCTTATGAGCATCACGGTCTGTTACTACCACCATATCCAGGAACATGGCACGGTAAGCTTCATCTTTTGTCACCATACCCCCCGCACTGCCCGATGGCCATCGGTCCTCATCATAGAGCCAGGACTCCATTCCCTGTTTCTCTCCGTAACCGGCACATGCATTGGTAAGTTCAAACCATTCTTTTCCCAGATATTCCGTCTCCAACCCTGTTCTGGAATGCATAAAATATCCGCCAAATCCCATTTCTTTCATAATATCGATCTGACGTAAAAGCTCCTGTTCCTCAAGCTTTCCGTTCCACGCCCAAAACGGCTTTCCCCGGAATTCTGCGGGTGGGTTTGAAAATAAGTTCTGTTTCTCTTTGATTGTCATAGCTTTCTCCCCTCTGGATTTCATTATTCGCTACTCGTGTAGCTGTTTGGTTAAAAAAATAATATGTTTCTAATCTTCATCTGTCAGGTACTGCCCGGCGGTCTATCTGACTGCCGGCTTAGATGTAGTACTGCGTACCTTTAACTCCACAGTCACTTTTTCATGTTTAATTTCTCCGCTTTTTATCTGACGGTATAATAATGCAAAAGCACCCCTTCCAAGCTTTTCTTTATCAATTCCTATGGTTGTTAATGCAGGAATCATGGCTGAAGCAAGCATAATATCATCACAGCCAATTATGGATATATCCTCCGGTACTTTAATACCAGCCTGATGGAATTCCTGAATGGCACCCATAGCCATTAGATCATTTGTACAAACAGCCGCTGTCACCGGCATTCCCCTGCGTATAATTTCCTGTGCCATTTCCTTGCCGGTTTCCAGATCGGAATGATATGGGGGTTTTCCTTCTACTAACAGAATATCGGATTGATGCAGTCCAAGTTTTTCTGCTGCACTTATAAAACCATCGATTCTGGTATCGTATCGTGACTGGTTTCCAAAACAGCTGAAGTAGGCAATCCTTCTATGCCCGTATTCTGACAGGTGGGTAAGCGCCTGCTCCATTCCCGAAATGTAATCATTCTCAATCGATGCAATCTGGTCAGGCACCTGGTTTCCACTGATTACAACTTTAATATCATTGTCAACCAGCTTCTTTACATTTTCCATCTGATAATGAGTGGGATTCGCAATTATTACGGCTCCGTCCACATGACGCCGAACTAGATTCTCAAGGTAGTGGTTAAGATTCCCTTCACCGGAACAAATACTTACAAAATATCCTTTTTCTAAAGCACTCTGTTCAAATGCCCTGGCAATTTCTCCATAAAAAGGATTTCCTATATCGCTTAAAATCAGAGCTAGCTGCATAGTCTGGTTCGTAACCAGTCCCCTGGCAATTAAATCCGGCTGATAATTCAACTCGTTAACGGCATCCATAACTTTCTTCCTGGTCTTTTCAGAAATCTGCCTGGAATTATTCAATACATATGATACGGTTGCCGGTGCTACCCCCGCTGCTTTTGCTACATCTGACCTGGTTACTTTCATGGGTTTTTATCCTTTACTTATGTGACGGAATTCATCACTGATTTTTCAGCTATACGTGTCGTTATTATTTTATTATAAGAGAGAGATTTGGATGCGTCAAGTAAACTATCAAAAGAATTTTTTCGTTTTTATATTGACTTTCTCTTATGGATATGCTATGTTTTTAAAAATCGCTACACGTATAACAGTAACAGGAAAGGACAAATCCTATGAACTATCAAAATCCTATTATAAAAGGGTTTAACCCGGATCCAAGCATCTGCAGAGTCGGGGAAGACTACTATGTGGTAACTTCTTCCTTTGAATATTTTCCTGCAATCCCAGTCTACCACAGCAGAGACCTGGTAAACTGGCAGTTAATCAGTTACTGTCTGGACCGGGACTCCCAGCTGGACCTTCTGCACCGGACATCCTATGTCCCCATCCCCGACAATGCCAGCGGTGGAATCTATGCCCCCTCCCTGTGCTTTGAAAATGGGCTTTTCTATGTGACTGTCACCAATGTCTCCAACGGCGGGAATTTTATCGTAACAGCCAGCGACATGAAAGGACCCTGGTCTGATCCTGTCTTTGTAAAACAAGGTGGCATCGACCCTTCGCTTTTCTTTGAAGACGGACATGTTTATTTCACTACCTCTGCACTAATTGGGGGAACCCACGGCATTTATCTCTGTGAAATTGATATCCGGACAGGGGAAATGCTTACGGATAGCCGGCTGATTTCCAGAGGCAACGGCGGTATCGCACCGGAAGGTCCCCATATATTCCGGAAAGACGGCTGGTATTATCTGCTTATGGCAGAAGGCGGAACCGGCTACGGACACATGGTAACGATCCTGCGCAGCAAAGACATTTATGGTCCTTATGAAAGCTGTCCCCGCAATCCCGTTCTGTCCCATAAAGATTCTGATTCCTCCATTCAGTGCGTCGGACACGGCCATATGGTTACTGACCCCGCCGGCAACTGGTGGATGGTTTGTCTTGGAATCCGCCAGCTAGGCCCTTCTCTGCATAATCTGGGCCGTGAAACTTTCCTCACTCCTCTTTATTGGGATGACGAGGGCTGGCCCGTAATTGGTACAAACGGAACCATAGATTACTCCATGGACGGACCCATCACATCCCCGCAGCTTCCGGAAACAACTGTATTTACAGACTATTTCCGGGACAATATGATAAATCTGCAGTACAATTTTATCAGAAATCCAGACCTCTTAGATTATCAGATCCATGCAGGCGGACAGTATCTGGAAATGAAGGATCAAAAAGGTGTCTCACTTTCAACCCATACAAAAAGTCCGGCTTTTCTTGGAGTCCGGCAAAAAGAATTCTGTACCGAGGCAGAGTGTGTTGTCTTAAATCACTTCATTCCGGGACAAAGAACCGGTATTACAGCCTATTATAATGATTCCTACCACTATGACCTCTACCTGGAGAGATCAGACACCGGCTTTCAGCTATGCCTGCGAAGGCAGGTACATGATATGGAAGCCATCACATCACGGCCCATAGAAGAAGATTTTAGACAAATTTATCTGAAAATCATCGCAGACCGAAACTATTATACATTTCTATATAGTACGGACGGTTCTGCCTATACAACACTGGGTCAGGGTATGACTGCCGGCCTTTGCTCGGAAGGAACTTATTCCTTAACCTTTGTAGGCACCTATCTGGGTATGTTTACCGAGTCCGGTACCGGGCACTTTAACTCCTTCACCTGTCATTTCAAACCGGAATCATAACATCATAATTAAAACCGGAACAGGCTGCACTATTATACAAAGCAAATACACGGATTAGAAATATGAGCCGGTTAATCGGAGCATGCCACATTCAGAAGATGCAGCCAGCCGCATCTTCTGAATGTGGATTTCTTATTCCCCAGGATGCGTACGCCGGGTTGCTTTCAGACAACAGGCAACAGGGTGTCACCTGATATCATAGACGCTTCTAAGCTCCATTTGATCCGGTACCCCGCTGATTATCCTGACTTTTTTCATACCTGCATCCATATCAAAGTAATTATCCGATAAAATCAGATCTTCTTCTTTGTTTCTGATCTCTACGCTTTTCGCATAGGCTGACGCCGTCACGATAATTTCATCCCCCTGTACCTGGCAGGAAAGCTTCGGATCCCTGTATTGGAAATACTTGGGCACGGAAAAAATAACACTGGAGGAAGACACGCTTTTTCCCTCTTCCAAAAGTTCATAGCTGACATATTCCTCATAAATATTTACATCCGGCAAGAGAATCTTTTCACACCATACACTGTCCATAGCCGGAACTACCAGTTCCAGTGCCTCTTCTCTGCATACATTAGCCAGGGCGTCTCTCACAGACCATACAACAGTCAGTTTTTTCTCCGTAAGGGTTTCATTTGAGACATTGAACCGGATACTCTTCTCATATTCTTTTGGTTCTTCGTTAATATTCGCACTCTGTGTTAAAAATCCCTCTTCCTGGCAGGACAGCAGAACCGGAGCAAAAAACCTTTTCGCCGCATAGTGAAGCGCCTTCCACCGTCCGAAATAATCAACCGATGACCAGGATGCTACCGGCCAGCAGTCATTCAACTGCCAGTAGACTGCGCCCATACATCTTCCCCTGTTTCTTCTGAAATGCTCCACCCCGTAACGGATTGCTTCTGCCTGCAGCAGCTGGGAGGCATATAGCAGAACGGGAAACTCTTTTGGATACAAAAAAGTCTGGGACAGATAATTCATAATTTTCCCATTTGCAGAATTATTCCTCTGGTGCTTTTCCATTACATAGGAGAAAATATTGCGGTCCTCAGGCAAGGTAAAGCTTTCCACCGTCTTGGCACAGGGGAATGACTGGAATCCGAATTCACTGGCATAGCGGAAGTAAAACTTTCGATATTCCGAAAATGGTTTTCCACCGTGCCACACATCCCAATAATGCACATCACCCCGGTCCGGGTCGTTAGGGAAATCAAAGCTGCCTCCGGAAGAGGGGCTTGCCGGCCAATAGAAGGTATTTGGATCACACTTCTTCATAATCTGAGGGAAAATATATTCATACATTTTAATATAATCAGCCTTTTGTTTTGGGGAATTCACACAGTCCCCGGCATCTACGAACATTTCCATTTCATTGTTTCCGCACCAGAGCCCAAGTGATGCATGATGACGGATACGTTTTACATTCTCTTCAATCTCCCCACGGATATTTTCATCAAAATCATCCGTCAGCTCGTACACTGCACAGGCATACATAAAATCCATCCAGACAATCAGTCCCAACTCATCGCAGATATCAAAAAAATAATCATCCGGATAATAACCGCCACCCCACACACGAATACAGTTAAAGTTAGCAGCAACACACTGTTCCAGTAATTTCCGGGTACGCTCTTTCGTTATTCTGGAAAAAATATTATCTTCCGGAATGTAGTCTGCCCCCATAGCAAAGATTGTAATACCGTTCACCTCGTGGGCAAAGCTTTCTCCAAACTCATCCTTTTTCCTCTGAATTCCCATAGTCCGCAGACCGATTCTGCGCTTCCATGAGTCAACTATACAGCCCTCTGCCGATAAAACCACTTCCAGGGTATACAACGGCTGGCTGCCAAAACCGTTCGGCCACCAGAGCATGGGGTCTTCTATGAACGATTCTTTCGGCGATTGGGTATATGAAGTCTTTTTCCCATTGGGATCTGTAATATGAACCTCATAAGTGAATTCCACCTCTTTCTGATTTGGAAGTTTTGCCAGTTCCACCTCATAGTCCAGCCTCACACCACCGTTTTCCGGTACCTGTGTAATATACACGCTGTCAATTTTCCCACGGGATATCCCGATTACGGATACCTCTCTCCAGATTCCCGCATCCGGAAGCCTGGGACCCCAATCCCATCCGAACATACAATGGGCTTTTCGAATCTGGGGAAAACCTTCCATACAATCCGGCGTACCTAAAGTAATGACTTCCTCCATACACTTTTTAATGAATTTGGTGGGAGAATAGATATGCACAGTGAGCAGATTTCCGTCTTTTTTTAATATCCCGGTCACATCATACTCCCAGATTCTGTGCATATTCCTGGCATGTCCCAGGTGGCTTCCATTCAGCATGATATCCGCAATAGTATCAATTCCGTCAAAATGCAGCATATTGGCATCTGCTTTCAATAAGTCGTCTGTAACTGAAAATTCACAGCTGTAAATAAAATCATTTTCCATTATTTTAAGAGCCTGTATTTCGTTATCCCGCCAGAACGGATCTTCCATCTGGCCTGCAGAAAGCAGGTCATTGTAGACAGACCCGGGTACGGAGGCGGGAATCCTGTCCCGTCTGTCCATGATCTGCAAAAACCAGTTTTCGTTCAGCTTCTGTGTTATCATACGGATACCCTTTATATTGCAGGCTGTCTGCAATACTGCCTTTCCCGTTTATTGAATGATTTCAATTTCTTCCGGTGCCTCCACCTGGACATCCATAGTTCCATCCGAGCGGATTATACAAGTTACCTGGATCTCTCCATATGGGGTTGGATATTTTCCCTTTGCCCAGCTCAGATCTCCCAGATTTGGTTTTACCGCTACCTTTTTACAGCCCGGCTCCAGAATCTGGATTCCCAGCACATTTTCCATCAGCCACGGAGTTACTCCCGATGCCCAGCCATGACAGAGGCTGTGACGGTAGCCCACATAACAGTGCCCCCCGTATGTGCCGTGTACATTAACTTCTGTCCCGTCTTCTGCTATCCGGTCAATAGGCGCTGCATTCTCCAGCCAGTCTATATTAAAATCTTCCCAGAAAGTAGTTGCTCCCAGGGATAACATACCGCCCCAGTATTCCCGGATACATTCCAGACACCCTATGATATCTCCCGCCATTGCACGGGCGGTAAGAATATAATACCCCATAAAAGTAGACATTCCCTTTGCTCCGCCAACCTTTAACAGCTGATCATTTACCGTCACCGGATCTTTTAGTCCCGCCATGACCAAAAGTGCCGCTGCCTGTTTTGCATCCTTATAATCTGCATCAAATGATGCCAGTTTCTTCAGATCTTCCTCACACTGGCGGACCAGATCTTCTTCTCCCAGAACCGTGAAGATTTCCTGCAATTTCTGAGTTGCCATAGCATGCAGCGCCTGCAGCCCCGCATCTACAACCGGCTGGTTCTGGAAAGACGGCCAGTCAACAAACCGTACTTCCGGCGTATTGTCTTTGCCATTTTCATCAATGCCGTCTGACAGCTGTCTGTACAGCCCCTTCAGATATTCCCTCTGTGTTTTCAGGTATGCCAGATCGCCAGTGTGAACAAACCAGTCATGCTGTATAATGATCCACCACATGGAATATGCCGGAAAACCATTCATCCAGCCCGGCAGGGGTGTCTCTTCCCGGACAAAATCCAGGCTTTTTGGCACACTCTCATCATATCCGAATACAGATTGTATAGTCGTAACTTCGGGATGCATATCTCCCACCCAGACCAGGCGGTCCCTTTTAATTCCATCCCATATGTAATTCTGCATATTCAAATGTACGGTATATGCCCCGGTATCCCAAATGCGGTTCAACATCTCGTCACTGCAGGAAAAGCTTCCCTTATAGGGAATATCTTTATAGATTAAGATAGACTTCACCGTTTTAATTTCCAGTTCTCCTTCATCAAGTAAATCAATCCGAACGAAGCGAAATCCCGTTTCTCCAATGCGGTTCATGCTCATATCCCGTACTTCAACGATCATATCCCGGTTTGCATGGTCATTGGTAGCATTGGTTTCGCCCCCGATATCACTCATGGCTTCCATGGCGGATTCTCCAAAACGAACTCTGACCCGCATTCCCTGCGTCAGGCTTGCTTTCCATACCAGCAGGGAAATCCCGCCATGGATTTCAACGCCAAAGTCCAAAAGGATGCCGGCACTTTCTCCCTTATTTTTTAAGATACAAGGATTTACCGGAACCAGGGAAATCTGTGGAGAACGGTTTTCCAGCAAAGCAGAACTGTTCTCCACCTGGCATTTATTTCCCTGTGATTCCCACAGTATTTTCCTGGGCGTCATATACACCCTTTTTCTATTATCTTCTTCACAATCCTCCAGAATACTGTTATCCAGTATGCGGAAAATATTATTATTCTGTCCTTTGTTTTCGATCATATTTATACCCATTTCCTATTACAGGCATGCCTGTAATACTGCCACACATTAAATGGCTGAAAAAACTCATCGTGGCTTCCTTTCTATTGCTTATTTTTTTCCAGCCTGAATCTCCTGAATCACCCGGTACCCAAAACCATAAACACTTCTTAAAAGCATTGCCGTCTGCAGTTTTCTGGCCTCACGATTCATCCCTCATTTTTAATCTTGCGTAACATACCGTTCCCAGAATCAGCAAACCGGAAATAATCATATTCATCTGCATAGATCCAATGGAAACCGTACCAATTTTTAAGTCCATATTTTTAAATAGCGATATGATTTTCGATCCTGTAAGGCTTCCCAAAAATCCACCGCATGCACTAAGCGCCGTATTAATGCTGAGATACCGAATAGCATTGTGCGGTCTGACATAGTGATAGGGAAGCATAAACTGTGCCGTCGCCAGTCCCGTAGCGATTAATCCGCTGGTAATAAAGATGACCAGAATTAAACCAATGGAATCCGGCGTAACCAATGGCCAGAATAAAAACTGGATTCCCAGAACCAGTGTGACAATCGTCAGGATATTCTTCCAGGGAATATGCTGCGCGATCCTTCCCCAGCCCGAGGAAACTGCAATCTGAACTCCTACCTGAAGGGTTGTCAGCATGAAAATATTTGTATAATTTAAATGCAGTTCTTCCAGCATGTAGGCGTTATAATAGGGATTTGCCATATTCATGGAGAAACTAAGCAAAAACATATAAATCAGAAAATGCAGAAATCTTTTATCTTCATGAAATATCCGGACACACTGCTTCAGCGATATCCGGGACTGCCCATCCAGCTGTTCCTCATAATGAATTTTCCTGATTACAATATAATCGATTACCGCAATTGCAGCCGCAATAAAAAAGATAATTGCAAAACCAATATATTCATTGGATTTTTGCTGCAGTGTATCAATACAGGTACTTGCACCAAAGGAAATCAGCGTCGTTAATCCCACCACAATCCTATCCCGGAATGCAAAAAATGTACCCTGTATATCCGGCTGGATAGAATTCACCATCCAGTAGTTTAAACGTATCCCGGAGCTGGATGCAAAAATATATGCAAAAAATAAAATCACCGATACCGCTGCAATCCGAAATTCTACCTGGACACCCATCATCCTTTGAGATCCCTCCGACACCAGCAGGGGAATAAAGACAATGGATAATATTAATAATCTGGCAAGCAGAACCATCCGGTTAATCGCCTGCTTGGAATTGCGGAAAAAATCCCATATCTTCCCAAAAGGTACCTGGAGTACATTTGCCAACAGGGGAATTGACAGAATTACGCCGACCCCTGCGGCTGGCACCCCTGTGTAGAGCAGGAATCCGGTCATGAGAACTCCGGATACGATACTGTTATACACAGACCCCACAATTTGGGAAACCATAAACTTCTTCTGATTCCCATTAAAGGACCGTACCTGGGCAAACATTCCCTTTTTCCTGTCATCATGATCCATGGCAATCAGCCTTTTACAGCTCCACCCATCATACCCTGAATATAATATTTCAGGCAGCTGGATGTTGCGATTAATAACGGAATGGTACCTATTATAAATGCTGCTGCTATTAATCCCATATCGTTAGTTCCCTTGCCCGCCGCATTATTAAATACGATCTGGCAGAAGGTCTTCACTTCATCTCCGCCGGTCATGGCAATGGTCGGCCAGATATAGTCATTGTACATGGCAACCACCGATGTAATCCCGACTGTAATCAGGATTGGCTTCGACAACGGCACCGCAACCTTGGCAAATGCATAAATCTCGCTGGCACCGTCTATCTTTGCAGCCTCAAAAATATCATTGGGCAGTCCCTTGAAAAATGCCTCTGCCAGAATAATACCAAAGACCTGCTGTCCCGCCACATAAGGAATAATCAGTCCCCAGTAGGTATTCAAAATATGGAGATTTTTAATAATATTATAATTAGGGATGATCAACAAGGTATAAGGAACCATCATTACAGCCATTAATAAGGAAAATAAAATATTCTTCCCTTTAAACTTCATCCTTCCAAAGGCATAGCCGGACATGGCTACTATCACAATGATTAATACCAGGGAAATACCGCATACATAAAGGGAATTTAAAATAGGCCGGAATACAAATTTAAATGCCTTTACAAAATTGACCCAATATATTTCTCTTGGAAGCCCCAGAAAATCATTTGCAATCATAACATTGGGTTTCAGCGACATATTTATAAGCATAACGAAGGGAAAGAAGGTTATAATCAACAACGCAATGATAAGCAGTCTGCTGATCACGTACCCGACTCCGATTTTTCTTTTACTGTGCATACTAATCTTCCTCCTTCAAGAATCTTCTGGTGAGCAAAGTTAAAATTATAATTACGATAAATAAAATTACTCCTAGTGCAGAAGCATATCCAAACTTTCCATCTCCAAATGCAATCTTATACATCTGCATGGCGGGTATCATCGTTGCATATCCTGGACCGCCGCCTGTGGTGGCAGCAACCAGTCCAAATCCGGACAGGCTTCCGATTAAGGAAAGTGTAACCACAATTTTCATGTATGGTTTTACATTTGGCAGATGAATATCTTTCACCACATTAAACTGGGTTGCCCCGTCAACAATTGCTGCTTCGTATAGTTCTTCGCCTATCATATTCAGTCCGGAATGGAAAATTAAAAAGTACATGCCGGATACAAATGGAAAACCAACGAGAATGATACACAAAAGCGCCGTAGATTTATCATTTAGCCAGTTATGAGCAAGACCATTCATACCAAAGGCTTTTAAAATCGAGTTAAAGCCGAAGTTCGGATTATAAAGGTATTTCCATATCAAAATTGTAACAATAGAAGGAACTAACATGGGAACTACAAATGCTGTCTTAATAATATTTGCTACCTTTGATCTTTTAATAAAAAATAACAGTTCTGCAGCCAGCAGCGGGAAAAATACACTGCAGAAAACGGCTGCAACGGTGATAATTGCCTGGTTTTTGAATGATGTTAAGAACATCTCATCTTTAAATGCTGCAATATAATTTTCAAATCCCACCAAATTTGATGAAATTCCGAACGTAGAATCTGTAAATGACGTATAAAATGCATTACCAATAGAAAAATAAGAAAAAACCGCCAGCAATATAAAGGTTGGTGCAATAAACAAATATGGCAATAATTTCATTTTCAGAGATTTATTCATAGGGTCCTCCTCGTTTATGATTGAGCAGTGTGACAGGAAAGCATTTTCACACCACTTATATTTGCAGTATTGCAACATGGCTGCAATGTGCAATTGGAAAAGGGTGAAGGCAATTCCTTACCATCACCCTTTCCTGCTTTCCTTTATTTTGCAGTATCTGCTGTCGTAGGATCTAAGTCATAACCGGCTCTGTCTACTACATCTTTGTAGTAATTCCGGTATATAGGATCCATCTGTTCCAGGAAGCTGTCTACATCGAGACTTCCTTCTGAGAACTGAAGAATTAAATCATTGTATTTTGGCTTGTCAGCCTGTGTTACCATGTCCTGCCCGGTTACCCACTGAGCGCCGCGGCTGACACCGGTAGCAATAAAACCTTCTAATTTAGATGTTAATTCCGGACTTAATTCCACACCTTTTACAACGCATGGTCCCTGTACATAGTTTCCATTGGCAAGAGTTTCTTCAAAACATAATTTTGCCTGATCCGGTGAATACCAGAATTTGTAGAAATCTTTAACACGTGCCATATGGTCATCATCTTTGTTAGGAACAATACTGATAGCATTTCCAAGGCTGTAAAGGCCTCTGATTGTCTGGCTGAAGCCCTCCGGAGCTTTTTCAAATGATGGCAGCTGGAAAGTTGCCCATTCAAACTGCATATCTTCCGGCAATTGGTTTACGTCACTTAAAATCAGCCCTGCATTCCAGCTTCCATTAAATAAGATTGGGGAAACCTGTGATTCAAAGTCTGTAATAATCTGAGAACCATCTGCTGCAATCCAGTTTGTCGGGAAATACTGCGCCAGTTTCTGGAATTCACTCCAGACTTTCTTGTTGCCTTCTGTGTTAATGCCGTTTTCTGTTGCATATTTTGCCTGTCTCTCTGCACTGCCTACTACGTTTGCATCGCAGTCAAGATTATTTTCATCAAATTTGAAATCTATATTCGCTTTCATAAGATTTTCATCCCAGATTGCATCACCAGGCTGAACTAAAAACTCATTTTCTGTAGTGCGGTAATATGAATCAGCCATTGAATTGATCAGCCATCCGCTTTCATTTCCTGCTGTAATCGGAACATCATAACCTGCATCTTTTAATTTTCCGCAGATTTCAATCAGATTCTCATAACTTGTAGGCACGGATAATCCCAGTTTGTCAAAGATTGTCTTATTGTAATAAAATGCAACACCGATTTTATCAAACGGAAGATATGTCAGATGTCTGCCACCGGATGAATTAATGGAAATCAAGAAATCATCTTCATCAAAAGCTTCTCTTACTTTTTTGCCGTCATTGTAAGGATTTACTTCGTCCAGCATATCTGTCATATCGATCAGATACCCCTTATCCACTGCAATATCAGCACTATTATTTGCAACTGCAGCAGCCAGGAAGTTACCATGTACAATATCCGGTGCATTTTCTCTGTCATCGCTCATTGCCGTCATCATCTTTGTTATGTATGAATCATTGTCAGATATAACATCCACAACTACTTTCGTTTCCGGATGAAGCTTCATGTATTCTTCTGCAAGCTTCTTCTCGCCGGCAGTATAGAAATTATTAATAACCGCTAAGGTAATCGTATCTTCTTTTGAGGTATCCCAGCCAGCATCGGATGCGTCAGATGCGCTTCCATTCGTTGTTCCCTCGCTGCCATTCTCTGTATCCTTTTTATCAGAAGCTGCGGATTCACTTCCTGCCGCGGATTCTTTTGACGTTTCTTTCTGTGTATCCCCTGCTCCTCCGTTTGCGCTGCAGCCGGTTAAAAAGCTTGAAAAAATCATTGTTGCTGCCAAAAGGCATGCTACCATTTTATTTCTCTTTTTCATATGACTTCGCTCCTTTAATTGTTGATTTTTTAATATTGTTATAATTTTATATGGAATGCATTGCGTGTTTTTCGTATCTATGTTATAATTTATCCACTGTTTTCCTTTAGGCTATCGTTCCACCGGTTCCTATCAGAGGGAAGCAGTTTTTTTACCTCCTTTCACCGATCTTACACACGCATTATATATCATCTGCATTTTGCAGTTGACATTCTCTTAATAAGGCTTAGCTTGTTTTCAAAATATCCTGTATTCCCTTTTGAAATATTCGAATACAGTAATTCAAAAGCTTTTTCACCAAATTTCACTTTATCCAGATTCATTGTTGTTAAAGAGGGTTCCCAGTATTCTCCATAAGTAATCCCATCAAATCCCATAACTGACACATCTTCCGGAACCCGGTACCCTTTTTCCTTAAATGCTTTAATTGCACCAAGGGACATCAGATCATTGACACAGATCACAGCTGTAAATTTCCTGCCGGATTTCATCAATTCATTAGCGTAATAATAACCGTCCGTCATGTCCGTGGAATATGGATACTTTCCATCAAACAATAAATCTTCCCCGCAGGGGAGTCCCAAACGTTCCACCATCTGACGGTAACCGATACTTCTTAAATCATAGGGAAGATTTCTTCCAAGTCCGCTCAAATAAGCAATATCCCTGTGTCCCAGGCTGTACAGATATTCCATTGCCTCATGCATCGCAGCCATATGGTCATTTTCTATAGAAGAAACTTTCCTGAAATCTGCTCCTACGTTGCCGCTGACCAATACTTTAATCCCATTGTCAACCAAATGGTACAGCTTATCCATATTGAACTTATAAGGTATTGCCGTTACAAATACCCCATCCAGCCTTCTTGTAATAAAGTTGTCAAAATATTCATCCAGTTTATTAAAACCGGTACAAATATTTACAAAGTAATTTTTTTCATTCGCCGCACTTTCGAACCCCCTGACAATATCTCCAAAAAATGGATTTGATATATTCTCTAATACAATTCCTATCTGCATTGTCTTTTTTGTGGACATGCTTCTCGCTATCATATCCGGCCTGTAATCCAGTGCCTTAACCGCTTCGAGTACTTTCTTAACGGTTTCGTCTTTTACCTTTTCCGGATTACTTAAAGCATTTGATACCGTAGCTGTTGAAACTCCTGCCAGCTTTGCCACATCTGATCTGGTTGCTTTCATACACTCATCTCCTATTTACTCGGGTAAATTATTTTTTTAAATAAATGGAATGATAAAATCATTCCCTGTTGGTATTTTTGTATATTATGTATTGTTATTTTCAAATTCTATGTGAAATATTATCGAATTTGATCTTTTTGTATAAGTAGATATTATCAGAGTAATGCGTTTTTGTCAATACATAATTGCTAAATAATTTACCCGAGTATATTTTAAATCTTCATCCCTTTTTTTCACACTTATTTCTATAAACAGATCATTGACATCTGCCAATTTTATATGTTATTGTGAAGATACTATTTTTTCGCTATTCGTGTAGCGGATATAAAAAGAAAGGAATTGATTTTATGAATCCTATACTCCCTCTAACACATTTTGTACCCGACGGGGAAGCGCGCCTTATGCCGGACGGCCGCATGTATCTCTATGGTTCTTATGACATCAGCGGCGAAACTACATACTGCAGCGATGTGCTGCACGTATTTTCAACGAATGATCTCCTCCACTGGACAGACCACGGCATCTGTCTGCAAAGCAGCGATATCCCCTGGGCAAAAGAAGGCTCCCTGATGTATGCCCCGGACTGTATCTGTAAAGACGGAAAGTATTATCTTTATTTTTGTATGACCAACGCTTATGAAGGCGTGGCTGTGTCTGATACTCCCTGCGGACCGTTTACAAATCCCGTACCGATTCCTTATGCAGACGGTTCCGGCATCGATCCTTCCGTTTTTATCGATGATGATGGCAGCGCTTACTACTATTGGGGACAGTTCCAGCTGTCAGGCGCCAGGCTGAACCCAGACATGAGGTCTTTGGATCTGTCTTCTTTAAATACCTGCCTGATTGATGAAAAACGGCATGGTTTTCATGAAGGCGCCAGTATGCGCAAGCGGAACGGGCTTTATTACCTGGTGTATACCGATACCGCCAGAGGCCGTGCAACCTGTATGTCATATGCCGTTTCCCGCTCTCCCCTGGGCCCTTTTCAAAAAGGAGGCGTGATTATCGACAATATTTACTGCGATCCCCAAACCTGGAATAATCACGGATGTATTGCAGAATTCCAAGATCAATGGTATGTGTTCTACCACCGTTCATCCCAGAACTCTAAATTCAACCGTAGAATGTGTATCGAAAAGATTTATTTTGATGAAAACGGCAGAATCCCGGAAGTCCCCATGACTTCACAAGGTGCATCTATTCCGCTAAAAGCGAAAGGAACTTATCCTGCTTCCCTTGCCTGCCAGATAAGAAATGGCCCATACCTGTGCCCTGACGGTAACGGCAGCGGCGAAATCCTAACTCATATCTGCAATGGTTCCTGGGCTGCTTACCGCTATTTTTCATTTGAAACACCCCATTCCTTTACTATTACTGCTGCTGCCCGCATAAACGGGGGAACCGTTGAAATATGGGCGGATGATGAGCTCATTGGCTCCTGTCTTGTACAGCCAACAGGGAGATGGGATGCATGGCAGTCCTTCTCCTGCAATTTAATTCCGGTAACAGGAGTCAAAACCCTTTATCTTACATTCCGTGGAAATGATTTAGACAGAAGGTTAATGGAAATAAAAGAATTTGCATTTCGCGCATAATAGAACACAACAAAGTGTACCTTTTTGTTTTAAGATTCCAACTAATTTCAATATATCAGCTGAAGTTCTTAACACAAAAAGGTACTTCTCCATCTACCGGCAAAATATAACTATAAAAACGCGGTAATGCTCAAATCTTCGCCGCCTTAAAATCTCCTACCAGATCTTTACATGCATCCATAAAAATGCCCACATCCACAGAATAAGAAATATACTTTACTCCCTGGGCAATCCATCTGTTCATACCGTTTCTCGTATCTACGAACGTGCCGATCTGAATATTTTTGCGCTTACCCATATCCACAATGGTATTCATATATTCCAATACCCTGGGATGGTCTATCTGCCCCGGAACCCCCAGTGATTGGGAAAGGTCGTAAGGGCCAATAAAAATAATATCGATTCCTTCCACTTCCATGATCTCTTCCAGATTCCGGATTGCTTCTACACCTTCAATCTGAAGAGTAACCAGGATTTCATTTGATGTTTCAAAATATTCTTCCCTGGGCATGGCTGAATAATGTGCGGCTCTCACAAATCTGCAAACCCCCCTTTGACCCTTGGGATAAAATCTTGCTAATTCAATAGCTTTTTTCGCCTGGAAGGCATTGCTGATCTGGGGAATCTGAACTGCGCCGGCACCAAGATCCAGTGCCTTGCCGATTGCCTGCTCGGATACCTCAGGCACTCTTACTACCGGCAGAATCCCGGTTACATTACACGCCCGGATTAAATCAGCAAGATTTGAACTTGACGCCGGACCATGTTCCATATCCAGAATGCAAAAATCAAATCCGCTGTATCCCAATATTTCAATGAAGGAAGGATCAAGGGTTTTGCAAAACGGTCCGAGCACCGGTCCATTTGCAATTTTATCTTTAAAGTCCTTAATAACTCTGGAGCACATTTCCATCAAAACACATCCTTTCTACCATTCCGCCACGGTTCCATCGCTGTTTCGCCATACCGGGTTCTTCCAGTCATGACCGGTTTCTGCCATTTTTTCTACGTAGGTTTCGTTAATTTCAATTCCAAGCCCCGGTTTAGATGGAATCTGAACCACTCCATTCCGGTACTCAAATACCTTCGGATCAGCCAGATAATCCAACAGATCACTGCCCTGATTATAATGTATTCCAAGGCTCTGTTCCTGAATAAAAGCGTTGGGCGTGCAGGCATCCATCTGCAGACAGGATGCCAGCGCAATGGGTCCCAGGGGACAGTGGGGTGCAACCGCTACATCATAGGCTTCCGCCATGGCTGATATCTTCCGGCATTCCAGAATACCTCCGGCATGGGACAAATCCGGCTGTATGATATCTACAACCCCCTGTTCAAAGATCTTCTTGAAATCCCATCTGGTAAACAAACGTTCACCGGTGGCTATTGGGGATGCCGTGTATTTAGCAATTTCCCGCAGCGCTTCATAATTTTCGCACAGAACCGGTTCTTCAATGAACATCAGATGAAACTGATTCAGTTCCTGGACCAACATTTTCGCCATACTTTTATGTACCCTGCCGTGAAAGTCCACAGCAATGCCAAAATATTTCCCGCACTTCTCACGGATAGCCGCCACACGCTCACACACTGCATCTACCTTGGCGAAACTGTCGATATATGCCACTTCCTCCGTTGCATTCATTTTAATTGATTTAAAGCCCAGATCTTGCTGCCTTTTTGCCTCCATTCCTACATCAGACGGGCGATCGCCTCCAATCCAGCAGTACACATCAACATGATCCCGGCATATGCCACCTAAAAATTCATAGACGGGCATATTGTAATATTTTCCTTTTATATCCCACAAAGCCTGTTCGATTCCGGAAATTGCACTGGATAAAATGGGACCGCCTCTATAAAATCCACCGCGGTAAAGCACCTGCCAGATATCTTCTATTCTCCTTGGGTCACTGCCAATTAAATAGGTTTTCATTTCTTCCACGCAGGCCTTTACAGACTCCGCCCTGCCCTCAATTACCGGCTCCCCCCATCCGCAGATTCCCTCATCCGTTTCAACCTTTAGAAAAAGCCATCTGGGCTGTACCTTATATAGTTTGATATTTGTAATCTTCATTTGCTGTATCCTTTCTTTGTAGTTCATATGATTTAGTCATTTTCTTTTCCGGGTGCCCATTCATTGGTATACGAAAAGCCGGGAGCTATATTTTAATAACGGTAATTATGGGCTTCCTGTACCATCCGCTTCAGGTTTTCCTTAGGGGTATTGATCGCCGCTTCGCAGCCTGTTCCCAGGATAAATCCTCCTCCGGCAGTTCCCACGTCCAGACATCTTCTGCAGAGTTCTTTTACTTTTTCTTCATCATCCTGCAGAAGCTCTACCGGGTTTACATTTCCCATCAGTATGATCCGATCCCCGATTTTCTGTTTGCATTCCAGAAGGTCCACTTTATAATCCACCTCATAAATATCGGCACCTGTTGATGCATAATCATCCAGAACTGCCGTATTATTTCCGCAGATGTGAAGCAGTCCGAATGCATTATGCTGCTCAAACTGCGGCTTCATCCTGGTAAAAAATTTGTTCAGATACGGATAGATATATGTCCGGAAGATTTGCGGCGAAACCACATCCAGAGATGCCAGGGAATCTCCAAGATGAATAATATTGGCGCCCGCTTCCAGCTCTGCCGTAGTGAAACGGATCAAGGTTTCCGTACAGGTTTCCATTAATTCATGAAAGCATTTTTCCATTTCTTTTGCATCTTCATCTTCGTCTGCATATTGCATTTCAGCCATGTCCAGAAGCAGCTCCTGTATGCCGTATATGTGGGAAACCAGAGAAAACATTCCCGTTCCGGTTCCCCTAATCGCAACTTTGCCTCCTAGTTTGGATTTTAGATAAGCAATTGCCTCCAGATAAACAGTCATTCTGCCATCCCGATATGGATCCGGTACTTTAATCTTTCCCCCCTCTAAAAGGGAACTTATCCCATGCTTTGTTACAATGGGAAGGTCATCGCCTTCCTTTCTAGTCTCCACCCCCATACCTTCGGAGATGTAATAACCGTCTGAGTGGGCGAAAATAATATCATAGCCATATTCCTCCCAGGCTTTGTACAAAACCTCGCCCATTACCTTTCCGTCCGTATAGTATTTACTCAGCGGCACTTTACAAATCTTCGCTGCGTGATTTCCCAGGAAGGGTCCTACCGGAACCACGTCCGGTTTTTCGTGTTTACATACCGCCATTACTCGTTCATAAGAATTCATATATTCCTCCGATCTTTTCCACAATTCATTACAGGTTATTATTTTCCTTAAACTTCATAGCCTTTTTCCATCAATTCACTGTTAGATCTGCATTTATAACGGAATATTATTTTCTGAAACCATCCGCTTTTATTCTGCCCGCACCATATAACTAATTTACTATTTTATAAATATGGATAGGATCATTACAATGATAATTCCTGTAATACCAATAATGGTAGCCATTGCTGACCATGTCTTCAATGTTTCTTTTTCATTAGTGCCGGAATATTTGCTGATCAGCCAGAATCCGCTGTCATTAAAATGCACAAAGTTGATTGCTCCACATCCAATTGCCATTACAATCAGAGTGGGATTTGTGCCTGTTGCAACAATGACTGGCGCCATTATTCCCGCTGCCGTAGTCATGGAAACCGTTGCAGATCCAACCGAAATTCTCATTATAGTAGCTATTAAATATGCCATAAAAATGGGGCTGATACTTGCCTGTGACATCATATCTGCCAGGCTTGTTCCTATTCCGCTGTCAATCAATACCTGTTTGAATACACCTCCCGCTCCGGTTACCGCAAGAATAATACCTGCCGGACCAAGTGCTTTGGAACATACTTCTTCAATAACTGATTTGGAAATTCCCCTCTGGAGTCCCAAAGTTAAAAATGAAAACAGAACAGATATCAACAGCGCTATTTCCGGTGCACCGATAAAGTTCAACACAACTCTTAATGAATTTTCTTCCGGTAAAACCAGATCACAGACCGTTCTGATTACGATTAATATTAATGGAAGGGAAATATTCAATACCACAATACCAAACGATGGAAGTTTCCGCTCGTCTTCCACTGCTACTTCCGGAACTTCAGGTGGATTTACATTAATTCGTTTCGCAATAAATTTTGAATAGAAAATTCCGCCGCAGATTGCTGCCGGTATTCCAACTACAAATCCCATCATAATAACGCTTCCAAGATCCGCACCTACGATATTTGCAACCGTTACAGGTCCCGGTGTGGGCGGGATCAAAGTATGGCCTACTGCCAGTCCTGCAAGCAGCGGCAGCGAGAAGAACAACACCGACTTCTTCGTCTGCTTTGCCAGAGAATAAACCACCGGAATCAAAATGATAAACGCCACATCCAGAAAAACCGGTGTTCCTACAATTATACCAACCGCAACCAGCGCCAATGGCGCCTTGTTAATTCCAAAGGTCTTAATCAGAGTATTCGCCATTACCTTAGCTCCGCCGGATACCTCCAGCATTGCACCTAACATTGCCCCCAATGCAACAATAATCGTAATTCCGCCCAGCGTGCTTCCCATCCCCCCGGTAATGGAAGCCAGCGTATCTCCCGGAGTCATTCCGGCTGCAAATGCACTCAGTACACTCACGATCAATAAACTTACAAATGCATTTACCTTAAACTTCATAACCAATACAATTAAAATAATTACTGCTGCCGCAACTATCCCCAGCATATATACGGGATTCTGTAACAAATTCTCAAACATACTTCTCCTCCATTCTTTTGTAAAACCCTTTTTCTTTTTTTATCAGGAATATTATAACACCATATATTGTAGTTGCGCTTCCCTCCTTTCATATACGTCATGTCATCAGACGTCTGATGTATTTACTATATAATATCAACAATGAAATGATTTGTCAATGGGCTTTTTTATATATTTTGACTATTTAAAATATATATATAGTATTTCGTATGGGAGTTTGTGCATCATGATGTTCTTTCATTCTAAAACTCCAAATTATCTAATTGTTGAATCAAAAAAAACATGATACAATAAATGCAATTGAACTTAACCTTTGCTTATCAATTCCTAATTTAACAATAATATATAATCTAATGAAATCAGTTTGGAGAAGCTACTTATGTATGAATTTGAAAATATAGCCGATAAACCATTGGCAGAAAAAGTTTCCGATGCAATTATTGAATTAATTATAACGAATAAGATCAAATCAGGTGAAAAGCTGCCCAACGAATTCCAGTTGGCGGAAAGTTTAAAGGTAGGCCGCAGTACAATCCGGGAAGCGGTCAAAATCCTGGTATCCAGAAACATTGTGGAAATACGGCGCGGTTCCGGAACATTTGTCTGCCAGGAACCCGGTGTTGTAGATGATCCGCTTGGCTTTACGTTTGTAAAAGACAAAAAACAACTGGCAATGGATCTGATCTCCGTAAGAATGCTGATAGAACCACAGATGTCGGCGCTTGCCGCCCGCAATGCTGACGAATCTGATCTGCGAGAAATAAGTGACCTTTGTTTAAAAATAGAACAATTAATCAAAAACAACAAAGATCATACCGAAACGGATATTGCTTTTCATGCCAGCATCGCACGTGCCAGCAGAAATATTGTGCTGCAGAGCATTATCCCAATCATCGACCGCAGCGGTATTGATTTTATAACGACCCTTACCCGGCGTATTTTAAAAGATGAGACGATCAAAACCCACAGAAAAATCGTAGACGCCATCCTTAACCATGACGAGCAGGCGGCTTCGAAAGCTATGGTGGAGCATTTGAGCACGAATTTGCATTATATGCAGTTAGAGATAAAAGACAATCACAACATCTAAAAAACACTATGGAATAGTACAGATTCGTCTGCAGCTATCCCATAGTGTTTTTAAATGAAAAGATTCTAAATTGAAATACTTCCTCATGGTGGCTATATACTTATTTTCCCGGCGTGGCATGGTAGCGGTGCATGTACACAAACCATGCAATACTTGCGCTCAATAAAGCTGATGAAATCAAAGCGGTAAGGACGCTATAAGTTTGCCAGACAAGTATCGTTGACCATTCGAGTACCAGACATATCATACACAGGACAATCGCTATGGTCAGCAAAACAGCTATTACGAGGATTGTCTTTTTTATCATAGGCTGACGCTCATTCGATTTCTTTCTTCGCAATCCCAAGAGGAAGAACAGAGCCGCTAATATGATAAAAGTAATTGTGACCGCGGACAAAACAATGTCCATAAACTGTGTTCCGCCGATTTCATAAAACTGCGTTAGATTGCCGTCCAATATATCTTTAACTTTAAGCACCAGGCTGATATTGGTATTTACACCATTGGTCAGCAAGCAAATGGCTGTCCGTTCGTCTGGCAGGATGGCTGCTTCCGTTGTGAAGTTGGGATTAACCCCCTGGTGCTCTATAATTGATTGTTCGGCATTTACCGACCAGCCCGCTGCATAATACATACCGTCGACAGCGGGAACAGACCGGTCACCCTGATGTGATTTTTCGATAATCCTGTGGAATATTGCGGGTATATCCTGCACAATTCCCATCTGTATGTCCATCCAGCGAGACATATCTTTCGTACAGGAAATGATGTAGCCGGCGGGTTTATTCCCGGCATAATCCGGCGCATTATATGGAAAAGTCATAAAAAAGGAGGAACGGTAGCCCTGTGCCAGCTGTCCGGTGGCCCTGGCATCCTCCTGATACATATACGTCTGGTTAAGACCTAACGGCTTCAATACCTTTTCCTTCATAAAGTCTTCATAGCGTTGTCCCGACACCGTCTCAATCACTAAACCCAATATATCATAATTCACAGTGCCATAATCATACTGATTGCCTGGTGGAAACGCCAATTCAGCATCTGCAAGCTTTTCCACCGTCCTTCGCAGCATATCCGGCGTATTGCCCTGGGGGATAAGCTGTGTGTGCCTGATATTAACCAGGCCGCTGGTATGGTGAAGAAAGTGATTGAGTGTAAGGCTCTCCATATCAACAGTCCTTCCTTCATACTTTAACGTAAACCAAGGTAAATATTTTTGGACAGGGTCCGACATTGACAGCAACCCTTGTTCTTCCAGCAGCAGAATACCCATACCTGTGAAAGCCTTACTGACCGATGCCAGCTCATATAGTGTATTTTCGCTCGCAGACACTTTATTTTCACGGTCTGCATACCCGGAAGAAAAGTAGGACACTTCATCATCCGCCCGTATTGATAGTGACATTCCCGGCACACCTGATATACGGCAGGCATCATCCAGCAACGCTTGTATTTCCGCAGACTGTGCGTCTGGCGCTGCATAACCCAGTGTTGTAAAACCAGAAAATAAGATTAGTATTGTTAATATAAGAACAATTGCCTTTTTCATATACTCTCCCGTTGGGTAAAATACCGTTAATAATGGTATCACCTTTTCACTTAGTGTCAACTTGCCCCAATTCAATCATATAGTCCTGCTATCTCCAGAGCCTTTTCTTTGATCATAGTCCGGGCTTCTTCCGGCTCAATGACTTCAACGTATTTCCCATACGACAGCAAGCGGTCAAATAACCAATTATCCAATTCGTTCTGAACCGTTATCATATAGCTGCCATCTGTACATGCTAAAACTTCGTTTTCTGGAACTAGAAAATCATCATATACCCTCCCGACTATTTCCGAGTAACACTTTAATTTTATAGCAGGTATATTGATTTTCTCTTTATAACTATATGCAAATAAATAGTCCGTAGGCAGTTCACGTTCAAAGACTTCTGGTGTTACATGGATATGTTTCATTCTTGACAGACGAAAAATGCGTATATCCCGTTTGCCCTGGCAGAATCCCACAATATACCATGCGTGTGATTTAAACACTAACCGCAACGGCTCCACAGCCCTCTTTGATTTTTGTATTTCATTATTAATATATTCAAATGTTATCATGTGCTTGTTGATGATGGCATGCTGCAATTCTGATATACCCACTTTTTGCTTTTCATCACTACCCCAAAATGAAAAATCGACTTCCAACCATTCTGGTTCTAAAACATTTCTAAAAATAGAGCCAATTTTGCTGAGCGCCATTTCGGCATTCGGATATTTGGAAGCCTGTAAAATCTGCAATCCCTGATATATATTCTGTTGTTCTTCTTTAGAGAATAATGATTTGTTAATCGTATATCCATCTATTAACGATATTCCCCCACCCGTTCCCTTGGAAGATGTTACAGGGATTCCCGCAAGGGTCAACGTGTTTATATCGCGGTATATCGTTCTCGTTGATACACTGAAATGGTCAGCTAATTCTTTCGCCGTGACATGCTCCCGATTGACTATATAAAATACCATCTGCACCAAACGCTCAATCTGCATTACTTATCCCCTTTTTTATATTTATAATATCACACTTCCAAATACTTTTGCACCACAACCTATCCCTCTGGGCAAAAATATGACTTTGTAAACTGAATTATATTCTGGTACTTCGAGTAAATTAGTCCCAAGTTTTTTTCTAATGCGACAGCTACATGTCGCATTAGGTGTGATACACTAACGAAAAATGAAAGGAGACAAAATATGATGTCGAATACAGTTTGGTTTATCACTTATAAACTAATAGAAGGAGCGTCTGTATCAGATTACTTGCTTGCGTCAGAAAAAACACATAACGAAATTTTATCTAAGAAGAAAGGATTCATTTCTTGGAAGGTACTTGTCGATGGCGATACCTGGGCTGACTTAGTAACCTGGGAAACTATGGAGGATGCTCAAAACGCTGCGAACGATGAAGATAATACAAATCCGGTTTCGCAAAAGTATTATTCTTTCATAGACTTTAGCAGCCTGAAAAGCCAATTTTATTCTGTTGAAAAAAGCTATTAGTATATTTTTCGAATTGATAGAATGAAAAGACAGGGGGGATTAAAAATAAAGCACCGCATATTAAAATCATTAAATATGCAGTGCTTTACTATGTAACATAGCTTTTCTCTTTTTCCCTTAATTCTTCATACAGATCTTCTCCGCTCTCCCTGTCACGAATGCTAAGAAGCCATTGGAAATGATTCATTCCGGCTGCAGATACTTCAACACTTTCTTTTTTCCTGCCCAGTACTTTACTCACATCTTCCTGCGCCATGAAGATTCCATGGCAAAGACCAATACACTTAATCTTGGTATACTGATTAACCGCCAGTACAATTCGGCTTTCCGGATTGGAAAAATTCAAAAACCATGCATCGGGGCATAACTCCTCCATATCTTTACAGATTTCCATGATAAGGGGAATTGTACGCATTCCAAAAAACAGAGCACCGGGACCTCCATTTTCACCAAGACAATGCTTGATGCCATATTTTAAAGGAACCTGAAAATCTTTTCGCCAAAGCTCGCACCTTTCAATAGCCAGACTGTTTACCACATAGTCTGCCCCCTGCAGCACATCCCTTCTGTTTACCGTCTTTTCAATCTTAAGCTCCATACCTGATGCCTCATTCATTTTCAATGCCAGCTGATACATTCTTTCCAGGTTCTGTTCGTCAATATCCACAAGCGAAAGGGTGCTTTGCGCCAATTCTCTGGTGGTAAAGAGATCCTTGAATGTGGGAATCCCAAACGACATACTGCCTGCTCCAATAAATACAATTTTTGCCTTACTCATAATGATCCTCCTTATTCATATGCTTTTGTTATCATTGCTTTATAATTTTCCCAGGGAATGTAATTGGGAATACTGTTTCCGGACCCCAGTGCATATCCTCCCCTGTTAAAAGTACGTTCCAGCATTTCTTCTGAACGCCTTCCTATTTCATGAGGTGAAGCAACGGATAAAAAATGAACGTCAATTCCCCCCAGAACCGCGATATCCGGATATAAATCTTCGTACGCCTTTTCTACGGGAATAATATTATCTTCATAGGAGTGCCTTCCATCATATCCCATATGCTGGATAATATCCTCTATCACTCCTTGATATTGCCCACAGGAATGCAAAATAGCATATCTGCCTCCGGCATGTGCCATACGTACAATTTCTTGATGCCATGGAAAGAGATATTTTCGATAAACTTCTATAGGCAGCAGCGTCTGTGTGTTAAATCCCCAGTCATCCCCGACCACCACCCCTTTAATATGGGGATTCTCCAGCATTTGGCGGTAATCTTCCACCGTACGCTTACCTACCTGTTCAAAAATATCAGCAGCCAAAGTTTCATCATCATAGAGCATGTAACAGAGATTCTCATAACCTACCAGCTTTATGACACTTTCCAGGGGTCCATCACTGGACCAGGCTAAAAATTCCATTCCCTTTGGCAGATATTCTGCCAGTTTGTCTACATATGTATAGTCATAATCACCCGCTGACGGCCAATTGTACTGGTCAAAAGATTTTCTGTCTGTAATAACCGCACCATCATTTAAAGAAAAAGACTTTTTCTCCAGCTTATTATTTGCGATAAATGCAAATTCCGTGGGCATTATTAACGAATAATCGTAGCCCAGGCTATCATAAGTTTCAATCAGCGCAACATCTTTTTCCAGCTTGTTTTTCCCTGCTAAATGTCTTCCTGAAACTTTTTCGATAATTTCATCGCATACAAATAATTCAAACAGCGTAGGTCTTTGTGGTTTCTTCTTTTCTAAAACCAATTCCAGATTGCGAAAGTCAGGCTCTCTCTTGGGAGGTCTTATCATGACTTCTCACCTCCTTTTTCCATTGACTGATATAAGATTTTAATTCATCCGGGGCTGGACTTTTTCCATTGACTACATAAAAACCGCTGGTAGCATTCGCTGTTGCCAATGCCTGCTCAATATCCATATTCATCATGATTCCATATACCAGACCTGCGTTAAAGTTATCTCCGCCCCCTGTGGAAATCAGAGGTTTGTCAACATATTTATTCGCAATATAATACGGTTCCCCACCTGCAAAAGCATATGCTCCATCCAGTAAGTGCACTACCAGATATTGAATCCCGCAGTAGTTTCTGATCACTTCTCCCATCTTTTCAAAATCTGCTTCCTGTAACTCCTCCGGCATTGTGTTGCAGATGGTTTCCATTTCATTTCTATTCAAACTCATGATTACATCAAAGTAAGATGAAAATTCCCGAACCAATTCCAACATTTCGCCGATATCTTCTTTACTTCTTCTGGAGCAGTCCGAGATATCAATAAAAACCGACTTTTTTTTCTTTTCAGCCACTTTCGGAAGTATATTTTTCAATATCCCTTTCCAGATTAACGTTCCTCCCGCCATCTCGCTCCAGTTCATAAAAGCCAAAACATCTGCTTCTTCTAAATACATTGAGAATTTTTTCTCACCTATACGGCTTATTAGAACCTCATAATCCAATTCGTTGATATCTGAATTTTCAGCCAGCATAACTTTACCGTCCTGAAATTCTAATGCCGTACAGTGTCCCGGGTTTGTAATACTCACTATTTCTACATTGCTGTTTCCATTAGAAAATACCTCCTGCACTTTAGGATATCCGAAAGCGCCTACACATTTGCTGCTTATGCCAAAAGCCGCCAGGGCTTCGGCAAAAATTATGGTGTTTCCTCCAACCTTTTCTGTAATTTTCTGCAATTCAATCGAACAGCTTTTACTCGCCTTGGTCTTTAAATAGCTTCCAAACTCCGAGATGGTTTCAAAATACTTCTTTTGATCATTGATTCCGGAGCGTACAGGTTTTACAAGTAAATCTACATATCCGTCAAAGCCGGCAAAGACTTTCCACTGAAAATGTCCGTTCGTTTGATTTTCCAGATAGGATTCTACACTGTTTAATACTTTTTCCATTTAAGGATTCCTCCTTTCTTTTTCATTAATTAACTAACTTTGTTAATTAATTCCATTTATAGAAAGTTATACTCCTTTTGGAATACAACTTTTTATTATAATACTTCAACCTGTTTTGGTATGTGTTTCCCAATACCAAAATAGATTAATCAGACTCCAATGTTAATAAGTCAATTATTTTTTTCTTTGTGACCATGGATGCAATGCCAATCAGTCCGCTGTCAGATGAAGTTTGAAGGCGGATAGAATTCCCGATTACTGACATCTGATCTACGTGCCTCTTCACTTCAGTTAATAATTCTTCTCCCAGAACTTCTATTACAATACCCCCCAAGACGATATTTCCACAGTCCAAAAGCATGGTTGTATTGTTTATGCATAGCGCAATGGGAAGTGCCACATATTCTATAAGTTTCTTTTTTGTATCGGAATCCAGCCCGCTGCCATTACTAAAATCCACTCCGAACTTTTCTTCCAGTACCCGATAGCTGATTTGGGATTCCAGCCAGCCGGCATTTTTCTTTCTTTCAATATTATCACCAAGGAAACAGATATAGCCAATCTCTCCGCACATATGATGTTTTCCTCTGCGAAGCTGTCCATTTAGAACAATGCCCGCGCCCAGTCCGGTTCCAATAGAAATAAATATCAAGTCTTCCTTTTCACTGTATCCAGCCCTTTGAAACTCTCCCAGTACCTGAGCATTTGCGTCATTTTCTATCATTACAATCGCATCGTATCTATCTTCTAATTTCTTTATTTCATCTCTGATCACAAGGGGTTCATTTACCTGAATCAGCGGCGCCGTTATAATCGTGCATTTATTTTCATCATATGCTACCGGAAGGGCAATTCCTATTCCAAATAGCTGGGATTCCGAAATTCCGGCTTCTTCTAAAAGCTGCATGACAAGTCTATTCAGAATTTCCGGCATGATAAAGGAGAAGTCCGGAGTTATTTCCATACTTTTTTTATATATGATACGCTCTGCTAAATCTACCACGCCCATACTTAAAAAATCACCTTCCAGGAAAAATGCTGCAACATACATTAATCCGGTATTCAACTTCAGCATACGTGGCTTTCTTCCGACAGAAACTTCACTCTGGCTGAAATCTCCCTGTCCCACTTCTATGACAAGCTTTTTTTCTATTAAGAAATTAACAATTTTAATTACTGTAGGGGAGCTGATTCCCGTCAGCTTTGCTAACTCCGCTTTCGAAGTGGTTTCTTTTTCTTTAATAATCTGATATACAATCTGCCGATTCATATCTTTTAAATGAGACGGTACATAATTTTTCATTTCACATCACCTTCATTAACTAACTTTCTTAATTAATTGTATATTATGACTACTATTTTGTCAATACCAAATTTAAATTATAATATTTTCACAAAAACTGTTGACTTTTAATCAAAGAAATCATATAATCCAATTAATTAAGAAAGTTAGTTAATTATTATTAAGGAGGTATTTATTCATGAGAAAAATCATTTCCAGCATCGAGGTTCTGTCTCCCACTGAGATCCAGATGATCCATGACTCTTCAATTCAAATTTTAGAGACCATTGGAATCCATGTTCCCTGTAAAGAAGTACTGGACCTCTGTTCTGAATTGGGCGGGAACGTGGATTATGAAAAAGAGATATTGCGTATTCCAGAAAATGCGATGGTGACAGTATTGGACACGATCAAAAAACGCAACCAACAGTCTTTTGAAACGGAATCATTAAAAAATGATATCCAGGCACATATTTCCACACAGGTATTTTATACAGATTACAATACAAAAACCAGCCGTTATGGAATCAGAAAAGATAATTTAAAGGGGTTTGCCCTGCTTGAGCACCTGGAAAACTTTCCATACTCCAGTCCTGTAGTTGTTCCTTCCGATGTTCCTGATCAGATATCGGATCTGATTAATTATCAGGATATCTATAAATATTCCAGCAAACCAGGCGGAACTTATGTTTTGACTCCTTTGTCTGCCAAATACATACTGGAGTTGAATAAGCTTATGGGTAAAGAAAGCAATTATCTTCTGGAAACGATTACTCCGCTTTCCTTCAAAAAAGACACCCTGGAAATGGCTCTTTTATTTGCCAAAAATGGCGGATCACTTTCCCTGGGTCCAATGGGCATGAGCGCTGCCACTTCCCCTGCATCGATCGCAGGAACTTTGACTCTGGAAAATGCTGAGATAATTGCAAGTATGTTTATTGCTTTCGCGTTAAACGGGCAGATATCTAACTATAGCGCTCCTGTACATTCGATGGACCTCAAAACCACACTTTGCTCTTTCGGCAGTCCAAACCAGGCATTGTTCGGCATTGCGGTTGGACAGATGTCGCGATTCTATGGGGTCACCGGCATGTCTAATGCAGGCCTTACCGATGCTCTCATGCCTGATTTTCAGGCTGGTATTGAAAAGGGCCTTACTGCAGCATTTAATTTTCTTTCCGGAACCCGTTCCATGGGCGCACAGGGCATTGTGGGAGCCGACCAGGGTATCAGTCTCGAACAGCTGGCATTGGATAACGAATGGATTAATTACTACAATTATATCACGAAAGGATTTGAGGTATCGGAAGATAGCATCGGTCTGGATGTAATCCGTGAAGTAGGTATCCGCGGTAATTTCCTGTCCGAAGAACATACTTTAGACTGGATGCATGAAAGTTACCTCCAGCCTGGGATCTTTTTAAGGGATAACTGGACGAACTGGACTGGCGGATCTCAGAAAGAACTGTTGGAACGCGCCCATGATCTGGTTGAAACAGCTACAGATGGATATCTGAACCGGGAGCCTGTAATATCAGAATCTCTCTGTGAAGAAATAGACCGTATTATCGCTGATGCCAGGGAGGAAATTCTATGAATATAGAAATTTTTGACTCCTACGCGGATATGTGCCGCAGAACTGCGAAGGAGATACTGGCAGATCTAAAAGATAATCCCCGGCAATTACTTTGCATCGCTGCCGGGCATACTTCCCTTGGATTATTCCGGGAATTGGTTCAGGCATATAAAGAAGGCAGGGCTGACTTTTCAAAAGCATCCTTTGTAGCAATGGATGAATGGCTGTATATGTCGCCGGACACCAAAGACAGCTGCGGCTGCTTTCTTATGGAGCATTTTTTAAATCATGTAAATTACCATCCACAAAATGTACGCTTATGGGATGCATCAAAAAAGGATATGGCTACTGAATGCAACGAAATCGAAACTTTTATCAAAGATCATTCCTGTAACCGCTGCATTGACTTTTTGATCCTGGGTGCCGGCATGAATGGACATCTGGCGCTCAATGAACCGGGATCAGATTTATACGGAAGGGCACATGTCTCATCTCTGGATCCCATTACCCAGAAAGTTGGACAGAAATATTTTGAAGGTGATGCAGTTTTGCAAGGAGGTGCCACTTTGGGCATACAAAATTTCCGGGAAGCGAAACGCTGTATCCTTATGATTAATGATTCTCACAAAGCCGGCATCCTGTATCAGATAATGCAGGCAAACCAAAGTGATCCCGCTATTCCCGCTACTGCCATTCTGGAATTTGATAATGCTTCCCTGTACTGCGACCGGACTGCTGCTTCTAAATGGACAGCGCATTAATTATATGATCATGAACGAAAAACAGGGAAGCCAGACTGATTTCTCAGCGTCTTCCCTGTTTTCATTATTTTAGGAGTTATCTTTGTCTGACATGTGCTTCTTCAGCCATACGATTTTATCTTTGTCTGGCATGTACTTCTTCAGCCATACGATTTTATCTTTGTCTGGCATATGCTTCTTCAGCCATACGATTACAACTGTGTCTCTCCGTTTGATGATACTTCGGTTTGTGTTTCTTCGTTTTGTGTCTCTTCATTTTGGTTTTCTACATTCGGAACCTCTTCCCGGATTACATCTTCCTGTACTTCTTCTGCTTCTGTAGAAACCTCAGAAGCGTCTTCTGTTACTGGTGCTGACCTCCGGTTTACATTTTCTTCTTCTACCACAAGGGTAATTTCACCGAATACACTCTGATCTGCATTTGATACCGCTGATATGACTACGGTTCCTGCACCGATTCCTGTTACGACGCCGTCCTGGGATACAACTGCTACATTTTCATTATCTGATGTCCAGGTAACGGATTTGTCTACTGCATCTGTTGGATTTACAGATGCATTCAGAGACAGAGTGGCATTTACGTAAAGCTTCGTAGAGCCGCCGGATGTAACTTCAACTGCACTTGGTTTTAACTCAACAATTGTCAGATCAATGGATGCCTCTTTACCGGAACCATCATTTGCCGCTGCCGTGATTCTGACACTTCCTGCTGTCAGAGGTGTAACCTTTCCTGTACTGTCAACTGTTGCAACACTTACATCACTTGAGGACCATGTAAATGTCTTTCCTGTTGTAAGCGCTGGTGTTACTTCTGCGGTTAACTGTACTGCGTATGGGCTTCCACCCTTTCCTGCCGTCTTGGTTCCTAATGCAATTGCATTTGCATCAACGCCTTGTGGTGTCTTTATTTCTACATTCTGAATCTCTTCTCTGCCGGTAACAGTTATAATAACTCGCTGATAGTAATTTAAATTATGTGCACCATTGTCAGTTACCTGTATTACCATATGGATGGTATCGCCGTTCTGAGCATCTTCCGGAATCACAAAGCTTGCCGTATCGGTATTTTTACCTGTAACAGACATATTGCCGTCTGCAGTACCATCATAAGTATCCGCTTCATAATACTGCCACCATTTGTAAGTCAGTTTGTCACCATCAGGATCAGAACCTTCTGCGTGGAGTTTGAGACGTTCTCCAGGTGCTGCACTCAGATCAATTCCTTCTTTTACGCTTACGGAAGGCATATGGTTAGCATCAGCATAATCAGATGCTATACACCAGTCTGCACGTGCTGCGAAATCGCTCTGAATATCATTGAACCATCTGGTTAAGGTATATGCGGTGTCTTGGCTGTTGGTATAGATGTTGTAATCTTTTACTGTGTTTTTGTATGTTCCGTCTTCCATGACTCCAAATCTTCCGCCCCAGCCTCCATAGGTTGGATCTTCTAAGCTTCGAAGTCCTGTGTCAAGCAGGTAGAAGAAGGATGGTGAATCACCTTCTGATATGAAATCATAGCGGTTATACTGAGGATTCTTTAATAAATAATCTTCTGATCCTCTCTGTTCGTTTGCATCTTCACCTTCTAAGATCGTGCCATCGCCCATTAGTTTATAATTTGCAAGCAATGCTCCATGTCCGGTCTTAATGTTATTGTAATACCAGTCACCCTGGAGTTTTGCTGTCAGCGGTTCTGCTACACGTTTCCACATATAAGCAAACTGCCAGAAGTTTCCGCCGTCATTGATGACTCTGATTCCAGGCCATTGTTTTGCAATGTAATCTGAATAAGTAGCATCCTGATTCAGAATGATATAAATTACGGCTTTGTCATATATTTTCTGCTGGATTTCATCCCACTGGTCGGTTCCTTTATACTCTTCTTCGATTGATTTTAAAGCTCTTGCCGTGGTATTTGTTCCGCCCCAGGTTTGGATATACAGGGTACGATCGTCATCATCCAGAAGAATATCTTTCATAAATTCTGAACCTTCTGTAATTTCTTCCATTTCTCCCACGTTCTTGATATTACCAATCTTCAGAATACTCTTTAAATATTCCGGAGCCGGGAAATCGGGTGAATGTACTTTCAGATTCTCATATACTTCTTCGTAATCATCTAATACTTCGCCTGCCCATGCTGTTCCGGTCCATCTCTTTGGTGCAATTCCCTTGTCAGGATCTCCTGCGTAGTGGTATGTTGAGCTGCTCAAAATCAAGCCTGCTATATCCATTTCGTTGGAGTAAAGCATCAGACGCATGAAGGAATCCATGTCATCTACTTCTCCATCTGTTGTTACAATCGTTCTTACTTTACTGCTGTTTGCATCATCTTTTGCTCTGGTCACTTTTATTTCAAATGTTCCCGCTACAGTTTTATCAATCTGAGAAACAGCTGTTATGTTTGCTGTACCAAATGATACGCCGGTTACCTGTCCTTTATCTGATACAGTTGCTACTGCTTCATTATCAGACTTCCAGGTTACATTTTTATTGGTTAATGTTTCCGGCAATACTACTGCATTCAATGTTACCTTATTTCCAACTTCAACTTCTGAAGCGCCTTCTACAGTAACGCTTTCTACTGCTTGTGCACCCTCTACAGTGATCAGTATTTCCTGATAGTGGGACAGGGAATGTGTTCCATTGTCCGATGCCTGTACTAAGATGATCAGTGTATCGCCTTCTTTTGCGTCTTCCGGTACGGTGATGGTTGCCATATCTGAGTTGGCTCCCTTGATGTAAATGCCTTTATTCGCTTCCGGTTCCACATAAGTATCTGCTTCAAAATACTGTTTCCATTTTACGGATACATAATCGCCATCCGGGTCACTTGCTTCTGCGTGGAGTTTCAGAGTTTCCCCTGGTTTTGCGGTGAAGTCCAGTCCTTCTTTGATGGAAAGGGTCGGTGCGTGGTTTGCATCTTCATAGTTCGGTGTGATACACCAGTCTGCACGGGTTGCAAATTCATGCTGCAGGTCTGCCATCCAGCGCCAGTCAGAATTTACCTTTTTATCCTGTAACGGATCATAATCCTGTACTGTCTTGTACCAGTTGAGCTGCTGTCCCTTGGAGTTCTTCATGCTGGTATCCAGGTAATAGCGTCCGCCGTAGCTTCCGAATGCCGGATCTTCTAAGGATCTTAATCCTGTATCCATCAGATAGAAGAAGCTTGGTGAATCCCCTTCAGAAAGGAAATCATACCGCTGGTATTTCATTCTTCCCCACCAGTTTGTGCTGTCCAGCAGGTTTTCATTGGTACCGAACTGGCTGCCGTCTTCTTCGCCGTCTAAGTATGTGCCGTCGCCCCAGGTTACATAATTGTCTAACAATGCGCCGTGTCCGTAATCCAGATTTTCTCTCATCCATGCTCCGGACAATGTTCTCTTCGCTTCACTGTCTACACTGCCTGCTGTTCTTGACCATGCATAGCCGTATGTGGTTCCGCCTCCTACGTTCAGGAATGCGATTTCCGGCCATTCTTCCCCTATATATTCATCGTAGGTCTGGTCCTGTTTGCCGAATGCACAGATCATTGACTTGTTTACAATCTTTTCACGGATTGCTGCCCATTCATCTGTATCTTTATATTTTTCTTCAATACTCATAAGCGCTCTGGTGATGGTGTTGGTTCCGCCCCATGCCATGAGGTACAGCTTTCTTGGGTCGTTATCCAAAAGGGCTTTTTCTACTAATTTTGAACCTTCTGTTTCATTTTTCACATCGCCTTTATATCCGATATTTCCGATTTTGATAATGCTGCGGATATATGCTGGTGTAGGATAATTCGGGTCATGGGTACGCAGATTTTCATATACTGCTTCATAGTCGTCTGCATATTCATTCATCCAGTCTGTTCCCGGCCAGCGGTACTTGGTCTGGGAAGCTGCATCTGCGGCATCCGGGTCTCCGATCCAGTGGAACTGTGAACTTGTCTGGATGATTCCCTGGAAATCAATTTCATTTGCGTATAGCAGAGCATGTACTAAGGAGTTCTGGTCATCTACTTCCGCATCCTGTGTGATAATGGCTCTTGGATTCTGGTTTGCAGGATCATTAGCCGCCCTTGTCACCGTGATTTCAAATGTTCCTGTAATTGTATTATCTACCTTTGAAACTGCGGTAATCGTAGCGGTTCCAACGGATACGCCGGTTACCTGTCCTTTATCTGTAACGGTTGCTACTGCTTCATTATCAGACTTCCAGGTTACATTTTTATTGGTTAATGTTTCCGGTAATACTACTGCGCTCAATGTTGTTTTACTTCCAGCCTGAATTTCGGAAGCTCCGTTTACCGTAACGCTTTCTACCTGCTGTGCGCCTGCTACTGTCAGGATTACACGCTGGTAGTGGTTCATATTATGAGCGCCGTCGTCAGTAACCTGAACTACCATATGGATTGTATCGCCGTCTTTTGCATCTGCGGGTACCACAAAGCTTGCAACATTTGAATCTCCGCCGATAATTTTGAACTTGCCGTCTTCTGTTCCTTTATAAGTATCTGCTTCATAATACTGCCACCACTTATAAGTTAACAGATCACCATCCGGGTCTGCACCGTCAGCATGTAATTTTACTCTTTCTCCCGGCTGCGCCGTCAGATCAAGCCCTTCTTCAACGGTTACGGTTGGCCTGTGATTAGCATCGCTGAATTCATCTGCCACACACCAGTCGGCACGTGCCGCAAAATCACCCTGGATATCATTGAACCAGCGGGTAAGTGTGTATGTTTTGTCTTCTTTCTGGGTGTAAATATTGTAATCTGATACCGTATTCTTATAGGTGCCATCCGCTTCTACGCCGAATCTTCCGCCCCAGCCGCCATATGTCGGATCTTCCATACTTCTAAGTCCGGTATCCAGCAGATAGAAGAAGGATGGTGAATCTCCTTCGGAAATAAAATCGTAACGATTATACTGCGTATTTTTGATTAAATAATCTTCACTTCCGCGCTGCTCATTGGCATCTTCGCCTTCAAGAATAGTTCCGTCACCCATTAATTTGTAATTTTCAAGTAATGGACCATGTCCTGTTTTGATATTGTTATAATTCCAGTCGCCCTGGAGTTTTAGTGTCAGCGGTTCGGGAACACTCTTCCACATATAAGCGAATCTCCAGAAGTTACCGCCGTCGTTGATTACTTTAATACCGGGCCAGTTTTTTGCAATATAGTTGGAATATGTAGCATCCTGGTTCAAAATAATGTAAATAACTGCTTTGTCATAAATCTTCTGCTGGATTGCTTCCCACTGGTCTGTGCCTTTATACTCTTCTTCAATTGATTTCAGAGCTCTTGCAGTGGTATTGGTTCCGCCCCAGGTCTGAATATAAAGTGTTCTGTCATCGTCGTCTAACAGAATCTCTTTCATGAACTCTGAGCCTTCCGTGATTTCATCCATCTCGCCTACATTCTTAATGTTACCGATTTTTAAAATGCTTTCCAGATATGCCGGGGTTGGATAATCTGCTGAATGAACAGTTAAGTTTGAATATACTTCACTGTAATCTTCCAGAACTTCGCCCGCCCATGCAGTGCCTGTCCATCTCTTAGGGGCAATTCCCTTATCGGGATCTCCGGCATAGTGATAGGTAGAGCTTGTAAGAATCAATCCGGCAAGGTCCATCTCGTTGGAATACAGCATCAGACGCATGAAGGAATCCATATCATCTACTTCACCATCTGTCGTTACGATGGTACGTACTTTGTCTTTGTTTGTTACCTCAACTTTAATTTCTGCCTTTTTATTACTTCCGTCTGTCGTTTCAACGGTTATAACAGCAAAGCCCTGAGCTTTGGCTGTAATCACGCCTGTTTCTGAAACTTCAGCCGCATTGCTGTCAGATGAGGTGTAACGCAATGTCTGATTAGTAGCATTGGCTGGTGTTATATTTGCAGTTATTTGCTTTGCTTCACCGGGTGCCAGAACCAGATCATTTTCCACTACTGCCAAATCTGCAATTTTAACTTCCACGTCAGAGACGCTGACACGTACAGATGCCTGTTTATTGCTTCCATCCTGGGTTGTTACCGTAATTACTGCAGAGCCTTTCCCCTTAGCTGTAACCGTTCCGTCAGAAGATACGGATGCTACATCCGGTGCGGAACTGGTATAGCTTACATTTTTATTTGTGGTATTAGCCGGTGATACGACTGTCTGTAATTTTTGGCTGGCGCCGGTTTTAAGGGCTAATGTATCAGGAGTAACTGCTACATTTGCAGCCATAACCGGATTAACTGTCACGGATACTGTAGAGGATTTTTTACTTCCATCCTGAGCCGTTGCTGTAATTGCTGCGGTACCTGTTGCTTTAGCCGTTACAACTCCGGCACTGGATACGGATGCTACATTCTCATTTGAAGAGGTATAGGTAACGTTCCGATTAGTTGCTTTGCCTGGCTTTACGGAAACTTTTAACTGCTTCGCCATACCGATAGACAAGGATACCTGTGCCGGTTTTAACGTTACTTTTGTAACCGGAACTGCACTTGCCGTAATTTTAACCGTTGCGCTCTCTTTACTTCCGTCAGTCGCTTTAATCGTAATTTTTGCAGTTCCTTTGCCTTTTGCAGTTACAACGCCTTTGGATGTAACCGTAGCTACCTTTTTATTAGAAGTAGAGTATTTCAATTTCTTAACTGACGCATTTTCAGGAGCTATCGTAGTTTTAATTGTAAATTTTTTACCTACTTTTAAAGTTTTGCTGGAGACTTTAGGTGTGATTTTCGTAATATAAGTAGGTTTTTTTACAGTAAAATTGCACTTTGTTGACAGGGTTTTCTTTCCAACCTTCGCCGTTGCCTTAATTGTCGCGGTACCTGGTTTTACACCTTTTACCAATCCGTCTTTGGTAACAGTTGCCACTTTTTTGTCAGAGCTTGACCATTTAATTTCAGCTTTAGCACTTACAGGCGCTTTTACTACCTTCAGCTGCTTTGTCTGTCCTTTATATACGGACGCTTTAGCCGAACTCATAGTAATCTTTTTCAGTTTAGAAGATGCTGCCTGGGCTTCCATGGGATTTGTATACACCACTGAAGAACACACCATTGCAGCTGCCAGTATACTGGCAATTGCTTTTTTAAACTTCATTCCTTTCCCTCTCTTTCTCTTACGTGCTTAAAATCTCTGTTTGTTCCCTTTCTATTCCTGATAATCAAATGCGCTTAATTTGTCTGCATTATCTTTTGTAATTGCAATACAGTCTACCAATTGCTTCTCATCCAGCCCTGTCGTTCCGTTTTTCAGATAAGCATCTGCCTGCTCTGCTGCCATTCTTGCAATTTTCGCTGCCTGCTGTAATGCTGTTGCGGTTGCTTTTCCCTCTTTGATCAGATCTCTTGCATTGTCAGAACCGTCTACGCCGATTACCGGAACATTCAGACCTGCTGCATCTAATGCTGCCACTGCGCCTTCCAGCATAGTATCATTTCCACAGATAACACCGGCAATATCCGGATTAGACTGCAGGATGGTTTCCATTTTTTCAAATGCTTCTGTCTGTTCCCAGTTTGCTGACTGCTGTGCTACCATTTCCATATCCGGATACTGGTCAATTACTTCATGGAATGCATTGGAGCGAACCGCTGCATTGGTATCAGATTCCTTGCCTAATAGCTCTACGTACTTACCTTCTTCGTTCATTGCCTCTACGAATACTTCCGCTACTGCTTTGGCACCCTGATAATTATTTGCAACGATCTGGGAAATTGCCACACCTTCTTCATTGATTTCACGGTCGATCAGGAATGTGGGGATATTTGCATCTTTTGCTTTTTTCACTGCTTCGATTGTTGCATCTGCACCTGCGTTATCACAGATAATAGCCGCTGCTTTATCTGCAATTGCGGATTCAAAATGCTCCATCTGTTTCGTTGCATCATCATCATGTGACAAAGTCTTCACTTCGTATCCAAGTTCTTTTGCCTTTGCTTCTGCAGCAGTAGCTTCCGTACCGAAGAATGGATTGGAATGGGAAGGTGTAATGATATAAACTATGTTGGAACCGCCTCCTGTTAATGCTGTTGCATCGGCACTTTTTTCTGTCTGTGTTTCAGGTGCCTGGGTTTCCGCTGCTTTTGTTTCCGCCTGGGTTTCTGCCTTTGTCTCAGCTTGGGTTTCTGCCTTTGTCTCAGCCTCTGTTGCTTCTGTTGCAGCAGGTGTTTCAGCCTTCTGAGTCTCTTTCGTACCACCTCCGCATCCGGTGACCATAGCCATTACCATTGCTGTACATAAAATTGCGCTTACCACTTTTTTCTTCATATCATCTTCTCCTTTTTTATAAATATTTTTAATAATTTTATATAAATTATTTATATATATATTAACAAATCAGGGAATAGAAAAATATAACGATTCTGAACTAAATGTGTAGTATTCTGACTTTTTACTAAATTACAAAAGGCGGGCAAAAGCCCGCCGCACTATTACTTATACTCCTTTTTCCACTCCTCAAACTGCTTTCTCTTTTCTGCTATCACTTCCTGCAGCCCATTTGCATTCAACTCACCCAGCATTTCCCGTAGCCCTTCTTCCGGATCCACCAGGCCGCTTTCTAAAATTGGTTTATACTTATTATAGATCTTTTCCAGGGTGATATATTCCGTTGAGACTTCCGATACATCAAAATTGAATCCGATTTCGCAGGATCGCAGGGCAGAATTATTATACTCATCCATCCTCTCCCACAAATCCAGTGGATTTCCTTCCCATACATATGTAATAAACTGATTTGGCATCTTCCAGGAGCCTTTTATAAATACGTTGCTTGCGGCACCTGTAGGCAGCTTAATATGGCCGTCTTCCGTTTTAACATAGTGAATATTTTCAACCCCATAGGACAGCAGATTCATAATATCCGCATCGGTATACATCAGATTCAGAAGCTGCATGGATTTCTCTTTTGATATTGAATTTTTGGTAATCACCCATGGCAGGGCAGCCAGGGAATTATAACTGATAGCATTTTCACCAAACTGGACAATCACCAGTTCTTTTCCATAAGACATGGATTCCTGCCGTTCAATTCCCGGCTTCCCCTTCTGGGGATAAGAAAATACCGTCCCCTCCCGAATCTTGTCCCGCAGAGACTGGGTATCTTCCAGAATCCTGTCTCCCATATATCCTTTCAGATACCATTCCCTCACACGTTTTAAATTTTCCATATATTCATCCGTCTCAAATATATTTACAATCTCCTCATCCTGGCCATAGTTCAGGTGGCCGCCTGCCGGGAAGCTGTTTATGCCATCCGCCAGCGCAAAATTACCGAACATGGAACCGGAGGATGCTATAGGGGTAATATCCGGCTCTTTTTCCAGAAGCAGATCAAATACTTTTTCCAAATCTTCAATACTTTTGATGTCTTCTTTTTTGATGTTATATTTATCCAGAATGTCTTTTCTCAGCATATATGCATCCCAGCCAGCAGCAAAATCACGGTTATTCGGAAGGCCGTACAGCTTTCCTTTTATCCGGCAGGCATTGATATTATCCATCCCCAGCGCTTCTTTTATACCGGACCCATATTGATCCAGAAGATCATCCAATTCCCACAGATTCTGATTGATATAAGCTTCCATATACATCTGATTATCAATCGTCATAATGTCCAGCTGTTCCTTGCCTGAGAGCATCAGATTAATTGTATTTTTAAAATTATCAAGTACCTTCAGTTCCACTTCTATACCCAGCTTTTTACGCGTGATCTTATTCAGTTCATCCTGGACAAGCTGCAGATCCTTTGTCCCGCCAATACTTCCGGAATACGCTACTACCAGTTTTTCATATTCCTCATGCTCTGCCTGTTGTTCTTTATTTACCGGGTGGCACCATCTTAAGAAGAGCATTAAACCGGACATTGCACATGCAATAACCAATAAAATAAATAACTTTTTCATATTTGTATTCATTGACCCTCCTGTCTGCCTGGCAGACATCTGTTTTTAATAAACTTCTTAAATTTTTAATCACGCTTTATACCTCACTCTTTGGCAGGCGTATCTCGATCACTGCTCCTCCGGCATCTCCATTCCCAAATTGAATATGTGCTTCTTCTCCATATATAAGTGCCATTCTCTGACATACATTGTAGATTCCGATATGCTCCCCGTTTTGTTTTAATATAACTTCATTATTTTTCAGCTTTTCCAATATATCACTTTCGAATCCATCTCCGTTATCCGATACTGAAATGTAGAGATATTCTTTTTCCTCTTCCCCCATAATATATTTTACCTCCACGGTAATGAGAAGCTGCGACTCCGGGCTTAACTGGTGTTTGACCGAATTATCCACGAAGGTCTGAATCAGCATGTTGGGGATCATCTCTCCATCCACTTCCCCCTTTTTACTTAGCACCAGGCTCAGCTGGTCTTCATAACGCAGTTTTTGCAGGCATATGTAATTCTCTACATGTTCCAGCTCATGCAAAACGGATACTTTTGTATCGCTTCTCAATGTATACCGCATGTATTTGCTTAAGACAACCGTCGCTTCCCGGGCTGAATCTTTTCGGTCCAGCAGAAGCAGATTCTGAATCAGACTCATGCAATTTGTCAGAAAATGAGGGTCAATCTGTACCTGCAGATACTGGAGCTGGGCTTTTTGCTTGTGTATCTGTTCTTCATAGACATGAATTTTCAGGGATTCTATTTCTTCCGTCATGAGATCAAAGGTTTTATTTACAATCTGGAATTCTTCAAACTCCTTGTCATTTGCAAGCTTCACCTTCAGATTCCCGTTTTTAAGCTGCTGCATTGCCTGCACAAGCCGGTTCAGCGGTTTTAAAAAATACCGGTTTAGCAAAAACAGTACCAATGCAGAGAGAATCGCCACAGATACCAGGGTTACCGCCACATTGATTCCAGCCACCCGGAGTTCATCCAGGAATCCGCCTTTCTTCTTCAGTACCGCAATGGACAGTCCATGGTTTTCAATATCCACCTGGATATTCTGATAACGGTTTTTATTCAGGACCACCTCATCCTGTCCGGTCAGTTTGATCTGCCGCTCAGTGTAGTGAAGATCCAGTACCTTACCGTCTTCCCGGCACAGGAAGATAAAGTCTGAGTCCGCACCCAGACCTACTTTCAGTTCTTTTAATATATTTTCTATTTTAACCCAGCCCGCCACATAGATTTGCTGGTTCTCCAGTACTTTAATGAGGCAGGTATCATTTAATATCTGTACGGTAAACCACGAACCCTGCCCCTCTCTTTCAAACTTGGCAAGGGTATCGTATATATTCTTATAAATATCTGTGTTTTGCTGAGACGTTACGCCATTTTGCACACCGCTTAAGTAAATGTCATTTTTCCTGTCATATAGAAATATTCCATCCAGCATTTTGTAATTGCCTATCTGCTTCATAAAATCAGATTTTATGGATAGTTCCGCCATATACCGGTCCAGTTCCCTCTTCGGATTCACCAGTTTCCTCTTTTCCTCTTCCATCAGGCTTTGGGTAAGCAAAAAAGTCTGGATATTGTCCAGATTACTCTCAATCTGGCGGTTATAAATGCCAATTGTAGCTTTCACCGAATCTGTCACGCGTCTTTCCATCAGATGCATGATGTAATAATTATAGCACATTACACATGCACACAATATAATCAGGACAGCGCTCACTATTTCCACAATAAAATAGCGAAGTGAATGATTTTTCTTCATTTTCTACCTATGCCTTCCTGAATTCTTTTGGTGTCATACCGGTTGCGCGCTTAAATAATTTTGTAAAATATGCCGTATTGGGATATCCTACTTTTGCCGAAATATCAGAAATCCGGTCATCTGTTTTCTGAAGCAGTACCTTCGCCTTGTCAATCCTGACCTGAATGATAAAATCTGACAAGGACATTCCCATCTGTTCTTTAAATATCCGGCTTAAATAATCCGGATGCAGAAAAACCTTTGCCGCCAGGTCATTTCTGCTGATTTCCTCCCCAGAGTTTTCTTCTATAAAAACTTTAATCTCTTTTATCATATCCGGTGTTTTTTCTTTTTTATAATCATACTGTACCAGGGAATCTGAAAGGTCAGAAACCCAGTTGACCATATCCGCGATACTCCTGGATGCCCGGTTGAAGGACTCCAGCATTTGCGGGCTGGACAGGACACTGTGGGCATAGATCCCTTTCCGCTCCAGGACGATGTATAATTCCTGTAAAAAATCATGCTGGAACTGCCCTAAAGACTTTGAATCCGCATGGTAGACCACGCCTACTTCTTCCAGATATCTCTGTATTTCCTTCAGCACTTTACTCTGGTTTTTATCAAACAGGCCATTCACCCAGGGCTCCATGTCCGGTTTTTGGTATTTGAACACTTCTTTGTCCTGCTGGGCCATTATGACCCTGTTTTCTTTAAGGATATCTTCTTCTTCGGTTTCTATTAGCATGTCCACAGCCTCCTTCAGCTTTTCAAATGGCGTATCTCCCGTAACATAACAGCTGATATTGCAAAAACTCAGGTATTCCCCGCACCGGTCCAGCATCATCTTACACTTTTCCCTCATCCACAACCGGGTCTCTTTCTGCATAGGGTAGACCGCCAATATGCAGTTGTTTCGGAGCAGTACAAAATTCCCGTTTTGCATCTTCCCGAACAACACCTCAGATACGATGTTCCGGATCGAGAATTCGATGATCTCATCATCCCACACAGTCCCTCTGTTTTTCTTTCTGGACCAGTATAAAAGTATCGGATAATAAATCGTCCCCGGTTCTGCATCAATATCAATCTTCTTTGACATGCTCTGCAGATTCTTATATTCCTTTCCACCAGATAGATAGGACTTCCAAAAATCCTGCTGCATAATTGTCTTACCGGAATTCCAGTAGGAAGCATATTTTTCATTCTGTTCTATCTGCTTATGTAATTGAATTTTTTCCGATGCCAGCTGGATTGCCTGTTCCAATTCCTCCGGAACCACTGGCTTTAGGAGATAGTCGGATACACCATACTTAATCGCCTGGCTTGCATACTGGAATACGGCATGGCTAGTCAGAAAGATGATCTTAATATCCAGCTTCTGCTCCTGTATCCATGCGGCTACTTCAAGCCCGCTTCCCTTTGGCATCTCGATATCACATAATAAAATGGATATCTGATGCCGTTCCATCGCCTCCACAGCCTGCTTCATACTATAAGCCGTATAGACTTCCTCTATTCCATAACTTTCCCACTGAATCATGTTCTTGATAACTTCAACTGCCAGTTTTTCATCATCTACAATTAAAATATTCATTACCGGAGTCCCCTCTTTCCTTTTCATTGTTCTTCTGTTCCCCCTGGCTGACACTGGAGGGATGCTCTTGAAAATCCATTGACTTTTGAATGCGGAACAAGACAGGAAAACACCGTTCCCTGTCCATAAGCTTCCACTATAAACTGTAAAGTCATCTGACTATACTTACAATACTACTATTATACTACATCTGTAAATTTTTTTATTTCCTTATTTTTCCATACAATTCCTCATATTTTTCCATATGTGTAACCCGGTCTGCGGTGGATGATATGTATTCCAGCGCTTTCTTCTCTGATTATTTGGATTCATTGCGAACCTGCAGCGCCATCTTCGCCTGCATATTTCTCTGGAACTGGTCTATGATAACCGCAGCCACAATTACGATACCTTTGATTACCTTCTGCCAGAATTCCGAAACTCCGCACATAACCATACCGTCATTAATAACGCCGATTACAAATGCACCTACGATTGTGCCGCCTATGGTGCCCACACCGCCAGCCATGGAAGTTCCGCCAAGTACTGCCGCCGAAATCGCGTTCATCTCCCAGCCTTCACCGGTTGCCGGATGTGCAGCAACCAACTGTCCTGCAGCGATCATACCAACCATTACGGAACAAAAGCCTGAAAACATATATACGTATGTCTTTACTCTTTTCACCTTGATACCGGACAGCCTGGCTGCCCTTTCATTTCCACCGATTGCCAGAACATGCCAGCCAAATGGTGTATACTTTAGAATAAGCGCAGCTCCCACTGCAATCAGCGCAAGTATGATTACACCTACCGGGATGCCTGCTACTGTACTTCCCAAAAACTCAAATCCATTGTTGCCCAACACTTTGTTACCTACAATGTTGGAAAAAGTCTTACCTCCGGAACGGAGATTTGCAAATCCTCTTGCCACGTTCATAATTCCAAGTGTGGCAATAAATGGTGCCACATTAAATTTCGTTATAATAAAACCATTCAGCCATCCTGCAAAAACACCTACCAGGGCAGTAATTAAGATTACCCAGGGTACGCTGAAATAAATCGTAACTCCAAACATTGGAAGTGTCAGGCCTTCATTAATCAATCCGCCTGCAATCATTCCTCCCAGCCCTGCGATAGCGCCTACTGACAGGTCAATTCCGCCCGTAATGATAACATAAGTCATACCAAGTCCCAGAATTCCATAAAGGGCAACGTGTTTTGCAACCAGAAGTCCTGTATTCAATGTGAAAAATGTAGGTGTTATGATACTGAAAAACAGTACCAGCACAATTAAAACAATAAATGTCCTTCCTTTCAGCAGTGTCATGGCAATGGAATTATATGTACCTGTATTATTTTTCTTACCCATTTTAATTCTCCTCTTTTCTATGCATTAATCTGTGTATGGTGTCCTTTATAAGAGGACAGTACTAACTGGTCTTCCGTAATCTCATCTCCGCTGAATTCACCGGTTTTAATCCCGTTGGACAGGACAATGACTCTGTCTGCAATTGCTACGATTTCTTTCAGCTCTGAGGAAACTACAAGGATTGATAAGCCCCGTTCCGCATATTGGTTGATAATATCAAACACTTCCGTTTTGGCTCCGATGTCGATTCCCCTGCTGGGTTCATCCAATAGCAGTATTTTGGGATTGGTCAGGATTCCTTTTCCGATGACACACTTCTGCTGGTTCCCCCCGGAAAGGGAAAGAATCGGCAGCTTTTTATCAGCCACTTTAATTTGAATGTCCTGAATCTGTTCTTCAACATGCCTGCTTTCTTCTTTTTCATTCAGGAAAAAATGTCTGGCATATTTCTTCAGGCTGGAAAGGGAAATATTTTTCCCGATGTCTAACGTCTGCACCAGCCCTTCTGCCTGGCGGTCTTCCGGCACCAGTGCAAAACCGCGGGCAATCTGTTCGGAGATGTTACGGATCTGTAATTTATCACCATCTATCATTACCTCCCCGGAATGTTCCGGCCTCATTCCCATGATGCATTCAAATATTTCTGTCCGCCCTGCACCCATCAACCCGTATATTCCCAGTATCTCGCCTTTTTTCAGGTTGAATTCTATGTCTTTCAGAAGATATCCACCGCCCTTTTTGGGAAGTGTCAGCCCTTTCACCTCCATTACCGTCTCTACTTTTTTCCAGTTAATACCACGCTCTTTTTTCGGATAGGATTTCCCTTCGCCTACCATTCGCTGAACAATCCACGGTACATCAATATCTTTTACTTCTGCCTTGGCTACGAACTTTCCATCCCGCAGAATCGTTACGTTATCACCGATCCGCATGATCTCTTCCAGTCGGTGGGATATGTATACAATTGACATACCCTGGCTGGTAAATTCCCTCATAAGTTTGAATAAAACCTCTACTTCCTGTTCACTTAAGGAAGAGGTTGGCTCATCCATAATGAGGATCTTTAAATCTTCCTGCACTACATTCCTGGCTATCTCGATCATCTGCTGCTGTCCAACCCTCAGGTCCCCCACGAGAATATTCTCATTAATGGGATGTTCCAGCCTCTCTAATACTGCCCTGGTCAGTTCTGCATGCTTTTTATTATCCAGCTTCAGTCCCTTAGTCTGTTCTCTGCCCATAAATATATTCTGGTATACATTCAGGTTTGGATACAGGCTGAGCTCCTGATGGATAATGCCGATTCCATGTTTTCTCGCCTCTGTTGTATCTTTGAAGACGACCTCTTTATCATCCATATACATTTTACCGGAGGACGGCTGCTCAATTCCCGCAATTAACTTCATCAGCGTAGATTTGCCTGCTCCGTTTTCTCCGATTAAAACATTGACCTTCCCTTTCTCAACGTCATAGGAGACCTGATCTAGCGCCTTTGTTCCGGGATAAATTTTATTCATGCACTCGGCATGTAAAACCACATTTTCTTTCATTTATATACCTCACTGCCATTTCGCTTATTTTTCGGTGATACTGATTGGTGTAATTAGTATGGATGTATTGTCACTGACCGAGAAACATCCCACAAACTCTATGGTCTTTCCTTTCAGCCCTTTTGCAATGTCCGGATTAATAACCGTCTTCTGAATCAAAGCGTGGATACCCTGTGATACCTGGGCATATTCTTCCTGATTGGTATAGTCCCCAAACTTAATAAATGACAACGCATCTCTCACGGCCGAGCCTTTAATAACGGAACCTATCTGCATTTTGATTTCTTCCGGTCCCGAATAGCCCTCCAGGGAAACCGTCATGAAACCCGCTTTTTTTTCTGCCTCCACTTCCTGAACCGTTACCGTTCCCTTTACGGTATAAGTCAATTCTCCCGAATCTCCCATGGAATATTTTCCATACTTCTCTGCAACAGATTTCAGATCCCCGTTTGCTTCTGTCAGTAACGTGCCAAGATCCACCGCTTTTTCACCCAGCTCCGGCAAAGCCTTTGACTCCCAGAAAGAGGCAACATCGTCTCCTGCACTGAATTTTTCTTCACCTGTCAGAGCTGCCTCATCTCCTATTTTTACTACCTTAATACAGCCTGTCAGTGAGGTTGACGCCAATGACAGGGCTAATAGCAATATTACAATTCTTTTTTTCATACATTCTCCTTCTTTCCATACTTTTCATTCTTTTCAAACATTTTAATATAAAAAATTAATAACTTTTATATAAATTATTTATATACATTTTAACAAACTCCCTAATCCAAAAATATAATCATTCTGAAATAAAATATAACGATTCTGACTTTTTACTTTCCGGGCGGTGGTTTTCTATGTTCTTTCTATATGTATATAATTTCGGGCAGACGAAAAAGATTCCGGTACTGCACGTTAAATTGCAGTACCGGAATCTTTTTATATTCGTTCTTTTACAATCTTTTTTCTATCCGCTTTGTATATAGGTAATGTACGAAAAGATGGGGAAAACTGGTATGGAAAATCTGCATGTAGATCGTACTTTTCCTATCCTCTTACATTGATATACTTTTTGGTATCTTCAGGATATCTTCTATTGCCATTTCTGTAAATTCTGCTATCTCCTGTATGGTTTTCCCGGCACGAATCATGTTTTCTGCAATTTTTATCTGCTTTCTGTGTTCACCTTCCTCCAACCCTTCCTCAAATATGATTCTCTCTACTTTCAACATACGAATTTCCCTCCTTATCTCTTCTGCCAGCTGACTGCTTATAATCTTATCAGCGAAAGTCAATAGTCCCGCCATAATAAACGTGCGGTCGTTTTCATTTTGTATTTCTTTTGCTAACATGATGATTTCTTTTAGAAGAACTTGTTTTTCTTGTTTTCCTTTTACTGTTAATGGTAATATAATCAGTTGCATATTTTCATCATCTGTCAGTTTCTCATGGCATTTTATTTTCTTCTTTATATTTTCATAAATACGGGCAGTGTCTAAGCCGCATAGAAATGCCTGCTCAATTTTAAAAGTAAGGCATCCAATATCCAGAACATCGTTTGCCTGTTCCACATCGGAGGTATATAGGATTAAAACCCTAATTTTCACCCCTATCCATCCCTTTCCCAACCTTTTTAATATTCTGCAGACATAGCTCAGATAATCTAAAATATCATCATTTAAAAATTTGCTTTCATAATCTACCAGTACAATGCTGTTATCTTCCAGCAAAAACAAATTGTCTAATCTCAGCTCATTTACTTGAATGCTGGGCAGATTGGTTGGCAGTACCTCTATGATCCTGGGTAAATCGATTCCGTAAACAGAAAATGATTTCTCTTTTAGTGACTCAGCAAAAATTTTAGATAAAATATCTTTGTTTTGATACGCAATTCCTTCCAACGACAGCACTCTCCTTCACGTGCAAACGTACCATCATACATATATTACGTGAAAAGGAAAATAACTTTTAAGTATATATGTAACATCATACTTTGCTTAACAAACAGGGGTTTTTGATTTGAATAAATCAGAAGTTTACAGAAAATAAAAGATTATAAAATACACATAAATTGATCGGTGAATTTCTTATTTTTTTTAATATATCATAACTATAAGAATAATGCAAGGGTTTATTCTACTAATACTACAATTCATAATTTCCGCTTATAAATATACTACAACAATACTGGTCTTTACTTAGCGAGGATATCGGGAGTCCATGCGGTTATAAAATACTAAATTTGGGTTTAGCTGATTAAGACGCTTTGTAGATGTAGGTAGTGTACGGAAAGAGAAGGGGGCGGACCAGGACATTGGTTTGAAAGGCTTACCGCAGAACTGGCATTTTCTAACCTTCCCGGAGCACTTTTTGGCGGCACGCGGGCATTCGCTCCGAAATCCTGATGCATTTCGCAGCTCACTGCCCGCTTAGTATCCGATGGGAGCCAGTCGAATACTATCCGCCAAAAAGCACTTCGGGAAGGTAAGTAAATGCTCAGCTCTGCTATACGCCTTCAAAACCAATGTCCTGGTCCGCCCCCTTCTCTTTCCGGGATGCAGTTTATTGATACAAAGCTGGTTTTCTCAGCAGGGTGGGACCCCGGGCATGTGGCATGCCGGACGTTATTGGCTTAGATCACATATCACATAAAAACCAATAAACCAGCTGGATGTTATCATTCTGAACTGTCTCTAAATTCTACTGCAGTATATTTGTGATTTTAGTACCTACATCCAGTTAAGTTTGTGATCAGGAAAGCAGGTAAAATTTCGTCTTATCATCCCCCTTTCACACTGAACTGCCGTAACACACTCTGCTGCATCCAAAAACGAATAGACCGTCACAGCCCAGGGGTCTCCACCAGGCTGAGAAAACCAGCTTTGTGGCAGTAAACTGGATCTCGGAAAGATGGGTGTGGGAAACTGGTATGGGCGGAGGAAGCGTAGAGCAGAGCTGAGTATTTACTTACCTTTTCGAAGTGTTTTTTGGCGGATAGTATTCGACTGGCTCCCATCGGATACTAAGCGGGTACTGAACCGAGAAATGCATCAGGATTTCGCGGTGAATACCCGCGTGCCGCCAAAAAGCGCTTCGGAAAGGTTAGAAAATACCAGTTCTGCGGCCAGCTGACGGAGCCCATGCCAGTTTCCCACACCCATCTTTCCGTACATTACCTATATCTACAAAGCGTCCTAATCAGCTAAACCCATATATAATACACAATAGTGTCCCTTCCCCGTACAACCTGTTCAATGTAATACTAGAGCGTGTTCTGATCACGCAAATCAATAATAGTTGTACAAACCCGCTCAGCCAGCGCTTTATTATGTGTCACCATCAGCAGTCCCAGATTCCTGCTTTCTACTTCCTTCAGCATGAGCTTCCAGATCTGAGCCTGGGTAATCACATCCAGCATAGTGCTCATTTCATCCGCCAGCAGAAAATGTGTTCCATGAAATAAGGATCTTGCCACACAAAAACGCTGTAGCTCTCCCCCGGATAATTCCCTGGGATATCGACCCAGCCACTCGCTTTCTATTCCCAGCGCCTCCATCACCTCATCCCGGAACATGCCGGATTCCTCCAGTACTTTTTTCATCTTCCATCTGGGATTAATTGCCTTTTCAGGATGCTGGTAGATCAGCTGGACCGGGCAGACGCCTTTGGGAGTCATTGGTTTTTCGTCCAGCAGTATCTCTCCCTGATCCGGCTTTAAATATCCGCCCATCAACCGTAACAGTGTACTTTTACCATAGCCGCTGGGGCCCACCAGCCCTACCCGCTCTCCTTCTTCCACTTTCAGGTTCACATCCTTTAATATCCAGGGAGCATTTTCATGATATCGAAAACTGACATTTCTAGCCTCAAGTTGCATGAATACACCTCACAGTTCCCCCACGCAATTCCTGCATAGGTATTTTTTCTTCACATTCCTTCGTCCGAAATGGACATCTTGGTGAAAACAGACATCCTTTAGGAAGGGTCTTTGCATATGGCTGAAATCCCGGTATTGGTTCAAATCCGTTTTGGGGCAGCGCGTTCCAGAGCGCTTTGGAGTACGGATGTCGCAGAGCCGATGGTCCTGTGATAAAATCGGAGGATGGTGCCATCTCTACCGTTGTTCCTGCATAAAATACAGCTACCCTGTCTGCCACATGAAATGCCAGGTCAATATCATGGGTAATTAAAATTACGGATTTCCCGCTGTCCGCCATTTCACGGAAGCACTGCAGTGCCTCCAATGCCATTTCCAGATCCAGACCGGGTGTTGGCTCATCTGCGATAATCAGCTGTGCGCCGCTGATGATTGCCGTGGAAACCAGGACTCTTCGTGCCATCCCGCCCGACAGCTGGAACGGATAATACTTTTCTATCTTCTCGTCCAGTTTAAACCGTTCAAATACTTCTTTTTGTGCATTTCTCTTTTCTGCCCCCGGATGCTCTCCCAAAACCTGGGAACCAATCCGCATCGACGGGTCCAGATAAGCTACCGACTGGGGCACCAATGCAATTTCCGTTCCACGCAGTGTTTCTTTCTTTTTTTGTGTTAAGATTTCTCCTTTATATAACATTTCACCGGATATTGCAGCATTTTCCGGGAGAAGCCCCATAACTGCATGGGCAAGCAGGCTTTTTCCCGAACCGCTGGATCCGGCTATTGCTACGATTTCCCCAGGCTTTACATCCAGGCTTAAATTCGAAATAACTTTCAGGTCATACTGTTCCAGACCGGTATCATACATGTGGAAAGAAACTGATAAATCCTTTACCTGAAGAACAGGCTCTCTGAGTGAATCACTTTTTACAGACATTTTAACCTCCTATTCATGTGCACTGTATGGGTCCACGATTTTCTTTAAATTTTCACCAAGCCTGTCGAACAGCAGAACAATGATAACCAGCATCAGTCCCGGGAAAAATGCCAGCCACCACATGCCGGTGGAAATATATTTCATGGATTCTGATAAAATAATTCCAATCGCCGGCTGTTCCGGTGACAACCCAAATCCCAGGAATGTCAGGGAAGATTCATGCATGATAGCATGGGGAAACATCAGGATCAATCCGATGATAAACTGGGGAACCATATGCGGCAGTATGTGGTTAATTGTAATCCATCTGCTGGAATGACCAAGCCTTCTGGATACTTCTATGTATTGCTGGGAACGGATCTGAAGTACTTCACTTCGAATCAGACGCGCCAGTCCGGTCCAGTGTGTTACCGCAACTCCAATCAGAACACCTTTTAAACCTTTTCCACATGCAAAGGATATTAAAATTAATAATACTGTGTGGGGAATTCCCATGACTAAATCAATTAGCCAGTTAATAAAATGATCCAGCAGGGTGGAACCGGATGCCGCAGCCACCCCTACAAATAATGCAATTACCGCACTTACTGTAGATGCAACTGTCCCAACCACAATGCTGATAGACAAACCTTTTACCGTTCTCACTAACATATCTCTACCCAATAAATCTGTACCAAATGGATGCTTGAAGGATGGTTTCAGTCCTTTTTGGGAAAAATCTGCCTGTATGAGATCATTGCTCATAAAAGTACCCGCAAGATATACCCCCAGTATAAAAAGAAAGATAATAATAATTGTAATAATTGTGCGTGTTCTGCGGTTTATGCGCAACTTTTTTACTTTAGTTCTCTCAGCTACACTATTGTTCACTCTGATATCCCTCCCTGATCTGCGGATCAACGCCCCCGTAAATAATATTTGCAAGCAGATTACCCGTGAATACAAAAACTGCACTAAACAATGTAATGCCCAACAGCAGCGGAATATCTGACCCCATGCCTGCAGCAGAGGCAGCCGCTCCCAGTCCGGGATACGAGAATACGGTCTCCGCCAGCACCGATCCGCCAAACAGTTCACTAAAGGAGCCAAACTGCATGGTAACTGCCGGAAGCATAATGTTGCGCAGGCCGTGTCTCTTTAGAATGCAGAACCGGGACTCCCCTTTCGCCTTTGCAAAAAGAACGTAATCGCTTTCCAATACATCTGTGAGTTTTTCCCGGGTATGCAGTGCAATATTGGCAAATGACAAAAAACTGAGTGTGAGCGCCGGCAGGATAAGATGGTGCAGGCGCTGCCAGATCGTGACCTGATCCGACGGCACCCCTTTTGGAACACTCATTCCCATAGGGAACCATCCCAGCTTAGCCGAAAAGACCATCAGCAGTATAATTCCAATCCAGAAGGTGGGAATAGCGCACATAGTCAGACAGATCTTTTTTAAGATCCTGTCAGGCCATTTTCCGTTAAACGCACCCATCACGCAGCCGATGGAAAATCCGATAATTCCTGATAGCAGCCATGCAGTAATCATAAGCGCCAGGGATGCCGCAAACTTTTCCCCTATAATATCCAGCACCGGTCTTCTATAGATCAGAGAGGTCCCGAAATCCCCTTGGAGCAGAGATTTCGCCCAGATACCAAACCGTTCTACAGGCGGCTTGTCCAGTCCCCAGTACTGGGCAATCTTCTCTCTCTGTTCCATACTTACATTTGGTACAGCACCCACATACTGCTGTACCGGATCCACCGGCGACATACTTACCAGAATAAAGCTTATGATACTGATTGCAATTAAAAGTGTAACCAGCCTGACCATATAGCGGCCGGTAGTCTTAATAAATCTCTTTTTCCCCACTTTCATTTCTCCTTTTTTCCAAAATTTATATCCATAAATATAATGTATAGCGTCCAGTATGCCACAACCCTGAAGTCCCGCACTAACGCAATTAGGGGACGCGGCTAAATCGCCTGTCCCCGTAAAGTTTCATTATGAATTCCATTTCCATTCTGCCAGATTTGCAATCAATGGCCATGCGGCGCCATGTGCATGGATTCTCTGTTTGCCGATATCCAGTCCGTCTTTTACATAATACAGATGCGACATATTCACATAGAATGCCCAGGGTGCCTCACCCCGCATGGAGGTACCGGTTGTCCCATCCCATTGTGCTTTCTTCCACCATTCCAGTGATTCTTCAAATGTCTTTGAATTCATAGCTGTATCCAGATATTTATCCACTGTTTCATTTGTAAAAAATTCAGGATTATAGAAATCAGTTTTTCCGGCATTGCTGCTGTGGAATAACATATAGGAAGTCATCGGGCTGTCCGATCCCCAGCCCATGATCATGGGTTCGGAGAACATTCTCTTCACGGTGTCATCTGCGCTTACACCTTCAACATTAATCGCAATTCCAAGGTTATCTTTTGCCTGGTTTGCAACAGACATGGCTACTGCCTGCCTCATGGAATCTCCTGCAAAATACATCAGATTGAATTCAGCCTTTAACCCGTCTTTTTCGCGGATTCCATCATTATCTGTATCAATCCAGCCTGCATCTTCCAAACCTTTTACGGCATAATCAATATCGGTATCGATTTTATCCTCTTCGTTCCACCAGGGAAGTCCGTCACATTCAGAATACGCCGGGTTTGCAAAACCGTTCAATGCCTCACTAATGATTTTTACACGGTCAATTCCATAACTCATAGCTTTTCTGACTGCAAGATCGGAAGTTACGTTATTACCGATTTTGTATCCGTCTTCCGTAACTTTTCCTTCATCGGGTACAGTTGGCATTGTAATTCCGCGGTTATCAACGGAGTCTACCGATTTCACCTGCATACCGTCAATCTGCGTAGTTGCCAGCGTTGCTGATGTAAGTGCAATGTCCACATCACCTGACTGGGCAGCTACAAAGCGGGCATCTTCTTCCTGCACAAGAAACACCGCTTTTTTAATTTCCGGCTGTTCCCCGTAATAGTCTTCATTTACTTCAAAAATGAACTGCTGTCCCTTATCCCACTGGGTTAATTTATAAGGTCCTGATCCAATTGGCTCCATCCCAAAATTATCGGTATAGGAATCTTCCGGTACAATACCCGCTCCTGCCAACGTATAGATAAAAGTCACACATGGTTTATTGAGTTTGAATTCTACCGTATGATCATCAACCGCCGTACAGCTATCCAGCATTGTCAAATCCACATAAGTGGCTTTTTCTTTTGTTGTGTTAAAAGTAAATGCAACATCGGATGCATTCAGTTCTTCTCCGTTTGTAAATTTAACGCCATCCCGGATTTTAAATGTCCAGGTTAATCCGTCTTCGCTCATACTGTAATCGGAAGCCAGATCATTCTCCAGTTTATTATCTCCGTTGATTTTAACAAGTGTACTATAGAGAGGTGAACCAGTGTAACCAAATCCGGTACATGGATCCCAGCTATCCGTATCATTAGAAAAACCAACAGTAATTTCTGATTTTGCAGAAGTGTCTGTGTCATCACCCTTCTTGCTTTCCTTCTCTCCCGCTTCCATATTTTTGTTTTCGGTACCCTGGCTTTCGGAACTCTGAATGCTGCTATCCTGACTGTCTTTTCCCTGGCTCCCGGTATTTTTGTCTCCGGTGCTATGACTTTCAGTACTCTGCCCTTGTGCTGCTTTATCATTCTGCTTAGCGATAGTTGTTCCCGAATCGCCTGAACCACTGCAGCCTGATAAGATTGCTGCCATACAAAATAGCGCAATGACCGTTTTCATTCTCTTTTTCATTTGTATTTCCTCCCATTTCTGTTGTGTTTTTCCATTATATCTATAAACAATATGTCACACAAGCTCCCCCTGGGGTTCTTTTTTTTATTTATAAGTAATATGCCAGAGGTAAATAAAAATAGCAGAAAAACTCGAAAAAAAGGCAATTCTCCGTTCTGATAACTGCCTGTAATCCCTTGTAAGGAATGTGTGCTTACCTATACTTTGCATTTTTCTGTCCAACGGCAACCCGGGGGATAGGATACATCGCTGCAGTAGCCACATTCCCGGATCAGCCCCTCATCTCTTTAGCATTGGTAATTGGACCTGTAATTGAATTACCCGTGCTGTCAATCATATCAGCCATTTTAAATAAGTGGCGAAAAAGAAATTAGCTCACTACTAGAATAGTCATTGACTTCATGTGACTATTGTGATAGTATAACAATATAGTTAACTATTGTAGTAGTCACGTGAGAGGAGTATTTAGATGGATATGAAACTTTTCGATTCAGAATTAAAAGTAATGGAGATTTTATGGAAGGAAGGTGATCTTTCCGCCGGACAACTAGCAAAAATGTTAAAAGATGAAACCGGCTGGAACAGAAACACAACTTATACCGTGATTAAAAAATGTATTGCAAAGGGAGCCATTGAACGTTATGAACCGAATTTTATGTGCCGCAGCATGATCAGCAGAGAACAGGCGCAGAATTATGAGACAACGGAATTAATTGATAAAATGTTCGACGGATCTAAGGAACAATTTTTTGCCGCATTTTTAAATGGTAAAAATCTCACAGATGATGAGGTTGAACAATTACGGCTTTTAGTTGAAAAGCTGAAATGAGGTGAATAAATATGAATGTTCTTCAGATGAGCATTTCAGGGGGATTATTGATTATCGGAATTATGGTTGTCCGGGCACTTTACATCAACCGGATTTCAAAAAAGTTTTTTGTCTTACTGTGGGATATTGTTTTATTGCGGCTCCTTTTTCCATTTACTGTCACTTTTCAATTTATCACAACAAATTTATTTACATCAGTACCAAAACAAATAGACCAGGTTATCCAGCAGAGAGTTTCGGATCTTCCACTTATAAAAGGCACCCCCGGTACTTATCTTTCGGCTGGCGTGGGAGTTTCACAACAGGAAAATATTCCTGTTTTTCAAATCATATGGTTATTTGGCTTGATTGCATTATCCCTATTTTTTATGATTGCATACTATAGAGACTATCGGAAGCTGCGGGAAGCACTGCCCATAAAACACAATATATTCTTAAACCACTGGATGAAGGAAAAACAGCTTAAAAGAAAGGTTGTAATCCTGCTTTCAGACCGGGTAAATACACCGGTTACTTATGGTATTTTCTCGCCTAAAATTATACTTCCACGTACAATGGACCTGACTGACCACAATGCACTTAGGTTTGTATTGGAGCATGAATTTGTCCATATAAAATGCCATGATAATCTCTGGAAGATCGTTGCACTGGCTGCCCTGTGTATCCATTGGTTTAATCCTACTGTCTGGATCATGCAGATTCTGTTTAACCGGGATCTGGAACTGTCCTGTGACGAAAAGGTGATAACATCGGTGGGCGCAGAAAAGCGGCAGGAATATGCCCTTACGCTGATTAATCTTGCCGGGAACAAATCCGGAATCTCCTTTCTGCACAGCAGTTTTGGTAAGAATGTAATCAAAGAAAGGATTGTGTCAATTATGAAATACAAAAAAACTTCTATAATAAGTTTTATATGCGTGATTGTATTAATCACCGCTGTATCCGTATTTTGGTTCATCTCACCGGACAATGATCAGATTCCTGCCTCTGCTTCCGAAAATGATAAACATACCGAAGAAGCCCAGGCAACCTCCGACAGCCAGAAAGAAACCGGAGGCAAAAGTGACCTGTCACAGACAGAAAACCAGAAAAAAATAATAACGCCGGCAGCCGATATGAAATCAAAAAAATCTGACCGGCAGAATCAAAAAATTACAGATTCCGAAAAGAAATCGGGGAATGAAAATAAAACGCCAAAAACACAACCCATGGAAACAGAAGCCATAACGGAAGCAAAAACAGAAACTAATCAGACGGTGCCCCCCGAAACCAGTTCGTATACCTCGTCTGGCTTTGTTACAAGAATTGAAGGCAGTACCATGTACTTACAGGAAGAGGGACATGGAGACAGCAAGGTTGCATATGAATTAATCAATGCCGTGATAAACATACCGGATGGTGTCAGAATGAATCAAACCGTTGAAGTCCATTACTATAAAAAAGACGGAAAAAATGTTGCCACAGAGGTAAACGGAGATGGTACGGGTACAAAACCGATAGATACCGGGGATTATTTTAGCGGCAGCTATGAGCTGGCAAAAGACGGCATGACAATTAAATTAAGCATCAGTTCTTATACGGACTGGTACACCTCAGCGCGGGGAAATGTCATGGGCACCATCATAAACAATGATGGGACGGAATCCGGATTTTATGGTGAGCTTATCATGACAGATACGGTTAACCAATATGACGTCACCACCGACAGTGGTCTGTCCTGCAGTTTCACCTTCTCTGGTGACACTTTAAACATTTCGTCTTCACCTGATACAATTTCGGGAGCCTATACGAAAACCAGTGCATACCGCCCTTCATAGCTTATCTGATATATAGCAAAGAGGATACCGCAAACTATCAATCAACATGATATTTTGCACATCCTCCATCATTTTCTATCATTTCTAACTCAATTATTTAAAACTCTATCATTTAAAACCTGCCATTTAAAATCCCAAATCTAATGTGTCCCCCGTACAACTTCAATACCACTTTCTGCTATCATATCCAGTATTCTGGAAATTACGGGACATTCCTTTCCATCCCGGTCTTTTGTACACACCCCTGCATGTACGGTCTGAATTCCTTCCTGCACAAGGCGCTGCAGTTTTTCCTGCATCCCTTTATCTGTTGCCGGATCGTTTTCGCAGCCGTTGCACCGCATAAAAACAGCAACCTCTGCTTCCTCTTTCGCGTAACGGGAAAATGATTTGCTGCGTGCATAAAACGCTTTCATACACGCTGCTCCTGTACATATTTCATTTGCCTTGAGGCAATTTAACATTCCTATTTTTTTCATAATTATTTTTTAAACCCCGGTCTGTATAAAATGTGTAAAAGCCCATCTTGATCTTTTAACAGTTCCACATCTACCTCATAGACTTCTTTTATAAATTCTTTGGTCAGTACTTCTTCTGGTGTACCAAAAGCTACGATTTTTCCATCTTTCACAACAAATATTTTATTGCAGTACATGGCTGCAATATTTAAATCGTGTATGGCAGATACGACAGTCAGATTTAATGATCGGACGATATCCATCAGCTGGAGCTGGTATTTAATATCCAGATGATTAGTAGGTTCATCCAGAACAAGGCAGTTGGTTTTCTGTGCCAAAGCCCTTGCCAGAATAACTCTTTGCTGCTCACCGCCGGAAAGTGTTGAAAAACTTCTGTCCCGGAATTCTTTCATGCCTACCTTTTCAAGTGACTCCGAGACAATGCCAAAATCATTCGCATTGTCTCTTTCCATTGCCTTTTTGTGAGGTGAACGCCCCATAAGGACAACATCCTGAACTGAAAAATCAAAATTATAATAATTGTGCTGTGCCACTACCGCCATTTCTCTAGCAGATTCTTTGACAGAGTAGGCTTGAATTGCTTTACCATTTAATTGCACTTCACCTGATTTCGGATGCAGCACACGGTAAATACATTTTAGAAGTGTACTTTTTCCGCTGCCATTGGGACCCAGGATACCGACAAATTCCTTATCTTTAATTTCTACACTCATCCCTTTTATGATCCGGGTACCTTCCAGAAATACTTCAAGATCTTTTGTACTTATTTCCATCAGTTATTTCCTCCAAACCCATATTTTTTACGAACCATCAAAAAGATGAAGCAAGGCGCACCAATCATGGATGTCAGAATGCCAATCGGCAACTCTGAGCCGTGTATGATAACACGGCATAATACATCTGCCCAGATCAGAAAAACCGCTCCCAACAGCGCACTTAAAGGAATCAGTTTTTTATGGTCGGTACCAACAACCATGCGTACGATATGTGGAATAATCAGACCTACGAAACCGATCATTCCGGAACTGTATACTACAAATCCAATCATGGCTGAAGAAATCAACAGATATAACTGTCTCCATTTATGCAGATCCGTACCCAGGGTTATCGCAGCATCATCCCCTAAAAGCATCAGGTTCAAAGTGCGGTGCTGGGTCCAGAAAAACAGGGTTCCCAATAATATTACAGGTGCGATGAACAGCAGCTTTTCCCATTTTGCACCTGCCAGGCTTCCCATCATCCAGTAAGTGACGGTCTGGATTTTATCTTTGTCATTAACCAGATAGACGATGAAATTAGAAAATGCAGAGCAGACGGCACTTAATGCCATACCTGCTAAAAGCAGTTTTACAGAATTTGCCCGTCCTCCTATATTTGCTATCATCACCACTGCTACCGAGATGCCAAAAGCCCCCAGAAACGCCATAATCCCCACTGTATTTGCTCCGAAAGCAACTCCCACCCCCAGCATAATCGACAGAGTTGCACCAAGGGATGCACCGGATGAAATTCCCAGCACATAGGGATCCGCCAGCGGATTTTTCACAATCGCCTGCATAATTACGCCGCAGACGGAAAGCCCCATTCCCACCAGAAGTGCCAGCACCAGGCGTGGCATGCGGATAAACCATACCACGTCGTGAATTTTGCCGGAGCTCAGACTGGCTGCATCACCGATCCCAAAAAGTTTAAACATGACAATCTGATAAACCTCCCGGACGGTAATGCCAGTAGAGCCTATCGTGACCGCCGTCAGAATAGTAGCTGCCAATGCAGCCAGCAGCAAAATACATAGTGTGGCATAAGATGCCTTATTTTTCATGACTACCCCCTTGCGTACCGCAGCCTCTGCGATACGATTTTATTAAGGTAATTGCGGTTACTACCACTGTTAATCCTGATATAATTCCGGATACAGTGCCTTTCCAATCGCATTTAAGCCGTCAATTGTACGAATGCCGCTTGTATAAACATCGCTGAGATTCAGTGGGAATACCTGGCTGTCTTTTACTGCTTTCAGACTGCTGTAAGCCGGATTTTCCGTGATACTCTTTACCGCATCTGAACCTGCACCTTCTCCATATCCATCCATGTGGATCGTAAAAATAACATCCGGATCTAAATTTACAATATCCTCGGCGCTGATATCCTTTGCGGTATCCACCAGTTCTCCGCCCATTTTGGTTACCATATCCCCCGCCAGAGATGTTTTGTCGTAAATACTAATGGTGTCGCCGAGGAACTCTATAATCAGCACTTTTTTCTTCTCCTGGCCCTGTGTCGCTGTGGTTACCTTGTCTACGGACGCTTTCATTTCATCCACAAGTGCCTGGGCTTTGTCTTCCACATTGAAAATCTTTCCTACAGTCAGGATATCCTGATATTCATTGTCTACGGTTCTGTTTTCACTGATATCATTGGAGTTCAGTGCCATATAGGTATTAACGCCATTCTCCTGCCAGTAATCCACGTCCCCCAGGGACTTGTCTGAAAAAGTGGATTTCCATGCCAGAATAAAGTCCGGTTCCAGCATAATGGCTGCTTCCTTGCTCATCGCTGCATTGGAATCCGTGAAATCATTAAATTCTTTATCTTTAATTTTGGCATAAGCCTCACGCAGAGACGGCGAAATATCATCTTCGCTCACCCCAATGATGGAAATAATGTTGTCTTCCAATCCAAGTGCCAGCATTGTCTCAACGGAATTCTGCCATGCCGTGATTACTTTTTTCGGTGCTTCCGTAAAGGTCTCTTCCACGGGTTCCTTATTAAAATTGAAAGTACTGATTGTCAACGGATAATGGTCTGTCTCTGATTTTGATGCTGACTGCGCTGCTGTTTCAGATTCACCGGATACATCTGTAGAACCTTCTGAAGACTCTCCCGCTTTATTATCGGTCTGTGCCGCAGTCTCTGTCTCCGTTTTTGCCTCTGTTTTCGCCTCTGTAACAGCTTCTGTTTTTGCCTCTGTCTGCGCCTGCGTTGCTGCCGTACTATTTCCTGATCCACAGGCTGTCAATACTCCCATTAAGCCTGCCAGTGCGATAACTGCTAATTTCTTTTTCATCTGAATTTCTCCTTTGTTTTTATTTATACCACCGCATATCCCATATTTTAAAAAGAAAATACTTATCTGTTTTAAACAAAAAAAATGCCCGCGTAATCGCAGACATTTTGTTAAAAGCCACATAAAATATTCAGAAATCCGGGCAAACTTTATCTGATGGCCCTGACCGGAGTGTCTCTGAAAAATAATTGCACCATTCACCCCTCTTAACTGGACAGATCAGTCAGAGTTCTGTAGATACAAGCATTTTTCAGACACACTCAAAGAATATTGATGGACTTATTTCTCTGTATATGGAATGGATACTTTCTGCGGAAGATACCAACCCTATATTAAGCAGGTTTCCTGACTTATGGTTATAACGCAAAGACACGCCTTCTCACAAAAATGCAATGGCTCTCTATGGCTTTGCTCACCAATCACAGTGACCGGATCGTTTAGGATTCTACACCTAATTCCCTTTTACCCCACATGCAGCGGGCACTTAATATTTTATGCTTGTACATTCTACACCCTGTTTTGATATAAAGTCAACCGTTAATTGCAGTATTGATAACTTTTGTTCTTTCGTACATTCCAACATACCCCACAGTTTCTTCATACAACGCCCGAAGGCTTTCTAATTTCCAGTCTTCCGTTGACCCGTTTCCCATGGTAACCATTAAGCGTCCATCTTCCCGCCAATAGGCATCCAGAAGATACCTGACTTCCTCTCTCACCTCTTCCGGTGTTCCAAAAGGTATCGTCTGCTGCACATCGAATCCCGCAAGAATACAAATCTTATCTCCGTATACGGCGGCAATCCTTTTTTCATCCATGGTATATTTTTGTATGGGATGAATGACATCCAGCCCAATTTCAATAAACTCCGGAAGAAACAACTCAATGTTTCCGCAGGTATGAAGCCAGAAATGGGTACCAAGTTCATGGGCCTTCCCGAATATCTGCTGATAATAGGGTTTAAAGAATTCCCGGAAGATATCCAGTGAAAAAAACGGGGAGTTTTGTGTTCCCAGGTCATCTGAAACAAAGAATCCGTCGATTTTCATCTCCGTGCAGGCTCTCTCCATAATCCGTATATAGAAGTCCGTCAGTTTTTGATAGAGGCGGTGGATTTCATCGGGGTATAAATAAAAATCCATCAACGCATTTTCCATGCCCCGCAGCGACCAGTGGCGTTCAAATAATCCATACCACCATCTTGCCAGGGTATATCGTTCTCCGGAGGGCTTCTTCTCCGGGATCAGCCCAGGATACTCTGGATCCGGAAATGTCTCAAAGAATTTTTCTGCTTCCCCGCTCTCCCAGTCTTCAATTAAAATCCTGGCATCCCATCCTTTTTCCTCCATATCTTTCATATCTGTGCCTGCCCAGCGGTAATCCGGATCATCTGCCGGAGCATGAATCAGATCGGGAATGTTCAGAAACACATCCTCAATATCTCTTGGATAACCGGAAAGCCATGCTTCTCTTTCCTTTGTATTCCAGCCAAACACATTCTCTCCGATCCACAAATCATAGAGAATCGGCGGTCTGGATGCTGCTCCTCTGCCTTCAATTACGTCTTTTACTTGCTGCTTGCTTAAACAGTTCATCTGCCTTACACTCCTTTTCTTTCATGCAGGTGCCAGATTCTAATCCCGCTCATAGCAGGAAACCAGCAGCTCATACATTTCCTCAATGTCAGCCACTCTCGGGTTGTTCAGATAATCGCCCAGTACCTGTCCGCAGTCTGCAATCTCACGGATATCTTCCATGGTAACCCCAAGTTCTTTATAGCCAGTCCAGAGACCGATCTTTTTTAAGAAACGGTCTATTTCCTTACAGCATTTTGCCGCAGCTGTGTCTTCTGTTTCCGACTGGAGCCCGGGATTTAAAATTCTTCCTACTGCAGCAAATTTCTCCACTGCTGCGGGGTAAGTGTATCTGGTAAATGCGGGATAAAACGCAGCCAGTGCCTGTCCATGAGTCACCTGGGGACAGTGGCCTCCCACCTGCATGCCCAGTCCATGGGGCAGTGTTACACCGGCATTGGCGTTTGTCAATCCACCCAGGGTATCCGCCCATGCCATCCTGGAACGGGCTTCCATGTCATTCCCGTCTGCCAGCGCTTTGGGCAAATATTCCACAATGGCTGCTATGGCTTCCAATGCCATCCGTTCAACCATTGAACTGGTATTTATCGAGAGATATGCCTCAAAATTATGACAGAATGCATCGAACCCGGTTTGTGCTGTTACCGCTTTTGGCATACTCCTGGTCAGTTCCGGGTCTACAATTGCAATTTTGGGAAAAATATTCCGATGCCAGACTGCAGACTTATACTTGTCTTTCGTCCGGGTAATCACAGCACATTGGGTCACCTGTGAACCCGTTCCTGCGGTTGTCCCGATTGCAATCACCGGCAGTGTCTTATCTGTGGGCCCCTCTGTATGGCAGTTATAATCCCATACGGTACCGGGGTGTGACGCCTCCACTGCGATTGCTTTCGCGGTGTCCATTGCAGATCCGCCCCCCAGTCCAATGATTACCTCTGCCCCAAGTTTTTTTGCCATTTCAGCGCCTTCTGTTACCAGATCAGTAGTAGGATTGGGTGATACACCGTCATAATGTGCCGTTTTAATACCTGCCCCCTGCAAAAGTTCAAGAACCCGGCGGGCTGCATTTACAGAGGATTTTCCTTTTCCAGTCACCAGCAGTGCTTTATTTCCAAACCGCTTTACCAATTTTGCTGTCTCTACCAGCTTCCCGCACCCAAAGATTATTTCGGTGGGGCTATAGTAAGTAAATGCCTTCATTTTTGTCATTCCTCCATCCATAAAATGCTTGTTACACCACGGGGATAATATTTGCTTGCACTGATGATGCCGCTTACAATCTGATCCGACCAGCACCAGTATGAATGCTCCGGATGGGTCAGCCAGTCCACGTGCGCCCGGTCTGCTTCTTCCATATAAGTCTTCCGGTCAAATCCAAGAATTTTTCCTGCAATAAACTCAGAGAGATAAATTTTGCTGAGCCAGGAATTATTACTTGTGGAAGAGAGCTTCCATCCGCCGTCTGAAAAGATACAGACTCCCTTTTGCATCACTGTTTCAAAATGTTTTTTCAATGCCCGGATATATGCTCCGTAAATGCCGTCTTCTCTGCAGGCTTCTTTTAAATCCAGCACATATGGGAAAATCAGCCCTTCAATTGCAGGAATGATCTTAGAATCATTATCCTCATCCATAACAGCCGGTATGTATCCGCCTTCCGTCATATGAGACCGTATCGTTTCTGCACACCTCTGCGCCTGCAGTGCCGACTGTTTGGCAAGACCTGCCTCCCGGTTCGTTTCAAAATAATCTTTCAGGCCCACATAAGCTGCCCAGCATTTTCCCGCCAGATAGATATTGTTCCTGGCTTGTCCCAGAGATACATCCAGGCTGTCATAAGTGGTGATCTCCGCGCCCCCTTTCGTCTGGGTGCTGTCCAGTCCCATAACCCCGTTTCGTTTGTGCTGATCGGGATGATCCCGGTTAACCATGCTGGCAAAACAGCTCTTCAATGTCTCTTTGCGGCTGTCACTCCATGACTGATCCCCGGTCTGTTTTATGTACACCAGGGCACAGCAGGTCCAGTTTACCAGCTGTTCATGGCTCATATAAGAAAAGCAATCCGTTAACCGGCATTTTTCATAGGCAGACCTCCCCTCTGGTGCAAATACATTCGCCACGCCACAGTCATGGCAAAAGCTGATGCCGCCCTCATACTCAGTGTCACTGCCCGGAAACCGTACCTTATCCTCATAGGAATAATTCCGGAGATAAAAATCAAGTTCGTTACGGACCGTCCATGGATTCATTTTCATTTCAAAGAACAACTGATCAACCGTCAGATCCATGGTATTCATCATCCGGAATTCGCCCTCATTGATGATCCAGAGCGGCTCTCCGTCTTTGATCAGAAATTGTGATGAATTGTAATAACTTTTTATGGAATGCCACAACATAAAACGCTGTTCCGGGGTAAGGCTTTCCTTGTCAAATCTCAGGTTTGCTTCCCGGCATTTTTCCACAATCCGGTCAAATACGGAAAGTGCATAGCTGCCTACTTCCTCAATGTTACGAAAATATCTGGTATAGTAATATTTTGTATCAATCCCGTAAGTTGCCTGTGTGCCATGATAAAAGCAGACTGCAAAGCGAAAGGTTTTCTTTGTATCCTCTGGTACATCCAGCACCAGTAATGCTGTCTTTCCCAGCCGGAAGTTCCAGTTATCACGATCCTCTTCTCCCAAGATACACTCGGGGCAAAATCCGCCCGCCGGATGGGCATCCTGATCCAGGGTAAAAACCGCCAGATTTCCCCCCTGTCCCACACCATGCATTTTTCCCGAAGAAAGAGGACGCATGCCATACCGTTCTTCTACTTCATTAAATCCGAAAAATGCCTTTCTTCCATTGGGGCATCCGCGGTTATCAATGGTTAACTCAGCCAGTACAGCGGGTACAATTACTTCTTTCAGACATTCCTCATCGCAGAATTTTGGATCCGGTATGGATTCCACCTGATTATAGAGGGTGAACGTTATGTCTCTGGCTTTCCAGCTATCGCTGCTTACCCGGAAGTCTCTCTCTATTTCAGAAGCCGGAAACTGGTCAAAATATCCTTCCTGTTCCTGGGTGTCTTCTTTTTCCACATCGTACTGTTTACTCTCATCATCTTCATTTTTAAAAAAGGGAAAGCTCTCATAGCTTCCTCCTTCACGCCGTTCCACTCCGATATAAACATTTGTATCTGCAGGTCCTCTGCGCTCCATCCCGGGACCCCCGGCTGCGCCGGGGAATCCAAGTGTGAAACTGGCATATGCGCCAATTGGTGAGTGATTTGCATTAAACATTATATTTTTCATTATTTCTGCTCCTTATATCCTGCTGCAATTTCAATACGGTTATATATCATTTCATACTCAAATTCTGCTGCACAAGCATACTATTGCATTGGTTTTCCATGCTGCCCGGCATCTGCAAAACTGCATTTATTTCATCCCGAAGGCTTCTGCTTCTTTTTCCGCAGCCGCATACAGCTCTTCTATTTTCGCAGTTGCTTTTGAGTATTCTTTACTCTCCAGACCTTTCAATGTCTCTTCTTTGCAGGCAGCAAAATCCTCTGCCGTTGCCGTCATAATTGCATTTACACCCTGTACATTCATATATTGTTCGCACTGTGCTATGATGTTGAGTGTTTCCTCATCGGGACTCTGCACCAAGGTGGGATAGAGATAGAAATCTGTGATCGTATCGACTTTTTCTTTCTGCCACATATCATAGAGAACCTGGCCCGGATATTGATAATCTCCCCCTTCTTTTTGGGAGTAATATTCACAGTAGCTCTTATCTGTATCGGTAATTGTGGCTGCTTTCTGCTCATCCGATTTCATCAGGTCTGCCGGATATCCGTCGGAAAGTACCTGGATATCTTTGAATCCGCAAAGTTTATTGTAAAGGTTAACCCCAACATTAAGCTTATAATCCGGATCTGTCTTAGACTGGGTAATAAATTCCTCTGATGGCTGCACAACGCCATCCTTACTGGTCCAATGTGTACCTTCTACTCCGCTGTAAATCAGACGGGCGCCTTCTTCTGAATTCATGAAATCAATCAGTTCCATTGCTTTCTCCGGATTCTTACAATTCTTGGTAATCGCTGTGGCATACTCTATACCACTTCCAAGAGGTGCGGTTGTTGAAACAATACCGGAAATATAATCATATCCGTCGTACGGCAGTTTTTGGTAACTCCAGTCCGGATGTCCGTTCGTCTGGAAAAATGTATTAATACCTTCCGTCTGCCAGCTGGCATATGCCATCATCACCTGTCCGTTCTTGCATTTTTCCCAGAACTGATCATTTTTCATTGTAAATGCTTCCGGGTCCAGAATGCCCATGTTATAAGCTTTGTTGTAAAATTCCAGGGACTGCCAGAATGCATCACTTGCAAACACTCCCTCTACGGACTTCGTCTTATAGTTAAAGATGGTTGAGTTGGCAAGATCCGTATATCCCATTTCTCTGGTATTTGCCAGCCACCATGGCCATAGACCCCAGTCACTCCATCCGGAAATTGCATAGATCTGCTTCCCGTCTGCCAGATCCTTTTCCCTTGCATATTCCTGCATTTCTTTCAGTACATTCAGATAGTCATCGGTAGTTTTAATTTCCGGACATCCGATTGCCTCATAGATATCCCATCTTGTCATCAATCCTACATTTTCAATAGAATAGCTGACATTGGGATGCTCTTCATTTGCCTGGTATGCCAGAACCGGCAGATAATAAACCTTATCTTCTCCGTTACTTGCAAACTGCTTAGAATACTTCAGGCGGTCCGGAAAATTTTTCTTAATATTTTCCCCATACTGGTCAATCAGTTCGTCCATGGGCATCAGCTGCCCGCTTGTTATCAGATTGTTGGATGCCACGTTCTGCTGAGCCGGATTGGTATAGATGATATCCGGCAGATCTCCCCCTGCAACCAGAATACTGAATTTCTGAGCATCGCCCTGTACAATTTCCATTTTGATGCCCAGTTTTTTTTCAATTTCCTTTGCTACTTCATTAGTCTGGATACCGGGAGTCAGAACTTCTGTATTCCAGATGGTAAGGGTCACCGGTTCATCAGAACTTGCCTGTGAACCGGCTGTAGTACTTCCTGTATCCGTCTTCTCTTCACTTTTTCCGCACGCTGCAGCAGACATGCATATTGCTCCTGCCAATAATAAAGCCGTTATTTTTCTTAATTTATTTTTCATATGATGATTCCTCCCATTTTTATATCGTTATCATTGTTATATCGTTAATCATTGTTTTCTTATTTTAATCATCCTTTGACTGCTCCCATCATAATACCCTTTACAAAATATCTCTGAAGGAACGGATATACACACATAATCGGTAGTACTACCAGCACCGTGATACACATTTTAATCGAAGAAGGTGTAATGGAACTGGTTACTGCGGATGCATCAATTGCATTACTGGACATGCTCTGAAACCGGTTTGCCTGATTCAGGTAATTATAGAGCACCATCTGCAGGGTCTGTAATTTTGCATCGGAAACCAGGAAGTAGTTGTCCTGCCACTGATTCCACTGTCCCACCATGGAGAATACCCCTACAGTCGCCACTATTGGCTTTGACAGTGGGAAAATAATTCTCCCAAAAATTGTCATCATTCCCGCCCCGTCAATTTTCGCGGACTCTTCCAGCTCTTTTGGCAGGGACTCCATGTAAGTCTTCAACAGGATGACATAATAAGCAGAAAGCGCACCCGGTAAAATATAAAGCAGGAAATTATTCTGCAGCCCGTATGCTTTCATGGTGATATACCATGGAATTAAACCTGCATTGATGTACATTGTAATAATAACAAAACGGTATACAATTTTTCTGTAATACATTTTCTGGTTCGTAACCAGGTATGCAAAGAAAGAAGAACTGATAATGGTAATCCCGGTTCCCAGCAGCGTTCTGAGAATGGAGATCAGATATGCTCCCGGTATGTCGTTCAGTTTGATAATCCCTTTATAAGTATCCAGGTTAAACCCTTTTGGCAAAAGGAAAATCCCTTTGGATGCCTGTGCAGGATCACTGATGGAATAAATTATTACGTAGTAAAATGGATAAATGCAGATAATGACCAGTAAAATGCAGATTAAATAAATAAAAATATCTGCTATCCTTTCCGACAATGTTTTTTTCGATTTCAATCTTTTCGTTATCATTCTATTCCCCTCCTATACAATCGACTCACCGCGAACCCTCTTGGAAAGCTGGTTTGCCGTGAAGAGAAGTATGACAGATATAATCGTTTTTGACATACCAAGGGCAATGGACTGGGGATAATCATTCGTCAATACACCGATCTTAAACACATAGTAGTCAAGAACTTCTATCTTGTCTGCGGTCAACGGGTTATAGAATACAAAATACTGTTCAAAACCATTACTCAGCATATTGCTGATTGCCAGCAGAAGCTGTACAAAAAACGTTGCGTATAATCCCGGTACGGTAATATGCCGTATGGTCTGCAGCCTGTTTGCACCATCCACATGAGCAGCATCATAAAGTTCGCTGTCAATACCCGCTATGGATGCGATATAGATAATTGCACTCCACCCCAGGCTTTTCCAGGTTGCCAGCGCCCACTGGAATGCCCATGCATGTTTGTTGTCACCAAGCAGATTCACCGTTTTCTCTATCCCTAATGATTTAAAGACGCCCGCAACCATACCATCGGTAGAAAACATTGCAAATGCCAGTGTAAATACTACAATCCAGCTGATGAAATTCGGAAGTGTAGTGGTGGTCTGAACCAGTTTGCGGAATTTCGAATTTTTTATCTCATTCAGCATAATTGCAAAAACGACTGCAAGGGGCATTGTTGTAATACAGATTGCACTCATCGCCAGGGTATTTCGCATTACCCGGAATAACTCTGACTTATTTGCCCAGATCTTAGCAAATGTCTTCAGTCCCACAAAATCACAATCAAACAATGACATTCCGGGATGATAATCGAAAAATGCATATGCCCATCCCAAAAGCGGGACATAAGCAAATGCGAAAACCAAAATCAGGAAAGGAACGGACGCAAGGAAAAACTTCTTTCCCTCCGGCATTTTCCTTCTGACAATACCCTTTCCATTTGGTATCTTTCGCATAAAAAAACCTCCTTCTCTTCTGAACTTTATTGGTTAACCTTATAGACAATATTATAGGGAATCCCGCACTACATTTCGATAAAGGATATTCTCATTTTCTGTCTTAAATTCAGTCAGCCATATTTCAGAATACGAAGGAGATTTTCTAAAAATTGTATTTCGTTATGATTTTATGTACTTTCTTGTGCTCTTTTATATAATTGCTGTCATTATATATTGTTTATAGCTTATCTGCCGTTCCCGCTTTGCAGCAATGATTTTTAAACAGGCTTTATAACCGGCATAACCAGATATATACAGGTGGATTTCCCCGGTATACTTTCCAGCCTGATTCCGTATGCGTCCCCAAAATGTACCTTTAACCTCCGATGCACATTCACAATGCCTACATGATTCTTATAAAGCTCCTTCTGTTTCTCCGCCTGCTTCAGTAATTGGCAAAGTCGTTCCTGCTCTTCCTCCTGAATTCCGCTGCCGTTATCTTCAACGTACACCTGCAGCTGATTCTCTTTCTGCTCTGCCCCCATCACAATCATGCCGGCTCCACCGGAATCTGCAAATCCATGTTCAATGGCATTTTCCACCAGGGGCTGCAAAATGAATTTAAGTACCGGAAGCTCCATCTGCATATCCGGTATCTCAAATTCCATGATAAGCTTACCACCGTAACGGCAATTCATGATCGTAATATAGGTAGACATGTAGTCTACTTCCTGTCTGAGGCTCCACAATTCTCCCTGACTGCGGTACATTGGCTGCAGCATTCTTCCCAGTGCGCAGAAACACTCTTCCAGGGGTTCATTCTGTCCCAGCTTTGCCATAAAGCGCATGGTGCTCAGGGTATTAAATAGAAAATGCGGATTTAACTGACCCTGCAGGGCTTCTTTTTCCAAAATTCTTTTCTCTTCTTCCATATCCCGGATCTGGTCGATCATGGTATGAATACTCATGGACATCCGGTTAAACTGCCGTCCCAGCATTCCCAGTTCATTTTTGCTGCTTTCATCCAGCTGTTCTCCCAGAGAACCATTTTCCATCCGCTCCATCGCCGCCCTCAGACGTTTCAGCGGTTCAGTCAGCCGATAAAGGCTGTACGCCGACAATGCAAGTGCTACCAGAAGCCCCCCTGCCGCAAGAACCAGAAACCAGCGTTTCAATGAAACCAGGCTTCCATAGAGCGATTCTTTGGGAATCTCCGTTACAATGGTCCAGGGCAGCCCCTGTATCCGATGGTAATTAATCTGAATATTTTCTTTCATCAGATAGCCGTCACCGGTCTTTTCCAGCTCACGAGGGGTAAACTCTGCCTGTTTTCCTACTTTTTCGCTGTTCTGATGAACCACGATTATGCCCTGGTCATTCATCAGATAACTTTCTCTTTCATCCGGAGTATCTGACTTTGTAAAAAGATCTGCAAGTGCATTTTGCCGGATATTCACTACTACAGTGGCATATCTTCCCGTTCCCAGCCAAATGCTGCCGGCTGCGGTTATATATGGCACCTCTTTCGCTTCCTGCTCCATGGCAAAATCCAGATTCGTATACCCTCCAAACCACAGTACCTTCCCCGGATTTTTCAGAGCTTCCTCCTGAATCCCCAGGGAATACCATGGCAGATCCAGAGCCGGTATCCTGGTTACCATATTCTTCTTCTCCAAGACTCCCAGAGCCGTACCGTCATTTCCATAGTAATAAATAGAATCCAGGTATTCATAATTCCCCATCACGACATTGGTATAATCAAAAATCTGCATCGCTTTCTGGATGCTGTCAAACTGGTTTTTCCATCCCTGCCGCATATAGTCCTGAAGAGAGTCCTGAATCATAAAAAGTCGCAGTATTTTTTCCACCTCCTGGGTATAGCGGATAATGTTATACTGATTTTGTTGGAAATACTGCTGCATCATACTGGCTGACTGTTCCTGAATCACTTTTTCGGAACGTTTGTAGCTGAATATGGACACAACTCCCACCAGGATTGTGATCGTCACCATAAAGACTGCCAGCAGCTGTGACTGGAGCCGTCTGCTGAATGCCTGTCCGTTATTCTTTTTTCTTCTCATGGCTTCTTCCGCCTTTCCTGTCCCGGCGCACATTCTCTAATACCAGCCAGAGCATGTTTATACCCCTTTTTTAAATGAATTGGGAGATTGACCGGTCACTTTCTTAAAGGTACGGCTGAAATAACTTTCATCGAGAAACCCCACCTTCTCAGCTATCTCATATGATCTTAAGTTGGTACTGCGCAGCAGCTCCTTCGCTTTCTCAATCCGGTAGTTCATAATATAATTGGTTAAATTTACACCTAGTTCCTTCTTGAACAAGCCGCACACATAAGTCCTGCTCAACTCTACCATTTGGGAAACCTGATCCAGGGTGATATCTTCCGGATAATGCAGGCTGATATAATACAGGATATCTTTGACCGGCTTACTTAATAATGTCTGCTCACCGGAACTGACCTGAAGATATTCCATACAGGATTCATAAACCTCCAGGACCCCGTCAAAGGTCTGGCTGTTTTTCAGTCTGGTTATAAACTGCTCTGTGATCTGGTATCTTTGCTGGCCTTCCGGCAGAATTCTGCACATCTCTACATTGATGGCATGTTCAAAATAATGCCGGATGGTAACCGGATTTTCATGCTGGCAGAATCCTGCTTCCGCCTCATGAAGCCGCCTGGCAGCAGACTCATCCATTTTCATCTGTAAAATTAACCGCCCCATCTTTCTGCGGATCAGCCGCTTACAGTCATCCGGGTTCTGTGCATTATACAAGGTATTCCGGTTCAATCCATAAAAGAATTTCTTTTCCAGCGCCTGGCAGCACTGATGGTACATTTCATAAAGTTCATCACCGCTATTGCCCCGGCTGCTTATGGCGAAGGAAACCGTGCTTTTCACACACCGCTGCAATACCTCCCGCATTTTTTCCAGCTGCTGCTGCAGCTGTCCGGACAGAATTTCACTGTCCCCGGCCTCTTCCAGGATCATGATAAATCTCCCATCCTTTTCCGGAAGCAGAATATGGTTTTCCTCCACCAGCAGTTCTGACAGGATATTCTCTACTGCCGAATCCAGGATACTGCCATAAGAATCGTTGAATATCCGTTTGCTTTCCGTATAGTTATCAATCTCCAGTGCCACCATCTGCATTTGCTTTTCCGCATCAGAAAATTGTTCTTCCAGCATCATTTTCCAATCCTGGCCCACATCCAGGCGGTAATAGAGGAAATTGCGGAGTGAGTCCTCAAACCGTTTTCTTTCCATCCCGTTTTCCTGTTTCTTCTGGCTTCTGTCCATGACAACCAATTCTCTTTTGACCTTCTCCAGGACTTTTTCCATATCTTTCTGTGTCATGGTCAGCTTTAATACATAATCGGAAACCCCAAGTGAAATGGCTTCCCGCACAATATTGAATTCTTCCATGCAGCTGAGGATGATAAATCTGGTCCGCTCATCCTTTTGCCGTATTTGCCTGATCAGTGAAATTCCATCCATCACGGGCATCTTAATATCCGTTATGACAATATCCGGCTGAAAGGCTTCCCATGCTTCCAGTGCCCGCTGCCCATTCTCCACATCAGCTGCCACCTCCATCCCCAGCTTCTCCCAGTCAACAGACATCTTGATTCCCAGCCTCACAAACATTTCATCTTCCGCAATTACAACCTTATACATGTTCTTTCCCCCATGATCCCATGTTTTCATACATCAAAACTCTCCGAACCCCAAATCTGACCGATTTGCGCCTCCGAGAGTATTTGATGATTCATTGTATTTATTATATCATAAAATTCGTTCATGAATATATGCAACGTTCGTAAAATTTATAGTATGTTTCGTATATCTCCAGCCATCCATTCTGCAAAAAGCAGTGCTGATACCGCCACAAAAGGATTCCCGGTCTAAAAAGGAGACTTCCGGGCAATTTCCAGTACCCAGGCATAATCACAGGGCTTTTGGTCCGGAAGATTTACAACCAGCCCCTCATCCGTACAGCTCCACTGCAGCGGTTTTCCATTACCTAGCATAGTAATCTCTTCTATTTCTCCCGGATAGAACCGGGCGGCACTTCTGATGACTGCCTTTCCATCCTGCGGCCACCCAAGAAGTGCCGCATAAAGCATGTTTCCATTAACGGTAAACCGGATATCCTCCGGCCCATACTGAAGCTTTTCTCCTTCACTGAACATACCGGCCTTTTCCATTTTAGCCGGGCCTTCTCCGAATGTCATCCAGGGTGTGGTATCATAGATTGCATCACCGTTAACTTCCAGCCATTTTCCCATTTCCAGAAGGATATGTCTGGCTTCTTCCGGAATCTCTCCATTGGGTTTTGGACCTACATTGAGCAGGAGATATCCGTTCTTGCTCACATTGTCAATGAGATAGTGTACCAGTTCCTCCGGCTGCTTATATTCCGCATCAAACAGATAGCACCATCCCTCCCCGTCATCTACGGTGGTATCGGTGATCCATTCGTGATACATCATCCGGTCAAATCTTCCCAGTTCCAGATCAATGACACCATTTCCCACCGGAAGATCCTGATATTTATAGGTAATGACTACTTCTCTTCCCTGCTCTTCACTTTTATTATAGTAATAAGCCAGCATCTCTTCCCGGTAGGTTTCCGGCATAAATCCCAGACCAAAGTCAAACCATAGCATATCCGGTGAAAACCGGTCGATAATTTCCTTGCATTTTGCAAGCCATTTGTCACAAAATGCTTTATCCGGCAGAGTCTGTGCATTCCAGATCGGCCATTCGCCCTTATCCGGTATCCCGTCCTTCCAGTCCAGGTCATGCGGGGTACCGTACAGATCAAAATACTCCGGATCCGATAAATCTGTTCCCTCTGCCCAGTGTGGAAAGAACCTCCAGTTTTCCGCATGATGAAGCGCCACCATATACTTCATTCCCTGCGCCCGGATCTCCCGTTCCATCTCCGCCACAACATCTGCTTTGGGACCCATTTTCGCAGAATTCCACCGGTTTAAACCGGTGTCCCACATACTAAATCCGTCATGATGCTCGCCTACTGGTCCTGCAAATTTTGCTCCTGCCTTTGCAAATAATTCGGCCCATTCCCTGGCATTGAACTTTTCTCCGGTAAATGCCGGGATAAAATCCTTATATCCATATACGGATGGATCTCCGTATGTTTTTGTATGGTAATCATATTGGGGACTGCCTTTCTGATACATATAAAAGCCATACCAGCTTCCATTGGGTCTGCAGGCAGGTACGGAATAAATCCCCCAGTGTGTGTAGATTCCGAATTTTGCCTTCTGAAACCATGACGGTGTTTGATGGGTTTTCAGTGAATTCCAGGATGCTTCATATTTCATAATGTACTTCCTCCTCATGCATGTGTATTTTTTTCCACATAGCGTATAATCTTATTGGCTTCATCCACGGTATCTGCATAAGTATGCAGATACAGCCCCCTGGATGACAGGTTATCAAGCAATGCGGGAATATCCGATGCCGGAGTCAGCACCAGGATCTTTTTCCCTGCCTCCTGCATCCGCTTCAGTGCAGGAATAAAATGTGCGGGACTTTCCTGCCCATCCACATTGGTCCATTGAATCATTTGAAGCTCTTTCAGGTCCAGTAAATGATCCAGATGGCTGATCTGTTCTTTTCCGTCAAAATGGTAAACAGGATATTCTTCCCATTCCATCTGCTTTTTGAGTTCCGGTACCACAAACTTCTGATAACAGTCCGGCGAGAACATGACAGACATATCACACTGCATCTGGGCATGGCGCCCCGGTGCCCAGGTGTCCATCCACCCAACACAGCTGCCCCCTTCGTTGCAGTTCTTCCCCAATTGATAGAAAGTCTCCGCCGCATCTGTCCAGCCTTCATTGATTGTTGATATGGCCGCCTGAACTGCCCCGGGACAGCTATACATGTCCATCATGGTTTCCATAGAACCATGCAGATGTCCGATGGCATCCAGTGTGCCGCAGTTATCCGGCATAGACAGCAGATAATTTCCCATGCCCTTTTCTGCAAGATATTGGACAATCTCCCGCTGGCGGCGGTAGAATCTATTTTCACGGTCATATTTCCATTGGTGCTCCTCCAGGTCTTCCACCACTGAATCAAACCAGATCGTATCCGCTTTTAACGTGTATTTACCGCCGTAGTAAACACAGTGCCCGGAGGCTCCAAAATTTGGCATCACCAGGGGCAGTGACTCCCCTCCGAAATAGGTATGTTCCAGCCGCAGGATATTACGTTTCCAGATCCGCTCCGGGTTCATCCAGTAATCTTCCAGATCTTCCGGGTCATTTGGATTACATTCACCGGGAGCAAATATGTGTACATTTGTTTTACCGTCCCGGGGAGCTGCAACGGATATACAGCAGCGATCCAGTATCTCATTGTCCCATAACGCTGTCAGTCTGGCTTTTGCTTTTTCCCAGTCTTCTTTATAGTACATAAACTACACCTGCTTTCTTACAATTACCTGATTTTCAAATACCCGGTCTGCTTTACACTTATTCCCTGTCAGGATGATATTGTCTCTGAACCGGATATCATTGGAGGCTGCCCCCACCATAACCTCGATTGTTCCCGGCTCCAGCACATAATCCATATTGATATCATAAAATCCCATCTGCGCCGATTTAATGGTAAATTCCAGCACCTTACTTTCACCGGGCTTCAATGTGATTCTCTTATATGCTTTCAGTTCCTGTACCGGTCTGGTGACACTGGCAGCCACATCCCGTATATAAAGCTGTACTACTTCATCACCTTCCCGGTCTCCGATGTTGGTGATCTTAACGGAGGCTTCCAGACTGCCTCCTACCGCTATTTCCTTTTTTTCTATTTTGAAATCTTCAAAACGGAAATCTGTATAACTCAGTCCATAGCCAAATGCATACAGAGGGGAAGCACTGACGTCATCGTAATTTCCTCTCCAGTGGGAACGCCCGCCGGATTTTTTATGCATATAGTACACCGGAATCTGCCCGGAGGTCCGTGGTACGGATACCGGAAGTTTGCCGCCCGGGTTCCTGTCTCCGAATAGAATTTCTGCTACGGCTTTTCCTCCCTCTTCTCCAGGGAACCACGCTTCCAGAATTGCCGGGATATGCTCTTCTTCCCAGGTAATCGAATAGGGGCGCCCGTTGCTCAGCACCAGAACTACCGGTACCCCGGTGGCTGCAATGGCGCGTACCAGTTCTCCCTGTACTCCCGGAAGACTTAATTCTGCCCGGTCCACCGATTCTCCCACCGTACATTCCAGAGTAATTCCAGTCAGATCGCCCAAAAACAACAGTACGGTGTCAGCCTGTCTGGCAGCATTTACCGCTTCTGTAAATCCATCTCTGGAAGTCCCTTTTATCTCACATCCTTTTGCATAGATAATCTCCGTATCCGAAGACACCGCCTTTTTGATTGCCTCAAGGTAACTCTCCATCTGCACGATATTCCCGGACATTTCAATATTCTCCGGTATGGGCTGATTCATGGCATTTCCCTGGCTCTCATGCAGCTCCAGCAGACCTTCGATCTGTCCCTGATAGGTGTAGTCCCCGATCATATGCCGGATATTGTCTGCAGAAGGACCGATGACAGCCAGTTTTTTGATATCCTTTGATAAAGGCAGAAGCCGGTTCTCGTTTTTCAGTAAAACAACGGACTTTCTTGCCGCTTCCAGGGCAAGCTGACGATCCTCAGGCGTATCAAACTGCTCCAATGTCTTCTCCGCTTCCACATATGGATGTTCAAATAATCCCAGACGGAATTTAAATGTCAGGACTTTTCTTACACTGGTCCGGATCAGTTCCATGGAAATATCTCCCTTTTCTACCGCGCGCTTTAAAGGTCCCCCAAAGCAGTCCACATTGGGAAGTTCTACATCCATGCCTGCTTCCAGCGCCATTTTTGCTGCTTCTTCTTTATCCGCTGCCATATTGTGATAATCAAAGATCTGGTTAATGGCAAAATAATCAGAAACTACAATGCCCTCAAATCCCCACTCTTCTTTCAGGATATCGTTCAGCAGCTTCTTCGAAGCACCGCAGGGTACGCCGTCAATCTCATGATATCCATTCATAATGGATGCCAGATTTCCTTCCTTTACCGCCATCTCAAATGGTGTCAGGTATACTTCCCGCAGCTCCCGCTCCGGCAGATGAACCGGCGCCCAGTTCATACCGCCTTCCGATGCGCCGTAGCCTACAAAATGCTTCCCGGTTGCCAGAACTCCCTGCTCTTTCAAATCACCCTGGATTCCCTTTACATAGGCTGTGCCCATAGTCCCCACCACATAGGGATCTTCCCCATAGGTCTCTTCCATACGTCCCCAGCGCGGATCCCTTGCAACGTCTAACAGCGGCGCAAGGGCCTGATGTGCTCCTGCAGCCCTCATCTGTCTGCCAATCACCTTGCCTATCTGTTCACTCAGCTCCGGATCAAAAGAAGATGCCACTCCTATGGTCTGTGGAAATGTAGTAGCGCCGATTGCCGTAAAGCCGCTGCAAGCCTCCTCATGAATCATCGCTGGTATCCCCAGCCTGGTTTCTTCCACCAGATATTTCTGAATCTGATTTGCCATCCTGGCTGCCTCATCCGGTTTCAGGCTGCTGCCGCCGCAGACTCTTGTAATCTGTCCAATCCCATCATGCAGATATCTTTGTGCTTTCTCCTGAGACAGGTTCTTCCCGTCATCTAACTGGTAGATCCAGTATGATCCAAGCTGCGCAGCCATCTCATCCAGTGTCATCCGCCCCATCAGATCCTCTACCCTTTCCTCTATGGAAAGAGAATCATTTTTATATTTCATTCCTAATCCTCCTCGTATCTTTTGGGGAAATTATAGCATGGAGGAATTTGTAATTTAATTCACTGTATTTCGATTTCTTGCAATTTGTTATGTTTCAGGTGTCGCCGAAAACATAAATGTCTTATAATTTATCTTCTTCCAATCTTTAATCTGAAAACCATACCTTTGGAATAATGGAATAATTTCCTTCTTATGCCAGATCTTTGCCTCCCCGGAATGACTGTATTTCATAAGCCAGTTCAGCATATTGGTAAAGATTTTCCCCGGCAGAGTCGGATCCCCCAATATGACCGTTCCGTCAGGCTTTAAAACTCTTTTCATCTCTGCAACTGCTTTCTCTGCTCTGGGATAGTGATGGAAGGAAGCATTACAGATAATCAGATCAAAGGTATGATCCTCATATGGAAGATTTTCTGCATCCCCTACACACAGTTCCACTTCATTTCCAAAACGTTTCTTTGTCTCCTCTATCATTTTTTCTGAGATATCCAGTCCGTAGTACTTTGCAGATATCCGGCTTTTCAGCAAATGTATGACATTTCCATTTCCACACCCCAAATCCAGTACACTGTCAGGCTTCAAAGCTGCCGCCCTCTCCACAATCTCCTGATACATGCAATATACAAATTTTCCGTCATGACTTTGATCATAATCCTCCGCGGTACTGTTAAAATATTGTTTTGTTAATTCCTTACTGCTTTCTTTACGCATAAATTTCTCCTTTCCTGAAACTGATTTTTTTTGCATTTGTTCAGATTCTAAGCATATTGATTAATATTCATTGACTCGTATTCATTGAAATATATTCATTGACTTTCGTTCAATCACAAGGTATTTGTTTGCCCTGCCAAACTTGGCAGGGCTGATTATACTTAGTATCAATAGCTGTTTGCTTATTCTGTACGACGTAGCAATAGAAACATGAATGTCATATTCTAAATGTCTAAAATCTTGTTCTAATCTAATATTTTTTTAAATATCTTCCTGATAAACGCAATTCTCTTTTCAACCGGTACACTTTCCTCATTCATAACCGAAGACTGTCCATTCCACAAAAAATGTGCTAACAGACCGGTATCTTCTGCCTGGATTTCCTTACGCTTAGCCAGACACGCTATGTAATTCTGCATAAACGGAAAGATCTCTTTTGACATGTACAATTCCAGCTGCTTATGAAATAGTTCATTTCCTTCTTTGTTAAAAAATTCTTTGTATTTATAACCGTGTTCCTGGCTGATAGAGATTTTCTCCATGGCATCCAGACATTCATCTAAAGGTAATTCAGTCTGTTGAAAAATGGAAATGAATGCACTGCTGCATTCCTTTGCATATTGTGTCACGGCTGTTTTATAAAGTTCCTGCTTATTTTGAAAATAGTGGTAGCACAAACCTGCCACAACATTTGCTTCTCTTGCTATATCCTTCATTGTTGCGGCTTCATATCCCTTTTCAGCAAATACTTTCATAGCCACATCTATGATCTCCTGTTTTCTTACTTCCGGTTCTTTTGATATGCGCATATTATCACCTCGAAAATCATTCTACCATATGATTGAATATGAGTCAATCAGGAATTCAGGAACTTATTGTAGTCTGCGGAAGAAAATGCACACTTTACGCCGCTGCACCAGATTGTCATGCAATTATTGGTTACTTTAGTCAGTACCCGGCATGACTTTTCTGCTTTAATATCTTCCTTCTCTTTCAAACTCTGCATTTCTTACTCCGCTGATCGTAGCAAGATCTTCAATGATATCCGCAAGTGATATATCCTCATTATAAGATAAAGTCAGCTCAATCTTAAAGATATGTGAATCCATATTTTTTACTAACATATATACTATGTTCATATTATAATCTGACACTATCTGCAAAACCTGTGAAATAGTCTCTTTTCCATTTAGGATTTCCAATTCCAGGGCAACTGCTCTTTTATGCTTCAACTGCCACCTTTCCAACATCCGAAGAAACTTGAGTGAACCGAATACTGCCAATGTAGAAAAAACAGCTTCTTTATACAGGCCTGTTCCTACCGTAATTCCAATACATGCGACTGCCCAGAGGCTTGCTGCTGTGGTAAGGCCTTTAATACTATTTCCCTCTTTAATAATGGTACCTGCTCCCAAAAATCCAATGCCACTAATGACCTGCGCACCCAAACGAAAGGGATCTGATGCATAACTTCCCATAACCTGTCCATAGAATTCAAGGGATGTGACTTGTACAATGGCGGCTCCCACGCATACCAGGACATGTGTCCGCAGACCTGCCGGCCGGTTTTTATGCTCTCGCTCATATCCGATAATTCCGCTCAGCAGAATTGCAAGAAATAGCTTCAGCAGTGTTTCATACCACATGGATTTCTTTATTCAGAATCTAAGCCAATAGATTCCAGATATTTTTTCAGCCGCCCGCAATCTGTATTTATAATTAAATTTTCCGGAAAGTCAATACTTTCTAACATTTCAAAAGCCTTTTTACATTCTCCGACTTCGAATTCCGAATGTGCATCTGAATTCACTGCTACCGGTACTTCATACTGTTTGCAAAGTTTAGCAATGTGTATACAGTTTGGGATCGACTTTTCTCTGCAGATAAACGTATGTGCATTTATTTCCACCACTTTATCATATTTCTTAAAAACCGGTATTACCTTTTCATAATCATACAGAAACTCTGCGGAACCGGAATGTCCGATAATATGTACCAATGGATTCTCTGCCACTTTTAAATAAGCATTTGTATGTTCCTCCATTGTTCCCGGCACCAGGCATGCGGTATGAAATGATGCAATCACAACTTCCATTTTTTTCAGAGCTTCTTCAGGCATATCCAGATTTCCATTAAAATCCATAATATTAGCTTCAACACCCTTTATCAAACGAATGCCTGCAATCTGCTCCGGCAAAGATAGTAAATTTTCAAAATAATTAACCGATGGTGCATCCTCACATCCAATACCATGGTCGGTAATGGCAAGCACCTTTAAACCTTTTCCATTTGCAGCCGTAATATTTTCTCTCAGGGTGCTGTAAGCATGGACAGATGCAATCGTATGGCAATGTAAATCACCAACTAACTTCATATCATCACCTGCTGCTTTCTAATATAGACAATAGGGCTTTTCTGCTGTTTTGTAAATTTTTTGGTGTACATAGATAAAACTCCATCATGTAAAGACCCTGATATTGTATTTCCAGGAGTGCCTTAATAAATAGATAATAGTCTATCGTACCCTCACCCACCGGAAGGTGTTCATCTTGCCATGTCTCTTTACGGGGACCATGATTATCATGAATATGCAAATGGTGAAGCAGATTCCCTGCGGCAATTACTTCCGAATAGATTTCTTCTCCCATATGATAGCAATGTCCCACATCAAAAACCTGCTTAATATTCTCTCTGTTTACCGCATTTAAATAACGCTTTAAATCTTCTGTGGTAATAGTAAGCTGAGCTCCGTTGAGATTTTCGGTATAAAGTATCATACCTTCTTCTTTTGCCATATCACATGCACACTGCATCATTTCTACAGAAAGACGAAATGCCTTTTCATAAACATCTTTTGCATTAGCGGTTTTTTTATCAGACCGCAGAACAGGTACATGAATACCTGCACCTCTATCACCGGAGTGGATGATTATCTCTTTTCCCCCAAGCCATTTTGTATAGGCGATACAGTTTTTTATTTCTTCTAGAATTCCTTTTCGAAGGGTGCTGTTTTCTTCTGCTAAATTGAAACCTGAAATATGCACCAGTACCTGTGGATGATATTTGTCTGCAATCTCTTTCACTGCATCATTATAATCCTTGGTATCTACATGCTCCATATTCTCATAATACGTAACCTCAATAGCCTGATAAGTCCCATCTCTTAACACGGCCTCTCCTACTGTCCGAATATCATCCGGCGTCATTTTCAAATTGATATTAAATCCAAATCTTTCCATCTTATCCCTCTTTCTTTAATAATTTCTGTATTTTTGTGTTGCAGCCAAGGTAATACCCGAGAAAATCATCAATACAACAATATAGACCAGTGTACTTGCTGCCGAATACGGATCGGGGTTTGTTGCCGGTGTACGGAGAACGATACCCAGGGGAACCGTATCAGCACTATATAAAAGTGCAGATACCGTATATTCAGAAAGTAATCCGTTAAATGTAATTGCCCCCACAGATACTGCCGTAGGTAACATGGCTGGAAGAATAACCCGCAGCATTGTATAAATTGGTCCGGCTCCCAACGCCCTGGCCGCCTCCTCATGAGATGTATTGATATTATACAGGGAGGCCTTGATCAAACGCATGGCCTGAGGAATGCTGGTTACCGCATAAGCAATGGGCAATAGCCAAAATCCCCCCAAAAGAGCGACTCCCAGTACCATGATATTGGGCTGAGAATAGGTAGAGATCATTCCGACTGCCAGCATGGTTGCCGGAAGCATCCATGGTATTAACAAGGTCAATTCTAAAATCAAAGTCATTTTGTTCTTATTTTTGTGAATCGCCAGTGCCGAAATAATGCAAATAATCATTACAATTACCACAGCTATCAGACTGAGCTTAACGCTATTCATCAGAGGCTTAAGGGTTACACTGCGTGAAAAGACACGGATATAGTTTTCCAGTGTAAAACTCTTCGGAAAAGTCTGGTCTACAATAGTCTGAATATCTGCAAAAGAAAAAATCAGGATTCCGGCAATGGGCAACGCGTAAATGATCCCCAGCAGATAAGATATTCCATGAACCAATACATTCAAAAATGGATTTCTTATTTTCATTTTGCGTATTTTAGTAGGGACCTTAGATACTGAAACATAATTATTTCTTCGCTCAAACCATTTCATTACCAGCAGTAGGATAATACAGGTAAATGCCAGAACCAATGCCAGCAATGCTGCTAAATCTCTGCTTCCTATACTATTCAGGTTAAGAATCATACTGTTAATTAAATAAAAATCTTTCCCACCAAGTACAGCCGGTGCTGCAAATGAGTTTAAAGACATCAGGGTCAGAAGTACCGTTGCAGAAAATATAGAAGGTTTAATGACCGGAAGCGCAACCTTAAAAAATGCCTTTATATTGTTTCCACCAAGACTCCTGCAAGCTTCAATGGTAGAGTAATCGATTCTCTTAAATGTTGTTTTCACAAACAATATATGGTAGGTTGTCATAGAAAAACTATGTACAAAAAGTACCCCCACAAACCCGGTAAACCACTTTGGATCCATCCCTGGAAAAACATCCACCAAAAGCTTTGTCACAAAACCGTTTGAAGAGTAAATATAATTGTATCCTGTTACGAGAGAAATACCACCATAAATCAATGGAGTATGAAAAGCCGCTGATAAAATTTTTGATCCTTTGATATCAAAATACTCCGTGACCAAAATCTGAAAAATACCGATAATACTTACCGTTACAACGGTACAGACGGCCATCAGATATGTGTTTTTTAATGAGCTGACCACTCGCTTTGAAGCTGTCAGCTTTTTCACTACATCAATGCTAAAGCTGCCATCCGCAAAGAAAATCTCTCGAAATACCCCAATTACCGGAAGGATAATAAAAGCAGCAATAAACCATCCGATAATCAGAAATAATATCCCATATAAAATATATTGAATTCGCTTTTTACTGCTCATGGGCACTCCCTCCAAAAACAATAACATCTGATTCTTTGAACCATACGCTTACCTCGTCCCCAATCTGAAACAGATCCTCATCTGCGAACACAAGGCTGCTGATCCGTTTCCCGTCACCTAAAAGCAAATTCACCTTGGAATAAGCTCCCTGAAACTCAAAGCTTTCTACTCGTGCAGGAAAACGGAAAAATCCTATTTCTTCTTCCATACTGCTTCTTTTGGCTACCATAAGCTTCTGTGGACGAACGTAACAAGAGCATTCAGGATTGAGTTCATTTTTTTCTTTAAATGCTTTATCAATTTCTCCCTCCAGTAAATTGATTTCTCCCACAAAACGGGCGACAAATTCACTTGAAGGGGAATGATAAATCTCCCGGGGCGTTCCCACCTGCTCCAGACATCCCAGATTAAATACGGCTATCCTGTCAGAAATGGCAAGGGCCTCTTCTTGATCATGGGTAACATAGATAGTCGTAATTCCCAGTTCCTTTTGAAGTCTTTTGACTTCTTCCCGCATAGTAATACGCAGTTTGGCATCCAGGTTTGATAAGGGCTCATCCATGAGTAAAATCCTTGGTTCCAACACCAACGCACGTGCAATAGCAATCCTCTGCTGCTGTCCTCCGGAAAGATCAGAAACCTTCTTATGCAAGTGCTCTGTAATTCCTGTACGCTCTGCCACATTTTTCACCTTCATCTGGATTACTTTTTTATTTACCTTATGAGCCTTCAGTCCAAAAGCAATATTTTCATATACATCCATACTTGGAAAAAGTGCATAGCTTTGAAACACAAAACCCAGATTTCTCTCTTCCGGCAACATTCCCGAAATGTCACGTCCGGAAACAACAATCTGACCCCTTGATGCTTTTTCAAATCCTGAAATACAACGCAGGGTAGTGGTCTTTCCACAACCGGATGGACCTAAAAAGGTAAAAAATTCCCCTTCCTTAATATCAATATTCAGTTCTTTTACTGCTATAAAATCTCCATATTTTATTTCTAAATCTTTAATTTCAATCATATGCGGTCTCCATTTTGCAACAGACGGCTTTTTTGCCGCCTGTTGTTTCTCCATCCTATTACGGCATAATCTCTAATTCTATTTTTTCCAACCATTTATCTAAATTCTTTGCAGCTACTTCCCAGTCAATATTCTGTGCCGTAAACATCGTAGCATTCTCTTTTACTTCCTCTGGACATAGCTCAATGGCTTCCGGTGATGCAGGTGCCTGTCCAAATTCCTTAGCATAAGCGGCCATTACTTCTGCAGATCCAAACCAGTCAATGAATTTCTTTCCCCCATCTTGGTTTTTTCCTCCCTTAACAAGGCCAATCGCTTCTGCCACCACAGGAGTACCGCTCTCTGGTTTTACATATTCCACAGGTATCTGATTTTTCGCACAATTTGAAACCACACCTCCATACCACCATAGCAGTATAGGCAGCTCTCCATCCTTAAATGCCTTCCATATATCCGCATCTGAGCTTGGCAGTGTACCTGCATTCTCATATACCTGACTTAAGAAATCCCAGCCTTCCTGAGAAATGTCTCCGGTTTCCGCATCATAATACTTCCATAGCATTCCAACCAAATATGTTCTCGTTGTCTGTGCTGATGTAGCTCCAATACCATACAATCCACTATATTCCGGTTTATTTAAATCCTCCCACCCCTTCGGTGCCTTATCGGTTGAAAGGAATTCGGGATTATAAGCAATTACAATGGGCGTCTGCCAAAAGCTGTTAAAATATCCTTCTTTGTCCCGGTATACTTCTGGCAGCCCTTCTACCCATGCCGGTTCATAAACGTCTAATATTTCCTCAGTTTTCAACTTATACATAGCGGTCTGGGCCAACCCCATTACCACATCTGCCTGGGGATTATTCTTCTCTGCAACCAGCCTGTCGGAAAGTTCTCCTCCGCCCGCACACAAAAACTGAATGTTCAGTCCCAGTTCCTCTTTTGCCTTATCTTTAATCCAGGTTCCTCTCAGTTCATCTCCTTGAGGCGAATACACTACAATTGTTCCTTCTCCTCCATTTTGTTTTTCTTCAGAATCTGTATTTTCTTTGGTTGCCTCCTCAAATGCTGCCTTTTCCTGGGTACCATCTTTTTCTTTCTCTGTATTACTGCCACATCCAGATACGGTAAATGAAACTGCTAAAAATATTGCTGCCATTTTCTTAAATTTAATCATAGTCCTTATCCTTTCCAAATCCCTTCCGTTTTTTCTGATTCCGTTGTACTATGTAACCTGTTATTTCTGTATACCCGTAAATCATTCCCCAAAAATTCCTGTATACGCTATGTCCTCTGGTTATTTTGCCCTCCTTTTTCTCTTTTGTAATTCATACGATACTATACTTTTACTAAATTGTCAATAAGTTTTACTGAAATATATGTAAATTTTAGTAAAACTTATTGTAAGGATTGCGTAAACTCCATAACTCGCCCACTATAAGCAATTGTATATGAAAATATCTGTAACACCCTTCCTTATTAGGTTTCACCAGGCTCAAAGAATCATGTGTTTCTCTCTTGTAGGAATATACCTATTGATTAGCAGCAAGAAAATGCGGTGACGAATATTTAGTAAATGCTAGTTGTATTTACTAAATATTTATTATATAATGAATAGAACTACTTTAAGAAAGGAGTGCATAGCGTATCGCTATGTTATTAACCTATGACAACTATTAAAGAAATCGCTGAAACTCTTAGTCTTTCATCAGCAACGGTATCCAGAGCCTTACGGAATGATGAGACTTTATCCATAACTGCCGAGACAAAAGCCCGTATATTCATGACCGCAGACAAACTGGGGTACGTGGCAAAGGGAAAAAAGATATTGACGCAGAATTCCGAGTCCAACATTACAGTTCTTCATAAGAAACAGACTTTTCGGAATCAAATAGATTCCTCCTACTATTTTTCCGTCCGGACAGGTATTGAGGATGCCTGTACCAAACATCAAATCTTATGCAATTTTATAACCATTGACGCTTTAAACAGCTATCGTAATACTACTGAAGGAATTCTGATTGTAGGAAATTATTCGCTGAAAGATTTTCAGCTATTTACATCCCACTTTCCATCAATTCCTATGGCTACCACCGGAATCATTTCTTATTATCCGGAACGGATCGATCATATTACACATAGCAATTATGATTCTCTGTCCATGGCCCTGGAACATTTATTCGAAAACGGGCATACCCAAATTGGTTATCTGGGGGTAGAAGAAGCTCCGGGAACCATCCAGTTCGGCTCCAGAAAAGAAATTTTCAAACAAATTCTGGAATCCCATAACTGCTTCCGCCCTGAGTGGGTATACGAAAGCAAGCACGGAAAAGACCGTGTAGAACGGGGGTATGCTACCATGAAAGGGTGGCTTTCCAAAAAACAGGCAATGCCTACCGCTCTTTTTTGTGCTAATGACCCTATTGCACTCGGCGCTCTAAAGGCCCTCAACGAGTCAGGTCTTCGTATTCCTGATGACATATCCATCGTAGCTCATGATGGTTCCTATCCCACCCAATATTCTCAGCCCCCCCTTTCCACAATTGATGTCCATCCATATCAGATTGGGTACGAAGCTGTTAATTTACTGTGTGAGCGAATGTCCGGGGAACGAAAAATCGCAAAAAAAGTAACTTTCTATCCCGAACTTTTAAATCGGCAGAGTGTTAAAAATTTTAATATAAATCTTTGAACAGGAGGACGCATAAAAGGAACTTGTTCTTATCTGCCCTCCCGCCCTACAAACCCAACGGTATAAAGGAAAGCTTTGTAACATTGAAGTATATCCCTGAAAGAGCAGAAGGCAGGCAAGGACAGGGGCTGAGAAAGTTTTGCCATTTCTGTGGCAAGCCTTCTCAGCCCCTGTCCTTGTCTGCCTTCTGCTCTTTCCGTACACGAAAAAAATGCAAAAGATCATCGCAGGCACTTATAGAACCTCAGGCAATAGAGTTATAACATGCAGGTGGAATAAATTTCACAATATCCTCCCATTACTTTGAATTACTTTCTTATACCAATGAAAACTCTTTTTCTTATATCTGTCCAGTGTCCCGCTTCCATCATCGTTCCGGTCCACATAGATAAAACCGTAACGTTTTTTCAATTCTGCGGTGGAAGCGCTGACAAGGTCAATGCATCCCCAGGTTGTATAGCCCAGAACCTCCACACCGTCTTCGATTGCTTCACGAAGCTGCACCAGATGGTCATGCAGGTATTGAATTCGATAATCGTCTTCCACAGTCTTATTCCCATGCTCGTCTTCAATGAGTAAATCCACTGCACCCAGTCCATTTTCTACAACAAACAGGGGCTTTTGATAACGGTCATAGAACATATTCAGCACATAGCGCAGCCCTTTCGGATCAATCTGCCATCCCCACTGGGATGCCTCTAAAGTAGGATTCGGTACCCCACCCAGCAAATTGCCGTTGCCCTTTTTCTGTTTCTCTTTATCGGCTGTGGCACAGACACTCATATAGTAACTGAACGATACAAAATCTACGGTATGTTTCAGGATTTCTTCATCTTCCGGCTCAAAGTGGATCTGAATATTCTGTTCTCTGAAATATCGCTTCATATATCCGGGATAGGTTCCTCTTACATGAACATCTCCAAAAAAGTAGTTTTTGTGTTCCTCTTCCATTAACTGTATCATATCATCCGGCGATGGGGTTAAAGGATACATCGGCATACTTAAAATCATGCATCCGATCTTTGCCTCCGGCATTATCTCATGTGCTATTTTCGTTGCCAGGGCACTGGCAACCAGCTCATGGTGCGCCGCCTGATAAAGCTCCTGTTCCGTCAGTTTTTCTGCCGGTGTATGGATGCCGCCGCTCATAAATGGGGCATGAAGCACAGAATTAATCTCATTAAATGTAAGCCAGTATTTTACCTTACTCCCAAACCGTTCAAACAGGGTTCTGACATAACGCTCATAAAATTGGATCAGCTTCCTGTCTGCCCATCCGTTATAATGTTCCGCCAGATACAATGGCGTCTCATAATGAGATATGGTAACGAGTGGTTCCATTCCGTATTTATGGCATTCGTCAAATAGATGATCATAAAATTGCAGTCCTTTTTCGTTAGGCTCTTCTTCATCACCATTTGGAAATATCCGGCTCCAGGCAATCGAGGTTCGAAATACCTGAAACCCCATTTCCGCAAACAGCCTGATATCTTCCTGATAACGGTGATAAAAATCAATTCCAATTAATTTTTTGTTATCCTCTGTTGGAACTGCCGTTCTGTCTCCCCGGATTCCCCGGGGCAGGACATCCTGAATGGACAGTCCCTTACCGTCTTCTTTATAAGCACCTTCACATTGGTTAGCGGCAACTGCCCCTCCCCAAAGAAAATTTTTTGGAAATTTACACATACTTACACCTCCTGTGCTATTTCTTTTCCAGTATCAGCAATACATCTTTATGGAACGGATGCATGGATATGACAGTGCTGCCATCCATTATATTCATCTCCGCGCACGCCACATATCTGGTTTCCAGATCTAAAGCTTTTGCTCTGTAACCTCTGAGTTCCATTCCGAGAACCACTTTTGTATTATAAGGCAGATAAATCAGATAGCAATCTTCTGCTGCCGCCATACGGATGTCCGATGAAGGATTTTCCAGGCAGGTATTTTGCGGAATCAGCTCCTGTATCCCATACTCCTCCAGTTTAAACCGGATAAATCCGTAATCCCATGCCCCAGGAAATTTAATAGCTTCCTGCCAGGGCAGCGGTTCATCAAAACCTTCACCCAGAACCGGATTTTTCGGGCAGTTTACCTTCTGCCAGTTCCAGATACCATGGGCCCCGTAAGTTACTCCTGCACAGGCACCTGATAAAACGCTGCTCCATGCTGCTTTTCGGATATCCACTGCCTCAAACCGCCCGTATTCCTGCCTGCTAAATCCCATCTGTTCATAACAGGGTTCTGCATTTATCATAGGTTTCTTCGGATATTTTTCCCGGAAACGTTCCGGAAGCACATAGGCCATCTGCTGCTCCCTGGCATTATGACCGGACTGAAACATATAAAAGTCAATCTTATCCAGAAATTCTTCCGGTATCACATCATATCCCCTTTTGATATGCATGGTTTTCAGGGAATCCGGGCTGTTTTCACAGAGGATCTTCAGGGCTGTTCCATAATATGCTTTTGCCTCCGGGGTATCAAAATCCGTATCCCCGCTTACTACATAAATAGGTTCAAAATCATCAAATTCTGAAATCACTTTTTTGGTATAGTCTTCCACAAATTCTGCTGGCATTACATTCATATCCAGCATTCTGCTTCCCCATGTACCAGGTACATAATTCAGCCACAGTACGACCAGGGCAAGCTGGAATCCCTGATCCACCGCCATGCGGCACATCTTTTTTGCCCGTTCATAATAATCCTGATTCCACTTTGAAAAGTCAAATTTATGTCCGTCTTTGGTTGGAAACGGATACAAACCGATATCCGATATACAGCGGTCCCACTGAGGCAGGGTATTGATCTGAAGCACGGTAAAGCCCTGTGCCTTTCTAATGCTCAGGTAATACTCCCATTCTTCCAGGCTTACGTTGGTAAAAGCACTCCAGATCGTATCGCCCAGGTAAAAGAACGGCTTGCCATTCAATATAAAATTACTTCCATTCTGATGAATCTTTACCCTACTCAATTTCATTCCCCCGCATTTTCAACATGATTACAGGATCTCCTGCTTTTACCATTCCTTCACCGGCTGATTTTACTTCTGAATATTCCTCTGTATTAGTGATAATGACTGGAGTAGTGGTATCATATCCGGCTCTCATAATCACTTCCAGGTCGGCTTCCATCAGGAGATCTCCGGCTTTTATCCTCTGCCCCTCAGAAACATGTACGGTAAATCCTGCTCCATTTAATTTCACGGTGTCCATTCCCACATGAATCAGGACTTCTGCCCCTTCTGCTGATGTAATGCCTACAGCATGTCCGGTAGGGAACAAAGCGCTTACCACACCATCACATGGTGCACAGATTTTACCGTCAAGAGGAACAATTGCAATCCCTTTCCCGAGTGCTTCAGCTGCGAAAGCTTCGTCTTTAACTTCGGAGAGCAGAATAACTTTTCCATTTACAGGGGATTTAATCTCTGCTTCCTGCTTGCCGCTGATAACTGTCCCTGCGTCTTCCGCTATAGAATTTTTGTCCGGCTCCAGTATCATATTGTCCTGGAATCCAAATAAATACGTTACAATCGCAGAACCAAAATATGCGATGGCGCAAGCGATACAAAATCCAGCAAAGCCTTTGCCAATATATCCCGGCAGTGTCAGAATACTGGTGGATAACAGCGTGGGGGCTCCTGCTCCGCTAGCTGCCACAATTGCTCCTGCAATTCCGGAAAATACGGCTCCAATAAAAAATGGTTTTTTATATTTTAATGTTATACCGTAAATTGCCGGCTCTGTAACACCGGCAAGTACAGCTGATAATGCTGCAGATCCGGAAAGCGATTTTAACTCTTTATTCTTTGTCTTTAAAAATACACCTAAAGTTGCACCTGCCTGTGCCATATTATTCGGTCCTGTTATGGTAAATAAAGTATCCCGTCCATATTCTGCTATATTATTAAATACAATTGGAGCAAATCCCCAATGGAGTCCAAACATAACCACTGCGGGCCATAGCAGCCCCAGCACAAATCCTGCAATGATCGGACTGAAGCCAACCATGCCTGTATAACCAGATGCCAGGAGATTCCCTGCAAAATCCGCAACCGGGCCAATTACCAGATACGTGGTTGGTACCATAATAACCAGGCTGAGTAAGGGTGTCATAAACCGTTTACAAATTTCAGGGAGAATATGTTTCAGTCCCTTTTCTAATTTAGATAATACATAAATAGAAATGATAATTGGAATAACGGAAGAAGTATAACTTACCAATACCACAGGTATATTCATAAAAGTCAGGGCCTCTCCTGCAGAATAAGCCGCCGTAATATCCGGATATACCAGTGCTGCCGCAATACCTACGGATACATATTGGTCTGCGTGAAATTTCTTAGCAGCAGTAAACGCCAGAAATACAGGTAAAAATGTAAATACTCCATCTGCGGCTGCATACAAAATGCGGTAAGTTCCCATATCTGCCGTCAGCCAGCCCAGTGTAGTACACAAGATCAGGATTCCCTTTAGCATACCTGCTCCGCACATAGCTGCCAGAATCGGTGCAAAGATTCCGGAGACCGTTTCCATGAACAGATTCAGAATGTTTTTCTTTCCCCTGTTCTCCACTTCTTCCGCTTCATCCTGTGCCTTAATTTTCGTATTTTTCAGAATTGCCTCGTATACATCTGCAACCTGGTTTCCGATTACAACCTGTATCTGCCCGCCGCTGTCAATGACCTTAATGACGCCTTCCAGCTGACCCAGTCTTTTTTTATCTACCCTGCTGCCATCCTTCACTTTAAAACGAAGACGCGTTGCACAATGAAATAAAGAAATTACATTTTCAGACCCGCCTACAAAGGTCTCTATCTTTTTTGACAAATCATCATAATTTTTCTTTGCCATGATCTCTCCTCCTAAAATCAACTGCATGAATTGTTTCTTTAAGATGCGCGCCAGAGCATGTTTTAAAATGCTCAAATCTTATTTGTCTGAATTTTAGCATTTCTCAATTCCACATACAATCCCCTCTGGATTTTTCTATCTATATGCTAATTTTCTCCCAAAAACGAACAGATATTTTAAAAAATTTGTAAAAAAACAACATGCTTTTAAATTTTCTTTAAAAGCATGTTGTTGCTATAATATACCGTACAGCATTGTTAGAAAGTAATTATAAAACATTAAATAGAGGTTTCGTTGAGAAAGGGATGCTTTGTAGCCGGGGGAGTGTACGTAAAGATGGGGCGTGGCGGAATTACTTTGCAGAATTGAATTATCAAACAGACTTTAGGAATAAATATACTTAGTTTTATCGAAAACACTGTCCCCTTCCAGAATTCTGGTTTTATAATAGATTCTGACAGTCTCTTCTTCCGCTTCTTCCATATGACGCAGCAGGTGCTTGACTGCCGCCAGATGGCGCTTTGTATGCGTTCCTTTTATAAGCGTCAGATTAATTCCGAGAAGACTAACCGGAGGCAGTGCATCGAATCCCACCAGGGAAACATCCCTTGGAATCCGGATCTGCCTCTCCAGAAGTGCTTTGCTGACTCCCAGTGAAATCACCGAACTCTCCAAAATAAAAGCCGTAGTACGAAAGATTCCTTCATCCAGATATTTGACCATGGACTCATAAACCTCAGCAACTGTATTCCCCAGGTGCCTGATCCGGTTGCACGCATCCCCGCATTCCCGCTTTGCCATCTCCAGGATAAATGCTTCCCGCCGTTCTACAAAATTAAAAATATCGATATTCTCCGCTAAATAAACAATATGGCTGTGCCCTTTATCAACCAGATAATCCACACCCCGTCGGATTCCCTCCCGGTTGTCTACCAGATAGCTGTCCAATCCCTGGTCATAGAACAAATTATCCCCCACAACAATGGGAATCTTCATTTGGAGAAATGGATAAATATCACTCTGCAGCATTTCAGCAGCCATAATATATATTCCCCTGACATTTTTATCCTTACATTTCTTTATCAGGTTTTCCAGATTTTCTTTTTTTTCATGAAAAGTCATGTGCAGAAACTGATATCCGTTCCGATTGACAACACGCTCCAGCTCCTCCATAAAAATTTCTCCGCTTTTACTGGTGCTGCGTTCAAGAATCACCCCATGTTTGACGTAATTAAGCATCAGCACCATCCCTTTATCCACCGCGCATGCACTCAGTCTTTCTTCTTTATACAGCATCTGCATCCGGTCTGCATATTCCAGTATTTTCTTTTTGGTTTCCTCATTTACACCCGGCCGGTCATTTAATGCCAGGGAAACCGTTGCCGGGGATACTTTCAGTGCTTTTGCAATGTCTTTGGCTTTTAAACGCATTCCTACTCCTTTTACCTATATTTATCTGTTGTTTTGTCCATTGTATCATAATTCCATTAAATATCCTATCGCTAACTGTTTCCAATCATTCCCTCAGCCTGAGTATTGACTGGTATAAATTCAACACTCCCATTCCCCACTCTCTGTTGGGATAAATATAAGCCGGATTCCGATCGGCTCCCCGTAACAGATAAGTCTTGATGGAAGCAGAATTCATACTGAGATTATGTCCCTGCACAATTCCCCACGACATCAAAACTGCAGCTGCACCTGCCACATGGGCTGCCGCAATTGAGCTACCCGACTGATATGTCATGGGAATTCCAGACTCTGACAGGACACCGGAAATCCCCGGACCATATACGTCCACCCCGGGAGCCACCAGATTTGGTTTCAAAAAGTTAACCCTGTTAAATCCATAACCTGTATGAATATAAAGGCTGCCGTCCCTGTGATTATAAGCACCTACCGTTATGCTGCTGTACGTATTTCCCGGCTCGGTAATTGTGGTAAATGGATCAGGATTCAAAAAAACTGTATGTTCTGTAATAAACCCAGTTATTGGAAGCCACATATGATAACTGCCTGTAATATAAAGAGAATTATATACCCGAATCCTCCATATCCCATGAGTCGGCGACACAAAACGCATCATAATAAACTGGCTCCCGGATCCTTGCTCCGAAATTCCATAATGAACGGAAATCTGTGTATTTTCTAATGTGAAGGTAACCAGAGTATCATTTTCTGAATCTAGCGGCAGCCTTTGAATGACCTGTCCTCCGGGTGATACAAATCCTACGGTATAAAGTTCAGGAGTGGATGCCCAAAGCTCCATTACGAATCCTTTTTCATCCGTCCCCACAAGCAATTCAACATCTTCGTACTCCATATTCGATGTTATATTTCCAAGAAAATGATGATGTCTTCCCACTTCATTCCCGGTTGCTACCACAGAAGCAAATCCCGTGATCAGATTTGTCCTCCTGAGCAGAAGCCCAAGCGGTGATGATCCTTCATGGCTTCCAAGATTAGTTCCAAGCCCAATACAGATAACCAGAGGCATTCTATAGCGTGCCGATACAAGAGCCAAATACTTTATCCCCATCATAATATCATTTTCCTGATATGCCACAGCAGAATCCTGAATGCAGTAAAAATCACGTAAATATTTTTTAGATTCTTTCAATTTTACAACTGCAATATTGCATTCAGGCGCTACTCCGATAAAATCAGAATTTTCCGATTCCGAACCGGCTGCTATGCCTGCAATAAAAGTTCCATGTCCGTTTTCATCTATACTTGGAACAACAGACAGAGGCTGTTCCGAAGCCAGTGCCAGATTAATCTGTTCGTTGGTATATTCTGTTCCATAAATAATTGTATCATTTACCGTAAATCCCGGTATTCCAGGTGGCAGCTCATTAGTTCCATTTTCAGACGGCAGATTCTGATCCCAAATACCTAAAATACGGGACCTTCCATCCACATGCCTAAATAATGGATTCCGGTAATCAATGCCCGTATCAATAAAACCTATAATGGTGCCCTGCCCCCGCAGGTTCAAAACAGGCTGATTAATTGTTTCAATAATACCGGAAGCTTCCAGACTTGATGTGTCTAGTAGCGTATAAAGTTTCGGGATGGAAAAATATTTATATTTGTGCGTGGTAATTGGGACTGCATCTTCCATAGGAACATACAGGATAGAAAACTGACTGTCCGCATAATCTGCACATGCCCCCGTATTATCCTTAAGGACACCGTCTAAATCATAGGTGTTGTTTGATATAATAAAATCAGCAAATTCCTCTGATGCTACATTTTTCTGGCACTCCATGTAATTCTCCCGTACTGCTTTTTTTAAAATCTATGCTGAACTAGCTGGAAACATACTAACCTTCCCAGAGCGCTTTTTGGCGGCACGCAGTCTAAAAATCTGTATACTTCACTGGTTAATTATGGTATTATTTTATTAATAAAAGATCCCGTTTACAATAATCAGAAAGGTTTTATAAATATGCTATCTTCGATGAAAAAGAACGACACAAAAAGTAAAGATGATTTTGGTATTCCCTATTACGCATTATACAGTATTTTATTTTTAATGATCGGCGGCATATGTTTTTTCTGCCTGTTTTCTCAGAATAAATCTCTGGTCTCTAATGGAGATGCCCTTAATCAGCATTTTTCTGCCCTTGGCTACTATGGAAAGTATTTACGGGGAATCCTAAGAACATTTTTTGAAACGGGAAATCTGTCTATCCCCCTATGGGATTCTAAGCTGGGATTTGGTGCAGACGTAATCACTACTCTAAATTATTATGTAATCGGAGATCCCCTTACGCTGCTTTCGGCGCTTGTTCCAGCTTCTAAAACAGAGTATTTATATGGATTTTTAATTATTCTGCGGCTCTATCTGTCAGGTTTGGGATTTTTATTATACTGCCGTGTTATGAAAAAAGATAGGCTCTCATCTATTTGCGGAGCATTTGTCTACACTTTTTCTGCATATGCACTGTATGCTTCCACAACACACCCTTTTTTCGCTAATTCTATGATATACCTGCCTTTCCTGTTAATAGGAATCGAAAAAATATTTCAAAATAAAACACCTTATCTCTTTATAATCATGGTCTTTATTTCAGCACTCAGCAATTTTTACTTTTTCTACGTTTTAAGTATTTTAATTTTCATATATGCAGTGGTTCGCTTTTTTGATTATTACAAAGAACGCAGGGGACACCATTTTTTATTATGTCTGGGGCGCTTCAGTGGTTATTACTTTTCAGGTGTTCTGCTCTCCGGCATCTTATTACTGCCCGGTATCCTGGCTGCATTATCTACCAGGCGCTTCAACATGGACAATGCCGTACCGTTGTTCTATCAATATAGTTACTACAAAAAGCTTCTGTTTGGTATTTTTACAGGTCAGGGTGCAGGGAACTGGACTTTCATTGGCTGCTCCATTATAACCTTTCCTGCGCTTGTCATTTTATTAATGCAGAGAAAAAAATACCGGAACCTGAAAGTCTGCTTCCTGATCCTGACAGGATTTCTGTTAATACCTTACATTGGTCATATTTTTAATGTTTTCTCCTATTCCATAAACCGTTGGAGTTATGCATATTGTTTTATGATGGCATTTATCCTGGTGTGTATGATACCTGAGTTTTTACATATAACAAAGAAAAAATTCATACTGTTAACATGCATCACTGTCTGTTATCTCATACTCTGCAATACCATTGGAAGAAACACCGGGGACAGTTTTCTTAAATTTGGAACTTTACTGGTACTAACAGTTCTGGCTCTGCCACTGATATCTTTTCTATATAAGAATCAGTCTATCAGACCTCATCTGCGCGAGCCAATAACATATTTATCAATTCTCATATTGATTACCGCAGGAATTGCATGTTATGGATTTGACCAATTTTATTCGGAACACCCGGACGAAAGCAGATTCCACAACAGAGATGCAGCCTATTCCGTCATTGTGAATGAACCGCTCAGCACGCTAAATCAGTTAAATGATCCTGATTTCTTCCGCTATGAACTTATGGGACAGGCTTCGAATATCTCCCGTACTAACTCCGCCCTGCTAAACGGCTTAAATGGTATGGATTTTTATTATAGTATAGCAGATGAAAATGTGAGCAAATTTCTGTTTGAAGTATCAGGGTCCTTTCGCAGTACTAACTGCTATCGCGGATTGGACAATCGCATTATTCTGGATTCCCTTGCAAATGTGAAATATCAGGTTACCGACAACACAACAAAAGAAAATCCATTTTACGGCTATGCATTGCTTCAAACACCTCAAGCCGGGACCTCGGCCTGCCAAATATACCAGAATCAGAATATGCTGCCCTTTGGATATACTTATGACAGTTATCTCCCCAGAGCGGATTATGAATCGCTTAGCCCTACACAAAAACAGGCGGCGATGCTTCAGGCTGCTGTTCTGGATTCAGATACCGGTAATCTCAAAAAAGCGGAAGTTCAATATACCGATTTGAAAGTGCCATACAAAATAAAATCCTCTAAAAATGTAACTTATGAAAACGGGAGCTTTTATGTAAAAAAACCTTCTGCATCGGTAACATTTGTTTTTAATGGAATTCCGGACTCTGAAAATTACCTTATCTTCCAGAATCTCCAATATAAAGGAGAAACTCAGAGCAAAAGTAAAAGTACAGAAACATCTGCCGAGATCACTGCTGCAGCAAACGATATTACGAAAAGCCTGACCGTGTTGACTCCGGAATACCGCTGGTATGAAGGCCGAAACAACTATCTCTTAAACTTTGCTTACAGCAGCAGCCCCTTGAAAGAGATCACGATTACATTTCAGCGTAAAGGTTCCTATACCTTTGATGATATCATTGTCAACTGCCAGCCAATGGATCATTATATTTCGCAGATAAACCTTTTGAAACAGGATTATCTTAAAAATACGGTATTTTCGCCTAACCGGATCAAGGGATCTATTCATTTGGATTCCTCCAGGCTCTTATGTATGACCATCCCTTATTCCAAGGGCTGGAGCGCCTATGTGAATGGCAATAAAACAGAACTTTACAGAGTAAATACTATTTATTCCGGAATTTTACTGGATGCAGGTGAGCATAAAGTGGAACTGAAGTATTTTACTCCCGGCTTGGGGGCAGGCATCTTTTGTTCTCTGCTGGGCATCATTTGCTTTATAGGTATTATACGATACCGGAAATTTCAGAACAGGAGATCCTAGGTCCAGTCATTTTTCCTGTATTTTTCCGGTGAGATTCCATTCTGTTTGCGAAATGCCTTACAGTAGTAGCTTGCGTCATGGAAACCACAGGCGTACGCTATTTCTGTAATAGATTGGGTTTCCTGTTTTAACAATTTCTTGCTTTGATTGATCCGGAATTCCAGAAGATAGCCAAAGGGTGTCATATTCAGGATTCGATGGAAAAGCCTGTTACAGCTGCTCTTGCTGATATTCGCGGCATTTGCCATATCTTCCAGGGTAATTGATTCCGTATAATGTTTTTTAATATACAGCATGATTTTCATAATGCTGTAATTGGAGGAATCTACCGGTGAAGATGATGCAGTACAAAGCCCCGGAATGTTTTGTATCATATCAATAAATATCTGCTGTAATGAATGCTGTACTAAAAATTCTCTTTCAAAACCATTGGAAGCTGCCGCCTGATTCAGTTTGTGTATATGTGACAGACAGATCATTTCCCATGAAGTGGATTGATTGAAAATATGATATGGAACACAGCCATTTTGCATAAGCGGAATAATATATTTGGCCGCTATTAAACTTTGCATGGTTTCTGAAATAAATTCCGGTGCAAAAGTATAGCTGTAATAAACCGGATTTTCATTCTGGGCAGGTTTTACCTGATGCAGAACCTTGGAGTTAATAAAAACTGCTTCTCCAGGGCCCATCTCAAAAGTATCAGAACTTACCGAAAAATGAAAATGACCGGATTCAACATAGGTTAATTCAAAATCATTATGCCAATGCCAGGGGACGATACCCATATCCAGATTAAGGGTAAGACCGGTGGATATCAGAATGGGATATATAGAGGTTCCATGTTCTTCTAACTGCTTCAATGTGTGATCCGTTTTTATAATAGGTGTTTCCATTTACATATTCCTTTCGCACTATGCCTGATCTGGCTTTACTAGTGAGCCTATTCGGGAGCTTTCTGACAATATATTTATAAAAAATGACATTATCACTATATAAACAAATAAATATTAGTAATATAATACCATAAGGTCCGTAAAAGGAACAGCATAAAATAATATGAAAAAATAATACAAAACAGTGTAAGGAGGATATACGAATGGATAATATTGAAAGAAGAGATCGGGAAATGCCGTATATTTCAGATGATGCGGTATTTGAGGAACAAAAAATAACCAGAAAACTTTTACAGGAATTTAATTTTATGGATCGGTCAGATTTTGACGGTCTTGGTAAATTAGTAAAACAGATACTTGGAAAATCCGGAGAGGGCACTTTTATTAATCCACCTTTTTATTGTGATTATGGAAGCCATATTGAAGTAGGTGACAATTTTTTTGCTAATTATAATTGCAGCATTATCGATGTGGCTAAAGTGACGATAGGTAATAATGTAATGTTAGCGCCAAATGTTGCAATTTACACAGCTGGACATCCGATTCACCCTGATTCCAGAAATTCCGCGTATGAATACGGAATAAAGGTAACCATTGGCAGTAATGTCTGGATTGGGGGAAATGTTGTAATCAATCCCGGAGTGACCATTGGGGATAATGTAGTAATCGGAGCAGGAAGTGTAGTTACCAGAGATATTCCCGCTAATGTAGTAGCTGTTGGAAATCCCTGCAGAGTAATGAAACAGATTACGGAAAATGACCGCAAATATTATTATAAAGATAGAGAATTCGATGAGGAAGCATGGGCAAATATCTCCGGAAAGTGATTAAGGTAAGATGAAAAATTTAAAAAGTATGATCCCTGCAAAAGGGGGATTTTATGGTAATCTCTTAGCCCTTGTGTTTCCGATTGCATTCCAGAATCTAATGACCGCTGCCGTGAGTGCGGCGGACGTTGTTATGGTAGGGGTTGTAAGCCAGACTGCGCTGTCTGCAGTCTCCCTGGCGAGCCAGGTTCAATTTGTCCTCAGCCTGTTTTATGCAGGTCTTACCATAGGGACAACAATTCTTGCCGCCCAGTATTGGGGTAAAGGTGATAAGTCCGTGGTGGAACAAGTTCTTGGGATTTCTATTAAATTATCACTTGTCATCTCAGTCCTGTTTGCCGTTGGAGCGATTTTTTTCACCGGACAGCTGATGATGATTTTTACATCTGATCCCGAACTGATAGCTACGGGGATTCCTTACTTAAGAATCGTGGGAATTTCTTATCTGTTTACCAGTGTTTCCCAGATATATCTCTGCATTATGAAAAATACCGGCAAGGCATTGTTAAGTACTATTATCAGTTCCACTGCTATGATTTTAAATATTTTATTAAATGCAGTATTTGTATTTGGCCTTTTCGGCGCTCCTAAATTAGGTGTAGCGGGCGTGGCTATTGCAACAACTATTTCCCGGGCAGTGGAACTAATCTGGTGCATCGCAGAATCCCTCAAAGAAAATAATATTCACATTCGAATCAAATATATTATAAAAAATAATTGGGAACTGTTTAAAGATTTTATGCACTATTCTACACCTGTATTAGGAAATGAGCTGGTATGGGGTTGTGGGTTCACCATGTATTCCGTTATTATGGGACATCTTGGAAGTGATGCTGTAGCGGCAAATTCCATTGCCAATATCGTTAAAAACCTAGCAATCTCTCTTTGCATCGGTGTCAGCAGCGGAGGTGCAATTCTACTTGGAATCGAGTTAGGAAAAAGAGATTTAAAACTGGCTAAACTATATGCTGCCAGGCTTTGTAAACTTTCCCTGATTACCGGTGTGATCGGCGGAGGCATTATACTTGCCGCCAGACCCTTTATCCTGGATTTTGCATCTTTATCTGATCTGGCAAGAGGATACTTAAGTACGATGCTGTATATCTGTTCCTATTACGTTATTGGGAAGTCAATCAATTCTACTATTATCGCGGGGATCTTCTGTGCCGGAGGGGATACTAAATTTGGATTTATCTGCGATACCATTGATATGTGGCTGTTTGCAGTCCCTTTGGGACTTTTATGTGCATTCATTTTCAACCTGCCGGTTGGCTGGGTATACTTTATCATCAGTATGGATGAACTTGTAAAGCTGCCATTCGTATACCGGCATTACAAGAAATACCTCTGGCTTAAGAATATTACACGGGAGTTTGACAACATTAATCCTGATGGAGACTTAGCAGCAATTAAAAAAAAGGCGGTATAGCGCATCATGCTATACCGTCTGTTTTTTTATCTTCTGTTATATATCTTCTGTATTTGAATTACTTTTGAACTACTTTTGAACTACTTTTAAACTACTTCTACTTTTACTTTTGTGCTCTTTCCATTGCTGGTTTTAATTGTGATTACGGCTTTTCCTTTTTTCTTAGCCACTATTTTTCCTTTCTTATTTACTGAAACAAATCTACTGGCAGAAGTTGTATAGGTAATTTTATCCGTTGCCGTAATTGGTGACCTGGAGATCTTCAATTGGTAACTCTTCCCTTTTTTCAATGTAACTTTCTTCTTATCTGCAGTAATCTTATTCGTTTTTACAGCGCTTTTTACAACTTTTATTCTGCAGACCGCTTTTGCACCTTTTACGGTTGTAACTATAATACTGGTATTTCCAGCTTTTTTTGCAGTAATTTTGCCTGATTTCGTTACCGTCGCAATTTTTTTATTTTTACTTGTCCAGCTTTTGATTTTATCTCCTGACAGGAGTCCCGATGCTTTCAACGCTTTTGTGCTCTTCTTTAATTGCAGTTTTATAGAAGATGCGTTTAATTTAACTCTTGGTTTTACTACTTTTATAGAACAGGAACCGGATACGTTACTTCCATCTGCCGCTGTGGCGATGATCCTTACCGTTCCATCTTTTTTAGCTGTGACTTTTCCCTGGTTATCAACAGTTGCGACTTTTGTATCCGATGAAGTCCAATTAAGGTTCTTATTCGTGGCATTTTCCGGAAGTAACACCGCTCTTACCGTAGTTTTCTCTTTAATAAAGATCCGGTTAGCTGATGCAGTAACGGAAATGCGACTAACCTTTACATCCGACGGCGGCACTGCTTTTAATGTTACAGTGGCTGTCCCAAATTTATCAGGATCAACCGCTGATGCAGCCCGAACCGTTAACAGTGCTGCTGTTTCATCTATTCCTACTGTTAGTACACCATCCTTGGAAATTGTGGTAGCCGCACTGTAATTTCCGGTAACGGACCATGTTACTGTCTGCTGAGGTTCATTTTTACCAATTACAGATGCCGTAAATTTCTGTGCGCTTCCTCTTTCCAGTACTGTTGACCCCGGAGATACTTTTACACTTTCTACAACCGGTTCTCTGTCTGCTGCTATCAGGTCTTTCATTGCCTGATTCAAAGCCTGGGCAACAGTGTCCACGGTTTCCTGATCTGCAGTTTCATCACTAAGTATCCTTTGTGCTTCTTCTAATGCATCCTGGAAATTTTTCCAGCTTGATTCCGTATAATCAGCCTGCTTACCCTCATAAGTTTTAGCATCTTCGATTGCTTTTTCCAGAGCAGCTCTATCAATTACCGGTTTGTTATCCCGGTTATAGATCCCCATTTCAGCCAGCTGCAGGAAATAATAATCTCTGTCCGCTGCTGCCGGATCGCCTAATTTTGTTACACGCAGTCTGACATACCTTGCATTTACGAATTCAAAAGTGAATACGGAAGGCTTACCAACTGCCGCTTCATAATCCGTATTGGTTACAATTGTATCGTATTGCGTTTCATTTTCTTTGCGGACTTCAAATGAAAAATCTTTCGGGAAATTCGGTGCCCCTCCGTTGATACTGAGGGTATCTGACCTTGGATAGAGCTGGATACGATTGAAGTCCGTATCTTCCCCTAAATCAATTTCTACCCAATAATCCACGTCCGGTGACTGACCTTGCATCGTAGTATAGCCCAAGCTTTGGGATTCACTGGTTAAAATACCATCTACGAGATTTGCATGTGACCATGCATCGATATCCCAACCTGTTTCATTACTGGTGACCGGCTGCTGTTCCGCCAGGTTTTCACTGCCAATCCATGCAAATTCTGCTGTTAATGTCATATTGCCCTGAGGTGTAACTGTAATCTGTGAGCTCTCAGCAGATTCATCTCCACTCCAACCCACACAGGCGTAATCTACATCATTAACCGGTACCGCTTTGATTGTAACAGCTTTTCCCTTTTCCACTTTAATTCCGGAAGGCATTACCTGCATCTCACTGCCATCCACACTTATGAGACAAGGAATTGTTGTATCTGCATTTTTCAGTGTGATATTACAGTATTCAGCCACACCTGTACTAAAGTGGTACGAGCCGGAAACTGCTTCAAACACAGCTTTATTATCTTTTGTTTCTATGTAGGATAAGCCATCTTTTTCTGCCGTCACTTCTGTATATGATTTTCCATTTACCGTAACTGTTTCACCATCCTCTACCGGAATAGAAATGGTTGCAGTTGTATTTGCAGGTACTACCGCATCATAATTAAATTTGGCATCCTGATAGCTCCAGTTGCTGACAATGCTGCCGTATGCCGAATCATATGTGCAATCCACTTTCTGAATAGACTGATCCGGTGATGGCTGAAGAATAATATGCTTGAATCCCGGGTTCTGGGTGTCATACATAATTCCTGCCATGTAGCCATACATCCATTCTGCAACTGCCCCATAAGCATAGTGATTAAATGAGTTCATGCTGACCGGACCAAATCCGTCTTCAATTGTATAAGAATTCCATCGTTCCCATACAGTAGTAGCTCCCTGATCAACTGAATACAGCCAGGATGGATTACCATGCTGAAGCAGCAGCTGATAAGCCACATCGGTTGCTCCGATATCTGATAATGTCTGCATGATAATTGCGGTCCCTAAAAATCCAGTCTGCAGTTTATTGCCATTGCGTTTGATATTATCTAATAGCGCCTGTTTTACTACCGCTTTAGAATTTTCATCCGGCAGTAAATCCATTTTTAATGCCATCAGACATGCCGTTTGTTCTGTACGCTTCAGACTGCCGTCTTCCTGTACAAACATTTCCTGGAAAAATGCTTTTTCTTCTTCATAAAGTGCCTGATACCGCTCTGCATCCTCTGTTTTTCCCAATACCGCAGCCATTTCTGACATCATTGCGGCATCCCAGGCATAATAGGCGATACCAAACAGATTTTGTACTTCATCGTCATTACTTTCATATGCTAACCAGTCACCGTGATTATGGCCTCCGCCCATCTTATTCGTGGATGCCATAAAAATATCCATGAAGTCCTGCATGTTACTATAATTTTCTTCAATGACTGTGGCATCCCCGTACATTTTATAAAGGTTATAGGGTATGATAATACCGGCATCTCCCCATCCAAGCTGTCCGATCTCGCCATATCCGTTGTAAGGTGCAGTATCCGGATAAGCCCCATTGTATTCGCCCTCAGTTACCTGGGAATCATTCATATCATCCATATATTTTCTGAGGAATCCCTTGGAATCTCCGTTATATGCAGCAGCAGTTGAGAATACCTGAGTATCTGCCGTCCACCCTTTCCGCTCATCACGCTGCGGGCAGTCGGTAGGCACTGAGAGATAATTGCTATACTGTCCCCACAAAATATTGCTGATCAACTGATTTACATCGTCATCAGAAGTGGAAATCATTCCAGTATCATCTGCCACGGAACTCACCACAATACCTTTCATTCCATGAATCGTCACATCCTGCGTTGTTGTAACTTCCACATACCGGAAACCATAAAAACTGGAGGTGGAATGATAGCTTTCAATTCCCTCACCATTCATGATATAGCGTCCCGCCGCCTTTGCCGACCGGAGATTGGCTGTATAGATGCTGCCTTGTGCGCCATCATTTCCACGGGATTTCAGTCCGTTATTATCATTGAGCATTTCGCTGTGACGCATGGTCAGGATCGTACCCTTTCTGCCTTCAGCCTGTATCTCATCCCAGCCTGCAAAATTCTGTCCCATATCAAATACTGCTGTCTCTCCTGCTTTCAGAACAAAAGCGGATACCGGAGCATAAGTTCCTGTTATATTGATCCTTCCGAACTGATTTTCATTTGCATCCACAGCACCATCATATACTACCGCAGATTGTGCAGTAAGTTCAAGATCATTACGAACGCGTACAGACGGCCCATCCTGCGGGCAGATGATACCATTAAATTCTTTATTCAGATCCGCATATGTCCACTTTGAATCATCATAACCGGTCTGCCGGAATGACAAGTCTGCATTCGCATCATAGGTTTCACCATTATAAATATCACCATACAGGATAGGTCCCTGAAGCGCAGTCTTCCAACTTCTGTCTGTTCCGATCACTCTGGTCGAACCATCTCCATAAGTCAGCAGCAGCTGAGCACGGAATGCCTCTTCTTTGCCATAAAAACCTGCAACCTGTCCGGACCACCACCCTGAGGTTACATGTGCTGATATCACACTGGTTTCTTCTCCATTTACCATTTGTGTAACATCATAAGTATGGTAAATTGTTCGTTTGGAGTGATGATTATAACCTGGTTTTAGTTCGTCATAAATCACAGATCCATCATCCTGCCTGGTTCCAACACGTTCCCCATTGATGAATACGTCATAAACACCTAATCCGGCAGTGTATAGCTTCGCAGATACCAGATTATCACCAGGTGTTACTTCCTTACGAAAAGTGGAAATCCCCTGAGGCGGCAGAAGAATACCCACGCCCTTTGTTACAAATCTGCCATCCTCTACCGCACCGGAAAGAAATGGGTTTTCATTTTCAAAATCATAGTCATATACAATATCTCCGCTGATATTATCCGTATAATCTACTAATTTAAAATTATCTACTGTTCCGTTTTCCTCAAGATCTGCACGAAATCCCAGATGTGCAATTTGAGGAGCTATTCCTATTGAGTTCTGATCGCTCAGTTCACCAATAGAAAAAGTATCTATTAACTGTTCATTTATGTAAGTTTTTATTTCTTCTTCCGTTACATCAATCTTAATATGTGCGGAATTGGTCTTAAATTCCTCTGCTGAACCTAAATATGAAGTGACATCTTTATTATGACTGCTGTATGTAGCAAAGCTGCCATCCTTCCAGGTATGGGGTTTGAATAAAACCTTTCCCGGCTGATCTTTTGTATTTAACTGAAACATGTAGAAGTTAGATGTATCTGTCGCATTAAATAATAAACTTACCGCATCCGTATGGCAGGTAATATCCGCCTCTACGGAATAATGCACTTTTTCTACTGTTTCTTCCTCTGTTTTCTCCAGCGCAATTGTTTCTACTCCTGTATATTTTGTATTCAGCCTGCCATTTTCAACGGCACCGTCATCAAAAGGATTATAACCATCCTCAAAATCATATTTTTTCAATACAATTCCGTCCGGATCTACAGAATAATCAGTCAGTGTAATATTGTCCATCCACCCTGCTTCATCTTCCATTGAATGAGAGCGGAAGCCCAAACGCCCTATGGTTCCGTTTAATCCAATTCCTCCCAGGTCAGATGCCGGAATCTCCTCAATTAAATGATCATTCAGATAAGTGGATATGGATTCATTAGTGGCAACAACTTTTACGTGCTGAACATCCGTATCTTTTCCGTTTATATACTGTGACACATTCATTTGCCGAATCGTATGGAAATTACCCGCCTTCCTGTAATGTGGTTTAAATTCCATATACCCGTTTTTATTATTAAACTGCCATAACAGAAAATTATTATTGTCTGTAGCTTCCAACAGGAGGCTGACGCTGGTAGTTACAATCTGAATATCGGCTTCCACAACATAATTCGTCTCTCCTGCTGTGGATGTTGGCGGTTCCGTAGAATTTCCTACCTGTATCCACTGGGACTGGTTCCATCCTTCATTTCCCAACAATCCCATTTCAAAGCTGGCTGCATCTGACTGTATTTCATTTCCGTCTTTATCCCATACTACCACCTTCCAATAGTAGGTTGTTGATGCTTCTAAAGGATTGCCTGCATATTTGATTCCCACTGATATGTCACTCAATATCTTTTGAGAGTCCCAGTATACATCAACAAATTCCACATCCTTTGCCACTATAATCTGATATGCTGTCTGGCACTGTCCCATTGCAGTTGAGTTCATTTTCCAGCTAAAAACCGGATTAGCTGTATCAATACCAACCGGATTCACCAGGTCATCTGTTTTTAAATCATATATCGTAGTATCCTGGGTATCGTCAGCAAAGCTGCTGGTATCTTCTTCACCCACCATGCTGATTTCTGCTGCAAATACAGGTGCTTCGAGAGATACAACACTCATTACAACAGCTAACAGCAGCGCTAAACTTTGTTTTCTTTTCTTCCAAAACCGATTACAAATACTTTCTCTCCATTTCATACGTATCTTTTCCCTATCCCTTCTTCTTTTGCTTCATTCCAGAGCGTGTTTGATCATTGCTTTCCGACATCTGTGTGTCACACATTGTGGGGAATTTGTTCCGAAAATACAAGGCGCAGCGAGCTGCCTGACTAACTTCGGGGCAAAATTCACAATTTTTTCCTTTTTAATGCAGAAAAAATATCACTATTATCAATTTTTTCTCATTTAGAATAGCAATAACCCGTCTTTTTTACTAGAGTAATATCTTTTGATTAGAGGTAAAATCTTTCTTTTTCTAAAAACCTCGTCTAGATGCGGATATAAAAATTGGCAAACAACAGGATACCCCGTGTTTGCCAATGTCATTCTAAATATATATTTTAGTCTTTGCTTTTAAATTTCCAGGTGCTATGTATTTTACCACTCATAAATCAACGGCCGTGGCTCTATCCACCACTGCTCAAAATCACTTACATACTGGCTGAGAAGTTTGCTGTGTTCCTTTTCATGAGGATAATCAGTCCAATTCAGATATGCATTTACAACCTTATCACAATTTTCGCTGGACAGGTCAGACTCAAACTCTCTGCAAAGTTCCACAAACCCCTCCGGCTTATTTTCCTGTGCCTGCACCGTCTCCTCCAAACGTCTGTTACACGGGAATAACACCTGATTTTCCTGTAAGATCATTCGATAGCAGCTGTATATAATATCCCCTGCTGTCTTAAGACGCATGTACCCCTCTGGCTTACAGATGCTCCAGAAATAATCGTAATTCAGTTTCAGGCAGCTGTAAAAAGACTGCATCTTTTCAGCCTGTTCCTGCTTCTGGAATACAGGAATTTTTGCTACGATTTCTTCAATTTCCGGATCTATACTGTATACCACTTTTGAGGACATGAATGAATTTCTGGTGGGTTCATTCGCTTTTTTAGCTGCCTGTTTCAGATATTCTTTGGTCATATATTTGATATCAAAGTAGCCGCCTTCATAAGTACATCTGCCGTTAATCGTCTCACTCAGCCTGTTCTCCGCCTTTTTTTCTTCATATCCCCGGGGCGTAAGAATGACCATGGCATCCAGATCCGAATCCGGGCGTTCTGTTCCCTTAGCTACAGAACCTCCAAAAACAATTGCAATCACTTCTTCATTTTTGTTAAAATAGTCCACTAAATTTTTTAGTGATACCTGGTGATGCTTATACATAATTACTCCCTTTCCGGTTGAAAAACCTGCCTGTATTTATCCGCTTTTCTTATTTATATTTTCTTCTTAATTATCTACACATTATACTAATATACTATGAAATGTGCAATAGTAAAAGCGGTTTGGCATAGATTTTAAACCGGGTTTTCTGCCTTTTCATGATCCCCTTTTTCCTGCATTGTCTTATATCCCTCAAATTGATTCAGAGATAATTCAAACTGCTGTCTCTGATTGGTGCTGATTACATTTAAAATCAAACCGCTGAAGTATGACTGTAAAGAAGCCACAACAAGAAAGCCGCAGATAATCAGGGTTGGAAAGCGCTCTACCAAGCCTGTTTTGAAGTATTCTCCCAATACCGGTACAAAAAAAGCAACAGATAAAAGAAACAAAATAACGGCAATAATGCGATAAAAGGAAAAGGGACGGTAATGTTTGTATAGTCTCGCCACCATTTTTAAAACTTTGATTCCATCAGAAAAAGTATTCAGTTTGGAGATACTTCCCTGGGGGCGGTCTTTATAAGAAATGATCACATTTTCCAGGTGCATATTTTTATCCAGTGCATGGATCGTCATCTCTGTCTCAATCTCAAATCCTTTTGATAATACTGGAAATGTCTTGGCAAATCGATAACTAAATGCCCGATAGCCCGTTAGGATATCACGTATATTGTTTGCAAAAAGGAGATTAATCAGCTTGCGCACCACTTTGTTTCCAAGGTTGTGGAACAGTCTTTTATTTTCTTCAAAATATGTAGAAGACAGACGGTCGCCGATTACCATATCAATTCCTTTATCTAACACAAGATCTGCCATTTTCCGGGCATCTTCTGCCGGATAAGTGTCATCGCCATCTACCATCAGATAACACTGTGCATCTATCTCCCGGAACATGGTTCGGATCACTTCTCCTTTCCCCTGCTTCTTTTCATAGCGGACAACCGCTCCTTCCATTCTTGCTATCTCATCCGTTCCGTCGTTGGAATTGTTATCATAGACATAGATAACCGCTTTTGGCAAAGCACGCTTAAAATCCCTGATCACTTTCCCAATGGTAGTACTTTCGTTATAGCATGGTATTAAAACTGCTATTTCATCCATTATCTCACCTCTTTCAATTGCAAAGATACAAACCGCTTAACAACACACTGATCCCTGCTAATACGCCTGTGCCTGCATGGATTGCTGCCTTAAACTGCCTGTCTCTTATCTTGGTTTCCGCCTGCATTATTACCAACACTGCCGGTATGCATAAAAAGATTCCAAAGTCACACATATACCGCATTAATATACCTGCCATCTGCACATCTGCACCCATAATTACAATTGCTGCTGCCAGTGAAACCAAAGCAAAGGCAAACAGCCCTTTTTGCCGGAGTCCCTTTTTCATCTTTATAATGAACACGTTGAGCCATAGGAAAGGATGCAGCATTAAAATCCCCCCATACATTCCTTCGAAAATAGTGATCCCCTGATAGGCAGCCGCAACGTCTACTTTCTGCATAAACGGAAATTGTGTCTGAAAGTTTACCGGCTGCAGCAAAAACATATAGATTCCCAAAGGAAAGCGGTCCAGATGAAATCCTCTGTTTGTCATATCATTAGTAGTAAGATTATAATTTGCCCCGAAATCAAAAGGGGATCCAAATCTTGCATAATTATAATACATTAGCCCTGCTCCAATCAGAAGAAAGGGTAAAAGGCAAATACCAGCCTGTTTCGCCCAGACTCTTTTATCCAGCCTCCATGACTTTTTTAAATGCGGAGCCAAAAGGCAAAAACAGGGGAAACAGGCCGCCAGCATCTGTGGACGGCACCCTGCAGTAAGTGCCAGGCAGATACATCCTGTAAGGACACGTTTTATATGGATTTTCTCCTGCCCCAATCCGGATATTAAAAAATACATTCCCCATACCACAAAGCACATTCCCATAATAATCGGGAGGGCATAAAATGTGGGATATTCTGCTACAATCAGGCTTCCGCTTCCGCAAAATACTAATATTTCCAGAAGCAGCAGCATTCCAAAAGAAGTCTTTTTAAAATATCTTTTTACCAATTCCAACAGCAACATTACAATTCCCAAAACAAACAGTGCTTCGCAAAAGACTGTTCCCGCAACTGTCGGAAACCCCTGTCCGGTAATCAAGTAATATGGAAGATAAAAAAACAGTACCGGGGCAATTCCAAAATAAACATAATATTTTCCTTCAAAGTAGGCGGTATCCCATTCGGACGGAACTTTCAGGTTTTTCCGAAGCTTTGTATCATAGGGATTATCCATAGCCAGCAATTCTTTCGATGGTTCAATATCCAGATAAAAATGTCCTTTCGCCAATGATTGCGCCAGCTTCTCATATTGGTAGTGATGAACCCATGGCGGATCCACATATTTTGCAGTCGCAAATGCGCCAGACAATACCACGCCTAACTCAATACCAATCACCGCCACACAGATGCAGTATTGCTTTTTATTCCTCATATCACATTTAGCCTTCAATAAATTCCGCATGTAATACAGTCCGGATAACAGCATCCATAATATAAAAATCCCTGCTATATTAGAAATATGTAAATTTAAAGGCTTATGAACATTCAGACCAATCTGTTTGATCCAAACTGCTTCTCCTTTTAAATCTTCCAGTTCTATTTTCAGCTTTTTTGCTTTACCACTCAGGTTTAGTTTCACATATTTACCAGCAGCGCTGTTGACACTTATAACAAGGGGTGGAAGTTCATAGTACAGCTCATTTCCTTCATCCGCCGCTGAAATCCGAATTTGGAATTGCCTGATACTCTCCTTTTCCGGCTGCAAATCCAGATATAAATTGTGAACTGCTTCATTGATATCTGTAATTTCAATTACTGCCTCCTCTTTGCTAAAATGCACTTTGCCCGGCTCTTCCGTCTCCTTCTCCACGCTATAGTCAACCGAATATCCCTCTATGGGTGAAAAGGTGAAAGACTCCCAGGTCCGATAATTGACCAGAAAGCATTCTGCCAGGACTGCAATCAATAAACCAATGATTACACTCTTTATCATCTTTCTCTTTGACTCACATTTCATTTTCATTTATTGCCAGCTCCATTCTGTTGTCTGTCTACTTTTTCTCGTTGTAGACCTTACTGTTATCTTAAAATAAGAATCTTTCAACACCCTTACAAAATCAGAGAACATTCTTACAGTTTTGTCATAATTTGTTTAAAACCCTGGATTGAACCTATATTTTTGCCATAAAATAAAAAATACTAACCGGCGATATGGAAAGACATGGACGCTGAATTGAAATCCATTTTTCTTTTGTATCGTCAATTAGTAATTCATAAAGTTTGGTTTTAGCTAAGAAAAGGAAGGGCCCTTTCTCAGCAAAAACCAATGTTTAATATAATTTCAATCGTTACTTTCCGGTATCCGGTACACTTCCACATCTGTACCCAAAACCAGTTTTTCCGCCATAGCATGTACTCCTGAAATCTCCGTATTTGTATGGCTGCCAACAAACAGATTCATTCCCGCAAAACGTGCATATTGCTGTGAATACAATGCATATTCACCGGTGACGTAGGTATCACATCCTTTTTCTACCGCAATTTTCATTTCCGTTGTAAGGTTCCCACCGCCTGCAGCTACGCATATTTTTTTAATCTTTTTGTTATGATTCTTATATTGCCGAACGGGTTCCTCTAAGATTCCAGTCAGCTTAACAGAAAATTCTTCAAATTGCATCCCGGTATCCAGTTCCCCTATACACCCACCATTATAAATTTCCGCATAAGGCAAATCCTTTTTTAAATTTCTGATTCCCAGCGCCTTAGCCAGCGAGGCGCTTGTTCCAAAATCCGCATCATCCAGCGGTGCGTGAAAAAATGCATGGATTATATGATATTCTTTCAGCAATGCATTACACTCTTCTTTCATTCCGAAAACGAATTCCCAGGAATCATGATGTGTCAGCATGAAATTGACCTCCATCTTTTTTGCTCGAAGAATAATTTCCGGCGTCAGATTCGTGGCATATCCGATACGGTGCACATCCAGCTCCATTTCATTATAAATCCCCCACTCTTCCGGTTTAGCAGCCAGTTTATCCGAATCAAACAGACCTATTAATTTAGATTTTAATATACAGTATTTCATTCATATCTCCTTTTCTGTTTATTTAATATCTCTCACTTTTCACCACATGGCTTTCCATATACAGAGTGTATCTAATTGTGTATTAGATAATGATCTCACAGCTTTAAAGCTTGACAATAGAATAACCCCAAAGTATGATTAATGATAAGGTCAGTTGACCCACTTAAGGAGATTTTTATATGAGCAAAGATTTACTTTTATATATGCCTCCGGGAATAAAGGAAAAATTAGTGAGAAAACATTATTCTGCCGGAAGCCCAATCCTGCTTGCCGGTCATGATAATTCCTTTGTGTTTTTCTTACTCAAGGGGGAAGCCGAAGCATTTATTCAAAATGCGGAAGGTACAATGACTACCGTATATGTATACAAATCCAACAGTATATTTGGAGAAATTGAACCTTTCTATGATGAATTGAAGCCGGTAAGTATTACAGCAAATACTTCCTGCACGGTTGACGTACTTCATAAAAAAGATTTTATAGAATGGCTGCGGAATGATTTTGACGCAGTATCGGCATTAATTTCCATAATTGCAGAAAAGCTTGTAGGAAACAGTCTGTTAATTGAAGAATTATCATTAATGAATGTGCGTGAACGGGTTTTAAGATGTATTGCTGTACATTATGAACAGAATCGTCTGCATTTGCTTACAAAGAAACAGATTTCATTAGAAGCGAATGCTCCCATCAGAAGTATAAACCGTGCGATCGCACAATGTATAAAAGAAGAATTGTTCTATTATGAAAACAAAAAAATACACATATTAAATAAGGAAGCTGTCTTGAACTTTCTTCCCCATATTTAAAATCAATACACATAACACATAAAGGGGCAGCAAAAATCTGCCCAGGGAGGTTTAATTGTGATTACATATATCATTTCAATCTTATTATTGGTTTTGAATATCTTTAATCCCAGAGTTTTATGGTATTTCAAATTTTGGAGGGCTTTCGGTAAAAGTACCGAGCCTTCAAAAACATATATCCTTTATAACGGCATTTTATCTGTCGTTGCCATGATAATACTTTCCATTGCCTATTTTACAACATTTCTGGCGACACCCTGAATCTGGGAAAGATGGGAAACCCATAAGTAATAACTCAAAAATTGTTGGAAATTAGAGAAAGCGAGGAAACTCTTTCCCCGCTTTTTCAAAATCTTTCTCTTAATCTCTCTCGCTCTTATTTCCCGCTTTGTAATCGTCTCTTGCCCAGTTTGGAGCATTGACAGGACCAGCCTTAGCATTTCCGCTTTTCGCAGCACCCTGAATCTCAGGAACCTTTGCCTGTTCATTCTTAGGATGATGCATCCGTTCATGATTCTCTGTTCCGTGATTTTTAGGGTCATAAGGACTTGGCCTTCTCATACCTGCTTTTGCCATGATCATACCTCCTCTTGTTTGAAATTCATTCCCTCCATCTGTACGCCCCTTCGCGTGGAATTTGTCCCAAAAATAGTCAGCGTAGCCCGCTGCACCTGGCATTTTCATAACAAAATCCCACATTGTGTGACGCACAGCTGTCAGAAATCAAATTTTAAACATACTCTAGTTTTTGTATCTCAGGCAAAATTAATCAGGTAATATTTTGTAAATGCAAAGACTTAAGAACGTTACCGCCAGATAACGTCTGCTTTTCGCCTTGGGGCAGTTCTTCTGTATTTTACGTTTGGATATCCCAACAGCATGCAGCAAGATACCTTTTTTTCTCCAATGCCCAGCCATTCCTGCAATGCCGGACTCGTTCCCAGAACCCGCATCATATATCCGCTGTACAATGCTCCGGCTCCTTCTGCCACAGCCATGTTCTCAATATTTGCCGCTGCCAGTCCTCCATCCAGAGGATTTTGGGAAGCAATCACCAGAAATGCCGGTGCATTGAATAAAAATGTATCATCCTTTGGATTTCGCTGCCATTTTTTATAAAAACTTCGAAATGCTTTTTCATAATCCGGCGCTGATTCCTTTAAGATTTCCAAAACTCCCGGTATTTCATTCCAAAGCAATTCCCTGAATTCTTCCATCTGCTCCTGCACCAGCACGAAAGTACACGCCTGCATATTCTTTGCAGTAGCGGTATATCGTCCTGCATCTAATATACGGTCCAGTTTATCTCTTTCTATTTTCTGCTCCTTAAAATCGCGGATACTCCTTCGAAATTTCAATGCATGAAGATAGTGATCAGGACAGACCTTAAAATCTGCCTCCACATATTCCTCAACCTCATCCATCTCATATTCCGGAATACTTACAGCATTCACAGGGCAGATAGCCACACAATGTCCGCATTGTATGCATGGGCGGCAGGATTGCGCCTTATCCTCTGCCAATTTGATTGCCTTACCCGGGCAGTCCTTTATACATGCCCCACATCCTGTACATAATTCTTTATCAAATACTACCATAATTCCTCCTGACTGAGCCTGTTCTTCATAATCCGGATTGGAAACTGCCAACACCGGATTCAAAGATAAATGCTCTCAATTTCTAGTAATTCACCTCCTAAGTATAACATTAAAATCTGGAAGAAAACAGTATAAAGATACAGGAAGTTCATGCTTCTGATCTACAAGCCTTCCCAGCCCTGCAATATACCGGCAACGCATCTAACGGTGCTTCTGCCAGGATCGTCTGCCCGCCTTCATATTTCTCTTTCGTCCGAATGTCCGTCCATTTTGTTCCTTTTGGAAGGTAGACTTCCCGCTGTCTCTGTTTTTCATATAAAACCGGAGCAATTAAAAGCTCATCTCCAAACAGGTACTCATTTTCTATTTCCCAGCAAAGCCCGTCTTCCGGGAAATCATAAAATAATGGACGCATAGGCGGCGTTCCTTTTTCATGTGCCTTTTTCATCATTCTGGTGATGTATGGCTTCATTTGTTCCCGAAGTGCTAAATATTTCCGGCAGATTTCGTATGCTTCTTCGCCAAATGACCACACTTCATTATCCGCACCCGATACGCAGGCGGCACCGCCTTCTGATCCCATAGGCGCTTTAAGCGGTTCCCGATATCCATGAAGGCGCATTACCGGGCAAAAGGTTCCATATTCAAACCACCGGATCAGCAGCTCCCGAAATTCCGGGTCTGCGGGATTACCTCCATGAAATCCTCCAATGTCCGTAGTCCACCAGGGAATTCCCGCCAATCCCATATTTAACCCGGCTGCCAGCTGATTACGAAGGCTGGAAAAGCTGGAATGGATATCGCCGGACCAGACAAGTGCACCGTATTTTTGTGACCCTGCCCATGCACAGCGCAGAAGATTTATAACATTCTCCTGTCCCTCCGCTTTCATTCCATCATAAAAAGCTTTTGCGTACATTGCAGGATAAATATTTCCAATCTGTACATTGGGTCCCAGATGGTACCTGTAATTGTCAAAATCATATACAGAATACTCCGGCTCGGCTTCATCCAGCCAGAATACTTTTACACCTTTATCATAATAATTTTTCTTCGCCTTATTCCAGATATAATTTCTTGCATCCGGGTTGGTAGCGTCAAAATGAATGGTATTACCATGAAAATCCATGACCATACGAAATCCTCTGTCTGTTCTGATTAAATAGCCCTTTTCCTTCATCTCCAGGAAATTTTCGCTACGATAATCAACCGTGGGCCAGACAGACACCATCAATTCTATACCCATTTCTTTTAGTTCTGCTATCATTCCATCCGGGTCAGGCCAATATTTCGGATCAAATTTCCATTCTCCCTGCAAAGGCCAGTGAAAATAGTCAATTACAATTACCGAAATGGGCAGTCCTCTTTTCTTATATTCCCTGGCTGTCTCAAGCAGTTCTTCCTGAGTCTGATATCTGAGTTTGCACTGCCAGAATCCCATGGCAAACTCCGGCATCATTGGAACCGTTCCGGTAACGGAGGCATAGGCTTCTTCTATTTCAGCCGGCGTATCACCTGCTGTAATCCAATAGTCCAGTACCTTTGTTGAAACTGCCTCCCAACTGGTAATATTCTTTCCAAAGACAACCCTTCCCACCGCCGGATTGTTCCAGAGAAATCCATACCCCAGAGAAGATAATGCAAAAGGCACACTTGCCTGTGAATTTCTCTGCGCCAATTCCAAGTCCGTACCTTTTAAATTTAAATACGGCTGCTGGTACTGCCCCATTCCATAAATTTTTTCATCAGGATCAGATACAAATCTCATAGTCAAATGATAATCACCACCGGGTATCGGACAAAATTCTCTAGCCTCAACCTCCAGGGCACTGCAATAGTCTGCAAAAACGTCCAGGCGGTTCCTCAGATATTCCTCTAATAAAATCTCTCCTTTCTGGTTGTAAAAGATCATTTTCCCATACTTGGAAATAACTGCCTTTATTTTTCCGTTTGAAACAGATGCCTGGTCATCTTCAATCATTACTCTGAAGCAGGACTTCTCTTCTACTTTCTGAAGCGCCCAGTCCTCCCCGGGCATATCTGCCTGTTTTGTTGCTCTGATCCTTAAACTGTTTTCTCCCCAGGGCTCTACCCATAATTTTTCCGAATCATAATGGAACACCAAACGATTTCCATCTAATTGAAATACCGACATAGTCATTCCTCCTGTTTATTATTTTGTACGCTGTTTTTTTCATTATTTATCCCTTAACCGCTCCGCTTACCAGTCCACTGACTATATGTTTCTGCAAAGACATAAATAAAATTACAATAGGCAGAATTAATAAAACCCCATAAGCCATAATCATGTTCCACCTGGTTCCGTACAGCGTCAGAAACTGATATATTCCCGCTGTCATAGGCCGCATCGCCTCTTTTGTATTAAAGGTCATAGAATATGCAAGGTCATTCCAAGCCATAATAAATCCAAAAGAAAAAGCAGTCACAATTCCGGGCTTGGATATGGGAATAATAATTCTGATAAATGCACTGAACCGGTTGCATCCGTCAATTCTGGCTGCTTCTTCTAATTCTATGGGGCAGTTCAAAAATATGGGCCGCAGCATTAGAATTACAAAAGGTACCGAGACAGTGGCCGTAGATAAAATCGGTGCCAGATAATTATTTAAAAGTCCCAGTCTGGAATAAATGAGATACAAGGGTGTCAACACTAAGGAAGCCGGAAGCATCTGGGTTACCAGAAATACCAGCATAAAAAACTTGGACCCATTCACCTTATATCTTGCCAGTCCATATGCCGCCGGTACGGAGAGAGTCAGGCATATCAGCATAGAACCCACTGCCACAATAACGGAATTCAGAAAAGGTCTAAATACCGAGTTTGCACCGGTAAACTGCTGGATATATGCCGATAACGTAGGCAGATGGGGAATCAGCGTAGGCGGCTTTTTGAAAATCTCCTGATCCATTTTTAAGGAGCTGACAACGACCCAGTAGATCGGAAATAAAAATATAATCACTACAAGAACTGCCAGTCCATTATTAATCCGGTTTCTTTGTTTTTCATTTAAATGTATTTTTTTCATATTACATCACCTCGTCATCCGAAATAAATTTTAGATAAATCAGGCCTACTATGAACAGACATAGGAACAGTACATTAGCCGCCGCTGAACCATTTCCAAAATTGAAATTCTTAAAGGACAATTGATAGGAATAAGTGGATAGCACTTCTGTTGCATCCACCGGCCCGCCGGATGTCATTACATATATCAAATCAAATACTTTAAAAGTAAGCACAAATCCCAGAATCAAAACAGACAAAATAGTAGGCTTTAACAAAGGAAGCGTAATGTGAAAAAAACGTTGAATTTTATTTGCCCCGTCAATGCCGGCACTCTCATATACATCTTCAGAAATATTCCCAAGACCATTAGAAAGAAGAAGCATATTAAATGGTATTCCTACCCAGGAATTGGCAATGATAACTCCCAGCATGGCTGTTTTCCGCTCAATCAGCCATCCGATTGGCTCCTTAATAAAATGCAGGCTGAGCAGAATCTCATTGACAATGCCGTTTCCTTCTGCAAACATAAACTTAAAAGTAAGTGCCGTGACCGTAACCGGCAGCATCCAGCTGATCACGATCAGACCCCTGGTATACCGGGAAAAGGTAAATTTTTTCGAAAAAAACAGAGCCAGTGCAAAACCGATTACAAACTGAAAAACCAGACATCCTCCCGTATATACAAATGTATTTTTTAAGGAAGTCCAAAATAATTGATCCCCGAAAATTTCCCGGTAATTTTTTAAACCTGCAAATGCTTTGTTATTCTGGGAAATGGTCAAAGCAGTGGCATCCTGAAAACTGATTATGATGTTGTAGATAATCGGATAACCGATTAAAGCCAGCATAAAGACAACTGCCGGAAGGATAAAAGAATATCCCATCATCATATCCCTTCTGTATTCTCCTGTAACCTTTCTTTTTTTCATACAACCACCCGTAAAAATCCTTTCTGCTAATGAATTTCATCTGTCCACTTTCTGTTTCATCAATAAATCCTGCAATTTTGACATAAAAAGTCCTGCCACCGTCTTCCCTGGCGGCAGGACTCCTGTATTTTCATTTAAAACAACAGTTATTTAATCGTAGCATTAATTTCATCTACTGTTTTCTGAGCTTCTTCCAGTGCATCCGGCACTGATTTTTCTCCGGTAAGAGCTTGTTGGATTCCTAACTGAATCGCGGTGGAAAGCTCTGTCCATTTTGGATGCGGTCCTCTTGCCTTTGCCACTTTCAGCTGTTCCCCGAACACTGCCATAACCTCGTCATCCGGGAAAGTCTCTTCTCCGGAAACGTCGGACCTAGGAGAGAATTTTTTGATTTCACCACACAGTTTTTTGGATACGTCTTTACTTTCAAACCATGTTATAAAGTCCCAGCAGGCATCAATATTGGCATCTTTGGAAACAGCCAGATTCTCTCCGCCCAAAACAGATGCGAATTCATTATCTTTTGGTATCATCGCTACACCCCAGTTTTTGTCAGGTGCATCATTTTCAATCAGGTTATTGGACCAGGGTCCGTTAATCATCATGGATGCCTGTCCTGCTGCAAACTGTTTTTCTATATCCGTCTGCCCCCAGTTAATTATCTCTTTGCTCATATATCCTTTGTCTATGAGGCCGGCAATAAATTCCAATGCGCTTTGCGCTTCCGGTGTATTTAAATGTTCCGGATCCCCACCAGCCGATAAGAGGAACGGAATAAACTGGAATGTTGCTTCTTCCGTTTTAATGGCACTCATCGCCAGTCCATAACGGCCATCCTTTGTGAGCGCCTCCGCTGCTTTCTCCAATTCATCCCATGTTGTAGGAACTTCTATATTAGCCTCAGCCAGCTCGTCTTTATCGTAATACAGCGCGAGACAGTTGCTGTTAAACGGAATCCCATATATTTTATCCTGATATGTACAGGAATCCATAGGTCCCTCCAGAAACTGGTTTTCTTCCCATGATTGGAACTTTTCTGTCAGGTCTGCAAAAATTCCCATGGATGCGAAAGAGGAATGGTCGGTACAGTCAATGATTCCGATATCCGGAAGTTCACCGGATACAGCCCCGATGGTATACTGTTTTAAAAGCTCTTCCCTGGGTACATATTCCGCTTTTACATAGACTTTATTCTGGGACTCATTGTACTCACTTATGGTATTCTCCAGAGCTTCTTTTTCCAGTTCCGTTATGTAATGCCAGAGTACCACCTCTTCTCTGCCCTCTGCTGCTGTCGTACTCTCTCCCTGGGTCGATGCAGATGTGTTTTCCTCATTTGAACCTGCTTCGCTTACGGCTTCTGTACCTGCATCAGATTTTGTTCCTGCATCTGTTTCCGCCGCTTCGTCTGTTTTCGTCCCGGTTTCTGTGGTTCCACCGGAATCTGATGCAGCGCTGCAGCCAAAAAGTGTCGTTGCTCCTAATGCCATTGCCAGTATAATTGCTAATCTCTTTTTCATTTATCCTACCTCCTGCTTTTTATAACTCTATTATAAGAAACCCTGAGGAAAATTAAAATTCCAATATTATAAGAAAAGTGTAAATGATTATAAATAACAGTCATATCCTAAACTTTGTGGATGACGTATAAATAAGAAGATTTGAGGGAAATTTAGTATAGAAAAAAAGGCAATTGCGCATAAGCACCAATCACCTTTTCTCTTGCTTTTATTGTATCATACATAATCAGCAACAACAAGACTGTTTTTCAAGTTTTAGTTGTGCTAGACTTGATGGACAACGGCTATGGGACTAAGTTCCGGCCAATTCTGGATGAGAGGTGTTTTTCATAATGGTAAATAATCAATCTGAATTAGAATTTGAAAACAAAAGGCTGGAACAAACGATATCTTTAGCAGAGGAACAACTGGAAAAGGCAAGACAGAACAACGAAGAGAATAAGTCAGCCATTATTTCAGCAAAAAAAGAGATGCGCGAAAATACGTCACACTCTATATCAGGGCTCTGGTCATCGGAAGGTTTTGAAGCTCTCGCTGAGTTAAGCCAATATGTGAATCCGGTTCTGGATAAAATTGCAGACTATGAAGAGGTGGAGAACAAAATATTTCTGTTGGAAAATTTGATCAAATCCCCTTATTTTGCCCGAATTGATTTTAAGTTCGATGATGAAGATACTTTTGAAAAAATATATATCGGACGTTCTTCTTTGAAAAACCTCACTACACACGAATTGTACATCTACGACTGGAGATCCCCAATTGCAAGTGTCTTTTACCGTTTTTTAACAGGGCCGGTATTTTATGATGCCCCCAGCGGGAGAATTAACGGAGAGGTTAACTTAAAGCGCCAGTTTGAAATAAGCTGCGGCAAACTGGAATACTTTTTTGACGCCGATGTTCAGATTGTAGACGAGTTTTTAAGACAGCTATTGTCTAAGAATACTTCTTCAAAAATGAAAACCATAATTGAAACCATACAGAAAGAACAGGATATTGTGATAAGAGACATGGAAAATGACCTGATGATGGTGCAGGGCGTGGCCGGGAGCGGAAAAACTTCCATTGCCCTCCATAGGGCTGCATACCTGATGTATCAGGACCTGCAGGTGAAACTTTCTGCGAATAATATTATTATTATCTCTCCAAACTCACTATTTGAACAGTATATCTCTGACGTATTGCCGGAACTCGGCGAAAGTAATGTTGTTTCCATGGTGTTCGAAGAAATTATTACAAAACTATTCCCGAATGTACATTTACAGTCAAGAAACCAGTTTTTAGAAAACTTGATCACAAGTCCCGAATACCGCAAGGTTATAAAAAGCAGTATCGAATTCAAAACCTCCCGGAGATTTCTGGAAATGATTGACCGATTTATTTCGGATTTGCCCCAGAGATGGATCGCCTTTGAAGATGTCTATTATGATAACAAGTGTATTGTAAGCAAAGATATAATGAGATATAAAATATCCGGAAGAGCAGAAACTCCTTTGGGAATGAAATTAAAACAATTAGAGACTTTTATTCTGGAATCTGTAAATGCAGCACAGAAAAAACGTTTGTCAAAAGCTCAGGAATCTTTGATAAAAGAAGAAATAAAAAAATTCACAGAACTCAATATTTCAGACCTGTACAGACAGTTATTCCTTGATAAAGAATATTTTTATAGCTTAGCAGATGACTTAGAGCATAATGAATACATGGAAGAAATTTTAGAATTCACACAGGAAAACTTAGACTCTAACCTTTTGCATTATGATGATGCAGCTGTTCTGGCTTATTTGCATCTGAAGATATATGGAACAAACGACTATAAAAGCATCAAACAGGTGGTAATTGATGAAGCCCAGGATTATTATCCTCTGCAATTTGAAATTTTCAATTTATTATTTCCGAATTCCAAATTTACCATTTTAGGAGATATGAACCAGACCCTGGGGAAACAGGAAAATCTATCGCTTTACGATCAGATCAGCAGTATTCTGAATAAGAAAAAATCATCTCTGGTTACCATGGATAAAAGTTTCCGCTGCACCAATGAGATCCTGAATTATAGTTTGAAATTTATCGAACATAACCCAGGTATCAAGAGCTTTAACCGCCAGGGCGATGCACCGGAAATTCATGCTGCTTCTGACCCGTCAGCTCTTAGCGGTATGATCCTTAAAGAAGTAAACACCTGTATGGAAAAGGGATATCGCTCCATCGGACTTATCTGTAAAAGTGAAAGAAATGCCCTTAGGCTGTTTGATTCCTTAAAGGACAAGATTGATCTTCAGTTAATAAAAAACGAAAGTGTGGCTGACCTTCACGGCGTGTTTATTATTCCTGTCTATATGTCAAAAGGACTTGAGTTTGATGCTGTTTTAATATGTGACACCGATGCCCTGAATTATAACAATGAAGATGACAAAAACCTTTTATATATTGCATGTACAAGGGCACTTCACCGGCTTAATCTGTTCTGCCTGGGAGATATGAGTCCCCTGTTGTAGTTATGGTTTTGCTCAGCTAAACCCACGCTTTAAACTTGAAACATACTGTTTCGCCGATACCCCTGCATATTCTTTAAACACCTTGGAAAAATATTTCTGGTCCGGGTAGCCGGTCTGGCATGCGATCTCATAGATCTTCATATCTGTTTCTTCCAATAACTGTTTTGCTTTCTGCATTCTTACTTCTTTCAGGTAATTGGAAAAGGTCTTGCCAGTCTCTTTGGCAAATAATGTGCTCAGATACTCCGGTGCCATTTTATACTTGCAGGCAAACAAATCCAGACCCAGATGTTTACCGTATTCTTTATGTATGGTTTCCACCATTGCGCAGATACAGGCGGAGTAGTGCTTCTCCTCTTTGGGCTGCTCCTCCCTGCCTCTGTTTTCAATATTCGCCAGCGTTTCCCGCAGATTATTCACCGTAATCGGCTTTAGAAGATAATCACGGATGCCAAGTCTTACTCCCTCCTGGGCATAACCAAATTCAGCATAACCGCTCAGTATGATAAAGACCGGATTCAGGCTCATGTTTTTCAGCTGCCTGATCATACTCAGTCCGTCTACTTTTGGCATCTGTATGTCTGTAATTACTACATCCGGCTCAAAATCTCTGACAGCCTTCATTCCTTCATAACCATTATCCGCTTCTGCGACTACGCAGTATTCCGGATTTATTTTCTCAATACACTTAACCAGACTATGCCGCACCCGCAGTTCGTCTTCTACTACTACAATACGCATATAGTTCACCCCTTATGGAATCATTAAAACGACTTTTGTTCCCCTTCCCGGTTCACTCTCAATTTGGATCTGTGCTTCACCTTTGTAATACAGATTCGTTCGGTTTACAATGTTGCTGATACCGATACTCTCGCTGTTAAGAGGCGTTTTATTGGAGATATCATTGTGAATCCGCTTTAGGATATCGGGTTTAATACCACATCCGTTATCCTCAATGAATATCATTAATTTCCCATCTTCTAAAACCTCCGCCTTAACAGAGATAACTCCTCCCTGCTTTTTATCCTGGAAACCATGAAGAATAATATTTTCAATAATCGGCTGCAGCAGCATTTTATAAATTGGATAATTCAGTGACTCCTCCTGAATGTCATATTGGCACACAAAGGAATCGTTAAATCTTTTCTGTTGCAAAAAGGTGTATTTTTTCATCCATTCCAGCTCCACTTCCAGCGGTACCTGCATATCTATATTCGTAACACTGTACCGCAGCAGGCTCCCCAGTGAACTCAGCATCTGACTGATCTCTTCCTGATCATTTTCTATGGCAATCCAATTGATGGAATCCAGGGTATTATATAAAAAATGAGGATTAATCTGAGCTTCTAATGCCTTGAGTTCTGCCTTTCTCTGCCGGTTGGACATGGTCATAATTTCATAGTTCTTATCTTTTAGCTCCTGTATCAGCTTCTCATTTTTACCCCGCATCTTATCAAACTGATAGATGATCGATACCAATTCATCCTTTTCCTCCAGACGGGGCAGAACTTTTGTCTCTCCGGGCTGGTACTCTTCAATATACCGTGCCGTTTTTATAATAGAGCGGGATAAGCGGTTCGTAATTGTAACCGTCAGGAGTGTAAAGGACCCCATGATAACAACTACGATTAAAAAGCTGATCTGCCTAAAAAATGTCACATCCTGAAACAGCAGTGTTTTGTCAATAACCTGTACCAGCTGCCAGCCTGTTCCTTCAATTTCATTAAAGAATATCCTGTGATTACTGCCATTTCCGACGGCATTGGCTGCTGTTTCAAAATCACTGCCTATCAGTTCCCTGTTTTCTGCAGCAATTACCTTACTGCGGTTATCAATCACATACGTAGTGATGCCCAGTTCCTCCATATATTTCTTCATTTGATTATTGCTGATTTTCGTATAATGAAACATATCCTCGTCCACTCCCACTACAATGATCCCGAACTTTTCTTTCGTAACCGCATCCTTTAGGGGATACGACAAAAAGAAAGAGTATATTTTTTCTTCCCGGTTCTCCGTAAGGCAAAGGGTGGGAAGATATACCACTTCGTCCTGATCCCATACATTCAGGTAAAAATAATCCCGGTAGATCCGGTTATTCCATATTGTCTCCAGACGTCCCAGCCGCTTATCGTATAAAATATATTCGTCGCTGTCACTTAAATAAGTAATACTGTTTACTTTGTCATAAATAGATGTGAAACTCTGAATTTTTTCCAGGATCTTTGATTTGTACGTATATTCCCCCTCCCTGCCGGCCTGATCCATTTTTCGGACCAATTTTAGAAGCTCCCTGTCCGTTACGATATTATAGAGAATATTCCGGTTGGACTTCAGCCGTTCTTCAATTACCTGCAGATCCCTCTGTGCGTTGTTATCCACAATTGCCTCTATTTTGGAATTGATGCTGCGGCTGTATACCAGATAACTGCCAATTCCGATGAGGATACACGGAATGATCCCCAGCAATATGTATCCCAGCACAATCTTATTCTTCAGCTGCATTACTTTTTTATCTTTTTTCTCTGTCATTTTCTTCTCTTACCTTATCTTGACTTTTCTCCTAAAAACGATTACATTAAAATTCAGGAGGAACGACTTATGCCTAATCACGAATTTGAATATATCAAACACAGTAAAACAAGTTATTGCAAAATATTTCTGGCTGAAATTTTCCAATGCACTCCCCAGCACTGGCACAGCGACATGGAATTACTTTTGGTATTGGATGGAACGCTTACTATAACTTCTCTGCCGGATAACCCCATTGCCAAAGAACATGACATGATTGTTTTTAACAGTTATGAAACCCATCGGCTTACCTGCACCTCCGGAAAAGGGCTTGTGCTGGCTGTCCAGTTTTCCTCATCCTTCTGCCGCAGTTATTATCCGTCCTTTGAATATACCTATTTTCATCAAAACCTGCTGTGTTCCTGCAGCAAATACACAGCCTTGCAAAAACTAATGCTTCAGATGGCTTCCTCTTTTTTCCGGGAACCGGATTATTTTTCCCTCCATTGTATCGGGCTATTAAATTTGCTGACGGAACAGATGCTCCTAAATCTGCCTTACGGCCTGTTGGACATGCAGGAACGAAGCAGCCGTGAGAAAAATATATTCCGTATGCAGAGTATCCTTAACCACATAGAAAACCACTATACGGAAAAGCTGCTGCTTTCCGATATTTCTGAGCAGAAAGGACTGTCTCTGCATTATCTGTCCCACCTGTTCAAAAAAACCCTGGGCATTTCTTTTCAGAACTATATGAAGCAGCTTCGTTTTGAAAAAGCCCTCAATCTGCTTACCGAGACCGACAGCAGTATCCTGGATATCTGCATTGCCAGCGGTTTCTCAGACATCAAGTATCTGAACCAGCTATCAGAGGAATATTTCGGCTGTACCCCCGGTCAGTACCGCCGCCGTTTAAGAGAAAAACAAAGCGCCCCTGTCCCTATCCCTTATATCCGGGAGTGTTCCCTTACCAATGAGTCTCTGAGTGAAAACTTCTCCATATTATGCAGTTATTATCCTGAGCTGGAACTTGATCATGTTTGACAGGCGCCATTATGAAAGAAAACTTCCATTCTTTCATAACCGCACCTGTCCCTGTAATTATAATACCTTAATTTTATATTCCTTACAACCCGCTTCCGGAATCAGATATGTCTGATTACCTTCTTCTTCCAGACTTCCTCTGCCTCCAGTATTGCTGCAAGGATTTTCCAAACACAGCTTCCAGCCTGAATCATGTGTGGCCGTCACCGTTAAGATATCCCCGTTCTTCTCTGCCTGAAGCTCTAATTTATCATTCAGTTCCTTCTTGTACACTACGGCTTTTATGCTCTTTCCCTCTTCCGGTTCAATCAGATGGAACGTCACATTGCTGCAGTAGTCATATTCGGCACAGTCATCTCGGTCTCCCACTGCCAGCAGTGTATTCGGCTTCACTAACAGTGGCAGGGAAAAATAATCAAACTTCTGTGTATACCATCTGCCTCCCACTAATTTTTCTTTTGTGATCCAATTGGTCCAGTTACCCTCCGGTACATAGTAGTTTGCTATGCCGTCTTCACGGAATACAGGTGCTGCCAAAAGGCTGTCACCTAACATATACTGCCTGTCCTGATATGCACAATTTGGATCTTCCGGAAATTCAAGCATCATAGCCCTCATCATCGGTATCCCCTGTTCATGAACCTGCACTGCCTGAGAAAACAAATAGGGCATCAGAGAGCATTTTAACCTGGTGAAAAATCCCAGTACATCACAGGCTTCTTCATCAAACATCCAGGGCACACGGTAGGAATCATGTCCATGAAGCCTGCTGTGGGTAGATAAAAGACCAAATGCCGACCATCTCTTGTATAGATCCGGTGTGGCGGTGCTGTCAAATCCACTGATATCATGCGCCCAAAATCCGAAACCGGACTGGCAGAAGGACAGGCCTCCTCTTAGGCTCTCCGCCATAGATTCATACGTTGCCAGGTTATCTCCGCCCCAGTTTACCGGGAACTGCTGGGTTCCTACCGTTGCGGACCGTGCAAATACGCAGGCATCCCGTTCCCCTTTTTTGCGCTTAAGCATTTCATAAACCGTCCGGTTATATAGAAAGGTGTAGTAATTATGCATTTTTTGGGGATCAGATCCATCAAACCACTGCACCTCTGTGGGTATTCTTTCCGCAAAATCCGTCTTCAGGCAGTCTACCCCCGTATCCAGCAATTCCTCTAATTTCCCTGCAAACCACCGGCACGCATCAGGATTTGTGAAATCTACAATGGTCTGTCCGGGCATCCAAAGATCACTCTGCCAGATGCTTCCGTCTTTCCGTCTGAGTAAATAACCGTATTCTTTTCCTTCCCGGTACAATTCAGAACGCTGTCCTATGTACGGATTAATCCAAACACAGATTTTAACACCATTTTCCTTTATTTTGGCTAACATCCCCTTCACATCTTTAAATTTGCTGTCCCATTTAAAGTTGCAGAGTTCAAATGGCTTCATCCATCCTGCATCATAATGGAATACGCCAAGGGGAATATTCCTTTTCTTCATTTCATCCACAAAACCGTGCACCACTTCCGGCTCATAACTCGGTGTCCAGCTGGTAGACAGCCAAAGCCCAAAGGACCATGCCGGCGGAACCGGGCTTCTTCCTGTCAGCGCAGTATAATTTCCAAGAACCTGCTTCGGTGTACCCCCTCCGATTACCATATATTCCAGAGTCTCACCCTCCACACTGAACTGCACTTTTCTCACATTCTCCGTTCCCACTTCAAATGTAATGTGCTCAGGATGATTTACCAGCACGCCGTATCCGTAATTAGACAGATAGAACGGAATATTTTTATAGCTCTGATCGCCAAATGTTCCGCCGTCTTTATTCCATATTTCGATCGTCTGGCCATTTTTAACGAGTGATGTGAATCTCTCCCCCAAACCATAAATATATTCCCCTACCCCTAGCGAAAGCTGCTCTCTCATATAGGTTTCCTTCATATAATGGGGACGCGGCGGACAATGATTGAAGTCACACCACTGGTCTGCCTCATAATCCAAATCTGTCACATATGCCAGGCTCCTGTCTTTACTGGAAACCATTTTCTTCCCTTCATAATAAAAGCTGAAAGCAAATTCTCCTTTTTTTTCTATGATTACCGTAGTTTTGCCGCTGGTCATCGAAATGGTTTCTTCCGTATCTGCAAATTGCAGGTCTGTCTGCTCCTGAAATAACTTAAATTCAGGTCCTTTTTCGATTTTTCCGTCATAATGGTTCACCCTGATTTTGATAACATCCCTTCTGGGGGAAGTAAACCATACCGTCATTGCAGGTCCGTATGTAGTATCATTTAAATCCCGGATTTCAGCACAGGGGACGAATACCTCAATCCCCTCATCTGAAATCTTATACTCCCATAATGAGTGTACTTTATGCTGCCTGATTCCCTTTGCTTCTTCCCATATTCCATCTGTAAACCTCATGTTTTCCCTCCTGTATTATCAATTTTTCTTGCTGTAAAAAGTATATACAGAATTGATAAATTAAACATGGGCTTATTTGTCTTTTTTATTATGCAAATTAGCTATTTTATTTTCCGCACACTACCTCTATCTTCAAAGCGTCCCTTACTCAGCTAAACCCCAATTTAAGCCAAAATTGTTTGGCCTGGGGAATTGCATGGACTTTTAAAATCTCCCGGAAGCCCCGCCGCCGCCTGAAGAACCGCCTCCGCCAAAGGATCCGCCGCCACCGAAGGAACCGCCCCCGAAGGAGCCGCCGCCGAAAGAGCCACCGCCAAATGGGCCTCCAAAGAATCCGCCGCCGCGTCCGCCTCTGCCGCCGCCTCTTAAGAAGATTACGATAAAAAATAATATCAGACCTATGCTGATAAACGAACCTCCATTTGATGATTCCCCGTAATCCTCATCAGCAAAGCCCTCTTGTATATTGGCATCGTCCAGGTTAGATGGTTCTTCCAGGTTATATTCTGCGTACACTTCCTTTAATACACCGGTAAACATGGTCTTCATCCCCAAGTCCCAATTATCTTCTTTTAAAGCCGGTGTACCCAGATTGCGGATGATTCTTCCTGCCTTGGCATCATTAATCGCCCCCTCAAGTCCATATCCCACTTCAATTCTAACTTCTCTTTCCTGTAAAGCCAGAAGAATTAAGACACCGGAGTTCTTGGATTTATCACCAATTCCATATTCCCGGAACATCTCATTGGCGTAATCTTCAATAGAATTTCCATCCAGGGTCTGTATCGTTGATACAACAACCTGTGCTTTCGACTTGTCATTTAGCAATTTACTCTGTGCAATCATATATTGTTTCGTTTCATTACTCAAAAGTCCTGCGAAATCATTTACATAAAACTCTCTTGTGGGAGCCTGAATACCGGCTGCCGCTTTTACCGGTAAATAAGCCAGCATCAGCACCATCGTAACCATAAGGCTATATGCAAAAATATTTTTTATTTTTTTCATATGACTCCTACCATACCATCTCCTATTGCCCCTCAAAATTGACTTCCGGTACCTGCTGCGCCCCTTCGGCAGCCTGGAAATATTCTGCTTTCTCAAATCCCAGCAGATTAGCAAAAATGTTGGAAGGAAATCTTCTTATTTTCTGGTTATAATTTTTCACTGCATCATTATAGTCTTTTCTTGCAACTGCAATCCGGTTTTCCGTGCCCGCAAGTTCATCAGAAAGAGCGATAAACTGTTGATTTGCTTTTAGATCCGGATAATTTTCCACAACCATAAGCAGTCTGCTCAGTGCACCGGACAATTGATTGTCAGCATCTGCCTTTTCTTCCATACTTGCAGCTCCTGCCAGTTTTGCTCTGGCATTGCTTACATCTTCGATTACCTCTTTCTCATGTTCTGCATAACCTTTTACCGTATTTACCAGATTGGGAATGAGATCTACTCTTCTTTGGAGCATCGTATCAATATTAGCCCTCTGATTTTCCACATTTTCATTAATTCCTACCAGGGAATTATACTGGCTGATACCAACAACTACCAGTATTACAATAATTCCAACAATTACCCATATTGCGATTTTACTTCCAGATCTTTTCATGTTTTCACCCTCTGCACATTGCCGTTAACATCAGCAATGCTGCCGCCTCCTATTGATTTCTGTTGATTCTGCTGCCTTATTTGAAATATATTATATTTATTTTTATTGTATGAACGTTTTCTCTTTCTTAACATTCTATATTAGTATTTACTATCCTTTGTAATCCATTCAGATTTTTATTATAGTAATTTTTTATCTTTCTATACATAAAAACAAACTAAAAACAGGCTTTCTGTGAAAAATAAGAACTATGGTCTTTCTTTCCGGCGATTTACATATATTGTAGAAAATGATTCTGGGAGAATTTCATGGAATGCAATCAAAATGTTGCCTCTGAAGAGTTTGCTGATTTTATCATATCGAATAGCAATTATAGTTTAGATGATACACTTCAGAACAATCCTTCGGCATGTGGGGATTATGTCGACAACCAATTTTCTATAGTATATATTCCCATGCAGGAAGCAGCTCCAATAACTACAGAAAAATACGAATATTATTCTATTCCAAATCTTTATACCACTCTCGATACATCCAGCATGGAAGCATCCGGTATATTGGATACCATTGAACAACCTCTTTTGAATTTGCGGGGACAGGGAACTATTATTGGATTTATTGATACCGGAATCAACTATCAAAATCCGTTATTCCGGCTTTCAGATGGCAGTTCCCGTATTTTGGGAATTTGGGATCAGACCTTACCGTCTTTGGAAATTCCCCAGAAATTACCGCCGGGAATACCAGGTTTCACTGTAAATGACACCATTATTTATGGAACAGAATTTACGAATACCGAAATTAATGAAGCTCTGGCATCCGAAAATCCATTAGAGTTAGTTCCAAGTACAGACACCAACGGACATGGAACCTTTCTGGCTGGCATAGCCGCAGGTACACAATCACCAAATGGAGATTTTATCGGAGCCGCGCCGGAATGTAATATTGCAGTCGTTAAACTCAAACCTGCAAAACAATATTTACGGGATTTCTACTTAATACAGGACTCTGCTGTAGCATATCAGGAAAATGATATTATGATGGGAATTAAATATCTGACACTTATATCTGCCCGATATAAAATGCCATTGATCATTTGTCTCGGACTTGGGACTAACATGGGAAGCCATGAAGGAACATCGCCGCTTGGGCTGCTGTTAAGAAGATTAAATCTGATGACAGGATTTGCATCAGTTGTAGCTGCCGGAAATGAAGTAGGAATGTACCATCATTTTTTAGGCAATATCAAAACCGGTTTGGAATATGAGGATGCAGAAGTATCCGTTGGCGTTGATGAAAAAGGATTTGTGGTTGAACTATGGTCATCTCCCCCGGAACTTTACACCGTCGGTTTTGTATCACCTACCGGACAAACGATCCCACGCATTCCCTTGATCGAGGAAAGAGACACACATGTGACTTTCACACTGGAAAACACACAGATTACAGTTCATTACGACATATCGGAAATGGGCTCCGGCAGTCAGTTTATCACTATGCGGTTTCAGTCGCCTACACCGGGAATTTGGAGAATCCGCGTGTATAATTATCTATTTATCAGCGGCAGTTACCATATGTGGCTCCCGATTCAGGGATTTATTTCCCGCTCAACCGTTTTTTTAAAACCGAATCCGTTTACTACAATCACAGAACCGGCAAACGCCTACAGTTGTATTACTGTCGGAGCCTACAACCATCGGGATGGCAGTCTGTATATTCATTCCAGCTATGGGTATAACCGCATTAACTTTCTGAAGCCAAATCTGGTTGCACCCGGAGTGAATGTATATGGCCCTGCTGTGTCCGGCATACCTGCAGAATCCGGCATACCCATGACCTATCAGACCGGAACTTCCGTAGCCGCAGCACATGTTGCAGGCGCTGCAGCCAATCTGATGACCTGGGGCATTGTGCAAGGACATAATCCCGGTATGAATGCAAATTCTATCAGAACCTATTTAATCCGTGGTGCTGACCGAAATCCTGCGTATGTTTATCCGAACAGGGAGTGGGGTATGGGTACGCTCAATCTCTATCAGACGATTCTAAGGCTTCGTGAGTAGATAACGGGCTTTTGAAAACAAAAATACATCCGCAAGCCAGAGGATTCATTACAAAAAAGTAATAAAATTCTCCGGTTTGTGGAATGCTTGCCTTTCCGCCTAATAATCCAATACTTTTACTGCGAAATCTTTAAAAACAGCCTCGCCATTTTCCGCAAACAACCCTATAAATGTCCCTGTAAAGGTCATCGATTTAGTACCTTCTGTACAAAGCCCTGCTACCAGTCCAGAACCCAATTCAATATAATCATTCCCATTCAGGCTATAAAAAAATTTATAGTAAGTACGATCTGATTCCATTTTCAGCATTATCTCTTCAGCCATTGGAATATCAACACTGGAAGTAACCGTAAAAATATCATGAATATGTTTAGCCAGACAGATTTTCCATGTATTGAGTACTCTGGTGAGATATATTTCATAATGGTAAGAATCATTGTAAAAAGTTGTCAAGCCGGCACGCATGCCCTGTATTGCATTTGTTATACGTACTTTGACCGTTGAAATAGTATAAAAACCTTTTTGCCGAACTCCAAGCCAGGTCGGACTGCCAATGTCATTTAAGGTAATATTTGTACCTCTTAGAATCAGTTCCTTATTTACTGTATCTCTAATATAGTTTTTCATCATAGGATTTCTGAGGAAATTGTACTGGGGATAGAAAGATTCCCATGAAAAATTGTCGCAAAAATCCCGGTTTACAGGCTGTACTGCTTCTCCTGGAAGAGGACCATCCATCTCCAGCGCAATCAGTCCGTCTTCACCAACTACCGGCCATCCTTCTTTTGTCCATTTAACAGGTGCAAGAAATGTTTCGCGGCCTAAATTGTGGAGAAGTACACGGTTCGTTTTTTCCTGGCATGGACGAATACCGAGACACACTAACCACCAGTTTCCATTCTGATCTTCTACCATGTCAGCATGTCCTGTGCAGTAAACTTCCTCTCTCATATCATTTCTGTGTGTAAGAATCGGATTATCAGGACATTCTTCAAAGGGTCCATAAGGGCTGTCAGCACGCATTATCGTTTCCATATGCCCATATTCTGTGCCTCCTTCAGCCAGCATCAGGTAATACTTCCCAAACCATTTATAAAGATGTGGACCTTCGGCATATCTTCCTCCGCATCCTCTGCTAATTATCATGCTCCCGGTAAGGATTTCTCCGGTAAAAGGATCGATCCGGCACAGGTAAATTGCAGTCTCTCCATTTTCATCAAGATCAGTGGAAACAAAATATACAGATCCGTCATCGTCAAAAAGCAGAGAAGGATCAATTCCTCCCTGATCTATCCAAACCGGATTAGACCAGCCCCTCACTATATCTGTTGTATGTACAATGAAATTACCTTTGCCCGAGACATTTGTTGTTACCATGAAAAATGTTCCGTCGTGATAACGCAGCGTAGGTGCAAAAATTCCTCCGGAAGGTCTGCAATTATGCAAAAAAAGCTGTGTCTCATTTACAAGACAATGTCCCAGTAGTTCCCAATTGACTAGATTTTTACTGTGATAAACAGGTACTCCCGGAAAAAATTCAAAAGATGAATTAACAATATAATAATCTTCTCCTACTCTACAGATCGAAGGATCGGGATTGTATCCGGAGATGATCGGGTTTTTGTATTTCATTTAAATGTCCTCCAATTTTTTTGAATTTGTTTCTGTAACTTTGCTTGGGTGCGTCATCCCTTTAGCCCCGACATTTTAATCCCCTGTATAAAATATTTCTGACAAGTTGAAAAGATCAAAAGTACAGGAAATAAAGATATAAGAGCCATTGCCATCATCTGTCCCACCTGAACGTTTCCCTGGGATCCTTTGAAAAACTGCAATCCAATTGCAATTGTGAATTTATCGTCAGAATTCAAGTAAATCAACGGGTTAAAAAAATCATTCCAGTTATACACAAGCGCCATAACCAAAACTGCAAGCATAACCGGCCTGACTGCTGGGAGAAGTATTTTGGTAAATATCTTCAGTGAATTGGCACCATCTATTTTTGCAGCTTCGTCTAATTCTCTGGGTAATGTGCGAAAAAACTGAATAAATAGAAATATATTAAATGCCCCGCCACCCAACCAACTGGGGATAACCAATGGCCACATCGTATCCACCATTCCCAGTTTATAGTATAAAAGATATTGTGGAATCAAAGTGACCTGTGCAGGCAGCATCATAGTCCCCAGAAGTACCATAAACAATACCTTGGCATACCTGGCATCAAACCTGGCAAATCCATAAGCTACAATCGAAGAAGAAAGTACCGTCCCTGTAGTAGCTATAAATGTAATCATTGCCGTATTCTTAAAATACAAACTGAAATTTGCTCCTTTCCATCCTTCCACAAAATTTTCCAATGTTACATGCTCCGGAAACAATACCGGAGGCATTTTATAAATATCCGTCATAGGCTTAAAGGATGTTGAAATCATCCATATAAACGGGAAAAGGCAGATTGCTGCTGCCACTATTAGCACAAAGTATGTCATGGTTCTTGCTGCAAGCTTCGTCTTTTTCTGTGATCTTATACGCATCTTATTTCCCTCCCCCATCAATCATCATAGAACACCCAGTACTTGGATGTTGAAACTGTTATAATGGTAAACAGCATAATCACAGCAAACATACTCCATGCCATCATAGAAGCATATCCCATCTTCCCGTACAAAAATCCATTATTATACAAGTGCATCGCCGCTGTATAAGTGCTATTCAATGGTCCTCCGTTGGTTAGGATCATCGGCTGCTGGAATACCTGAAAAGCAGCTATTACTGTAACGATCAAATTGAAATAAACGGTAGGCGTACACAGCGGCATTGTAATATAACATACCTGACGAATTGATCCTGCACCATCAATTTGCGCGCTTTCGTAATAGGACTGGGGGATATCCTGAATTCCAGCCAGCATGATAATAATATTATTCCCTATCGTCCACAAAGACAGAATTACAATAGAAATCATTGCCACGTTTTTATCACCAAGCCAATTGGGGCCTTTTATGCCAACCAGAGATAATATATAATTGATGATCCCATAATCCTTCTGGAAAATCCATCCCCACAAAATTGTAACGGCAACACCAGAAGTAATATATGGTATGTAAAAAGCCGTACGGAAAAATCCCAGATTTTTAACTTTCTTGCTCAGTAATAATGCTATGAAAAATGAAAGGATAATACTTCCGGGTACAAACATTACTACAAATTTCAAAGTGTTCATAAATGCCTTTATAAATAAAGGATCATCTGTAAGTGCGTATACCCAGTTTTCAAATCCTACAAATTCTCCGTTTCCTGTCAGATTCATATTCGTGAACATCAAATAAAAAGAATATAGTATTGGATACAGTGTAAGAACGACAAAGCCGATCAGCCATGGTGCAGTATATAAATAAAAATTTCTGGACTCTCTTCTTTTCATGACGGAAACTTTTTTAGCTATTTTGGGTTTACTCATTTTCCTTGCCTCCAATTCTTCTTTTAATACATTTCAACTTCTTTTTTTGTAAAAAGCCGGACATGTTAACCGGCTTTTCATACTGTAAACATACAAAAATTGTAACCCTATTAATTTCCATTTGCCTCGTTGAAAGCTTTTTCCAGAGCAGGATAATATTCATTCATAGCTTCACCCGCTGTCTTGCCATCAATGGTCACAGACTGCCAAATCTGTGTATATACGTCTCCTGCCGCTGAGAACGCACCTCCCCAGATATTTAACTTCGCATCCTTCATGCCATCCAGATAAATACTGTTGCTGACAGGACCATATTTCAAATCTTTATAATAACTCTCTGCTATTATTTTGCATGAGGTAAGTCCTATATTGCTGGTTTCTTTCGCCATATCTTCATTTGCATAAGCAGCATCTTTTACAAAAGTCCATGCCGCATCTTTATTCTGTGACGTTTTCAACACCGCATAACCAGTTGCGTACATAAGGTTATTTTTACCTCCCGGTACCCTTGGCATGGTTACTGCTTCCCACTCAAAATTCTCTCCGATTTCATCTGCTATCAATTTTGTTTCAAATCCTCCCAGTGTGTACATCGCAGCATGTCCGGATACAAATAACTGTTCCTTGGGCAAACCCTTTGCTGCTGTGTCATCAGGCATGGCCTTACTCTGCACTAAATCCCCAAAAAGATTCAGGCCGTCTTTTACCTCCTGACTATTTACTTCGCATGACTTCAAATCATCAGAATAAGCTTTTCCACCTTTGCAGATAACAGACAACCCCGCATCTATCCAGTGATTTACCATTCCATAAGTTGCATCTGCGCCTTCACCGCCCACGAACTTTTTAGCTGCTTCCGCCAGGTCATCCCACGTCCAGTCTGCTGTAGGATAGTCCACTCCGAACTGATCGAACATATCTTTGTTATACGCTAAGACAAATACATTTTCTAATAAAGGCATTGCTTCCAGTTTCCCATCAGGACGATAATATGGATCAACCATCCCCTCTGAAATAACAGACTTTAAATCCACTCCTTCTTTTTCAACATATGGATTCAGATCTTCATAATAATCTGTGTACAGCCCATAGTAATCCGGAGACATCTGTATAACATCAGGTCCGGTACCGGCTGATAATGCTGCAGTCATTTTCTGGTCCCATACATGGTCAGCTGTGGGAATTACCGAATGTTCAACCTCTATTTAAGGATGTGCTTTCTTAAATACTTCAATCATGTTTTCTCTGGATTTTTTTTCTTCATCTGCCCCCCAGGACCAGATAACCAGTTTCTGTTTTCCTTTGACTTCCTCTCCAGTTGTTTTGGTTTCCTCTGATTTTCCTCCACATGCCATGAGGCATACTGACATAATTACCGCTAAACCAACAGATATTACTTTTTTAAAAATCATACTTCTTTCCTCCATCCATTTTTACTTATATATCTGAGCTGCGCGCTTAACTCTGACATATTTATACACATGCATATTACAGGCAAGCCTGCAATACTGCCACAATTAAACAGGTTGAAAGAATCACATCATAGCGTCCTTTCTGCATCGTAATTTTCTTTCAACCTTTCTCAATTCAAATTCTTTACCGTCTCTCCTTCTAAGATTGCTAAGGGAGAATAATTCATGTATCTATATTTATTCCCTTCGAGAATATCTATAAGGACATCCACACATTTTGCACCCTGACGCTCTGGATAAATATCAATAGTAGTCAGTTTTGGTTCATAGCGTTCCCGAGTAAATAATCCGTCGATTCCCATGATAGAAATGTCTTCCGGTATTCGCAAACCGTGCTTTTTCAGCCCCTCCATCATACCAAATGCCATATCATCATTAAAACAAATTACCGCAGTAGCCTTATGTTTTGAATTTCTGTAAATATCAGCAGCTTTCTTTCCTAAAAAAAACAAATCCAGATAAATAAATCCCTCCGCAGCCCTGCTGAAATCCGGTTTATCTTCACCCGGAATATCAGTATTATTTAAATTGCCCTGAATATCCAGTAAATACTGTATACACCGCTTACCTATCTCATTAGTCATTCGTTCCTTCCAATATTTATATCGGAGGTTTGCATATCCTTCATTGAAAGGAAGCGCCATGCCAATTTTTTTGTGCCCGTGGTCAATCAGGTAATCAATCGCCATATTAATAACTTTTTGATTGTCAATTATTACTGCGGGCATAGGCTTTTTAAATGCACAGGATGGGTCAAACGAGGCCGTAACAGTCGGAAGATAATAATTTTTTCCTACTGATTCTGCATAAGCCTGTGCTACACTTTCCGTTGGAAAAAGAATTCCATCGGCTAATATCCTTTTCACTATCTCAAAGTCTTCTTCATTCATAATAGCCAAAACATGGTATCCCTTTTTTTCAGCTTCTCTTGCCATCCCATGATACATCTGATTATAGTATACCCCCGTCATATCTCCACAGAAAAATAATAGTTGATATGTTTTCTTCTGCTGCAAAGCCATTGCTACCGGGTTCGGCATATAATCCACCCTATTGGCAATATCCAGAATTTTCTTCTTCTTCTCCTTATCCACATATCCACTGTTATTCAGAGCCCTGGAAACTACAGAGGCAGATACTCCTGCTTCATTGGCAATATCTTTTCTAGTTACATTTTTCCCCATAAAAATACCTCATTTATTTGTCTCTTTTATACTATTTGTATAATCAACATACTATATTATATCGTCAAATATATCAATATACAAAAATGTGGTCACGAATCCACTAGGATAAATACCGAATAAAAGTAAATTTTAATTTTTTCTATGAATTTATTTTGTAAATTTTAAAGCTAAAAAAGGCCGATTTCAAATTACGAAATCGGCTTACGACGCTCCCAAAAAGGCATCCTGTTATGGCATCAGCTTCCTATATTCTCTGGGAGACATCATAACAAGTTTTTTAAACATACTGTTAAAAAACTTAATATCATCATATCCCACGGCACTTGCTATTTCAGATATCCGCAAATCGCTTCCGGCAAGCAGCACACAGCTTTTCTCTATTCGAATCTTCTGCAGGTATTCCCGAAAAGTAATTCCGGTCTCCTGTTTGAACTTCCTGCTTATATACTGCAGGCTGAAATGATGCTCCTGACAGAACATACCAAGCGTGATGTGCTCCCTGTAATTCCTGTCCACATATTGTATCGCATCTAAAACAATCTCATTTTTAGTGATTCTCACACTGCTCTTTACTATACCACGCAGAGTAAGTATCAGAATCTCGATCAGTCTGCAGCGGAAAATCTCCGTATACCCCGGTCTTTTTTCCCGGTATTCTTCTGACATACCGGTCAGCAGCTGCAAAACCCTCTTGTCTTCGTCATGAAAGATACAGTTAGCCGGAGTCTGCATAAGTGATGGTGTATAGTACCGGATGAGACACCCCTGTATCAGTGCATCGAATGAATGGCACCCATGCAGTGTGTTATCTATAACTTCCGGAAGGAACAGACAGTTAATCAGATTCAGATTCCTGCTCTGGGAATAACAATGGACGCTCCCATAATCCACTATAAAATAATCCCCCTGCGTAAGCTCGCTGCTTACATCATTCAAGGTATGGATACAAGTGCCGCAGGTTACATAAACCAGTTCAAAAAAACGATGGTCATGGCTTTCCATATCATCCTGGCTGCAAGGCATCATCACCAGATTTTCTTTATCTCCTAAAGCAATCTGCTTCATATCAATCGTACTTTTTTTCTCCATAAAGATAAATTCACCCCCTATTTAAGTAGAAATCAGGTCTTTTTTTCCATTTTATTCTCTGGTATCATTAATGTCAAGAAACAACCATACATACTTAAAGAAATTTACAATCTCAGGAAATTAACGTAAAATGGAGGTAACTTTTATGGAATGGAAGGCAAAATGGATTAAACCCTCACTTGAAATGGGCGATGTGTGTCCTATGTTTAAAAAGAAATTTCAGACTACTGAAAAAGTAAAAAAAGCAACACTGACAATCACCTCTCTGGGGGTGTATGAGGCTCTGATAAACGGCAGCCGGGTAGGTGAGTTCATCCTTGCACCAGGCTGGACTTCTTACAAAAAAAGGCTCCAATATCAGGTATATGATGTAACGGATCTGCTGGGCGAAGAAAATCTGCTTCTTGTCACCGTAGGAAAAGGCTGGTACCGCAGCAGAATGCCAGGATGGGCCAGTTCAAAAGTGCAGTCTGCATTACAGCAAAATCCTGCAGGACTTCTGGCACAGCTAGATATTGTCTTCGAAGATGGCAGTAAAGAAACAATTATGACAAATGAGACATGGACTGCTGCCGAAAGCAATGTCCGTTTTTCAGAAATTTATGACGGGGAAACCTATGATGCTTCTTTCCAATCTGCCGATGAGACAGAAGTGTGTACTTTTGACGGACCTTTTGATACACTGATCTCACAGCAGGGTGAAGAGATACGGGAACAGGAAAGAGTTTCTGCCGCATGTATTTTTACAACCCCATGCGGAGAGACCGTAGTTGATTTCGGTCAGGAGGTTACCGGTTATATTGAGATTGAAGTTGATGCCAAAGCAGGTGAAGAAGTTTTGCTGTCCCATGCCGAAGTTATGGATCAGGATGGTAATTTCTATACCGAGAATTACCGTTCCGCCAAGGCACAATTGCATTATATCTGCAAAGACGGGCACCAGATCTACAAACCAAAGCTCACGTTCTTTGGCTTCCGTTATATTCGTATTGATAAATTTCCGGTTGCTGTGTCCGCTGCAAAACCAGAGAATTTTACTGCTGTGGCTGTTCATTCCGAAATGAAAAGAACCGGATTTTTACGTTGCTCGAATCCATTGCTGAATAAACTCTTCGATAATATTATATGGGGTCAGAAAGGTAATTTTGTAGATGTTCCAACCGATTGTCCCCAGAGAGATGAGCGCCTTGGCTGGACCGGAGACGCACAGGTATTTATTAGAACGGCATGCCTGAATTACGACGTAGAAAAATTCTTCACGAAATGGCTGGGCGATATGGCAGCAGACCAGAAAGAGGATGGGCAGGTAGGCCATGTAATACCCAATTTGCTGGATGATCCGGATAGCAGTGCTGCCTGGGCAGATGCTGCCACAATCTGTCCCTGGGAACTCTACTTAGCTTACGGCAACGATGAAATATTAAAATCCCAATTCAATTGTATGAAAAAATGGATTGGATATATTACCACCCATACAAAAGATGAATACCTCTGGACCGGAGGAATCCATTTCGGAGACTGGCTGGGGCTGGATGCACCGGATGGCAGCTATAAAGGATCCTCCAGGGAAGATTTTATTGCATCTGCATTTTATGCATATTCCACCTCGCTGGTAATAAAAGCCGGTAAAGTTTTAGAAGAAGATGTTGCAGAATATGAGACACTCTACAAGAAAATCTTAACAGCTTTCCAAAAGACTTATACTGAGTATCATACACAGACCGAATGTGTACTTGCGGTATATTTTAAACTGGCACCTGACTGCCAGGCTGCTGCAGACCAGCTTGCAGATCTCGTGAAAAGCTGTGGTAAACAGCTTCAGACAGGTTTTGTGGGAACACCGTATCTGCTGCATGTTTTAAGCGAATATGGTTATACACAGCTCGCATATGACCTTCTGCTGAGAGAAACTTATCCCTCCTGGCTGTATCCAATCACAAAAGGTGCTACTACTATTTGGGAACATTGGGATGGAATTAAGGAAAACGGAGATTTTTGGAGTAAAGATATGAACTCCTATAACCATTATGCATATGGCTCCGTAGCGGACTGGGTATATGGAGTAGCTGCAGGCATTACGCCTCTGGAGGAATATCCTGGTTATGAAAAAGTTCGAATTGCTCCTATGCCGGATCAGAGGCTTGACTGGCTGGAAGCAACACTGGAAACGCGGCATGGAATTATCCGCTCCGGCTGGAAAATCGAAGATGCATCATGGCGCTATGAGATAGTAACTCCTGTAGCAGCTGATATAGTAATTGCCGGACATGAATATCATTTAGAAAAAGGCAGTTATCTTTTCTATAGTAAAATTAAATAATCTATCTGATAGCAGCTGCCGCAGTACTGGGCAGCTGCTGGATAAAGTTTCAAAGAAGACTCGTTCAGCATTTGGATTATTCGTGTTTTTCCAGATAAATATTAACGGCCAGGTATATAAGAAACATTAGAACAAGCACTGCACATAATGTCCCGGCTATGACTAAATAATATTGATACTTAAAGATTCCATATAAAAGTGTGAAGGTAAAGGTTAGACCGCATATCACATAATTCATAGCCTTGATGACTAAATGACTGCTTTTCATAACCAGATATAAATCTCTTTCATCCGTGTTTTCTGCCAACTCTTCTAAAACACCCTTTTTCGAAAACCCTCTTATAAAGTTAACTGCTGATAAAGCTGCCAGCAAAACGCCTGATATCATGAGTCTCTTTTCATAATAGCCGAAATAGGAAATGAAACATACAATAGATAAAATTGCTGTCATAATTCCAATAACTAAACCACGTTTATTTTTTACTTTCATTCTCTTTTTCCTCCATTTTCGAGTTTTCTTTTAGACAGCATAAATCCTCAATACTTACGTCAAATATTTCAGAAATATGGTATGCCAGCATTAGAGATGGATTATATTGTTCTTTTTCGATAGAAATAATCGTTCTTGACGAAACATGAACCAGGTCAGCAAGCTGCTGCTGCGTTAATCCCATACTCGTTCGCAGTTCCTTAACTTTAGTCTTCATACAACACCTCTTTCTAATGTGAAGCAGACTTCTCATGAAGCCAACTTCATATTATACCGGAACATATCATTTGTCAACAAATAATTCCTGCAGCCTTTCTGTATCTAAAGAAGTCCCGATCACGCAGACTTTTCCGGTATATTGTGGTTCGCCTTTTATAATTTCCCACTCACCGGGCACCATATTAAAATAAATCCACTCTCCTTTTATACTTTCTACAGAACCCTTTGCACGTAAAACCATGCCGTTAACGGTATCCTCATCTAATTTTTTCAGTATCTGGTCTAACTCCTGTTTTGTAAAAACCTTTGCCGTCTCCTTGCTCCAGCTGCTAAATATTTCATCTGAATGATGATGGCTTTCACAGCTGCATACCCGAGGTGCATTCCGATGATGAAGGGATTTTTCATGACCGCCTTTCTCATGGAAAACATCCTTCTTTTTTCCCCCGGTGTTTTCTGCTTTCCCTTCCATTACTTCCAAAATCTGCAGCCCCTTTAACTTTTCCAGAGGCGTCGTAATTACGGATGCCTTGGGGTTGACTTTACGGATTTCCTCTCTGCACTCTATTATTTTTGCTCTGTCTGCTTTATCGGTCCGGCTCAGCAAAATTGTATCTGCATTCCTGACCTGGTCGTTAAAAAATTCCCCGAAATTCTTTTGATACAGACCAAACTTCATTACATCCGCCACAGTAAGGCTGCTTTCCAATATTACGGACTGTTTCCCTTTCATCTCCTGAACTGCCTTGATTACATCTGATAGTTTCCCAACACCGGACGGTTCAATAAGAATACGATCCGGGCTGTATTTTTTCAGCACCTCCTCCAATGCCTTGCGGAACTCGCCTTTCAGGGAACAGCAGATACATCCCGAATTCATTTCCCGGATCTCAATGCCGGTTCCTTTTAACAGACCTCCATCGATGCCGATTTCTCCAAACTCATTTTCAATTAACAGAACCTTTTCCTTTTGAAATACTTCCCGAAGTAATTTCTGAATCAACGTTGTCTTACCTGCACCTAAAAATCCTGATATAATATTTATCTTTGTCATTTTGATTCTTCTCCTTGCTGAAATTTATTAAGACGTGCTACGCCACATTTTTCTTAACGAACTACTGGATAGACATAATCCTGTTCTGCCTTATCCGCATCTTCTATTCCGGTTACCTGGATTTCAATTCCTTTATCTTTATTATAATGGAAAATTCCCGTTACGGAAACCCATTTATCCTGTTCTAGATTTGACGCATCATCCCAAATGCATATTGGTCCGCAGGGAGAAAGGTCTGCTATGCAGCAGCTCATTAATAACCTGGTCACGGCAAACTCGTTTTCTTCAAAAGACTGATCCCGGTAAACTGTCCCATGCATTGTTATCTGATATCCATCATACTTATCCGAATAATAGCTAAGCTGCAGCAGCCAATTATAAAAATCTTCATCACGAACTGTTATGGTTCTGTTTGCCTCATCCAGACCTGCCGGAACCGGTTGTTTTTGTTTATTTGGCGTAGTTGGTGTGGTATTATCCTGAGCCTCGGTATTAACTTTCGTTTCCGGATTCGTCCCATCTGTTACTGATTTCCCGGCTTTCATATCTGTCTCATCCGTTTCGGACTCTCCTGCATAAGCCTGCCCGTCTTCTGGATTCCCCCCATCTATCATCTTTTCTGACTTTCCCGATCCACCACTTAAATAGCTTCCAACTGCTGCAGCGGACGTAAATGATCCATGGGGAAGTAGTATAATCATTAATGGAATCACCAGAATCAGACATCTGTTCATATTCATCTTATACTTTGGTATGCCTGCCTTCCAGAAACGAGACAGCGCCCAGATCATCGTGACAATTCCGGTAAAATACAGAAAAGGCTCCATCCTTGGTGTAACAAAAATAAGATAACTTTTACTGTAAGCCATAGCAAACATCATAACGGAGAACAACAGGTAGCAGGCACCTTCCAGCACCGCCTCATAATTCACGTAACGTTTCATAAAACTACACCGCCTCCTCCCAGCAAACCAAATATCAGAACAATGCCAAAGCAGACAACGAGAGTCGTTAATGCCAGCCTGACTACAAATGACTTCTTAAAATACCCATTTAACATCAGCAGATTCTTAATATCCATCATAGGTCCAAAAACCAGGAAACCCATCATTGGCACAAAGGAAAACGTACCGGACATACTTCTGGCAACCACTGCATCCGACGAAGAACATAAGGATAACAAAAATGAAAGGGCAATCATAGCCAAAAGCGCAATTGGCAGGCTTATAGTCCCCAGCCCTTTCAGCCAACTCAAATCAGCCACCTGAAATACAGAAGAAATGAAGATTCCGATAATCAAATATTTCCCAACATTAAAAAACTCCATCTGGGAATGTCTGAAAAACAGTTGGACTTTACCAGAAATTCCTTTCTGTTCTCCGATCTCTTCGTAACATCCGCAGCTGCAGCAGCCAAAATCCTCAGCCCCTTCTTTTAAGATCTGCTGCGGTCTTTTCAGAAAAAAAGTAAGTCCAATTAAAAATGCACACAGCAGTCCCAACCCCATCCGGTAGATTACAATCCGAATATCCAGGTTAAATGCATAGTAAGTAGACAACAGTACTACCGGATTGACCACCGGCGCTGCGGCCATAAAACAAATGGCTGCCTGTATGGGAACTCCCTTTTTCAGCAGGCTCTTGAAAACTGGTATAGAAGCGCAGTCGCAGACAGGCAGAAAAAATCCCCCCGCCATCCCAATGAACATTCCAAGTATGGGATTTTTCGGAAATACACGCTCCATCCAGCTCTGGGGCAAAAAGACCTGGATTGCCGAAGACAGCAGAACGCCCAGCAATAAAAACGGTACCCCCTGCAGGAATACTCCCATAAAAAGAGTAAGAATGGTGTTGAGTGGCAGCCCTTTTTGTTCCAGAAATGGTGCCGCCAGTATCAGACTCCCTATTACCCCAATGCTGGCAGCCGCCGGAACATAGGGTGCCATTCTTTTTTTCTGAACCGTCTGCTTCATTTCCGGTTGAGAAAGCAGATGGACTTCCGATCTGGAAATACCGTGAATCTTCTGTTCAAACCTGCTTCTGTCCTCTCTGGTCTCTGCATTGCGAAGAAATGTCAGGTCACTGGCTGCCACCTGAGAAATTGGTGCTTCTCCGGTCTGCCCAAGCAGCATATCCGCCACAGGCACATCTGCCAGATAGATCACTTTTGCGATATGGAAAAGTTCGCCCATCCGAAGCTGCAGAAAAATACGTTCCAATTTTGAAAATGCCTCCATCCCATTCCATTCCACCCAGATTTCATCAAACTTCTGATGCTGCATTATCTGGCAGATTTCATCTGCAATACGTTCAAAGGAATGCTCCAGTTCTTTTTTCGACCAGCCAAGAAGCTTGCAGTGCTGCTTGGCATACAATATCTGTTCCCCTTCTTCAAATTGCAGAACCAGTATTTCTTTTCTTCTGCAATGGCGAAGCATCTGGGATATGAATGTTGTTTTGCCGCTATCCAGGAAGCCGGCAACTACATATAAAGGTGTTGTCATAATGCTCCTCCTTCCTATTTTTTTATCAGCGCTTTTCGAAAAACAATAATGACAAACCATACCACTTCCAAAAGTACGATTGTACCTCCCGGTTTCCAACCGGCATAATAGGAAAGTATTAATCCAGCAATTGTTGTTGACACCGCAACGATTACGGCCCACAGAAGGGCTTTTTTATAGCTTCGTCCCATCTGCATTCCGCAGGCTGCCGGCACCACCAGCATAGAAGAAATGATAAGCGCCCCCACCGTACGGGATGCTATCGATATGGTAAGCGCCGTCAAAACAGTAAACACAAAATTAATCCTCTGAACCGGTACACCGGAAATACGCGCTGCATTTTCATCAAACCCTATGTAAAATAATTCTTTATAAAGTAGCAAAACCGTAATCAGCACAATCAGACTGATAACAGTAACCAGTACAAGTTCCTCCCTGCTGATCGCAACAATGCTGCCAAATAAAAAACTGCTGAAATTCGCACTGTTTTTTACAAACCCGGACAATACCCCAGCTAAACCAATACCCCCGGACATAACAATTGCAATAGCCATCTCCGAATAGCGGGGCAGTTTCTTACGGATCCGCTCAATCCCCAGTGCCGCAGCCACGCATACCACTGCCGCACTCAGAACCGGATTGATACCAAAGATCAGGCCTGCTGCCACTCCTGCAAGTGAAGAATGGGAAAGGGCATCCCCGATCATTGACATTCTTTTAAGCACAATTGTCATCCCAATACACGGGGTTATCAGCGCCAGCAAAATGCCTGCCAAAAAGGCTCTCTGCATAAAACTATATTCCAGTATACTCATTCTCTGATTTTCCCCTCTTTCATCTTAAGTATCCGATGCGCTCCAATACAGTCTGTGGTACTTCCATGGGTAACCAGGAATATCGTAACTTTGCGGCTCAGATTAAGTTCCTTTAACAACCGGTAAAAATTCTTAACTGATTCCGCATCCATCCCTGCAGTGGGTTCATCCAGAACCAACAGCTCCGGATTACCCACTAACGCCCGTGCCAGCATAATTCTTTGCTGCTGCCCTCCGGACAGTTCTCCAATCCGGTTCTTCATAAAACTCTCCATTCCAAGTTCCTCCAATGTTTTGCGTACACGATCCCGGTGCATTCTGCCCGGCAAACGAAATCTGCCAATCTGCAGATAAAGACCTGTCAGCATAATTTCTTCCACCGTTGCCGGAAAACTCTGGTTATGGCTAATACTGTTTTGCGGGACATAACCTATGCGGCCACCGGAAAAAACATGGGTTGTTTCCTTTTCGAATATTTCCACACGCCCTTCCTGGGGCTGTAATTCCCCCAGTAAAAGTTTTAATAGGGTACTTTTTCCACTTCCATTTTCTCCGGTAAGAAGCACATACTCCTCTTCCCCGATTTTTAAACTCAAATTTTTCAGAATCGGTACATCTGCATACCGAAAAGTGATATTATCCATGCTGACTATGTTCATGAAGCGTTCCTTCCTTACTATTATTTTTAACTATTTAGCACACTTCTATTTTAAGGCTTCTTCCAGCGTTTTCAGATTGTCCCGCATTACAGAAAAGTAGTCCGCACCCGCCGAAAGCTCCTCATCGCTTAATCCTTCCAGCGGATTCAGAACTTCTGTCTTTGCTCCAATTTCGCTTGCAATTGTTTTTGCAACTTTTGGACTTACAAGCTCTTCAAAAAAGATTGTTTTAACATTGTTTTCCCTTGCAAACTGAATAATCTCATTCATTCTTGCCGGGTCCGGCTCGGAATCCGGCAAAAGACCTTCGATCCCAATCTGATTCAGTCCATACGCTTTACAGAGATACCCAAAAGCTTCATGCGCCGCAATCAGGTCTTTGCTTGCTGTTTTTGCAATTCCTTCTCTATACTCCTGATCCAGCTTTATAAATTCCGCTGCATAAGTTTCATAATTTTTTTCATAGTAATCCTTGTTCTCCGGGTCTGTTGCCACAAAAGCATTTTTAATGTTCTCCATCTCCGATTTAGCATTCATCGGATCAAGCCATACATGAGGGTCGCAGCCAGAGTATTCTTCGGTTTCACCCTCGGTATTTATTTTGCCTTTATCATCGGTTTCACTCTCAGCGTCTGTCTTACCATCCCCCTCATGGCTGTGGGTTTCTTCCATGAGTTTTAATCCTTTCGACGCTTCTACGGTAGTCAGCTTCTGATTATCCAGTGATTCCAATATATTTTCTACCCAATGTTCCATACCGGCACCGTTGTAGACAAACACATCTGCGGTCTCTAATTCTCTGATATCCGTTGCTGCCGGCTCCCAGTCATGAGGTTCTGTGCCTGCCGGTACCATATTAATAACTTCCACTTTGTCCCCGCCTATTTTTTTAGCAAAATCATACATGGGATAGAAACTCGCTATCACTTTTAACTTATCTCCGGCATTATTTTCATCGGTTTCCCCACTGGCATTGCTGTTTATCTGGTTAGCCATTTCTTTGTTCTCATCTGCCCCTATACTGCTTTGTTTTCCACAACCTGCGCAGCACAAAGAAACCGCCAGCGCAGACAGGATAATGTACACTGATTTTTTCATGATGAAATCCTCCATATTCAATTATAATTTTGGTAATTTGGTAAAATGGGCGCAAAAAAACAAGGTTTCTTTCTGCAAAAAGGCAGAATTCTCCCTTGCGTCCGCTGATTTAATCGTTCAGCCTTACCTTATAAGATATGAGTGTTTTTCTCTGAAAGAATTGATAAAATGACGGTATCATAGCGATAAATGCTGCTACAATACAAACTACGGAAGCAAAACAAATTATAGCACTTCCAATCTGATGAATCAGACTTTCTGCATGCTGTATTTCGGCACACACCGGACAGCTTTCACCTGTACATTGATGATGGATATTTTCTGCAATAAAAAAATTAGAGAGAAATAGAACGCTTAAAACAGCTGCAATCAGAAGAATGGCGGCAGCTTTTTTGTAGACTTCTTGAGTTTTATTATGCAGATTCATCATCATCGTTATTTCTCCCTCCTTTCAGATTGCATTTATTGTTCAGCTTCAGCGGCAATGACTGCAATAGCCATAGAGTGTCGTGTGCTGCTGATCCAGTTCAAAATGATGTTCTCTTAAAATATGGATGGAAAAATCCTCCATACAATCACATTTTAAAGGAACCGTTTGTCCACATTTCAGACAAACCAGTTTCCCATGATTCTGTTTATCTTCATCTCCTATATACCTATATTGAGCAGGGGAACCGTCCATAGATGGAATTTTAGTAACCATTCCTTCCTGGTGCAGCCGCTCCAGCATACGATATAAAGTAGTCTGGCCTGCATGCATTCCCTCATTGCGCATATAATCCATAAATTGTTCAACTGTATAGAATTTCTCCTGGTTCGCTTTCAGACATTGCAGGATATTCTCCCTTTGTTTGGTCTGATACTGACCGCGTTCCCCCACCGTGTTTTCCTCTTTTCTTCAAATATGAATTTGAAAATCATTTTCATTTTATAGCAGATTGTATATTTTGTCAACTGCTATTCTATAAATCTCAGGGATTTAGCTGAGAAAGGGACGCTTTGAAGATAGAGGTAGTGCACGGAAAGAGAAGGGGGCGGACCATGGCAGGCGTTTGGAAGGCTTACCGCAGAACTGGCATTTTCTAACCTTCCCGGTGAATGCCCGCGTGCCGCCAAAAAGCGCTTCGGAAAGGTTAGAAAATACCAGTTCTGCGGCCAGCTGACGGAGTCCATACAAGTTTCCCACTCCAATCTTGACCTGCACCATCTCCATCTACAAAGCATCCCCTTCTCAGCTAAACTGCTTCCTACTTTTTCACCATAATACTTTCTGCAGTATGCGGATCAATGATACCGCTCACAGGCGGAAGCACTCCCCTGTCCCTAAGTGGAGAATGTCCAAGGATTCTTTTATAAGCACGATAAAAAGCGGAATAATCTGCAAATCCTGAGGCGGCGGCCGCATCTGCCGCGCTGCACCCGTTAATCAGCAGCTGTTGGGCAAAGATCACCCGCTTTTGCACCAGGTAATCAAAAACCGTAGTCCCAACTGCCTTGCGGAAAACTCTGTTCAAATAATGTTTGCTCAGCAAAAATTTCTCAGCCAGATTATCCAGCGTAATTTCCTCTGAAAGATGGCGATTCAGATAAATTAAGATCTTTGTTGCCAGGTCATTGTCCAGATTATGCCCATGAACTCCGCTTTCTTTACCGATTATGGCAACAATACGGCCAAGAACGGCTTCCATACCTATGGGGATTAGCTGTTCCTGAAGTCCGGACGGGCTTTTCACATATTCACAGAGTGCCTGCAGGCAGGCATCCAGTTGAAATTGTCTTACATTTTCAAAATATATTTTCTGTTTTGGATTTTTCTCAAAAGCTTGAAATACCGATAATAATAGCCTTCGATGTTCAATGGAGATAATATCCGGATGAAAATGAAGCGCATATCTCCGGTAATGGCTGTCGGAATTAATTTTTACTCCATGAAATACATGGGGCGACAGCAAAAGAAGGCTGTGGGAAGTAAGGCAATATCGCTGTCCTTCCACCAGGTAGTCCGCATCTCCTTCTACAAAGTAAAAAATCTCGTAATAATTGTGACAATGCAGATCATACTGATCCGTCATATACTGTGTATCACTATAGCCGACATTGATCAGTTCCAGATAACGGCTGTCCTGTTCTTTTTCATTTTCTGGCATTTTATAACCTCCCTCAACCGTAACATAAAAATACTATAAAACATCAGAGCGATATTTGCAATATAATCGACTCTTCAGGCAATGGTATTTTTATTATAAATAGGCTATAGTTTCTTCAAAGCTCCGGTAAACAAAAATAAAAACACCGGACAGAAAGGATATTATTATGATAACAGGAGCACAGCTTTATACCGTCAGAGATTATATCCAAACGGAAAAAGATTTTACATTTACAATTAAGAAAATAGCAGCCATGGGCTATACAACGGTGCAGATATCTGCGATCGGCAAGGATATTCCTGCTGAGCGGATACGGGAAGTGTGTGATGAAGCAGGTTTGGAGATCGTTTTAACCCATAATAGTGCTGACCGGATTCTATATGATACGGATGCACTGATTGCAGAACACAATCTGATGGGCTGTAACTATATCGGGCTGGGCTGTATGCCGGACAAATACCGCAGTACAGACTGGATTTCTCATTTTGCCGATGATTTTCTGGAACCTGCTAAAAAAATTGCTGCTGCCGGAAAACTCTTTATGTACCATAACCACAACTTTGAATTTGAAAAACTGGGACAGAAGCGTATCCTGGAATATCTTCTGGAAGCCTTTGCGCCGGATGAACTGGGCATTACGCTGGATACTTACTGGGTCCAGGCTGCAGGCGGTGACGTATGCCACTGGATTACGAAATTAAAAGACCGTATTCCCTGCGTCCACCTGAAAGATATGGCAGTTGATCATGGTACTGCTGTCATGGCACCGGTAATGGAAGGAAACCTAAACTTCACTCAGATTCTGCAAACCCTTGAACATACAAACTGCAAATATCTGCTGGTGGAACAGGATATCTGCCAGACCGGCCCCTTTGACTGCCTGCAGAAAAGCTATGACAATCTTGCTGCTGCAGGTTATCGTTAAAACAATCATCCCGGGGCGTGTCTGGAAAATCATTTTATCACTCTGACACATCCCAACCTCCGTAAGAAGTGAAAAATAAAATGAGGAATAGAATATGGATAAAATAAAACTTGGAATTATCGGAATTGGAAATATGGGCAGCGTTCACGCTGTTTCGCTGAGTGAGGGAAATATCCCTGAACTGGAATTAACCGCAGTAGCCGATATACGGGAATCCAGAAGGTGCTGGGCAAAAGAACAGCTCCCTAACAATGTACAGATCTTTTCAGATGGAGACAGCCTGATGGAAGACGGATGCTGTGATGCCGTACTGATCGCTGTCCCCCACTATGACCATCCGCGTTTTGTCATAAACGCATTTGCCCATGGACTTCATGCCATATGTGAAAAGCCGGCGGGTGTATACACGCTGCAGGTACGTAAAATGAATGAAGCGGCAGCCAAAACTGACCGGGTATTCGGCATGATGTTTAACCAGCGCACCAATCCTGTGTACCGTAAGATATATGAAATGGTGCACAGCCAAAAATATGGTGCATTGAAAAGAGTGAACTGGATTATAACCGACTGGTACCGGACCCAGGCATATTATAATTCCGGTGGCTGGCGCGCCACATGGGCAGGGGAAGGCGGCGGCGTTCTGATTAACCAATGTCCCCACAACCTGGACCTTCTGCAATGGATCTGCGGAATGCCTGCAAAGGTACACGCGTTCTGCCACATGGGAAAATGGCATGATATTGAAGTCGAAGATGATGTAACCGCATATATGGAGTTCCCAAATGGTGCCACCGGCGTATTTGTAACTACAACGGGGGATGCCCCTGGTACCAACCGTCTGGAAATCACCCTTGAAAAAGGCAAAATAGTCTGTGAAAATAATGTTTTACGCTTTTATGAACTGGATTGCAGCGAACGGGAATACTGCTTTACTACCCCGGAAGGCTTCCGGCCTCCAGACGGACACTGGACCGAAATAGTTACAGAAGGCGAAAATCTGCAGCATACAGGCGTCTTAAGAGCATTTGCCGCAAACATTTTAAGAGGGGAGCCCCTGGTGGCAAACGGCGAAGAAGGCATAAACGGTCTTACACTTTCCAATGCTATGTACCTATCCGGCTGGCTGGGCAAAACAGTGGAACTTCCAATAGATGAGAATCTGTTCCTGGAAAAATTAAATGAGCTGCGCGCGAATTCTAAGATGAAAGAAGTGCAGGAAATAACATTTAATACAGAAGGAACTTACGGTTCGGGGGGAAAACCATGAGAGCGGCTATAGTAGGATGCGGCAGTATTGCCCACGTCCATGCAGAAAGCATCTCCCGGTTAAGCGATATCACCCTAACTGCATTTGCTGATATCATCGGGGAGCGGGCACAGGATTTCCGGAACCGCTACGGTGGAAATGCCTATTCCTCACTGGAAGAAATGCTGGCAAAGGAAAAACCGGATGTGCTGCATATCTGTACACCCCATTATTTACATGTACCAATGATGCTGTATGCACTTAAGCACGGAATTCACGTCTTTTCAGAAAAACCACCGGTAATCTCAAAAGATCAGCTGGATGAACTGCTCTCTCTCCATACAGAAAAGTATATGGGATTTTGCTTTCAGAACCGTTATAATCCCAGCATCCGCCTGGTAAAAAAACTGCTGGAGTCAAAAGCTGCCGGAAATGTCATAGGTGCAAGAGGAATCGTTACCTGGGAAAGGGATGCATCCTACTACAACGAAAGCGGCTGGAGGGGGAAACAAGACACAGAAGGAGGCGGAGCGCTGATCAACCAGGCCATCCACACAATGGATCTGCTGGTTTATCTGCTGGGGACACCGCTCAGTGTAGATGCCGGAATGCACAATCATCATTTAAAAGGGGTGATTGAAGTAGAGGATACACTGGAGGCATATATCCGTTTTCCAGATGCAAGTGCTGTCTTCTATGCAACCACTGCTTACTGCGAAAATGTCCCTCCACTGATCGAACTGTCCTGTGAAGACAGAACCATTCGGATTGAAGACCACGCGGTCACTTATTACTACCGGGATGGGCGCATAGAAACTCCCAAACTTTCCTCCGCGGAAGCACTGGGGAAAAGCTACTGGGGAAGCGGGCACGTGAGCTGTATAGCAGATTTTTATAAATCCCTCTGTGAAAACAGCCAGTTTAGCCTGGATCTTCCGGGAACACTGGATACCATCCGTCTGATGCTTGCTTCTTATGAATCCGCCCGAACTCAGAAAGAAATTTTTCTCTTAGATAACTAAGTGAAAACTATATAACATACTCAAATAGTATTTAACACGTTGGAATAGAAAGGATTACAAATATGTTGGAAAATGCAAAGATATCCTGTTTCGCTGACGAAATTGACACAGACCTGAAAAAACAGATAAAGCTTTTGAGAGAATTAAATATACAATTTATAGAATTCCGCAGTGCCAATTACAAAGGCATTGCAGATTATACCCTTGCAGCGGCGTTAAAAGTCAGGAAAGAACTGGATCATAACCGTATTGCTGTTTCTGCCATCGGCTCACCCATAGGGAAAATACATATCACTGATGATTTCACTTCACACTTTAAACAATTTCAGCATATAGCAGAACTGGCTGATATTTTTGAGACTCCTTATATCCGGATGTTCAGCTTCTATCTCCCCAAAGATGGCGCGCCCCAGACCCATAGGTATGAGGTCCTGAAACGCATGGATCTGCTGGTGAATTACGCTGCAAAGAAAAATCTGATATTGCTTCATGAAAACGAAAAAGGGATCTACGGCGATACTGCCTCACGCTGTTTGGATTTGATGAAACAATTCTACGGACCGAATTTCGGTGCCACCTTTGATTTTGCCAACTTTATACAATGCGGGCAGGACACCCAGGAAGCTTACGAAATGCTGAAACCATATATTGTGTATCTTCATATCAAAGATGCCATACAGGCTACCGGGGAAATTGTTCCAGCCGGCAAAGGAGACGGACATATCTCTTCTATCCTGAAACAACTGGATCAGTGTGGATACAGCGGATATATCAGTCTGGAACCTCATCTTGCGGACTTTGATGCCCTGAAATCACTGGAACAGGAAGGGCAGCAAAGAGGGAGGACAGATGGAGCCGAGGCATTCCGAATGGCCTATCAGGCATTAATGAGCATCATTCAGTAACTTGCCCCCCGCCCAAAGACAGCGTACATTTTTCTAACTTCATACGTTTGACCTCATGTGGTGTGATATACTATGCTTTTTGAGAAATATGATATTTGTTGTAATAAACAGCCTTTAAAATATAGGAAATAGGCAGGGAATCAATCTTCCCTGCCTACGTTTTCTAATCCTTATTAAGTATTGACTTCTGACAGTCGCAACATATGCCATCAAATACAGTGCGGTGGCGCATTACAATATAACTGGTCTGCTCTTGGACTGTAGTATCCAGATGTTCGTTATAAGAAAGCGGCAGATCTGTTATATTTCCGCATTTCGTACAGATTATATGATAGTGGTAATCCAGCCGACAGTCAAACCGGTCTGCACTTGGCACTTTAACTTGTAGAATCTCTCCGGATTCAGTCAGGAGATTTAGGTTGCGGTATACGGTTCCACGGCTGATTTTATCATCCTTTTCCCGTGCCTCCAGGTAGATTTCATCTGCACTTGGATGGTCATGGTGAGATCTGACAATTTGTAACACAAGTTCACGTTGTCTGGTATTTCTTTGCTGTTTCATAAAACACACCTAACAAATTATATTTTACTCCATTATAGGTGAAATCGTTGCCTGAATCAAGCTTTTATTGTCCAATTTTGCAAGCTTTTTGACCTTGTCCATTGATAAACCTGCAGCCTCAGTAAAACGTTCGCCATATTCCGGATCTGCCAGATAGCAGTGAACGGCATGACGGTACTTAATATTAGGGGTAACGCTTGCAATATCATCTGCAGTATTCTGTATCAGGATTTGCTTTTTTTCTTCTGTCAGAACCCGCCATAAGTCACCACCTGCACGGAAACAATCATCCGTGGGATCGTCCTTTGGATCATAACGGTACATAGCACCTTCCAGAGAAAGCTCAGGTTCCATGACCTCAGGCTGTGCAGTCCAAACCCCGGCACTGTTAGGAGTATAAGCAGGAGCTCCGCCATAATTTCCATCTGTACGCATGGCACCATCCCTATGATATTCATTTACCTCCACTTTTGCTCGGTTTACCGGGATATGATTATGGTTTACCCCCAGACGGTAGCGCTGTGCATCTCCATAAGCAAAAAGTCTTCCTTGTAAGAATCGGTCCGGACTAAATCCAATACCCGGCACCACATGCGCAGGGGCAAATGCAGCCTGCTCAACCTCAGCAAAATAATTATCCGCATTTCGGTTTAATTCCAGCTCTCCCACTTCAATAAGCGGGTATTCCGCGTGTCTCCAGATCTTAGTGATATCAAATGGATTTTCATAGTGGTTTGCAGCCTGTTCTTCTGTCATAACCTGGACATACATGGTCCATTTGGGAAAATCACCTTCTTCAATGGCATCATACAAATCTTTCCCGTGATATTCCCGGTCCAAGCTATTAACTTTTGCGGCTTCTTCATTTGAAAAATTCTTTATACCCTGCTGCGTTTTAAAATGAAATTTGCACCATACACGTTCATTTTTTTCGTTGTATAGAGAAAATGTATGCTCGCCAAAAAAGTGCATATTCCGGAAAGAAGCTGGAATTCCGCGATCGCTCATAACTATCGTTATCTGATGGAAGCATTCCGGAAGGAGGGTCCAGAAATCCCAGTTGTTTTGTGCAGAGCGGCGCCCTGTGCGGGGATCTCTTTTGACTGCACGGTTCAAGTCAGAGAAATTATGAACATCCCTGATGAAAAAAGTGGGGGTATTATTCCCAACCAGATCCCAATTACCTTCTTCGGTGTAGAACTTCGTGGCAACACCTCGTATATCACGCTCACAGTCTGCCGCTCCACGTTCTCCGGCTACCGTGGAAAAACGGGTAAAAGTTTCTGTTACAGCGCCAGGCTGTAATACCTTTGCTTTGGTATACCTGGAAATATCATGGGTTACTGTAAATTTCCCATAAGCCCCCCAGCCCTTTGCGTGCATGCGGCGTTCCGGAATTACTTCACGGTTAAAATGTGCCATTTTCTCCATCAACCATACATCCTGCATCATCACTGGTCCTCTTGAACCGGCGGTGATTGAAACTTCATTATCGGCTACCGGAGCGCCGACCTCGTTTGTCAAATTTTTATGTTCATTCATAGCAAAACTCCTTTCAATTATTATATATGTGATGTGTTAATGAGTATCTTTCTGAACAGCTGCTGCCTTACTTAAATTTTGGTTTTTCGGGTACCAGCCCTTTTCCACCTATCCACCCCTCCTTTTTCTCCCTGTTAATAGAACGATAGCGGGATAAATAATTATGTATTCGAAAGATTATTATCCCCTACAGAAATAAGCACATGCCGATAATCCAGAGGTAGCAGCCTGTTTTGGGCAGCATCAGCATTCCGATCTTAGGGTTACGGTTTGCAAAAAGAACAACCGGAAGATAAAAGGAAAAGCTTAATAAAATGGCAAGCCACATATAATGGACACTTGCTATCACATTTCGATTCACAAAAAAGAGTATAGACACCATAAGGCCCATAACAAAGAAAGGAATGTTACGATAAATTCCCCACTTCACCGGAGGTTGGGCATCTGTCCAACGGTTCCACGGAAGTAAACAAAGTGCTATGCGCAGAACAGCCAAGACATAGATTATATAGTTCCAGAATGGTAAAACCGAAATATTACTTATCTGCAGTCCTATCTGCCAAAGCAGAAGGTAAAATACAGTCATAGAAACAGAGGTAATCTGCTTACCACGCCCCAATGCAGTTCGCAGGGCTTTTTCATTTTTAGAAATGATAACCCTGATACGGGGAAGAAGATGAAAAGAATCTCCAATTACCAATATCAAAGCCATAATTCCAGCCAGCATATGCAATTTGGAAGCAGATACCATAAGCAGAAAAATCCCCATTATTAAGGCTGAAAGCAGGTACAATATATCAAAAGCAATTTCAATCTTTCCAAAAACTCGTTTCATTATAATTCTCCTATCTTCCAAATAAAACAGTAATAGTACTTAGTACTAATAATAGCCGATTATATGATCCGTGTCAAGGAATTTTATTCCAAATGATGGAAATATGTAAAAGATACCCGTCTATGCCTATGAATTTGAAGAATCTTGTTTTTCGTTAAAATGCAGGCAGGAAATCAAAATCCCCCCAATAATACACCCCAGTCCAACCATATGTTCCCCATAACAGTTTCTTTCAAAACAACCGCCGACAATACAATACTGCTGACCGGAACCATACTGGTAAAGACTGCCGCATTGCTGGCGGGAACTTTTTCTATTCCTTTAAACCATAACACATAAGAGATAAACGAAACGAAAAAACCGTAATAAATCACGCAAATAACAGAGGAAAGATCTATTCTTGTCCTAATGTTTGCAGAAGGCTATCTGGAAGGACACCAGTGATCCGGCACGATTGTAGCATACGGCATTCAGGAGTTAAAAAAACCGCTGAATCATGCAGGTATAGCTGGAATCCAAGTAAAAATAAGTTAAATCAGACAGATGATATAAATACTATAGGGGATAGGAATAAGACAGACAAAACAGCTAATACAGAGTCAATAGAGTATTCAGGAAAAGTTCATCATAAGGAAAAATATAAGAATACCGGAATATAACAGAACACTGGCAAATTTTTAGAATACTGGAGAATTTCAAAACACTGAAGAATTTCAGAATACTGGAAAATGAAAAAGTACTATCACAGAAACCAAAATCATCTGATCCGGGAATTAACGGATCAATTTGCCAGTGAGTTTAAAATCCTCGGGCAGACTGCCGGACTGCATATGGTAGTCCGGTTTCATAACACAACCTTTTCCAGGGATCTGGTACAGGAAATAGCACATCAGGGCGTCCGCATATACCCGATTGAAAATTATCTGCTGGAACACTCCGGCTGCAATTATGCCAGCGAAATACTTATGGGTTACTCTCATTTGAGTTTTGAAAATATTGCAGAGGGCGTCCATATTCTTAGGAAAGTCATTACCTAGACGATGCATATTTTTTTGCAACAATTTTATTTAACCGCTCGGACATAACCAGCATCAAAATTGCAAAAATACTTAAATATAATGGAAATATACTAATGTTGATAGCGGAAGCAAGAAAACCAAAAAGCGGCGGCATAATCGTTGTACCCACGTAGGCGCTTGCCATTTGGATCCCGATAATCCCCTGTGAATTTTCTCTGCCAAAATTAAAAGGTGTTGAATGGATAATAGCCGGATACGTGGGAGCACATCCCAGCCCCGTAATAATTAATCCAATCATTGCAAAAAACGTGCCTTCTACCGGCAGGGCAACGAAAATGATTCCTAACAATGAAAGCAAAATACCAAAACGGATTAGTAACTTATCTCCTAATTTATCTGCTATAAATCCACAGAGAAATCTCCCCGCTGTGATACCAAGACAAAACAGAGAGGCAAACCTTGCTGCAATACTCACGTCCAGTCCCCTATGCTGCACCAGATAACTGCTTGCCCATAACATTGCCGTCTGTTCCAGCGCACAATATGAGAAAAATGTTACCAGAACCAGGGGAACCCCTTTCATTTTTAAAATCTGCGCAAACCCCAGGGGTCTGGATGAAACTTCCTTATCAAGTTCCGCATGTTGTATATGATCTGTATTTCCCCTCTTCCAAAGCGGCAGGCTGATAAAGAGAATTACAGTTAATATAATCTGCACGATACTGACCACAAGATAACCACTGTGCCATCCATGGCCACCCGTAAGGCAAAAACTCATTATGTACGGGCTGACAGCCGCCCCAACTCCCCAGAAGCAATGCAGCCAGCTCATATGGCGTGATGCATAGTGCAGGGCAACATAGTTATTCAGTGCTGCATCTACCGCTCCTGCTCCCAGTCCATACGGAACCGCCCATAAACACAGCAAAATAAAAAAATTCGATACCGAAAATCCAAACAGCGCCATGGCTGTTAAAAATACACTGAATGCCGTAACTAATCCGGCTCCAAATTTCCTGGTAAGCCTGTCTGACAGAAGGCTTGAGACAATTGTCCCACAGGCTATAATCATCGTAATGATTCCCGCGTATGAAAAAGGAACTCCCAATTCTGACTGCATCACTGGCCATGCAGAACCTACCAGGGAATCCGGCAGTCCCAGACTGATAAATGCAACATAAATAATCACTAGTAAAAATGAAAACATAGCAAACTCTCCAACTCTATATGATAGCGCCTGTTTTGGAATCCAAAAGATTGGAATTTAATACAAATCAAAACCTTCACCTGCACAATCTGATAATGCCAGGAGAAAATCTCACCACTTAAAAATCACTAAGGATTCTGCGCCGCATAGAATATTATTATAATGTCTGTAATTAACTTTTCATATAATAAAAATGTCATTTTATATGAATATTATGTCATATTCACATATAAAGGCTCACATGTCACTCAACATGTTACTCACATGTTGAAAATGTACTGCAATCCAACATAATATCAAAAACGGAGATACATATTTTTTATCCATTAGTTCATAAAGTTTAAATTTACCGTTAATGTTCTCTATTTCAAATATTGACTCATAAGATTGTTTTGAACAGGAGCCATAAGCCACTTATAAACTGTTAGCTCTAGCTATTATTCACAAATTCAAATGATTCTTACGAAACTCCTGCGGTGATATATTGCAGTGCTTCTTAAATGCTTTAGAATATGAAAATCCATCTGCAAAATTACATAAAAGTGCTATTTCATTTAAATTCTTCCCGGTGTCTAACAGCAGGGTCTTTGAATAATTAATCCGGCTGTCAATCTGATATGCTCCCGGGGAAATCCCGTACATATCCTTAAATTTTTTCCGAAATCTGTCATAAGACATGCCGATACAATCCGACACCTCTCTGGCATTTAAAAAGCGTGGCTTCCTCTGGCAGAGCAGTTCCTCTGCCTTCTGCATTTTCGCAAATTCCCTGCCATCCACATATGAATTTCTGGCACTTCGAAACATCTCGATTGCAAATTCCTGACTGTAAAGATACAAAACCGACAGCTGCTCTTCCGGCAGTTTCCGGAAACATTCCATTAAATAATTGCACTTTTGAAAAGTATGAGGGGTCAGTCCCGGATAAATCACAGGTGTATCCGAAATTAGTTTCAGATCTCTTAAATTCTCATAAGTTTTTTTGCCAAAGCAAACAAAAAACTCCAGCCATTTTCCATCCGGATTTACCATGGTTGTATGCTTCCTGCCCGGCAGCCTCTGTATGTAAGCTCCCGGTTCCAGATCATATTCATATCCCTCTGAATCCGTATAACTCCCCGATCCGTCCAGCAGCAAAAATGCACCATAGTGTTCAAAAACAAGACCACTTTGAGAAAAACCTGCATTTGGTTTATGCAGGAAACCACAGCTTAAAACGCCGTCCTGGGGACTGTGGGTAATATTATAATGCATCGTTTGATTGCGGTACAACCGCTCCGGTATTTTCATCTCCTTCGTCCTTTCTATTTCCAAAAATGACATGCCCAGACCAATAATCCCATTCATATTCTTAATCATATATGCTAACATGTGGATAAGTCAATAACAAAAAAGAAAAGAAAAATATTGTGAAAGGAATATAAACAGGTGCTGATATGACAAAAAGAGAAAACTTAATCGCTATGCTAAAGGGTAAACCTTACCAGGAGGTGCCCGTAGAATTTAATTTATGCCCGGAACTAGTGGCGACCTATCATGAAAAAACAGGAAGTGACCTGAGCTATATGGAGTATTTCCAGATGCCCTGGCGCTATGTGGATGATATCGCCATCAAAGAAAATCCGGAACAGTTTCTTAAATATTATCCCTATGGATTGAAAGAAGGATCTAAAATCGATGTATGGGGAATTGCACATGAACCAGGCAGTGCCGCTGCCAAGCATATGACAAGAATGCGCTATCCGCTTAGTCTGACAGAGGATTTGGAAGAAGTTAAGGATTACACTTTTCCCGATTTCGCTGCAGGCAATGCATCCCATCAGCCAGAACAGGTTAAAACAATCCATAAACAGGGACTGGCTGCTGTAGGCAGTATGCAGGTGACTATCTGGGAAACATCCTGGTACATCCGGGGTATGGAAAATCTCATGTCTGATATGATCTGTGATCCGGAAATTGCTTCTTTCATTTTTGACAAAGTCACGGCACAGGCGCAGATTCGTGCCAGGTCTTTTGCCCTGGCAGGTGTGGATATCATTTACCTGGGTGACGATATTGGGATGCAGCACACCCAGATGATGAGTGAAGATCTCTATTGCGAATGGATTTTACCGCGCCTGAAGAAAGTAATTCAGACAATCCGTTCCGTTAATCCGGAAATTATTATATTTTACCACAGCTGTGGGTATGTTACCCCTTTTATCCCCTATCTGATCGAAGCAGGAATTGATGTTCTGAATCCTATTCAAAGCGAATGCATGGACTTTCAGGAAATTTTTCAAAAATATGGCGGGAAGATTGGATTCCATGGCACCATTGGGACCCAGACCACCATGCCCTTTGCCTCCCCGCAGGAAGTGAAAGCAACCGCCATCCATTTACTGGATATTGCCGGCAAAACCGGCAGGCTCTTTTTGGCACCTACCCATATGCTGGAGCCGGAGGTACCCTGGGAAAATATCACGGCATATGTAGAAGCATGCAGAAATTATACTCTGCAATTTTAGTATATTTTTGAAAGCATTGTCGGCTACAGTGGTTACCTTTTAGGTATTATCGGATATTATAATTAGGCTTTTTTGCTTAAATGTATCGTTTTTTTAACTTCAGGCAAAATATCTCTTACGACACCAGTAAAAAATGCAAAAAAGAATCGTTTAGTCTGACTGCGTGCTAAAAATCACGTTCAGACAAAACGACTCTTTTTTATTTTTACTTTTATTTTCTTTTATTTTTCTTTTATTTTCTTTTTTCCCATTAATCCTCTCGGTAAGTGTCCAGACAGAACGGATGCCCCGCAGGATCAAACAGCGTTCTGGAATCCTCGAAAAATATCTCTTCCGCCAGCCTTGCTCCACAAAGCACAGCATAGCTGATTGCTTCTTCCAAGTCTTCCACTTCTAGATCAAAGTGTATCATTTGTCCCTGTTTTCCAGCTTTCCACGGCCAGACCGGAGATTCATACCCCTCAACCTCCTGAAATGCCATCACATTTCCCTGGGAAGAGGTGATGGCAGACGTCCCATTCTGCGCCGGATGCGAGAGATTCCATCCAAGCAGTCTGCTATAAAATTCCGAAAGTACTTTAGCGCCTCCCATACCACAGTCCATCACAATAGGCCCCATTTTAATATTGGGTCTGTTTTTCTCCATATCAGATTCTTTTAATAGTTCCATACTGATCTCCTCTTTCATTTTTTATTCATATATGATCTCTACTACATATTTTTACTTAAATGAATTCTCAACCACACTCTTATGCGTCATTACTTGAACTTGAGACTCACTCCAGGTTTATTATATTTGGGTTTAGCTGATTAATGACGCTTTGTAGATGTAGGTAGTGTACGGAAAGAGAAGGGGACGGAATATGTTTTTCATTCTGTAATCAGAAAAAGGAGCAAACTTCCAACTTCTTTTACACAAACAGCCGAAACATACTGCGCAGTATCCAAAAACGAACTGCCTGCCACAGCCCAGGGGTTCCAATCTGCTGAGAAAACCAGCTTTGTATCAACGAATGCGATCTCGGAAAGATGGGTGTGGGAAACTGGTATGGGCGGAGGAAGCGTAGAGCAGAGCTGAGTATTTACTTACCTTTTCGAAATGTTTTTTGGCGGATAGTATTCGACTGGCTCCCATCGGATACTAAGCGGGTACTGAACCGAGAAATGCATCAGGATTTCTCGGTGAATACCCGCGTGCCGCCAAAAAGCGCTTCGGAAAGGTTAGAAAATACCAGTTCTGCGGCCAGCTGACGGAGCCCATGCCAGTTTCCCACACCCATCTTTCCGTACACTACCTACATCTACAAAGCGTCTTCCTCAGCTAAACCCAAATTAAACAATTAAATTGTGAGCCAGTATTCCGCTCCGTCTTTCGTTCTTTCCATAAACCCATACATAACCAAATAGCGCCGTAAGGTCATATAATCTTCAAAGACCGGCTTCAATATCTCATTTACCTCTTTCTCGCTATAATGCTTTCCCCGATCAAATTCTTCTGCTATTTTTCCTAAAATAACAATCTTTTTCTTTTCTTTTGGGGAGAAGTTTTTTAATACTAAAGGTGAAAGGGTTTTGAAAGATGTTTCTAAAATGTGTCGCTTTTCCTGTTCTGTAATCAGATACCGGTCATCTACGTAAATTGCTTTGTCGTGAATGGGAATAAAGGCATTCTCATTTTCAGCATGTTCTTCAAACACCTGTTCATAAATAGCAAGATATAATCTGGCCTGTTTTGCTTTTTCCCGAAATGTAAATCTCTGGCGTCTGACCGTAGAATCGGAAATACCGGATTTTTTTGCAATTTCACCGTCTGTCAATCCCGCATAAAATAACGTCATAAGTTCTCTTTGATTTTTCGTTAATGTATTGTACTTCGTGTCTGAATTTACCAGCTGAGCAAAGTTACTCTTATGCTCTGCTGCAATATGTTTTGCCACCGCGTGTTCCGCCACATAAAAATGACCTCCAATTGAAAAAATCTGCCCTTCCTGGAAAGTCTGATCACAATAAATACAGACATAGGCATCTTTTTCTTTGTCAAACTGATATCCCTTTTTTAACTCTTCCAATGTGAGTTTACCGTAATCCATAATTCCCTCCTGTTCTATTTTTTTATAAACTCAATATAACATTGTTTATAGAAATTGTAAACATATTTTATTTTTCTATAATTATATTTCCAGAACAATGAATTGCAGAATGCAGAACAAGCCTATAACTACTGTTGCAGACTTGGCTTGATTTAAATCTTAATCTTAAATTTTAATCTTTCATCTTAATCTTAAATCTTTATCCTAAATCTTTATCTTAGACCTTTATCTTAGATCTTTATCTTAGATCTTTATCTTAGATCTTTATCAATTGAGTCTATCACAATTCATCATTTTGCTGATCAATCATCCACTCTATCCAATTAGAAAATTCCGTTGCAAGATGTTTTTCATGTTCTCGGATGATACCTTTTGGACAAATTGCGGGGAATTCTACTAATAACCGTACCTTTACTCCTGCCCGCGTATTTTTAAACTGGTGCCGCACACCGCCTATGACAGTACCGTCCCGTAACTTTGCTATTCCCACGGATTGATGAGAGTATTTTTTATTTCGAGGCTCTCTGATTCCCTGTTCATCTCCAAATGTTATAAAGAATTGCACAGGTACAGGTGCAATACCCGTAGTCTCTATCACCTCAAGTGTACCATTTTTATCTGGTTTCAAAACGTAGTGATCCGGGCATGCGGATAAATTAATCTTACGATACTTTCCCTTTGGCTGCAGCATTAATTCATCTAGAAATTCACTTAACTTTTCAGCTGTGATACCATCAATATAGATGATCGTAAGTGCATGACGGCGTCTGCTGCCGGAGATTCTGCCTGCAAATTTCATTGCAATTTCCCCAATTTTTAATTTCCTTCTAAGTATCCGTATCATATCCTGATAGGAATATTGCATTTTTTTGTCCGTTAATAACTTATTCATTTCATCCGCATCATTCATAAAAGGTAAGTCTAGTTTCAAATTACGGATAACTTTTTTTATTCTCTTTAATTTCCATGCGTCCAGTTCTGCTTTTAATATTACTTTACCATCTATCACAATCTTCATCATCCCGGATCCTCCTATTTATATCCTATTACGTTTGAACGTGTCTGAAACAGCCTTGTACTACAGCGTACAATTTTATCTTACATTTGGGTTTAGCTGAGGAAGGGGACGCTTTGTAGATGGAAGTAGTGCGCGAAAAGATGGGTGTGGGAAACTGGCATGGGCTCCGTCAGCTGGCCGCAGAACTGGTTTTCTCAGCCGAGTCGAGACCCCGTGGCTGTGACCAGCTGTTCGTTTTTGGATTCAGCAGAGTGTGTTGCGGCAGTTCAGTATGAATTGGGAGAAATAAGTTTAATTTTACTTGCTTTCCTATCACAGAAGTAACTGGATGTAAGTACTATAACCATAAATATACTGTATTAGAATGAAGAATCCCACTACAGTGATAAGATCAAGCTGCTTTCAGCCAATCACGTCCAGCATGCCACAACCCCAGGGTCACACCATGCTGAGAAAACCAGCTTTGTATCAATAAACTGCATCCCGGAAAGAGAAGGGGGCGGACCATGGCAGGCGTTTGGAAGGCGTATAGCAGATCTGAGCATTTACTTACCTTGCCGGAGTGTTTTTTGGCGTATAGTATTCGACTGGCTCCCATCGGATACTAAGCGGGCAGTGAGCTGCGAAATGCATCAGGATTTCGGAGCGAATGCCCGCGTGCCGCCAAAAAGCGCTCTGGGAAGGTTAGAAAATGCCAGTTCTGCGGTAAGCCTTCCAAACGCCTGCCATGGTCCGCCCCCTTCTCTTTTCGCGCACTACTTCCATCTACAAAGCGTCCCCTTCCTCAGCTAAACCCCAATATAATAAACCTGCTTCTACCTAAAACCAATAACTCTCAGTATATATTTTTTTAATTCAGAAAAGGATGCCGCATTTATTTCCAGAGAAGGATCAAATATACTAGACATACCATTTACGACAAAGGCTGCTGCCAGCTCCGTGTCTTTTACATCAAAAAGTGCTTCCTCACAGCCTTGATCAATGAAATTACGGACGGATTCCCTCATTTTTTCTGTAATTTTATCTGATAAAACAGAATGTCTTTCTGAATGAAAAACACGGTCTGTTCGGTACGGTAACATCTTTTGGCTGTATTTACAAAATGCATCTAACAAAGAATCCACTTTTTCTGTAACCGTTAAGCCTTCCTCTTTGAAAATATGATCAAAAGAGCAAAAGCTTTTTTCCACATAATAATTTAGTGCTTCGTCAAGAAAATCATCTTTTGACTTAAAATAATAATAAAATAACCCAATGGCGACATTTGCTTTTTCCACCACTTGCTGAACACTGATTCCTTTTACACCACTTTCCATATAAAGAGCTATCCCAATTTCCAAAAGCTCTTGCCTGCGTATTTCCGGTCTCTTGCTTATCCTTGTAATAATATCATCTCCTCTAAACTGAATATAGTTCAATTATATCACTGAATTTAATTCAGTCAAGTGATTTTAAAATTTTATATAAAGAAAAATAGTATAAAAATTTTCTTACCATAAACAATAGGCGGTTTTGAAATAGTAATCTCAAAACCGCCTTCACAGTATAACGTATTAAATTTATGATACTATCATTCGTGAGCTTTAAAAAAAGGTAAAAGCCCCTGATAAGCCAATTCAAATCTTTGTTTTACAAAACGATACACGTTCTCTTTTTCTTTGTCTGCCTGATATCTTTGACGGATGTGCAGAAATTTTTCCACTTCGTCAAAACTCTGAAACACCCCGGCACCAACACCAGCGATCATAGCCGCTCCAATGGAGGTCGCTTCTTCAACATGATCCGGAACCTGAAAATCTACCTGCATAACATCAGCCAGTATCCCTGCATTTACCGGGCTTTTGGCTCCGCCTCCGGTCAGTATCATCGTATCAACGGACATTTTCCTGCGGTATGCCTTTAAAATCAATTCCAGATTCATTGCTATGCCTTCCATCGAAGCTCGGACATAATCATCCTTCTTATGCTCCGGATGAATCCCTAGATACGCTCCGCTGGTGTCGGAATTCCACCTGGGGCTTCTTTCACCCAGAAGGTAAGGCAGGAAAATCAATCCTTTTGCACCTGCCGGGGAACGTTTCATCCGTTCATCCAGCAAGTCATAGTCCTCTCCGTCACAAATTACGCTGCGGACATATGAATAAGCACTTCCTGCTGCCTGCATTGTCCCGCATGGCATGTATTTTCCTGGAATTACATGGGCAAAACAGAACAATATTTTCTCTTCGTCTGCAAAGGGAACCGAAGAAGTCCCGCCAATCCAGGCAGAGGTACCAAAGGTGGTAAACAATTCTCCATCCTTTACACATCCTGCCCCTACTGAGGAACAGGGTCCGTCTCCGCCTCCACAGATTACAAGCGTATGCTCTCCCAGTCCACAGGCAGAAGATGCAATTGCCGTTACTTTTCCGGCAATGTCCGTAGAGTTATGTAATTCCGGAAATTTATCACCGTCTATCTCTGCTGCCCCCAATATTTCCCTGGACCATTCCATTTTTTTCAGGTCCATCGCCTGGGTGCCGGAACCGTCGGAATAATCCGTGACAAATTTTCCGGTCAGGCGGAATATAATGTAGTCTTTTGCCTGAAGTACTTTATAAGTTTTCTGATAGATATCCGGCTCATGTTTTTTCAGCCACATAAGCTTTTCAATGGTGTAGCTTGGACTGACTCTGTGCCCGGTCAGTTCATAGATGCGGTCTGCACCCAGTCTTTCTTCCAATAAGGCCGCTTCCTTCACGGCTCTATGATCCGCCCAGATAATCGAATTCCGAAGGGGATTCCCCTGCTCATCTACCGGAAGGCATCCCTGCATCTGGGCACTAAAAGAAACTGCCAAAACCTGCTCAGGGTGAATACCTTCCAGAATCTCTCCGGTTGCCTTACAAAAAGCATTCCACCAGTCCAGAGGATTTTGCTCTGCCCGCTTATCTCCGGAGAAATCCACGTCATAGGAAACCACCGCACTTCGAATCATCTCTCCTTCTGCAGTAAACAGCGTTGCTTTATCTCCCGATGTCCCAAGATCATGGGCAATCAAATACTGTTTCATAAAGTCCACCTTCCTTCCTGCTTTCATACGAAACATTTTCTCTACAGATCAGTAAGAGAAACATCTCCCCTGACTGCCACCCAGTCTGCTTTAAAGTCATCCACTGCCTTCTTCACTGCCGCCATTTCAAAAGAACTGTGCATCAGCATTGGCTGTACCGTAGCCGCATGTGCACCAACTGTAAAAGCACGGTTCACCTGGCGGATATTCTTAAAGCTGGCTGCAAGAATCTTACAGGAAGATTGATTTTCGTCAATCATCTGACGGAAATCTGCAATCGTTTCTTCAAAATCAACATCCAGATTTTCCATACGGTTGCAATAGGGTGCAATGAAATCCGCTCCGGCCATAATTGCCATAAATCCTTGGATCTTTGTATAAATAGCAGTAGCAGTGACGCCGATTCCCTTGGATTTTAACATCATCATTGCTTTTAATCCCTCTTCTGTAGTCGGGATTTTTATAAATACTTTATCATCCACATTTTTCAAAACTGCCTCTGCTTCTTTTAGCATCCCATCTGCATCTTCCGCAAGTACCTGTACATGGAGAGACTTTTCCATGCCAATAACATTCCTGATTTCACGAAGGGTACCGTACAGATCCACATTCCCCTCTGCCTTAAGTATACTGGGATTGCTGGTAACCCCTGTTATTGGATAATACTGGCTGTACTTTTTAATCTCATCTAAATTGGCTGTATCAAATAATAGTTCCATACTGATCTCCTCTTTCTTTTTCTATAAGAGGATTATAATTTTTTTTCTAAGGTTTGTCAACACTATATTTACTAATGAAACTATTTTTTATTTCTTTCGTAAGCATTAATTACTTTCTATATTACATTGTTCCCCTGTCTTTCAGTTCTTTTGATACTACCATAATCGCAATTTTTTATTCGAATCCAATATCTCTTTCTTACGAAACCAAATGATTGCGTTTCTGCTTTTCTTATGTTATAATAAATAAAATTTATACAACGAAAGGGAATGCCAGATGAATCATCGTGAAGAAAAAATCTTAGAACTGCTTACGCTGGAAAATAAAATAGAAGTAGCCAGGCTTTCTGACCTGTTAGACGTATCTAAAGTAACGATCCGAAAAGACCTGGACAGCTTGGAAGAAAAGGGATTAATTAAAAGGGAACATGGATTCGCGGTTCTTGGTTCCCGGGAAGATATGAATTACCATCTGGCATTCCATTATGAAAAAAAGAAACAGATAGCAAGGACAGCTGCCGGCATGGTACAGGACGGGGAAACGTTAATGATCGAATCCGGTTCCTGCTGCATCCTGCTCGCCGATGAACTGGCGCGTACCAGAAAAGATCTGACTATCATTACCAACTCTGCATTTATTGCCGGGTATATCCGCCACTATCCCACGGTTCAGGTCATTCTGCTGGGAGGAACCTACCAGAAAGATTCCCAGGCTGTTGTGGGTCCGTTAACCATTCATAATGTGCGTACTTTCTTTGTAAAAAGACTTTTTATCGGAATAGACGGATTCCAGGAGAGTTTTGGCTTTACCGGAAGTAATTTAATGCGCCGGGAGGTCATCCGTGCCATGTCAGAACAGGCAGAACACACCACAATATTAACAGAATGCGAGAAGTTTTCCCAGAAAGGAGCTGTCTCTCTGCTGCAATATCATGAGGTATCCTGCCTGATCACGGATAACGGGATTTCTCCAGAAAAGGTGGAGCTCTTAAGAAGCAAAGGGGTGGATGTCACCGTCACATAAATTCAGACTGTTGACCGTTTCTTCTTCCATCCAGAACCCTGCTCATTTCCGCTCTTTTTCTATCCAGATTATAAAAATACATCAAAATTCCAATTACCAGGCACAGTCCCAGGGGTATCCAGATAAAGCTTGCTTCAATACATGCCAGAGCCTTTGGAGACTGATTTTCATTCGCCGCATAGCCGCCCCACTTCAATATTCCTCCAATCACCGCACTTGCAAGTCCCATGCTTGCTTTCACGAAGAATCCCTGGAACGCTGCAATCAGTCCTGATATATTCTTGTTCTTTTTATACTCCGAATAATCGATAACATCCGGCTGAATGGCAAAGGTCACGCCAAAGATTCCGTAAATTCCAAGTCCGGTAACGACAAGGCCTGCCAGCAGGAAAAAGGAAGTGGACCTGCCGATATAAATCATCATATCTCCTGCAATATAGATGACGATACTTAAATACATCACCCACTTCTTTCCAAATTTTCTCTGAAGAGCCGGAAGAACTAACAGCATTGGAAGTCCTGAAAGAATTCCAAGAAGTCCCACCAGAGTCAGCCATTGTGTCTTTTGGAGATTATATGTAAAATAGTAAATTACGGTGGTACTTCGGAATACATACAGTCCAAAGTATAGAAAATTCAATATAAAAAATAATATGCTCTGGTCTGTCAGTCCTTTCAGGCTTTCCCGGAGTGTTACCTTTTCTTCCTGTACGGTAGAAGGAACGACCTCTTTGGTACTGAGAAAAGTAATAACAAATATAATCATTGCCACAATGCCATACAAACTCATGGTAATTAAATATCCACGGGCCTTGTCGCCTTTTCCAAAGTACTCTACTAACGGAGCTGTAATGGTCATAACAATGGCCGTTCCAAGCATGGCACAGATCATCCTGGTGGATACCAGGCAGTTTCTCTCATGCAGATCAGAGGTAAGTCTTGGCACAATTGTATTCAGCGGAATATTTACAACGGTATACGCGGTGCAGAGAAGACAATACGTAATATAAGCCCAAACGATTTTCCCTGCACTTCCCAGCTCTGGTATATAGAAAGTCGCAATGGTAAATATGGCAAAGGGTACAGCACCAATCAGAAAATAAGGCCTGCCCTGTCCCCATCTGGTGTGAGTCTTATCCACGATAATTCCCATTCCGGTATCAGTTAGAGCATCTATAAATTTTGTAACAAGCATCAGCGTACCGGCAACTGCTGCCGATATGCCGAATACATCCGTATAAAATATCATCAAATAGGATGCCATTGTACTGAATACAAGATTGCAACCCAGATCTCCGATTCCATAACCCACTCTTTTTCTCCACTTTTTCATAATCATTCTCCTCCAAAAGACTTACTGATTTATATCTTTGACAGCTTTTTCATATCTTCTTTTAAATTTTCATATATGGACTGGTAAACACCGTAATACGCATTGTATTTTTCGTGGTTTTGTTGATCAGGCATTATTTTTTCATCCAGAACCTGCCATTTTTTCACTTGCTCATAGGTAAGCAGACCGGTTCCGATACCCGCCAGCATTACATCCCCCATATTTGCTTCCACATCATAGATGGGGCATACTACTGGATATCCTGTTACATCCGCAAAGATCTGTCTCCATACCTTTGACTTGGTAACTCCCCCTGCCAGCAGAATGTATTCACCCAGATATTCACCGGTAGCCTCCATGGCATTTCTAAGGGAATATGCCACTGCTTCCAAAAATGCCCGGTACAGATGTGCCTTTGTATGGGTCAGTGACAGTCCCAGGATAGTACCTTTTGCATCGGAATCCCAGACAGGGCTTCTTTCTCCCATAAAATAGGGCAGCACCACAAGCCCTTCACTTCCTGCTGGAAGCTTTTCTGCTTCTGCATTTAATACGTCGTATGCCTTTGGACCGCCTGCCTTTTCCACCTCAGCTTCGAACTGGCAGATCGTATTGCGGAACCACTTCACTATCGCCCCTGCAGTAGCTCCTCCTGCAAAATAATAGGATAATTTCTTAGCATCATACAGATAGGGCCATACGATCAGGCCTTTTCCTTTTACCGGTTTATCCGAAATCAGTGCTGCGCACATGGAAGTTCCGATGGCTGCTGCATAGATACCGGAATCAAAAACACCAAGGCCTATATTCGCAGCTCCGCAGTCAATTCCTCCTGCAATTACCGGCATTCCTTCCCACAGTCCCAGTTCCATCGCCAGCTCTTTTTTAAGTCCTCCTACAATATCCGTGGACTCCACAATCTTCTGAGGCATCATTGACATGGGAATTCCCATGGCTTCCATCATTTCTTCAGACCACTCCCTCCGGTTCATATCAAATATGCCTCCGATATTTCCCGCTGAAGAATAATCAATGGCAATTTTCCCTGTCATTTTATATATTACATAGTCATTTGGAGGGAGAAACAGTTTGGTCTTTTCCCAGTTTTCCGGTTCATGGTTCTTCATCCATAGAATCTTAGTATAGCCGTAATAGGGATCTGCCCCGTTGTGTGTGATTTCAAGCAGTTTTTCTTCCCCAATCTTCTCCAGCACCCAGGAAGTCTCTTCATCTGCACGTCTGTCCATCCAGATCATACACGGTCTGACCGGGTTCATCCGTTCGTCCAGTGGAATACCGGATCCTCCATATAATCCGCTGACTGCAATTCCCCTGATGTCCCTGGGATTCACTCCCGATTCCGCTACTGTATTCTTAATGGATGCCAACGCTGCATCCGCCCATACATCCGGCCACTGCTCCGCCCACAATGGTTTAGGGGTCAGCACATCATATTCCTGCAGGTTCTGGGCTATCAATTTCCCCTCGGTATCCATTAAAATAGTTTTTGTTCCGGATGTTCCGATATCCGTTCCTAATAAATAATTCATCTTTCTTCCTCCTGTGGGATTTTAAACTGTTCATTTTTACTGGTTCTAGAAACAGGTAAATGCTCCATCCACAACAAAATCAGATCCGGTTGTAAAGGAGCTGGTATCTCCTGCCAGATAGACACAGATAGACTGGAGTTCCTCCGGCCTGCCCATTCTGCCAAGGGGCGCCATGGCATTCCACTGTTCAATCAGAGGCTGCAGGCTAGGTGAATTCAGGGTCAGTTCAGTCCCGATATATCCCGGGCTGATACTGTTAACCCGTACATTTCTCTTCGCCCATTCAATTGCCAGTGATTTGGTCAGCTGAATTACACCCGCTTTTGAGGCATTATAGGAACACTGCGGCTGCGGCACATTTACAATATGTGCAGACATGGACGCCGTATTAATGATGGAACCGCCGCCCTGCTTTAACATCACTTTTCCCGCTGCCTGTGCCGTTAAAAATACGCCGGTCAGATTGATGTCGATCACTTTTTTCCATTGTTCGTATGTCATCTCCTCTGCCGGGATATTCATACAGATACCCGCATTGCAAAAAGCAACATCCAGCCTTCCAAATTTGCTTAATATGGTTTCTATCATCGCATCAACTTCGTCCGGTTTTGTTACATCCGTTTTAACCGCTATTGTTTCTACTCCATTTTCTGCGGCAAGCTGGTCAGCCGTTCTTTTCGCCTCTTCCATATCCACATCCACAATTGCCAGATCTGCTCCCGCTTGTGCAAATGCCGTGGCAACCGATTTGCCTATTCCTCTTGCTCCTCCTGTTACAAAGATTTTTTTACCGTCCAGTCTCATCTTTTCAATAATTCCCATATCCATTCCATCCTTCCTACCGTTTTATGTAGATTCGTTTTTTCGTTTTCATTTTATACATATTCATTTTATAAAATGATTTTCTAAAATGTAATTACATAATAGCTCTTTTTATCTTCTTGTGCAAGATGGAATAATACTCAAAATTGTGTTATATTTTTTAGATAATTTTACCAAAAGTCTTTTTCTAATTACTTTACATAAAATTATATGCTATAATGATTTTGCAAATCTATTTTACATAACGAAGTGAAATCCTCGTTTTACTTTTATATAAGGAGTTATCATGGAAAAATTTTCTCTTACCGACATAAAAAAAATGAACTATTCTGACGTTTATCATTATATCTATTCCAATGATAAATGTTCAAAGCAATCCATTGCAAATGCACTGCAAATGAGTCTTCCTACTGTAACACAGCATCTGAATATGCTTCTGCAAGAAGGCTTTATTGAGACCTGCGGACAGCTTCAGTCCCAGATTGGCAGAAAGGCAGTTGCATATACCATTACCCCTTCTGCCAGAGTTTCCATCGGTGTGGAAATTTTAAAAAACAAATTGACCATTGCTGTTCTGGATCTGTATGGGCATATCTGGTTTCAGAAAATATGCCGGATTCCATTCCAGGATTCTGCAGATTATTTCAAAGATGTCAGCACGGAAATCAGACAGTTTATCCTGGAGCAGGATATTGAAAGTAAAAATGTTCTTGGCATTGCATTTGCACTCCAGGGGCTGGTATCCCAGGACAGCCGGAACATTATTTATGGAAAGATTCTGGACTGTACCGGTTTATCCATTTCCTCGTTTGAAGAACACCTGGACTATCCCTGCCGTTTTGTACATGACGCAGAGTGCGCTGCCATGACAGAACTCTGGGATCATCCAAAGCTTTCACACGCGGTATATTTTTCACTTGGGTACCATCTGGGCGGTGCAATTATAATCAATGGGGAAATACAGAGCGGGCGCACCGGTCGGAGCGGCACAATCGAACACATGACCCTTGTTCCGGGGGGGCTTCCCTGTTACTGCGGACAAATGGGGTGTATGGAATGCTATTGTTCTGCCAATGCCCTGCTTGCCGGAAACGGGGATTCCGGAAACGAAGATCTGGATGCTTTCTTCGAAGCGAAAAATGCCGGCAGCCGGGAACAGGAAGACCGCTGGGTACGCTATCTCAATTATCTTGCCATGGCAATTAATAATCTTCACATGGTAATCGACAGCGAGGTAATCCTGGGCGGACATCTGGCACCTTACATGAACGAGCAGGATCTGGAATATCTCCATGCCCGCATGCAGAAAACTACTGCATTTCCCGAAGCGGATACATTCCTGTCACTTGGAAAGAGAAAAAGCAGCACCGTGGCTACCGGAGCTGCTCTGTACTATATAAAAGATTTTCTTCAAAATTTAAGCGGCGGGCATGATTGGTAGAATGATTGGTAGATCATATCCCTGACTTCAAAATCAAAACGAAGTCCATCCGCCATCAGTCTGAACCACGGCACCTGTCATATGCGTCGCATCCTCTGAAACTAAAAACAAAATAGATGCTGCCTGTTCCTCTGCCGTCGCTTCTCTCTCCTGCATGGTCTTCGTTTTTTGTCCTGCCATGGACTGCGCTTTTTTCGGATCTAATCCCGCATCCAAAGCCTCTTTCTGCTTTTTCATTACAAATGCATAGGCTTCCTCTACCATAGGGGTTGACGTACCTGCAGGATTTACGGAATTGATACGGATACCATAACGTGCATAATCCAGGGCGAGATTCTTAGTCAGTCCATTTACTGCATGTTTTGAAGCTACATAAGCAGGATTTCCAGGAAGTCCTGTCACTCCTGCAATAGAAGAATTATTAACAATTACGCCGCCCCTGCCCTGGCTTAAGAATTGGGACAGCTCACTTTTGCAGCAAAAATATACACTGTAAAAGTTATTTGCCATTGTAAAATCCATATCTTCTTTTTTTAAGTTATGCAAAGGACCGGGGTTTCCCATCACTCCTGCATTATTAACTGCGATATCCAGTTTTCCATAATGAGCCACTGTTTCCTGTACCATCCTTTCTGCATTTTCTTCCGTGGAAATATCCAGATTTAAGAATATCCCATCTCCTCCGCTTTCCTTTATTTCCCGCAGCACCTCTTCTCCCTGTTCTGCCCGTATATCAACTAATACCACCTTTGCTCCTTCTGCCGCCGCTCTTTTTGCCGTTGCTTTCCCAATTCCTCTGGATGCACCGGTTATGATCATAACCATATCTTCAAATCTCCCTTTAAATACCATCGTCATTCTAAACCTCCTTTTTCAGTAGTGTATACTTAACAAGCGGATCTTAGTCCATTATTTATCTGCAATATGAATGGCCCTCAGATGTTTCTGGGTTATTGCATAAAAATAAGAAGTATATGGGCGGATCGTCACTTCCGCTCTATACTTCTTATTTTCATTTTATCTAATCCTGTTCCTGCAATAATCTCAGGTAGTGGTTCGCTTCCCTCAGTACATGGTCTGCAAGGAGCGGAAGTATAATGGAGGAAATCTCACAATCAGAAATTCCTTTTGTTCCGGCTTCTTTAAAATCACGGTATCTGCAGGTTTCCTCCAGTGTTCTCTGGGTAAGTTCATACCGCCCAATGGGACCCGTCAGGTATAAAAACTATTCTGCAATCGCCCACATCCGCACCGGAAGCCCCGTTGCTCCTTCAATGGGAAGAAATGCCGCAATGACTACGGCTCCCGCAGGAGGGACTTTGTCCAGATTGCACATTACCTCTACCTGAAGCTTACCCTTTTTCAAAAGATAGCGTTCACATGCAAGATCCCCTGCTTGTGCAGCCAGCTCGGATGCATCAGTATCCAGTGTCTCATGTCCGTTTGCTGCTGCATTTCTCACCTCGTAAATATACTGCAGCGCCTCCATAGACCATCCCGGAAAATGTTCACCGCCATTTTCATCGAAATTGGAAATGGCATCCATATCCGGCCAGCGGGAACTCCATCCCGTATACAGTGCCACAAAGGCCCCGTCCGGGATTTCACCGTATTTTTCTTCATACGCTTTAAGGTCCTCTACCGTAACCGCATAGTGCACATCTTGTTTTACCTTATCCGAAATATCAATAACCACTAATGGAAATACCATATCCTTAACGGAATATGCTTCCGATAAAGCTTCCCCTTTAATAAAATGCCCTGGGAAATCAATATGCGTACCAAACTGACCCGGAAATTTGAAAGACTGAATCAGACACTCCAATTCATTGCCCCAGTCATATACCGTTTTTGAAAGCTCCACTGCTCCTTCCGGTATACCGCTCCAATAAGGGCTGGTGTTGTTCAGGGGATGCGAAAGTTCAATCCAGCGGTAATTTTTCAGTTTCTCTAGTTCTTCCCATAGTTTGTACATATATGTTTCCTCCCTATCTGTTATATTTTTACAAAAAGCCATAATATCAGCTATTTGTCAGTTAAAATGTTACGTAACGTAAATATCATGAATCATGACCGACAGCTCTGCTGCAAATCTCATATTAGGCAAAGTATAGCAGGTAACATTGGAAGTTACAAGATATATAAGATAAATTATTTGCATTTTTCTGTACTTATTTATCTTCTAATTAATGAATGATATGTTTATTGCAAAGCCTATTGTATTATAGTAATATAAAATATAAAACAAAAACAGACACAATTGAAACTTAACGTTTATCTGGCAAAGAGGATTCCCAATACATTTTCTGCAGCAGATAGACAATGAGGAAGGACCACTATGTATATAAAACATTATTCCAATAAAAATACCTTACTATTACGAGTTACACTGATCATTCTATCTGCTGCTGTTTCCATAACGGCAGTCATACTTTTCACCACATTGTTTCGCTTTGACCAGCAAATGAAAGTGGATGGAAAGTTATTTCCTGTAGAAATCATCGGGGAATACAGTGAAGAAGGCGGCCCCTGGAAGACTTTAACCCACCAGACTGATTTTGAAAATAAGGATCTAAGGGATATTACGGTGCGTGGTTACTTCAGCAGGGATATTCCGGAGGGAGATAAGATCTTTATTAACATCGATCATATGCGTGTTTCCCTTAGCATAAACGGTAAAGAAATTTATGCTACCGGACCTGTAAGAAGCCAGGGAAATCCCACCCAGGCAGTTGGGAAACAGTGGGTTAACATTGTTTCACCGGGCATTACCTCCAGCGACAGTGTGGAATTAAATTTTGGCAATCTCTATGGGAATGCCTATATGATTCAGTTTGATGAATTACTCCGGCAAATGCATACCGGTGATGAACGAATGATGTTGTTTAAAGCAGTAAGCAATGACGGGTGGACGATGAGCATCGGTACGATTTTTCTGTTCCTGACGTTATTTTTGCTAATCGTTGCTCTGGAATGTGCCATTTTGAAACTTAAAGGTGCACGCCGTTTTCTGTGGCTTGGATTGGTTACACTGTTTTCCTCCATCTGGTTCTATACCCTGTCTCCTGCCCCTACGCTGGTTTTGCCCTTTCCTGTATTTCTGAATGTCCTTTATGCCTTTTCCATGCAGGGAATCGCAGTATTTGTTGTACTATTTGCAGCTGAACATCTCTCCGGCTGGAGAAAGCAATCCTTATTATACTGTACCGGCCTTCTGATGCTTGTCACCCTTGCTGCAATGCTGAATCAGATATTCCTTATACAGGATCTCTATACGGCCATTAATTATTTCTCCATTCTGGACCTGCTCATTGCACTGTGGGTAATCTTCTGCCTGTTTTACGAAACACGCAGGCTGAACAACAGAGAATCTGCCCAATTACTGAAAGCCATTTTCCCTCTGGCAGTCTGTGCAGTTTTAGAATTAATCAATGGATATGTGCAGTTTTCAGAGGCCGCCATTCTATTGGGACTGGGATTAATCTCCTTTTCCCTGATTGAGGAAATCTATACCATACGAAGGATCAAAGAGAGTATGAACAGTGAAAAACGTGCCCTTATCCTTGAAAATGAGTTAAACCAAAATCGTATTTCCGTGATGCTCAGCCAGGTACAGCCCCATTTTCTCTTTAATGCCCTGCAGGGTATCAAACAGCTCTGTGACACAGAACCTGCCCGGGCTTCAGAAGCATTAGAGCGTTTTTCCTTTTATCTCAGGGGTAACCTGGATTCTTTGATGGACAAACAGCTGATTTCTTTTGAGAAGGAAATGTTTCATGTGAACAATTATCTGTATCTGGAAAAGATGCGGTTTCCGAATAAGCTGCATATTGAAACCGAGATTCTGTATCAGGACTTTCTGCTTCCCCCTCTTACGGTCCAGACAATCGTGGAAAATGCAGTACGGCATGGAATTATCAAGAGAAAATCCGGGGGTACGCTGTGTATTAAAAGTGAGCGAACTGACGATAACATTATGATTACCATCCGTGATGACGGACTTGGATTTGATTTGGACATTCCGAAAGAGGATGGACGTACACACGTGGGAATCGAAAATGTACGCAGCCGGCTCATGCTGCAATGCGGCGGCTCCCTGGTGGTCGAGAGTGAAGCAGGTGTGGGTACAACAGTTAAAATCATTCTGCCGCAGAACGTGGAGCTGAAATCTCAGTAATTGGGGTATTGGATTCAGGTTGTCGCTGCAAAGCTGTTTCACAGCACGGTGGAACCGGAAACCATCGCTTTTCCAAAAATATCACAATCCTTTAATCCAACCGCCCCAGGTGTCCATTGAAAGGTTCTAAGCTCAAAGGGCTTCAGCTCAAGCTCCTGCTCATACCCGTCCAGCGGAAGGGATACCTTCACCTTTCGCCTGCGTCCTGTGCTTTCAAACAGGCGAATCACATAAGCCTCCTGACCGGCAGCCTTTCTCCATGAAGATAGAATTACAGCGGGATCATCCACTAATATGACGCTTCCCATCTTCTTTCCTTCTCCTGAGGGAAATGCCTGCAGTACAACCGGCGCCTCCTGGAACACAATGGCTTCATTCATCACCTGCTCCAGACGTTCGGAGCCATTTCCTCCCTGTATCACAAAAGAAAATTCCCGTTCTCCCTGATCTATGTAAGGCAGGTAACGGTCCTGTACCAGAAGGGGTCTGTCTCCAATTGGGTGCGCAGAATATACGGCAGAGTGAATCAGCGATATCCTCATGGTTCCATCCATAAAATCTACGCCGGAATTGCCCATATTCAGTACGGTCAGAGCAGAATTCTCTTGCCCGTCCCATAGCCCGCACCAGCGATGGAAAACCTTTTCTTTCCCATCCGTTTCCTGATCCATTACACCGCAGACCGTTTCGCTGCGCCCTTTGGCTTCTTTCAGACAGGTGGGAATCTCAAATTTTAAAAACTTGCCCTTCTCTGTCCAATTAACCTTTACTTCTACCGTAACGGCAGTTCCGTAAACAGGAAGAATATAATTGATACAGGCTTTGGAGGTTTCATAGGAAAATACAGCCTCTACCACAGTTCTGACGGGACCACTTTCAATAATCCGCACGCTGTCTATCACCGTTCCTGCCCTGCCATGGCAATCATTGTACACTCCACTGAAGCGGCTCCCTTCCTCCTTTTCCATCAAGACAAACCGCCCTTCCTCCTGTTGGTAGCTTTTGCGGTTCATTCCCCATGGATCACAGTCCGTCTTCATGACCGTTAGGGCACATCCTCCTGTTTTAAGATAATTTCTTCCGTTTACCCGGTAAGCATCCAGGAGGCCTGTTTTGCAGTTTACAGCCGCATATAGCGTACCATTGTCAAATACAATCTGCTCATTAGAAATCTCAAGTGCCTGATTCTGTGCGTTTCCCGGTCTTTGCTCTGTCATCCGGATTCCGGCAGAAAAACGGTTCATAGAAGCCGGTGCCAAAGCAGCATGGAAGGTCACTCGCTTTCTCCAGTCCAGATTCAAATTGCAGGCTTCTTTTTCCACCTGGCTTTTGAGTTCTTTTCCATTCCGGGTAATATATGGGAGCGCATATTTATCTGTCCAGTTCTGATTTGCCAGCTGGAAATCACAGGTGAAATCCCGTTCCACCGGGTAGGGGTGCGGATTGTAGATCAACACAGGAAACTCTCCCTCCTGAGCCGGTTCTTCTCCATTCATTAAGGCAAAAAAGGCCTTGCGCTTCCACTTTTTTACGATTTCCAATCCAAAGCTTAAGGTCTGCAGACTTCTTTCTTCTGCGGACCGGATAGCTGTGCCCGGCAAAATATCGTGAAATTCACAAAACAGCAATGCTTTTTGTGCCTCCTGTAACTCTTCCTCCGGGTAAGAGAGAAGTCCCAGGGCAACAGCCTGTGACAGCATCTTCTCGGTTACAGACAATTCCCCTTCCAGCTCTCTGTGCTTCTGCTTGATGCGTATTTGGGATGTATAACAGCCCACAGACCAGGCATTCAAATCCTTTTTCACGATCGGTTCTGTTTTCCCGGAATTCATGCACAACTGTCTGCGTTCCGAGAAATAGGCTTCCGGCGTAGAGTGAATCAGATTCCACTGTGGCTCATCTGATGAATCCACAGCGGATACGGATAATTTCACATCCGGATTTTTTGCCATCATCATTCGCCCGATCTCTTCCAGATCTATCCTGGATGGTCCGCCTCCATGATTACCCACTCCCCACAAAATGCATCCGATCTGAAGATTTGGATTCATCCCTTGTTCTTTCAGCCATTTGTGTATAGTCTTTCCTGCTTCTCCCATCAGGGTTCCATAGGTATCCGATCTGTGGGCCATCACTCTGGATCCGTCAAATCCTTCCCAGATGAAATCATCCTCCGGCAGCAAGCAGTCACCCTGCCCCGGACGGCAAAACAGATACGACTCATATCCGGCCTTTGCCAAAAGCTGTACCAGCCCTCTGCTGTGTCCGAAGGAATCAAAATTGATTGCCGTAGTATTTGTTACACCAAACTTTTCCTGAAAATAGTTTCTTCCCAACTCTATCTGCCGAAGAATGGATTCGCCGCTTGGCATATTGCAGTCCGGCTGCAGATACCAGCCTCCCATAATATGCCATCTGCCCTTTTCCACAAGACTGCGGATGCGGGCAAACAGCCTGGGTTCATACTCCTCGATCCATTCATATAACAGTGCCTCGTTATGATTAAACACCAGTCCGTCATATTCTTCACAGAAAGCAGCTGCCATACGAAAGGTTGACAGGGCTGTGGATATTCCTTCTTCCATATCCCACAGCCATACGGGATCAATATGGGCATTACAGATTAAATGCAGATTTTTCATTATAACTTATACTCCTGTCTCTTCCATTATTTTAAGCCGGAATAAATTTGAATACAATCACAGGAACTCAAGTACCCATTCCTCTTCGGGACGCACATAAATCGAGCAGGTTCCGTTTCCATAAGTGACTATTTCTTCACCATTTCTCATGATACACTTCAAATGGTTTTCTTCCTTCCAATGCAGTATCAGGGTTTCCTCCTCTGCCGTATGAATCACGGCTCTTCTCATATGATAATTCCTTCTCTCCAGAGATATGCGGTGTCCGCCCTCTACCGTAAGTCCACGGCAGCTGCATTCCTTCCATTCATCCGGCATCCCCATCATCAGCCATATTCCACTTTCTGCTCTGTGTACAAACATTTCACATAGAGCGGCAGGAATAAAGAAGCCCGATTCCAGTGTAAATGCATCTGAGCTCTCTCCTGCGTTGGTGTCAGATATCCGCAGAACTCCGTTTTGATAGGGATCTCCATTTACCGTAAAAGAATTGCGGGATCTAAAAACCATGCAATAGATTTCCAACATGGTACGGCACATATTTCCTCTTCCGCATCTGGCTGCCATAATTCCCATATATGGGAATGAAAAAGCCGCATATTCCAAAAATCCCTGATTGACTGCCGTATCCAGAGAACGATTTGCCACCTCATTATGGGACTCCTGGCACAAGGGATAAATGGGGTACATCTGGCAAAAATGACGGTGTGAGCCAAACACCTCGATCCCGTCAAACAGTGAAAATCCTTTTCCCGTGGGAACTACTGGCGCCAGGCGGCGTTCCCATTCCAAAAATTTACTTCCATCCCTGCCGAGAACTTTTGAATAACCTTCCATTTTCCGGCACAAATAATGCAGGCAGGATAACGTAAACGTGGAATCATCCGCCATCAGCATATGACCATCCCGGTCTACCTCCGGAGATTGGGTAAACGGAATATGTAAATATTCATCTTCCTTTTCATAAGCAATGGACTGATACAGATGAATTACCTTCTCTATAAAAGGATAGATTTTATCTCTAAGGGTATCCTGTTCTCTGCTATATTCATAGAACCAGGTAAAATCCACTGCTACGAACAGCTCCGGTCCCAGAATCGTATTCCAGTAACACCACTCAGAGGCAGCTCCTGTTCCGTCCGGCGCCATCATAGTGGGTACATGGATGGCATTTTTAATACCAAACAGCTTCCATGCCCGCTCCTCCAGTCTGGGCATTGCTTTTGCATAATAATCAATATATGGACGCACCAGCTTTACATTTCCTGTTTTATAGGCAGGCCAATAGCAGGACTGCACATTCAGGTCATTGTGCAGATCTCCGAACCATGCCGGCATCCGGTTGTCCGGATTCCATACTCCCTGAAGGGTAATGGGGGAGGCATCTTCTCTTTCATTGCAGTAGAGCTTATACATTTCCTGCTCAAAAGCCTCCTGCAGCCTTTCACTTGGCACCTCTATCCCAAAACCAGACCAATAGGCATTCCAATCCTTCTCATGACTCTTGAGATAACATTCTGTTCTGGCAAGATAATCCTCCGCCAGGCTCTCGCCTGCCGCACTCATACAGGATTCCTCTTCCAGATTTCCCGCATTAATTCCAACTGCCAGGGCAATTCCCTGCTGCAGCTGCTTCTGACGGCCGCAAAGTACCGCTGACATATCTTTGCCGAAATGCTGCTTTACGGTAAAGGTATCCCCCTTCTCTATCTGGATGCATGGCTCATAATTCCAGTTTTTCAAAGGCTTCAGTCTTGGAGATTCCAGATCCCAGCCAAGCGCATGAATCTCTAACCCCTTTTCTTCCCCCTGTATGTCACTGCTCCATTCCATATACAGAATATTCACACAGGAATCCAGCCAGATACGTCCTTCCATGGTTCTTTTGTGATCCAGTTCCAGAGAAATAACGGACTGCGCATGCTTTGGATTTGTTCGTGCACAAAATCCGGTTACTTTTCCCGGAATTCCAATTTCAACTGCCAGAGCCGGAAGCTTAGTCCTTCCGATATGCTCTTCAAAAATATTCGTATCCTCTACATATTCCGGATTTCCCTTCAGATATTCCGTTTTATGCTGCAAGATCTGCTGAAATACGGCTTTGGGTTCATCAGGAAGGGTCTCTCTTAATTCCCACAGCTTCACATGATCCAACGAGATGCATAATTTTTCATCACGAATGTATAATACCGCTCCCATATTTCCGTTTCCCCAAAATGGTCCTTCGCAGAACTGATAGGGAATTCTGTCAATTATTATGTTTCTATCCATCTATTTACTACCTCTGTTTTCATTATGAATTATTCTTCCGGTTCTTTTGCAATCATCTTTCGGTATTCGTTTGGTGTTGCCCCCTTAATCCGTTTAAACGCTGTACGCATCACATAGACACTATTATAACCAGTCTGTTCCGCAATCTTTTCTACGGTGGCATTCGTCTGAAGCATCAGACACACCTGCTCGATTCTTACCTTTTCAAGATAGGTAGCAAAATTCTCTCCAAACAGTTCCTTGAACAGCTTGGAAAAATAGGTACTGGCATACCCAAAATCATCTGAAATCTTCGTCAGGCTCATATCGCTGCTGCTATAATGATTGCTGATATATTCTTTAATTTTTTCCACCTGACGATCACTTCTTACATTATTTTCATCCTGAACCTTTTCACAAATAAATTTAAATATATTATTAATCCGCTGGAAACGCAGCAGGATATCGCTTTCCCGGTTTAGCTGTTCAATCTGCCGGTAAAGTTCCTCCTCTTCAATATCAATCTGCCCATTCAGATTATGCAGTACCTTAAACACCGTACACTGAAGATCATTTACAAGAAAATGCATCATGGCGGGGCTGACATTGTGCTCTATGACATTTCCCTGATAAACTTCCGTCAACTGCTCATGCATACTTTTGGCATTCCCTGTTCTCACTGCATTTACAAGTCTTTCCTCCAGTGGTGCCGGGAAATAATAATATTCATTGCTATTGACATAATTTTCATAGAACAGCACATTCCGGTCAGAAACGGGTCCATACTGAAGCATCTCATATATCTTGTCGTAAATTTTACTAATCTGTGAGATTTCTTCACAGAGATTTCCTACGGCGATTCTAGCCCGAATCCCGTATTTTTCCCACAGGGCATCCAGGAGTTCTTCCATTTGTGCTTTCATCTCTGCCTTATTCAATTCATAGGACTGATCCATGGTGCAGATCATTGCACCTGCACGTATATCCATATCACACGCATACTTTGTCCCCGGTATCATCTCCTCCAGTCCATTTTGAATCACCTGTTTATATAATGCTGATTCAGTGGCATACATTTGATCCGCCGTAAGGGTATCCGCATGAATCTGGAATGCAATCACCAGAATTTTTTTACCTGTCAGATAGATATCATATTCCTCCAGGCTGCTGTCCAGCCTGCTCTCCATCCCGCACAGAAGATTTTCCAGAAGAAGCCCCCTGGTCACCAGCTTCTTCTCCCGAATGCTGTCTTTCAGATTGGTATTGCTGCGGATCAATTGCCTGAGGGAATTTGAAATGTAACTCATTTCATCTCCCTTCATCGACTTGTCTTCCTTGTTCTCCATTTTAAACAGCATTTGCAGCATCTGGTCAACCTTTCTCCCACGATGCCAGGAAACCAGAAGAATACTGGCGATTCCCAAAACTACAGCCAGCATAATCAGTAAAACTGTTTTATGCTGCGCATCCGTAATCTGGGCAGATATGTATTCCTGTGGCAGCACCGCTACAAAAGACAGTCCGGTTTCATCGGAAACAGAACGTATAATCTCCACACTGCGGCCACCCATCTCTGCCTCCTGAATGCTTTGCCCGTTTTCCAGATATTTGGCAGGTACCAGTTCCAATTCATTCTGAGCAGAGGGAATGGTCAAGATTACCTTTCCCTCCTTATCTGTCAAATACGCCCAACCGGCATTTGCCACGTATGGATCCTTAAGCAAAGATTTGATAGCCTGACTTTTAATGGGGAATACAAAATTTCCTTTTACTCCGGAATAGGTAATCAGAGACTGTACATACAAAATCATATTCTGGCTATTCCTGTTCTGCATACTGACCGCTTCCGGGAAAATATGCTTTGAATAACTCTCCTGCATCCGTTTTTCCCATTCATCCCACTCCATGCCGTCATATTGAAAAAAAGCCTTACAGGAAGACTGGTCCAGAAAAATGTGATCCGGACTGATAATCATCTGGCTCTCACGAAGGAACAGATAGTATTCTTCCACAAAAGTCTGTATACGCATGGCACTCATATAATCCTGGGCCGACAAAAGTTTTGAAATCTGGATATATTTATCCTTCTCCTTCATATGGGCAGAAATATCCTTTATGGTATTATTTGCAGACAAGTTGTATACGATAGTATCTATTTCACGGAAATTGTTATCAATTGTATCTCTGGCATGTGTCAGGTTCGCCAGTACACTTTTGCTGATATTGTCTTTTGTGACATTTGAAATATTCTCCAGGCTGACAATATTCAGCAAAAGCGGAATTAAAAAAACAAGCAGATAGGTAATAATCAGTCTGGTATATACTTTTTTATTCTTCATTTTCACCCTATTCGTGTGTTGTCAGATATTCCGGCTACATGCGCAGCCGGATGTTCTTAATTTCGAAAGCTCTGAAGTTCAACCGAAGTACGCCATCTGTGACCTCTAATACCTCCTGGTTTTGCTCCAGCATATTACAACTCCACGCACTCTCTACATTTTGATTAATTTTGACCTCTGTGGAAACTGCTGCACCTGCTGCCTCATACAAACGCAGAATCAGATCTCTGCTGTTATCCTCTGCAGGCTTCAAGGTCTCCATCAAAATATTTTTACGATTCATTTGGATAAACTCAAAAAGTAATGCCGTACCCCTGATCATTTGAGGCTTTACATTCAGTTCATACCCCTGTCGAATCACATCCGATTCCACAAAGCTGCCTTCCCATGCATAAAACGCATAAGTAAAATGCTGGGTTCCGTTATCTGCACGCATGTGGGGACTGGAAGCCGCCCGCAGCAGCGTCAGCTCCATCTGATTTCCTTCCACGCTGATTCCGTATTTACAATCATTCAGGATTGCTGCTCCATGACCGTTGTCACAAAGTGCCGTATACCGGTGATTGCACACCTCAAAACGATCCTTGTCATAAGTACGGGAACGGTGGGTTGGGCGTTCCACATAGCCAAATTGCATTTCATTTTTTGCATTAAGCGCATATAAAGATACGGGAAATGCTGCTTTTAGCAGTCTGTGTAGCTCCTGCCATTCTATGATGGTTTCAAATTCCAGTCTCTGCTGATTGGCATCCAGACGAATATACTGCACGTAAGTGGATTGACTGATCCGCCCGCTGACCTTCACTACTGCCTGAAGTCCCTGGGACATAATCTTAATCTCCTGCCCATATGCTCCATCTGTCTCCTGCTCCAGATAATTGTCGTCAATATCCCAGGCATCAAAATGTCTCGGCACATCCTTGAACAGCCTCAGTCTGTTCATTTCTCCGGCAGCCATTTCTCTTTTTGAGCATTTCAGTATGTAAGAAATCACATGTCCGCATTCATTAATCAGAACTGAAGCATATTCGTTTTCCATATGGCAGCCGGCTTCATCCAGCCACGCACAGGCTCGCGGCTGCTTTATTTCCACAGCCCTTTCTTCCAGCACCTCATTTTCACAACTGCAGGCTTTCAGGGTAATCCATCCGCATGACGGGAGCTGCACACATGCCAATACCCGGTTTTCATCCTTCTGGACTGGTACTGCCTTTCCCTCTGCAGTAACGGCACCATCTTTATATCTTTCTGGAAGTTCCACCAACACATTCCTTGGAAATGACAGCGAATTCAATACGGTTATGTCCTCTCCCTGCAAAGTCAGAAAAGCTGCCGCCTTATAGGTCATTTCCGCCGCTGCTTCTAAAATGGAGTTATGTGCTGCCTCTGTTTCTTGATAGACCCTTTCAATCGAAGATCCCGGAAGTATATCATGGAACTGCTGAAACAGCAGCGACTTCCATAAGCTTTCTGCCCGTTTGTGATCCCACGCCATTCCCTGTATCAATGCAAGGCTGCTCCAGATTTCCATTTCTCTCATGGCCAGCTCACATCTTCTGTTATGATTTTTCACCTGTGCCTGTGAGGTGTAGGTTCCCCTGTGAGAGCTGAAATATAATTCTCCGCAGTATGTATGTCCGGGGCCTCCCTCCGCATCCAACATTTTGAAAAATTCCTCCGGAGCCCCCATCTGCATTCTGGGACTTCCCTCCAGATTCTCTTGCCTGAGCACATATTCTATATGATCTCTGGTAGGTCCGCCTCCTCCGTCACCATATCCAAACGGAAACAAAAAGGTCTCCAAATCCTCTTTTTGCTCCCGTTCATTCCATACCGTCCCAACTTCCTGTGGGTCTGTCTGGTATGTATAGCTGGTAGGCAAAAATGAGGTTACCCGGCTGCCATCCAGTCCTTCCCAGTAGAAATAATGATACGGAAAGCGTTCTCCATCATTACAGCACCAGAAGATTTTCTGTGTCACCAGATAAGGAACATCGCATCCCAACAGAATCTGCGGCAGTGCGGCGGTATAGCCAAAGGTATCCGGAAGCCAGAGCACCCTGCTGTCCACCCCCAGTACCTCTTTGTAATATTTCTTTCCATAAAGCAGCTGGCGGATCAGAGCTTCTCCTCCCGCCATATTCGTATCCGGTTCTACCCACATCGCTCCATCAGCTATCCACTGTCCCCGGGCAATTTTTTCCTGAATCCTCTGAAAAAGCCCGGGATAATGCTGCCGGCACATTTCATAAGCGGCTGGCTGGCTCTGTATAAACCGGTACTGTGGATATTGATCCAAAAGCCGCAGTTGTGCCGCAAAGGTTCTGGCTGTTTTCCGTTTTGTTTCCTCCAGAGGCCATAACCATGCCAGATCAAGGTGTGCATTTCCAACAGCCCAGAAACGCGGTGCGGTTGTGCCGTTTTCTGCAGCCAGCACTTTCTGCAGGTGCAGCCTCGCCTTGGCATAGCATACCGCCCTGCCGGACTCATCCTGTTCAAAATCCACATCATAGGTAAAGCGCTTTAATGCCTCTGCAATTTTATAAGCCCGCAAAGAACTTCCATCCAGCACTTCAAGCAAATGAAAGAGGGTATTCACATCCAGAAAAAGCTGGTATGCCTCTTCCCTCCAGATGCCATAGGTGGATTTCCCCAGAACCCTTCTTTCCCCCTCCTTCTGCGGATCCTGAAAGCTGCCTGGGAGCACCGGACCTGTGGCACAATACCCGGTTTCACAATTAGGAAAATAGTGACCTGCATAAGTTTCCATACAAATTTCATAGATGTTCCCAGCCAGCCCTTCTTCCGCCAGAATATTATCTACCATAAAATGGTGGGGATGCGCTACCCAGTCAGCCCGGTATGTACCAAATTCCTGTCCATTTACAAATAGTGCAGACTCTCCCCGGGGCTGGAGATTCAGGACAATTTTTTTGCCTTGCGCTTCCCCGGGAAGCGTAATCTTCCCGCGGAACCAGCAGTATTCCCATGTTTCTCCCCATGTATAACCAGGATTCACGGCTTCAAATGCAAGGCTTTTCAGCTCCTTATACTCATAGTGCCTGTCTGTTCTGTGTGCTTCAAAATGAATTTCTTCTATTGGTGTATAAAAATCTGCCTTCAGGGTTCTGATCCAATGCTGTATTCTGTCATTCCACTCCGCGTTTAATATCATCATAACCTCACTATTTTGCTTTGTAGTATAAATCGTATGCTTTCTGATACAACTGTGTATAAGTTTCTACGTTATAGCTTTCCAGGGTTGACACATAGGTATCCCAATCCTTATCCAGGCTGAGTTCACCGGTGATAAACTGTGCCATGGAGGTTTTTACATATTCCTGCAGGGAGGTTTGAAGCGTGGCAAACTGTTCTGCATCTGCATCTTCCTCTAAAAAGATCTGTCTTGGAAGGTATTCTTTATAGAAATAACCGACTACTTTTTCTGTTTCTTCATATAATCTGGCTTCGTAGGAAGTAGAAACATACATATCCTCCGGAAGCGGATTCATAGAAGAGCGGAATTCTGCCATCTGATTCTCCAGGCCTGTCCAAAATGTGTTTTTATTGTATTCATCATTTTCATTGGATGTGTATCCCGGCTTTATCCAGTAAATAGCTTCTGTTCCAGGGAGAATAGACTCTACGGGCTTCTCCATGTCACCCCAGTATTTTCCTTTTTCTCCATACATCATAACCATGGAAGCCTCATCCCCCATGATAAAATCGCCTACTTTAAATGCCACTTCGGGGTTCTCGCATTCATCAGTAATAAACCAGTTAAATCCCTTTGTCATATCAATATAATCTTTGTGAGGCTGATATCTTGCACCTGTTGATCCTTCTACAGGTACCATAGCATGTGTAATCTCATTTAAGTGTTTGTTTTCCAGATCAATACCCATGGCAAAGTGATCTGCCGTATATCCGAATACTAATTTTTCATCAGAATGGATTACCTGCTGCATCTGGTCGCTCTTTTGTGAAAAAGCAGTAGGATCAATCAGTCCGTTCTGGAATAAATCATGCATATATGCAAGGCCTTCCTTGAATTCCGGTTTATTGCCGGCAAAGATAACTTTTCCGTCTTTTGCATAAGAGAGGCTCTCTTTATCACAAGGTATAAAGGAATTCATTAGGTACCATTCCAGCTGGCAGTCCCAGTCCGGACTTCCGGTCAATGGAATCTCATCCGCCTTTCCATTTCCGTTGTAATCACTGTTTTTCACTGCCGTCAGAACTTCCTTCAGCTCTTCTGTGGTAGTCGGTTCGGACAGATTCAGACTCTTCAGCCATTCTGAATTATACCACAGCTTCGGATAAGCCTGACCATGATAGGATTCGCTTGCGGTAGGGAAGCCATACATATTTCCATCCGGTGCATAAGCGTTCTGCTCGTACTGCGGTCTCTCCTCAAACATTTTCTTCATGTTATTCCCATACTTTTCATATAAGTCATTGATCGGAATAAATATGCCCTCTTTACCGAATTTCACCATCTTCTGTTTATTCAGGTTATAGCAGATTACATCCGGATAATCTCCGCTGGAAAGCATCAGGTTCAGCTTTGTATCGGCATCCGCAGCATCACTGGGAAGTGCAACAAATTCAAGATTTACTCCGGTCTGCTCTTCAAGCCAGCGGATTGCATAGTTCTTATCGGAGTATTCTCCTTTTTCATTCATCTGAACTGCTACCGTAATAGTTTCTCTTTCTTCTGTCCCTGGATTTTCGGAGCTGCTTTTCGTACCGGCTTCGGATGCCGTACTTTCATTCGATTTGGTGTTTGCAGGTGTTTGTGTGTCTTCACTCGTTTTGCAGCCTCCAAGCATCATTGCTGCGGCAAGTCCTATTGCGGCAGCTCTTGTTACCAATGTTTTTCTTTTCATATTCTTTCTCCTTCACTTTTTATATATTATAATATATTTTTTTAAGATACAAATACTTTCTGTTATCCCTTGATCGATCCCATCATGATCCCTTTGACAAAATATTTCTGAATAAAAGGGTACAGAATCATAACCGGAAGGGATGATACGATAATCAGAGAATATTGCATCAACGTTTTCAATTCCTGGCGGTTCATCTGCTCTGCCAGACTTAGAGACATGCCCATGCTGTCATTCAATACCAGAATATTTCTCAGGATCATCTGAAGAGGCTGTTTTGCCACGTCATTTATGTAAAGCAGACCTGAGAAGAAATCGTTCCATTTTCCTACGGCATACAGTAAAATCATTACGGCAATAATTGGTTTCGAAAGAGGTATTACCATATTTACGAAATATTTCCAGTCCGAGCAGCCGTCAATGGAGGCACTTTCGTAAATGTCCAAAGGTATAGAACTCTGTATATAGGTCTTAATCAAAATGACATTCCATACTCCAACAGCCGATGGAATTACCATTGCCCAGAAGGTGTCTATCAGGTGCAGCTTGCTGACCACCAGATAAGTAGGAATCATGCCTCCGCTAAAGAACATGGTCACGGTAAACAAAAACATAACCGGGCCGCGGATTTTCAAATCTGTTCTGGACAGCGGATATCCAGCCAATAATGTCAGGCTTACACTAATGATGGTACCAACAACTGTGTATGCAATGGAATTCAAAAATCCCTTCATGATGTTGGGTGATTGGAAAATAACCTGATATCCCGCCAGTGAAAAATCAACCGGAAACAGAAAGACCTTACCGGAAGATACTGCACTTGCATCGCTGAACGAGGATGCTAAAACGAACAGGATGGGAACCAGAATAATCACCATAATTACAAATAGTAAAATCCATACAAAGACCATCAGCATTCTGTCAGATGTCGAATGATACAATTTTATTTTATTATCTTTTTTTCGTCTTATATTTGTCCACATTTTTTTCACTGCATATTGCAGGCCTGCCTGCAATACTGACTCCTTCCCTACCAAAGACTTGTATCGCCAAATTTCTTGGATATTTTGTTAGCAGCAAACAGTAATATGAAGTTTACTACTGAGTTGAACAATCCTACCGCTGTAGCAAAGGAGTACTGCATATCCCGAAGACCTCGTTTGTAAACATAAGTAGATATAATCTCTGAAATAGGAAGATTCAGACTGTTCTGCATCAAAAATACTTTTTCAAATCCAATGCCCATAATGCTTCCTACTGCTAAAATCAGCTGTATGGTAATAATCGGCTTAAGCGCCGGCAGTTCTATATTGCGAATTCGCTGCAGACGATTTGCACCATCTATCAACGATGCTTCTACCAGCGACTGATCTGTATTGCCCAGGGCAGCAATATAAATGATTGCGGAATATCCTGTGGTCTGCCAAACTCCTGACCATACAAAAATATGCCTGAAATAAGAGGCTTTCCCCATAAAATCTACCCGGTCTATATTCACCGTCTCCATCATGTTGTTAACAATCCCGATGTTCAGATGGAGACATTGCAGTATAATTCCTACCATAACTACCGTCGATATAAAATATGGAGCATAAGTTAAGGACTGCATGAATTTCTTAAAACGCTTTCCGCCTATCATATTTAATGCCAGAGCCAGAATAATCGGTGCCGGAAAACTTACAAGAAGCTGATAAAAACTAAGGATCAGTGTGTTTTTCAAAAGCCGGATCAAATCCGGGTTTTCAAAAAACTGTACAAAATATTTCATCCCCACCCAGTCGCTTCCCATTATGCCCTTCTTAAAAGAATAATCTTTAAAGGCAATTGCGATTCCGCCCATAGGCACATAGCAAAAAACAATAATGTAAGCCAGGGGCAGCAGAAGCATCAGATACAATTGCCATCGCCGCTTTATATCTTCCTTCAGGCTCCATTTTTTCTTTTTTTCCATTCTTTTTCCCTTTCTGTCTTATTTTATTTATTCCTTTCTGATATCACACTACAACGAAATGATTCACCCGTATAGAACATATCCTTGTGATACCTGATAATCCTTGATTATTCCGGGGTGAGGATTCTTGTGGCAAGTGTTTATTTTTTCCATTTGTGTATTTCAGCCTTGAGATGTATCAGTTTCATTGTTCCGGGCTGCATCATGATACGAACCCGATTTCCCTCTGTTTCAAGAATTTCCAAGCTTTCTTCCGAAGGTGAGATTCGTTCTGCCTCCCTGATTTTCCAGACAGACGATTTTAAATAGCAGATGTCCTTTTGGTTTGTATTATTTTTGAGCAGGATATGGATACCATCATGATTTTTTGACGGTGAAACAGATAATACCGTACTCTCTCCCTGAAACTCCAGAAGCCTTTGCTCTTCTTCCACGGCTTTTACCGCTGCTCCTATGGTCACTGGATGCTTCGCTCTGATACCATCGGAATGCATGCTCTGTTCCCGGAACTGTTCATGAAGATTCAGTTCATAAGCGAAGGTCATCCTGCCGGACTGATTGGCACAGAAATTGGTACTCCAGTAATTATTCAGGGGCCAGGCTGCCAGCAGCGGATTCTCTTTTCTTTCAATGCTTCTGTTTTCTTTTGCAAACTGAAAGTTTCCCACCTGAACCATCGGCGCATCCGGACATGACAATGTAACACACATCCTATCATCATACATGCTCACTCCTGTGTCCACAGTCAGGTAATCTCTGCAGGAGAAGCCAAGCTGCTCCTCATCCAAACGAACCATTTCACCAGCAGTGTCATAGCTGCATTGCCAGCCTTCTGACATCTTCAGCGGGATAACAAACATCAGTGACTCCGGCTCACTGACTGGTTCCTTATAGAAAGCAGCCTCCATTCTGATATCCGGACGGTATGTATAAAAGGTGATTTTCTGGCGAATTCCTCTTGTTCCCTCCATGACACCTTCTGTAACAATGGAAATCTGATATTCCTGACGCTCTGCATGCCAGCTGCAGCTGTTTCTTTTCGTATGCTTTGCCTTCCACTCATGATTCCAATGTGATTTATCATGATCATTTACTTCATTGCGGGCTCCATACATGGTTTCCCTGACAGCTTCATTCCACTGGGTATCTACAGTTTCCCTGACTGCCTCAAAAAAATCGTATCCACTTTCGGAACTCAAAATTTCTCTGCCACTTTTCTGATCAACGATCTGCCGGATACCGCCGGTGGATTCATCCAGATAAACCCGGTAAAAAGGAGTGGTAAGCACATGATTCTCCAGATTATAATTTTCTTTCAACGCACTGCTTTCCTTTTGAATTTCCCTCAGAGCTTCAAAGGGCATGGTTTTTACGGTATAAGGCGGCAATGTCATTACACCGCAGTTTTCCACCGGCTCTGTCTTTTCCAGGTAAGGAACATAAAATTTGCTTCTGTGGGCACCAATATGTCTTTTTTCTTCCAGATAATCCTTGGGAAACTGTACCTGGAATGTCTGACTGTACGCCGTTGGGTTCACTACCGCTACTCCTTCCAGCTTATCGCTTTGATACGGATTACGGCAATATTGTTCCATCTGACGGCTTAGCATATAGGAGGAAAGATCAGCGGCTTTATAGGCATTTTGAAGCTTATAGTTCAACTGGCAAAAGGTTTCCGGCGATTCCGGTTCTGAAACAGACTGGGAAGCTCCCCATGTATGCTCATCATAAATGACCATACTTTCCCTGCATTCCTCTTTCACACACTCATAATGGCGGTCCTTCTCAAGCGTGAAGCATTCCAGCATCTGAGCTGTCTGCAGCAAGTCTTTTCCCAGCCTGTTTACTCTGGTTTCTCTTGCAGTACTGGCACATCCAAAGTTCCAGTAATCGGTCCAGTCCCCTTTATGCACGGGAACCGCTTCTTCCTGCAGCAGCCTGTCTCTCAGCATATCTGCCGTCACAAAGCGTATCTTCAGCTCTGGATTTTCTTTATTATAGCGGCAAATCAATTCCGGAAGCTCCCAATCCGGAGGGTTATTGTCGTATAGCGGCGGATTTGTGGCAGTCAGGAAAAGAAAATCTCTTTCATATCCCTGGTCCTCCATCCATTTCACATATTCGGTCAGGCCTTCATGCATGGTAGCGGTGGACGGCTCCCACGAGCGGATGAACTGACTGAACATGGAATAGTGCTCTCCTATAAAAGAGGGAAGTCTTCTGCCATCAGACATCTCCCATTGAAAGAAAGTCATTCTTGGAAAGGGAATTCCCCCAAAATGTGTATTGATACCAGTCAGGTAAAAATCAATGCCACTGTCAATCAGCAGCTGCCCCAGCGTCCAGGGCTGTCCATTCACATCATGATTGACAGCCACTTTAATTTCCATTTCCAGCTCCTGTTCCAGCTCCCTGAGATCTGAAAGCAGATACACCAACTCACCGGCATCCACTCCGGGTGTTGTATGCATGGGCAGCGCAGTCACACAGATTCTTCCTTCTTTTATATGACGCCTGAGCCTTACAATCTGCTCCTGTGCGGCCGTCTTCAGCCAACGCTTCAAAACACAACTGGCCTCAATGGTCCATCTGAACTGTGCCTCTTCTGGATAATTCCGCGTTTTCTCAATTAACTCCATGGCCTGATCCAGATAATCCGACTGAAGCTCCATTATCAGAGGCTGCGGATGGGTATAACCAATATCCAGGTGGCTGTGAGACATACACCATATTTCTTTAATCATAGTTCCTCCTTTTTACTGCACAACAGGCAATTGTTTGATTTAATTCCTTCCTGTATTCACACTACACCTAAATGATTCACCCGTATAGAACGTATACTTGTGAAAGCTGATAATACTTGATTATTCCAGGGGGAGGATTTTTGTGGCAAGTGTTTATTTTTTACAATCTGGTAACGAAGTCTGGAGCAAACAGTTTACTAGTATCGGATTAGCCTTCAAAGACAACGGGATCTATGCTATCCCTTACGCAATAATATATAAAAAAAGAAGAGGATTCTGTAAACCAGAGTCCTCTTCTTTCACTATCAAAATCATTTACAATTAAAAGTTAAAACATGTTTCTATTCCAGCTCAAATGCACCTGTATACAACTGATAATACTTGCCTTTCTCTTCAATCAGTTTATCATGACTTCCGCGTTCAATAATCTTACCATGATCCAGAACCATAATAACATCTGAATTTCTGACGGTAGAAAGCCGATGGGCAATTACAAATACTGTTCTGCCTTTCATCAGTGCATCCATTCCCCTTTGAACAATGGATTCCGTTCGCGTATCGATGGAACTTGTCGCTTCATCCAGAATCATTACCGGAGGATCGGCTACCGCGGCACGGGCAATTGCCAGAAGCTGTCTCTGCCCCTGGGATAAGTTCCCGCCGTTTCCGGACAGCTGCGTATGATATCCATCCGGAAGCCTGGTGATAAAGTCATGGGCACCGGAAAGCTTTGCTGCTTCGATGCACTCTTTCTCTGTAGCATCCAATTTTCCATATCTTATATTTTCCATAACTGTGCCTGTAAAAAGATTTGTATCCTGGAGTACAATGCCCAGTGATCGACGCAGGTCAGCCTTTTTAATTTTATTAATATTAATACCATCGTAACGAATTTTACCGTCCGCTATATCGTAAAAACGATTAATTAAGTTGGTAATGGTCGTTTTTCCTGCTCCGGTTGCCCCTACAAAAGCTACTTTCTGCCCAGGCTCTGCATAAAGAGTAATATTCTGAAGCACGATTTTATTTTCTTCATAGCCAAAGTCCACATCGAACAGCCGTACATCTCCGGTTAATCTGGTGTAAGTTGTGGTACCATTTTCATGAGGATGTTTCCATGCCCAGGTGCCGGTACGTTCTGTACATTCCACCATCTCTCCGTTAACTTCTTTTGTATTGACCAAGGTTACATATCCTTCATCTACTTCCGGGATTTCATCAATCAGGGTAAATACCCTGTCAGCACCAGCCAGACCCATAATAACCGCATTCAGCTGGTTGGATACCTGACTGACATTTCCGGAAAATTGTCTGGTCATATTTAAAAATGGAACTACAATGCTGATGCTGATTGCCATGCCCGATATGCTAACATTTGGCACGTTACTAAGAAGCAGAATACCACCAACTAAAGCAACTATTACATAGAGTACATTTCCAATATTGTTAAGGATCGGCATCAGCGTGTTGGCAAATTTATTTGCCTGCTGGGCATCGTGAAACAATGCATCATTGTAACGGTCAAAATCTGATTTACTCTCTTCTTCGTGGCAAAATACCTTTACGACCTTCTGCCCATTCATCATTTCCTCCACAAACCCCTCTGCTTTTCCCAGAGCAATCTGTTGGCGGATAAAATATTTAGCTGAATTTCCTCCAATTTTCTTTGTGACAAGCACCATAAATACCACACCGATAACGACTACAATTGTCAGCCATACGCTATAGTAAAGCATAATAGAAAATATCGTCAGCACCGTAACGGCAGATACTAAAAGCTGAGGGAAACTCTGGGATATCATCTGACGCAGAGTATCAATATCGTTGGTATAGTAGCTCATAATATCACCGTGGTTGTGGGTATCAAAATAGCGGACTGGAAGATCCTGCATACCGTTAAACATTTTCTGGCGCAGCTTTTTTAGTGTACCCTGCGTGATTACAGCCATCATCTGGTTGTAAATAACAGATGCACACAGGGACAGTACATAAAAGGTTACCAACAGCAATACCAGTCCGATGATTTTGGCAGAAACCGAATCCCAGTCACCGCTCTGCCAGCTCTGTTCTATGGTTGCAATTACATTCTGCATAAAAATAGCCGGGATGGAACTGACAACCGCATTGAAAATAATGCAGATCAGTACCACAGGCATCATTACAGGATAAAAACTAAACAGCGTCTTAATTACCCGCCCTAATACTCCTTTTTTACTCTTCATCAGAACCACCTGCCTTATTTTGTGAATTGTATACTTCCTGGTAAATCGTATTTCCTCTTAACAGCTCTTGATGGGTTCCCACTGCATTAATGGTACCTCCATCCATGACCACAATGCGGTCAGCATCCTGTACAGAAGAAGTTCTCTGTGCAATGATAATCTTAGTCGTATCGGGAATAAACTCCCGAAATGCTTTTCTGATCTGGGCATCCGTTTTCGTATCCACCGCACTTGTAGAATCATCCAGAATAATAATTTTCGGTTTCTTCAAAAGAGCTCTGGCAATACAAAGCCTCTGTTTCTGACCGCCTGATACATTGGAACCGCCCTGTTCTATGTAAGTATCATATTGCTCCGGGAACTGCATAATAAATTCATCTGCCTGAGCCAGCTTACATGCTTCTATCATTTCTTCGTCTGTGGCTTCTTTATTTCCCCACCGCAGATTATCTTTAATGGTACCAGAAAACAGGATATTTTTTTGCAGTACAACTGATACCTGGTTCCTAAGGGTTTCTATATCATAATCTTTAACATCAATCCCACCTACTTTCACTACCCCTTCTGTAGTATCATAAAGTCTTGAAATCAGCTGGATTAATGAAGATTTTGATGAACCGGTTCCTCCGATAATACCTATCGTTTCTCCTGATTTTATATGAAGATTAATGTCGGCAAGCGCCATTTTTTCTGCTTTCATTGAATATTTAAAATTAACCTGTTCAAAATCAACAGAGCCGTCTGCCACTGTAAAGACCGGATCTGCCGGATTCGCCAGCGAACTGTCTTCTCTTAATACTTCAACAATACGTTTCGAAGATTCACTTGCCATGGTGATCATAACAAATACCATAGACAGCATCATCAGGCTGCTCAATATCTGAAAGCTGTATGCTAACAGAGAGGATAACTGCCCTACGTCCAAGTCCAGGCCTCTGGAAGTAATAATTGTATAAGAACCAAATGACATCACAAATATCATTACAGAATAAATACAAAACTGCATTAGCGGATTGTTAATGGCTAAAATCCTCTCCGCTCTTGTAAAGTCATTGCAGACATCTCCCGCAGCTGTTCCAAATTTTTCTTTCTCGTAGTCTTCTCTCACATAAGATTTTACAACACGCATACCTTTGATATTTTCCTGCACAGAATTGTTAAGAGCATCGTATTTTTTAAATACCTGCTTAAATAATGGCATTACTTTTCGGATTACCAAAAAGAGTCCAAACCCCAAAATCGGGATTACAATCAGGAAAACAAATGCCATTTTCCCACCCATAATAAAAGCCATGGCAAAGGCAAATAACAGCATTAACGGACAGCGGATAGCCGTTCTCACAATCATCATGTAGGCATTCTGAACATTGGTAACATCAGTGGTAAGCCGGGTTACCAGGGATGATGTTGAAAATTTGTCGATATTCTCAAAGGAATAACTCTGTATTTTATAATACATATCCTTTCTGATATTACGGGCAAAACCGCAGGATGCCGTTGCGCATGCAGTTCCCGCCAGTGCTCCAAAAGTCAGGGACAATCCTGCCATGACTACCAGCAGCAATCCGTATTGAAACAGAACTATAAGATCACAGCCCGCTTTTATCTGATTGACCAGTTGCGCAATCAAAAATGGAATAATACACTCCATAACAACTTCCAAAGAAACCAATATCGGTGCCTGTATGGAGGCTTTTTTAAATTCTCTGATACATTTCATAAGTTCTTTTATCATTGCTTTTCCTATCTCCTTTTCTATTTTCCATCATCTTTACCAACAAAATAACGGGCAGGTTAATCAACCGGATTTATGTGATTAACACTACTCGTTTCGCCTTTTTAGCTTCTCTATTTATTTGTGCCCGCAACTAGTTGGGTAAATGATTACCTTCCAAAAAAATATTCTGTTCCCTTGTTCCCTGCCTGCTTTAATAATGTGAGAAATTCTGCTGCCTGCTCTTCTGACATATCCTCTGTAATCATAGTTTCCCAATCTGACATTACTTTGTTTATTGTGTCAAATGCCTTATAAGCTTTTTCAGTGGGATATAACCTGCTGGTGCGCTTATCATTTACAAAAGTTTCTCTGGTGAGATACTCTTCTTTTTCTAAATAATCCAAAGCTCTGGTAATATTACTTGGATGGACATAAATTAACGTCTTCAGCTTATCCTGGGTAATGCCGGGATTTATACAAATGTGGATAATGAAGACATGATGGCTGCTGTTGATATTCAGCTCTTTAAATTGTTGATCAGCGTATACATTACTTAATCTTCCTAAAATAGACAGCCACTTAAATACTTGACCCATGACAGCACCCTGCTTTCTTTTTTAGTCATTATAGCACTATATTATTGCGTGCGCAACTTCTTTTTTATTTTTTATTCTTTTTTGATTTTAATTGTGACACACAGATGTCACAATATACATGGTATGATTATATCAAAAAGGAGGTATTTATTATGAATTACGAATGGAAAAAAGAAGAAAAAGAAATATATCTGCCGAAAGCAAAGGCTGTGCTGGTCTCCGTACCCAAACAAAGATTTATATCCCTGAAAGGAAAAGGAGACCCAAACAGCTGCGAATTCAGTGAAAAAATCAGTGTACTATTCCCTGCTGCATACAGCATAAAATCCCAATATAAAAAATATTGCAAATCCACAGCCCAGGATGTTTTATATGATAATTATTCCGTTAACCCTCTGGAAGCTGTATGGGACATGACTGAAGACGGAAAACAGTCTGACAAATTAATAAAAAGTGAACTTATTTATGAAATGATGATCGCTATTCCTGATTTTGTGCCGGACGAAGTAATTGCAGAAGGGATTGCAAATGTTAAGAAGAAAAAACCGAATCCTCTCCTGAATGAATTATCTGTGATTACCATGGAAGAACGTTTATCCGTTCAAATACTCCATAGCGGATCCTATGATGATGAACCAGCCAGCTTTAAACTGATGGATCAATTCTGTCAGGATTATAACCTCAGAAGAACCGATGATACGCATATAGAAATATATATCGTTGTTAAAACCGTCATTCAGGCTAATTTAAAAACCGTTCTGCGCTACGATGTATGCCCAAAATAAATATGTTCCTCTTGTTACATTTATGTTAGAATAATGACATGGGGTATACCAGGAGGGATTGCTATGCAGAGTAATCGGTTGTTTGAAATTATTTATATACTGCTGAATAAAAAAAAAGTTACTGCTACGGAGTTGGCTGAGTATTTTGAAGTGTCAAGACGTACCATTTGCAGGGATATTGAGATGCTCTCTTTCGCCGGCATTCCTATTTATGCCAATAAGGGAAGATACGGCGGAATCAGCCTGCTGGACAATTTCGTTTTAGATAAATCACTGATCACTGATTCGGAACAGCAGGAAATTCTAGCATCCTTAAAGATATTGGAAGAATTGAAATATCCAAATGCCAAAGAATCTCTTGGCAGACTGGCAAATCTATTTCAAAAGACCAACGATGATTGGATTTCTGTCGATTTTTCGCATTGGGGAAGTCATACAGATGAAATCGATACTTTTTCCATAATCAAAAGCTGTATTTTACAGCAGATAATCATTGAATTTGATTATTTTAATTCTTTCGGACAAAGCAGTTGCAACCGGATAGAGCCGTACAAGCTATGGTTTAAAGAAAAATCATGGTATATAAAAGGATATAGCCTCAAACACGAGGAATTTCGAATTTACAAAATGACACGGATTAAAAATTTAAAAGCCGCATCCCAATCCTTTGCCAAAAGGGAACTGCCTTCCGAATCTGCCGGCATAGAAATGAGATCCCCCTTTGAACTTGTGAACTTAAAACTTCAATTTTCCAGTGAAATCGCTTACCGGGTTTATGATGAATTTGATTTGGAACAGATAAAAGAAGATGAAAAAGGAAATTTAATCGTAACTGCGGAATATCCCTTAAATGACTGGGTATACGGTTATATCCTATCGTTCGGAAAAGAAGTGGTGGTTCTGGAACCGGACCATGTAAAAAAGCATATCTTGGAGATAGTAAATGAAATTACCGGAAATTACATAGCACTATTTGCAAAATGAAAATGTTATATGAAAGGTGACATCTAATGGCACCTTTCTTGCGATACCATATCACTAAAGGAGCGAAAGTCTAATGAAAATGACATTAAAAATTGAGGAGCAGATGTTTGCGCCTTGCGGGATGAATTGCATGGTCTGTTATAAACATTGTTTCACAAAAAAACCATGCCCTGGATGTATGGGTATGAATACAGGAAAGCCGAAACATTGTCGTAGTTGTAAAATAAAAGATTGTGTCCAGAAAAAGAGTCTGACTTACTGTTATGAGTGTACCGATTTCCCATGTAAGTTAATAAATAATCTTGAAAAAAGCTACAATCAACGATACGGAGAAAGCCTTGTAGCAAATAGTTTAATTGTTAAGGATAATGGTATTCCATACCTGCTGGAAACACACAGCAAAATCTATTGTTGCCCAAAATGCGGGGGTGTGATTTCTCTGCACGATAAAGTATGCAGTGATTGTCGGAATCCTGCGTAACTAAACGTAGCCGCTTGCACACCTTTCCTTTAGAAATTTCAATTATGTTGTTTTATCCCCCTGTTTATTTCACTATATTTGCTGCCGGTGTCACCTTTTCTTTTATAGGCATTAAAAGATCTAACTGTAAATGTTCATCATCTTTATCGGGTTGTTCAATATGATTGTAGAAATTCAAGTGTTCCTCCAATAGGCCGCACATATGCTCCTGATCTTGCAAGTCACCTGCAAAATCATATCTTTCGTTTTTCATAATCCAATCAAGAAATGAATCCCACTCATTAAAATTTCCAAAAGTAATCATATGAGCCGCATATAAGCCTCCGCAGAATTTCTTTTTTTCAAGTGGATCTGGTACTTCCATCTCATCAGGAATCGTTACCCAAGTCTCATAACCATGATAACCTGTTTCATCAACCGGATTAGGGTGATTAAAGCCATACAGTCTCAGATCCGGTTTTAATTTACACAAAGCACTTTCCTTTACAAACTTTTCAATTAAGAAGTTTGCATTTAATTCAGGTTCATCCCCAATACAACGAGCCGCAGCTACAGTAGCCGGAGGCAGATAGATAATGCGTACATCATTGATTTTGGAGAGGCGCTCATCTGCTTTCTTTAATTTGTCTGCGGATTGTTCTTCTTTAAAATTAATACTAATAAGACTGAGAGACTCAATAGTCGCCAGCAGTGTATCATCCTGGGATATCAAATTCTTCAGTGGCAGCTCAGTCGACTTGCTGAGTTCTTCAACAAAATGATTTAGTATATCTCTAATTGTGGAAAGAGCTGTAATTTCTTCGTCTAATTCTTCCATGTTCTTCCGGAAAATTTCGATTGCCGCTACCGCATTTGTATTATTCAATATAATAGAAATTTGGCGGACAGGTATTCGCAGCTTACGCAATAGTATGATCTGTTTCATTCGGGTAACTGCATTATTATCATAGATACGGTAGGAATATCCTTCCCGCCGGGAACTGCTGATTAATCCAACCTTTTCGTAATAGCGAAGCATTCTCGTTGAAATCCCCAAACTTCTGGATACTTGGCTTATTGTCATTTCCTCCATTTTATACCTCCTTATTATATCTCATGTTATAGTTTATATTTTAAACTGCGACACGGTGTCAAAGTCAAGTAAAATAAGTATCTGACTCAGATGAACATTCCTTCCCATGAAATTTGGCATTGAAAACAGAAAAACGGTTATATTTCACTCTTTTTCTAAAATTCCTCTTTGATACATTCCAAAAATATCCTTGCTAAAAGGGGATCGAACTGGATTCCCGCATTTTTTTCTATCTCCGTACAGGCGTACTCTTTTGTTCTATTTTGATTATTAACATCGTTAGCCACTGCATCATAACTGTCTGCAATACAGCATATCCGGGCTTCCAACGGGATTTCCTCACACCGAAGGCCATCGGGATACCCTTTTCCGTCCCAGCGTTCATGATGGTATTCTGCCATAGCCCACACCGTATTCTCATATTTCTCCTGGTCTTTTTTTAACATACAGACCGCAATGTCTCCGCCGTATTCGGCATGATTATGGATCATAGAACGCTCTTTTTGTGTCAGGGGAGCCTTTTTACAAAGTATTTCTCCTGGTATTAATATTTTACCTGCATCGTGATAGAGGGCACCTAAACGAACGGCTTCTATAGAAAGTTCTCTTGCAGCCTGCGCATACGTCTGGGCAGAACACATTTTTACAAACAGGGCACAAGCGTACTTTGCAGTAAGACCTTGATGAATATAAAGATCTTTCGGCAAATTTAAATAAAGCCTTTTGAAAATTTCCTGCACATTATTTTGTTTTAATCTTTGCATAATTTTCCCTCCTTCACCAGACTGCGATTCGTATACAAGAGGCGGCTAAAAATAATTTAAAATCCGGGAAAATTTTCCTGTATATTTCTCCACTGCTTCTGTTATATTATATCTTTATGATATTAACAAATCATGATATCCGGCTTATCTTTCGCAAAATACTTTATTTTACGAAAATAACCTTTTTCCCCTTTTCCTATCACCGTTCCCAGCAGCGATCCTGACGGCTTATGACGGCTTATATTTTTATGCTGTAAGACGATTCAGCTTTAACATGGATTTTTGAATATGCTGTTTTGTAGAGTGTCCATACCATTCCAGGGTGATCTTTGCGGAACTATGTCCCAGAATCTCTTTCAATGCCTGGATATCCCCGTTTTTTTCAATAAACCTTGTGGCAAACGTATGCCGCAGTGTATGAAAGTGAATGCCCTGAAGCCCGATTGATTCAGTTACCCTGGTCAGATGATATTGTAATACTCTGGGATCCATCGCTTTTCTGCCTGCCCCAAAGATATAATCACTCCCCAGGGCTTGGTTATCTTTTTTGAACTGAACCAGTATCTTCACCAGAAAACGGGGGAGGGGAATAAATCGTCTGGATGAGTCTGACTTTGTTTCCGTCAGGAGCAGTTTCGTCTTCTGTTTCTGCTGATGATACAGCGAGACTCTTTGAATACTGTGTGATACATGAATTCCCCCGGTCAGCGGATCAAAATCCTGCCAGGTATAGCCACAGCATTCCCCTACCCTGCTGCCGCTGTAAAGAGCCAATAACACTGCCAAATCCTTTGATTTTTTATCATCCAGTTTCTCTTCTATCCGCTTCTGTTCATTCAATGTCATAAATCTCGGTTTTTTCCGCTTATATTTTTTCTTTTTATAGGGTAAAAGCGGAAGACCCGATATCAGTTTTCTATCCCGGGCGCTGCACAGAGCTGCCATAAAACGTTTACAGATATTTTGTGCAGTAGCTGTTGTAATATTTTTATCAAGAATAGCATTGTAAACAATCTCCATTGTTTTGTTATTCATATTCTTCAATTTAATTTTACCAGCCGATGGAAGTATATGACGCTCTACCTGGCCTCTGTACACCGCGTAAGTAGAATACTTTACCTCTGGCTTAATTACTGCTTCCAGCCAAAACTCCAGCCATGCACCTATTGATCCGTCCCGGTAAATTTCTTCAGACCTGTCAATCGTTTTTGCCAGCGTCCTGTCCGCTTTGCAAATCTCCAGTTTTTTCTTAACCTCTGTATAGGTCTTTCCATATATATAAGAAAAAGCAGTCCTGCCGTTAGGCTTCCTTCCTATTACATATCTGCCTTCCCACCTGCCATCCTTCCGTTTATAGATATTCTCTCCTCGTCTTGCCATGCTGTTCACTCTCCTTCTAAATTTGACGGCTTATCTGACGGCTTAAAAATTCCACCCCGTACTCTACAATACAGAACTTTTTGGACAAATGCTTCAAAGAACTTTATTATTTCACAAATTCTTTCATAAATATTGAGAAAAATCTACATAGTATTGACAATTATATCCAATTATGGTAGACTCATGCCATAATTTAAGTTGTTTTTAACAAGATTTTTATTCAATATCATAAAATAAAGTATTTTACGAACGGCAAATAGGCTACAGGCTATTTCAGCGGTTCTTTTTTTGAGTATCCCTTTCCCTTGACATAAGTCCATAACTATAATACGATGAAACCATCAAAATAACTAAAAACCTTTCAAAAACCACTCAATATAAATAAACCGTCCAAACCTCAAATGGAAATGAAAAGGAAAAGTAAGGAGAATGCAGACCATGACTACCGAAATTACAACCATTGACAGCTACATTAGCCAGTACACGCCAGAGATTCAAGAGATATTAAATATCATAAGAAACCACATTAGGGAGTGTGCCCCTGACGCAGCCGAAAAAATCAGCTGGGGTATGCCAACCTTTACTTATCACGGTAATCTGGTGCACTTTGCCGCTAATAAACATCATTTAGGATTTTATCCCGGTGAGAATGGCGTTGCATGCTTTAAGCAAAAATTGACAAAATACAAGTGCAGTAAGGGAGCAATTCAATTTCCATATGCTGAACCATTGCCTCTTGACCTTATAAAAGAGATTGTTGCATTCCGGTTAAAGGAAAATATGCAGATATATGAAGAAAAGTTAAAGAAAAAATCTAAATGACACTGCATTTAATCATTTGTTTGACAGTGGATATAAAAAAGGCGCTGACCAATGACGACAAAGACTTTCATACTTCGTCATCAGGCAGCGCCCTTTTTTATAATTATTTACTCCACAACCACACCTTTTTGCAGCATTACATTTGCATAAAGCGCTTTTTCACTTGTAGTAATGATCGCATAGACTTTCTTAGCCTCTTCATAGAATGCGAACCGTTCGATATTACCAACTGCGTTCTCGCCTCTTTCATCATACTTTGCAACGATTTCTTTGTATGTATCCCAGATTGGTGTCTCTACATTGTCTCCAGCCATTACTTCCATAAGATTAACCGGCTGTTCCACATAGGTATCCAATGGCATTACCTTTAAAATGGCATCTAATATTTCAGGTACCCCATGTCCGTCACAGCGGATAACTATTGCATCTTTTCCCATGGATTCTGCCGGGAAATTGCCATCTGAAATGATGATTCTGTCACTGTGTCCCATTTCACATAAAACTTTTAATAATTGAGGTGATAATATCTGTGGTATTCCTTTTAACATAATTTAATGTCCTCCAACTTTTCTTTTATTTGCATAGATGCCGGTTAGAATCGGTACTACTACTGCACTGATAACAACAACTGCCGCAATCTGGGTTGCCGCTGTTTCAGCATATGGTTTCCAGGCAGGATCCACAAGGGCAATCGCCGCCGGCACTCCGATAGCATTGGCACCGGTGGCACAGGCTGCAAGCCCCGCATATCCCGGACGGCCTGCAATTAATTTATCGCATAGCACGGTAAATGCCCCGCCAATCCCCAGAACGATGACACTTAATAGTATGCCTTCTATTCCGGCACTGGCTGCATTTTTCAAATCAATGCCCGCACCCAGGGTAAATCCTATAAATGGCAGCAGCAGCTGTATTCCGGGCTTTAGAAATTCCCTTATCGTTTTACTGATATTTCCAACTAATATTCCCATCAGCAGGGGGATTACCGTAGCGATCAGCGAGATCGCTGAAAAACTGGCTGACCCCGATACGCCCAGAACAATTAAGGTAAGAAATGGGCCATTGGTCAATGAAAGGGGGCCCACTACTGCTGCATCCGCTTCATCTCCATAGGCCGCAGCCAGAGAGAGGTAAATGCTTCCGTTAATATTTGTAATGGCACAAACTAGTGCCAATAATGAAACTCCAAATATGCCTTCGTTTCCCACAAGCCTTCCGATCAGCAAAATACTCAGGAAACCAAGCAGAAATTTGGATACCAGAAGCGCTGCACTCCGTCTTGCCACCAGACCCAATTTTTTCATCTGAAGCTGGCTCCCAAGGCACAATAGCTGCACGCCCATAATGGTAATTGCTCCTTCCGCAGAGAAGACAGCGGTTGTAAATGATCCGATTTCTAAGATATCCGGGAAAAAAGAGTGAATGATTATCCCCATAAACATAGGGATAATCATTAATCCTGCCGGTACTTTTTTTAATACCTTCCATATCATATATTATTTTACGATAAATCCGTCTTCATCCCATAAGTCATGCCAGTCATTGGCACCTTCCCATAAGAATACCTGACCTTTTACCAATCTGTTATTTCTCTCTAAAGTCGCAATAGACGCCATTTCTTCTTCGGTTAACGGATCTTCCGTTGTAAGTTTTAAATTGCTTACATATTCTGCTTCATGAATGGAGAATGGAATCGGAATCTGTCCTCTTTGTACGGCCCATTTCAGTGCGATAACCGCAGGATGACAATTGTGAGCTTTGGCAATGGAAACCATTTCCGGAGTCTGGATATCCGCGATATCTTCCGGACACATGTCTCTTTCCGGTCTTGTTGGGGAACCGATGGGCATAAAGCCAATTGGCTGAATATCATGAGCTGTCAGGTAGTCAAATAACTTCTGTTGCTGGAAGCATGGATGCAATTCCATTTCACATGCAACCGGTTTGATTCTTAGTTTTGGCAGTACCGCCTCTAATTTCGGAATTGTCATATTGGAGATACCGATGCTTTTGATTAATCCCTTTTCTACTAATTCTTCACATCTCTGATAAGTAGCCACAAATTCTTCAACACTGAATGGTTTGGAATCCGGATTACGGGAATCTACGTCACAGTGTGGTGCATGGTAATTCGGAAATGGCCAGTGGATAAAGAATAAATCCACATATTCACACTGTAAATCTGCAATACTCTTTCTGCAGGACTCCTCCACTCTCTCATGCATGTCATTCCATACTTTTGTCATTATGTAAAGATCTTTACGTTCTACCACACCCTCATCCATTGCATCTTTAAATACTTTTCCAATTTGATCTTCATTTCCATAGCAAGCTGCACAGTCAAACATACGGTATCCGCAGCGGATTGCTCCCGCAACTGCTGCTGAAACCTGCTCAGCAGTAAAACGGTCGGAACCAAAGGTACCCATTCCGATGCAGGGAATTTCTTCACCTGTATAAAGTTTTCTTTTTGGCACGATAGCCGGATTAATAAAATTACTCATGTTTGTTTCCTCCTATTTATAATTATTTTTTTATTGATAAGTTAATAAATCTGTATCATACATATCTCAGTTTATAAAGATTTGTATTTCCCTGATCTCCCGGTTCATTATATTTTTTTCATCAGACCTTTCAGGCTCTCATATAATTCCAGGTATGTTTCATAGTTTTTCCGGTAAAGCCGGTGCTTTTCCATATCCGGCTCATGCCGTCTGGTAACTTTGACCGTCAACTGTACCGCTTCTTCAAAATCTTTGTATACGCCGACTCCCACACCGGCGAGAATCACTGCTCCCAGTGTGGTTGCCGTATCAGAGGACGGAACTACAATCGGCTTTCCTGTAATGTCCGACTTTATCTGGGTCCACAGCAGTGAATTTGCCGAGCCTCCCATTGCTCTTAGTTCTTCCACCTTTGCCCCGGTGTCTTCTGCAATATCCAGGTTATGCTTTAAAGAAAAAGCAACGCCTTCCATAGCCGCCCTGACCATATGCCCTTTTGTTTTATTAAAGTCCAGGCCATAATAAACACCTTTTGCATTTGGATCCCATATCGGGGATCGTTCACCAGCCATATAAGGCAGGAATACTACACCGTCGCTTCCGGGTGATACCGATTCCGCAATCTCATTTAGCTGCACCAGTGATGGTTTACCGACTCTCTCTGCAATTTCCCGTTCATAATCAGCGAATTCCTTTTCAAACCATCGCATGACACCGCCGCCGCCAACGGTTCCTCCCTGTAAAAGCCACTGTCCGGGAACTACATGGGCACCCATTATTAACCGGGGATCTGCTGCATACTCTTCCATACAGATGCTCATTCCACCTGCCTGACCACCCTGTTCCTGGGTTTCTCCAACGTGGATAACTCCGGCACCAAGTGTTCCGCACGCAGCGTCGAGTCCCCCTGCAACTACCGGAGTCCCCACAGCCAGCCCGGTTTCTTGTGCTGCACCTGGGGTTACGGTCCCAACTACCTGATGGCAGGGTACCAGTTCCGGCAGAAAACTTCTGGGAATGCCCATTTTTTCACACATATCATCGTTCCAGCAGCCATTTCTCATGTCGAAGCAATGCACCCCATACCCCTGTGACAGGTCATGGCTTAATACATCCGTTAACCGGTATGCAATAAATGCATTTGACTGAAGAATCTTGTCAATCTTTTTATACATTTCCGGAAGGTGCTCTTTATACCATAGAATTTTTGCTGTGGTATAAGATGGCTGCAGTGAATTCCCTGTGAGTGCGAATATATTCTCTTCTCCGATTTCGCTGTTGATTCTGTCACAGATATCCTGCGCCCTTGTATCCATCCAGATCGGAGTATTTGCAAGCACATTACCCTCTTTATCAATTGGAATTGCCGACCAGCTTTGACCGTCGATTCCAACGCCTGCAATATCTGCAGCATCTATATGATTCATTTTTAATAATGATCTAATCGTGCCGCATACAGCTTTCCACCATTCGTCCGGATTTTGCTCTGCCCAGCCGGGCTGTGGATAATAGACCGGATATTCACCGGTACCGGATGCAATTACCGAGCCGTTTTTTTCAAACACTGCTATCTTGCAGGCACTCGTACCGATATCGATTCCTAATAATAATTGTCCCATATATGACCTCCTGGCGGCTGACTATGCCGCTATTGTCTGGTATTCCCAACGCCTTTTCTTATATTATAGATTTTTTTAATATTAATACAAGAGATTAAATTGACAGAACAAACCAATATATGTCGCATTATCGAATATTTCTTGACTTTCGAATATCGAACTGGTACGATGAAGAAAAAAGAAGCTGGTTGGATACGAATTATGCGCACTGTTTATACGGATTTAAATATAAAATTTTCAATTGAAGACACTACATTCCATGTGCTGAATATTGTATTTGAACGTTTTTTGCGTTCCATGCCAAAGCACAGCCATGGAAGCAACAGTTATGAACTTCACTATATTCCTTACGGTCATGGTAAAGTAAATATTGACAACACAATCTATGATGTGGAGCCTAATACGCTTTATATGACAGGCCCCCATGTGGAACACGAGCAGATTCCCATTAAAGATGATCCGATGACCGAATACTGTATTTACTTCAAAATAAGTAAAGCGCCTTCTTCCTCTGCCGGAACTATGGCTAATACTGACTCCATTACGGTACAGTTTCAAAAAACGAAGTTCTGGTTCGGAAAAGACTCACAGGATATCTACCACCTGATGCAGCAGATTTTTTACGAATTGGAAAATAAGTACACCGGTTATATCACACAGGTTGAAACCCTGCTGCAGCAGTGCATTGTAAAGGTGGTTCGGAACTACGAAAACAAAAAGGAATCCAGGGCACATTTTTCTCCTTCGAACCTGGTAGACAGCAAATATCTCATTGTAGAGGAATGCTTTTTATATGACTACGAAACCATTACACTTGAAAAACTCTCGGTTCGTCTGGGCCTCAGCACCAGGCAGACCGAGCGGTTTTTAAAAGATTATTACGGCAAAACATTTTCCCAGAAAAAGAGCGAGGCCAAGATGTCTATGGCTAAAATCCTGTTATCGGACGAAACACTGAGTATTTCAGAGGTTGCCATCCGATTGAATTATTCCTCTGTGGAACATTTTTCTTATGCTTTTAAATTGTTTTATGGGATAACGGCTAGGCAGTATCGAAAGAATCATGCAGAAAATGAATAGGTAAGGGGGATGAGGGACTTCCATTTCAGTGCTTTTCTGCCTTCGACGGAACTCTTTCACAAAGCACTGCATACCGCTGCAGGTTAAATCCATAGGGATGGCAGGTAAGCAGCGTTATCAGATCTCTACCTTCCTGAATTAAAATTTCCTGAATATCTGTAGGTTTCAGTATTTTGATTTCCGCCACCCGATAAGTTAATGTTTCTCTGAAATTTTTAATGATTACCTCATCTCCCGGTTCCAGTTTTTCAATATCCCGGAACATTGCCGCTCTGCTGTACCCACGGTGGGCTGCTATCACTGCATTTGAATTTATACCGCCCACAGGCAGGGATGTCTGGGTCAGATGTGCCGCTCCTTTTGCCATATTTTCATTGGTAGCTCCCAGGTAAACAGGCAGTTCGATGTCCATTTTTGGGATTTTTAAGCTTCCGATCATATCTTCATCAAATCCCCATTCCTTCAGGCTAAAGCCGATCTGCTCATAGGAAAACGGATCAACCAGATCTTTTTGTCCTGATAAAAACAAGTTCCGGTTGTAAGCTAATATTTTTTCGTAAAGTTCATCGAAAAATGGTTTGGGAACTGAGGTATCTGACACTTCCGCTTTCATTTCCCTTTTCATCTTATCGGTTTTCTGATCAAACGCTTCCAGAACTTTTCTTACTTCCCGGTCATATACCTGCTGAGAAATGTAAGGATAGAGCAATAATCCCATACCTGCAGCCAAAGAAATTACTGCCATAATTAAAATGATTTTCTTTTTTAAGATCATCTCTCATTTCCTTTCTTTCTATTTCTAATGACGGCAGTAATAATGATAAGCAGTATAATCACAGCTGTTGTCAGACCTGTAATCCATAATGTCTGTTCCTCCCGGGTGAGCTTTCTCTCTGTCTTTTCAGCTGCCTGCTTTTCCTGCCATGCATGATAGTCTGTTCTTTTGCCCCGAACCAGAAGCCTGTGGCTGTTAACACCGTATGGAGTACATGTAACCAGAGTCACATAATCTTTTCCCGCCACGGGCTTTAAATCATCTGTATTTTCCGGTTCCACGACCTTAATCTGGTCAACCTGATAGGCGAGTACCCGGTCCAGAATATGCAGATAGAACATATCTCCCTCTCCCAGTTCCGTTAAATCGGTAAACAGTTTTGCCGTTGTAAGCCCTGTATGTCCGGTAAATACCGCATGGGTACCTGCCCCTCCTACGGGCAAAGAAGTCCCCTCCAGATGTCCCACACCTTTTTTTAATGTAGATTCACCTGTTCCATGGTAGACAGCCAGATTCACATCAATATCCGGAATATCAATATATCCCATAATTCCATTTATATTCAATACTTCTTTGTAATTATCCTGCAGCACCATACCGCTTCCTTCCATGAACGGATCCCTCAGCACATTTCCGCTCAGACTTTCATTATATTCTTCTGCTTTTTTCCATTCTTCCTCCATCTCATCCCTGGCTTTATTTTTCACCTGGTCCTCAAAATTCTGAATGGCATATGACTGGTTTCTCTCCATGAGTAAATTACTGACATGAGGATACAGGAAGAATCCCATGCCCAGCAATAATAAAACCACGATTGAAATTATTCTCTTCATAATAGGCTCCTATTTGAATGGGTATTTGTTCCGGACACAGGAGACGCAGCGGGCTGCGCTGACTACTTTGCAGGCTGAATTACGGTATCTTTTTACAATGAAAGGGGGAAGCTGTCCTTCCCCCTCAAACCTTGTTGATCAGATATTAATGATTTACTTTACGCTTTTTAAAGGAATGTATCAGCAGTATGACAGCCAATACAATGAATCCGATACCTGCTGCCGTAAAGATTGTGGTACCCATTCCACCGGTTACCGGCAGTATAAATGCACTGCTGTTCTTCACGGTTACCTGGGCAATACAGCCGGTATTCTCAATCCCTGCAGGATTTACCGTTACCTTGATTGGCTCATTTAAAAGGTTATAACCATTCGGTGCCTGTGTTTCTACTAAATAATAGGTAGTAGGTTTGTTATCTTCCGTAACTTTATCACCGGTTACTCCATAAGCAAACCCTAAAAATTCAGCCGTTCCGTCTGCTTTTGTGGTTACGATAATGTCATTTCCGTTTACATCCCTGATGTATTTTTTATCTTTTGCATCGCTTAAACTGGCTGCAATGGCGAATTTGGCATCCGGAAGTTTCGTTTCCTGATCATTTGCGTCTACTTTCATAATACCAATTTTTCCGGTATGGACTTCCGGCTTATTTTCAGGCAGAACTTCATAGCTCTTATCCTGGTCAAACTGATTTTTATAATCCAGCCTGGCACCATTCTTAATCTCGGTCTGCATCGGAGCGTCTTCCGTCAGAGTTGTATCAAATACAACTCTTATAAATTTATATCCGCTGTCTGCAAGATATTGGCGTCCCGTCTGAGTAAAGCTGACTTTTATATTGCTCTGGGTTGTTTCTGAGGCATCATAATTCCCGGCTGGAATCAAAACTTCACCCTCACTGCCTGTCTCCGTACTTCTGTCTTTTACCCCATATACCTTAACCGAATCTGCCACGTATTTTAATACACCATCCAGTGCATCGGTAATATCATATTTTTTCGCTGCTGCTACATTAGTCGGTACGGAAGGCTGAATAATCCAGGTTACTTTCCCACCGTGGGTATCCGAAGTTTCATGTTTGTTGGGAACTTTAGTCACATATTTATCAATGTCTGCACTTTCATTTTTGGGATAAACATGAACATCGGTAATCCACCCGTTACCTTCCGGATTCGTCATAGGCACGCTTACAATAAAAGGTGCGACAGGTTCTGCTACCTTTTCACTTGGAAGCTCGGTTACATAATAAAAACCTCTTGGCAGATTGTCAATTGCTGCAATACCCAGATCTTTACCATCTTCATCTGTTCCGGATGTGATAACCGTCTGTGCTGTATCTTTATCTAACATATCCTCTGTAACTTCCGATGCATTTGTGGGGATTTTTCCATCAGTTGAGGATACCGCATTTCCATCCGCATCCAGTGTAATCTTTAATTTTACTATTTCAAATTCAATTCCATTTAAAGGTACTGCGGATGCCGGTATATCTGTGGTCTCATTTCCGTTTCCAGGTGTATCTGCATCTGTTAAGTCATCCATTAAATATTTATGGATGGTAAGGCTGCCTGTGGCCTCCGGCAGATCAGTATCATTACCGGCTGCTGCTGCAGAAACAGCAAACATACCTGTTGTTAAAACTGCTGCCATAAAAACTGCACTCATCTTCTTTATCATTTTTTTCATTTTATTCTGGTTCTCCTTTTCTTGTTATTTGATTTACTGCCAGTAAAAACCAACAGAAATACAGCCAGCATTATTATGCCAACTCCGGTCACAGAGAAGAGCAGTGTTCCGCTGCCTCCTGCAAGCGGCAGTTCTGTGTTTTTAAAATTAGGCAATTTATATATTACTTTATCGCCCTGGATTTCCTTTATAAATGCAGGGGGCAATGGATCTCCTGCTGCTTTTATGGTTATGGGATTCTCTTTGTTGGTCACATCCACATGAATACGCCACTGTCCCAATGGCAGACTATATCCCGGATTGGTCTGAACCTCTGCCAGCTGATAATCACCGCTTGGAACATCTGCAAAGTCTACCAGTCCATTCTGGTCACTTACCACTGTATCTCTCTCGGTCCAGCAGTTTCCCGGTTCATTCGTTACCAATTCATCGTGTTGTGTATCCTGTTGATGTTTTGCAGAACAGCTGTAAAGTTTAAATTTCACATTGCTTAAAGGTTTACTATGATCATTTCCATCCACTTTGTAGAATTGAAAAGGAACTGCTATCAGAGTATTGACAAATAAAGCATGATCTGTATTGCTTGTCCCATCGGCGGATGTATAAGTAATGCTTTTCACTTCCAGGCTGTCTGTACCTTCGGCTTTCCCAATAGCAACTGCTGCTGCATAAACATTCGTGTCATATATATAATTGGGATCTCCGTTATCTTTTTCGGTAATCAGGTAATGATACACATAGTATGCTCCTTCTTTCAGGGTATCCTGTGTAATCTCACTTCCCAGACTGATGGTCCCTAATTTTGCTGTTCCATCGGCTTCATTTACTGTAATTAGCGGTGACGCCAATGCGGGTGTTGCCGGATATGCCGGATCGTTTTTCAACGAAAACTCAAACATTCCTTCCGGAATAGCCGTAATTTCTTTTCCTGTAGGGTATTTTAATTCTTTTAATACTTCTAAGGATACATCGACGGGATGCAAGGGGTCCTGCTGCTCTGCCGTCAGGTGCTGGGTAAAGGCTGCTGCAACGGATACATTCTGATATAAATCCCGCGCTTCTGCAAGTTTTGCCTCTGCCGCTGCCTTAGCTGCCGCTCTGTCCGGTACATATGCAACTGCCGGATCCGTTGATTCACCGCTGCCGACAATATAGGTAATCATACCGGCTTTCCCATTGTGATTTCCCGCAGTCCATTTCAGGGTTATTGATTCCAGATCTCCCCCTTCCGGAGGTATAATTTCCAAATCAATAGTATCCGTATCATCGCCGCCCAGGACAAATGACCCGTCTTCTAATTCCTGAACTCCCTGCAGCTCTCCCGTATCAATTATGCTGCCGCTTCTTCCATTGATTTTCAGTTTACCGTCACGTACAGAAAAAGCGACAGGCATCGGATTTTTGTCATATCCGCCCGGCGGACTGTCTTCTAAAAAATAATAGTCTCCTACCTCCAGTCCCTCTACATCAATTCTCCCGTTTGCATCGGTAATATAACTTCCTGTCACAATATCCGATTCCGGAGACGGATTATCTCCCTGTTTCCGATACAGGACGTATTTTGCACCCGCTTTCGGTTTACCGTCATCCTGTCCCGTTTTGATAAGGGAGATCTTGTGAGTAGTGTTGACGGTACCTTTCTCAACTTTTGTATACATTTTAATTTCAAAGGGTATTCTCCAGGAAAGAGTTGATGCATTGGACTGCACGTCATCAAATCCGGAATCGGTTATAACAAACCAGTTCATTCTGGAATCATTTGCTGCTCCCAGGGTGATAAACAGTTTTCCGCTTCCCAAAATATTCGATAACTGAAGGCTTTCAATTTTACCACCCTGCTGGGAAACCTGCGCTCCTGTGGATATCCCGTCCAATTCCCGGATCTTAATGCTGTCTTCCCGGATATTGACATGGTCATCTCCTGCATAAAATGAGAGAGGCACTGTATATGTTCCGGCAAAGTTTTCCGTTCCATCCACGACATACTTCAGAACTTCATCATCCAGCTTCACAACGTTTTCTGTCAAAAGAGGCTGTAGATTAAATCTTCCTCCCACCCAAAGAGGATACTTGCGGATGGGATTACCATATACATTTACCTCCATGGACCGTCCAAAAATTCCATAGTAGGTCTGTTCTTCCGGTGTTACATCTGATTCAATAACCGCCTTTGATATGGACAGGGGTCTGATGTCCACAATATGATTATAGGAAATATCCCATTTCGCACATGATTTCAGTATAGAGATACCTTGTATATCTCCAATTTCTTTATTGCTTGCATAAATAGTTCCGGTATAAGACTTTAATAAATCTGCAACCGTTGAAAAACTATTTTTCTCCAATGTATTTCCATTCAGAAAGTTTGCAGGATCTGCCATAATAGAATCATAAATTGCCTGGGCAAAATTCTGATCCTTTATTCCGGCTGCCTGAATAGATTCCGGATTAAAATTGCTGATATCCAGTTTCGGCATTCCCGGATCGCTGCCGGGTGGTTCACTTTCCGATTCTGATTGTGCCTGGGATTCTGTTCCTGTGTGAGATTGCGTTTCTGGCTGAGATTCTGTCTGTTTTCCTGTCTCTGCCTGCGTTTCATTCTCTGCCGGTGTCTCTGATTGTGCCTTTGACTCAGTTTGTGCCTGCGTCTCTGAATTTTCCTGCTTTCCGGATTCGGATTGTGTTTCTGTTTCAGGCTCTGCAGTTACTTCAGGCGGAATTGACACATCTCCTGTAAGCCCTGCAGAAGCTTCCACTTGCTGCTTCCAAATTGGATTAGCAGTGAGACATACAGCAAAGCATAAAACGAGTATTATCATTCTTGTTATCCTATTTTTAAACCTCAATGTATTCCCCCCTATCCACGATGCTGCTATTCTGACAGACTACCCTGTAAATATAAGCTCCAAAGCTTTGATGGAAATTCCTGCTGCCGGAATGATCAATACTGGCTGCTTTTTTTACTGCGGAAGACGGCATACGTTCCCAGTCCCATAAATATAATAGCTGCTATAACTGCAATGAGCTCACTTCCATTTTCACCTGTTTTCGGGGAAACACCAGTCTCTTCGCTTTTTCCCTGTTCTTTTTCCTGATATACCAATGCCACCGGTGATGCCGAATGAAAGACCGCACTTGCAATATTCCCATTCGTTGTGGTATCTAATAACTCCCATCCATGCTCCTCACATTTATGCAGCACATAAACCTGAATATTTGATGTAATACTATTGCATACCAGGTCAATGCTGACCGGGTTTTCACTGGATGGCATAGGATCCGCCTGAATTGTTAAATTGCTTATTTTCGTCAGGAATTTGTAATCAGACAGCTTCTCCAGGGAAATAACCTTTGTCTTACTGTTATAAAGTTCCAGTTCATCCTTTCCCAGTGCTTCCGCCAGATTCTTATTCAGATTTTCGTTAATCTTATCCACCTCACTTTGTATTTCCGGATCATCAAACTTATCTGACAAGCTTACGGTTCCTCTGTCGGAGCCGGCGCTTACAATGCCCCCGATACCTGTTGAGACACTGTGAATTATGCCGCTGGCATTTACCTGCATTCCAGTCATCAGAAGCATGCAGACAACTAAAATGACTGCCATTTTTTGTTTCATAGCCAAATCCTCCTTTTCAATAAAAGTATTTTTAATTCTTTTCTTAAGTTTTTTCTGTCGATGTGCACAATATATTTCACTCCTCCTCTCCTGAAGCGTTTTTTAACGCTTTCTATTTATCTAAAACTGCCACAGATATAAATGTTTTACTTTCTATGACAGGCAGATAACCCAATGGCCTTACTAATTTAATACTGGGAATAAATAAATGCTGTATTTCCGGGATAAAATAAGCTTAATAGGATCCAAATTAAAATACATATGAGTACTTTTGATGAAAACTTGTCCATAGGAAGCAGTTTGTAAAATCCATTTCCCTGATTTTTGAATTTAGCAATCAGTGTTGCAATAATCATTATCAGGGCAAATATAACCGTATATATGTAAATATAATCTATCCCCGGTTTCCAGCAGAAAATCCTGCCCAATATGAGGACTGCCTGTTCCACTGAGTCTGCCCGGAAAAATATCCAGCAGACGCAGACAAAAGCATAGGTAAGCAGCCAGGATACGAAAGCACCCACCCCCTGCATCGCCTTATTTTCAACTCTGACAGGATGCTTCTTCCTAAAGGTTAAATAGTTTTTATGAAGAACCAAAGCAAATCCATTGAGCAGCCCCCATACAATATAGGTCCAGTTAGCTCCATGCCAAAGCCCACCCAAAGTCATGGTTATCACCAGATTTAAATAAGTCCGCCCTCTTCCTTTCCTGTTTCCGCCCAGCGGAATATACAGATACTGCATAAGCCAGGAAGACAGGCTGATATGCCAGCGCTTCCAAAACTCTGATAAATTTTTCGATATGTATGGAATATTAAAATTGGGCGGGATCTCAAATCCCAATATCTTAGCAATTCCGATAGCCATATCGGAATAACCGGAAAAATCACAATATATCTGAATGGAATAAGAGATTACCGCAAATATAATAGAAAGCGCACTGTAGGCCGCCGGAGCCTGAAAGACTGCATCCACACATACAGACAACCGGTCCGCTATCACAAACTTTTTAAATATTCCGAAAAGTACAATCTGTATCCCTGCCTCTGCATTTGCTTTTGTAATCTGCCTTTTTTCATTGATCTGCTGAAGAAACTGTTTGTTCTTCACAATCGGTCCCGTTGAGATCTTGGGGAAAAAACCTGTTAACAGTGCCACGGATATGAAATCTGCCGGCTTTAATTCCTCTTTATAGATATCCGCCACATAGCTGATTGCCTGAAATGTGTAAAAGGAAATCCCAAGTGGCATTGCTATTTTCCATAGCTGTACATTGCTTTTTATCTGAAATAAAGACAGGAAAGATTCTGTAAAAAAATGATAATATTTAAAAAATCCCAAAATAATTAACATAAAAGCAATATATATAAATAGAGTTGTTTTCCTTTTTGCAGGATTCTTATTTTCCCTGGCTATATTTTTCCCTGCAATATAAGTCACATAGGTCTGCAGGATAAGTAAAATTAAAAATCTCACATCCAGATAGGAATAAAATATGTAACTGCTGGCCAGCAGAATTTTGTTATGCTGTCTCTTTTCATGCGTAATCATTAACAAAATGATGGTTACACTAAATAAAATCAAAAACTGAATTGATATAAATCCCATAGTTAATTATCCTCACAAGAAATCAGATTTGCTTGACTCAAAGCATTGTATAGTTCTTTTGCAAGAATCCGATGCCCTGTCCTGTTCAGGTGCCCTTCACCCATCGAAGTGTTGTTAAAACCATAGGGAACGCAATACTCCTTCTCATAGCTTTCCAAAAATGCATTCCCGGTATCGATGATCTGAATATCCTGTTTTTTGCAGACCTGCTGAAAATATTGGTAAGTATCATCGCAGGTTACTTCCATATGGTCACCGCTTATTTTTACTATGGGATGGTATAGAATGAATATCTTACCCTGATATTCCTCTTTCATCTTCGTAAATATCTGATCCAATATTTCTTTATAGCGGTAAACGTTACTTATTTTATCCTGCGTCTCCGTTTCCTGCTCCTGTTGATGAATACCAAATGCCCCGCTGAAATCAATTTTAAAATCTGCAAATTGTTTTTGCTGTAATAAATTCAGCAGCGGCATATTTTCTTTTACTGTAATCGCCAGCTTTTGCATTCCGGATATATTTTCCGCGATAGCGGGTCCGTTTTCTTCCTTATTATATGGAATCTGATCCAGACATTTTTCTAAAGTCTGAATGTCACAATTGGTATTAAAGACTTCCAGTACAACCCCTCTGGCATTCGGAAACTCTTTCACTGCCGCCGAAAAATGTCTTAAAAGATCCGGCATATAATGTCCGTCCGTGCCGATATTATAGATATATTCCCTGGGCTCTCCTGTAATCTTCCCGTTCACCAGATCGGTATATCTTTCACCTATTGGAACTTCCTTTCCCTGTGTATGGGAAGATCCCATCACCAGAATATAGTTGTCCCTGGCAATCGGATACTGGTTGATATACCCATTCTCATCCACTTTTCCGATTCCAAAGCCTTCCAAAGCATTGGAATAAAAGGAACCGGGATTCCAAATTGCACTGGTAGCTGATTCCGATCTGCTGATCCACCCAGGCTGATGAAAATAGATGAATATAAATAAATTGACGAAGCAAAAGGAAATTATTATGGCAGATATCCAGGCTGCCAGGGTTTTGACTGTTCTTTTCATCTCTACATCCTTTCGTATCCGTGCACCAGCTGCAGCTGCTGCAGCGAATATTCTAATCATTTTGCATTACCCCAAGGACCAGAAATCTGTAATTACTTCCCATCCCGTGGCAGGTTGATAACGTAAGAATTTTATCGGTTGGAAGGAGTGCAGTATTCTCGTCAGTATTGCTTCTCATATCACGGATATTCATGATTTCTTTTAGAAAGGGAAAGAAGGACTCATCGCCTGAAAAATCATAACTTTTCATAATATGCCGGTTGTCAAATAACACTGCCGCAAATATCCGGTAAGTCAGTTTCTTATCTTTCATATAAATATAAATCTCCCGGTTGGCATCGAAAAAACTTTTATCCTCAAAAAGGCGTAACTCCCCAAACATATCTCCGTTTTTCATGTTATGTCCGTATAAAACTGTTACAGGGTCCATAAAATCTTTGCTATTATAATCTTCACTGAAAATAGATCCTTCTATATTGGCACTGCCGTCCGGTGTCTTGTCCAGATAATAGCTATTGTCATCTTTTCGCTGGACAACCGGATAATTTACCTTTGTACCCGGTATCTCTATCCACGCATAGACATCCGGCATTTCTTTTTGTATCTTCACAATATTTACCGGTAGGTCCGTTGGCTGATCTGTTGTTGTATCGGTGGATGAGGGAGACTTCGAATCTGTTTCTTTTGGTTTATTGTCTTTGTTTACCGAATCCTTCTCGTCCTGGTTTTTAGTCCCTTCTTCTTCTGCATCATTTTCCGTTACCGCAGCATACTCATAGAGTTTCGCAGCAGCCAGCTTCTGCATTTGTCTGTTTACCGCAAAACCAATACATAACCCTGCCAGTAAAAATGCTGCAATTCCCACAATGAGCCACTTTAAACCTGCCCTTTTCTTCTTATTCAACTTCCATCACCGCCGCTGTTCTTTGTTTCGGTTTCTGCCTCCGCGTAAAAATTATCGAGTATTACATCATATAACTGATCCTGGTCTATATGAAATTCTTCATAATAAGTTCCTTTTTCTGTTTTACCGGGAAGCATCTGAATGTCGTCCCCGCTGAAATTTGTATCCAGCATCAGGGTTGCCAGGTAAACTGCATGATCAAGCCCAAGGTTTGTCACCATATTTTTAGACAGCTCCTGATAAAGCTTAACCGGCAAAGACGGGTCTTTTCTGATCGTTCCTTTTGCTGCATTTAAAAATGACAATATATATGTTTTCTGCCTCTGCATACGCATTCCATTGCCGCCGCTTTTAGTAATATCTCTTCTTTGGATAAATTTCATAGCCTGTTCTCCGGTCAGGGTGATTTTCGCCCCCTTTTGAAATGCCGGGTCATCATATTCCATATCTTCCGGTATGGTTACCGTAACGCCGCCTACCGCATCATTTAATTTTGAAACAGCTTCCAGATTTATCGCAGCGTATCCATGAATCGGGAGGTTATACATTAATTTTGAAACAGCTTCCTTCATCATTTCACAGGATTTATCAGAACCATCCCCATATGCATAGGCAAGGGCCAGATGATTCTTTTCTTCACCAAGATAATTTCCTTCGTAATCATAATTTTTAATTGCAGTCATGGTATCTCTCGAAATACCAAATATTTTCATTTTTCGGGTATCCGGATTCAGGGAAAGGAGAAAAACAGCATCCGCCTGTCCACCTTTCCCGGATATTCCCGGTATGGTTTCTATTTCCTGAGTGCGCTTATCGATACCCATACATAAAATGTTGATTACGTTTTCCTGGTAACGATATGCTTTTCCATCATGGTAGTATAAAGACGGATCATACGCTTGCTCTTCATTTTTACCATCTTGCTTACCTTTGGCATCCTCACTTTCTTTTTCCAGTGTGGGTGCCTTGCTCAGTGTGTTCTTTTGCAGCAGGCTGTTCTTCCCCATAACCCGGTACGTATGATAGACTCCAAACCCGCCCATCCCCGTAAACACGCATAAAGTAAAGCAGACAAGCACAATCCTGATTAATATTTTAAATTTTCTGCCTTTTGAAAATACATAACGGTAGAACATCGCCAAACCAAATCCAAGGAATCCCCCTAAGGTGTTGCAAACAAGGTCATCTATATCAAATACACCTGTCCTGGTTTGGAACTGAATAGTCTCAATAAAAAGACTGCAAAGAGGAATCACCAGGAGTAAAAAATATTTCTTCTTTCCGTCGGATCGGATTAACTGTATAAAAACTCCCACCGGTACAAAAAGAAGGATATTACCAAATATCCGGACGATCGCCCTGTTGGGATATCCGGCACGATATATTTCATCAAATAAAATCAGATTCACTTTCGCTTCTTTCATCGGTACTCTTGTAAAAAGTGTAATGCTGAGTATGATCCCTAGATACAGAAGCAGCATACTGATTACGGAGATATTCCGAACCTTTATCTTAGCAGTATCGGTGATATGCAGGTGCGCTGCGGTAAAATAAACCGCAATACACAATAAAACAGCTGACAACACCATAATCAGAAAGGAAAAGGGAACTTTTTCTAATTCTGCTGACATGGTTTCCAGCACTTTACCGAAATTAATGATCGCTTTCATAACATCCTCCTTTGCATCTGTATTCTAAATCCGATCTGTATCTTTAATTTTCCCCATCCGATACTTTTTGTTTGTAATAACGGTAAGACTTTCCATAATAATAGTTGTGATATCCGTACTTTAGGAACCCTGCTTCCACATAGTTTAAAACGTAACCCACCAGCTTAAGATCTGAATTTGCAAGCATTTCCATGCCTTCCCGCACGTACCTTGCTTCCACATAATCCTGTCTCACCAGATATATTCCGGCATCTGCATACTCGGATATCATAGATGCATCTGTAAAAAAAGAAACCGGCGGCGTATCTATGACCACATAATCATATTCACTGCCCAAAGAATCCATAATTTCCTGAAAACGGGGATTGGAAAGAACATTTGCAGTATCTTCCCTTGCTTTTCCGGCACACAAAACCATAATATGATCCCTGTACTTTTTAACTGCCTTCTCTAATTCCAATTTATTTTCTATAACATCCTGCAAGCCTTCTCCACTGCTCTCTATTCCCAGCATCGTGCCGATGGAAGGATGCCTCAGATCACAGTCAACCAGAACCACTCTTTTTCCTTCATCTGCCATAGCCTGAGCCAGATTCACCGCAAATGTTGTCTTGCCTTCACTTGGCAGTGAACTGGTGATCATCAGGATTTTGGCATTCTCTTCTTTCAGGTGTTTTGCAGTTCTGGACTGTATGGACCTTATGGCCTGGCGGAAATCATAGGAAACCTTCTTGTCCGAAATTAAGATATGGCGTACTTCTTTATTGGTCCGCTTCTTCTCCTTCACTTTCGGAATGTACGCCAGGCAGTCCAGATTCACAATTTTTTTCATATCCGTCTCTCTGCGGATTGTTTTTCTTGTGAGGGCATAGCATACCAGAAGAACAAATACACAGCAGCCTCCGGACAGAATACCCATAAGGATGTACTTTAACTGTGGATATGGATTCACTGGGTTCTCTGTTGCCAGGGTGTAATCGATTACATTTAACTCTACCGTTCCAACATTTTTGGATGCATATACCGGATAAGTTTCCTGGAAAGCTTCCATCATTGCATTTGCCTGGTTATAATCCGCAGAAGTTATCATTACATTTAGCATATTAGAGGAACTGGTATTATACATGCGGATGCTCCCGGGCAGCTTTTCTTCCTTAATCTGCATCTTCTGTTTTATATCAGAGGACAAACCGGTATTTGCCAGAATATCCGGAAACGATGCACTCAGCCGCCCTGTGATCACCACATCTGTTGCTGCATCTCCTGTTTTCGTCACCACGTATGTCAGTTTTGCCTGATAAAGCAGGGTATAATTCCAGGATTTAACTGCAACTATTCCGCCTGAAGTCATAAGAAAGACAAGCAGAAGCAGAATTTTCCAACGCTTCAAGCCATTCCACATATTATCAATAAAATTTCTCACGTCCAGAATTTTATCGTCATCATAAATGATGTCTATTTTATCATTGTATAGCTGCATGTTAATTCCTCACCTTCACGTCATGGTTATTCGCCGGACCTCTGTCATATCTTCCATAATATTTCTTATATCCATATGCCTTCGCTCCTGCCCTGCCGACAACTCTGGAACAAACCGCATTTAACACAAACCCGGTAACTTCCGTCCCTCCCCGTTCTAACAGATCAATGATGTCATTGATATTTCTGGCCTTTGCCATATTCTGCCTGATCACTAAAATTGTCTGTGGAATGATAGAAGCCAGAACTTCCACATCTCTGATGATTCCGGCTGGAGGGACATCCAGTATAATATAGTCCATCTCTTCTTCTGCTCTTTTTAACAATTCTTTTGCTTTTTCATTTGTTAAGAGGATATCGCTTTCGATCATGGTTTTTGTGGAAAAGCAATAGTTAACCAGATCATTTTTTTCCCGGAAAATAACGTCTTCATAGGATGCTTTGCCCTCCAGATACGAGACAATATCCCTCCCCACCGGAATCTCCCGGTCTAAGATACGATACAATGCAGGTTTCTTCATATCTACATCAATCAGAAGTACTTTTTGCCCTCTGGATGCCAGTTTTAGTGCAAGGTTTGCAGCAATTGTAGATTTTCCTTCATTTTCCATAACACTGGTTACCATGAAAGTTTTGTCCCGGCTTTTTTCCAGCTTACGCAGCAGCATCGTTACCGTTTTACTCATTTCTTCAGAATAAGTAAAGCTGACCGTAGGATTGGAAAGTAAGATACTCTTTTTTGCGTATTTATTTTCAAAGTGTATTTCACCCAGATAGTCAGCGTCTATCAGCTTCTTTGCCTGCATGGCATTCTGAATTCTCCCGCTGAATATATTGGCAATGCCTATCATACTTATTTCCATTAAGATCACAAATATAAAAATGGTTATGGAAATTGCCATGGCATTATTAGACTCACAGGTAATCTTCGCTGCCAGGGGCGCACCGGTTTTCTCCATCAGGTATCCGCCTGTCAGATAGGAGGATACCTTAGCATAATTCTTTAAAGCAGCAGACATCATCCGAAAGGAAGCCTCTGCTGATAAAGCCCTGGTTTCCAGCAGAATCATGTTGGAGCCCTCTACACTTTTTGCCTGTATCGTTCCGGGAAGTTTGCTGCAGTCAAGCTCTTCCCGGACACGGCTGCCCAAAACATCACTGTTCAGGGAGCTGACACATCTTCCCACCACATTGTTTATGTTATAATCCCCTAAGGAACTGAGTGTATTATCTCTGGATATTACAACCATGTTCATTTTGGATACATACACGTCCGGTCTGATCCGGTTCCAGATCCCGAAAAAACAAATTCCAAAGGTAAATGCCAGCATCAGTATGTACGGAATATTTTTCAGCAATGTCCGTCCTATCGATATATAATCGATTCCGGAATCCTTTATTTCCTCCTGACGATTGTCATAATCCATAATTTCCTCCTATTCTACTACCACCAGAAGCTCCGCATTGCAGGTATACTCCTGGCTGTCTGTGGTATAAGTATATACAACAGAGTAATTACCCTTTTTTCCGGTATCAACATTGGATGCGTATTTTATTCGGGAAATATTAATCCATTTTCCGGACTTCTCTTTTGCTTCTGCTTCTGTGACTTCTTTCTTTTTCCCGTTCACTTTCATGCTTACCATAGGACCAAAATCGATACTCAGGGTCATCTGGTCATATACATAATCCAGATAATCCGTTGGCTCAAAAGCATCACCTTTTGAAAGATAAATGACATATTGCTTTAACATAATCTTAGGAACAAAGTTTCTTTCCTCATAACTGTCATCATAGATTTCCACTTTTACAGGCAAGGCGGCGGTATCCCCTACGCTGTTAGTCACCTGAAGTGTGCAGTCATAGATTCCCGCTTTAGGATCTTCATCAAATTTATCTTCTCCTTCAATTTTGATGAACGGACTGATATCACCATCCAGACAGTCATCTGCTTTTACATACTGAATCAGAGATATGTCTTCATTTTTAGAAAAACGAAGGGGACTGGTGATGGAAAACCTTGGGCTGTGATAATCTGTATAATGCAGTTTTCTCGTTACAGCTCCAATATTATTGGAATGGTCAAATGCCGCATAAGAAATCATAAATTCGTTATCAGCACCTGATTGATCTTTTTCAATACTCTCAATCAGCAATGAATCCGTAACATCTCCATCCTGTTCATCGATGGCTTTAATCCCTTTCATCAGTTCTTCATTCCCCGCCTCAATGGAAGCTGATATTTCCTCATTTTCACAAATAAGATCCGGACCGGTCACATCCCGCTTCTTCTGCATCTGATATACCTCATATACACCAAAACCCAGAGAAATGATAAAAGCCAATATAATGAATCTTTTAATCCATTTCATAATATGAATCTCCTCTTTCTGTACTATATAAACGTTAAATGATGCGGCTGTAAGGTTTGTATCTCTTCATTATTAATAATGCGGTCCGGATTTTTTTCCAAAAGTAATTCTGCGTATTCCACAGAAAATTCTTTTATCAAGAACCTCCGGATTCTATCCATGGAAATAGTTCTCCCGGCATAACCGTGTGCATCGGAAGCCACCAATTGTACCAGATTGGAGCGGAGCATTGCATATGCCAGCCTCGCTGCATATGTCCCAAACTCTCCAAAGAGACTTCCTTTGTTAATCTGCATTGCACAATCCTGCTTTATTAATTCATAAATAAATTCCGGATTATCCTGCATAAAATAATACCGTTCCGGGTGTGCCAGAATAACCCGGTACCCTATTGCCTGTATCTGACAAATTGCCTGGTTAACCTGCTGCGGTCGTTCCCGGAAATCAAACTCTAAGAGAACATAACTGCCGTGATTCATCGCGATCACTTCTTTGCGGTCCAGCTTCTCACATAAGTGATCATCGAAATACAACTCCATTCCCGGTAATATTTCTACCGGAATCTGATAACCCTTCAGTTTCTTTCGCAGATATTCCAAAACCTCATAATAATCTACCGTGGAATAAGGATAACAGTTTCCATGGCTGGCTGCGAAGATCCTGTCTGTGCCATTTTCATAAGCCGTATATATCATATCGATACTCTCTTCCACTGTCTCAGGTCCGTCATCAAGACCGGGTAAAATATGTGCATGGATATCTGTCACGGAAGATACCTCCTATCCTTTCATTTTTTTATATGGATTTTTCAACTGTGCAAAATGTAAGAAGGCGGAAAAAAGGATTACAAGTCCAAGCACCAGAACCGGTTTCACATACAGACCAAAATCACCTGCAAAAAACGGTATCCGTTCCCAGAACTTTCCCACCACTTCAATGACAGCAACCTGACTAATATAAATATACAAATATAGATTAGAACCAATCTGTTCTATTAACGTTCCTTTTTTGCTGTTCCCGTTTTGTATTGCATAAAGGTAAAGTCCGGTAATAAACACTACATTTCCGGTATATAACAATGCATTGCCCACGAACCGGCTTTCCATTATAATCATTACCGTTCCCAACACTGAAATTAAGAGGGGAATATTTTTATTTTTTATCAACTGAATATCTTTTTCTTTGTTATGAAGATAATGTCCCAGCATAAAAAACGGATAACCTGTAAGCAGAAAATTCCGGTACCATTTTAAATGGATACCAAATCCCAATACGGTTCCCAGCTCACAAAGTACCAGATTCACAATCAGTAAAATACTTGCGGTTAAATAAAGAACAAAGTACCGTTTTCCAAATATCTTTACCAGAATCCCAAACAACAGATAAACATATAACGCTGCGGGAATATACCACAGTACTCCATTGATCGAATCGGTTACATTAAACAGCAGAAAATCGAATATATTCTGACTCTGAAAGATTGCCAGGCTCAGCCATTCCATCGCTTCTGCTATGCCGCCGCTTAATAATTTCGGCAGAAAGCGCCAGCCGATATAGCAGATCATGGCCGCCACCAGTAACTGTAATGTTTTCTTAATCCTTCGCCCGGTAACCACAAGGGTTGTTTCCTTATCTGCAAAGAATGTATAATACCCACTCAGCATAAAAAAGAAAGGAATACCGGTTCTTGCAAAAGCAGATATTACCGCACCGGGAACCGAGGGAAAGCGGCAATGGATTAATACAATTCCCATACAGGCAAGGCCTTTTAGGTAATTCAAAAAATAGTTGGTTTGGTTTTGGTTTTTCATTTAAGGATTTCCCCATTCCTTTTTTATAACTAAATAAAGATCTAAGAAACTAGCTTTAAAACTACTCTTAAAATTACTAATATACTTTTGATAGAAAATCACATAATATATCCAAACAAATATATTTTTATCCGTTAGAAATTTACATCGTAAATTTGCACATTGTATAGATTTGTTTAAAAATATATCCTTTGTATTTGAATAATTATTTTTGAAATCTTTTGAATTAATTACTCTTAATAAGCTTTGATAATATAATTTTCTTTCCATACATGTAAAAATTCTATTTTTCAATGTTTTGACTCCATGCCATGATGTGTTAGCACTATGGCATCTTCTGTATATTGAACAAAAATTAATTTTATAAGAACTATCCAAAAAATTAGCAAATCCCCACAAAAATGTATCATGTCCTATTCCTATCCCTGAAATATCATATTTCATAATTTCTTGAAAAAATTTGTTTTTTATACACATACAACATCCCAAGCCTGTTAAAATATGATTTGTCTTTGAATACGATATATAATTTATAGACATGTCATAATCTTTTGGATTATTGCTTTGATAAAAAACAGCTTGATTAGAATAATAGTTCCCCGAAAAATTTGCACACTCTGCTAACAAGACATTTATATTGGCATTATCTTCCATAGCCTCTGTCATAATTTCAATTTTTGTATTTACCCATATATCATCCTGATCACAAAGAAAAATATACTTTCCAGTTGCTTTTTTTATAGTATCAATAAAGTTTTGAGAATATCCTTTATTGATCTTATTTTCCAAAAGCAACCAAGTCTTTTGCAATGAGTATTTTTCTATATATGACTGTATAATGCTAACTGTATTATCCGTTGATGCGTCGTCAGCTATAAGCACCTCATCTACTTGTAAAGTTTGTTTTCTCAATGAATCTAATTGTTCAATAATAAATCTTTCACCATTATAAGTAGCTAATACTACACTTACACTCTTTGATATTCTGCTTTTTTCATCTTGCATTTTTATATACCCTGACTCCTCTTGTGAAAATATATCTTTATTGTTTTTTATAGATTTCATTCATAAATGATATCTTTTTATCCCATGTATAATTATCAAGTACTTTCTTATACGCTGCTAATCCCTTTTCCCTTACCAGTTCCGGCTTTCTAATACATTCTTCCATTATTTCTGCAAGCTTCATTATGTATTCTTCACGGCTATTCCCAGATATTAAAAATCCTTCCTGGTCGGTAACCATCAGGGCCGCCCCACCTTGATTTAATGTAATTACCGGTAATCCATGAGAAAAAGCTTCTACTAATACAGTTCCTGTAGTTTCCCTCAGACTTGGAAATATAAAAAGATCTGCTTTATCGTAATACTTTTGCATGTTTTCATATGATAATTTTCCAGTAAAAATCACTTTTTTATTTAAATTCTTTTTATTACAGGATTCTTTTAAATAGTCTGACTCCGGGCCATCACCGCACAAAATCACCTGATACTTCAACTCAGAATCCACAATCGATAAGGCATCTATTAATAGCGAAAGACCTTTTCGGAACACCATACGGCCTGACCATATAAAGGTCATTATTTTTTCTGGCTGATTCGATAATCTTGCTATTCTATCAGTCATTAGAACCTTTTCTTTTTCAATTGCCACATCCAGAAGCAAATAGCATTTTTGCTTATTTTTGATATGCGGCAGCAAAAAATCATACGTTTCCCGGTTGGTAAAAAAAATAGAATCTGCTTTATTAATGGCTCTTTTGTATCTGGGATTGCGAATCGTTATTTTATTAATCAATGATCGAATATCTTCTTCTGCCCTGTTATGCCTGGTATAATATTTAAGCGGCTTCGGCGTTTGCTGTGCACCGCCGATAGGTCCCAGCAGATAGCGGGTATTTATCTTGTACAGAAATCCTATTAAACGAAAATCGCTGGTAGAAACATGATGAATAAGATCAAACTGATATATCTTATGCAGCTTTTTTATCATACTATATGCCGGATACTGCCATAATTTCTGGTATACCAGAAACCCTTTTCCTGTTTTATAATAGAAATTCATCCAATCCGGTATATCACAATAGAAGAAATGCATATTGGTTATGTTATGCTCTGATAAGTATCTTTCAATCTGTGGTTCCCTGTCTTTTCGTGTCACCACATATACCTCATGGTCAGTTCTCATATAAAATGGCCAGAGCCATCCAAGCCCCTCATCACTCCCTGCATTGGGTTCACAGGAAAAAGAATAGTATAAGATTCTCATCTGGGTTTATCTCCTTTTACGTCCGTTATTCCACCTGTCGAATCTATCATGTCCCATTATTTTCAGAAGCATTTTCTTTAATGCCATTTTGATCGTATCCGATAATTTTTTTTCAAGCCAGGTCCCCATCATGTGATGAATCATATATGTATTTTCAGTTTTCCTGATATGTGAATTATCCATGTCATAACCAGTAAAATACTCAACCGGATAAATCTTCATATCGGAATGTATAATCTGTAAGGTATCATTGGTCTGTAAACCATACTTCTTTGCCAGCATAGTCAAATGATCATTGATGGGTGTTATGTCCATCGTTCCATCCTCTGACTGAAAATTGCGGGTATGATAAGTTCTTAAAAACTCTGCTAAAAATGGATGGTGCGGAACCGATGCAATGAATGCTGCCGTTAACAAAGTTTCTGTCACAAATCCGGATACAAAAGTTTCATTGTCTAAAATATCATTGAGGGATTTTACTACTTCAACATCCGTATCCAGATAGATACCGCCATAATTACACAACACCTGAACTCTTACATAATCGCTCACAAAAGCGTATTTATTGCATTCATAAGCCTGCTTTACATACGCAGGTGCAAGGTGTATCTCAAAATTGTTTTCATTCCACTCTATGATTTGGTATTCCGGGAGCATTTTTTCCCAGGTACTTATGCAAAATTGTATTAACTTACTTTTTTCTCCTTTACCAAACCAGCAGTAATGCAGTATCTTAGGAATTGTTTGCATATCTGTTTTACCTCCATGACAAATCCGAAAAATACTGGATCGTTTTTTCCAGTCCTTCTCTTAAGCAGATACCCGGTTCCCATCCCAGTTCTTTTCTCGCCAGTTCAATCACTGGTTTTCTCTGCATCGGATCATCGGAAGGCAGTGGGTGAAATACCAGTTTCGATTTACTTCCAGTCAGTTCAATCACAAGTTCCGCAAGGCTTTTAATCGTAAATTCACCCGGATTCCCGATATTTACAGGACCCGTAAATCCTTCGTGGGAATTCATAAGCCTCACCATTCCTTCAATTAAATCATCTGCATAGCAGAAACTTCTTGTCTGGCTTCCATCTCCATAAATGGTGATATCCTCATCTTTCAGCGCCTGAACTATAAAATTTGATACGACTCTTCCATCATTAGGATGCATCCTGGGTCCATATGTATTAAAGATTCTCATAACCTTTATATCTACGTTATGCTGTCTGTGATAGTCAAAAAATAACGTTTCCGCCACACGTTTTCCCTCATCATAGCAGGAACGGATTCCGATGGTATTCACACAGCCCCGGTAGCTTTCCGGCTGTGGATGAATCTCCGGATCGCCATATACCTCACTGGTACTTGCCTGCAGTATTCTTGCATGTACTCTTTTTGCCAGTCCCAGCATATTCATGGCACCCAGTACACTTGCTTTGGTTGTTTTTATGGGATTATACTGATAGTGAATCGGACTGGCAGGACATGCCAGGTTGTAAATCATATCTACCTCTGCATACAGGGGATTCACAATATCATGACGTAAAAATTCAAAATTTTTCTTATCAAACAGATGCTCTATATTTCTTTTGCTTCCTGTAAATAAATTATCTACACAGATTACTTCATGCCCCTCATTTACAAGACGTTCACATAAATGAGAACCTAAAAATCCTGCTCCTCCTGTTACTAAAATTCTGTTCTTCAATTTTTATCCTTCTTTCAATAAAACTTATTAATGTTAATTCCAACTTTTTTTAACAGATAAATGATGAAAAGTACTCCTAAACTCATATTGCATTTCAATAAAATCAATATAATTTTTAATTTGTATCCTCCACCATGCACTGTCAGATTTTTAATTGCCTCTTCCACACATGGCAATGATAAATATTTATTTAAAAGATAATATGACTTCTTTATCTTTTCTTTTTCTGTAATATTATTCATCAATTCTATAATAGATAAAACATTAGATCCGGAATATAATTCAAATATATCTACGCACATCTCAGCCATAACCTCAGACCGGATCCGTTCTCTCGCTTCTGACAGAGCTATTTTGTTTTGCAGTAAATTACTTCCCTGTAAAGTTCTCAGAAGCGCACCGCTATTTCTGATATAGTAATAATAGAGCTCTTTATGAATAGAACACATGGAACGGGCATGGATGCAAAACTCACAGATAAACATTGAATCTTCATTCAGAATAATTTTTTCATCAAAACGAATATGATGTCTGTCAATAATATCCTTTCGAAATAAATGCTTCCAGACCATACCTTTTTCTCTTTTCGGATCAATGTCTCCTTTACCATTCCACCTGCTGATACTTAGTTTTGATATTCCTATTAACCGTGGAAAATAATTTTTCATTATCAATTTATTGGAATTGTATTCATACTTATCTTTTGGCAATACACTTTCTGTTATCCCATCTGGAAATACAGCATAATATCCAAATGAGACAAGGTCTGACTCCTTTTGTTCAATTAAGGATGATAATATCTTAAGTGCATCTTTATCTATTTCGTCATCAGGATCTGCAAATAAAATGTATTTTCCCCTGGCTTGGTCCAAGCCTTTATTTCGTGCTGATGAGACACCACCGTTTTCTTTTTCTATATATATAATTCTCCTGTCTCTTGTCGCGTAATCTTTACATATAGCAGAAGTGTCATCATCCGATCCATCGTTAACCAATATTATTTCATAATTACGGAATCGATTTTCGATAATACTGTCCAGGCATACATTTAAATAGGCGCTCACGTTATAGCACGGAATTATAATACTAAAAAGACACTGTTCCATAATCCATAGCTCCTTTAATCCACAGAAATGAAATCAATTTTTCCCCACCCCAATCTGATAATATGTAAATCCAAGCTCTTCCACCGCTTTCTTCTCATACTGATTTCTGCCATCGAAAATAACCGGAGTTTTCATTCTCTTCAGCATCTCCTGAAAATCAGGTGAGCGGAATTCTTTCCACTCGGTTATCAGCAGCATGGCATCCACATCCACTAGTGCAGAGTATTTGCTTTTCACATATTCCACATGGGAGTTATCTTTCAGATAACAGGTTCGGGCTTCGTTTTCCGCCTTTGGATCATAAGCCTTAATCTTCGCACCTCTTTTTGTCAGTTCCGAAATAATGGTAATGGATGCCGCTTCCCGCATATCATCTGTCTCCGGTTTAAAAGACAGCCCCCATACGCCAAAACATTTATCACTCAGATCTTCACCAAAATAATCTGCCACTTTCTGTACCAGGACTTTTTTCTGCATAAAATTGACCTCTTCTACCGATTTTAAAAGGGATGCCTGATATCCGGACTCTTCTGCTGTGCGGATCAATGCCTGCACATCCTTTGGAAAACAGGAGCCGCCATAGCCGCAGCCGGGATAAATGAAACTGTAGCCGATCCTGGAATCACTGCCGATCCCAAGCCTGACATGATTCACATCCGCACCCACCAGTTCACAGATATTAGCCATTTCGTTCATAAAGCTTATTTTAGCCGCCAGCATGGAATTGGCTGCATATTTCGTCATCTCTGCACTGGCAATATCCATACAGATAAAATTATTGGTGTTCAGTACATAATGCTTGTAAAGTTCTTTCATCATGGAAAAGGCATGTTCATTATCTGCACCTATAACGATTCTGTCCGGGCGCATGGTATCTGCTATGGCATTACCTTCTTTTAAAAATTCAGGATTGGAGATTACATCAAATGTCAATTCCAGACATCGTTTATCCAATTCTTCCTGGATTTTTTTCCGTACCTTTCCTGCCGTTCCCACCGGAACTGTAGATTTATCTATAACAAAGACGTGGTTCTCCATATATTTTCCAATGGATGCCGCCACGGAAAGCACGTATTGCAAATCTGCACTTCCATCTTCACCCATTGGCGTTCCAACTGCAATAAAACAGATTTTAGATTTTTGAATTGCTTCCTGCAGCGATGTTGTAAAACTAAGGTGCCCCAGTTCTAAATTCCGGACTACAATTTCTTCTAATCCAGGTTCATATATTGGAATGGTTCCATTTTGCAGGTTTTTAATTTTGACTGCATTGGTATCCACGCATACTACTTCATTTCCCATTTCAGACAGACATGCCCCTGTTACCAGCCCCACATACCCTGTCCCAATGACGGTAATTCTCATAACCGGTTCCTCCGTATTTCAGTAATTTTCAGATTTGTACTTCTTCTATATGTATTATTCTTTTTGATATTTTCCTGTCTGCTGCTCACCTGTCATTTTCAATGGTTTCTAATACAATCCCGGCAATGGTATCCCAGGAATATTTCTTTATGTACTCTTCCTGATGACTGGTCACGTAATTTTTGATTTCTGCATTATTTAACAGCCGGTGCATTTTACCAGCCAGATCCAGGGGGTTCTCTTCATCAATGAGATACCCGTTTTTCCCCTCTGTAATAATTTCTTTCATAGAAAATGCATTTCGGGCTATGCAGGGAAGCCCAAAGATCAATGCTTCTGCGAAAACGATACCAAAAGGTTCTGACCGTGATGGCATAACAAAAATATCACAAAGATTATAATATTCCGCCAGCTTTTCAGGCCTCATCAATCCAAGATACTTCACTCCGTCGGGTATTTCTCCCGGCAAAGGCCACGTTTCAGGACCTGCTATATAAAGTTCTGCATCCGGCATCTTTTCCTTTTTTAATATCCGAAATGCCTCAAGTACCACTTCTCCGCCTTTTCGCTGGAATTCTTTTCCTACAAATAAGATCTTATTGGACTGCTTTCTTGAGCGGTCAATGCTGGAAATATCCACATTGCATCCCCCGCCGATTGCATGGACTTTCCCCGGATCTACTCCCGTGTTGCTGACCAGGTCGTCCACAAGCCATTGTCCCATAGTAAAAATCCCTTTACATTTTTTATAGAACTCCACTGCCTTATCCCTTCTCACTTTCATGACTTCGGCGGAAGTGTTCGGCGGCATCGCAGTATATTTTAAAATCGGGCTTTGCGCCTGGTACAGCCGGTAAAGGTAATCATCTGATAAATCGATATAGATATATGTATTTTCGGTTACTTTCGTATCATATTCCCGATACATAAAATAACGGTTTTGGGGAATAACCTTCAGGTTTTCATTCAGGCATTTTTCTCCCCAGGCAATATCATCTAACCGGTAATCTGAATGTCTTAAAAGTTTGTTCGCAGCACGGGAAAGGAAAAGCCGCTCCCTGCTCCTGTTCTTCAGGCAGTAAGCGCTGTCTGTGACTGCTTCCGACTGCTTTCTCATAGCTTCGAATAAACCATAAGGAATTCCGGACCAATCCATTACCGGGTTATCCGTCCATTTCCAGATATGTTCAATGTTCATATTCTTCTTCCTCTTTCTGTCTTTTCCATGGCTTTCTCTTCATAATAGCGGTCACTCTGCCAAACTCCGGTCTGTTGCGGAATACAATCACATACAGCAAATTTGGTATGATCAGACATATTCCCGCCTGCCCTAAGAATGAAACTACAGATCCCGGGGTAGAAATCAATTGGCATAGTAAGTAAGTACACAGGGCAGCTGTCACAGTTATAAGCAGCTGTTTCAATAAATCCCAATAGTACTCCATGGAACTTCTTTTTAAAACAATGTTGTAAAATACCTTCAGCTCCCATGGATAAGATATAAACAGGGATATGAAGATTGTGGAAAATAAAATCCCATTGATTCCAAATATATTTACCAGTACAACATCTAAAATCAAATTCAAAATTACGGTAACCGGGGGTCTGAACCGATCTTCATACCAGACGCCTGCCGCATCTCTGTATACTGTTACAATCTTCCTGACATAGCTGATATAGAAATACAAAACGCATAAAATGACCGTATCCATTCCAAACAGCCGGTCTTGTCCCACCCATAACCACATAAAACTCTGATACAGACAGAGCAGGCAGATGGCACACCATCCGCACAGCCAGTGATTAATAAAGATCAACATTTTATAATCCTGGTAATTCTTTTGCAAAGACTCTGTTTCCAGGCTGTTTCCCACGCCTGCAGTCAATGAATTATGAAATATGGTCAGCATACTTCCTACTGCAAACAGGATATAATAATAATTGTTGAATTTACCCAGAATCAGAAGTCCCAAAAAACTGGAAATCACTATATTATCTACCGAAACCAAAGCAGTACCGCCTAAACGATAACAAATTAATCCTAAAAGCTTCTGTTTCATCCCCGACCTGATATCAGCCGATACCTTTCCCCTGCAAAAATACCGCGGATACATTTTTCTGACGGCAACCGCTGTGATTACATTTATCAAAATAGTACAAACAGGCGTTAATATTACATAGATGTAATAATTCTTAAATAAAATCAAAACAGCTGCCTGCACCAGATATATCCCCACGTATACAAATAGAGATATTTTACTTGACACATCATTTCTTTGATGTGCAGCCAGTAAACATGCTTTATATCCCCAGAAAAAATAGCCGAAAACCGCATTAAAGAGGAATACCAGATACAAAACGTATATATTAATATCCCGGGGCCAGGCACCATGAATCAGGTGTTCCATAAATGGCATAATCGCTATTCCCAACAGCAGCATCGCTGCGCCAACAAAATAGTAAAATTTGCGGAACAGGTTTAATAACGAACAAATCGTGTCTTCATCACCGGAAGCAATCGGTTTGTACATATAATAGACAATGGCTCCGCCAAATCCTAATTCCGCAAAGTTTAAAACACTAAAAATAGAAGTAAACAGGCTATTTAACCCAATATATTCTTCGCCCAGAATATAAAGCATTACCGTTCGGATTACAAAAGGAAGCAGCATCATAACAAGTGTATTAATAACCCCGTAAAAAGTACTTCTGACAAAATTTTTTGTTCTTTCCATTTTCATTGCTGTCTTCTCTCCAGTCTGTAGCTTCGCCTGACTACGATTAAAATTGTGATCATCATAAAGTACATCAGGTAACAGGTGCTGTCGTACAGTGGATTTCCGGTAAATCCATATACCCCAAAAACGAACTGGCCTGTAATGGAAAATCCGATCAGATCTCTTCTGCTGCTGTTCTCCCTAAAAAATCGTATGAACAGATGCACAGAAGAGAACAGACAGATTAACTGTACCGATACAAAACAAACTACGCCGGTAATCCCTGTCTCACAAAGTAATTGTAAGTATATATTGTGCACCTGAGATGTATTTTTAAATAAGGTAAAGTTCTGCTTAAACTCTCCCCATCCTATCCCAAACAACTTTGTATATGCAGATTCTCCCCACAATTTCCACGCAACAGCGTGAATATCGTTCCGGCTGTTTGATATATCTTTTTGCTCCGAAAAATTGACCAGAGTTTCAATAATTCTGCCAATTGCATTTTCATTTCCATATGCTCTGTAAAACCAAATACTAAATCCTGCAAGGAAAATCACTAAAATCGGTAATAATAGAATACGTCGCATTCTTATCTTCTGATTACAATTGATAAAATAAACTAACATACATAATACAAGTGCAATTAACATGATGGTTCTTTTGTCCGTGAACACAAGTGCAGTAAAACAAAAAATAACAGACAGCATATAACCAACAGAGTTCTTTCCATTTTTGCAGAATAAAAATGCACCTATCCCAAAAACAATGATGTACGCTGACAGCGAAATACTCAGTGCCATTCCCCCGGCATCATAATTCCATGTTCCAAGAATACGCCAGGCAAATTTAACATACACCGGATAAACAAATTGCTGCAGTATCACAAAAAAAGCTTCAATCAACGCCCGGAGTTTCATATATAAAATAATGCCGTCAAACCTTCTTGCCGGTTCGTTAACTGCAAATATGCCTGACAGGGAAACAACATACCCAAGAATATCAATAAGTAAAAAGTCCGGGGTATGTATCAGATAATTGAAAAGCGGAAAAATTCCAATTAATATTCCCCAGAGAATATTAATATAGTTAAAATTGATCTGACGGCTTCTGATGATATAAACAATAAAAGCAATCAGAGTCATGGCATAGCTGTAATTCATATATCTTCCGATGGAAGAAGACAGCAAAGTAAGCATCCAACAGACTGTAAAAAAACTCCAGGCATCTGTTTTTATGTTTTGTCCTGTCGTATTTTTTAAACTAAGCATTGAGTGCCCCCTCTAAAAATTGAAAAGACAACTTCTGCAATTCCTTTAATCTATTTTTTACAGCCAGGTAATCAATTCCGTCTTTATCAAAAGTATACGTTTCTTTTCGCATATCCCACAGGTTGTTCGAAAGTTTAAGCGAATCTAACAGATCGTACATACGACTTTCCTGATGAACTCTTGGAATGGTTAAAAACCGTTTTTCAAATATAATGGAAAATACCGTTCCGTGAAACGAGTTGGTCACGATATAACTGGCATTTTTGATATATCTGAGAAATTCCTCCGGAGAACAATACTTATCCACATATTTAATATTTTTCAATCTGGTAACCCCTGGAAAAATATCCACAATACTATAACCGTATTTTTCTCTCAAACATTCAACTGCCCGGTCCAGTTCCTGTGAATATTCCAACCCATACATCAGGATATAGGGTTCCTTTATATCAGACGGTTTTATAAATCCCAGCCATTGTTCTTTTGTTAACAGTAATGTGGGATCCAGTACGGTAACAACCTGAGCGGCACCCAGTCTGTGCATCTGTTCCTCCAGGCTTTTTTCCCTTACCGATACCGCCTTAAAATCTTTCGTCAATGATATGATTTTTTTAATATAGGTGTCGTCTCTTGCCCCGCCAATACTGGCTCCGTATGCTATTTTTTTGTGGCTTTCCGCGACAAAGCTTAAAAAATAACCTTTGTCAAACTTGTCCATGGTATAATAATTGTTCCATACCTGATCGCTGCCAGTGATATAATAATCACAGTCCGGATAATTGTCTTTTAACTCCCGGTAAGAGTGGTAATAAGGTGTTACCACTAAATATTTATGGACAAAATCTTGAAAGCCATCATGCTTCCTCTTCCGTCTGAAATAAAAAACATTGCTTAATGCAGTTTTACCCATTCCGGCTAAAATCCGGAATTTTGTCACAACTCCATGATTGCCATAGTAATGTATCCGCAGTTTCCGGTATCTGACCGGACTGTTATATATCGGCCATGATTTCTGATAATTCAAAAAAACCACCTCATGCCCCTGCTTTTTTAAATGTTCATTCAGCGCCACGGCCTGAAGAGCTCCACCATAGTTAATGGATTTATGTAATGTTACTACTCCTATTTTTGCCATATGATCTCCTTACCTGCTCGTAGTACTGTACCAAATTCTTCAGATACTGGTCTGCATCGAAATCTCTCTTTGCATTCGCCACTGCTTTTTCCCCCATGATCCGGTACTCTTCCCGGGAAAGCCCTGCCATCTTCTTCATACATTCCGCCAGACTTGCAGTGTCTTTGGGTCTGGCAATGTATCCGGTTTCCCCATTCTCTACAATCTCCGGCAGACCGCCGTTGCTGCTGACAATTACCGGTTTCCCCTGTGCCATTGCTTCCATAATGGTATATGGACCATTTTCATACCATTCCGAAGGAAGAACGATGCATTTTGCTCTCTGTACGATACGCTGCAGCACCTCCCCTGACAGAAACCCCATCAGCCTGATTCTTTCTTTTAATTGATGACAGCTGATATACTGCTGAATTTCGTCTTCTAAATCTCCGCTTCCGGCAAGATACAGCGGATTTTCCAGACCGGATTCCTGATAGGCTTTTAACATTGTCATGATTCCTTTTTCTTTGCTAAGCCTTCCGAAATAGAGAAAATAAGAGTCATTTTCCTGCACAGCCTGGTATACGCTTTTGGCAGGAAGGAAATTTTTCATATGTATTACCGGGGAAGCGGTAATGGCAGCTTCTTCGATCTTGCGTTTATAAAAAGCAGAGGGTGTTATAAACAGATCAATTTTCTGATACGTCTTTTTCCATTTATAAAGGTACGCTTCTGCTGCAGACAAGAGACTTTTCACGCTGGAATCCTTTACGCACTGATTGCGGAAACATGCACCATAATGTCCGCTTTTGCATGCTTCACAGATATTTCCGTGGGTCAGCATCATGTAATTGGGGCAGATACAATTCAGGTCATGGGCTGTATAGACGATGGGGATATGATATTTTGTCACAGCATCAATTATTGAATGGGTCAGCTGCCTTTGAAACAGATTCAGGTGAACGACATCCGGCTTCTCTTTTTGAATCAGAGCACTGATTTTCTTTTTTGCCTCTCTGGAATATAATATTTTCATTCCGGTTTGAAGCATGCGGATCTTGTCCATTTTGCCGTTAAAATCCACATGTTCAGTAAAATACCCTTCCTGCCCGCAAGGGAAATTCCGGTCATCTTTCATGGAAAAATAAATAACCTCATGACCTTTTTCTTTGAGCAGTTCACCCAGTCCAAAATAATACGTTTCCGATCCGCCCTTAATATAATGAAATTTGTTAACCAGCAATATTTTCATATTCGTGTTATCTCCTCTCATTTTTTCCAAGGAACAGTTTCTCATATTGATCTACAATATATCCCCAGTTGTACCAGTCTGATATTCTCTTTTTTGCCGTTTTTCCCATGTCCGCAATCTGAGCAGGTGACATTTGATCTGCCTCATTAATTAAACGCGCAAGATTTCCGTCCTTTTTATTCCAGTATAATGCGCCGTCCTCTCCCACTTCCCGGTTAAATCCCACGTCCAGCAGAAGATTCAGATCCGTTGCACTGAGGGCTTCCAGCAGACTTGGATTCGTTCCTCCTACTTCATGACCGTGAAAATATCCATACGCATCTTCACGTATTTTCTTTAAGATTTCAGAATCATACATTGTGCCTGCAAATTTAATTCTTGGATCTTTTGCAAATCCTGTTTTCTGCTTTAATTCCTCCAGAAATTTTTCGCTGACATTCGTTATTAGAGCGAAATCTTTTGTTGTCCCGGACTTCATGAACTCCCGAATCATGATTTCATAATTATTCTCAGGAACAAACCTGCCAACCACCAGATAATACTCTTTTGGTCTTAATTTTTTATCCTGATACCAGTGAACCAGTTTTTCATCTGTGTCGGAAATTACAGATTTACCGGTTTCTGCACCATAGGCAATATAAGTGGTATTGGGGCTGTAAACTCTGTATTCCGAACGGATATAACTTTCGATATTTTTACTGTCACAAATTAAAAGATCCGCATACTTCACCATACAGGATTCCGAATATTTCCAATATCTTCTGACAATTGGACTCCACTTTTTACGCAGAAATTCATGACCATCGGGATTAATATATAAAAGTCCGCCTATTTCTTCTATCTTCTTTTTATAATGCCTGATAAATATTCCGATCCTGCATGCCAATATGTAGAAAACAGGCTGCCTGACGTGGTGCTTTTTTACGTAGCGGAGCGCCCATCGCATGGCATCCGCATCATATAAGATAGCTCTTGCCGGACCTATCTTCTTCCACTTAATGGTATAACAGTCAGCACCATTATAAGAAAATTCGGCCTCCCGGGCATTGTAATCTTCCGGTTCTGCTGCACAGGCAACATGATACTCTACTTCATCTGACTTTTTAAACTTCGTCAGCTTCTCTACAAATGTTTCAAATCCGCCATATTTTGCTGGAATCCCTTTTGAACCGATGATAAATACATGCTGTACTTTTTTCTTATTCCTATTATCATTCGTAACCTTTGGTTTCATCTCGTATTTTCATCTCCATTTCATAATCATTTCATCATTTAAATCCTTCGTTTTCCAATCTTCAGGAAGAACCTTCCCTTTTTAAAACCACCCAAACTGTTTTCAAAAGGATTTTGACATCTAAAAAAATGGACCAGTTCATGATATAACTGACATCCAGCTTGACTATTTCTTCAAAGTTTGTGATGTTGCTCCTGCCGCTTACCTGCCATAGCCCCGTAATCCCCGGCTTAATGGCTATTCTTTTTCTATGGTGGAACTGATATTTTTCCCATTCATCCAGGGTAGGAGGCCTGGTTCCAACAAGACTCATCTCACCTTTCAATACATTCCAGAACTGCGGAAGCTCATCTATGGAAGATTTTCGTATAAAGTCTCCGATCCCTTTAATAATTCTGGGATCATTGTCCATCTTAAACATCAGCCCGTCTTCGATATTGTTTTGCTCCATCAGCTCTTTTTTTCTTTTCTCTGCATCCAGATACATGGAGCGGAATTTATATATATGAAAACGACGTCCGTTTTTTCCGATTCTTACCTGTGAAAAAAAGATCGGTCCCGGCGACTTAAAGTAGATAAGCGGTCCCACAGCCAAACCTATTACCAGTGTCATAAAGCACCCCACCAGCCCGCCGCAGATATCCAGTAACCGCTTCCAGAACAGCTGCCCGGTTGTCACCAGATTCACGGAACTGGAAAGCACCGTATATCCCACAATGTTTTCCACAAACTGATTGGTTTTTAGTTCCGGAATATGAATTAAATTAATATGTATTGTAAGTCCCATTTCCGTACATCCATCTATCAGCGGCTTGTAAATAGGGTCCAGCTCCGGTAATGAAAAAAATACTTCATCAATACATTCATTTTTCATATAGTCCAAAGCATTGCTGCGGTCAGCCAGTACCGGAATATCCAGAATCTTCTCTCCCCGCATGTCTTCATCCATAACAATGACGCCCATAATGCAGAAGTTCCCAAAACTACGGGTTTGGAAATCCAGGATCATTTTCCTGACACTTTTTTTATCTGTTATCAGAATCAGATTTCTTTTTCCCTGGCTCACTAAAAATAAGCTTCCGCTTTTTAAAGTCTTCTTTCTGACGCATCGGAAACAAAAACTCAACAGGGTAAAGAAAGCCCACATAGTTACATAAACGGAACGCGAATACATATTCATGGTTTTTGCAAGATACAGATACAGCAAGAAACAAATCATCACACAGGACGTATGGTGGATCGTTTCCTTTACTTCTTTTCCAATACCTCTTTTTAAAATATCCTGATAGCTCCCAAATGCAAGAGCGATCAATCCATCAATAAAGATAAAAATGACTGACCAACCTAAATAAATATCTCTTAAGTAAAAAGTTTGAACTCCATATCTAATCATAAAGGCAATCATTAAGGCTGCTTCCACACAAATCAGATCAATAATGATAAAATCAAGGTGTTTCATCCAATTATTTAAATTTTTCTGGTACATAATTAACTCTTTTTCTACCTTATTTTTATATTTAACTGCTTTTTTGTAAAATTGTACTTTTCTCTAAATGCCTTTCACTTCGAATTCCCCAGAGCATTCCAATCTGATTCAATTTGAAGACTTCACTTTCCTCCAGTTTATTTTTCCTGGTCCCTCTGTATTTTTCCCGTTGAACATTGATCCATATTCCTAATTTATATCCGGATTCCGTTACATAATTAAAAGGTACTTCCAGATTCCCATAGGTCTTATAGTAGCAGCTTGCCTGCTCATACCATTCATCCCATTCCCTTCTTGTACGGATCTGCCAGTTAATACCCAGCCGTTCTAATTTATCTGTTTCCTCCGGACGCAGTTTGTTTTGCTTGTAACGTTTCCTTTGATAACTGATCCATTCGCCCAATGGCAGATGCCTGACCAAATATCCCTTTGGAATATCTATATTTTTGTACTCCTCATAATACTGGACACAATACTGATACCAGATCTCCCACTGTGTGCGTATCCCCAGCGTCCATTCCATTTCAATCTGATTCAACAGATATATTCTTCTTTCATCAATCTGGTAAACACCCTTTTCATGATACGCAGCTCTTTGCCGCTCAATCCACCGCCCAAGCAAAAGATCATTGTTTGTTCTGTATTTTACCGGTATTCTTAAGTGATGGTTTGTCTCATAATATTCCTTTGCCAGTTCATACCATACATCCCAATCAAGGCGCGTATACTGGCGCTTACTCGTCTTGTTCATTTTCTTTTTTCTCTGCATCCTTTCTTTTTTAGCAACGCCTCACCATATATGTGGTACAACTTTTTACATTTCCAAGAACGCGGTTCCTTACCGTTTTCCCTATTACATAATTACCATTATGTAGTATCAGAACCAGAGAAAAGGGATCATTTTGTGTTTTATATGCAATATGTGAAATTAATCTGAGTCAATAGGAAAATTTAAGATATGAAAAGAAAAGTCTTTTACAATTTTTAATGCAAAAGACTTGTTTGAATGTTCAAAATTAAGTAACTGATTAAAATTCGACTTTTTTTCTATTATGTATTTGCATTTTTATCAAAATAGTGCTAATATAATACCAATCGTAAAAAATAGTTATGTAATTTATAAATGTCTGATACTACATAATGGTAATTATGTAGTTTTTATTTTCTATAGGATTAATCCCAGTTTATCAATATCTCTCTGATGTTCATACCCCGATGTCATAATGTAGATACGTGTCGTATTTATACTGCTATGACCCAGTACATCTGCTAACTTGGCAATATCTTTTTTTAATTCATAAAAGCATCTGGCAAACAGCTTTCTCAGGTTATGAGGGAACACTTTTTCTTTTGATACACCTGCTTTTTGACATAATTTCTTCATGTCTGCCCAGATATTACTTCTATTGAGTGATTTGCCGCCTTTCGTAATGAAAACTTCTCCGCTTTTAATCCCATATTTCTTTGAAAAAAGAATTAGTATCTTTTTTAACTTTTTGGGTATCAGGATTATTCTGGTCTTATTCTTGCTGGATACCGTAATCTCTCCCTGTTTAATATCCTCGATCTTAAAATATTTCAATTCAGATATACGAATACCCGTTGATGCTATCGTTTGGAGTATTACAAACATTCTTTCGTTATTAATGGACTTTGCTGTATTCAGCAGGCGTATATATTCTTCTTTATTCAGTTCCTTCTCCGAAGAACGGTATGGCTTTTTTTGTACCTTTAGCTGCTTTACACAGAAATCATTTAGCCCAAAAAACTGCAGGAACTTATTCACTGCCGCTATCATGGAATTAACACTGGTTACTGCAAAATTATCCTTTAGATATTTCTTGTAAGCAATTACAAGGTCCTTTCTGATTTCATTTCCAGCAAGAAATACTTGAAATCTTCTGATATCCCGCATATATTTCTGTATCGTTAAATCACTTTTTTCCTCTTTTTGTAACTGTCTTATAAAAAGTACGATCGCGTCTTCCGAAACTTTCTCTGGTTTCATATTTTGTCTCCTAAAAATGTCTTCCTTATATTATTTAATTCTGGTATATCTTTATTTGACTATTATCTTCAAGATAATTAATAATTATGAGGTATTTTTAAAAAATAAAAAACTGTGTTAGCTAAAATATAAAAGCTTACACAGTTCTCCCAATTAAAATAAATAATAACGCTATCTAATTAGCATATTCACATTTCAATATAATATCAATCTTAACCGGAATAACCCCGGTTGAATATCATAATCAATACTGCCATTATATTTCTTAACAAAAGCCTGAATGCTTCTGCTCCCAATACCTCGTTTAAAGTAAACATTAATCCCAAAGTCATTGAAGTGGTCATTAGAACCTTAATGAGATTGTAAAGAATGTCATCACTAAATATTAGAATAGAAATCACTCTCCTGGGCTTCTTTGAATAAAAACTCCATATAGCTTTTTCTGGCACTTTGATAAGTTCGCGTAATTCTCAGCTCTTTTTTATTAATCAGAGTAAAACCTTTCTTTGAAATTTTATTGACAAATAACATGTTAACGATTACGGACGAGGAAACCTTAGTAAAACGGAAATCTTTTAACAGATCCTGCATTTTCTGACCAAAAGACTCCCGAAAAATAACACTGTCAATTACTTCTCCATTCTCCAGATAATAGGATAAATAATGATAATGATACTCAATATAGATAATGGAACTCTTACTGACTGTAACCATGCCATTACTTGTTTTTATATAGACACTAGTGTTAAACCGCTCGTAACGTTTCAATACTTTCTGTAAAACCAGGTACAGTTCTTCGTATTTCACTGGTTTTAACAAATAATAATAGGCATGTACCGTATAAGACTGAACTGCAAAATCCGGTGAATTTGACAGATAAATAATAACAGCCTGTTCATCTCTCTGCCTTATGAGCTGTCCCATCTCTATACCATTTCTTTCCGGCATGATAATATCCATCAAATAAATTTCGAAATTCTCGTAACGAATCGCATTCAATAGACTATTAGCAGTATGAAATACGGCAATTGAAATTTCCGTTTCCGAATATAATTTTATTATCTGCTGCACTATAACATTCAGCCGATGTAATTCTACCTCATCATCATCACAGATAGCAATCTTAATCATTTTATCCCTCCCAAGGTGTCATAACAGGCCATAACAAATAGCAAAAAACCTAATAGCTGCAGAATAATTGTATCTTAAGGTAATCCTGATGTCAAACAGAGATCAAATTCTTGAAATAATCTTGAAACTTTCAAATTTGAAATATTTGCAAAGAGAAGCCATCAGGATCATATACAGAGGATTCTCCTAATGGCTGAATATATTATTTTCCTTACCTTTACACCTTTGGTAGTCATTTATATGGGCTGATTAATGGACCGCATTAACAGAAACTACTTCATCCTGGGCCATGTCATCTCATGACCAGGTATGTTCATCTAATGATACCCTATATTCATGCATCGATGGATTATAGACGGCATAACTGCCTTTGCCTGTATTTTTCACATAATAAAGCGCCTGATCAGCATGGCTGAAGAGGCTATAAAAATCCCTGCCGTCTTTTGGATAAAATGCAATTCCTATACTGCAGCTCAAATGAATATCATACTCTTCGAAAGAAATTTCTTTGATTCCTATTAAAATTTTATCTGCCAGTTCAGCTGCTAACTGATCTGACAACCCCGGAAGAAATGCAAGAAACTCATCTCCCCCAACTCTGCCTAGCACATCCGTAAAACGAAATTTATTTTTCATCATTGAAGCGATCTTTGATAACGTCTTATCCCCACACAAGTGACCAAACTGATCATTGACATATTTAAAGTCATCCACATCAATTAGAAATAACGCACCCTTTTCGCAATCCTTCCACTCCAGATACTCTTCCATTTTCTTCTGGGATACCGCCTTATTATAAAGCCCCGTTAGACAGTCGTTCTGGGCTTTAATTATCAGCTCCTGCCGTTCTCTCTTCTCTTCCTCTATATCTACGATCACGCCGACTGCCCTTACAGGTCTTTTATTATTGTCATATTGTGTAGTAGCCCGAATACGGCACCAGGTGAATCTGCCCTTTGCATTTTTTATGCGAAATTCTGTTTCTGAATAAGGAACACCCGCTGCAGTGTCCGTCATAATTGCAATAAACGCAGCCATATCATCCGGATGTATATTCGGTGACTGGGGAATCCTACTGCTAATGCCTTCCCTTATGGCAGTATAGCCAAACTTCTTACTCCAGTTCTTGGAAAAAGTCAGACTATCCGCATCCATATCCCATTCAAAGATAATATCCGTCCCCTGATCCATAATAACCTGATGCCGCTCTAAAGAAAGCCGCAGGGCTTCCCTCTGCTTCCTCTGTTCTGTTATGTCCAACATAACACAATATAATGTCCGTTGTCCATCTTCTCCTACAGCAAGCCTCCCTTTATCCAGTATCCACACCAGACCGCCATCCTTAATTGGTATCCGGTACTCCAACTCCAGATCATTTTTAAATGCCAGCTGGTGTTTCATTGATTCAAACACAGCGTCCCGGTCTTCTTTATATATCATTCTTGCAAATCGATTCTGAAATCTTTCCTCAATATCGTTCCTGCTATATCCGAACATCTCGAAAAAACTGTCACTCATATTAATTATCGTCAGTTCCTCATCATCCTTACATTGGTGAAGTCCACATGGAACATTCTTTGTCAAGGCAGACATCTCCCTTAACTTAGACTGAAGCTCCTGTAATGTTTCCCGTTTAAATTCCACTTTTGTCTCCTTCCTCTAAACATTTATTCCATTTACAATCAGTATAGAATTCAGGATTATAATTTTTTTCTTCAAAATTAGAACATGGCTGAAAGTATAGGTCTAGAGCGTGTATTAGAATTGCTTTCTGGCAGCTGTGCATCACACTTTGTGGGTGATTTGTCCCGGATGAAGGGCGCGTAGCGGGCTACGTAACCTGAGTTCGGGGCAAATATGCCGCAAAGTAGGACGTGCAGATGGCGGGAATGAATTTCAAACACTCTATAATACTTATTTTCTATTTTAAGCTATTTTACTATAAAAGCAATACTTTAGGGAAACATACACTTATATGACATTTAAATTCACTTAAACGACACTTCACAACACCCATTAAAGCTGCATAAAAGCAATAAGCAGAACCGATATCAGCGCCATTGCACAATATAACCATCTGTTCCAGCAAAAGACCCTGCTTCCGCCATAAGCTTCAAAGGGATAAAATGCCAGGATACGATAGATCAAAAGTATTTCTCCAATCCATGAGGCATAGTGAAAAATCAAATGAGAAGATTGAAATATCATAGATACTCCCGTTAATACAATCATAAACAACCATTCTGCTAAAGCCACCATTCCCAAATCCCTGCGGAATTCGTTCGTGTTTTCGTAGTCCCGGGGATACCAGTTGCCGCTCATTGGAAATACTCCGCTAAAAAAATTTACGATTGCAGCAACACCTGCTCCTCCATTATTCATACGAAACTGCCATTCCCTCTTACTGGACATGGCCATTATTCTGCCCACGGCGATTCTGCCAGCCAGGATTCCTGCATAGACCCCCAGAAATATCATGGGTTCTTTTATGCGGTACAAAGTTAAAAGAATCAGCAAAACATTGATCAGAAGATATGCCCCAATCTGTCTGCCGGTGCTGTCTTTACTTTCCAGTGTCTCATTGCGCACTGCCAGATAAAAATCCATCCCGATAGCCAGCCAGAATAAATTTCGAATAAACTGGGACAAGACACCCAAAACCCCCAGATGCCGGAACATTTCCGGCAATCCAACCCTGGAAAATCCATTTTTCAGAAATAAACTCCAGGAACCGACATTGTCATCCTTTACTAATGCTGCCTGAGAGTCACATCCCTGCTCCCAAAGATGATTCGTGGTTGCCTGGTACAATTTTCTGCCAATTCCTCTCCCATGATAATCCGGGTCTACAAATGCATATTCAAAGTACCCCGTTCTCTTCCCCTGGACTTCAGTAATTTTGTAGATAATGGCTCCTGTAATTTTTCCATCAACTACTGCTACTAATGCATGTTTTGGTTCACTTACAAACATTCCTTCAATAAAATTAAATGCCCGCTTGCCAATTTTTTTCACCTCTTTGGCTTCTTCCTGCTCCATAGTGCGAATTACAATCTCCACTGATTTCCTCCTTTTTCATTCCACGTTTTTTAGTAGATGCCCAATGGGAACGCAAAAAGGCATAGCCTGTATCTTCCCTTACAAGCCATGCCTGATTATTTATTTGTGGTTGACCCATATGAATATGATCCAAAAGGCAGCGTCTGATACGGCGTTGTCCATAGGTCCCTCCTTGTGGTTTATTTACTAAAAGTATATAAAAGCTTTCTCTTACTGTCAAGAAAAGTTTAATCCGTTCAGTTGGTTACAATAAGATCACTTTCACAAACATTGCAGCAGAGAAACCATAACCACTGCCCAGGCTTCACAGTTTATCATTTAAGAAAAATACAATAGCGAATAATGTCAAACATTTATTGATAATTTTTAGTTTACACACAGTTTTATATATTTTACATAATATTACATATTTTAATTATACAGTTTATATTGTATTTATATTATATATTTATTATATTTTATACAGTTTATAATATATTATAAATTTAAATAGTGTATGAAATACTTTTTTAAAACTATTTAAATTAGACATTGACATGTTTTTCCATATAATATACTATTAATTTATAAGGTATAAAACTTTAATCATTCTTCTGCCCACAATGAAATGGAGGGAATCTAATGAAAAGCATGGAAGCAAGCAGTTACAGTGAAAAATTAGAGCGATTGGACCGGTGCACCAGATTAGAAAAGGTCGACCGTGTACCAATCGGAGCGGCAACACTGTATTTTCCAGCAAAATATTCTGGTATCTCATATGAAGACATGTATTATGACCAGGATAAGTACATGAAGGCCTCAACTAAGTTTGCAAAGGATTTCAATTGGGATGCAGCATGTATGCTTCGCTCATTTGAGTCTGTGACACTGGGTTTGGCACTTGCAGGAACAGATCCGGAAACTGCGGTAAATGCAGCAGCTGCTTCTGTTCTGGGCGGCGGATTTGCACATGACATTCTAAAAGACAATTATTCATCCCAACCCGGCAGAGAGGTTCCACCCTATGTGGAATCACAATTTAAAATCAAAAGTCCGGTCATGAGCGTTGAAGAATATGACGAATTTATTGACGATCCTTTTGGCTTCCTTAATAATAAGGTAGTTCCACGGGTATATGGCTCATTAAGCAGACCTGGCAGCAGTGAATCAACAACTGCCCTCATAAAATTTGGCATGAAGCTGGGTCCTGCATTGGGGGATTTACAAACCTTTACTCAGGAAATGAAAGACGTAAACTGCCCGCCATGGTATATGGCACTTAATCCAAATCCACTGGATGCACTTGGAGCATTTCTCAGAGATTTTGATCAGGTTATTTATGATCTCCGGCGTGTTCCGGATAAGGTTCATAAGATTTGTGCGGCTCTGGCTCCGGTACTATTGGCTGTTGGAAAAGCTACGGGAGAGATTTCATATCAGCTGACGGGCTCCAGGAGGGTATTCTGTCCGGTCTGGTATAACAGCTTCCTGTCAGAAAAACAGTTCCGTGAATTTCATTGGCCATATCTCAAGTACATTTGTGAAGAACTCATCAAAGCAGATTTTACACCACTCCTTTCTCTGCAGGGCAGTTATGACCATTTGTTGGATACACTTCTTGAACTGCCGGCCGGTAAAGCAATTGCCTGGTTTGACCGGACAGACCCTATAAAGGCAAAACAAGTCATTGGAGAGCACATGTGTATCGCAGGCGGTATATCACCGGCGCTTTTAATTGGTGGCACTGTTAAAGAAGTTGATACACGGGTAAAAGAACTTTTAGACGAAATGAAAACTGCGTCCGGGTTCATATTTACCCTTCCGTTTAACGCCATAGGTCCTGCAAAAATCGAAAATGTTGCCGCAATGACTGACGCTGTCCACAACTATGGTATCTACCGGTAGACCTCATACATAAATCAATTCGTTATTGGATCTCATACACAAACTAATTTGTTATTGGTTCCTATCTAATTCGTTATTGGATTTCATATCAGACTAATTCGTTATTGGATTTCATATCAGACTAATTCGTTATTGGATTGCACACCAAACTATTCGTTATTGGATCTCACACCAAACTAATTCGTCATTGAATCCCATACCATACTAATTCGTTATTTCATTAATAGTAACTATGAATCGTTTTCAAAGGAGGTTAATTATGATTGATTTAGCCACACTAACAAGAGCTCTCGGGGAGCTTGATGAAGAAAAAGTTCTCTCCATGCTCAATGAATTCGCTGCTGGAAACCCAACTAAAGCAGAAGCAAACAAAGCCATAGAAGCCTGCCAGAAAGGAATGGCAGTTGTCGGAGAGCAGTTCGAAACCGGTGCATATTATGTTGGCGATCTGATGTTTGCCGGAGAAGTGCTGTCAGAAGCGATTAAAATTCTGGAACCCATCATTGGCTCCGATTCCAGTGAAAAAGTCGGTAAAATTGTCTTGGGAACCGTCCATGAAGATCTGCATGATATTGGAAAAAATATCTTTAAAAGTATGGCGGAAGCTTCCGGTTTCGAAGTATATGATCTTGGCATTGATGTGCCCGTCAGTTCCTTTGTGGAAAAAGTACTTGAAGTAAAACCTGAGATAGTGGGACTGAGCGGAGTCCTCACTCTGGCAATCGATTCCATGAAAGATACCATCGACGGGCTGAAGGATGCCGGCATTAGAGATGATGTTAAAGTCACAATTGGAGGCGCATGTGCCAGTTATGACACTATGGTGGTAACGGGTGCGGATGCTTGGTCTAATAATGCGGCGGAAACGGTAAATGTCTGTTTGGACTGGGTGCGGGGGGCTTAGATTTGAACGAGAATTAAGAATTTAAGATCGGATTTCTCAGGTAATTGAGATTATAATTTTTTATTTCAGATCAATATTGTTTTTATAAAAAGGCTGACAGCGGAATCTGCCAGCCTTATGCTGTAGACAGAATTATTTTTATCTGTGCAAGAGTAAACCCTTCCAGGGGCTATGAGAGCAAATTTCATTAATTTCAGGAAATTAATGAAATTCTCTTAAAGGAAGCTTGAAAATCCAATGAAATTCTCTATGAAAAAAGATATACGGTGCTTCACTTTCACTTACTACTCTGATATACTTTAATTAAACTAAAATAAGTCTGTGAAAGGGGTTGTTGATATGAGTTTAATAATTCTTGAACTTTTCATGTTAAAGTATGGGATTTGAGATTATTTGATTGATATCAAATAATTTTCCATTGAATTAGGAAATCCGTATAAAGGAGAAATTTCATATGAATAAACGACTTCTAGGACAGGCTGTATTGCAAGTTATCGGCTTATATTATGCAAAAATTAAGTATCGAAAAAAAGATATTGATCCCATAGATGATTATGTGCCAAAAGTAGAGTATGCATTGCCATTCGATGGAGAATGGTATATAGGAAATGGCGGTGTTACTAAAAACACATCCCACTCGTGGGAAATCTTACCACAACGTTTTGCTTATGATTTCTTTATCGTGGATGAAAATGGGGAGAGCTGCCAAGGCGATAAAAAGGATTTGCATAGTTATTATTGTTATGGAAAAGACATTCTTGCCCCTGCCGACGGCATAGTTATCTCAGTAAAAAATAACTTCCCTGATTGCCGCATAATGAACGATGGGCAGCCCGACCCAGACACACCTGATATTGGCGGTAATCGAATTATTATAAAACACTCGCCAAATGAATATAGTACCATTTGTCATCTTATGCCTGGGAGTGTAAAAGTACAAAAAGGGCAGACTGTAAAAAGAAGTGATGTTGTCGCTCAGTGCGGTAACTCTGGTAATACGACAGAACCCCACATTCACTTTCAGGTGCAGGACACTGCCCATTTTTATTCTTGCATTGGCTTACCTGTCTATTTTTGTAATATTCAAAAAAGGCTCTATGCCAAGTACAATATAGTTGATACACGCCCGCTGCCAGAAAAAGAAGATATAAAAGATGGATATATCCATCGGGGATTATTGGTAAAGAATTTTGGAAATAAATAATGTGCGTGAGGAGATATACATATGGAAATAAAAATCATTGAAAGTAACAAAAAAGACTTTCTCGATTTGTTGCTTTTAGCAGACGAACAGGAAAGCATGATTGATAAATATTTAGATAGAGGAAACCTTTTTGCACTATATGATGACGGATTAAAAAGTATCTGCGTTGTAACTGACGAGGGAAACGGTATTTATGAACTTCAAAATTTGGCAACTTACGAGCAAGTTCAAGGAAAAGGGTATGGAAAAAAGTTAGTTAGCCACATATCCCGTTATTACAAAGATAAAGGTACAACGTTATCTGTCGGCACCGGAGACATCCCCTGGATCATCTCGTTTTACGAATGCTGCGGATTTATTTTATCGCACCGTCTTGAAAATTACTTTATAGAACATTATGATCAACCGATGTTTGATTCAGGTATTCAGTTAAAAGATAAAGTTTATCTCAAAATGGATTTAGGTGTAGTGTAAGAATAGTGCGTGAGCGACTTTTTCGGAGTAACAACAGATTACATTTTAAAAGGAATTGAGCCAGTGCCAATGAAGGCCAAAAAAGCAAAGAACTTACAAGTAAAGTGCTTTATATTGCCTCAACAGCCTTTATTGCTATTGGGCTGTTTTGCGCTTTTGGTAGATGGTATGAAGAACAAACTATGGAAGCGGTGTGGGGTTCAAAGATTATTCAAACAGTGGGGATTGCCGGCTATTTTATTGGGAAAATACTGTCGACAGAAAAAGCACCATTTTATGTTGATTGGTTTAATATAGTTGGTATTGCTTTTATGCCATGTTCTATAATAACTGGATATATTTCAATACTTGTTTTTAATCAAGGGTGGATTGCATCCTATCCGATTGATACAATCCATACTTTAATTTTTAGCGTAGTATTATTTGTGGTCTTAGTTATGCGTTTTATCTTTATAAAAAAACAAAAGCAATCTACGCAGTAATAAATTCAGTTTGAGAATTTTATAATTACATTTAAGCGGTTAGTCATACATGATTGACCGCTTTTTGGTTTAACAATTAAACTTTTTCGGAATGAATGATACATACCCAAGTGATGTTACACGATTTTGTGTTCATGTCTTTGCTATACCCGTACCGAATGACAAGCTGGCAAAGGCAATAAAACAGCTTACCCCAAAACAGCATGAAGCTATCCATGCTAAGTTACTTTGTAGGAATGAACGACAGAGAGATAGGGGAGTTTATTTCCGTTGCTCATTATACTATCTTCTATCGCAAACGCAGCGGACTAGTTAAATTATTGTATTATAGAGTCGGATTATATCAGCGTATCAAGATACTTCTCAATAAATCGCATCCCAATCCCAACAGCAGAAGCTTCCCGTTCATACCGGCAAGTCTGCAGATAAGTAGTATCGTTATCAAAAGGATCCAGCTTCACTACCTTCTTATTGAGATCCATAATATATTTTTTCAAATAGCCTCCCACATATCCGCCTAATATAATGTCACAGTCAAATACCATACGTAAGTCTGTCACCAACACAGCTAAGTCTTCCAGATATTTTTCCCAGACTTTCTTTGATCCTTCATCCCCAGTTTGAAGCTGATCGAAAAATCTTTCCAGACTTCCATTCCCATGCCCCGCCAGAACTCTCGCAGAACAATATACATCTGCACAGCCCTTTTTGCCACAATAACATTTCGCACCGTTTCGTACCAGATTCATATGTCCAAATTCCGCACTTCGGTAATGTTCACCAGTATAAATTCTTTGGTTGATGTAAACGCAGCCGCCTACAGTATCACTGAGAGAGACATAGACAGCATCCTTATTGCGGTTCGCAAACTCTGCAATTGCCGCACTATTAGCATCATTTTCGTAGCAGACATCATATTCGAACAGCTGACTTAAATTTTTCAGACTCACATTATTTACTTTCAGAACATGTGAAGTAATAATCAATTGGTTTTGGGCATCTATAATTCCTGGAACGGAAATTCCCACCCCAAGAATTTTATTACTTTCGATCCGGCTTTCCTCCAGAAAGCAGGCAAAATTCTCATACAGTGCTTCATAATAATCAAGCGTATTTTCATAAGACCTGCGTATTCTCTTCTGGCATAATAAATCCCCTTTTAAATCAATAAATACATAACTGATATGATTCCGGGTAATATCAATACCTGCTGAATACATAAAATGATTGGCTATGGACAGGCCTTTCGCCTTACGCCCTCCGGTCGACTGATATTCATTTCCTTCTGTTACAATTCCAAGCTGAATGAGCTCCTTAATATTTTTAAATACTGTAGGCATACTCAAATCCAGCTTTGACGCTATTTCTGCTTTTGATATTTCTCCGCAGTCTAAAATACATTTAGCTATTCTGACTTTATTGGACTGCCTGCTTTCATCTACGCCATTGACTACCATACATATTCTCGCTTTCATAAAAAGTTATATAAAAGTATATTATACCAACGGCATGATTTTTGCAAGAAACTACACTATATTTCATTTATGTTTTTTACACTATCCCGTATCATCACATCCCACTCTTATCGTTGTGGCATCAAAGCTATAATGTTCTATCTTCTGAATAATCCGCTCCACAGCCCATATGGCAAACTGCTTTATATCTAACGGTTACTTGTCAAATTGTGGGCTTTGTATTTTATATACTCACCCTCAACCTTCTTCATAGCTTGAGAATGGCAGATAGAGCCATTGCCATTGAGAAGTTTTCCCCACTCATTGTCAGTATATTATCCAGATGTTTTGCCCAATCCTGCATTGTCATGGCTTGCTCTCGTTCTGCCTGACGTTCTGCAAAAACATTTTTTATGTGCTTAGAAATCACACTTCTATCTCTTTGGAAGAGGTCTGCCATTTGTCCTATTGACAACCATGCTGTCTCATTTTCAAAGGTAACATTAAAATCCTTCTCTGTTGCCTGACCTGTATTTTCCGCTATTCCGCTCCTAAAATATTCCACATTTCGGAAAACAAAACTGGATTTTTAATGAAAAAGATGTTCGATTGTAGTAAAAAATAAGACCAGAGCTGCCGCAAACCCCTGATTCTATTGGGTTCCTTGCTAACTTGGTCTTATTATAACTTGGTTTTATTATAACACGCTCTCCTGCAACATTCGTCACTTAATCCATATGTAATTTGACCGATCATAGAATTTAAACGTTCATTAATATATCAACTATCATTTAATTCAAACAATCGTCAAAATCTCAATTTAACACTCTGATTATTGTGCAACATATCCTCCATCCACAATCACATCCGACCCTGTTGTGTATCCGGCCGCATCGCATGCCAGATATAATATTGCAGGAATCAACTCTTCCGGTTTACCCATACGGTGATAAGGCATAAGCGGCATCCAGGCATTTTTTAATTCCTGAGGCGTATCAGCTGACATAGGCGTACCAATATAACCCGGGCTTAAACTGTTAACCCGAATTCCATGCTCTGCCCATTCAATGGCAAGAGACCTGGTCATGTGCATTACTCCGGCTTTAGAGGCATTATAAGATGCCTGCCACTGCGGGATATTAACAATTGTGCCAGACATAGATGCCATATTTATAATACTACCCTTGGTTCCGGACTCTATCATCCTTCTGCCTGCGGCTCTTGCCACAATATATTCTCCTGTCAGATTGACATCAATAACCTGTCTCCACTCTTCTATCGTAGCCTCTAAAGTATCCTTATGTATACAGATTCCCGCATTATTAAACACAATGTCAATATGTCCGGAACGTTCCATGATGAGATCCATCGCCTTCTCTACCGCCTCCTCATCTGTCACATTAGCCGTAATACTATACGCTTTACCACCTTCCCCTTCAATCTTCCTGACTGTCTCCCGGGAATCTGTCTTTCCCATAATAACTACCTCGGCTCCCGCCTTTGCCAATGCAATGGCAATTACCTGTCCGATTCCTACTCTTCCCCCTGTAACCAGGGCTGTTTTCCCCGCTAACCCAAAAATACTTTCCAAATACATTATAAATTCTCCTTTCCACCTCACAAATAATTCTTTATTTCTTTTGTATTAATTGTATTTCTTTTATAAAAGCTTTTATCTAAGTATTTAAATTATACTACGATATTTTTTAACTGTCAATCCACTATTATGTACAAATTGAAGCTACAGTATCGCCGGTTTATATCCTGTATTCTATATCATTTACACAAAAACAGGGTGACACAGCCTACACCTCCTGTATCACCCTAATCATCTATGTATCTAATGCACCTGAGCCTTCTTCTCAAAAAAGCTCGTCTAATAAAATATAATATCGTATCCGATCCCAATCCGGTTCTATCCCTAACTTGTCAAAAAGAATATCCGCATTAAAGTCTTCATATATTTTTCCTCCATACCTGCCTTCAAAATTATGCTTTAGACTTCGGTAGCAAAGAGCGATATCCTGATATTTATCAGCTATTCCGCTTCTCCCCAGATCTATAAAACCACTGACTTTATTTTGATTGATAAAAATATTTGGAAGACAATAATCACCATGAGAAAATACAAGATTTTCGGCGGGTCTGTTATCTTTTAACCATGTAAGTAAATCAGCCGGAGAAGCAAATCCATTATCCCCATAGGTTCCCGGCTCTACTCCTTCCATTTCGCAGAGGTTATTAGAAACGAGAATTTCCGCCAGCCGCAGTTTATTATCAATCCCATTATGATAAGGACACGCTGAAATATCCACATTCCACAACATTCGCAGCCCTTCTGCCAGCAATTCCGTTAACAGCTCGGGATCTTCCAGAAATTCCGAGGAGCAGGACATTTCTCCAACCACCCGTTCCATAAGCAGATAATTTGTACTGCAGCTCTTTTCGGAGCAGAGCAGTTTCGGCACCGGAAGTCTGCCGGAGAGCCAGGACAACATTTGATGTTCATTATCTGATTCTTCACATTGCTTTTCTATTTTAAGAATCATATCATCAAAACAGATAACCTGGGAATCGGACATCCCGGTTTTGTCTAAGGTAAATGAACGGGAACCGATTATATTATTAATTTTTGTAGGAATATCCATTATTTTACCTCACTTAATCATTGATATCATTTTCAACTCCAAATCATTTTAAGCATTTAATTCGAATTTAAAAATCTCCATGCCCCTCTACATCTCATCCTTAGATAACTGTGCATACCCCAAAAATAATTTTATTTTGATGGCGGCCTGCAGTTCTAATATTCCAGGACAGTAATTATTTGTTCCACGGTCTTTTCTTCCCGGTCCAACCTTGATTTACCCACCAGTCCCGATCCACCGGATTCCAGGCTGCGCCGGGACTGGACTGCATTTTCCGAAAAACATAAAAAAACAGTTTCCCCCTGATACTGGCTCTGGGCCGTTCTGCCCGCTGCCGCACCCTGGCTGCTATGCGGACAGCTTCCCGCTCCATTTTTTTCCGCTTTTTCACTTTTACATCTGATATCCCCATGGCATTGCTGACAAATGGGAAACAGAATACCCTTGATACGCTCATCCATTTTAACTGTCTTGCAAGTGAACGGGCAGTATGTCCGGCAGGGGCTCCCGCAGATGAGCAAAATGTCATACCCACCTTTTTAAACATTCCACCATGGGGCCTGTGAGTCACCCATCGATACGCCATATGATCCAGGAAATTTTTCATGGAACCGCTCATCTCCATAACATAGTTTGGGCTGTCCAGAAAAATAATATCCGCCCACTCCATTGCCCTGGCTATCGGCTGTACTTTTTTGGCGGCAGGACAATGCTCTTCTCCCTTTATAAAACAGCTGTTGCAGCCGCAGCAAAAATCCGGGCCATCCTTAGGCAGAAAAAATTCCCTGATTTCATCCTGATCATTTGCCAGGTGTTTCAGCACTTCTCTGGTCATGGTATAGGTTACCCCTTTGTGTGACTGCCCATGTATAACCGTAATTTTCATCCTCTCATCCTCCTGTCTTCTGATACAACCGGTTAAACTGCCGGATATGCTGTTCAAATATCTTCAGGGCCTCCGGCTCACGTTTAGGCTGGCAGTCACACATGGTCAGCAGCAAATACAAAGGCGCATAAAAGTGAAGTGCCATAATCTGCACATTTTCCTGTTGAAAATGCCCATATTGGAAAGCAGTCCAAGCAGAATACTTTGATAAGACAGCGGATCATCTGCATATTGTTTAGCATAAAGGTCTGCAAGTGTTTTGCTGTGATACTGCTCTATTGTCAGCAGCTTGCGAAATTTACGGACATATTCGTCATGGAGGAAATATAAAAACAGTTCCTTTCCCATTTGAATCAGCTGTTCCTCCGAAATATCCTTATAGCGGTCAATATCCTTATTTGGTTCCACTCCATTCATCTGCATGGAAGCAGTCTGCTGTTGATAACGAACTGCCATCTCATCGAGAATCGCATCAAAGATATCCTGTTTGCTCTTATAATGTTTATATAGAGACGGGGCTTTTATTCCCACTGCATCTGCAATCTGCCCTACGCTCACTGCATCAAAACCTTTTTCCGAAAACAGCGTTAAGGCATGTTCCAGGATTCTTCTTTTTGTAGATACTTTTCCAGATATTTTTCCGGACTCTTTTCCAGATACTTTTGCAGATACCGTTTTCATCTATAAATCTCCTTTGGCTAATGATAATTAGCTTTATTATATGCTAATTATCATTAGCTTGTCAATCTAAATCTGCGTAATGTATTTGCGTAATGAACGATTGTTTTTGAAAATACTCTATAGTATAATTGAATAACATTAAAATACCAATGAACAAAATTTTAAAGTAAAAATTATGAATGTGAGGATTAAAAATATGAGTAAGAAAAGTATTATCGGAGGTGGGGAAGTCGGTGAACTATCTGCTTTATCTACCCAATGCAACTTGAACGTACGAAAGAGTTCTTGACATCACAGAGAATTGACGCCAGACTTGTATGTGGACCAATGGAAAGTGAATGCGGAATACCCGAACAATATTTTGATTATGTTTATTCTATCTATGCGATAGGCTGGACAACGGATCTGAATGAGACATTCAGCAGAATATCATCCTATCTGAAAAAGGACGGCATCTTCATTTTCAGCTGGTCGCATCCTATACATAAATGCGTATCCGCAGAAAATAACAATCTCATCTTTTGCAATTCCTACTTTGATGAAACATGGTATTCCGTAGCTTTGGAAGATAAAGAAATCAAGTTATCAAATCGTAAACTTTCTACTTATGTTAACGCGCTGTCAGCGAATGGGTTTACAATTGAGCAGATGATTGAAGAAACAGATGAAGATATCATAAATGCATATGGGGAAGATGATTTTAGTAATAAAGCAAAAATGCTTCCTGTAACTTTTATTATTAAAGCAAGGAAGCTGTAGACCGTGATTTAATCTGCCGCAGGCGTTTCAATCATGCGCCTGTAAAGATATACCTATGATAGCCGCTAGCGTAAAATTTTACTCGGATAATGAAAAATAAATAGAAAGAGGCCACCATTTTGTGATAAAGTATTAAGCACGACCAAAATACACACAAAGAAAGGTGACCTCTATGATTAACAGTATAAAGTATTTTGAAGAAAAATGCATCAACAAATTTGAAAAACTGGAAAATGAATTTATGAAAGAGCCATTAAAGCTGGCTGAGTATGTCCATAGTCTGACAGATGAGCTGCACAATCTGGGCTTAAGAATGATCCAGGAATCATTGGAAAGTATGAATGAAATGCTGAGAAAGAGCCAGAAAAGGCTGCAGCACTGGTCAGTAGAATCCCATGAGACTAAACAATTGCTCACATCGCTGGGGACAGTTACATTTAAAAAGACCCTGTTCACGAATAAAGAGACCGGCAAAAGTGAATATCTGCTGGACCGTATTCTTGGACTGGAAAGAAACGAGCGTATTACGGAGGACGCATTGGCAAGAATGCTAAAGGAAGCTGTGCAGACATCCTATAGACGGGGAGGAGAAGAAAGCAGCCTGACAGGGAACGTGAAGAAACAGACTGTAAAAAATAAAATTCATGGATTGAAATTCCCCAAAAATGAAGAAAAACCAAAGAAGAAAAAAGAAGTTGATTATCTGTATATTGAAGCAGATGAAGACCATGCTTCTCTCCAGTTTCGGGAGAAGAAAGGGGATCTTAGAGAAAATGAGAATCACCAGAAGAATAACTGTCTGATCACCAAACTGGTTTATGTTCATGAGGGAATCGAGAAAGAGGCACCAAAGAGTAAACGTCATAAACTGATAAACCCGTACTACTTCTGCGGTGTCAGCCATGGAGAAGAATACAATCAATTTTGGGACGAAATCTATGAATATATGAATAATCATTACGATCTCGATAAGGTTAAGAAAATCTATCTGAATGCAGATGGAGGGGGCTGGATTAAATCAGGAATGAAGCGGATGGCAGGAATAACGTATGTGCTGGATGAATTTCATCTGGAAAAGTATCTGACCAGGCTGACGAGCCACATGAAAGACAGCCGGGAGGATGCGGCAGATGAACTGCGGACTGCAATCAGGAGTAAGACGAAAAAAGAGTTTGAAAGAACCGTAGAAAGACTGGAAGGCTATCTGGAAAACGAAAGAGAAACAAAGCGAATGTCGGAAGCAAAAGCCTATATCCTGTCGAACTGGACAGCAGCGAGGCTGCGGTTAAAACATAAAGACGGAGTAAAAGGAAGCAGTACAGAAGGCCATGTGAGCCATGTATTATCCAGCAGAATGAGTTCAAGGCCGATGGGATGGAGTATGACAGGAGCAGCAAAAATGGCACAGTTAAGAGCCTATAGTGAAAACGGAGGAGAAATGCTGGAATTGGTAAGATACCAAAAAAAGGATGTGCCAAAGGCAGTGGGGGAGGAGTATGAGGTATTGAGCAGTACACAGATATTACAGTCAGAAAGAAGCAGACATGGAGAACTGGGAAAATACACAGAAAGAATAAGCCATAGTCTGTCATTGCAGAGTAAAAAAATCATGTATTTCAATGAGCATATCTGGGGATTGTAAAAAGGGAACAAAAAAAGAGAAAGAGGGATAAACCGGAAACGGCTCAGAAAACTGGGCTTGCTTTGCATACCCAAAAGAGGTATATTAAATACATAAGTCATTGCCTGATACGTTATCAGCGCATCATGGGTGAACTCTACACCATTATTTCCGAAGGTAAATTTACGCAACCATGATAGCCTGTAAAGGTTGACAAAACCGTCTGCCTAATATAGAATCACCATATAACTATTAAAGAAAAGGTGATGGAAGTCCGGCGTACCAGGTGTCACAAAATCAGTGGCATGGGGATGACTGGAAAAGAGTAGATAAAATCAATTCAATTAGGAAACAGAATGGCTGTTGATTCAGCTTATTTTGTGTACCGAATGTTTGGTTTTATTTTACTCTTCACTTTTCTTCATCTTACAAAGATGAGCCGTAGAGTAAAATCTACGGCTTTTCTTTATGCCCAAATGAAAAGGAGAGATCATTATGTTTCAGGAAATCATCAAAAATTTAGAATTACCTGTACTTTACAAAGAGACAGAAAGCGCGTTTTGGGATGATAATTATATCTCAAAACAAATGCTCAAAGCACACCTTGACCCGGAATTTAACGGTGCAAGCAGAAAATTAGCATTCATCGAAAAGTCCGTGTCATGGATAAAAAATATTTTGCCTCCCCATAGCTATCCCTCGTTGCTTGACCTTGGCTGCGGCCCCGGATTATATACAGAGAGATTTGCAAAATGCGGATATTTGGTAACCGGCGTGGATTTTTCAAGACGTTCTATTTCCTATGCACGCCATTCCGCAGAAGAAAAGAATCTGAATATTAAATATATCCGTCAGAACTATCTCACGCTGAATTTAGCAACACATTTTGATCTGGCTACCATGATTTACTGCGATTATGGTGCACTGTCAGCCGAAAACAGACGCATAGTCATGAAGCAGATATACCAGCATTTAAAGCCTGGCGGGAAGCTATTATTAGATGTTTTTTCCATGGTAAAATACAACCTTTTTCATGAAGAACAAACCTGGGAACTGCACCAGAGCGCAGGATTCTGGAGTGCAAAACAACATGTCGTTCTAAATAGAAATTGTAAGTATTCAGATAATATCACCCTGGAACAAATCATCGTTGCAGCAGATCAAGACCTTAAATCTTATTATCTATGGAATTGCTGCTTCACACAAGAAGCCCTGATACAGGAAGCAGAAGAAGCCGGATTTCAGGTACGCAGTGTATATGGTGATGTTGCTGGAAATCACTATGATGAAAAGAGCCATACTATCGCTATTCTTCTTGAAAAGTGTTCTGCGATCCATTAAAAACCGTAAATATATAATCCGGTAATAATTCGTTTTTTGACTATATAAGGCTGAGGAAAAACTCCTCAGCCCATTTCAGATACTTCCCCAAATACAATTGCGTTCTGCCGGCAGCTTCACTTACTGGAATGCCGCAGACCTGCAAATTCATCTGCAATAATTTCATAATCAATATATTCACCGGCAAAATCTGCAATGCCAGAATTTTTTCTTCGTAGGACTGTCTTAAATCCAACACTCTCATACATCCGTTGTGCCGGAAAAAGACCCGCATTAGTGGTTACTATTATTTTTTTCACATCATATCCCCTGATTCTGTTGACAGCTTCCTCAAGCTGCATTGTCCCATAGCCCCTGCCCTGGTAAGTTGATTTAATACAGTTATGCCCCACCTCTACATACTCCGGCATATTTCTTGGATCCCAGGAAACCAGCCCGATTGCTTCGCCGTCTAACGTTGTGATAAAACCATATTGATCTGCAATCTGAAGATTATCAAAGAAAAAATCATCAAATTCTTCCCAATCAGATCTCCAGCATTGTCCCATTCTTTCATCAAAGGAATAAGCATCAGACAATAAATTTAAAATAGTCCCTCTATTAAATCCGCTCACTTTCCTGAACTCAATACACATGCATCATGTTCTCCTTTATCTGTTATATATCTGATATTTATCAGATGAACTCCATCAATTTTCAAATACGCGCTAACCTTTATGCAAGCGATAACCAATTCCCCATACCGTATCGATATACTCTTCCCGGGGACTTATTTCCTTCCCCCTGAACGCAGCAGGTCAATTTTATTCTGCAAGCCGCCACCCTATCTCCTGAAACTTTGTCTTATTATACTGCATTTATCTAAAATCCTCAACTGCATTATAAAGCAAACAACACTCCTGCCTTTTACCGCAGAAGTGTCTGTTATACGTTGTCACATACTCATTTCCTATTTATTTTTCAGGGGAAATAATATATTTTCCATTAGCACGCAATTCTGGTTTGCTTAATACGCCTTCCAGGTTTTCCAACCCGCAGACTTCATAAATCATGCTACTGACATCCAGACGTCTGGTATCAATCAGATCCAAAGCACGCTTTTGTGTATAAGGATTGATGAAAGATGCCTTTAGCACAAGCTCCTTCTGGAAAACTTCGAATGGTTTCACCTGGATAGTTTCATCCGGTTTTGTGAGCCCGAACATCATAACCACAGCTTTATTTCCTGCAATATCAATTGCCTGCCGGATTGTAGACGGCCTTCCCACACATTCAATCACGGTGTTGATCCAGGTCATTCCTGCCGCTTTCAATACCGCCTGAACATCTTCCTTTATAGGGTCAATACAGATATCTGCACCCAATTTCTTCGCTACTTCCCTTTTATTTTCCACAGGCTCCAGCAGAGCTACTTTGGCTGCTCCAGCCAGTTTTGCCAGCTGCATCATCAATAGACCGATCATTCCGCCGCCGATTACCACTACCTGATGTCCGGGCTGAATCTCACACATATCAATTCCGTGCAGGCAGCAGGCTACCGGTTCCGCCATAGCCCCCTGCTCAAATGTTGTATTTTCACCCAGCAGATACACCTGTCTTTCGTTGACTGCACAATATTCTGCAAATCCTCCGTTTACGGTAGTTCCATATCCAATCATATTCTCACAGTAATGTGCCGCGCCATTGCGGCAGGGTTCACAGGTTCCGCAATAACAATTGGGATCTATACATACCCTGTCCCCGACTTTGCAATTTACTACTTCTGCTCCTGTCTGAGCCACCACTCCTGAAAACTCATGTCCCAAAATCGTGGGAGGGGTTACTTCTGCCGCCCCTTTATCTCCCTCATAAATATGTACATCCGTACCGCATACCCCACATGCTTTTACATGAATTAATACGTCCTTTGGTCCGATTTCAGGTTTTTTTGATTCTTCCACTCTCAAGTCATGCTTCCCGTAAAATACTGCACTTTTCATGATCTTCCTCCATTTTTTCTCTTTTATTTTATACTTATGCGTAACACCTAATCATAAGTAGAGTATATTACTTTATATTTAGAATAACAATTGATTTTTATCCCAATTTTCTTATTGATTTCTTGTATAAATTGCATAATAATATATTTTCATTGCTTTTTAAATACAGACATACTATGATAGAAAGAACGATAGGTCGATGAGATGAATTTAGCGAATTAGGAGGTTCTATGAGCGATAAAGGAATGACTACCATGGCAGTCAAAAGAATTAACAAAAATAAAGTATATTCTTTTATCTACCATGAGGGCACTACATCAAAACTGCAGATAGTCCAAAAACTGCAAATGGGTTTATCTACCGTAAGTCAGAACTTAAAAATTTTAGAAGAAGAAGGTCTGCTTGAAAAAAATGGATACTTTGATTCTACGGGAGGTCGGAAAGCCCGGGCAATCCAGATTCGACGTACTGCAAGAGTCTCGATCGGGATTGGAATTTTAAAAAAGATGGTTCATTTTGTGGCAGTCGATCTCTATGGTACTGTGATTTTTGATTCCACACTGGACATCCCTTATCAGACTTCAAGAAAATACTACCGGCAGCTTGGACAGGAACTAGAGGGTTTTATATCCGTAAATGTCTTAGACAGATCTTCAATTTTAGGGGTATCCATTGCTACCCAGGGGATTATTGCACCTGATGGACAATCTGTAAGCTATGGTGTAATCATGGATAATATTCAGATGAAACTATCTGATTTTACAGAATATATTACTTATCCCTGCCGGCTGGAACACGATTCCAAGGCAGCGGCTTACCTGGAACTATGGAATCATAAAGAAATAGACAGCGCAGTTGTGTTTCTGCTGAACCGAAATATGGGCGGCTCTATCATTACGAACGGTCTGGTCCACCAGGGGATTCATATGCACAGCGGTATTATTGAACATCTATGTCTTACGCACGACGGACCGATGTGCTACTGCGGCAGCCGGGGCTGCCTGGAAACTTACTGTTCCGCCAACGCATTGGAACAAGCTTCCGGTATGGGTATCACACCTTTCTTTCAGAAATTAAGGAACGGGGATTCTGACTGCCGGCAAATTTGGGACAGCTATCTGGAACATCTGGCTTTTGCCATGCGCAACCTGAATATTATGATCGACGGTTCCATTATTATCAGCGGATATCTGGCTCCATTTTTTCTGGAAGAGGATGTGGTAACTCTTCTGAATCAAATAAATTCCACATCACCTTTTACCCTTTCCAGAGATCAGATCATTTTGGGCACTCAGGGACAATATACTCCGGCAGTCGGTGCCGCTCTTCATTATGTCAGTGAATTTTTGCAGAATGTCTGAAAACATTAGATTATGAAATAATTTTCCATACATGCTCCGGAAACTGATCTTTCTGCCGCATTATAGCCAACATTAACACAAAAGTGTGTTTTAAAACGCTCTTGAGTTGATGTTGGCTTTTTTTTGTTTTTTTACTAATTTTAAAATTATATTTTGCGTGGAATTTACCCGGAAAATAGCCTCATTTTTACAAATACATTCAACCTTAATCCAGTATATGGCTCTGTACAAGCCTTGACAAAGTAACAACTTTCCAATATACTATGAGTAGTTACTTTGAAAGGAGGCTGACAAATGATTCAATTTGAACATATAACTAAAGCCTACAAAACACAAAGAGTTTTGTCAGATGTCAATTTTACCATTGACAAAGGAGAATTAGTTACCATAATCGGAGAAAGCGGATGTGGAAAAACTACCCTGCTTAAAATGATCAACCGGCTGGTTAAGCCCAGCAGCGGTACCATTACTATCCATGGAGAGAATATTAAAAACGTAGATGAGGTGGCACTGCGCAGGAAAATCGGTTATGTCATTCAGCAAACCGGTTTATTTCCCCACATGACCGTTCAGGAAAATATTGAGTTGATATCCAAACTACAGAAGACAGCTCCCGCAGAACTTGCCAAGAACACCAAAAGAATGATGCAGATGGTGGGACTTGACTGCGATGAGTTTTTGAACCGCTACCCCACCCAGCTTTCCGGCGGCCAGCAGCAGCGTGTTGGTGTTGCCCGGGCATTTGCAACCAATCCGGATATCATTCTTATGGATGAGCCGTTCTCGGCACTGGATCCAATTACTAGATCAGATTTGCAGGACGAGCTGATACAGTTACAGTCTAAACTTAAGAAAACGATAGTTTTTGTGACGCATGATATGGATGAGGCTGTAAAAATTGCTGATAAAATATGCATTATGCGGGACGGAACTATTCTGCAGTACGACACACCGGAAAACATTCTGAAAAATCCGGCAGATGAATTTGTTTCTCATTTCGTCGGACAGAACAGAATCTGGTCCTCTCCGGAGTTTATTAAAGTGTCAGATATTATGATAGAAAAGCCCATTACGACGGCAAAGGACATGTCTGTCTTGAAGTGCATTGACAAAATGAGGCAAAATAAGGTAGACAGTCTGCTGGTAGTGGATCCGGAAAGCAAGCGGCTTTTAGGCATTGTAAAGGCAAGCCGGCTCAGAGGCGTGGAGGACAAAACACAGACTGCTGAAGTATTCATGAAGCAAAATGTTCTGACTCTGAAACCTGAAGAAAGTATCTTGGATACAATCAAACTGGTGACAGAGAATCAGTCATCCACCGTTCCCGTTACAAATGAGGACGGCAGATTGGTTGGCTTGATTACCAGGAGCAGTCTGGTAACAACACTGAGTCAGCAATATCTGGATGTGGGAGAGGAGGATGAAGAGTGAATTTCATAGAATATATTCAATTAAATTATATTCAAATCATTAGCTTGCTGGTGGAACACATCAAGCTGACAGCTATTTCTGTGGGACTGGCGATTTTAATCGGTGTGCCTCTGGGCATTCTAATCTCCTATGTGAGCAAAGCAAGCAAGCCGATTTTATCGGTGGCAAATATTGTACAGGCAATACCAAGCATGGCGCTTCTGGGCTTTATGATTCCTTTTCTTGGGATCGGAACGGTACCGGCAATATGCGCGGTCGTGCTGTATTCTCTGCTGCCAATTATCAAAAACACCTATACCGGACTTGAGAACATCAACCCGCAAACCTTAGAGGCAGCAAAAGGAATCGGACTCACTCCTTTTCAGGTGTTAACACGGGTTCAGATTCCGCTTGCCCTTCCTGTCATTATGGCGGGTGTACGAATTGCATCCGTCACAGCTGTAGGCTTAATGACCATGGCGGCTTTTATCGGCGCCGGAGGGCTTGGCTATCTGGTATTTTCAGGAATTCGTACCGTTAACAACAATCAAATTCTGGCTGGCGCAATACCCGCATGTATATTGGCATTGCTGGTGGATTTTTTGATTGGCACCGTGGAAAAACTGGTAACGCCAATCAGCCTGCAAAAAGGAGATAACAGCATAAAGAAGAAGCATCGAAATATGCAGAAAGGTATTCTGGTGACAGCCGCTGTTGCTACTGCTGCCATTCTTATTTTTACTTCCATTGGCAGTACCTCCAGTACCGGACAAACAATTACAGTGGGCTCTAAGGATTATACGGAGCAGGCTATTTTAGGTAATATGGCAGCGGATTTTATTGAAGACCGCACCGATATTACGGTTAACCGACGGGTAGAGCTCGGCGGCACACAGGTTTGCTTTGGTGCCATGAAAACGGGCGATATTGATATGTATGTAGAATACAGCGGCACGGCATACAGCGATACCCTTCAGCATCCCCCTGTCAATGATGTGGAACTGGTCTATAATACCGCGAAGGCAGAGCTGAAAGAACTGTATGATATTGATGTTCTAAAACAGATGCAGTTTAACAACACCTATGTTATGGCGGTCACCCAGGAAACCGCACAGAAATATAAGCTTGAAACCATCAGCGATCTTGCAAAGGTTGCTAACACTATGAAATCGGGTACCGTATTTGAGTTCTCTAATCGTGCCGACGGGCTGCCCGGTCTTCAGAAAGAGTACGGCTTTACCATAGGCGAAAGCCTGACGCTGGATGGTTCCCCCCGATACACAGCATTGATTAATGGTGATGTGGATGTCATTGATGCTTTTGCAACTGACGGTCTTCTGAAAAAATTTAATCTTAAGGTTCTGACGGATGACAAATCCTTTTTTCCGCCCTATTATGCAATGCCAATCATTCGTGGGGAAGTGCTGGAGGAATGTCCGGAAATTGCACCCCTTATGGAGGAACTGGGAGAATATCTTACTGATGAAGTCATGATGGATCTGAATTACAAGGTAGACGAATTACAGCAGCCCCCCGAGCAGGTTGCCAGGGAATTTTTGACCGAGAAAGGTTTAATCAGCTAATAGTAATAGCTGGAATTCAAACCACGAAAAAATCCTTGTGACCGGTACTGGACTATGCTATATTTATAACAGATAATTTATTTATACAGGAGATGTATTTCACATGGAAGAAAACAAAAGTGAAAAAGTAGTTCAACTACCGGTTTATCAAAAAATCGCTGCAGATATCGCTGCCAAAATAGCAGAGAGAAAATACCTTGTGGGCGAGAAAATTTATTCACGCTCTGTGATTGCTAGTCAGTATTCTGTATCACCGGAGACGGCTCGTAAGGCAATCTGCATACTGGCAGATTTGGAAATTGTTTCAACAACAAAAGGCAGCGGTGTTACGATCCTGTCCCAGGAAAAAGCGTGGCGGTTTCTACAGCAGTTTAACAGTGTACAAACCATTCACAACTATAAAAAAGATCTGCTTGACAATATTTCCCGTCAAAAAAAAGAACTGGACAATTTAAATGAAAAGGTAGCGGCACTGATCGAAAGTACAAACCGGTTTCAAATGCTGCACCCTTTTATGCCCTATGAATTTGAAATTCTTTCAGAGATGCTGTGCATAGGAAAAACTTTAGCAGAATTGCGATTTTGGGAACACACCACAGCAACTGTGATTGCAATTCGCAGAAATGGTGAGGTTTTAATTTCCCCCGGTTCCTATGCTACATTAAATGAGAAGGATATTATTTACTTTATTGGTGATGAATATTCACCGGATCGGGTCACAAACTTTTTGCTGCAAAAATGTTAATGTCGAGGAATTACGTCTGATTTCCTTGAAGCACTTTTTTGTGATATCACTAAAATAATGACTCTATAAAAATGATGACTTTATAAAATAGAAATTTAGAAAAACAGGTATTAGTACAGCATTGCACAAATAATTAAGCTATGCTGTACTAGATCGTGTTTTAAAATTGCTTTCTGGCAGCTGTGCGTCACAGTTTGTGGGAGATTTGTCCCGGATGAAGGGCGCGTAGCGGGCTACGTAACCTATTACGGGCATTGCCATCCATACGGCTATCTCAAATCACTCTTCATTTTTCTGCCAAAAACCAGGGCAGAAGCGCAATATATACAAAATGCATACACCAGAATAATACAAAGGGGTTTTGCCAAATCTCCGAAATTCCCCTGCACAGCCATTCTTGCGCCATTCACTCCCTGATAAAACGGTAATATATGTGCAATTTTCGTTATGGTGCCGCCTATCATATCCACATCCATCCACACGCCTCCGAGCATGCTGACAAGGGTAATGATAATGGAACAAATTCCCGGTGCCGCTTTATCATTTAATAAAGTTCCAAAAAACATACCGATTCCGATAAACATAATAGCTGACGGGATCAGCACCAATATTCCTGCAAACAGATATCCAATCTGAAAGCTGTAACCAATTATCCTTCCGGTCACAAACCCAACGCAAAAAGTAATCAGCACCTGGCATATGGCTATGATCGAAATTGCCAGTGTATATCCCATTACAAAATCAAATGGCCTCATGGGAGATGCATACAGCCGGACCAGGAAAGCAGTCGAACGGTCTTTGGAAACCTGAAGTGCCGTAAACAGCATGACAAAAGTTAATCCAAAAACTGCTATTCCGGGCACAAGTGACTGGATATGGAAAATTGTCATACCCGCTTCATTTGGGATACTTCTGTCAATGACCGTCATCACAATCAGCATAACTATGGGAAATCCCAGGCAAAAAATATAACTTAATGGATCTCTCAACATTTCTTTTACGACTCTTTTTGCAAACACAATGCTCCTCATCATAATCTCTCCTTCCGCTTAAAAGCACGCTTAAAAATGGGAATCCGTATTTTGTGCAATGGTAATAAAAGCATTTTCCAATGAATCTGCATTTGTCAGGGCTTTTAATTCCTCTACACTGCCGCAGGCTTTAATCTCTCCGTCCACCATAACCGCAACGCGGTCAGACAGATGTTCCGCCTCTTCCATGTAATGGGTAGTAAGTACAATTGTCACTTCCCCTTTCAATGCTTCAATATCTTTCCACAGCTCTCGTCTCGCAAGTACATCCAGCCCAAGTGTCGGTTCATCCAGATAGAGAATTTTGGGACCGGTTATCAATGCCATGCCGATACTGACCTTCCGCTGCCAACCACCGGAAAGGGTCTTCGCTTTCTGCTTCTTTACTTCCTCAAAGGAAAACATCTGTATGATTTTATCCACCTGTTCTTTTACCTCATTTGAAGGCAGTCCATAGAGTTCCGCCATAAACTCCAGGTTTTCCAGAACCGTCAGATTTGGTGCCACTGCCGTTTCCTGCGTAGACAGGTTGCTGATATTTTTGATTTCCTGCATTTCACTGCGAATGCTTTTACCGAAAATAAAAGCATCTCCGCCTGTTGGTTTGGAAAGTCCGCTCAGCATTCTGATTGTGGTTGTTTTTCCTGCGCCATTGACGCCAAGCAGGGAAATAATCGTTCCTTCTTCCACTTCCAGGGAAATATCTTTGACGGCAGCTTTTAAACCAAACTCTTTTCTCAGATTTTTTATTACAATTGCTTTGTCCTTCATCCTACCCATCTCCTTTTATGATTGATTCATTTCTTCCAGCTTCCGGTTAATAGCATCTATATCCTGGCGGCAGATTCTGTACTGGACATACCAGCTTATGACATATCCGGTTACATAACTGCATACAACAGTGACTGTTGACTGCAAATATTTTCCAAACCCCCAGCAGAACATACTTACCGGCACCCAGACAGCGGCTGTGACTATAAAATATACAATGCTCTGCTTTACCAGACTCCAGCTTTTTATTTCCATTATCTCCGTCCCCATAGCAAATGACATTGCAGTGATGCCGATCAAAAGGCATTGTACGGCAAAAGCTAACAGATCGGATGGAAAATGTGCTGCAAATTCCGGAACCACCGGAGCGGTTTTACCCTCTCCGATTGTAAAAATCAGTATGACCCCAAAAATAAGATTAATGGTTACACCATAGGAGAAGCTGCTCAGTCCTTTATAAATAACCCGTTTTATCATAGAATTCACCTCATATTCCCAAAGCATGTTTGATTCTGGAAACGTATCTTCTGGATGCATATGTTTCTGTATCATTTTTAAAATAAATCCGTATGGTTCCTACGATATCTGTATCCAGCCGCCGTATTTTCCTGATATTAATAATTTCGGAATTTGATATTCTAACAAAGTGGCTGTCATCCAGGATTTTCTCCAGTTCGTACAGCCTCTCTCGCAGCTGATAGGTGCCGGTATCCGAAACTGCAAAAACTTTCTTACTCTGTGAATAAATGCGGATGAGAGATTCACATGGTAGAATTTCAGCGCTATTCTGTTGATATCCGGTCAATGTCAAATTGACTGCCTGCCCGATAATCTGAACAAGGCTGTCTGTAATATGGTTCTTTTCATCACTGCATATATGAATTTCCGGCTGCTTATATTTCTTATCAATCAAAAGTTGTATTTTCATGGTTCCCTTCCTAAATTCCTAAATGCTTACGGATGCATTGCTCAAAGCTTATTGATCTATGCTTTAACGCTCCATGCCTTGTGGATAAACGGATTATCCCATTTCAAAATGGTAAAGTCAATGCTGCTGCGACAACTGGTCATTTTGGGATGACAAATGGTAATCTGAGCTTCACGACATTTCATAACTCGCCTTCATTGGCAGCTTCTACTATAACCTCTTCTACCATAGATTCATCGGTAAAAGTTATGTAAAAAACCGCCTGGGGCCAGTTCAGGCTCGTCCTGGCATGTTTGCCTTTCTGCCGCGCCGTCTGTTCCAGCAATAACAGCAGTTCATTCAAAACCTCCCTGGTCAGGTAGCCGCCCCTCCAATGGAAAATCAATGGCCTCCCCTTTCGGATAGCTTGCAGCGTCCTCTTAGCCACATCCTCCGTCTTTGTAAAAGACAGCTTTTTTTCCCGGTAATAAAAATGGTTCCCATCATTACAGACAGGTGCCTCATAAATGACCGGCTCATGATCCCGGAAAAATTGCTTATCCTCCAGATTAAAATAGTCATATCTGATGATCCCTTCGTGTCCAAGGGTGTTGTCAAAGGTTACATCCAGCTGATAATACTTACCGTCCATTCTGATAATATTCCAGGCATGCCGGTACTTGATTTTCTTGTCCGGATTGGCTTCTGAGATTGCAATGATACACCAGATTCCCAGAGCATCACAGAGAATTTTTACCGTTTTGGCAATGCCCTCGCACACCCCTACCCCCTGGCCGAGCGGACCGATGATCTCATGGGAATACGGTTTTTTCAGTTTGTCATAGCGGACATTGTTACAGATGAAGTCATGAATGTACAGCTCCTTTTCCAAGTCCGGCAGGGACTGGGCAGGGCGAACAAGCTTTGTGATTCTGGCATTCATTGCCTTTTGATGTTCTTTCATTTTTCCTTTCTCAAACAAATATTCCGGGATAACCTCCACATTAGTGGAGCCCTGATATAAACGGTATTGAAGCCCCACCGCATAGAATATTTCAGGAAAATCCAGCCTCAGTTTGAAAAAAATCTCTCCCAATTCCCGTACCTCAAGCCTCGGAACTTGGAATGCGGAGTCCATTGTCAAAAGACCAGCTTTCATTGCCTGGTACACCTTCTGTTGTATTTTGTTCATATGATTATAATAGTAGCGTTCCATTATTTCCTCCGTATTTTTCATGTTTTTTTATATGGTTTTATATGTTTTTTATGCTATTTTGGTATCACTGAATGTTATCCCGGTAAAATGCAATCTTTCCATCCAGGTTTTTCAGGTATTCATCCCACCTCTTCTTTTCCTCCACCACAGATTTCCGATGAAAGACCAACAGTTCCATTCTTTCGCCCATAGTTGCATCTCCCTCATACCTTAATTCGGAATAATGCCTGTTATCTCTTAAAAGCATTCCCGTCTCTTTCAACCGCTGTATGAATTTCACCCATTCCATATCACTTTCACAGTAATCCCGCCGTCCGGCAGAATCCCGATTCACATGGATTAAACCTTTCTTCTCATAGTAACGTAGTGTATAGGTACTGATTGCTGTGATCTTTGAAAATTTTCCGATAGTCATATATTTTCCTGCTTTCCTCTTATTTACATTATCAGGTATCTCTGGGTTTAGCTGATTAAGACGCTTTGTAGATGTAGGTAGTGTACAGAAAGATGGTTTTCTCAGCAAAAAAGTGCTTGACTTAGAGTATAGTCTAAATCATATCCTTATGATTATAAATGATTTGGAGGAAAAAGAAAATGGAGAAAACTAGATTTGAAACAGGTATGGAAAATTTGAAAAGAATTGACGGCATTGGCGGCGAAGCAGTGATTCAGTCTCTAAGTTCCATATCACCCGATTTGGGAAGATACATTGTAGAATTCGCATTTGGAGAAATTTATGACAGAGAGGGGTTATCTTTTTACAATGTATTCCCTATACCGGATTTGCCAAAGTATTAAATGCCATTCAGGCTGCCAAAAAGGTATTTACTGAAAGAGGATTAATTTAAAACAAATTGATCATTTTCAGTTGAAACCCCATCCTTTTCATGTTACTGTAGTGGAAATAATGCAGCAATCATTTATTGCAGAGAATCATTTATGCCAAAGTGTGTTTTAAATTCATTTCATCCATCTGCACGCCCCACTTTGCGGTATAAATGCTGGCAAACAATTATTGACGGAGGACATTTTTATGAAAATTCGTGATGAATATACCTGCCCTTTAGAACTGGTACATGACATGATAAAGGGAAAGTGGAAAACAATTATTTTATGGCGGCTGCGTCTGGGAGGCACTTCATTAGCCAAACTGGAAAAGGATATCGACGGTATTACGCAGAAAATGCTTTTAGAACAGCTGAAAGAGCTGATCACATATGGATTGGTAGAAAAGAAATCTTATGAGGGATATCCTCTTCATGTTGAATATTCCCTTACTGACGACATGGGGCTTCAGATTTTAGAGGCATTAAAAATCCTGCAGCATATTGGAATTGACTATCTAAAGAAAAATGGTAAGGATGATATGTTAACAGAAAAAGGCATTACTGCGGAATAATACCCACAAAAAAGTGGGTAATTTACGCTCTATCCTCCCACTGCTATAATGGCATTAACCAATACAGCAAGGAGGTAACAATATGGTAGTAACAAGTGATGGAATTATAAATGGAATCATACAAGATCCTTATGGCGGCCGAGGAAGCCAATTTAATGAAAATGGCATTCCCACCTATTCCCTGCCATTCAGGATTGAAAATGCACCGGAGGGGACTGCATCATTTGCTCTTGTTCTGGAAGACAAAGATGCCTATCCTGTCACCGGGGGCTTCGTCTGGGTGCATTGGCTGGCGGCTGATATTACACGCAATGTAATAAATGCAAATGAAAGCCAGACAGCAACCGACTTTACCCAGGGTGTCAACAGCTGGACCAGCATGCAGGGAAATAACCAGTCAAAGGAACTCTCCTGCTATTACAGCGGTATGACTCCTCCTGATCAGGCACACATTTATGAACTTCACGTTTTTGCACTTGATATGCTGCTGCATTTAGATTCCGGATTTCTCCTGAACGAATTATACCGGGCGATGGACGGACATATTTTAGATCAGTACACATTAAAAGGCATCTATGATAAAGTATGATATTCTAAAACAGGTGCACAAAAATACCGGGAAAACAGCACATTCCCTGGCTGTTTCATCCCGGTTTTTTAACGCTTCGCTTTTCCAGATGTTTCTTTTATCACATTAAAGTCTAATAAATAGAACCGTCCATACGGAAAGTTCCTCTACTGAAAAGTTAATAAATTTCCCTTTCTCATTATCAATGTAAGCATATTCTAATGATTTACTTTTACAAGTATCTCTGTCTGGGCTTGCGCAGTAGACTCCCTGGATATCACCATCCACATTCACAGTAAAAGTAAGATTCTTCTGTTTGAAAGGTACTGCTTTCCCTTTATTCCAGCTATCTTCGCTGCAGCCACATAAATTTATTAAATAGAGACATTTGAATCTTTCATTTTCCCGGATCGTAATCCAGACTTTACCCGCTTCTCCGTTTACACTCCAGTTTTCAAATCCACACTGATATTCATAATTATCCCATCCAATATGGGTCATGGATACATCCTGTAACGTACTGTCATAAAATAGATTTAGATAGCGTATCATAAAGTCATAATATTTACGCATAACTGCCGCTGTCTCATCTGACATAATACTATAATCACCATAATATCCCTGTGTCAGTACTGCATTATTCTCTCCTATCAACAGATGATATCCACCATTTGAAACAATGGCTGCTGTGAGAATATATGCTGCATTAGCCGCCGAAAAGGAATCTTCCGTACGGAATGGTGCCAGGTAGGCAGCCAGAATCACCGGTTTCTTGTTCCCGGACAACTTCTTTGCTTCCTGTATCAGCTGCTTAATATGGTAATAGCGGTCATAGGGGGACCATACTTCAATATATACTGCATCCACTGTACTTTTTGCTGTTTCAGCAACCGGCCAGTTTCCCACGTTGTTGAAAACAAGACAAGGCTCATCCACCGCTTTCTGCAGTTCCTCCCGTGTCTCATCGATCAGTCCGCCAAATTCCTGATCCAGTTTCACAAGTTTCGGCCGTTCCTGTAAATGGGAAAATGCAGTTTTTGGAAACCCGTAAGTGTCCATGTGGATTCCTGAAAATCCCGCTCTTACAATTGCATCCCTATATTGTTCGATTAAATGGGTTCTCCAGGGCGCCCCCCTTTCTATATTCATAATATAAAAAACATCTATAAAACGGAATACTTCCTGGTTTCCGTTATAAAAAGCCCAATTTTTATGGCTATTATAAAAGTCCCCGGAAGCGGCATAGACTGCCCCGTATGCCATAGACTTCATGCCATACCCGGAGGCTGTTTTTATTTTAGTTTTGACCGTCCTGAAATCAATCTGTTTTCCCATCATATCCTGATAAACGTCATGAGGCGGAACCAGGGTGTCATGCCGGTAAGACCAATCATAGAACTGCACCATATTTATATGGTATTTTCTTAACTGCTCTATCGCTCCATTATCTGTGTCTTTTTCCTCAAAATCACTGACAAAGCCATAGCGCAGGGAACGTTTGGGATTATCTGCAACATCAAATGCTGTCTCCAGAATTTCCGTTCCATGTTCTCCATAGAGCAAAGCCTCCACGCCATATCCGGCAAATGGTTCATCAAAACCCCCTATACGGATGTCGGTGACTTCCGACAGGGTTCGTATTTCTTTTACTAATTCCTCTTTCTCCAGCATATAAATCTGAATCACGGCATTATTAAATTTTTCCTCCTGCAATTCAAGACGTAAAGTAATTTCTTCATTCCTTAGATACTGCGCCTTTAGCGGATATAAATCCATCATTTTTTCCTCCTGTCTACTTCTATCCTGTCGATATACCTGATCCTTTCCACTAATCTGATCTATCTATCCTTTCAATGCACCGTCAGTCAGCCCCTGCATCAGATTCTTCTGAAAAACTAAAAACACAATAACAACCGGTATAATTGCTATAACTGCAGTTGCTGCCAGAAGATTCCATTTTGCCCCTGCGAACTGCTGGAAATAGACAGACAGCGCCTGGGGAACATTATGTTTTGTGCTGTCCTGCAGGAAGAAAACAGACTGGGCATAATTATTCCATATCCCGAATCCATTTAATATAATCACAGCAGATATGGAGGGTTTCAGCAGCGGAAATATAATTTTCCAGAACACCTGGAAATAGCTGCATCCATCTATTATGGCTGCCTCCTCGATTTCTCCCGGCAGTGCTTTGATAAAACCAGTGAATACAAAAACCGCCTGGGGAATTGCCAGGGTGGCACATACACATGCCATTCCCCACAAGGTATTCACCGCCTTAATGCGAATCATTAGGCTATACAGCGGAACTGTATTAATAATCCCCGGTACCATCATACAGCAAAGCAGTATCGCAAATATAGATTTATTCAGTTTATTGGAAAACCGCGCGATAGCGTATCCCGCCATAGTTGCCAGTATGACGATCAATAAGATTGCAAGCAGCGTGATTATTCCGGAATTAATCATGGCCCTTCCTATATGAGACTGTTTCCATCCTTCTATAAAATTCAGGAAATAAAAATCCGGAAGAAACATATTGCCGTCATAAAAATTACGCTGGGGCGTATTCAGCGAAAGGATCAGCAGTATGGCAAAGGGTGTCAGGCATAGAAGGCTGATCAGGGCAATTGCCAGATACCGAACACACAAAGATAATTTTTTCACATCGAATTCCCCCTATTCTTTTTCTTTCATGAGACGCAAAGATGCAGCAACCGGAATCAGTACAATTACAAACATAATCATTGCAACAGCGGTAGAATAACCGGTCTTACTTCCATAACACATTCTCATAATATAAATGCTCAGTGTCTCCGTCTGATACCCCGGTCCTCCTCCGGTCAGTGACATTACAATATCAAATACAGAAAGAGAACCTATAATATTGGTAATCACATTGATTCTTACTGATGGTCCCAGCAGCGGTAAGGTAATATAACGGAAACATTTCATTTTACCTGCTCCATCAATTTCTGCAGCCTCATACAATTCCTTTGAAATCCCCTGGAGCCCTGCGAGATAGATAACCATAGTCATCCCGGCATACTGCCATACATTTACAAGGATAAGAACCAAAAGTGTGGTCCCATATCCTCCCATCCAGTTTCCAAACCATTCCGGATGGCCTGCATGATCCGCCAGGTGAAAGAGAAAACCCCGTCCGGGCTGAAGCAGAAGATACCATATGTAACCCATGATTAAAGGACTGATAATTGCCGGCATATAAATGCACATTCTGGCTGCAGATTTCCCCTTAAAGGACGAATTCAATAAAAGAGCATATAACAGACCAATGATATTCAGCAGCGGAGCGCTTCCCAATGCAAATAAAACCGTCGTCTTTATATCGGATAGTGCCCTTTCATCCCTGAAAAAATCTATAAAATTCTGAAATCCTATGAAATTTGCTTTCCCTATGCCATCCCAGTCGGTAAAACTCATGCCAATTCCTTTGATCAGCGGATAGATAAAAAACACAAAAAATAATGTAAATGCCGGGATTGCCATAAACTGGTGTAATCCTATTTTGTACCGTCTCATTCTGACCCCTCTCTTTCCCGGAGTATATCTGAAAAATGTCTGCGCTCAGTATAACTGAAATTATTCTGATTTTTTATCAAAACCATCGTTCCATGCCTGTGCATAAGCTTTGGCAAATTCGTCCGGTGTATACTGGCCCGCAAAAAGATTTTGCAGCAGCCTGCCTGCGTCGTCACCAGAAAATCCTGCGGGTTTTTCATTGGTATAACCGATATTCACTGCATTTTTTAATGCCGCGGTTACCTCATCTGCGATTGTTTTCGGTGCCCATTCAGCAGTTACATCCTGAAATGCACTGGGAGCTTTTGCCGCTTCACAATATTTCTTCTGGTTTTCCGGCTGAAACAGGAAATTTAAAAATTCAATACATTCCTCCTTATGTTCTGTTGTTGCAGAAATAGAATAACCCGAATCTTCTGCGCTTAATACAACCGGGCTGGAGTCTGGCATATAAGCCGGATAAGGTGCAAACCCCATCTGGTTCTCCATGTCCGGATTGGCATCCAGTATACTGGAGATTGCCCACATACCATTGCTGAACATCGCAGTCTTTCCACTGACAAAATCCTGTACACAGTTATCATTGGTTGCCGTCAGAACATCCTTGTTGATCAGCTCTTTATCCTGTAGATTCTTCATCTTATCTGCAAAAACAGCCATCGCTCCATTACTGTCTGCAAACCGCAGTTTGCTCTGGTCATTTTTAAGCATTGCTTTTTTTGCATCCAGTGTCCCCAGCGTAGATTTGATATAACCGTGTGGGATAAATTCTATCAAATGTCCCAGATGCCAGGCTTCACTTCCGAAAATGAACCATGGAACTACATCCGGTTTTTCCGTTTTGATTTTCTCTAAGGCTTTTTCGAAATCATCCCATTTCGCGGGAAATTCTTTCATACCCAGATCGTTAAAAATACTTTTGTTATAGAAGAATCCTGCCATGGTCATATTAGTACATACACGAAATGCCTTTTCCTGGTTGACATCGGTACAAGCCTCTTTCATTTCCGGCGACATTCTGTCCCACCATTCATTCTGATCAGACAAGTCCATATACTTGCCTTCATCCACAAATCCCTGTTCATATGTTGTCATGATATCCGGTACTTCATTGGATGCAAATTTAATCTTAATTATATTACTTGCATCCTTCTGATACTCCTGTTCCACAGTAATTCTGTCCTGTGATTTATTGAAATCATCAATAATTTCATTCATCACATCAATGGTTTCAATTTTTCCGGTAAAGAGTTTAATGTTCACTTTTTCAGCATTTTTAGAAGTGGCGGATTCAGGTGCTTCACCGGTATTCCCACAGCCGGCGAGGCTGCTGCATGCCATCACAGATACAAGAGCCAATGCTGTAATTTTGTTCTTTTTCATTTTACGTTCCTCCTTCATATGTCAGGTAACATATCCGTACCTGAAAATGTTTATTTGATGATTTCATCTTAACATTCCTTTTTTCAGTATTAAATACCATATATTTTAGATCATGGTTTCAGTTTTTTATATTTGTGAACCGGCGCTTGCCATTTTATTCAGACTGTATAATAATATAATAAAAGAACTGCAAATGAAAGGGAAAGGGAATTATTATGAAACATTTCAGACATCCAACGTTTCGTACAAAACTTATTTTTATGATCTGCCTATTCACCGTTTTCATTGTACTGGTTGTTTCCTTTCTGAATTACCGTTGGTATTCCAGGCAGCTGACAAAACAGACAATTAATCAGACTCAGCAGATCATTGAACAGGCCGGCTCAAATATAAACACTTACCTTGATGAATTAAACCGGCTGACTTTAGCCCCTTACTATAATGACACTATACTTGAAAATCTTGAAAAAGCTTCTGGTACGCCGCAGGAACAATTGAATTCCAAACGGAAAATTGAGAACTTTCTGTCATCCGTAATGACACTGCCAAGGGATGAAATACTGCGGGTTTATATGATGAATGAAGATCATATTTATGCATATACCAGAACCCCTTATGAAATGTCAGATTATGATTCCTACCCGGAAAGCTCCTGGTACCGGGAAGCATTGTCAACTACCAAACCGATTTATATACCGCCTCATTTAGAAAAGGCATTTGGAAATAAGAAAACTCCGATCTTCTCCATCGTCAGACAGATCCGAAGCAAACAGGATAATAAAAAAATTCTGGGTGTCATGAAAGTTGATGCTGACTATACCGGAATCAAGAAAATATGTGACCGTGTGGAATTAAAAAATGACGGCGCCCTTTTTATTTTGAATGATGATAATCAGATTATCTACCAGACTTCTGAACTTACGGAACCTTCACTGGCAGAACATATTAACCCGGATACCAATCCGAATGATCGTTTTCTGGTGGATTCACTTGGAAACAAGTACCTGGTTAACAGCTATTCTATATTTTCTTCCGGTTTAAAAATAATTGCTTTAAATTCTTACCGCGAATTAATGCAGCCCATAAAAGATAATCTGGAGAAAACAATCCTTCTGGCTTTTTCCTGTATTTTGCTTACAATTGCATTTTTTGCACTTTTTATTAAACAATTTCTAACCCCACTGTTTGAAATCATTGGTCTTATGAAGGAAGTGGAAAATGGAAATCTGGAGATTCAGGTAGCTGTAAAAAATCAGGATGAAATTGGTTATCTTGCCGCTTCTTTTAACAAAATGGTTCAGAATCTTCAGCAATTTCTGACCCGAAATACTCAGCTCGTCAAGGAAGTTTACGAAACTAAATATCTATATAAAGAGTCACAGTACAATGCCTTGTGCAGCCAGATAAAACCTCATTTTATGTACAACACCTTAAATACCATCAGTCTTCTGATAAAATGCAGGGAAAATTCCAAAGCCGTACATGCTATTGAATCCTTTTCTTATTATCTGGGCGGAATAATGAACATTGACAAGGAAATTTCCATTGAAAAAGAGATACAGATCTGTCAATCCTATTTATCCATCATGCAGCTGCGATATGAGGACAAACTGACTTACCATATAGATATCGAAGAAGAATTGTATTCCTGCCAAATTCCATCTCTTTCCATACAGCCTTTGATCGAAAATGCGGTAAAATACGGTTGTGAACCCAAAAGAGGGGCAACCCGCATTCTGATTTCTTCCAAGCTGACTGCCCATGGATACCAGATCCGAATCTCTGATAATGGATTGGGTATGGAGCCGGAAACTCTGGAGAACGTAAAAAAACATATTCAGGATATTAAACTGCATCATCAGGAAGATACCACCGAACTTCTGGGAAACATTGGTTTGATAAATATCTGGAAACGACTTTATTTAAAATTTGGAGAAAAAGCAGAACTGGAACTGATCTCTTCTTACGGGAAAGGAACCACCGTTACCCTATATCTCCCAGAAAGAGATATGCAGAAAAGGAAGGAGGATAATAACAATGTATCATGTATTAGTAGTTGATGATGAAACGCTTATGCGTACATATCTCGCCAGCTGCATTCCTGCATTTACAAACAAATTCCGGGTCAGCGGAATTGCAAAAGATGGGCTGGAGGCTATGGAACTGCTGAAGAAGCAGCACTATGATTTAGTTATTACTGATATACAGATGCCGGAAGTAGACGGACTAAGTCTGGCAAAATATATCCATGAAAATTTTCCGTCTATAGCAGTCATTATTATCTCCGGTTACAATGATTTTGAATATGCCAGAAAAGCAATCAAATATCAAGTTACCGATTATTTATTAAAACCGTTAGTGGATCAGACACTGACAGACCTTCTGGAGACTATTGCAGAACGTCTGAAAGGACAGAATCTCTCCCAATTCCTGGACCAGGGAAATCTGTCCTCCGAGGCAGAGATGAAAAAACAGCTGTTATTATCCATCATTGAGGAAAATACAAAAATGACATATGAACTTTTCAAAAAGCTGGAGGACTCGGACTTGTCATTGATGTCCGCATACGGATGCATCTTAAAATGTACGATCGATGAACTGGATCTTATACTGAAAAACAATACTGCAATTGATGTTACGACAGATCATTTAAAACTTAATCAAATTGTTCAGGACATTTGTGAGGAATATGGATATATGACTCTTTACAATGCAAATGGTTCCACTTTCATACTAATCAGTGAAGACACCGAAACAAAGCTTATACAAAACATGAGCAGGCTGTACTTACAAATAGAAAAAAAATCCCAAGAACAAAAATTGCCCAGGTTAACCGGCATCTGCGGAAAAACGGTAACCGATATTATGGATCTGCCTCTTTCCATGCAAAGTATTTACGATATGCTGCCCATTACGCTGATTGATAAAAACTATCCGCTTATAGCGGGGCTCATTGAACAGCATGCCGCTTTCAAGGAAAAAATACACAGGATCAGCGAGAACATTATCACCGATTACCTGATACAATCCATAGATAAACTGTACATTGACGTAAAAATTTTCTGTACCCTTTTTCTGGAAACAAAAAGTTTTTCCTCGGTACTTCGGTATGGTTCCTATCTGATTCAATATATCAGCGAAAGATCCAATATTAATCTGCCCTATATACGCAAAGCATATGATGAGCTGACCAGACAGGTAAATACCCAGCTTCCTGCCGGTCTGCCCGAAGAATCCACTGCCACTCAGATTATCAGCAATGCAATCAGCACCCTGATTGGGCTGGAATCCAAACCTGCTCTGCCGGAATCCATGCAAATCGTTACAGCTGCAAAAGAATTTATTCTATCCCATTACCAGGAGAATATTTCATTATCTGATGTTGCAGACCACTGCAGGGTAACCAACAGTTACTTAAGCGATCTGTTTCATAAAAAACTGAAGGAACCCTACTCCAAATTTATTTTGAGAATCAGAATGGAACAGGCTGTGAGGCTATTACGCCAAAATCCGGATATTCGGATTTATTCCATAGCGGAGCAGACTGGTTTTGTATCGGTAAAGCATTTTAATACTGTATTTAAAAAATATTATGGAGTTACACCAACGAATTATTTAAAGAATAAATAATTATGTTATTTTCTATATGCTTCAAGTGCTTCGTCCATTAAACCGTCTATACCCTCTCTCACTTCCTGAAAGCGGCTGCTGTACCAAAGCGTAACCCCGTTGGCATCCAGCTCTTTTACCGCTTTCATGGTCTCCCTCTTTAACTCTTCAAATTCCAGGTCATCTGCAGCATAGATACAGCGAAATACCGCTTCATTCATATAAGCATTGATGCGGTCAGATTTTTTTATAATTTCCTCCGGTGGATTTCCTATTTCTGTCAGATAGGATGACCATATGATATTAGGCAGCCGTTCTCCTTTTCCATTTGTATAATTGCTAAAATACTCATAAAAACTTTTCGTACCATAAAAAGAAAGGGCATCTTTTTCTACTGCAGAATAACCGCTGGGATCTGTATTATACTCCGGTTGTATATAAGAACCTTTTTTATCCAGATCTCTGCCGGAATATCCATTTAACCCGGTATATTTGCCCGTTCCGTATACCTCCGCCATATCTGTAATTCCCAGTGAATCATCTCTTTCGTACTGCTTTGTAAGCACCTCTTCCCCTTCTTGCTCCTCCCAAGCCAGATTCCTTGCTCCCTGGGTAATAACACGGGAGCCTTCTTCTGAAAAACACCAGTCCAAAAATTCCATTGCTTTTTCCGGGTGCTTACATTTGCCGGAAATCGCAAATTCATTGAGACCCAGGACACGTTCCCAATAAACAGGCACTGTCTTCACATCCTCAAAAGGCTTTATCGGCATGTAGCCGGCATCCTTCATTCCCTTCCCGGCAAGAATGGACTCTTTCTCCATCACCTGCCATCCATTTAAAGATGCCAGATAGACACCCTGGTTTATTTTTTTCTTATATTCCGAAATCTTCATATCTGCTGCATCCGGGTCCAGGAGCCCCATTTGATTTGCTTTGTAATAAAACCTTACCCCATTCCAGAAAAAGCTGTCTGCATCTGTCAGCGGATCTTCTATTGTCTTTTCCGCGTGATTCAGATATACTGCATAATTTCCTCCTACCGCCTCATATCCCTTTGTTAATGGATAGTCCCGGAGTATAAAAGAATCACCCAAACCCTCTTCGCCAAATGCCCCACCAAACCCATATACCTTTTCTCCTGAGGGTGTACTCACATAATATTTCTGCATCTCCTCCAGCAGTTTTAAAAATTCATCATCCGTCGCAGCAGCCGGATACCCCAGTTCTGAATAGATGTCCCACCGCACCCAGGCTGCCGCTCCCGGAAGCTGATCCGCACAAACTCCGCCCTGTCCTCCCAGACTATAGTAGTCGCCGTCTTCATATACTGCTTTTCGCCTGTATTCGTTGCGGACAGCAAGTCTTGGATCCCCTGAAATGCCCGGAGCATATTCGTTAGCCAGTTCATCCAGAGGCAGAATCAATCCCCCTTTTGCTGCTTTTTTTAGATTATCCCAGACTTCATGATTTTCAGCGGGAGATCCAAAATACATGATGTCATCCAGATCATTGCTCATAAGCTTCGTCTGCAGCAGATCGTAAAAGGTTCCCGTATGCGCTGATGTATTTCCCAGGCTGGCATCTACCGTCAGTTCCAGGCGGATACCAAACTTCTCCTCAATATACTTCGCTACAGGATCTTCCTGCAGCCCTGTATATTTAGACTGGTTTTGTATGAACATTGTCAAAGTAATGACATTCTCTTCCTCCCCCGTCTGCGCTTTATGCTGAAAATTCTGAACATCTGGCAAATGCGCTTTTAACGTACATCCTGCCGTGCAAAAGCTTCCCATTACAGCCAGCACTACAGCTGCTTTTTTTCCCCATCCCGGCATCATTTTAAAAATTCCTTTCTGTACTCTGCAGGGGTCAATCCGGTTTCTTTCTTAAAAGTAGCTGAAAAATAAGCATCATTTAGAAACCCTACTTTTACCCCGATCTCTTTTGCCGTATTATCATGGCCCAAAAGCATTTCTTTCGCCTTTTTAATTCTGATCTCCCTTACATAGTCAGAAAAAGACTTTCCTGTATCTTTTCGAAAATTCTGCCCTATATAAGCTGCATTGACTTTAAAATGTTTCGCAAGTATTTTCAGTGACAGCTCTTCGTGGTAATGTTCCAGAGCATATTTTGCCATTCGTATAGTAAAAGGAGCAAGATTTCTTTCCAGGTCGCTTCCAGCAATCCATCTGTCTGCTCCTGACTCATTTCTGTAAATGCCATTTTTTTCAGCTTCCCGAAAACTATTCCCTACACGAAAACAGCTCTTTACTTCGTTTCCCACAATGGCATACAGTTTGATTCCCGTTTCCCGTTCTACTTTATTCAGACATTCATCAATCACGGTATCCGTTCCCGTTCCTCCCGCAAAACTCCATATTACGATAGTATCCCCCGCATGATTCTGGCAATAATAGCATTCCTGCCATTCCCGCAAAACACTGGCGCAGATACCGTAAATATCATTTTTCACCTGGCTGTCCTGTATTTCCTCCCCAAGTTTTCGCAGCAGAAACGGCTGATACCTCTCTGCCTCCAGATTCAATTCCAGAAAATCAGCCCTCTCTTGCAGCTCTTTTTCACCAATCGCCCCATAGAGCCACCGATTAATAATATTCTCTTTAATAATGCTGATATCCATCTGGGAACGCAGCTTCATTTCTTTTTCCTTTTGTATCTTATGGCTCACATTTGAAACATTGAGATTAATCTCTTCCTCGTTAACTGGTTTTAACAGATAATTCTCAATCCCCAACACAGCCATAGCACGCACATATTCAAAATCATCATATCCGCTCAACACTATAATACGGATGTCCAGTTCCCTCTCCCGTATACTTTTAAGCAGCTCTATCCCGTCCATCTTGGGCATCCTGATATCCGTTATCAGCAGATCCGGTACCTTTTTCTCAATTTCCTCACATGCTTCTGCTCCATTATAAGCCTTTCTTATTCCCGCAAAATGATATTTTTCCCAATCTACCATCATTTCCAGACCTGCGCAGATCATGGGCTCATCATCAACAATTAAGACCTCGTACATAATCTTCCAACTCCTTTTTCCGCATCGCTATGATTCTAACAGTCACTCTCGTTCCCGCACCTTCCCGGCTCTCAATCTGCAGACGGTAATTCTCACCATAGACAATTCGAAGCCGGTTATTTACATTATAAATTCCTACGGATTCCTGAAACATATCATCTCCGGCAAGTTTACTGCGAATCTCTGTTAAACGGGCTTCCGTAATCCCGCACCCATCGTCTTCAACTGTAAATATAATATCTTCACCCTCCTGACAGGCCTTTATCAGAATACTCGCCGGTTCACTTGCTGTTCCGCTGTCCTGAATGCCATGGATCAGTGCATTTTCGATAATGGGCTGCAGGATATGCTTAATCGTAGCGTAACTGCATGCTACGTCTTCTGCCTCCACTTCATATTTCATCCTGATTCCATAACGAAACCGGTAAAGTTCAAGATAGGAATTCACATAGTCTATCTCCTCCCGGACGGATACCACCGCACCTTTTTTCATTATATTCCGGAACATTTCCGATAAAATATAAATCATTTTGCTGGCTTCTTTCTCCCCCTTAACATACAAGTTCATACGGATCGATTCCAGGGTATTATAAAGAAAATGGGGATTTATCTGAGCCTGTAAGGCATAAAGCTCCATTTCCTTCTGTCTCAGCTGATATACATATTCTTTATTGATATATTCCTCCAGTGTGGCACACATATCAATTAGTTCCCGATAAATATATCCTACTTCATCCCTAACCTGCTTTTCCTCATGAAATCCGCTTAATTTTCCATTCTTTACCTGGTCTATGGTAAGTTTAATGGTACGTAACCGGGCAGAAAAATATCGTGTACTAAAAAAAGTCAATACCAGTGACAGCAGAATCACAATAATCATAATACGAAAAATACTCTCCTGTAATATGGCCACATCCTGTCTGATTTCTTCCATTGGTATCAGATTCACCACATAATATTCATGATGTTCATTATAGATAGAATTGTATATGCGGTCTCCCAACATAAATTTTGTGTTCTTATTCTCCAGCCTCTCAAACGGTATCTTTTCTTCCAGATATTCTGCTTTTGAATCATAGACAATTTTTCCGTTCCCGTCCAGTATGTAAATCTGCCCTTTCATATACGGATCAAATTCCTGGCAGGATTGCCGGATGTTTCTGGCATTGAAAGAAATCCCGATGAGCCCGATGTCTTTCGTATAGTCTTTTGGATGATTGATTACATCAATCAGAAAAACCGAAAACATATTGTTTAAATGGTTCCCTCTGCTGGTAACCAGCCGACAGGGTAGTTTATTTTCCTGTATGCTGTCTGTCAGAGTTTCAAAATAATAATAGTCGCTGAAATTCATATTGTTTCCCAGCTGTAAAATCTTTCCATTCTCATTGCTATAAGCATAAATGCCGGAAAACTGCCCGTCAATGGAATAGGCTATCTTGGAAAAATCCTGCCTCACCTCCTCCTGGCCGTCAATATTCTCCGCTTCTGCATCTCTCATAAGCGCTTTCGTTACTTCATCCCACTTTTCCGTAGTTCCGATAAACCTTTGAAATATAGATTTTTCTGCATCAAATTTGTTCCGCATAAAGCTGCTCACTGTTGTCAGAATCTGATTACTCATCTTTAATGTTTCATTATACTTGAGGGTCTGCAGATTTTCCGATAATATATACAGCAGCGCAATGCTTGAAAATATAGTGATCATAAGGTATACCAAAAATACTTTATTCAGAAAATGGCCCGCAAAATATTTCTTTACTCTAATTTTTTCCGTATCATTAGAATTCCCTCTCATAGCCTTCCCCCGCAGTATCACTATGTATTTTTAATATCAGGAAAATATGCTCTGATAGACAGCCTGCTGTCGCAGCCTGTCTATCAGAAGCACATCCTGTTGGAATTCATTATCCACTAATCATTCTGGTTTTGTCAATTACCACATTTCCTGCATTGATATCTGACGGCATAATCTTATGCACTGCATTCTGAAAGAGTTGTACAAGCGGATAGAATCCCTGTACGTATGGCTGTTGGTCTATGGTAAAATCAATTGTTTCATCCTTAACCATATCCAGGATGTCCGGGCATTCGTCAAATCCCGCTACATAGAAATCTCTTTTGCCTTTCAACTCTTTTGCTGCTAATCCTGCACCATGGGTATCGGACTGACCGGTCCCAATCACGGCACAAATAGTCTGATCACGTTCCAGCTCTGCAATGATGGCTTTCTTTGCCAGCTCAGGTGTGTTGCCGGAAACCATTACCGTCATACTGCACTCACCAATCACACTCTGCATCCCATCCAGTCTCAGTCTTAACACCTCCACATCGTCATGCAGGGTAAACAGGATCTTACCTTCTTCTTTTAGCCCCGGTTTAAGGCGCCTTCCGGCTTCACATCCTGCTCTATAAGCATCCTGGCAGACAGAGGATAATACTTTGGCTTCCTTTGTTCTTCCGATATTAAATGCCACAATAGGAATCCCTGCTTCTGCCGCCCGGTTCACTGCCGGAGTAAGTGCCTCCTCATCTACGAGGCTGACTGCAATGCCATCATATTTTTCACATGCCGCTTTGTCTATCAGCCCTGACAAAGCCTTGCAGTCCGCATCCGGGGTTCCTGTAAATAATACATCCACCTGAAGCATTTCTGCCGCATCCGCAATTCCCAGCTTCACCCCGGTGAAAAAATCTTCCTCAATAAAAGGTGTGATATATATAAATTTTCTTTTACCCATATCAATATCCCCCGAATTCGTCAACTGCCTCATACATGGCAATAATATTTTCCGCTCTGTGGTCAGGCATCAGATTATGAATGCTGTTAAATACATATCCGCCGTCTTTCATAAAAATGTCCAGCCTTCGCTTTACATCCTCTTTGACCTGCTCAGGCGTTCCCCTGTTCAGCAGGCTCACCACATCTGCTCCACCTCCCCAGAAAGTAATATCCTTTCCAAACTCATTCTTAAGACGCCCCGGTTCCATCTCAAAACAACTCGTCTGTACCGGGTTAATAATATCCAGACCGGAATCTATCAGATCCGGAAGCATACGGTAAATCGATCCACAGGAATGGAGGAAAGTCTTCATATTCGAATGCTCCTTCACATAACGGAACATCTGTTTATGTCCCTTTTTAAAATACTTACGATACAAGTCCGGACTCATAAGCGGACCGGTATTCATTCCCAGGTCATCTCCAAATCTAATGACATCCACTACATCCCCCAAATACTGGCATGCCTTTTTGACATTTTCCATATGGATCTCCAGTAAAGCATCCACCAGTTTGAATACACTGTCTTCTTCCAGGTACAAATCCATCATAAAATTATCAATTCTTCTCAGAAAAGTTCCCCACTCAAATAGGTTGCAGCCAATGACAAGCATTACTGCCTTGTCTGTAGTTGCTCTTAATGTCATTGCCTTTTCCCTCATTTTCGTCCAAAAATCCGGCTCCCCTGCATGATCCCAGGGACTATGGGTAAAAGCACTCCACTGTACGGATGCAAGATCTTGTGCAAGATTGTCAAAATTATCCGGATAACCATCTGCATATGGAAACAGCACCTGATCAAAAAAAGTAGCTCCTACCGGCATTCTGGCCGACAGCCTGCCATCCTTTAAATATGCAAAATACTGACCGTCCGTCTGCTTAACCGGATGAAACCATACCGGATACTGAGCTGTGCTTCCATTGGAAAGTACAATATCTCTCCAGTCAGACTCCTCCGTATTAAATGCTCTGCCGATATCCACAATATCAATTTTAAACTTTTCCAGAATTTCTTCTTCGGGAATAACTACCTGCTGGCAAACATCATAGATTCTGGTATGTCCTCCCTTTAACTTCAGTTCCTTTTTTACATTATTATAAGCAATAGCCGAAATATTAGAGCTTGGCGTGGAGCCAAGATCCCTTGGTACCCGGTCTGCTTCTTTGTGGTTGATTGCTGTTAAAATTCGTTCTCTCGATGTCATTCTTGTGTCCTCCCTATTTCATTCTGTTCTTCAAAACCCCATCCAGCACAACAGCGCCGACTAATACTGCTCCTTTAAATACGCTTTGCCAAAAGGACTGCACCCCGATCAGATTTAATCCATTTGAAAGAAAGCCTACAATAAATGCTCCGGTTACCATACCAAGAACAGAGCCTTTTCCACCGGAAAGACTGGTTCCGCCAAGAACAACTGCTACAATTACGTCAAACTCAAACCCACTTCCCGTATTTGGCTGTCCAACCCCCAGTCTGGATGCCATCAGACATGCCGCAAGTCCTGTCATCAATCCCGAAAGCACAAAGCAGATTCCTGTATATCCTCCCACATTGATTCCGGAGAGCTGCGCCGCCATCTTATTACCGCCTATTGCCACTGCATATTTTCCAAGTACTGTTTTCTTCTGGATAAAGACAAAGACAGCCACTACTGCCACACAGATCAAAAGAGGTATCGGAACCGGACCTATATAACCTGTTCCGATCACTTTAAAACTGGATGGGATCCCAGAGGTGATTGCAACTCCGCCGCAGAGAATATATGCCAGCCCACTTGCTGCATACATTGTTCCCAGAGTAGCGATTACCGGTGTAATCTTTAGCTTCACCACAATCAATGCGTTAATTAATCCAATCAATGCCCCAAAAAGCATTCCAATCAGAATTGCCACTGGCATGGGTGCTCCTGCTACTGCAGATTTTGCACACATTACTCCGGAAAAGGCAATGATACTGCCTACGGAAAGATCCATACAGCCGGCAATCATTAACAGCGTCACCGCACTTCCTGCAATCACCACTGTCGCCACCTGTCTTGTTACATTCATAAGATTCGTATACGTAAAAAATTCCGGAGACATCATAGAGAGTGCAAACATAATAATAATTAATATTGCCAGTATAATGATTCCCTGGTTCCCCGCCGCAGACATTTTCCTTTTGCCTGGAAAAATCTTACGTTCCAACGTTTCTGCTGTATTTACACCTTTGTTCATTTCGAGCTTCCCCCTGTCACAATATGCATAATTTTTCTGCTGTCTGTTTCCTGCCCGTTGGGAAATTCCGCCGCAATTTTTCCTTCGTACAGCAGGATAATCCTGTCACAGATACCCAGAATTTCAGGCAGCTCCGATGACATAACCATGACAGACACTTCTTCCTCTTTTGTTATTTTCCTGATAAGAGAATAGATTTCTTCCTTAGCCCCTACATCAACTCCGCGGGTTGGCTCATCCAGTATCAATACCGAGCAATTGGATGCAATACATTTTGACAGCACTACTTTCTGCTGGTTTCCACCGGAAAGGCTTGCTACATTTTGTTCTTCACCTGTAGCAGCAATTCTCATTTTATCCATATATGCCTTTGCCATCAGACGTTCTTTTCGCTTCTGTACAATCCCATATCTGGATATTTTATGTATGCTCATGTAAGGAATATTTTCTTTAATGGATAACTGTGTGAACAGTCCCTCCGTCCTGCGCTCCTCCGGAACCAGAGCAAGCCCTTTCCTGATTCTGCTGACTACATTCTGCTTCTTCACTGCCTCACCATTAATTTCCACTGATCCGCTGCATTTATCCACTCCATAAACCGCCCTGCAGATCTCTGTCTTACCCGAACCTACCAGCCCATAGAATCCCAGAATCTCCCCCTTATACAGTTCAAAATTAATATCCTTCAGTTTTTTATTTGTAATATTTTTCGCCGAGAGAACAACCTTGCTTTTGTCCACACTGCCCGGAATATATTCCTGGGCAACTACTTTGCCAATCATCATCCGTATAAGCTCCGCCTGTGACTCCAGGTCTCCTACCGCTTTTGTACCAATTACCCTGCCGTCCCGGAATACAGTGACGTTATCTCCTAATTCCATAATTTCATTCAGCCTGTGTGAAATATAAATAACCGTTACATTGTGCTTCTTTAAAGTGCGGATAATGTCTAACAGACGTTCCGCCTCTTTCTCCGAAATCGCAGCTGTAGGCTCATCCATAATAATCAGATCCGTCTCCAGCGCAACTGCCTTGGCGATTTCTATAATCTGTTTCTTACCAACACTGAGCGTTTCAACTTTGCTGTATAAATCAATCTCCGGTGCAAATTGCTTTAGTACCTGAAACAACTTTTCAGAGGCTTTTCCGTATTTTAATATCCCATGTACCGATTCTTCTATGCCCAGGGTTAAATTTTCTTGTACCGTAAGATCATCCACCACATTCAGTTCCTGATATAAAACGCTCATTCCGGCATTCATAGCATCTTTAATATTTTTTGCGGCATACTCTTTCCCATTGTAGAGTATAGTTCCGCCGCTCCGCTGGATTGCTCCGGTCATAATCTTGATAAAGGTAGACTTACCAGCGCCATTTTCCCCCACTATGCAATGTACGGTATTCTTCTGAATGTCAAAATTGACATCCTTTAATGCCATCACTCCGGGGTATTTCTTGGAGAGGCTCCTGACTTCCACAATATTTTCATTCATATCGTTACCCCTCAAGCCCCAGTTCTTTTTTAATATTTATTTTAGTCTGATACTGCACATCCAAGAACTCCTGCAGTTCATCTACTGAGGTATTCCAATAGTCAAACATCACATCATACATATTGATATCCTGTTTCTGCTTATAATCAATTTTTCCATTAATGCAGTCCAGCATTATATCCGTTAGCTGTTCTGCGAAATCCTTTGGTGGAAGAGCCATGCAAAGCTTCATTGACGAGTTGGGATCAGCCAGCTTCACCATCTCCTGCTCTGAACCGTCAACACTGGCAAAAATCTCTGTCTGGGGAACTCCGTCAATTGCTTTTCCCCTTCCTGCAGCTTCAAATGCTGCAATGCCTCCAAGAGCCGCATCTCCATTTACGCCCAGTACTACGTTGACATCCGGATGTGCCTGCAGGAGATCTTCTGCTGCTGAAACCGCCTGATCCCTCACGCCTGCCGAGTCGAGTCTTGCCACCACTTCCGCATCTTCGGCAACCGACTTCACTCCTTCTATAAACGCATCACATCTGTCCTTTTCCACTACCGGTGCTGCCGGTATTCCCAGTGTTGCCACTTTAACTGGTTCATTGGGGTGAAATTCCATCCATCTTTTTGCCGTTGCTGCGCCTAAATCATATGAGATATCATATTCCGCCAGATAAGCATTCGGTCCCGGTACGTTAGAGGCATTTACAAACGTAAGCACCGGTATCCCCGCATCCTGTGCCTGCTGTACAAACGGGCTGATTGCTTCCCCATCGTTTGCCTGGACGATAATGCCATTTACTTTTTTCGCAATTAAGTCTTCCATTGAACTGGCAATGGTTTCCGGGCTGGATTTTCCATCCAATACGACTGCCTTGATTCCCTTTTGCTGAGCATATTGCTCAAATGCCGCCGCATCTGCCTGCTGATAAGGCATTGCCAGATCCAGTTCAATCCTTCCAATTTTCAGTTCAGCTGAATCACCGGAAGCATCCGCTTCTTCCGTGTTTACTGCTTGTGTTCCCTTTGTGGTATCTTCCACCTTTTTGTTCTCACCTGATGAACATCCGACGGTCATACACATTGCCATAGCTGCTGTTAACGCAATTCCCTTCCATTTCAAAGTTCCCTTCATTTGTTTACCTCCTATTGTTTTTACCAACCAGCCTTTATCTCTATTGACTAATATTATAGTAAATCATATTTAAATTTTGTGCAATTTCAATAATTTTAGTTTCTTATAAAAATTGTATAAATGCAAGTGGTCTGTCTGATTTGAAAAGGAAATCCCTACAACTTACCATAGCAAAACAGACAGGATTCACATCTACTGCCTTCCCTTTTGCCCCTGGTAAAAAATGCAATAATAATAAATAGACAATGTATATTTACATATGATATTATTAGGAAAAGTTTTCTATAATATTGGAGGAATTAATTATGAGCAAGATGAAATATTGCCAAAGTTGTGGTATGCCCCTTGAATCTACGGACGTTTTAGGCACAGACAAAAATGAAAGGTTAAATGAGGATTACTGTATCTATTGTTACAAGGACGGTGAATTTACCAGTGATTGCACTATGAACGAAATGATTGAAATCAGTGTAAAGCATATGAAAGAATCCGGTATATTGAAAGAGCAGAATAAAACGGAAGAAGAAGCACGTGAATTTATGTGTAGTTTTTTCCCGGAGTTAAAGAGATGGCATTGTACCTGTACCGAAGCATGTGCCAGTGGCTATAATCCTAACTGTACCTGCACTTCCAGTGAATGTCATTGTACGGAAAAAAGCAAATAGAAGTAGGCTGCTTTACTGCTAAACGAATTCGGCACTATTACCATTGGGCCTGCATGAGCTTGAATATGACTGTGCCGGAATCACAACCAATGAAGTTTTGAAAGGTATCGGTTTAAAATGATTTAAGCTGAACTGATACCTTTCAAGCAGACAATAAAATACTTGAGTTTTTAGTATATATAGAATCTAAAAGAAACTGTTTTTAATCTGCTTCGTATACTCTAATCTTAAATCCTCCTATAAAGTCACTACACTCTGCAGCTACCGTATAGGTATCTGCTTTATCCAATGTGAAAAAAGTTTCCAGCTCTGTTGCCTTCGCCAATTTATAAACTTCATTTTCCTTTGAATCAAATAAAATTATATCTAAATCACCATTTTTTATGTTGGACCTAAATGAAAATTTTATTCTGTCACCCGCCTTGCCTGAAAATGAAATGCTAGAAGTTATCGTTGTCTGCTCCTTATAATTACGGTTGATATTACCCAGCGATACTGGTCGCGTATACAAATAAACGCTAAATACTATTGCTATAACAATGATAGCGATGATACCTATTACTATTGTATTTTTCTTTTTCATTATTTTCCCCTTTTAAGATTGGTTTCTTATAAAGACATTATACCATTACTATAAGATTCTGTACTAGAGCGAACAGTTTCTTAAATTGAGGTTTAGCTGATTAAGACGCTTTGTAGATGTAGGTAGTGTACGGAAAGATGGGTGTGGGAAACTGGCATGGACTCCGTCAGCTGGCTGCAGAACTGGTATTTTCTAACCTTTCCGAAGCGCTTTTTGGCGGCACGCGGGCATTCGCTCCGAAATCCTGATGCATTTCGCAGCTCACTGCCCGCTTAGTATCCGATGGGAGCCAGTCGAATACTATCCGCCAAAAAACACTTCGAAAAGGTAAGTAAATGAACTGTACCCTTTGTCAAGGACATTTTAAAAAGTGGGGCACTTTTTTCGCACCTTTACTTCCAAAGTATCCTGCATACAGGTACACCTCTTTAAATGTCATGGTATTCTATGAAATTTTTTAACTATCCGTATTTTTCTGATATAATTGGCATCCAAGTTCTTCCGGTTTTTTGGCTATGACCGGATGCGCAGGTATTTTGGGAACATCCAGTGGATATTCTCCAGTGATGACAAATTTATAAAACTCATTGGGTGCAAGCTTCGCCAGATGCCATTGGTACCGC
>NZ_JTGN01000013.1 GCF_000797495.1 Robinsoniella peoriensis
GCATGGTTATGCCAAAGGGGCCAGGGGCATCTATATGGAACTGCTCCATATGACCCCGCCGGTGATCATGAACCTGAAAAAAATCCGCAGGCTGATGGAAAAGTTCCACCTCTCCTGTCCATACCGAGGCCCAAATCCATATAAAAGAATGGCAAAGGCACTAAGGACCAGCAATGTAGCGGACAACCTGCTAAACCGTGAGTTCGAATGTTATGGACCAAGAATAGTCTTGTTGACGGATATCACTTATCTGTCCTATAGCGGATCCTTTGCCTACCTGTCAACCATCCTGGATGCCTTTACCAGGCAGATACTTTCTTATGTGCTCAGTGACTCCCTGGAAGTGGATTTTGTTCTTGAAACGGTCAATAAACTGGTGGCCGATCATGGGATCTCACTTCAAGCAGAAACAATCATCCACAGTGATCAGGGGTGCCATTACACCAGCCAAAGTTTTCTTCATATACTTTATAACAAGAAGCTGCGCCAGTCCATGTCCCGGCGTGGCAACTGCTGGGACAATGCGCCCCAGGAGAGTTTCTTTGGGCATATGAAGGACCATATCAAGGCAAAACTGGCTGAATGCGTAAGCTTTGCAGAGGTACAGTCTGTCATTGATGACTACATGGCTTATTATAATAATCAGCGGTACCAATGGCATCTGGCGAAGCTTGCACCCAATGAGTTTTATAAATTTGTCATCACTGGAGAATATCCACTGGATGTTCCCAAAATACCTGCGCATCCGGTCATAGCCAAAAAACCGGAAGAACTTGGATGCCAATTATATCAGAAAAATACGGATAGTTAAAAAATTTCATAGAATACCATGACATTTAAAGAGGTGTACCTGTATGCAGGATACTTTGGAAGTAAAGGTGCGAAAAAAGTGCCCCACTTTTTAAAATGTCCTTGACAAAGGGTACAGTTCATTTACTTAGCTTTCCGAAGTGTTTTTTGGCGGATAGTATTCGTCTGGCTCCCATCGGATACTAAGCGGGCAGTGAGCTGCGAAATGCATCAGGATTTCGGAGCGAATGCCCGCGTGCCGCCAAAAAGCGCTTCGGAAAGGTTAGAAAATACCAGTTCTGCGGCCAGCTGACGGAGCCCATGCCAGTTTCCCACACCCATCTTTCTGTACACTACCTATCATTTACAAAGCGTCTTAATCAGCAACCCCCAAATTGAAATTGTTCGCTGTAGTACTATTACCTCGCATCATTTATTTGCAGAAATTTTACAATAATATAATGAGAACATAATAAAAGTGGTTTATATTTTGAGTGAAGGAAAAAATTCAGATAAATGGAAATGAAGTTTATCCTTCTTGATTATCCAATTGTGCAGGAATGAATTTTCAAACACGTTCTGGTATTCCATCCGGAAGTTGGATTTTGATTTTATTTGACCTGATTAATTTAAGAATTTAGGGGGATACGAATGAAATACGAAAATTTAGAGAAGCCTTTACTGGAAGTAAAAGGGCTTTGCAAGTATTATGCAGCAGAAAGTAACAAGATTCTCAATAAAAGAAAATACATAAAAGTAGTGGAGCATATAGACCTTTGCATTTATCCGGGAGAAGTGTTTGGACTGGTAGGAGAAAGCGGATGCGGAAAAAGTACGTTTGCTAAAATGCTGGTAGATGTCATAACGCCCACAAATGGACAGATTAGCTATAAAGGGAAAAATTATTCAGCTATGAGCCATCAAGAAAAAAAAGAGTATCATAAGCAGGTCCAAATTATCTTTCAGGATCCGTATTCATCGTTAAATCCTAAGAAAAAAATAGGGTGGATTTTGGAAGAACCATTAAAGCTGCATACGGAACTTGCATCTCAGGAGAGAAAGCAGAAAGTGGAAGAAATACTGGAAGTTGTGGGATTAGATGCAAGTTTCAAAGGCAAGTATCCCAATGAGCTCAGCGGCGGGCAAAGACAGAGAGTAAGTATCGCTGCGGCACTAATGCTGAATCCGGAGATTATAATCGCCGATGAATCAGTATCTGCTTTGGATGTGTCCATACAATCTCAGATTCTGAATTTGATGAAGAAGCTTCAGGAAGAAAAGAATCTGACCTATTTGTTTATTTCTCATGATTTAAATGTGGTGCAGTATATGAGTGACCGAATTGGAGTGATGTATTTTGGAAAGCTGGTGGAGGTTGGAAGTGTCGATGATATCTATCACTCACCGAAGCATCCTTATACGAAGGCATTACTTTCATCCATTCCATCCGTGAGCGGAGAAAAGGAGCGGGAACGTATTTTACTGACAGGGGATGTACCGGATCTTTCGGCTCCTCCCGGGGGATGTCCTTTTCATACCAGATGCAGGGAAATGAAGGAATCCTGCAAGATGGAATGTCCAGGATTAGTTGAAATTGAAAAAGGTCATTTTGTAAGCTGCCATTATGTGTAATCATGCAGGATCAAACAATGGTAAAACAAATTTTTTTTAATAAATTATGAATGAGTTATCGCAGGCGGAACCTGGATATGCAGGAGGAATCAATATGAGAATCGGAGCAATATCTGATATACACCTGGATGTGAATCAAGCACATCCGGTGATCGAAGCAATTTGTGACAGAATCAGGGAAGAGAAGCTGGATGTATTATTAGTGGCAGGAGATATTACGAATAGTTATAAAATGAGCCTTCCCTATTTGGACCAGATGAAGGAAGCTGCCGGCATACCCGTCTTCTTTGTGCCGGGAAACCATGATATGTGGGATAAAGAAGGAGAATTTAAGGATGCCCGGAAAATCTACGAAAAATATGCATCCAGAAAGGACTGTCTGTGTGGAAAGATTACCAAGCTGAATAAAGAGTGGGTTGTAATTGGAAATATCGGCTGGTATGATTATTCATTTGGGGCATCGGATTATTCGGAAGATGAATTTGTGAAGAAAGAACATAATGAAAGGGTATGGCAGGACAGCATTATGGTGAAATGGCACCAGAGTGACAAAGAATTCCATACGAAGATCTTAGGGGATCTGGAAGAAAAGATATTGGCATGTGCAGGAAAGAAGATAATTGTGGTTACCCATATGGTTGGGGTACCGGAATTTAAAGTGCCCGAAGATAGACCGGACTGGGATTATTTTAATGCCTTTCTGGGAAGCAGAGAATATGGGGAACTGTTTGAAAAATATAAGGTTGCTTATAGTATTATGGGTCATGTGCATTACCGGAAGAGACTTCAGAAAAATGGTGTGGATTACCGATGTGTGTGTCTGAATTACCATACGGAATGGCAGAGTGGCGTGCTGGCTGAGGAAGTTGGGGATGCGATGCAGGTGATTGAGCTATCATAAAGATTTAAGATTTATGAATTTGGGAAGGGGAGTATCATGATCAGGATTGCATTAGTGGACGATGATGTTCAGCATCTGAGGAGATACAACAAACAGACGTCATAGTATAAACTAAATGTTTATGCAATGGTAACCTATTGGAGATTCCGGGTTAAGTAAATGAAAGGTATAATAGCAGCATAGGAAAATACTCGGAGGTGGATGATGCCCATTCAAGGTTGCAGCTTAAATGAATCGAGACTTCTTATGAGGCCTCGATTTGTTTATAATAAAGCTGCTTCCCAAAGCTCAGGTACAGGCTTTGGATGAACAAAAGCAGCATCATTTTGCATGGCATAAGAGGTTTTCGAAGAATAAAACACGAATGGAAAGGATGGTATAATATGAAATATATAACATTAAATAACGGAGTAAAAATGCCTCAGCTGGGATACGGTGTTTATCAGGTAAGTAATGAGGAGTGTGAGGGGTGTGTGCTGGATGCTATTAGTGTTGGATACCGCTCTATTGATACGGCACAGGCTTATGGGAATGAAGAAGCAGTGGGCAGTGCAATTATAAAATGTGGTGTGCCCAGAGAAGAATTGTTCATTACAACAAAAGTATGGATATCTAACGGCGGCTATGAAAAGGCGAAGGCTTCCATTGAGGAATCTCTGAAAAAACTGAAGACAGACTATCTGGATCTGCTTCTGATTCATCAGCCATTCAATGATTATTACGGAACCTACCGTGCCATGGAGGAAGCCTATAAGGCAGGAACACTGCGTGCGATTGGTGTTTCCAATTTCTATCCGGACAGATTAATTGATCTTTGCCAGTTCGTGGAGGTTATACCCGCAGTCAATCAGGTGGAAACCCATGTGTTCCAGCAGCAGAAGAAAGCCCATGAGGTAATGAAAAAGTATGGTGTGCAGCATGAGTCCTGGGGGCCTTTTGCAGAGGGAAGAAAAAATTTCTTTACCAATTCAGTGCTCACGGAGATTGGACAAAAATATGGGAAATCATCTGCACAGACAGCACTGCGCTTTCTGCTGCAGAGTGGTGTGGCAGTCATTCCGAAATCCGTTCGCAGGGAGCGTATGGAGCAGAACATGGAAATATTTGATTTTACACTGGATGCATTGGATATGCAGAAAATTGCAGATTTAGATACGGAGGAGAGTCTGTTCTTCTCCCACTATGATCCGGCTATTGTGGAAATGCTGACGAAAAGGGAAATTTAAGGATATGAAAGTATTTTTGACAAACGGAAGCCACGGGTTAGGCAGAGAATTTAAGCAATAGACATATGAAACAAAGGATTTTATAATAAAATTGAATGGATTCCTGCATTAAAGGAAACATAGAAGAAAGGATGCATCTCTCGCCTCGCTGTGAAGCGGTAAGGTGGGTATTTCGGTAAGAAAAAGAGGGAACTATGGCAGCATATTTGATGATAATGATTGTATTGGCAGCAGCCCTGGGCGTATATGTGTATCACACGGTTAAAAGAATTATGAAATTTTATGGATTCAATACTTCCGGGAAATTTTTAAGAATGGTAAATATCGCTCTGGTTATATATGTAATTGTTTCCTGCGTAAATATGTGGAACACAAGTGCAATGGTGCTTCTGCATATAGTTGCCTTGTTTATTCTGACAGATATGATTGCGCTGGTGTTGAAAAAACTTTGTAAAAGCTGGAGCACATATAAAGCCTATAAAGTATGCAGAAAACTATACGGCTGCGGTCTTCTGCCGGTTGTGATCACCATTCTCCTGTTGGGGTATGGATATGAAAATATGAAGCATGTGGTAAAAACACAATATTTTGTTGAAACCACTAAAAATGTGAGCAATTACAGGATCGTTTTAATTACAGATACCCATTATGGCACAATACAAAGTCCGGATATCTTAAAAAATCGTATTTCTGAAATTAATACCCAGAGTCCTGATATTGTAATTCTGGGCGGTGATATTGTTGAGGAGGGGACTTCAAAAGAATCAATGCAGGAAATATTCGGACTGCTGGGGATGCTGAACAGTAAATATGGTATTTATTATGTATATGGAAACCATGACAGGCAGCCTTATACAGACAGCCGGAGCTATACAGATGAAGAACTGACTGAGGCCATAACAGAAAACGGGATTTCCATTCTGGAGGATGAAAATGTAGTAATTCAGGATGATCTGGTGCTTGCAGGCAGGGGCGATGCTGCATGGGGAGGTACATCCGGAAGGGCTTCCACAGAAGAAATTCTGGAAGGGGCTGACCGGAATAAATATATTGTGATGGCAGATCACCAACCGATTGCGGCAGAGGAAAATAATGCGCAGGGGGTAGACCTGCAGCTTTCCGGTCATACCCATGCAGGTCAGATATGGCCTGTAGGATGGCTGTCCGAATTGGCAGGAGTCTTAAACTACGGAGAATATCAGAAAGGAAACTGCAAGGTAATTGTGTCCTCCGGATTTACAGGATGGGGATACCCGGTAAGAACAGAAGGTAATTGTGAGTATGTAATAATAGATATTATGGCGGTACCTTGAAAACAATTAAGATAATAAACGTAATTCGTAAATAGAGATGTATATGGCTCTGTCATGTGCCTTAAAACATTTAAGATATTAAACAAGATATTAGAGTTCTAATGGAGGTCATTTTTATGGAATATAGAAAACTGCCCCGCGGTGGGGAAGACATCAGCATTCTCGGATTGGGCACAAGCTCTGTTGGTGCTGCTTCCGAAAGAGAGATTGAGGAAACCGTAACGTTTGCTTTGGAGAATGGGATAAATTATTTTGATATGGCATCGGCAGATGCAAAGCCATTTGGTGCCTATGGTCGGGCAGCAGCAGGCAGCCGGGATAAGGTTTATTATCAAATTCATTTTGGGGCAAATTATGAAACCGGAAGTTATGGCTGGACGGTGAATCTGGATAAGGTGAAACAATCCATAGACTGGCAGCTACGGATGCTAAAGACAGATTACATAGATTTTGGTTTTATCCACTGTATTGATGAACCTTCTGATTTGAAAAAAGTTCTGTCCGGGGGAATTCTTCCGTATATTCAGGAACTGAAAAAACAGGGAATCGTGAGGCATATCGGTCTGTCTTCCCATACCCCTGCACTGGTGAACCAGGTGCTGGATATGGATCTGATTGATATGGTAATGTTCAGTATCAATCCAGGATATGACTATAGGCATGGGGATTATGCCATAGGAAATGTTGAAGAACGAATGGCTCTTTATCGCCGCTGTGAAGCAGAGGGTGTGGGCATTTCAGTTATGAAAGCATTCAGCGGCGGACAGCTGCTGAACGCCAAAACTTCGCCTTTCGGGAAAGCATTGAGCGAGTACCAGTGCATCCAGTATGCGCTGGATAAGCCTGGTGTTGTGACGGTACTGCCCGGTATTCGGGGAAAATCGGATCTGGAACGTATTTTAGGCTTTTTTACAGCATTACCGGAAGAACGGGATTACTCTGTTTTGGGTACTTTTGCACCACCGGCTGCGGAAGGAATCTGTGTGTATTGCAATCACTGTCAGCCTTGTCCTGCCGGCCTGGATGTGGGGCTTATCAATAAATATTATGATCTGACAAAGGCGGGAGATAAACTTGCCCACAGTCATTATTTAAAACTGGAGAAGAAGGCGGATGCGTGTATTGGATGCGGACATTGCGATTCCCGTTGTCCTTTCCATGTAAACCAGATGAAGCGAATGAAAAGTATAGGAACTTATTTCGGTCAATAGTTGATAACACCACTTTAATTGCGTTCCGGGACCGTCAGTTATACAGTGCGGACGCTGGCAAAGAATATGACGTTTCTGATAAAAATGAAGAACAAAAGGGAGGATTAAATATGGCAGTAAAACAGACAGCAGGAAGAGATGTTTTAGGTGAATTTGCGCCTGAATTTGCGGCACTGAATGATGATGTATTGTTTGGACAGGTGTGGAGCCGGGAAGATAAACTTTCCTTAAGAGACCGCTCCATAATAACCGTTGTTGCACTTATGGCGCAGGGGCTTGTAGATTCCTCGTTTCAATATCATCTCATGACAGCAAAAAAGAATGGTATTACGAAAACGGAGATTGCGGAAATTCTTACGCACGCTGCCTTTTATGCCGGATGGCCTAAGGCATGGGCCGCTTTTTATATGGCAAAGGAAGTGTGGGCAGAAGCATTGGGCGGAGATGATGCAAAGGCAGAGCATGAGAATCGTATGATATTCCCTATTGGCAGTCCCAATGATGGATATGCAATGTATTTTACGGGGCAGAGTTATCTGGCACCGGTATCTGCAGAACAGGTGGGGATTTTCAATGTGACTTTTGAACCGGGCTGCCGTAATAACTGGCATATCCATCATGCAGACCAGGGCGGCGGCCAGATTTTAGTCTGTGTGGCAGGGCGCGGATATTATCAAGAATGGGGTAAAGAGCCTGTACTGATGACACCAGGCGATGTTGTTAATATACCCACTGGTGTGAAACACTGGCATGGCGCCGCACCGGACAGTTGGTTTTCTCATCTGGCAGTGGAGGTGCCTGGTGAGAACAGCAGCAATGAATGGCTGGAGCAGGTTGATGATGAACAATATGGAAAAGTAAAATAAGGAGGAGTAAGCTACCATCTGGAGGGTAAAACAATCATACCATTCGCTACGTCCGGAGGCAGTGAAATGGGAAACACGAATACAGAATTGGCGGATTCCTGTAAAGGGGCTGATCTCCGGAGAGGCAGACGTTTTGACGCAGGTACAGGAGAAATAGAACTGAAGGCATGGGCTAAAAATTTTTTATAATGTTTTATATGTGCAGGGATATACCAAACATAATCGGTTTGGTATATCCCTGTTTTTATATAACACCTGGTATTATGATAAAAGCAGTTAAGAAACACGAAAGAATCCATTTAGAAGTTGTTTATCTTGTTGATAGATGCATAAAGTCTGCCCTCCAGGGAATGTATCTGATTCATGAAGGAGACGGGGGAATGAACGGGGCAGGTCATTCTGTCAGGCATCCTTGTCTGAAAGCTTGCTGGCATAGCTCATTGCTTTGCCCAGCATTTCTGCCAAAACAGAGGTATCAATATCTGCAAGTTTGTTTATATACACACAGCTTTTGCCTGATGTGGTCTTGCCCAACCGTTTAAGATAGCTTTGTAGTTCCGGCTCGTCCAAATAAAGATGCAGCGTGATTTTTCTTTTCGTCACAGAAAAGCCGGTAGCATAGATCTCGCCACTGTATCCGGAGGCGCAGCGGTACTTGCAGGTTCCATAGCCGATAAACTTTTCTCCCCATACCACGGGTGGTTTCCCAACGGTTTTCTCAAATATATCCAGCAAAGTTTTTGCGTCTGCTTGCTTTTTTTCATCCGGGATTGAGTCAATTACCTGCATTGGGTCTTTATCAGTAGGCCGGGTTTTCAATGTGTATTTACTTTTCATCTTAGACTCCTTTGGTTTTAGTTTGGGTATTCCTTTTTACGTTTCACAGCATTTTGCCGGATCGCAGAATCAAAGGTAACATACTTACATTATTCTTTCGGAGTAAAGTGTTTATGCGTAAAAAATAATTTTATGGTATTTATCAAATAGTGTCGCCAGTATTTGATCTTCCATTTGCTATTGAAAAATGATAATGATACGTCTTTGCTGGATTACAGCGAAATAATAAGATTATCAAATGTGGTGGCTGATTTTGTATTAGACAGCGGGCGAAGAGTTTATTAAATTAAGTGTACTTTTAATTTTGCAGAGTTTATAAGGTCTGGTATCTGGCTTTCATATCTATTACTTTGCTTTCAATCAACCGTATCGTGGCTGTAAATTCATCATCCGCTTTGCCGGTTGGGTCCGAAAGCCCCCAATCTTCACGATATTTGCATGGCATGGCAGGACAGGCAACATTGCATCCCATAGTAATGACGATATCAACCTCTGGAATATCTGATATCAATTTAGGAGCCTGTGATTTTGTCATATCAATGCCATAGATTTTTTTAACAAGCCTTACTGCATCAGGATTAATATTTTGTGCGATCATTGTTCCGGCAGAATAACATTCAAAATCCCCGGCTGCAAAGTTTTTGCAAAGTGCTTCTGCAATCTGTGACCGGCATGAGTTATGTACACAAATAAATGCAATTTTTATTTTCATTCTATTCCAACCTCATATTCATAAATTTCGATATGAAAACAATAACACTAAAAGCGACTGATGTCAATTTGATATTTTGTGTATGGAATATTTTATGAGTGTGATCTCGGAGTTAAAACGTCTTACCGGACGTCTCTATCTGTTTTCTTTTAGTGCCTGAAAAAGTTCAAATTGGCTTAAAATATCCAAGATTAATTCGGATCTTCTTGAAATAATAATAATTAACATAAATTTAATCCTAAAAACCTTAAAAAAGCCTGTGCTATAATAAATGTAGATACAAAAATGGAAGGATTTTCAGGGTTACTCTAATGAATATGCAGAGAGGAGAAGGAAGAGATGAGGAAGAAAAATATAAGGAAGGAATATATGAAACGTAAAAGATATTTTGAACTTGGAAAATCTAAAAAATTAATCATTATATTATTAGCAGCAGCTATGATAGGTAATCAGTCTGTTGCATATGCAGAAGCCGGTGGGGATTTTGATATTAAGGATGAAACAAATTTGAAGAACGCAGAACTTCCCAGTGCAGATGTTTTTAATGTTGATTTTTCAATTGGATTGGAGGACCGATCACCAATGCAAAATCAACTGGGAAAAACATTGGGATCTCCGGAAATTGCTAATGACAGGGAATTGAATAAAAATATTGCAAATTTTAATGGAAGGTCAGCATATATTTATTCTTTTGGAAAGAAAAATTATGATAAAATCAGCCAGAATTTAACAATGGAATGTCTGGTAAAGTTTAAAGATATTCCAACCGGTGAACATGAGTTTTTCTCTAATCAGGAATATGGGGGCATTGGTTTAGGGTTAAATAATGGTATGCTTACTTTTTTTGCGCATGTAGATGGAAATTACCGGCAGCCTGAAGCAGAAGTATCTGCAAATCAATGGTATCATATAGCAGGGGTGGTAGATGGCAAGGAAGTAAAGCTGTATGTGAATGGAGAGCTAAAGGCAGTAAATACAGATGCCTGGAATACAGGAATACAATTCCCTTCCTCCACAGATGCCTGGAATATGGTCTTAGGTGGAGACAGTACGGTAGATGGAAGTGCAAATTTCTTGTCAAATGTAGATATTGGATTTGCCAGAATATACAGTGAGGCTTTATCAGATGAACAAATCAGTATTATGAATGAAAATGCGTTTGAAGGAGCAACAGTAGAAGCAGGCAGCCAGATAAATCTTGGATTGATTGGATCTTCCGGTATCGCAGAAGAGGCTTCCTGGAATCTGAATATCCATGGAAATAAAAATAAATCAAATGATATAGACAAGATCGAGTATGATATTGTTTATGATAACACCCTTATGGAATATAAAAATGTGCAGCATCTAAAAGAAGGTGTTACGATTACAGAAGAAGAAAGCGGAAGACTGCATGTTGTTTCTGAAATGGATCTATCAACAGAAAGTTTCCATAATTATAACGCTACCAGAATGGGAAAATTAAACTTTAAGATAAAAGGAATATCGGATTCTGTTACGACGACAGTATATACGGATAATTTCAAAGCTTATTCTTCAAACAAAGAGGTCACAGAAACTTTGGAAATGCTTCCAAAGGCCGAAAAAGAGATGTGTCTCTATGGGAAAAATATGCTTGATGTTAATGAGGACGGGATTATTGGTGCAGGAGATATCGCACTTGCTGAGGACAATTTAAAAGCTGCCGTCGCTGGGGAGGCATCCATTTATCCATACAAACATGCCGTAATTCTCACAATGGACGGCTCAGGTAATGTGTGGGATCCGGACGCAGTATACTATGCCCCAAATAATGATGTAATACCTACGAAGCATTCGGATCCGGAAACAATGGGCAAAAGAAAAAATACATATGCAATGAAACTTATGAATGAAGAATTTGCAGCCAGTTATACTGCCCAATCGACTGTGCCGTCTATTTCGGCGCAGAACTACTTCTCAATTCTTCATGGGATTCCATGGATGGACGTACCAGTAGATTATCAAATCGATAATGATATGGCAAGTGTCAGTTATTATACGGATTATGGAAGAAAAACACCGCTGTATCCTTCTGTTTTCAAGGCGGCTGAAGCTGCATTTCCAGAACGTCAGAATGCGGCATTTACTGAGTGGGCAGAGATTATGGATGGTATTATTGAACCGGATGCTCCGGTGATATGCAGCGTTTCTGAATCTCAGAGAAGTTTTTATGATGTAGCAGATTATATTAGGAGTAAAGAATATCAAAATACGGCAGTGGTATATATGCAGAATGACTGGATGGATCATGTAGGACATGGAAGAGGGTATTATTCGGATGTGTTCTGGGATGAACTTCAGCAGTATGATGATCAGTACAAAGCAGTTATTGATGCCTTAAAAGAAAGCGGAGAATATGATGAAACCCTGATTGTAACGAATGCTGATCATGGTGGAAGCGGTTATGGGCATGGTTCTCTTGATCCATCGAATATGGATATATTTATAGGAGTAGGGGGACAGACAGTTAATTCGGGAACTCGCTTGCAGGGAGGTACAAATGCGGATATTTCCCCTATGGTTTTGTCAGCGCTTCGCATGGAAGTACCGGAGTCTATGACAGGCCGGGTATTTGACGAGAACATGTTTCTTACCCAGGAAGAGATGAGTAAGAAAAATCGTGATATTGATAAAGTTGTATTAGAAAGAGGGAAAAGCACAGCGGTACTATCTCTCGAAAATCAGAAATCAGATACAAGGGTGATAGATGCAGTTATTGAATTAAATGGTGCAGAAGTTGATGATGTTCGTATAGACAATGGAAATATTCTTCGGCAGGAAACGGCAGACGGGAAGCTGAAACTGACTATTTCTTATGAAAGCCAGCCAGAGCGCCTTGCTGAAATTACCTATATATCAACAGGCGATGCGCAATTGTCACTGGAAGAGATTATGCTTGGAACAGAGGAGGGAAAAGAAATTTACCCTGATATATTGAATACCGTAGAGAATGATGATCCTGAGCCACCAGTTTCAGCTGATTTAAACAGTCTGAAGCTTGTAGTGGGCATGGCTGAGAAATTAGAAGCGGAGCAAAAAGAAAACATATGTTTTACAGATGAAAGCTGGAGCAAAGTACAGGAAGCCCTGGATATTGCAAGAGGATTGCTGGAAAACCCGGAAGCAGCACAGGCAGATGCTGATGAAGCTTTCCTGAATCTGATTACGGTATGCAGCCTTTTAGAGGAAGGGGTGCATAAAGCAGGACTAAAGGCGACGATAGAGGGGACGAAAGCGATCCTGGATGACGAGGCGGGACTGTCGGGGTATGCCCTGGAAAGTATTGAGAAAGTAAGAACTGCACTTGCAGAAGCTGAAAAAGTATTGGCAGAGACCAGTGCGGATCAGCAGACGGTCAATGAAGCAAGCCGGAAATTGATGGATGCAGTTACCAGTTTGATGGTGAAAAACGAGGGGACAAGGCTGGAAATCCTGATTCTAAAAGCAAATGAACTTTTGAAAAATAAAGATAAGTATACGCCTTCAAGTGTGCAGGCGCTGGAACAGGCATTAGAGGCAGCAGAGGCTGTGGCTGGTAACAGCCAGGCGGCAGATCTACAAATCAATGATGCCTATAACAAACTGGCAGAGGCTATGACCTCACTTGTGAGAAGAGCGAACAAAGAGGAACTGAAGAATGCTCTGGACAAGGCAAATGAGATCCTGACTAATACCGGTAAATATTTAACGGAAAGCATTGCCGGGCTGGAAGCAGTGATAGATGAGGCTCAGGCAGTTTATGACAATGAAGATGCAGACAGCAATAAAGTAGGAGAAACTCTTAAAAAACTGGTCAATGAGATTCTGAAGGCGCGTTTGATGGGAGACGTGGATATGAACGGAAAGGTGAATACCGCTGACTCTTCAAAGGTATTAAAATCTGTGGCAGAGCTTGAAGAACTTACGCAAGAGCAGCATAAAGTGGCGGATGTGAATGGTGATGGCATCTCTGACGGTACTGACGCAACGTTTATATTAAAGTATGCAGCCGAAAGAATAACGGAGTTTTAGAACAGGTTAAATTTTCTTAAAATAATCCAAAAACTACAAAATAATACAAGTAGTAACCCATAATGTCTTAATAAAATATTAGATTGCCTTAATATAATCCTAAAGCTATCCGTGTCCTTTATGGTAATATATTGTCAATAGAAGTAAATTATTTCTTCAATAATTTTAATGAGCGTCAAGGGATAAAAGGAACTAATTAATCAGACTCTGATGCCAGAAAATGAAAAGGAAAAGAAAATATGAAAAAAAGTGGAAAAAAGTTTACAGCTGGGATATTAATCGGTGTATTAGCGGCTTCGTCTCCATTTTCAGCTTTGTCCGGGACCATAAAAGTGCATGCAGAGAGTATCACGGAAGATGAGCCTCTGACTCAGGAAATGCCGGAGTCCAATGAAGGATTCAGGAGCAGCAATGCAAATGTTGATGAAAATAATTCTGATGCGGACAATCTGAAGCTTGCAGTAGCCGAGGCTGGGAAGTTAGAGCAGCAGCAGAAAGATTACAACTGTTTTACAGCGGAAAGCTGGGAAAGAGTACAAGAAGCATTGGATGAAGCAAGAGCAATGCTGGAAAAGCCGGAATTAACCCGGGAAGAGATTGATAAGGCTTTTCTGAAACTGATTACGGCTTGTGATCTTCTGGAAGACAGCGTACAAAAAGTAGGGCTGAAGACGGCGATCGATGGAGCCAAAGCTATTCTGGAAGACGGTGCGGAGTTGTCGGGCTATACCCCCGAAAGCATTGAAGCAGTAAAGGCTGCACTTGCAGAAGCGGAAAAAATATTTGCAGATATCAGTGCGGATGCGCAGACGGTCAATCAGGCAAGCCGGAATCTGATGGATGCCGTTACCAATATGAAAGAAACAAAAAAGCCGTCAAAGGCAGATTTGAATAGGAAAATTTCAGAAGCGAAAGCTATTAAAAAAGGCAGCTATACCGATGCTTCCTTCCACGCTTTAACCGTTGCCATTGCAGAAGCAGAAAAAGTTGCAGCAGATCCGAATGCAACCCAGGCAGCGATTGATGCCCAGGTAAACGCACTGAAGAATGCAATCAGCAATCTGAAAGTAGAAATACCACAGCCATCGAAGACAGCATTATATGCAAAAATTGCGCAGGCAAAAGCGATTAAGATCGGCAATTATACAAATGCATCCTATAGCGCGCTGACGGCAGCCATTGCAGCTGCAGAAAAAGTTGCGGCAGACCCGAAAGCAGCACAGGCAGCCATCGATGCACAGACTGCAGCGCTGGCAAAAGCAATTCAGGGATTAAAAATTGACGCAGACAAAGAAGCGGCTGTACAAGTAAAAGCTGCAACAGTTACCGCAAAAGCTGCAAATCAGGATTCCAGATACATTAAATTAAGCTGGAAGAAAGTTTCCGGAGCGGATGGCTATGTTGTAATGAACAAAACTGGCAAAGGCTGGAAAACAATTAAAACAATTAAGAAAAACAGTTCCACATCCTATGTTTACAAAAAAGCAGAACTTGGCAAGAAATATACTTTTGCAGTAAAAGCATACAAGAAAGCAGATGGAAAAACAGTTTATAGTAAGTATAAAATAGTTACTATAAAGGCGGTTCCTCAGAGTCCCACAATAAAAGCAAGAGAATTGAAAGGAAACATCAGAGTAACCTGGAAGAAAGAATCTTCTGCAGTAACCGGATACCGTATTTACAGGAAGACAGGTAAAAAATGGAGCCGCATCGGAGTTGTTAATGGCAAAACTACCAGATTTACAGACAAGAAAGTAAAAAAAGGTAAAACATATACTTACAAGGTACGTGTGTATAAAAAAGCGAATGGTAAGAATGTCTATGGTAAATACAGCAACGAGATAAAAGTTAAAGTAAAAGTAAAATGATCATTAAAAAATGATTGGGAAAATGCCCTGGTGAAAAATTAAAGCAGATCTAGCAGGCAGAAAGAAATGTGGAAAATTGTTTCTAAGACAGACGCGCGAAAAAGGGAATCAGCGATTGAATTTAATTAGCTGATTCCTTTTTTGTATTAATTCAACCCATTATGCCCGCCCAGGCACCTGAGTCTTGCCTTGAATATCAATTTGTCCGTTTCAAAACGTCGTCACTGCCGTGATGGGGGCGGGGCTGTTAGGAATAAGATTTTGCAAATTTTACTTTGATTTGTTATGATATACCCATAAGTATATTTTTCAGGAATGGGGTGAACGTTTGGAAATCAGAGTGTTGAATTATTTTTTAACTGTAGTACGGGAGGAAAGCATATCGAAAGCAGCAGCAGTACTGCATATAACACAGCCCACACTGAGCAGGCAGCTGGCCCAGCTGGAGCAAGCCGTGGGGGTTACGCTGTTCCACAGAGGGACACGAAAAATTACCCTTACCAGTGAAGGAATTCTGCTGCGCAGGAGGGCGCAGGAAATACTGGAGCTGGTTGACATTACAGAAAGGGAACTGGCGGAGCAGGAAGAGCTGATTGAAGGGAAAATCTCAATTGGCTGCGGTGAGCTGGCATCCGTAGGAATTCTCTCGGAGCTGTTTGATACGTTCAGCAAAAAATATCCCGGTGTCAATTATGATTTATTTACTGCAAATGCAGATCAGATCAGAGATCGGATGGATAATGGCCTGACAGACATCGGGCTTTTACTGGAGCCGGTTGATATGGACAAGTATGATTTTATACGGCTGGATATGAAAGAGAGCTGGGTGGTACTGATGAGACCCGACGATCCCCTTGCCAGGAAAGAGTATGTTACAGCCGCTGATTTGTCCGGCCTGCCTATTATTATGGTAAGACGTCCCAATGTACAGAGTGAGCTGGCAAGCTGGTTTGGTGATTACTTCAAGGATCTGCATATACTCTTTACCAGCAATTTAAGTACCAATGGTGCGGTCATGGTATACCGGGGATTGGGATATTCACTGGTGGTTGAAGGGTCCCTGCCATTCCTGGATAAAGAAAAAATCTGTTACCGTCCGTTGTTTCCGGAATTGACAGCCACAAGTGTATTGGCGTGGAAAAGAGGACAGCCGTTTGGACCCGCTGCAGCAAAATTCATCGAACACATTAAATGCTTTTTAAGCATGAGTAAGACATAAAACATAGGTATTAGACATATGAAACCGCAGAAATTATAATGTAAATGTAGAGTAGAAAAATATTCTTCTCAGAACATTTACATTATTTTTTTCGATGAAAATGACGGAGGAGGTAATGCAGAAAAGACAGGAGCAGTGAAAATGTTTTCAAATCAAGATTTAAGAAAGTTGATTTTCCCGCTTGTGATTGAGCAGGCGCTTGTCATGATGGTAGGGATTGTGGATACCGTGATGGTGTCCTATGTTGGCGAGGCGGCAATTTCGGGTGTAGCTCTGGTTGATATGATAAATTATCTGATTATTGTGGTACTTTCAGCCATTGATACGGGAGGTGCGGTAATCGTATCCCAATATCTGGGAAGGAAGGATAAGAAAAATGCCGGCCGCTGTGCCAGCCAGCTCCTTTTGGTCACTGTGCTGCTATCAATAGCCATTATGGGAATCTGCCTTGTGTTCCATACAATGATATTAGAGCTTTTGTTTGGGGCGATTGATGCAGATGTAAAAAAGGCGGCAGTCACTTATTTTCTGATCACAGCCCTTTCCTTTCCGTTTCTGGGAATCTATAATTCATCCGCTGCCATCTTCCGCTCCATGCAGAAAACGAAAATCACCATGTATGTATCTGTTCTCATCAATGTGATCAATATAGCAGGGGATGCCATTGGGATTTTTGTTTTGCATGCCGGAGTGGCAGGTGTGGCAGTACCTACGCTGGTCTCCAGAATGGCAGGTGCGGTGATTATGCTTGCTATGTCCTTTAACGAAAAAAATCAGGTGTCCGTGAAGATGAGAGAAATCTTTGACTGGAATAAAGAGACCGTTAAAAAAATCCTTCGGATTGCGGTTCCAAATGGTATAGAAAATGGCTTGTTTGCCTTGGGAAAAGTGCTTGTCACCAGCATTGTGGCATTGTTTGGCACATACCAGATTGCCGCCAATGGTGTGGCAAACGGCATTGACCAGATTGCAATCCTGGTAGTAAATGCCATTAACCTTGCCGTGGTGACTGTGGTAGGGCAGTGCAGCGGGGCAGGAGAATATGAACTGTACCCTTTGTCAAGGACATTTTAAAAAGTGGGGCACTTTTTTCGCACCTTTACTTCCAAAGTATCCTGCATACAGGTACACCTCTTTAAATGTCATGGTATTCTATGAAATTTTTTAACTATCCGTATTTTTCTGATATAATTGGCATCCAAGTTCTTCCGGTTTTTTGGCTATGACCGGATGCGCAGGTATTTTGGGAACATCCAGTGGATATTCTCCAGTGATGACAAATTTATAAAACTCATTGGGTGCAAGCTTCGCCAGATGCCATTGGTACCGCTGATTATTATAATAAGCCATGTAGTCATCAATGACAGACTGTACCTCTGCAAAGCTTACGCATTCAGCCAGTTTTGCCTTGATATGGTCCTTCATATGCCCAAAGAAACTCTCCTGGGGCGCATTGTCCCAGCAGTTGCCACGCCGGGACATGGACTGGCGCAGCTTCTTGTTATAAAGTATATGAAGAAAACTTTGGCTGGTGTAATGGCACCCCTGATCACTGTGGATGATTGTTTCTGCTTGAAGTGAGATCCCATGATCGGCCACCAGTTTATTGACCGTTTCAAGAACAAAATCCACTTCCAGGGAGTCACTGAGCACATAAGAAAGTATCTGCCTGGTAAAGGCATCCAGGATGGTTGACAGGTAGGCAAAGGATCCGCTATAGGACAGATAAGTGATATCCGTCAACAAGACTATTCTTGGTCCATAACATTCGAACTCACGGTTTAGCAGGTTGTCCGCTACATTGCTGGTCCTTAGTGCCTTTGCCATTCTTTTATATGGATTTGGGCCTCGGTATGGACAGGAGAGGTGGAACTTTTCCATCAGCCTGCGGATTTTTTTCAGGTTCATGATCACCGGCGGGGTCATATGGAGCAGTTCCATATAGATGCCCCTGGCCCCTTTGGCATAACCATGCAGCCTGTAAGCGGCCAGAACCAGATCAAAATCCTCACGGTCCTTCTGTTCCTGAAGCGMACGGACAGGAGCTGCCTTTATCCAGGCGTAATAACCGCTTCTGGAAACACCGGCTATGGAACAGAGTTCTTTGGCAGAAAGGGAATTCTCGCTTTGCCGGATCGTTTGCTGGATAATCTCAAATATACAGGAAGAGTCGTTCATAAGCAGAGCACCTACTTCCTTGTAGTCCTGAGTGAGGAAATTTTTTTTAAGAACTCAACTTCCTGTTTCAGATAATCAACCTCATGCCGAAGCTGTTTTAATTCATCCTTTTCGGATGGCGGCAGATCAGCAGCCGGGGAGACGGAGCTTTGCATCCTGTGAGGGGAATGTCCTTGGTGAAACCCGCCATATTTATCGTACTGTTCCCGAATGTGTCTGGCAATGCTCCATACCCTGCGGTCCCCAAGGACGGCAGGATCATAGCCATGATCTGCGAGGATCTGCCGCGGAATCTCCCCTAACTGGTATTCCGAGTAAAAGATCTCCTTGAACTCCCTGGTAAAGGTTAATTGGAATTTGGACACCTTGTAGGTGTAAGGATTTTGACGAAGCAGCAGCATTTGTTCATTGGTAAAAGGGTTTTTGGTCATGGTATTCCTCCTGTTCTTAGATAAGAATACCATAAGCCAAGAGAGGTGTCTAAGCCAAAAGAGGCCTCAGCAATCATCCAAGCCAGTTGTCCCAGAAACAGGGTATACCAGCAAGGCATGTCCACAATTGGGGTTCTGAAAGGTGAGGGGGTGTCCATTTATATGGAACTAATGGGAAGGGATGTCTAAAAAAATGGGAGCCCCGCTAAATGATGTGTCCACACTTATGGGTACATTATAAAATACTCAGCTCTGCTCTACGCTTCCTCCGCCCATACCAGTTTCCCACACCCATCTTTCCGAGATAGCATTCGTTGATACAAAGCTGGTTTTCTCAGCAGGTTGGAGACCCTGGGCTGTGGCCGGCCGTTCGTTTTTGGATGTTGCAATATGTGTTTCAGCAGTTCTGTGTGAAATGGATGTGACCGGAGTGCTTCTCCCATCGGATTATAAGCGGGCAGTGAGCGTGCCGCCAAAAAGTGCTCCGGGAAGGTTAGAAAATGCCAGTTTACTGTTTGCTGTAGTACCAGTTACTCTATATTCAATCACAATACGTACTCTAATGTCAATTACCTTTATAACAAAAATATCTTCCTGATTCAGCCTCATTCCTTCTGAATCAAGAAGATATTTTGGAAAGCAAAAACACGTTTCCAGAAATTTTCCGATTATCCTCTGCTGCATTTAGCAGCATCAATCGCCAAAACGATCATCAGACATATCAAAGCATCTTCATCCTGCTCGATATCCATAACATAGGTATCCGACCAGTTAAACAATTGCTTTTCCACGTGCATAATATGACGCGCACTGCTATATACGTCATAATCCCATTCCATAACACTTCCCTGAATTTCCCAGTCATTACATGTCAGATAAAATTTAGGTACAAAAAAGCTTAATTCTTTTTGTATAATTCCAATCTCATTACCATGAATATACATCCGAAACTTTGGAAGAAAGGTTAATACTTCTTCCCTAATTTCACCAACTTCTTCACCCCGCTGATTATAAATTACCAGACGATGTCCCCATGATAGTCTTCCCTCTACCGTAAAAACGGTGTCCTCATATTCATTATAAATATCATAGCTATCCAGCCAGCTGAAAACACGTTGTTTAAATAAAAGCTGCATAAGAGAACCTCCTTTGACTTTTGTTTAATTATAACATGATTTTCATGGAGCGTCGATTGTATTAATTTACTCGTTTCATTTTGTAAATCCTTTACCCTTCAGGCAGAGACTCTTTTACATTCCTCAGGTAGTTTTTCCTTCCCGTCCAATTCCAGGCAGCTTACTCTTCTTCCCTCTGTTTTTTGCATTTCCGGTTTTTGTGTCTGGCATTCTGCCTTGGCATTTGGACAACGTTTTGCAAAGACACATCCCGTCTGGCTTCTCTTCGTCAACGGCTCTACGATACCTGGTATATTATAGAGGATTTCTCCTTTTTTTTGGGGTGTGGGTATGGATTCCAGCAGGCCTTTCGTATAGGGATGCATTGGGTTGTGCAAGATTTCTTCTGTACTTCCTTCTTCCACAATATTTCCTGCATACATAACAATAATTCTGGAACACAGCTCTTTGACTACGCCCAGATCATGGGAAATAAATAATATAGTGGACTTGAATTCCTTATTCAGTTCCCGCAGAAGCTCCAGTATCTGATACTGGATTGTCACATCTAAAGCCGTAGTCGGCTCATCTGCAACGATCAGCTTCGGATGATTGATCAGCGCCATGGCGATTACAATTCTCTGTTTCATGCCCCCGGATAATTGATGGGGGTATTCCCGGTAGAGCTTTTCTACCCTGGAGAGTCCAACTTTTTTCATCATTTCTTTCGCTTTTACACCGGCATTTCTTTTTTCTCCGGGATGGTGAAGGAGATAGGCTTCCTCTATCTGTTTTCCTACCGTGATCAATGGATTCAGCGCGGTCATCGGCTCCTGGAAAATCATTGAGATATCAGCGCCTCTGACACCGCACATCTCCTCCTCCGACAGCTTTAACAAATCGGTATCTCCCAGACAGATGCAGCCTGCCGATACCCTTGCCGCCTGAGGTAAGAGCCTCATAATTGCCAGGGAGGATAAACTCTTCCCACATCCTGATTCTCCCACCAGACCGACAATTTCCCCCTCTTCTGCCTGAAAACTGATGCCATCCAGTGCCTTGTAATAATTATTCTGATTTTTAATTTCTACCGTTAAATCTTCTATCCTTAATTTTTTATCCATTTTATTCCTCCTGCTTGTTGCTGAAATTGCACCGCTGCCGGCCACTGAGCAAATGTTTCGGATTCTCCGGTACGGACAGCCGGGTGTATTGGCTAAAATCTGCGTCAGGTGTTCATACACGAAGCCTGGCAGATTGCAGTTACTAGCTGCGGCAATCCGTTATATCCCGGATTCCGTCTCCCAACAGGTTAAATCCTAATACCATAATGGTAATCATGACACCGGGTACGACGGCATACCAGGGGTTGGTCAGCAGATATCCCTGGGCTTCAAACAGCATCTTTCCCCAGCTGGCATCGGGCGGCTGTATTCCAAGCCCCAGATAGCTTAATCCAGCTTCAGATAAGACTGCACTTGAAAATCCAAGAGATGCCGTAACAATCAGTGAGGATACGACATTGGGTAATATATGTATAAACATTATCCGGAGATTCGATGCCCCCCTCGTCCGCGCTGCTTTGATATAATCCATTTCCTTTATCTGCATAAATCCGCTTCGGGTCATCCGGCAGAACCTGGGAATCGCCATGATTCCAAGTGCCGCTGCGGTATTCAGTATCCCGCTTCCAAATATTGTGATAAATACCAGCGCCAGGATTACCCCTGGAAATGCCATTTTTGCATCCATGATTAACATGATGATCTTGTCAATCCATCCCTGGAAATATCCTGCAGCCGCACCCAGTATTACACCGATTGCCATTCCGATTGCTACTGCCGTGAATCCCACCAGAAATGCTGTCTGAGACCCCTTTACAATACGGCTGAAAATATCTCTGCCAAAATTATCGGTTCCCAGAAGATGGGCAGCCGATGGTCCCTGAAAGCTGTTTAAAGTATCCATCTCATTCGGATCGTAGGGCAGGTAGATGAAACTTAGCAGCAGAAGCAGTCCCAAAAATGCGACCATACCTAATCCTATCATAAAATTCTTATTATTTCTGCATTTTTTCCACATATCAGCCACCTACTCCAAACGAATTCTGGGATCCACTGCCATATACAGCAGATCTACCACCAGATTAATCACAATCACCATAAACGCAAGATAAAATACCAGCCCCTGGACCAGAGGAAAATCCCGGTTTCCTACTCCTGAGGTAATAAGATGTCCGATTCCCGGCAAATTGAAAACATTTTCAACAATAATGCTGCCGCCCAGTACATCCACAACGGTCATTCCGAGAATTGTAATGGTAGGAAGCAGGGCATTTTTCAATACATGACGGTAGAGTACTCTCTTTTGTGTGGCACCTTTGCTTCTTGCCGTCCTGACATAATCCAGGTTCATTTGATCCAACAGGGTATTTTTCAGATAGCGGATAACCACTGCCGATGTACCAATGGCGATAGCCACCGATGGCAGGATAAGAGACCGGATGCATCCCAGCGGGTCTTCTGAAAATGGAATAAAATCTCCCGAAGGCAGCACCTGAAGTGTAACAGCAAATAGCATAATCAGCAAAATCCCCAGCCAGAAGGACGGGACTGCCACACCGATCTGTGTTAAAAAAGACAGAAACAAAGCTGATTTTTTGTTATTGTTTTTAGCCAGAAATATAGCGATTGGAATCACGGTAACCACCGTAATCAGCAGCGAAAAAACCGTTAAGGAAATGGTAACCGGAAGACTGCTCTTTAACAGATCCCCCACAGGAACCTGATAACGGATAGAATCTCCAAGATCTCCCCGGAATAAATCCCCGATCCAGTTCACATACCGCTCACCAAGAGGCAGATCCAGTCCTAACTGCTTTTCAAGGGCCTGTGCCTGGAGCGGATCTGCATCCACTCCAAGTATCACATCCACCGGATTTCCAGGAAGTATCTGAAAGACGCCAAAGGTCAGTAAAGATATAACAAATAACGTACATACCATGGTAACTATTTTTTTCAAAACGTATTTCATCAAAATTACCTCCTGGTATCCCCTATTTTGTCAGGCTGATACTGCTCATATCCAAAAACGTAACCGGATAATTTTTCATTCCCTGTACACTTTTTGAGGTAGCATAGATGACATCCGGGTCCTGGATATAGACTGCCGCTGCCTGGTCTACCAATAACTGCTGACATTCCTTAAATAATTCTACTCTTTTTGCCTCGTCCGTGGATACTGCCGCCTGGTGAATCAGCTCATCGTACTGAGGATCGGAAAATTTAAAATAATTCTTATCATATGCGGAATCAAAACGGTTGAGAAAATCGTTCGGATCCAGTTTTCCGCTGTGTCCGATAATTGTTGCTTCATAATTTGCCTTACCATAAACGGTATCCAGCCACTGCGCCCACTCGATCAGCTGAATGTCAGCTTCAATACCTATTTTGCTCAATTGGTTTTTAATCACCTGGGCGGTATCTACATGGGTCTGGTAATTAGATGGTACGGTAATGGTCATTTTAAATCCATTTTCATATCCCGCTTCTTTTAAGAGTGTCTTCGCCTTTTCGATGTCCGTGTTATAACAATTTTTCAAATCCGTATTAAAATAAGTGCTCATACTGGGGCTTAAGAAGGAATCTACTTTCGTTCCGTTGCCATTTACCACCGTATTGATGATCTCTTCTTTATTTACAGCATAATTGATAGCCTGTCTTACTTTTACGTCATTAAATGGTTCCACGCTGTTATTCAGCGCCATGAGCTGCACCATATTCTGTGGCCCCTGTACAATATTGTAATCATTTTTCAGTGCTTCCACATTCTTTGCATCCACAGAGGTAATATCCAGATCCCCGGATTTCAGCCCCATAAGGCGCGCATTTGCATCCGTCATAATCTTAAATTCTACTTTGTCAATAACCGGCATCCGCTCTTTGATGGTACTGTATTCCGGATATTTTTCTAAAATAACTTTCTGGCCCTGTATGTATTCCACAAATTTAAATGGTCCGGTACCAACTGGTTTTGTGCTGTTCTGGGTATAGTCTTTTTCTACGATAGATATAGTAGCTTTCGATAAAAATCCTGCATTTTTTTCTTTTAGAATAAGATTTACACTGTAATCATCCGGAGTTTCAACCGATGCCAGCAGCTGGTTCAAAGTTTCATTCAATGGTGCCTCCCCATTTAAACCGGCGAGCTTTTCATAAGTATATTTCACATCTTTGGATGTAAAATCCGCTCCGTCGTGGAATTTTATTCCCTGTTTCAGTTTGAAGCTGTAGGTAAGCCCATCTTCAGAGATATCATAGGTCTCCGACAAAGCAGGGATGAATTCTCCTTTTTCATTAAATCCCAGTAAACCTTCAAACACATTCATCATGATTGCAGATGTATCCGTTGCAGAAGAAAGCATCGGATCTAAATTATCCGGCTCGGATCCAACCGATACCTTCACGGTTCCTCCAGCTGCAGATGTCTTTTCAGCTTCTGCACCGGCATTCTGGCTGTCAGCTTCTGCACCGGCATTCTGGCTGTCAGCTTCTGCTGCAGCAGATTCTCCTGTTTGTCCTGCTTCCGTAACTGTAGTGTTATCCGCCTCTGCCTTGCCTTGAGAACTGCCGCAGCCAGCTGCTGATGCAGCGATAACTGCTGCTAATGTAAACACCATTAATTTCTTTAATCCTCTCATAATTGCTCCTTTCGTACCTTAACGTACTGTCTGTACTATCTGTACTATCTGTTCAATCGGCTTCATTCCGGTTATCTCCAGTCAAATATCCCAGCCCACCGCGGGGTATCTGATCCTCGCGGCAGTCTCCAAATGATCCCCAGGCGTTTTTGCATGGCTCTTTGCTCACGGGAATATTCAGACGCATGCCCGGCTCTGCCAGAATAATATTACCCTGATATACTTTTTCTGCTTCTTCCTGCAGGTTTCGGATTTCCCCATAATGAGGAAAATGAGTCAGGCATAAACCAGATACTTCTGCCTTCACCGCCACTTCCCCGGCCTCGCTGGAGCACATATGTCCCCAGACATCTCCTTTTTGACAGGCATACAGTGAAGCTTCGCATAATAATAAATCAGCTTTTCCTGCAAACTCCGCCAACCCATCGTAATAATTCGTATCACCCGAATATACCAGCACGCCTTCTGACCTGCCTTTAGTCTTTACGGCATAGGAAGGGATCTCATGCTGATTCAGGTTCACTTCAAATTCCAGGTCCCCGATTTGAAAATGGGGCTGGTTCTCATAACTGTATCCTTTGCAGTAATTCTCATATGACAGCTTATTCTCATTTCCGGGCCCCCACGCTGCAAAATCTTTCCTGCGCCTGCCGGTTAGGATATCCAGCATCACCGCATATTGCAGGCATCCCAGGTCTGCACAGTGGTCAGGATGATAGTGGGTGAGAACCACCCCGTCTAACTCCTTTAAATCTATCACATTTTGTAACCGGGATAATACACCGCTCCCGCAATCCAGAAGAACTCTGGTATTCCCTTCTTCCAGGAGATAACCGGAAGTTGCTCCATTTTTCACGGGATATGCTCCGTGGCAGCCTATGATTGTCAGTTTCATATGTTCCTTTCCATACAGTTTTCATAGATCATCTCTGTACTTTTTACATTACTCTTAATTCTTTCTTTGTCCAGGCTGACCAGTTTTACCACCAGTGCCTGCGCAAGTGTAAATACCGACGAATAAGAATCCAGAAAAAACACGGATTCCGTAGCGGCATAATACGATATATCAGCCGCTTTCGCAAATGGTGACAGGCTGCAGTCTGTAAATGCAAGAATGGTGACTCCCTTTTCTCTGGCGAGGTTTGCTGCAGACAGGGTTCTCTTACAATACCGCTGGAAGCCCACCAGAATCATCACATCGCCCTCTTTCATAAATGCAATGTGCTCATAATAATTGGACAGATTCAGATGCGTGGCATTTCCCAGAAGGTAATTCAATACAAAATGCAGATAGGAGGATACTCCCAGTCCCATTTTGTCACCCATAATCCAGATTCTCCCGGCATTTGCAATTTCCTTTGCCCCCCGTTTCAACTCATCTTTTTCATTCAAACGAAGGGTATTGGACAGGTTTGCTGCTTCCATATGCCAGTATTCTTCCAGCCAGCTTTCCTGGTCCGTGTTATTTTTCAGCTCCAGATTCACCAGTGCCCGGTTTTTCATCAGATTTTCTTTTACACTGTTTTTCATCTCCAGAAAGCTTTCATATCCCAGTCTTCCAGCCAATCTATGTATCGTAGCCTCACTGACTTTTGACTGTTCTCCCACCTCTTTAGCCGTCATCACGCAGATATTTTCCCAGTTTTTCTTCATATAAATAGCTGCCTGCTGCTGTGTATCCGTCAGCTGCTCAAACTGGTCATCAATCCTTTCGTACAGATTCCTGCCCTTCTTTTCCATTTGCTTTTCTTTCATAATCCACTCCCTTTACCGGAAGGTCCTAAAACAGAGTTTCCGGCCTTCCGGTATTTATTTAAATTTTCGATCCTATACTAATCATAAATTCTAATCTACAAACTTTATAATTTCTGATATATCGGAAATGATTTTATCATGGGTGATCTCTTCAATTCCTTCGTTTCCGTAAGGATTGATTAACACACAATTCATTTCCACTTTTGCGGCCCCTATCACATCGTCATAATAATTGTCTCCGACGTACAGAGATTCTTTGGCACTGGTATTCCCTTGCTCAAAAGCCGCTTCAAAAATTTCTTTTTCCGGTTTTTCAACTCCCATTTCCGAAGAAATTACCACCGTGTCTAATAAATCCAGTAATTGATTTTCCTCCAGAACTTTCCTGCAGGTACGATCCCAGTTAGAAATCAATCCCGTTTTTATCCCTTTTCGTTTCAACTCTTTCAAAACCCCCAGTGCACTGGGAATTTGTTTCCAACCTGCCGATTCTTTTGACCGAATCTCTTTAAACCTCTGGTAAACCTCCATAATATTAAGCCGGACATCTAAAAAATAATTCAGATTTCCAATATACCAGGGCATATAGCAAGTCTCATCCGTCCCCAATACATGGGGATACTCTTTCATAAACAGCTTATCTGTCAGATGATAAGCCTTGTGAATCCGGTTCTCAGACCGGTCAATCTGAAACTCCTTTAATACTTTTTGATACAGCGAACTTCTGGATGGTTCAACCAGAGTCATTCCCAGATCAAACCAAACATAATGATATCTCATTCATTCTGCCGCTCCTTTCTGTAGCCTAAACTTCAATTTCGTAATTATGAATTATTTCCTACAGTTTTATAATATAAATGATATTTATCATGCCTTTATCAGAATAATGTAAAGTTTTTGTGAAATAGTTTTGTGAATAGTTGGACGGTAACCCTGCAGATTACCATCGATGTCATATATTACATTATTTCAGAATATGTATTTTGATACTGGCATGGTAGAAATGAAGTTTAGGTTCATTTTTTTCAGTCTCATTATAATACAGGAACTTGTTCAATGCAAATCCATATACATCAAAAAAAGCCCTCCACGGGCTTTTTTAATTACAGTACAGAATCAATTAAAATCTTTGTAAAAGTCAGCAAACACTTGCGCACCATAATCATTTGCCATATACTATATGCAAACAGATAAAAAAAGAAAGAGGACAGTTATGAGCGAACGTTTACCTGCCTATTTAAAAGTATACCAACAATTAAAAAATGACATCCTGGATGAAAAATATAAAGTTGGGGAAATGATTCCCGTTGAACGCCAGTTAGAAGAAATCTATTCTGTCAGCAGAATTACCATCCGCAAAGCAGTGGAACTTCTTGCGGAAGAAAACTACGTGGAAGTCCGCCAGGGAAGAGGAACCAGGGTATTGGATTATAAAGCCAGACAAAGCCTCAACTGTGTTACCTCTGTTACGGAAACATTACGGAAAAAGGGGTTTACAGTAACCACAAAGAGCATGTATATCGATACCCTGGTACCTCCGGCTCATGTTTCCCAGATTCTTCAATTAGGGGACAGAGAAAAAGCAGCCAGAGTACAGCGCATACAGCTGGCGGATGGACAGCCTATCGTAATTATGAAAAATTACATTCCGGAATCCCTGGTTCCAGGTATTGCCGGCTATTGCAGCCAGTTCTCCGCACTATACCAGTTTCTGGAGGATACGTATCATATTGAAATTGATGAAGCCGCTGATAAAATCTTTGCTAAGAACGCAGAGTTTGAAGAGGCACAAATGCTGGAAGTAGAGGTCGGGGAAGCACTGCTCTGCATCCAGAGGCGCTGTTCCCAAAGAGGAAAACCGGTCTGTTTTGATGATGTAACCATTATTGGTAAGAAATATGAGCTCTATACTAATATGACCGGCCGGAATAAAAACTCAATCTGAAAGGAGTAATCCAATGAACCTGCAATTCTTAAAGGAACTGCACCGGCACATCGATGTTAGCTGTGTCCGTGCCGAAAATACCATGGATGATATTAAGCAGATGATTTTATATGCAAAGCAATACCGATTTATCTGTGCATTCTCAATGCCCTGCTTTACCCCTTATCTGGCAGATGCCCTGAAAACAGAACCAGATATACATACCGGCGGAGTTGTGGGCTTCCCTTCGGGCGCAGACACCACCCTTTCCAAAGTACAGCAGAGCACACAGCTTCTGGAAGCAGGATGTCAGGAACTGGATATGGTAATGGCTGTGGGAGCCTTAAAATCAAAAGACTTTCAATATGTAAAACAGGACATTGCACAAGTGGTACAGACAGCCAAAAAAGTACCTGTTAAAGTAATCATAGAGGCGTCTTATTTAAATGATACTGAATTGGAAACTGCTTGTAAAATTGCTTCAGAAGCCGGAGCCGCTTATGTTAAAAGCGGTACCGGCTGGGCAAATATTCCGGTCAGTGCTGATACGATCCGGAAAATGCGTGCTGCTGCTTCGGCTCATGTCAAAATAAAAGCCGCCGGGGGAATCCGCACCCTTGACCATATATTAGAAATGCACGAAGCCGGGTGTGACCGGTTTGGCATTGGTGTACAGACAGCTGTGCGGATTATGGCTGAAGCAGAAAAACGCCTTGAAAGTGGGTCAGACAGAGGATAATCGTCATATGAATGTCGTTTTACCGAGACCGTAAACATTATATAAAGATTATATCTTATATAATGTTTACGGTTTTATTTTTACTTTTATGACTATTTTATATACAAATTGCACAATTTTTATCCCAAAAGATTATGATATATTTTTGTTATTATTGAATTGATTATACATTCATTATATGTTATATTTATGGCATGTCAAATAATTAACAATGTGTTTTCGAAAGGAGATCGTAACTATGAGAGGTTTTGCAATGTTAGGAATCGGAAAAACTGGATGGATTGAGAAGCAGGCACCTGAATGCGGACCATTAGACGCAATCTGTAAACCACTTGCCATCGCTCCCTGTACTTCTGATGTACATACAGTCTGGGCAGGCGCTTTAGGTGACAGACATGATATGATTTTAGGACATGAAGCAATTGGTGAAGTTGTGGAGACCGGTTCCCTGGTAAAAGACTTTAAACCGGGAGATAAAGTAATTATCCCTGCTATTACCCCGGACTGGAATTCCCTGGAGACTCAGGGCGGATATTCCATGCATTCCGGCGGAATGCTTTCCGGATGGAAATTCTCCAACTTTAAAGATGGTGTATTCGGTGAATTATTTCATGTAAATGATGCAGACGGGAACCTTGCCCTGCTTCCATCCGGTATGGATCTAGCTTCCGCAAGTATGCTCTGTGATATGGTTCCCACCGGATTTCACGGTGTTGAATTAGCGGATGTACAGTTTGGTGATACGGTAGTTGTCATCGGCATCGGTCCTGTAGGGCTTATGGCGGTAGCCGGAGCTGCACTTCGCGGTGCCTCCCGCATCTATGCCGTTGGTTCCAGACCAAACTGCATTCAGATTGCGAAAGAATACGGTGCAACAGAAATTGTAAATTACCGTGAAGGCGATATCGTGGAACAGATTATGGAAAAGACCCATGGAAAAGGCGTTGACCGTATCGTCATTGCCGGCGGTGATGTAGACACCTTTGACCAGGCAATCCGTATGTTAAAGCCAGGCGGAAGAATTGGAAATGTAAATTACCTTGGAGAAGGTGATTATATTAAAATCCCAAGAGTTGAATGGGGCTGCGGCATGGGCCACAAGACAATCGCAGGCGGTCTGATGCCGGGCGGAAGACTCCGTATGGAAAAGCTGGCTTCTTTAATCGAAACCGGCAAACTGGATACCAGTAAGCTGATTACCCATACATTCCACGGATTTGATAAAGTGGAGGAAGCGTTGATGCTGATGAAAGACAAGCCAAAGGATTTGATTAAACCGGTTGTACTGATTTAATATAATGACAAGGGGCTGTAAAAAAACACCCTTTACAAAACAGGTTAGCGGGCATCATCTGTGCCAGCTAACCTATTTTAGTTAGGGGAGTTTTTTACAGCCCCATTATGTTGCTCCTCTTCTAAAAAACACAACATAAACCGTCTGAAAAAGTATTTTTATATCCAGACCCAGCGACCAGGTATCAATATATTTTAAATCCAATTCCAATACATCTGCGAAATCCTGTATATTACTTCGGCCGCTCACCTGCCAGAGTCCTGTAATTCCAGGGCGAAGAGTTAATCTCCTTTTATACTGACCTTTATATTTTTCGAATTCATCAACAGTCGGTGGTCTGGTTCCAATAAGGCTCATATCACCTTTTAATACATTCCAGAATTGTGGAAGTTCATCAATACTGGTTTTTCGTATGAATTTTCCCACACGTGTAATTCTAGGATCATCTTTGATCTTAAACATGAGACCATTCATTTCATTTTGCGCTAAAAGCTCCTGTTTCCTATCTTCCGCATCTGCGTACATGGAACGGAATTTATATATCTGAAACCGCCGTCCGTTTTTACCGATCCTGATCTGGGAAAAGAATAAAGGTCCGGGTGACTCCAAAAGAATAAATGGAGCAACCAAAACAACTGAAATGCCAGTTAAAACCAGCCCTACTATTGCACCTGCTATATCTATTAATCTTTTAACTACCTCCATTCGCAGGCCAATGGTTTTTTTATAAAAGGAAGTGACATAATAATTCCCCATAATCTGCAATTGCTTATTATGGTCCGCAAGCCGTTTATCTAATACCTGTATATTAACATCCACCATAGCTCCCATATCCTCCAGGCTTTCGATAATGGGATAAAGGTCAATGCCTCCATTGTACGGCATGTTAATAAATACTTCATCCATAACTGCCTGCTTTGCATATTGAAACAGATTATTCTTATTGGCAGTGATCTCGATACCTCTGATTTTGTCACCCAGTTCCTCATCACCTGCATCCCACAGAACCAGAGACTGAATTATGTAATCCCACATACTCTCATCTTCCAGATTATCCAGAACCTCCTGCACACACTCCTTTACAGTTAAAACTACCAGGCGCTTGCTATGATTACTGTATTTATAAATACTGTTTAAATAAATTTTATAAAACATCCGGAATAAAAACATGAAGAGTATATTACCAATAAAATTATAGAGCAATATTAACCTTGAAAAATCAGATGATTTTTTCACCAGGAACAGCAGCACTATAATAACTGCTATCAGGTAAATATTTCCCCGCAGAACAGAAATCAGTTCCTTCCATGCACCTCTCCTAAAAAAGCGCAGGCCGGATGAGCGTAAAAAATATATTCCTATATAAACCAGCACAATTACCAATAAGGATGATCCCGTACCAAATTCTATTCCAATCTCAAAGAAATCTCCAAAACGTATGTAATTCGCAATAAAAAAACTAAGTGAAATGGCCATTATATCCATTAAAATCACGATTACGGTATTCAACTTTTGTTTTTCTGAATTCATACAACCATCCCTCCATCTCTGATACATTTTTTCTATCAACGTAAATATGATCCTGGTACCCTTGGATTTATAATCAATACCTGTTGATCCCTTAATATTCTTTCGGGATTAATATTGAAAAGAATCTGCGCATAGCCTTCTGAATAATTTCTGCTGATATAACGGTATACACTTTTCAATCCCGGCATCCGGCTGTGGATGTGATGGCAGTCACTGGCTATCACCTGTACCAGATTACAATCTAACAGAAGGTGCGCAGTTTCCTTTTCAGCCCGCCCGAATACTCCTGCAATACTTCCTTTATTTATCTGAATAATATAACCTCTCCGATTCCAATCATAGGCAATCTGAGGATTTTTTTGAATTGTTTTATATCGTTCCGGATGCGCAATCACCGGAATTAATCCTTTACTTTCAATGATCTGAAGAAGTTCAAACAGAATTTCCCGATCAGTATCAAATGAAAATTCAGTCAGCAGGTACTTTGACTGGTTCAGTGTCCAGATAGTTCCGGCGGATAATTTATCATATAGATTATAGGATGCAAATACTTCCATACCTTTATAAATATTTATTTGCATGTTCAATTCAGAAAGTCTTTTTTCTAACCGTTTGAATTGGTTATTTATTGACTCCTGCCGGCTTTCAGGGAATATCTCCGTCAGATTTCCGTGAGGTGTCAGAACCACATCTGTAACACCAGACTGTGTACATATTTTTAACATCTCTACTGCTTCTGTCAAAGAATCTGCCCCATCATCTGTTTCCGGTAAAATATGGGTATGTATATCTATCATGTCATCCTCCTTCAAGTGCAGTAAAATCAACATTAATTACGGTATTCCGGTTTTCTGATTATTTTTCGCAAGAAACAGACATTCTTTTTTAATCTGATTTTTATTTTTTCTTTCAGACAAATAAAGAAATATATCAGAAAACTGCAATTTACAGCTGCAAGCAGGCTTATGATCCTGTACACAGGAAATTTTCCTGGATTCCGGTAACTTTTCCAGAATTCCATTACTTCCTTGTTTAGACATATTTGTTTTACTTTATTATATCCTTGTTTTGCACAGTACATATTGATCAATTGGGCATGTTTCAAATACGCATAATGGTCTTCATAAGCCTGCTGAATCCTGCTGTTCTGCTCTGCAAATCTACCAAGCCGTTTCAGACAACGGTTTTCTACTTTAATTCGGCTGTCTAATATAACCTTTGTAACCAGACTGTTCTCTCTGGTATAATAGATGTACACAGATCTGGATACATATCCGACCTTTCTTTTCAAATGGGAGAAATATTCCAGATTAAAAAGATAATCTTCACACCAGGATATATCCTCCGGAAACCAGAGATTGTTATTTTGAATAATTTCTTTTTTGTATAGTTTGTTCCATAATGCACCGTAATAAAAACCATGTACACATTTTGAAAAATCATCAATAAAGCTGCTCTGATCCAGCACTCCCGTTAACGTTGACTGCCAGAAGTTTCTTTCATTTTCAAATTTCCCAATAACCAGATCTACATTTTCTTGAGAAAGAAAAGGAAATACAAGTGCAGACAAACTTTCCCGATCCATCCTGTCATCTGCATCTACAAACCAGAGATATCTGCCCTTTGCCCTTTTTATACCTTCATTTCTGGCATGTGAGACCCCCAGATTTTCCGTATGGATAACATAAATTCTTTTATCCATTTTCTTAAACCTGTCACACAGAAGACCGCTTCCATCATCAGAACCATCATCAATAATAATGATCTCAAAATCCTGATACGTCTGATGCAGTATATCCTGTACGACAGCCTCTAACCATGATATACAATTATAAACTGGAATTATGATACTAACCGTGTAAGTTGACTGCATATAGCCATGCCCTTCTTCCGTTCTGGTTACCATTATTTCACTGTTAAATACAGCTTTTTCCCAGTTGAGACATTTCCGTCCTCATCCGCAACGGTATATGCAAGTGTATATGTCCCGGGAGCTTCCGTATTATATTCACCATCAACCATGATCTGACGGTATAAGTACTGTTGGGATGATTTATCGTCAACAATTTCTGATATATAATCCAGTGGATTAAATTTGTCACCTATTTTTATTTCAACTTTTTCTTTCAGCAGCTTCAGCACCGGTACTGCCGGATTTGCATTCTGTTGTGATGTATCCGTTTCTGTTGTACCTGATTCTGTTATTTCCTGCTCTTCTGTATTCTTTTCTGTAATATTTGTTTCAGCTTCTGTTCCATTATCTGCTTCTGTTACATTCCGCTTATTTACTGATTTATTTATCTCGGAGTTTACTGCATCTTTTTCATCTGTATTTTTATCTGTAAACTCTACCGTATCTTCTCTGCCCTGACGGATCCGGTTCTGTGTTACTTCAATTGCACTGAGACTTAATAAAAACAGACCTGCGCATATAATTCCGAGAATCACTGTTATGATTTTTCTCATATACACCCCTCCATTGCCGTATTTTAATATCGTTCATTTTCATAATCTACGTATTCATCATATTTTGAATACCCATACTTACTGTATTTTCCATATTTTCCGTTTCCGGTAATTCCTGACTCTGCAAAATTAAGTATATATCCGAGAATATTGATACCACTGCTTTGTAAAGTGTCAATCCCTTCCTCGACTGATCTCATTTTACTCTGTCCCTGCTTCATTACATATATTGTCTCATCCACATATCCTCCGATTATAACCCCATCATTCATCAGTGTAACCGGCGGCGAATCAATAATAATGTAATCAAAAGATTCCTCTTCCTTAAGGTATTGCAGTAATTTAGGGATATCTCCTTTCGTGAGCAGTTTGTCAATTGCTTCTCTAGCTGTACCTGACGGAATCATGAAGAAATTTTTATCCACTTCTTTCAGAATATCCTTTACCTCTATATCCCCAGCCAGATAATTAGCAATACCTGCCTCATTTACCTGCATTACCAGATAGTTGTCCGGGTTTGACTTCTGATGCAGATTCATATCTATTAATACTACTTTTCTGCCTATTGAAGCAAGTGCTCTTGCAAGCCCCGTGGCTATCGTCGTAGTTCCTTCATTTCTTCCTGAACTGGTGACCAGAAAAACTTTACTTTCCTCATCTCTTTTTTTGTGTTCCAGTTTAAAGCCTACCACATTTAATAAATCCTGAAATTCATTACCCACACGGCTTTTTCCAAAAATCATTTCATTTCTGCGCCGGCTTCTGGCTTTCATTAATATTGTGGGCAGCTGAGTGAGGCAGGGTATATTGGTTATACGTCGTATATCCTCAGTAGAACGCACGGTTTTCTGTGATGCTGTATAAAAAACCACAAACAATACACAAGCGAAAACCCCCAGAACACCTCCTATTAAGCCATAATAAACTGCATGATATGGTGTCATCGGCTCCTTTTCGTTCATAGGGTTTTTAACTTCTTTCAAATCAACATTTCCCACTACGTCAGATGCATACGACGGGTATACTTCTTTTATTGTTTCCGCTACACTCTGAGAGACGGAATAATGATCCGACACGGCCTCTATGGTGATCATATTGATACCTTCTACATAATAACCGGTAATTTCAGCAGGAATACTGTCCAGGGAATCCACCCCCAGAGCATTCGCGATATCTTGTCCGCAGCCGCTGGCTGTTAATGTTTCTTCAAATGCTGTTCCCAGGTATTTTGCCATCAGTATATTCTGGGAAGAATCCTGGGTCTTATTGACCATGTATGTAACAGCTGCCTTGTATTCCGGATAGTATATAAACCCTGCCACAGATAAGACCAATGCTGCTGATGATAAAATAACCAATAACATTGACAGCCAATAACGTGACAGGCACCTCCAGATGTCATCTATGATACTGCTGATATTTATTACGGCTGCATCATCATAAATATCTTTTACCTCATTTTCATAATCTCGCATCTATTTATCCTCTTATTTTCTATAATTACTAATAAGTACTAATTCGTTTTTCTTTGCTTTTTTGTCTTTTCACCATGCTGCACACTTTATTCTTTACTCCATTAAGTACAAATCCAATAACCGGAACCCCATTGCTCTCCATTAGGTCAATACTGTCATTAATCATTGTAACCCTGGATGACTCCTGACGTACTACCATAAGCATGGAATCCATATATCCCGCCATTACTTCGATATCCTGAATAATACCTACAGGTGCAGAATCAATAATAATATAATCCATCTCTTTTTTAGCTTCTTCCAGCAATGCTTCCAGATTCCCTATCTTTTGTATGAAATTGTTCCCTGCTATAAATTTATCACCGAGAATATAGTACAGATTGCAGCGTCGGTCATAAGATATCAGGTCTTTATATCCGGTACCATATTCAAAACAATTACCGATCTGTTTATCCGGCAGTACAGGAAGTCCCAATACTTTATGTAATGCTGGTCTTCGAAGATCCAGATCCAGAACCAATACTTTCTTTTCCCTTTGTGCCAGAATTAATGCTATATTAGCTGCAAGCGTAGACTTTCCTTCATTCTCCAGGACACTTCCCAAAAGCAAAGTTTTGGATTTGGTTTTATCCATTTGATATTCCATTTTAGTTACAATCTTCTTCATATTTTCAGAAAATGCAAATGACACTGAGGGTTTTGTTACCAGAATACTTTCTTTTCCTTTATGATCTTTTGCTTCGTAACGAACACTACCGATAAAATCAGCGTCGATCTTTACCTTGGCCTGCTGTTCATTATCCAGTTTCCCATTGAACACATGAAATAGTATAACAGCCGCCATTCCCGTAATAACAGCCAGCAGACTAATACCGACAGATAACAGTATTGCATTATTAGGTATCGGTTCAATCTGGTCAGCAGATGGAGCAGATAACGTTTCCAATGTATAACTTTCCATGGCATATGCTGACACATCTTTATAACTGTTAATTGCTTCTTTCATTATTTTAAAAGCATTTTCCGGAGTATCTCCGGATGCCTTTAAAACTATAAGATTTGAATTCTCAGTTCCTTCTGCAATCAGACAGTTTTTCGTATAGACATTCTTTCCCAGTTTTTCTTTTACTATGTTTAAATAAATATCACTGTTTAATATTCCGCAGTACTGTGCCACAGCCTGATTATATTGAAACTCTCTTAAAGTCTGTGCTGAATTATCTTTTGCCACCACTACTACACTTGAGGCAGCAGAGTACTTAACCGGTAACAATTGATTAATACCTACATAACTTAGGAATCCCAAAATGATACTCAACATCAATATAATTTCTAAATTCCTCAGCACTGCTCTGGCAATAGCCGGCATGTCAAGACCCATGGTCTTATTTAGTAAAACTTTACTTTCTGATGCCATAATATCCTCCTCATTCAACAACAACTATCAATTCTGCATTGCCGCTATAACCGGTTTCTTTTGATGTATAGTTATAAATAACGGAATAATTACCCTTTTTGGCAGTATCAACATTTGACTTGTAAGATATATCAGCAATCGAGATCCATTCCCCTGCCTTTTCTAAAAGCTGTGATTCTGTGTTTTCTCCCTCTGAGACACTTCCCCGCTCAATCTGTTTTACACTTCCGTCTTTTACATAAGCCACAAAATCTGCCGGATTCAATTGCTCACCTTTTTTCATGTATAATATATATTGTTTTAGATATATCTGCGGTTCAAATGCTGTTTTCTCATAACTATCCTCATATATTTCCACAGAGACCGGCAAAACGGCAGTATCTCCAAGGCTATTTTCCACTTCCAGAGAGCACTTATAAATTCCGCTTTCTATATCCTCTTTAAAAATATCATCGCCTGTGACTTTTACAAATGCACTGATATCGCCATCAATACAATCATTGGCATGAACAATAGACATCAAATCTATCGCAGTAGATTTGGAAAATCTCAAAGGACTGTCTATGTTGAAATGAGGGGAATTATAATCTGTATACTCCAGCTTTCTGGAGGTCTTCCCAATATTCCCTGCCTTGTCTATCGATACATAAGTTGCTGTAAATTCCTGTTGGTCCCCCTCCGGATTTTTTTTAATTCCTTCCAGGAAAACTGAATCTGTCAGATCACCTTCTTCAGGATCCATCGCAGTCACACCTTTTAACAGATCTTTCTGGCTATCGTGTATACTTGCTTTTATTTCTGTGGGATTACAGCTTAAAACCGGCTCTCTCAGATCTTCATTTTTAATCTGTATGAATAGATATACAACCATACAGATCACAGAGCATGCAAACAAAATTCTCATTACATATTTCAACCATTTCATATTACTAAGTACTCCTTTCATTGAAACTCTTTTTTCTATTCCGGTAATTCTTTGTATTTTACCAGCATATATTTTTCATCCATCGCATATAGAAGCGCAAATAATACAAAAATGTAATCCAGGGTTCCAAGCACATCTACCCACCACAGAGATATAAAATATAAGACAAAGCATATGCTTAGTGCAGCCGCCAGACGGGAGCCCCTGCATAACGCGCTCCGAAAGCCTTTGATAAGAAAAAATCCATATAGCAGCAGCTGTATTATTAACCCGGGATAGGCGACTTTTATATACTGGTTCACATAATAATTATCAATGGAACTTATCCAGAATCCCTGATACGCCCAGTTAAAGGTATATCCATATCCTCTTCCTATCAATGGATTGATCCAATCTAGTTTAAAAATAAGCGGCAATAACTTTCTGTAATCTTCACTCAATACATATGTCGTTGTATCCACCCCCAGAGATTCTGCAAACTTTGTATTTAAGGCTGCATCAATCAGATGGGCAATGGAGATAAGTACCGACTGGACAGCAGCGGTATTGTAAAACAACATTATGACAATGATACCGGTTATCGCAGTATAAAAAGCAATTAATAACACCGGTAATTTTTCTTTACGGGAACTTGCCAGAAAGATAATGAAGATTTCAAGCAGAAACAGTCCCAACGTAGATCTGGAACCTGTCAGATATACATTTACGGCTATCAGCAAAAAAAGCCAGAAGTGTGAAAATAAACTAATTGCTCTTTTCTTGTAATGAAAACAAACCAAAGGTGTCATTATTAATAAATACAATCCGTACCCCAGTGGATGATGAGCCGGCCCCATGATCCGGTACTGACCATTTCGAAAAGAATCACCCACCACCATGCCTGGTATCATTTCAAACTGTAAGAAAACAGAACCTTTTAACAGGAATTCCAAAATACCCAGAATGCACAGCACATAAGCGATACGGATCAAAACGGATAAAAATTTCTCAACCGAAAGTTCGGCTTTAAATAAATAGATCATTGTGTATAGAACCGCCAGCTGATCAAAAAACGGGTTAAAGAATGTATTTATATTTCTTCGGTATACTGCTGTGTAAAGCAAAACAATCATATATATCAGTACAAAAGCATTCCCACGAAATGAAAAAATGACATTTTTAAATTCCTTTGTCCGCCCAGGATTACGCAAAATCATATACCAGATGATTAAGAGTGTTACCCTCTGGCAATTGAAAACAGAAAAACCTATGTAATCCGGAATAAAAAAAATCGAGATTACAAGAAAAATTGATAATGAATATAAGGAAACTTTTTTATTCTTACTTCTATTCTGGTGCCTTAATTTTTTTTGGAAACCAACTTCGCTGTTCAATGGAAATATTCACATCCTCTCCTGATTCTAAATCCCCTACACCTTCATTCTGATTCTATAGAATTGTCCAAAAATCACTCCGAATCCCCTTATCGTATATTTGTTAACTAACTTTAAAATACATCCTCTTATTCCTCTTTTAAGATATTTATTACTTCTGTAATTACTGAAATAAGTATCAATTATGTTTATAATCTGATTATGATAATCCATTTTTAATTTCTTATCCCTTAATAAAGCAATTCTTCCAAGGGAACTGCATAGCAGGATTTTTACACAGAAATATTCCAGTTCTGCAAAATAGGTATCCCAGAAATGGTGTACATGGTAAAACTGAATGATTTCGTGTATTACCGTAATCATTTCTCCAGCCCGTGGATTATGCTTTTGTGTCTGGGTAGAATTTTTTCTATAATAATGTGTTACATATTCAGCTTCCAGATAAACGGCTCGGTTAATATACGGAATTAAATTTATGTAAAAGGCAGTATCTTCGTATATCAGCCCTTCCGGAAAAAACACTCCGGCCCGCTTTAATACCGATGCCTTATACAGCTTATTCCAGGGAGAAACCAGGGGATTCAGAAAAAGTTCTCTCTTATTCTTTTTCTCTGATACGGAGGCATAATTTTTCAGACGGTATTTTCTTCCATTTTTAATCTCATAATATCCGTAGCCGCATTCCACCATATCTGCACTTGTTAATACTGCTCTTTTATACATTTGCTCATACATAGCAGAATCAACTGAATCATCAGAATCCACAAATCCTACATATTCTCCGGAACATAAAGATAAGCCCTGGTTTCTGGCTGCAGCCTGGCCTCCATTAACCCTGGTGAACATCCGGATTTTATCCGGATATTTTTTTAAGTATCCTTTCATAATCTCCTCTGAAGAATCTGTAGATCCGTCGTTAATCAGGATAATTTCTATTTCCGGTAATGTCTGGTGCACCAAACTGTCCAGACACTCTTTTAAATATGCTTCGGTATTATATACCGGTACTATAACGCTGACTTTTATTTTTGATCTCTGCATGCCATAACCTCTTCTATAGACCTGACTAAAAAATCCGGAAAATATAAACTGATATCAGAATGATTTTCATAATATAAGATTTCTTTTTTCGTTGAAAAATTACCTGTCTCTAAATCCATCAGCATAAATTTAATATGCTCAGAATAGGTATGTTCTGCTTTAGAGTAATGCAGGTAAATATGGTTTTCTTTATTATTTCGGACAGCATCCAGGATCTTCACTCTCAGATGATTATTTAATTTCTCTAATTTATCCTGATCTGCATCCAAATACCCACAGCCGGTAACCGATACCAGAGTCTGCTCCAGCCGATTATTTTCATCCATCAGATAATCTCCAAGCCGGTATTGGGGGGCACCTGCAATGATTGTACTGCCAGGAATCCGAACCCCAAAATTGATTGCTGCATAACCGCCTTTACTCGATCCGGCAAAAATGATTTTTTTATACCGGCCTTCACTGATTGTTTTCTTAATCAGGCTTTCAACTGCGCGTTCAACAAAAAAATCCATATTCTCACCCAGATAAAATAATCCTCTTGCATCATTCCCTCCATCGTCCAGCACAAATATTTTATCTGCATTTATCCTCTTTAGTGTTCTGACGTAATTATATCTCGCCTTAATTCCGGCTCTTGTACAGGAACTAAACACAAAAATGACTGCATCAGAGTGCATTTTTTCAAATAGATATTTCACAGTAGTATTTTCATACCAGTAGTATTTCTGATGAAACATGATTTTGATTTTTGTAGTGAGATATTCTATATATTTCCCAAATCTTTTCTTAGCAGACTGATCCTGTTTTCCTGCTTGTATCCGATCCAGACAGCCTCCAATATTTTTGATATAAGATTCCGTATTCGAATTGTAAATGAGGGGGGTAAACTGTTCAATTGCCTCTAATTTATTTGCAAGATCAGCTGTTTCCCTGCAAAAGCAAATAAATCCTGCTGCTTCGAACTGGCTGAGCAGTTCCATCTGATGATTGTCTATATGTTCATGGTATTCTTTTTTCCTTGGCACTGCGACTACCTTTTTCCCAGCTTTGATTGCCCTGACTATAATCCCGGTTCCACCGTGTGTTATAATAATCGAACTTTCAGATATTTTTTCTTCCATCTCAGTCTGGTTCAGAAATGCACGGTATGTATAATTAACAGGGATATATTGGGAATAACCGGTTTGGGCATAAACAGCTTCTTTTATGACACCTGTCCCGATCAGGCGGTCTACCTCTATTAATAGCCTGTCAAAAGGAAACTTTTGACTGCCCACTGTAACAAAAATCATTTTTAATCATCTCCTGCCTTAATAAATACCTCCCAGATAAGAAGCCCGGGGAAATATATCCAACATTTTCTTCCATTGTACATAAAAGTTATCCGCAAATTTATATAGAAGTTTTCCAGTTTCCGTTGGGCTTTCAGACTTTGCAAAAGACTCTATATAAATTACTTTTTTTCGAAACAGTTTACATAGCAGACACATCGGTACCATAGCCAAAACACCGGTGCAGACTACCGCTTCCGGTCCTTCCATCATAAAAATCCAAAAAGATTTTAATGTTATCTGAAACATATTTAAGACCCACAGCTTCTCTTTTCTGTTGATCTGTTTCAGAAAATAGGTTTTGTGATTTTTTGTACTGACTTCATAGCCGGTTTTTTCCGTCAATATAAAGCTGTCATACTTGTCCATTAAAGGATCAAGCATCATTAACTGATCAAAATGCCCACCGGAAGATGCCGCAAAACACACTTTTAACTTTTTATCTGCTTTCTTCATTTTTTTCCCTCATCTGCATGCTTTCATCAGTTCACAAATACGATCCACATCATCCATAGCAAGTTGCGGATAGAGCGGCAATGTTATGATATTCTCGGATATATATTCTGCTACAGGTGTAAATCCAGGATCAAACCTCTCCCTGTAACATCTGCAATTATTGATTAACGGGTAGAAATATTTGCGCGGATAGATCTGTTCTTTATTCAGTGCCTCACAGACTTTATCCCGGTCTGCTCCAAAGCTTTCCTCCACTAAGACCGGAAAATAAGCATAATTATATTTGATATTGTCTTTTCGTCTGTTTAACCGGATTCCGGTAACCTCTTTTAAATTTTCTTCATACCGATGTACAATATTTCTTCTTCCGTTAATCAGTTCATCAACATGCTTCAGATTACATAAGCCCATTGCAGCCTGAAATTCATTCATTTTGGCATTTGCTCCGATACTGCTGATTGTCGTTTCACCGGTAATCCCAAAATTTTTAAGCTGATACAGCTTATAACCGGTCTCCATGTCCTTTACAACAGCTGCCCCTCCTTCAATTGTCTGAAACACCTTTGTAGCATGAAAACTAAATATGGAGCCGTCACCATAATTACCAATTCCAATTCCATTTACTTCTTCGCCAAAAGCATGCGCCGCATCATAAATAACTTTTAACCCATGCTTTCTGGCTATTTTTCGTATAGATTCCACATCACAGGGATTTCCGTATACATGAACCGGAATAATAGCTGAAGTCTTATCTGTAATCAGTGCTTCTATCTTACCGGTATCAATTGTATAGTCGTCTTCCAAAATATCGCAGAACACAGGTGTCAGTCCATTTCTGACAATGGCATGTACCGTTGATGCAAATGTAAATGGTGTTGTAATAACTTCTCCTGTCAAACCGGCGGCCTGAATTAAAAATTCAAGTGACAGATGTCCATTAGTAAAAAGCATAGCATAAGGAACATTAAGATATTTTCTTAACTGTTCCTCCAGGTGATTATGCAACGGTCCTGAGTTTGTAATTACACCGGATTGCCAAATTTGATCCAGGTAACGGTCATATTCTTCTCTTGGCGGTAAAAATGGTCTCGTCACATAAATAGGATTCTTCATCTTATCCATTCCTTCCTCTAAAAAAGCTTTTTACCATTTTCACGTACAATGCATTTGGCGGGATTACCAATTGCTGTGGTATGTGCAGGAACATCTTTATATACAGCAGCATTCATACCGATCACAGACGCCGTACCAATGCGCAGCCGGTCACGGATAGCCGCTGCCGGTCCAATATAAACTTTTTCTTCTACACTGCAGTGACCTGCAATAAAAACACCTGCTGAAATCATTGTATTGCTTTTGACACATGTGTCGTGTCCGATCAATGCCATATACCCCACCGCCACATTATCTCCCAGTGTCACATCGCTCCCGATAAATCCATTAGCTACGATCAGTCCCTCTCCGGCTATCAGTGACGGGGATATATTCGAATGAGGATGGATAATTGTTGCAAGATAATATCCGTTATCTTTTATTCTTCTGTATAGAAGTTCCCTGTCAGCCGGATCTCCCACCGATACTGCAAATTCAATCTCATCTGAATCATATGCAGTGATTGCCTCCTCAAAAGTATAAACTCTTTTCCGATATGACTCACTCACACCAATAACATCATCAATAAATACAATTTCCTGCCATCTCTGTTTGAACATATTTACTGTTTCTGCAAGATCTACAAGAATTTTGCCATTACCGCCTGCTCCATATACCCCTAGTACCATAACAGTCTCCTTTTAAAAATCATTTATCATTTTTTTTATTTCACCATCATCCAGTTCCGTTACCTTATGATCAACAATCCGGTATACGCGGCTGCACATAGCCAGTACACTTGGTCTGTGAGTAGTAAGTATACAGGTTCTTCGGCTTGCCTGACCCATAAGATTTTTGAGTATTTTCCGTTCCGTCACTACATCCAGCGCAGAAGTCGCCTCATCTAAAAACAGGATGGGTGTTCTGCATAACAGGGCTCTGGCTATTGCCAGCCGCTGCGCCTGGCCTTCTGAAAAACCGATACCGCCTTCTCCAACAGGCTGATGAATACCTGCCGGAAGTTTATTGACAAAATCCAGGGCACAGGCATTATCCAGAGCTTCCATTAATTCTTCATCAGAAGCTTCCTCCCGTACTAAGCGAAGGTTTTCTGCAATTGTACCGCTCATTATTGTATTTCCCTGTGGGACATAAGCAATCAGTTTACGGAGAGACGGATTCAGTGGCAGAGTATCTTCTTGATTATTACCAACCCGCATCACCGCTTTGTCCCCCGGCACACGAACAAGACCAAGTAATATCCGGAGCATGGTGGTCTTTCCTTCACCCGAAGGGCCTACCAATGCTACAATTTTACCGGGCTCTGCCTTCAGAGTGACATTTTCAAAGACCTCTTTTCCATTTTGGTAAGAAAAATTCATATGCTGAATATCAATTGTCACACCTGTACGCATCCCTTTTTCCAGAAAGTCCACGCTCTCTTCTTCATGTTCTGTCTTTTCATCTTCCATAGCCAGCAGGCTGCGTATCCTGGAAGAAGATGCTATGGTTGTTACTGCATTGGGAATTGTCTGAACCAAAGTCTTAAAAGCTGTGGCTATATAGTTTGCCAATACGATTAACAGAGTCATCGTTCCAATGGAAATCACACCGGTATAGATATGATAGATTGTCCATGCCAGACATACCATTGCACCAAGCTGGCCGCTTACATACATCACTCCCCAGGAAGCTATGGAGTATTTATTTACCAACAGTTCAATTTTCCTTCGTTTTTCCTGTAAATCTACAGATTTTTCCGTGAATACTTTATGAAGATCAAATGCTTTGATTGACTGGATATTATGGAAACTTTCTTTTAAAAACGTCATCACATCGCTGACAGCTTTTCTCTGCGTTTGATTACATATGTACATTTTCTTTAAAAAAATTCTGGAACCAAACAGTACTACAGGCCCTAGAAACATAATTAAAAATATCATGCTGAAATCGTAATAGACTATCAGCAGTGCAGAAATACCTATCTGGATTCCCAGGGATAAAAGACTGGGTATCCACCCGACAACGCTCCCGGATACCATATTAATGTCTTCACTTAGCCTGGTCATCAAATCTCCTGAATGAAGCCTTGTAAGATTTTCCCATTCTGCCGTCAGTATCTTTTTATAAGCCCGCACCGATAAATCCTTTCTCATCCGGTTGCTGATTATGGCAGATAATCTCTGGCTCAGCATGGCTATTATTAAATTCACTAATCCTATGCTGATATAAATTGCAGCAACGGCTATTACACCCTTAAAATCTTTATTCAGCAGCAAATCCACAAAATCTTTTAGCTGTACGGAAATAACAAGTGTAATGCATGCCGTAAACAATGCCAGTGCAGTATACAGAATAATTCCTTTTTTATATGCATTTGAAAGCTGATAGATAAATTTCAGCTCCTGACAAACCTCTTTAAAAAATCCTTCCCTGATTTTATGAACCACTTTTTTTATTTTTATCATCACGTACTCCATCATATCTATTCTGAATTTTCTTTTTCAAACGAAGGTATAATATCCGATTACCATGAATTATCATATACATTCTGTGCGTTCCAAAAAGGATCATAAACAAAGCAAGAAAAAAATATCCCGGACGTTTCCAAACAAACCCTTTCGCCATATAGTCAGAATAGAGTTTCGCCTCCAGATTACGATAAGAAATTAAAACATTCAGTTTTTTTCCTATTTTTTCAATTTCTCTATGTATTGCAAAGGCATACGCTCTCCACAGATAATTTCCCCTTTGAAACTTATATGACCAGCTGCCTTTCTCTTCAATGAGATAACGATATACGGACATTTGTTCCTGCATACAGCCAATCTTCCCCTCACTCAGCAAAAACAGCGGGACAATTCTGTCAAGCGGCGCATAATGTACCTTGTAAAGCAGCTCCAGGAGGGATAAATCCTCTTTCCAAAAGTTTCTGGCTATTACTGTTGAAGTCTGACCTGGGATTAAATAATTCTCCATATCTTTTACCGAATATTCCGGCGAAGCTGAAAATGTACCGGGTAATTCTATTTCTGTCTCATGATGGTCTATAACTTTACATGCGTGATAAATAGCTGAATAATCTCTGTGCTGATCCAGAAAGTCCACCTGCTTTTGCAGTTTACCACTATCTGTCCAGTAATCGTCCCCCTCTAAAAAGGCAACATATTCACCCTTACAGGCTTTCAACGTTTCAATACTGTTGATTTTCATCCCCACATTTTTTTTCCGGAGTACCGGCACTATGCAATCAGAATTTTGTTTTTGCAGTTTTTGAATCACTGCTTGTGTCCGGTCCCCAGAGCAGTCATCACTGACAATAATTTCAATTGAAAAGGATGTCTTTTGCGCTAATACGCTTCGTATGGCTTTCTCTATATATTTTTCATGGTTATACGTTATAATTGCTACACTGACTTTTTTCACTTTTTCCTTCTAACTCATCCATTTATGGATTATGTTTTTCTTCTTTATTAAAAAAAACTGACTCCATAGGAAGACTCTGCTGGCTGTTACCGGATATTTCGAAATTACGCGGTAAATCAGCTGCTTTCGCTTATGTATTGTCTTTTGATACTTTTCTGTCTCGGCTTCCAACAGCCTGATTAAGCTTTCCCATACATCTTTTTTATCTGCCTCTACCATACGAAATAACTGTATGCAGATAGTATCCAGATAACTTTCTGTCATTTTACTGCGAATCTCTGCATATACCTCTTTCTGGCATATAATAACCCTTTCCCGGAAAGCTTCGATCATGGAAAGATGACGTATATCCAGAAAAAACTTTTTATCCATAATACTTCCTGGCCGTTTTCTGTAAAAATATAACTGGCTGGCGGTTACAACTGCATATGGGATTTTATCAACCAGCTGGTGGATAATTAATTCATCTTCATGCAGCTTTCCAGGAGAAAAACGACACGTGCAGAACAAGTCCCTAGAAAACAATTTATTCCAGGCTATAATAATTGTCGTGTTCTTTTCATCGCATCCTGTATATGCCAGTGACCGCATTAGCTCTGCTTTGTCCTTTATGACTGGTTTGTCAGAAAGTTCTTTATCAAAATTCAGGTCTGCATCCTGTTCAAAAACCAGGAAGCTGCATATTGAAACTAAAGCATGGCATTCAATAATGTTCCGGTATAAAATTTCCAGATATCGTGGATGGACAATATCATCAGAATCAACAAAACACAAATATTCTCCGGAAGATTTCTCAATCCCTCTGTTTCGAGCCGCAGATAATCCTTGGTTATCCTGTGTAAAATACTGTATTTTTTCAGATGTCTTAGACAAGTCTCTGCATATTTCACCGGAATGATCGGTAGATCCGTCATTAATAAGGAGAATTTCCATGTCCTGGTAAGTCTGGGAAAGCAGAGAATCCACACATGCTTTTAGATAAGGTTCTACATTATATACCGGTACAATTACACTGATCATTCCATTACTTCCTTTCCTCCATTCCCCTGGATTTTCTTTATTGCTTATAATAATGTTCAAAGAAAAATATCCTTTTTTTCATCAGCCATATTTTAACCTTCATCTTATTTCTTCTGCTTACTGCATTCGCCAGGTAATATTTAAATTTCGGATTCGTTAACATCTGATATTCTTTTTCCAGTTTTAACTTCCAGGAAAACTTTTTATTTCTGCGTACCTCCTTTGAAAACATCAGCATTTTATGAACCAGATCCGCATAGTAATGTGACATATCTATATTATGCGGCAGAAGACAGATCTCAAGTTTCTCTCCTAAGAGCATAATTGCTTTATCTGTATCTTCATGGTATTTCGTTGTCAATGCACCGGGGCGGAAATAGTTATAACGGTAAAGTGCTTTATCGATTACTTTCAAATACTTTGAACAGTTTATTAAATCCATTGAAAAAATTAAATCTTCCAGAAACCAAAAATTCTCGTGAAAACGTATGTTATATTTTTTTAGAAACTCTGTTCTGACCATCTTATTCCAGGGTGCATTAATTAAAAAATCATCATACATTTTCCGAAACCTCGTCGTAACAAATCTGTCTTTTCTTCCTGAAAAACGCTTGCCAATCTGATAAGAAACCAATTTTCCTTTACGGTACAGATGAAAACCACAGATTACAAAATCAACATAATCTTCTTTCATTTCCTTACACATGTTAGAACACGAATCTGTTTCCAGGGTATCGTCACTGTCTACAAATAGAATATATTTCCCTTTTGAATGATCAATTCCATAGTTTCTGGCAGATCCGGGACCATTGTTTCTCTTTTTATAATAATGTATTCTGGAATCCCTGCCTGCATATTCTGTACATATGTTCCTTGTATTGTCAGTACTCCCATCATCAATGCAGAGTATCTCGATATTTTTATAATCCTGCTGTATCAGACTCTCCAAACAAAATCCAATGGTTTCATCCGAATTATGGATAGGAATAACAATACTTACCAGTTCTTCTGTCTCCCTCTTCATTCCAATTCCTCTCGCATACACTAAGATATCCACTATTTGTCCCGAATATCTTTTATAATATTTATCAGATATTTTCTTTTTATTACTACCGTTAAAACCAACCCCAAAATAAGCAGATACCGAATAATCCAGTTTCCATAAAACACACTAATAACTGACGCGAACATCAAAAAAGCAAATGAGACTGCCAGTAAGTCTGATGTACTGAACAATGGAGATCCGGTGTTAGCTTTGACAACCTTATTGACATAAACGTAATGCATTCCTGCAAAAAGCAGATAACAAAACAGCGTTGTGTAACCTGCTGCTGAATATCCAAACCGGGGAATACAATAATAATTCAGTATAATGTTGGCGGCTGCCCCTATTGTTGAAATGATCATTGCTGCCTTATTTGCATCATAAAAAAACTCAATATTGCAAAATACGCTGTATAGAAAAACAAAAAACATACTGGCTGCAACGGGCGGAATGACTTTTACCGCGTCATAATATTTTTCAGATGCCATTAATCTGATCAGCTCCGGACCGAGTGCTATAAATACTAAAAAAGCAAATGCCATCATAATACCTGCAGACTTCATCTGTCCTGCTACAGCCTTGTATTGGCCCTTTTCAAGTTTCCGGTACTGCCAGGGAATCAGTGCATTATTAATACTGTTAACAATTATTTTCGTTACAAGCCCGGCATTGTAGGCTACACTATATAAAGCTGCAGATTCCAGACCACACATTTTCTGAATCATAATACGGTCAGACTGATCCAGAATATAAGACGAAAAGTAATGGGGAATTAAAGGGATATTAAATATAATTGCAAATTTAATATATTCCCATTTCCAAATCTTTTTACTTTTGCTTAAATTAAGCAGGTAAAAGATCATGCCAAAACATGCCTGTACGATAACACACGAAAGTATTCTGGCAATTCCTTTATCCTCCATACAGATAACAGCAGCTAAGCCAATCAGAAAATTTGCAGCAGACATAGCTGCTGTTACAAAAACTACACCTCTATAGTGAAAGTCATATCTTTGCCGGATCATCCAGAAATTCAGAGCAGGCGTAAATAACAATTCTAAAAACAGAAACAAGGTAATTGTTGTACTTAATTCCGTTAATTGATTAATCTGTTTTCGAAACAACAGATATGCCAGAAAAGCAGTAATTGTCAGTAACGTTGTAATTCCCTGCATGGATGAAGTATACTCTTCTTTATTGTCGTGATATTTGGTCATCCCTTTATTAAATACCCCAAAATCTAACCGGAAAGTGCACACAATGGTAAATACCTGCAGCCATGACAGATAAACACTATATATTCCAAATTGTTCTTTTGTTAAAAGGCGAGTAAACACCGGGGTTGTAATAAGTGAAAAACTTTTTTGTATCACGCTGCAAATAACAAACCAGATTCCGGCTTTAGCGGCTATTGACAGCGTACTGTATTTTTCCTTGATTTTAATTATTCTGCTCACAGACACCGCCCCTTATCTGCTCTCTCCAAACATAGCTGCCATTTGCTCAGCCATGGAATAAACGTTTTTTTTCCAATCCTTAACCTTTTGCTCAAATTCTTTATTCTCATTGCTGCAAATCAGGGGGATTTTATTTACTAAATTCTCTATAGCAAGCCTGTCATTGCGATAACAATTATCCTGGCACCCGATTGCCTCCATAAAATTATCAATTTTAAAATTATAGGATATAGCAATACTCTCAATGTTATAAGAGGCAGATATAATTACTGGATGCATCTTTGAGCTTATCATTACCTGTCCTTCTGAGAGATATCTGCACAGTTCATTTACCTTAGGATTTATGATGATTTCATAATCTTTATCCGGTAAATTTTTTGCGATTTTTTTCGTGAAATTCAAATCAAAATACCAATTTGTGCTCATAACAAAACGTATTTTGAATTTCTGCCCGTAACTCAGAAGCTTTATTATTTTTTTCATCTTAAAACTATATACATAATATTTTAATGTAATTCTGCTAATGAGTTTATTAAAAAAACGGTTTTGTATGAAGTCACCCTGAATCGCAGTGTACTTGGAATACCCGGCTGCCATTACATTTATAACTGGCTTTTTTTGCTCTTTACCTGAAATATAGGTATCTGATATTATGATTGCAGTGTCTATTCCGAGTGTCACATCTTTATCAGGTAAAAATTTTCTGATCAGATTAAAAGTATCCTTATCACGGACATTTATATAGTCGCAGGCATTCATTGCATTTTTAAAATATCTCCTGTTCACTGCACTTGTTATAGGACCAATGGATTGCCCGATAATAGCAATCTTTGCCTCCTTACGCTTTGCTATCTCTATTTCCAGAATACGGGCTATAAACTGGCGCTTCCAGCGATCATTAAAATACCCTCCGCCTGCCATAACAAATAATGTACTATCATCAAGACTATCTGAAAATTCATCCAGAAGAAACGCTTTTGGTTCTCTTAGTACCTCCTCAATCCCGGATAACGTATTTAACCCGCATCGATCTACTTTTTTATGCACGGATTCCAGCGATTTCATTTCATGGTGATAATAAAAATTTTGCGGATCATAGGAATAAATCGTCAGATTGTTCCGGGGAAAAAAATTTTTTAATAAGTATATGGTACTGCGGGCGATTGCTTCATCTCCGATATTGCCATAGCTCCATCCGCCAGATAATACTATTTTCATTATGTTCTCTCCCCCCTTATAAATCTTCCTTGCAGCCGGACTGCCGCTAACTTTAAAATTACAGGTACGCATACTCCAACTAATGTATAACAGATCCACCACAAACCCCCGGTCTCTATAACCGGATAATCTGACAGGCGCGTAACCGGCAGTCGGTATATTATGATGATGATTAAACTTACTATTTTAAATGCCAGAAAATGTAATGCCATTATTTCCAGCGAGCATTTGCCTATCTGTATCAAATACTTATTATTCTGAAACCAACCGAAACTGGCAATCACCAATACTAAGCTTATACCCAGCAAACCGCCTGCTGCAGAAGCACCTATATTATTATATACATCACTAAAATATCCCATCTCATTGAGCCAGGCTATAACACCCAGGGTAGTCACTGCTGATAAAAGAATTGTTTTTCTATACTTGCCAAGAATTCGATCCCAGCCATAATAATGGTAAAGATATCCCATCACAAAGAAAAACATTCCCCCGGAAGCCCTTCTCACAATCATAGGTTTTGGGATTACAGAAATTTTACTGAACAGAAAGCAGCAGAGTGCCACGGCTGTAATAATATAAATTCTGTACCTTTCCAGCCCTAATTTCAGCAAAAGGAAATTACCCGCTGAAAACCCGACTGTTATTATAAATATCGCTATTAAGAACCAAAGTGCACCTGAAAAATATTCTCTATGGCATCCAGTTATAATATCAAAAAAATGTACTTTAAATTCCTTTAGCGAGTATGCACCGCCTCCATTTTTCGCATCTACCAGATGCAGCAAGGCGAAAATATTATGTAAAACCAGATATCCAATATCATAAGCAAGAAAAGGAAGATAGTATGCCTTTATACTTTTCTTAATACGTATAAAAGGATGTTCTGAATAGAAATCTTTATACAGATATCCGCTGATGAAATAGAACAAGGGCATCTGGAACATCATGACTGCTGTAACTATAAATGTTGAAGTTCCGGAATGTCCAATGCAGACACAAATGATTCCAATTGCTTTTGCTATATCAATAAATTTCAGTCTGTCATTCATTTTTTCTCCTCATACAGCATCTTATTTATTTCTCACTGACATCAACATTTCGACCAATATAGATCTTTTACAGCTGTAATACTTTAGGTACCGCAAAGTCAATGGAATTATATTCATCCATTTTTTATTTTTCAATAATTCTATGCGCAGTCTGACAGATTCCTGGTTGTTTCGGATCATTGTCAGGATGTCGGGAGCAAGCTTCTTCATTTTTGCATATTCTAGGGTTTGTCTGTGACTGACCAGCAGCATATCCAGGAACTGGATTCTTTTTTCTATCTGATGCATTTTCCTTTTTGATACGTTGTCAGAATGCAGCCTTCTTTTAAATAATATCCTGTGATAGAGATAGCAGGCATCTTCACATAAAGAGAGTTTCCATATAAATTCATCATGTGCCCAGCCCGAAGTCCAATAGCCTTTGATTTGCTCAAAGAATTGCCGCCGGATACTCATGGCACAGCCTTCGCTTCTGATAAAAATTGTTTTACAGTCCAGATGTATATGCCGGACAGATCCATCATTTTTCATTCTATTCATGATTTCACGGGAGAGTTTTGGTGCATCTTTTGTACATGCATATGGTTCATAATCACATGCCAGCAGTTTTATACCAGGATTATCATCCATAACCTTTACCATGCGCATCACTTTATCATGAAACCAAATATCATCCTGGTCACATAAAAAAATATACTTTCCATGGCACAAATTCATGGTTCGGATAAAATTTCCTGCATATCCGAGATTTTCTTTATTTTTATAAATATGCCATGAGCCGTGAAGATTCTTCTCCCTGATAAAAGATTCGGCTACTAATACCGTATTATCTGATGAACAGTCATCACATATAATAACCTCGTCTACCGTTAGCGACTGTTCATAGACAGACTGTAATTGTTCCTTTAAATATCGTTCGCCATTAAAGGCTGCCAACGCTACCGATACTTTCATTCCACTTCCCCTTGTTTTGCAATATAATATGATCCTAAATAATTTCCGTCGGAATAAAATGTGACGGATACTGCATCGCAATCTGGTTCCTCCATATCAATACGCTCTGTAAGATTCACTGGTTGCCGGGGATAATCAACTACCTTTCCTCCATAATCCAGTTTTTCCCCATAATCGCTGAACGGTATATATCCCCCTATATCTGCGGAAAATTCCTGCTCTCCCGATTCTTCACCATTTTTTAGATATCTGATTGTTCCGTTGACAGACTTTGCCTGCGTGTTATAATTGCTCAAATTAAACACAAACTGATTATCTTCAACATATATGCTGCCAATCAGCGGCTCCATACTCCTTGCTGTATTAATTTCCGACATGTTCTGCTGTGAATTTTTGTAATATACTCCAAACCGGTAACCGTCTCCGATAATCGTATTTTGCATCACAACATTTGCAATTGTATTCTTCTTAGGAAAAGAATAGATGGTAAAACCTCCCCCGTTTAAGATACACCGGTTTAACTCTGTGCCATTCACAGCACCATAATCCGGCTGAATCATTACACAGGCATTTGCCACATGATATCCGGGAATATGCGGCATATCAATTCGGACATTTTCCAAATAGATATCATATGCATCAATAGAGTCATATCCTGCTATCTGAATTCCATCAGCATGTGCTTCCGGATTAGTCCCTCCATCGGTAAAATAACTGTCATAGATCTTCACGTTATATAATGCATTTATAAAATCACTCTCTGAATCATGCATATAAATCTTATCTATTACCATATTACATGCTCTTATCATTCCATTCTCAACTTCTCCGTTTCGAAGGGTTATGACAGTATTCCCGCCATTATTTCGATAGTCATTTATAATATTCCCATCGCTCAGATAAAAATCATCTAATAAGACCGGGGTATTCAGATTTGTAAAACGTATATTTTCCGAAGTTCTAAACTGTTCAAAACAATAATTATATTTTTCCGCACTCTTTTCGGTTATCAGAATCCTTCCGTCGCTGCCAATACACTCGGGATACTTTTCTGTAAATTCCTGAAGTTGTTCAGCCGGACTGTAGTATCCTGTATTATTCATATCTGGTATCACATAATTCCAGACCCCACTTGTATCTGTCTGTTTCGTAAGGCTAAGAATGATACTGCTGTCTTGTAAACAGCTTTTCATCTCGAATGTTTCTCCACCAGCTATTCTTATAAGCCATCGGTATGTACTGCCATCTTCCGTATCTGCTGCTGCATATCCATACTTTTGCGCAAGATATCGGATTAAACACTCCCATGCACCATCCGTGTATTCTGCCGTATAAAAAGCAGAATCCATCGAACCCTGCTGATCAAAATGTAACTCTGCCTCAAAAAGCATATCTGCTATATTGACATTACCGGTGAGAACTTCTCCCGTCGTATCATTTGTAGCAGAAACAGAACTGTTTTTTTCCTTAAACTCAGATACTGTACATCCTATTGCAATGTCTTCATTATCTGGAAGGCTGTAATCATTCTTTCTGTCATTTAAACCGGAAGGAAACGTATCCTTTTCAAAGTTCTCCGGTCTGTTTTCTGCTTCCCTGTTCGGCTTATCCGGGAATATCCTTGTAATTTTTACTGCACCTATAATGACAAGGATAACAATCACTAATATACCTGCCGCAACTGCTGCTTTCTCTTTCATATTATCTCCAACATATGTTCTTTCTCACGATCTGCTGCTGCGAAATCCCCACAGCATACCGATTTGATTTAACTTAAGCAATTTACTGCTATCGATATTATTCGTTCTGGTACCTCTGTATTTTTCCCTCTGTATATTTATCCATAATCCAAGCTTTAATCCGGATTCGGTCACGTAATTAAGAGGCACTTTAAGATCACCGTATCGTTCATAATATTCTTTTGCTTCCTGATACCAGTCATCCCATTCCCGCCTTATACGTATCTGCCATCTCATACCCAGCTGCTCCAGTTTTTCAATCTCACTGTCGCTAATCTTTTTTTGCTTATAGCGTTTCCTTTGATAACACAGCCATTCACCTAAAGGAAGATGTTTGTATATGTAGTTTTTCGGAATATCCAGATGCCCATAACTCGAATAGTACCGAACGCAATACTGATACCAGATGTCCCATTGTGTTCGAATTCCCATAGTCCATTCCATTCCAATCTGATTAAGTAACGATATCTGCGTATCACTTATTATATATGAACCTTTTTCATGGTATGCTGCCCTCTGCCGTTCGATCCAGCGGCCTAACAGAAGTCCGTTTTTTGTTTTATACTTGATGGGAATTCTAAGATTCTGATATGTAAGATAATATTCTTTTGCATATTGGTACCACTCTTCCCACTCAAGTCGTGTATACCTGCGTTTACTCGTCCTGACCATAGAATCCACCTTTACGTTTATCCTTTCCTTTGTACCTCGGCCGTTTTCTGCCATGATTTTTTCAAATATAGCAGACTGTTTTGTACCAGTCAACGGATAATAACCCAGTGGATGTCCATGCCGCACAGAGGTCATAATTATTACAGTCCGGTCAGTATATGATCAAAACTAATTCCAGGACCGGCTTAATTCAATGGTACCTTTTTACACAGAGAGGTGTGTTTTATGACGGAGTGGTGGTTGAACTCTAAAATCTTCTATATTATAATAAAATTCGACTTTATAATATTTATCTATATATAAGCATAAGTAGTCTTAAATCAGCAGTGAGGTGAAAAAATTGAAAATAGCTATCGTTGACGATGTTGTAGAGGATCGGCAGGAAGCCATGAGTTACATAACAAGTTATTGTAGTACTTATCATCCGAATCTACCTATTGAATATGTTGAATTCAACAGCGGCGAAAAATTGCTGATAACATTTCGTCCTGGATTGTATGATATTATATTACTTGATGTCTATATGGATGGAAAAAATGGTATCGAAATTGCAAAAGAGATATATCAAAAAGATCAAACCGCCTGTCTCATGTTTTTTTCAGACAGCGACTTTTATGTACTGGAAAGTTTCTCTGTACAACCTGTCTACTATATCCTAAAACCCCTCTCTATGCACAGAATACAATTTGAAGAAGGGCTTCATCTGTGCTTTGACAAGCTGGAGAAATTAAACGAAAAACCAAAATCCCTAGAAGTTACAATTAATAAATTCAAAGCCCAGCTGCCGCTTAAAAATATTATTTATGTAGACTGCCAGCTGCGCAGATGCCGAATACATATGGTTAACAATGATATTATTATCGTTGCAAACCCCGTCAGTTACTGTATCAATCAGCTTTTAAAAGAGGAAATATTTATGGAATGTTATCGTGAAGTAGCAGTTAACATGGATTATATAAAAAATATATATAACAATTACATTTTACTTACGAATGGTGAACAGCTTCCAATTGCCCGACGTAAAAAGAAGGAATTCCTTAATTTATATGTGAAACATCTTGTTAATAAAGCTGGTGGTCAGGTTCTTTCTCTATAATTCCGGCTTTACAGATCATATAATTTGAAAGAAATCTTTTCTTCCATATTAATATATGATAAAATACATTATCAAAAGCAAAGATTTAAAATACTATGGATTAAGATAGTCTTTTCTGCACGAAAAGGCTATCTTTTATCGCGCCCAAAAGGAGTTTTTATGAAATATTATATAACTATTTTTATTTTCCTTATGTTTCTTCTATCTATGGAAACCGCTGCAAAATCCCCTGATACCATTAGCGAGAATACCGAATCTGCAGCCGGTCAAACAGATAATCCGGCGACGGACCCTGAATCTGACCAGCCGGATATTCAGGACATGGTGTCTACTGCTGATGAACTGGATAGCTGGCTTCGTTCTCATCAGGAGACTGGGGGCTGCGTAACTCTGGCTGATAATATTTCCCTGCCCTCAACGGATACCTACTATACCCGCCAGCCCATTACCATTGAGACAGGTTCTTACGGTCTGGCAGGAGTCTCCTTTAATGGCCCTTTTACCTTTTGCGGTATCGGTACAGATCAACCCGTTCTAAAATCTGCCAACCGGGATTATGGATTATCACTGTTACGAAACAATGGCACATGTACGGTAATCGCAAGAGGCACTTCAGAGAAGGGAGGAACTGCCATCTATTCCGACAGTACCGTATTACTTGATTCTTCCCTTATTACCGCTTCCGGACCTGGAGCAATTGCAGTTCACATCCAAGAAGGGCAAATTAACTGTGAAGCGGGCAGTATAATAGCAGAAGGAGAAAATTCCAGGGCAATCTTCTGGGAAAATAATACAAATAGTAATGATAATATGCTGCAGACAGCGCAAAACCGGATTGATTTCAGCCGAATTCACGCCTCAGGATTGGGTGCTTTATCCATAGATTCTCCCGCCTCTTTATCTTGGATCTTAACAGAAAATGATATTATTCCTGAATTTTTCCATCAAAATAGTAACCTTTCTATGATTAAAGCTGATCAGTGGAATAAAAAAACAATCCTTAAATCAGCTGTTAGCCATTATCTGCATACAGGTTTGTATAATGTTTGGTTTGTATCCAACGACCCGAGAATTCCTACCAATCCGATATATTTTTCGGTACCCGTTGTATGGGATCCCCCCACTACAGCAGATGCCAATGGAAACTATACAATAAGCGGTCATCTCGGAAGTTACTCTAATGGAATGGTGTTAGTCGAAAACGAAGAAGTGCTTCTTACTGTCCGTTCGGATAATCAGCCCGATCTGACCGCTGCCATCCCCAGTGTAAATCAAAAGGATGCCAGTATTATGTTCCGGTGTTCCGGTTATTCTTCAGATTTTGATTTATGGGGCTCCGATAATCAGGGTCAATCCTGGAAAAAGTACTCCTTTGAACCGGTAACTATTGCATCTGAGTATATACAAATCGGCGGTGATTCTGATAAAGAAACAAATATTCAGCTTGGAAAAGAATATATTTTTTTTCTGGAAAACAAACCGGACAGCAGCTCGCCCGGTCTGCGCTCCGATCTATTCTATTTAACGGTTTACGCTGACGGAAACTATAACTGGAGTACCGGAGCAAATGCTTCTGTCATAGAAAATCCGGAAGAACCCTATTATACAGCATCTACGATAAGCGAACTGACTAACTGGATTAATTCACATAATGAGGTTAATGCAGCGGTACATGTGCAAAAAGACTTAATTATTTCCGACATTCAACGTCTTGATTCTAATTCACGTTTTTTTGAAATTGGCACTACTTCCATAGATATGGGTCCTTATTCGATTATAGTTGAAGAAGGCGGAGTGCTGTTTTTAAATGTAAATGAATTATATGGTGAAGGTGTCAATCAGCCTTTGATCAAGGTAAAGAATAAAGGAAAGCTGATTCTTATGCAGTCTTTCAGCGGACAGGATCCATATCTGCGTGACTATTACACCATACGATCTGAAGGCGATGGAATGAATGGAGGTACCACCATTTCTTTGGATCCAGGCAGTACACTTTCTGCAGAATATGTGAAAATAATAGCGGAAGGCAATCAGGCAAAAGCAATTGAGAGTCTTGATCCAGATGGTTTTTCCCTGCCTGCAGCTATGTATCTGTCCGTTTCCGGCACAGATAGTACTGCACTTTCCTGTGTTGGAACAGCTGATGTTTTTTACAGTACAATTATTGCACAGGGGCTGAATGCCAAAGCCGTTGAAGCATTACAGGTAAACGCAGATTCTTCTTATTTGGATCCGTTTGAATCTGACTTTATAACAACATATAGTAAATTTGTTGATTTTAATATAGATATTGATCAAATCAATGTCTTACCTTTATATACAAATAGAATTGATGCCTGGATTACCGCACCTGACTATATTTATATTACCGTTGCAAAGGCAGGAGATATGAACAACCTGAAAGCTATCCCCATTATGTGCAAATATGATTTCAGTGAAATCAATACGCTCAAAGCAGGAAAATATCCCCTGTCTGTGCACCTGGAAACTATAGGTGGTATGCATGTACAGAACCTTCCTGAAAATAAGATACTGACTGTAGGTGTACAGGATAAATCCGTCCCCGATATCAGTTTAATCAAAATATTTGCTCCCATATCATCAACGCTTGATGAGGAACCTAAACATACTGTTCGTATCGATACGCTTCATCACTACACATCAAAAAACAGTAAGATCTGGTATTCCACTGACAATGGATTATCCTGGAAGAATGCTGCTGAAGATTTCAACGTATTTTATGATAATTCCAGCATTTATATTGGCGGTCTGATATCCGAGGTTAATTACCTGCTCAAGATGGAGGCTGACAATTCTTCCAATAGCATATCTGAGGAACAAACACCAGATGGATGGTCTGCAGTTCAAAAGCTTTTTATAGAAAAAGACAATAATATTACAGTTATGAATTGGAACGGAAGCCGTGGGGATGGTGACCGGACCGATCAGGAATTACCACCTGGCAACATTGAAACTGAAAATCAGAATATGCAGGATGAAACAGCAGAAGCAAAGCCAGTGCAGGCGGTGACCGATACGGAGACTATTATTTCAGGTACTATACTAAACCAGCTTATGAAAATAAGCCATAATACGGTGCTATTTGAAAAAAACGGAACCTCTCTATATATTCCAAACGATTTTCTGGAAGGTCTTAATTTATCAGAAAATGATATGCTGGCTGTTACCATAAAATCCATAAGCAAAAATTCGTTTTATTTTGCAATTTCTATAAATGGAAAACCTGTGAATAAACTTACAGAAATTTCGGTACAGTTTCCTACAAGCCTTTCTATATCGGCAAACAACAAATACTGCTACGATCAGAACGGTTCTTTCATATCTGAGGCAAAATCCGATTCAGATCTGGGTATTGTAAGCTTTACAATTTCCGATACCGGAACCTTTTATATACAGGAATCTCCCGGGAGTTCATCCTACAGGCATGTTGCCAATGAATCTAAGCTGCAATCTTATATTACAGATCAAGGTGTAAATTCGTTTGTGTTTCTCATTTTCTTTTTCTTGTCTTACATTATAAAAATAAAGAAACATCATTAAAACATTACGGTTAACCAGCATTTTCTTTTACAAAGATCTCCGGAGGATTCAAAATGCAGACTAGACTAATTACATCTTTAATAAATAAGTCCTATAGAAAACAACTAAAATTGATCGTTATAATACTTGTTACTGTATTATCGGCTGTATTACTTTTTCATATTTTATATTACAAAGATAATAAGTATACTAATACTGCACTCCAGCCAGTTAATGGAGTTTTGAATCTTACTGAAGATTTTTTTCCTGAGAAAGATCTTCGATTCCTTACTCATGAATGGGAATTCTATCCGGGTGTATTATTATCTCCGTCTGATTTTACAGAGGGTCCTCCGGACCGTTACCGCCAATACATATCTATCGGGCAATATGGAGGTTTTGAAACAGGCAATCCAGTCCGTTCTCCTCATGGAAGTGCCACATATCGGCTTACTATTAATCTGCCGTCGCCTCAACACGTTTACGCCCTGGAAATTCCGGAAGTTTATTCTGCATATCGTTTATATATAAATAATACCCTGATTGCCCAGATAGGAAATCCGGATGCCGGCCTATATGCACCAGGTCTGCAAAACAAAATTTATTCTTTCAATGGTGAAGGCAGTGTACAGATTATTCTGGCTGTTACCGATTATTCATATTACTTTAGCGGACTGGTCTATCCCCCCGCATTTGGTGATCCGTTTTCAGTCAACTTCAGGCAGGACGTACAGCTTTGTATTCGCATTGCTGTATTTCTAATTTCCATTGGCTGCCTGTTCCTTTCATTTTTTCTTGGAGTTCGGGTTCATCACAGATATGCCCTGGTATTTTCTGCACTTTGCCTGGCATTGAGCGGTTATACCGTTTACCCACTTATCCATACCTTTTTGCTTACCGCTATCCAGCCTTGGTATACAATAGAGCGTTTCTGTTATTTTTCTATGTTTTTGTTTATTGTGTTCCTTCAGAATAAGCTCTGTAAAACAAACAGAATAGCTGCCGTAATCTCTGTAGCTGCATGCATCATGCTTTGTATTCTTTCTCTGGTATGCGGTGTCTTCATGCCTTATTGGAATCTTACTGCATTAAAAGCATGGTCTTATCTGTTTTCCATCAATAAATGGCTAACAGCATGTTATTTAGTTGTAATCGTAATGGCCGCAATGTACCGACAACTTCTGCAGGAATGGTTTATTTTATCCGGAACTTTATTCTATGCCGTTTCTCTTCTGGCAGACCGTATCCTGCCAGCGTATGAACCTGTATATGGGGGATATTTCTCTGAATGGGGCGGTGCCGCATTGATTTTAAGCCTGGGATTTTTATTATGGTCTGAAATATTCGACTCCTATAAGTATCGGATACTTCTTGAAGAGAAACAGCACCATATGGAGCAGCAGCTCTCTATGCAGCATGAACATTTCAATCAACTGCAGGAAAAAATCGAGGAAGTCCGGGCTGTAAAGCATGATCTGCGCCATAATCTGCGAACTTTCCGTACATTGCTGGATTCGGGTAATATACAGAGTATCAAAAATTATCTAAACCAATATGAAAAACAGCCGGCTTTGCAAACGGTACCTTTCACATACTGTAATAATTTAACAGCTGATGCCGTTATCCGGTATTATGTACAAAAAGCCAGCAGTGCACAGATATCTTTTAAAGTTGCCCTTTCCCTACCGGAAGATTTTCCTTTTCCGGATTTTGAATTGTGTATCATTCTTTCAAATCTTTTAGAAAATGCTGTTGAAGCCTGCTGCCGTCAGATAGAACAAGAACAACGCTCAATCTGCCTCCAGGGAAAGTTTACGAATGAACAATTCCATTTGATTGTTTATAACTCTTATGCTGGAAAATTATATAAGAAACATGACCATTTTCTTTCTTCCAAACGGAATGAATATGGCATTGGTATCTCATCCGTCAAAAAAATTATTAAAAATCACAATGGATTATGCTCAATCCAACTGAAAGACAGAGAATTTCAGGTATCGATTTTGATTCCAATCATCACGGAAAATTTATCTGCTTGAACATTCGTACATTTACAAACAGCTATTTAAAATAAAAGTCATAAACCTCATTAGTCCCGCAAAAGTGTAAAAAGCAGAGCGCAAATCTTACTTTTGCGCTCTGCTTCCTATATCATTTTCCCATATTCAGAATTCTTTTTAGTAATCTATTCCTCCCCCGCCGATGGTATCAGATAGGAATTTTCTGCCTCCGCATACTCTGCCTCCGGCATTGATTCCAAAGTTTCCAATGCCTTTTCCGAAGCCTTCAGCGCAGATGCTTTTTCAGCCGGCTCAGAAATCTTAAGGCTGGCATCATAGATGACACCTTTAAATTTCTGATCATATCTGGAAAAAGATAATAGTGCTCTTTCTCCGTTTATCCCGGTCACTTCAATAGTGATATCAGGATCATTATTGGAATAACCCTGACAGCCATATTCCGAAGATGCTGCTTTCCCATTCACAATATCCAGCTTTTCTGCCAGTTCTTTTGCCAGTTGCGTATACTCGCCGGGATTATCCATTAGTTTCTGGTCAAAATCCAGTGACACTTTCTTATCCAGAGTGCGTGAAAAACCTGCATTAAAGCGTTCCCCCGTTACGGCATCGACCATAAAAGAGTAGCAGGTATCTTCCGGTGAGCGGGTATCCCCCAGACGCACATCCCCGCTCCAGAATGCCCTTGGAAATGTTTCCGTACCGGCATTATATGACATATAGATGGTCGCCCCGTTCATCTTTAATCCATAAAGCTCCCACAGCATTTTAGCCCCTGTCTCAGCTGCTACATCCTGTTTCAGATCCTTCTCAGTTGGAATGCTGTCCTTCGTCAGAGGATCAGAAACCACTTTATAAGTTCCCTTCACATATTTATTTTCCTGCACTTCTCCATTTATCACAGCATCAGCTTCCTGGATTTCTTCTTCTGCTTCGATGGCTGCGTCTACTTTCTTTGCTCCCTTGCTTTCAGTTCCTTCTTTTGCCTCTGCCGTTCCTTCTTTTGCCTCTGCCGTTTCTTCTTTTTTCTCTGCCGTTTCTTCTTTCAACAGATAGCTGGTGGAAACAGTCGCTGTTTTCCCCAATTCTGCTGCCATAACAGCATCGCTCACACCCCCAAATAAAAATGCACATACGCCAATTGCTGCAAATGCACCAGCGATAATCCTGGGAAATTCATTTTTATCACTCTTTTTATTTCTTCTGTTATTTGCTGCAGTATCTCTTCTGCTATATATCTTTTTATCTGTTCTTTTATCTGTTCTGCTGCCTGTTCTTTTACCTTTTCTATTATCCATATTTACCCCTTTGCTTCTGGCATGCCTGCCTTTTTATTCGTATTTGTGATCACATTTCCTATCTTAGACTCCGGAGATTATAAACTTGTAATGAACTTGTTACAGAGTTGTAAACATTACTTTTACCTCGGTCCCTTCCATAAGACCGGATGCGAATTGAAGATGTGCATTATGAAGCTGGGAAATTTGTTCACAGATCGATAGTCCCAATCCGGCTCCGCCTTCCTTGCGGCTTCTGGACTTATCTGCCCGATAAAAAGCTTCTTTTACATGCTGCAGCTGTCTCTCTGTCATACCTTTTCCATAATCCCGGACGGATAAAACTTTTACATTATCTTCCTGATAAGCTTTTACCTCTATCCAAGACTTCGGATTGCTTGCTTTGATGGCATTGTCAATCAGGTTCACCAGCAGACTTTCCAGAAGTTCTGCATTTCCGGTAATACAATCCATTTGACAGCTGTAGTTAACCGTAATCTCTTTTTCGACAGCCTTACGCAAAGTGGTATTGCTTACAGCATCCAGCAATGATTTCACTTCTATCTTTTCTTTTTTGATTTCATTGTTCCGCATCATCGCCAGGTCCAGCAGCTGGTACGCCATGTTCTCCATTCTTTTGCTTTCAGACATGATATAACCGCAGGACATGATTCTGTCTTCTTCTGAAATTACCGCTTTTTGTATATACTCCGCATACCCATAAATTGCTGTTAAGGGAGTGCGCAGTTCATGGGCAAAATTATCTATAAACTGTTGTTTCTGCCTTGCCGATTCATTCAGGTCAGCTATTTGTTTTTGTATTTCCATTGCCATGTGGTTAAAGCTCTGTGACATATATGCCAATTCATCATTGCCGGAGACCGGAAGCCGTTTTTCATACTCTCCTGCCGCAATCCCCATGGATGCCTCCGAAATCTGCTTCAGAGGGCGGAAAATCTGATTTAGCAAAATCAGCAGGCAGAATGCCAGACATATGGATAAAACCGTTCCCGCCATATACAGCGTATTCTTTAACCGGTTCCAGGAAGTTATGGTCTCTTCTATATTATAGCGGTATACCAGGGCATAGTCCTCAAAAGGTGCCGGAAGCAGACCCGCCACATAAACAGACGGCTCCTCATTTCCTTTGATGGATACATAGCGCTGTCCTTCCTTATAAGAATCAGTATTTATATCCTCCAGAACTTCCTGCGCCATATTGGTATAAACCAGGTTTACCTTTTTATACACTGCAAGACCCATGCCGTTACCTTTTGCCAGATAGGAATACGGATGCATTAAGCTCTCCATCGAGCCCCCAATCTCTACCCCTCTGCTGTCCAGAGCCTGAAAATCTTTTAATATAGAAGAAACAATCACGTAATGCTCCGCCAGGCATCGTTCTTTTATAACCCCAACCTTATCTTTAAATATGATTGCTGACATTACGGTTATTCCGGCGTATAAAAAGAATAAGAACAAAATAAGCGTGGTAAAAAAGGCCCGTTTTTTCATTTCGTGACCTCCAGACGATATCCCATCTTATATACTGTTTTTATATAATCCTCCAGTTCCAGTTTCTTCCGCAGTTTCTGTATATGTACATCCACCGTCCTGGTATCCCCTTCAAAATCATACCCCCAGACAAGCTCCAGAAGTTTTTCCCTGGATAGAGCAATATTTCGGTTCGTAACCAACGTTTCCAGCAGGTCATACTCCTTTGGCGTACAATCCATAAGCAGGTCATTTAAAAATACCTGATGGCTTTCAAAATCTATTCTGACTTTACCAACCGAATACCCGGTATTCTGTTTTAATGTCCTGCGCAGAACCGCCTCCACCCGCGCCAGAAGCTCCAGCATTTGAAACGGTTTGGTAATATAGTCATCCGCCCCCATTTTTAAACCTTTCACCCGATCCGATAAACCGGTTCTGGCAGTGAGAAATATAGTAGGTGTTCCCTTTGATTCCCGGTATACTTCATATCCGTCCAGCCCGGGCAGCATAATATCCAGGATTAACAGATCAAAATGATTCTGCCCAAGCTCCCGGACTGCTTCCTCTCCATCAAATGCCGTCACACACGTGTGCCCCACAAGCTGCAGATTTCTGCGTACTAATTCATTTATCGCTAACTCATCTTCGACAATTAGTATTGCTGCCATTTTTATCCCCCTTTCATATCGCAGATGTTCCTGCTTTTAATGGAAATATAACATGGGGATGTTACCAAGTTGTAAACTTTCTTTCGGCGGCTTAACAGAACCTGACCGTAACCACCCCGCCAGATTCACAGTTTCCCAGTTCCAGTTGTCCAGCGTGAGCTTTTACTACTTCCGCTGCAAACCAAAGTCCAAGTCCATTGTGTCCATCGGTGCCACGCGCTGCATCTCCACGCCACAGGCGCTCTGTTGCATGGTGTAATGCCGATTTACTAAAGCCAGGACCTTCGTCACGCACAGTGACCTGCCAGCCCCCCTCTGCCATGCTGCTTTCCAGATACACATTTCCTCCTGCGGGGGTATACTCAATTGCATTCTGCACCACATTGCCGAGGGCACGAAGTAAATGGTCTCTCTGAATGCTCACAGTACCCTCCAGGCCGTTATGGGTTTGCAGGCAAACCCTCTTTGTTTCTGCAAAAGCCATTGTTCTGTTGCCCAGCTCGTCAAACATGGCAGACAGGCTGGTGTTTTCAAATGCCTCATCACCACCGGCGGCGGTTTCCAGCAGGCTGGCAACATACTGCCTGGCCCTGTCGTTGCCTGCCATAATTGTTTCCACCATTTTGCGGCTGCTGCCAGGCAGTTCTTCACCCAGCAGAAGTTCGGCATTGCCTCCCACCAGGGTGAGCGGGGTTTTTAAATCATGCGCAAGTGCTGCTATTTCTGCCTCACGTTCCTGCTGTGCCGCCCACTGGGAAGACAGGGCGCTGTACAATGCCTCCCGCATATGCTCCATGGCGCCAAGCGCCTGGTCATACTCGCGGATGCCTGCGTGAGGAATTGTGAAATCCAGTTCCTGGGCGCCGATCTTCTCGCTTACCTCACTGAACAGCTTCAGCTTGGCTGCGAGGCGCCGGCGGAGCCACAGAGTATTAAATAACAGGCAGAGCACCAATGCCGCTCCAAAGGTGGCCAGCCACAGGTATTCAAAGGGTGGCAGCATGTCACGCAGCACAGGATTGGTAAACTCTGCCCTGTAATGCCAGCGAAAGATTATGGTGCTTCCATCTGCGTAAGTGTACCGCGAAACATCCGCGTTGGTGTGCCGGGAAACATAAAGGCTGTAGGCATCCTCCTGAAAAATTCCGGCAAGGGTTTCCAGCTTCTTTCCCTCTACGTTGCTTTCCAGCACTTTGCCATTTGGATCAAACAAAGCATACTCAGGCAGGAAATCGTCACCGGGAGAAACAAATGTTTCTGGCTCTCCGTCCAGCATCTGCTCCACCTGCTGGTTCGGGACAACTCCCCGGTAAACAATGCCGGTGTTTTGAAACCTCACCAGGCAAAAAGACCATACCATACAGCATAACAGCATACAGCCGGACATAACTACTGCAAAGCGCAAAAGCACAAAAGAAAGGCCTACAGAACGCTGTCTTTTCGCCATTTGTAGCCCACCCCCCAAACAGTTTCTATAGGACTTAAGCCGTCGGCTTTCAGCTTGGCACGGATATTTTTGATGTGCTCCGCAATGGCCGACGAATCGCCTTCCGCGTCAAAACCGAAAACGGCTTCGTATAATTGTTCTTTGGTAAACACCTGACCGGCATGCAGTGCAAGGTGCTCACAGATGGCGTATTCGCCCTTGGTAAAAGGCAGTGTATGTTCACCCGCGATGGCCCCCTTTGCCTGCATATCAAAGCGAACACCACCCCGGTTCAGGGTGCGGCTGGGCTGGCGTACCTCCCGCCGCAGATGGGCATTTACCCGTGCGCACAGCTCCGCGATCCTGAATGGTTTTTTAATATAATCATCAGCGCCCAGGCCAAAGCCCTGCACAAGGGCCGCATCTTCCGTCCTGGCAGTCAGGAACAATATGGGACAATCCACCTCGGCACGGATGCGGCTGCAAAGAGAAAATCCATCCTCTCCGGGCATCATCACATCCAACAGCAAAAGGTTATACAGCTGACACCTGGCAGGCTGCACGGTAGCGGGATCCGTTTCGGTGTCTACCTGGTGCCCGTCCCTTTCCAGGGCGGTGCGTACCAGTGCCAGCATATCAAGGTCATCATCGACCACTAACAGTTTCGCCATAGTCTATCCTCCTAGTTTTACTCTTGTATAACTTTACCTTCCCATTTACTATACCATAGTAATGTCAAAATCAGAATCATCGAAGTAATAATAATCTGAGAAATAATTCCATGAAAAATAAGTTCACTTGAAAATCCAAAATAATTTTTCAAATACCGAACACCCCATTCCCAGGGAATGAACGGCCAGATTTTATCACCAATGGGATTTTCAAAGAAACCCGCTAAAATCGTACCAGAAATCCCCAGCAAAACAGAAATACTTGAACCAAAACGAAATGCAATAGGTACGTGTAATAAATATAATAATAAACTGTTATTTAATATAATACAAAATATGGCAAGATATGAACCAAAGTTCATTACACTTATATCCAGAAAAAAATTGACTCCAATATAGAAACAAAGTTCATATATGATCACACTTATGGCTGAAAAAAACAGTAAAAAGAACAATTTTCCCAAATATACGCTTCTTCGGGACTTCACTAAACCCAGAGCATTTTGAATACCGTTTATATTCCTGTCGAGATTAATTAAAATTGGTGCAGCAATACTAACAAAAATCGGATAACATATTTGTAATACCACGAAAAACAATCTCGCATCCGAAATAATATGGTAACCGGCAGAAGCGTAATAAACCAAAAATAATGTTGTAACCACAACAGGCAGTAACAAATGCAATAGAACAACCGGAGTTCGTCTGATTTTGGTAAAGTTAGATAAAAACTCCCTTATAATAGTCATTTGCGGTACACCTGCTTTCCATACCAGCGGGCAAACAAGATTGAAAAAACTAACATAGCAAACAAGCTTATCAATACCAGCAGCAAATTTTGTCCTGAATTTAATAATAATCGTGAATCTGCACCAACCAATAATCCGCTTGGCAAAACTCCAAATAAAGTAACCATAAACCTGGCAGGCCAGCTATATGGGAAAACCCAAAACAACGGCGTCAAGGAAAAAAACAGACCGCCTAACGCACTGGCAAACAAATTTATTATCACAGATCCAACAAATCCGACTTTCTGATCTAAAAATAAACAGAACGGAATCTGCCATAATAAAGAGAGACACAATAAGAAGTATCCTAAAACATAAAAACCGGCAAAACCAATCGCAGTTGAAACACCTGACCATATGACTTCAGAGATTATGGCGATAAACGATAGCAATAATGATATCATCAAAAGATTCAGCGCTATTAGAATTGTTTTAGCAATAAATGTCTTCTTCAAGTTAATGGGCAAACTATAAAGCGTACGGTATTTGTGTTTTTGATCCTTATGATTAACTAAATGACATAAAATCACAATGGACAAAGATGCAACAGGCATGCACCAATTGCAAACGATAGAGCTTGAAAAGCCACCTAAACCAATATTTAAATATATAAATATCATGGATATTAAAATTAAAGCTATTGGTATAAATATAATAAGTTTTCTAAATAAAGAGCGTTTAAATTTCAAGTTTTCTGCTTCTAAATATGTTCGCAGCATCATTATGCACGCTCCCTTCTGACAATATCCATAAACAATTGTTCCAGATCTTCATCTGCTTCAACTTTGTCCTGGTAAAGAAGCGATCCATTGTATATGATCCCTATATCATCGGCAACCTGTTGTATTTCGCTTAAAATATGACTGGATATAATTACAGAAATCCCAGACTCCGCAAATGTTCGGATCATGATCCTTAATTCTTCTATGCCAAAAGGGTCTAATCCGTTAGTAGGTTCATCCAAGACTAATAATTGGGGGTTATTAAGCAGCGCTAATGCTATACCCAGTCTCTGTTTCATTCCCAGCGAAAAATCGGATATCTTTTTATTTTTCGTATCCGCTAAGTCCATTTTTTGCAATACTTCAGTACATTTTTCTGCCCCAATCCCCAAAAGAGTCGCCCTCACTTTTAAGTTTTCAAATGCCGTTAAATTCTCATACAACGGTGGTGATTCGATTAATGAACCAATATTCAATAAATCTTTACGGGACCAGGGATGATTGTTGAATAATATTTCTCCTGAAGTCGATCTGGTAATTCCTGTGATCATCTTCAGCAATGTTGATTTACCGGCACCATTAGGTCCTAATAAACCGTAGACAGAATTTTTTCTTACACACATCGATAAATCTTTTATTGCATACGTCTTTTTAAACTTTTTAGAAACATGATTGGTTTTTATGATATACTCATACATTTATAACTTCCTCCATTTTACATAATTGACAACATAAAACGGTCTGCCGGCTGCAGCCGGTTTGAACAGTGTCCGTTCCATAGCGTTGTAACTCTTTTAATTTGTTACTGCTATGGTAACAGCTATTTTTAAGGAAATTATAAAGATGCTGCTGCTTACTTGAAAATTCACCCCTGCCAGCAGCCTATAAAGTTTAAATATTGCGTTTGTCAGGCTGGGCGCTAAATTTGTTTCTTCTTATATTCCTTTCCCCAAACAACCATTGCCTCCAAAACTGTATTCAAACTCAATCCCGTCTCTGTCAATTCATATTCCACACGGGGCGGTACTTCCGCATATACCGTTCTGGTAATCAATCCCGCCTCCTTCATATCCTTTAGATTAGAAGTCAGCACTTTTTGTGAAATGTTCCCAATCGAATTTTTCAGTTCTCCAAACCTTTTCTTGCCTGTTAACAGATCACGAATAATCAAAACTTTCCATCTGTTACTGATTAAGCTTAGGGTTGTTTCAACCGGACATTCCGGTAATTTATGTGTTTCCATATGATTTCCTCCATTAGTTTCTTTTTGGCACCTTAAGCACTTTATTGTGCCTACTTGCGCTAATCGCTGTATGCCTTTAATATATTACTTATAAAACAAGAAGTCAAGACAAGAGCGTGTTTGTAAATTGCTTTCTGACAGATGTGCGTCACAGTTTGTGGTAGATTTGTCCCGGATGAAGGGCGCGTAGCGGGCTACGCAACCTGAATCCGGGGCAAATATGCCGCAAAGTGGGGCGTGCAGATGGCAGGAATGAATTTTAAAACTCGCTCTAGGGAGGAATACCTATGGAAAACAAATATCTCAACATACTTAGGGAAATTAAAAGTGTATCGATGTCAACTGTCAGCAGCGACGGAATGCCCCAGGCAAGAATTATTGATGTTATGCTTGTTGAAAATCAATCCTTATATTTTTGTACCGCCAGGGGGAAAGATTTTTACGCAGAATTACTGGAGAACAATATGGTTGCGGTAGTGGGAATGACGAAGAATTATCAGATGATCCGCTTAAGCGGCAAAGCAAAACATCTGTCAGAGCAGAAGCTCTGGATTGATAAAATATTTAAAAATAATCCCATAATGAATGACGTTTATCCCGGGGAAGCCAGATATATCTTAGAACCATTTTGCATAAACAGCGGTTCCATAGAATACTTTGATATAAGCTCAACTCCTGTATACAGAGAATATGATTCTTTTGGAAACATGGACTCTATTACGAAAGGATTTGAAATTACCGGGGAATGTATTTCCTGCGGCATTTGTGCCGAGAACTGCCCGCAGCATTGTATTGATTCGAAAAGCAAATATATGATACAGCAGCAGCATTGCCTGCACTGCGGATTATGCTATGAAACCTGTCCCGTAAAAGCCATTAAAAGGAGAACGAAAATATGTTAATGGATATTTGGATTTTACTAACGCAACGAAGTGCATTTTTCATTAATCTATGCCTGGAACACTTGAAAATTTCTATTATCTCTATCGTAATTGCAATTCTATTCGGAGGGATCCTTGGTATTCTGGTTAGTGAATTCCGACGATCGTCTAAGCCCGTACTTGGCATTATCAACTTTCTGTACACCATTCCATCCATTTCTATGCTGGGATTCCTGATACCCTTTTCGGGCATCGGAAACATAACTGCCGTGATTGCACTTACCTTTTACGCATTAATGCCGATGGTGAGAAACACTTATACAGGAATCACCAATGTAGATGAAAATATTATTGAAGCTGCAAGAGGGATGGGCAGCACAGACAGGCAGATTTTATTTAAGATTAAACTGCCATTAGCGCTTCCGGTAATTATGTCCGGCATCCGAAATATGGTAATTATGACAATCGCTTTAGCAGGTATCGCTTCCTTCATTGGTGCCGGAGGTCTGGGTGTTGCCATTTACAGAGGAATCACGACGAACAATGCTGCAATGACAATGACAGGAAGCCTTCTCATCGCTCTGATCGCCCTGTTATCTGATTTTATACTGGGGCTGATTGAAAAACTGCTGCAAAGGAAACGAAAAAATAAAAACAGGAAAAAAATATCGGTGATCATAGGCGGCGCTATTCTCATCCTGGTTGTTTTTGCTGCCGCTGCTTTCTTCCACAAATCAAAAAAAGAAACGCTACATATTGCTACAAAACCAATGACAGAACAATATATCCTTGGCGAAATGCTGGGCATTCTGATTGAAGATTATACAGATTTAAATGTAGAAATTACCCAGGGTGTAGGCGGAGGAACCTCAAATATCCAGCCTGCAATGGAAAAAGGCGAGTTCGATATCTATCCGGAATATACCGGAACAGGATGGAACATGGTGCTCAAAAGAAATGAACTGTACACGGAAGATATGTTCGGGCAGTTACAGTCCGGGTATGAGTCCGGGTATGGACTGCAATGGACGGGTATGTATGGATTTGCAAACAGCTATGCACTTGCCGTAAGAAAGGACATCGCTGACAAATATAACTTAAAAAATATCTCCGATCTAAAAGACATATCATCTGAATTGACCTTCGGTGCGGAATACGATTTCTATGAAAGGGAAGACGGATACACCCCGCTATGTGCTGCCTACGGAATGGATTTTAAAAATACCGTTGATTTGGATATCGGTTTAAAATACCAGGCGATCAATGAAAAGAAAATCGATGTAATGCCGATTTTTACAACAGACGGACAATACAGTGTCTCTGATATCATTGTGCTGAAAGATGATAAAACTTTTTATCCCTCTTATCAGTGCGGAAACGTTGTCCGCATGGAAGTACTGGAAGAGAATCCGGATCTGGCAGATATATTTGAAATGGTGCAGGGTATTCTGACTGATAAAGAAATGGCTGAAATGAATTATAATGTAGAAAACAATGGCTCGGAACCCAGAGAAACTGCAATTGCTTTTTTAAAGAAAAAAGGATTAATCTAGCCTGGAGGTAAAAAATGTTTGATAAAAAAATGCCAATAATACAATTTAAAGATATCGAAAAAAAATATGATGAAAATGCCATCATCACGCATTTCAATCTGGATATAGAAAAAGGAGAATTTCTCACCGTTATCGGTTCGTCCGGCTGTGGAAAAACAACACTATTAAAAATGATAAATGGACTTCTGCTCCCGGACAACGGGAGTGTCCTGGTGAACCAGAAAGATATTAAAAATGAAGATTTAATTGCACTCAGACGCAGTATCGGTTATTGCATCCAGGGAAGCGTACTCTTCCCCCATATGTCCGTGGAAGATAATATATCCTATGTCCCCAATCTGCTGAACCATCGTAACAAGAAGAAAACCCATGAAGCCGTTGCAAAATGGATGAAGATCGTAGGTCTGACCGATGATATGCGGATGCGCTATCCATCGGAACTGTCCGGCGGACAGCAGCAGCGGGTGGGGATCGCACGTGCACTGGCTTCCTCTCCTGAAATCTTACTGATGGATGAACCCTTTGGTGCCGTTGATGAAATCACCCGGGTACAGCTGCAAAAAGAAATCAAAGAGATCCATCAAAAAACGGGTATTACTATTATTTTCGTTACCCACGATATTTCTGAAGCATTGCAGCTCGGTACAAAAGTCCTGGTATTGGATCAGGGTACCGTCCAGCAATACGACACCCCGGAAAAAGTAGTTCACTCGCCCGCCAATCCATTTGTGGAAAAATTACTGAATGGGAAAGGAATTCAAATATCATATGACACAAGATAAAAGATTACGTTACCTGATTCAGTTTCTCCTGAATGAAACTTCTGAATACAGTACACTCCAGATTCCGGCAGCCGGGCAGGAGCAAAAAAAGCTTTTGCGTTCCCTCATGAATGTACGATTGCCCAGACCCATTTCTCCGGAGTTTTTAGAAATACAGGATGCTTATTTACAAGAGGAACTACTTGAAAAAAAAGTCACTTCCCTTCTTGATTTATCCCCTGTAAAGGATGGAATTTATTTATGGAAAGGGGACATTACCACACTTCAGACTGATGGTATTGTAAATGCCGGCAACTCTGGCTTATTGGGCTGCTTTGTTCCCTGCCACGGCTGTATTGACAATGCTATTCATTCTTTTGCAGGCATACAGCTTCGTTTAGCCTGCCAGGAGATAATGGAGCGGCAGCAAAGCGGGGAACCCGTTGGCAAAGCAAAGATTACAGAAGCATATAATCTTCCTTCCAGGTTTGTATTGCATACGGTAGGTCCAGTCATCCACGGGCGCCTGGGGGAAGAAGATTGCGTTTTGCTGGCATCATGCTATCGCTCTTGTTTGGAACTTGCCGACACTTACCATTTAAAAAGTATCGCCTTTTGCTGTATTTCAACCGGAGAATTTCATTTTCCAAATGAAATCGCAGCACAGATCGCAGTCAATACGGTAACCGCTTACCGTAAAAATACACATACCGAAATGGAGGTTGTATTCAATGTTTTTGGAGAAAAGGACTACAGCATCTACCAACAGCTGCTTAGAAAAAATTAAGACTTTAAAAGAAAAAATAGATACTGCCGATGCCATTCTGATCGGAGCCGGTGCAGGACTGTCTGCAGCGGCAGGATTGGAATACAGCGGTAAAAAATTTACGGACAACTTTTCCGATTTTATTGAAAAATATGGTCTGAGCGATATGTATTCCGCAGGTTTTTATCCATTTGAAACATTAGAAGAATACTGGGCATATTGGAGCCGTCATATTTACATCAAACGCTATAAATATTCCACGGGAAAACCCTATACGGATCTGCTAAAACTGGTCAGAGACAAAGAGTATTTCATACTGACAACCAACGTAGACCATTGCTTACAAACCGCGCACACCAGAAACAAATTAACGAAAAAATTGAGAAAACGGTGTATTTCAGGACATTTGCAAATTCAAACTACAATTTATAAGGAAAGGCGGTGTGCATGATGTTTGGCAGACGAAGCTTTGGACAAACCAATACGATAAATGGCATAGATAAGCTGCGTAGCGCACTGGCACAGGCAGACACTGTCATCATCGGTGCAGGAGCCGGTCTTTCCACATCAGCCGGTTTTGTTTATACGGGAGAACGCTTTCAGGAGAACTTCCATGGCTTTGCAGAAAAGTATCACTTTAACGATATGTACTCTGGTGGGTTTTACCCCTACGATACCTTGGAGGAGCATTGGGCATACTGGAGCCGCTATATTTGGATAAACCGCTACACACAGGCACCAAAGCCAGTGTATGACCAGCTGTTTGACTTGGTGAAAGACAAGGATTACTTTGTCTTGACTACCAATGTTGACCATCAGTTCCAGAAAGCCGGATTTGATAAAAAGAGGCTGTTCTATACGCAGGGTGATTACGGTCTGTTTCAGTGCAGTGAGCCATGCTGCCAGAAAACCTATGACAATGAGGAAATCGTTCGTCAGATGGTGGAACAGCAAAGAGATATGCGTGTGCCAACGGAGCTGATACCTCACTGCCCTGTCTGTGGCAAGCCCATGAGTATGAATCTGCGAGCAGACAATACATTCGCCCAGGACGAGGGCTGGCATAAAGCTGCGGAACGCTATTCAGAGTTTTTGCGGCGGCACGAAAATACGAAAGTGCTGTTTCTGGAATTAGGTACTGGAATGAATACGCCTTCGATTGTAAAATTTTCTTTCTGGTGTATGACAAACCAGTGGTCTAATGCTACCTATGCCTGCATCAATATGGGTGAAGCCTATGCACCAGATGAAATCAAAGCAAAGTCTATCTGTATCAATGAGGACATTGGAAGTGTCTTGAAGCAAATTTAACTCGTATCGATAACCGGCACAGGCTTATGAGAGCCGGAAAGGATACGCAAATGGAACATACGATTATTGAAAATGGAATTACCTATCATTTGGCTGAGGATGGGATGTACTATCCCGATTTGAAGCTGCCGGAGGATGAAAAACCCCGCTACGGCAGATACGGGAGGATGCGGAAAATATTCCTCATGGAACACAGGCACGGGTTGGGGCGAAAAACAATATTAAGAGTGCAGCGGAGGAAATTGTGCTGCCAGAATTGATTTATAACTAACTCAAAAGGCGTAGGTAAAGCGATGTTCGCTCTGCCTACACCTTTGCTTTTATAATGTTGCTTGGGCATTCGTTTCCGAATTTTTTGGCTCAAAGCATGAATCAAGATTTTTGCATACTTTCTTTTAATTCATTTAACAGAAGTTTTGCAACGGGAGTGAATATTTGATATTTCTTCCAGATGATGTGCATAGGAGAACGAAGTTCCGGTTCCAATGGGATAAAGCATAAATCGCTGTCAGTTCCGGTATTCACCAATCCGTTAAATCCAATCGGGTATCCAAAATTTTCTCTTGCCATAATGGTAGTGTTAAAAAGCAAATCATAAGTGGCTGCAATATGCAGATTAGCAGTTTCTTCTCCAAACCAGTCAAGTAGTTCTTCCTGCATTCCCTGTCTGGAAACAATCACAGGCAGGTTTCTTAGTTCCTCTACTGTAACAAATTTCTTTACAGCAAGTGGATCATCTTTTCTTGCTAAAATCCCCCAGCGGTCAGAATGGGGAACGGTAAGATAGTTGTATTTGGATAAATCCACTCTCTGTACGATGACTGCCATATCCAGTAATCCCTTTTCAATTCGTTCTGTAACAGCATCTGTTCCACTGCTGTAGAAGTGAAAGCGAATATTGGGGTATTTTTTCTGAAGGGAACGGGTTGCCTGTATGAAGTAGGTCATTCCAGACGATTCCGCACAACCAATGCGAATATCGCCACCAGCGATTTCATCAAGTGACTTGAACTCGGCTGAGGTTTTATCAACCATATCAATAATATCTTCGGCTCTTTTCCTAAGTAACATTCCCTCGTCTGTTAATTTGATACTGTAATTGCTTCTGATGAAAAGCTGCTTTCCTAACTCTGCTTCCAGTTCTTTTAGCTGTCTGGATAGTGTGGGTTGAGATATATGCAGAAATGCAGCAGCTTTTGTGATGTTTTCTTCTCTTGCCACTTCTAAAAAATATCTTAATACTCTGATTTCCATAATAAATTTCTCCTCGTTATGCTCTTGTTTCGATAGATTATAGGGTTGATTATAGTATAGCACAGATATTTGAAAAACGAATATCTAAAAATAATTATTAAGCATTTTACATTACTGAGAAAAGCAATTAGAATATAAACAGCAGCACAAACTTACAGGAGGTAGCATATGCCAGATGCCTTAGATAAAGAAGAACAGCTTTTTCAAAATCTAAAGGATGCAGGTTGTAGTGAAGAAGAAATACAGAACTGTATGCTCGATAAAGAAAAAGGAAGAATAAGTGATTTACGAACATTCCTGATGAAGCACAAGAATTGTATGATACAGGAAATTCATAGCAAACAAAAGGAAGTGGATTGCGTGGACTATCTGCTTTACCAGATTGAAAAAGAAGAAATTTAACAGGAGGACTTAAAGCCAGTATTTGAAACTGCACAGAGATTACACCTGAACCTATGGGATACGGCGGCTGTATATGGGGAAGGCACATCAGAAAGGATTTTGGGAAACTTTATCAAAGAGGTTGCAAGAGTGGATTTGATTATTTCTACCAAATTCACACCGCAGATTGCCAGTAGTTCCAAAGAAGCTATGCAGGAAATGATGGAGGGCAGTAAAAGCCGCCTTCATGCAGATGTGATTGATATTTATTGGATACATAATCCGATGGATGTGGAGAAATGGACACCAGACTTAATTCCCCTTGCAAAAAGCGGACAGATTGTTCTGTCGGAAGATGAAATTACACGCCTGGAAGCACTTGCGGATCAAGTGGGCATTAGCACACTACGGGAATGGGAAAAGGAGATGGCATAGTATGAATGATATAACCGTTCAAGATGTCATAGATGGATTTTACAGTATTGGAGGTGTACCAGCAAAAGTAATTCGTTATCTTAGCGATGAAGAAAAAGGAGATTATAGTGAATATGAAAGTATTAGCAATTAATGGAAGTGCAAGAAAAGATGGTAACACCGCTATTATTATAGGAAAAGTATTTGAAGAACTGAATGCAGCAGGTATTGAAACCGAGATGATACAGTTCGCAGGAACTATCATTGAGCCTTGTAAAGCGTGTTGGGCGTGTGGCGGTCAGAATAACTGCGTGCATAAGAAAGATATGTTTCGAGAGGTTTATGAGAAAATGTTGGATGCCGATGGGATTATCCTTGGCTCTCCAGTCTATTCCGCCAATGTATCAGCCAATATGCAGGCGTTTCTGGAAAGAGCCGCAGTTGTAGGTGATATGAATCGAGATGGAAAGACAATGAAGCATAAGGTTGGAGCTTCAGTTGTGGCAGCCAGACGTGGCGGTGCTTTACAGGCGGTGGATACCATGAATCACTTTTTCTTAAATCATGAAATGTATGTGGTCGGTTCCACCTACTGGAATATGGTTTATGGTCAGATGCCGGGTGATGTATTGAATGATGAAGAAGGTCTGGAAAATATGAAAAATCTCGGTCAGAACATGGCATATCTGCTTACAACGTTGAATGACAAGAAAATTTCAAAATAAAGGAGGATTTGTGTGAAAAGAATAATCTCTTTATTGTTGGCTGGTATCATGGCATTTGCCCTAACAGCTTGTTCTAATATGATTTCTAATGGAGAAACAATATCTACAAATTCAACAGAAAATGAAGAAACAATGGCATCAGAATCGCTGGAAGAAAGTAAAGGTACAGAGATGGAACAGACATCATCCAAAGTTCTTGTGGCTTATTTCTCAAACACAGGAACTACAAAAAATATGGCAGAGAATGCCGCAGAAATATTAAATGGTGACTTATTTGAAATTATTGCAGAAAATCCCTATACAGCAGAGGATTTGAATTATAACAACTCATCTTCTCGGGCAAATATAGAACAGAATGATTCTGCTGCTCGCCCGGAGATTGCAACCAATGTGGATAACATGAATGAATATGATATTGTCGTAATTGGTTATCCGATTTGGCATGGACAGGCTCCAAGAATTATCAGCACTTTTTTAGAAAGCTATGATTTTTCCAGTAAGACAATCATTCCATTCTGCACTTCCCATTCCAGCGGCATAGGAAACAGCGATAAGGCATTACATGAGCTGTGTTCAGATGACGTAAATTGGATAGATGGAAAACGGTTTGCAGCAGATTCTTCCAAAGAGAGTATGCAAGAGTGGCTGAATGGGATGAATTTGCAGCTCTATACACAGGAAACAGAAAGCTCATTGTCAGTTCCCACATTTGATTTTGATACAAAAACAGTCAAGTTAAACAGTGGATATGAAATGCCTATCAATGGGTTGGGGACATACAGCCTTACCGGAGAAGAATGCGTAAACGCAGTCACAGAAGCATTAGAAAGAGGGGTTCGTCTTATCGACACCGCCTATATGTACCATAATGAAGCAGAGGTCGGTCAGGCAATCAGAAATTCATCTGTACCACGAGAGGATATTTTTGTTATTACAAAATTGTATCCGAACCAGTTTGCAAATGCCGAAGCAGCGATTGAGGAAGCCTTAGAAAAACTGGATATTGGTTATATTGATATGCTATTGCTGCATCATCCGGGAGATGGCGATGTGGAAGCATATCATGCAATGGAAAAGGCGGTTGCAGATGGAAAGGTGCGTTCTATTGGATTGTCTAACTGGTATATAGAAGAATTGGATAGTTTTCTCCCACAGATTATTATTACACCTGCATTAGTTCAGAACGAGATTCATCCATATTATCAGGAAAACGATGTAATTCCGTATATTCAAAGTCTGGGGATTGTGACGCAGGGGTGGTATCCTCTTGGCGGTAGAGGATACACAGCAGAACTTCTGGGAGATGAAGTCATTTCTCAAATTGCAGACGTACATGGAAAATCTTCTGCACAGATTATCCTACGTTGGAATTTGCAGAAAGGTGTAGTGGTTATTCCAGGTTCCAGCAATCCGGATCACATTCAAGAGAATACAGAATTGTATGATTTTGAATTAACAGATAGTGAAATGAATCAAATAAATGCCCTTGACAGAGGGGAAAAACATGATTGGTATTGATTCGCATATATATATTTAATTGCTGTGTATAAGTCGGTCATGTGTTCACCTCCTTTGCACCGTCATAGGTTATTCGCCAAGAAAGTCCCAATCCACATCGGCATCCGTGTTCTCGGCGGTTGTCTGCGGTAAAGCTGATACCTGCATGGGCGTTGTAGCAGACAGCCCAGCCATACACCCGACAAAAAACACCGGCAAGGTCTTTTCCATTGCCGTTTCCACGGCGGTTACAATCTGAGAAAACAAAGCGTTCTTCACGCTCCCATGTTTCAAAATAGGGGTCATCCTGCGATTTGTAGTAGCGGTCAAAATAGTCCACCAGAGCCAATGCAACAGTCTGGCTGTACGATTTGAACTGCGCCTTGTTCATGGTTTGCAGGTATTCCCACGCTTGGCGCTTTGTGCTGCGGATGTTTTCGTTCATGCGTCCTCCTTTCTGCGCAAAGCAGCAAATGCAAGGTATTCGTACCCTTTAGCTGTGGCGCAAATATCGTCTATGATGGTGACACGGCTGGCATCGTATTCCCCAAAGTTTCGGACAAGGCAGCCACCACCACCCACAATGGTCAGACGCATGAAGTCGGGGTTATATTCGTATCGGCGCAGGGTGGCAAAAATGTCAGCCACATAGCTGCGGGCGGCGTTCTGGATGCAGACAAGGTAGTTGCTGCTGATGTCTGCCGTTCCGAAACGAAGTACCTGCTCGATGATGGAATCCTCAATTTTTGTACCGAAGCTGTCCAGCACGAGGCCACTGAAAAAGTAGATATTACCGTCTATTTTTGATATAATGTATGTATCAAATAAAGGCGGTGTTTTTATGGTAGATCAACAACAAAAATTAGTATTAAGTTCCTACATGAAAATATATGAATTGGTGRTTCCCAGGAATAATCTTCTCCGACAGATAAAAGAACTCGTAAACTTCGGATTTATTTATGAAGAGTTAATTGATAAATATTGTCTTGATAACGGACGTAATGCAGTTCCACCTATCCGCATGTTTAAATATCTGCTGTTAAAAGCAATTTATGATCTATCGGATGTTGATGTCGTAGAGCGTTCCAGGTATGATATGTCTTTTAAATACTTTCTGGATATGGTGCCGGAGGAGGAGGTTATTAATCCCAGCTCATTGACGAAATTTCGTAAATTGCGATTAAAAGAYATGGCACTTTTAGATATGCTGATTGCGAAAACAGTCCAGATTGCATTAGAGCAGGAAATCATAAAATCAAAAACCATTATTGTTGATGCCACACATACAAAATCAAGATACAATCAAATGACTCCGCGGCAGGCACTACAGGAAAGGTCAAAAAAACTACGGCGTACCGTTTATGAAGTGGAAGAAACAATGAAAAACCAGTTTCCTGCTAAAAATACAGAAGATTCTYTGGAAAAAGAACTGGCGTATTGCAATCAGCTTATTTCCACTATAAAAGAGAATAAAACGATATGCAGCTATCCCAAAGTGCAGGAAAAATTGAAATTATTAGAAGAAGCTGTCCGTGATGACCTTGAACAWATGGATACCTCAAAAGATGGGGATGCAAAAATTGGACATAAGACAGCAGACACCTCCTTCTTTGGATATAAAACACATATCGCCATGACGGAAGAAAGAATTATTACAGCTGCCACAATAACCAGCGGAGAGAAAACGGATGGAAAGGAATTGGCAGCCCTGGTACAGAAAAGCAGGGAAGCAGGAATGGAGATTAAAACAGTTATTGGTGACAAGGCATATGCAAGCAAAAAAAATATAGATGCTGCAAGAGAAGAAGATTATGAACTGGTCGCTAGATTATGCAGTAATGTTACACAAGGAAATCGTAAAAAGGAAGATAAATTTGAATTTAACAAAGATGCTTTAATGTATCAATGTAAAGCAGGGCATATGGCAATCCATAAATATCTGAATAAACAAAAAGCTGAGGGCAGGAATGCGCGGATAACCTATACTTTTGATATAAAAAAATGTAAAAAATGCCTTTATAGAGAAGGATGCTACAAAGAGGGAGCGAAAAAAAAGACATATACAGAGACGGTCATCAGTGATACCCATAGCGAACAGGCACAATTTCAGGAAACGGAATATTTTAAAGAAAAAGTAAAAGAGCGTTATAAGATAGAAGCAAAAAACAGCGAGTTAAAACATAGACATGGTTATGACGTTGCGTCATCATCAGGTCTTATTGGCATGGAAATGCAGGGGGCGATGGCAATATTTGCAGTGAACCTCAAACGAATCATGAAAGTGATGGGGGAAAAATAAAGGAATCCCTAGTTCAGAAAAAGGAATCATCCATAGAAAATGTACAAAAATCCACCAGAAAAATTTGAGTCTGGTGGATTTTGTGTTTTATTAATAAGGAAGGATTTAAAAACATATGTTTTTCAGTGCCCTCGGACGTATGGTCTATGGAAGAGGTAACACATAATCCGGATAACGAATTTGTACAGTATTTTAAAAATAACCCATTTGATGTATTAAATGAAATTAAAGATCAGATCGGTCTGATCAAATCTACAGAGGCCTATCCGGCAATCAACAGTACATTCAGTGCAACTACTTTGAATGCAATCTTTGACAGCGATCAGGATATTGCTGCGGCTCTGGAAGAAGCACAGTCTCAGATTGAGAATGAATTACAGTAGGTGTCAGAAAAGACACTGGAAAGAACACATATATTTGCAATAGCCCTGAAGCATGTCTGAAAATGCTTGTCTTCGCTTTGTGGGATGTGACAGCCAAATTTAGGGGGCGTAGCAGGCTACGTTCCCTTTATTTGTATGAAAACAGGATAATTCAAATATGTGGTAGGGAATGTAAATTCCCGGGCTGACAAAAGCAAATGTTGAAAGGGGTAAAAAAATGAGTGGCAGGAAGACGGTACAGGTACAGCAGCAGGAAGAAAAGAAGTTTAATTTTCGGAAATTACTATATTCTCAGAAAATAGCACCATATGTGTTCATACTTCCGTTTGTCTTAACGTTTTTAATATTTTGGCTGTTTCCGTTGGCGAAGGCCGGAGTTATGAGTTTCCAGGAGGTTTTGCCGGGACAGACATCCTTTGTTGGAATAAAAAACTATAGTAAATTAGCAGGCGACAATATCTTTAAGATTGCTCTATGGAACAGTCTGAAATATATGATTGGAACACTTATTCTTTTGATTCCAATTCCAATGCTGCTTGCGTACATGATTAACAGCAAACTAATGTCGGCAAAAGAGATGTTCAAATCTGTATTTTTTGTTCCGATTCTTACTTCTATCGTAGTAGCGGGTACCATTTTCCGTCTGATGTTTGGTGAAATGGACTCCGCGTTTATGAACAGTATTATGAATGCGCTGGGATTAGAGCCGGTAAAATGGCTAAAAAACAGTTTTACGGCTTATGTGGCATTGCTGTTTCTTGCCTGCTGGAGGTGGATGGGTGTTAATATGCTGTATTTTATTTCCGGATTAAACGGCATTCCTACAGAACTTTATGAGTCGGCATCCATTGACGGTGCTTCATCCTTTAAGAAGTTTATTTATGTGACACTGCCAATGTTAAAACCTACGATTACCTATGTTCTTACCATTAGTATCTATGGCGGTCTGGCGATGTTTACAGAGAGCTATATGCTGTGGGCGGGAAAGGACTCCCCTCAGAATATCGGTCTTACCATTGTCGGCTACCTGTATCGGCAGGGAATCCAGAAAAATGAAATGGGCTATGCGGCAGCCGTAGGTGTGATTCTGCTGGCGATCACCATGATTATCAATATTGCACAGCTGACGTTTTCAGGCATGTTTAAGAAGGAGGACTAATGAGATGGCACGGCAAAATGTGGGTGGAAAAACAAAAATAATATGGATGAAAATCTTCTTATTAGTATTCTTTACGCTGTTGGCAATAGTAATTCTGGTACCATTTGCAGCAATGGTCATCGCCAGTTTTAAAGATGGAAAAGAACTGATCCAGTATGGACTTAACTTAAAGATTGAACCGGATAAAATGAGCCTTAAGAATTACGTTTATCTGTTTACCGGAGAGCACAGCTATTTTACCTGGTTTATCAACAGTGTATTCCTGACCGTGGTGCAGGTGGTATTAACTTTGCTGGTGAGTGCCTGTGTGGGTTACGGATTTGCTGCTTATAATTTTAAAGGAAAAAATTTCTTCTTTGTCTGTGTACTTCTGATCTTAATGGTACCATTTGAAATACTGATGCTGCCTTTGTATAACCAGATGATCGGCATGAAGCTTAGTAATACTTATACAGGAATTGTACTGCCGTTTATGGCAAATGCTTCAACGATATTCTTCTTCCGCCAATATCTTGAGGGAATCCCCAAAGAGCTGATTTCGGCGGGACGTGTAGATGGAGCTACGGAATACGGCATATTTGTAAAATTGATTTTCCCAATTATGAAACCGGCAATGGCTTCTATGGCAATATTAAATGGTATGACTTACTGGAATAACTTTCTCTGGCCGCTGTTAATTTTAAGGGATGATAAGAAATATACCCTGCCAATCGGTCTGAATACTTTACTGACACCTTATGGAAATAACTATGATCTGCTGATTGTGGGTTCCTGCTTCTCGGTAATTCCTATATTAATTCTGTTTCTTTGTTTTCAGAAGTATTTTATAGAAGGAATGGTAGCCGGAGCGGTGAAGGGTTAAGCGCGTCCAGAAAAGGATTACGGCACCGCCTAATGGTGCAGTATTGTAAGTGCCAGCGGCATACTAACAGGTAATGTTGAAAAAATATGAAATAGAAAGGCAGTGTTGCAGGCAGGCTATTTGCAGCAGATATAAAGTGCCGGCATGCCAGCAATATGCAGTGGATATCAATATGAATAAAAATGCAAAAATGATAATCGATAAAAGTTTCCGGATTGCAGAAATAGATAAGAGAATTTATGGTTCTTTTATTGAGCATCTGGGAAGGGCTGTTTATAACGGAATTTATCAGCCGGGACACCCAACCGCAGATGAAGACGGATTTCGCAGAGATGTTCTGGATCTGGTAAAAGAGTTAAAGGTTCCCCTGATCCGGTACCCGGGCGGAAATTTCGTGTCCAATTATTTCTGGGAAGATGGCGTAGGCCCTGTGGAACAGCGTAAAAAACGTCTGGAACTGGCATGGCGGAGCCTGGAAACAAACGAAGTGGGGCTAAATGAGTTTGCAAAGTGGGCAAAGAAGGTTGATGCGGATATCATGATGGCTGTGAATCTGGGAACCAGAGGCATTGCTGATGCATGTAACCTGCTGGAGTATTGCAATCATCCGTCCGGAACATATTACAGTGACTTAAGAAGAAGCCATGGAGTGGAAGAGGCATATGGAATTAAGACCTGGTGCCTGGGAAATGAGATGGATGGAGAATGGCAGATCGGACATAAGACGGCGGATGAGTATGGACGCCTGGCTGCAGAAACGGCCAAGGCAATGAAACTGATTGATTCGTCTATAGAAATGGTTAGCTGCGGAAGTTCCTTTGCGGCGATGCCGACATTTCCGGAGTGGGAAGCGGCAACACTGAATCATACTTACGATTTCGTGGACTATATATCTCTGCATCAATACTATGGAAATACCATGAATGATACGGCAGATTATCTGGCACTGACCATGGATATGGAACATTTTATACATACGGTAGTGTCTGCCTGTGACTATATTAAGGCAAAGAAGAGAAGTAAAAAGGTAATGAATTTAAGCTTTGATGAATGGAATGTATGGTTTCACTCATCGGAAGCAGATGACGATACCATGAAGAACCGTCCATGGCAGAAAGCACCTCATTTACTGGAGGATATCTATACATTTGAAGATGCGCTGATGGTGGGATTAATGCTGATTATGCTGTTAAAACACGCAGACCGTGTCAAAGTGGCATGTCTGGCTCAATTAGTAAATGTTATTGCACCGATTATGACGGAAGATGACGGGGGAGTTTGGAAGCAGACGATTTTCTATCCATTTCTTCATGCGTCTCTGTATGGAAGGGGAACTGCACTTTTGCCGGTTCTGGATACTCCAAAGCACGATACCATCGGTCATTGCGATGTTACAGATATTGAATCGGTTGCGGTTTACCGGGAAGATAAAGAAGAGGTTACCATATTTGCGGTGAACCGGAATATTCACGAAGATATCACCCTGAGCTGTGATGTAAGAAGCTTTGCGGGATACGATATTTTAGAACATATTATTATGGAAGAGGGTGACTTAAAGACGGTAAATGCTTATGGAAGGGAACGTGTTCTGCCGAAGAACAGCAAGGAATCGGAAATGGACAAGGGAATTCTGACCGCAAAATTACATAAGGCTTCATGGAATGTAATCCGGTTGGGGAAACAGGGAAGGTAAACGAAAGAGGAACGAGGAGGTTCGCAAATGAAAAAGAAACGATTGGTGAATGGGGCTGTTAAGGTAACTGCATCGGCATTGGCAATGGCGCTGATGATAACATCTGTACCTCTGCCGGGTCTGACAGGGACAGATACGGTATATGCAGCAGAGAAAGCCGCAGAAACAGATGAATTTTTTATAGCACCGGATGGGGAAAGACCTAATAATGTAGCAGGGAGCGCAGATGTTTCCACCAGTTATGTATCAGGCTGGGAAACCCTTACTGCTGTAAATGACGGAAAAGTATCAAAGACTTCCGGGACAGGAAAAGAAGAAACCGGTGCATGTTATGGTTCCTGGGGGAATCCGGCTAAACCTGCCAGTGAAACATTGACATATACCTGGGAAAATGAAGTGGAACTAAACAGCAGCGGAGTTTATTTCTGGTATGACGGGGACGAACCTGATTCCGGTGGTATTAAAATTCCGAAATCCTGTAAATATGAATACATGGATGCGGATGGTAACTTTGTAGAAGTTGGAAACGCAAAGGGTCTTGGATGCAGGGCGGATGGGTTCAATATTACAACATTTGATACAGTGAAGACAAAAGGTCTGAGAGTGACCATAGAAAAACAGAAAGCTGATGAAAATGGAGTCGGCGTTATTGAATGGGAAGCATATGGTAAGGTGATGCCATTTAATATTGCGCCAAGAGCAGAGGCATCTGCAAGCATTAACCGTCCCGAGGATCTGGGCGGCATAGATGCTCTGAATGATGAAGCAGAACCGGCAGCATCTGCAGGTGCGGGAGACGGGCTGGTCTGGCACAGCTGGACAAATGAAGGACAGATGGCATATGTGCAGTACACCTGGCAGAAAGAAGCTGTGATTGACAGCACCGAAATATACTATTTTACAGATAATGGAGGAATCCTTGCGCCGGAGAAGACGGTAGTGGAATACTGGGATGCCGCAGCTGGAGATTGGGCAGAAGCAGCCGTTGTCACTGAAAATAAACTGGATGCGTATAACGTAGTCACCTTTGACCAGCCGATTAAGACGAATCAGCTGAAACTGACTATGACGCCGCAGGGATACGGAACACCCGAAAACCATGCCGTTGGAATCAAGGAGTGGAAGGTTTTGGGAAATGCAGAAAAGCCAAGCGGTGAAGTAGAGCTTTCCAATGACTATTTTTATCTGAAGATCGGTAAATACGGACACATTGATGAGCTTAAAATTCAGGGAGACCTATATGATACCAACTATGTATTAAATGCAGAATATGCACCAACCCAGGGAGCCTCCAAAGAACATCAGTGGATGGGCGAATTAATGTTCCAGACCAAATGGGAGGGTGAGGATACCTGGACAGAATCTATGACCAGTGCCTCGGATAATGGCAGCAAAACGAGAAAGATTGAGTTAAAAGGAAATAAAGTAGAAGTTACCTATGAAGATGCTAAAGAAGATAAGGGCATTAAGGACTTCAAGCTGGTTGAGACTTATGAATTAGTGGATAATCAGATCGTATGGTCCATGACAGTCACCAATACCAAAGATAAGAATCTGATCATCGGCGACTTCGGCGTGCCAATGCCATTCAGTGAGTTCTGGCCGGGAGGAACGCAGGTTTATGAAACTTCAGTAGTGGATCATTCTTTTGTAGGACAGGATTCCAGCTATATCTATGCAAGCAGGCCAAGCGGTCAGGGTAAGTTCCTGTTATTTACACCGGATACTTCTACCGGGGCAGGATTTGAGTATCAGGATCACTGGAGAATCAACAATGGACATGCAGGCTCTGTCTGGGCACAGGACCAGGGCGGCTGGGCAAATGGATTGAATGTATTCTATATTCATTCTGATGTTATCAAGTCTACAGGAAGCAGTTATCTGGAAAACACGTCTCTGACGCTGGCACCCGGAGAGAGTAAAACATATACGTTTAAATTTACAGGTGTAGATGATGAGCAGGATATGAAAACAAAGCTTTATGAGGAAGGCATTATTGATGCGGTAGCAGTTCCAAGTATGGCATTTTCCGTTAATATGCCCGCTAAATTCTATCTGCATACTTCCTATGGAAAAGATCAGATTCAGGACATTCAGGTAAATTGTTCTCATGATACCGGTCTTTATGAAGGGCTTCAGAAATCAGTTTCCAATAAGCAGGAATGTACCAAAGAAGAGGGAACAAAAGTAGAATATCTGGAAACCGTTACACAGGATGGAGAGCAGTATCACATTTACAACTTGCAGCTTTCCTGCCTTGGTGCAAACCATGTTGAGATCACATATGATGATGGTAAGCAGACAACCCTGCAGTTCTATGCGATGGACAGCGTGGAGGATGCACTGGAACTGCATGCTGATTTTGTAACAGAGAAAACTCAGGTCAACGCACCTGGTGAAATCTATGACAAGATATTTGATGACTGGATGATGGATACAAAGTCTGTCCGCGGTGTATACGAAGGATACTTTGGCTGGGGCGATGACTGGGGATTCACCCATGGTGAATATCTGGCGGAAAAGAATGTTTACCAGCCGGTTAAAGAACAGATTACGGCAGTGGATGAGTATCTGGATACCTTTATCTGGAATGGGCTGATGAAAGAGCACCAGGAAGATTACATGGTAAATGACTGGCTGGATAATGAACCAAATAATACCGGACAGGGAATATACCGTGGTTATGCGTATCCCCATGTATACAATACATATTTCTCTATGTATAAGATCGCAGAGAAATATCCCGATATGATTGATTATGCGGAAGATAAGGGAACATATCTGCTGCGCGCCGCAAATATATTAAAGGCGTTATATAGTAAAGGAGTATCTTATAACTGGGATACCGGACTGATGGGTGAATCCACAACACCGGATATTATTGCAGCATTAGAATCAGAGGGGTATTATGATGAGGCTGCACAAGTGACCGAAATCATGGATGAAAAGTACAGCAACTTCAAAGGAAATAAATATCCATACGGTTCCGAGTATGCGTATGATAATACCGGTGAAGAAGCGGTATATACCCTTGCGAAATTAAATGACAATACGGATATGATGGGCAAGATTGACTTGAAGACCAGGGCTTGCCGCGGACTGCAGCCTATCTGGTACCACTATGGAAATCCTACTACTATCTGCGGTGAGAACTGGTGGAACTTCCAGTATACGGCATCATTAGCCGGCTATTGTATGGATGACTGGCTGAGACTTCAGGACAACGGCCTGACAGAAACTGAGATGGCAGATGCAGCCCGTGTGAACTATGCAGGAAAACTTGCAAATCTTACCTGTATAAATTCAGGACAGATCGATGCAGACCCGGAAAATATCGGCACCGTATCATGGACATACCAGTCTGAACTTGGCAATTCCGGCGGACAGGGAACAGGCGGCGGAAGTATTCATAACGGATGGCGTCAGATGTCCGGTGAAGCAGACACAGGATTGTTTGGTGCACTGCGTATTCTGTCTTCTGATGTTTCAACGGACAATATCTTTGGATTATTCGGATATGGCTGCGAAGTAAGTGAAGAGGGCGGTTTCTATCAGGTGACACCGTTAGACGGAGTTTATACCAGACTGAACTTTATCAACCAGAAACTCTCTATTGAGCTTGACAGAGATCAGTATACCCGGGCCAAGGTAAGTAAGGACAGTAATTACGTTGAATTAAATGTCAGAAACCTGGAAGTTTCCGAGCATAAATCTGACATTGAATTTACGGGATTAAAACCGGGATCTTATCAGATTAAGGTAAATGGCAATGTAACAGGCAGTTTCCAGTATATTGGAGAGGAAACAACTGTTGTATCCGTTCCGCTTCCGGCGGCAGAGACAGCAAGCGTTGTGATTGAAGAAGGAGAACCGTTGGAAAATACAGCTCCGGCTGTGGATGCAGGGAAAGACTTAAATGTGTATTTATCAGATACTTACCGATTGGAAGGCGCTGCAAAGGATGACGGATATCCAAACATGACGCTCACCAGCTTATGGGAAGTAACCTCGAAACCGGAAGGGGCTAACGTTACCATTGCAAATCCCGATAAGTTAATTTCCGGCATTTCCGTAGATAAAGCAGGAACATATCAGTTGAAGTTATCAGTAAGTGACGGTGCTTTAAGTGCAGAAGATACTTTAACCCTCGTTGTAAAAGAGGATGAAAAGTTACCGGAAGTTTTGGCTAATTATGAATTTGAAGAAGTGGATGTATTAAAAAGAGTAGTAAAAGATTCTTCGTCAGCAGGAAATGATGCGGCAGCGGTCAGCAAGCCGGCAGTGGCAGAAGGCAAAGAAGGAAATGCTGTTAACTTTACCGGTACCTACTGCGGATATGTGAAGATGCCGTCTTCTTTAACAAAGAATGTGACGGACTGCACAATTCTGGCAGACGTCAAGCTAAATGCGGTACAGGGAAGCGGTGCGCGCATATTCCATTTTGGAGATACTGACGGAAAACGTATGTATGTTTCCTTTGAAGGCAAGAATGAATTAGTATTAGGTATCACGGATACTAAGACAAATAAAACGGCAGAATACAAGACCGGAATCAAACTGGGTACAGGATTCTGGAAGAATATTGCATTGACAATGGAGAATCAGACACTTATCTTATATGTAGATGGTGAAGCGGTATATACATTAGAAGACTGTGGATTCACCCTGGCTGATCTGGGTGATGTGCAGATGAACTATATTGGAAGATCCGAGAATAAACAGTCGGCATTCTTAAATGGTCTTGTAGATAACTTTACAGTAAAATCTGCAGCTATGACAGCAGAAGAATTAGCGGATGCATATGCACCGGAGGAAGATGCAAAACCGGTTTCCGCAGAAGTGGGAAGCTACGTAACAGTTGTGGGAAAAGCACCGGAATTACCGGAAACATTGCGTGTGCTGTATGACAATGGAATCTATAAAGATTCTAAAGTAATATGGGAAGCCGTTTCCGAAGATAAATATGGAAAAGCTGGCAGCTTTAAAGTAAACGGAACGGTAGAAGGCATGGACCACCCTGTTCAGGCATCGGTATTTGTTATGGATGGAGAAGAAACCAATCTGGCATCCCTGGCAAAACCAACGGCGATTATTAACTCCGTAAATGATCTGGGCGGCGTGGCCGGATTAAATGATGGATTTGAACCTTCCTCTTCAATGGATACCAGCCATGGAGTTTGGCATAACTGGTTAGGCAACCAGGGCGGGGAGGCCTGGGTACAGTATACCTGGGAGAAAGAAATCATGATTACGGCATCAGATGCCTATTACTTCAAAGACGGCGGCGGCAACTTCTGTCCGGTAAGTGTAAAATACGAGTATCTGGGAAGCGGCGGAGACTGGCAGGCATTTACCGGTACAGACGGTCTGGGCGTGGCAACTAATAAATACAATAAGACAACCTTTGATCCGGTAATGACAAAAGCAATCCGAATGACTATGACGCCGGAGAAACTGGGATGCGGTGTGATTGAGTGGAAGGTTTACGGATATCAGGTTGATACGGAACCCGCTGTAGATATGACAGAGTTAAAGAAAGCCGTTGAACTGGCTGAAACAAAAGCAGCTTATTACTATACTGCAGAGACGTGGAGCACATTTGCGGATGTTCTGGAAGAAGCAGAAAATATGCTGTCAGATGAAACGGCCGTACAGGATGATGTGGACGCATTGTTAACAAAACTCCAGGAAGCAAAGGATGCTTTAGAGATTATGCCGGGAGCAGTAAGTGCTAATCTCGCACCGCAGGCAGAAGTTTCTGCAAGTGTAAATAAAGTACAGGCTGTAAAGGATGGTATTGATCCGGTAAATTCCTCAGATTCTTCAAATGGCGTATGGGACAGCACGGGAGAAGAAGGCAGGGAAGCCTGGGTTCAGTATGATTTTGAAGAGCTGGTAAGGATTGACAGTACAGACATTTATTATTATCAGGACGGCGGAAAGGTTAAGCTGCCAAAAGAAGCTCTGGTAGAGTATCTGAATGATGAAGGAGTCTGGACTGAGGCAGAAAAAATAACTGAAATGAAAGAGAACCAGTATAATACGATCACATTGAAAAAACCGGTTCTGGCAGCAGCAATTAGGGTGACCTTACAGCCACAGGATGAAAATTCGGCAATTGGTATCATCGAATGGAAGGTTTCCGGTGAACTGGTAAGTTCTCAGGGAGTCAACAAGAAAAACCTTAGAAACATCCTGGATATCGCCAATACAAAAGCAAAAGGCAGATACACAGCAGAAAGCTGGGCAGTATTTGCGGAAGCGCTTGCAAATGCACAGAATTTGGTCAACCAGGGAGGTCTGACACAGGAAGAAATCAATGCAACCTTTGACGCACTTTATAATGCAGTTAATGAATTGCAGGCAGCAGAACAGACACAGGAAATTATGAATATCGCACCGGAGGCTGCCGTGTCCGCCAATATCAACAGCCCGAATGATTTAGGCGGTGCAGACACAATGAAAGATGGTTATGATCCTGCTTCATCCATGGATAAATCAAATGGGACATGGCATAACTGGGGTCAGGAAGGCAAAGAAGCCTGGGTACAGTATGACTGGGATACAGCGCAGGAAATTCACAGCATTGATGTATATTATTTTACAGACGGAGGCGGAATTCTTCTTCCGGCAGAGTCCAGATTTGAGTATCTGGGAGAAGACGGTCAGTGGTACGAAATGAATACGGTTTCTGAAAATATACCGGATGCATACAACACCCTGAATCTGGAAAATCCGGTAATGGCTAAGGCATTAAAGATTACAATGCAGCCGGTAGTGGAAGCAGGAGGACTGCATGGAGTTGGCATCATTGAATGGCGGGTAATGGCCATGACAGGTGCAGCAGACAGCGTTATTACTTCCGAACTGGAAGGGTTGATTGCAGCAGCTCAGAAAAAGTCCGAAGCAGATTATACAGTACTAGGATGGAGTCAGTTACAGACAGCGCTTGGACAGGCAGATAATGCGCTGGGCAAAGGAGATGTAACACAGGAAGAGATTGATGCGGCAGCAAAAGCATTGCAGGAAGCAATGATTATCAGGGAAGATCCGGTAGTTCCAGCAGATAAGAAAGAACTCATAAACCTGATTACCCTTGCAGAAAGCAAACTGTCCGGTAAATATACGACAGAAAGCCTGGATGCCCTGAAGAAAGCATTACAAAATGCAAAGAAGACAGCGGCAGACGAAAAAGCAGTTCAGGAAGAAGTAGATCAGGCTAAAACAGCACTGGAAGCTGCAATCGCAGGCTTAAAAGTAAAAGAGGATCCAAAGCCGATAGTAAATAAGGCAGAATTACAGAAGCTGATTAACTCATATGCAGGGCTTAAGTCATCCGATTATACTGCAGTAAGCTGGTCTGCATACTTGAAAGTATTAAATAACGCAAAGATGGTGAACCTGAATGCTAATGCAGCACAAAAGGACGTGGATGCTGCGTTGTCCATGCTGCAGCAGGCATACAAGGCCCTTGTGAAAGCACCCGTTGTTAAACCGGTTCCGAAAAAGAATGCAGTAGTAACAATTGGTAATGCGAAATACAAGGTTACAAAATCATCGAGCAAAAATGGAACCGTAATGTATGTAAAACCTACGAAAATAACTTTTAAGAAGGTTACGATACCCGCAGCGGTTAAGATTAACGGTTATACATTCAAAGTAACCCAGATTGCAAAGAAGGCATTTTACAAGAATAAAAAACTGCAGAGTGTCACCATTGGAAAATATGTGACCAATATTGGACCAAGTGCATTCCGGGATTGTAAGAAGCTGAAATCTGTGGTGATCGGATCAAGCGTAAAGCGTATTGAAAAGTATGCATTTATGAATGATAAGAATCTAAAAAAGATTACGATTAAGAGTAAGAATTTGAAAACCATTCAAAAGAAGGCGTTTACAAATATTTATAGTAAGGCAGAGTTTAAGGTACCTGCGAAGAAGTTGAAGAATTATAAGAAACATTTGTTAGATCGTGGGGTAAAAACAACTGCTAAGTTTAAAAAGTTATAATCAGCTAAGATAGTATTTAAATTGTAGAATGAATGGTTTGGAAGTGTCAGGAGCTTTCCTTTTGGGAGGAGTCTGGCACTTCTTTCTTTTATTAGAGTTTCCTATTTTATTATGCAGGTAGAAACCCAATAAAAACAAAAGGTCTCATAATTATTATGGAATACTATAAATAAAAAATATTGCAACTTAATATTGACAAATGCAACAGCGTAATATATAATGAAATCACTTCTTACAGAATTTCAACTTCATCTAAATTTAAAGGGATGATTTCTTCTTAAGAATTCTATTTTTCATAGTCAGATCGACTATATTTCCTTTGTGTTTTTTGTAACAGTTTTTAATTATTTCAAATTAGAAGTAGATAAATAAAGGGGGTGCTTTGCGATGGTGGCGGTATTCTGACATTGGCTTGAAGGAGCGCACACAATTTAATATACAGAACCAATGAACAAATTGAAATGTTTTATGAGGTGAGAAATGAAAGAAATGGAGTTTCTGTGCATTTTATGTCTGGTCTTATTGGCGGTTATTCTGGATTTTTGGAAGGGGAAAATACCAAACTTACTTACTTTCACAGGGATGGCAGCAGGCGGAGTGTTCCAAGCCTTAAATACAGGATATATGGGAATACTTTTATTTTTGGGAGGTGTAGGAACTCCGCTCCTGGTTTTAGGGGCATTATACTATTTTAGAATGATTGGAGCAGGAGACATTAAGTTATTCTGCGCATTGGGAAGCTTTTTAGGAACAACGAAGATCATAACCTGTATCTTTATTGCTTTTCTGGCAGGGGCAGGTATTTCAGTGATACTGATTCTATGGCGGCGCAATTTGTGGAACCGTCTTGCATATTTCTATGCGTATATCAGCAATTATTTTTATTTAAAAAAGTGGGAGCCATATCGGAGGGATGAAGATGTGGACAGCCATATGCATTTTTCAGTACCTATATTAATCAGCATTATATTATACGCGGGAGGTTTTTATTGAAGAAAAATATTTTTGCAGTATGTGATTTGGAAGCAGCGTATGCTTATAACTTAATGGAATACATGAATATCAAGCAAAACACACCATTCGAGGTGCAGGCATTTACCAATGTTAAAAGTCTCAGTATTTATGCAAAAGAGCATGATATTGAAATGCTTTTAATTTCGGCACAGGCTATGTGTGAGGAAGTGAAGACGCTTAATATTGGACGGATTATGATCCTGTCTGAAGGGGAACTGATACAGGAATTAGCGGAATACCCTGCTGTCTACAAATACCAGTCTTCTGACAATTTAATTGCAGAGGTTATGGGGTATTATGCAAATCAGAATGTAATGGTAAACCCGATGGCGTTATTGAAAAAGGATGTTGAGCTCATAGGGATTTATTCACCGGTTAAGAGAACGCTTAAGACTTCATTTGCTTTGACTCTGGGGCAGATTTTATCTAAAAAAAGAGCTGTATTATATTTAAATCTGGAGGACTATGCCGGATTTGAAACACTTATGGGGAAGGAGTTTGCGGCAGACATAGCGGATCTTATGTTTTTTGTAAGGCAGGGGAGCGGCAATATTATATACAAGTTAGACAGTATGGTACAGAGTATTCATAATCTGGATTATATCCCGCCTGCTTTTTCACCTATGGATCTTAGAAATGTGGAGTATGAGGAGTGGATGAAGCTATTGGGAGATATTATAAATTTTAGTTCCTATGATACCATCATTCTGGATATCGGGGAACAGATAGATGATGTCTTCCGATTATTGAAGCAATGCAGAAAAATCTACATGCCGGTAAGAGAGGACAGTGTATCACTGGCGAAATTGGATCACTTTGAAAAAGTACTGAAAATGTGGGACTGCGAAGATATACTGGAACGTACGAGAAAGCTGAAACTGCCTTTTCACAGCAGTTTCGGTCCCAGGGATCATTATGTGGAACAGCTTATGTGGGGGGAACTGGGCGACTATGTTAGAAAGTTAATTGATGAGGAAGAAAACGATGAAAGAGGCACAAGAACAGTTCCGGATCCTTCGTAAGCGGCTGCTTGAAAAACTGGAGAACGCAGGAAGCCTTAGTGATGAAGAAATCAAAGGGACAATTAATGAAATGCTCATAGAAGCGGGCAGAGAATTTTACTTAAGCCTGAAAAGAAAGGAAGAACTGCAAAAGGAACTGTTTAATTCCATCCGGAAGCTGGATATTCTACAGGAGCTGATCGATGATGATACGATTACGGAGGTTATGGTAAATGGAACAGATGGTATTTTTATTGAGAAAAACGGCAGAATTTCCAAATGGGATAAGAATTTTTATTCTAAAGGAAAGATTGAGGATCTGGTTCAGTCAATAGCGGCAAATAGCAACCGTATTGTGAATGAAACTGTTCCAATCGTAGATGCCAGATTAGAAAACGGTGCCAGAGTTAATATTGTTTTACCGCCGGCAGCGATTAATGGTCCGATTATTACCATCCGGCAGTTTCCAGCCAGTCCTATCCGGATTGGGGAATTAATGGCCTGGAAGGCAGTTACAAAAGAGGCGGCTGAATTTCTAAGGAAGCTGGTAATTGCCGGATACAACATCTTTATCAGTGGCGGAACCGGGTCCGGTAAGACCACATTTCTAAATGCATTATCTGATTTTATACCCAAAGAAGAAAGAATTATTACCATTGAGGACAATGCGGAACTCCAGATACAGGGAGTTAAGAATCTGGTAAGGCTGGAGGCGCGAAAAGGAAATACCCAGGGGGAGCACGAAATAACCATTAGGGATCTGATTAAATCGAGCCTTCGCATGCGGCCGGATCGGATTATCGTAGGTGAGGTACGTGGAGAAGAGGCGCTTGATATGCTGCAGGCGCTCAATACCGGACATGATGGCTCGCTCAGCACCGGACATGGGAACAGCCCCAGGGATATGCTGGCAAGATTAGAAACAATGGTTTTGCTGGGGATTGAGCTTCCGGTGTCGGCAATCCGCAGGCAGATTGCATCCGGAATTGATATTATGGTACACCTGGGGAGAATGCGGGATAGAAGCAGAAAAGTGTTAGAGATCATTGAAATTATGGGTTATCGCTATGAGACGGAGGAAATTATGACAAAAGTACTGTATGAATTTGAAGAGACCGGAACAGAAAAGGGTAAGATTACAGGTCAGCTTGTAAAAAAGGCAGCGTTAACAGATACCAGAAAATTACTGCAGCGGGGAGTCTACACTGGAGAAAAGATTTGAGGTATTGGAAAAAATTAGCTGCCTGGCGGTTTTATGCAGGAGATAAAAGGAGGATGAGAAATGGACTATAACCAGTATAATTTTACGGGTAAGCAGTGGATTTACCAGGTGCTGCTCTATGGGGTAATAGATGGAGCTGTCAGTATATTGTTTTACCGTTCCTTTCTTGCATTTATGGTTTTACTGCCTGGGTTCTTTTTTTTTCAGAAGCAAAGGAAAGGGGACTATATTCTGGCAGGAAAAAAAGAACTCAGCAAACAATTTCTGACTGGGATACAGGCCGTCTCTGCTGCGTTGTCTGCGGGATATTCCGTTGAGAATGCTTTTGAAGAAGCTTTGGGAGATATGGAGCGGGTGTATGAAAATGACGATATGATTATGAAGGAATTCACGCATATCAGAAATCAGCTGAAGCTGAATCATACTTTAGAAAATCTCTTGCTGGATCTTGCCAAAAGAAGCAGGATTGAGGAAATTGAGAATTTTGCTGAGGTATTCAGTGCGGCAAAAAGAACCGGCGGTGATCTGATAACAATTATTCGAAATACTATTTTATGTATCAGCCAAAAAGAAGAAACAAAAATGGAGATTGAAACCTGTCTGTCCGCCAAGCGTCTGGAACAGAAAATAATGAGTGGTGTTCCTTTTATGATACTAATTTATGTAGGGATTGCATCTCCGGGTTTCTTAGATGTAATGTATCACAATCCTGCCGGGATCTGTATTATGAGTCTTTGCTTGATAACCTATGGAGCTGCCTATATGTGGGGGAAGAAAATCGTGGATATTGAGGTGTAGCGTATGATGTTATGTTGGGGGTTACTGGCGGTATTTGGCATTTTATTTGCAGTGGCATCTGCGGTTAAAGTTCCGGAAAGCTTCTATATTAAAAAGCTCATGATACCGTTTTATAAAATAAGTATTTTTATATTCGAAATGTTTCCAAAAAAAGGACGGTTTTACGTTCAAAAGAGAGTGGAAAAAGATCTGGAGGCTGTTAGCTGCGGGAAAAAGGCTGACATTCAAAATTATTATATGGAAAAGCTGGCACTGGGGCTTTGTATTGTTTTTATAGGAACAGGGTGTTCTCTGGGAATACAGATTTTAACGGAATCGGATCAGATATTAAAAGAAGGCAATATACTGGAGCGTCCGGGATATGGAGAAGGAGATCTGGAAACAAGCCTTCAGGCAAAAATTGAGGGATTAGAGGATAAATCCGATATATCTTTTGATCTGGGAGCTCAGCAGTACCGTTTGGAACAAAAACAGGAATTAATAACCCAGGCAATTGGGAAGCTGGAGAAATTAATATTAGGGGAAAATAATACTATGGACGAAGTAAGGAAAAAATTGTATCTTCCCCAAACAATTCTGGAAGGAAAGGTTCAGGCAGAATGGATTTCTGAGCCACTTGAGATAATCGATGAAGAGGGATTTATTATCGGTGATATTCCGGAAGAAGGGATTCTGGTAAAGTTAACCGCAAGTCTGGAATGCTTTGGTGAAAAAGGAGAATTCTGCACTTATGCCCGGGTGCTGCCGCCTGTTTACACAAAAGAAGAAGAATTATATGTTCAGTTAAAGAAGGAAATTGAACAGGCAAATAAAGAAGGGGCAGCAGAGAAGGAGATGGAACTCCCGGATCGAGTTGATGGTAAGAAAGTCAAATGGTCTAAAAGTCCATCAGAGATTGCAGGAATTTTATGTGTGGCAGCTATTTTGGCCGGAATCTGCGTCTATATAGGAAAGGATGCCGAACTACATAAATTGGCGGAAGAGAGAAGCCGGCAAATGACAATGGATTATCCTGACATATTGTTTAAACTGTCCATGCTTCTGGGTGCCGGTTTAACATTAAAGGCAGCATTTTCTAAAGTTGCAGCAGAATATGAAAAAAGTAAGGATTTCAGACATAAACGGTATGCTTATGAAGAAATGGCAGCAGCCTGTCATAAAATGCAGTTGGGTATGTCGGAAGCTGCAGCGTATGAAGACTTCGGAAACAGATGTCAGGAGATCAGATATGTAAAACTGGGCTCACTGCTTGCTCAGAATTTGAGAAAAGGTTCTAACGGACTTATGGAAATCTTACAGAACGAAGCGCTTGCCTCCATGGATGAGCGAAAACAGATGGCAAAGCGGTTTGGTGAGGCAGCCGGAACGAAAATGCTTCTTCCTATGGGAATGATGTTAGTGATTGTATTGGTTATTTTAATGGTACCTGCGGTTATGTCTTTTTGACGTCATAACTTAGATTTAACCTTTGCGTTGCATGAGGGAAAGGAGGTGAGCAGCATGAGTCATGTCAGAGATTTTATCCGGGAAGAAGACGGCATAGGGGTTGTAGAAATTATTTTAATATTAGTGGTCTTAATCGGTCTCGTTATTATCTTTAAAAAACAACTAACCAGTCTGGTTAAAAGTATTTTCAGCAAAATAACAAGCCAAAGCAATGGAATCTAAAACGTGTTTAAAGCGTAATTATGATTTCGGTTGAAAAGAAGTTTTATGTTCAGATTATAAGATGAAAGGGGAGTATAAAATGGGGTGGTACAGACCAAAGGGAGCAATCACCGTATTCTTAAGTTTAGTTAGTGTACTGTTCTTATCTCTGATCTGTACAATGGCTGAATCGGCAAGGGTGCAGGGTGCAAGAGCGAAAGCAGAAGCAGTTTTGAACATGGGACTATTTTCTGTGTTTGGAGAATATGAGAAAAAGCTTCTGAATCAATATGATATTTTATTTTTGGACGGAGCTTATGGGAGCGGTACATATCATTCGGATAAAGTCAGACTCCGCATGGAGGATTTCATGTCCTATAATATCAATCCAGGTAAAGGATTTTCAGGCAATACTTTTGATCCGCTGAAGATGCAATTAGAGGATTGTAATATTAAGGGGATTTCATTGGCAACGGATGAGAAGGGAGAACCGTTTTACCAACAGGCAGTTACATTTATGAAGGATAACCTGGGGACAGAAGTCCTGAACAAATTATTAAAGGATTCGGATAAAGCAAAGGAACAGGAGGAAGCTCAAAAGCTTTATGAAGAAAGTGATGAAAATAATGGAAAGCAGCTGGAAGAGCTTAAAAGGCAGGAAGAAGATAGAATGGAGCAGGAAAGGCAGGAGGCAGAAAATAATAGTGGAAAAGAGGATTTAGAACTGCCGGCGGAACCGGAAGAAGTACCGGAACCGGTTGAGAATCCACTGGAAATCATTAAGAAAATAAAGGAAATGGGAGTATTGGCTCTGGTTCTTAAAGATCCGGATGCTTTATCTCAGAAAGCATTGAATATAGCAGAAATACCGTCCGGACGAGAGCTTGAAGAAGGAAACCTTCCTATTATAAAGAAGCATGATGGATTGAGCGGAGATGTTCTGTTTCAAGAATATCTGTTGGATCATTTTCCTGATATGACCTCCAAGAAGAAGGAAGGGGCGCTGGATTATCAAATAGAGTATATTTTATGCGGGAAAGAGAGTGATCAGGAGAACTTAAAAGGTGTTGTGAACCGACTGCTTTTACTGCGGGAAGGGAGTAATTTTTTATATGCGTTGTCAAATCAGGAAATGCAGACCCAGGCGGGAGCATTGGCAGCTGCAATTGTAGGTGTATTGGCAGTACCGGGACTTGTGACAGTGACAAAAATGGCGCTATTGCTGGCATGGGCATATGGGGAGAGTCTTTTGGATGTGCGCACCCTGCTTTCAGGGGGCAGGATAGCATTGGAAAAGACAGCGGCTACATGGAAACTTTCTTTGGAAAACCTGGGAAAGATAACAGAGCTTTTGCAGGAGGATGGAAGTTCGGACCAAAAGGGTTTAACTTATCGGGAGTATTTAAGAATGCTGCTGTTTACGGGGAAGAAGGCGCAGTATCCTATGAGGGGACTTGATTTAATAGAAGCGAATTTAAGAATGGAGGATAGTACCAAACACTTCAGGACAGATGCCTGTATCGAACAGATAAAAGCAGATACAAAATGGCAGGTCAATCCGTTGTTTATGAGAGTATCCGGAGCATTTTTGGGAATTGGAGAAGAAACCATAAAGTTTGAAGCAGAGGGTGTTTTTTCTTATTAAGTCAGGATGAACAATAGAAATTAGGTGAAGGTGAGGTGGATAAGGATGTTCTTTCGTTGTATCAGATTCCATAAAAACAAAAATAAAAACATAATTAAGAACCAAAATAAAAACCAAAACAAAAACCAAAATATTAAAAGAAAGGTAAAGAACTCTCTCCCGGCAATGATTCATAAAATGATCCATGACAACGGAAGAATATCCTTATCTGCCTTACGGCAGGCAAGTCTGACTATAGAAGCGGCAGTGGCATTACCATTATTTCTGTTCGCCATGATTTCTGTCTTATACTTTATACAGATAGTAGATTTATCAGTACGGCTGACCGGGGCGGTATGTGAGACCAGCAGTGAAATGGCTGTATATGCATATGTAAAAAATGCGGGGAATCTGCAGGAGGGAGGCATATCGGATATTATTACCGGTGGACTGTCTGCCGCTTATGCTAAGAACAAGGTGAAAATCAGGGGGAGATTGCAGGAAAACTGGGGCAGCCTCAGCCTGTTAAGGTCATCGTTCCTGAAAAAAAGTCAAATAATCGATTTGGCAGGAACGTATCAGGTGAAGTATCCGGTGACCTTATTCCCCATGAAACAAATAAAAATAGCTACAAGAGGAAGAGTAAGAGCGTGGACCGGCAGAGATGGTGTCAATGGCGATGGCAGCACTGAGGGTGAAGGAGCATTGGTTTTGATAACGGTAAACGGTAAGGTTTACCACAAAGATCCGGAATGCTCCCACATAAAATTATCCATTAAGCCGGTTAACAAAGATGCTGTGGAACACCTCAGAAACGAATCCGGAGGTAAATATTATCCTTGCGGACAGTGCCAGGGTGGAAGCAATACGGTATATATAACGGATACCGGAGACAAATATCATTCTTCGCTGGGGTGCAGCGGGTTAAAGAGAGGAATATTACTGGTTCCCATGTCTGAGGTACCAGACTGGCAGCCCTGTTCCAGGTGCGGGCAGTAAGAAGTGATCTGGACCCAGGCTTAAAGGTACACGTAAAAAAGTTCTGGTTAGAGGTTCACGTAATAAACGTAAAAAGTTGATGAAAAAGATTCACATTCAAGAAAGGTATGCAATGAATAAAGCAGGTTTATTATTATTTCTGATTATCAGTGCGGGATTAGATATTAAACGAAAAGAAGTGTCAATGGTATTAACTGGTCTTTTTGCAGCAGCAGCTGTTATCTGTAATCTCGCCTATCAGCAAATTCCGGTTATTATCTGGGTCTGCGGTATTTTACCGGGTATATTCTTTTTGGCTGTAGGATGGGCGACAAGGGGAGCTGTTGGAAGCGGTGATGGATTTGTTATTGCAGTGTGCGGATTATTTTTGGGAATTTGGGGGAATATCCAATTGCTGCTGATTGCGCTCTTTCTTTCTGCCCTGTACAGCATGGTTTTAATCGTGGTTAAGAAGGTAAAGAGGAGCCATACCATTGCATTTATACCATTTTTATTATTAGGCTATGTCATTATGCTGACATTTGCCGGAGGTGAGGTGTATTAAATTGTGGAAAAGGAAGAAAGGAAGCTATACAGTGGAAGCCGCCATGCTGATGAGTATCTTAATACCCGTTTTTATTGGAATCATTTATCTGGGTTTTTTTCTTCATGATAAAGCATTGCTTGAAGGAGCTGCATTGGAAACGGCACTCTATGCCAGCCTTCATAATGTAGATAATAAGAATAACAATGAAGTGGAAGCACGGGCAGGAGCATTGGTTAAGGAAAGGCTTTTGGGAACCAGAAAGTTAAAAAGTTCCGTGTCAATGGGGAAAGAGAATATTACGGTAAATTATAGCGGACTATTTCCGGTTCCGGGGTTTGTAGTCTCATACTTTATGGGAAATGAACTGAGAATCGGTGTTAATAAAAAATATACGTTAAAGCGTCCGGGTGATACCATACGCAAAGTAAAAGGTTTGCAGCGGCTTTTGGATAAGGGGGAAAAATAATGCAGGTAAGCTATAAAAGAGATATGAATCATAATTATCTGATTCTGGATCCGGAAGAACAGATATATGGGAGCGAATATCAGATCCGAATGCTATCCATGAATGATATACGGGGGCTGTTAAAATGCAATATGAAAAAAATGGACGGAAAAGTTTATTTTTACTATGAAGTTACATCAAAGCAGTCGTTGGAGCGGATCTTTGAAAAGAGTACTATGACCATGGATGACATTAAAACGCTTCTCCTTGGAGTTAAATCTTCCATTGAGAATGTTGCGGCTTACCTGCTGGAACCGGATCATGTATTATTAGACCCTTCTTATATTTATATGGATATTGAAACGAAAGAGCCCTGCCTTTGTTATCTGCCTTCTTATAAAGGCTCTATTACAAGCTCATTCAAAGAACTTGCGGAGTTTATACTTAAGAGATTAGATCATAACGATCATGGAGCGGTATCTCTGGGATATGATATCTACAGGCAGACAACAGAAGAAAATTTTAGTATAGAACAGATTATACAGAGTGTTTACAGGGTGCAGACATCCTCTGATTTAAGGTTATCCCGTAACTCCGGTCAGCCAGGTGAGCCTGATGTAAATGCTGAGCTTACATCAAAGGCTTCTAAGTCCGTTAAAGCTGAAATGAACCAAAAGGAGGAACTTGAGGAAAGTCCGTTTATAGATACCACAGATGCGGAATTAAAGAGACAAATCTTAGGTGAAAAGGAAGACGGAAAAGTAAAAGAAGAGTCGGGGCAAAAAAGAGACAAAAATAAAGAAATAAAAAATAAAGATATAAAGGTTAAAGAACGTAAAGTTAAAGAAGTTAAAAAAAATAATGAAGTTAAGGGGAAGCATGATAAAAGTTCCTATTATAATAGGAAGGAAGACGGCAAAAATAAACCCGGGAGGGAAATTCGAGGCAGTCATAAAATTTGGGACAAGGTGAATTTTAAATTAAATTTTTTTATAATTACTGTGACAGCTGCGATCATAGGAGGGATATTTGCGGCAGGAAGTTATTTGGAAGCAGACATGACCCTGTTGGGAGGCATTGTCTTTTCTGTGTTAGGGGGAGCGGGATATTTCATTTCCTTTATTAATAGGAAGAAACTCAACAAAAATGAAAAACAAAACAAAGGAAACTCGGATATAGATAACATAGCAGAATTTCTGGAAGAAGATGAGAATGATATAGAGGCAGGGGTAATTAGCGGCATGGAAGCGGCATTTAGGCCAGATATGAAATTAAGGAGCCAAACTAAAATAGAGGAGGGGTATCAGGCAGAGAAGGAAGAACAAATTGGACAAACTACAATTCTCTGCGGAGATGAAGAACTTAAAAAATTATGTTTTATCAGTATGGAACCTCATTTAAGAGGGAATATTCTTTTATATGATAAAACACTGTATATAGGAAAGATGAAGTCTAAGGTGGATGTACGGATAGATCTTCCGGTAGTAAGCAGGGTTCATGCTAAAATCTGGCAGGAAGAAGGTTCATTCTATGTTATGGATTTAAACTCCATGAATGGAACGTTCCTTAATGGAGAGAGGCTGGAAGCTAATGAAAAACGTGAAATCAGGCCTTCGGATGAAGTGGCTTTTGCCAGCGCTTCCTATTATATAGGAAGGTAAGCGTTCATATGAAACTTAAAATAGGGGTGTAAGCGTTAAATATAGCAGAACTTATCCCTGATTGGTTGCAGAACCGGGTGCGTTATGATAAGATAACTTCAGAAAACAGGTGAAGTTAATGGAGGAAAATAGATGAATATCATAGGAATTATTGGAGCGATGGATGTAGAAGTAGACGCACTGAAGAAGGAAATGGAAAATAAAACAGTTACGGTTAAGGCTGGTATGGAATTTTGCCAGGGTATCTTAAAAGGACAAAACGTTGTTATTGTAAGAAGTGGAATAGGAAAGGTAAATGCGGCGGTTTGCACACAGATCTTAGTGGATGTCTTCCATATAACCAGAGTAATAAATACTGGTATAGCAGGATCACTGAATGCAGGGATTGAGATCGGTGATGTGGTTATTGCTACAGATCTTGTACATCATGATATGGATGCTACAAATTTTGGATATCCATTGGGACAGATCCCTCAGCTGGATGTATTTGCTTTTGCAGCAGATAAAGAGATTTCCGAAATCGCAGCAAAAGCCTGCCAGGAAGCAAATCCTGATATTCAGGTATTTCGGGGAAGAATAGTAAGTGGCGATCAGTTTATCAGTAATAAAGAAGTGAAGAATAAGATTACGGATAACTTTCAGGCCTATTGTACAGAGATGGAAGGGGCAGCAATTGCCCAGACCGCATATCTTAATAAGATACCATTTGCAGTTGTCAGAGCAATTTCCGATAAATCTGATGATAGCGCAACAATGGATTATCCTACTTTTGAGGCAAAAGCTGCACAGCACAGTGTAAATCTTGTGAAAAAGCTGATGGAGGTATTAGGCTAATTCGGATTTTTGGTGGGGAGAGGACATGCTCTCCCCCAAATCAAAAGCAATGCAAGTAAATTTTTATTATATTTTTTACCGAATCAAAATTTTTTTGAAAATATCTTGGCAAATCTGCAGAAAGCATTTCAAATATTTTTTAAACATTTCTGAAGCATTCCCCAAACTGCCTTCGAACCGCTAAAATAAATGGATTTCAGGAAATTGACTTATGAAAAAATGAGTTATTTCACAGTGAAATTGAAGGGGCTAACTTGAACCCCAAAACTCCAAAAACCCCCGTAAATAAGCCGTTTCCGAGGTTTTTTTGTCGAACGATTCTACTTTACAAATTATTTTTTGTGGGATATGATGGCGGTACAAATCAGAAAGGTGAAGGGGGATCACAATGATAAGGTCTATCTTACAACAAAACATGTTATTTTACGCAATGGCAGCAATCTGTATTTTGGGGGTAATCAGTCAACTAGTATTAAATATTCTATATGACAGACTGATACGGGATGCAGAAAACTACACAGAAGCGAAAGGAAAGTTTATGAAGCGGTTACGACAGCAATACGTCGCGAGTAAACGGTTAAATGAGGGGTTAACCAATACATCAGTTTTTGTAAAGAAAAGCATTTATCAGTATCATTGCCTTGGCATGAATCTACACCAATGGCGCCGTATGGGAGGAACAGCACTTGTTCTATGTTTAGGAATAGCCGGAGCAGGATATCTGCTGGCAGGTGCACAAAACTTCGCAGTAAATATTGTACAGAATTATCTATGGGCCGGTGGAGCGGCGCTGCTGCTGCTACTAGGAACCCAGGCGGTGATTGATGTTGGATATAAAAACAGGTATTTGCAGGTACAGTTGGAAGATTACCTGGCAAATTCCGGAATAGGACATGCTTATAAGGAGGTGGACCTATCATCACTATCGGAGAGTGAGAAAAAGCAGGAGCCGGTATCAGAGGCAGAGTCAGTAAAAGAGAAAGAAAAGACGCCGATTTCACTAGGGGTGAAAAAGCGGCAGGTCAGGCCGCTGGAAAGTAAGGCGCAAAAAGATAAGCGTGAGTTAAAACAGAATCTGGCAAGAATAAAGGAGGGGTTAGATGAGACTGCGGCAGATCGTGAGCATAGCAAGGAGCGGAACACGGAAATCCTAAAACAAATGGATCCTGCGGAGCAGGAACGAGTCATAAGGGAGGTGCTAAAGGAATTTTTGTCTTGATTAAGTGTAGTACATTTGGTAGAATGATGGATAAGAACATATAAAACACGCATAGAAGGAGTGAATATCATGGGAAATAAAGTAACGTTTGATTATTCAAAAGCAGCTGGATTTATTGGTGAAAACGAAGTAGAAGCAATGAAAAATATAGTTGCTGCTGCTAAGGACACGCTGGTATCAAAGACAGGTGCTGGGAATGATTTCCTGGGATGGATTGATTTACCTGTAGATTATGACAAGGAAGAGTTTGGAAGAATTGAGAAGTCAGCGGAAAAAATTCAGGGAGACAGTGAGGTGCTGCTGGTCATTGGTATCGGTGGATCCTATCTTGGTGCCAGAGCGGCAATAGAATTTTTACGCCACAACTTTTATAATATGGTTTCAAAGGAAATCCGTAAGACACCGGAGATTTATTATGTAGGAAACAGCATAAGCAGCACCTATTTAAAGCATTTAATCGATGTTATCGGGGACAGAGATTTTTCTGTAAACATTATATCAAAATCAGGTACCACTACTGAACCAGCAATTGCTTTCCGTATTTTCAAAGAAATGCTGGAAAAGAAATATGGCAAGGCAGAAGCAGCCAAGAGAATCTATGCTACAACGGACAAGGCCAGAGGGGCCCTTAAAAACCTGGCTACCGAAGAAGGTTATGAAAGCTTCGTAGTTCCGGATGATGTAGGCGGACGTTTCTCCGTATTAACCGCAGTAGGACTGCTTCCTATCGCAGTAAGTGGAGCAGATATTAAGAAGTTGATGGAGGGCGCTGCGTCCGGAAGACAGCGCGCTCTGGAAGCTGATTTTGAAGAAAATGATGCATTACAGTATGCAGCAATCCGTAATATCCTGTTAAGAAAAGGCAAATCAGTAGAGATATTAGCCAACTATGAACCAAGCTTACACTACGTATCTGAATGGTGGAAACAATTATATGGCGAGAGTGAAGGAAAAGACCAAAAGGGAATATTCCCTGCAAGCGTAGATCTGACTACAGATCTCCATTCTATGGGTCAGTTTATCCAGGACGGAAGCCGTATTATGTTCGAAACAGTATTGAATGTAGAAGAGTCTCAGTGTGAGTTAAAAATCGGGGAAGAGCCGGTAGATTTAGATGGCCTCAATTATCTTGCAGGACAAACTGTGGATTTTGTAAATAAAAGTGCTATGAATGGAACGATCCTTGCTCATACGGATGGAAATGTGCCAAATCTGATGGTAACCATTCCGAAGCAGGATGAGTTTTCCTTAGGTGAGCTGTTCTATTTCTTCGAATTTGCATGTGGTGTCAGCGGCTATACATTGGGAGTAAATCCTTTCAATCAGCCGGGTGTCGAAAGCTACAAGAAGAATATGTTTGCGTTACTTGGAAAACCAGGATTTGAAAAAGAAAGAGAAGAATTGTTAAAACGTTTATAGAAGTGATTTTTATCGAGGTATTAAGAAAGGTATTTAGCCGCAGTCTGCGGCAGATGATGTTAAAATAGATCGAAGCAGCTATTTTGTAACAATTAGTATTTTTAAGATAGAAGTTCATAGATATAGGTTTTAATTAGTGCGATTCCAGGGATAAGTGGGCCTAATTCTAGATATGGTTCACAAAATCAGGAAAACTGCATAAATTCATATAGAAGGGGGCTGCCTTGTGTTATATAAGGTGGCCTTTTTCCGATGGATTTTATATGGATTCAGGTAAACGCCTAAACGCAGGTAGTATGAGATGTCGGAAAGGAAAGCCGTAATGATGAAGATCGTGATATTAGAAGGAAAAACAATAGGAAATGATATGGATTTGTCTTGCTTTAAAGAACTTGGGCAAGTGGCTGTCTATGATACAACCCAGGAACATGAGGTAGCGCAAAGGGTAAAAGATGCAGACATTGTGATCATGAATAAAGTGCCCATGAATAAGGAGAATCTTGTAAATGCCACAAATCTGAAAATGATTGCAGTAACGGCGACCGGTTATAATGTGCTGGATAAGGAGTATCTGGATTCCAGAAATATAACAGTTGCCAATGTGGCAGGGTATTCCACAAATGCAGTTGCACAACATACAATATCCATGGCGCTGTTTTTGTTACATAAATTAAGTTATTATGACCAGTATGTAAAAAGCGGGGAGTATGTGAAAAGTGAGCTATTTACACATTTTGGCGAGCAGATTCTTGAACTGGAAGGTAAGAACTGGGGGATTGTCGGATTAGGGGCAATCGGCAGGCGTACTGCCAGGATTGCGGAGGCTCTTGGCTGCCATATAATCTATTATTCTACTTCGGGAAGAAATAAAGATGCGGTTTATGAGCAGGTTGATTTTGATTCTCTGCTGCATCGGTCTGATATTATCTCGGTTCATGCGCCGCTTAATTCGGATACCGAGAATCTGTTGAATTTACAGGCTTTTGAAAAAATGAAAAATACAGCAATTTTGTTAAACGTAGCAAGAGGTCCTATTGTAAATGAAAGAGATTTAGCAGAAGCATTAAAAGAGGGGATGATTGGAGGTGCCGGATTGGATGTCCTGACAGAAGAGCCCATGAAAAAGGACAATCCGCTGTTGGAAATCCAGGATAGCAGGAAATTACTCATTACCCCTCATATTGGATGGATCAGCAAGGAAGCCAGAGAGAGGCTGATGAAAGAAGTATATTTAAATATTCAAGCATTTCAAAACGGAGAAAAGCGAAATGTAGTTTGATATATTGCTGTTTGAGAGAGAATGGAATTCATTTGTAGCCACTGTGGGAGAAAGAAGTTCTAAATAAAGCCCCCTTTAGCAGGAGGCTTCATTTGTAATACATTTTAGTTCATGTTTTGAAATCAATTTTTGCCAGATTTGCGTCAAACCATGTGAGAGTCTATTCCTCAATAACATGTATCTCCAAATAATCAAAATCAATCGATTCAATAAAATTATCCTGATTAAAACGTGCTTTATCATGGCGCTTGAACTCAGCCACTGTTGCATCCAGCCACAGTGGCTTACCCAGATCAAATTCATAACAGGCGGCATCCAGGGCATTAAATATTTTATGGGTTCTGGTTTCACCGGTGTCATCACAGATCACGGTATCCCGCAGCATTTTATTATCTTTAAATATTTTAAACCATATTCGCATCATATTAATGTGTTTCCTTTCTTGCTGTTCGTCTATTCAAGATTTCAAACTGCCGCTTATTCATTAAAGTAGTCATAGATCAGTGAGGATAAACTGTTGATGTGATTTACTGCTGAATTGGTGGCAGCCAGGTCTGTGGACATAATGCATAGTATGTAATCACAGGCGTTGGAATATACAATAGCAGCATCATTTTCGGAGTTGCTGACCTCACCTGTTTTATTAGCACTTGTCACGCTTTCCGGAAGTCCGGCTGGAATCTTATAAGTGATTTCCTGATTTAAAAGCAGATCTTCCATGCTTCTTGAAGCAAGGTGGGAAACAAGTTTTCCTTTATATATTTTCTCCAAAAGTTTTCCGCAGTCAGCGGGGGAAGTCTGGTTTACTGCATTTTCTACCCAGAGGCTGGGATCAGCCAGTCCGTTTACCTGCTTGGTGTTTTTAAAGCCGTTCTTCTGGATAAATTCATTTACCATCTTCATGCCTTCACTGTGGTCTTTGGTCGGTGACAGGGATCGCACCAGTTCATTGGAAGACTCATTGTCACTTACGGTGATCATATCATTTAACAGTCGGTCAATGGTTTCGGTTTTTTCAAGAGTTCCATCTGCAATATGCTGATACACGGCTCCCATAATGTAAAGCTTAATCAGACTGGCTGATTCCATGGGATGTTCATTGATGCTGATCACGTCTCCTGTTTTTAAATTTTTCAGGTAAAGCCCCCAATCGCCCGCGAAGCTGTCAAGCATATTGGTAAGTGTACCTTCAAACTCTTCCCAGGTCTGCTTGATGGGAAGCTTTTTGTGTAGATATAATGGTGTCAGTCCCGCTTCTTTTCCTACCCTCAGGTCAAAAGTCTGGGGAATGGATTTCTTTGAAGGTTCTTCACTATATCGGAGAAGATAACTTTCAGGGGAAGCCATGATTGATTCAATTTCCGTAGTGGATGGTTCTGTTTCCGGTGAGGAGTTGATAACTGCGGTATCTTTTTTGGTATAAATCTGATATTTGGAATCTGTATCAGATTCTTCTGATGAAATTTTATAGTATTCCGATTCGGATTCAGCTTTTTCTGTGACAGTAGTACTGCTGGAATATTCGGCAGTAGTTTCTTTTTCTGTAAAATCATACTCATTCAATTCTGAGCTGTAGGGAGCATCGTCTGTATCATCCATTTCGTTGGAATCACTGCCTGAGTTTTCTTCCAGACTTATGCGCAGTTCCTGAAGCTCGGTGAGTTTTTCTGTAATCTGGTCATATATATGAAGTTCTAATGTACCTGTTTTCTCAGCTTCACTGTTGGATGTCCCCGATGAGTCGGATGAATTGTTGGTTTTCAGGGACAGTGAGTCCGATTCCTGTCCGGATGCAACGGTGTAGACTGTTTTTTCCGAATATGCGGCAGAACCGAGCAAGAAGGCGAGAACAATAACGGCCAAACATTGAAGCGATTTAAAAAGTAGTGCTTCTTTATCTTTTATCATTTTGTATCAACCTTTCGACAGTATATTCTATGTTACATCATACAATAAACCAAATTTATTGTAAATAGGAAATGTAGGGATTATTGGTTGCCCTCTGCCATGTTTCCATAGTATAATCATACCAAATACAAAAATCCCGGAGGCGTTTACATTTATGGAAACATTAGAAAGACGAGAACAAATCATTAAAATCCTGGAACAGAGCCAGGTTCCTGTGTCTGGGACAGAACTGGCGAAGAGACTGTCTGTCAGCCGTCAGGTTATTGTCCAGGATATTGCACTTTTACGGGCGGTTAATAAAAATATACTGTCTACCAATAAGGGCTATATACTCTACCATACATCAGTTCCGGCAAGGGCAAGGCGGTCGGTTCGGGTAAAACACCGTGCAGACCAGACCCGGGAAGAGTTGTACTGTGTCGTTGACCTGGGCGGGAAAATGCTGGATGTGGTTGTAGAGCATGAAATATATGGGCAGATTATGGTAGACCTGATTATCTCAAACAGAAGAGATGCAGATGAATTTGTAAATAAGGTGGAGCATTATAAGACCCGCCCGCTCAATGCGTTGACGGATGGGGTACATTATCATACAATCGAGGCGGATTCCGAAGAAATTCTGGATGAGATTGAAAATGAGCTAAAAGAAAAAAGAATACTTGATTAATGATCAAAAATATGGTACATTTTCCCCAGTGACAAGACAGCTGTCAAGAACTTATAATACTGTATAAAGACTATTTTATAGGGTAAAGTCTTAATTGATGGCTAATACGATCCGGGAGGGAAAGATGAATTTAATTAAAAGGTATTTAAACAGAGTTTTCATTGATGGTCTAAGCGGCATGGCTCTGGGCCTGTTTGCTACATTGATTGTTGGAACCATCATCCAACAGATTGCAAATCTGATCGGGGGCGATATTGGAGCGCTGCTATTCCAGGTGGGCAAGGTGGCGGCAGCCATGACCAGTGCAGGTATTGGTGTGGGTGTTGCCTATAAGTTCAAAGAAAGTCCGCTGGTAGTACTTTCTGCGGCAACGGCCGGTATGATTGGCGGCTTTGCAGGCAAGATTCTGGCTGGTACCGTTCTGGTGGACGGGGCGATTGTTCTGGCTGGACCGGGTGAACCCCTGGGAGCCTTTATCGCCGCATATGTAGCAATCGAAGTGGGACATCTGGTGTCCGGTAAAACGAAAATAGATATTCTGGTAACACCGATTGCAACAATTGCATCCGGTGCAGCGGTAGGCCTTCTGGTTGGACCGCCCATTTCCAGATTTATGGAAGGACTTGGAGCAATTATTAACTGGGGAACCGAGCAGCAGCCATTCCTGATGGGGATTATCGTATCTGTAATTATGGGTATGGTTTTAACACTTCCCATCAGCTCTGCTGCACTGGGCGTAATCCTCAACCTTTCCGGTCTGGCAGCAGGAGCGGCTACCATAGGGTGCTGCTGCAACATGGTAGGATTTGCAGTAGCCAGTTACCGGGAAAATAAAGTGGCGGGGCTTCTTGCCCAGGGTATAGGAACCTCTATGCTCCAGGTACCCAATATCGTACGAAAGCCGGTTATATGGATTCCCGCAATTTTATCCAGTGCCATATTAGGGCCTGTTGGTACGATGATCTTAAAAATGACCAGTAATGCAACTGGTTCCGGTATGGGAACCGCAGGACTGGTAGGACAGATCATGACGTATCAGACTATGGCTCCTGTGGAGGGATCTACCGTAGTTTTAATCAAAATAGCGGTGATACAGATCTTACTTCCTGCAATTGTAACGCTGATTGTATCAGAATTTATGAGAAAGAGAAACTGGATAAAACCAGGTGATATGAAGTTGGATTTGTAATATAGCCTCAGAAAGAGCAGGGATAATTGCCAGGTGAGTTCTGGTATCTGATTCCTGCTCTTTTGTTTTCCCATTTTATCTGTTTTTCTATAAACACTTATGGTAAAATAAATAATCATAACACGTTGGAATCGTTTGTACATCATTGCCCACATAAAATGCTGCACGAACATATATTAAAATAAATCAGGAGGTTTGGAAATGTTAAAAGGAACAGGTTTGGTTCATATTTATTATGGTGATGGAAAAGGAAAAACTACAACCGGTATGGGGCTGACGATCAGGGCAGCAGGATTCGGGTACAAGGTTCTGGTTTACCAGTTTATGAAGAACAATAAGACCAGTGAACGTAAGATTTTGGAAAAGGTAGACAATATCCGCATCATAGATGGGCTGGAGGAAGAAAAATTTAGTTTTCAAATGACACAGGAAGAAAAGGCAGAGCGCAGGGAGTTTTACAAACAGCAGTTTTTAAAAGTGACACAGATTGCCAAAGAAGAAGGATATGATGTGCTATTTATGGATGAAACAATTTATACCATCAGTGCCGGACTGCTGGATGAAAAGGTAGTTTTAGATTTCCTCAAAGATAAGCCGGAAAATCTTGAGGTCATCATAACTGGAAACACTCCTAGCCAGGAACTAATAGATGCTGCCGACTATGTATCTGAGATAAGAAAGATTAAACATCCCTTCAACCAGGGACAGGCTGCACGTGACGGTATTGAGCGGTAGATGATTGTAAAAAGAAGAGAAAACATATAAAAATGATATATTTTTGTAGTAAAAAGTTGAATTTTTTACTACTATTTTTCATTTTGTAAAATTCCTCCCATAGGGGTCAAAAAAGTAAATTTTTGTGACAAGTAATCGTATGTACTTTGTTATTTGTAATCATTATACTGATGATAAAGATATACGAAAGGGAGGAAATAAGATGAAATGGAGAGGAAAAAAACTGACAGCTTTATTGGCTGCAACGTGCTTATGCCTCAGTACTCCGCTCACTGCAGCGGCTGAGGTGAGAGAACAGAGTTCTGTCGTTGAACATGCTGAGACAGAAATGGAATATGCGGTACGAACAGAAGACGGCAGCACACAGGAAGGCAGAACAGAGGCCGGGAGCGAAACAGAGACGGACCAGGTGCTTATGGATGAGAACCAGGCAAAAGAGGCTTTTGCAGACTGGGTTGAGATTGACAACAAATCAGACCTGGTAAAATACTCCGGTAAATGGGAAGTGGAAACGGGCGACTCCCATATTGGAGGAGATGCCAGGCAATCCAATGCACCGGGTGCATGGGCAGAGGTTACGTTCACCGGTACTGGTATTCGTTGGATCGGACAAAAAGATACCAATTATGGGGAAGCCAGGCTTTACCTGGATGGAGAAGAAATAGCCAGGGTAAATGCAGCAGGGACAGCAGTAATGCAGGAAGACCTCTATACGCTGGTTGGAATTCCCTTTGGTGAGCATACCCTCCGCGTTGAAGCGGTAGGACCTGAGATACAGTATCAGAACTATATTGAGGTGGATGCGTTTGAATATACCGGGGATACCAGTGAAGTAAAGGCGGATACCTTAAGTGTAAACCCGGACACAATATCTTTGAAGGTTGGAAAAACTACCAGCCTGAGTGTTGATGTACTTATGGGAACTGCGCATGTATATAATCAGGAAGTGGAAGTGGTCAGCAGCAATGAGGAGATCGTAAAAGTCAGCGATGGATTAACTGTTGCGGGAATTGGAATCGGATCGGCTGTACTTACCGTTACCAGCAAAGACCTGATAAAGGAAATACCGGTGGATGTAATGGGAAAAGCGGCTCTCAGAATGACGATAGACAATGAGCATCCGTTGATCATTCATCACATGGCAAGGGAAATGAACCCCTCAGAAGCTACCCCGGGACCAATTCAGGGCGGACATGATATCGTTACGTTCTGGAATCAGCTTCCGGAGAACCAGAAGCCATACTCTGCAATTGTCATCCATCCTGGGTATTACCTGAATGTAGATTATCCGGGGCATATGGAGTTTTTAGATGAACAGACCAGACTTGCAGAGGAAAACCATATCCCGTTTTTCGTTATGGTTGGTAATTCATTTACGAGTAATTATCTGTCAAATGCCAAGGTGGCAGAGTATTACCAAAACTTTGAATATTTTATGGGAACGGCATATTCCGAGCTTCACAGTGCAGGGAATCGTACAAGGCTCAGCAACGAAATAGCAGATAAAATTGAATTGGCCGCTCAGTATGGCGGGTATGTCTGGGTTGCAGATATGAACGATGAGGGCGATTCTGTTGAGACAATTATCAATAATGAACGGTTTTACAATACGGCAAAAGAAAACAAAGAGAATCTTATTCTGATGTCGAAAACAACAAGTGCATGGAGCACAAACGTAAGCTATAATTCCTTTGAAAGCGTTACCTATGGTGCCTGGCTTTCCGATATGTGCGATAATTACGGTTCCCTGATCGATTCCTGGATGTGGTTTATCGAGGGTTACTGGAAGCTCTATGAAAATCCGGACGGAAGTATTGGAAGCCATGGACCGGAAGAGTGCAGAGGTGCATTTGCATTTCCGGAACTGCTCTATCCCATGCGTATGATCCAGGAGTCTATGAGTGGTGCTACGGTGTATTCCTTTGAACATCCGTTTAATTCAACCGGTATCCGTAACCAGATAGGACCCGTATATAATCATGCGATCAGTAAAGCAGTTGATTATATGCTGAATGAAAAAATACCGGATAAGGAAGAAATGCTGGCGAAAACTAAAATCGCCTATGACAGCACAGATGGATCTCTCAATAACTTTGCAGGCTCCATGGGATGGAATGTGGTAGGCACCCTGTACGGAGATGGGGGGAAACAGGGAGATGAAAAAACCTTCATGACCCAGACTACAGGAAGGTACGGCATATTGCCATCCATTATTCCAAGAGCGATACAAGATTTTAAGGAGAAGAACGGAAATATTCTGACACTGACAAAATCCGATATCAGGAATTCCTATAATTCACCTGAAAAACTAAAAGAGCTGTTTGATGGAGCTTATCCTCAGACTTATACCGGTACCGGATATGCGTACAAACTGGATAATACCTGGTATACATACAACAGCAAATGGCAGCAGGAGATGAGACAGGAAGTAACCCTTCCCACCAATGACAGCAACACCGATATTCATGTGGAATATGATAACTACACCTATCTTCTGTTAAAAGAGGAAGACAATGCTTATAAGGTAAATCTGAATAACTTCCTTGTTGATAAGGATGATATCTGGGAAGGATATATTGCTACCGGGCCGGGAGAGACACAGCATTGGGATTCGGATAATAACGACTTGTGGCCTAAGTATCTGCTGAACAATTATATGCCGGATGGGGCAAGGAGAGATGAGCAGTTCCGCAATACTGTAATTACCCTGACGAATCAGGAAGAGGAGCCGGTAATTGAAGTGATAGACGGAATGTATGATTCCGGTAATAACCACAATCAGTACAGCACTCCAAAGGTCACCTATGACCCGGCAACAAAGGAAGCCAAAATATCCATAGACAGCAATGGGTGGGTTAATTTTGTGGTTCATAAAGTAATAAAAGCGGATAAGCAGCAATTACTGAGTAAGTTAAAAGAAGCAAAAGGGATAAATGCATCCTTATATACAGCGGATACTTATAAAGTGCTGGCAGATGCCATTCAATCAGCTCAGACAGTGGCAGATAGTGAAAAAGCGGATCAGCAGCAGGTTGATGCAAGTACAGCCGCTTTGGTGAAAGCAATTGCCGGGTTGAAGAAGCTGCCTGCTCAGGCAGAATTGGATGCCCGCGCGGCAGAGCCTGTGATAAACCAGATCAACGGGATCAAAACGGTAACTCTGAACAGTGAAGCTCTTATAAAAGAAGCGCGTAATGCATATAACAAACTGACTCCTGCACAGAAAAACCTGGTTAAAAATTATTCGGTTTTAACTGCAGCAGAAACCCGTCTGGAGCAATTACAATTTCAGTCTGTCCGGTTAACATTAAAAGCTGTACCTTATCAGTCTAAGAATATTAAGCTTAGCTGGAAAAAAGCAGCGGATGCGGACGGCTACGTTATTCAGGTCAAAAATAAAGGCAAATGGTCAACCGTAAAGAATATAAAAGGAAATGCAACGGTTTCTTATATTTATAAAAATACCACTCCGGGAAGCAAGTACCAATTTTCCGTAAAAGCCTATAAAGTAATTGATCACAAAACAGTTTACAGCCAGAATCGGACAATTACCAAAAAAGCCGTTCCGGCAGCACCTGTTGCCAAGAGCAAAGTTTTACGGGGATCTGTGACTATATCCTGGAAAAAGGTAAGCGGAGTTTCCGGCTATGTGGTAATGAAAAAGACAGGAAAGACCTGGAGAAAGGCAGCGGAACTAAAGGCCGGTAAATTATCTTATAAAGATAAAGATGTGAAAAAGAATAAGAAATATACTTATAAAGTAAAGGCTTACAAAAAATCTGGCAAAAAAAATATTGCAGGCAGTTACAGTGCAGATATCAGCGTAAAAGCGAAATAGAAATAGTCAAATGAATTAAATACACAGCCGGACTTGAATAGTAGAAAAGCTATCTGGTCCGGCTGTAGCTGAATCGTGTCTGAATATCAGAAAGGAAAAGTACGATGAAGAATAAAACTTTTGCAATGCTGGGAGCACTTCTAATGCTTGCAGGTACATTGGGCGGGAACGGATTAGAGGTGAAAGCCTCGCCAAGGGAGGTGGCACAAATAACCGGAAACGGGGTATCGGTGACGTTTTTTCAGGAAGATGGCACGGTGCAGTTATCCTGTATAGAGGATGATGGCAATACTGCTTTTATGACCAGGAACTCAGAGGTCTCTTATCCGGTGGTGGGTGGGGAGGAAGTAACAGACTTTTCAGACTTTCAATGTGAAGTACAGGAAAACGTAACCGGAGCTGCGGGAGCCGGCAGCCGGATGACAATCACCTCCATTTCCAGCGGCAGGGGGATTCAGCGGTCGGTAGTCATTGAGACGGTAGATGAGGTAAAAGGCCTGCTCCATATCAGCAGTTCTTATAGGGCAGAAGAAGAGGTAGATGCAGACGAATTTATTGACAGCAGATTCAGCCTGGATAATCCCTCAGATACAGTCTGGAGTTACAATGGCGGCGGTGAGGGGGCCCAGAGCCGATACGATACTCTACAGAAAATAGATCTGTCGGATGGTGAAAGCTTCTATAGGGAGAACTTACAGAATCAAACTGCGGCAGGTATTCCGGTGGCGGATATCTACGGGAAAGACGGGGGTATTACGGTGGGTGATGCCAGTGTGACCCGGCGACAGCTTTCCACTCCGGTAAACGAGAGGAATGGTACCGCTTATGTGTCCGTGAAACATCCAGGTGCAGTTATTACCCAAAGGGAAACAGAAATCAGCCAGAGCTTTGTCAATGTACACAGAGGCGACTATTATTCGGGGCTGCGGGGTTATGCCGATGGTATGAAGCAGATAGGATTTACCACACTCTCCCGGGAACAGATTCCTGAAAGCAGCTATGATCTCCGCTGGGAGAGCTGGGGATGGGAATTTGACTGGACAGTGGAACTGATTATCAATAAGCTGGACGAGTTAAAAGAGATGGGAATCAAACAGATTACCCTGGATGACGGCTGGTATAATGCCGCAGGAGAATGGGGGCTGAACAACTGGAAGCTTCCTAATGGTGCTTTGGACATGCGGCATCTGACTGATGCAATTCATGAAAGGGGGATGACTGCAGTATTGTGGTGGCGTCCCTGTGACGGTGGAAGGGAAGACAGCGCATTATTTAAAGAGCATCCAGAGTATTTTATAAAAAACCAGGACGGAAGCTTTGGGAAGCTGGCAGGACCGGGACAGTGGAACAGTTTTCTGGGAAGCTGCGGTTATGCGCTGTGTCCTTTGTCAGAAGGGGCAGTACAGAGCCAGGTTGATTTTATTAACCGTGCTATGAATGAATGGGGATTTGATGGATTTAAAAGTGATTATGTATGGAGCCTTCCAAAGTGCTACAGTCAGGACCATCACCATGAATACCCGGAAGAATCCACAGAACAGCAGGCTGTGTTCTACCGGGCAGTTTATGAGGCTATGACAGACAATGACCCGAATGCATTTCACCTTCTATGCAACTGCGGAACGCCACAGGATTATTATTCTCTGCCCTATGTAACCCAGGTGCCTACTGCCGATCCCACTTCTGTGGATCAGACAAGGAGAAGGGTAAAGGCATATAAAGCACTATGCGGTGATTATTTCCCTGTTACGACAGATCATAATGAAGTCTGGTATCCTTCAACCATAGGAACGGGAGCCATACTGATTGAAAAACGTGACTTGTCAGGCTGGGAAGAGGAGGAGTATGCAAAATGGCTTAAAATTGCTCAGGAAAACCAATTGCATAAAGGGACATTTATTGGGGATTTGTACAGTTACGGATATGACCCTTATGAAACCTATACGGTGTATAAAGACGGAATCATGTATTATGCATTCTATAAAGACGGAAACCGGTACCGTCCGTCCGGTAACCCGGATATCGAATTAAAAGGGCTGGAAGACGGAAAGCTGTACCGCATCGTAGATTATGTAAATAATCAGGTAGTTGCCACAAATGTAACCAGTAGCAATGCTGTATTTTCTTACCCTTTCAGCGATTACTTGCTGGTAAAAGCAGTAGAAATCAGCGAACCGGATACGGATGGACCTGGACCTGTACCGGATCCTGAGGGGGCGGTAACAGTAGAGGAAAATGATCCTGAACTGGTATATACAGGGGATTGGGTAAGGGAAGAAAATGACGGATACCATGGAGGAGGAGCCCGTTATACAAAAGAAGCAGAAGCTTCTGTAGAATTGGCATTCTATGGAACAGGTGCTGCCTGGTATGGACAGCACGACGTTAACTTTGGTAGTGCACGGATATATATAGACGGAACCTATGTCAAGACCGTATCATGCATGGGAGAACCTGGAATAAATATTAAATTGTTTGAAATCAGCGGCTTGGACTTGGCTTCCCACAGGATTAAAATAGAATGTGAGACACCGGTAATTGATATTGACAGGCTGACTTACATCAAAGGAGAAGAAGTTCCTGCTAAAGTAATGACGGCGGACCTCCGGGCTTTGACTGTTATAGCAAACCAATACGATATGAACAGTTTTGCAGATGGCAATTACAAAGACCAGCTGGGGGTATCCTTAGTTCGTGCCAACCAGCTTCTGGCAGCGGATGATGTAACCCAGGGGGCTGTAAATGAAGAACAGAAATACCTTCTGAATGCCATGCTGAAAATAAGAAAAAAAGTTGATAAGAGTTGGATCGGGCTTCCCGGACCAATCCCGCAGGATATACAGACAGAAAATATCAGCAGAGATAACCTTGCTAAAGTAATATCTTATACTGGGCAGTTGGACAGAGATGAGATTATTCCTGCCATAAAAGAACAGCTGAACGATTCTTATGATAAGGCTGTCTCCATAGCAGAACGCCAGGATGCATCCCAGCCGGAAATAGACAGAGCGTGGGCAGAGTTAATGAATGCAGTGCAATATAGCAGCTATATCAGGGGATCAAAAGAGGAACTGTTATCACTTCTGGATGAATACGGAAAGGTAGATACCACCGTTTATAAAGACGCTGCTTTATTTATAGAATCCTTAGAAGCCGCTAAAAAGGTGTATCAGGATGAAAATGCAATGGATGGGGAGATCAGTGATTGTATCAAACAATTGCGAGATGCAAAAGATCAGCTACAACTAAAGGATCCGGTAGATCCGCCGAAACCCGATCCGGACCCCGATCCAAAGCCTGATCCAACACCAGACCCGGGACCAGATCCAAAGCCCGATCCAACACCTGACCCGACGCCAGACCCAAAGCCCAATCCAACACCGACGCCCGATCCAACACCAGAGCCAGCTCTAAAAAAGCCGGAACAGGTATCTGGTTTGAAGTCGAAAGCGGAGACTGATTATCTGACGGTTTCCTGGAAGAAATTGAATAATGCTGAATCCTATAAGGTGTATATTTATAAAAGCGGCAAATGGCGCCTGGCTGGAAAAACTACAAAGACATCCATAAAGATAAAAAAACTGGTTTCGGGAACGAAATACACCGTAAAAGTTGCTGCGGTCAATAAAGCAGGGCAGGGGAAATATTCATCACAGGTGTATACGGCAGCAAAGCCCAAAAAAGTCAAATTAAAATCCGTCAGCAGGTACCGCACATCAAAAGTAAAGTTAAACTATGGAAAAGTAAAAGCAGGCGGATATGAAATATGGATGAAGAATGGAAAGGGTTCTTATAAGAAGGCAGCCACCAGTACGAAGACAACAGCCATAAAGAGCGGATTAAAAAAAGGAAAAACATATTACTTTAAAGTCAGGGCTTATGTTAAAAATAAAAATCAGGTGATTTACGGCAGCTTTTCCAATATAAAGAAATACAAAATGGTATTATGAAATTATAAAAAGCGGCATGCAGGGGAAACTAATTCCTTGCACGCCGCTTTTTGTAATTTGTAATAAGATAAGAATAGTTAGGTAAACAACCTGATCAACGATCTAGTCACAATGAAATCGATAGTTGAAGCTATTGTGAAAGCTATAATGATAGCATAGTCAGATCAATCGACTACCTTAATACTCTCAATAGTTGGCTGGTCTTCCGGAGATACCGTTCCGTTACTGTCCTGAACCTTCGTATCTTCACAGATCTTATCTACGATTTCCATTCCCTCGGTTACATAACCGAATACAGCATAATCGCCATCCAGGAAGTCACTGTCCTCGTGAACGATAAAGAACTGGGAGCTGGCACTGTCCATATCCTGGGAGCGCGCCATGGAAATGGCACCTCTTGTATGCTTCAGGGGATTTTCAACGCCATTATTGGAAAATTCGCCTTTTATTGTCTCATCGGAACCGCCCATTCCGTTTCCCTCAGGGTCACCGCCCTGAATCATAAATCCGCTGATAATGCGGTGGAAGGTAAGATTGTCATAGAATCCGTTCTTTGCCAGATTGACAAAATTTGTTACAGAGATAGGAGCATTATCTGCATCCAGTTCTACTTTAATGGTACCATAATCTTTCACCGTGATTTCTACATGATGCTTGCCTGAGAGTAAGGTTGAGTCAGCGGCAGCGTCAGCCTCCGTGGTTTTAGTGGTGTCAGCGGTAGCAGATTCTGCAGTTGTGTCAGTTTCGCCGGCTTCTTTTGCTGAGGCAGCTTCACTGGACTTAACTGTTTCCGTTTGTGCCGTAGTATTACTTTGCGTATCAGATGTTGATCCCTTTTGCCCGCATCCGGTGAAAACAGCGGCAGCCAGTAAAAGAGCGCCCAGCATAATAAATGGTTTTCTCATAATATTAACTTGTCCTTTCTCTAATTGATTGTACGCGTAATATTATAGTACATAAAGCTATATAAAGTAAATAGAAAACAGGAATTTAAAAACACGCTCTAATACTACAGAGAACAATTTCATCTTATATTTGGGTTTAGCTGAGTAATGACGCTTTGTAGATGTAGGTAGTGTACGGAAAGATGGGTGTGGGAAACTGGCATGGGCTCCGTCAGCTGGCCGCAGAACTGGTATTTTCTAACCTTTCCAAAGCGCTTTTTGGCGGCACGCGGGTATTCACCGAGAAATCCTGATGCATTTCTCGGTTCAGTACCCGCTTAGTATCCGATGGGAGCCAGTCGAATACTATCCGCCAAAAAACACTTCGAAAAGGTAAGTAAATACTCAGCTCTGCTCTACGCTTCCTCCGCCCATGCCAGTTTCCCACACCCATCTTTCCGAGATCCAGTTTACTGCCACAAAGCTGGTTTTATCAGCCTGGTGGAGACCCCTGGGCTGTGGCAGGCTGTTCTTTATTGGATGCTGCGCAGTATGTTTCGGCTGTTTGTGTAAAAGAAGATGGAAGTTTGCTCCTTTTTCTGGTTACAGAATGAAAAACAAATTCTGTTTTCAAGATCAGTTGCTTTGCGCCAGTCGCGTCCGGCATTCCACAACCCCCGGGTCCCATCATGCTGAGAAAACCAGCTTTGTTTCAACGAATGCTATCTCGGAAAGAGAAGGGGGCGAGCCAGGACATTGATTTGGAAGGCGTATAGCAGAGCTGAGTATTTACTTACCTTCCCAGAGCACTTTTTGGCGGATACAATTCGATTGGCTCCCATCGGATTGTAAGCGGGCAGTGAGCTGCGAAATGCATCAGGATTTCGGAGCGAATGCCCGCGTGCCGCCAAAAAGGGCTCTGGGAAGGTTAGAAAATGCCAGTTCTGCGGTAAGCCTTCCAAATCAATGTCCTGGCTCGCCCCCTTCTCTTTTCGTACACTACCTATCATATACAAAGTGTCCCCTTCCTCAGCTAAACCCCAATTTAAGAAACTGTTCGCTGTAGTACTAAAGTATGCGGGAGGCAAGTGTGAAATAAAAGACGCTGCCGCCGCCCGGATTATCTTCCACCCATATTTTACCCTGGTGGAGACGGATGATTTCACTGGCGATACAAAGTCCAAGACCAAAATGCTCCCGGTCTTTGCGTGCCGGATCAGCACGGAAAAACCGCAGAAAAATCTTTTGCTTCAATTCATCCGGTATTCCGTAACCTTTATCGGCAACCCATAGTTTCAGTTTGTTGTCGGTCTGACAAATGCCAAGCGTTATGGAACTGCCCCCGGGAGAATAACTGATAGCGTTATTCAGAAGAATGGAAAGGACCTGTTCAATACGCTGCTTGTCGCAAATGCATTGGGGGACCGGTCCATCCGGCAGGGTGATATGCAGAGTCATCCGGCGGCTCCTTGCAACGGGGCTGTATTTCTCATAGACATCCAGTAACAGGGTATCCAGCTGTGTATCTTCAAAATGGACCGACCAGGATTGGTTATCGGCATTGGCCAGAGTCAGCATATCATCGATCAGACGCTTCATACGTCCGCCCTCACTCTCGATTGCTTCATAGAAGACTGCACGGTCTTCCTCATCAGCGGCTTTTAATGCAGTGACGCTGGCGAGCATAACCGAAAGGGGAGAACGAAGCTCATGAGAGGCAGAGGCTACAAAGTGCACCTGTTGTTTTCTGTTTTCTTCGATTGGAGACAGCATCTGCCTGGTAAATCTCCGGGCAAAGAGATACAGCAGTAAAATCGCAGTTACGTCAATGCAGAAAAATGTCAGGCGCAGCTGAAAGATCTGGGAGAACAGCTGGGAGCGGTCGAACAGGATAACAGCGCATAATACTCCTGTGGAATTCGGCAGGGAAGCCACCGAAACATAATATTTTTTGTTTTGTGAAGACATTCCGAAGTCCAGATATTTAACCATCCTTTTGGAGACAGGAGGATTTGCAATATCGAACTGGTAATCCTTTTTTGCGGTCTGGTATGCAGTGTCTATGAGGTCTTTCTGCAAGGAATCCTGCCTGCTTTGATTTTGAAAAAGCAGCCTGCCCTTTTCCAAAAGTACAATCGTATAATACCGGTTATCAGCCAGTCGAAGAAGTTTCTCATGGTCAATGATATTCTGTCCGTCCAGATAAGTCAGGATCGCATTTTGATTTTTGTCAAAGACCGCAGATTCATTTTTTGTTAAGAGGCCTTCAAACACAAAAAGCCCGGCAAGGGACATAACAATCAGGATTGCACTGGTGGCAAGGGTATTAAAAAGAGTCATTTTTATATGAATTTTATGAAACATTCAGACCTCCAGCCGATATCCGATCCCACGGATCGTTTTAATGGTAAGGCTGCTGTTTACCGTTCCCAGGCGTCTTCTTAAAAAATGAATGTAATTATCCAGATTGCCATCCTCGATTTCGGCATCCGGTCCCCATACCTTTACCAGCAGCAGCATTCGGGGGAGTACCCGGTTTGGGTTTCTTAGAAATACTTCCATCAGTTCCCCTTCTTTTTTAGACAGGGAACAGGAGAGACTGTCTCTGTATAATACTTTTTCCAACGTGTGGAAGGTCACATCCCCACAGGTTATATGCTGCATAATTTCTATTTTTCTTGGACGCCGGCTGATACAGCGGATTCTGGCCATGAGTTCTTCATAAGCAATGGGCTTAACCAAGTAATCATCCGCACCTGTGTCCAACCCCTGCACCCGGTCGTTAATTTCGCCAAGAGCAGTAACCAATATGACGGGGGTGGTACTGCCGGATTCTCTTAATTTGGATAGAAGCATGGTTCCGCTCATTGACGGAAGCATTCGGTCCAGAAGAATCAGGTCATGGGCATTCTGGAAAGCCAGATAAAGCCCGTCTTCCCCGTTATGGCATATATCTACAGAAAAGCCTTCTTTCTTTAATTTGTAGGAAAGAGACTGGCACAGTTTGACATCATCATCAATAATTAAAATTCTCATATTTTAAAGCTCCTTTGTATAGAATCCAATCCGGTTTATTAGGTATTAACAACTGCAAAAGCTAAAATGCAGAAATCCAGAATCTTTTGAATATTATAGCATATCAATAACTCCTTTTGGTTGTTTCGGGAAAATTAGAGATAAATTAGAGATAAGATAAAGGTTTCTTAGAGGCAGCAAAAAAAGGTCTGTGTTATAATAAGATCACAGACAGGAAATGTATAAGAATGCCCGGGCTAATTTCCTGAGAGGAGGCGTGCAAATGGTGGGAAAGAATAATCAGGTACGCTCCAGGAAAGGATTTGCAATGAACAGACAAAAAAGAATAGTTTTATCGGTTTTATTAATGATGGTAATGATTATTCTGGGCGGGTGTAAACAACATGAAACTGCACCAGAAGACAAAAAAGGAGAACAGGGGAATGCAAGTCTGGAGACAACAGGCAATCAATCTCTTGGAAGATTTATAGAACAGGATTTGAATTTACCCCAGGGAGATCTTTCCACACTAGTCAAAACGCTTTCTGACAAAACCCTTAGGGCGTTTACCGAAAAAGGGGTTTATGAATCCCGGGATAGCGGTGACACATGGGTTGCCTGGGAGAAGCAGCCTAAAGAGCTGACGGATGATATGCAGGATAAGGGGGATACGGAAACGGCTTCCGGCAAATCTTCCACGTCATTTGTTCTAGAGAGCGGAGGCGTTCTACCTATAGCAATTGGATATGATGGCAGTTTATTTTACAAAACAAAAAAGGGTGAGGATAGAATATACAAATATATAGATAAAGATGGTAATGGAAAGGAAATCAATATATCCTTATCCGGAGACTTGAATGAAATTGCAGCAGCCGAATTCACCGAAGAGGGGGAATTAATATGCTGTGATATGGAGGGGAATATTTTTCAGATCAATTGCAGCACAGGAGAAATAGTGCATACTTATAATATGGCATCCAATGGAGAAAATTTCACATCTCCGGATCTGATTCCCATAGGCGGTAAGCTTTTTGTGGCTTACAGCAAGTTTAATGACAGTTGGGAGGCGGCAGATATAGAGGTGGATACATATGACCTGACATCCCATAAGGCAGAGGAAAAAAACCAGGTACTCAATGAATTTTTTTCCAGTAAGGAAAAGGTGGCTAATCAGACGAACATGCCCAAATTTATGACAGATCCTGTAAATAAAAATATCTATATAGCAGATATTACCGGTGTCTATAAATATACCCTGGACAGTTCCGTTGTAGAAAAGATTTTCAACGGAGCATTGGGGAAAATGTACAACCCTGCTGCTTATCTTGTGGGGGGAACGGTTATAAATGAGGACTCGTTTATATTAAATTACTATGTTGCAGACAGTATGTCACTGGTACGATACCAATATGATCCGAATGTGACAGCTGTGCCTGAGAAGGAGCTTACGATCTATTCGCTGTATGACAATTCCCTTGTCCGGCAGGCAGTTACTGTATTTCAGAAAAATAATCCGGATGTATTTGTGAATTTTGATATAGGGCTTACCGGCGAGGATGCCATAACTGTAAGCGATGCCATAAAAACCCTGAATACGAATATCATGTCCGGACAGGGTCCCGATATTCTGCTTTTAAATGGAATGCCCACGGAATCCTATATGGAAAAAGGCTTATTAGCGGATATCAGTGATGTGATAGCAGAAGTTTCAGATACAGATGGTATTTTTGAAAACATTGCCTCATCTTACAAAAAAGAAGATAAAATTTTAGCAGTACCAATGCGGTTTTCAGTTCCGGTGGTCATGGGTAAAACAGAACTGGTATCCCGGTATCAGGATTTAAATTCTATGGCGGAACTGGCAGAACAGCTGAGAAATGAAAATCCCGGGGCGCAGAGCATTTTGGGAAGTATGCCGGCAGATGTATTAATCCGACTATTCATGGCAAACTCAGCGCCATTCTGGATCTCAGAGGATGGAACTTTAGATGAAAATAGTCTGACAGCATTTTTTAGTTCTCTGAGTAAAATCCAGGATGCACAACTGGGAACAACAGGGAACGCAGATGATGGAGAATTTCAGGGGGAAACCCTGTCAGACACTCAGATGCTGGAAATGGTAAGTTTTATGACAACCAGTACTTATCTGTTGGGTATGATGGGGTATGAGGATACTAAAATTAATGTTTCTAATGCAGCCAATGCAGAAGATCTATGCTGGATATTGTCCATGAGGAGCAGATTGGGTGATGCAGAATATAAAACGGCACCCGGTGAGGTATATATCCCTATTGATCCAATGGGAATCAGTTCCAGAAGTGAAAATACAGATCTGGCAAAACGCTTTATGACAATGATGCTTCAGTCGGATATGCAATCGATCTCGGTCTTAGGTTATCCTCTAAATCAAAAGGTATTTGATAAAAATATGGAAAAGCCGGCGGAATTCAAAGACAGTTATGAGCTGGTAGACGATACTGGAAGAGGTGAGTTTCATCTGGATCGGATCTGGCCTTCAACTAGTGATGTTGATGATTTTAAGCAGAAAATCGAAAGTTTAAAAACTCCGGCTCTATTGGACGATATGATTAATAAGACGGTGATGGAAGAAGGAAAGAAGTGTCTGATCACAGGGGAGTCGGTAGAAGACGCGGTAAAAAATGTCATGAAGAAGATCAGTATCTATCTGGCTGAGTGACGGGGACGAGTGTTTGAAAATATAGATAAAATGCAGGGAAGAAATCAAATATTTTGGTTTCTTCCCTCCTTTTTATGCAAAATAAGATGTTTTTGACAGAATACAATGATTTTAATAGACCAAAAAATTGAATAAACAATAGGATTTTGCTATAATTTTACTATTCTGTTGAGATATTATGTAACCTGAGGGAAAGTATATGGGAGGGCGCAAAACGTGGAGAAGATGGGGTTCTGTAAGAGGCTGAAAAGAAGCGGAAGGTTAAAATACAAAATGCGGATTTTGCTGGCATTTTTTGCCGTGGCTGTGCTGGCCATCGGGTTTACAGATGTTGCAGTATTTCGCGGGCTGTCTGCAAATATCAGGGAGGATACGGATAAGGAAACCAGGGAAATGCTGCGTAATCTGAATAACTCTTATGAGAATCAGGTCATGCAGTATCAGGATCAGGCACAACTCCTGTATCGGAATCTGAATGTGAAGGCTTTCCTGGTATCTGGAGGGCGGGAAGATTCCCATATCGATACGATCTATGAATCCATGAAAGCTATGGCTGGAAATATGACCGGCATCTCTTCCGTTATCTTATTCTATAAAGAGGATATTCTGGCAAGCTACGATACGGGAATGGTAACCGTGGCTGCAAAAGAAGAGTTAGTGAAAGCAGCCTCAGATACGGTGTCGGATAAAGATATCTTCTACGTGTGGCCCAATGACCGCAAATATCAAAAACATATGGTTATTCTGTGGAGTGACCGGGATTATCCAAATGCGCCCAGTAACTATGGCGTGGCGCTGGCGATTAATATGGATGCTGTGCAGGAAAAAGTCATACCATGGAACCAAAAGGCAGTAAATCCCATCTACATATTCCATAAGAGCGGAGAACTGGTTGCTGCCCAGAGAAATGAAAACAAGGAAGAAGCCCAGAAAATGTTTCAGGAAATTTGTACAAAGGAAATTGACGAAGGCTCCTTTAATGAGTCCGTAGACGGGAAAAAACGGGCAATTTCTTATGTAAGGGAAGGGGATGGAAGGTTTTTATCCCTACGGATACAGGATATGTCGGGAAGCCAGATACAGATAAACAGGGCGCTTCAGACTATATTATTTGCCACTGTTTTGGGGATGCTGGTTATTGCAGGGGCAGTGTGGGTGCTGTCTGGCTGGGTATACCGTCCTGTGGGTGCTATTTTCCGCAATATACTGCAACTGGCACAGAGCGGGGAAGAAACGGTAAAAGGAAAAGATGAATTGATTCTGGCAACAGATGCGCTGGAAGATGTAAACCAGAATATGAACCTGCTGAAGAGCCAGATCCGTAATAATGCAGCCGTGCGTTTTTTGCGGTATGGCAGGAGTGGGGATGTGGTTGATCAGAAAATGTTTGAGTTTGGAGACTGTGAACCGGATAATTTTACGGTAATTGTACTGCGGTATTTTCTGGAGGACTGGTCTAAAAATGAAGCACTGTTTGCATATGTAAAGGAAATTCGCTGGGTGCAGAGAGAAAATAGAAAAGGCGGTATGCACTGTTACCGTGCTTCTCAGGGAGAGATTATATTTTTAGATTATAGTATGAGAGAAGAGGGAGGCCCCCATGCGGTGTGCTATGACAGCCATGGGATGACGGAGGAAAGGTCAGACAGTATCCCCCTTGAAGAAGAGGCGGGAAAACTTCTGGAGGAATTAAAAACCCTATATGGAATGAAAGGCTGTGTGGGAATTGCCCATTGCAGCAGGCCGGACAGGCTTCCCAAAGCATATCACCGTGCAGAACTGCTGACGGAGTATTATATACTGGCAAAAGATATGCAGGTAACGGACGAATCCGTACTGAAGGCAAAACGGCAGGGAGCGGTACAGGAACCCGAACGGGAGCACATTTTAAGGTTTGTTAAGAATGATACAGAGGAAGACCTGAATGCATGTATGCAAAGGCTTCTTAAGAATCTTACCTCCTACCATATCCTGGAGGCACAGAAGTATCTGAAAGAGCTCATAGCGGATGTGATTCGGCTTTCAGAAAGCATTTCCGGGGAAAAGAGTGAACAGTATGAGATGTATCTGGAGGATTTTCTCACCAATCAGATTTTTATCGGGCAGGCGGACATAGAGGAGTGGCTCTGCCAGCTGTTCTTACAAGTCAGGGCCCAGCTAAAAAGCAGCCGGCAGCCTAATGCGGTATATATTATGGGAGAAGTAGAGGTCTATGTGGGGGAGAATTACCGTGACTGCGGGTTATCAGTAGAGGCAGTTGCTGAGCACTATGGACTGAGCGTTTCTTATTTCAGTAAGCTTTTTAACCAGCATACAGGAAAAACATTCCCTGATTATATCAGTCAGCTGCGGCTTAAAAAAGCACGGGAAATGCTTTTGGAAAAGCAAAACATGACAATACAGGAAATTGCAAAGGAAGTTGGTTTTAACAGTTCCTCTTATTTTTCGGCGGCATTTCGAAAATTTTACGGAGTATCTCCGTCCCAGATACGGAGGGTTAAGACTAAGGATTAAGATAAGAACAGAACCAGAGCGTGTTTTAAAATTGCTTTCTGGCAGCTGTGCGTCACACTTTGTGGGAGATTTGTCCCGGATGAAGGGCGCGTAGCGGGCTACGCAACCTGAATTCGGGGCAAATATGCCGCTAAGTGGGGCGTGCAGATGGCAGGAATGAATTTTCAAACACGCTCTAGGGCATTCCCGCGTGTGCCAAACGCAGATTCCCTTATAACTAAGAATTAATATAAGATCAGAAGCAGGAGGCGGGCGAAAAGCCTGATTTCCTGCTTGTTTTTTGTGTCTGGAGCAGAGTAATAATGCACAAAATAATCTGCATTAACAACAAGAAAAGTATAAAATAAACAATACGAGATGAAATTAATATTATAAAAACAGTATTATATTAGATGATGTTATATAAAATACGTATTTTTATGATTGATAATAAGTCAAAATGACGATAAGATGCATCCATAACACAAGTACGTACAGTGAAAATAAAAAGAAAGAGGGAGGCTATGAAACGAAAACACACATTTAAAAAGGATTTGCCGCTCTATCTGATGGCGTTTCCGGGAGTTGTGGTATTGCTTGCTTTTGCCTATGTTCCTATGGCGGGCCTGATACTGGTCTTTAAAGATTACCATTTTAAAGGGGGGATCTTCGGAAGCGAATGGGCTGATCCATTGTTTAAGAACTTTAGTTTCTTTTTCAATAATATGGATACGGCACTTAGAGCCACAAGAAATACTATTGGATTGAATATCCTGTTCTTTGTATTTGGGACGATTTTTGCGGTGGCAATAGCCATCATGCTCAGTGAAATAAAAAGTAAGAAGTTTATAAAGGGAAGCCAGAGCGTTATGTTCTTTCCTTATTTTATCTCCTGGATGGTTATGGGCGCCATACTAAACGCTTTGTTAAGCTCTGAAGTGGGAGTTATCAGCGGATTGTTAAAAGGAGCAGGGATTCATTTTGACTTTTACTCCAGTCCTGCTGCCTGGGTCATCATTTTAGTTTTAGTCGTGATCTGGCAGAGTACCGGATATAATTCTGTTATTTATTACGGTGTATTATCAGGCTTTGATACTTCTATATATGAAGCAGCACAGGTGGATGGGGCAAGTAAATGGCAGCAGATCCGCAAGATAACACTTCCGCTGTTAAGGCCGACTATTATCATTATGTTTCTCCTTTCCGTAGGAAATATGCTGAAAGGAAATCTGAACATGATGATCGGACTTACAAATCTAAATCCAATGCTTCTTCCAGTAACGGATGTAATTGATGTATTTGTTTACCGCAGCGGTGTAAAGAATGGAGACATGGCATTTGCGTCAGCAGTTTCCCTTTACCAGTCTATATTCGGATTCCTTTTAGTTATAATCTCCAATAAGATAGCGAAAAAATTCGATAAAGACACTTCATTATTTTAGAGAGGAAATTAGAAATGAGAAAAAGGACTTTAAAATCGGATCGTATTTTATTGGGCGGCTTCTATGTACTTTTGGGAATATTTTCCCTGATCTGCCTGCTTCCCATCGTTTTGGCAATCTCCGGCTCGTTTTCAAATGAAGTAGAAATTGCCACAAAAGGATTTTCTCTGGTACCAAGAGGATTTTCCCTGGATACCTATAAATACGTTTTCCAAAGCCAGGGAGACACGCTGCTGGGTGCATATGGGGTAACTCTGGCGACTACGATACTGGGAACCATCTTATCCGTAATTATTACAACTTGCTTTGCCTATGTTATTTCGGTTAAAGATTTCCGTCATGCGAACAAACTGGCATTTTTTGCTTACTTTACCATGCTGTTCAGCGGGGGGATGCTTCCCTGGTATCTGGTTTGCACAAAGTATTACCATCTGGGAAATTCCTTGTGGGGGTTGATTCTGCCTTACAGCATGAATGTTTTCTATATGTATCTGATCAGAAACTTTATCAAGGGGCTGCCCTATGAACTGACGGAGAGTGCTAAAATTGATGGAGCCGGATATTTTCAGATTTTCTGGAAAGTAGTCCTGCCCCTGTCAAAAGCAGGAATTGTAACCATTGTTTTATTTTACGCATTGACCTACTGGAATGACTTTTATCTTCCGCTAATGCTGGTTAACAAAGATGAGTACTATTCCATGCAGTATATATTGTACATAATGAATGCCAATATCCAGTATCTGGCGACGAATCCAAATGGGATGGGAGCAGGGCATATTGTTTTGCCCACTCAGACGATCAAAATGGCAATTACCTGTATTGCCATCGGACCAATCGTACTGGTCTATCCGTTTGTACAAAAATATTTTGTAAAGGGTGTAACTGTGGGTGCTTTAAAAGGGTAGTGTGACATGAGGTCGCGCAGAAAAAGGTAAGTGTGACATGAGGTCGCACAGAAAAAGGTAAGTGCGACACGAGGTCGCACAGAAAAGGGTAAGTGTGACACGAGGTCACACAGAAAAGGGGAAGTGTGACACGAGGTCGCGCAGAAAAGGGTAGTGTGACACGAGATCGAACAGAAAAAGGTAAGTGTGACACGAGGTCACACAGAAAAGGAGAAAAGGTATGAGAATGAAGAGTTTAAAAAAGGTAACAGCATTATTAGCGGCAGGGGCTATGGTAACAGCCATGTTTACAGGATGTGCTTCCTCAGAGGAAAAGAAGACAGCAGGTACAAATGCAGAAGCTTCCGATACTGCCTCTCAGGATGCCGTTCCTGTGAAACTGGTGATGTTCGGGGAAGAATCTCCCCGTATGAAAGAGCTGATGGCCAATGAAATTCATCAAAAAGTATTGGATGAGATCAATGTGGACCTGGAAATCCAGTATCTTCCCTGGACTGAATATGCAGGGGGGAAATCGGAATTGATGTTTTCCGCAGGTGAAAAATTCATGTGCTACACCAATACGGAAGTCACTGCAAAAATGGTTGGAAAGGGTTATTATGCGGATGTTACAGGACTGCTGAAGGATAATGCCCCGGAACTGTATCAATACTGTGACGAAGAAAATGCTGCAAAAGCATTTACCATTGGCGGCAAAATATATTCCATACCGGTTGGATATAAGCCAAATGCCGGTGAAGATTATCTCATGATGGTGAGAAAAGATTTGATGGATGAGGCAGGAGTCTCAGAAATTAAAAGCATAGAGGATTTAGAAAATTTCTATACGCTATGCAAAGAAAAACATCCCGATTATATTGGCCTGGGGCGAGGATTGAATCCTAAGGTGTTAAATGGAGCCATAGCATCTGACATCAATATGAACTTTATCAACAATTTTGCCATGACGGATGCCAATGCCCCGGATGATCCTAAAGTCTACAGCTACTATGAGTCCGAAGAGTATAAGCAGGTAAGTGAGATTGCAAAGCGCTGGAACCAGATGGGAATCATTCCATCCTACCAGCTGTCAAACGGAGAGCAGTCCAGCAGTGAATTTGCCGCCGGAAGAGCCATGTTTGCAGTAAGCTCCAATGACCGTATCTTCGAGATGATGGAAAGCGTCCGTTCCTCTGCATCAAATGCAGTATTTGAAAATGTATATCTGGGTGATACAGCCAAAAAGCCTCTGATGAGCTGGGGAACCTACGTTACCGCCTTTGGGATCAGCGCAGGAGTAGAGGACCCGGATGAGCTGGCAGCATATATCAAGGTCATTAACCTGTTCCAGAAGAACCAGGAATGGGTGGATCTGTGGATATACGGAATTGAAGGAACCGATTATAAGCTGACTGAAAATGGTCGTGTGGAAAGGATCTGTACGGATGAAATCATTCATAACTGGATGCCGGTTAATACGGAATTCCGCCGTTATCCAAGCTATATTACAGATGAACAGATTGAAACTTTTAACAAACAGGCAGAGGGAAGTATTACCATGAAGTCCACCAATTTCATTTTTGACACGGAGCCTGTAAAATCGGAGTATGCGCAGCTGCAGGCTGTAGAATCCGAGTACCTGAATCCCATCTCCAATGGATTCAAAGATTACGATGAAAATATTGATAAGGCAATTGAGAAACTAAAAGCAGCAGGACTGGATAAATTTATGGAAGAGCTGCAAAAGCAGTTTGATGCATTTATGAATGAAAAAGGGAATCAAAAATGAAAAAATGGTTTGGTCCGATTGAATGGCGGACGCTAGATGAAAGATATGCTTATGAGTATCAGTTGATACGGATGGGAATCTTAAAAACACCTGTGATTTGCCTCGTGTAAGATGCAAACCCTTATTTCCCCCATAAAATGAGGAGTGCCCCGGTGTCTGGTACACCGAGGCTATTATGAAAAAATTTATCTATATGTGTAATGAAAACATTACGCTATAAACCGGAAGTTATCTCTTTTGAAGATGTTTAAAGTATAACAATCAATTGTGAACGAAGTATGAACTCTAAGTGAATTTATTGTAAAAAATAACGAAAAACAGGTTCGTCAAGAACCTGTTTTAGTGAATTACGACAAAGTACCGCGTTAAATTGATGTAATATAAAAGTCAAAATGACAGATAGTTTGCCGATTATAATTTAATTTTAGCGAAAAGAGATCCCAGATTAGTTGAAACACTTTCTGTTTCAGGGAGATCGAACGTTTCTTCTGTCACTTCTTCCGCAGCAACATCGTTCAGTGCTTTCATACTAAGGCTGAGTTTTCCGTCCTTAATATTAATAACTTTTACCTTTACCTGATCTCCTACTGTAAGAACTGCTGCTGGAGTTTTAATTCTCTTTTCACAGATCTGTGAAATATGTACAAGTCCGGACAGACCGTTTCCGATATTAATAAATGCACCGTAAGGCTGAATAGACTCAACGGTACCTTCCGTTACAAGGCCTACTTCTACATTTGACACTTTTGCTTTTCTGTCTTCATTCGCTTTTTCTCTTAAGATTTCTTTTGCGGATAATACAAGCTTATTGTCTTCTTCATCAACAGTAATGACACGAACCTGGATTTCCTGTCCCAGCCACTCGTTCAAGTCTTCCACGTAATTTAAAGAAAGCTTGGATGCCGGAATAAATCCGCGGATGCCTTCTACATATGCAATGACACCGGCATTAACAACGCCGCCTATTTTTACGGTAAGGTTTGTCTGATTTTCTTTCAGCTCTTTTAATTTATCCCATGCCAGCACTTCATTAGCTTCTTTGCTGGAGAGCATGATTTGACCTTGTCCGCCATCTCTTCTGACAACGGTTGCGGAGATTTCGTCGCCAATATGAACAGATTCTTTCAGACAGCAGCTCGGGTCTGCACTATAATCTTCCAGACGGATCACACCTTCGGTGTAATATTTAAGGTCTAAAGTGATCTCTGTTTCCGTAACCCCGATTACGGTACCTGTAATGATATCACCTTCATGGATTTGTTTCAGAGAAGCGGTTAGCTCTTTTTCGTAATCAGCCATGCTTTCCGCTGCAGTCTCATCAGGTACAGCAGTTTCAGCTTCTGGTGTGATGCCGGCAGCAGTTTCTGTTTCTGTTACGGCTTCAGCGGTTTCCGGTGTGGCAGTTGTTTCGTTGATTAATTCTTCTGACATATGATCCTCCTTATTTCCCACTATAGAATGATAAAACTATAACATTTTTGTATAAAAAAAGCAACAGAAATGGCTTAAAATGGGCAGAATAGGCAATACAGTGTTTGAAAAGCAAAAAGAAGTATGATATGATGAAAGTCGGATAATGACAAAGAATTATGTGAAAAATATAGTATGTGTACAGGATTGCAGAGGAATTCATCAGAATGATGAATAGAATCAAAGATGGCGGTGCACTGATAGAACATGAGGATATGAAAAAATTTAGTAAAAGAGGTAATTGAGAATTGAGTACATTAATCGGAAAGGATAACGATGAAATGCAGGAGACAATGAAGAAAAAAGTATATATCATCGGACACAAGAACCCGGATACAGACTCTATTTGCTCCGCTATCGCTTACGCAGATGTAAAGAATAAGATAGGTGATGCAATCTATGTCCCGAAAAGAGCCGGACAGGTCAGCGAGGAGACGCAGTTTGTTCTGGACCGGTTTGGAATAAAACCTCCGGGCTATGTTCCAAATGTGGGAACCAGAGTAAAGGATATGGATATCCGAAGAATACCGGGTGTCAGCCACAGCATTTCCCTGAAAAAGGCATGGACGCTTATGAAAGATGAAAATGTAAATACACTGCCGATTACAAAGGATAATAATATTCTGGAGGGACTTATTACTATCAGCGATATTGCACAGTCTTATATGGATATATTAGACAATGAAATTTTGTCTACGGCAAGAACCCAATACAGCAATATTCTGGAGACCCTGGAAGGGAATATGGTGGTTGGAAATGAACATGCCTATTTTGTGAAAGGAAAAGTGGTTGTTGCAGCTGCAAACCCTGATCTGATGGAAAACTATATTGGAGAGGATGATCTGGTCATCCTGGGAAACCGGTATGAATCCCAGTTATGTGCCATCGAAATGAATGCCAGCTGTATTATTGTATGTGAGGGCGCTCCGGTATCCAGAACCATTCAGCATCTGGCTCATGAAAAGGACTGTGCGATTATCAGCACACCCCATGACACCTACACCGTAGCAAGACTTATAAACCAAAGTATGCCGGTCAAATTCTTTATGAAGAAAAATGACCTTCTGACTTTTGAGCTGGATGATTTTACGGATAATATTAAGGATACCATGGCGAAGAAGAGATACCGTGATTTCCCGGTACTGGACAAGCACGGCTGCTATGTGGGTATGATTTCCAGACGTAACTTACTGGGTATGAAGCGGAACAGACTGATTCTGGTAGATCATAATGAAGCTTCTCAGGCAGTGGACAACATTGAAAGTGCAGAGATACTGGAGATTATTGACCATCACAGACTTGGCTCGCTGGAAACCATGGCGCCGGTATTTTTCAGGAATCAGCCGGTTGGATGTACGGCGACAATTATTTATCAGATCTATCAGGAAAAGGGAATTGAGATACCGTCCAATATAGCAGGGCTGCTGTGTTCCGCAATTATTTCGGATACTCTGATGTTCCGCTCCCCAACCTGTACGGCAGTGGACAGAGACGCGGCACAGAGACTTGCACAGATTGCGGGAATTGAAATTGAAACCTTTGCATCTGAAATGTTTGCAGCTGGAAGTAATTTAAAGAAAAAGGCCCCGGAAGAAATCTTTTATCAAGATTTTAAAAAGTTTGAACTTAACCAGGCAAATTTTGGAGTTGGGCAGATCAATTCTATGAATGCTTCGGAATTAAAGGATATTAAGGGTAGGCTGATTCCTTATCTGGAAAAGGCACTGGGGCAGCATGGAGAGTCGATGTTGTTTTTCATGCTCACGGATATCATGAATGAATCCACGGAGCTGCTATGCTTTGGCGGAGATTCGGAAGACCTGGTAAGAGAAGCTTTTCATCAGCAGCCAGAGGATCATTCGGTATATCTGCCAGGGATAGTTTCCAGGAAGAAACAGCTGATTCCTGCATTTATGAATGCATTACAGCAATAACGAAAAAAGGGAGGTTGTGCTATGGGTAAACAGACCTGGAAGCCGGGCAATATGATATATCCGCTGCCGGCAGTGATGGTAAGTTGTGCCAGGGAGGGCGAAAAGCCGAATATTATTACGGTAGCGTGGACAGGCACGATTTGTACTAATCCTCCCATGGTTTATATATCGGTGAAGCCGGAACGGTATTCATATGATATGATTCGGGAAACAGGGGAATTTGTGATTAATCTTACGACCCAGAAACTGGCGAAGGCGACAGACTACTGCGGTGTCCGGTCCGGCAGGGATGTAGACAAGTTTCAGGAGCTTCATCTGACGCCTGAGGCAGCAGAGCAGGTCAAAGTTCCCATGATTGGTGAGTGTCCGGTTAACATTGAATGCCGGGTAAAAGAAATAAAAAAACTGGGCTCACACCATATGTTTATTGCGGATGTACTTGCAGTCCATGTAGACGAGGCTTACATGAATGAAAATGGTAAATTTGAACTGAATAAGACCGGACTTCTGGCTTATTCCCATGGTGAATATCTGGGACTTGGAGAACATCTGGGGACATTTGGGTACTCCGTTAAAAAGAAAAAGAGAAAACGCAGATAATACAGAAACACGAATAGGCAGAATAATTATTTTTATAGAATACACTCTGAGGTAAGGGCAATAACCCGTTTGATGGTTATTGTCCTTATTTTGCGTGTAAGAATACTGTTCAAGATTATCCACATAAGAGTCTCACATTGTGCATTTCCAACCACGATGCCATCGGCTATAATGAACTCAACAATTCAAGTTAAAGGAGGAAACAAACATGAAAAAGAGAAAAATGCAGTTATTAGCAGGTGGAATGTGCCTGACATTAGCAATTGGATCCCTGGCAGGATGTGGGAATCAGAATACGAAAGATACGGCGGATACAACAGCAAAGACTGACGGGACGCTGACAGAAGCGGCAAAGACAGAGGATGGAAAATCAGAGGAATCAAAAGCTGAGACAACGGCTGGGGATAATGATGAAGGAAGCGGTGAGAAAGTTACTTTAAATTTTGCGGCATCACAAAACTGGATCGAAGATGTGGATAAGGAACTGGCAAAAGAGTTTGAGGAAAAGACCGGTATTGCAATCAATTTCCAGTTAAGTCCGGATGACCAGTATCAGACCATTGTGAAATCCAAATTGAATACAGGTGAAGGACCAGATATCTTCATGTCCTATTCCGGAACGAAATTAAAGGATTTTAATCCTGAAAAAAATATGGTTGATCTGTCAGAGGAATCCTGGGTAAGTGAATTAGAGCAGTGGGCAATCGACGGATGCTCTTACAAAGGCAGGCTTTATGCACAGAATACGGCTGGGGTGGATGACACCAACGGAGTTCTTTATAAGCCGGCAGTGTTTGAAGAACTTGGAATCAAAGTACCCACCAATTACGCTGAGTTTAAAGAAGCATGTGATAAATTGCAGGCAGGCGGCATTACCCCGGTCTATGAATTTGTAAAAGATCTGTGGCATACCCATTACTGGATGGAAGGTGCAAGTGCCCTTGCGGCAGCAAACCATCCCGGACTTTATGATGACCTGAATACCAATAAAATCGGATTTGCAGATGTACCTGAATTTGTTACCGCATTGACACAGCTCAAGGAAATGGCGGACAGCGGATATTTTGGTGAAAACCATATGTCTAATATTTACGATAATTCTTATGACGCAATTGCAAGCGGCAAATATGGAATGATTATTATTCACGGATCTTATCCAAACGAAATGGTCAATAATATCAATGGCGTTAATCCGGAGGAATACAGCATGTTCCCAAGCCCGCTGGCAGATAACCAGTATGCTACCCTGACCGCTGGAGGAACTACAAAATGCATTAGTGCCGGCAGCAAACACATTGAAGAAGCAAAACAATATTTTGATTTCCTGGCAGAGAAACAGAACCTGGAAAAACTGTATAAAGAAAAAACAGTTTACGTTTCCTCCTCCGTAAAAGGGATTGAAGCAAGCCCTACAAAGGCATATAAAGACCTGATGAATATTGTCGGTGACAAACAGCTTCAGGGTGCAGAAGCAAGTGTATATTTCTATGACGGCGGCAAGATCAGCGAACTCTGCCAGGAAATGTTCACCGGTTCCCTGACACCGGAACAGGTATTGGAAGAGTATGATAATACCAGAAGAGCTCTTGCAAAAGATTCCGATCAGGAAGGATTCTAAATAAAATAAGCCTGGTTTTCCGGCCGGTGTCTGGTACACCGGCTGTGTGAAAAACCGGAGCGGAGAAAGAAGGGAAGCTCAATGAATCATAAAAAAATATACCCGTCCTATTTTATTCTGCTTCCTTTGGTGTTATATCTGGTATTTTTCATCGTGCCAAGCGCCATGGGGCTGGCTCTGTCATTTACAGACTGGAATGCAATGAATGACGAGATCCATTTTGTAGGACTGTCACATTTTAAAGAAATATTTACGAACCAGAGATACCTGCTGGTTATCTTTACTACTATTGTTTTTGCCCTGGTCACCACCATCTTTAAGAATGCAATCGGGCTGGGAATGGCATTGGCTCTGAATAAAGGATTTAAAACCAGAAATTTTCTAAGAACAATCTTCTTTTTCCCGGTTATGCTCTCACCACTGATTATCGGTCTGGTGTTCAAATCCATTTTTAATCCGGAATATGGTGTAATTAATGGATTCCTGGGTTTCATAAGTCTGGACTTTTTACAGAGAGACTGGCTGGGGGATGTGAACACCGCTTTGGGAGCGGTAATCTGTGTGGAGATCTGGCGCCTGGTGGGACAGAACATGGTCATTTATATAGCGGGACTGCAGGCTATCTCCGAAGACTATCTGGAAGCGGCTTCTATTGATGGGGCAAACGGATTCCAAAAATTAATCTATGTCATAATTCCCCAGCTGATGCCGTCCATTACCATAAATCTGGTGCTGAATCTGATCGCAGGACTAAAAGTGTTTGATCTGGTATTTGTGCTGACCAACGGTGGTCCGGCCAGAAAGACAGAGGTTTTAAATACGGTTATTTATAAGGAATACAGTTCCGGAAGGTATGGATTTTCTACGGCGCTGGGAATGATTCTCTTTATTTTTACCTGTATTGTGGCATTTTCTGTTTTAAAAGGCATGACCAGGGAGGAGGATTGAAATGACAAGAAAAAACCAAATCGGGAGAATTGTAAAATGTATCGTTCTCTGGGGCTTCTCCATCCTTGTTTTTGTGCCGCTGATTATTATTCTGCTGAATTCCTTTAAGGCACAGGGTGACGCGGTAAATATGAGTTTTTCACTGCCAAAGCAATGGATTTTTACCAATTATCAGGAGGTTGTGAGCCAGGTGGATGTGTTTGGCGCTTTCCGCAACAGCCTGGTTGTATCTGTCTGTACCGTCATTATAGCCACAACTGGTGCAGCACTTTGTTCTTTTGTACTGTCAAGAAGGAGAACAAAGCTCCACCGTTTTATGTACCTGTTCTTTTTACTGGGACTGGTAGCCCCTTTGAATATGGTACCTGCCATTCTGGTTCTGCAGAGGCTGGGACTGATGGATACGCTGGCCGGACTGATACTGCTGTATTCGGCATTAGTAACACCGTTTACCATATTTCTCTATTATGGGTTTATCGGGTCGGTGCCAAGGGAAATCGATGAGGCTGCAATTATTGACGGATGCGGCTGCATGGGGCTTTTCTGGAAAGTAGTATTTCCACTGTTAAAGCCGGTAACCGTAACGGTTATCATTTTAAACTTCATGAATGCATGGAATGATTTTATCACTCCGTTCTATGTAATGAACAGTTCATCAAAGATGCCCCTTACCACAATGGTGTACAGTTTCTTCGGGCAATTCCAGAGAAGCTGGAACCTGGTCTGCGTCATCATGGTCTTAATTCTCGTGCCGATCATTGTTGTATATGCTTTCGGACAGAAATATATCATAGCAGGTATGACTGCAGGCGCGGTAAAGGGCTGATTGAAAAAGAAAAAAAGGCTTATGTATCACAATGGTGCAAAATAATTATTTGCGAATAAAAAGTACAAATAGACAGGGCGGTATGCCGGAGAGGAATGAAGCTTTTATGAAACAGATAAAGTTAGGATTAATTGGTGCCGGGGAAAGAGGGGCGAACTGTTATGCGCCCTATGCGCTTAAGTTCCCCTCAGAGGTAAAGTTTGTCTGTGTGGCAGAACCGTTGGCAGACAGGCGCAATACATTTGGGAAGATGCACCGCATTGCGGATGAGGACAGATACGAAGACTGGAAGGACATGATTGGGAAAGGATATGAACTGGATGGCGTTATTATTGCAACCCAGGACAGACAGCACTATGAGCCTGCGATGGCTGCGATACAGGCAGGATTAAATGTGCTGCTGGAAAAACCCATGGCGGAAACAGCTGAAAAAACAAAGGCAATCGTGGAGGCAGCAAAAGAAAAGGGCGTATTGCTGATGGTATGCCATGTACTGCGGCATACACCATTCTTCCAGTCAGTAAAAGAGACGCTGGACAGCGGTGTGATTGGAGAAGTAAAGTCTATACATCACATTGAAAATATCGGGTACTGGCATTTTGCCCACAGCTATGTCAGGGGAAACTGGCGTAATACAGAAGAAACAACGCCAATGATCGTGGCAAAATGCTCCCATGATACGGATATCTTTAATTTCCTGCTGGGAGGAAAAAAATGTGAACGAATCTCATCGTTTGGTTCCTTGTCTTATTTCACCAGGGCAAATATGCCGGAACATGCTACAAAAAACTGTATGGATGGATGTCCCCACAATAAGACCTGTCTGTACTCTGCCTACAATTATCTGGATGACCGGGAAATGAGGCAGAACTTCAGGGATATTGTAATGCGGACAGATGACAGGGAAGCCTTTCTTGCCCATTTAAAAGAGTCGCCATACAGCAGATGCGTCTATCAATGTGATAATGATGCGGCAGACCATCAGGTGGTGAGCATGGTCTATGAAGACGGGGTGACAGTGTCCTGGCAGGCATCGGCATTTACGATGGATATCAAACGCCAGACAAAGATTATGGGAACGAAAGGGGAACTGGAGGGAAGCATTGATGAAGACCAGTATGTGGTCAGGGACTTTGCCACAGGAAATGAGACAACCATAAAAATACATACACCCAGGACGTTACATTCCGGTGGGGATGAATGTATTATGCGTAATTTTACCCAGGCACTGTTAAATCCGGATAAAGAAAGCAGGAGATTTGGTGCGGAATTATCGCTGCAGGGGCATGTTATGGCTTTTGCAGCAGAGTATTCCAGAAAACATGACGGGGAAGTTGTGGTATTATAACATAAAAATATATGGATTTTGCAAGAGGTTATCGAAAATAGGAATAACCTAAAAATCATGGGGGAGCCATAAAAAGAGCGGCTTCTCCATGATTTATTTTTGATAAGATTTAAGTAAAATGCATTAGATATTTTACGCCTCAGCTTACAGACATCTCCGTTATCAGACATCTCCGTTATCAGACATCTCCATTATCAGACATCCTCCGGGTCATCCTTAGGCGGCAGCATACTTGCACGGGTGATGGCAGTATTACCAAACTTCAGCCGGATGGAATCCAATGCCTGATCCAGCTTTTTCTGTTTTGCGTTATCAGAGGCTGGTAAATCAAAGAGGCTTAGCTGAACCGGCGTATCGTCAGATACAAGTTTTGAGCAGCGGATTCCAAGAAGGCGTATGGGCGTTTGATCCCATAACGCATCAAATAGCTGGCAGGAGGCACGGTAGACTGCTTTTTCCGTATTGGATGGAGACAGTAGCTGCATCTGGTGGGATGATACGCTAAAGGTACTGTATTTTATTTCCACGCAGACATTTCCCGCAAGCTGCCCGGCTTTTCTAAGACGGCCGGATACACTTGCAGCCAGTTTCAGCAGAACAGCTTTTGCATCTTTGGCGGAGGTTACATCCATGGACAGAGTAGTGGAATTCCCGATTCCCTTAGCTTTTTCGGGAGTAGAGACCAGAGGGGTGCTGTCTATGCCGTTTGCGTATTCCCAGAGCATCTTTCCATGACTTTTTAAATGAGGCGTGAGCAGTGCCGGATCTGTTACCGCCAGATCCCCAATTGTGTAAATACCAAGTTTATTCAGTGTTGCTACGGATGCTTTCCCGGCCATATACAGTTCCGCAGCAGGCAGAGGCCACATCTTGGTCTGGATTTCAGAGGGAAACAGGGTATGAACCTTCCCGGGCTTTTCGAAGTCAGAAGCCATCTTAGCCAGCAGTTTATTTGATGATATTCCAATGTTAACAGTGAAGCCGAATTTATCATAAATGTTGTTTTTGATCTGTGTGGCTGCACTTACCGGGGAATCATACAGATGGGAAATCCCGGAAAACTCCATATAACATTCATCCACGCTCACCTGTTCCACATCCGGAGTAATCCCCTTTAGAAAATCCATAAGGCGGTGGCTGTATTCAGAGTAAAGGTTGTGGTTTGGGGGATAGATTAATAAATCCGGGCATTTTTTTAATGCAGCAGCAATGGGCTCACCTGTGTGTATATGATATGCTTTGGCTGAGATTGATTTTGCAAGTACAACCCCATGCCGGCTTGAACGGTCGCCTCCGATAATCGAAGGAATTAAACGAAGGTCAATCCCTTGCGGATTCTTTAAATTTTCCACAGAAGTCCAGCTTAAGTATGCGGAATTAACGTCTATATGGAAGATAATGCGCTTCATATGCTCACGGCCTTTCAAATAAAATATAATTTAGACAGGTTATCTATATCATATTATACAAGAACGTCCGTTCCTTCGCAAGGAAAGATTCGGCAGGCGCATCTGTTTATCGTTTACTATACTTTTCGTAGAATTCCTGATACCACAGACAGGCTTCTACAGGTGTATTTGGCGGTATATGGTTGCCTACTGCAAGAAAATAGCCCGGACAGCCGCGTCCCAGACCGATGCAGCGTTTTACTTCATTTTCGATGTATTCCCTATCCTTATATAATAGTGCGCGGGTATCCGCATTACCAATGATTACATGGCTTTTTCCGTACTTTTCACAGATATAGGACATATCGGTACAGGGCTCCATCACAAACCCATGGATTCCAAGGTCTGCAATGTCATCAATAAACTGTGTAAAGTTTCCATCCGAGGTAAAAAGGACTTTTTTGCCGCTTTCCAATAAAGGAGCCAGCAGTCTTTTGTGATTTGGGAAAATATAGGTGCGGTAAAAATCCGGAGATAAGAAGGCACCCGAACCCCAGACGATATCATCGTGAACCATGATTACGTCCGACTTACATTTCGCAAGTGCCTCAAAGTACTGCAGGTTCCAGGTTACATACCGGTTTATAAATTCTCCAAATTCTCTGGAGTCTATACCTGCAGCCAGCAGCAGCATATCCCAGCCCAGTATTTCGATGATCCCGGACATACAGGTCGTATACATACCGGTCATATTTACCGTATCGGGGTGTTCCAGGCACATTTTATCATAATCAGACTGAAAACCCTGAATCAGATCCTGGCTGTTTCTTCTGCCATAGACCTGATCAAAATCAAAATCAAATACATCTTCGGGTTCTTCTATAAAACTTTTTACTTCATTAGAGTAATCTACGGCATCAGCCTGATAAGAGGCATGCCCCATTTTCGTTTTCTTTTCTCCAAAAATTGAGCCAAAGGGGAGAATATTCCAGAAGAGACCATAATCCCATGCTTTTATAAATTCACGGGATGCGTTTGTCTGTTCTTCTGCGGTGCTCTTTGAAGAAACCGGAATACCTGTAACTTTTTGTACCAGGTCCCAGTGGAAATGTGCGGAATACTCCGTGCGGGGAATCCTGTCAGGCATTTCCAAATTGAGTGCGCTTAAACCATTTTGCAGTGACATATGGCAGTTTCCTTTCTATTTCTAAGATTATATGTTATGATCATTATATAAAAAGGTATCTGGAATGTACATGAAGATAACAGGAAGAAAGATGGATATTTTTGTTATGGAAGATAAAAAGTTTCGTATGATAGATGAAGATTTCAACGGTCTGCAGATAAAAATAATTGAACACGGACTTCTGTACGGGGATACAGACTGGAATCACAAAGAGGTAGTATCTCCTTTTAACCGTCTGTATTTTGTAATAAAAGGAGAAGGATGTATTGAAAATGGGGAATATCACCATAATTTAATCCCTGGAAATGTATATTTGATTCCGGCAGGGACAAAGTATAATTACATAGGAATGAGTGCGTTTATAAAGTTATATTTTCATTTTGAATTGCAGCGGCTTCCGGGAATTGATGTGTTTCAGAGTCTGGGCAGGGCAATGTCCATGCCATATGATACAGAGAAAACAAAAAGACTAATAGATCTCCTGGAGGGCGGGACGCTGGGTGACCAAATGTTTTTTAAAGGGGCATTAAATGAAATTCTTGGACACTTCTATATAAAAATGAAGGAAGACGGTATAGCACAGATGGATTTAAGCGGATACTACAGACAGAAGGAAAGTCTGTATTATATAGAAAAGAATCTTTCGGCTCAGCTTAAAATAGAAAATATGGCGAAAGATATGCATGTGTCTTATTATTCACTGTCCCGGAATTTTAAGCGGGATACCGGAATTGGAATTAAAGAATATCTGGAAGTAATGCTTTTAAAGAAAGCAAAACACCTTTTGCTTACAACAGATCTTCAGCTTCAGGAGATTGCCAATGAGCTTCAGTTTTGTGATCCGTTTTACTTTTCCAGGTTTTTCCGCAAATACGAGAAGGTGCCTCCCAGGGAATACCGCAAAAAGAGATTGAATGGATAGAGAAGGAAATGTGAGAGAAAAATAGTGTTAGTGGCTTGCACACCAGCCAGGAATAGGCTATACTAGAAAAATAGTGAGAAAGAATAAAGAACAAAGGAGTTCGAACAATGGAATTGGTAACAGTTAGAGAGATTTATAAAGAAAGAGAAAAATATTTAGATCAGGAAATCCGCGTTGGCGGCTGGATCAGAAGCATTCGTGATTCAAAGACATTTGGTTTTATCGTTCTGCATGACGGAACTTTCTTTGAGACACTTCAGATTGTATATCATGATAAAATGGATAACTTTCAGGAAATCTCCAAATTAAATGTGGGAGCAGCCATTATTGTAAAAGGAACTTTGGTTGCCACACCTCAGGCAAAACAGCCGTTTGAAATCCAGGCAGCCGAGATTGAAGTGGAAGGAAACTCCACACCGGATTATCCTCTTCAAAAGAAGAGACACAGTTTTGAGTATTTGAGGACCATTTCTCATTTAAGACCCAGAACAAATGCATTTCAGGCAGTGTTCCGCGTGCGTTCCATGATCGCATATGCAATCCATCAGTTTTTCCAGGAGAGAGATTTTGTATATGTTCATACACCACTGATTACCGGAAGTGACTGTGAAGGCGCGGGTGAAATGTTCCGTGTTACCACGCTGGATCTGGATAATATTCCGAAAACAGAAGATGGAGCAATCGATTACAGCCAGGATTTCTTCGGAAAAGAGACAAGTCTGACAGTCAGCGGACAGCTTAACGGTGAGACTTATGCGCAGGCATTCCGTAACATTTATACATTTGGTCCGACTTTCCGGGCAGAAAACTCCAATACGACCAGACATGCAGCAGAGTTCTGGATGATAGAGCCTGAAATCGCATTTGCAGATCTGCAGGATAATATGATGCTTGCAGAGTCCATGTTAAAATATGTGATTAATTATGTACTGGAACATGCACCGGAAGAAATGGAATTCTTTAATTCATTTGTGGACAAGGGTCTGTTAGAACGTTTAAAAAGCGTGGCGGCTTCTGATTTTGCTCATGTTACTTATACGGAAGCAGTTGAGATTCTGGAAAAGAATAATGACAAATTTGATTATAAAGTATTCTGGGGATGTGACCTTCAGACAGAACATGAACGCTATCTGACGGAAGAGATCTATAAGCGTCCGGTATTTGTAACGGATTATCCAAAAGAGATCAAAGCATTCTATATGAAATTAAACGAAGACGGCAAAACAGTTGCCGCGATGGACTGTCTGGTGCCTGGAATCGGTGAAATTATCGGTGGAAGCCAGAGGGAAGATGACTATGATAAACTGCTGAACCGCATGAATGAACTGGGATTAAAAGAGGAAGATTACGGGTTCTATATGGATCTTCGTAAATACGGTTCTACAAGACATGCAGGATTCGGACTTGGATTTGAACGCTGCGTAATGTACCTGACTGGAATGTCAAATATCCGTGACGTAGTTCCGTTCCCAAGAACAGTAGGTAACTGCGACTTATAGGAGGAATATAGATGGGGAGTAAGATATTAATCGTCGATGACGAAAGGGAGATTGCAGATGTAGTGGAGCTATATCTGAAAAATGAAAATTATGATGTTGTAAAATGTTATAATGGGACTGATGCGCTGGAATGTATTAAAAATGAAAAGCTGGATATGGCACTTTTAGATGTCATGCTTCCGGATATAGATGGATTTACAATTTTGCAGAGAATAAGGGAAGAGCATACGTTTCCGGTTATCATGCTGACAGCCAAGACGGAATATATGGATAAAATCAACGGGCTTACGTTAGGTGCAGATGATTATATTGCAAAGCCGTTTAATCCGCTGGAGTTAATTGCAAGAGTAAAAGCGCAGCTTCGCCGGTTTACCAAGTATAATGAGGGAAGCAAGTCCCAGGAAGACATTATTGATTTTGCTGGATTAGTGCTTAACAGAAGCACCCATGAATGTACTTATAATGAACGGGAGCTGACACTCACGCCGATCGAATTTGATATTCTTTGGATTTTATGCGAAAACAGAGGACAGGTAATTAGTTCGGAACAGCTTTTTGAGCAGGTCTGGAAAGAAAAGTATTACAAGAACAGTAACAATACCGTAATGGTTCATATTCGTCATTTGCGTGAGAAAATGAGCGGACCTACCGGCAAGACGGAATTTATAAAAACCGTTTGGGGAGTTGGTTATAAAGTTGAAAAATAATTATGGCAAACTAAAGAGAACAATATTGCTGAGGGCAGTCCTGGTTGCTGCCCTGGCTTTAGTGGTTGGAATTGTGATTGTGAAATTCCTGATAGACGGGGTATTTCAAAGCAGCTTTGCCAGCCTGTTTATCAGCTTCATGATGAAATTCAATATGGATTATGATACAGCCAATGAAATGTATGGGAAAATCTTTATGGATAATAAAGAAATTTTTCTGACTACGGGCTTTATCATTTTATTTCTTGTGTTCTTCTATATGGCGGTTTCTAAACTTACCGGTTATATGGATGATATCGGCAGGGAAATCGATATGATTCTGACTGATGAAGATGCGCCGATTAATCTGGTTCCGGAACTGGGCCCGATTTCGGAGAAACTTAACACTTTGAAAATGACTTTGAAAAAAAGAGAGTATGCGGCAATTGAAAGTGAACAGCGTAAGAACGACCTTGTGGTATATCTTGCCCATGATCTGAAAACGCCGCTGACCTCCATTATTGCATATTTAACAATGCTGGATGAACAGCCGAACATGCCGGAAGAGGAGCGTTTAAAATATACGCATATCACACTTGAAAAGGCTACAAGGCTGGGTGAATTAATCAGCGAGTTTTTTGAAATTACACGCTTTAACCTGCAGGACATAGTCCTGGAGAAGGAAAAATTGAATTTGTCTATGATGTTAGAGCAGCTTGCAGATGAAAGTTATGGCGTATTAGCGGATAAGGATTTAACTTGTTCTATCAGGACGGATGAAGAGCTGGTAGTGGACGGGGATCCGGACAAACTGGCAAGAGTATTTGATAATCTTTTAAGAAATGCTATCGCATATAGTTATCCCCGTACGGATATTAATATAGAAGCATTTCTCCAGAATGAAAACATTATCATTAACTTTCGGAATCAGGGTCCCCAGATTCCGCCTCAGAAGTTAAAGTCCATCTTTGAAAAATTTTACCGGGTAGACAATGCACGTTCCAGCCAGACAGGCGGAGCGGGGCTTGGGCTGTCCATTGCAAAGGAAATTGTAGAATTGCATGGCGGCACCATAGAGGCATTCAGTGATGCGCATTATACAACGTTTATTGTGCATCTGCCGGTTTACCGTGATCGAATGGCAAAGAGACGCCGTGTGCGCGGGAAGGCAGGAACAAAAAATATATGACAGAAAACAGAGATAGAAGACCGAAAAAGAGAAAACGGACAGCGGGAGATGTGTTCCGTATTATTGCACTGCTGATCGCAATTGGAGTATTTGTATATTCCGGCTTTCGTCTTTTGACAATATACCTTGAGTATAAAGCAGGAACTGATGAGTATTCTTCCCTGGAAGGGTTTGCCAATATATCCGGTAGTACTGGCAGTGAGTCTGAAGGATCAGATGTCAGGGTTGAAACCAATGAGCAGGGTGAAACAGAACGTTATATGGAAAGTCCCGTTGATTTCGCCGGTCTAAAAGCGATTAATAAAGATGTAATCGGCTGGTTAAATGTAGAAGCACTTGATATCAGCTATCCAATGGTACGTGGAACAGATAATGACTACTATCTGCACCGGACATTTAAGAAGGAAGATAATTTTGCCGGCTCTATTTTCATGGATTATCTGAATAATCCAAACCTTAAGGATCAAAATACGATTATCTATGGGCACAATATGAAAAATGGATCCATGTTTGGAACGCTGAAGCAGTTTCGTGAAGAAGAAGTGTTTGAAAAAAGCCATTATTTCTGGATTTATACGCCAAAGATGAATTATAAATATGAGATCTTTTCCTGCCATGAAGTAGGAGCAGTGAGCAATACCTATCAGATATCTTTTGCTAAAGATAAAGATTTCCAGGATTATCTGGATGAAGCTGTGGAGCATTCCGTAGTGAAAAGCACAGCAAAGGTTACAGCAAAAGACCATATAGTAACTCTTTCAACCTGTACCGGAAATGAAGCAACCAGGTTTGTGGTGCAAGGGGTACTTGTGGATTCTATTAAAGTGAAATAATTTTAACAATCAAAGTTATCGTTATTCAAAGATATGGAAACAATAAGTGAAGGAGGAATGGAAATGGATAAAACAGAGCAATTAAAACAAATGATTGCAGAAAGCCGGAATGTTGTGTTTTTCGGAGGAGCGGGAGTCTCTACAGAAAGTGGGATTCCGGATTTTAGAAGTGTAGACGGCCTGTATAATCAGCAATATGACTATCCGCCGGAAACGATATTAAGCCATACCTTCTTTATGAGGGATCCAAAAGAGTTCTATCGTTTTTACCAGAATAAGATGCTTTGTCTGGATGCGAAGCCTAACACTGCCCACCGGAAACTGGCACAGTGGGAAGAAGAAGGAAAGCTAAAGGCAGTCATAACCCAGAACATTGATGGTCTGCATCAGAAAGCCGGAAGCAAAGAAGTTCTGGAGCTGCATGGCAGTGTCCATAGGAATTACTGTATGAAATGCAAAAAACCTTATGATGCCGGGTATATGCTGGAATTTAAAGGGATACCATCCTGTGAATGCGGCGGTATTATAAAACCGGATGTGGTGTTGTACGAAGAGGGACTGGATGAGCAGATAATGTCCAGGGCAATATCCTATATTGCCAAGGCGGATGTGCTCATTGTAGGCGGTACGTCTCTGGCAGTGTATCCCGCAGCAGGTCTGATTGATTATTACAGAGGGAATAAACTGGTTTTAGTGAATAAAACAACAACTCCAATGGATCATAATGCGGACTTACTTGTGCAGGGAAGCATCGGGGAAATATTTGCAGCGATATAAGGAGGCAAAAATATGGTTTATGAAGTTGGCGATATCGTAAAATTAAAAAAGCAGCATCCATGTGGCAGCAATGATTGGGAAATCCTTAGGGTAGGCGCTGATTTTCGCCTGAAATGCATGGGGTGCGGACATCAGATCATGATTGCCAGGAAGCTGGTTGAGAAGAATACTAAGGGACTTCAGAAGAAAATGTAAAGTTGAAAATGAAATACAAAGTTATCTGATATTCAAAATCAAAAAAACAGGAATGAGCCAAATTTATTCAGTGAGTTCGCTGAATAAATTTGACACATTCCTACCATAAGCTGGAACGCATATCTTAATATAGAAATCCTCAGAAAAACACATCTTAAAAACTTCCTTTATGAAACACAGTACAATAGTTTCCTTCCCTGGTCCTGCATTTCGAACAGTGCAGACATCTGGCAGGAGTCATATCTCCGTCTTTCCAACGTTTTATCAGGTTAGGCTCGGTAAGCAGTGCCCGGCAAAAACCAAAACCGGCAATACGGCTGTTCTGGAGCCAGTCCAATGTTTTGTCAAAATGAGAAACACCTCCCGTTACCAATACGGGAATGTTAACTTCTTCTGCAATTACTTTAGCGTATTCTATAAAATATCCGCCTCTTGTCAGAGGATAGCCGTCGAAGATCTGACCGGACATACTGTTCGCTTTCCCATGTATATTTCCGGATACTTCAATGGCATCAAATCCCATGTCCTCCAGTTCCCTGCAGATTGGAAGAACTTCTTTAAATGTCAGTCCGCCTTCAAAGAAATCAGAGCAGGTAATTTTAATTAAGATCGGAAAATCTTCTCCGGCTGCCTGACGGATTCCAGTATATATTTCACGTATAATACGTATTCGGTTTGTAATACTGCCGCCATATTCATCCGATCGGTTATTGTAATAAGGGCTTAAGAATTGATTTAACAGGTAAGAGTGTCCACCGTGTATCTGGACAGCATCAAAACCGCTTTCCTTAACCCGCAGAGCGGCTTGTACATATGCCTCTGTTACATAGTGAATATCTTCTTTTGTCATTGGAATCCCAACGGTACCGGTGGATTTCTCAGCGATATCGCCTGGAGCAAAAATCCTTCGGCTGTTTGTCTGATAGGTGGTTTTTGTGCCGCCATATGCCAGCTGCATCATAATTTTGGCACCATACTTATGTACGGATTTCGTTAAAGCCTGATACTCAGGAATAAAGCTGTCATTGTAAATCCCCATCATTCTTTCATTTGGCTGTTCTTCTTCCAAAATGCGGGCATATCCGGTGCAAATTAACCCAACTTCATTTTTGGCGAGTTCCGTATATATTTTCTTTTGTTTATTAGTGATGTGTCCTTGGTCGTCAGATAGAGCCTCCCAAGTAGCACTGCGCAGAAAACGGTTCCTGCACACCATAGAATTTATCTTAAGAGGTTCAAATAGCTGTTTCATGTTATCAACTCCTATCAACATAAAAATATATTACATTTAAATTGTAGACCCAAAAGGCTAAAAAAGCAAGAATTCATTCTGAAAAAGTACACGGACCTGTATTCATGAGTGTTGTATCTTTAACTCTGATCGTATCAGGCGGACTATAGTCAGATAAAAGAAAAATAGTAAAAGTATCACGGCTGCAAAGCAAAGGGTAAATTGTAAAACAAAGATATCCATTTCAGCCAAAATACCTTTTATCAGGCTTATGGGCTGTAAGATATCCCAGCTGTTAAAGCGGAGAAATCTTCCCAGATAGACACCGAATCCGCTCAGAAGAGAAACGGCTGCTATGCAGATCCAGGATATAAAATGTGAAGTAAATGATGCCGTCATATTTAAAAACAAACGAAGAGATTCCAATCCAAGAATAACTCCGTAGATACAACCAATCCCTATAGTAAACATTTTAAACCAAGCAAAAATATCCGTATTATATACGGTTCTACCTTTCTCTGACAGTTCTCCTGCTTTTTCTATCCATACCAGGCTGTCATTAGAAATATGGATAAAATCGGTAATGATATAGATAGAATTTGGGAAAAATAACAGCCAGGATAAAGAGAAAAGAGCAGCCCATAACTTCATTTTCCTGTTATAAAAATATATAGAAATTCCAATAAAAAACAGCGGCAAGGCAGCCAGTAAAACATTCCAGCCCAGCATTAAATATAGTGTATGTGGGAATTTCAGGTACATCAATAAGCAGATGCACCAGTACAGGATCACAGGATAGATGATAATATGATAGTTTTTTAAAGTTTTTAGCATGATCCGTTTCTCCTTTCAGACAAGCTCTAGTACTACAGCGAACAATTTCATCTTATATTTGGGTTTAGCTGAGTAATGACGCTTTGTAGATGTAGGTAGTGTACGGAAAGATGGGCATGGGAAACTGGCATGGGCTCCGTCAGCTGGCCGCAGAACTGGTATTTTCTAACCTTTCCGAAGCGCTTTTTGGCGGCACGCGGGCATTCGCTCCGAAATCCTGATGCATTTCGCAGCTCACTGCCCGCTTAGTATCCGATGGGAGCCAGTCGAATACTATCCGCCAAAAAACACTTCGAAAAGGTAAGTAAATACTCAGCTCTGCTCTACGCTTCCTCCGCCCATACCAGTTTCCCACACCCATCTTTCCGAGATCCAGGTTGTCGCCACAAAGCTGGTTTTCTCAGCCGAGTGGAGACCCTTGGGCTGTGGCGGGCTGTTCTTTATTGGATGCTGCGCAGTATGGTTCGGCTGTTTGCGTAAAAGAAGATGAAAGTTTGCTCCTTTTTCTGGTTACAGAATGAAAAACAAATTCCGTTCTCCAGATCAGTTGCTTTCAGCCAATCGCGTCCGGCATGCCACAACCCCGGGGTCCCATCATGCTGAGAAAACCAGCTTTGTATCAACGAATGCTATCTCGGAAAGAGAAGGGGGCGGACCAGGACATTGGTTTGGAAGGCGTATAGCAGAGCTGAGCATTTACTTACCTTCCCGGAGTGCTTTTTGGCGGATACAATTCGACTGGCTCCCATCGGATTGTAAGCGGGCAGTGAGCTGCGAAATGCATCAGGATTTCGGAGCGAATGCCCGCGTGCCGCCAAAAAGTGCTCCGGGAAGGTTAGAAAATGCCAGTTCTGCGGTAAGCCTTCCAAACCAATGTCCTGGTCCGCCCCCTTCTCTTTCTGTACACTACCTATCATATACAAAGCGTCTTCCTCAGCTAAACCCCAATTTAAGAAACTGTTCGCTGTAGCTCTAGGCTTATTCTAACACAGGAAAGGTCTAAAAACTATTAAAATAAGTAAGAGCTGCAGATATACGCGAAAATTGGAAAAAAGTACTTGAAAAATTGCCAGCCTTATGATATGATTTTAACTTGTGATATATTATTTATTAATTTCCTTGCTCCCCACATAGATAGGGGGCCAGAGACCATAAGGAGGTGCCAAGAGCATGAACAAATATGAATTAGCCGTTGTTGTCAACGCAAAAATCGAAGAAGATGTAAGAGTAGCAACTATCGAAAAGGTAAAAGAATACATTACCCGTTTTGGTGGAACAATCACAGACGTTGATGAATGGGGTAAGAAAAGATTAGCTTACGAAATTCAGAAAATGAAAGAAGGATTTTACTACTTCATCCATTTCGAATCTGATTCAACATGCCCAGCGGAAGTTGAAAGACGTGTCCGTATCATGGAAAATGTTATCAGATATTTATGCGTAAGACAGGATGCATAGATAGAAAAGAGGAGAAAGTATGAACAAAGTCATTTTAATGGGGCGTTTAACCAGAGATCCTGAGGTTCGTTATTCATCAGGAGAAAATTCCATGGCAGTAGCAAGATACACATTAGCAGTAGACCGCAGATTCAAACGTGACGGAGAAGCAACCGCTGACTTTATCGGCTGTGTTGGATTCGGAAGACAGGCTGAGTTTGCAGAAAAGTATCTTCGTCAGGGTATGAAGATTGCTGTTACTGGACGTATTCAGACAGGAAGTTATACAAACAAAGACGGACAGAAAGTCTACACTACGGATATTGTTGTTGAAGATCACGAATTCTGTGAGAGCAAGAACGCATCTATGGCTGGCGGCGAAGGGGGCATGCAGTCAGCTGCACCATCATCCAGACCGACACCAAGTGCGGCATCAGGAGACGGATTCATGAACATCCCGGATGGCATTGATGAGGAATTACCATTTAATTAAAACTAAAATGAGAAGCAGATCTCATACATTATATGAATTCGAAATTTGTAAAAGGAGGTAACAAACATGGCTTATAATAGAAATGATAGAGGCGGCGATTCTCCAATGAAGAGAAGAGGCGGACGTAGAAGAAAAAAAGTTTGCGTATTCTGTGGTAAAGAGAATACCGAAATCGATTACAAGGATGTTAATAAATTAAAAAGATATGTATCTGAGAGAGGAAAAATTCTTCCTAGAAGAATCACAGGAAACTGTGCAAAACATCAGAGAGCTCTTACAGTTGCAATTAAGAGATCACGTCATATCGCTTTAATGCCATACGTAATGGACTAATCATTAAAATTGATAGCTTAACCGCCATTGTTTGAAACAATGGCGGTTTTTTTGTCTGTAACAGCCAGATGATCAAGCAAGAAAACATCATACTTGACACCTTGGTAAATTCTGTATATAATACTATGTGTTAATAGTTAGAATTCTAAGTATTAGAATACAAATAAAAAAGGAGACTCCAATCAATGGATTTTCACGTATTATTAATGGTAAACCAGGCAGTGTTCCAAAGAAAGTTTTTTGCAAAAATTGCAGAGACAGGTCTGACTTCAGGGCAGCCAAAAGTATTAGATTACTTAAAGGATCATGACGGCAGTGTACAAAAGGATATTGCATCAGCTTGTCAGATTGACCCGGCTACCGTTACCAGTCTCTTACTCCGTATGGAGGAAGCAGGCTTGGTACAACGGAGAAACCAACCGGGAAATAGAAGATCACTTCATGTGTTTTTAACAGATAAGGGAAAGAGGGAGATCGTAAAAATTCAAAAAGCCTTTTTAGAACTGGAAGAGGAGGTATTTAAAGGATTTTCTGCGGAGGAAAGAACGGGTTTTATGGAAATGTTCATGAAAATAAATCAAAATATTTCCGATGAGAAATAGAGCAGGTATTAAACTGTATCTCACTTCTAAATATAAAAAATTTAAGACATACTTTGGAAAGAAGGAATAAAAAGTGGAGAAATTAAAACGTTATGGAGTATTTATGGCAGGCTTATTTGTCAGTTCCCTGGGGGTGAGTTTTGTTACAAAGGCGGATCTTGGAACCTCTCCTATTTCATCCATCCCCTATACGCTGAGTCTGAAATACGATATGACTCTGGGGGAATTTACAATTGCATTCAGCCTGCTTCTTATATTGCTTCAAATAGCAATACTCCGTAGAGGGTTTCGAAAAGAATCTTTGCTTCAAATTCCAGTTTCTGTTTTGTTTGGATATTTTATTGATCTCACCATGCTCTTGATCAATTGGGTGAATCCGGGAGCATACATTATGAAAATTATCATGTTGCTTGCCGGATGTATAATTTTGGGATTTGGAGTATATCTGGAAGTACTGGCAAATGTGGTGATGCTTCCGGGAGAAGCTTTTGTCCAGGCAGTTACGCTTACGTGGAAAAAGGATTTTGGACCAACAAAGGTGGTATTTGACGCTTCTATGACAATTATGGCAGGAATTATTTCTTTTGTAATATTTCAGGAGATACAAGGAGTTAGGGAAGGAACTGTGGTTGCAGCTTTGGTTGTAGGATTTGTTGCAAAGTTCTTCGGCAAAAGGCTGGGATTTATGGAAAAAATATTGTTTACTACGGCCACGGAAAAAGAACATGACAAACTGATAGAGAATGTGTAACCCCGATAATATGAGGGCTGTCTGGACCACACCCTGAGGAAGAAAACAGATAACAAAGCAGTTGCGGTTTATATGGAAAAAGCATATAATTAGTGACAGAAAATGTAACATAGGAGGAAATTATGGCGGTTACATTACAGCAAATAGCTGATAAAGCAGGGGTATCGAGAGGTACTGTGGACCGGGCATTGAATAACCGGGGGCGGATTAATCCGGAAGTAGAGGAACGGATTAAGCGGATTGCCAAAGAAATGGGATATCAGCCTAACAGAGCAGGCAGAGCATTGGCGATGTCCAGGCATTCTATCAGGATTGGTGTTATTTTACAGTCGATAGATACCCCTTTTATGCAGCAGGTAAAAGAGGGCGTTGAATCTGCAAAGGAAGAGGTCCAGCGCATGGGGGCCGGGGTGGAAATAAAAGAAATCAGGGGTATTGATGCTTCCGCTGCAATTGCTTATATGGAAGAAATGAGGGAGAGCGGATGCAATGCGATTGCGCTTGTACCAAGTGAAGATGAGTTTTTAAAGACTACGGTAGATACATTTGTGCAGGATTATCAGATTCCTGTTGTTACCTTTAATTCTGATATAGCAGGATCTAAACGTCTGTGCTTTATAGGGCAGGATACTTTACAAAGCGGGAAAGCAGCGGCAGGATTAATGAGTGAAATTGTCTGTACTCATGGTAAAGTGCTGGTCATATCTGGACATCCAACGAATCAGGGTCATAAGAACAGAGCAAAAGGTTTCGTGGAAGAGCTGAAGGCTTGCAGACCGGATGTGGAACTTCTGGATATGAAATATGCATATGACGATGATTGGGCAGCTGAGAAGATAGTGGAAGAAGCATTGCATAATACAGAGGAATTAGCGGGCATATACCTGACTGCATCAGGTGTGGAAGGTGTATGCAAAGTAATCGAACATTATGGAATGGCAGGCAGGGTAAAAGTTATTTCCAATGACTTAACAGGTAAGAACGAAGAATATTTAAAAAAAAGAACCATTCAGTTTTTGCTGGGGCAGGATCCTTTTGCTCAGGGGAATAACTCTGTAATGATTTTATTTCATAAACTTTTTGACGGTATTGAGCCGGATAAGGAATATAATTATACTGAAATTGTTATAAAAAATAGATATAATATATAAAGTTGATCAAGAATGAAAAATGAAGTAACTAAGATATGACCAAAGAAAAAATAATGTTTTATATAAATTGGTAAAAATAACCAAAATATGTGCAAGATGTGTTGATGATAAAGACAATCATCAATCATGTTGCACATATTTTTTGTTTATCATTTAACAAATAGCAAAATGTTCCAAAAATACCGTTGGCAAATTGTATAAAAAAGCAATTGTGTTCACGCGCACGCAATGATATTATAGCCGTATCAGAAAGATAGTTTAGTTAAAAAAACCTTATGTAAGAAGTAAATCAGTTAACCAAAATGATAATAAGAAAGGTGGAAAAATGATGTTAAGAGTTGGAGTTATTGGATGCGGTGGAATGGGTAAGGATCATATTAAGAGACTTACAGACAAGATTCAGGGGGCGGAAGTTACAGCAGTTTCAGATGTATTTGAAGAAGGGGCTAAAGCAGCGGCGGCTATCTGCCAGGCGAAGGTTTATCACAATAGTCAGGAGCTGATTCATGATCCTGAAGTAGATGCAGTTGTCATTACCTCCCCTGGTTTTGCACATGCGGAATCTATTTTAGAGGCAATTAAGGCAGGAAAGCCGGTATTTAGTGAGAAACCCCTGGCAACAACAGCAGATGACTGTCTCAGGATTGTAAAAGCAGAGCTGGAATCCGGAAAACATCTGGTTCAGGTAGGTTTTATGCGCCGTTACGACAAGGGTTACAATCAGGTGAAGGAAGCTTTGGATTCCGGAGAGTACGGTGCGCCATTAATGCTCCATTGCACCCATAGAAACCCCGAGGTAGGCACAAATTATACCACACCCATGGCAGTGCATGACACGGCAATCCATGAGATAGATGTATTGCACTGGCTGATTGATGATGAGTATGAGTCAGCACAGGTTATTATGCCAGGCTGTACAAAATATTCACATTCTAAGTTAAAAGATCCTCAGATTATGCTTCTTAGGACAAAAAAGGGCATCTGTATTGATGTAGAGGTCTTTGTAAATTGTAAATTTGGTTATGACATTAATTGTGAGGTTGTTTGTGAAGATGGCGTTGTGAAGATGCCCGCTCCGGCATATCCTGTTATCCGGAGAAATGCTGCATTATCAACGACAATTGATACGGACTGTTTTGTTCGTTTCCGTGATTCCTATGATACGGAAATGCAGAACTGGGTTGAAAATGCAAAAAAAGGAGTTGTCACAGGACCTACCGCATGGGATGGGTATCTGGCAGCAGTTACCGCAGATGCACTTGTAAAGGCTCAGGAAACCGGTAACGTCGAACTTATAAAAACCGATATGGAAAAACCAGAATTTTATCAATAGAAATATGAAAATGGAGGAATTGATATGAAGATTGGATTTAATGAAGCAACGGCACTGGAATGCAAAGGTCAGTCCTTAATGGCGGACTTGGAAGCATGTGAGAAGTATGGATTTGATTATATTGAGATTCGTTTTGATTGCGTAAAGGATTATCTGAAAGATCATACATTAGAGGAACTTGCAGAATGGTTTCAAAACCATCACTTAAAACCATGGGCTTATAATACGCTGATTTTTTTCAATCAGAGAGATGAAGCCGGAGTGAAAGAAATTGATGCGGAGACAGAATTCATCATAAAGGTCTGCAAGGCAATTGATATGAAAATGCTCATTGCAGTTCCATCTTTTGACGTAAAGGATATATCAGTCACTGACATTAAAGAAGAAGCAGTGGACAGACTGCGTTATCTATCCGATAAAGTAGGAAGCGGGATTAAGATTTCCCTGGAATTCTGTGGTGCTCCAAACTGTTCCATTAATCAGTTTGGAACGGCATACGATGTAGTGAAAGCGGTAAACCGTGAAAACGTGGGAGTTACTTTGGATACGTTTCACTTTCATGAAATGTGCTCGAAACTGGAAGATCTTCGAAATGCCGATGGCAAGAAGATTTTCGCGTATCATTTAAATGATTGTGAAGATCTTCCACTGGGTTCTTGTGGAGATGACAAACGTCTATGGCCTGGAGAGGGAGTTGTTGATCATTCCGGTATAGCTAAAGCGCTAAAGGAAATTGGATTTGACGGTGTATGTACAATTGAAGAATTCCGTCCGGAATATTATGAGATGACTCATGATGAAAATGTAAAAAAGGCGGCAGAGGTAACCAGGAGTTTTGTTGCAAAGTATTTTGAATAGCTGCATCTATGATATGGTGCCGCATTACCAGAAGCCCCAGGTTGTGATCTGAGATCACAGTCCGGATCATATCACAAAAAGGAGAATGCAAATCATGAAAATAGCATTTGATGTGGATGTTTTAGCAAAACAAATGAGTATTAATGATATGGTGCATCAGGTGGCCGACTGGGGATACAAGTACATAGAACAGTCCCCTCACCCACGTATTAATCCATTTTACAAGCACCCGCTTTTTTCGGCTGAATGTGAAATGGAATACCGGAAAGCATTAAAGGAAACCGGTGTTGAGATATCATCTTTTATAGTTGTTTACCGATGGTCTGGGCCAACGGAAGAGCAGCGAAATATAGCAGTAGCAAATTGGAAGAAAATTGTGGAAATTGCAGTGAATATGGGGGTACAGGTTATCAATACGGAGCTTTCGGGAGATCCGAACCAGCAGGAAATCTGCAATGGGATGTGGTTTCGCTCTATGGATGAACTGCTGCCGCTATTTGAAAAAGAAGGAATCCGGGTTGAGATACAGTCTCATCCCTGGGATTTCTGCGAACTGAACAATGAAACCTGCGATATGGTAAAGAGTTACCGATCCGAGAATCTGAAATATGTGTATTCTGCACCTCATGGATTTTTCTATGATCAGGGAAAAGGGGATGTCCGTTCCATGCTCGGATATGCAGGGGATGATTTAAGCCATGTATTGTTTGCAGATACGTTCAATCAGGTAAAAGACTGCAGATATATTCTGAATCCGCCTTGGCTGAACCGCATGGGAAAAGAAGATGTGGCCGTTCACCAGCATAATCCTATGGGAGAAGGTGATGTGGACTTTTCCGGTATCTTTGCAAAATTGCGTGAAATGGACTTTGCAAACAGAACTTTTCCGGTCGGAGGAGATGCTATTTCCTGTGTATCTATTTTTGGCTATCCGGAACGAATGAATATAGAAGCGCCGCGTGCAAGGGAAATGATAGAAAATGAGCTCTTGGGAAAATAAAGCCGGAGGATAATGTATGGGGAGAATACCAGAGTTATTAAATTTTAAGCAAAAAGGAAAAGACATGAATGAGTTTGCCAAAGTTCCTGCTAAAGAGAAGCTGGCATATTGCTTTGGTGATCCGGCACTTACTTTGATGTACACCATGACAACTACTCTGTTGATTTATTTCTACACAAATGTAGTGGGAATATCAGCCGGTTCAGTAGGTATGATTATGCTGGTATCCAGGGTATTCGACGGTGTCTCGGATGTAATCATGGGGACAATCATTGACCGGACACATTCCAAATACGGAAAGGCAAGGATTTGGATTCTGCGTCTGGCGGTGCCCTATGCTTTGGCTGCGGTTTTTCTTTTTACAATGCCGGGAATGGGTGATATGGGAAAAGTTATTTATGCCTTTGTCACTTATAATATCATGAATACCGTGGTTTATACGGCAATCAGCCAGCCGTTTCATGCGCTGGGTTCCTTAATGAGCAGGGACCGCAGAGAGAGGGATGTTATCTGCAATATTCGTATGATACTTTCCATTACGGCAAGTATGGTTATTACGGCATTTACGCTGCCCATTATTAACAAGCTTGCAGGGGTGATTCGGAATGAACAGGCTGCATGGATTATTGTTACGGCGGTATATGCAGTAATCTCTGTATTCGTACTGATCAATACTTATATGACCTGTACCGAACGTGTATGTACGGCACAGAAGGTGAAAGAGAATATTCCATTTTTTAAAGCCTTAAAGGCAACTGTTACGAACCCATATTTTTTGATAGCACTGGGGTTAATGCTTTTCTATACGGTTTACCAGATCATCATCGGGACAGATTTAACCTATTACTGCCAGTATGTTTTAAATGATGTGGACCTGGTCATGCCATTATCTGCGGCAGAAAAAATAGCTACCATTGCCGGTATTGCGCTGCTGCCCAGAATACTTCCCAGGTTCGGGAAACGCAGCCTCATCTGTGCAGGATGTTTAGTGGGAATTGCAGGGCAGCTCATATTTCTTCTTAACATAACAAGCGTTCCTTTGGGCATCCTGACCTGTATCATGCGTGGGATAGGCATAGCACCATTTTATGGAGTACAATATTCTCTGCCAAGTGATGCGATAGAATACGGCCACTGGAAGACCGGAATACGCATAGAAGGGTTGATGTTCTCATCCATGAGTATGGGGCAAAAAGCCGGATCGGGATTCACATCGGCAATTATGGGGGCAATTTTATCCATGGCTGCATTTGATGGTTTAAAAGCAACTGCCGCTGAACAGGCACCGGCGGCAATTGAGGCAATAAAATCGTTTTATCTCTATGTTCCCATAGGAATCTGGCTTATCATGTTTCTCATAGCTGCCTGTTATCGGCTGGACAGAAAGTATGACCGCATGATGGGGGAATTGATGGAAAGGGAGCAAGAGGTTTAGATTATTAAAAACAATTAGATGAAAAAATGGTATGAGCAGATGCAGAATTTGATAAATTTTGTATCTGCTCATTTTATTGTTGTAAGAAACGATGTAACGATAAAAGTTAAAATTATCTGTACCCGGCTATATACAACATAATGTATATAAAAATTAGAATAAATAGAAATAAATCACTATTAGACTATAGACAAGGGATAGGTTATGAATTATAATATATATGCTGTCGACTCTTTCCAGCAGGAAGGAGGTGCATCTATGGAATACATAGTTGCTTTTATAATATCAGTAACAGCTAGCATAGCTGGATATTATGTTTGCAGATGGATAGAAAAGAACAACAAAGACAGCTAAAGAAAAATCCCCACGGAAATAGGCTCCGTGGGGATTCGTGCATCTAGAATACATAGTTGCTTTGCATGCTTTTATAATATAACACTTTGCAATAAATGTCAATTCTTTTTTTATTTCTAATGCCTTTCCGGCATCCTTCTTTCTATCAGAAGTATAGTGGATTTTCCGTCTGCAGCGTCAAATATATTAAAATAATACTATAAGATAGTACACCTTCCTTAAGATAATGCAATTTTTGAAAGCAATTGATAACGCTATAATGAGATTGTAACAAAATAAGCACGGAAAAGGAGAATGTTATGGGGAAGAAAAGTAAACGAAAATTGGCGACGAAGGCATTGGCAGTTGCAGTAGCGGTTTCTATGCTGCCAGGCAGTGCGATGACAGCGTTTGCCAACACAGGTACCGGAACAGAACCGGGGGCATTAGCAATTGGACATCCGACATTTAAGAACACGGAAAGCTTGGCGGATGTATACGATTTGGGAGGCGTAACGTATGATTCAAAAGAAATGATGAAAGCGCTCTATCAGCAGGATCTGGATAACGGAGGAGATTCCTTTTATATGGACCGTATTCTGGCGCGTTATGGAGTGGCAAATGGCAACGCGGGCAATAATGGGGATGATGATGGCAATACGTTTATGACCAGAGGCCGGGCACTTTATATGTACACCAGCAATCCGGCCATTATTGGTTTTGGCGGCAAAACCAGCTATGGATGCAGTTCTTCCGGCAGTTCCCTGGGAGGAGACATGTATGCGATTAGTTTTTCGGAGGGTTCCAGCACATTAAGCTCCAAAGAAGTAACAAGTAAGCGTGTGAATTATCCAAGTAACTGGGTAAGCCAGTATCAGGTTGGTTCCCTGACAGCAGATGTGGAGAAATTCATCAGCAATGAAAATGTTGCGGTAACGACGGTTAATCTGACTAATACAGAGGGATCTGACAAAACGATAACGGTTAATGTAAATTCCAACTTTGTAAGCAGCCGTGATGAAGTGACGGTGGGAGGCGAAACCCAGCAGGAACTTACCGGATCTATGAATTCTACAGCTGATTTAACAAAGATCACTACCCGCTTATCCGGAAATGGATTTGAGTATGCGGAAGGATCTAATAAGTCCATGGTGAAAACAGTCACCATCCCGGCAGGACAAACAGTAGAAGTAAAAGTTGTTATGGCTTTTACCACAGAAGAACTTCCACAGTCCACAACAGATTACGTACGTTTTCTGGAACTGGATGGTACAAGCGCATTAAAAGCACAGAAGGCAGAGTACAATCAGTACTGGGCGGACAACCTTCCATACATAGACGTACCGAATAAAGCAGTCCAGAAGGCTATTGACTATCGTTGGTGGCTGGAACGTTTTAATACAATGGATGCTAATATTCCAGGATATGATTTCCAGTACCCGGTAACGGTTGAAGGTGTATTGGGTTATAACAATGCAATTGCATTGACTCAGCCAATGCATTTACAGGATACGAAATGGTTAAGAAATGCTTACTTACCGCTGGGTCAGCTGTTATCAGTAGGAAACAGTTCCCAGAGCAGCGCATTTTTGGACAATCCGGGTAACCGTTCAAACTGGAATAACCATTATGGACAGTATATCGCAGACGCAGGATTAGAGGCATTTAATGTTATTGGCGGCGGTGCAGAACTGGCTGAAAACCTGGCATATTATTTTGAACATGATGCCAAAGGACAACTTGACCACTACGGCAACCATACAAGTGCAACCACTCCTGAAAATTATCTGATTGATTACCAGAATAATTATATGACAGGAAACGATGCAGATACGATTTCCATGCATGTAAAAGGAATCGGAAACTGGAAGACACATGGAGAAAATGCATACGTATATGCAGCCGCTCAATCTGCTTCTGACCTCTATGGAATGTTAGGAAATATTGAAAAATCAGAGGAAATGAAAACTCTGGCTGATAATATTCAAAGTGATATTCTGGAGTACCTGTGGTGTGACCAGTGTCAGAAATTTGAAACACGTGCCGTAAATCCTACCGGCTCTTTTGTTTCCCATAATCCGGACAAACCAAATCTGGTAGAATTGACAGAATCCAATAACTACAATTATTTCTCTGTTGGAGCAGTTCCCACAGACGAAGCATCCATTGCAAAATATAAAGAAGCACTTAAGACCTTTACCAATGGAGACGATTTCCCGATCTTCCCGTATTATACGGCAAATCAGGTACACAATAAGCAGCTTCCGGGATCCAATAACTTCTCGAATATTAACTTTACTGTTCAGGCAAGAGCATATGAAGCAGCACTGCGTACCTATGACGTAGAGCAGGAATATGTAACGGATGATATGCTTGCCCTCATGGTTGAGTGGTGCGCATGGAATATGTATCCCAATGGCGGAGACATCCGTTATCCAAATAATAACGAATTCTTCAATATTGATGATAAGACATTAGAGACCTACTACCGTTCCTGGATTTACCACAATATCCTTGGTAACTATACCTATCTCTTTATTGAAGATATGGCAGGCGTACAGCCCCGTTCCGATGAAAAACTGGAACTGGATCCAATCGATTTCAGCTATGACCATTTCATGGTAAATAATATTCGTTATCATGGCAAGGACATAACAATCAGCTGGGATAAACCGGACGGAAATAAATATTACGGTGACAATGTACCGGAAGGTTTTGCAGTATGGATCGACGGCGAATCTGCATTTGTATTAAATGATCTGGTTCACGTTGTATATGACGCTAAGACAGGCGAACTGGAATTCCCGGAAAATGAAAAAACTACAGTACTTTCAAAAGCTTCTGTTTCTGAGATACCGGCAGCAATGGATGTTGCTATTACAGACAGAAATGCCGTTGAATTGCTGAAAAAATCCGGAATCAATGGTTTGACAAATGAAGCAGAAGGTGCAGCTGTAACCGCATCTTATACTCCGGCTAAAGCAAGAGCTGCAACATGGGCAGAGAAGCATCGCGCAGATGGAAGTGACGCTACCTCAAAGGCAGTAAACGAGACAGCTCCGGACCCACAGGCTGTAACCGATGGAATGACCGTTAATATGCCATTCTGGGGCAATGACCAGAGTACCAATGCAGCAGATTCCCTGGTAATTGATTTAGGCGGACAGAAGAATATCGATATGATGGATATTTATTTCTACAATGACCGTCAAAGCGGAGGTTATGCAGAACCGACGAAATACACGTTGGAATACTGGGACGGCAGTGCATGGAAGCATGCAGAAAACCAGAACAGGACTCCTGCAATTCCAAGGGCAAATTACAACGAGGACAAATTTAAAGAAATTACCACAGACAAAGTACGGGTAACCGTAACGAATCAGCCGGGACGATATACGGCAGTTACAGAAGTCCAGCTATTTAAAGAGGGCGGAGACCGTCCGGCAGTAGAAAACCAGGCGCCGGACGTAACAGTAAAAGTAAATACAGAGAAGCTGGAGAATATGAAAGCTTCACTGACCGCACAGTGTACAGATGACGGATTGCCATATGATAAGACACTTACTTATAAATGGGAAGTAACCGAAAAACCATCTGATACGGCATCTGCTTACTTAAGCGATGAAAAAGCCTTAAATACTTCGTTAATCGGTTCCGAAGAAGGAGCTTACAAAGTAAGATTCACAGCAGATGATGGGGAAATACAAACAGTAAAAGAACTTTCCGTAGAGATTAAAAAAGCAGATACACAGGCAGATATAGATGTTGCGCCTTCTGCTGCTGCAAGTTCAGATTATACAGCAAGCTGGGAAAAACTGGACGGAATCAATAATACAGCATTTGAGCCGACAAAATCTGCTGGCGGTACTGGCAAAGGCTGGGGCAACTGGGGCGTTTCAGGCGGAGCCGGATCTAACCACTGGGTACAGTACACCTGGAAAGAAGCTGTCAATATCTACAAGAATGATATTTACTGGTACGATGATAACGGAGGAACCCGCGTTCCATCCTCCATTCAGATCCAATACAGAAATGATGCAGGCGAATGGGTTGACGCTAATGTAATTACCGATTTCCAGGATGCGAATAAGAAGAACAAATATAATACCATCGATATGATCCCGGTAACCACAACCGCACTGCGCATGAATATGAAGCTTTCCGCAGCAGGAACCGGAATTTACCGCTGGAAAGTATACAGCACACCGGTAGAAGAAATCCTTCCGGTATTCAAAGGAACAAAAACCGGAACCATTCCGGAAATGCCAAAAGATATTATTGCAAAAACTTCTTACAGCGAATTGAGATCCGTAAAAGTACTCTGGGATGCTATCACACAGGATCAGGTAGCTGCAGACGGACAGTTTACAATCAATGGTGTAAATGAAGAAACCGGTAAATTTGTTACGGCGACCATTACAGCAAGGTCTGATATGGATAAAGCAACCATTACAACCGTCGACGACACAACAGTCAACACCCTGGCAGGAAACCTTCCATATATGCCGCAGACCGTTATGGTTCTGTACAACAATGGTGTAAAGGACAATGTCAGTGTCAAGGTAACATGGCCTGAGATTACCGCAGACCAGGTTGCAGCGGAAGGAACATTTACCATTGAAGGAGTTGTTGAAGGTACAACAACAAAAGCAAAAATGACGGTTAATGTAAGAGGAATGTCCGTAGATACCTCCAAATTGTCAGAAGAACTGATTAAGGCAAAAGATTATGCAGCTAAGGATTATACCGCAGAATCATTTAAGAAGTTAACAGATGCAATTACGGCAGCGGAAGAACTCTTAAAGGACAGTAATGTGACACAGGCACAGATTAACAAAGCACTGGATGATCTGAACACTGCAGTTTCCGGTTTAGTAGGATTAAAGACAGAACTGCAAAAGACTCTGCAGGAAGCAAAAACATTTGATCCTGCAAAATACACAGAGGAAAGTTATGCAGTACTTAGCAAAGCAATTATCGATGCAGAAGAAATATTAAAGTCGGAAGACGCCGTTGAAGCAGATGTAAATAAAGCAGTAGAAGCATTAAAGGCAGCAATGGGACAACTGGATAAGATTGAAAATGCAGAACTGGTATTACATTATAGCTTTGATAAACAGGATGATCTTACCCAGATCAAGGACAATTCTGTTAGTAATTATACGGTAGCAGTTCCAAAACTGGAAGATATTGATTTTGTAAAAGGCAAGAGCGGCGATGCACTTAAATTTGACGGAGAAGATACCTCATTTGAAATTCCGGCAGGTGCAAACCTGGCTTCCAGGGATATCACAATCTCCTACTGGTTTAAGCGTACAGAAGAATTATCAGGAAATAACTCCCTGTTATGGGCAAAAGATGAATCAGCCTATAATGGAAAAGGATTCTATACAAATTATCCGGTAGGCGATGAATACTCATCCTTCTTCGTAATGGATGGATTCAATGGAATTTATGTAGCACAGAACCCGAATGACTTCCTTCCATTAAATGAATGGACACATATTGCAGTAACCTGGGATTCAGACAGCAAAACGGGTAAGATCTATAAGAATGGACAGGAACAGGAAGTCACAGTACTGGGAGATCCGCAGACAATTACCGGATCAGAGACAGCAGTAAACCGTGTAGGAAAGAACGGTTACAGCAATGACTCACAGTATCCGAACAATCTGGAACTGGATGACCTTAGAATTTACAACGGTGCGGTAAACAGCGAAAAGATTAACGAGCTTTATACAGAGTATGACAACAATGTAGACAAGACTGTTTTACAGACGGCGCTGGAAACAGCAGAAGCTTACATTCCGGATGGATATACATCAGAGAGTTACGCCGTACTGGAAGCAGCAATTGCTGAAGCAAGGAAAGTTTTCGAAGATGAGAATGCGGATCAGGATGCAGTAGATGAGCAGATTGGCAAGCTTGAAGAAGCAATTGCCCAGCTGGAAAGTATTCTGGCTGATCTGACACAGTTACAGTCCCTGTACAATGCTATTTCACAGATGGATATGAGCATCTACACAGAGGAAAGCGCAGATGTATTGAAAAATGCACTGGAAAATGCAGGCGCAGTAATTCAAAAAGAAAATGCTACAAAAGTGGAAGCAGCAGAAGCAGAATCAGGATTACTGGTAGCCCTTGCAGGACTGGAGAAAAAAGCAGAAGAACCGAAACCGGTAATTGATAAATCATTAGCAAAAGCATTATACAGTGCTTACAAAGACCTGGATCTTTCCGGATATACCCAAGAAAGTGCAGCAGCATTTACACAAGCATTAGGCAGTCTGCAGACGGTAATCGGAAAAGAAAATGCAGCACAGGAAGAAGTTGACAATACCATAGCAAATCTTCTGTCAGCAGCGACTGCACTTGCAGTAATGCCGGAAGATCCGGAAGAACCGGAAGTAGAGGTAGACTTCTCCGTACTGAGCGTACTTTACAATGCATATACAGGCATTGATACCGCTAAGTATACAAAAGAAAGTACCGATGCATTCCTTGCAGCACGTCAAGGTGCACAAGACGTTCTGAATAACCCTGATGCAGATCAGGCAGCAGTTGACCAGGCAGCGTCGGCATTGGCTAAGGCAGCAGCAGAATTGACAGAAGAGCCGGTAAAACCGGAAGAACCAACTGTTACCACAGATACAACAACATTAAAGGTACTATATAATGCCTATGCAGGACTTGATACCGGCAAATATACAGACAACAGCGCAAAAGCTTTAAAAGATGCAGTGGCAGCGGCAGCAGCAGTTTTAAATAATGCAAATGCAACACAGGATCAGATTGATCTGGCAGCATCAAAACTGATGTCAGCAGCTACAGCACTGGAAATGAAACCTGCAGAGACTCCAAAACCGGTAGTACCTGCACTGAAAAAGGGCCAGATCCTTACTTACAAAGGACTGCGCTACAAAGTTACCAATCCAACAGCAGGAAAAGCAACTGTAATGGTGGTTGGAGCATCCAGCAAGTCCGTTAAGAAGGTAACGGTACCATCTACGGTAACCTTAAAAGGAGTAAAATGCAAGGTAACAAAGATTGGACAAAAATCATTTAAGAATTACAAGAAGCTGCAGCAGATAACAATCGGTGCAAATGTAACAGCGATTGGACAACAGGCATTCTATGGGGACAGCAAGCTTACCAATATCACTGTTAAGTCAAAAGTACTGAAGAATGCATACAGCAATTGTTTGAAGAATATTTCTTCCAAGGCAGTGATTAGAGTTCCGAAGTCTAAAGTGAAGACATATAAAAAAGTATTTAAAAACAGAGGACAGAAGAGCAGCGTAGTAATTAAGTAAAAAGCAGAATCACAAGCCAGCGTTCTTACGCTGGCTTGTGTTGTAGAAAAATAATTAAAATGAACAATACTTATTAGATTATATTTTAAGCAAGCTTGCGATATATATCCGGATAAGTGTAAAATAATGGTATTTGAGTATTGCGGAAAGTGAGCCTGTAAACATGTTGAAAAAAATAATCGTACGATATAATAACTGGACACTTGGAAGAAAATTGTTATTCGGTTTTTTGTTTGGCTCAATTATACCGATTCTGTCTATACAGTTAATAGGATACTATGTAAATAAAAATATAGTAACGGAAAAGGTAGATCAGTTAATGGTTAGTAATCTGACCCAGATATCAGAACGGGTGCACTTAAATATGGAAACCTATTCCAGCCTTTTATACCAACTGTACACGGATGAACAGCTGACAGAGAGTATAAAAACTCTGATGGATATTACAGACAGCCAGAAAGCATTTGCATACAACAGAGCATACAACTGCCTGAAGCAGTATAACAATGACAATCTGGGTATCCGGTGTATCAGTCTGGTGTGTGCGGACGGCAGTTCAGTGGTAGCTGATTTTCAGACAGATTCTGCAATTGATAATTTATGGAGAGGCTATCCGGATCTGAGAACGACGAAGCCTTACATAGACTGCATTGATGAACCAAGCATGGTCATTACGCCCACTATGAAGTTTCAGGAGAACGGAACGGAAGGGTATTATTTTCATATGTCCAAACGGGTATTTGATTTTGACCATCTGGAACAGGGAAGCATTGCTACCATTATTATGTCTATTGATGAACGGATCCTTGAGGAAATCTGTAATAAGCCAGAGGATAGTGCCAACCAGGAACTGTCCCAGCACAGCCTGAATTTTATTCTGGATGAAAACAGGCAGGTAATTACCTATCCGGATGAGAGTTTTGTGACTCTGAAAATGAATCCCCGGCTAACGGTAGCGGAATTTGTAAAAGTTACAGGATATCTGCGGGATAAAAAAACGGCTATCAACGAATACAGAGACCCTCAGACAGGATGGGTTTTTTACAACGTGTATGATAAAGACTATATGCTGAAGGATCTGGTAAATACCCAGAAGATTTTTCTGCTTGTAGGCGTTGCCGCAGTTATTTTCGTAACGTGCATTATTAGTTATACGGTATATAAGTTAAACCGGTCAGTCCGTTCGGTATTAAAAGGAATCGGACAGGTACAGCAGGGGCATCTGGATGTGGTGATTCCGGAAGATACCCAGGATGAAATTGGTCTGATTGCACGAAATTTTAATACCATGACCGTAAAAGTGAAAGAGCTGGTCACTACCGTAAAAGAGGCACAAAACAGTCAGAAAAATGCAGAAATCCGTGCGCTGGAGGCACAGATTAACCCGCATTTCCTATATAATACCCTGGATTCCATTAACTGGATGGCAATTGAAAAGGGAGAGTATGAGATCAGTACCATGCTGAGAAACTTAGGTGTTATACTGCGTTACAGTGTAAATAAGAGTAATCAGAGAGTCAGCATATGGGAAATGTCGGATTGGCTTCATAAATACATCAGTCTCCAGAAAATGAGATTTAATGATGCATTTACGTACAATCTGCAAATAGACAAAAATACAGAAAAGGTGAAAGTATATAAGCTGCTATTGCAGCCATTTGTTGAGAATTCTATTATACATGGGTTTGATGGAATGATGGCGGGAGGCTTATTGAGAATTGAATGTTCACTCTCAGATGACGGGAAGGGGGTTGTATTTATTATAGAGGATAATGGAGTGGGCATGCCGGAAAGTAAGGTACAGGAGTTTAATGACCCGAAACGGGCAATTATTGATGATGGAAGGAGCATCGGACTAAACAATGCATTCTCAAGGATGTATATGTATTATGGAAATAAAGCCAGCTGGACAATCAGCAGCTTAAAAGGCCTGGGAACGGTCATCACCCTGCGCCTGCCGGTTATTGATGAAATGAGGAAGGAAAATGAGGATATTAATAGTTGAAGATGAGGTAAAGATCAGAGTTGGAATATCAAAACTGATCTCGTCTCAGAGCGGTCACACAATTGTTGGAGAAGCAAAAAACGGAATGGAGGGATATGAGATGGCAATCCGGCTTCGCCCGGAGCTGATCATCACCGACATCCGAATGCCTGTCATGAATGGGCTGGAAATGCTGGCAAAGATTCAGGAGGACAAAGTTGCCTGCCATAGTGTTATTCTCAGTGGATATTCAGAATTTGAATATGCGAAAAAGGCAATAACCCTGGGAGCGGATGACTATCTGTTAAAGCCCATTGCGGCGGAAGACGTAAAAGAGGTACTGGATAGGATTGAAGAAAAACTGGATCTGGAAAAAAGGCAGATTGAAGGAACGCCTCAGGGATATATCAGGGATATTATCCTGGGCAGCCTGGCGGAAACCAGGGAGAATTACCAGCGCCTTGCCGATATCGGCGGATTAGATCTGGAATCACCGTGTTTTCTTTATGCAGGCTATCTTGGAAATGCAGAGCCGGCATATGTTGAATTTTGCAAAAACCAGCTTGAGGAAATGAAAGTGAAATACGGCAAGGACCGCATTTATATGGTATTTATTGAAAGTACGCAGGAATATGTGTGTGTCATTCAGAGCGAAAATCCGATGGAGGGATGGAATAAGAGGATTAGCCACAGAGTATATCTGAAGAATGTAAGAGAGGGGCAGGCAGTGTGGACAGCCGGAAGCATCCCGTCTCTTACAGAGCTGCGCAGCCAGGTAAATGAACTGCGAAAGCTTACTTCTTATGCAATGGCATTGGGATATACACATTTGCTGACGAAAAGGGAAATCAGCCTGTTTACTCCGGAGGAATTTACATATCCGGTATTTTTGGAAAACAGGATCAAAGTATCTGTATGCAAGGGAGATAGTGAGGAGTTAACAAGCTGTGGGGATAAATTCCGGTCATATATGAGGGATCAGAAATGTGAACCTTATCATATCCGTCAGGGGTATATGAAAATGGTAAATTACATTTTAAATATTTCCCAGGAGGTTGCAGAGGAGGGCTATCGGCTGATACAGGAGCAGAATCCTATTAAAACTCTCGGTAATGCCATTACCTTATCGGAACTGGAGACCTGTTTCCAAAAGATTATTCAGATTCTGGCAAAGACGGTAAATAAGAAAGATGATATCCGTAATTATACGGTAAACAGAGCAATCAGCTACATACGGGAACATTATATGGAAGTGATATCCCTGGAAGAAATGGCCAGACGTCTGGACATTACCCCCGAATACCTCAGTACCTTATTTAATAAAGAGGTGGGGATTAATTTTTCAACTTTTCTTAAGAAATTTCGTATCAGCCAGGCGAAACGGCTGCTGAAAGGAAGTGAGCTCAAGATCTATGAAGTGGCAAATGAGGTTGGATATGGTGACCCGAAATATTTTAACAGGGTTTTTCGTGAAGAGGTCGGAGTCTCGCCGGGGGATTACAGGCAGTCATAAAAGAAGACGAAAAGCCTGCAGTTATTTTCTTATTTTACTGATGGCAGTCCAGATGGCAGGCTGCAGGAACCAGGAAAGTGACGGGCAGGAGGAAAGCAAGGCAAGGGAGGAACTGGTTCTTTGGTCCTATTATGAGACCGATGCCCAGAGAAGAGGTCTGGATAACCTTGTAAACGGGTTCAACCAGTCCCAGACCCAGTACCGTGCTTCCTGGAAGTATGTCCCCATGACCGATTTTGACAAACAACTTTCCCGTTCATATACAGAGCAAAGCCTGCCGGATATGGTTCTTATTGATAATCCCGACATGCCGGTATTTATACGCCTGGGTGTATTTGAGGATATCACACAGCAGATAGAATCCTGGAAGCTGGAAGAAGAATATTATAAGGCGGCAGTAGAAACGGTAAGCCTGGATGGAAGATATTATGGTATTCCATTTATCTGCAATAACCTGGGATTGATTTATAATAAGGAGATGTTAAAGGAAGCCGGGGTGGAACCGCCGGGTACCTGGGAAGAATTAAAGACTGCGGCGAAAGAGCTCACAGTGGGAGAGCGCAAAGGATTTTTAATGTCCGCGGTTGATTCTGAACAGGGGGCATTCCAGATCCTGCCATGGATTTTATCAGCCGGAGAAAATCCGGATCAAATCGGAGGTGAGAAGACAAAGGAAGCTTTTGTATTTTTAGATAGTATGGTGGAGGATGGAAGCATGTCAAATGAATGCATCAATCTGACACAGATCGATGTTGCCAGAAAATTCATAGCAGGCGAAGCGGCAATGATTGAAAACGGGCCATGGATATTATCGATGCTTCAGGAAGCAGGCATCTCTTATGGAATCACCAAACTGCCGGTGAACCGGGTGAGCAGTATGATTACCGGCGGTGAAAATATTGGTTTTATTAAAGGGAAAAATGTAGAAGGTTCCCTGAAATTTTTCCAGTACTGTATGAACGGGGAAGTTATGGAATCCTTCTGCATAAAGACCGGATCCCTGCCGGCCAAAATCAAAAAGGCAAAAAAGGTGGTTAAGAAAGACGAACAGCTGAGGGTCTTTGAAGAACAGATGGAAAAAGCGGTTGCAAGGACTTCCATACCTTCATGGTCTGCTATCTCAAAGCAGATACCAAAGAGCTTTTATCAGATGGTGTCGAAGGAAAAAACCCCGGAAGAAGCGGTGGATATGCTGCCTGAAAATTAAATCCAAGAATTATCCACCATTATTAAAATATTAGAATTAATCTTTAAAGGAACCTCTCTTATAATGTACTTACCAGGAAAGATACTGGAGTCAAATATAAGGGAGGTTTTTATCATGAAACTAAAGAAACTTACGGCAATGGCTCTTGCGGCAACGATGGTTTGTACAATGGCAGCAGGATGTGGAGGAAGCTCATCCTCCGGAACCACCGAAGCAGCAAAAGGTGAAACAACAGGGACGACTGCAGCTGAGACAGCAGGAACGGATGCACCGAAGGAGACAGCAGCGGCTGAAACCCAGGCAGAGACCCAGGCAGAAACTGCAGCAGCTTCCACCGGTGAAAAGAAAGAGGTTGTGATCTGGGATTATTTTGAGACAGATGCCCAGAAGGAAATGATGCAGACTTTGATAGATGGATTTAATTCATCACAGAGTGAGTTTACGGCTACACATACATATGTGCCGTTTGCGGATTATCAGAAACAGCTTACTTTAGGACTTGCTTCCGGTGAATTACCGGATCTGGTTATCATGGACGGATGCAGTATGGCTTCTTTCATACAATTGGGACTTATGGCGGATGTATCCGATGCATCAATTGCGTGGGATGATTACCTGAAGGGTCCAATGGAGTCCACAATGATGGATGGCAAACATTACGGCATTCCTTTTGCAACAAACTGTACCGCATTATTCTATAATAAAGATTTATTTGATGCAGCAGGCGTAACTTATCCCGATGAAAATACCACATGGGATGATTTCAAGGATATGGCAGCGAAGTTAACAAAAGACGGCGTAACCGGATTTGGTAATGCAGCAGTTGGTACAGATGAAGGTACCTTCCAGTGTCTGCAGTGGCTGTACACAGCAGGCGGCACTTACACCGATATTAAGGGCGGCGTAAAGTCTTACGATTTAATGAAAGAAATGATTGATGCAGGTTCCTGGACAAAAGAATGTGTAAACTGGACACAGTCTGATGTTAATAACAACTTTATGGCCGGAAACATTGCAATGCAGCAGAATGGACCATGGCAGATCCCAGGTATCGAAAAAGATGCTCCGGACTTAAACTATGGCGTAACAGTATTACCGAAATTTGATAAAGATTCCAGTCAGGCAACATCAATCCTCGGCGGTGAGAATATGGGCGTTGTGAAAAAAGACGATACCGCAGGTGCAGTTGCTTTCATGAAATACTATGACCAAAATGAAGTTATGATCGATGCAATGAAGAAATATGGCTCCTTCCCTCCAAAAACGGAAGCAGCACAGGATTCTTACTGGACAGATGATCCGATTCAGGCAGCATTTATTACTCAGCTTGAGACTTCAATCCCAAGAGGACCATCCGCATCCTGGCCATCTTATTCATCTGCAATCCAGAATGGATTCCAGGAAGTTATGACAGGTGCAAAGACGCCTGAGGAGGCAGCAGACAGTACTCAGGCTGCTGTAGACGCAGTAAAATAAAATATTAGGGCGTGTTTAAACACGCTCTAGAGCATGTTTTAAAATTGCTTTCTGGCACCTGTGCGTCACAGTTTGTGGGAGATTTGTTCCGGATGAAGGGCGCGTAGCGGGCTACGTAACCTGAATTCGGGGCAAATATGCCGCAAAGTGGGGCGTGCAGATGGCAGGAATGAATTTTCAAACACGCTCTAGGGACTGCCTGGTAGACTTGCTTCCGACAGTCCCTTTTTAAAAGATATGAGGAGGGATTAACGTGAGACATGGTAAAAAAAAGACACCGGCTTACCTGGGAGTTATATTTGCACTTCCCGCTTTGATTTATATGATGGTGCTGATAGGGTACCCCATGGTAAAGAACCTGTTATTAAGTTTTAAAAATGTAGATGTTTATACATTTGCAGATACGGCTTCCCAGAGTTTTGTGGGATTGCAGAATTATGTTGATTTGTTCAGCGGAGCCGATTCTATTTTAATGAAATCAATCGGCAATACATTAATTTTTACACTTGCTTCTATATTTTTTCAGTTTGTAATCGGATTTGGACTTGCATTGTTGTTTAATAAAAAATTTCCAGGCTGCTCCTTTTTCCGTGGGGTGACTATGATATCCTGGCTTTTACCGGTAACGGTAGCGGGACTTTTGTTTAAATTTATGTTCCAGTTAAATGGCGGAATTATTAATCAGTTCCTTACATCCGCAGGTATTCTGGATAAACCCATAGAATGGCTGCTTAATGGAAATACCGCTATGGTGGCAATTGTAGTAGCCAACATCTGGATCGGTATCCCATTTAATATGATGTTAATTCTGACCGGATTAACAACTATTCCAACCGAAATTTACGAGAGTGCCAGTTTGGACGGTGCTTCCAAACGGCAGACCTTATTTCATATAACAGTGCCAATGATCAAACCGGCAATTATGTCGGTGCTGACACTGGGATTTGTATACACCTTCAAGGTATTTGACCTTGTATGGGTAATGACAAAAGGCGGACCGGTAAATGCTACGGAACTGGTTTCCACTTATGCATACCGGCTTTCCTTTGAAGAGTTTCAGTTTAGTAAGGGTGCGGCAGCATCGAATATCCTGTTCTTGATTTTGCTGTTTGTAGGATTTTTCTACATCAGGACTATTGATGATGACGAGGTGATGTAACATGAAAAAAGAGACGAAAAATAAAATTATCTTATTAATAATCGGAGCAATCGTATTTGTTATTTTTATATTTCCACTGTACTGGATGCTGGTTACCGCATTAAAATCGCAGGTAGAAATCTTCCAGATACCGACGCCTCTCTGGCCGAAAGAGCTGACATTCGAAGCATTCCAAAAGCAGTTATCCGCTTCCAGTGATACGCTTAGAGGGTTCAAAAACAGTGCAATAATCGGATTTGGGGCAATGGCAATTTCCACCATACTGGCAATTCCGGCAGCATACGGACTGGCAAGGTTTAAATTCAGAGGAAAAAAGATTATAATCCTTCTTTTCTTAATTACACAGATGCTTCCTTCCACGTTAGTATTAACATCCCTGTACATCATGTTCTCAGGCGCAAAACTTTTAAATACATACATGGCGCCGATACTGGCAGATGCAACACTTGGTATTCCATTTTCCGTTATTATCCTAAGAACCTATTTCCTCTCCATACCGAAAGAGCTGGATGAGGCAGCAAAAATAGATGGTTGCGGACATCTTACTGCATTTGTAAAAATCATGCTTCCTATTGCAAAACCGGGCATAGTGGTAGCTGCCGTATTTTCCTTTGTATATGCATGGGGCGATCTGATCTACGGAATTACCTTTATTACAGACCCGAATAAGAGACCGATTACATCCAGTATTTACAATTATGTACAACAGTATCAGACCTTATGGAACTCCACCATGGCATTTGGTATTATTGCAATTTTCCCGGTTATTTTAATCTTTATCTTTATGCAGAAATATATTGTCAGCGGACTTACGAATGGTGCTGTTAAGGCTTAGAAAATACACGAATAACAAAATACACGAATAACAAGGTACTGATGTTGATAGAAAATTTGATGCAGAAAGGAAGCCACGGTAGTTCTTTCAACCTGTTTTATAGTGGCTGTATTGCAGGAGCACTGCAGTATATTATGGGAAAATGAATGAAACTAAAATCATTGGATTTAAAGAATATTAAAATAAGTGATGAATTCTGGTCCAGACACGTGGACCTGGTGAGAAATGTAATAATCCCTTATCAGTGGGAGATCATGAATGACCGGGTGGCGGATGCCGAGTCCAGCCACTGCCTGGAGAATTTCAAAATAGCAGCAGGGAAAAACAGCGGAGACTTTTACGGCGCGGTATTTCAGGATACGGATATTGCAAAATGGCTGGAAGCAGTAGGATTTTCACTGGCAGGCAATCCAGATGAAAAACTGGAAGCAACTGCAGACGAAGTGATAGATTTGATAGCAGATGCACAGTGTGAAGATGGTTATATCAATACTTATTTTACGATAAAAGAGCCGGACAAACGCTGGAGCAACCTCTGTGAAGGACACGAACTGTATACAGCGGGCCATTTGATGGAGGCGGCTGCAGCTTATTATGAAGGAACGGGAAAGAGGAAGTTTCTGGATTGTATGTGCAAATTTGCAGATTTGATCTGTGAGACATTTGGGGAAGAAGAGGGTAAAATCCATGGGTATCCCGGACATCAGGAAGTGGAAATTGGTCTGATTAAACTGTTTCGTATTACAAAGGAACGCAGATATCTGGATATGGCTAAGTATTTTATCGATATCAGAGGCGTGGGTGAGAACTATTTTCTAAAAGAAATGAAAAAGGACGGACATAAACGGATTTTTCCGGAATTTGCAGATTATGATACAAAGTATTCCCAGTCCCATATTCCGGTGCGTGACCAGAAAACAGCAGAAGGGCATGCCGTTCGTGCCGTATACATGTACTGTGCAATGGCTGATCTGGCTTATGAGTATCAGGATGATTCACTGATGGAAGCCTGTGAGACCCTGTGGAACAATATGGTGAGTAAACGTATGTACATTACGGGAGGCATTGGCTCATCGGGAATCCTGGAGCGCTTTACGACGGATTATGACCTGCCGAATGAATACAATTATTCTGAGAGCTGTGCATCTATCGGTCTTGCACTCTTTGGGCTGCGTATGAATCAGATCACCAGAGACGGCAAGTATATGGAGGAAGTGGAACGCGCCCTTTATAATACCATATTGGCGGGGATCGCCCTGGATGGCCGCAGTTTCTTTTACGTAAACCCGTTAGAAGTCTGGCCGGATGCTTGTATGCCCAGAACTTCCAAGGAACATGTAAAGCCGGTAAGGCAGAAATGGTTTGGAGTAGCATGCTGCCCACCGAATATTGCCCGGACACTGGCATCCCTGGGACAGTATATCTACAGCACACAGGGGGATACGGTATGGGTGAACCTGTTTGTCACAAGTGAGGTTCAGCAGAAACTGGAGTCTGGCTGTATACAGATGAAACAGGAAACCAGATTCCCAAATGAAGGCAAGACAACTATCCACATAGAAAACCAGGAAAATGTAAAGGTTTCTCTGGCAGTCCGCATTCCGGAATACACAAAAGATCCCGTTTTCTATAGTGGCAGCGAAAAGATCATGCCGGATAAAACAGAAAAGGGATATGCATTTTTCACAGTAGACAGAAAAGAGATGGAACTTACAATGAAATTCTCCATGGAGCCGCGGCTTCTCCATGCAAATCCACTTGTAAAAGCGGATACCGGAAAAGTTGCAGTCATGAAAGGACCTTGCGTGTATTGTCTGGAGGAAACAGACAATGGAAATAATCTGCCAGGCCTGTTCCTGGATTCCGGCATAGCACTTAAGGAACACTTTGAACCGGATCTCCTGGGAGGAGTAACCGTAATAAGAGCACAGGGCAAAAGGCTTGTATCAGATGAGTGGAAAGAGGGAGAGCTGTATAAGGAATGTGCGCCAAAGATGGAAGACGCAGCATTGACTTTTGTACCGTATGCATACTGGGGAAACCGGATTACCGGAGAAATGTTAGTCTGGGTGAGAGAGATTTTATAATTATATACGAAAGTATTAGACATTGAGCTGAGACAAATATTTGACTCAGCTCTTTCAAAATGCGCTTCGAAAGCAATTTTCAAACACGCTCTACAGCAGACAATTTCAATACAGATTTATTTGGAATTACCACTGGCAGGAAGCGTTGTTCTCACGCTTGTTAGCGTCCATCTTCGTCTGGTGTACGGTTCCCCATGGATGCCTGGGAGGTGCATAAACGGATGAAAGCTTTAAAGGACATCTTTCGGGATTCATAATATTGTGCCAGGTTCCGGCAGGAATAAATACAGCATCTCCGGGGCACATTTCATTTTGAAATTCCGGCCGGCCTTTGCAGGAACCCATCATTACAATGGCTTTCCCATGTTCGACTCTTATAATCTGATCCGTATCAGGATGCATTTCCCAGCCAATATCCTCACATGGAGGGATACACATTAATGTCATTTGTACATGGCATCCCGTCCACACTGCGGTACGGAAGTTTTTATTTTGCTCTGCCATTTCCTCAACTCTCAATATACAGGGGTTAGGACCATAATCGGTCTGCCTCATACAGCAATTATTATTCATAAGAAGATTCTCCAATCAGGTTTCTATATTAAAATATGTAATTTCATTGTGAATGTGAATTTATGTTAGAATTGCAGGAAAACTGGTTACATAAACTGGCTACAAAACTGGTTTTTAGTGGGAAAAGAATTGCAATTCAGATTAAAATAAAATATAATAAGCCTATATGCTTTGAGCGAGATTAAATTGCTTTCCGGCAGCTGCACGCTGCGATTTGCGGATTATGAAGGAGGGAGCCCCATGAAAAAGAATATCATCATGTTTATTTTTACACTCTTTTTTCTTGGACTCCTTTTTTACGTGAAGGCAGAAGCCCATCTTGTAACCGGCGCAGGAACCAGTGCGACTGCTGACGCCAGTGGATCCGGTTACACTTATGGCCAGCCCCGCATTTTTGCGAAGCTTACACCGGCAGATGCTCCGGCTGGAATCCAGGAAAAAGTACTGACACAGGGAATTACGAATTTTGTGGAAGAACGGAATAACCAAAGGCAGTTTAACGGAAGCGTACTGGCGGTTTTATTGTATATTGCAACAAATGTATTATTGGGCAGCGCACGGAGCAGTTTGTTCTGGATACTGTCTATTTGTCTTACATTTTCATGTATTCTGATCAGTCAGGTTCATATCTTACACCAATCCGATGGAAAGAAACGTACTGTTATCTTTTAGTATTTCATTAAAAATTTAAGAAGTGAAATTCACAAAAAGAAGATAATCAGGAGGATCGTACTTTGAAAAATAAAAAAAATCATATTTGGTTTGCGTTAGCCCTTATCGCAGCCTTTCTTTTGCTTACTATTTTTGGAGCGGGCAAGGAAGTAAAAGGGATTCAGGACATGCGTTTTGGAATTGACATCCGGGGCGGTGTTGAGGCAGTATTTGAACCGGTTGGAGTTACCGGTGTTCCCACAGAAAAGCAGATGGAATCGGCACGTAATGTTATTGAAAGCAGATTGGATGCAGAAAATATTACGGACCGTGAAGTTACGGTGGATAAAAGTGAAGGTCATATTATCGTGCGTTTCCCATGGAAATCCGATGAAAAAGACTTTAATCCAGAATCTGCAATCTCTGAATTGGGCGAAACAGCGAAGCTTACCTTCCGGGATCCTGACGGCAATGTACTTGTAGAAGGAGAAAATGTGTCAGACAGCTCCGTAACAAGGGATCAGGAAACAGGAGAATATGTAGTAGAACTGCAGTTTGATAAGACTGGAGCGGAGGCATTTGCAAAGGCAACTCAGGAGCTGGTGGGCAAACAGATGGGCATCTATATGGATGAACAGATGATCTCTAATCCTAAGGTACAGCAGGCAATTACTGGTGGTAAAGCAATTATTAACGGTATGGCGAACAGCGATGAAGCAAAGTCATTATCCGATAAAATAAATTCAGGTGCACTTCCATTTTCCATGAAGACAAGTAATTACAATACCATCAGTCCCTCACTTGGAAGTCAGGCACTGAAGGCAATGGTAACAGCTTCTATAGTAGCACTGTTATTAGTTATCATATTTATGATCAGTATTTACAGATTGCCCGGATTCATCAGCTGTCTGACCCTTATATTCCAGATGTGCCTGCAGATACTGGCACTTTCATTTCCGCAGTATACGCTGACCCTGCCTGGTATCGCCGGTCTGATCCTTTCTGTTGGTATGGCTGTGGATGCCAACATTATCATCAGTGAACGAATTGGTGAGGAATTGAGAGACGGTTCAAGTATCCGCGCGGCTGTTAAAAAAGGTTATCAAAACGCATTCTCGTCGGTATTGGACGGCAATCTGACTACAGCTGCAGTGGCATTAATCTTAATGATGTTTGGTTCCGGTACAATGCTGAGTTTTGGATATACGTTGTTTACAGGTGTGATCATCAACCTGGCAGCAGGTGTGTGGATGTCCAGATTTATGCTGGAATCTGTAATACGCTACGATATATTTGATAAAGTAAAATTGTTCCGTAAGAAAAAAGACCGTAAAATGATCCGTTTTGCAGCAAAACGAAAATGGGTATTTATATTCACAGCATGTGTATTGATTATTGGAGCTGTGATCACAGGAGTAAATGGAGTAAAACTGGATACACAGTTTACCGGAGGCGTTATATTGAAATATACATATTCCGGTGAAACAGATACAGAAAAGATCGGCAATGCGGTAAACGTTGCTTTGAACAGGCCTGTAAGCGTACAGACCTCCCAGGACTCCGCTACGGGTGACAAAAAGTTAGTGCTGACCCTTGCAGGAAATGAAGGTATCAATCCGGATGATCAGAAGAAAGTAACAGAAGAAATTAACAAACTTGGCGATACATCCTATGAATTATCGGAAACCTTTGCCGTAGAGCCTTATATCGGGGCAAAAGCGTTAAATAATTCAGTAATTGCAATTGTATTATCCGCATTGTTTATTATTGCTTATATATGGGTGCGTTTTAAATCCCTGTCCGGATTATCGGCTGGTGTATCTGCGGTAATTGCACTTATACATGATGTCATTCTGGTATTCTTCGTTTTTGGAGTATTTAAGATCCCGGTAAATGATGCATTCGTGGCGGTTACCCTGACCATTATCGGGTATTCCATTAACGACACCATTGTACTCTATGACAGAATCCGGGAAAATATCCGGAATAAGGCGGGCAGCAAAAAAGAAACCTTGTGTGAACTGGTAGACCGAAGCATAACTGAGACTATCGGACGTTCGGTAAAGACAGCATGCACAACCGCTATCTGTGTTGCAATCGTTCTTATATTCGCCCTGATTTACCATATAGAATCTATCCGTGTGTTCTCATTGCCATTGCTGGTAGGTATCATCAGCGGATGTTATTCTTCTGTATGCATTGCAGGACCACTTTGGGTAACCTGGAAAGAGTTCCGTGCAAAGAAGAGTGATAAGATCGAAACGAGCAAGGGAAAAAAGAAATAAAATCAGATGAGAAAAATTCAAGATTTTAATTGACATTATTTAGAATAATAGGTATAATAAATCCAAATAAACTGAATTTAACGATGGGTTGTTACTGTTAAGCAGGCAAAACCAATTTTAGGAAGAATATATTCTTCTTAAAATTGGTTTTTTTTGTTTTTATAAGACTAATGAGGTATGTTCTTATGCAGGCGAAAATTCAGAAATAATTATGGTAAAGGGGTGAGGAGCGGTAGTTGGAAGGCATCTGAATGATCCGCAGCATTGGCAGAATGCAAGAGCATAATTTAAATATAACAATGATTCAAGGGGGATCAGGCTGAAAGAAATTAAAAAAGAAAGGAGCCACAACAGAATTCTTTTAGCTTAGAGCGTGTTAAACACACTCTAGTATATCGTGGCGGTATTGCGGGGCTTTCCTGCAATATGCAAAAGGTATCAGGATGGGGAAAAGACTAAAATTATGGAAAAGAATCTTATCAATCTTCTTAGCGGTTACGCTAAGTCTTAGCAGTTTTATCATTTCGGCAGGTGCAGAAGGAACATCTTATAAGGAAATCCCAGAAAATACAGCAGATGAAGCCAGGGCGGGCAATCCAAATGGAAAAGAGCGGACTCTCATCGTAGAGGCAGAAAATGCGCAGTTAAATGAGCCGGGAGATTTTTCGGATGATACCGATAGCGCATCTCATGGCGGGAAGCATATCAGAACCCAGAAAGCCGGGGCATTTGTAACCCTTACCTTTACAGGGACAGGCATTCGCTTCTATGCTAAAAAGGGAAGCGGCGCAGGTGTCCTGCGGGTCGACATTGATGGAGAGCTTCATGGGAAAGCAGATGAGTATGTAAGTGGGAGTCCGGAGTTTCAGTCTAAGACATACGAGGCACTAAATTTAAGTGAAAAAAATGCAGAGCATACAATTGTGCTGACGGCTGCAGACGAGAACCCCAATGGAATTAACGGCAGCCCATGGTTTAATTTTGATTATTTTGAAGTAATTCAATGTGAAGAGGAAGAAGCCGGGGACACCATTGTATCACCTGGTGATACGGATTATTATCTGGATTCTGAAGCTGCCCAAAACGGCGACGGATCACAGGAATCGCCTTTTAACACCCTTTTTGAAATAAATCGTAGGGAGTTTGCTCCGGGAGATCATATCTTTATCAAACGCGGTTCTGTATTCAGAGGTCTGCTTTACCCAAAGGGGTCTGGTTCGGCGGATAAGCCAATTCTGCTGGATGCATACGGAGAAGGAGAAAAACCATTGATTGATGGCGATGGACGCTATGGCGGCCAGCAGGAGTATGGTGCAGAAGGGCCTTTTGGTGAAGCTGCTGCTGCTGTTTATCTCCACAACAGCCAGTATTGGGAAATTTCTGATTTAAGAGTTACGAACTGGGATGAGGATGCAGCAAACCGTGAAAGGAGCGGCATCCGCGTAGAGGCCAGCGGGGGCGGCATATTCCGCCATATTTATATTAAGGATTGTGAAATATTTAACGTAAGGGGATACCGGGGGCAGGACAGCATCTGGGATGTGGACCCGGTGGGCGGCGGAACGACCTTTTTTGGTTCCAGGACGACTCACCGTACAGGCGGCATAAATTTCTGCAGTTATACAGGCAGGGAAAATAATGCGTCTGATAAAACAAATCCGGGAAAAATATCAGACAGTGAGCCAACGATATTTGACGATGTCCTGATTGAGGGAAACAATATTGAGAACTGTGACGCCAATGGAATTACTACCACAAATGTGAAAGGTGAAATGGATAACCGGGATTACCGGCATAAAAATGTTGTTATCCGCGGAAACTGCATCACTAATGTACAGAGGGCAGGTATTGTTCCCCTTTATACAGATGGGGCGCTGGTGGAGCATAATAAAGTAGATACATTCCAGCAGACTACCGAAGGTTATGGCTGCGGAATCTGGTGTGACCGTGCCAATGATATGGTATTCCAGTACAATGAAGTCTGTAACGGACAGAATACTATGGATGGGATGGCTTTTAATCTGGATGATATGACGGAAAATGGCGTTATCCAGTATAATTATATCCATAACAATGTGGGCGGGGGCACGATGCTTCATGTGAGGACAAACTCCTATAACCGCAATAATACGATCCGTTACAATCTGAGTGTAAATGACACCCATAATTATGCACCACACCAGGCAATTGTAGTCTGCGTTGGTGAGGATGCGAAAACTAAAATTGAATCTGCCAGGGTATACAATAATACATTTTTCAACACCAGGACCGTCCGTCCTGTTTATAAAGGAGATGAGATAGCCTTTGAGAACAACATCTTCTATCTGGTGAATAAAGGAATGAAAAATAAAACAGATGCTTATGATGTGGGATCGAAAACCATATTTAACCATAACCTTTTTGCGGGGGTGCATCCTCAGGATGAGCCGTCTGGAAATGAAAATATCTCAGCAGCAATGCCAGGGTTAGCTGGAGTCCTTGTGGAAAAGGGTGGAGACCAGTATCTTCCAAAAGGAATAGAAGAGGCCATGGCAGCGGCGATGCTGGCTCACGCTTCCCAGGCTTTAAATGCCGGGACAGTGATGGAAGACGGTGTGAAAGAGGATCTGTATGGGAATCCTGTAACGGCTGGGGAAGCGCCTAATATCGGTGTATACAATGGAGTGTCTGTAGAAAAAACAGAATATGAGGACTTCAGCGATATCACCGAGGTTTCGGAAGAGCCTTCGGAATTTGATGATTTCACAATCGAATATGTGGAGGGAGAGGATGAACGCGTCAGCAAACACGCAGCATTCAAAACTAATCCAGGCGGTGCGCATGGCGGATTCCACATCAGTTCTGATGAGGATGGGGCGTCAGCGGAATACACCTTTACGGGTAAAGCGATTTCTGTATATACCAAGAGCGGAGGGGCAGCAGGAGTTGCAAATATCTATCTGGATGGACAGAAGGCGGCCACTGATGACCAGTATGAGGGGAAGGAGACATTTGGAAGGATGGCATTTACCCGGACATTTGCCGAAAGCGGAACTCATACCATTAAAATAGAAAGATCGGGAATGAAGAATCCAAGCTCCAGCGGAACAAACTTAAATCTTGATTATTTTAAAGTATTTAAGGAGAGTCAGCCGGTAGTTCCGGAAAAGGAGCTGATTAAAATGGACGCTTCCGGTTTCACCGCAGAAGCGGAAAGTGTTGAGGAGGACGAGGGGCCGGCATCCTGTGCCATCGATGGAAACAGCAATACTTACTGGCATTCCAACTGGTCAGGAACGGCAGCAATGCAGCCAGACTTTGAAGAAGGGTTAAGAAACGGATTTACCATAGATCTGGGTGGAAACTATAACATACAGAAACTGGAGTATCTGCCAAGGCAGAACCAGAATAATGGCACCATTACAAAATACAGGCTGTTCTACAGTAAAACGGAAGATGGGGAATTTTTACCCATACCACGTGGAATCGGTTATTGGGAAGGAGACAGTACGCTGAAATCAATCACTTTTGAAAAAGTAAATGCTAGGAGGATACAAATCCGGGCATATGATGCGGTAAGTGATTCGTCAGGAAAAAATCTTATTACCGCAGCAGAATTCTATGTATACAGGTGGAAAGAAGACGGCGGCCCGGTGACGCCTCCGGACAGGAGCTTTCACGTACCTCCTGCATGGAATCAGGGAGACACGCATATCACGCTGCCTAAAGTGGCAGATGGCTGGGAGATTGAACTCTTTGGGTCTGACCGCAAAGAGGTGGTTGGACTGGATAATTCTGTAACCAGACCACTGGAGGATGTTACGGTGAACCTGATCTACAAGCTGACTAACCGGGCAACCGGTGAGGTCCTGGAGACAAATGTAAATGCGCAGATTACAATTCCTGCGACGCCGATGGAAGATTTTGTGTCCGGAAGCAACGAAAAGCCCGGGGTAATTCCTGCTTTAAGAGAATGGAAGGGCGCAAGCGGGGAGATCAAGCTCACCAATACCTCCAGAATTGTTGTGGACTCAGAGAGCTTCAGACAAGATGATGCTGCGCATGTAAACGAAAACCTGAGTAAGACAGACAACTTCTATACCCAGGTGAATATGTTTAAGGAAGATCTGAAGGCACAGACCGGTCTTGACCTTCCGATTGTAACGGATCAGGAACCGGGTACGGCAGATATTTATTTTACAGCCCAGGGCGCTCCGGTATCACTTGGGGCTGAAGGATATATGATAGAATTTGGCGGGCAAAATGGAGACGATGATTCCGTAATTGTAAGGGCGCCTCAGAAGACAGGCATTTTATATGGTGGAATCACGATCCTGCAGATCTTAAAGCAGAATACGGCATTGAGCCTTCCAAGGGGGATCGGCAGGGATTATCCGGCATATGAGAAGCGGGGATACATGCTGGATGCGGCACGTATCTATCTGCCGCTTGAATACCTGGAGGATACCTTAAAGCAGATGGCATGGTATAAGATGAATACATTTTCCGTACATCTGAACGACTGTGAAAACTGGGGTAATCTGGAGCTGGGACAGGAACGCTATTCTGCATTTCGTCTGGAAAGCAATGTGCCTGGACTCACGGCAGAAGATGGGTCCTATACCAAGGATGAATTCAGGGAGTTCCAGTATGATGCCGTTGATCTGGGGATAAATGTCATTCCGGAATTCGATACACCAGGGCACTCTCTTGCATTTACCAGAGTCTGGCCGGAACTGGCGCGGGAGGACAATGCAAAATATCTGGATGTTACAAACCCTCAGGTTTTAGAAAAGGTCAAGGCTTTATTTGATGAATATATTCTGCCTCAGGATGGTAAGGAAGAGGTTTTCATTGGTCCCGAAGTAAATGTAGGAACAGACGAATATAAAACGAATGGCCTTCCCGAATCAGACAGAGCCAGATATAAAGAAGCTTTTCGCGGATATATAGACCAGCTCCTGCAGCATGTGAAGAACCGGGGAAAAGAACCGGCATTCTGGGGATGCTTAAGAGAGAACGCCGGAACGACGCCAGTTACTACAGATGCCTTAATGTATGCCTGGTATTGGGATTATTCAGAGGCGCTAAAGGCATTGGAGGCAGGATACCGGGTGCTGACGATGGATGAAATGGAGACCTATATCGTTCCCGGAGGTGGATGGTATGTAAATCAGTATGGAAGAGGGGAACATTTGTATAACACATGGCTTCCAAATGACAACCGGGCATGGGATATCAGCTTCTCCGGAGACAGAGCGCCCGCTCCCAAGGGCCACCCGAGAGTAGTGGGCGGACAGTTTGCAGTATGGAATGACTGGATTGGAAATGGAATATCAACTGGTGATATCAGCTTCCGTATCCAGTATAATATACCAGCCATAGCCCAGAAATCCTGGTCAGTGGATGAAAGTAATGCATCCATGAATTACACGGAGTTTAAACGGCTTGGAGAAATCATTGGAGATGCGCCCGGAAGTGATTTCCTGTACCGGAACAACAGGTTTACCAAGGACAAGATCCTGGATCTGGGAGAGGAAGATGATATATCCAAGCAGACAGATATGCAATTAGATCCGGTAAATGTAGGAAGCGACGCACAAGGGAAGGACGGAACCGGAATTCGATTTAACGGCAAAGACAGCTATATTGAGTCGGATGTGGACTCTACAGGCTTTGACTGGACGGTAGGAATGTGGATCAATCCGGATGAGGGCAATGCCGCAGATGCAGTCCTTATGGAAGGAAAGACGGGAACGCTTAAGCTGAAGCAGGGCAAAACCGGTAAAATAGGCTATTCGGTAGGGAATTATGACCATTATTTTCATTATCGTTTACCGGAAGGCAGGTGGACCCATATTGCTCTCACAGGGGATGCCTATGGCGTAAAATTATATGCAAACGGAATCTTCATAGATGAATTAAAAGACAAGCCATGGCCAAACCTAAATTTCGATTCTAACTTTGCCAAGCCAAGCGGACAGCCCAATTTTATTCCCACCTATTTTGAGACACTGATGCTGCCTACGTCAGTTCTGGGAAGCAAGACAAACGCTTTTAAAGGCGTTGCGGATGATTTCAGGATTTATAACAGGGTTTTGGAAGCAGATGAGATTCTGGAGATGACAAATATGAAAGGAGATGCTTCCAGAGCATTGGCGGCAAAAGTAAATGAGGCAAATGAATTATTGGATTCCGGCAGACTGTCTGAAGATCCGGAAGCAAAAACCGCAATGTTAAACGCTGTAAAAGCAGCGGCAAATGTGCTGGCGAATCCGGCATTTACAGAAGAACAGATTAAAAGCGCAGCTCAGGCCCTGCAGGCAGAGGTGGAGAAAGCTCCTGCAGACCCGGCAGATATCAATCTCATGGCGGACGCCTATGCAGCTACGTCGGTAGAGTGCCACACAGGCTTTGGTCCGGAAAAAATGGTAGACGGTGACGATGCACTGGAGTCCAGATTAGCAACGAAAAGGGGCGTTAAAGAGGTTCCGGTAGAATTTACACTGGCGGAAGAAAAGACATTTAACACTTTAGTAATCAAAGAAGGGCTTGGACCTATTACAGGTGAAACTCTGACTGCCCAGATCAAAGGTTATGAGATACAGGTATTTAAGAATGGCAAATATGAAGACCTGCTGTCAGCCTTGGACCAGTCGGTGGGAATTGTTGGGGAAAAATTAACCATAGACCTGGGACAGGATGTGACAACATCTAAGATCAGGGTCATATTCAAGGTAAACCCGGAGGCAGGCATCAATATAAAAGAAGCGGAGCTATACAGGCTTCTGAAGCCGCAGCCATATGTGAATGAAACTGCAAGGGATGCGGTGAATTATCTGGGAATTCCGGAAAGGCTTGAATTAACGGACACACATCTGCCAATAAGCGAAATGCCAGGCGCCTACAGTTCCCGTATTATCGCCTCAGGCAATTCAGACATCATAGCGCTGGATGGAACGGTTGTCAGGGAAGATACAGATCAGACGGTTACGATATTAATGGAAGTAACAAAGAGAAAAGGAACCAACACGATTCTGGAAAAAGCTGTAATGCCATATACGGTGGTCGTTGCAGGCCTTCAGACGCCAGCAGTTATTTACCGGGTGACATTCCATGCAAATGGAGGAACAGCCGTAAATCCGGCAAGTATAGAGACAGAGTCCGGAAAAGCCATAGGAAGCCTGCCGTCCACCACAAGGGAAGGATATGAATTCCAGGGCTGGTTTACCGCCCAAACCGGAGGTACAAAGGTAACAGAAGCAACGGTGGTAACCAGCGATATGACGCTGTATGCCCAGTGGAAAAAAATGATGCAGCCGCAGCCAAAGCCAGAGGTATCATTTACAGAGACGGAATATTCCTTATACGCCACACAGACAATAAAGACCTCTGTAAATGCCAATGCAGCGGCAGGTGCTGTAACAGGATATAAGTCAAGCAATACAAAGGTGGCAGTTGTTACTTCGGCAGGAGTCATTAAAGGAATCCGAAAAGGCTCGGCAACTATTACCGTATCCACGTCAGGAAAAGGGACGGCTACAGTGAATGTAACGGTAAAAACGCCAAAAATCTCCCTTACTGCAAAAAAGGCTAAGCTTCAGGCAGGAAAATCAACAAAAGCCATAACCATTAAGAGCAAAATAAAAACGGATAAAGTTGTAAAATTCACGTCCAGCAAAAAGAAAATAGCCAGTGTCAATCACAAAGGAAAAATAAAAGGCATAAAAGCCGGAAAGACAAGAATTACCGTTTTCATGAAGAGCGGAGCGAGGGCAAGCTGCGTATTAACAGTTCAAAAAGCTCCGGTAAAAACAACCAAAATCAAGGTGCCGAAAAAGGTTACTTTAAAAGTAAAAGAGAAGCAAAAGATAGAAGTGGTTAGGAAACCGGTCACAGCTGCCGATAAAATTGATTACCGTTCGTCAAACAGTAAGATAGCGAAGGTTGATAAAAAAGGCATTATAACCGCAAAGAAAGCCGGAAGCTGTCATATAACCGTGACGTGCAATAAAATTACAAAAAGAATAAGGGTAATTGTGGAACGGAAATAACCGGCAGCATTTTATTTTAGCCGGTAATCCTTCGGACTTGTCCCATACTTTTCTTTAAAGACCCGGTTAAAGGTACGCTGGCTTTCAAATCCGGCATCCATCCATATCCTGGTAAGTGTGTCGTTGGTAGAACGGGTCAGATACTGAGCGTAATCCAGCCGAATATTATTTAAATATTCGTGAAAGCCCATCTTAAGCTTTTTGGAAAAAATATGGGACAAATAATATTTACTTACGTTCAGTTCCCGTGCCAGCGTATCCAGAGACATTGGTTCTTGAAAATGCAGGGAAATATACTGAACCAGACGATAAGTCAGATCCGTATTATCAGGCCGGGCATTCTTTTCCAAAGTAAATAAAGGCAGTACATGGGCCAGGATGACCTGAATCCAGGCCCCCAGCAGAAATCCGGAGGCGTCTTCTTTTGAAGATGCCTCTAATCTGTCTAAGGCATATAAGATATCCCCGTGGACCTGATGAGATTTTAGATATGGATTCAGAGGATGGCTTCTTTTTAACTGGTTTAGAAATGGACCGAACATATTCTCATCAAAAATAAAGAGAATAACATCGCAGCTTTTTGGCGCCTCGGTTCGGTATGCATGTACGGTTTCCGGGAAGACAACCGCTAGTTCCCCTTTTGCCATTTCCAGAGTATGATCCTGAATGGTAACCTGTATTCTGCCTTTTTTTACATAAATAATTTCTACTGCATCGTGGAGATGAGCCGGGAAATTAAGATTCTGAATATTATTAATATGTGGCTTCTCAAACTTCTTCTCGTAAAATGGATTCATATTTCACCTCTCTCACTTCAGGCATTTATTACAACAACCATTAGCAATTTTTGGCTACAAAATAATGTGATATGACAATCATTATAAATGGATTACTGCTATAATGCAATTAAATTAAAAAGGATTACCGCATAATTCAATTAAATTAAATGGTGAAAAAAAGAGAGGAGATTTAAGATGGAAACAAATAAAAAAGTACTTATTTTTCAAGGCGGCTGGGACGGACACGAGCCGGATAAGGTAGCACGGAGGTTCTCTGATCTATTAGAAAAACATGGGTATACATGTACTATTTCAGATACCCAGGAGGTTTTAGGAGATCTGGATATGCTGATGGGGCTGGACTTGATTGTTCCTTGCTGGACCATGGGTGAGATCAAACCGGAATACCGCCAGAATATCGTGAAAGCAGTAGGTGCCGGAGTAGGGCTTGCCGGATGCCACGGCGGTATGTGCGATTCCTTTCGAAATGATGTGGAATGGCAATTTATGACTGGCGGACAGTGGGTCAGCCATCCGGGGGGAGACGGTGTGGATTATGAAGTCAACATCAAGTTTGGGTCAAGCCCTATTGTAGAAGGAGTATCGGATTTTCATGTCTGCAGTGAGCAGTATTATCTCCATGTAGATCCGGCGGTAGAGGTGCTCGCAACAACACGTTTTCCGGTTGTGGATTATTACCACAGTGCTAATAAATGTGTGGATATGCCGGTAGTCTGGACAAAATTCTGGGGGAATGGAAGAGTATTTTATAATTCCCTGGGGCACCACGATGATGTATTTGAAAAATTCCCCACCGCTCAGATAATCATGGAGCGGGGGCTTCTATGGGCAGCAGAGGGCAGGCAGTATGCCCTGGATCACGGACTTACAACAGAGCGGTTTGAAAGCACCGCAAAAATGTATTAGGAGGGACCGTTATGGAAAAAGTAAAAATCGGAATATTGGGACTGGGTGCCATCAGCGGCATTTATTTAAAAAATCTTAGCAGTGTGTTTCGGAATGTGGAAATTCTGGGGATCTATGATCTGATTGAAGAAAAGGCAGAAAAAGTACAGGAAGAGTACCAAATTTCAAAAGTATATAAAAATATGGAAGAAATGCTGGATGACCCCGAAATCGAAATTGTGCTTAATTTAACCAGACCGCTGGAGCATTACCATGTTACAAAATCAGCTCTTCTGGCTGGGAAACATGTATATAGTGAAAAACCGCTGGCAACTACTTTTGAGGAAGGTAAGGAGTTAGTTGCTCTGGCAAAACAACAAAACTTACTGCTTGGAGGTGCACCGGATACATTTCTGGGGGCGGGAATACAGACCTGTAAAAAAATAATAGATTCGGGATTTATCGGCAAGCCCATAGGAGCTGCGGCGTTTATGATCTGTCATGGGCATGAGAGCTGGCATCCGGCTCCGGAGTTCTACTATCAGACCGGAGGAGGACCAATGATGGATATGGGCCCCTATTACCTGACTGCCCTTGTGAATCTTATGGGCAGCGTAAAAGGACTGACCGGAATAGCGAAGAAAAACTTTGAACATCGGGTTATTACCAGTGAACCTTTATATGGAAAGACAATTGATGTAGAGGTACCCACTCATTATAATGGTATTCTTGATTTTGAAAGTGGGGCTACGGCTACGGTTACCACCACTTTCGATGTATATTATACTCAGCAGGCAAGATTTGAAATCTACGGTACAGAAGGTACTTTAATTGTACCCGACCCGAATACCTTCGGAGGACCGGTTAAGCTTTTAAGTGGAAAAGAAAATGAATACCGGGATATGCCGTTATTATTTGACTACAGCGAGAACAGCAGGGGACTAGGATTGTCTAATATGGCTGATGCCTTGAGAGGACTTGATGAATTCAGGGCAAATGGCGATCAGATGCTACATGTATTAGAAATCATGACCGGATTTGAGAAAAGCAGCAATGCAGGCAGTTATTTAGAGCTGGCTACAAGGATATAATAAATTAAATGTGAAAACAGGGGTTATGCTATGAAAATAGACTAATCTCTGTTTTTTTGGCATTTTGTTAAGTACACTTTGATAGCAATTATATGCGAAACAATATATGGGCTATTTAGACAAGGAAGATGATAATAATACAAATAAAACAAATTATTGTGCAAATCATAAATAAATATAAACAAAAGAAAGAAATTTTTTAGTGAAAGTTCTTAAATTGTTCACAAATTCTTACTATTTTGTCCACGATAGAGGTTTATAATACTATTATAGACTAAGCAGAGAGGAGGAAGACAACATGACAAGAATTCCCGTTCATTTTAACACAGCCAATGATTTATTAAAATTTGTGAATATCGTAAGCCGCTACAATTATGATGTAGAGCTTAAATCCGGTGACTGTGTTCTGGATGCCAAGTCCATTGTCAGTGCAATCGTGTTAAGCCCATCCAGTGATTTAGAGATGCTCGTTAATACAAATGATTGTCAGGATCTGGTAGAAAACGTTTCAGCATATGCATGAAAACCTGAGAATGGAGATAAAGACAATGTATAATGGAATGATATAGCCTGAAGATTGGTGAAAACGTCAATCTTCGGGCTATTTTAATGTCTATAGATAAATTAAAAAGCAGGCTTTTGAAAGAATTACAACTATGCTAAAAAATTACAACAAATTCCATGATATTTTTATAGATATTGGTATTTTTTTCTATTAAAATAAGAATATTATAAAATAATAATGGAGGCGGGAAGATGAGAAAGGTATTGAAAAAGACTATGTCTGTGGTGTTGGCAGCATCACTTCTGGCTGGATCAGTAGGAGCAGTTGATGCAGCAGAAATGAAAAACAAAAGCGCAAGGCGGGGAAATGCAGATTATGTTTCCAATCAGGGAGAGCTGATTACCACTCCATTTGTACAATTACCGGTGGGGGCGGTGCGTGCAAATGGATGGCTTGAAAACCAGCTGTTATTACAAAAAGTAAATTTAACGGGAAACATGCATCTGTTCAATGATTATAATGAAGCTACCAGTGCATGGCTTGGCGCAGAAAATGGGGAAAGCTGGGAGAGAGGTCCTTATTATATGAGAGGACTTGTTGCGCTGGCATATGTGCTGGATGATGAGGAACTGAAGACAGAGGCTCAGATGTGGGTAGAAGCAATTCTGGCAAGCCAGAAGGAGGACGGATCTTTTGGAGCAGGCAGCAAGACTGACTGGTGGGCGAAGATGCCGGTTCTTATGGCAATGAGGGATTATTATGAAGCAACCGAAGCAGCAGGAGAAACGGATGAGCGGGTAATTCCTTTTATGGAAAGTTATTTCCGGTACCAGGCAGCAGCACTGCCGAACAATCACTTAAGCAACTGGGCGGATGCCCGGGGCGGAGATAATATTGACAGTGTTTACTGGCTGTACAACCGACTTTATAATGATTCTGATCCGCAGTCATCTGATTGGCTGCTTGACCTGGGTAACATACTGGAAGAGCAGACAACAGACTGGACAGGTCAGTATAATGATACGACTGTCCGCCAGCACGTGGTAAATACCAGCCAGGGCATGAAGACTCCGGCTGTATATTATCAGTATTCAAAAAATGATAGAGATAAGAATGCGCTTCAGAACGGGCTGCTGAATATGTCCATTGACCATGGGCGGGTAGACGGGCTTCCCAATTCGGATGAGGCAGCAAGGGATAACCGAAGTACCAGAGGTACAGAGAACTGTGGTATTGTGGAAGGGCTGCTTTCATCAGAGATCGCAGAGAAAGTGCTGGGAGAAGCATGGATTGGTGACCGAATTGAGAAATTGGCTTATAATGCTCTTCCGGCTGCTTATACACCGGATATGTCCGGACATGTCTACTATGTCCTGCAGAATCAGGTTATGGCAACACTGGGAAATCATGAATTTGACTGCGACCATGGCGACAGCTCGGCATTCGGAGCACCGCTGGGATTTGACTGCTGCTATTCCAACACACATATGGGATGGCCGAAGTTTGTTCAGAATATGTGGATGGCAACTGAGAACAACGGACTTGCGCTGACCGCTTACGGACCAAATCAGATTACAGCAAAGGTGGCAGACGGAAAAACCGCTGAATTTGTTCAGCAGACCGATTATCCGTTTAAAGAAGATGTACACCTGGATTATAAGGGTGAAACGGCAGATTTTGAACTTCAGCTTCGAATTCCCGAATGGGCAGTAGATCCGGTTGTTAAAGTAAATGGTACTGAGGCTGAAGGTGTTGTAAATGGAGAATATTATAAAGTAAACAGGGAATGGAAAAAAGGAGATACCATTGATCTGAGATTCCCAAGTGAGATTGCAACATCATCCTGGTACAACGACTCTGTTGCAGTAGAAAAAGGACCGCTACTTTACGGGCTTAAGATAGAAGAGGACTGGCGGGTAGAGGAAAGCAATGATGCCAGGGAATTAAAGGTAGATCATCAGGAACAATCTCCGCTTAGAGAAGTATATCCGGCATCCCAGTGGAATTATGGATTGGTTGTAGAAGATGGATTTGAAGTGTCATACGCAGATGAGGTGGCTCTGCAGCCATTCAGCACCCAGACAGCACCGGTTACCATCAAAGCTACCGGACAGTTAATTCCTGAGTGGACCTATGATGGCAATATTGCAGGACCTCAGCCATTTGGGGCAACACCGGCAGATGAAAGCTTACAGACCGATATAGAATTAATCCCTTACGGCAGCGGCAGACTGCGTATATCCCAGTTCCCGGCAATTGGAGAGCCATACACAGATGTTGTGAAGGTAGAGGGTGACAGCAGTAAAATTAAGCATCTGGGTAATATCTATCAGGAGTTTAAAAATATTATTGTACCGGCTGCTCAGAATTATACTTTAACGGTAGAAGGAAGCGGACAGGGAGAGGTTATTGTAAATAATAAAGGAAAAGTGTCAGTTGATCTTACTTTGGGCTCTGCAACACTGGAGGGTCTGAAAACCTTAATTTCAGACGGTAATTTCAAATTCACCAACGGACATTTTAATAACCTTCGGTTTACTGAAGGGCTTCAGGTAGACAGACTGGTGGTTACACCGGTAAATATGGAAATTACGGATATTAATATTGAAAGCTATAGCCGTACAGATGATTACATTAAGATTAATACCAATTTAAATGCTCAGGAGACACCATATGAACTTCTGTATAAGACAACGGAAGAAGGGGATTTTACCAACAGTATTATCGGATTTGAGTCCCAGACGGCGTATATTACAGGAATTGATCCCACGCTGGACTATTATGTACAGATCGTTGCAAAGGTTCATGGTGAAGATAAAGCAAGCGATGTCATTGTATTAAAGGCTGAGGAAGTCAACGGTGGCGGATTAAAACCAAATCCGGGTGCGCCCAATGCCCAGTATTCCGGATTCACAACCCTGAACTATATGGAGGACGGGTCAGCAGGATGGGTGAAGTATGATCCGGGAAATAATATCAGGTATATACAGGATGAAAATGAAGGCAGAACGGTAGCAAAAATCGGTAAAAATGAAAGAGTTAAGATGACTTATGAGCCGGCGGACGGTTCGGCACAGAACTGGACGGATTATGTAGTTACCGGAACGGTATCTGTTGATGAGATGTCAAAAAATAATGCAGGTATTATCTTCCGCGGAAGTAATTTTGGAAATGATCCGGATGCTTATGCAGGATACTTTGCTGGTATTGGAAGAGTTGATTACAATGATGGCAATGTCCATGGCCTGGGACTTATGATTGGCTATGCAGATGGACAATGGCATGACATTAAGGGATTTTCCATGCCGGAACTTCAGACGAACACAAAGTATGATATTAAGGTAGTAGCGTTTGGTGACCAGTTTGCTGTTTATTTAAAAGCTCATGACGATGCAGATTATGAATTTATTGCAAAATTCAGCGATTCCAGATTCACAAAAGGAACAATTGGTTTCCGTTCCTACAATGAGGCATTTACCGCGTATGGGGTAGATGTGAGACCGGTTGTGCAAGAAGACCTTGGGGTATTTGAGGAAACTGAGGAAGAACCGGGAGAACAGCCGAACGAAGTACTTTTCACTGATGATTTTAGTGATGCACAGAAATCCCAGGAGAATTGGCTGAAGGTACCGAATCAGGCAGATATTCAGTTTGTGGATGAAAAAGTGGTACTTGGATCAAGTACAGATATGAAGCTGGTAACAGCAGAGCCATATCAGTGGAAAGATTTTGTATATGAAGCAGATGTAACACTGCGGGGAGAAGGTCAGAATGCAGGTCTTATTTTCCGGTCTTCCAAGGAAGAAAGCGGCGCAGACAGTTACAATGGTTATTATTTTGGAATAGGATATGGCAAGGGTAAGGGAAGCTTTGAAGTTGGAAAAGCAACGGATAAAAAGTGGAACGGAATAAGCGGAACAGTGGAATCGGAACTGGTTAAACCTGACCAGGCACATCATCTTATGGTAATTGCATACGGTTCCAAATTGAATTTCTTTATTGACGGAGCCAAGGTTTATTCTATTGCTGACAGTTCTCACAAGATTGGGCGTGTAGGGCTTCGCGGATATAACAGGCAGTTCGAAGTGGATAATATACAGGTACGCACCCTGACAGAAGAAGAAAAAGAGATCTATTCTAAGATTGAAGTCGAGGAATTCGACATCACAGCAGAATCATTCCAGGATGGATTCCAGATTACATATCCAAAGACAACTGCTGCATCTTACAAGGTACAATATGGCACAGAACCCGGTGTATATACCAACGAGTTTGTGGATGTAAAATTCAACAACTATAAAGGCGGAGGTGTATTTACAAAAGATAAAGTTGCATTTGGAGTACCGTTTGATGGTACATATTATTTCCGTCTGGTAGGCTTGTCATCCGGACAGATTGTGGTAGCACAGTCTAATGAATTGATGATGGATACAGGATATCTGGAAGATACTTCAGCAAATGCGCAGAGACTGGATGATACCAAATCACAGGTGTCCGGAACAGATACCTCGAAAGCAAGACCGGCAGATCTCGCGCGCCTGAAAACAGCCATTGCAGATGCAGGAGCCCTTCAGGAAGCCACAGGAAATCAGATGGATTATGATCTGGCATCCAGCCTGCTTACGATTTCAAAATATGCAATAGACAATCGTGTAGCAGAGCCGACGGATCCGGAAGAACCAGATGAAACAGAAACGGAAGAAACAGAGAAGCCGCAGGAAACAGAGAAGCCGCAGGAGACAGAAAAACCGCAGGAAACAGAGAAGCCGCAGGAGACAGAGAAGCCACAGGAGACAGAAAAGCCAGTTGGACCTGTAAAACCAGTGGAACCTTCTAAACCGGTGAAAAAGAATCAGACAATCAGTGCTAAGAATATTTCTAAAATATATGGAACAAAGCCTTTCAAATTAAATGTAAAGACAAATGGCGATGGAAAGCTTTCTTACAAGTCTGATAATAAAAAAGTTGTTACCATCAGCTCTTCCGGTAAAGTTATCGTTAAAAATTACGGAAAAGCAAAGATTACAATTAAAGCATCTGCTACTGGCAAATACAATGAGGCTTTTAAGACAATCACATTCGAAGTACGTCCGAAAAAGGCAGTGATTTCAAAAGTATCTGCAGCAGGCAAAGGCAGAATGAAAGTAACCTGGAAGAAAGATTCCAGAGTAACCGGATATCAAATCGTTTATGCAAGGAACAGTAAATTTACAAAAGGAAAGAAATACGTCAGTGTCAAAAATGCAAAAACCATCACAAAGACGGTGTCCAAACTGAAAAAAGGAACTAAATATTTTGTGAAGGTAAGGTCTTATAAGACTGTGAAAAACCATAAATACTATAGTAGTTATAGTAAGGTGAAGAGCGTCAGGATTAAATAGGAGCCGCATAATAGCCGGAAGATATATATCAGAAGGTTAAAGAAAATCTGATAAGAAAGAAATCAAAAAAGGACAGGAAGCCATAACAGGCCTCTGTCTTTTTTTATTCTCTGCATTGTGTGATACAAGATAAACTTGTAATTTTCAGAAAATGTAATGTCAAACCAGTGATAGTTTTAAGTCAGACCAGTTATAGCAATCTTTTTTAATCACCGTTATAATACAACTATAATCAGTCGTATGACAAAGCAGGAGGAAAATTAATGAAAAAGAGTAAGTGGATCAGCCTTTTATTAGCAGGTATATTAACATTGTCTCTGGCTGGCTGCGGAGGTTGAAATACAGCCGACACAGCCGGAACCGGGAGTGCAGCCAGTGACAGTGAGACGAATGACAAAGGAGAACCCTATACGGTAACCATGGTTCTGCAGGGAAGCCAGCCCCAGGATGAAGAGAGAATTGAAGGAAAGATCAATGAAATTCTGGAAAAAGAATTGAATGCCAAGCTGGATATTGTGATGCTTCCCTGGGCAAGTGCATCCCAGCAGCTGCAGTTAATGCTATCCGGTGATGAGAAAATTGACTGTTTTTACACGAATGCCACAGGGGCAATGAAGTTTATGCATGCAGGCCAGATCATGGATATGTCAGAGCTGGTAGAAAAATATGGGACAAACTTAAAAGAAATTTATGGGGAAGAGGTATTAAAACTGAATTCCATAGATGGATTCCTCTATGGTGTGCCAAACCAAATCGAGAGGGGAAGTATACCGGCAGTTTTCATGCGTAAGGATATGATAGAAAAATATAACATTGACACATCTGCAATTAAGGAACCTAAAGATCTGGAAAAAGTCTTTGAGGCTGTTAAAAAAGGAGAACCGGATATGACCATGCTGTTTTCTATTAACAGTGGGGATACACCTCTGGACAGGTTATTTCCGGGAGATACTTTGTCAGATGCAAATGGCTTAGGCGTACTGATGGATCAGACCGAAAATACGAAGATTGAAAATCTGTTTGCAAGCGACTGGTACATGCAGACTACAAAGATGCTTTATGACTGGTACCAGAAAGGATATATCAGCAAGGATGCAGGTACGGCAACCGAAAACTGGAGAACGGTATGCAAGGCTGGAAATCTGTTCTCACTGTTCTTTGCGTATCATCCGGGTACACCAGTGGAATTTAAAAGTTCTACAGGATACGATTTTGAAATAGTGAAGTTCAGGGATTACCCGATTAAAAACTGTCAGACCTATTCCGGTATTATTTTCTCGCTGGCACAAAACTGTGAAAATCCGGATAAGACAATGCAGGTATTAGATTATATCTATGGTAGTAAGGAAATTATGAATCTGCTGAACTGGGGTGAAGAAGGTACAGACTATGTCATCGAGGATCAGGAAAATGATATTATCAATTATCCGGAAGGAATTACCACGGATAATGTAGGATACAGCCTGAACCTGGGATGGGAATTGCCCAATCAGTTTATTGCCCACAAATGGAATGGAAGTGATCCAAAGCTCTGGCAAAAAATGGAGGAATTTAATAAGAGTGCAAAGGATTCAAAAGCAATGGGATTTTTATTTGACGATTCAGCGGTAGAAAGTGATGTCTCAGCGTTGGCAAATGTGGTGTCACAGTACCGGGGATCTCTAAACAGCGGATCTGTAAATCCGGAAGAATACATTCCTAAATTTCTGAAAGATCTGGAAGCAGCCGGAATCGATCGTGTGATTGAGGCCAAACAGAAACAATTTGATGAATGGCTGAAGCGTGATTAAAACTCTGGCACAGAATAAATAGAAATGGGATGACTGCCGTAAAACAAAAGTTTTACGGCAGTTTTAAAAAGCATTCTGGTGATATGTCAAGACTAAAATGAAAAAGATTTTGATATGTTTTTCTGAAAAAAGGGTGCACTTAATAAACATTCGAAAAAATGAAGTCAGTTTCGAATATCAGTTCGATTCAATATTATATTCGGCGTCCAATTGTTCGCCGGTGTACAGTTGGTTTTTGACCAGCAAACCAAAAACGAGTCGTACAAATTTACGAGATGTAAGCGCGAGTGCTCTCTTGTGCTGATGTTTGGTTACTTCAGCATATTTTTTAGCATAGTATTCACCATATTCC
>NZ_JTGN01000003.1 GCF_000797495.1 Robinsoniella peoriensis
GTTCAAACTACTATGTCGAAATTGAGCATGAAGATGTGGCTAAAAAAGACGGGACACGCAAGGAACACAGACCAATCCCGATTATCCAGATGGGACTCTTTACGGATTGTGACGGATTACCGCTGGCTTTTTCTCTGTTGCCGGGTAACCAGAATGAGCAGACATCACTAAACCCTCTGGAGTCTAAAATCCTACAGCAGTTCGGATGTGAAAAGTTTATTTACTGCAGTGATGCAGGTCTCGCTTCGGAAGATAACAGAGTGTTTAACCATTTGGGCCAGCGCTCCTTTATTGTTACACAATCCATCAAAAAACTTCCAGCGGAGGAGCGCAAATGGGCGTTGAACCGGAGTGGTTTTAAACACTTATCCGATGACACGCCTGTCGACTTCTCCCTGCTGGCAGATGCTGATCAACAAAGCCTCTTTTATAAAGATGAACCCTATACAACCAAAAAGCTCCATCAGAGACTGATCATAACTTACTCTCCAAAGTATGCGGCCTATCAGAAAGCAGTTCGCGCAGAACAGGTTGCAAGAGCAGAAAAAATGGTTGCCAATGGCTCTTTAAAACGGCAGCGTAAAAATCCAAATGATCCGGCAAGATTTGTAAACAAGCTGGCCGTAACCACGGAAGGGGAAAAAGCAAAAGTACACTATTTTTTAGATTTGGATAAGATTGCAGAAGAAGAAAAATATGATGGTCTCTATGCCATCTGTACCGACCTGCTGGATGATGACGTGACAGATATCCTGAACGTCAGTGAAGGCAGGTGGCAGATTGAAGACTGCTTCAGAACCATGAAAACAGATTTTGAGGCAAGACCGGTTTACCTTGCACGTGATGACCGCATAAAGGCCCATTTTCTCACATGCTTCCTTGCATTATTACATTTCAGGCTGCTGAAACGCACCTTAAAGGGTACCTATACCACAGAGCAGCTGCTTCAGGTGTTAAGGAGCATCAATTTTGCTGATATAGAAGAACAAGGCTTTATGCCTGTATATGAACGGCAGGAAATAACAGACGATCTGCACAAGGTCTGTGGTTTCCGAACAGACTATCAATTTTTAACGAAACGTAAGATGAAAGAAATTCAGAAAAAAAGTAAAAACAGATAGAACATTACTATATTTCATGTATGGGGCATAAAGTGCCACAAACCCATTATTTTCAAGGGGTTGTGGCACCTATAAATCCCTACATGTGTCAAAGATGGGATAATATCCTGGTAAATGTTACAACTGTTGAATATCAAATCAAAAAAACTGCCCCACCAAACTGATCACTCAGCCCTGCGGGACAGCCTTTACCTGTCTTATTTTGTAATTTTTACGGTCTTTGCCTGTCCTTTTCCACTAAATAACTTTGTATAAGTATTTACTTTAGACTTTGGAACAGAGATTACCGCTTTTGTTGAAATTCCTTTCCATGCATTCTTGCCAACTGAATTTAACCCTTTGGATTTAATGGTAATATTCTTCAGTCCTTTTGTACCATAGAATGCCTGGGAACCAATCTTCTTCACATTAGAACCAATGGTTACTTTCTCCAGTGTTCTCCGGTTCTTAAATGCCTTACTTCCAATTTCCGTAACCTTAAACTTCACTTTCTGAATGGTAACCGTAGAAGGAATGGTCAGTTTCTTAATGTTTTTATTTGTGGTTCCTGTCACTGACACGGTTTTCGATCCGGATGTAAGCTTTGTTATTTTATACTTCAGGGAACCGCTCTGGTATACCTTGCCTTTCTTCAGGCTTGTAACGGTGTCTGTACTTCCCTTTTGTGCAGCTTTCTGTGCTTCTTCTGCTTTTCTCTGCGCCTCTTGTGCCGCATCTCTTGCTGCTTCTACTTTCTTTTGTACTTCTTCTGCTGCTTTTTTAGCTGCTTCAGCTTTCGCCTGGGCTTCCTGAGCCGATTTCTTTGCTTCTTCTGCTGCTTTTCGCTCTTCTTCAGCTTTTTGTCTGGCTGTTTCAGCCGCCTGTTTTTCGGCTTCTGCCTGTTTCTTTGCCTCTTCTGCCGCCTGCTTTTCGGCCTCAGCCTGTTTTCTCGCTTCTTCGGCTGCCTGTTTTTCAGCCTCTGCCTGCTTTTGAGCTTCCTCTGCTGCTGCTTTCAATCGGACAATTTCTTCTTTGGTGGCTTCAGTCTTAGACTGCGCCTCCTGGGCTGCTGTTTTTGCTGCTTCTGCGGCTTTCTTCGCCTCTTTTGCTTTTTCCTGGGCTTTCACTGCTTCTGCTCTGGCAGCCTCAGCCTTCGCCAGTGCTTCTTTTGCTGCTTCTGCATCCTGATCTGCTGCATTTTGTGCTGCTTCTGCCGCAGCCTTAGCTTCTTCTGCCGCCTTCTTTGCCGCTTCTGCTGCGATTTTTTCTTCCTCAGCTTTCTGCTGTGCCGCTTCTGCCGAAGCTTTTGCTGACTCTGCATCCGCCAGCATTTTCTCCAGGATATCCAACAGCTCTTCGTTATTGCCCAATTCGTGGATAATATAAGAAGTCCCCGGCTCTGTGCTAAATTCAATTGTTTTCTCTTTGGAATTTTCTGTTTCCCCGTAAGCTGTGGATACCAGACTTCCGTCTTCCCTGGTCACAAATGCTCCGTCCCATGGAATAACAACTTTTGCATCTGTTCCCTTTTCACTTGTAATATGAATGGACGCAACCGTTCCTTCTTTCATCTCTGCAGATACCAGAAATGCTCCTTTTACGCGGATATCCTGAAATTCTGCGTCATTGCCTGTCCAGGTTGGGAATGTCTTGATAAATCCATTATCGGAATAGACCATCATATCATTCAGAGCTTCCATAACCCCTACTTTTTCCCAGCCGTGGGTGTTGTCATCAACGTAATAATTACCTGCCATTTTCTTAACTACATACTGTTTGATCTTGCTGATCAGTGTTGCAGCATCATATTGTACCCTGGCTGCATGGGTGAAGATCTTTGGCGTGTTATTTACCATATTCCAGCCGGCACTTCCGTAGGCAGCGCCGTCGTTTCCGCATACATTTACGGTATTGCGCGTTACTTCCAGTAAGTAGGGATCGGAATCAAATCCCAGCTGGTCCCCTGGTTGTATTCCTTCCAGATTAACAGTTGCAGATATCGGACGGATCTTACGGTCTTCTGAAAGTCCGAATATTTCTTTTCCCAAATAATTAGAGTTTTTCTGGGAATTCGCATTAAATCCCTGATATTCATATATGCTGACTTCCATTCCGGGCAGGTGGGTGGAAATATCCTGCCATACTCCAAACTTTTCTTGTGACGGTGCTGCTTCACTGCCGATTCCAACCAGCGTATCCAACAGGTTCTGTAAATTGCCTATGGTCACATTGGGGTTGAATTCAAAAGAGCCTTCGTGGGAACCGTCAAATAGTACATAAGTATATTCACCTGTACCGTCATATTCCGGATATTTCTCATAGTTTTTAGTATATTTTGTAGTCTGTGACTGTCCTCCTGCATCGGAGCACGGATTATCCTTTACAAATTCATCATCTACTCTGGCACCCCGTTTTTCTACCCACTGTTCATAGAAATTAGCTGTCTTTACAAGAAAATCATATGGGGAATACAAATTTCCTGATGCAGATTCCTGCTTTTTCATCAGCCATTCCTTATCCAGTGTATAGTTGTAATATGCACAAATCTGAGACGCACAGAACAGAGCATTAATCGTCTGGTTCAAATAAGAAGCATCATCCGATGATACTTTAAATGGCTTTAATCCTACAGGAAGCAGTAAAGCATCCTCAAATCCGTTTTTAAAGTCTTCCTCTCTGGTTCCATAATACCAGCTGCTGATGGATTTTAAATGTTCCGGATTGGCCGCACGTTCTATTCCGGTATCCATGTATTCAATAAACACATCAAACATTGGCTGTGAAAATTCTTTCAACCTGTTGCTGGAATATGAGCCGTAATACGGGGACTGGAAATTATAATTTAAATGGTAGTCTCCCTGCCATCCTGAATTGTCCCTGGTTGTCCAAACTCCATATAAGCCCGGTGCCTGGGAACCTTCTCTGGTACAGCAAGCAAAAATGTATTGTGAACCATAATACAGCCTGTTTAATTCCGTGTCATGAAAGTCTGCATAGGACAGCTGATAATAATCTTTCCACCAATTGAGATGTTTTTCATGCAGGTTATACACATCATCTGTACTCTTTACTTCATCCAGGAGTTCCAGTACATTCTTAACTGCCAGCCCTTCTGCACCATCCGCTGCATCGACTGCCTGATTTTCTGCACAGTCTATGGCTGTAACAACGGTTACCGTCTCTCCTGCCGGGATTTCAATGCGGATAATTCCTTCATTGTCCTGAGAAGAATATTTTAGGTTATCTGTTCCCAGTACTTTGGATGCAATGGCAAACTCGCTCATCCAATCCGCCGCCTTTACCGTCTGGCTTCCATCGCTGCTTTTCTTTATTTCATCTTCTACGTTTGATTTTCTGGTTGCCCATACTGTATCATTGCTGACTCCGGACTGGGCAATGGTCTGCGGTTTACTTAATACATTGGCATCTGTCGTTGTCTTAGCCAGGGTGTTTTTCCCCCATGGGCGGACATCTACAGTCTGTGCCTGGTCGCCCTTTGAAGTAATCTGGGTAACCATTATATTCTTATCTGCCACAAGCCAGTTTGTCATATCCACGGGAACATTTCCCATGTCCATTACGGTACGTACTTCTGCTTTTGCAATGTCCATCTCTTCCCGGAAAGGAGTAGCTTCTCTTGTCTGGGCAGCCACTGGCTCCTCCTTTTGTACCACTGCCTCTTCTGGTACAAATGCAGCTGCCTCAGCAGATACATATTCCTCTTCTGCATATTTTACAGATTCCGCCTGCCCTGCTGCCGTGGCCAGCTCCTGATATACCGGATATTCTTCTACCGGTATTACGACTTTCGGTGTCTCCTGATTGTTAAATGCATAAATCTTACCGATTCTGGCTCTCTGATCCGATGCCGGAGTCTGCTGTCCCTGGCTAACGTTTACTCTGATATAACGGGCTTCTGCAAGTTCCGGTAATTGAATCGTTACTTCGCCTGCCCGGTTATCGGTATAATTACCAATTTCATCCCAGGATTCGCCGTCCTTACTGAGCTCTACGTTAAACTGCTTAGCCCGGAATCTGCGATATCCGATATTTCCTTCCGCATCCGTATACTTGCTGTTATCCGCATTTACAGCTCCCCCTGCTGCAAGATCCTGTACCAGGGCTTCTGCTCCTGCAAATAATATTCCTACTTCATCAAAAGACTTCACCTCACCCAGATCCACTTTTGCCCATTGAGGCATTTGTGCATGAACGCTGATCCAGCCGTTATAATCGTTGATTCCGTTTTTATCCAGTTTTACAAAATTATCTGAGATCAGGGTTTCCTGAGTTGTGTAAGGATCGGAGGAGGTGGTAACAGAAGCTCCCTTGTCCGCCATTGTAAGGCTGTTTGCAAAGTCATCATCCTGATAAAGTTCAAACTGGCTGATGCGTGCTCTTGCTTCCCCGCCGTCTTCTCCGGATGCTTTTGTAATATGTAATCTCACATACTTCGCGCTTACCGGATAAAGCATCTGCCTGTCTGTGACATCTTCCTGGTTATCCACTACCTGGTCAACTGTTACCCATTTTTCACCGTCTCTGCTGATTTCCAGTTTGAAATCCCTGGTGTTATAGACAGCACCTTTTCCGGTAGTTGCATTGTTATGTTTCACATGCCAGCGGCTAAACTGGATCATTTCCGGGAAACTCAGCTGGAGATACTGCTCCTGCCCGAGCATGGATACCCAGCCTTCAAACGCTTTTTCTTTCGAATCATCTGTGTACTGGTACACACCGCCTACCGCGTTTTTCCCTTCATATCCTTCGCTCTCAGAACTAACGCTGACTTCTGCTTTATATGCCACGTTGTACTGTGCCTCTTCCGGAGCAATTACCTCTTTGTTGTCATCCGGCTCCGGTTCCACAGGTGTAAACTCTAATGGCATGGAATATAACGGATTTTCATCATTATTAAAGGCAAATACTTTAAGAATCCGCGCCCGGTCATTTGCACTTTGCTCTGATTTCCCGATATCCACCCTGAGATATCTTGCCGATATAGGCTTGCTCAGTTTATTGTCGTAAATACTTGCCTTATTTCCTGTGATATCGTCCAGTACATCCCAGTTTGTTCCGTCTACACTAACGGAAACCTTATAATTATTTGTAGTAAACTTTTGATATCCCGGAGCATTTTTATTTCCCGTTGCGTACAGATCATCCATATGTGCCTGCATTCCCATATGTAAAATCGCAATTTCATCTATAGACCGTTCCGTCCCAAGATCAATCTGTGCCCAGTGGGGCTTTACATTTGTGTTGCTGACCCATCCGCAATAGTCATTTCCGCCGTTTCCTTCCGTATACCAGTTATTATTAATCATATTATCACCGGTTCGCGCCTCATTCATAATGCTGGAAACCTTCGCCTGTGCCCCTGCATCCAAAGTGGCATAACTGGTACCGTAGTTGTCATCCATATAGATTTCAAACTGGCTGATTCTTGCTCTTGCAGTCTTGTCATCTTCTTGGGAAGCTTTTGTAATATTTAATTTTACATAGCGTGCCTGATGGTCATAAAGCAGCCTTCTGTCTGTCACATCCGCTTTATTGCCGGTCACAGAATCAACCTTTGTCCAGTTCACGCCATCCGCACTGGTCTGCAGATCAAAAGAATCTGTATTTCTGTCTGCTCCTTTCCGGGATGTATAATTATCATGCTTCACATGCCAGCGGTTAAATTTAGTGGATACCTTCAGATCCACTATCAGATACTGTTCCTGTCCGATATCAGATACCCATCCTTCTGCCTGGGTTACGCCGCCCACGGCTTTTTCAGCTTCATGCCCCTGGGTCTGGCTGCTTGCATAAGCCGGCATCTGGTATACTTTATTATAGGGATGTTCCGATCCTTTATTATCTATAATCGGCATCTGGTATTCATCATTTTTGTAATAGCCTTCCAATTGCCCGATTCTGGCAATTCCATCATCCCCTTCAGCAGTCGCTTGGGTAATATAGATCCGAAGATACCGGAAGCTCTGTGCCGGATTTAATTTTACTTCCGTACTGTCGGCTTCATTGCCAGTGATTTTTTCTACTGTAACCCAGTCTTCTTCCCCTGCATTTTCCGGCTTGATGCCATTCTTTAAAGTCTGAATCTCAAAATCCTTTGTATTGCGCCCGCTTCCCTTGCCGGACGTGTAATTGTCATGGCGCACAACCAGACGGTCCATAATCTCATTAAATCCCAGATCATATAAAATCCACTGGGGTGTACCTGTTTCTGCTGCTTCCCAGCCCGTAAAGTTTTCACCGTCTCCATTTAAATTTTTCAAATATAATCCGCCAGCAGTCAGCGCTGCCCCATGGTCCCGGGACTCAGAACTGGCTTTGACCTGGCTGCCATAAATCAGGTTATATTCATGTCCGGCTTCAGCAGGGGTTATTGTCAGCCCGCCCCCCGTTATAATCTGCGGTGTTCTTCCCACATACCCAAAATACAGTGAATTGTCTGACCAGAAATCATTGGATGATAGAAGCCAGGTTTTTTCCGTATCATTCCCATAAGAGGTGGCACCGATTTCTCCATTTCCCAAAAGTGCGGTACTAGGCATTTGCTGCGTGATAGCCTGATCATATTTTGTATTCGTCCAGACCGCTTTATCCGCAAATGTATCCATGATTCCGGAAATCTTTTCCCACTGCGCATCGCTGTTTCCACCTTCTGCCTTCGCCGTAAATGCCGGGCTGATACATGGTACCAGCATTGCCGTGCATAAAATTCCGGCCAATCCCTGCCATACTTTTCTTTTCTTCCTTCTCATAAATGAAACCCCCATTCCTTTTTTTCACAGTGAGACTAATCAAAACGCTTCCATGCAGCTGACCGTAATACCCTTTACTGTGATATTCATAAGTATAACAAATGGATTTTTCTTAGGAAATGCACATTCCTGAACAATGATGTGGAAAATCAGGAACAGTTTTTTGTTTTCTGACGCAAAAACACCGAAAAACTACGTATTTGTAATTTTTCGGTGTCAATACTTGGGGTTTAGTTGAGTAATGACGCTTTGTAAATGATAGGTAGTGTACGGAAAGATGGGCGTGGGAAACTGGTATGGACTCCGTCAGCTGGCCGCAGAACTGGTATTTTCTAACCTTTCCGAAGCGCTTTTTGGCGGCACGCGGGCATTCGCTCCGAAATCCTGATGCATTTCGCAGCTAGAGCGTGTATTAAAATTCCTTCCTGCCATCTGCACGCCCCACTTTGCGGCATATTTGCCCCGAATTCAGGTTACATAGCCCGCTATGCGCCCTTCATCCGGGACAAATCTCCCACAAATTGTGACGCACAGCTGACAGAAATGAATATTAATACACGCTCACTGCCCGCTTAGTATCCGCTGGGAGCCAGTCGAATACTATCCGCCAAAAAACACTCCGCAAAGGTAAGTAAATACTCAGCTCTGCTCTACGCTTCCTCCGCCCACACCAGTTTCCCACCCCCATCTTTCCGAGATTCAGTTTACTTCCACAAAGCTGGTTTTCTCAGCAGGTAGGAACCCCTGGGGCTAAAACTGTCTATTCTTTATTGGATGGAACGCAGTATATTTTTGGCTGTTTATGCATAAGAGAATAAAAGAAGATGAAAGTCCACTTCTTTTTCTGATCACAGAAAGAAAAACAAATCCCGTTCTCAAGATCAGTTGCTTGACATCATTAGCTTTACACCAATAGCGTCCAGCTTGCCACAACCCCAGGGTCCCACCACGCTGAGAAAACCAGCTTTGTATCAACGAATGCTATCTCGGAAAGAGAAGGGGGCGGACCAGGACATTGGTTTGGAAGGCGTATAGCAGAGCTGAGCATTTACTTACCTTCCCGGAGTGCTTTTTGGCGGATACAATTCGACTGGCTCCCATCGGATTGTAAGCGGGCAGTGAGCTGCGAAATGCATCAGGATTTCGGAGCGAATGCCCGCGTGCCGCCAAAAAGTGCTCCGGGAAGGTTAGAAAATGCCAGTTCTGCGGTAAGCCTTCCAAACCAATGTCCTGGTCCGCCCCCTTCTCTTTCCGTACACTACCTCCATCTACAAAGCGTCCCTTCCTCAGCTAAACCCCAATATAATGCATTTAATAGAACATTACAAAACGTTCCCTGTAGTACTAAGCCATCAACTTCCCAATCTCTCCGCTTACATCTTCATATCTTCGTTCCTCTGCATTCAGGTTATTTATTTCGCCTGTGATTTTCTGATCCTTAAATACCAGGATGCGTCTGGCAAGGGTAATCATCTCAGGCATATCGGAAGAAATCAATATAATAGATTTTCCCTCATCCTTTGCAAGGCTCCAGATTAAATCATGGATATACTTTTTGGCTCCCACATCGACACCTACCGTAGGTTCGTCTATGATCAGCACATCACAATCTGCTGCCAGCCATTTCCCGATACTGACCTTTTGCTGGTTTCCGCCGGAGAGACTTCCTACCCTGGTTTCTGCTGTAGGCGTTTTGATTTTCATTTTGTCGATCATGTAACGGATTGTTTTTTCTTCTTCCTTTATATTGATCTTCTTGAATTTATTGCGGATGCGGGACCAGATTGTTATGGTTGTATTGGTCCCAACCGAAAAATCCAGAATCAAGCCTTCCTCTTTTCTGTTTTCCGATACATATCCGATGCCATACCGCTCCAGGCTGTCCTGTACGGAATTTATGGCTGCTTTTTTTCCTTTTACGTAAACTTCACCCTGATCCATTTTATCCGCACCGATCAAAAGCCGCACCAATTCTGTTCTTCCTGAGCCTACAAGCCCGTAAAAACCCAGTATCTCACCACGCTTTAACTGGAATCCAACTTGGTCGAACTGCCCATATGTGGTGATATTTTTTGCTTCCAGCACCACGTCTTCTTTCACATCCAGAAATCCCAGATGTTCATTTGACTCTTCCCGTCCAATCATCATTTTGACAATGTCCTGACGGGTAATTCCCACACAGCTTTTTGTCCCCACATATTTTCCGTCTCTCAGTACGGAGACTTTATCACAGAGTGCAATTACCTCTTCCAGCTTGTGAGATACAAATATGACTGCCACATTCTGTTCCTTTAAGCGCTTTACAATCTTAATCAGATTGTTGCTCTCATAGGTAGTCAATGATGATGTAGGTTCATCCAGAAGTATGTATTTTGCATTTGAGGACAAAGCTTTCGCTATTTGTATCAGCTGTTTTTGTGCAGCCGTCAGGTGTTCTATCTTCTGGGTAGGGCTGATGTCCAGACCCACAATGCGCAGATACTTGACCGCGGTCTCATTAATCCTTTTCCAGTCCACCACAAGCCCTTTTTTAAACTGGTCAATCCGGTCTAAAATAATGTTCTCAGCGACTGTTGACTCCGGAATCACCTGAATCTCCTGGCTTACCATATTGATATCATGGGCAACTGCATCCCTGAAATTCTTGATATCTGCCTTTTCTCCATCCAGATACACCTCTCCCATATCAGGATGGTAAATACCTGTTATAATTTTCATGAGGGTTGATTTTCCAGCTCCATTTTCACCCATTAGAGCGTGTATTTCGCCTTTGCGAAAACTCAGGGAAACATCATCCAGCGCTTTTACCCCCGGGAAGATTTTACTTATATTTTTTAATTCCAGCATACGAACCTCCACTAGGTGCCTCCTGGGGTAAATACTCCGGGAGGCACAATATTCTATTTCGTCAGATACTCGGTTGTAAGTTTTCCCAAGATATCCTGGGTTACCTGATCCAGCTCTGCTTCATAGGTAGTCTGATTATCTTTCGTAACAATAACATTTCCGGCATTGATAAAATACTGGCCATCCTTTACTTTATATCCTTCTCCCATATATTTTAAAATCATACAGGAAATGTAACCGTGACCTGCTGTATTCTGCGCAATTGTTGCATCTACAATACCATTCTCAATCCCTTTCATAACACCGGAGTCCGTATCAATGGCAACCGTATAGATATGCTTGTCATCTCCCTGTTTTTCGTAATAATCAGATAAAGTCTGTGTCATACCTACACTTGTAACCAGTCCGGTACAGACAATTCCATCAATCTTTCCAACGTTTGCAGAAAGTGCACTTTCAATTTTGCTGACTGCCTCTTCCTGGGTTTTAATTCCGGCTATTTCCTGTATGATCGTAACATCCGGATACTTAGCTACTGCTTCTTCCACACCTTCTTTACGAAGTGCAGTATTGGGATCTTCCAGTACTTCCAGTACATTTAAGATATTACCTTTTTCTCCCATCATCTTTATTACAGCTTCTGTTGCATCATATGCCGCCTGTTTTACATCGGTAGCTACTGCAAAGGAAGCAGTGGTAGGTTTTGCCGTATCGGTACCAAAATTAATGACATTAACCCCCATCTTTTTCGTAATTTCTTCATACAGGCCGTTAGCTCCGGACGCGTCACAGGGATAGATGGACAGTGCATTTACTCCCTGGGCAATTAAAGCTTCCACTTTTTCATTTTCACTTGCCTGGGTCCAGTCTGGACCGATCTGGATTACGACTTCCACACCCTGGTCTTCCTGAAATTTCTCAACGCCTTTTTTAACTTCGTCGAAATAAGGATGGGGCGCCGGAGCATACCATGCAATCTTTGTTGCCGAATCGGAATCCGATTTTTCTTCCCCTGCTGGTTCTTTAGCCTCCGCATCTGTCGTCTGACCTGATTTCGTCTCTTCTGTAGGTGCTTTTGGACTTCCACATGCACATAATCCCGTTACTAATACTGCACATAATAAAGTTGCCATCATTTTCTTCATATTATTTATTCTCCTTTTCTTAGGAGCTTTATAGCTCCTGCTTTCTATGTAATACAACCTGCTTCACTGCTCCTGAAATACCCCTATGCCTGCTGCTTCTTTTTCAACTCCTGCTTCAGCTTCCTGCTGTTCATGATAGATTTAATGCTGTCTAAGGAAACCGCCAGCAAAAGAATTAATCCCAGATACGCTTGTTCGTAATAAATATTAGCATTTAACATAACAAGTCCGTTCTTTACCATAACAATCAGAAATCCTGCAAAGAATACTCCTATTGGATTAAATACACCGCCCTTTAACGCCGTTCCGCCAATTACTGCCACCGCAAAGGATATAACCATCCAGTCTACACCTGTAGACGGCTGTGCAGATCCGGTTCTGGATATCCATAGCAGCCCTGCTATTGCTGCAAATAATCCGGAACCCACATTTGCCAGAATAATCATTTTATTGGTATTGACACCGGACATTCTTGCTGCTTCCACGTTGCCTCCCGTAGATAAAATGCGCCGTCCGGTCACCGTATATTTAAAGAAATATCCCAGTATCAGCAAAGCAATCGCTGCCATCCAGAGAAGAAACGGAATTCCAAGAAACCCTTCCCTTCCCAGGAATGTAAAGCTTTCCGGTATCTCATTATACGGATAACCCTGGGATATACCGTTGATTAATCCGGTAAATATAAAGGAAGTAGCCAGGGTAACTACAAATGAGTTTAATTTTAAAGTTGTAATAATCACTCCGTTTATACAGCCTGCTGCTACGCCTACTGCCAGGCCGGCCAATACCGCTGCCACCGGCGGAAGCCCCAACACCTGCATACTATAACCGGCAGCGACAACTGTCATACCCCCGATATATCCAAGCGATAAATTCATACCGCCTACAATGACTACCAATGCCTGCCCAATTGCAATGAATATATAAATTGCAGCCGTTCTTCCCATATTGAATAAATTATAAGCGGTAAAAAAGCTGTCTGAAAATGCTGTAAAAATAATTCCCAGAGCCAGTACTGCAGCAATTACCGTTACCTCACTTCTTGCAAACAATTTTTTCAGCTGGCTTTTGTTGACTTTATTGCCCTTTTCCATTTCTTAATACTCCTTTCATGCCATTACATGCTATCTTTAACTATCGCAAACTGTCACTTAACCTATCTGGCATCAGCCACTGCCCGATACATTGCCAGCAAATTCTCCGGCGGTACATCCGGCATAATATTGTGTTCCTGATTGAACACAAATCCTCCGTCCTGATAGAAGATATCAATCATCCTCCTGGTGTAGTCATATACTTCCCCGGGAGTGGATCTGTTAAGCACAGACCGGGTATTGCATCCACCGCCCCAAAAGGTAATGTCTCTGCCAAATTCTCTTTTTAATACCTGCGGATCCATCTGGTACGCAGTGGTCTGAACCGGATTAATCACATCATATCCCGCATCGATGAGATCTCCCATTATCGGGTAAATAGAACCACAGGAGTGTAAAAATGTCTTCATGCTGCTGTGCTTGTGGACATATTCATTTAACTTCTTATGATAAGGCTTAAAGAGGGTCTGATATTTCTCCTGAGACATAAACATTCCGGTATCCATTCCCAGGTCATCTCCAAATCTGAGAATATCCACAATATCTCCCACCGACTCACATACCTTTTCCAGGGTGGCCAAATGGCGCTCCATCAGCTCTCCTACCAATATCTCTACATTTTCCGGATCTGCATAAGTGTCCATAAGAAAATTATCCATTCTTCTTAAGAAGGTTCCCCATTCAAAAAGGTTGCATCCGCAGGTTATCATAAGTGCCCGGTCTGTCGTCGCCCTCATTTTGAGTGTGCGCTCCCGAAGCTGTTTATAAAAATCCGGCTCTGCGGCATGATCCCAGGGGCTATGTACCAGCGCGCTCCACAGTACTTTTCCCATTTGATGGTCCAGGTCACGATAGTCATCCGGGTAATCGTCACAATATGGGAAATATGTCTGATCAAAAAACGTTGCTCCTACCGGCATTTTAGCAATGGTGGTTCCTTCCTTGTCAATTACCAGATAATCTCCGTTCTCCTGTTTCTGTGGATGGAACCATTTGGGATACTGCCCAACAGATCCATCTGCTAAAGTAATGTCGTACCAGTCGCTGTCTTTTTCATTAAATGCCCTTCCAATATCAACTACATCTACTCCGAACATATCCATAATATTATCTTCCGGCTGTACAACCTGCTGTACTACATCAAAGATTCTCGTATGCCCTCCCGTCAGGTTCAAATGCCTCTTTAACTTGTTATAAGCAATTGCCGATATACCCGAGCTGGGTGTTCCCCCTAAATCCAGAGGAACATAATCCGGCTGCTTGTGTAAGATTGATGTTAATATCCGTTCTCTTGATGTCATATTAATCTCCTTTTCTCTAAACGTTTAGATTTTAATCTAAATGATAAACCTCATTCATTTCAGCCCACCATTCACCTTCTGCAGCCGATTCCACCGGCTCCTGACATGGATCACATAGCCCCCACCACTCCTGTGTTTTGGGATCATCTGCCATCTTCTTCATATCCGCTTCGTAGTCGTTTCCCGTATATTCATAGTAGCTGAATAAATAGCCATCCCGGTAATATATGGAATAATTGCTGATATTGCATTCTTTGATCTTTGCATTGATCTCCGGCCAAGGCTGTGCATGCAAAGCTTTATAAGTTTCTAAAAATTCTTCTTTAACCTTGATTACCTGCCCGTATCTTCTCATATGAATTTTCCTCCATTTCTAATTTTCCAAAGCATAATCCAGCGCCTGTTCAATTATTACTTTTTCACATTTTCGTTTCGATTTTAGTATCACTCTGGTATATCTCGTTCACGCTTTCGTCATATTGTACAATCTACAAGTAATTTTACATCTCTTTTTCGTTTTTTTATTGTTCATCTGATATTTACATTATATATTCTTAATCATTATTTACAATAGGTTTTCTAAAATATAAATCTAAACGTTTAGATATATTGACTGTTTTATGATTTCATGATAACTTCTTATTAACCGGTACTGCAAAATGTTAAATCCAGTACCAGATTCTCTTTAAGATAAGGGGGTATGCCATACATGGCAACTTTAAATGATGTTGCTAGAGATGCCGGTGTATCTATTGCAACAGTTTCCTGTTGTCTCAGCGGAAAACGCCAGGTGAAGCCGGAAACAAAAATGAAAGTTATGGATTCCATAGAAAAACTGAAATATATACCCAACGCCTCGGCCAGAAACTTGAAATTATCTGCTACCAACCGCATTGGCGTTGTACTCACTGATATTGACAACCACTATCATGCAGAAATATTTAAAGGAATTTCATCTTATCTGCAGAATAAAGACTATACGATCAGTGTGGCATTTTCTAATAATTCACCGGATATTGAATGCGAGAAAATCGAAGATTTTGTGAGTCAGAACGTATCAGGGCTTTTAATTATAACCTGCCAGCCGCAGAACACAGAATTTTTTCAAAACAGGATTAAGAATTTTAATATTCCGGCTGTCTTTATTGAACGGAGGCCCCACAATGTAGATGTCAGTTTTGCCGGTTTTGACAACTACCGCACTACCTGTTTTATTACTGAAAAACTATTATCCAAAGGTTACCGAAACATTGCACTAATTACCGGAGCTTCTCACTTTTCTTCAGAAAAAGACTGTATATGCGGATACCAGACAGCATTTCAAAATTATGGGTTGAAATTCGATGATACGCTGGTCTGCAATACTAATATGACAAAAGAAGATGCATTTAAATCCACTATGCATCGTCTCAGCGGCAAACCGGTTGAAGCAGTCATCACCTCTTCCGAGAACATCGCTTATGGCGTGCTGGAAGCATTCCAGATCCAGGGACGCAACGTTCCCCGTGATATCCAGGTTATCACACTTGGCGAGGAAAGCTGGAACAGTTCTGCCAAACTGCCGGGGACCATTTATACTTCCAGAACAGCTTTTACTCTGGGTACGGAGGCATCCCGCCTATTGGCAAAAAATATTGAATCCCCTATGTTTTTCGAAGAAAAATTACTGAATTTTACCGACAACATAACAGACTCCTCCCTGGACTTTCCAAAACCTCCATCCTTACCTCTGCCATCTGCCGTGCCTCTGAAAAAGGCCCCGGTACTACGTGCTCTAATGGTAGACCTGGACACTTCCCATTCTACGAAACTCCTGACCAGTTCATTTACCAGGGAATCCGGAATTTCGGTAGAATTCGATTTTGTTCCGCAAAATAACCTTTTGAATAAAATCATCGAAGATATTGACCGATCCCGCAATTATTATGATATCTATATGTATGATGTGCCCTGGCTGGAGTATATGGTACAAAACTCACTGGTGTCGGAAATCACCGATTTCATTGCCAATGGAAGCTTTAACCCGCTTTTACTCTTTGATGAAAACATGGACAACTGCTGTTATGAAAACCGCTACTATGGTATTCCCATTATAGGCGGATCCCAGATCATGTTTTACCGCAAGGACCTCTTTGAAAAGCGGGACCTGATTAAGTCATTTAAAAATAAATATAAGATCTCCCTTCGTCCGCCCAAGACCTGGACGGAATTTAACGGAATAGCCAATTTTTTCACACGTTCCTGTAACCCTGATTCACCCACCATTTATGGTACTTCCTTTGCCGGAAGCATGGATGAAGAACTGGCACCGGAAATTCTGATACGCCTCTGGTCTTTTGGCGGAAAGTTATGGGATAAATACAACCGGGTATGCATGAATACTCCCGAAAATATAAAAGCATTCCGCCATATATTAGAGACATTACACTATGTAGAGCAGTCCCCTTTTGAGACATCCATACAAAAAACTGTCTCAGATTTTTACTCCGGGAAAACCGCAATTCTTCTTACATATACAGAATACGCAGCACAAATCAGCAACAGTATTCATGAAAATATCATAGGACGGGTAGGATATGAACCCATTCCCGGCAAAACTCCGGTGAGCATCGGCTGGAATTTCGGCCTGAATCCGTTCACTACAAAGTCAGAAGAGATATTCCAATATTTTAACTGGCTCTGCCAGCCAGATACAAGCAGCTACATGACAATTCTGGATGGACAGTCACCGGTTATCGCACCTTACCACAGCCATGAACTTATGAAATTGTATCCCTGGATGGAATTAACCGAAAAAAGTTTTGCCTATTGCCGCAAAAGAAACGGACCTTACCGAAGCAGGTCCCTGATAATCCCCCAGAACAAGATCGAATCAATTCTCTGCGGGGTGCTGAGAAATATATTAGAAAAGGGCTATACCATAGAAGACGCACTGATCCAGGGTCAGACAAAGCTGGAAGCCCTTTTCCGTTCCTATGGGTATCCGAAACCGCTTCACTTTATTAAATAGATATTGGGGTTTTACTTACAAAAGATGCTTTGTAAATGAGAATTGTGCCGGGTAAGATAGGAAATGAAGGATCCTATAGATGTAAAATTCGCCAGAGCGTGTTTAAAATTGCTTTCTGACACGCTCTGGCAGTACCGGCACCAAATAGTCCCCCACTCCCGCCAGTTACTTAACTGAGAACCCGTAATTTCTGCAATGCATCCTTTTCCAATATACATTCAGAATGTTCACACAGCAGTGCCTTTTGTCCTCTGGTGACAGATTCCACATCTGCAAATTCAGCCAGATTAATGGTACACCATGCCATCTGTTCTCCCTCGTCCTTATTGGGTTCTACAAACAGAAGGTACTCTCCTTCAAATTTGTATAGTGCATTTTCCAATGGAATCTCCGTATTGATAAGCCTTGATACCCGAATTACATCATCCAGTTGTGCAAATTCATAAAGCAGATGTAATTCTTCTTCTGATCCCAGTGTATGTTCAACCGATTTTTCCTTTGACTGGTTTTCTTCTGTTTTTGGCAGCTGTTCTTTTCTTGTAATGGAAAATGTGATTCCGCTTGCCGATAATTCCTGAAGCTGACAATGAAGGAGATAACCTTCCACCTGGAACATTAAATCTTTTTCAGCTTTCCTCATTGCTTCCTGGAATAGTGTGCGTGCTTTTTGCGTCCCATATAAAAAATCGTTGACATTGAGTTTATATTCGATAAAGTCCTCTCTATTCAGTGACCACAGAAGCCTTGAATCATTCACTTTTTCTATTTTCATGGTTATTTCCCCCTTTCCAGACCATGTAAATTCAAAATGGTATTATTATATTTGTTATACTGTAACTATAACAAATTATTATGTAAACAGCAATAGGCAGATGCAAATTTATAGAAATTTAATCTATTTGTAAAAAAATGCTGTATTTACCAATTAAATAACTGGCAAATACAGCATTTTCCATTTTAATATCCTTCCTGCCTTCTGGTTTTCCGTAGCTGGTACCTCTTCTCTCCGCCTTCCCATTCAGCCCGGGCAGCTTCCGTTTCCAGTGCCAATCCCGGTATCCGTACAGGATTCCCCTCCTTGTCAATTGCCACCATAACCACATATGCCCGGTTGATCACTTTTCTGGTTCCGTTAAGCTCTTCTACATAGGTATCCACTCTCACTTCCATAGAAGTCCTTCCCACATAAGTAATCTTTCCGATAAGTACAACGGTCTGGTTCAGGTATGCAGCCGATTTAAACTGTAAATTATCAATTGCCGCTGTGGTAACTTCTGTCTGTGCATGCCGTTTTGCCACAATACCGGCAATCTCATCTATCCATTGCATCAGCATCCCTCCGAACAGCCTGCCATATCCGTTAATATGTCCCGGCATCAGCAGATAGGAATTTTCTGTCCTGGATTCTTCTGCTTTCTTAACCTGTGTCTGCTCCTTAATCATTATTTCCTCCATCCTGTATATTTCAATCTTGAATATTTCAATCTTGAATCCTTCATTCTTGAATCTTCCAATCTTGAATCCTTCATTCTTGAATCTTTCAATCAAAACCGGCAAAAGCAGATCTTTCAAATAATCCGCCTGTCTGTTCTCTGCAGTTCATTATATTACGCGACATGTCAGTTGTCAAAAAATTACGGTCTGTTTCCTCTTATTTTATCATTGACAACCCTATTTTTTTCATATACTATATACTTTGATAATCAAATCTTTTGAATATATAACAAAAGGAGATTCCCATGAACGATTTTGTAATCACTACTGATTCCAATTCCGACATTCCTTCGGAATACATAGAAAAATATAATTTAACCATTATTCCTCAATATTATGCTTTCGGGGACGAGGTATTTGGGGATGAGAAGCATCTATCTCCATCTGAATTTTATAAAAAGATGAGGGAAGGTGCACTACCCACTTCCATGGCTAACAATCCCGCAGTGATACGCCAGCACTTTGAATCCCTGCTGGAACAAGGTCTGGATATTCTGCATATTGCATTTTCCTCAAACCTGAGCGGTAGTTATAATAATGTGGCAGTTGCCGCTGGTGAACTTATGGAAGAATATCCCGGTTCCCGGATTCAGGTAATTGACTCCTTAACGGTATCTCTTGGAGAAACACTGCTTCTCCTTCGTGCGCTGGATCTAAAGGCTGATGGTAAATCCATAGATGACATAACCGCTGTTCTGGAAGAAGAAAAACTTCACGGCAATGTACAGTTTACCGTAGATGACCTGCACCATCTGCAGCGTGGAGGAAGAGTATCCAAAGTTGCTGCCGTATTCGGCAGTATGATTAATATTAAGCCTATACTGTATGTGAATCCGGAAGGAAAACTCGTGCCGCTGGCAACGGTTCGCGGACGTAAAAAATCTCTTTCAGCCTTAGTGGAAAATATGAAAGAAACCCTGGAAGAAAACTATGACAAGAGCCGTCCGGTGGGAATCATCCATGGCGACTGCATACAGGATGCTGAATTTGCCGCTTCACAGATACGGGAAAAACTGGAATTTGAAAATATTATAATTAATGACGTCAGTCCCAGTATCGGTACACATGCCGGTCCGGGTGCACTTGGTTTGTGCTATTATGGAAAGGTACGCTCATAATTTTTTGTTGACTTCCCAGACCACCTATGCTATATTGAAGTCGTATGGAAAAACAGATTTATCAGGTCTTCCCATGCAAATATTTTTGACCACTTTCACTTTGGAAAGTTTAGGCCATGCGGACAGCCGGGTCAACTGCCGATTGGCAACATTTGTTGCCTTATTGATTGAGTTAAAAGCTCAAATTTTATAAGTTGGTTACTTCATAACCAGTGTGCATTCTGGCACATCAAACTTGTGAAACGGTCAATAAGAGTAGTAAAAGTAAAATATTTGCTATATAGACTCTGATCCCTATATCTGTTTTTGAATCGGAATACTTAAGATGAATCTACATACCTTTATTGGGGGGCTCATCTTTTTGATATATGCAAATTCAAATTCAGAATAATATAACGCAAGTGATGGACAGTTTGTACCGGCGCTTGCGTTATTTTTTTGCCTGTCAGACAGGGAAATAAAGGCCGGAGCGCGTTTATAAAATACCTTTTGGTGGATAAAGGAGGTACGAATATGGAAAATAAGTTAAAGCTCTACGGCTTTAATAATCTGACGAAAGCCTTGAGCTTTAATATTTATGATGTCTGTTATGCCAAGACTCCCAGAGAACAGAAGGATTATATTGCTTATATTGATGAACAGTACAATTCAGAAAGGCTGCGGGCCATCCTGACGCATCTGGTTGATATGATCGGCGGCACGATCCTGAATATTTCCAGCCAGGATTATGAACCGCAGGGTGCTTCCGTCACAATCCTCATTGCAGAGGATCACATGGTTCCTGCCGGAGGCGATACCGTTGTGGCACATCTGGATAAAAGCCACGTGACGGTACATACCTATCCGGAATATCATCCGGATACCTGCCTCGCCACATTCCGTGTAGATATTGATGTGGCTACCTGCGGTGAGATTACACCCCTCTCCACCCTGGATTACCTGATCAGTTCCTTTGATTCAGATATTATCACGATGGACTACCGGGTACGGGGTTTCACCAGGGATGTATATGGTAACAAATTATTTATGGACCACTATATGACATCGATTCAGAATTATATAAAAGAAGAAACACTCCGCAAATATGATGCTGTTGATATTAACGTTTACGATGCCAATCTGTTCCATACCAAAATGCTGATAAAGGAAATCGATCTGCAAAATTATCTCTTTAATGCAGATGTTTATGAACTTCCACCCAGAGCCAGGCTTGAAATTATGGGAAGCCTGCGCAGGGAAATGATTGAAATTTTCAGCGGAAGAAATATATATTAGGAGGCAAGTTATGGGAAATCATGCTCAATCCCATGCCCCGATCTATGAGGCACTGGAACGTTTTAAACGAATGCGGGTCGTCCCTTTCGATGTCCCCGGACATAAAAGAGGACGTGGAAACCCTGAACTTGTGGAATTATTAGGCGAAGGTTGTGTCAGTATCGACGTAAATTCCATGAAGCCGCTGGATAATCTCTGCCACCCCATATCGGTTATTAAAGAAGCGGAGGAACTTGCTGCAGAAGCATTTGGCGCTGCAAACGCTTTCTTAATGGTTGGCGGTACGACATCTGCTGTTCAGAGCATGGTGCTCACTGCCTGCAAACGCGGGGATAAGATTATCCTTCCACGTAATGTACACCGAAGCGTCATTAATGCGCTGGTACTCTGCGGTGCAAAACCGGTATATGTCAATCCGGATATGGATCACAAGCTTGGCATTGCTCTTGGAATGAAAGTTTCACAGGTAGAACAGGCGATAGCCGAGCACCCCGATGCCGTCGCTATCTTAGTCAACAACCCAACCTACTACGGCATATGCTCCAACTTAAAAGCCATTGTGGATCTCGCCCACCGGCATAACATGCTGGCTCTGGCTGATGAAGCTCATGGGACCCATTTTTACTTCGGTGAGGATATGCCAATATCCGCCATGGCAGCCGGAGCTGATATGGCTTCCGTCAGTATGCATAAATCCGGAGGCAGCTTAACACAGAGTTCTTTTTTACTCACGGGGCCAAATGTAAGCGAGGGCTATACCCGGCAGATCATCAATCTGACCCAGACCACCAGCGGGTCTTACCTGCTTCTCTCCAGCCTTGATATTTCCAGACGTAATCTGGCACTTCGCGGCAGGGAAGAATTTGCAAAGGTACGCGCTCTTGCACAATATGCCCGCAGTGAAATCAATGCCATCGGAGGCTATTACGCCTATTGCCGTGAGATTATCAATGATAACAGTATTTATGACTTTGATGTGACAAAACTTTCTGTTCACACTCTGGATATCGGGCTTGCAGGAATAGAAGTTTATGATATTCTCAGGGACGAATACGATATTCAGATTGAGTTTGGCGATATCGGCAATATTCTGGCATACATTTCTATCGGAGACCGCAGGCAGGATATTGAGCGCCTTGTGAGTGCTTTAGCCGAAATAAAGCGCCGTTACCAGAAGGATAAAGCCGGCATGCTGACCCAGGAATATATAGACCCCCAGGTGGTAGTTACTCCCCAGGAAGCATTTTATGCGGAAAAAGAATCTCTTCCTATCCGTGAAACAGCCGGAAGGGTTTGCAGTGAATTTGTCATGTGCTATCCTCCGGGCATCCCGATTCTGGCTCCCGGGGAAAAAATCACCCAGGGAATTCTGGAATACATTGAATACGCAAAAATGAAAGGCTGCTCCATGACAGGTCCTGAAGATCCTGACATCGGACACCTGAATGTCTTAAAAGGAGTGTGATTATATGGAGCTATGGTTTTCTGAACAGCATACCCCTCATGTAAAGCTGTCAATCCGCGTGAACAGACAGTTATTCAGCGGGCAAAGTGATTTTCAGAGAATAGATATTTTTGAATCAAAAGAGTTCGGACGTTTCCTTACCTTAGACGGCTATATGATGCTGACGGAAAAAGATGAGTTCATCTATCACGAAATGATCACTCATGTTCCGCTCGCCGTCCATCCCTGTGTGAAAAAAGTCCTTGTGATCGGTGCCGGTGACGGAGGCGTTATCCGGGAGCTGACCCGTTATACCGGCATTGAACAAATCGATATGGTGGAAATAGATCCCCTGGTGGTAGAAGTCTGCAGAAAGTATCTGCCTCAGACCTCCTGCCGTCTGGATGATCCCAGAGTCAGTATCTTCTATGAAGACGGTCTGAAATTTATCCGGTCCAGAGAAAACGAATACGACTTGATTATCGTTGACTCCACTGATCCGTTTGGCCCGGGAGAAGGATTGTTCACCAAAGAATTTTATGGCAATTGCTATAAAGCCCTGAAAGAAGACGGCATCATGGTTAATCAGCACGAAAGCCCATTTTATGCTGATGATGCTATTGCGTGCCAGCGGGCGCACAAAAGGATTGTTGAGAGCTTTCCCATCAGCCGGGTCTATCAGGCTCACATACCAACCTATCCGTCCGGGCACTGGCTTTTTGGCTTTGCTTCCAAGCGGTACCATCCGGTACATGACTTGAATGCGGTTGGTTGGAATCTGCTAGGAATTAACACCCGTTACTATACACCCCGGGTGCATGCCGGAGCTTTTGCACTACCAGCTTATGTAGAGGAGTTATTAAGAGATGTTGAATAAAAATATAGAAACTTTTATCGGTTGTGACGCAGAGTATTCGGATGCAAAGATTGTTCTGTTTGGGGCTCCGTTTGACTCTACCACTTCTTTCCGTCCGGGTACCCGTTTCGGAAGCAAGGCGATCAGATCCGAATCCTTTGGCCTGGAAACCTATAGCCCTTATCAGGATAAAGACCTGAGTGACATGCAGATATTTGACAGCGGTGATCTTGAGCTTTGCTTCGGGGATACTGCACTTGCCCTGAAGGATATACAGGACCGTGCAGCAACAATCCTGCAGGACGGGAAACTGCCTCTGCTCATCGGCGGGGAACATCTGGTTACTTTAGGCGCTGTCCGGGCAGTTTTTGACAAGTACCCCGATCTGCATATTATTCATTTTGATGCTCATGCTGATCTCAGGGAAGATTATCTGGGTGCACAGCTTTCCCATGCCTGTGTTCTTCGCAGATGCTGGGAACTGGTTGGAGATGGGACGATCTATCAGTTCGGCATCCGTTCCGGTGACCGGGAAGAATTTAGCTGGGGCAGCCAGGGCCATGTGAACACCCGCAAGTTTAACTTTGACGGTCTTTCAGAAACCGTGGAGTCTCTGAAAGGAAAACCGGTTTACTTTACCATTGACCTGGATGTACTGGATCCCGGCATCTTTCCAGGAACCGGAACCCCGGAAGCCGGCGGTGTAACCTTTATGCAATTACTGAACGCCATTATAACCGTCTGCTCCGGTGCAAACATTGTGGGATGCGATGTGAATGAGCTCTGCCCTTCATATGACCAGAGCGGCATCTCTACTGCAACTGCCTGCAAAGTAGTCCGGGAACTGCTGTTGTCACTTGAACAGACGGGTTAGCGGTCAGCGCAGTACATGCGCAGACCTGCTAAATAGTTACTATATTACCATTTAAATTAGGAGGATTACAAATATGGGAAAAGCACTCATTATCGGATGCGGCGGTGTTGCAAGCGTTGCCATCCACAAATGCTGCCAAAACAGCAGCGTATTTGAAGAAATCTGCATTGCCAGCCGTACAATATCAAAATGCGATGCACTGAAAGAAAAATTATCCGCTGAGACAAAAACAAAGATTACAACAGCAAGTGTAGATGCTAATAATGTAGAAGAACTGATTACATTGATTGAAAAAGTTCAGCCGGATGTGGTACTGAATCTGGCATTGCCATACCAGGATCTTACTATTATGGATGCCTGCCTGGCTACCAGGACAAACTATGTTGACACCGCCAATTATGAACCGGAAGATACTGCCAAGTTTGAATATAAATGGCAGTGGGCATACCGGGAGAAATTTGAAAAAGCAGGTATCACCGCCCTTCTGGGCAGCGGCTTTGATCCGGGTGTAACCGGCGTCTTCTCCGCTTATGCACTGAAACACTATTTTGATGAAATTAACTACATCGATATTCTTGACTGCAATGCCGGAGACCACGGCTATCCCTTTGCCACCAACTTCAACCCGGAAATAAATATTCGCGAAGTTTCCGCAAATGGTTCCTATTGGGAAAACGGCCAGTGGATTGAGACAAAACCCATGGAAATCAAGCGTGTCTACAATTTCCCGGAAATAGGGGAAAAAGATATGTACCTGCTTCATCATGAAGAAATTGAATCACTGGCACTGAATATGCCCGGAATCAAGAGAATCCGCTTCTTTATGACCTTTGGACAGAGTTATCTGACCCATTTAAAATGTCTGGAGAATGTTGGCATGACTTCCATCGAACCAATTATGTATGAAGGAAAAGAAATTGTCCCTCTGCAGTTTTTAAAGGCGGTTCTTCCTGATCCCTCTTCTCTTGGTCCCCGTACAAAAGGAAAAACGAACATCGGAAATATTTTTATTGGTAAAAAAGACGGTGTGGAGAAGAAGATCTACATTTACAATACCTGTGACCATGAAAAATGTTATGAGGAAGTAGGTTCCCAGGCAGTCGCTTATACAACCGGAGTGCCTGCCATGATCGGCGCCATGATGCTGATGACCGGAACCTGGAAGAAAGCCGGTGTCTATAATATTGAAGAATTTGACCCTGATCCATACATGGATGCCCTGAATAAATGGGGACTGCCATGGAAGATTTCAGAGAACCCGGAACTGGTAGATTAGAATACAGGAGGATTTATGAAGTTCGAACATTTACCAACGCCCTGCTATGTGGTGGATCAAAAGCAATTGCGCCGTAACCTGGAAATTCTGGAAAGTGTGACCAGTCATACCGGCTGCCGGATTCTCCTGGCGCAAAAAGCATTTTCCATGTATGCGGTTTATCCTATGATCGGCGAATACCTAAACGGTACTACCGCCAGCGGGCTCTATGAAGCAAAGCTGGGAGCCGAAGAGATGGGAAAAGAGAATCATATTTTCTCCCCGGCTTACCGGGAAGACGAATTTGATGAAATCGCTTCTCTTTGCGGCCATATCGTGTTTAATTCCTTTTCACAGCTGGAACGGTTTGGGGCAAGGGCACGAGAAAAAGGCTGCAGTATCGGTTTACGTATAAATCCGGAATTTTCTACCCAGGAAGGTCACGAGATCTATGATCCCTGTGCTCCCGGCTCCCGGCTTGGAATTACGCCCGCTAATTTTCGTCCTGAGCTCCTGGATGGAGTGGAAGGACTTCATTTCCACACTTTATGCGAACAGGATTCAGACGCTTTACTGGATACCGTGAAAGCCGTAGAAGAAAAATTTGGTCCCTGGCTCTCTCAGATGAAGTGGTTGAATTTTGGAGGCGGGCACCACATTACCAGACCCGGTTATGACATTGCTGCTTTAGAATCCTGTATCAAACGCATTCAGGAAACGTATCAGGTTCAGGTCTATCTGGAACCCGGAGAAGCAGTGGCTTTAAATGCCGGTTTTCTGGTAACTACTGTTTTGGAAACCCTGCAGAATGAAATTCAGATTGCAATCTTAGACACCTCCGCAGCCTGCCATATGCCGGACGTACTGGAAATGCCTTATCGTCCTCCACTGCTTCATTCGGAAGAACCAGGTAAGAAACCCTGTACCTTCCGTCTGGCTGGTCCAACCTGCCTGGCTGGGGATGTCATTGGGGATTATTCCTTTGATGCTCCCCTAAAGCCGGGGGATCGCCTGGTATTCGCAGATATGGCTATCTATTCCATGGTCAAAAACAATACCTTCAATGGAATGGCTCTGCCTGCTATAGCACTTCAGGAGGAAAACGGAGACTGCCGGATCATCCATGAATTTGGTTATGAAGATTTTAAAAACCGATTATCCTGACCTCTGCTTAGACTAGAGCGAACGTTTTATAGTGTTCTATTAAATGAATTATATTTGGGTTTAGATGAGTAATGACGCTTTGTAAATGATAGGTAGTGTACGGAAAGAGAAGGGGGCGAGCCAGGACATTGATTTGGAAGGCTTACCGCAGAACTGGCATTTTCTAACCTTCCCAGAGCCCTTTTTGGCGGCACGCGGGCATTCGCTCCGAAATCCTGATGCATTTCGCAGCTCACTGCCCGCTTACAATCCGATGGGAGAAGTACTGCATTTTGCAATGCAGTACTAGTCGAATTGTATCCGCCAAAAAGCACACCGGGAAGGTAAGTAAATGCTCAGCTCTGCTATACGCCTCCCAAACCAATGTCCTGGTCCGACCCCTTCTCTTTCCGGGATGCAGTTTACTGATACAAAGCTGGTTTTCTCAGCGTGGTGGGACCCCGGGGTTGTGGCATGCTGTACGCTATTGGCGTAAAGCAACTGATCTTGAGAACGGAATTTGTTTTTCATTCTGTAACCAGAAAAAGGAGCAAACTTTCTTCTTCTTTTACGCAAACAGCCGAAACATACTGCGCAGTATCCAATAAAGAACAGCCTGCCACAACCCAGGGGTTACAACCTGCTGAGAAAACCAGCTTTGTATCAACGAATGCTATCTCGGAAAGATGGGTGTGGGAAACTGGTATGGGCGGAGGAAGCGTAGAGCAGAGCTGAGTATTTACTTACCTTTTCGGAGTGTTTTTTGGCGGATAGTATTCGACTGGCTCCCATCGGATACTAAGCGGGTACTGAACCGAGAAATGCATCAGGATTTCTCGGTGAATGCCCGCGTGCCGCCAAAAAGCGCTCCGGAAAGGTTAGAAAATACCAGTTCTGCGGCCAGCTGACGGAGCCCATGCCAGTTTTCCACACCCATCTTTCCGTACACTACCTACATCTACAAAGCGTCATTACTCAGCTAAACCCAAATACAAGAAATTGTTTGCTGTAGTACTAAAGCGATCGGGATTAATCTAAAATTCCAAAATAAGCAGCTGCATTCCCATAACAGATATCCTGCACAACTTTTCCAAGGTACGCCATGTCGGATGGGTATTCACCATCTTCCACCCAGGTGCCCAGTTTCCCGCATAGAATTCTTCGGAAATATTCGTGTCGCGGGAAGGATAAGAAGCTTCTGGAGTCGGTCAGCATTCCGATAAATGTGGGCAGAATTCCAACATTTGCAAGATCCTCCAGATGCTTTTCCATACCTGTTTTATGGTCGTTAAACCACCATGCCGCACCCAGCTGTACCTTTCCTTTCATCTGTCCGCCCTGGAAATTTCCCGCCATAACTGCCAGCATCTCCATATCGTTGGGATTCAGGCAATACAACACAGTCTTAGGCAGTTCGTCTGTTTTATCCATACTATTCAGCAATGCGCTGATATCAGGAGCATAGTGAAAATCATTCATTCCGTCAAATCCGCTGTCTGCACCTGTAATTTCAAACATTCTGGATGAATTATTGCGGAGAGCACCGATATGCAGCTGCATAACCATTTGGCGCCTGTGATATTCACGGCCAAGAGCACTTAGCAGAAAACCACGGTATTTTGCATATTCCGTATCACTGATTTCTTTACCAACCAGTTTTTTCTGATAAATAAAATCTGCCTCGTCTCCTTCAGAATACCGGTATATATTGCACTCCAGGCTGTGATCACTTACCAGACAACCCATCTGCCCAAAAAAGTCCAATCGTTCCTTTAATGCGTCCAGCAAAAGATCTATGGATGTCAGTTCATATCCAACTTTTTCCCCAAGTTCTTTTACATACAGTACGAAATCATCTTTCTCCAAAGCAATCGCTCTGTCCGGACGAAAGGTGGGCATAACCTGTATTTGAAAATGCTCGTCTCTCAGCTTTTTGTGGTATTCCAGGTCTTCCAATGGGTCATTTGTCGTACATAATGCTCTTACATTCTGCATACGAAGCAGGTTTCGGACCGAGTATTCTTTCATTCCCAGCAACTCATTGCATTTATCCCAGACCTCTTTTGCATTTTCAGGCATTAAAGGCTCATGAATATCAAAATACCGCTGTAATTCCAGATGCGTCCAGTGATAAAGCGGATTTCCAATAGCCGCCTGAATTGTTTCCGCCCAGGCTTTAAACTTCTCGTAGTCATTTCCTTTGATTCCGGTAATGTGCTCTTCCGGAATACCAAATGCACGCATAGCTCTCCATTTGTAATGATCCCCTCCAAGCCATACCTTGGCTATGTTTTCATAACACCGGTCTTCATAAATTTCCTGGGCACTCAGATGATTATGAAAATCAAAAATTGGCATTTCTTTTGCATAACTATGATACAGCGTTTTTGCCGTATCACTTTTTAATAGAAAATCTTCGTCTAAAAATTCTTTCATTTAATCCTCCCTGCCATTCCATAGATCGTTCTTAAAAATATTTCTACCTGGCTGGTTGTTACCGCCTTGTGGGATGCAGCCAGACAGGTGCAATGATTCTACAGGCATACTCTAACAGCCACTGGTTAAATTATTCAATAAGGTTCTGACAGCTCCCGGTCCTGCTGTCATTTTTTTTACGTAATCTTCTACAAGTTCCCCCATTCCCGCATCATAAATATTTACGCCAAAGATCTTCTCATTGGACAGAATCGGTTCTAATATCGAATGAATGTCTGTCTCTTCCCCCAGCTTCAGATTCTTTATCTGAGGAAGTAAAGTATCAAGCAGAGGATCCGGACTCAGCGTAAATACATTTCCGTTATCATCGACACCACAGAGGTAACGTATCCAGCCGGCGAATACCAATGGTATCATTTTCAGATCCTCCACATTTAACTGATCGGACTTTCGATATGCTTTCACGGTTTCTCCAAAGCGGATTGCCAGCTTCTGGGAAGTATCCGTAGCAATTCTCTGAGGGGCATCCGGCATAAACGGATTTGGTATTCTTACATTCAGGACTTCATCAATAAACTTTTTCGGATCCAGAATCCCTGGATTTACCACTACAGGAAGCCCTTCCTGGTATCCGATGATTTCCACCAGTTTTTTTAAAGCGGGATCTTTCATTTCTTTGGAAATTAAATCGTATCCTAAGAGGCAGCCAAATACCGCAAGGGAAGTATGCAGTGGATTTAAACAGGTGCACACTTTCATTTTTTCTACTTTATCAACCGTCTCTCTGGAAGTAAAGATAATACCACCTTTTTGCAGATCTGGCCTTCCATTTGGAAACGCATCTTCTATCACCAGATATTCGCACTCTTCCGCATTGACAAAGGGAGCCACATAAGTATTTTTAGAAGTTACGATCGGGTCTTGCTGTTCTACACCATCTTTTTTGAGAATTTCCTTCACAGAGGGATCCGGTCTTGGCGTAATTTTATCAATCATCGTCCATGGAAAAGATACTTTTTCTTTATTTGTTACATAATCCAGAAACCCTTTTTTTACAGTGCCGTTTTCTTCCCAAGCTCTGGCGAAAGCTGCAACTGCGTCATATAATTTGCTCCCATTGTGGGAACAGTTATCCATACTTACCATGGCTACCGGCTTTTCTTTAGACAAATATCTTTCATACAAAAGTGCAGCAACTTTTCCAATATAACTTTCCGGTTTCTTTGGACCACGCTCCATATCCACACTTACGGACGGTAACTGCTCTCCTTTTCCATTTACCAGACTATAACCTTTTTCTGTAATGGTAAAGCTGACCATTTCCAGAGAATCTTTCTGAAAGATCTCTTTTAACCTATTGAAATCCCTGTCATTTTCACTGTCTGCAATAAGGGATTCCACTACGCTTCCAACGACTGTTTTCTCCACGGTTCCATCTGCCTTTAAGGTAACCAGAATACTGTAGTCATCATGGGGTACATTCATCTTCTCCACAATTTCATAGTCATAACCTTCCGCAACAACCAGTCCTCTGTCCAAAACGCCTTCATTCAAAAGATTCTGCACCACATTCGCCTGAAATGCCCGAAAGATATTACCTGCCCCAAAGTGTATCCAAAAAGGGTTTTCCATCGTTTTATTTCTCACCGTTTCCCGGTCAAATTCCGGCAGTTTATATCCCGCTTTTTCCCATGCTGCCCTATCCTGTAAACCATCTTTATTTAACTGCATCATGATTCCTCTCTTCTATATAATAATTTGTTTTTGATTGTTCATTTTTGACTTTTTACAATTGCTTCCCATAATCCGTTTAAATAGGCGGCGCCTAATGCCCTGTCATATAATCCGTAACCCGGCATTGCAACCTCACCCCAGATCATACGGCCATGATCCGGTCTGACCGGTCCCTCAAATCCGATCTCATACAAGGCCTTCATAATTTCGTACATATCAAAAGTGCCATCACTGGAAAGATGTGCCGCTTCCTCGAAATCCGTTGGGGAATTAAATTTCAGATTTCTGACATGTGCAAAATGGATCCGGCCTTTTAGGGAGCGAATCATATCCGGCAAGTCATTTTCCAGATTTGTACCATAAGACCCCGAACAGAAAGTCACACCATTATGAGAATTATCCACCATTTTCATCATTCTTAAAATATTTTCTTTATTGATAATGATTCTTGGAAGTCCAAATACGCTCCATGCCGGATCATCCGGGTGAATTGCCATATTAATGTCATATTTATCACAAACCGGCATAATTCTTTCTAAAAAATATTTCAGATTCTCAAACAGTTTTTCTGCATCTACTTCTTTATAAAGATCAAATAATTCTTTGATTTTTGACATTCTCTCCGGCTCCCAGCCTGGAAGGACGAATCCATTGGAATCAGAATCTATGGACGCAAACATATCTTCGGGATTCAATTTATCCACTGTCTCCTGATTATAAGCCAGAACAGTAGAACCATCCGGTCTCTTTCTTGCAAGCTCTGTTCTGGTCCAGTCAAATACCGGCATAAAGTTATAGCAGACCAGATGAATATCTGCCTGCCCCAATCGTTCAAGTGTGGTAATATAATGATCGATATATTGATCTCTGTCAGGAGTTCCAATCTTGATTGCATCATGAATATTTACACTTTCAATACCGGACACATGAAGCCCTGCTGCCTCTACTTCGTCCTTCATTGCCTGGATATCCTGTACGCTCCAGGCTTCTCCTGGAACAGAATCATACAAGGTAGTGATAACTCCTGTCACCCCCGGAATCTGCCTGATCTGCTCCAAAGTTACTGAATCATGCTTACTCCCATACCATCTCAATGTCATTTCCATAAAATCCACCATTTACCTTTCTTATTTAACATACTCTCCCAACAAGTTACTCTCTTTTTGTTAATTCTAATTATACTTTTATTTTTAAAAATTCCAATTGGTATAGTTGTTGTATACATTGCAAAACTTGCTATAATGTATTATAGTAAAGTTCACACCAATACGCGAACTATATAGTATGGATTTTTCGGACATACTCCAAGAAAGAAGGATTCTTATGAAAAAAAACCTGCAGACAGCTTTCAGCACACGCCAGTATATGCGTTCCAAGGATTTCGAAATCTATTATTACAGTGATCTGGGACTATCCCCTGTGGAATCACACAGCCATGATTACTATGAATTTTATTTTTTTCTGGAAGGAAATGTGAGCATTTCCATAAACGGAACACCTCATCCTGTCAAGCCCGGTGACTTTTTATTGATACCTCCCGGCACAAAACACCATCCCTGTTTTCTGGATCAGGATAAGCCCTATAGGCGGTTCGTGCTCTGGATCAGCAAAGATTACTGCAGCCGGCTCACCAATGCCTCTACCGATTATATCTATCTGATGCAGTATACCGTTACGGCTAAACGCTATGTCTTCCATACGGAAGTAATCACCTTTAATGCGATTCAATCCATGATTTTCCGGCTTATAGAAGAAACGAGAAATGACCGTTTTGGAAAAGAATCTGAAATTTCCCTTCAGATAAATACCCTGATTCTCTACCTGAACAGACTGGTCTATGAACAGAACCACAAGAAAACCAATCCGGCCGAAAAATCCCTTTATCTGAATATATGTAATTATGTATCTGATCACCTGGAGGCAGACCTGTCACTGGAACATCTGGCACAAAAATTTTATGTAAGCAAATTTTATATTTCCCATACGTTTAAAGACAATATTGGCATATCCATCCATCAGTATATTACAAAAAAACGGCTGCATGCCTGTAAAGACGCCATCCTTGGCAGTACCCCCATCAGCAGGGTTTTTGAGCAGTATGGATTCAAAGATTATTCCAGTTTTTATCGGGCATTTAAAAAAGAATACGGGATCTCACCAAAAGATTATAAAGAAATGTATCAGCTTTCCGATGACCTTCATCAATAATCATGCATACCGCTGCGCATAACTCTTTACACCTTTACACCAAAATACGGCTGCAAAATCGCTCCCAGCAGGACTTAAAACAAAGTCCAAATCTGGCTGATTCTGCAGCCGTATCCACTGTTTATAATTCTATATATATGGGAAATCAACTGATACCCGTATAATGCTTTCTTAACTTATCATCTATTTTTTTAGCTATCCTATCTTTAAGTACATAGCAGAAATTAACAAATCTTGCAAATCCACGTTCCAGTACCAGCGCCATACAGATCATCGGTATTACAAAGATCACTTCCCAGCGGAAGATATCATATATTCCCAACAGCCCCGGTGCAATCAGAATTCCTGCACAAAAAATAGCAACTACTCCAATACTCAGGACTCTTCTGAGCATATTCATTGGCTTACATACTCTAAATACCACAAGCATACTCACCATACCGCCAACCAGCAGATTAAATGTGGAGGTCATGGTTTCATTCATACCCCAGAATGGACTTAATGCCTGAATCGTACTCATAGTAAGAACCATCGTCAATGCAGCTGGCAGTGACACCCGAAGTACATGCTTTAAGAAACCGGTGGTAGTTACACCTTCTGTCTGCTCCAGCGTTAAGATAAAACTGGGAATTCCGATTGCCGTACTGCTGATCCAGGAGAGCTGAATCGGAATAAACGGATAAGAACGCTGTAAAAATATAAATATGACGCATAAAATGACAGAATATATAGTCTTAGTCAGATACAGCGCACTTACCTTTTCAATGTTGGTAATAATCATACGGCCTTCCCGTACAATATTCTTCATCGATGCAAAATCCGAATCCAGCAGCACGATATGGGCAACCTGTTTTGCCGCATCACTTCCTGCCGCCATGGCAATACCACAGTCTGCATCTTTCAAAGCCAGAACATCATTGACACCATCTCCTACCATTCCCACAACCTTCTGGTTTGCCTGATAGGCTTTTACAATACTTTGTTTCTGTTCCGGGCGAACCCTGCCAAATACAGAAAACTTTGCAACTTCCTCACGAAGTTCTTCAAAGTCCTCCGGAAGCGTGGATGCATCCACATAATGCTCTCCGCCCTCCAGTCCGGCTTTCACGGCAATATTGGAAACTGTTATCGGATTATCGCCTGAGATAACCTTAATCTCTACCTGCTGCTCTTTAAAATATGCGAAAGTATCCTTTGCCGTAGAACGGATCTGATCAGTAATAACCACAAGCCCCACCGGGGTTACTCCTTCCACCGTTCCATCTTCCGACGATATTTTTTCACAGCCTGCAAGGAGCAGAACACGGTATCCCTGATTAGAATAACCATCCACCCGGACTTTTAATTCTTCGTCATCCCGGATTAAAAACTCAGGTGCTCCAAGTACAAATGCACCTTCCTGCTCAAACCTGATCGCTCTGTATTTACGTTCTGAAGAAAAAGGGATCTTCTCTTCCACTTTCCAGAGATTTGATTTCTTAAAACGCTGCATCAATGCATTCTGGGTAGCATTCACATCGTCAAAGGCGAATGCTATCTCATTCATAATATTCTCAACACGGATTTCCTGCGTATCACCCAGTGGCACTACTTCCACAACCTCCAGATTACCGGTTGTAATGGTACCTGTTTTATCCAGACAGAGTACATTTACCCTGGCAAGTGCTTCAATAGCTTCCATTTCCTGTACCAGCGCACGCTGCTTCGCCAGACGCCCTACCCCCAGGATGAAAGAAACACTGGTGAGCAATACCAGACCTTCCGGAATCATTCCAATAATACCGGCAACGGTACTGACCAGTGCGTTGGAAAAACTAATGTCATGAATGCTCTTCTGGGACCAGAATAATAATATTCCAACCGGAATAATCAAAATACCCAGAACTTTAATAATCCGTTTGATAGTACGCTGCATTTCCGACGTTGCACGTTTCTTGCTCTTGGCCTTTTTGGCAAGTTCTGTTGCATAATTTTCTTCCCCAACGTGTTCTACACGCCCGATCCCGCTGCCTGCAACCAGATAGCTGCCTGACATCAGAACATCTCCGGGTTTCTTCTTCACCGGCTTGGATTCTCCGGTAAGCATAGACTCATTTACTTCAATACCGTCGGATTCCAGTACAATACTATCTGAACATACCTGGTCTCCATTTTCCACAACCAGAATATCATCAATAACAACCTCATTTACCGGGATAATAATTTTAGCACCACTACGGATTACCTTTGCTTTGGATGCCGTTATTACCGACAGTTTATCAATCAATTTCTTTACTTTAAATTCCTGGGCAATACCAATAACCGAGTTAATGATAATAACTCCCATAAAAGTAATATTCTTAAATTGCCCCGATATCAGCACCAATACGCCTAAAAACAAGTTTAAAAAGTTAAAATATGTCAGCGTATGGGTTTTCACAATTTCCTTTTTCGATTTGGAAATATTCGTATCTACCGTATTGACCTCACCCAGGTTAATACGTTTTTGTACCTCATCATCGTTCAGTCCCGTATAGTTGTTCGTCATCTACCCATCCCTTTATCCATCGTCTCTGGTATAGTATATGTCATTCCTGTACCAAGCGCCGCTGCACTTTCGCACACGGAATAAAACTTTTACTTAATTATACTCTGGAGAAATTGCAAAGTCAATAAATGGTAATATTATTATTTCTTTAATAATAGGAAGAAAATATAAAATATATCAAAACAGGACGATCAATCATAGCCGTAAACCTCAGAAAATCACATATTTAGATAGTTTTTTATCTGTCATACTATACAAATTCTGATTATTATTATATCATAAAAGCTGATGTGCGCAATTATAACCACTATAAAGGAGTGTTTAAATATGAGACATAAAAAAAATCACAGAAAATTCTTCACCTTCTTATCCGCAAGCGCCCTATTTCTACTTGTTCCAGGCTGTTCCGATCCTGGAACAGCGGGTGTCACCAAATCCGTAATACAGGAAATCACACCTGCAAGCCCAAATGGTATTAACGTGGGGTGGTCTGTCTATACACTGGAAAATGATTTTTTCAAACGTATGGATAAAAGTTTAAAAGAAGATGCCGGTAATCTCGGCATCACACTGCTTACCCATAACCAGAACAACGATCCGGACGAAATGCTGCGGGGCTGTAAGAGTCTGATCGCACAAGACATCGATGCTTTGGTAGTGTCTCCCTGTTATCCGGGGTATATGGAAGAAATTGTAGACCTGGCACACGAGAAAGACATACCGATTGTCATTGTAGATATTGGGGATGGCGGTTCAGACAAAGATGCCCTTATTGTATCTGACTGTACTGCCGGAGGGGAAGCCGTGGCAGAGTATGCCTTAAGTTTATTAAAAGATGCCCCATCCCATAAAAAAGAAATGGCTGTGTTGAAATGTGAATCCTCTGCCGTTTATGCCAATCGCCGCGGGGATGCCTTTATTTCAAAGGTGACGGATGCCGGATATGAGATCTCGGCAGTAGAGTACGCGAATTCCGATGAAAATATTGCATATACAAAAACAAAGAAAATGATTTTATATCATCCGGATATTACCGTTCTTTTTGCCGAAAATGACCCAATGGCGCTGGGTGCTTCCCGCGCTCTAAAGGAAGCCGGTAAAGAGGATGTACTTGTTTTTGGCTTTGACGGAAGCCAGCAGGCGGTTAATGCCATTGTAGAAGGCGAGATGTCCGGAACCATGCTGCAGGATTCAGAAAAAATGGGCAGACTTGGTTTAGAAACAGCGCTTCAATTGTTAAATAAAGAAATACCGGCATATGATGAACCGGACAATAAGGTAATTTATACAGGTGGTTATCTGATTGGTAAAGATGGAGAAATGGTAAATAAATAATAAAAATAAAGCTGCATAACAGAAACCATCCGGTTCATTACCAGACGGTTTCTGTTATGTAGCTTCAGCCAATTTTAAACGAATGATAAATCCTATCATTTAGAGATTTAATTAGGGATTTACGCTAAACCCTAACCTACAATCGGATCTCCATCATCCTTTGACGGATAATGTCTGAGATATTTTCATCTGCACCATGTCCATTCAGACGAATTGAAGGTTTTGTTTTCCCATGAAAATCACTTCCACAAGTAATCAGTAATCCGTTTTCTTGTGCTATCTCATTAAAATAAGTTATTTCCATTCTGCAGTGGTAAGAAGAATATGCTTCTATGCCGTCAATATCAGTCTTCATAATCTGCTGCAGGAAAGCGTAGTCACCCTGCAGATTCTGTCCGGGGTGCGCCAGAACTGCGATTCCGCCTGCTTCATGAATCAGAGCAATGCCCTCTTCCATCGAAATATATTCTATGGGCACATATGCCGGTTTACCCTGGGAAAAATAATCCCAGTAAAAATTTACATATGGGTTATCACAGCGCCTTCCTCCTGGCAGGTATGATGAAAGTACTTTATAATTCTTCGCATCTTCTTTTGTAAGTAAAATTTCTGCAATCAGTTCACCGGTTACAACTCCATCACCAGAAGCTTGCAATACTTCCTCTGTATGAAGAGGAATACCAGTTTCATTTCTAATGAGCGCAATTTTCTGCTCAGCAGCATTTTGCTCCTGCTTCAAAATACCCTTCTCAATTTCTGAAAATACAGGTTTGGTATAATCAAAATGATAACCCAGCAGATGAAAATTCCGTCCCTTATAAGCACAGTCTAACTCCACACCTGATATCACATGAATTCCCATTTGTCCAGCAAGTGCCAAAGCCTCCGGTATGCCTCTCACGGTATTGTGATCGGTAATTGACATATACTTGATTTGGGATTGTTTACACAAATCCATAATTTCAGGAATAGAAAACTCTCCATCATCACTGCAGCTGGAATGGATATGCAAATCTATTTTTGCCATGTCAGCACCCTCCTTCTAAAGTTAATTTACTACCTCTGCTCTTAAAACCCAGCACCAGAATCTGCAATATTATAATTGCCACAGTGGATACTACATATAAAAGCCGGATATTTCCAAATTGTATTGCACCTTTAACCCAACTGCTGGATTCCAAAAGATGTTTCACGGCTCCTCCGATGACAGGTCCCAGGATAAACGCCAGCCCAACTGCAGCACTAAAGAAATTGTCAAACAGAATCCGCCCGTCTCTTGGCATCAGTTCGTAGCGGCGATTGAATACCGAGACCATAAAACCGGCATTGGCAACTGACGCAAATAAAAACGCTGCTGGAATAAAAATGTATAAATTGTGTGAATTTGACAACGCAAGAAAAAGTGTCTCACCTATAAAAAACCATATGGAAGCCGTGAGTGCAAACTGATGCCCTCTTTTATCACTGATCTTCCCCCAAATCCCCAGCAAAAAGATCTGTGGTAAAGAAATCAGCATCTGTATGGCGGTTGTCGCAATATAGGAAAGTTTTAGATAACGCATCATATATACAACTGTAAAACTGTCAGCTATGGAAAGCATGAGATAAAACAAAAATATATACACAACAAAAAACAGAAACCGCCGGCTTTTCATTGGTACCCTTATCATATCCGGGAAGCTGCTCTTCTTACCCATAGGTTTATGCTGTTCAACATCAGGAATGCGAAACAAAACAGCAATTTCTATAACAGCCATGAATAGAGCTGCGGAAAACAAAATAAAAAATCCAATATATCTGCCCGATACCGCATCCATTAGTCGTCCGCCTGCCAGCGACAAAATAACAGTTACCACTAATACCAAGGTCTGACGTCCTGCAATATACCGCCCGCTCTTCTTTTCATCCACAAAAGTTACCATCCAGTTATTTAATACAACGGTTGTTTGGGCCTGTAAAGTAAACGCAATAACCATCATCGGTATAAAGACTACAATCTGCAGGCCTGCCGGAATTAATAGCGGAATCAAAACTATAAGCAGCGTTGCAAGTTTTGAAAATACCGTTAATCCGATCGTTATCTTCTTGAAACTGCGAAACCGCTCAATCAGGGAAGAGAAAAGGAGGATTGATATTCCGCAGATATTGCTAATCATACTGATATAGCTTACCAGTAAGTCGCTTGCTCCCATATACATAGCCAGACCACTCAAAAAAACTCCGCTGGTCAGGAATGTAAAAGATGTTCCGAAAACCACTTGTGTATTAAATGATCTTCGACCTGTTGGAATAGCCGGGTCGCATTCTATCATATAGTTCATTTTACCCCCTTACAAGCATAACATCCGCAAAAATCTGTTCAGCAGTTAAATAAGCCATTCCTTCAAAATAATCATGCCATATATCTTCTGCATAAAGTATTTCAGCAGACATTTTATCCGGCAGTGTGCTGTCAAAATAGTTATTAATCATAGACAGACAGTCTTTGCGGAAATCATTCCCCCCCAAAGCAATATACTGCGGATTCAATATACAGCAAATTCCTGCAATTAATTTTGCAATAATACGTGCATAATGATCATCTTCCAAAGGTGATGACAACAGATCATCAAGCGTTCTGGTTTCATCCACGGGAAATAATCCCAACTCTCCTACGAAGTTATTCCAGCCCCGCAAAACCCTTCCTTCCGAAAGAAATCCCGCACTTAGGCAGTCATTATCAAAATGTACATATGCCATGTTTATATTTTCACAGCTCTCTTCCGGATATTCTTTTAAATAGCAGCGCCCAAATCCCAGAGTAATAGCGTTCAAGTCATTTTCTAAAATGACCGGTATTCCATATCGTTCGTGGATTGCCTCACCTATTGGATGATCCTCCAGTTGTCCTTCCGGATTCTTTCTCTGGTATTCCATACCATTGACAATTCCAGGAACACCGATACCAATAGACTTAATTTCTATCTTCGTTACAAGTTCATCCAGGAAATCGCATATGGATGCTGCCACATTTTCATTTGCCGCAAATACTCCGCTCTCTTGAATCTCACCACAGATATTAACGGTTAGATAACGGATGCTGTCACCATCCAGACACAGTCCTACTCCAAAAAATCTGTTCTTATTCAGCTCATAGCGAACTGCTTTTCTTCCGCCTATGGATTCATCGTAACCGGCATCAACAATTTCATTATTCATCAGCATTTCTGTCAGAAGTGTGCGTACGGTAGTCACACTGATTTTTGTTGCTGCCACGATCTCCGCCCTCGTCGCCGAGCCTTTTTCCTTAATCGCCTTGCGTACAACCGAAAGATTGACTTGTTTCAATGCATGAGGCTTCCCTAATATATCTTTCATGTTAGCTGTTACTCCTGTCTGTATTCTTTTGTAATATACTTATATAAGTTTCTAACAAAAGTATATACCTGGTTATTAATTATGTCAAGTCTTTGTGTATTGATTTTTAGATTGAACTTTACATACTCGGTTAGAGTTGATTTTGAACTAATTAGCATTTATAATAAAACTAAAATCAGAAAGGATCGCACAATGAAGAAACTTATTCATATCATATGCTGTGTAATACTGCTGTTCATAGTTGGCATTATTGGATTCTTTATTGGTAAAAATACACATGCACCAGTTGACGATACTACATTTTATGCCACTATTGAGGAAATCAGGGATAACTATTTAATGGTTAGTGGTTTGAAAATTAACGACATAAACAGCCGGGGAGAATTCTTTTTTACTATAGATGATAAAACGCATTTAGAATGGAGACATACAGAAATTACGATAACAGATTAAAAATCGGTAATACGGTATCCATTACATACACCGGCTCTGTTCTGGAGACATCTCCCGCTTGCATTGAAGATGTGGTCAAGGTGTAGCTTTTAGATGATGAAATATAATGATACGGAGAACTTACTTTGCATAGAGGATTGGCTAAATGATCTGGTGGTATCGGACATGAAGACTGCGCAGATCATAGGGAACAGTGTTAAAACTCTTATATTCCATACAGATGTTGACACTAAGATGACAAGTCAGGATTTAGAAAACTATTCTAAGCATGTGGCAATGTAATACAGTGGAATACAAAAAAGGAATAACTTTAGAATAAAACTTTAGAAAAAAGATGCAGGCTTGAGACTAGACCTCTCAAATCCGGATAAATACTATTAAAATCAAAAGCGCGAGACGGGGCTCGAATAATACAGTAGTTAAAAAACACTGATAGAAAGGGGTGTTTTACCACATCTATTTTTTACGGACTCAATGAAAAAAGTGGGATTATAATTGAGAATTTCAAGAACACCGTTTCTCAAACTGATCCTGAGACCCTTTGTGGCATATCAAACCCTAATTTTGCAATATAGAATGTATCATGTCCTCCATAGATTCATATTTTATCTTAAAATCAAATTGAACGTATATCATATCGTTATTCACTTTGAAAAATAGTTCGTTCATACGATCTCCTTGCTGAACAACATTACCTTTCTCATCAACCGTATAATAAACAGACAATCTACCTTGGTTTTTGTTTAAACCTTCATAAAAAATGATATCTTTTTGCACGCCTTTTTCAATCAACTCTTCCCCAATTTCATTTACATAAATCGGATTATGAAACTCATCAAAAATCAAATTCATGTTCCTTGTCTTTAAATCCAATATTTGCTTTTCATACAATTTATCATTATCTTTTAATTTAGAGATTACCAGTGTATTATATTCATTTTTATACACTTTTTGAAATCCAGCCCCCATTTCTATCTTGACCATTTCTACATATTCTACATTTAATATATTTATTTTATTTAATAAATCGTTTTCTATCTTTTTGGGTTTACTATGTACACTTTCATTTAAAATCAAATCAATTCTTTCAAAATTGGTCTGATATTCCTGATAATCTATTTTTTGTGTAAACAAACACAATATTACCGATATTACTATAATTACTATAACTGAAAGAATATGTTTATAATTAATTTTCATTTTATTCTTTTTCCCCAATTTTTTTGAAGTTAATATTGAAATTCCTCCTGAATGATCTCAGAAGGAATTTTTTTAAACTTATTATATACATCCATTTCTAAATTTTATCTTACAGTACTATCCACAGAATATGATGCATAACGAGTAGGTTTCACATATATACCTGTTTTTTTGTTGTACTTGTAGACAATAATTTCGCATCAAAATACTGATAACCTTTTGGTTTGAGTATATGAACCTTTTACAGCGTAAAATTTCATATTGAATTTTCTTGAATTATAACGACTAGATTCAGGTGGACATGATTGTTTTAGTAGTAGACACTTTACCATAAGAATACCACAATCCCGCATTTCTTGCCACGGGCCCAGATGGCGTTTCTGCATGTTATCTTCTAGTATGACTGTAATCAGCTCCTCATATCCTATTGTACCACCTACTTTCCTTTTAATTTATATTGACTTAACCTTGTGTTATAATATCATATTTATATCATATAAGTATGTTACTCGCAATATTCTTTGCTTAACTGGTTGTTATTCTTGACTAATTGGTAATTTTTATTAAATTTTTCTACTCATTTCACCTGCATTTGTCCAAAAAATCAGAATCATATAGGTTTGTACCTCTACCATTCTAGTCCTTAGCGCTCTTACCACAATTTATTTCTCCTAGAGTATTACAATGGCTTAAATTATTCTCAAATAAATGTATCAAAATATATAGCCTATAAAAATTATACAGAATTCACCAAAGAAGCCTGTTATCCACTTTACCGTTAGGCACTTACAACGTAAGTAAGGGGGTTACTGGCTGGCGTATCGGATATAAATGTTTCTCAATCATATTTAAAAGGTCGATTCCCACGCATTTAGAGAATCACCCCTTGTTTACATCTTTTTATTTGCATCAAATTGAGTTATACGTTACTGTCATAAGCGATACGGATGAAAACCGGGCACGCTGGCAGACATGGCAACCGTGGGAGCGGTTTATTGAGGGAATGGATAAGCTAAAGCTGACCATGCGTCCAGCTCACAGAACTTTGGAGCAGAAAAACAGTGGATTGAGAACTATGTGGCTCCAACACTTAAAATGATACAAATGGCTGATGATAATTTAGAGGAAGAGGGGCTTCATGATGCAGAGCACACCAGCTATAATTTTCCGTACTCAAGCGGACTCAACCATCGAAAAAGCAAAAACCTCGCAAACCCGCATAAACACTGCGAATTTCGGGGCATAGAAAAAGCGCGAGACGGGACTCGAATTCAGGAGTACCGCAAAAACATTGATAAAACGGGAGGTTAAAAGCACGTCATCGCCTATGGAATAAAGTGGAATAAAAGAAAAAAGCCCCGAAAACCTTAGTTTTCAGGGCAAAACAAAAGCGCGAGACGGGACTCGAACCCGCGGCCTCGACCTTGGCAAGGTCGCGCTCCACCAACTGAGCCACTCGCGCATAACTTATTTCTTCTTTTTTTATCTCCTTGAGACAAGAATTATAATACTATATCTTCCTGGATTTGTCAACAGTTATTTTGAAATTTTTTATATTTTTCAAATTGTATATTCTATTTTGTTAAAAAATAGAATGAAGAACGGTATTCAAAAGCTGAACAAAACTTCCCTGTTATTCAAAAAACTAGAAAACCCAAGGACTTTCCAGGCAAATGATACCATCCTCCATTAGATATTTATTATTTACTGTTATCATTATAGCTTAATTTAAGATATTAATTTATAATTCAGTTTTCATTATTTTAATATTCACTATATTTAACACTTCCCCAGCATTTACAAATTACTGTTTCAACAGAATACTCAGGACATATTGATTATTCGGAAGTGATTTATGAGTGATATTATTCAGGCGGATTAAGTCTAAATCCACCCAAATCTCTTCTGCTGCAATCATAACATTGGCGAACATGATTCCAAGATTTAATTCTGCAAATTTACCAAAGGTCCCATTCGCCATCACTGCTTTTTTACAGAAAACATGAATTCTGTTTTCATATACAACGAATCTCCAGGGTTGGCTGTTATAGCTGGATGGTGCCAGCCTTGCAGTATCCAGAATCTCTTTCACCCAGGTTTTGGGTCTTTCTTTATATGCGCATAGTTCATCCATACTCAGACGCTTCGCTTCATAATCATGGCGAAACAGGGAACCCTTAGGGAATCCGACTGCCATCGCAGTGACAAATTCATACCCTTCTTCTTCCATCTTTTTATCTTTTCTTTTTGCCATGCCCAAAAAGCAGCATCCAATGCCCTTTGTATTTAAATACAATGATATATGCTCCATAATATAGCCTGCATGCAGATCTCTTTTTTCTTTCTTCTCAGCGTACAGAGCGATATAATAAGGCGCGCTTACATTTACAAGTCCACCAACACGGCCTCTTTTTGTAACATTATCAATAATTTCAACTTTCACACCAATTCCAGGAAATATCGGTTCTATTTCCTCTACAAATTCCAGGATCCCGCATAAGATTTTATCATCTATAGCTTCCTTTTTAAAATTCCGTATCGATTTTCTGACATAAATCGCTTCGTACAGATTCATTCTTCTCACCCATTTAAACATTTTGTAACAATATTGTAACATGTTTTTATCAGAATATCTACTGCAAATTTGATGGAAAATTGTTTTTTTTTCAAAGCATTAACTGTACAATTGTTCTAATTTATCCAAATAACTTTCAAAAACTTTCAGAGCCTCATCCACCGGCTCCGGCCGTGTCATATCCACTCCGCACAATTTCAGCAAGTCAATAGGATCCATGGAACTTCCGCTGCTTAAAAACTTCTTATAGTTTTCTACTGCATCTTTCTCTCCATTTAATATTTTACTGCTGATGGCAATTGCAGCCGAGAATCCCGTTGCATATTGATATACATAAAATGGTGTATAAAAATGAGGAATTCTTGCCCATTCATAGGAAATATCCTCATCAATCACCATGCCATCTCCATAATAAGTTTTATTCAGATTATAATATAATTTGCACAATATTTCTGCATTCAGTGTACCGCCTTCTCCCACTACTTTATGAGTTGCTTTTTCAAATTCTGCAAACATTGTCTGGCGGTATAGGGTGCTCTTGAACTGATCCAGGAAGTAATTAATCAGATATGCCTTTTCCTGTCTATCCTCTGTCTTTTCAATTAAATGATGAATCAGAAGTGCTTCATTGCATGTAGATGCCACTTCAGCCACAAAAATCTTATACCCGGCATAAATATACGGTTGGTTTTCATCCGAATAATAAGAATGCAGAGCATGCCCCATCTCATGTGCCAGAGTAAATACACTATTCAGATTATTCTGATGATTCAGCAATACATAGGGATGAGTTCCATAAGCGCCCCAGGAGTAAGCACCTGTCCTCTTTCCTTCATTTTCATATACATCAATCCAGCGGCTGTCAAATCCCTTTTTCAATAAATCCAGATACTCATCCCCCAGGGGTTCCAGCCCTTCCAGTACGATTTTCTTTGCCTGATCGTAAGCAATCTTCATATCTACTCCGGACACCATGGAAACATGAAGATCATACATGTGAAGTTCATCCAGATTTAAAAGTTTTTTTCGTAATTCTACATAACGGTACATCAGATTTATATTCTTATGAACTGCTTCAATCAGATTATCATAGACATGAATCGGTATATTACTGTCATCAAGGGCTGCTGCAAGTGCGGAATCATACTTTCTTGTTTTAGCAAAAAAAGCTGCCTGTCTCGCATTGGCATCGAAAGTAGCCGCCAGTGTATTCTGAAAGCTCTTATAAGAGGCGTATATGGTCTCAAAAGCTTCTTTACGGACATTCCTGTCCTTGCTTTCTAAAAAGGATATATAGCGCCCCTGTGTCAATCTGGTGATATCTCCATTTTCATCTGTTATATCACCAAATTTAATATCTGCGTTGTTAAACATACTGAAAATATTGCCCGGTCCCTGGGCAACCTCAGAAACACCCGCCAGTAACTCTTCCTCTTGCTCAGATAAAACATGGTTTTTCTGCCTGATGATATCTGTCAAAAATTTCTCGTATCTGCTAAGATCACTTGTCTCTTCTTTGAATTTCTCCAGTAATTCTTCCGGTATCCCAAGAATTTCCGGCACCACAAAAGCCGTAGCACTGTTAAGCATGGTCATTATTACCTGCGATTCTCCGGACATCTGCTGATACTTTCCATTACCGGTATTCTCATGTAATTTCTGGTTTGCATAGACATAGATTTTTTCCCCAAGCTGATTCATCTCACTGTAGGCATCCAGCATTTCCAGAAGGCGGCTTCCACTGTCTTTTAAATGTCCCCGAAAGGCTGTAAAATCCTCAATCATTTTCTCCAGCTGCCTGCTGTCTTCTCCCCATGCCTCATCTGTTTTGTAGAGATCTTCTATTGCCCATGTATTTTCAATCTTCTGTTGTTCCCTGGTTATAATCTGGTTTCCTTCTGCCATATAAATACCTCCATTCTTTGCTTCCATTATTATGGTTAAGTATACGATCCTGAAAAATTGCTGTCAAGGGGGTACATCCCGGTCAGTCCAATTCTTTAAAAAAATCACACAACAAAAAACCAGAGATGCTCTATAGCAGCTCCGGTTCTAATCTTATAAGGATAATCCCTATCAGACAATTCATCAGTCATCAATAGTCATCCGCTATCTGCATTTCACAATAAAAACGCTGCTGCCTTCCCGATCATTAATTACTGTTTCTTTTACCAGTTTAAAATAATTTTGTCTTCGCAGTGTACCCAGGAGTACCTCTCTCTCGTCGGAATACATTACAATGCATCCGTCCTCTTTTAACACCTCTGTGGATTTCGACCAGAATTTCTCGTAAAGTTTCTGCACAAATACCCGGTCTTTTGTCTTAGATACACCCGGCATATTAGTCACAATCTCATCGAACAGATATTCATGGCGGAAATCAAAATAATCCCGGTTAATGTAATGAGCTATCATACCTGCATTTTTCGTATTTTCCTCTGCTTTTACTACCGCTTCTTCCAAAATATCAAGACCATAAATCGGATCTGCCTTAGATATTTTACTGCGTTCTATCAGCATGGTTCCTACACCGCAAAACGGATCTAATACCTGTGCCCCATCTCTTAAATATTCTTTAGAAAGTTCCATGATGAGCGCCGCATTGCAGGGAGATATAGAGGTGGGCAGCGCCTGCTTCCGATAAGCAAACCGTTTATCCTCTAAGGTATATAACTTTAACAGTGGAATAAAATCCCCTGCTTTATTCTCAATCAGACGCAGTTCTATTTCATATTCAGATGAAGAATTAATCATTTTTCTATCCAGCTGCTTTTCAAGAGATGCTGAAAATTTACGTATAAACGTTCCCTTCTTATCCAACGTCATACGGCTTTTTAACTCAACGCGAAAATAAAACGATCCCTCTTCACTATGCATTTCCTCCAAAAAAGGCAGCAGGCCTGAACGTTTCAGCTGATATGCCATTTCCTCTGGCGTTCCTTTCAGTACCGGGGCTCCTTTGACAGGAAACAGCATTTCCTGATACGTACGGATTGGCAGAATATCCGTAAGGCATTCAGTAGCAACCCGCAGTCCTCCTGCAAGCATCTTAATCTCTCCGCCTTTAATCTGGTTTTTCGTTACTTCCCTATGGTTTCGGTTTGTAAGTAAAATCACTTCCAACGCTTTATCCACTCCTGTAAACTTATGCTTTTGCGGCTTTTCATATCTCAGAATCATATTTTGCAGCAGCGCAGCTTCTTCCCTCACATGCTTCACATTAGATTCCTCTACCGGATCATTTGTGAGTTCTGAAAGCCTTTCTTTTAACATAGGGAGGTATTCCTGATATTCATACTGTGAAATTGCTTTTAACAAATCTGCTTTTATAAAGAGTTTTTCTTCCTTTTTATATGCCTTTATCAAAACCGGCAATAAATCCTGGCATTCCAGATCCCCTATTATAAGAGCTGCATTTTTTCTTACTTTCGCATCTTCATTCTTTAAAAGTGTAACAAACACTTCAAATTCTCCTGCCAGTTCATATGCCAGTGCACGTTTAGCAAAAGGTTCTTTCATTTCCTGCCGAAGAGAAATCAAATTTTTTCTTACCTCGGTACCATCACAAATACTTTTATATAACTCTTTTATCATAAAGCTCCTTACAGGCTTCTAAGCCCGCTCTCTCTCATTTTTTCTTTTCCATGATTTTTTTACGGCTCTGTTCCAGTACAAGATCTCTTAATTTGCCGGTAACCGTAAACTCTCTGGCTTCATTTACCCCATAATTCATCTGCAGCTCATACTCCAGTGGAAGCCAGGTTGATATATCTGCTTCGTTATGCTGAATAACCGCTTCCATTTTATCCAATACATTAAATAATCTGGCCTCTTTTGACTTGTTTTCCTCCATCTCCCGGTGGAGATCTAAAAACTCCTGCTTCCTGCCATTGTCCAGCATTTCAGCAATATTTCTTATTTCTGATCCTTCAACTGCTCTTGCTTCTTCTGTCTTTTCAAAACAGGGGATATCGCCTGTCACAGCCTCTCCCATATCATGAACCAGGCACATATGCATCACCTTTTCCATATCCACATCAGGAAAATCATCCTGCAGCAGCCAGGCAAACATTACCAGAATAAAACAGTGCTCTGCTACACTTTCTTTTCTTCCCGACGAAGTCTCACAATGTCTGGTATTACATTTTAACTGTTCTGCAAGTTTCAGAAACTTTAATATGGATTCTGCATTCACGGATTACCCCTCCATCACTTTTACATAATAAGACCTGTTACGGGGACCGTCAAATTCGCAAAAATAAACTGCCTGCCAGGTACCCAGTATCAGCTTGCCATTTTCCAGTATCAGCGTAGAAGATGCTCCTACTGCTGCCGATTTCATATGGGCATGGGAATTTCCTTCAAAATGGCGGTATTCTTTATCCTGCGTAGGAAATACCTTTTCATAACCGTAAATAAAATCTGTGCAGACATCCGGATCACAGTTCTCATTAATGGTAATGCCAGCCGTTGTATGGGGACAATAAATGACAACAATTCCATCCGTGACCCCGCTTTTTTTTACATCCTCTTTTATGCTTCCTGTAATATCTACAAGACGCTGCCTCTGTGATATTGTTAAATTATGCTTATAGGTGCTCATTTCGTATACTCCTCCATATAATTTCCTACATCTGTCTTAAAAGCTTCCCACTTATCTTCATTTTCCACAAAATACTTGGGGCAGATTTTTCCCGTAACATCGTAATGCCTGATTATCTGATCCGTCCCCAGGTCGAACTTCCCGCACAGAAAAGCCACCAGCTTAACAAGAGATTCATAGGTTGCATCATTATATTTACCGCTTTCATCCGGGTGACAGCACTCAATAGAAACGGTATCGTTATTTCTGTCATTGGAAGCATATGCCATCTCGGAAGTCGGTACACACTGAATAATTTCCCCATCCAGTCCGATAACAAAATTACTGCTCAGATAATCATTCTGAAGATCCTTGAGACTATCAAAATAATCCCTGTTTTCCTGCGCCGTGGTCATAGGATTTGCAAGATAATGTACCACGATAGCAGTAATCTTATCAGTAGGTATCCCCGGTCTTGAATATGGATTTATATCTAACAGCTGAACATCAATATCCGGCTCTGGTATAGGATTCCCATCTTCCGTATCCTTAGCCTGCTGGTTTTCTGCAGTTGTTTCCGAAACACTGACCGGCTGAGTCTTATGGAATACCAGTTTATAACCTGCAACAGCAAGAACAATAATAAATATTCCGGCTCCTATCACGATTATTCTTCGCACCATCTCTTCGCGCTGCTGCTTCTGTGTTGCCTGCCCCCCTCTTGATCTCCTTTGGGACGATCTTCTTTTGCTTCTTTCAATTTTTCTGGTATATCTGCTTCTATGATTGCTTCTCATTCGTATTCTCACTTGACCGCATGTATATCGCAAGCCTGCCTGCGATACTGCCATATAATAGTGTGATAGTCCTTCACACCTTTTCCAGGTTGCATTTCCGTTCTACATAAAGTTTTCGTACTTTATTTTAACTCTTCCAGTATACCTTGATATTGTGAAAATTTTTACAACAATATCTTAAATTTTCCTTAACACAAGAGTGGGAATTAATTCTCAACCACGCTCTAGAGCGTGTTTTAAAATTGCTTACTGGCAGCTGTGCGTCACAGTTTGTGGGAGATTTGTCCCGGATGAAGGGCGCGTAGCGGGCTACGTAACCTGAATTCGGGGCAAATATGCCGCAAAGTGGGGCGTGCAGATGGCTGGAATGAATTTTCAAACACGCTCTAGCACAGAAAAAATAGCGCTTTCACTTAAACAGTGCGGCGCTACTTTTGTCTGCCCATACAGAGCAATTCATACTCTACATCAGTTTTACTTTACTTGGTGCAATTCTCCGGATATCATTTAACATCACGTCATTTGGCTCAAAAAGAATCTTTTCCAATCCTTTATCAGACTGCATAATTAATGCGAAAATCTTATGATCCGGTTCACCTGAAGAAAAATCAACTAATTTAATACTATTGTTCTGATTGTAATAATCCAGTTCATGAGAATTTACGGGTGCCATAAGTACCATCTTTTCCAGATCCAGGCTGCGGGCTCTCTTTCTTTTTGTCTTCGACATAATCCTGTCCACATCCAGTTCTCCATTTACATACAGGTACTCAAATTCCAGGTCAAATCTTGGAATCAGGAAATAATCCGCAACGCCTATGGCAATCAAAGCGATTAATCCGAAGGGAGTAACAAACAGCCCTACAAATGCGATCAAAACGGTAGCAACAATCAAAAGCACTTTCTTTACCTGGTCTGATACCGGTGTTTTCCTCTTAACAATTAACTCTGTGTACAAATCACTCATGTTCTTCCTCCTAAATTAGCAATACTTGTATTCTTTTATTATAAAGCCATTCGCTGAAATAATAAAGTATTTCTTCTCTTTTTCCTTAATTTGATCCAAAAAGATAATTTACATATTTTGCAGAAGTTTCTGTTCGTTCAGAACTTGCTACCGGACAGAGAATGACCGGACTGTAACTTGCCATCTGTGAATCCTTGATCAATTTGCTGTCTTCAATACGGAGTCCACACGTATATTCCGTCCCTGTATCATTATCTTTGCCAGTCATAAGGTAATCCTTATATTTTTCATAATCAGCCTCCGAAAGAATTCCTTTCCAGTCCTGGAATGCCCCGGCACCTGCATAATACTCAAATAAATCTTCCGGTACAATCATAAGATCCAGATCTCCCGTCGACATAACCGCCATGACTTTTGTAATACTGCTGACCGTCATCTGATCCTGCTGGTCCAGATTAATCATTGCAGATGCATCAAAGGTAACCTGCTCTCCTGTTTCCTCAAAGCCCGCTGCCTTTACAAAACCATCCGTAAGCGGTGAACCTTCCGTATCCACCATGTTCGTATTCAGTGCCATGACATACAGACCGGTTTTGATCTGTTTCCCCTTATAGATATCTACACCAAGCCAGACAATAACAACAATTATTGCAAGAATAACCAGCACAAACTTGTAATAATCCCAGAAATACTGTAATTTCCCTTTAAATGTCATGTCTTTTAACTTTGCTTTTTCCTCTGTTGCCTTCTCCTTAAATGACATCTTCTGATTTTGCTCCTTTTTCGTTTGTTTACCAACTAGTTTAACATAAATAAGGACGAACGTCTATCTCGTTCGTCCTCACTTTTTGTAAAATTTCTCTAAAAAATATTAAACTGAAGTTACCAGATATTACATCATGCCCATTCCAGGATTTCCTGCCGGCATAGCTGGAGCATCTTCTTTAATATTTGCAACACAGGATTCTGTTGTAAGGAAAGTACTTGCAACACTGGTTGCATTCTGCAGAGCGCTTCTTGTAACCTTTACAGGATCAAGGATTCCAGCTTCTACCATGTCTACATATGCTTCTTTTGCTGCATCAAATCCAATACCAACTTCGGATTCTTTAATCTTGTTGATAACTACAGATCCTTCTAATCCAGCATTTGCAACAATGTGGAACAGAGGGGATTCCAGAGCTTTTAAGATTACTTTTGCACCGGTTTTAACATCGCCTTCCAGAGTTCCTACTAATGTTTCTACTTCTTTTGCTGCATGGATATAAGCAGATCCGCCGCCTGCGATGATTCCTTCTTCAACTGCAGCTCTGGTTGCATTTAATGCATCTTCCATACGCAGTTTAGCTTCTTTCATTTCTGTTTCGGTAGCTGCTCCTACACGGATAACTGCAACTCCGCCTGCCAGTTTTGCAAGTCTTTCCTGTAATTTTTCTCTGTCAAAATCAGATGTTGTCTCTTCGATCATTGCTTTGATCTGGGACACTCTGTTGTCGATTGTCTCTTTATCTCCGTATCCGTCAACAATGATTGTATTTTCTTTCTGAACTTTTACGGATTTCGCACGTCCAAGCTGTTCCATTGTAGTTTCTTTTAAATCTAAGCCCAGTTCATCAGAAATTACCTGTCCGCCGGTTAAAATAGCGATATCTTCTAACATTGCTTTTCTTCTGTCGCCATAACCCGGAGCCTTTACGCCTACTACCTGGAATGTTCCTCTTAATTTATTAACAATTAAGGTTGTAAGTGCTTCGCCTTCGATGTCTTCTGCGATGATTAAAAGTTTTTTGCCGGACTGTACGATCTGCTCTAATAATGGAAGGATTTCCTGGATGTTGGAGATCTTCTTATCTGTGATTAAAATATATGGATCATCCAGATTCGCTTCCATTTTTTCCATATCAGTTGCCATGTATGCAGAGATATATCCTCTGTCAAACTGCATACCTTCTACAAGGTCTAATTCTGTCATCATTGTTTTTGATTCTTCGATTGTGATAACTCCGTCGTTTGAAACTTTTTCCATAGCATCTGCTACCATGTTTCCAACTTCATCATCACCAGCGGAGATAGCTGCAACTTTAGCGATCTGGCCTTTTCCGTTTACTTTACGGCTCATAGCTGCGATAGAATCTACTGCAGTCTGGGTTGCTTTTTTCATACCTTTTCTGAGTTCAATTGGGTTTGCTCCTGCTGCCAGGTTCTTCATTCCTTCATGGATCATTGCCTGTGCCAATACTGTTGCTGTCGTAGTACCATCACCAGCCACATCATTTGTCTTTGTAGCAACTTCCTTAACCAGCTGTGCGCCCATGTTTTCAAATGCATCTTCTAATTCGATTTCTTTTGCAATTGTAACACCATCGTTTGTGATAAGCGGAGTACCGAATTGTTTGTCAAGTACAACGTTTCTTCCTTTCGGTCCTAATGTTACTCTTACTGTATTTGCTAATTTGTCTACACCAGCTTCTAATGCTGTTCTTGCATCAATGCCGTATTTAATTTCCTTTGCCATGTTTATTTCCTCCTTGAAATTTCCACGTATTATTCTACGATTGCTAAAATGTCATTTTGTTTTACAATGATAAATTCTTCGTCTTCTAATTTCACTTCGTTGCCTGCGTATTTGGAGTAGATAACCTTATCTCCAACTTTAACCTGCATGGTAACTTCTTTACCATCAATATTTCCGCCAGGTCCTACAGCAACTACTTCTGCTTCCTGTGGTTTTTCCTGAGTTTTTCCGGCCAGGATAATTCCTGATTTTGTTGTTTCTTCAGCTTCAAACTGTTTCAATACGACTCTGTCGCCTAATGGTACTAATTTCATTCTATATTCCTCCTTAAATAATTTAAATTTTCTTTTACTAGCACTCGCTTTGATTGAGTGCTAACCGTTAGTCATATATTAGTTAAATTACTCCATTTGTGCAACTGTACGATTTCGTTCTATATACTTTTAATCTCTTTATAACTTTTATTTTCTCTTATATACTCTTATTTTCTTACTTTTTATGTTTTTATATTTTTTTTATAAAATATATGATTCCTTTATTTATGGTAACTATTCCCGGAAAAATTCCCGTAAAATAACATAAGGTGTGACATTTCATAAACATGCCACACCTCTAACCGGTACGAAAATTCCCCATATTAATAAACACAGCTTTTAATCTCATTTATCAGCGTATCCAGACCCAGATCATTGCAGTCGTTAATCAGCCCCGAAATAATAAACTGCTCAAAAGACTTTTTCATCTTTTCTCTGTCGTTTACTTCTGCTACCTGGATGGTATTTTCTATTAATTTAATATTTTCTTCGTTCATCTCATTTTTATGTTCACAGTTAGAAAGCAGCTGATTGAGTTCTGTTACCAGTGGGCCTTTGTTTTCGTGTGGTATACTCAATTTATGGGGAGGCTCCGCTATCTCTTCTGCTTCCACGGTTTCTATCACTTTTAATTCTTCCATGATCTTCCCTTCACCTGATAACTCTATATGATAAATTGTTGTATCATCATTCTCTGCAATAAGACGAATTAATAACTCATAGATTTTACTGTTAAATAAACTGTTCTCAGAATAAAAACTATATATTTCTCCGCTAATCAGCCCCAAATGAACGCCTTTACGGTTTTTAACGTTGTGAAACCAGACCATCCATGCCGATGTGCCTATAACAAGTACGGTAAGCATAAGAATCGTGCAGATAAGCCGGTAACTTGCGAGTGAAATAAAGATGCCTAATAATACATAAAGTACCGGTAATTTTTCTTCCGTTAATGTACCTTTCCACAGATGTGCTGTATACGATAATTGAACCATATGGTTATCCCATTTCATGGTTCCGCCATCAATATCTATTGTAGCATTTTCAACTATATTATTAATCTGCCTGGCCATTTATATCTCCTTCTACAAAATTTCTTTTTTTACTATCAGCAACAATTGCTATCAGGACCGGGTTTGTAATCATCACTGATCCAACTGTCTGCTGTCCCATAATCTCAATAAATACACTGTAATTGATCCACGGTGTACTATAAGAATCACAATCTATTGCGGAAAATGTAACTACATTGCTTTCCGTTACCATGTCATTTCTAAAATAAGAACAACCCGAACTCAGAGGCAGCGGCATCATTTGGTTTTTTTCCTGCTTGAAAATCTGAAACTTCAGCCTGGTTCTTGCATTCATACTTAAAATATTACAGGAAAAGCTCAGTTCCGTATTAAAATGCCGGCATTCTGCCGTGTTTAAATTAACAGAGACTACATTATATGCAGTTCCTTTTTCTATTCCTTCCGGTAAGATCATACCTCCGAAAGAAGAAGACTTGCAAAACACATCTGTACAGTCGGGCGATTGCTCATCCTGACAGTTATCTTTGCATTCATCATTGCATTTTTCTTTGCATTTTTCTTTATCATTTTCTCTGCAATCTTCCTCACAATTTGAGAATGTATTTTTTTTCCCATTAAAGTTATTCTGCGCATACGACCGGTTATTGCAGCATGGCTGTTGCATTGCCCTTGTATTGGCATTTGTTCTCATCCCTCTGTTAGGCTGACTATTTCCACGTCTCTGAGAGTAAAACAATCCATTATACATAGGCTACAGCTCCTTAATAAAATGTGCATAGATAGAATATTTCTCAGATACTCTATCTATGCAAACATTTTTATGCTAATTGACCTGCTGCCAGGTCAACAAGACTTAAGACTATACCACCGGTATATTCCTAACTCTTCATTTACAGTTCTGTTAACATCCGCAAGAGGAGTTATCAACAACAATTGCTGATAATGTTGCATTATTAATTGCAGTTACGCCTACAGTTGCAACGCCTGCAACAGTAGCTACTACACTATAAGTGCAGCATTCTTCATCACAAATATCACAGTCACAAACGAAGAATGTGAACGTATTACTGTCTGTAATTGCTACAAGGCGTGAAAATACCCATGTTGGTCCTACAGGAATCGGAGTCAACTGGCCTTTACACTGTTTAAATACCTGGAAATTCAGGGAAATAATTGCAGCCGTTGTATTGATATTGCTGGCAAACTCAAATTTGATACATGGATTCTCAAATCCTCTTGTATCTACATTTACGGTTGCTACCGTATAAGCTGTGCCTGCAATTGTTGCCAATGGAAGTGTAACTGACCCTGGAGTACCGCATTTAATTGTAGTTCTGTTTGGTCTAATATTTTTACGTTTTTCACATTTGCAGAATAATTTACATTCGCAGTCACGAGATTTATCACAACAGCAATCACAATGACGATCACAATCACAATCACAAATCAATTCTTTTATTTCACTCATACCAAGACCTCCTATGATCTTTCTTAATCTCAAAATTTATACCAAATTAGGTATAAAACATTATATTCGTAAATACAATTATTGTTACTTACTATTTTGAGTTCCCATACATAGACAGGCATAAAAAAACCTGGTACATTCGCTTCCCCAAACTTTTAATCAGTCAGGACAGGTTCCATGTACCAGGTATAAACAACTATTTTGTTTTCTGCGCTCTTAATTCTTCCAGTTCTTCAAAGATATAATCATTGATAACTTTAATATAAGTTCCTTTCATTCCTGAGGATCTGGATTCGATTACTCCGGCGCTTTCGAACTTACGCAGGGCATTAACGATTACGGATCTGGTAATTCCAACCCGGTCTGCAATCTTACTTGCTACCAGAATGCCTTCTGTTCCGTCCAGTTCTTCAAATATGTGGGTAATTGCCTCAAGTTCTGAGAAAGATAAGGTGCTGATTGCAGATTTTACAATTTGTATCTTTCTGCTCTCTTCTGCACTTTCTTCATTAACTGAGCGCATCATTTCCAATCCTACAACTGTAGTGCCGTATTCACTCAGGATAATATCATCAATCTCATACTGGGTATCAAACTTGTACATAAAAACAGTTCCAAGGCGTTCACCTGCAATATCAATAGGATTAATGATTGCACGGTAGTTTTTGATATCCTCTCCAACAAAGCCCAGGGTTTCCAGATTTACATTTTCTTTTGTGGACAGTATACCTAATAATCTTTCATTAAGCATGTTGTCTATATGTCCGCCTACTTTATCAACAATCAACTCCTTGATTTCTTCGACACCATCACAAAGACTGACACCCAGAACTTTTCCTTTTTTACTGATAACCAGAATATTGGATTCCAATATTTCTGTCAGCACCGTGCATATATCATTAAAAACGACCTTACTGGAATTATTGTTATGCAATAGCTTGTTGATTTTCCTTGTTTTATCTAACAATTGTACACTCATATTTAGCCTCCTATCTTCCATTGTTTCTATTCTACATACTGTTTCACGATAATACATATTTTATCATATAATTTTCTGAAAATCAATCGGTTTCTTGTGATAATCAATTATTTTTCACAACAACTGCAAATAATTCAGACGATAGAAAAAGAATGCCCTGTTTTCAAGAGCATCCTTTTTCTATTTTGCCTCATTTTGTTTCGATTTATCCTCAACATATCCGCACTGTTCATCTGCGCAGACCAGTTTATTTCCTTTTTCAAGCATTACACCGCCGCAATTCGGACACTTTTCTTTGGAAGGTTTCTGCCAGGACATGAAATCACATTCCGGATTATCTTCACATCCGAAGTATTTTCTTCCCTTTTTCGTTTTACGAAGAACGACTTCTTTTCCACATTTCGGACAGGCCACGCCAATCTTCTCCAGATATGGTTTGGTATTTCTGCAGTCAGGGAATCCCGGGCATGCCAGAAATCTTCCATGAGGTCCATATTTAACAACCATGTTGCGCCCGCATTCCTCACAAATTACATCAGTTACTTCATCTTCGATCTTAACCTGCTCTAATTCCTTCTCTGCTGCTTCTACTGCCATTTCCAGATCAGGATAAAAATTGCTGACAACTGTTTTCCAATTTACAACCCCTTCCTCCACTTTATCCAAAAGGGATTCCAGATTTGCCGTAAAGTTTACATCAACGATACTTGGGAATGCCTGCTTCATCATATTGTTCACGACTTCGCCAAGCTCCGTCATATACAGATTCTTGTTTTCCTTAGCAACATACCGGCGTCCCAATATGGTGGTAATGGTTGGCGCATAGGTACTTGGACGTCCAATCCCCAGCTCCTCTAAGGATTTAACAAGGGTTGCCTCTGTATAATGTGCAGGAGGCTGTGTAAAATGCTGTTTATAATCAAATTCTTTTAAAGATAATTGCGAATCTTTGGAAATCCCTTTCAGAAGGACATTTCCGCCAGTTTCTTCTTCATCACTGTCTGTGTAAACTGCCAGGAAACCATCAAATAACAGCTTAGATGCCGCTACGGTAAAACGGTATTCGCCTGCTGCAATCTTAACGGATGTGGTCTCATAGCGGGCATTCTCCATACGGCTCGCTGCAAAACGTTTCCAGATCAGCTGATAAAGACGATATTGATCTCTTGACAGGGACTCTTTCATGGATATAGGAGTCCTAATAATATCACTGGGACGGATTGCTTCATGGGCATCCTGAATCTTCTTACCGTTTTTCTTCTTTTCCTCTACTATGGAAGAAACATACTCTTTTCCATATTCCTGTTCGATATAACCTCTGGCCTGAGCATCTGCTTCTTCCGAAATACGGGTAGAATCGGTACGCAGATAGGTGATCAGACCTACTGTTCCATTTCCCTGAATCTCAATTCCTTCATAGAGCTGCTGAGCCAGACGCATCGTCTTCTGTGTAGAGAAGTTCAGCACTTTAGATGCTTCCTGCTGCAGGGTACTGGTTGTAAATGGAAGCGGTGCTTTTTTTATACGCTCCCCTTTTTTAATATCCGATACTTCATAGCTTGCATTTTCCAGATCTGACAGAATAATATCCAGTTCCTCTTTGGATGTAATCTGCATTTTTTTCTTGTCTGTGCCATAGAACTTTGCCCGTAAAGGCTTTTTCTCACCCTTTACCACAAAATCTGCTTCCAGTGTCCAGTACTCTTCCGGAATAAATGCATTGATCTCATCTTCCCTGTCACCAATAATACGCAGTGCAACAGACTGAACCCTTCCGGCACTTAATCCACGTTTTACCTTCGCCCATAAAAGAGGGCTGATGCGGTAACCAACCATACGGTCCAGCATTCTTCTTGCCTGCTGAGCGTCCACCAGGTCCATATCAATATCTCTTGCGCTCTTAAGAGATGTCTTAACAGCGTTTTTTGTTATTTCATTAAATGTAATCCGGTACATCTTATCTTCTTCCAGCTTCAAAGCCTTTGACAGATGCCAGGATATTGCTTCTCCTTCGCGGTCAGGGTCAGTTGCGAGATACACTTTATCCGCTTTCTTGGCAGCTTTTCGAAGTCCTGCCAGGATATCTCCTTTACCACGAATTGTGATGTATTTAGGCTCATAGCCATGTTCTACATCGATTCCCATCTGGCTCTTTGGCAGATCACGGACATGTCCGTTTGATGCCGCCACTTCATAATTTGCCCCCAGGAATTTTTTAATTGTCTTTACTTTAGTAGGAGATTCTACAATCACCAGATATTTCGCCATATATTCCTCCACGAGATAAAACCTCTATATTTTTTCATAAAAATTCTTTGCCGATTCCTTCACCAATCCCTTTAATTGCAGGGATATAAGTACTCCCGTCAGCTCCTTAACCTGTAGATTTGTAGCGTTTAAAATCTGATTCAGGCTTTTAGAGTTGAAATCCAGACAACTATACACCAAATTTTCTTTTGTTTCAAGTGTTATCTTACTTTTTTTGTTTTTACTTTCTTTTTCCCTCTCCTGCCCCAGTTCTTTTAAGAGGTCGTCAACCCCTGTAATAATACCGGCTCCCTGGGCAATCAGAAGATTACTTCCCTTACTTAATTCATCATTCATTCTTCCGGGAACAACATAGACTTCACGCCCCTGTTCCAAAGCACAGTCGGCTGTAATAAGTGAACCGCTTTTTACTTTTGCCTCAACTACAATCACCACATCAGACAGCCCGCTGATGATCCGGTTGCGCATTGGAAAATGAATCGGCAATGGCTGGGTTCCCGGCGGATATTCAGACAGAATACCGCCCTGCCGGGTCAGACGGTCATATAAATCCCGATTTCTTTTTGGATAGCAGATATCCACACCGCTGCCAAGAATCCCAAAACTGCTGCCCCCTGCCTCTAATGCCCCCTGCTGTCCAAATCCATCCACGCCAAGCGCCATACCGCTAATGATCTGAATGCCCCGGGCTGCCAGTTTTTTCCCGATTTCCTCCGCCATCTGTCTGCCATATCCGCTGCAGCGCCTGGCTCCTATAATCGCCGCCGAGTACGTTTTTTCCCGTGGCAGTTTTCCTTTTAAAAAAAGTCCGAAAGGCGGATCCGGAATTTTTTTTAAACGCTCCGGATACGCCGGATGTCCAATGCTGATAAAGTCTATTCCCTTTTTTCTTCTATTATGATATTCTTTGTCAATATCTGTGTTATTTTTAGCCTGAATCAGAACCTTCTTTTCTGTCTCATTTAGAAAAACCAGTCCGTTTATTTCTTTTTCTCTCGCAAAGAACAAGTGCCTGGGATCTCCAAAATAGTCTGTCAAACGACTTATCTGGTTTCTGTATATTCCTTTTATACCACAAATCCAATACCAGTATTCTTCCATTTCCATCTCCTTTCATACCTCCCAAAATTTTTTATCAATACTCCGGTAGCAGATTGCTTCACTTATATGCTCTGCTTTAATAATTTCGGAACCATCCATATCTGCAATGGTTCTGGCTACCTTAATAATCCGGTGATAGGCCCTTGCGCTCAATTCAAACCGTTCAAATGCCAGTTTCATCAATGATGCTTCCTGCTTACCAAGCCGGCAGAACGTCTGAATTCCTCTTTCTGTTAAGTCAGAGTTAAAACGAAAAGGTGTTCCTTCATAACGCGCAAGCTGAACTTTTTGCGCTATCTCAACTCTTTTCCGGATTATTTCGGAACTTTCATTTTTCTTTTTTTGTGCCAGATCCCTGTATGAAACTGCCGGAGCTTCTATGGCGATATCCATCCGGTCCAGCAGCGGTGCACTGATTCTTCCCAGATATTGGCGCACTTCATTTTCTGTACAGGTGCACTTGTTGATATCCGGGTAGTGTCCGCACCGGCAGGGATTCATTGCCGCCGCAAAGAGAAACTTTGCCGGAAAGCGGTAACTGCCTCCCATTCTGTTAATGCATACCTGGTGATCTTCCATAGGCTGGCGCAAAACCTCAAGTGTTTCTTTTTTAAATTCAGGAAGTTCATCCAGAAAGAGAATTCCATTATGTGCTAGGCTGATTTCTCCGGGTTTGGGATTCAATCCGCCTCCGATCAGGGCTTTGGGAGTTATTGTGTGGTGAGGTGACCGATAGGGCCGAAGATGAAGCAGAGGAGATGTGGCAGGAAGAATTCCTGCAACGCTGTAGACCTTTGATATTTCAAGACTTTCCGGCAGTGTTAATGGCGGCAGAATGGTTGGAAGGCGCCTGGCAAGCATAGACTTTCCGGAGCCAGGCGGACCGATCAAAAGCAGATTGTGCATACCCGCTGCTGCTACCTCCGCTGCACGCTTTACTGCCTCCTGACCGTTAATATCACTGAAATCCTCCTTTTGCTGTCCGTATGGCTCCGCAAACAGTGCTTCCACATCCACGTAACCCGGCTCAATTTTGGCAGTCCCATTGAGATAATCCATGGCTTGTCCCAGGTTATCTACACCAATGACACTGATTCCTTTAATGACAGAACCTTCTGTCAGGTTCTTTTTTGGAATGATACATTTGCTAAATCCCATTTTCTGAGCCAGGGATACGATGGATAAAACCCCCGGTATGGCATTTATTTCCCCATTTAAGCTGAGTTCACCCACGACCAGTACATTTGTCATAGTCTTTTGGGAAATAAAGCCGTATGAGCCCAATATGGCGATTGCAACAGGCAAATCAAATCCTGATCCGTTTTTCTTTAAATCAGCCGGTGCCAGATTAACGGTAATCCGTTTGGGAACAATACGAATCCCGGCATTTCGGATGGAAGTCCTCACCCGCTCCTGTGCCTCTTTTACCTGGGATGACAGATATCCCACCATAGTAAACATAGGCAGCCCGTCACTGACATCCGCCTCTACACGGACCAGCCTGCTTTCTACGCCGTAAATAACTGCAGACATAACTGTGCTAAACAATCTGCTACCTCCTTTATTCAATTAGATAAGTTGTTGGAAAATCCTTCAAAAGAATTTTGAAGAAAAGAATGCTGCTCTTGAGCATGTTTGAAAACCTAAAGCAGTTTTATCCAGTATACACTGGTTTACATAAAATTGCAAATATTTTTTCAGATATAAATAAAATAAAAATGCAAACGCCAGACCCTGCTAAATATTTTGAAGGTCCGACGCCCCTAACACCCGGATGCCGCATATTTCCTTTTCACTGCACACCGCAATGTTACAATTTTCCATCTGCCGGATCTGAAACCGGCAGCCATATTGAAAAAATGCGTCCCGTGTGCATGCAGAAAAATCCAGACTTCTCAAATCCCTGTTGATACCGGTTCCCTGCTGTTTTAGATAACTTTCTTTCGATACCCAGATCCTGCCAAAAATACGGTTTTTTTCTTCATCCGGTACATGACCAAACAGCTTCCATTCATTTTCATGACTGATCCGTTTTACGATATTTTCTTTATACACCAGCAGTTTTTCTATATCCACGCCTATCTCTTTCTCATGGATACCGCACACTATCCCATTCTGACAATGGCTTACATTAAAGTGGATATGGGGATAATCAGGAAGGTATGGCTTCCCATGCTCTCTTTTTCCAATATCGGGAAGCTTATCTATTCCATATTCATCTCTCAATCCAAATGCCAGCAGCTGATATCCGATTTTACTCTGCTGCTGCCGTTTTTCTTTTCCTGTTGCGGCAAGTATTTCCTCCGAAAACAAATATAGCATAATCCTCATCTTCCTCTCTGGTTCATTTTCAGCTGCCTGATGCCGTCCCATACAGCTGCCTTTTTGGCATTATAGCACAATTCCTGCTTCTTGCATATATCTGGATAAAGGCTTTCATTTTTATATCAGAAGCCTTCCCGCAATTTTTTTAAAGCATTTTTTTCAATCCTGGAAACGTAAGACCTGGATATGCCGAGGGCTTTTGCGATCTCCCGCTGTGTTGTCTCTTTTGCACCAAAGAGCCCATACCGGAGAGCCAGTACTTTTTGTTCTCTGTCATTCAAATATACTTTGAAGATTTCATACAATTTTTTTGTATTTTCTTCTAACTCCATGGTTTCAATCACATCCACATTATTGCTTTCAATAATGTCCAGAAGGCTGATTTCATTTCCCTCTTTGTCCATTCCGATTGGCTCGTAGAGAGAGACTTCCTTGGAAGTTTTTTTACGCATCCTTAGCATCATGAGGAGTTCATTTTCAATACACCTGGCGGCATAAGTGGCTAAACGATTGTTTTTACTATGATCGAAGGTAGTCACTGCTTTTATAAGGCCAATGGTTCCTATGGAAATCAGATCTTCCGAATCTTCTTCCGGCCTTTGATATTTTTTGGCGACGTGGGCTACCAATCTCAGGTTACGTTCGATTAGAATCCTCTTTGCGTCCAGGTCGCCCTCCTTGTATTTTTGAAGAAACAGCTTTTCTTCTTCGGCAGTAAGCGGCTTGGGAAATGTCTTCAAAAAAAGCACCTCAAAGCGGATTTATAACATTGTATGTTACAAATCTCTTATTAGTGCCTTTCCCATTTATTTTTGGTTGTCCTTTATTCTGCTCTTCTTAAAATATCATACGGATCCATGGCTGTCCCAAGGTCAATCCAGAGTACCTGCTTCGGGTGGGGTGCGCTTTCCTGGGGATTTCCATCCTCATCCAGAATCTGTTTCACCGTTACGTTCAGGTTGTCTCCGTTTGGTTTCATAACTTCAATTTCTTCGCCAACCGAAAATTTATTGCGCTGTTCTATTCTGTACAGCCCGTCTGCATTGCATTCGCCTACTATTCCAAGATAGGTATATTCTTTCATGTAGGTATTGCTGTCATAAATCTGCGTCGTTTCGTCCGGTTTTCCAAAGAAAAATCCCGTTGTAAACTGCCGGTAAGTGCAATTGGAAATCTGCTCTTTATACCATGGCATATTCTGTTCATAGCGTTTCGGATCAATGGCATAATCATCAATTGCTTTGCGGTATGTCCTGGCAACGGTTGCCACGTAAAGGGCCGTTTTCATTCTTCCTTCAATTTTGAAACTGTCTATGCCCGATTCCATCAATTCCGGCACATGCTCAATCATACAGAGATCCTTGGAATTAAATATATAGGTTCCCCGTTCATTTTCATAAACAGGCATGTATTCTCCGGGCCTTGTCTCTTCCACAATAGAATATTTCCATCGGCATGGATGCGTGCAGGCCCCCCGGTTGGCATCCCTGCCGGTAAAATAATTGCTCAGCAGGCATCTTCCGGAATAAGAAATACACATGGCACCGTGTACAAAAGTTTCGATTTCCATCTCTTCCGGTATATGCGCTCTGATTTCCCTGATTTCCTCCAAAGATAATTCTCTGGCTGTCACTACCCGCTTTGCCCCCAGCTCATGCCAGAAGAGATAGGTTGCGTAATTCGTATTGTTTGCCTGGGTACTGATATGGCGTTCGATTTCCGGGCATACTCTTTTTGCGATCATAAAAACTCCCGGATCCGCAATAATCAGGGCATCCGGACCAATTTGCCGCAGTTCCTTAAAATACTCCTCTACCCCGTCTAAATCAAGGTTATGGGCAAGAATATTAGCCGTCACGTATACTTTAACGCCATACTGATGCGCGAATGCAATTCCGGCCTTCATATCTTCCATAGAAAAATTCTTGGCTTTTGCCCTCAGTCCGAATGCTTCTCCGCCGATATATACGGCATCCGCCCCAAATATAACTGCTGTTTTTAATACCTCCAGGCTGCTTGCCGGTATCAGTAATTCTGGTTTTCTCATGTTTATACCCAATTGCATATTGCAGGCTTGCCTGCAATACTGCCACAATAAAACAGGTTGAAAGAATCAAACTGTGGCATCCTTTCTAAATCATAATTTTCTTTCAACCTTCTATCCTTTCTTTTGCTCTGCATAAACAGGGACGGAAGTTATCCCTCCGTCCCTGATCGTGTTTGATAATTGCTTATATCAAGATGTACGGTCCAGTTTGTGTAGAGATGTGCCGATTGGTGAAAATATTTTTCAGGCACGCTCTCGCTTTATACTCACCGTCGCCCCGTCTCCAATTGGAATAATTGTCGTCAGAAGCTGTTCGTTATGTTTCAATTCATAGAGGTAGTCTCTCATTCTTTTATAAATCGTCCTGTTCCTGCGTTCTACTGCAAACCGGGACTCTATGATATCACCGTCCTGGAGGACATTGTCCGATACCAGTATGCCTCCCGTTCCCAGAAGCCTTAATACTTCCGGCAGGAAATGAATATACTGCCCCTTAGCAGCATCCATAAAAATAAAGTCGAAGCTGCCCTGCAGCTCTTTTAAAATTTCCATGGCATCCCCCTCTAAAAGGGTAATCCGGTCTTCCCGACCTGCTTTTTTGAAATTTTCCCGTGCAATGGGAATCCTTTTTTCATATTTTTCAATGGTTGTAATATGACAGTCTTCCCCTGTATATTCACTCATCAGCAGAGTAGAAAATCCCACTGCTGTCCCAACCTCCAGAATCTTCTTCGGACGGTGGACCGTCAGAAGTACTTTTAAAAAGCTCTGCATCTCCCGGCGGATAATAGGCACATAATCTTCACATGCCTGTCTCTCCAATTCATCTAAAAAAGGCGTATTTCCCACATCCAGAGAGTTGATATAGGTTACCATTCTTTCATCTACAATCACTGCTGTTCCATCCTATTCTTCCGTCTGTGCTTCTGTTTCCTGAGCCAGCTCTTCCAGCATCTCATCCGCATCCTGCGCCGTCGTCAGAATATAGTTACCTTTTTTTAATTTACCACTGTACTTTGACAATTTTTCCTGTACCCAGAAAACTTTTGCATCTTTTATCAGCCCTTTGCTTTCCAACAGTTCGCCGACCTCCATAACTGACATATCATCTGTTATGGTAACCGCCACTTCTTTCCCGGGAGGATCTGATACCGTCTCCCCTGCAAAGACCTGAAAACCAAAATCGTAAGCATGTCTGCCAAAGACAAATAGCGCATATACAATTAAAATAAGGATTACCATTTTTACACAGGTCATCGTTATGGATAACACTACTTTTTTGGCATTCATATATATCCTCCTGAACAGCACAAGCCAGCTTGCGCTATTCCTTAATTAGTAATTTGAAAGCGGTCTTCTTTCAAACTACGGCCTCCTATAAGTTGAGCTCACCGGCAAAGTCGTCTATGTCCATTTCAATCACATTCATTATATCCTGATCGATCTTCTGGAGCATCTTACAGACACGCAGCTCTGACTTTAGATAGTCCTCCACCAGAGGATTTTTCCGAAACTCCGCATAATCTTTCTGAATCTTCTGAAGCTCCTGAAACAGATCTTTATCTTCTTTCAAACTCTGCATTTCAAAATTCTTCTTACGAAATTCATCAATTTGTGCCTTTAATTCCGGGTTATCTTTCAGTCTGATTTTCGCCTTCTCAAAGTCTCTGTACGCCGTACATTCCTGCACCGCTTCCACCAGAGCTTCTAAGCACGCTGTCACCTTGTCCATTTCTATCAATCCTTATACTTCCATAATAATTGGCAATATCATCGGGTTACGCTTTGTCTTTTTCCAGAGATAATCACTCAGTGAATCTTTGATTGAGCTTTTAATTTTGCCCCAGTCCGTAATATTCTTATCCGAACAATGGTCTAAAGATTCCTCTACTACCCGCCTTGCCTCTTCCATAAGAATCTCTGACTCTCTGACATATACAAATCCCCTGGAAACAATATCGGGACCCGCAAGCAGCTGGTTACTGTATTTTTCAAGCGTCAGTACCACAATCAGAATTCCGTCTTCCGCAAGGTGCTGTCTGTCACGAAGAACAATGTTCCCCACGTCTCCTACACCAAGTCCGTCTACCAGAATTGCTCCTGTCTGTACCTTATCAACTACTTTTGCCTGTTTGTCGTCCAGTTCCAATACATCTCCGGAAGATAAAATAAAAATGTTCTCTTTTGAAATACCAAGATTGCCTGCAATTCCAGCCTGTGCTTTCAAATGGCGGTATTCGCCGTGAACGGGTATTGCATATTTCGGACGTACCAGGGAATAAATCAATTTAATCTCTTCCTGGCAGGCATGTCCGGATACGTGTGCATCCTGGAAAATAACATCAGCACCCTTCATGGATAATTCATTAATAACTTTAGAAACCGCCTTCTCATTTCCCGGAATCGGGTTGGAACTGAAGATAACCGTATCCCCCGGCTTAATGCTGATCTTACGGTGCATGTCGTATGCCATTCTGGACAGCGCAGCCATAGATTCTCCCTGACTTCCGGTAGTAATTAACACCATCTGCTCATCCGGATAATTTTTCATCTGTTCCAGATCAATTAATGTATGTTCCGGTATGCTGATATATCCTAACTCGGAAGCAATGGTGATGATACTTACCATACTTCTTCCTTCTACTACTACTTTTCTTCCGTATTTATATGCCGAATTAATAATCTGCTGAACTCTGTCTACATTCGATGCAAACGTCGCAATAATAATTCTCGTATTTTTATGCTCCGCAAATATATTGTCAAAAGTTTTACCAACTGTCCGTTCAGACATGGTAAAGCCCGGTCTTTCCGCGTTTGTACTGTCACACATCAGGGCCAGAACGCCCTTCTTTCCAATTTCTCCGAATCGCTGTAAATCAATTGCATCTCCAAATACCGGTGTATAATCTACTTTAAAATCTCCTGTATGCACCACGGTTCCTGCTGGTGAATAAATAGCCAGGGCGGAAGCGTCTGCGATACTGTGATTTGTCTTGATAAATTCGATACGAAAAGCTCCCAGGTTAATGGCCTGTCCATGCTTAATCACCTTTCGCTTTGTCGTCTTCAGTAAATTGTGTTCCTTTAATTTGTTATCAATGATTCCAATTGTCAGCTTAGTTGCATAAATCGGAACATTGATCTCCTTAAGAACATATGGAAGAGCACCAATATGATCCTCGTGTCCATGGGTAATCACAAATCCCTTTACTTTCTGAATATTGTTCTTCAGATAAGTGATATCGGGGATTACCAGGTCAATTCCCAGCATGTCGTCTTCCGGAAATGACAATCCGCAATCCACAACAATAATACTGTCTTCAAATTCAAAGGCAGTAATGTTCATTCCGATCTGTTCCAAACCACCGAGCGGAATGATTTTCAATTTTGAGTTATTAATATTTTTCAATCAATTAGACCTCCTTTGCCTACTTGTTTTATTTTTATCTATACTTATATACGCAGCCCATACCTGCATATTTCTTTACAAAGTGATATCAACATCTTCCAGCATCTCACCGAAAATCTTAGATACTGCTTCCAATTCTTCGTCATCTTCTACGATCTCATAAAGTGCTTCCTGTTCTCCGTCTGCTGACAAATCTTTTAATATAAATGCTTCCGCATCTTCTTCTTCATCATCGGATTCGGTAACCAGAATATAATTCATACCATTTATACGTGTTTGTTCCAACACAAAAAACTCTGCAGCCTCATCTGTGTCTGCAAAAGTAAATTTAATTTTTTCCATTATTATTTTAACCTCATTCCCTCACTGTCTAAATAGCCCTGCAGGATATACACAGCCGCAAGTTGATCCACATACTTTTTACGGTCTTCTCTTCGCACATTGCTTTCCATTAAAGTACGGTTCGCTTCTACGGTTGTAAGCCTTTCATCCCACATGACAACTTCCAGACCTGTCCTTCTCTCCAGCATTTCTTTAAATGCCAAAGACTTTTCAGCCCTGTCACCAATTGTGTTATTCATATTTTTCGGAAAGCCGAGCACCAGCTTTCCAACTTCATATTCCTGTATCAATGTTTCTATTCTTGCCAGGGTCTGACGAAGCTTATTTTCGGACGTTCTTCGTACAATTTCAATCCCCTGGGCGGTAATTCCCAAAGCATCGCTGATAGCCACACCTACTGTTTTGGAGCCAAAGTCCAATCCCATTGTTCTCATAGTGCCGCTACTGCCATGCCTTATTCTTGATATACTCTTTTAATAACTCTTCGACAAGCTCGTCCCGTTCAACTTTCATAATCATGCTTCTGGCATTGTTATGACTGGTGATATATGTTGGATCACCTGACATAATATAGCCTACAATCTGATTCACAGGATTATAGCCTTTTTCAGTCATTGCATTATAAACGGTATCCAGTACGTCCTTTACCCGGATCTCTGCGTCTGAGTTTACGTTAAAATATTGTGTATTACTAATCTTTCCCATTTTATCACGCCCTTAATTAAACTTTACATTCATTCTAATATAAATAAAGGAAAATTACAATCCCATTTTTCAAAAAAGTTTCTCAACTGCTTCTTTTATTCCCGTAAATTTTCCTAATTTTCACATAATAGCAGATGATTTTTCAGTCTTCCCTGCAATCTCTTTTTCATCAGACAATTGGAATAATCAGCATCTGCAGGGCATGCTGCCTTAATATATTCCCGCGTATGTCCTATAAAATAATCTTTTTCTTCCACACTTATTTTTTCTTCAAAAAGAATCTCAGATTCTTTCCCAAAAAAGCTTTCTTCATATGCCGTTTGGTTTTCTTCGTTTAACCGGATCAGTTCCTGGCTGCGGATATTTTTTATATTTTCATCTATCTGGTTTTCCATAACTGCAGCTTTCGTACCCTTACGCCTGGAATATTTAAAGATGTGTGTTTCAAAAAAACGGATTCTTTTTAAGAACTCTTTTGTTGTGTGAAATTCTTCCTCTGTCTCACCTGGAAAACCAACAATTACATCTGTGGTCAGCGCCGGCTGATCAAAATATTTTCGCAAAATTATGCATTTTTCTTCAAATTCTCTGGTATCATAACGTCGGTTCATTCTTTTTAAAGTCTCATTACATCCACTCTGTAATGACAGGTGGAAATGCGGACAGATCTTTTCCAAAGAGCTTAATTTTTTCGCAAATTCTTCTGTAATAATACGAGGCTCTAAGGACCCCAGACGGATTCTCTGAATTCCCTCTATCTGATGAACCGTTACAATCAGTTCCAATAAGTCTGATCCCAGATCTATACCGTAAGAACTTAAATGAATACCGGTCAGAACCACTTCCTGATATCCTGCTTTTGCAAGATTTGCAACCTCGTTTTTTACATCTTCAGTACCCCTGCTGCGCACTCTGCCTCTGGCATAGGGTATGATACAATAGCTGCAGAACTGGTTGCATCCATCCTGCACCTTTATATATGCCCTGGTGTGCTCCGCCGTTCTGGAAATCGTCAGGTTTTCATACTCTGATGTATGGTTGACATCGATAATTGCTTCTTCTTCATCCTGATTTATTTCATAAGCTTTCAGGATAGAAACCAGATCTTTTTTCTTATTATTTCCAATTACAATATCGATCGCATCGTCTTTTTTCAGTTCTTCTTTCGATGCCTGTACATAACATCCGGCAGCCACTACAATTGCACCCGGATTCATCTTTTTAGCTTTGTGGAGCATCTGTCTGGACTTGCGATCCGCAATATTTGTTACCGTGCATGTATTAATGATATAGATATCGGCTCCCGGCTCAAAGGGAACTATTTTATAACCATTTTCCTGTAAAATCTGCTGCATCGCTTCGGTTTCATATGCATTTACTTTGCATCCCAGATTATGCAGCGCTACTGTTTTTTGATTCATGTTAACACCTTTCTCATAGATATACTTTACAATTGTATGCAATTAAATACTTTTCGTAAATCTTTCGTAAAATCAACAAACAAATTGTACAATTTTATAACTTTTGACGAATAACTCTTCCCAACTTTGTGAGTTTTCGCATTGACTTTTGTTACCACAAAATGTAAGATATAAGAAACAAAAATACAAGGGAGGTTTTTCCAATGAAGACAGTACAGATTTCTTTAAATTCCATCGATAAAGTAAAATCATTTGTAAATGATATTACAAAATTTGATTATGATTTTGATCTCGTATCAGGAAGATACGTAATCGATGCAAAATCTATCATGGGTATCTTCAGTTTAGATTTATCTAAACCAATCGACTTAAATATCCATGCTGAAGATGATGTTGACAGCATTTTAGCTGCATTAAAACCATACATCATCTAATTAATAACATAATATTAAATGGAATGCAAAGGCAAATCGATTTCGATTTGTCTTTTTTTAATTCAAAAACCTTTCTGTTCTTCAAATCTTAGAGCCTGTTTAAAAATGCCTGCACCAGGTACGATTGCCTGATTTTGTGCAACGGATTTTCAAACAGGCTCCGGAATATATGTTATTCCACCCAGATTGTTTCTGTTGTTTCAATTGCAGTTTTCATTAATTCTTCTATCTTCTCTTCCAGACTGACTTCTGAACGTTTGATTATATTAATATTCGGTTTTGTAACCGGATGTTTTGCAACGAAAATGGTACAGCAGTCTTCAAATGGAAGAATGGATGTCTCATATGTCCCGATTTTCAGGGAAACATCGACTATTTCCTGTTTGTCAAAGCCGATTACCGGACGGAAAACCGGAAGGGTACAAACTTCATTAGTGGCTGCAAGGCTCTGCATAGTCTGGCTTGCTACCTGACCGATGCTCTCCCCTGTAATAAGACCAAGACAGCCGGTCTCTTTTGCAAAATGCTCTGCAATACGCATCATATAGCGGCGCATAATAATAGTCAGTTCCTCATGAGGGCACTTGTCATAGATATACAGCTGGATATCCGTAAAGTTTACTACATGCAGATTAATGGGTCCGGAGTACCTGGATACCAGTTTTGCCAGATCTACCACCTTTTGTTTGGCACGTTCGCTTGTATAAGGCGGAGCGTGGAAATATACAGCATCGATCTTTACGCCTCTTTTGGAAATCATATATCCTGCAACCGGACTGTCGATTCCACCGGATAAAAGCAGCATTGCTTTCCCGTTTGTGCCTACCGGCATTCCACCCGGTCCCGGTATGATTTTAGAATAAATATAGATTTTTTCACGAATTTCCACATTCAACAGAATTTCCGGTTTATGCACATCTACTTTCATGCCGTCAAATGCTTCCAGAATCCGTTCACCCAGGTCGCAATTTAATTCCATAGATGTCATCGGATAGTTCTTTCTTGCTCTTCTGGCATTTACTTTAAAGGTCTGATTGTTATCCGGGTGCACCTGTGACATATAATCAATCACATTACTTGCCAGGCTGTCGAACCCATCATCGTCTACCTTAACAACCGGGCAGATTCCTACGATTCCAAAAACCCTCTGCAGTGCTTCCACTGTCTCTTCAAAGTCAAATACGCTCAGGCAGTCCACATAGATTCTTCCCTGTTCCTTATGAACGTAAAACTCACCTTCTACTTCTTTTAACGCATGGCGGATTTGTTTTACCAGTGCGTCTTCAAATAAATAACGGTTCTTACCCTTGATTCCTATTTCTCCGTATTTTATTAAAAATGCTTTAAACATCTTTTCTCCTATCTATCACTTAATATACAGCCTCTGTGTCCCCTGTCACGCCTCTGCTTATGCTTAAGTATGCCTGATTCAAAAGGTGCAGCGGGATGCAAAACAGGCTCTAATGCCTGGAGTATTTCCTCAGAACAGGCACTATTTTATTTAATTCTTCCAGACAATATGCTATCTCTTCATCCGTAGTAAAATGACTGAAGCTAAATCGCACCGTCGTTTCCAGCAGATCTTTTTCCAGACCGATTTCTTTTAACACTGTGCTGATGGGCAGCTTCTTATTAGATGAACACGCCGACCCCGACGAAACATAGATCTCCTTTTCCTCCAATGCATGAAGCAGCACCTCACTTCGGATTCCACGAAAGCTCACACTTACAATCTGGGGTGCGCCAAACTTACCCTCCCGGCTGTTAACCACCGTATCCGGTATCTCACTTACCCCTTTTATAAACAGATCTTTTATCCGGTACAAATGGCTGATCTTTTCTTCAAAGTCTGTGTAAGCCTCTTTGGCCGCCACACCAAGCCCCGCTATACCAGAGACATTATCGGTACCGGAACGCATTCCTTTTTGCTGACCGCCTCCCAGAATCAGAGGCTTTATCTTCACTTTTTCATTGACATATAAAAAGCCCACGCCTTTGGGTCCATGAATCTTATGTGCACTTACAGACAACATATCAATTCCCATTTTTTTAGGCAGAATACGGTATTTCCCATATGCCTGAATGGCATCCACGTGGAAGAGTATCCCGGGTTTTTTCTTCTTAATCAAAGCGGCTATTTCTTCTATTGGCTGAACCGCTCCCATCTCGTTATTTACATACATGGCGGAAATCAGGATTGTTTCATCACAGACAGCCTCTTCCAGCGCCTGCATATTCAGCTTACCATCACGCCCCACCGGAATGTAGCTTACCCGAAATCCCTGCTCAGCCAGATACTGCATCGGCTGGATCACTGCCGGATGCTCAATTGCCGTAGTGATCACATGCATTCCGGCACGCTTATTCGCCATTGCCGCACCTATGAGAGCCCAATTATTTGATTCTGTTCCGCCAGAAGTAAAGAAAATTTCTTTTTCATTTACTTTCATGGTTTTTGCAATTACATCTCTTGCCTCTTTTATATATTTCTCAGCATTTACACCGCGCAGATGCTTGGAAGAAGGATTCCCATAATCGTCCATCATCGTTTTCACGACTATATCTTTTACACTTTCCAGGCATCTGGTGGTAGCTGAATTATCTAAATATGCTTCCATTATTTCTAGTCCTCCAGAGTAAACATAAGTATTGACAAGACTGTCATACCTGCTGTTTCCGTTCTCAAAATACGCTTTCCCAGTGTAATCGGCACAGCTCCTGCCTCTCTTGCCGCTTCTACTTCCGCTTCATCAAATCCACCTTCCGGACCTATAAAGATTCCAATAGACTGTCCTTTTTGGATATTGCCTATGACATCTTTTGTCTTCTGCATTCCGGATGCCAGTTCATAGGGGATTAGTTTAATATCCAGTTCGTTTGCATAAATGACAGCTTCTTTAAAACTCATCACCTTAGTCACCATCGGAATCACGGAACGTTTGGACTGCTTTGCGGCACTTGTGGATATGCTGTTCCAACGTTTTCTCTTGGACTCTTCCTTTTTCGCATCCAGCTTAACAACCGCGCGTCTGGTTGCCACAGGAATAATCTCGTATGCACCCAGTTCCACTGCCTTCTGTATGATAAGTTCCATTTTATCATTCTTTGGCAGCCCCTGAAAAAGATAAATCTTAGAGGAAAGTTCCATACCGGCTTCTTCCACCCACATGATTTTAGCCCGGACTGCATTTGTGTCATATTCTGTAATTTCACATCGGTATTCCTTATTGTCCTGTCCGCTGCTGATACTGATCTGCTCACCGATATTCATCCGCAATACATTTTTAATATGGTTTACATCGTCACCGTTTATTATAATTTCTTTTTCTCCAATCTGTTCCGGAGATACAAAAAAATGATACATGAACCCACCTAATTCTTTCTGGCCGTTACAGAAACCCACTCGCCCTGGTGTGTCACTTCCACAACTTCCAGACCTGCAGCTTTGACTGCTTCTACAACACATTCTTCTTTATCATCAATGATACCGGATGTAATATAGATACCGCCTTTCTTCATCTGGTGTATAATTACCGGTGTCAGCGGCACCAGCACATCCGCCAGAATGTTAGCCGCCACGATGTCATACTTTTCATAACCCACCTGATCCTGAATATTTTTATCATCGATGATATTACCAATCATAACATCCATTTTCTCAGCTGCAATCTCATTCACTTCCAGATTTTCTTTTGCAGCATTGATGGCACAGGGATCCAGGTCCGTTCCCACTGCATGTTTGGCTCCAAGCTTAATGGCAACAATAGATAAAATGCCGCTTCCCGTACCTACATCCAGAATTTCCGTATCTGAATTCACATACTTTTTCAGCTGACGCATACAAAGCTGCGTGGTCTCATGCATACCTGTACCGAACGCCGTACCGGGATCGATATGGATAATCATTTTATCCTCATCAGTCTCCTTTACTTCTTCCCAGGATGGTATAATCAGAATATCATCCACATAGAACTGATGGAAATATTGTTTCCAATTGTTAATCCAGTCCTTATCCTCCGTCTGGCTCTCAACAATTGTACCTTCACCGATATCGATAAAGGTACGAAGTTCTTCCAATTCCCTGCGGACATTTTTCAGCATCTCTTCCTTATCTACATCTTCTTCCAGATAAAAGCTTAAATAAGCAATCCCGTCATCTTCCGGACCATCCGGAAGAATATCCACGAACATCTGCTGTTTATCCGATTCGGTAAGGGGTACTTTATCTTCAATCTCTACCCCTTCTACTCCAACATCAGCTAAAGTAGATATGACAATATCTTCCGCCTCAGTCAGGGTTTTTAACGTAAATTTATTCCATCTCATCTCTATAGATACCTCATTCTTTATTTTAACATTTTGGGACAGAAAATCCCACTATTTGATATCATAGCATAAAAAAAAGAGGAATGCTAGAATTTTATGGGGATAACTACTTTAAATTTGGGTTTCGCTGATTAAGACGCTTTGTAAATGATAGGTAGTGTACAGAAAGATGGGTGTGGAAAACTGGCATAGGCTCCGTCAGCTGGCCGCAGAACTGGTATTTTCTAACCTTTTCGAAGCGCTTTTTGGCGGCACGCGGGCATTCGCTCCGAAATCCTGATGCATTTCGCAGCTCACTGCCCGCTTAGTATCCGATGGGAGCCAGTCGAATACTATCCACCAAAAAACACTTCGAAAAGGTAAGTAAATACTCAGCTCTGCTCTACGCTTCCTCCGCCCATACCAGTTTCCCACACCCATCTTTCCGAGATAGCATTTGTTGATACAAAGCTGATTTTCTCAGCAGGTTGGAACCCCTGGGCTGTGGCATGCTGGACATTATTGGCATAGAACGTATAAAACCCATAAAGCAGCTGGATCTTGTCACTGTAGACGTTTCCTTCATTCTACTACAGTATATTTATTTTTGGTTAGACTTACATCCAGTTAAGTCTGTGATCAGGAAAGCAGGTAAAATTTCGTCTTATCATCCCCCTTTCACACTGAACTGCCAAACACACAATGCTGCATCCAAAAACGAACAGACCGTCACAGCCCAAGGGTCTCCACCCTACTGAGAAAACCAGCTTTGGCAACAGCCTGGATCTCGGAAAGATGGGTGTGGGAAACTTGTATGGACGGAGGAGGCGTAGAGCAGAACTGAGTATTTACTTACCTTTCCGGAGTGTTTTTTGGCGGATAGTATTCGACTGGCTCCCATCGGATACTAAGCGGGCACTGAACCGGGAAATGCATCAGGATTTCCCGGTGAATGCCCGCGTGCCGCCAAAAAGCGCTTCGGAAAGGTTAGAAAATACCAGTTCTGCGGCCAGCTGACGAAGTCCATACAAGTTTCCCACTCCCATCTTTCCGTACACTACCTAATATTATACAAAGCGTCTTTCCTCAGCGAAACCCAATTTTTCGTTTCTCCAGAATGATCTCAATCAAAGCCTCCGACAACTTATCCGACGACGCAGACCACTGAGCATAACTATTTCTGCTGATACTGTTTTCCAGTTCTTCTTCAAACACTTTGTACCTAGAATCTTTCTCTGCCTGTTTTCTTGCAAGTTCTTTTTTAGGGGCCAGTCCAAATTGGGGACCGCAGATTTGCTCCATAACCGGGTCATCCAGATAAAAATCCAGGAATGCCAGAGCGCCTGTTTTATTTTTGCCTTTCAGGATTCCAATATTTTCACCGCCTGCCATACTTTTTCTTCCTTCTCCGGAGGGGAGTTTTACGACTCCTGTGGAAACACTGCTTTTTTCCAGAAGCGGAAGAACATCCATACTGTTTTCCATCATGGCAATTTCACCGGCCAGAAAACTGCGTGCCACATCATTCCCAGACCAATTGATGCATTCTTTTGGCATGGAACCGGACTGCACCAGTTCCTGTATGACTGCAAAAAAATTCAGGGTATCATCGCTCTCCAGCACATTCTCCCTGTCCCCAGTGGAAATAACCCAGGGAAGGATCTGGGATGCGGACTGGCTGCCTCTGGCTGCTGACATACCAAAGCCATAGGTATCTCCGTCAGACAACACTTTTGCAGCAAGAACAAATTCATGCAGATTCTCAGGTGCTTCGATACCCGCTTTTGCCAGATAGTCTTTGTTATAAAACAGTGCTGCCGTATTGCAGCAGAACGGAAGCCCATAATACCGGTCCTGACTTTTCGCAGCCCCAAGCGCCGACTCAAAATACTCAGGTTCTTTTCCGGAATACTGTACGTAAGATGTGATATCTTCTAATAATCCTTTGCTGATATATGCCTGCATATTTGACTGGTCCGCAATAACGAGATCCGGCATTTCTTTTTCGGTCAGGGCAAGGGCAAGCTTTTTGTCAAACTCAATGACGGGTCCATGGTATTCCCATTTCATCCGGTATCTCCCCTGAGAGGTGTTGAATGCCTCGATGAGCCGGTCCAGACTGTCCTGCTGCTCCTTTGTTTCATAATAAGACCATAAAACCAGCGTTTCTTTACCGTCCTCTGATATGGATGTTTCCGCTATGGAGCCTTTCCCTGCGCTGCAGCCGTACAAAAGCCCTGTCAGACACAAGAATGCCATACTAATGCTGCATTTCGCGATAATCTCCCGGTGATATTCCTTCCTTTTCTTTAAATACTTTGATAAAATATTTAGCATCGCTGTATCCCACCTCCTGTGCCACCTCATAGATTTTCATATCGGTTCCTGTCAAAAGACGTTTGGCATGGTCGATACGGAATTTCTTCAAAAACACTGTAAAATTCTCTTTTACCTCCCGGTTAAACAGCGTGCTTAAATATTCCGGTGTCAGTCCCATCTGTACTGCAATTTCATCTAAAACTATTTTTTCACTGTAGTGTTCCTGTATATAATTAAGTACCTTCACGATAATATAGTTACTGATATCCTGCCTCCTGGCCGTTCCCTGCATCAGCACATCCCGGATCCTGCCAAAATTCTGTTTCATTTCTTCCCAGGTCATAATCTGGTTTAATGAATGCTCCAGATTGTAGCTCTGCAGTTTCTGGAATCGCTTTTTATCCAGATCCTGCAGCAGTCCGGTCACCATAAAATAGCACCGGATCAGTGCCTGGCGAATCTCTTCTTTGCGAAAGGAATGCCCTTGCAGGTATTCTGCCAGAAGATCTAAATTCTTACCTGCTTCTTCCATATGCTCCTGACAGATATCTGACTTTATTTTCTGCAGAATCTGTACCGGAGTTTTAAACTGCTCCCACTTACATTCCTCTGCAAAATGACCGGTATACCATCCCGGGAAGCCCGGTGCCGTAATCCCATAGTCCAGATAACCCTTTAACTCCTCTGCACACTGGTAAATCCTTCCACTATCCGAAAAATGAGTATATGCCCATAGCGGGTGCCTGCTTTTCCCCCGGTATTCTCTCACTAATTTCCGGTAGATTTCTTCTTCAAATTCATCCAGATAATCAAATCCACTGATCAGTGCATAGTAAATCCTGCTGTTTCCCTGATAAAAGCTGTAAATATGTAAGTTTGAAGAAACGTTCTCTTTGCCGTTATGTTTGTCAGGAAAATTCTCTTTACTATATTGGAAAAACTCGTGCACACGGTCTTCATACTCTTTCGTCATACTTCCAAAATAACAGGCTGCCATTAGAAATTTAATATTTTTCTGAAATTCAAACAGTTCGATCAGATCCGGTTCCGTGTTTCCCTCAATAATATCCCGCAAGCAGCTCTCTGGAGTCCCTTTCAATGCCAGAATTTCCTGTTCCATCTTATCTTCCACTTTTCTTAAAGCATTTTGGATGTCGGAGGCGGTCAACGGTTTCAGCAGATATTCGTCTACCCCGTAGGTGATGGCCTTTTTGGCGTATTCAAATTCAGAATACCCGCTTAACACAATAATATGGCAGGACAAATTTTTCTCTTTTAACGCTCTGATCATCTCCAGTCCGTCCAGAACCGGCATGCGGATATCCGTTATGACCAGATCCGGCCTGAGTTTTAGAATTATCTCCAGTCCATCTTTTCCATTGGCTGCCTCCGCTGCTACGGTATGGCGGGTGTGGCTGTCTATCATTGCAGCCATTCCCTCCCTCACCTTTTTCTCATCTTCTACAATTACAATTCTCATATCTTTACCTCTATTCTATTCGCCGGAAACCGCAAGGTAATGATAGTGCCGATATCCGGTATACTAATTACATTCCAGTCAGCCTTCTCTCCATAATACATCTCTATCCTGGAAAATACATTATTTAAACCGATCTTTTCCTGGTCTTCCTCCACAGCTGCAGACCGGTCATTATATTTTGTCACCTGTCTCTGATCCAGCCCGTTTCCATTATCCTCTATGATAACGCAGATATGCTTTCCCTCTTCTGTCAGTGAAATATCCACACGCAGCATTCCACCCTCTTCTATTCCTTTAAAACCATGGATCAGCGCATTTTCTATGAATGGCTGTATCAGCAGTTTCTTGATCCTGTATTCTTTGCATACTTCCTGTACCGTAAGCTGGAACTCGAAGGCATGGTCAAAACGCATCTGCTGGAGGCTGATATATTTATCAATCCAGTCCGCCACTTCCGCTATGCTTACCTCTATGTTACTTTTATTTACACTATAGCGTAAAATAATGCCCAGATTTCTCAGCATTTCACTGATTTCATCTTCACCTCTGCTAATTGCCAGCCAGTTGATAGAGTCCAGGGTATTATACAGAAAATGAGGATTGATCTGCGCTTCCAATGCCCGTATCTCCGCATTCTTTCGTTTTTCGGTAACCCCTTCTACTTCCTCTATCAAAATAGAAACCCGTTCTGTCATGTCGTTAAAATTTTCGGCTATTTCTCCCAGTTCGTCTTTATACTCCAGTCGAATCTCTGTTTTTAAATCACCGCTCTTTACCGCCTGGATTCCTGTAATAATTGTTTTTACCGAATCACCTATGTTCCGGACTGTGCCTGAAATCAGAAAGCAGGCGGATATAATCAGGATTCCTCCAAGAATCAGGGCATTCCTTCTTGTATCGCTAATTTCAGCGAGGATCTTCTCCAGATCATAGGCATTATAATATACCCAATCCGTTTTTGTATCTTCATAAGTACTAATCCCTATTTTTTTATCTTCCATTTCCCCTGTCATCCTGATAAAATCTGTGATATTTTGATTAGCCTCCAGGGTCGTACCGGCAAAAAATGAATCAGGATAGGTAATGATATGGCTCTGACTATCCAGTATAAAGTTAATTCCGTTCCATGCAATCTCCCTGTCATTTTCACATAGTTTTTTCAGAATACTTTCATCCAGGATCATTACAATGGCTGCGATAGGTTCACTTTCCAGCTCATCAAGATCGTAGATCGCTTTTGCTATCTGAAATACATGCAGCTGTTCCTCATCCTGCTCCATGACAGCAGTTGGCAGGATCGCAATCCCTGTGGATTCCTGCGCTTTTTTATAGGCAGCAGTTTCTCTCAGATCCACATAATCTTTCCATATATTCTCTCTGACGGAGGCTGTCCCCCAATCATAAGTTACATCCGTTCCACTGGCAGTGATGACACTGATACAGCGTATTCCTCCCACTGAATTGTTGTATTCCTGCAGCCGGCTGTAAATATTATGGCGGCTTTCCACCTGTTTGTTAATGTCCTTGCTTTTTAATCCTTTGATTTCATCAATCAGACCGCTGTCCACATTCATCTGGTAAACCAGGTTCATGTAGATATCCAGAGTCAGATCTACCCTTTCTGAAATCTGCACCAGCTGGCTGGTCATTAATTCCTGGATTTTATTTTCCATTTGCTTTTGATTCATACTCATCATGACATACCAGGAAATACTGATGGGAAGCAGAACTGCAAGCACAAACGTAATAATCAGTTTCTGCCAGATTTTCCGATTATAAAACCAGGAACTGAATTTTAATTTTTTCATTTCGTTTCGCGCTCACTCACTTTCCAGCGGTAAATTCCGGTGGCCCGCTTATCCTCTGCTACCGTCATGACCAGACGCAGTCCTTTTGTGGTTACGGGTTCCAGGAAAAACCCGTTATACTGGTCTTTATTTAGTAATTTTCCTGCATCTGTTTTCATGACTGCCCTGCACCATTCCCCTTTTTGATCCAGGTATTCCACATGGAAATCCGAAGGAGCCCCGGTATCATCCTCATCATCATACCAGTATATTTCACAGGCTCCTATTGCAACGGGTTCTATCCAGTTATATGCAATCCAGCAGGAGGCACCGGCAGGCTGCTGCCAGTTTCCCCATCCCTTTCCCATTCCTTCATTGGAAGAAGTCGGGTGGAATCCGGCATCTTTTATTCCATTTAAATTTTCCCAGGAAGCCGTATAATGGGCGCTAAGCGAAGCCGTCTGTTCCAGACTGTCGCTTTGCACTGTCAACGGATTTTTCTGTGTGAAGGTGCCGGAAACTGACAGATCACCTGTCACTTTTTCAATATGAAAGCTTCCGTCTTCTTCAACCTTTACCTCTTTTCCATTTACCATCAGATTTTGAAGCATATACCCCTCTTTTGGATTTGTGTATATATTTACCTGTTGATTTTCAAATACCAGCTCTCTGTCCGTCCGGATACTTCCTCCTTCCATCCCCTCATCTTCAATCCTGACTTCATACCATTTGCTATCCGGACTCTCTGTGTAAAGAATCTGATAATAGATTTTTCGGTTTGAATAAACAGATGCAGCGTAAGGTATAAATTTCACTCCGTTTATGGAAAGGGCAGGCATGGAATATCCGATCCGTTCTGTCATATCCGTTACCTTTTTTGTGAGAATCAGTGTATCTTTATAAACAGGCGTTTCGCTCACCATGACAAAAGGACCGTACATAACCGAAGCCACCTCATCCTTATTTCCCGTTTTCAGATAACAGGAGAACGGAAGATGCAGTTGTACTTCATCACCGCCCGAAAGCTCTGGAAGCACCCGAAAGCCTTGCTCTTCTACCGTTTCTGTTTCCACACCATTTACCTGTATCCTCATATTTTTGCCACACCAGGATGGAATCCTGAATCTGACACGCACCCTGCTATTGTTCGGCTTATCCAGGTTCTCAACCTTAAGCTTTGCTTCTTCACTGAATATGCCCGCTTCCATGAGAATTTTTAATCCCTGTTCGCTGAGTGTTTTTTCTCCAGTCCGGTACAGATTAACGGTTACCATATTATCCCTGACTTCGAATATCCTGAGTGCATCGGTATATTCACATCCTCCATCTTCTTGAAGTTGATTTCCTAGCAGGTTTTCATAATATTCCATATAGTCTGCTTTGTATGGATTAACCTGATGCAGTTTCCAGGTTAATTCCAGCATGCGGCGGCAGATCCTTTTATTTTTTTCTCTTTCTAAAACTGTGTTTTCTATCTTCTGATTCTCATTTCTGAATCTGCCATTTACACCTGTCATCCCGGTGGCATAAGTATATTCTTGAGTTGCCATATTCCAAAAATTTGCAGCCGCTTTGGCCGCTTCTGTATTTGCAGGATCTGTGCATGAAATTTCAAGCAGGGTTTCCGCCTGCGATACCGCCGCCTGGACAGACAGCAGATTCATTCGGTCTCTGCCCTCTTTCATAGCCGTATACCATTCCATCTGCACAAAATTCCAGGCACTTTTTAAATAACTTTCATCCTTTACAATACTGGACAGCCTCGCCAATGCACCGCCCAAAGCATGAGTATCACCGCTGACATCCTGGCTCCACATTGCTTTTTTCTGCCCTTTTGTATAATTACTGCTGCGTTCTATGATCCATTTTCCCAGACACTGAGCCGTCTCAAGTGCCTCCTGACTGTCCATAGTACAGTATGTATCTAAAAGCCCATTCATCAGACTGCCCAGAACGGCAAATGGCGCCCCTGTTTCAGGGTAAGACTTACCGTTCTCCAGACGAGAGATTTGATCCGGACAATCTGCACCCAGATATCCCGTTCCCCATCCCATTCCTTCTGACAGAAGCTGCAGGCTCCTGAGCTCGTGTATCATATAGAAGGCTTTTTCCTTCAGGGTTTGATCCTGCTTGTACTGATAGCTCTGTGCCAGATTTGTCAGCCATTCCCCGGCTGCCCTTCCTCTTAACAATCCTGCCGGATTTTCCCATCCGGTCAGAGGAACGGCACCTTTAGTATCCACCTTATAATTCTGGCGATAGCTGTATAACAGCCGGTCTGCATCCATACGAATATCCAGGGGATCCAGCTGATCATTTATTCCGCTTTCAAACAGTGCTTCTACCTGCATCTCATCCATGGCATAGTTATAGATGGCAATCTCAGCCAGCTTGCCATTCATTGGATCATCCGTAAATTGTCCCTTCCCAAAATAATTATTTCTGGTAGACCCCAATTCTGAAAGGCTGGCCTTTGTCCTGGCTTCTCCAACCACCTTTCCATTTTCATAAAGGGTTATATGGTTATCCTCTATAGTTACTGTTGTAAAAACCCAGGTGTTTCGAGGAAAATCACTGCCTTTTTCCACTCCGCTTTCATGGGTCCATCCCTGGTTTGTAATAGCTGTGGCATAACCTTTAAAACCTTTATTATTACCATTGGAAAGCAAATACATATAAGAACTCTGGTTATTGCCAAAATCCCAAATTCTCTGGTACCGAGCAGAAGACCGCAGATTAACCCATGTACTGACGGTAATTTCCGTCTCATTCTCTAAAATACCGGATGGAAGTTCCAGATATGCACCCGTGGTTCCTCCCTGCAGATCCAGGGCATTTAAGCGCACTCCGTTTATTACTTCTGTGCTGATCCGTACACCGTCCTCCTGATAATTTCTGATCACCCCGTCATTTCCCCGCCCGGAAACATCCTCGATCACAGCCGACTTTATATCTTTAAAATTATAATATAAGATCTGGCCTTTTATCGTCTGACCTTCCGCCTGCACTTTAATGGAAGGCACTGCAGCAATCAGGAACAGAAAAACTGCCCATGCTGTTAAAAATTTTATCTTTTTAATATGAATTCCCCCAACCATTTTTCTTCTGATTGTACTACAAAATTATATTTATTGCACGGATAATACAGGCCAGGATTTAAATATTTATCCTGACCTGTCTGTTTATTAAACGCTATTCCATTACCCCCGGCTATTTTACCTGAACCCGGATTTCTTTTTTCTTTCCATTGAATGTATACACCCAGATCTTACAGCTGCCTTTTCTTTTCGCCTTGATTACACCGGATGAACTGACACTTGCAATCTTTTTATTTGTAGTCTTGAAAGTATACCGGTAACTGGCTGTATTCTTTGGAAGTGTTACTTTAATTGTAAACTTTTTACCTTTCTTTATAGTAACGCTCTTCTTATTCAGTTTTACAATCTTGGACGGAGCTTTCTTAACAGTTATGTTCCATATCTTCATCTTACCGCTTTTGCTGACTGCATGAATCACTGCTTTTCCTGTCTTTTTGCCCTGTACCTGTCCCTTTTTGTTTACGGTTACAACACCTTTGCCTTTTTTAATGCTGAAGGTATATCCGGACGCAGACAATTTAATTTTTTCTTTTTTCCCGATAGTCAATTTCTTTGTGGACACTATTTTTATCTTCACAAGTTTATCTTTAGATGAAGTCAGTGTTTTCAGAATATTATCTACCTCCTGCTGTGATGCATTTGCTTTTCCCAGGATGACTTTGGCACTGTTTAAAGCTTTTATAAATTGATCCCAGCTGGCTTTCGTATAATTATCCTGTTTTTCTTTACTGCATGCACTCACCAGGGAAACCAGGCGGCTCTTGTCCACCGGTTTTACTACGGGTTTCAGAACTAATCCATTCACTGCATTTTCCAGCTTCTTACAGCCTTCTTCTACTTGTTCTACGGTAATATCTTCTTTGGATAAAAGACCTTTCACTTCCTCGATCACCCGTTTTAATTCTGCTGCGGATGCGTCTGTATAAGCTTTGGTATCCATTGCTTCTGCTTTTGCAATCGCTTCTGCTAATTTGGCAGTATTTACTACAGGTTTTTCATTATCTTCATAAGTAACAACCCAGCGATAGATACCGATAGCAGCTGCATTATCCGCTACTGTCATTTGCAGACGTAATCTGGTTGTGGTAAACGTATTAAATGTAAAAGGATTATATTGGTCAATATTCTTTGCTTTTCCCGGATCTGAAGTCAGCACCGCTTCCTGAACACTTCCATTTTCATCTTCATACTGAAATTTGATTTCTCCGGGAACTCTGGTGTCTGCACCGTCATCATACCAGAAAATACTGCTTCCATTGATGGTTACCGGAGCATCCCACTCATACTCAACCCAGCACTGTGCTCCTTTGGACTGCGGCCAGTTTCCCCATCCTTTTCCCATTCCACCATTTGAAACGGCAGGATTAAATTTTTGATTTTTTATTCCATTTAAATTTTCCCACCCCGCTGTAAAATGGGCACTGACTGTTGCTGTCTGTTCTACGGCACTGTTATCCTGTGCCGGCGGATTAATAAGGGCAAATGATCCAGAAATTTCCGTATTCTTCTGTACATTTTTTACCGTGTAAGTATTGTCTGCACCGATAGTTACCAGCTGCCCGTCAACCATCAGCTTCTTTACTTTATATCCTTCATTGGGCTTTGCCGTAATAATCAGGTCACTGCCTTCTTTTACCAGCTCGGAGTTCACTTCAAAGCTTCCCCGTTCCGGTGTGGAATTACTGATGTTTACTTCATAATAAGCACCGCTGCCTTCTCCCGACATGATTTTAAAATACGTATGGTAAGCGTAATCGGATGCATCATACATCGGGCGGAATGTCAATCCGTTTGTAACAAGGGTAGGAACCTTTTCTTCTTCTGCTTTTTTAATCGAACGATCCAGTACATTGGATAATACCAGTGTTTTCCATTTACTGGAATCGGATTTAGCAACCATAACAAACGGTCCGTACATCAGACTTGCCACGTCAGCACCACTCAGCTGATCCGGGGTTTTGTCAAGATGGTATCCATAAGGTGTACGGATCATGATCACATCTCCTGCTTTTACACCATTTAAGGTTACATAGGAGCTTGGTTCTGCCTGTTCGATCAGCTTATTTCCATTTACGGTAACCTCAAATCCCTGTTCTGCCCAGTAAGGGACTCTTAGCTTCATATCAAATTCAGATGCTGTCTGCCCCTGGGTCTTGGCAACAGTCAGTGTGGTAACCTCGGAAGGGAATTCCGTATCCTGGGTTACCGTAACCCCCTTTTCCTGCCATGTAACGCTGGATGGCAGATACAGGTTAACATACATGGTAGTATCATCCTGGTAATAGGCAGCTTCCTGATATTTTACGTGATTCTCCATACCGGTGCCGTGGCAGCAGGTAAAGGAATCGTAATCTCCGCCGTAATCTTTACGAACACCAGGTCCAATCGGAAGCATATATGTTGTTCCATTATGCATTTTTTCCGTTACATTTGGATTCTGGGATGCAATAATCTGATTGTACAGAGTTCTTTCATAATAATCCATGTATTTTGCATTATCTGCGTCATACTGATACAGCATTTTCGTAAGTTTCAGCATATTATAAGCGGCGCAGGTTTCACAATTTCGATCTCCGTTAATATACTCTGCCTGCTTATATGGTTCTTTAAAGTTTTCACCGGTACCTACACCTCCGATGGAATAGGCATATCTGGAAACTACCATATCCCAGAAATTGCTGGCCACATGGAAATAGTAGGGTTCTTCCTGCCCTGCCTGAACTGTCGCCTGATAAACTTCCATAGCTCCAATGATCTGGGGAATATGCTGGTTGGCATGACGCCCCTGGATATCGTCAACATTTTTACTTAAATTGTCAAAGAATTTGGTGTTATCAAAAAGTCTGGCACCTTTTAAGTAATCCTCGTCACCAGTCAGTTCATATAATTTTGCCATGGATTCATTAAATCCCCCAAGCTCACCTGCAATATACATATCCCACATCTTGGTAAGCTGCTCCTGGGAACACGCGCTGAGACGCTGATATACCCATTTGCCAAGTGCTTTTGCCGCTTCTAATGCTTCTTCATTTCCTGCATAAGTGTATGCATCCAGAAAACCTGCGATAATCTTATGGAGCGTATAGTAAGGTGCCCATATAGTGGCATACGGCGTATACTGCTCTAGCAGCGCGAACTGATCGGGTGAATAAGCACTGATAAAACCTTCGCCCCACTCCCGGGGATTTGTATTCCACACTTTCTGATCCGTACCCTTTGTCTTAAATGCTGCGGGATCTCCCTGGGAAAGCATTTGCAGGCTGCGCAGCTCATGGATCATTTCATCCAGCTTTTCTTTTATCTCTGCATCTTTTGTGGATGCATATGCCAGTGATAATGCCGACAGATAGTGACCGGTAGAATGCCCTCTTAACAGTCCGGTTGGCTCGTCCCAGCCTCCCAGTGGTGCAGCACCTTTGGTATCTGCGCCAAAAGTCTTGCGGAAATTATAAAGCATTCTGTCATTATCCAGAAGTTTCAGGTATTCCAGGGTTCTGCTTCTGTTCTGGGTCAGTATGGAATCACCATCCAATGTGATATCATTCAGATCAAATCCTTCTGCCTGAAGTACAATATCGGAATCAAGCTGTTCTACAACAGTTACTTCTGCTTTAATTACCTGTTTGGTACCCAGTAATCTGCCCTTTACCTCAAATTTCCCAGGCTGAGCATAGTCGCCTTTATCCGGTGTATTCCATACCGTTTTGACTTTGCCTGCCTTACCGTTGCTGTAAGTTACCTTTATGGAATCAGGAAGGGAAGGTACATTACCTGCTTTCGTGGTTACATAGACAGGTTCATAGTTCGTGATGGTAACCTCCTCATCCTCTGCAAGAACCGTTGCGGTAAATACCTTATTGCCGGAAGCTGTCTTAAAGCTGGCAGAAGCTGTCAGCAATACTTCCACATCCGGCTGTCCAGCCGCTGGACGGATTACTTTTCCATCGTTAGCTATAACATCCGGCCTGGAACTTTCCCAGGTAATTACGGATCCATTTTTCCCTTCTGTGGGCAGCTGCAGATTAGATACCACGCTGTCTAAATCCACCAGGTTTATTTCAGCCAGATCCTGCGCTACAATAGCTTTATCACCAAGCATGGCAGGTACCACTGCCCGGAATTCTTTTGTAGCACTTGCCTCCTGATACTTTACAGTTGCGGTGAGGGTTACCTGCGCATCCGGTTCTCCTGCAGCCGGCCGGACTACTTTTCCGTCATTGGCAATGACCGCCGGGTCAGAACTGATCCATTCAATCACGGATCCGTTTTCTCCAGCTGCCGGCAGAGACAGATCTGCGGTAACTGCAGTGAGATCTCCCAAGTTAAGCGCTGCTGCATCCCCATTCACAATTCCGGTATCATCCACGTCATACATAGCGGCTACCTGTTCCGCATTCATTGCATAATTATAAATCTCAAATTCTGCGTACTGCGCATTAGTAGGATCATCACCAAATTGTCCATAACCAATATAATTCTGGGTAGTGTGTCCCATATCTTTTAACGAAATTCCGGTATCCTTTGTTTCCACCAGAGATCCATTTTCATACAGGGACATATTGGTGCCATCAATGACTACTGTGGTCAGTACCCATCTGTTTTTATCTACATTGCTCCCTTTGGATACTCCCTGCTCCCTGCTCCAGCCTCCTGTGGTTATGGCTGCACTGTATCCTTTAAAACCATCATTTGCTCCGTCAGATAAAAGATACATATAGGAGCTTGTGCCGGATCCCAGATCCCAGATCCTCTGGTAACCGGTATCGGTCAGAAGCTTCACCCAGGTACTGATGGTAACGCTTTCTTCTCCATCCAGCAAGCCTACCGGAAGTTCCAGATAGCCTCCATCAGATCCCCCGGGAAGTGATAGTGCCTTAACATCTTTCCCATAGATATTGGTATCAATGATGCGAAATCCTCCTGCATCATAATTTCGAACAACACCGGCTTTCCCATTTCCGGAAGCATCATTAATAATTGTGGAGTCATAACTTTGAAAATCATAATATACGATTTTCCCCTGCTCTTTTACGTCTCCGGATTCTTTACCGGTATTGTCTTCCTCTTGTACACCGCCGGTTTCTTTTCCGATACTGTCTTCCTCTTGTACATCAAGGATTTCATTTCCGATACTGTCGGCCTCTGTTGCACCGCCATTTGTTTCCTGTTCACTGCTGTTTTCATTTTCTGCATCACTGCCTGCTTCTTCAGCATAGTTGTCTTCTATACTGCTATTGCTATCCGCTACATTGCTGACTGCATCCTCGGCAGCCCGTACTTCAAGTCCCGGTGATACCGTACCCATTATCATAGCGGCAGACAGCAATACAGACAACACTTTTTTCCATTTCATAGCCTTATCCCCTTCCTTTGATTGTTATAATAAATATTATAAGATCAAAGAATATTCAGGGCAATTCCAATATTCTAAGACGGGTGGAAAAAACTTATCTAAATTTGTATAAATCTATATTTCCGCCTGTGAAACCAGCAATCCGATTACATAGTCTTCTACCCTGTGGTTAAAGACTGTGATTTCCATATGTTCCCCAACTTTATGTCCGCTGATATGGATACTCTCATTGAGCGGCTTCGGAACCTGATCCAGTTCAGGAATGGAAATTGTAAAACTTTCTTTGGGACAGTGATCCAGCAGTATGTACAGATCTTCTCCTTTTTTTGTATAATGTACCTCTATTCCATTAGATGCAGTATGGGAGTGCCTTTTGCTGCAGGCAGTTCCATAGATGGCTTCTCCATTTGTTTTTAACCATTGTCCCAGCATTTGCAGCCTTTTTTCCTGCTCCGGAGGAATTGTGCCATCTGCCTTTGGTCCGATATTGATTAACAGGTTCCCGTTATTAGCTACGGTACTTACCAGCAGACTGATAAGATCTGCGGTACTGATCAGCTGGTCATCACCCTCATTTGCATTATATCCGAATGATAGTCCCATACCTCTGCACATCTCCCATTTTTCTTCTCTTACCGCTTCGCCATATTTATATTCTTTTGTTCCAAAGTCTTTATAAAGACCATTAAACCGATCATTAACCACACCATCCTCCACCGTATTGTAATAGTGGGATAATAAATGGGGTAGCATCTCTTCCCCTTGTTTCGGCCACCCGATATCATTCCAGAAAACAGACGGATGATAGCGGTCCATAAGTTCCATTGCCTGTTTATATGCATAATCCGCATATTCATGTGTGGGGCAGGCTTTATGAAAATTATCTTCCTCTTTATAAATAGGATCATGGGCAAATCTCCAGTCTATAATTCCGGAATAATAAAGACCCATTTTTAACCCTTCCTCTTTGACTGCTCTGGTCAGTTCTCCTACAATATCTCTTTTCGGACCTTTATTTATGGCAGTGTAATCGGTATATGCACTTGGAAACAGACAAAATCCGTCATGATGTTTCGTAACCAGTACAATATATTTTGCCCCTGCCTCTTTAAACAGCTTCGCCCAGTTAGCCGGCTTCCAGTTTTCTGCCTTCCACATGGGCAGGAAATCTTCATAGGCAAAATCCTTTCCGTATGTCTTCAAATGATGATCGTAAGTAGGTCCCTGCCCTACATTTACGGAATTATAGTACCATTCCGCATAAGGATTATTGCAAAACCACTGCTCATCTCCCGGTACTTCTCCCAATTCCCATGTCCTTGGAGCAAAAGCCGGCACGGAATAAATTCCCCAATGTATAAAAATCCCCAGCTTACAATCCTGGTACCACTTTGGCAATTCATGGGTTCTTATGGAGTCCCATGTTCCATCATATAATTTTTTCATTACTGCACCAAAAGGTTACACATACCTTTTCCTTTCTTACATGCTAAACTATCCGCCCTTTTCAGGACGCACCTATCCCTTTACAGCTCCTGCCGTCATACCCGCTATAATATATTTCTGTGCAAATATATATACAATCACAACCGGTATGGACACCAATACCATATCAGCACAAACAAGGTTCCAGCTGCGGCTGTACTGACCATAAAAATTATATACGGACAGTGGCAGAGTCCACTTACTGGATGAATTCAATAGATACATCGGATATTGAAAATCATTCCAAACCCACATAAAATTCAGTATTCCGGTTGTTGCCGTCACCGGTTTTAACAGCGGAAAAATAATCTGCCAGAAAAGTTTACCGCCCTTTGACCCGTCAATTACAGCTGCTTCATCTAATTCCTTTGGAATCCCTTTGATAAAGCTGGAATACAGCATTGTTGAAAACGGAAGATACAACGCTCCATAGACAAAGACCATGGATATTCTGGAACCGTATAAGCCCATATATTTCAGCATCTGAATCGTGGGCAGCGCCGCAAATGGGGCAATAATACCAAAAGTCATGCATTTTGATATAATCCGGCAGGCTTTGGTATTTCTCCTCACCAGTACATAGCTGAAAACAGATGCCAGCACCAGAACCAGCAAAACGGATAATACGGTTATAAACATACTGTTAAAAAATGCCCTGGGAATATGTCCCTGCTCCCAAACTTCTGCATAATTATCAAATGCCCATGCAGTTGGAAAATTGATATTCAGGTAACTGGCTTCTCCTTTTGGCTTAAAGGATGTAATCACTACCATCAAAAGGGGGTAAATCACGACGATACTAAGAAGCCACATTATAATTTCAATCAGAATATTAATTCGTTTTGTCTTCTTACTCATTCTACATTCTCCCACCTTTCACTAAATTTCTGGTAAGCAATGGCCACAATTACAAGAATTACGGTGAAAATAAGATTTATCGCAACGGAATGGGAATAACGCCCTCTTGCCATTTCATTCATCATTAGCGTTCCGAAAGTCTCCGTATCGTAACCCGGTCCTCCGGAAGTCATAACGTAAACCAGATCAAACATCTTAAGTCCGTAAATAAGGCTGAATAATATGTTGACATTTACTGACGGCATAATCAGCGGAAGGGTAATCTTGCGGAACATCTGCCATCCGGAAGCGCCATCCACTTTTGCCGCTTCTATGTAATCAGAAGAAACGGACTGTAAACCCGCCAGTGTAATTACAATTGCATATCCCAGGTTTCTCCAGATCTCTGCTATGGAAATTGTAAAAATAGCAGGCCCGCGGCTTCCCAGCCACTGAATGGCAAACTGTTCCAGACCTATACTGCGAAGCAGGTTATTGATGGTTCCATATCGGGCTTCAAATAGTGCATTGAATATTAAACCCACGATTAAAGCTGATAAAATAGCCGGTACGAAATATACTGTACGGATTAAATTTCTGGTCTTTAATTTCCGGTTTAAAACCAGTGCAAACACAAACCCCAAAACGGTTACAATCACTGTTTTTGCACCTGCAAAAATCAGGGTATTTACAAATGCAGTAGGAACCGTCTTCTCCGTTATAACCTCGATGAAATTCTTAATACCAACAAATTTTACATCACTGACATACGAACTCCAGTCTGTAAAAGCATATAGATAACCGATCGTAGACGGAAGTATAAAAAACAAACCGAACACAGCCAAAGGTACAATCAGCATATAAGTAGGATAAATCTTCTTTGTATTCATAAATGCTCCTTTCTGCATTTCCTTGGGGCTCTCCAGAGTCAGAGAAGCAGGGCCCGGGAATCCCGGGCTCTTATCCCTTACTACTATGTTCCGGTTTATTTAAATCCTTCAACCTGCTGTGCTGTTGCCACTTTAATACGGGCATCATCCATCATTTTCAGACAGCCTGCAGCATCTACATTTCCAACTAACAGTTCCTGAATACATTTTCCGCCGTCATTCTGGGAAAAACCTATAATTTCAGGATTTGCAATGGATGGTCTGCCAACTTCTGCAACCCAGTCAACTGCTGCATCATACTGGGGAGTTGTTTTAATTGTTGTCTGTCCTTTAAAACAAGGCGCCGTTGAAATGCCGTCAAATGCCACGTTGTAATTTTCCGGATCCGCCATAAAGTTTATAAAATCAATAGCTGCGTCCACATTCTTACCATTTTTATTCGCCAGCATCAGGCTGCAGTTTGGCCCTTCAAAAGTACCTTCCTTGGTAGTACCCACAAATGCAGGCATAATTCCAAAATCATCTGCTTTATAAGTATAGGATTCACTGTCATAATCCGTATACAGCCAGGTATCCCAGCCTAACATCATTGCAGCTTCCCCATTTCCCAATACTTCTGAGGCGTAATCCCAGGTATCGGTATTATATGATTTACCAAAGTATCCTTTATCTGCTGAGGTTTTATACCAGTCTGCCAAATCTGTCATTTCCGGTATGTCTGCGTATTTTATCTGGTTTGAATTGATCTTCTTTAAGTTATCTTCATTCTGGAAGATCGGATCCATACCAAACTGATAAAGCATAGGCCATACATCTTTCACTGCCATGTACATGGGCGTAATCCCTGCATCCATGAGTTTCTGGCAGACCTGGTTAAATTCTTCCTGGGTTTTTGGCACTTCTATCCCCTGCTCTTCGAATATTTTTTTATTGTAAAATGTACCGGATAAAGATGCTTCCCAGAAAGGAAGTCCATAGACTACATCATCACGTTTTGTCTGAGGCAGTACGTTATCCTGAATATCCGAAACCCATTTTGCATCCGTAAAATCTACAAAGTTTTCTTTCGGGTTATAAGCATCCAGTCCATAACCGCCAAAATGCATGAATAAATCCGGGATATCACCTGTCTGGAATTTTGTCAGCGCTACGTTTTCAAAATTATCCGTATCGATTCCCTGAACATCAATTTTGTTTCCCGTCTTTTCTTCATACAGTTTAAAAATATTCTGCATGAACGGTCTCTGGGTATCTCCGGCATTTCCATAGAGCGTTAAGGTAATGCCGCCTTCTTTCTTTGCATCCTTACTTTCTTCTGCCTTGGTATCCGCTGCTTTTGTGCCCTCATCGGTATCTGCCGCTTTTGTCTCCTGCTTTGTCTCTGCCTTTGTTCCTTCTTTCGTCTCACCTGTGTTCCCGCCACACCCTGCCAACATAGCGGCTGTTATGGAAATTGCAATTGCCGAACATAAAACCTTTGTTTTTTTGTTTCTCATTCTTATTTCCTCCCATTCTTTCGTTTCTTTGTAAATTTATTGTAACAAAAGATCCGGCAAACTAGAATAGATAAAGGGAAGACTTTACATGGACAATATTCCTATTTTTTATAATTGTATCAACAACGTCCATACAAAAATAAAGGCCAGAACGACTATGTGAGAGACCAGCCGTTCTAACCTTTTATTAATTTAATTATAATACTCTTTAATATTCCCCGTATGTTTCTGGAACTCCACCTAATATAAATGCAGTTTGTTTACCGATAGACCCTGAATCCCCGATAGGTGCGGGAGTAATTGATACATCAAGCATTTGTTTCTGTTGCACATATCTCTGCGGGATAGATGCCCTATGTCGGAAAGGTTACCCCCACAAACTTACAGCAAAGATCACATTCAAGATATGAACAATTTAAATAAAGTCTTCAAAAACCTCGGTCTTAGTGGTATGATTATCTTAAAATTATTAAATTTTTGCTGCTTCATCTGGCAAAAAGGATTAATAAGAACGAGGTGTTCCCCATGATGCAAAAATTGCCGTATCATTATAAGTTATATTTATCTTTCAGTCTGATTGTTACCTTGATTTTATTTGCAAGCGGCACCTTCTTTTTCCAGTACAACAACCGGCTTTTGCAGAACAATCTTCAATCCAACAGCCTGGACTCCCTGAACCTGATTCAGTCCAGAATTGAAGATATGCTGGTCAATGTGGACAAAGACCTGGTGACGCTCCATGCCTCAAAGGCATTCACGGACATCGTATTTCATATACCTGAGACACCCTATAACTATTTTCTTCAGCATCCCACCATCACTTCTGATGTAGATGGGATACTGCTGTCTGTGCTGGCTACCACGAAGGCAAATCGCAGCATTCATTACATCAGCCGCTATTACGATTACCTGGGGACGCAGATTAACCAGCAGTCTCTCAATTCCAAACCAATGACAAAAGATGAAATCCGGGACATACCCACAGTTCGGGAAGCTTTAACTACGAAAAAATATAAGTTATATTTTCCACCCCATCCGGATTACTGGTCCTCAGATGCTCATCTGACGCTGACAGTGTCAAGGCCCATCCGGGATACTTACCACACCTACGGAGTACTGGAATATAATATAGAAGCCGAGGAATTAGACGAGCTTTTAAAGCTCCCCAACAGCGACGACACTTATCAGCTATTATTACTGGATGATTCCGGGAAACTGCTCTATCATAATATACCCGACACCCCTGACAACCAGATAAAAGAGCTTTACAAAGGGGAAACCTTTGAACAGCCCATCGGATATTATTATGCAGATAAAAATTCATTGATGGCATACAGCCATTCGGAATTAACCGGATGGACAATCCTCATCAAAAGAGATATCCATACTTACACCATGCAGGTGAATTCCATGGCGAAAACCATCATTTTATCTTACATAGCCGCATTCATCATATTACTGCTCTTCCTTTTTATTATTACCAGGAACCTGACTCAGCCCCTTCGCACCCTCCGTAATAATTTATACCACCTGGAATTAAACCAGGATATCCACTTAGATATCCAGTCCAGCAATAATGAAATTGTGGTACTGACCAGCGGTATTGAAGAAATCCTGAATAAAATGCGGCTTCAGAATATTCATATCATGGAGATACGTGAACGGGCGGTAAAAGCTCATTTTGATGCAATGGAAGCCCAGCTGAATCCACATTTTCTATATAATACCCTGTCTGTAATCGGCGCCTACGGTTTAGAACAGGGCAATACGACCGTTCCTAAAATGTGTACGGAACTGGCTAACCTGCTGCGCTATTCTATCAACTTCAACCATCGGACCGTTCGTCTGAAAGATGAGTTTGATAACATAAAAAGTTATCTCTATATTATGAAAATGAGGCACGAGCATATGTTGGATTACAGCTGGGATCTGGATCCTACCCTGGATGATATCAATGTTCCGAAATTAATCCTGCAGCCGATTATTGAAAATTGTTTTCAGCACGGCTTCCAAAATGTTCCACCGGTCTGGAAAATCCATATCCGATCCTACCGCAGGGAGAATCGGTGGCTGGCAGCTGTATCCAACAATGGGCAGCCATTTAATCAGGAAAAAATCAACCAGCTCTACAACCGGTTCGATCAGTTTAAAAAAGCCTTTCTGGAAGGGCGGGAGGTGGAAAACAATCTGGAACAACAGGGGTTTGGATTAGAAAATACAATTCTGCGCCTCTCTATCTATTACCGGGGACTGGAATATTTTCATATACAGACAGAAGATAATCTGACTACAATTGAGATTGGAGGATTTATTGATGATGAATCAAATTAAAATAATAATTGCTGAAGATGAACCTGCTATTTTAAGAGGGATTTGTGCAGCAATAACCATGATATCTGACAAATTTATCATATCCGGCACTGCATATGACGGAGAAAATGCCCTGAATTTGATTCAGGAACACCACCCGCACATCGTAATCACAGATATCAAAATGCCGCTGATGGATGGATTGACACTGATCGCTGAAGCTAAAAAACAAAATTCCACTGCAAAGTTCGTAATTTTAACCGGATTTGCAGAATTTGAGTATGCAAAAAAAGCAATTACACTGGGTGTATCTGACTACCTGTTAAAGCCTGTGGATCCGGAAGAATTAGCAAAACTTTTAAACGGAATGAAACAGGAAATTAATAGCAAAAGCTCTCAGGTACAGATGGAATATATCCGCTCCTGCTTTTTCAAAAGAGTGCTTACGGATTTTACTTTTAATCCTTTGGCACACTGCAGCCTTCACCTGTTGTTTTCTTATTATGGCTCCATTGTCAATAATACTTATTCAGAATTCAATCTGTCCGGCGAAATTGTAAGGAATCTGGATACTTCATTTTTAGATGGCATTATCGAAAAATACCAACTCCCGGTTTATTCCTTCCGGGGTAATTACTATAATGAATTCGTCTATGCCATTGTCACTCCTTCAGATAAGAAAATGGACATTCTTCCGGTGGTCCGGGAGATCCGGGAAAATGCCCAAAAATCAGACACCTACGTGAATTTTGTTTTATCTGCCGTTGTTCATAGCGGCGAAGAGATTAAAGATTTAATGCAAAATGCTTACCTGTTTACCCTGTTTCATTTGCCCTTTGGCAAAAACAGTTTTTTAATCCAGGATGATGCCTGTACTAAGAAAAATGCCATAGAAATTTCTGATAACATCGTTGCACTGGCCGGAAAATTCAGGCCCGGCACTACTGAAAATGAACTAAAAAATATCCTTTCCCAAATGACAGCATGGTGGCAGGAATCGGATACTACCCAATTCCAGCTGCTCGCAGACGTACGCCATATAGCTAGTGCCGCTATTCACGTAAGTCCTAATGCATCCCAGATTTTGTTCGATCCAACCGAAATCATTGCCTCTTCCGATTCCTACGAAGAGTTATTTGAGAACCTTCTGCTTGAATTGACTAAAATATTGTTCCCGGAACACATACAGCAAAAAAAATCCTCCTCTCAGCTGGTAGATGACATTCGCGCGTATCTGGATAAAAACTTTACACAGCAGATCACCTACAAAGTCTTTTACGATATCTGGGGCTATAACGAAAAATATACCACAACCCTTTTCAAAGAAGCTTTTGGAATTTCACCCAGTAAATACATTACTTCACTGCGACTGGAAATGGCAAAAAGTTTAATGATAAAAAATCCCCAGATTCTGTTAAAAGATGTTGCGGAACAAACTGGTTACACAGATGCACTTTATTTCAGCAGGGTGTTTAAAAATAATGAAGGGATGTCACCCAGTGCTTTTATACAGTCACTGGAGCAGCCCCCCTGTTAAAGGGCTGGCCGCTGCAGCATTAAAAAAGGAAAGTAATCTCATATGATAAATCAATCATAAAAGATTACTTTCCTTGCATTTACCTGCAGATTATTACCACAGATTGCGGTAAATCTGCTCCAGATCTTCTTTACTCACTTCTTTTCTGCTATTTTGAGGACTTCCGCTGTCCATGGCATCCAGAGCCATTTTTTCCACAACACTCATGAACTCCTGTTTATTGATGCCATATTCTTCGAAGCTTGGTGTTGCCAGTTCTCTGCAAATGGTTTCTACTGCTTTTAAAAAATTCCAGCTTGCTGCTTCGTCTGAATCCAGGTCAGTAGCGACTCCCACTGCCCTGCCCAGTTCTCCAAACCGGTCATATGCCCCATCCAGCACAAAACCCAGACATTCTTTTAACAGCATCGCATTGGATAAACCATGTGCAATGTGGAACAGCGCTCCGATAGGACGGCTCATGCCATGCACAATCGTAACCGATGCATTATTAAATGCAATTCCTGCTTCCAGTGAAGCGATAGACATCTGTTCTCTTGCCGTTAGATCTGTTCCCTCCCGGAAGGCTGCCGGCAGATAAGCAAAGATTCTCTTTACTGCGGAAAGGGCAAACGTATCGGAAAGGGGCTGTGCCTTTCTGGAGGTAAAGGCTTCAATTGCATGGGTTAATGCGTCCAGTCCGGTAGCTGCCGTTATCTTGGGAGGTGCCGTCATGGTAAACTGCGGATCTATAATTGCAAGAGCAGGCATCAATACCTGACCCTTTAATAGCATTTTAATATCTTTTTTTGTATCCGTAATAATGGTAAACTGCGTTGCCTCAGAACCGGTACCTGCTGTTGTGGGAATTGCCGCCATAGGAGGTGTGGGCACTTTAATCACTTTTCCCATATAGTCAGCGATTTTGCCGCCGTTTGTTGCCAGCGCTCCGATTGCCTTCATGGAATCAATGGGGCTTCCTCCGCCCAGCGCAATCAGAAAATCACATTTTTCTTTTAAATACATACTCAGCCCGTTTTCAATCATTTTGTCGGTGGGCTCACCCACTATTTCGGAATATATTACATACTCTATTCCCTGGTTTTTCAGGGCTTCTTCTACATGAGCTGCATTTCCCAGCTGAATCATCACTTTATCTGTAATGATCAGCGCTTTTTTTCCAAACCCTCTTAAAATTTCTTCTGCCATGGTAAGTGCGCCGGAACCGGTAATCATCTGTCCCGGAACGATAAAATCTCTTCCCATTTTTATTCCCCTTGCATATTCCAGGCTTGCCTGTAATACTGCCACAAATTAAACAGGTTGAAAGAATCACTGCGTGGCATCCTTCCATTTCTTATTTATTCTTTCAACCTTTCATTTTCTTCTCTGTCCGGCAGCCGGTTAACCGCAGACTTTCCACCAGGTAATGGGGCTGCCTTTCTATATAACTACTTATATCTAAAATTCTGCATCATACAGCCAGGTATAACGCTCATCATCAATACGGTCCGTCCAGGGATTCCCCTCCAGATGACGGATCATCCAACAGGTATACATCTGATATCCCGGTGCCGCTGCCTGTGGGTGTGTCTTTCCCCCTGGTATTGCGGAAAAACTGCCGTCTTTAATTTTATAGACCTCATCCCCAATGAAACTCGCACCAAATCCTTCCGGACGGTCAAACAGAAAGTAATATGTTTCCGGCTGGGGATGCTGATGTGGAATGTATCCCGACCAGTTACCACGGTCATTTAATACTTCTCCTAATACCATATTGGAATAAGGCGCTGTTTCGTAATCAAAAACAGTACTTACACGACGAACAGCCGTATCTCCAAACTTACCCTTGCAGGAATAAATCCATGGAGCATCCTCAGGCCCGTAGAACTTACTGTCAAAGGTTCTGTCGTTGAAAGTAGACTGGACAAGGATCTGTGTATCCATAGAAGCCTCTACGCTGACTTCCACGCCTTTACACACATGCAGGCACCAGAGGCCTTCCGTAAACACATCTTTTCTGCTGACTTCCTTTTCCTTCTCTTCCCACTTGATGGTAATGCGGCCATTTAACAAAAGCACTGCAGTCTCTTCCCCGGACTTCACTAATTTCTTAACATCGCCCTTTTTCATTTTGAACACACGAATATCCATCATCATTTCTTTATAATCATTGTCATAGGTAGTGAGAACCTTCTCTCCCGCCTCGTTAAATCCTGGATAACCAAATACCTTACTCATTCTATCCGCTTCCTTTCATTTATATGGTGTTCATATATGACTCTGGAGCGTGTCTGAAGTCAAAGCCCTAGAGCGTGTCAGAAAATTGCTATCTGACAGCTGTGCGTCACAGTTTGCGGGAGATTTGTCCCGAATGAAGGGCGCGTAGCGGGCTACGTAACCTGAATTCGGGGCAAATATGCCGCAAAGTGGGACATACAGATGGCAGGAATGAATTTTCAGACACGCTCTGGCACGCTCCATATAATCACTGGTTCTATAACTGAATCTCGGAAATCTTAACCGGTCTGTGCTCTTCTACTGATTTTTTCGCCGCCAATCCCATAATTACCGGCTTCAAACCGTCTTCTACTCCTAGAGGTGTATCCGTATTATTTTCAATTGCATCTATAAAGCAATTCATTTCTTTCGCAAAGGAATCCATGTAACGTTCCAGGAAGAAGTAAAGCGGCTTTTCTCCGGTTACGCCTTCGGCTGTGCTGATGACTGCGCTGGACTGTGTATCATTTACCGTTGCAACCATACCCTTAGAGCCAAATACTTCTGCACGCTGATCGTATCCATAAGCTGCTTTTCTGGAATTGTCAATGACTGCAATGGCACCGTTTTCCATCTGAAGAGTAATGACAGCTGTATCCACATCGCCTGCTTCTCCAATACTTGGATCTACTAAAACTGCAGACTGTACATAAACTTCTGTTGCATCGCAGCCAGCCAGGAATCGAACCATATCAAAATCATGGATGGTCATATCCAGGAAAATTCCTCCGGATACCTTTACATATTCCGCACTTGGTGGTTCCGGATCTCTGCTGGTTACTTTGATAATGTGGGGATCGCCGATCTGTCCTGCGGTTACGGCATTTTTTACCGCTTCAAAGTTATGGTCAAATCTGCGGTTAAATCCAACCTGGTATTTCACGTCAGAATCCTTTAAAGCATCCATTACTTCTTTAATCTTAGCTACATCATGATCGATGGGTTTTTCACAGAAAACATGTTTTCCGGCTTTGATTGCTTCAATGGAAATCGGGGAATGCGTATTGGTAGATGAGCAGATCAGCACTGCATCAATCTCCGGATCTGCAAGGATTTCCTTGTAGTCTTTCGTTGTATTTGCCACACCCATGCTGTGTGCCCATTTGTCCGTCTCTTCATTCATAAACGGATCTGCGATTGTTTTAATTTCCGCATTTTTTACCAGATTACAAATACTCTTTGTATGTACTTTACCAATTCTTCCTGCACCTATAATACCTACTTTTACCATGATAATTCTCCTTTTCTTTAAATGAATAATTCTTACAGACCTGTCTTTTCAGTAATGAACTTTCTAGCTTTTATTGCATATTCCAATGGATTCGCTTTTGCAGGATCCTGTTCAGCCTCTACTACCATGTATCCTTCATATCCGGCATCTTCCAGCACTTTGAAGATCGGATCAAAGTCAATACATCCGTCTCCCGGAACCGTAAATGCTCCCAATCTGACACCTGCAAGGAAGCTTAACTTCTCTGCTTTTACCTTTTCAACTACTTCCGGGCGCACATCTTTTAAATGCACATGTTTTATTCTGTTGCTGTATTTCTGAACCATTTCAAGAGGGTCAGCACCGCAGTAAGTAAAATGTCCGCTGTCAAATAAGAGATTTACATATTCCGGATCGGTACCTGCCATCAGTCGTTCCACTTCGTCCGGATCCTGGATAACCGTTCCCATATGATGGTGGAAAGTCAAAGTAATTCCATATTCTTTTGCTATTTTACCAAGTTTATTTAATCCGGTGCAGACTTTATCCCATTCTTCATCATTCATGATGTATTTACAGCCAAAGATTGGTGTTTCCAGCTGTCCCTGCACACTGTGTCCCTGCTCCGACACACCGATGATCTTAGAACCCATCGCCTGTAAAAATTTCACCTGTTCAATAAAAGCTTTTTCGGTCTCTTCATAAGGCTGTGTGGTTAGAAAGCTGGAAAACCACTGATTACAGATTTGGATTCCGCGAAGATCCAGTGCCTTTTTCAAAGCAACAGGATCTGCAGGATATTTATTTCCAACTTCGGAACCGGTATATCCCGCAAGTGCCATCTCACTTACGCACTGTTCAAAAGTATTTTCTTTTCCTAAATCCGGCATATCATCGTTGGTCCATGCAATTGGTGCAATTCCTAATTTTACTTTTTCTTTGTTAAACATGACTGTGCCTCCTATGGCTTTTTTATTTCAGCTTAGCTGATAATTTAATTGGATTTTGCTCTTAATTTTGCTGGTACAAAACCTTTACGGTAATTTTAATATCGTCTGGCTTTATATCTCTCTGCTTCCAGTTCCGTATACTTTTCCTGCACACTTTCCATCCCGGAAGTGCTTGCAAGACCTACATTCCACCAGGACTTGTAACCGTCCGTCATAGTCTTTGGAATTACTTTTAAGTCAATCAGGACTGCATTATCCTGGTTTTTTGCATCTTCCAAAGCAGCTTTTAATTCATCAATTGTCTTAACGGTGTAAGTTTTCAGGCCATAACCTTCTGCAACTTTTGCATAACTTACCGGAATCAGGTTTCCTTTTGTTTCATTATTCGTATCCCGGTAGCGGAATTCTGTGCCAATGCTTCCAATGCCATTATTCATTTGCAGATTGTTGATACAACCAAATCCACAATTGTCAAATACCAGGATATTGATTTTGGCTCTTTCCTGCATAGCAGTCATAATTTCACTGTGCAGCATCTGGAACGAAGCATCTCCCACAACCGTATATACTTCTTTATCCGGCTCAGCCAGTTTTACACCAAGAGCCGCTGCCACTTCATATCCCATACAGGAGTATCCGTATTCCGCATGGTAGCCGCCTCTTTTATCGGTAGTCCAGATTCTCTGCATACAGCTTGGAAGGCTGCCCCCTGCCGTTATAATGGTTGCATCCTCCGGGATTACCTCCCGAATTGCACACAACGCAGCAGTCTGGGTAATTACCCCGCCGGTCAGTTCTACGAATTCCGGAATCGTTCTTGGGTCTCTGGCTTTTACCATAGGTTCAAACTGATCGTCATATGCATATTTTGCCAAATGTTCCATTTCTTTGTCCCATGCAGCTTTTGCATCTGTTATCTCTGTCGTATAAGCGGATTTATAATTGCGTTCCCTCAGTTTCTGTGACAGCGCCTCCAGCGTTACTTTTGCATCCCCAACAGCTTTTACCGCATCCAATTTATAAGCATGGAATTTATTGTTATTGATAGTCACAACCTTCACATCCGGATTCTTAAACTGGTTCTTGGAACCGGTTGTAAAATCAGATAATCTGGTTCCGATTGCAATCACGGCATCTGCGTCTTCTGCAATGGTATTGGAAGCCAGTGTGCCGGTTACGCCAATTCCTCCAAGACAGTACTGGTGACTGGATTTACAGGCACTTTTTCCTGCCTGACTCTCACCAAACGGAATGTTGAATTCTTCACAGAATTTTTCAACTGTTTCGCCTGCTTCTGAATATTTTACGCCGCCGCCAACCACAATCAGCGGTTTTTTAGCTCCGGCAATAATCGCTGCCAGATCTTCTACTTCTTCTTCCACTGCCACCGGCCTTGTAATTCTGTGTACCCTCTTCTGGAAAAAATATTCCGGGTACTCATAAGATTCGCCTTCCACATCCTGACAGATTCCGATACATACAGCACCTGTTTCAGCCGGGTCCGTCAATACACGCATGGCATTAATCATTGCTGTCATCAGCTGTTCCGGACGGACAATGCGGTCCCAGTATTTACACACAGGCTTAAATGCATCATTGGTTGTGATAGATAAACTGCTGCTCTGCTCTAACTGCTGCAGTACCGGATCGGGCTGTCTGTTGGCAAAGGTATCTGCCGGAAATACCAGCAGCGGAATATTATTCACAGTAGCGGTAGCTGCTGCCGTCACCATATTTGCAGCTCCCGGTCCCACGGACGATGCACAGGGAATAATTTTTCTTCTATTGTGCTGTTTCGCAAATGCAGTAGCCACATGACACATTCCCTGCTCGTTTCTGCCCTGGAATACCTTCAGATCTCCGGGATTCTCATCTAACGCCTGGCCTAAACCAACGGCAATTCCATGTCCGAAAATTGTAAAGATACCTTCTACAAACTTTGTTTCCACTCCATCAAATTCTACATACTGGTTATCCAGGAATTTTACCAATGCCTGCGCAACCGTCATCTTTGTATATTCCATTTCCTATCCGCCTCCTTATACTCTTGCAATCATTTCACCGTACTGGTCTTTTGTTTCTTTTATAAACTTCTTAACTTCATCGGGATTCGGGAGTTCTTCGGAGCAGGAATGGCTGCGTACCATCATCGCTGCTTCTGCACTTCCAAATTCCAGACATTCGATCATATCCCATCCTTCAAAAATGCCATACAAAAATCCGGATGCATAACCGTCTCCGCCGCCGAATGATTTCAGTGCAGTAACTGGAAATGGTTTAATACTATAGCTGTTGCCATCGTTCGTATAAGCTGTGGAACCTTTTCTGCCGTGCTTGATGACCACGATCTTCGCATTTTCATTCTGCCAGCTTTGTGCCGTTGTCTTATCATCTCTTCCCGGCTGTATCAGCTTTTCTGTCAGGTCAAATTCTTCCCTGGATCCCAGAATAATATCCGCTTCTTTTGCCACACAAGCATAGTAAATGGAAATTTCATCACTGTTCTTCCAGTTATATTCACGATAATCAATATCAAAGACTACAACAGTTCCGTTTTTCTTTGCCAGCATCACTGCTTTTAATGCAGCTTCCCTGGAGGGGCTCTGTGCAAGGGCGGTACCAGAGATTAAAATTGCCTTTGCGTTCTTTATGTATTCTTCATCCACATCATCCACCGACAGCTGAAGATCTGCAATGCAGTTGCGGTACATCAAAATGCTGCTTTCGTCAGGAGAAAGAATTTCTGTAAATGTGAGACCCAGTTTTTCTCCGTTTGTACATCTTGTAATGTGTGAAGTATCAATTCCTTCTTTATTAAAAAACTCTGTAACGTAATCACCGAACTGGTCATCAGACACTTTTCCGATAAATCCAACTTTCTTGCCATGTCTCGTAACGCCTACTGCGATATTCGCTGGAGAACCTCCTACGTACTTTTTAAATGTGGTAGATTCCGATAATGGATGAAAATAATCCACCGGATTAAAGTCAATTGCCACTCGCCCTAACAGTACTAGATCCATTGGTCTTGATTCATCAAACTTAACATACTTCATTCCATTCACCTCATACTTGAATTTCAACACAGATCGGAAACTGCTTCCACTCCGCGTTCCATTTACAGTTTTTCTTTTCTTGCGTTCTTTAGCACGCTTTTCTCTCATGTACTCATGATAGCACACACTTTTATTGCGTGCAAGCTATTTCTGAGTCATTACAGTACTTTCCCTGTATTGTACAATTTTCTATTCATATATTTGTAACGTTTTCACAAAGATTATCGCACGCATTTGCACGCAAATTAGATCTTAATTACTTTATTTGGGTTTAGTTGATTAATGACGCTTTGTAGATGTAGGTAGTGTACGGAAAGAGAAGGGGGCGGACCAGGACATTGGTTTGGAATGCTTACCGCAGAACTGGCATTTTCTAACCTTCCCGGAGCACTTTTTGGCGGCACGCGGGCATTCGCTCCGAAATCCTGATGCATTTCGCAGCTCACTGCCCGCTTAGTATCCGATGGGAGCCAGTCGAATACTATCCGCCAAAAAGCACTCCGGGAAGGTAAGTAAATACGCAGCTCTGCTATACGCCTTCCAAACCAATGTCCTGATCCGCCCCCTTCTCTTTCCGAGATAGCATTCGTTGATACAAAGCTGGTTTTCTCAGCAGGGTGGGGCCCCGGGGTTGTGGCATGCCGGACGCGATTGGCATAAAGCAACTAATCTTGAGAATGGAATTTGTTTTTCATTCTGTAACCAGAAAAAGGAGCAAACTTTCATCTTCTTTTACACAAACAGCCGAAACATACTGAGCAGCATCCAATAACGAACAGCCTGCCACAGCCCAGGGGTTCCAACCTGCTGAGAAAACCAGCTTTGTATCAACGAATGCTATCTCGGAAAGATGGGTGTGGGGAACTGGTATGGGCGTAGGAAGCGTAGAGCAGAGCTGCGTATTTTATAATGTACCCATAAGTGTGGACACATCATTTAGCGGGGCTCCCATTTTTTTAGACATCCCTTCCCATTAGTTCCATATAAATGGACACCCCCTCACCTTTCAGAACCCCAATTGTGGACATGCCTTGCTGGTATACCCTGYTTCTGGGACAACTGGCTTGGATGATTGCTGAGGCCTCTTTTGGCTTAGACACCTCTCTTGGCTTATGGTATTCTTATCTAAGAACAGGAGGAATACCATGACCAAAAACCCTTTTACCAATGAACAAATGCTGCTGCTTCGTCAAAATCCTTACACCTACAAGGTGTCCAAATTCCAATTAACCTTTACCAGRGAGTTCAAGGAGATCTTTTACTCGGAATACCAGTTAGGGGAGATTCCGCGGCAGATCCTCGCAGATCATGGCTATGATCCTGCCGTCCTTGGGGACCGCAGGGTATGGAGCATTGCCAGACACATTCGGGAACAGTACGATAAATATGGCGGGTTTCACCAAGGACATTCCCCTCACAGGATGCAAAGCTCCGTCTCCCCGGCTGCTGATCTGCCGCCATCCGAAAAGGATGAATTAAAACAGCTTCGGCATGAGGTTGATTATCTGAAACAGGAAGTTGAGTTCTTAAAAAAAATTTCCTCACTCAGGACTACAAGGAAGTAGGTGCTCTGCTTATGAACGACTCTTCCTGTATATTTGAGATTATCCAGCAAACGATCCGGCAAAGCGMGAATTCCCTTTCTGCCAAAGAACTCTGTTCCATAGCCGGTGTTTCCAGAAGCGGTTATTACGCCTGGATAAAGGCAGCTCCTGTCCGTTCGCTTCAGGAACAGAAGGACCGTGAGGATTTTGATCTGGTTCTGGCCGCTTACAGGCTGCATGGTTATGCCAAAGGGGCCAGGGGCATCTATATGGAACTGCTCCATATGACCCCGCCGGTGATCATGAACCTGAAAAARATCCGCAGGCTGATGGAAAAGTTCCACCTCTCCTGTCCATACCGAGGCCCAAATCCATATAAAAGAATGGCAAAGGCACTAAGGACCAGCAATGTAGCGGACAACCTGCTAAACCGTGAGTTCGAATGTTATGGACCAAGAATAGTCTTGTTGACGGATATCACTTATCTGTCCTATAGCGGATCCTTTGCCTACCTGTCAACCATCCTGGATGCCTTTACCAGGCAGATACTTTCTTATGTGCTCAGTGAYTCCCTGGAAGTGGATTTTGTTCTTGAAACGGTCAATAAACTGGTGGCCGATCATGGGATCTCACTTCAAGCAGAAACAATCATCCACAGTGATCAGGGGTGCCATTACACCAGCCAAAGTTTTCTTCATATACTTTATAACAAGAAGCTGCGCCAGTCCATGTCCCGGCGTGGCAACTGCTGGGACAATGCGCCCCAGGAGAGTTTCTTTGGSCATATGAAGGACCATATCAAGGCAAAACTGGCTGAATGCGTAAGCTTTGCAGAGGTACAGTCTGTCATTGATGACTACATGGCTTATTATAATAATCAGCGGTACCAATGGCATCTGGCGAAGCTTGCACCCAATGAGTTTTATAAATTTGTCATCACTGGAGAATATCCACTGGATGTTCCCAAAATACCTGCGCATCCGGTCATAGCCAARAAACCGGAAGAACTTGGATGCCAATTATATCAGAAAAATACGGATAGTTAAAAAATTTCATAGAATACCATGACATTTAAAGAGGTGTACCTGTATGCAGGATACTTTGGAAGTAAAGGTGCGAAAAAAGTGCCCCACTTTTTAAAATGTCCTTGACAARGGGTACAGTTCATTTACTTACCTTTYCGGAGTGTTTTTTGGCGGATAGTATTCGACTGGCTCCCATCGGATACTAAGCGGGTACTGAACCGAGAAATGCATCAGGATTTCTCGGTGAATGCCCGCGTGCCGCCAAAAAGCGCTTCGGAAAGGTTAGAAAATACCAGTTCTGCGGCCAGCTGACGGAGTCCATATCAGTTTCCCACCCCCATCTTTCCGCACACTACCTATATTACACAAAGCGTCTATCCTCAGCTAAACCCAAATATAATAAACCAGCAGGGAGTCTCAATTTCAAGTAATGACTCATAAGATTGTTTTGAATAGTGAGCCATAAGCCACTTATAAACGGTTCGTTGTAGTACTAGAAGATTTCTACGAAAAAAGGAAAAGCAACTTCCACGCTTTTCCTTTTTTGCATCTATTTTGTTTTCACCAATGGAAATAAAATTCCTGTTTCTAAGTCATCGGCAGAAGAAGCACTGTGTTCGTCTCTGATAAAACGTTCGATGCCCGGACCGGAGATCTGATATTCCGGATGATCTGCAAGCCAGTTTAGGATAGCCTCATATGCCTGATGAAGATTCTGATGAGAGCCATAATGGGTAACTGCCGCACAAAGTGTGGGTGGGATGGTGCGGATGTCCGGGTGGGGACTGTTCACGGGAACCTGGGCTTCTACTTCAACATTTTCATGGGAAAATTCCTCATTCAAATAAATTAATTGGAAAGCACCTGCCGGCTTAAGACCCCGCGTGTCCATTTCCTGATGAAGATTTGCGAACAACTGGTGAATACTGTCTGCATCAATGTTGATCGTACGGCGGATCCCAAAAACATTTTGTGCAGGAGTATCCATTGTAATAACGTGATATTGGTTCTGTTTCATGGTTTTTTTCTCCTTTGTCAGAGACAGATCCTGTTCCATTTGGCTGAGTATGGTGTTTAAAGAATAAATCTGATCCTTTATTTTCTGATGCTGCAGTTGTATCTGGATATATAATGCATCATCCGTAAGTTCCAGCAAAACTTTGATCTCAGACAGTGTAAAGCCGTAGCGTTTTAATTTTTCAATCATGTGCAGGGTTTTTGCCTGGGAAGCTTTATAATAACGGTATCCGTTATCGGCTCCCGTTGCAGCAGGATGAAGCAGTCCAATGCTGTCATAATGGCGCAGCATTCTCGCAGAGATACAGCAAAGTTTTGAAAATTCTCCAATGGTAAACATATCTGCCTCCTTTTGAAAGTTTATAGTATAGTGGAACCGGTTCTGAGAATATCATAAACCTTAGCATTGTGGTAATGTCAATAGGAAATTAAATTTGTTGTATATTCCCCAATATTATTGCTATAATGAAACTAACAACGTCTAAACCGAAGAGGGACAAAATGGCAGAGCCAATCAAATCGAACCTGAAATGTAATTGTTTTCGGGGATTGTATGAGAATGGGAAGACGCTCAAAAGAAAAGAGGTGCTTCATATGCAGTTCACAGGCCTGCATATCCGCAATTTCAAGTGGATACGGGATATGAAAATCCAGGATATTGAGAATGCGTTAATCCTGGTGGGGAAGAACAATACCGGAAAAACTACGATTCTGGACGCAATTCGTGCGGTCTGTGGATCTTATGCGGTGACGGAAGAAGATTTTAATGAGAAAAAGCAGAATATAGAAATAGAGGTATCGGTTCGGATCACGGCGGATGACAGGCAGATGCTGCATAGAAATGGTATTGTCAGCCAGTATAAGCGCTACGATGTGTGGGAAAAAGATTTCCGTTTAAAGCTGCCTTCCTATGACGGGGAAATCATGACATTTTTGTTCACCGTGAACCGGGAGGGACAGATTCGATATGGGGATGGTGTGAAGAAGCATAACCGCTACATACAGGAAGTGATGCCTAAGATTTACTACATCGATGTACAAAGAGACTTGGAGCAGATACAGGAAGATCTTCTCATGTGCCAGGAGGATGAACTGTTAACGCAGATGCGATCAGGATGCTGTCTGTTTGACCAGGCAAAGCAGTGCAATCACTGTTTTCAGTGCATAGGCCTGATCAATCAGAAAAGTCCGGTTGAGCTGAATGCATATGAAACTTCAAAATTGTTGGAATACAAGCTTTATCAGCTGAATTTAAGTGAATTTTCCGAAAAGGTAAATCGTATCTTTCACAGAAATGGCGGATTTATGGAAGAAATCCATTATACAATGGAGTGCGATGTAGACCGGTTATTTAAAGTGAATGCCAGGACTTACAGTAAGGAGAGAGGCACTACTAGCCCCATAGAACATTTGGGCAAAGGTATGAGAAGTATCTACATGCTGTCTCTGCTGGAAGCATATGTGGAGGGAGAAAATCATTTATCCAGTATTATTCTTGTGGAAGATCCGGAAATATTTCTTCATCCGCAGCTGCAAAAGGTTGCCAGTGAAATACTTTACCGGTTATCCAAGAAAAACCAGGTGATTTTTACCACGCATTCACCAAATATGCTGTTTAATTTTAACAGCAGGCAGATCAGACAGATAGTACTGGATGGAGAATATTTTTCCATTGTAAGGGAGCGCACGGATATCGGGAATATTCTGGATGATCTGGGCTACTCTGCAAATGACCTTCTGGACGTCAGTTTTGTCTTTATTGTTGAGGGGAAGCAGGATAAGAGCAGACTTCCGCTGCTGCTTGAAAAATATTATTCGGAAGTGTATGACAGGCATGGAAAATTGTCCCGGATTGCAATTATCACGACGAATAGCTGTACAAATATTAAGACTTATGCCAATTTAAAATATATGAACCGGATTTACCTGAGAGATCAGTTTCTGATGATTCGGGACGGTGATGGCAAGGATCCCAAAAAGCTTGCGGGACAGCTTTGCAGGTACTATGATCAGAGAAATCTGGAAGATGTGGATCAGTTACCAAAGGTAACCCAGAGAAATGTACTGATTTTAAAATACTATTCTTTTGAAAATTACTTTTTAAATCCTGGAATTATGGCTCAGCTTGGAATTATAGAAAGTGAAGAAGAATTTTATGAGATTCTTTTTACAAAGTGGAAAGAGTATCTGTACCGCCTGAGAAGTGCTAAGAACCTGGTAGAAGTACTGGGAAAAGATCTGGAAAGTATTCAGGACATAAAAGAGCATATGGAGACTTTTAAAATCTATATGAGGGGACATAACCTCTATGATATTTTTTACGGCAGATACCGCAGCCAGGAGACAGAACTTCTGCGCAGATATATAGATCTGGCTCCCAGAGATGATTTTGCGGATATCTTAGATTCCATTGATCAGTTTGTCTATTTTGACAGCCGGAAAAAAGAAATGTAGGATCGCTAATTGGCTTGGGCGGGGTTAATCCAGAATAATCCCCAGTCCCGTCAGCAGATTTACGGCTTCCGGATATGAAAAACGTGCATTTTTTACTTTATTTGTCTGAACATCAATCATATAATCCCTGGCGTCTCTGAAATCAGTGAATGCCAGGTTATTTTTTGCGAACTTTGTATTTTTAAGCTGGCAGCCCTGAAAGTTGGTTTTCTCCATCCGGCAGTCTTCAAAATAACATTCTTCCATGACATTTCCCTGAAAAGAAAATTGATTCAGTTTTAGCTTTACAAAATAATTATATTTTAAGACACAGTTTTCAAAGGCAGTAAAGGGAAGTGTAATTCCGTTTTTGGTCTTTAACTCATCCCAGCTGATTCCAACCAGAGAACAGTGGTGAAAATCGTTGTTTTTTAAATCCGTATACTTAAAGTCCGTGCCTGCGCAGGTACAGCTGCGGAAGGTACACCGGTCAAAAACACAGTTTTTAATTTTCATTTCAAAAAAATTGCAATGAGAAAAGGTGCATTCAATAAAATGCGCATTTTCAATGAGCTGTGATTCCAGATTCAAAGTCTCAAATAGTTGTTCTTCGTATGTTTGCATGGTTGTTCTCCTATGTATATACCGTGATTTTTATTAGATTCATATTTTAATTATCATGCCATGTATCTGGAAAATGGTCAAGGGGGAAATGATGTGTCATGTTAACAGAGGGAAATGGTGTGTCATGTTAACTTGACATATAAGAATCTCCATGCTACTATAATGTAAGGTTAACATTACATGCCTGTTTAGCAAGGAGAGATTAATGAAAAACAGAATTAGAGAATTAAGAGAAAAGAAAGGACTTACCCAGGCTCAGTTAGGGGATATGGTAGGTACTTCGAGACAGGCAATTAATGCCATTGAAACAGAGAAATCTGAGCCTTCCATATGGCTGGCATATGATATTTCAAGGGTGTTTGAATGCAGTATAGAGGATGTCTTTTTATTTGAGGAAAGTTTGAAAAAGTCCAGGGCTGAAAGCAGCAGAAAGGAGCAGGGAAATGGCGGTAAGGCAGCTTCGTTATGAAGGAGACGAGATACTAAGGAAAAAATGTAAAGAGGTTACAGTGGTAGATGATAAAATCAGGGAGCTTTTGGATGATATGCTGGATACGCTGCATACGATGCCCAATGGGGCAGCGATCGCGGCATGCCAGGTTGGGGTTTTGAAACGTCTGGTTGTGATAGATATGGGAAATGGTGTTATAAAATTGGTGAATCCTAAGATTACCGGAACCAGCGGGGTGCAGGAGAGTATAGAAGGATGTTTAAGCTTTCCGGATAAGGCGGGGATAACTGTCAGGCCTAAAAAAGTAACGGTTCAGGCGCAAAATGAATTTGGAGAGGAAATTCTGCTGGAGGGAGAGGATCTTATGGCAAAATGTCTCTGCCATGAGATTGAGCATCTGGATGGCAGAGTATTTTTAGAACATGTAATCAGTTTTGTGGATTAAAAAAGCTGGATAAGCAGCAGGTAGGTACCTGCCATCTTATCCAGCATTAATTTTGCAATCAAAATCCTCCGATGAACCATTAACAATATACAACAGGGAAGCGGAAAATATCAAGAGTGGTTAAACCATTTTTTAACATAATCTTTTGTATGTTCCGGTGCAAATGTTTCAAAACCCGTCAGATTCCCTTCTTTATCACGAAGAGCAAATACATCGATCACACCTTCGGATGTTGAAAAGCAGGGGCCATATGTCTGATCATCGTCTTTAGAGGTAATCCGGTCCTCGAAATACCGCACCAGTTTGTCGTTGTAGTAATATCTTCCGGTTTTTTTATCCCGGGTCAATCCAAATTTGGAATAATCTTTTTGCCGTTCTGCTGCAATCCTGTCAAAGACAGGATCTGCTATTTTGTCAATTTCAGCCAGCTTGGTTTCTGCCTTGGCATAATAATCGTCAAGGATTTTACTGGAGTTTTCCAGAATTCTTGTAAAACTGTCATATTTTTGGCTGACGGCATCTAATTCTTTTTGAAGTTCATTGATTTTTGCATCATAATCATCAACCGGAGTTTCAAGATCCTTGTTATCATCCTCCATAGATTTCTGGTATAGCATTTCTATCTTGGCGGAATAAGAGGCGGAAACTTTAGCGTATTGTTTGCTGACCTGATCAAAATAAGAATTCATGATGTCCTCATATTTTGTATTTACTTTTTCATAGTCGGTAGCACATTGTTCCATATATTTATTGTAGCTGCTATACACCTCATCTGTAAGAGTATACCATTGTTCTAAAAATGTGGGATCCAGATAATCTGTCTTCTCATCGGCTAATTTCTTGAGTTTTTCTAATTTCCCAGTCAGTTGGTTTTCCAGGTCAGTATAATTGGAAGCAACTTCTTTTTTCACAGCATCATATTCAGCTGTGATCTTTGATACTAATTTTTCAATATCAGCCTCACTCATGTTCGTAAAATCAATTTTTTCTGTCGCTGAACTCTCAGCCGGGTTTTCAGCTGCACTTTCAGATGAACTTTCAGCCATTCCCCGTTCTGCTGCGGAATTTGTTCCAAAATTTCTGGAAGAAGCTTCCGAAGCCAGAGCAGTTTCTGTGGGCGCCTCAGCGGCGGAGGTTGTAAATGTTATGGCAATACTGGCGGTTAATACCAGGGCTATGGCAGAACCTGCCAAAGAGGTTTTCTTTATTTTCATAATTGCTTTTATCCTTTCTTCAACTGCATTTTTACAAAAGTGGCTGCATAGAGGGTTCAATCGGCTTTTTGATTCTTCCAGGCTGATCAGCGTACGCGCATAATCAGATTTCAAACCTTCCCCAAATCTGCGGACCACAGACTCATCGCAGGAAAGTTCGATATCGCGATTTGCCAGAAGATACATGATCCATACAAATGGGTTGAACCAGTGAATGCAGGCAGCAAATGCAAAGAGGTATTTTAACAGTGCGTCAAAGTGACGGATATGGATATATTCATGGCTTAATACGTATCGCAGCTGCTCGTCATTGGGCTTCACCATGTTTTTGGGAAGGAGAATAACAGGCTTCAAAATTCCGTATGTAAAAGGGGTTTTAATCTGGTCGTACTGCTTTATCCGTACTTTTCGGCGGATAAAACCAGTTTTAATCATAAAATCCGGATATTCTTTGCCAACAGGTATAGCTGTGCGGTATTCCAGGCGGCAGCGTATATGGGGAACCATAAAAATCAATGCACTGATCAAGGCCCCTGCAAGCCACAGGATAAACAGTAAGGACTGTTTATCAACGGACATGGGGGTTTCCTGTACGACAGAACTCTGCACTGCCTTGTCTTCTAAAGAGGAACTGGCAGCATTAACAGTATGGTCAAATACTTCCATCTCTTCATTACCCATGGAATTGACAGCGGTATATTCCATTGCGGCAGCTTCCGCAGCATCTGCTGTATTGTTCACAATTGTTTCACTTAAGGTACGAAACGTATAGTCAGCATTGGATGAAATTTCTGTCGTTTCTAAATCTGAAGAAGCGGAATCTACTTTATCTCCGGATGCCGGAATATGTTCTGTCATCTGCTGCAGGTGATTGGCTAAATTGTAAACACTGAGTTGGGAAGAAACGGCAAACGGAATCAAAAGTCGGATGACAACAACTCCCCATAATACTAAAAAGGTCTTTTTCGGCAGCCTATTCACAGCTATAGCACGAATGGCAATGATTGCTATAATTAAAACGGTTGCATAAAAACTCATCTCCCATAATGTCATAACTGCCTCCTATTCCAGATCCTGTACAAGCTCTTTAAGACGTTCAATTTCTGGTTTGGATAAATCTTTTCTGCCAAGTATGGATGCTACAAGGCGGTCAGCAGAACCATCGAACATTTTATTAATCAGTTCGTTCGTTTCTGTCTCCTGGGCGGTTTCCTGTGTTACCAGCGGGTGACAGACAAAATTCGGATCTCTTCGTTCAATTGCCCCTTTATCGATACATTTTTTTATCACGGTATAGGTGGTTGTCTTACTCCATTCCACCTGTTCTTTTAAGATTTTAGCAATTTCTTTTGCTGTGGTATCCCCGTCTTTCCAGAGAATTTCCATGACCCGTAGTTCAGAATCAAATAATTTCATATCCATGTGCATGCACTCCTTTTATACTGTGCTGTTAGTCAGCAAGTTAAAATGTTCTATTCTAATAGAATTCTATATTGAGATTCTACCGCGATAGAACAGAAATGTCAAGTGTGTCTATAAATTATTTCTTATAGATTATTTTTCGAATTGTATAAACCGACAAATGATACTCATCTGCCAGTTCCCAAAGTGATAACCCGGCAGCATATTTTTTAAAGATGTCCAGATTTCGCTGCGCAATTTCTTGCCGGTAACCGGATCGTTCGCCCCATTGTTTCCGCTGTTCTTTTTTTACCGGAATATAGAGATATTCTCCCTGGATATATTTTTGCAGTTCTTCTACCAGATGTTCCGGAAGAATTGTATTCGCATTTTCATAATTCATATGGCTTTCTCCTTTAATTTAAACTGAAATTCAGAAGCAAAGCCAGAAAAGCGGCATATCTACTCCATGCAGCCGCCGCTTTTGGGTACTGGCTCTGCATGGAGAGAAACGTCGTTCTTCTTACGTTTATTCATAATTATCACCACCTGTTACGGTCCATAAAAATTACTGGAACCTATTTTTACCATTATAAGAGATATGTGGGGGAATTACAAGGAAGGGGAGAATTTCGGATGGCTTTTTGAAGTAAAAAAATAGTTGCCAAACTTGACAAATTTTTGAAAAATGCTAGTATTTAAAGTACAAAGATAAAAACACAGTCCGGTTGGTAGTCCGGGCGCAGAATAAAGAATTCTGTCAGTAACCTGCCTCCTTTGGTTGTCCGTTCTTTGTTCAGCTAAATTAAAGGAGGAAATTTAAATGAACAAAGTAAAGACCAGTCTCACTATTATTTTCGATCCGCCCTTTTGGATTGGTGTTTTTGAACGGTCCACAGAGCATGGATATGAAGCTGCCAAAGTTACATTTGGTACGGAGCCGAAGGACTACGAGGTAAACAAATGGTATCTGGAAAATTGGAAGCGGTTGAAATTCAGCCCTCCGGTTGAGTCAGATGAGCATGAAGAGCGCAGGATTAACTTCAAACGTATCCAAAAAAAGGCGAAAAAAGCAGTAGAGGAAAAGGGGATTGGAACCAAGGCACAGCAGGCATTGAAGCAGCAGCATGAGTTGCGGAAGCAGGAACGAAGCGTCATGAGCCGGGAACAAAGAGAAGAAGAAAAAAGGCGCCAGTTTTTGATTCATCAACAGAAGAAAAAAGAAAAGCATAAAGGCAGGTAATCCGAAAAAAGGCTCCAGAGCGTGTAGGCTTCCCCTAAGTTTTTATTTCCAGTGCCGTTAACAGGGGAGAAGAGAGAGGGGATTTTAATGGCGGAAAATTTAATTGATGTAGTCGGTGTTTCAAAGCACTTTGGAAAAGACCAGATATTAGAGGATATTAACTTTTCAATAGAAAAGGGGAAGACGATCGCTTTAGTAGGACATAACGGATGTGGAAAAAGCACATTACTCAGAATGATTGCACATTTGACAACGGTGTCAGAGGGGAAAATTATCCATCATAAGAAATGGAAAATTACATATATTCCTGAGCGTTTTCCAAAGTCAGACTTTACGGCAAGAGAGTACGTGGTGAGTATGGGGATGCTGGATGGTCTGACGAAGGAAGAAGCAAAGGAGAGAGGCAGTTTTCTGTTCCGGCAGTTTTTTATGGATTCCATGGCGGATAAGCCCATGAAGTATCTGTCGAAAGGGACGCTTCAGAAGACAGCAGTGATTCAGGCACTACTTACGAAAGCCGATATCCTGCTGATGGATGAACCGCTGTCTGGGCAGGATGTGGAATCGCAGAACATATTTATGGCAATGATTCAGAAGTATGTAAATGACGGAGGATCTGTGGTGATGTCCTGTCATGAGAAGAAATTAATTAACCGGCTTGCAGATCTTGTTTATGAAATAAAGGACAGACACTTAAAACAGGCGGTATTAGAAGACACTTTTTTACAGGAATATGATGTCCTGATATTTGAACGGGAAGAGGAGTCTGGTGCCGGAACACTGCCAAAAGAGGTAAAAGATGCGGCTGATATGGTGGAAATGAACAGTTTTCATATTAAAATCAGATCATCCGCTGAAAACAGTAATCAGATTATCCGGCTTATGTTAAGCGCAGGATTTCAGTTAAGGGAGATGCAGAATGTACAAGAATAGAGTGTTATTTCGCTATATATTTGAATCTTATAAAAAATCAAATAAGTATATTCTGCCTCTGCTTGTTCTGGCTATGTATATGGGTTTTGCTTATACATTTTCACCTTTGGGTGTACTGGAAGGATATACCATGTCCATGGTATTTGTGATATGGATTATGACCTGGATCGGATGGACATTTAATGAATTGAAAAGCCCTGTTCAGGAGCAGATACTAATTTTGAAGGTACAAAGTGAGACCAGGTATTATCTGACCAATCTGTGCTGCCTTGCAGGTATAGGGATTTTGGTCAGTCTTTTTGCGGTACTCTTTCCGGTTTTTCAAAATGCTGTGAATCATTTTGCATTTTTTAACAGAACGATGACGGTAACGGATATATTGACTGCACTGGTCTTACATATTTTTGCAGCATATACGGGAGGTATTACGGGTGCTTTCCTCCATACCAGAATTATGCATAATAGAAAGGTTGCAGCTCTGATTACTTTTTTATATATGCTGATAGGTCTTGTGAAAATGGGCATTATGGAGGAGTATCCGGTTACCCGGTATTTTATGTGGATATTCCCCCCAGTAGCAGAATTTGTGAAGAGATTTGTCAATGAAGATTATTATTCTGTCTCCATGGTGATCCAGACACTGGCAGTTTTTTGTGTTTACTGTTTTATTTTGACGGTAGTACAAGTAAAGCTGCTGGTGAAAAATAAATTTTAATCAAACAGATAAATTTACAGTTACTGGAATAAAACTCTGCCGTAAGAGCATACTAAAAACATAACCTGGGTCTAAAGACAGGTTATGGAATGATTGATAAGATTGGAGTAGTGATTATGGCAGTGGATTTCAAAACAAGTGAAACAAAAGAGAATCTTATGCGTGCATTTGCTGGGGAGAGTCAGGCGCGTAACCGGTATACATTTGCCGCATCGGAAGCAAAGAAGCAGAACCTGCAGGTCATAGAAGCAATTTTTACTTTTACGGCGAATCAGGAAAAAGAACATGCGGAGATATTTTATGGTCATTTAAAGGAACTGGCAGGAGAAACCATTGAAATCGATGGGGGTTACCCGGTGGACTTGTATGATGATGTGGTTCAGCTGTTATATGCAGCACAGCATAATGAATACGAGGAACATGATCCGATCTATAAAGCATTTGCGGAAAAAGCAAGAGAAGAAGGCTTCCTGAAAGTAGCAGCCTCTTTTGACGGGATTGCAGGGATTGAAAAAATACATGGAGACCGTTTTGGAAAATTTGCGAAGTTACTGGAAGAAAACAAACTTTTTGTTTCCGATGTAAAAACCGGATGGATGTGCCTGAACTGCGGGTATGTATATGAAGGGGAAAGTGTTCCTCCCATGTGCCCGGTGTGCAAACATGACAAAGGTTATTTTATCAGACTGTCTCTGGCACCATATACGGAAGCCTGAGGAAAGTAAGGACCGCTGCAAAGGGATGCAGCGGTCTTTGTTTTATTTGGAAGCATGGTGGGGATGTCCGTTCCGGTACAGATCAGCTTTGCTTTCGGGAAGAGCTTCATGCTTGAATTTTTCCCAAAGTTCCTTTAAGTTTTTCAGGTTTACCTTTCTGGAATATGCCTTCAGAAACCCAAGTCCATAGTTATAAACTTTCCAGGCCAGACTGACAGGAAGTATTTTGGTAACGACCTTAGGTTCTGAGTACACTTCGTCCCTGCAACGGCAGCCTGCTATCTTTTTTAAACGCACGGCATTAATAAAATCGTTATTTCCCTTTATCGTATAATCAATGTCAGTATAAGCTGTGCCGATATATTTGATTTTATGAGCATCTGATCCCGCAATGGCTGGTTTGTGGTATCTCTTTGCCAGATCCCGTGCAAGTATATTTCCCTGATGCGGGTTACAGGTATTGTCCGTTTCTATAAAATCAAAATCGTAGATAAGTTCAGGGTGTCTTTTTAACTTTTTAGAATGCATGGCACTTAAGAATTTTGCACCATAAGGGTGGGCTGGTCCCAGGATTCCGCCAAACACATGTACAATTCTCATTAGCAGAGAGAGCGGCATTCCACGGATTTCCAGGATTGGGAGTTTAATTCTATCCGGCATAATCACCAGAAAGTGTCCGGCATCCAGGGTATCGTATTCCACACCTTTTAATACGATGAAGTCATCATATTTATGAGTGGATTCATGGAGTTTTTTGTAGGCACGGTAGCCATTATAGGAGTTGTGGTCAGTGATTAACATGCCGTCAAATCCGTGTCTTTGTAATAATTGAATATAGTTTTCTATGCTGACTTTACCATCCAGAGAGCCATGGCTGGTGTGGCAGTGCAGATCAAATTTCATAGTCTTACGTCCTTTCTATTCATTTTCCAGACAGACAGATGATGCGTCCGGTTAAAACACGCTCTGGTACTTAAGGTTATTATGTACAGTTTACATGAGAAGTTGCTATTGATTTTTCCTAACTATAGTGTATCACTTTTGTGGAAAAGTGCAATTACACAAAATGATCAGGTTGATAGTTTTTTTATATGATGTTAAGATAAATTATACAAAAATGCAAGGTAGAGGAGGTTCGAACATGAGCAGGATGTTGGTAGTGGTGGATATGCAGAATGATTTTATCGACGGCGCTCTTGGTACCAAAGAGGCGCAGGACATAGTAGCAAAGGTAGTGGATAAAATGAAAGCCTATGAGGCAGCAGGCAGAGAGATGGTATTTACCATGGATACCCATGATGATAATTATGCAGATACGCAGGAGGGAAGAAAACTCCCCGTGGCTCATTGCATAAAAGGTACGAAAGGATGGGATATCTGCGATGAGGTGAAATCAGCAGTAGATTTTACACAATATAAAAAATATGAAAAATCGTCATTTGGTTCTGACAGATTTGCAATGGATTTAGCCCATGGGGCATATAAAGACGTGACAGAAATGGAATTTGTAGGCTTGTGTACGGATATCTGTGTTATCTCCAATGCAATGCTTGCCAAGACGTTTCTTCCGGAGGCAAATATTATTGTAGATGCAGGATGCTGCGCCGGTGTAACCCCGAAAAGCCATGAACAGGCATTAGGTGCAATGAAAATGTGCCATGTGGATATTATCTGATCTACGCCCTATACTTCCGGGATTCCGGCTGCCGGTACAAAGCTAATTTTTTCAACATGGTTAGGGGATTTTTGAAAAGTGGTACAATTACTGGAATTAAGGCATATATATATTTTGCATGGTAGTTTATATACCGGAGAACTAGCCGGACACAGACATTTTCAAGACTTGCTCTGAGCTGGTGGGGAGACCGGGGCTGCTATATCAGGAGGTGTATTATTGTATCAGTCCAGTACAAGTATCATAATGCAAGAGATAAATAGGATGCCGGATGCCTGCGCCGTTGTTCATGGAAGTAGCAAATATCCGGGCATCAAAGGGCAGGTATATTTTTATCAGATGGATGGAGGAACAGTTGTAATTGCTGAAATTTACGGGCTGCCTACGAAGAAGGGGGCATGTGGGGAACAAATTTTTGGATTCCATATCCATAGTGGAGGTTCCTGTACGGGAACTAATACGGATCCGTTTGCAGACACTGATGGTCACTATAACCCGCGGGATTGTGAGCATCCTGACCATGCCGGCGATCTTCCACCGCTTTTTGGCAATGGCGGATTTGCCTGGATGATGGTGTTTACAGAACGCTTTTATGCACGTGAAGTAATGGGAAAAACCGTAGTCATTCACAGAAATCCGGATGATTTTAAAACGCAGCCGTCAGGAAATGCAGGAGAAATGATAGCCTGCGGTGTTATTTACTGATAAGCTGCAATTTCGAAATGGATGAAGCGGGAGGATAAAGAAGATAACGAATAAAAGCAGAACTAAATAAACGATTAATCAGAAGCAAAGGTGCATTGGAATTTCCGGCACCTTTGTTTTTTTGCTGTTTTTCTTTACATATAAATAAAAAGGAATATAATACATAAGAGTAAAGAAAACAGGGAGGCGATAGATTTGATTAAAGATTTGACAAGCGGTAAGCCCAGAAATGTACTTTGGGCATTTTCCATACCCATGTTAATCAGTGTGATGTTTCAGCAGATTTATAATATAGCTGACAGTATGATTGCCGGGAAATTTGCAGGGGAAGACGCTTTGGCAGCAGTAGGGGCATCTTATCCCATTACCATGATATTTATGGCAATAGCAATGGGCAGCAATGTAGGATGTTCTGTGATTATTTCCCAGCTGTTCGGCGGTAAAAAATTTAAGGAAATGAAGACGGCGGTTACCACAACTTTTATAGCCAGCGCAGTATTATGCGTGGTTCTGACAGTTCTGGGGCTGGTTTTCTGCCATCCGTTAATGCGTTTGATCCAGACGCCGGATAATATATTCCATGATGCGGCGCTTTATCTGAACATTTACATAGGCGGTCTGGCATTTTTATTTTTATACAATATCTGCACGGGCATTTTCAATGCGTTAGGGGATTCTAAGACACCTCTGTATTTTCTGATCGGTTCTTCTATTGGAAATATCATATTGGACCTGGTTTTTGTGATTAATTTCAAAATGGGTGTGGCAGGTGTGGCCTGGGCTACCTTCATTGCACAGGGGATATCCTGTGTCCTTTCCATTTTAACTTTGCAGAAAAGAATACGAGAGATTAAGACAGCAGACCGTCCGCCGCTTTTTTCAGGGAGAATGCTGGGGAAGATTGCATATGTAGCGATTCCCAGTATTTTACAGCAGAGTTTTGTGTCGGTAGGAAACATGTTTGTGCAGGGCCTGGTAAACAGTTTTGGTTCTGCGACTATTGCCGGCTATTCAGCGGCAATCAAGCTAAACACCTTCTGTATTACCTCCGTCACAACCCTTTCTAACGGATTGTCCAGCTTCACGGCACAAAATATGGGGGCAGGAAAAGCAGAACGTGTGAAAGACGGATTTAAGGCTGGGCTGGTTATGGTTGAAATAGTAACGGTACCGTTTTTTGCAGCATTCTTTTTCTTCAACGACACCATGCTGGGATTATTTATGAATGAAAGCAGTAAAGTGGCATTGGGAATTGGTACGGATTTTCTGCGGATTGTGGCACCCTTTTACTTTGTAGTGGCGCTTAAGCTGATTATTGACGGTGTCCTTCGCGGATCCGGTGCTATGATTTATTTTATGATCGATACCTTTTCAGATCTGGTACTGCGGGTTATCCTGGCATTTATATTTTCAAAGTTCCTGGGTACAACAGGCATATGGCTTTCCTGGCCGGTGGGATGGTCCATTGCCACCGTTATGGCTGTCATATTTTACGCACGGGGTGTTTGGAAAAAAGCACGGCTGTAGTCTGGGAGACGTTGACAATACCCTTGGGGGTGCTCTATAATCAGATTATCATAAGGCATAAGGAGAATATCAGGTGAGAAAAACCATTTTGCTTCTGGAGGACGATGAAAATCTGAACCGGGGGATTACCATGCGGCTGGAAAAGGAAGGATATCGTGTTCTGTCCGCATTCGGAGCGTCACAGGCGGAAGAGCTGTTTGAACAGAATAAAATTCAGCTTATTATCAGTGATATAACCTTGAATGAGGGAAATGGGATTGATTTCTGTCATAAAATAAGGGAAAAGAGCAGTGTCTATCTCATATTTCTAACGGCGCTGGACCAGGAAATTGATATTGTAAACGGCTATGATGTAGGGGCGGATGACTATATTACGAAGCCCTTCAGCCTCATGGTATTAGTGTCTAAGGTTCATGCGCTGATGAAGCGGGTAGAAGTAAAGCAGATCTCCTATCTTCTGTGCTCAGATATCCGCGTGTCCTTAAGGGAGATGAAGGCATGGAAGGGACAGGAGCTGCTGCTTCTGAGCAAAAAAGAAATGCAGTTACTGATTTTCTTTTTGGAAAATCCCAGGCAGATCTTTTCCAGAGAACAGATTGCGGAAGCCATCTGGGATATTGACGGGCAGTTTGTGGATGACAATACAGTACCGGTTAACATCAGCCGTCTGAGAAGAAGGCTGGAAAATGATGCAATACAGAATGTAAGAGGCATGGGTTATATATGGACAAAGGAAGTAATAAAAGAGTAGCCCTTTTTGCAGGACTGCTCTTTCTTGTAATAACAGGGTGTGTAATGGCTTGTATAGGATGGGTTGATACGGTACACAGGGAAGAATTGAAGCTGCTTGGACAATGCATTCTTATGGAGCCAAGAACGCAAGGAGAGTATGTCAGCATTTTCAAGGGGAAAACAGAGGCAGACAGTGGTCAGGCTGCCATAGCAGGACAGGAAGCGGCGGAAAAATACGGCTATGAATCTGGTTATCGGTCATTTTCCCCAGCGCTTTCCTCTTTTTTGCCGGTAATAATTTCTGCTTTTATTTTTATGACGTTTTTGATTGGGATTCTGGTCTTATACCAGAGGAGAAAATTTCAGCAGGCAGAAATAAAATTATTTGAAATGGACGACAAGCTGCAGCAGCTTAGTGAAGAGAACCAGGTATTAAGAGAAAAAATGAAACGGGAGGAAGTGGAGACAAAAGCTCTGGTTACCGATATTTCACACCAGTTAAAAACGCCGCTGGCTTCATTGAAAATGTGTTATGAGATTGCAGATACCGGAAGCTTTACAAAAGAGGAACAGCAGTCATTTTTACAACAGGGATTTCATGAAGTGGTAAAGCTTGAGAATCTGACGAAATCATTAATACAGCTGTCCAGACTGGAAGCAAACATGATACGGATTGAGAAAAAGCAGGAAAGTCTGAAAAAAACCCTTCTTGGCGCAGTTAACGGAGTTTTTATGAAGGCTTTCGATAAGAATATTTCTATTTCGGTCAATGAATTTGATGATGAAGAAGTTCTGCAGGATCCCGGATGGACCCAGGAAGCTTTACTGAATGTGCTGGATAATGCTGTAAAATATTCAGGGAAGGGAACCTCCATTGAAATACGGGTGATGCCCATGGTAAGTTATTTTTTGATCGAAATAGAAGATCAGGGAGTTGGAATTCCAAAAGAAGAGATGCATCGGATATTCAAACGTTTTTACCGTGGGAGATCATCTGCGGTTCAGAAAACAGAAGGAACAGGGGTTGGCCTGTATCTGACTAGAAAGATACTAGAGGAACAGGGAGGTAGTATTCGTGTAAAAAAAGGAATGAAGGGCTGTATTTTTCAGATTACGTTTCCAAAGAAGTATGGCAGAGTTCATTAAACGGGCAGGAGTTTTCTTACAAATCTGTTATCTTATCCGCAATGCTGTTGTAAGAATAAGCGTGTAAGATGAAGGAAGAATAACAGAGAAGAAAAGGAGAGTTCTAATGAGCACGATGTTACTGGAAATAAGGGATTTGTGTAAATATTATGGCAGCGGGGAGAGTCTGGTAAAAGCTATCGACCATACCTCCATGAATATCCAGAGAGGTGAATTTACTGCAATAGTGGGGCGTTCGGGATCCGGAAAGAGTACGCTGCTTCACATGCTGGGAGCGTTGGATCGACCGGACAGCGGAAAAATTCTGATTGAGGGGAAAAGTGTTTTTGATTTAAAAGATGAGCAGCTGGCTGTTTTCAGAAGAAGAAAAATCGGATTTATATTCCAGAACTATAACCTGATTCCGTCGCTTAACGTATGGGAAAATATTGTCCTTCCAATGGGGCTGGATAAGAAAAGGGTGGACAGAAACTTTGTAATGGATTTGGCGGAGCGGATTGGAATCTCAGATAAATTGAAGTCTCTTCCCAACACACTGTCCGGCGGACAGCAGCAAAGAGTAGCGATAGCCCGTGCCCTGGCGGCAAAACCGGCGATTATACTGGCGGATGAGCCGACAGGAAATCTGGATTCCAAAACGGAGCTGGAAGTGATTTCCCTGCTGAAGGCTTGTGTAAATGAATATGGGCAGACATTGGTGATGATTACCCATGATGAGACCATTGCCCAGATGGCAGACCGGATTCTGGTCATCGAGGACGGTAAGGTGGTGAGCCAATGAACACAGTAAATAAAACAGCGCTGTCCAACCTGAAACAAAATAAGGGAAAAAATATATTAGCCGGTATAGCAATTGTTCTTACTACCATACTTATATTTGTCATTCCTACAGTGGGTTTTGGAACCATAGATGTTCAAATGGCTGCTATCAATAAAGTTTTTCCTACCTTTCACGGGATGTACCGAAATGTAGATTTCCAAACAGCAGAGGAGATTTCCCACCGGGCTGAGATTGAGACCATGGGTCTGCGGCAGGACCCGGCACAGATTTCTATACCGGAAGGATCCGGAATGCTGTGTTATATGGATGACGAGGCTTTGAGACTTGGTAAAATGGAATTGGAAAAAGGAAGTTTTCCAAAGGGCGGAAATGAAATAGCAGTTTCTTCCGGACTTTTAGATGTAATGGGCATAGAAGCAGGTGTAGGTGATACCATTGAACTGCCATATCAGCCCATAGAGACAGGCGGTATCGGTTATGAGAAGAGAGAAGATTTTCTGATTACCGGACTGCTGCCTACGTCGAAAGAGCAAAAGGAACTGAAAGTTTATTCAGCGCTGGTTTCCAAAGACTTTATGGAGCGGGTACAGCCTGTGAAGGAACGGAAATACAGGGTTCTGTTCCGGGTCTCAGGAGCGGAATCCATGACAAAAGATCAAATTAAAAATGTCTACCGGGATTTGGCGGCAGACGTGGGAATTGTGGAAGCAGATATAGCGGATAACTCGGAATATCTGTTGGCTAATTATGTGGACCCTGCGTTTTACGCAGGAGTTGCGGCTATTCTTCTGGTGGTGATTTTTGCAGGCATCATGACCATATACAGCATCTATTACATTTCCATGATTTATAAAGTACAGGAATTTGGTAAGATTAAAGCGCTGGGTGCCACCAAACGTCAGATCCGTCAGATTGTATTTCGGGAAGGAATGCTGGTGGCAGCTGCGGCAATCCCCATCGGACTGATCATTGGGAGTATATTATCGTTTGTAGGATTCAGGTATTTGATGACGGTTTACTCACCGGATGATACCATAGGAATTGCAGTCAGGCAGCTGATCGATCAGCATGATGTTCCTATATTTAAAGCATGGATTTATATTATGGCATTGGCTGTAACGCTGCTTACCGCTGCAGTTTCCATGGTTCGTCCCATGCAGATTGCCGCTAAGATATCTCCGGTAGAGGCCATGCGGTATGACGGCAGCATGAAGACCCGGAAAAAAGGAAGAAAAGGCCATTCGGAGATGCGGCTTGTACATTTAACCGGAGCAAACCTCTCACGGAATAAGAAACGAACAGTAATGACAATCATCACGCTGAGTCTGACGGGTATTTTATATATGGTGCTTTCCACAGTTTTATCCTGTGCGGATCCGGTAGAGATTGCAAGAGCTGCCATGTTTGATGATTTCGAGGTATCTATTGACAGTTCCAGAGGTGATAAAATGCATCCGGAACGGGAATGGACTGCAATCTGCCAGAATAATCCGTTAAATGGGGAAATGGAAAAGAAAATCGCCGGCATCCCGGGAGTGAAAAAGATCACAAAATCCAGTGAAGCAGAAGTCCGGCTAAAGGATCTGAAAGACGGGGAAGAGCTTTGGAATACGCGTATTATTGGTATACCGGAAGAATATGCAGACGAAATGGAAAAGAGTATCGTGGAGGGAAACTGCACCTATGAGGATTTGCTCCAGGGTGACAAAATTATTATGGATGAAAATATGCAGCACTGGGCACCCGATTGGAAGTTAGGTGATACAATCCGCATAATTGTGGGAAATGGAGACAACAGTATTGAGAAGTCATTTGAAGTTGCGGCGGTTGCTGATATGCCCTATAGTTTAAATCAGTTGTGCAACTTTCTGCTCCCGAAATCAGTCGCAGATGAGCTGGGGGGATACAATATGGATTACCACTGGTCCATAGCTGCAGACAAAAAAGAACTTAAGAATGTGGAAAAGCAGCTGCGGGAAATTACAGACGGACAGGAATTTCTTAAACTGGAGACCTATGAAGAGGAAGTAAGTACGAATAAAAAGACAACGGCGCTTCTTTCTCAGCTGTGTTATGTTTTCATGGTTGTTTTAGGCGGCGTAGGCATCATGAATCTGGTGAACACCATGATAAACAGTATCTATGTAAGGAGAAGAGAACTGGGGGTCATGCAGGCTATCGGACTCTCGGAAAAGCAGATGGTAAGGATGCTTCAGTTGGAAGGAATCTTTTACACTGCCGGGACACTGGTACTTTCTCTGGGGATTGGAAACCTGCTGGGATATCTGACCTTCCTGAATGCGAAAAAGGACCGCATGTTTGGGATTATCAGTTACCATTATCCTGCTATGCAGACGGCTGCTCTGATTGCCGTGGTACTTATTATTCAGCTGCTGCTGACTTATTTAATCATGAAAAATTTCAGAAAACAAAGTATGATTGAAAGAATCCGATTTTCTGAATAGTGGAGGTTTTATCAACAAACCCATACTTTTGCTTGTAAATCAGTGACTTTATGATATATAATCAATATTATATTACGAAAGCAAAAATAAGCAGGCAGCTTTAAGGAGGAACACTATGTATAAAGCAACACCGGAGGAAATGAAAAATTTAGTGGATTCGTTACTGGTCAGTTATCAGAAGCATCCGGTTATTTGTAATATTGATTGTACGAACCGTTTGAATAGAAATATGACTATTGAAATATTGGAAATGATCCGCTTTGTTTTATTCCCGGGGTATTTTGAATTGAAGAATTTAAAAGGAAGTTCCATTGAATATCATGTGGGTGAACTGCTGGAAAATATTCAGTACAAACTGAAAAAGCAGGTAGCCAAAGCATTGCAGCATGAGCAGATTACCGGTGAATTACCGGAAGAAGTGGCGGAAGCAAGAGCAGAGGAAATTGTACTGCAGTTTCTCCAAAAACTTCCGGAACTGCGGGATATTCTTGCGACGGATGTCCAGGCGGCTTATGATGGGGATCCGGCGGCATATAATACGGATGAAATCATCTTCTCTTATCCTGGAGTATATGCGGTTACCATCAACCGGATTGCACACGAACTGCATGTTCTGGGAGTACCGCTGATTCCCCGTATGATGACAGAATATGCCCATAACCTCACCGGAATCGACATTCATCCCGGCGCTACCATCGGAAAGAATTTTTTCATCGATCATGGAACAGGTGTCGTAATTGGGGAGACAACAATCATCGGGGATAATGTAAAGATCTATCAGGGAGTTACCCTGGGAGCGTTATCGACCAGAGGCGGTCAGAGTCTTAGAAATAAAAAGCGTCACCCTACCCTGGAAGACAATGTTACCGTATATTCCGGCGCATCAATATTAGGTGGGGAGACGGTAATTGGAACCGGTGCTGTAATTGGTAGTAATGCCTTTTTAACTTCCTCCGTTCCGGCGCATACAAGGGTAAGTATCAAGAATCCGGAACTGCAGTTTAAAGACCGTTCTACGGTACGGACTGCTGAGATTGGCCAGGAAGGCTTCTTTAACCGGGTTGAGCAGGATTAAATAAGAGGACGCTTCGGAAGGAGCAATTTTTTAGAAAGAGTGGGCTGCAGGACGTTTCTATCCTGCAGTCCACTCTTTTTCAGCAGCAGAGCGCCAGATGGCAGGCATACCTGGCTATGCACAATTCAAATTCGCATTTAAGCAATATTGCAGGAATCCGGGTTTTGTTTTGCGTGATCCCTGAGAATTTTTTTGAATTTAAGGATAAACAGCGTTAGGGTTGTAAGTGCGGCCAGGATATCGGCAATGGGTTCTGCCAGAAATACAGCAAAAACTTTGTCTGATATAAACAGCGGCAGTATGTAAATAAACGGTATCAGCAGAATTATTTTACGCAGCAGCGCCAAAAACAGGGAAATTTTGGCCTGTCCCAGTGCGATAAAGGTTTGCTGGCAGGCAATCTGAACCCCCATCATAAATACACCGCCGGCATAGATCCTCGCTGCCCAGGCTGAGATATCCAGCAGTTCCTGACTGCTTGCGAATAAGGACGGCATCAGGTGCGGGAAGAACATAATAATCAGCCAGAATACCGATGTATATAGGATCGAAGCAATTAACAAAAGTCTAAAAGCGTGTTTTACACGATCCAGTTTGCGGGCTCCGTAATTATAACTGATGATTGGCTGGGCTCCCTGTGACAACCCCTGTAAAGGAAGCAGGACAAACTGCATGATACTTCCCAGAATGGTCATGGCGCCCACAGCCAGGTCGCCTCCAAAACGTTGAAGGGAAGAGTTAAAGCATATATTCAGCAGGCTTTCCGTGCTGCTCATAATAAAGGGAGAAGCTCCCAGTGCCAGCACCGGAATAATGATCTTTTTGTTAATTTTAAAATCCGCTTTTTTAATACGAAGAATAGTTTTCTTCCCGGTGAGAAAACGAAGTACCCAGATTGCGGATACACACTGGGATAAAATTGTTGCAAGTGCGGCACCTTTCACACCCATGCCAAAGCCGAAGATAAATATCGGATCCAGTACAATATTAATGATGGCACCGATAATAGTGGTCATCATACTGATTTTTGCAAATCCCTGTGCAGTGATAAAAGAATTTAACCCAAGTGCAGTCATAACAAATATGGTTCCCAGGACGTATATATTCATATAATCCAGTGAGTAGGATATTGTATTTTCACTGGCACCAAAAAGGAAAAGCAAAGGTTCACCAAAGATTAAGAAAAAAGCAGTTAATACAACGGCCAGGCCAATAAGCATCACAAAACAGTTGCCAAGGGTCTTTTCCGCCCCATCCATGTCATTTTCCCCCATCTTCATAGAGATCTGGGGAGCTCCGCCCATTCCGATCAGACTGCTGAAAGCCGTAATCAGGATAATTATGGGGAAACAAAGCCCGACACCGGTCAGCGCCAGGGGGCCTACATCCGGCATATGCCCGATGTAGATCCGGTCTACAATATTATAGAGCATGTTAACCAATTGGGCTGTAATTGCAGGCAGCGCCAGCTGGAGCATCAGATGGCTGACTTTTTTTGTACCAAGAAATTCATTACTGTTATTCATTAACGTTACCTCTTATCTAATCTATAATTGTGTATTCAAAGAATTCCTGACGAAGATGGGTGCCTTCCATAATTTCCGGCGGCAGAAGTGCACGGGCTGTCAGTTTTAACTCGCCGCATTCCTGATCCGTTCTCTTTAAATGCGCATAATCTCCGTCAATAGCTTCCACAACATACTCAAATGTTTCCATGTGTGATCACCTCCCAATCTTTCATTTGTCAAATTATACCTCTGCATATCGCAGGCTCAGATGCGATACTGCATTAATTGATAATGTGAAAGCAGTTTTCTTTCACACTTTAACTCTCAATATTATAGTATAGCGAAGTTGGGTATAATAAACAATAGTTTTATTTGCGTTTGTTAAGAATCTTCGTTATAATACTACTTAATGAAGCAAGTGGTCTGTATTATTATTTGAAAGGGGGAAAATGTCTATGAATTCAATAGAATCCATCATAAGAGAACAAAGAACTTTTTTTCGGGAAGGGCATACGCTGGATATCTCATTTCGGATCGAACAGCTTGGTAAACTTAGGAAAATAATAAAGAAATATGAAAAAGAACTTTACCTGGCATTAAAGGCTGATTTGAATAAGCCGGAATTTGAGGCATATGGAACAGAGATCGGGCTTGTCCTGGATGAAGTGAAGTATATACAATCCCATGTAGAGTCATGGGCGAAACCGAAGCGTGTAAAGACATCGCTGGCGAATTTCCCGTCAGCCAGCCGCATTTACCAGGAACCCTATGGTGTAACCCTGGTGATGTCGCCATGGAATTATCCGGTATTGTTATCTTTGGATCCCCTGGCAGGAGCTATTGCTGCTGGAAACTGTGTTGTTTTAAAGCCGTCTAATTATTCACCAGAGGTTTCCGGACTATTGAAGAAAATGCTGGGTGAGATTTATCCGGAAAAATATGTAGCGGTGATAGAGGGCGGCAGAGCGGAGAATCAGTCGCTTTTGAACCAGCGCTTTGATTATATTTTCTTTACGGGCAGTGTGCAGGTGGGGAAAATGGTTATGGAGGCAGCATCCAAAAACCTTACCCCCGTAAGTCTGGAACTTGGCGGAAAAAGTCCTTGTATTGTGGATGAAACGGCTGATTTAAAACTTGCTGCAAAACGGATTGTCTGGGGGAAATATCTGAACTCCGGACAGACATGTGTAGCTCCGGATTACCTTCTGGTCCAGGAAGAGGTAAAGGAGCCGCTTCTAGCCTATATGAAAGGATATATTGAAAAGCTTTATCAAAAGCCGGTAGATGGGGTGGAGATTTATACCAGGATCGTAAATGAAAAACACTACAGACGAATAATGGGTCTGATAGAAGGGGAAAAAGTAATAGCAGGAGGAACCGGGAATCCGGATAAACTGCAGATTGCCCCTACTATCCTGGATGAAATAACGTGGCAGTCACCGGTAATGCAGGAGGAAATTTTTGGTCCGGTGATGCCGGTACTGACTTTTCGGACACTTCAGGAAGCGATACGGATGGTATCCAGGCGGCCAAAACCCCTGGCGGCTTATTATTTCACCTGCAGCAGAAAGCGCGAAAATTATTTTCTGCAGCATACTTCTTTTGGAGGAGGATGTATCAACGATACGGTAATGCATCTGGCAAGTTCCCATATGCCTTTTGGAGGTGTTGGCGACAGCGGAATGGGAGGATATCACGGGAAGGATAGTTTTGAGACCTTTTCTCACAAGAAGAGTATTTTAAAAAAAGCGGGATGGCTTGATCTGCCGTTTCGGTACCCTCCATATAAAGGGATCCATTTTAAGATATTAAAAATGATCTTAAAATAAAGGAACTGTTTGAATAATGCCTGGCAAAGGAGGAGCTGCATGGTAACCATCGAGGAATTTGAAGAGATGATGTCTGAAATAGTAGCCACACTTCCGGAAGAATTTTTCCGGGAATTAAGCGGAGGTGTTATCTTAAAGGAAGAAGAGAAGCGCCACCCGGAGAGCGTTGGCAGAGAATTGAGCATCATGGGTCAGTATTGCAGGAATCCTTTTCTGGGAAGGTACGTTGTGATATACTATGGGTCTTTTCAGCGGATTTATGGCACATTGCCGAAAGAAAGGCTGAAAGAGAAACTCCGTAAGACTATTTTGCACGAATTCAGACACCATTTGGAGTCATTGGCAGGAGAACGAGATCTGGAAATCGAAGATGCCGTCCAAATTGCCCGGTATAAAAGTGAAAAAAAGACTTGACGAATGTGGACGGTAGTAATAAAATAGCAGATAGCGATAGAATATGTTTGTAGGACGCACAAATGTATCTCAGAAAAAGACAAAGCCGAAACGAGGAGGACTATTATGGCAACGTATATGGAAATGAGCAAAGAGGAACTGTTACAGGAAAAAGCAGAGTTGGAAGCACGCTTCCAGGAAATTAAGGAAAAAGGCTTACAATTAGATATGTCCCGTGGAAAACCTTCCGCAGCACAGTTAGACCTGGCTATGGGGATGATGGATGTTTTAAACAGCAGTTCTGACTTGAAATGCAGAGCGGGAGTTGATTGCAGAAACTATGGCGTATTGGACGGAATTCCGGAAGCACAGGAATTACTGGCTGATATGACAGAAGTACCGGCAAACCAGATTATTATCCACGGAAACTCCAGCCTGAACATTATGTTTGATACTATTGCCCGTTCCATGACTCACGGGGTTATGGGAAGTACTCCATGGTGTAAATTAGATAAAGTAAAATTCTTATGTCCGGTACCGGGATATGACAGACATTTCTTAATTACCGAATATTTCGGGATTGAAATGATCAACGTTCCCATGACGATGGATGGACCGGATATGGATATGGTAGAAAAGCTGGTAAGCGAAGATGAAGCGATCAAGGGTATCTGGTGTGTGCCAAAGTACTCTAATCCACAGGGCATTACCTATTCAGATGAAACAGTAAGAAGATTTGCACGTTTACAGCCGGCAGCAAAAGATTTTCGGATTTTCTGGGATAATGCATACGGCATCCACCATTTATATGATGACAAACAGGATAACCTGATTGAAATCCTGATGGAATGTAAAAAAGCAGGGAATCCGGATATGGTTTATAAATTCTGTTCCACTTCAAAAGTAAGTTTTCCGGGTTCCGGTGTGGCAGCAATTGCAGCATCTCCTGCAAACTTAGAAGCGATCAGAAGGCAGATGACAATTCAGACAATCGGACATGATAAATTAAACCAGTTAAGACATGTGCGTTACTTTAAAGATATTCACGGTATGGTTGAACACATGAAAAAACATGCAGACATTATGCGTCCGAAATTTGAAGCAGTAATTAACGGACTGGAATCGGAATTGGGTGGTTTAGAGATCGGAACCTGGATTCGTCCAAGAGGCGGATACTTCATTTCCTTTGATGCACTTCCGGGATGTGCTAAGGCAATCGTTGCTAAAGCAAAAGATGCCGGACTTGTTATGACAGGAGCAGGCGCAACCTTCCCATATGGAAAAGATCCTCAGGACAGCAATATCCGTATTGCACCTTCTTATCCTACTCCGGAAGAGCTGGCAGTGGCAACCGACATTTTCGTGCTCAGTGTAAAACTGGTAAGTATTGACAAAATATTGGAAAGTAAATAAGAATTATCCGGCTGCAGCCCCTGTATTACGGGCTGCGGCCTTTTCTTTGCAGCAGCGGCAGAAATTTTAAAAATTCCCGTTCTCTATATTAATATTTCCTGAAGTTTATTTACAAATGGCAGAGACGTGGTAGAATAAATGTAGCTATTCAGCAGGTCTGCGCATTTACTGCGCTGATCTTGAGAAAATATGGGGACAGCAGGCAAAAATTCCATCGCCATATGCGAATTTAAAATGGATTTTTGCTCATACCTGTGAAGATACTGAACAGGTACGGATAAATTGTGTATGCCACAAAAATGAACATGCAAAGGAAAATTAATATGAGAAAATCACGAAAGATGTTATTAATAGGCGCGATTATTTATGTGCTTGTCATGATTGCAATTTATATGGGGGTAAGTGTATATTTTATGAAACACTTTTTCCCGGGATCAATTATTAATGGAATTGACTGCTCCTCCAAGACAGTGGAAGAAGCAGAAAATATGATAGCGAATAAAGTGCAGGATTACAGTATCACCATAGTGGGGATGGATGGGAAAGAAGGAAGCATCAGCGGCGCACGTATGAACTTTGCCTATGTTGCAAACGGTCAGGTGCAGGCCCTCAAAGACAGCCAGAATCCTCTGGTGTGGCTGTATGCTTATTTTAATCCGGAGAGTTACAGCATGGTTGCCAAAACGACTTATGATAAGGAAGCACTTCGCAGCAGTATGGAAAAACTGGAATTTTTTGATGAGACAAAAATAGTAAAACCGGAAGATGCAAAGATTGTACAGGCCGGTACAGGTTACCGCGTTGAAAACGAGGTAGCGGGAAATGAACTGGATAAAGAAAAGGTATTTGAACTGCTGGTAAAAGCTGTGGACGAGGGTGATGCCAAACTGGATCTGGTTGAGAATGACTGTTATCTGAAACCTGCAGTTTATGCAACGGACGAGAGTCTGACAAAGAAAGTTGAAGTACTGAATAAGTATTCAAATATGACAGTTACATATGAGTTTGGAAGTGATCAGGAGGTTATCAGCAGCGATACGATCAACCAGTGGATGAGCCTGGATGTGAATAATAATATTACCTTCAATGAAAGCGAAGTCAGTGATTATGTGGATCGTCTGGCAGATGATTATGATACCTATGGACGTTCCCAGCCTTTTAAAACATCCCGCGGGGAGCATGTCACCATTCAGAATGTTACCTACGGATGGCAGATCGACCGGGATGGAGAAAAAAAGGAATTGATGAATATATTAAAGGAAGGGAAATCGGTTTCCCGTGAGCCTGTTTATGCACAGACTGCCTTCGCAAGGGGAGAAAATGATATCGGGGATACCTATGTAGAAATTGATTACAATTTCCAGCATATGTGGTATTATAAGAACGGAAACCTCGTAATAGATACAGATGTGGTTACGGGTAACACTTCCAAAAACTATGATTCTCCGATTGGAGTTTTTACGCTTCAGGATAAAGAACGGGATGCAACACTTGTGGGAGAGGACTACAGGACTCCGGTAAGTTACTGGATGCCATATTACAACGGCGTGGGAATTCACGATGCCAACTGGCAGCCTGTGTTTGGCGGGGACTGGTATAAGACCCACGGATCCCACGGGTGCATTAATACGCCGATTAATATTGTATCTGTCATCTATGACAATATAGAAGTAGGTACACCGATTATCTGCTATCAGGGTTCAACAGCGGCACCGCCTAATACTCCGGTTACGCCGGTTGCTCCGGAGACGAATACACCACAGAGTGAAAGTAATACGTCCCAGAGTGAAACAAATAAACCGGACGGCGAGACAAACAAACCTGGAAGCGAAACGAACACACCGGAAAGTGAAACGACTGCACCCCAAAGTGAGAATACACCTCAGACGGATATTCCTTCTCCGGAAAATCCAGACAGTCCGGATGGCGAAGAGTAGAAAAGGAAGAAAAAGTCTCAGAATAAGGGGACAGAGCAGCACTGTAAAGATGTCCAAAATGAGATGGTTCTGAAAATAGAACATAGTAAGAAGAATCATATTAGAATTATGCCGGGATGAAGTCGGCGGGTTGAATGAAAAGAATTGAGTATCAGGAGGAAGCATATGAATATTGTAGTACTGGCAGGTGGAATCAGTACGGAGAGAGAAATCTCTATCGTATCAGGTACAAAAGTGTGTGAAGCTTTGAGAGAAAAAGGACACCGTGCTATTTTACTGGATGTGTTTTTTGGAAATACAGGGCTGCAGGCAGACTGTGCGTTTACGGAAGCATATGATGTAAATGCGGCTGCAGCATATATGAGAAGTTTTGACAGTAAACTGGAAGAGGCTGTTAAAACTCAGAAGGAATTTTTCGGGCCGATGGTTCTGGAGCTCTGTAAAGCAGCGGATGTAGTCTTTCTGGCGCTTCATGGAGAAAATGGAGAAAATGGGAAAGTTCAGGCAGCATTTGACCTGCTGGGAATTACTTATACCGGCAGCGGATATCTGGGCAGTGCACTGGCTATGGACAAGGGAATTTCAAAACAATTGTTCCTGGAAAACGGAGTCCCCACACCCAAAAGTGTGATGCTGAAAAAGGCAGAGGGAATGAAACAACCGGAAACAATTGGAATTTGCCTTCCCTGTGTGGTTAAGACCTGCTGCGGCGGTTCCAGTGTAGGCGTTTATATTGCAAATACCCGGGAAGAATATGAGCAGGCGGTAAAGAATGCTTTTCACTATGAAGATGAAATTATCATTGAGACCTATGTAAAGGGCAGGGAATTCTCTATAGGTGTTGTGGATGGTGAAGCGTATCCCATCATCGAGATTGCCCCGATACAGGGCTTCTATGATTACAAAAATAAATATGAGGCAGGCAGTACCATTGAAACCTGTCCGGCGGAACTTGCTGGAGATCTTACGAAAAAAATGCAGGATTATGCGGTGATGGCATATCATGTATTGCGGCTTGAAAATTATGCCAGGGTTGATTTCCTGATGGATGAGAGCAATAACATGTACTGTCTGGAAGCAAACACCCTGCCGGGAATGACGCCTACCAGTCTTCTTCCACAGGAAGCCGGTGCTCTCGGGATGTCATTTGCGGATCTGTGTGAAAAGCTGATTGAAGTATCATTAAAGAAATAGAAACCGGATTGCAGCTGCTTCTTTACGCAGTATGGTAAGCCGGCATAGATGCATGGGAAGGTTGGTAAATGAGATGAAAAATATGTCTTTAAGTCAGATTGCAAAAGCATGTCAGGGCATATATTACGGAGATAAAGACAAGAGTGAAACTGAGGTTACCAGCATTACAACAGACAGCCGTAAAGCAGAAGACGGCTGTCTGTTTGTTGCGGTAAAGGGGGAACGGGCAGACGGACATCGATTCCTTCCCCAGGTATTTGAAAAAGGAGCCCTTGGTGCATTGGTGGAAGTAAAACCGGAGAATCAGCCAGGTCCTTACATTCTGGTAGATTCGACTCTGCAGGCGGTAAAAGATATTGCGGAGTATTACAGACAGCAGCTGCCTGTGAAAGTGGTTGGTATTACCGGAAGTGTTGGCAAGACCAGCACAAAGGAAATAATAGCTTCTGTATTGGCTGAAAAATATAAGGTCCTGAAGACTCTTGGTAATTTTAATAATGAGCTGGGTCTGCCTCTGACCGTATTCCGGTTAAGAGAGGAACATGAGATTGCAGTTCTGGAAATGGGAATCAGTGACTTTGGAGAAATGCACAGACTGAGTAAAGTGGCAAAGCCGGATATCTGTGTACTGACAAACATTGGACTGTGCCATCTGGAATTTTTAAAAAGCAGAGATGGGATACTGAAAGCAAAGTCTGAGATTTTTGATTATATTGCCGAAGATGGAAAGATTATCTTAAACGGAGATGATGATAAACTTGCCACGATCAATGAAATAAAGGGGATTACCCCAATATTCTTTGGTGTTGAAAGCGGCAGGGAAGTCTATGCAGATCACATTATTCCACGAGGTCTTAAGGGTATCCAGTGTGAGATCCACGCCGGAGGGGAAAGCTTTCAGGCAGTTGTGCCAATTCCCGGATACCATATGGTGTTAAATGCACTGGCAGCCACAGCGGTGGGAAGAACCCTGGGGCTTAGCATGGAGGAAATTAAAACAGGGATTGAGAAGTTAGAATCTCTTGGCGGCAGATTCCATATTATTGAGACAGATACCATCACTATCGTGGATGACTGTTATAATGCCAGTCCATCCTCCATGAAAGCATCTTTAGACGTATTAAAAGATGCACAACAGAGGAAAGCTGCAATCCTGGGCGATATGTTTGAGCTTGGGGAAGATGCTGCACTCCTCCACGCAGACGTGGGCGCATATGCGGCAGAACATAAAATTGATCTCCTGATCTGTGTGGGAGAAATGAGTAAGAATATGGCGCAGGCTGCTAAGGAAGCGGGCGGCTGCCAGGAGGTGGTCTATGCAGAAAACCTGGATTGCCTGACAGAAGTCCTGCCGGGATTGATTAAAAAGGGTGATACGGTACTGGTTAAGGCTTCTCATGGAATGCATTTTGAAAATGTAGTAGAAAAGCTGTGCGAGCTGTAGAGTATGTTTGAAAATTTACATCGTTAAACTGGGATGGAAAGCAGAAAGACTTCTGTAACCCGCAGACAGGCAGTTTCCGTAACAGGAAGCGCCTGGCCGGACAGAAGGCTTTCTGCTTTTATATTTCGATAAATAATGATACCGGTAAGATATGATTTCTGGTTGTGTAAACAGATTTTACCAACTATAATAAAAAGAAAACCAAAGTATAGCAGGAGGATTCTATGAAAAAGAATATCATGATACCCGATACAGACCTGAGTGTGCTGCCCCTGGGGCTGGGTACAGCTACAGCCGGGTTGAACTTTGACGGACAGGAAGCAGACAGGCTTTTTGATACGTTTTTATATCTGGGCGGAAATATGATCGATACGGCAAGAGTGTATTCTGACTGGGTTAAGCCGGAGACGGGAAGAAGTGAAAGAGTGATCGGAGAATGGATTCACAGAAGTAAGAAGAGACATGAGACGGTAATTGTGACCAAAGGCGGTCATCCGGATATGACGGTGGAAAAGCCTGACTTACATCTAAGCCGTATGGGCAAAGGGGAAATGCGCCATGATCTGGAAGCTTCATTAAGAGCTTTGCAGACAGATTACATAGATCTTTATTTTTATCACCGGGATGATACAAATCAGTCGGTGGAAGAATTGACAGAGGTAATGGAACAGTTTGTGAGAGAGGGGAAAATCCGTTATTATGGCTGTTCTAACTGGTCCGCCAAACGTATGCAAGAGGCGGATGCATATTGTAAAAAGATGGGATATCGGGGATTTGCTGCAAATCAGGCACTTTATAATCTGGGATCTTGTTTTATGAAACCATTGCCGGATGATACGATGGTGAAAGTGGATGAGGAAATGTTGTCTTATCACAAGGAGAATGCCAATAATGTACTGATGCCTTATATGGGTGTCTGCGGGGGATTCTTCCACAAGTATATAACCCAGGGTGCAGAAGCAGTAAAGGACAGTCCTTATTTTGTAAAAGAAAATGTGGAGATGGCAGAGCGGGTAAAATTACTTACCGGAAAATACAGCGCTACTGTTTCCCAGGTTGTATTGGGCTTTTTTACACAGCAGGACACTTTTTGTGTGCCGCTCTATGGGCCAAAGAACATAGCCCAGATTGAAGAGGCTGTTGGGATGTTGGATATTGCGTTTGAAAAGGCAGATTTTTTGTAAGGGGGGGGTTTTTTGAAAGAGAAAAAATTATTACAGTATATCGGTAAATTTACACAGACGGCAGCACTTTCCCTATTTTTCTTATCGGCTGTTTCACTGACAGCGTTTGCTGAGAATGAGACGCCGGAAAGACTGGGCAGTGACCAGAAACCGGAAATTTCTGATATGGGGCATATCCCAAGCGGAATTGACCAGCAGTTTTATAATTATGAGGGGAGAAGCAGACGCAGGACCAGATCTGTTTTGCCACAGCAGTTTGATCTGCGGCAGCAGGCGTTGGCTTCCCCTGTCAAGAACCAGAGTCCCTGGGGCAGCTGCTGGGCATTTGGGACACTTTCTGCTATGGAAAGTTCTGTTATGGTACAGGCAAGTGGGAGTAGAAGTACGAATGCAGAAATCCCGGACTATTCAGAAAGACATCTGACCTGGTTTTCCTATCAGCAGCAGGAAGGGGAAGGAATTATTTCCTCAAAGGGACAGCCTTTTGACGTAGGAGGAAACCGTCAGATAGCTACCGGACTTTTGTCTTCCTGGGCAGGCGTGGAGTTGGAATCGCAAGTGCCCTACCTGACAGGAAAATCACAGGTCTGGTCGGTGGATAAGGAAAAACTTTACGATTCCGCTGGACATCTGCAAAATGCAGATTTTCTTCCCGGAACGGCTGTTTTTGATAACTTTGCTGCAAAGAGCGGATATAGGCTGGACCGGGATGCAGTTAATACAATAAAAAAGGCTCTGATGAATAACGGGGCAGTGGATGTATCGTATTATGCAGATCAGAGCAGACCGGATCAGACTTCGGTCAATGGCACTTATATTAACAATAAAACTTATGCTCAGTATACGGATCAGTATTTAACAGCCAATCATGAGGTATCCATAGTAGGGTGGGATGATGACTATTCAGCAGACAATTTTCTGCCGAACCGCCGTCCTCCGGGAAACGGAGCGTGGATCGTGAAAAATAGCTGGGGCAAAAACTGGGGAAATGAAGGCTGTTTTTATTTGTCTTATTATGACCAGTCTGTCTGTGAATTCACCAGTTTTTATCTGGATCTGCCGGATAATGAGGGAAATTACCGGTATGATCACAATTATCAGTATGATTTTTTAGGAATGAAAAGCGTTTATGGTATATTGAGATATCCTCAAAGTAAGGTGATGGTTGCAAACGTATTTACAGCGGGGGCATACGAAACATTAAAGGCTGTTTCCGCAGTTACCACAGAGCCAGGATCAGAGGTCCGGATTCAGGTTTATAAAAATCCTGAGGGGGATAATCCACAGAGTGGAATGCTTGTGGCAGAACAGACAGAAACCGTTTCCTATGGAGGATACCATACCTTAGAATTAGAGAAACCTCTTCTTCTGCAGACGGGCGACCAGTTTTCCGTGGTACAGTTAATCACCGGAGATAAGGGAAGCTACGTACCTCTGGAACTTGCATCTACGTCACCTGTGTTCGGAGGTGAAGCTTTTACGAATGCTAAGGTAGAGAAAGGGCAAAGTTTCTGGAATCAGGGAAATGGCTGGACGGATTTAGCCGAAAATCCATATAAAAGTAACAATGTGTATTCCGGAAATGTTATGATCAAAGCATTTACAGTAGATAATGCAGTTACCGCCAGGGTAAAGTCGGTTACGGTTGACAGCCTGGATTCCCGTATGCAGGAAATCGAAAGCGGAATCAGTGCAGAAGTGTCGGATTCACAGGAAGTTCAGATTACCTTGCCGCCTGCTTCTGCATTTGTAAGGATACATCCGGTTTTGGAAGATCAGGGTGAAGTTGAAATACAGATAGACGATCAGATTTATAATGGGGAGGATGCAATTCCCAGATCGGCTTTCGAGGATAAAATTGTAACGGTTGTGGGAAAAGGCCAGTCCGGCAGCATCTGCTACAAGTATCGGTTTACTGTCCCGGATACGGTATTAACGGATAACGGGGTGACATTGACTGACAGCCGCAGTTATCTGCCAAAAGATGTGAATTTCAGCGCACGGGTCTGTGATATGGAAGAAGGAATCTATGATGAGATCCGTGAGAGCCTGAGCAGGATGGGGGGCAGATTATTTACTGTTTATGCAATCAGTACTACCGCAGACGGAAATGAAATTTCTTTATCCAGTGAAGAAAATGTCGTGCTGCATTTTCCAAAGCCTCTGGAATATGAGGAGGACAGAACCAGGCTATTTGCGGTAAGGGTTACGGAGGATCGTCTCCTGACCGAGATTTCTGATATGGAAGATGGCCTTCAGGCGCCGGTAAATCACATTGGAAATGCTTACTATGTTGTGGCTGAAACGAAAAAAAGCGCACAAAATCCACCTGCACAGGCTGAAATCGCTAAGTTACCGGATGCAGTGACGGATTATAGTATTGTGGTGAAAGTTGTGTATGGGCAGGAGTATTCCATTGACAATGGAGGAAACTGGAAGATGGCTGAACAGACAGAAGGCGGATTTAGCGGACTGTTTGAAGGATTACTCCCTGGTACAGATTATCAGGTAATTACGAGATTTGCTGAAACAGAGGATACCGCTGCCAGCAAACCGTCCGTTCCTCTGCATGTGCGAACCAAGAATGCGCCGCCTCAGGCACCGGACGCACCGGCTGTCCTGGAAAGGCTGGACAGGAAAATTACGGTTCAGACAGTGCCGGGGCAGGAATATGCCATTAAGCTGTCAGCGGAAGATAATTACGGGGAATGGCAGGCAGAAGGCATTTTTGAAGGACTGAACCCGGAAACGGAATATGATATCATAGCCAGAATCTGTGAAACGGATACTGCCATGGCAAGCAGTGCAGGTAATCCGGCACAGGCAAGAACAAAGGCGGAGCCGCCGGCTGCTGTGGAAAAACCGCAGTTATTATATGCAACGGATAATAGTATAACAGTCCAGGCAAGACCGGGGCAAGAATATATATTAATAGGCCAAGTAAGTGGGGAAGAGGTCATAGATGTGTTATCAAGTGCAGGAGATGATGCTTTAAATGCTGCTGCAAATAACCCGGAGGATTTCATAAATGATGGTGCAAACTGGCAGGAATCTGGAATTTTTACAGGGTTACAGCCGGAGACGGAATATCTGATCTTTGCAAGGAAATCGGGAACAGAGACGGAAATGCCCGGAAAAGTGAGCGAAGGGCTAGTGGCAGAGACCAGGAAAGTGGCGCCAGATGCAGTTTCTGCGCCTGTAGTGATAAAACGTACAGATATATCTGTGGAAGTGGAAACCCAGCCAGGCCAGGAATACAGTATAAAAGTTTCGGGGGAAACGGAGTTTGCCCAATGGCAGGACAGCGGATTATTCGAAAGACTGGAACCTGGAACTGAGTATGAGATTGCCACACGCATAGCAGAAACCGCGGCAGGAAATACCAGTGAAGTATTGTCCTTGCGAACGAAAGATAGTGCGCCCCAAGCGCCAGCGGCACCGGAAGCAGCCCAGCGATTGGATCACAGCATTATAGTAAATACAGTACCGGGGCAGGTCTATGCGATTACAACAGAAAGCAGCATAAATGGGGATGCACTCATTTGGCAGAGCAGCGGAATATTTGAACGATTGGAAGATCAGGCATGGTACTATATTTTTACAAAGCAGGCAGAGACCGATACAGTGATGGAAAGTGCTGTCAGCGAACCTTTAATAGTTCTTACGCTGCAGTCTTCGGCAGAAGCGCCGGATGTACCGCAGCTGAAATCTGCAGGAAGTGACTTTATAACAATAAAGGAAATGAGCGGTCAGGAGTATTCCATTAACGAAGGCAAGAACTGGCAGCGGGGCAGTACGTTCAGCGGACTTGTACCAAATCGTATCTACCGGGTTATAACCAGGGTATGCAGGACAGCAAACAAAATGGAAAGTCCGGTAAGCCAGGCATTGGATGTGAGAACTGACAAACGTAATGCCGTGGCGCCTGCGGCGCCCGTATCTATAGGAATAACGGAGACTGCGGTTACCATAAGAACGGTGAATGGTCTGGAATACTCCATTGATGGAGGAAAAAGGTGGCAGAACGGCGGTGTATTCTCAGGTCTGAAGCCTAATACAAATTATCGGGTTCATGCTAGGTCGAAAGAAAATGAAATTTATAAAGCGAGTCCATTAAGTCAGGTTTTGTCAGTTACCACAAAAAAGATTTCGGAATTTCAGGTTATCCTGAATGGTAACGGAGGCAAGACAGACAGATCGTCCTTTAAGGCAAAAAATGGGAACCGTTACGGCAGTCTGCCAACCCCAAAGAAATCCAAATATGCATTTAAAGGGTGGTATACAGCGAAAACAGGAGGAAAGAAAATAACTTCAGGTTCCGTAGTATCACTTCAAAAGAAGCAGACGCTGTATGCACATTGGTCAAAGGTAAGCACTACCAGGGTAAGTTCCATTAAACTGTCCAATTCAAAGAAAAGGCAGCTGGCTGTAAAAATAAAGGATGTGAAGGGAGCAGGCGGATATCAGATCTGTTATGCAGAAAATGCATCTTTCAAAAAGAGCAGAAAATCATTAAACACGACGAAAACAAGCAAGAAAATCAGTAAGCTGAAAAAGGGCAGAACCTATTACGTAAAAGTCCGGGCTTATAAAAAGGATTCTTGCGGTAAGAAAATCTATGGAAAGTACAGTAAAGTAAAAAAGATTGTGATAAAAAAATAGAAGGTATTCCAGTAGTCTTTGGAACTAATGTGCAGATATTCCGATCTGTCCATAACGGTATAATCAAATGCCCGTATGGAACGATTGGAATATCTGCACTTTTTTCAGTTGTTTTTAGCAACAAATCGATGTTTTTCTTTATTCGATTTTAATTTATGAACTTCTGTGCCGTACTGTCAAAGAGTCCCAGGTCTGTTAGGCGGATTTCCGGAATTACCGGAAGTGCCATAAAGGACAGTGTTATAAATGGGTCAAAATATTCGGGGATACCCATTTCATGTGCAAGTTTTAACATTTTGGAAGTGATTTCACTGGTAACTTTTCCGGAAGCGGTGCTCATAAGACCAAATAAAGGAAGGGGCAGAGATGACAGGACCTTGCCCTTTGAAGCGATTACATATCCCCCCTGAATCTGTTTTAAATGGTTTATGGCGGCGGCAAGATCCTGGTCATTGTCTCCGGCGGCTATAATATTATGACTGTCATGAGCTACGGTGGTGGCAATTGCCCCATCTCTAATTCCAAAGCCTTTTAAGGGGGCAATGGCGATATTTCCGGTTCCCCTGTGCCTTTCCACAACGCATAGCTTCGTATAGCCGTCTCCCGGACAGAAGAGTCCGTCTTTGGCTGGAACCTGAGCGATTACATTTTTAGTAAGGATCTGGTGTGGAACCATTTCAATAACATGCATGTCTTCTTTACAGGGCAGTGCTAACTGTGAGGTAGTAATTTCCTGGAAATGTACGGTATGCAGCAGGTCTTCGGGAATGGGAATGTCTTCTAACTGCTCCATCCACTGAGGGGTCACCAGGCGCCCGTCTTTATATACGGAGGATACCGCAAAATTTTCCAGGTCATCCAGAATCAGCAGGTCTGCATGGTATCCTGGAGCTATGGCTCCGTAACCGGTAAGACCGTAGGTTCTGGCCGTATGTATGCTTGCCATGGCAATGGCAGCAGCAGGTTTCAGGCCAAGGGCAATGCTTCGGCGTACACAGTGGCTGATATGGCCTTCTTTCCAGATATCCTCCAGATGCTTATCATCGGTGCACAGGAGAAATTGATCCAATGGCAGCTGGCTTTGTACCAATCCGGGGATGATGCCGTCTATATTTTTGGCAGCACTGCCTTCCCGTACCAGAATTTTCATGCCCGCCCGGCATTTTGCCAGAGCTTCTTCAAAATGTACGCATTCATGATCTGTCGCGATTCCGGCACATGCATAGGTCTGAATTTCCTGCCCGGAAAGTCCCGGCGCATGTCCATCTGCTGTTTTTTCTTTAGCCAGCTCTAATTTTTCAAAGATGGAGGCATCCCCTGATAGTACCTGGGGAAAGCACATAACTTCGCCCAGCCCTAACACACGGGGATGATGGATATAAGTATGAATATCTTCGGCTTCAAATTTGGCACCATTTGTCTCAAATGGTGTTGCAGGTACCGAAGAGGGAAGCATAACGAATAAATTTACCGGCAGCTTTGCGGCGGCTTTCAGCAGATAGTCAATAGCTTTGCTTCCACATACGTTTACCATTTCATGGGGATCTGCAATAAGCGTTGTAGTTCCATCCGGCAAAACAGATTTTGTCATTTCGCAGGGGGTTACCATGGAGCTTTCGATATGCAGATGGGCATCCATTAACCCCGGACAGAGATACTTTCCACTGCAGTCGATTTCACTGCTTCCGTGATAAGAGCCAATGCCCACAATCATGCCCTGGTAAACAGCCACATCTGCAGCATAAATCTCCTGAGTAATTACATTAATAATTTTTCCGTTTTTAAAGACTGTATCAGCCGGGATCCTGCCGGAAGCAGCCTCGCATAAGGTTTGTTTTGATGTCATAATTAGAAACCTTTCCTGAATTATATTTGGTTTTTCTTAGGCGGAATTACCGTTTACAGGCGCCTGTGAACAGTAATACGATTCTTTTGTAACAGTCTAACACAGAGATTATTCTGTTGCAAGTTGAAGGAGCTTTCTGCTATAATGATTACACAAACGAAGGAGGAAAAACATGGATACGAAGAAATTTTTAGAAATTTGTGCAAGAGGAAAAACAGGTCCTGCAGTGGAAAAAGATGATTGGGATCTGGACTACATCATCGACGGAGTAAGGGATTTGGTTGAGGATTATGACTTTAGCTGGGATAAACAAGTCATTATTCCAAATGATGAAAAACTGTTGGATGATATGTTCGAAGCAGCAAAAAAACTGATCGTAGATCTTGGTATTTACAATATGAGTACAAAGCGGATCATTCATTTTGAAAAAGAAGAGATTGAAGAAGGTCTGAGAAATATGAAGACCGAGCTGGTAATGGGGGAAGGCAAAGATGCGGTAACTTTGAAAGCCCGAAAAATAGAAGATGAATCCTTACCGGTTGTATGGGCAGGAAACCCGGGATGTCCGACACCGGAATCCTTATATTATCCCATTATTTTAAGTGCTGCAAAGGAGCCGGTCATTGACCTTTTGACTTGCGGATCATTAGTAGATGTAGATGGTTATGCGGTAACCAGCGGTGATGTAACGGAAGTAGTGGCAGTGCGCCGCGAAATGGAATATCTTCACAAAGCCCTTAAGGAAGTCGGAAGAGAAGGAATGGGGCTTTTAGCGGCAGAAAGTGCTGTTACAGAAGTTGGAGATTATGCGGCAGTTGGAGAAAAGCGTCTTCGTCCATGCGATTCCCATCTGGTTGCAATGTTTAATGAATTAATGATTGATAACGGTAATTTAGTACGTGCAGCAAATTCACTGGACTATGGAATGAAGAATGCATCCCTGGCATGTACCATGGTTGGTGGTCTTGCAGGGGATGCTCCGGGAGCAACGATTGTCATGCTGGCATCCATAATGGCAGCGAATCTGGTCTGTATGGCGGATTATCATCTCTGTCATCCGATCCATATCCAGGATGTGGCAACCACAGCAAGAGGCTGTCTGTGGCTCCAGTCTGTACTCTGCCAGACATTTGCCAAGAATGCTCCGGCAATTATAGTATGCGATCTTTGGCCAAGCAGCGGCGCTATGACAAAAGAACTGTTGTATGAAGTAGCCGCAAATACAATCGTGGTTACCGTCAGCGGCGGGCATCTGGAAGGACTGGGATCTGCAAATGGAAATAAACCAAACGGAACCGGGCTGGAAGTGCGCCTTATGGGTGAAGTGGGCAAAGCGGTTGCAAAACAAAAGATGACGCGTGAAGAGGCAAATGAAATTGTATTAAAACTGCTGGATAAATATGAGCATGTATTCCGTATGGAAGACGGAAACTGCGGAAAGCCATTTAATGAAGCATATGATATGGAGACAATTACCCCGCTTCCGGAATGGCTGGCAATGTATGAGGAAGTAAGAGCAGAACTTACAGAAATGGGTATTCAGTTTTAGAATAAATGGATGAGTTGTATTGAACTTTGATAAAAGAATAAAGGACAAAAGAGAGAGGAAAGAAAAATGAATACAAAAGCAATGCGCTTATTTAAGGCAGAAGATGTAGGCGGCGTAGTTTATTCTTTCGTGGGAAACCTGGTCAATTACATTATTATAATTTACGCATTACAGGGTATTGGATGGACAGATGATATCATCTATGGCAGAGTGGTTCCGGGATTGTCCATCGGACTTATGGCCAGCGGTTTTATCTATGCCTATATGGGCAGAAAACTGGCAAAGAGAACAGGAAGAACAGATGTCACCGCACTACCTTCCGGTGTATCCACTCCGGCGATGTTCGTCTATCTGTATGGAGTTATTTATCCGCTTCATTATGCTGGGCTGTCACCGGAAGAATGTTGGACAGCAGCAGTTGCAGCTTGTTTCCTGGGAGGATTTATTGAGTTAATCGGAGGATTTGTCGGACCGTATATCAGAAGAATTATTCCCAGAGCAGCTATGCTTGGTGCAGTTGCGGGAATTGGTCTCGTATGGATGGCAACGGTTGGTTTATTTGAGGTTTATCATGATCCCGTATTGGGAATGCCGGTTCTTATCATTGCAATTATCGGTTTAATCGGCGGTTATGTATTTAAGAAGAAGATCCCTATGCTTTTGGTATCCGTGGTCTTTGGTGTGGTGTACGCTATCTGTCTTGGAAGAGTACAGATTGACACCTCTACAGTCGGAGTAGTACTTCCATATTTCTCCGGAGCAAATATACTGGCCGGATTTAAACTGATTGTGCCGTATCTGGGAGTTATTATCCCAATTGAAGTATATAACTTTATCGAAACCATGGATAACGTGGAATCCGCCATTGCAGCAGGAGATGACTACAATGTGGGACATGCGCAGATTGCGGATGGGTGCTGTACGATGTTATCTGCATTGTTTGGTGGAATCATACCCAATACAGTATGGCTGGGTCACCCGGGTCTGAAGAAAAGCGGAACAGGAACCGGATATTCATGGGTTACCGGAGTACTGTTTGGAGCATCTGCGCTGTTTGGCGTTTACGGATTCTTCAATTCTCTGATGCCTGCAGTGATAGCATCCATAACCTTCTTATGGTGTGCAATTCTGATGGTAGTCCAGTCCAGCACAGATGTGCCTAGAAGACACGGCGCTGCAGTTGCCATTGCACTGATTCCGCATATAGCGGACGTTTTGTATACATATGTACGAGATGCCTTAGGTTCTTTTGGAATCTTTTTGGAAGATACCCTTACGATGAACAGCAGTGATACGGTTTCTCAGACCATGCTGAATTACGGAGTCACCTGGCATGGTGTTGCAGCAATGCGACATGGGGCAATTCTTACTAGTATACTCTGGGCAACGGTTGTGGTATTCATCATTGACAGAAGACTGGATAAGGCAGGATATGCACTTATCATAGCATCCATACTGTCGTTCTTTGGATTTATGCATGCCCCAATGCTGGGATTTGGGATCGATACAATGTCCTTCCCGTATGCTGTAGGGTATCTGATCTGCGCTGTAATCTGCTTTATTTTCCATTTTACCCACAAGAAGCTGATGGATGTGCCGCGCAGATATGATTACGTATAGGAGGAAATTAGAATGGATGTTAAGTGTGTCAGAGTATTAAGACCTTATGAAAAAGCAGATGATAAGAAAAAAGTGATTTATATTGATGAGGATGCAAAGTATTCGCTGATGAAAGAATGGGGAGATAAAGTATTTATCAAAGGACGCAATGATGTCAGGGACGTAGAAATCCAGCCCCTAAAAGAACTGGATCAAAACGGTTTTATTGCCCGGGCAGGACAGCAGTTAATTGATGAGCTTTATATTGAGTATGGGGAAGAAGTCATGATTATATAAGTGTATTTTATGAGGGAGCAGCGATTGAGCTGCTCCTGCTTTTATATATGTGCCAAAATTTTTATATACGTGCCAAATATTTTTCCCATTCTTCCAGCGGGCTGCCAAAGTCTTGTTTCAGTTTTATATTCGCTTGCAGAGCATCCGCCTCCGGCGGTGAAAGAAGCTGAAATACTTCCGGATATTCCGCATCCCAGAAACATTCTTTTAAAACTTCTTCCAGGTCGCTCAGGGAATGGATCTGTTCCCGTATCATCCCGATCTTATCGGAAAGATACCGGCATTCCTGCATCTCTTCAATGAATAACCGCAGTTTTTCATCATCCATCATTTCGCCATCTTCAAATTCAGATACAGGTACAGTCACGTCAACAGACCGTGAAACAAAGACATGGCCGATTTGACCTAATTGGATATATTGATATAGGGATTCCTGGAATAATTCCAGTGCACAGGAAAGAAAGGAAACCAGTTCATCTTCTTTTTCCAGGGAAAGTTCCAGGATTAAATGCGCAAGTGCTGTCCGTAAAAGACGTTTTAGCTGTACCTTGGTAAAAGCGGATAAATGGCGGTAAAGCCTGGATCTGATCCGTGGGTGGATGTCCAGCATATAAACGCTGGTATTGCATAATACACAGCCGATCGCATTTTGAAATACAATCTGAAAAATGTTAACCAGAAGATTTTCAAAATCACTATGGTAGCCCCGCAGTACCTCCCTGATAACAGATACAGAAAAATAAGATAAAAAGGTTTCTTCCAAATGAAATCTGTGCAGATATTCTGCTATAAAATCAATTCCTGTCAGTCCCTCTATTTCTAAACAGAGGGGATAATCAATGGAGCCGGGGCTTAGATGTGCTCCAAAATAAACATCATAATCATGGAAGAATGGAGGAATACCGGTTAAGATGGTCCGTTTGTAAACATCGTTTTCGATAGGAAGTAAATGTGCCTGTATATGTTCCAGCAGGTACCGTGACTCATCCAGTAACTGCTGTTTGTGTTTCAAACCGGATGAAAAACGCTCCTCGACAGACTCTGTTCCTGTTATAAGATTCATAGAGGAAGCATTTGTATCTTCCAGACAATACAAAATAGAAAGAAGAATCTGCCTGGCAGTTTCGTTTGTAACAGAGGTACTTTCAGCACTGGTATATTTTCGAACCCTTTTTGCAAGAAGGGGAAGCACTTCTTCCAGGGTGACATCAGAGGGGAATTGGCTTTTATTCATCAAATTGTCCTTTCCATCCTTTTCGGATTTTACGGCAGAAATGATTCAGGCAGGTGTCTTCCAGGTATTCCAGTGAACCTTCGCATTCGCCTTCAAAGTGTACTTTCATATAATGAAGAAGGTCGTCATCACTTAATTCATCGAGAGACTCATTTTTGTACAGGTAAAAAATATTCTGAAGTGATATAAGAGTATCCAGATAATTGTCCTGATAAATGTAAGAAGAGTCACAAAATTCATAGATCAGTTTTGGAAGAATACCACCCTCAAATTCAATACGTCCAAATTCTGTCAGTACTTCTCTGCGGCATTCCATAAGCTGTGCAGCATCTTCTTCCGAGAGCGCAATACCAAACTGCTGAGTGTATTGGTTACAGGATACCAGGTTAGTGAGAAAATTTTTTTTATCGGCATTTAACAGGAGTGAAGTCAGTGCGGATTCATTCATAAGAATATCCTTTCTATTTATAAAGTTCGGAGGGAGAGTATTCCCACCGAAATTGACAGGTATATAATATATACACCCTTAGAATTGTAACTGCAAGACTTGAAAAAATCGCGATTTTGTGGTAATATAATAGCAGAAAAACTATAAAAAAGTGTCCGTTTGGGGCACTTTTTTACTTTAAAATAAAATACCGGAAAGTAGAAAGGAAGTATTGCAGGATGTATCCTGCAGCACTGGGTGAGTATCAAGATGAAATATGACTGCCTGATAGTAGATGATGAGGAAGCACTTGCTGACAGTACCTGTGAATACTTTAATATGTTTGATGTGAAAACAGCGGTTGTTTATACAAAAAGCCAATGTATGGAATTTTTTGGAGAGAATCAGGCGGAGATGATTCTTCTGGATATCAGTCTGGGGAATGATTCTGGATTTGCATTGTGTAAAGAGCTCAGGGAAAAAATACAGGTTCCTATTTTGTTTATCAGTGCCAGAACCAGCGATGATGATGTGCTGATAGCTTTAAATATCGGTGGAGATGACTATATAAAAAAACCATATTCACTCAGTATTCTCCTGGCGAAGGTAAAGGCGGTACTTCGGCGTCAGAAGCTGTCAAATGTCAGAGATTTGTTTGAGGACAGAGGTCTGGTTGTGGACTTTAAAACTTCCAGGGCCAGTTTAGATGGTACGCTATTAAAATTAAAGACAATGGAATATCAGCTGTTAGAATATCTGGTACAGAATGCAAACCGCATTATTCCAAAAGAAGAACTGTTCCGAAAGGTCTGGAAAGATGCTATAACCGGAGATGGAACACTAAACGTGCACATACGAAGGATACGTGAGAAGATAGAAGAAAATCCTAATGACCCCAAACGAATAAAAACAATCTGGGGAACGGGATACGTATATGAGGAGGAGTATCGTGATTAATAAAGGATTCATAGCGGTGACAGCAGCATTCCTTGTCATGATGGCGGGGTTTATGTTTTGGACGGCGACAGATGCCAAAGTGCAGAACCTGGATATTACTGCCGTGAATGATGTTGTAATGCAGGCAGCAGATCATTGGGATGAATTACTACAGGGAAGAAGCCGACAGGCTGTAAACCATGCCTATTCTTTTGCATTTTCCATATTTGACAGGGACGGGAAGATTCTGATGGCGACAGAAAAGGGGCTGTCAGAGAACCTGTCAATGTCGATTATTAATCGGGATACTATCGTGGATATCGAAAAAGATGGGGTGTTACTTGGCAAGGCAGTATTTCATAATAATTCTCAAGAATTTCTAAAATCAAAAACAGAACAATTTCTTTTATGCGGCGTGATTTTGATTTGCGGCATTCTGTTCTGCATCGTAATATATTATTGGTATCTGAGAAAGGAATTATTTGTACCATTTCAGAAAATGGAGTATTTTGCAAGAAATATAGCAAGAGGGGATTTCAATGTTCCGCTGGAAATGGATCATACAAATTTATTTGGAGCATTTACAGAAAGTTTTGATCTGATGCGTGAAGAATTAAAAAGGGCGAAGGAAAATGAGCGTCAGGCAAATCAAAGTAAAAAAGAGCTGGTTGCATCATTAAGTCATGATATTAAGACTCCGGTAGCTTCCATTCAAGCCATATCTGAGCTGATGCTGGCATTCCAAAGAAGCGATAAAGAGAAGAAACAGTTGGAAACAATCGGACAAAAAGCTGAACAGATCAATCAACTGATTACAAATTTATTTCAGGCAACTATGGAGGAATTAGAGAAGCTGAAAGTGGAAACTTTAGAAATGGGCAGCCAGATTCTGAGTTCTTATATAGCGGCAGCTGATTACAATCATCTGGCTGATCTGAAATCTATCCCGGAATGCATGATCGCAGCTGATCCACTACGGCTTCAGCAGGTGATCGATAATGTAATGAACAATTCCTATAAATATGCTAATACCTCTATTGAGATTTCTGCTTTCTGTGAGGAGAATTATCTGAGAGTATGTTTCCGGGATTTTGGAAAAGGAGCAGCGAAAGAGGATTTACCATTACTATTTGAAAAGTTCTACCGGGGCAGAAATACTGCAGAGATAAACGGAGCAGGACTGGGGCTGTATTTAGCCCGGTATTTTATGGAACAGATGGGGGGCAGTATCAACTGCGAAAACCGGGAAGATGGCTTTGTGGTTACCCTGTTTGTAAGACTTGCAGGAAAAGAGCAGTTCACGTATTAATTATCAAACCATTCTGCGGGTGAAGAATTAACGTAATGGGAATGGAATTCAAGAATACGGTATTCTTGTATGCCATGTATTTTAAAAGGCTCTTGAGATAAATACTTTTCAATTTTTTCTTTTGAATCGGATTTCATAATAAATACACCGCCGCTCATATCGGTTTTCAGCCCGGACAGTAATGTTGTTCCTTCATCCATTGCTTTTTGTGTATATGCCATATGTTCTTTCATTATATCATCTGTCATTTTATCTGCATCTAGTATCATTCCTTCGATCATAAAATATTTCATGTTGTTTTCCTCCTGAATTTATATTTTCTTCAATTATATACCTGGCTCGTGGAAAATAAAAGGGGGGTAGTAAGCTGAGTAAGGGGAGTGTGCGTTATTGTCAGGATTTTAAGTTTTAAGGATTGGTTAAGAATCAGCTAAAGACGCGCTAAGAATTTTCTGTGTAAAATAGGATTATGATAACAAATAATCTTATTTATACCGGCATGTATTTGTCTGAAAGAGGAGAGAAAATGGGAGAAACAATATTAACTACCAATAAATTGTGCAAGACGTTTTCAAATGAAGGGGTCCAGCAGCATGTACTGAGAAATTTGGATATCAGTTTTGAGAAAGGGGATTTTACCGTAATTATGGGCGCATCCGGAGCTGGTAAATCCACGCTTTTGTATGCGTTATCCGGTATGGATAAACCAACCCTTGGAGACATCTATTATGGAAATACGAAAATTTCGGGCTACAGCAATGACAAACTTGCTGTTTTCAGGCGCAGACACTGTGGGTTTGTTTTTCAGCAGATTTATCTTCTGGAGAATATGAGTGTGTTGGATAATGTTATGGCAGTTGGACTATTGGCTGACAAAAATAAAAAGGAAGTATCGGGAAGGGGAAAAGAACTGCTAAAGCAGGTAGGACTGGATAAAAATTCATGGAAGAAGTTTCCTTCTCAATTATCGGGCGGAGAAGCGCAGAGAGTAGGAATTGTCAGAGCTCTTATTAATAAGCCGGAGATTGTGTTTGCGGATGAACCTACAGGCGCACTTAATTCTGCCCATGGGAAAGCAGTTCTGGATACCTTTACCAATTGTCACCAGGAAGGGCAGAGCATTATCATGGTGACACATGATCTGCGTTCAGCACTGAGAGGAAATCGCATTATTTATCTGAAGGACGGCATCATTTGCGGAGAATGCCGATTAACGGATTATGATGAAGTTGATCAAAACAGGATTGGAATACTGCGTGATTTTCTGGAAGAAATGGGGTGGTAAGATGGATACTGCAGAAATGTTAATGAAATCTTACCTGAAAAAGAGCAAAGGCCAGATGTTGTCGTTGTTCCTATTGATTGTAATTGCAGTTACCATTTTAAATACGGGAGCATTGGTATTTTTTAATTATCAGCAATCTTTTCTTAACAGAATGGAAGCGCTGAATGGAGCGCATTTTATGGCGGCATTGGCTGAAAGCGATGATCAGGATAAGAATATTGAGTTTATCCGGAATTATAAGGGGGTAAACCAGGTAGAGACACAGAAAGCTCTGATTTTTCCGGGAGCATCGCTTCCCTATGCAGACAGCAGGCTGGAACAGGTTTTTCTGATTACAAGTCTGAGAGAGCAAAGAAACATATCAAAACTTCATATTATGGAGGAAGATACATCTATACAGAACGGAATATACCTTCCTTATATTATGAAAACAGGAGGATATCATAAAATAGGGGAACCTTTTGATATTCAGTTTAACCACAAGAGCTATTTATTTACTATAGCAGGATTTATAGAAGATGTGTCCCTCACAAGTTCCATTAACTTAGGTGGAATTGGAGCGTACTTAAAAGAACCGGATTTTGATAAACTGCAGGAGGATTCGAAAGAATGGAATAACCTTGGGACGCTGGTTTCAGCAAGAATGGAAGACTATCGCGATTCTGTGAATCTGACTTCTGACTTTAAGAAACAGCTGTCGGGAATGCAGCGTCTGGAAGGTACGGCTATGAACTTCTGGTGTCAGGATGCGGTATTGGGGGTACGTGCGAGGACTTTGACCTCCAACATCGGTGGGTCAATCATGATTAGCTTTGCGCTTATTATTGTGTTGATCAGCATGGTGGTAATCCGATTCCGGATTATTAATATGATTGAAGAAGATATGAAAAATGTAGGTGTTTTAAAAGCGCTGGGCTACACCAGCAGACAGATTGTAATTTCCTTTGTCCTGCAATTTGCTCTTATTGGAAGTATAGGCGCTGTGCTGGGCGTATCAGCATCTTATGGTGTTTTGCCCTTGATTAATGAGTTGTTTTCTGCACAGACAGGAATTGTATGGCACCAGGGATTCCACGCAGCCATTAGCAGCATCGTTTTTGTATTTATCATCATTATGACTGGCAGTATTGCATTTTTTGCTTCTGGCAGAATCAACCACCTGCATCCGATTATTGCCATCCGGGGTGGAATAGCGACTCACAGTTTTCGAAATAATGTTATTCCATTGGATACTTCGAAAGGAACCCTAAATCTTATGTTAGCCGTTAAGAACACGCTGCAGAATACCAAAAAGAATATTATGATTGGGATCATCATTTCATTTTTGACCTTCGTAGCATTGTTTGCATGGACGATGTATTATAATATAGCATTAGAAAAAAGTGCATTTTTAAATATTATAGGAGCAGAAATGGCAGATTTGATGGTTGTACTGCCAGACAATGAAAAAGTGGAATCTTTCCCAAAAAAGATTCGGGAAATGGATAATGTAAGAAAAACATTCTATTTTGATACCCTTAGTACCCTTGTAAATGGTATGGACTGTATGACCACTGTGATAGAAGATTTTAATATGGTGGAAAACAATACAATTTATAAAGGACGTTATCCCAAACATGACAATGAAGTGGCAATGGGTGCGCTATTGGCAGAGGTTCTTGTGAAAGATATTGGAGATACCATAACGGTAGAGACCGGAAATGAGCATAAAGAATTTCTGGTTACTGGGCTGACACAGGGATCTAACTTTCTCGGTATGGATATAATGATAACGAAGGCGGGAATTGAAAAAATTCTGCCGTCATTTAACCAGAGTAATCTGTACGTATATTTGAATCAAAGTGATGAAGGGGCAATGGAGGACTTCCAAAATGAAATCAATAAAATTTACGGAGAAGAAGAAATATCACTGACGAAAAATAAAGAAGTTATGTTCAGTGTGATCAATATATACTCCACTATGACAACGATTATAGCGATTGGTATTTTGTGTACCACAGTACTGGTTATTACACTGGTGTTGTATCTGATTATAAGGATGATGATTACCAGGCAAAAGCGGTATTACGGAATTCAAAAGTCCATCGGATTTACCACGGGTCAGATCATCAGACAGATTACATTCAGCTTAATGCCTCCAATTGTAATTGGTGCAGCAGCGGGAGGAATTATCAGCATGCTGGCTATGAACCGGGTTATCTCTGTACTATTCAAAAGCCTGGGGGTTATGAATGCGCATTTTATTATCCAGCCACTGGGGGTTACAGGAATTATAGCGGGTATTATTGCGGTAAGTTATGTATTGGGATATTTGATCGCAGGCAGAATACGCAAGATCACTCCTTATAGCTTAATAACGGAGTAAATCTGATTGTATTTCAAAGTAAATGGGATCTGAATAAAAATAAAATTTACAGTTCTCCAATACTTATGGTATGATAGAGATATAATTTGGCAGAGACATTAGTATTTCCATAAATTTTGGCCGGGCAGCGAGTCGCTGTCTGGAATTGTATTCTTGCAGATCGGTGAAGGCCTGCCTGCACACCGTAAACTGCTGCGATGTACTTCAGCACAATGCTTGTGCGGCCTTCGGTTGGTACAACTTCGCATTTTACGTATCACCTTTTTGTTTTGCCTTTGCCATCTAATAAAACCAAGCCGGACAATTCATTTATATTTGAATAATCCGGCTTGAATTACAGTAGAGTGTGCTTGAAAATTCATTGCACCCGTCTGGTCGCTCCACTTTGCAGGCTGCAATTGTGCAATTTAAGGGACGTAGCCCCACTACGCACCTGAAATTGCTCGGTCACATCCCATAAATTGGAACAACCAGCCAGGTACAGGCAATTTTAAAACACGCTCCAGGATGGAGGAAAGCATATGGGAGATCATAGGTTGTGGAAATATTGTACGGCGGAACATTGCAGGCAGCTGATCATGGAGTTTCAATTATTTGGAGAGATTAATTGGCCAGAGGAGCGCCAGATTGCATGTCTGTATGCTCTTAGCAATCATATTCCCAGTCACTATCGCACTGCAAAAATTCCAAAGAGGGACGGTACCTGCCGGCGGCTCTGCATACCTGACACACTTCTGAAAATGGTTCAGAGAAATATTCTTCATCATATTCTGGACCCGATCCCTGTATCATCATGCGCAACTGCTTACCGTAAAGGAGTCTCGCTTATCTCAAATGTATCCGGCCATGTGGGGCAGGAAAAAATTCTAAAACTGGACATCCATGATTTTTTCGGAAATATACCTTTTATACTGGTATATCAGAGGGTTTTCCATAGTTATCGGTTTCCGCCTGCAGTAGGAACACTGCTGACACATCTCTGCTGTTACGAAGGCTGTCTGCCCCAGGGAGCACCCACCTCAGCTGCAATATCAAATATTGTTATGATGCCCTTTGATGAGTACATGGGGGAATGGTGTGCTAAACGTGGGATAACCTATACCAGATACTGTGATGATATGACCTTTTCCGGCAGCTTTGAGGCATATAAAGTAAAAAATAAAGTTCGCGGTTTCTTACAGGTGATTGGTTTAGAGTTAAATGAAAAGAAGACGAAATTACTTTTAGCCGGTCAGAGGCAGGCAGTTACCGGTATTGTAGTCAATTGTAAACCACAGGTATCCGGGGAATATAGAAGGAAACTGCGCCAGGAAATATACTATTGCTGTAAATTTGGCGCAGCTTCTCATCTACAGCATGTACAAGATCAAAAATACGGGACAGATGCAACAGAAAATATTCGTTATCTTCAGAAACTGCTTGGTAAAATTAACTTTGTTTTACAGGTTAATCCTGAGGATAAGTATTTTAAGACGGCCAGAGAGAGTTTGAAAAATTTAGTGACATGAAAGGAAGTCAGAGAGATCGGGGATAGGTAGTTTTTCCAGTTTTGGGAAAGCCTAAAGAATCCGCCATGTCAATCAGATACATGGCGGATTCTTCCTGTACTTTATTTTATGGACAGCGTTTTATGCTCATCCAGCATCCCCTGAATCACCTTCTGTGTATAAGCTCCAAGGAATTTCTTATCTTCTTTGCTTAATTCTTTCGGATAAATTGGCTTTCCATACTGCAGAATTACATGTGCGGAACGTATTTTAGGAAAATGATTTTCAAAAATCTCGGCAGAGTTAGTGATGGCCATAGGAATTATGGCACAGCCTGTTTTTTCAGCCATTTTCAGGCTGCCTTCTTTAAAGGGTAGCATTGGGGCATCCGGTACTTTGTTCCTGGTTCCTTCCGGAAAAATGCACATGGATATTCCGGCTTTTATTTGTTCAATTCCTTTAAGAATCGTTTTCAGACCTTCTTTGATGTCTTCCCGATTGAGAAACAGGCAGTAGAGCCGTTTCATCCAGTGGGAGAGCAGAGGTATTTTTTCCATGCCATCTTTCGCCACGTAGCCTGTAAGCCCCGGACATCTGGAATAGGTAAGCAGAATATCAAAAAAACTTCTGTGATTGCCTACATACAGCACTGCTTCATTCTGGGGGACGTTTTCAGCACCGATGATGGTTGCCTTGGTTCCGCTCACAAACAATACCAGTTTAAAAACGTTTTGAACCAGACGTAAAGATGATATATCTCTCAATCTCGGATTGAATTTACCAAGGATCCACTCAAATATCAGAATTGGAATGGATAAAATAAGAAAACCTACAACAACTATTACAACAATAATAAAACGTATCATGTCTATCTCTCTTTTCTACTAATTAGTTATATCTTATGAAATTAATACCGCCCAAATAAGTGGGAGGTCTGACGCAGCCATTCAGAACGGCTGGAGTTCAGATCTTCCTGCAGGTAGCGGAATTCCCAGTTTCCCTCGGCAACACCTGGTGTATTCATCCTGTGACGGCTGTCAAGCTGGAGAATATCCTGTATCGGGAAAATAGCAAATCTTGCAATTGTGCCCATGCAGAAACGTATCATATCAAGGCTTATATTTCCGCCATCGGTATTTCCGTATCTGCGGATTTTGTCCTTTAATTCTTCGGACAGACCCTGATACCAGCCGGCAGAGGTATCGTTATCATGGGTACCGGTATAACAGATGCAGTTGACAGTAGTGAAATTATGGGGAAGGTATGTACTTTCACCCATATCCTGAAATGCAAACTGTAAGATCCGCATACCCGGAAAATGAAACATATCCCGCAGCCATTCAACATCAGGTGTGATGATCCCAAGATCTTCCGCCAGAATCGGAAGCCGATCCCCCAGTTCTTTTTGGATACATAGAAACAGGTCTTCGCAGGGACCCTTCACCCATTTGCCATTCAAGGCAGTTTCTTCCTCCGCAGGAATAGACCAGTAAGCCTCAAAGCCCCTGAAATGGTCGATACGAAGATAATCAACCATCTTCAGCTGATGTGCAATTCTGCTGATCCACCACTGATAACCATCTTTTTTGTGAACAGGCCAGTCATAGAGCGGATTGCCCCAGCGCTGTCCGGTAGCAGAAAAGTAGTCAGGAGGAACTCCGGATACTCTGGTGGGATGACCGGTACTATCCAGCTGGAACAGCCCTTTATTTGCCCAGACATCGGCGCTGTCGTATGCTGCGAAGATGGGGATATCCCCGATAATAAAGACCTCTTTTTCATTGGCATAGGCTTTTAATTTCGCCCATTGGGAAAAGAAGATAAACTGCAGGAACTGGTGATATCGGATTTGGTCTTTTAAGCTTTTTTTCAGACTGACCCTTACTTCTGGTATGGGTGAAATTAGTTCTTCTTCCCAGTCTGCCCAGCATTCGCCTTCGTGAGTATCTTTAAGTGCCATAAAGAGGCTGTAATCTTCCAGCCAATCTGCATTTGCCATACAGAAATCGTCATACTCTTCCAGGAGCATTTTATTGGGGGTGTGCTTAAATGCGGCATAAGCCTGCTGAAACAGTGTTTCTTTGTATTTGCGGACCTCAATGTAATCAGCTTTTCTGGGATCTTTCCATTGAGGAATCTTTTCAATATCACTTTTTTCCAACAGTTCCATATCAGCCAGATCATCGAGACTGATCAATAACGGCTGCCCTGCAAACGCAGAAGGGCTTTGATAGGGGGAGTTCCAGAAGCCGGTAGGACCAAGTGGAAGAACCTGCCACAGGTGCTGGCTGGATTCATGGAGAAAATCGATGAAATCATAAGCGCCTTTTCCCAGGTCGCCAATGCCATAAGGGGATGGAAAGGAGGTAGGATGCACCAGAATGCCCGACAGACGGCGCATATCCTCTTCGTTACTTGTATTAACCATAAAATTCTCCTTTACGTTATACGTACTATGCTTTTTATTATACTGGACTTTTGAAAGGGATTCAAGAAGAACAGATAAATTTATACTTGAAGAATTCGCATATTTTGTATATAATAGGGGCATCTGCAAGTTACGGACCTTTAGACTCACTTTAGGATAACGACTTGGTTTTAAAAACGAAAGTGAGGAGAGGTCTATGTTTTTGTGTATTGATAATTATGATTCTTTTGTGTACAATCTGTCCGCTTATTTTGAAGAGCTGGGTCAGGAAATTCTCGTAGTGCGAAATGATAAGGTTACGTTAGAGGAACTTTCCGGTATGAGACCGGAGGGGATCGTAATTTCGCCAGGTCCTAAAAACCCGAAATCAGCGGGGCTATCCAATGAAATTGTCCGGAAATTTAAAAATGAGATACCAATATTAGGTGTATGCCTGGGTCACCAGGTTATAGGCTATTCTTTTGGTGCGGATATAGTGAAAGGAAAACGGCCCATGCATGGAAAAGTTACCAGAATCCACCACAGTGGAAGGGGGATTTTCCGTGGAATTCCAAAAGAATATGGGGTAACCAGATATCATTCCCTTGTGATAGACAAGACTACTTTGCCGCTTGATTTTCAGGTGGATGCCTGGACAGAAGATGGGGATATTATGGCAATATCCCACAGGGAAGCCCCTGTTTTCGGTGTACAGTTTCATCCGGAAGCTGTGCTGACCGATTTCGGACATGAACTTTTAGATAACTTTATAAATATTAGTAAAGACTGGTGGTGCAGACATGCTTAAGAAAATTCAGAAATTACAGCCGTATATCCCGATTCAGGACATCCATATGGTTTTTCAAAATGAAAAGGACGCCGTTTTTCTGGACTCGTCTCTGAGAAATAAGCTCGGCAGATACTCTATTATCGGTCTGTACCCCTATCTGAAGCTGGTAAAAGGGGAAACTTTTACGATCAACGGAGAACCAGGCAGTGTTTCATTTGAACAATTTATGAGAAATTATCTAAAAGAAAATAAAGAAGAAAATGTAACGGGACTTCCTATTATTTCCGGAGCAATCGGATATTTTTCTTATGATTACGGGCGCAAAAAAGAAGGGGTAAAAGCAAAAGATCCAATAGAAGCAGATATCCCGGACTGCATTTTGAATTTCTATGATGTATTTATTATTGAGGATCATGAGAAAAAGGAAGTTTCGCTGATCGCAAATGGGAAGCTGAAAGACAGCAGCATTCGTTTGGAAGAGTTAAAGAAGTCCATTTTTAATGGTATTCGTATCGCACACCCATTGGAGGAGAGAAGAGAAATTGAGGTAATCCCTAATTTTCAAAAAGAAGATTATTTAAAAGCAATTGATGATATGATAGGATATATTATCGAAGGTGATATTTATATTGCGAATATGACCCAGCGGCTTAGCATAAAAAGCAGCAAATCTCCGTATGAAGTATTTAGTAAGTTACGGGGAAATAATCCTGCTCCATTTGGCGGATATCTGAATTATGGCGATTTTCAGGTCATCTGCGCTTCTCCGGAACGGTTTCTCCAAATGAAAAAGGGGCATGTGGAAACCAGACCGATCAAGGGGACCAGAAAAAGGGGAACTACACCTGAAGAGGATAAAATGCTGAAGGAAGAGCTGGCATCTTCGGAAAAAGATAAAAGTGAACTGCTGATGATTGTAGATTTGGAGCGGAATGATCTGAACCGGGTATGCAGGCACGGAAGTGTTCAGGTAACGGAACTTTTTACCGTAGAAGAATATGCAACGGTTTTTCATCTTGTATCTAACATCACAGGAGATCTGAAGCCTGGAATGACGGTGATGGATCTGATAGAAGCGGCATTTCCGGGAGGTTCCATCACCGGTGCCCCCAAGCTGCGTGCCATGGAGATTATTGATGAGCTGGAACATGGCAGAAGAGGATTGTATACTGGTTCAATCGGATATCTGACGCTGGACGGAGATTGTGATTTTAATATTGTGATACGGACTGCCGTGCACAAAGACGGCATATATCATTTAGGAGTAGGCGGAGGGATCACCTACGAATCGGAACTGGAATTTGAATATGAAGAGACGCTGCAAAAGGCGAAAGCGATACTGGAAGCCTTACAGTAGCGCAGAAAGGTTTATGATGAATAAGAACTATATGTTATTCGATCTGGATGGAACGCTGACAGACCCGCAGGAGGGAATTACCAATTCCGTTGCCTATGCTTTGAAACAATATGGGATCCATATAGAGGAAAAGGCAGCACTGAACAAATTCATAGGACCTCCCCTGAAGGATTCTTTTGTTGAATATTATGGGTTTTCCGATGAGCAGGCAGAGGAAGCGGTATGGAAATACAGAGAATACTTTAACGAGGACGGAATATTTGAAAATAAAGTTTATCCCGGCATACCGGAGATGCTGCAGCATTTAAAGGAACAGGGGAAAGTACTGATTGTGGCAACATCAAAACCTACCGTATATGCAAAGCGGATCCTGGAACGTTTTGAGCTGATAAAGTACTTTGAGGATGTTCAGGGAAGTGAATTGGATGGAAGACGAACGAAAAAAGATGAAGTAATCAGTTATGCCCTGGATCAAAATCATATTTCCGACAAAAACCGGGCTGTTATGATCGGAGACCGGGAACACGATATAATCGGCGCAAAAAAATGCGGTCTGGAAAGCATTGGTGTGCTGTTTGGGTATGGAACCCGGGAAGAACTGGAAAAAAGCGGAGCAGATAAAATTGCGGATTCCGTTCAAATGCTGGAGAAATTATTGACGGAGTAGAAAATAATGGATATCAAATTAGATGAAGGGTATTGGTTTGGCCTTGGAGTATTTGAAACAATAGCGGTAGTAAATGGCAGGGCGGTACTTCTTGAAGAACATTTAAAACGGATGGAAAAGGGAATACACTTTCTTAAGTTAAAAATGTATGTTTCCAAAGAAAAGATTGTGGAATATCTGATGGAGCATCCTATGTCACATGGAGTTCTTAAAATATCTGTATCAGATGAAAATATGATTTTAACCCACAGACAAAATCCATATGGAGATGAACGGTTTCAAAAAGGGTTTCGGGCAAAGTTCAGCCAGGTAATCCGAAATGAGACTTCCGGGTTCACCTATCATAAAACTACGAATTATGGAGACTGCATTCTGGAGAAAAGGAAAGCATTAGAAGAAGGATATGATGAGTTTATTTTCTGCAACAGCAAAGGAGAGATCTGTGAAGGGACTTCCAGCAATATTTTTTTTGTAAAAGATAAAGTCATATATACACCCCGATTGTCCTGCGGACTGCTTCCCGGAATTATAAGAGACTATCTGATGCGCAGAGAAAAGATTGTTGAGACTGTGATATATCCTCATGAGATTTCCGGCTATGAGGAATGCTTTCTCACGAATTCCCTGATGGGGTTGATGTCCGTTACTTCATTAGATGGTTATACGTTTCCTCAAAGAACCATTGCAGCGCGGTGGAATCAAATATTCTGGAGGGAAATGGAATAAGATGAATGTTCCCTTGCTCATCCTGCATAAGATATTAATAATAAGGCAAGGAAAAGGATAGGAGAGTAAGTGAAAAAAGTAATATCCATTACCATTAGTATCTGCTTTCTGCTGACACTATGCTTGGCAGGGGGCTGCGGCACCCAGGATGACAGTGATAAGGGGAAAATAAAGGATCTGGAATTTACTGTTGTTACTCCGGAAGAGATGCCGGAAGAACTGGCACAGACAATAGAAGAGAACAAAAAAACAGAAATAAAGATGACATACCAAAGCGATAAGTACCTGTATATGATCCGCGGATACGGAGAACAGAAAACAGGCGGTTACAGCATTCAGGTCGACAAATGCTATCTGACGAAGGACGGAATCATGGTACATACCAGTCTGATTGGCCCGTCACATGAAAAGACCATACAGCAGGAACCATCGTTTCCATTTGTAGTAATTAAAATCCCATTTATGGAAGGATCTGTGACTTTTGAATAAAAAGACAAAGCCTTCCACATAATTTACACCCTCCCGGCATAAAATTATAAGAGATCATGCTGGGAGGGATTTTTTGTGGAATTATTAAAAAAGAATATTCATATGAATCATGAAAAAAGCAGAGCATCCAGCCAGGTAACCCTGGAGGAAGACTACAACGTATCTGACAGCAAACCGGATGTGGGAAAACTGATACAAAAGAAAGCAAATATCAAATTGGATGATATGAAGGTAAGCACGGATCATTTACTTTTAACCGGAGCACTGGAAGTTTGGGTATTGTATGTAGCAGATACACCGGACAGACAGATACATAGGCTGGAATCTAAGATTCCGTTTGAAGAGCAGATGAATCTGGACGGTGTGGAGCCGGGAGACAATATCTGCCTGAAATGGGATGTGGAAGATATCTCTGTTTCGCTGATCAATTCCAGAAAGCTGAGTATGAAGTCACTGCTGTCCTTTAATGCATCCGTAGAGGAACTGTACGATGCTCAGGCGGCTGTAGAGATTCACGGGCTGGGTGATATTAGTACAAAGTCCAAGAACCTGGAATTGCTGCAGTTAACTGTTCAGAAAAAAGATATTTTAAGGGTAAAGGATGAAATTGCCATTCCATCCAATAAACCTAACATCCAGGAAATACTTTGGGAAAATGTGCAGCTCCGGGGAACTGATATCCGTGTTTTAGACGGTCAGCTGGATATTAAAGGAGAACTGTTCATCTTTGTGCTTTACGCAGGAGATGATGAAAATGGTACAAAACAATGGCTGGAAACTGTACTTCCCTTCCAGGGGACGGTGGACTGTCCGGGCTGTGCCCAGAATATGCTTGCCAATGTGGAAGTTTCCCTTGCTTCGGCGAATCTGGAAGTAAGACCTGATTATGATGGCGAAGAGCGCCTTGTGCAGGTTGATGTGGTTCTGGATCTGGATATCCGTCTCTATGAAGAAGAAAAGGTACAGATTCTGGAAGATGTCTACACACCGGTAAAGGATTTAATCCCGGTTACGATGGAACAGGTATGTGAAAGTCTGGTAGTAAAAAACTTTTCCAAGTGCAGAGCCAGTGACCGTATGAGAATGGAAAGCAGCCAGCCAAGGATGCTTCAGATCTGCCACAGCCAGGGTGAGGTTAAGATTGATGACACCAGCGTTACAGAAAATGGAATAAAAGTAGAAGGTGCAGTATTTATAACCATTTTGTATATTACATCGGATGATACGCTGCCTTATGCCCTGATGGAAGGAGCTGTGCCATTCCAGCATATCATAGAAGTGCCTGAGATTGATAAGGACTGCCGATTTACGCTGCAAAGCGAGCTGGAGCAGCTGTCAACGACCATGATCGACAGTGAAGAACTGGAAGTAAAGGTCTGTGTAAATCTGAATGCAATGGTCATCCGTGTTCATAAAGAACAATGTATTATTGATGTGGAAGAGCATGACTTAGATATGAAGAAGCTCCAGGAACTGCCGGGAATTGTAGGATATATTGTTCAGGCAGATGATAATTTGTGGAGTATAGCAAAACAATATTATACGACTCCGGAGAGGATTCGGGAGTTAAATGAAATTGAAGAAGACGAGGTTTCACCCGGTACGTGTCTGCTGGTTATGAAGGCTGTTGAGAATTTGAGCTGATCTTTTGACAAAAATTGTAAACTCTCCGGAAAATTTGTTGATTTTTGAGTGATTTACCATTGACTTTTGTGTATGAAATGAGATACAATATTGCTAATCAAGATGATTGTATACAAAGTGCAACGGGGGTACACGATGAGAGAGATGAAATTAAAGGCTCTTGCAAAGATAAATTTGGGCCTTGATGTGGTACGAAAAAGAGAAGATGGGTACCATGAAGTACGAATGATTATGCAGACAATTCATCTGTATGACCAGATCCGGATCCATGAGCTGCAGAAACCCGGAATTAAAGTAAAGACAAATCTATATTATCTGCCGGTTAATGAAGATAATCTGGTGTATAAAGCAGCAAAACTTCTGATGGATGAATTTGGAATCAAAAAAGGGTTGTCCATAAATTTGAAGAAATTTATTCCTGTTGCGGCAGGAATGGCGGGCGGAAGTTCTGATGCGGCGGCAGTAATGGTAGGAGTGAACCGTTTGTTCAAGCTCGGCCTTACCAGGGAAGAACTGATGGAACGCGGGGTGAAGATAGGTGCAGATGTACCGTATTGTATCATGCGGGGGACAGCACTGGCGGAAGGAATTGGGGAAAAACTCACTATCCTGCCGCCAATGCCTGCATGTCATATACTAATTGCCAAGCCGGGCGTACATGTTTCTACGAAATTTGTTTATACAACGCTGGATGCCGGAGAGATTACCGACCACCCGGATATAGATGGACAGATTCGGGCGCTGGAAAATGGCGATCTGAAGAAAGCGGCAGCACTTATGGGAAATGTTCTGGAAACGGTTACCGTTCCGGAATATCCGATTATTGCGGATATTAAAAATATAATGCTGGAACATGGCGCGTTAAATGCCATGATGAGTGGAAGCGGACCAACTGTTTTTGGAATCTTTGATGACAAAAAAGCAGCCAAAAAAGCTTATGATGTATTATATCAGGGGGACCTTGCAAAGCAGGTTTACCTCACAGGCATTTTTAATAATTCGGTAAAATAACCCACAATATGTAACCACAGAAGAAATGTTATGGATACACAACAGGATAGGTATGGAGGTCTACAAATGAATGAAAATTTTCACATAGATATGAATGAATATCTGCCACTGCGGGACGTGGTTTTTAATACTCTGCGAAATGCAATTTTAAAAGGCGAATTAAAACCGGGAGAACGCCTGATGGAAATTCAGCTGGCTCAGCGACTGGGAGTAAGCCGTACTCCGGTGAGAGAAGCGATACGTAAACTGGAATTAGAAGGGCTGGTTCTGATGATTCCAAGAAAAGGCGCAGAAGTTGCGCAGATTACTATCCGTGATCTGGAAGACGTACTGGAAGTACGTTGTGCGCTGGAAGAACTGGCGGTCAAAGATGCTTGTGACCATATAACGGACGAGCAGCTCATAGAACTTAAGAAAGCTGCAAATGATTTTAAACGGTCCTTAGATGGCTCAGACATTATCGATTGTGTAAAAGCGGATATGCATTTTCATGAAATTATCTATGATGCAACCAACAACCGCAGGTTATTACAGATCTTAAGCAATCTTCGGGAACAGATGTACCGTTACCGTATGGAATATCTGAAAGACCGGTCGATGCATAAGAATCTTCTGGAGGAACATGATGCAATCCGCCGGGCTCTGAAAAAGCATGATAAAGAGAAAGCAGGAAATGCAATTCATACCCATATTGAAAATCAAAAAGAATCAATTATTAATAGTCTTCGCGAAAAAGAATAAAATGTAAATAATTACATATGCTACACCTAAAAGGATAAGAATCTTCTTATCCTTTTTTTGTGGCCTGACAGCGCTTATTTTATGGCTATTTCTATGAAAACTCGCTGTATTTTATACAAAGGCCCGGAGAGGAGGCTGAAAAATGAGTGATAACGTTTCCACACGTTTATCGGATAATGAAACGAAAATCAAAGCCTGGTGTGAAAATTGTGATGATATCATCATTCGTCCAATGCGCCTGGGGCTTCCGCCAAAGGTAGACTGTCTTGCCGTATTTATTGAGGTGGCAGTCAGCAATATGCTTCTGGAAGAATCCATGATCGGGCGTTTGTTAATTCAGATGCAGGAAATGTCACCGGATGAAATCCGCCGAACGGTAAATGAAGACGGACTTGGAATTACCGATGCAAAAGAACTTGCAACCATGGAAGAAGCTATGGCAGCCATGCTGGCGGGAAATGCCATTTTCTTTATTGACGGATATGATAAAGCACTAAAAGTAAGCAGTAAAGGATATCCTGGAATGGGAGTATCCAAATCTGAGTCTGAAAAAGTTTTAAGAGGTTCCAAAGAGGCATTTACAGAATCTGTTAAATTAAATGCAGCCCTGGTACGAAAACGTGTCCGGGATACAACAATGAAGATTAAAGAGCGTCCGATTGGAAAGCGATCAAATACAATGACCGCCATTATTTATATGGAAGGACTGGTCTATCCGGATTTGCTGGAGGCGATGGAACAAAAGCTGGATTCTTTTGAAATTGACGGAATCATGGACAGCGGGGTAATAGAACAGCTGACAGAGGATACCTGGTATTCGCCGTTTCCCCAGTATCAGACAACAGAACGGCCTGATAAAGCTGCGATGGCAGTATTGGATGGAAGAGTCGTATTATTAAGTGACAATTCTCCGGAGGCATTGATTCTGCCTACAACCATAAACAGTTTTTTCCAGACAAGCGATGACTACTACCGCCATTTTGGAATTGTATCATTTTTAAGAATTATTCGTTTTGTTGCGGCATTTCTGGCAGTTTCCCTGCCTGGGCTGTATGTGGCAGTTACGAATTACCACACGCAGATTCTTCCGACAAACCTGATACTCTCTTTGGCTGAAGCAAGGCAGGGGGTACCGTTTCCAAGTGTGATTGAGGTGCTTTTGCTGGAATTATCCTTTGAGCTTCTTAGGGAGGCAGGGGTACGGATGCCGGGGCCCATTGGAAATACAATTGGTATCGTAGGCGGCTTAATTATCGGACAGGCAGCGGTCAGTGCCAATCTGGTCAGCCCCATCGTAGTTGTGATTGTTGCTTTGACGGCGCTCAGCTCTTTTTCCATACCGAATGAAGAACTGTCAGAAGCACTGCGTCTGATTAAATATGCCATGATTCTCGGAAGCGCTTTTTTTGGAATCCTCGGTCTGGTTTTGGGCTGGTTTGTCCTGCTGACCCATCTGAGTGCGCTGAAAAGTTATAATATACCTTATCTGATGCCATTTGTGGCAGCTGATATCAACCAGGGAATGGATAAGAAGGATGCGCTGGTACGGGCCCCGTTAGACAGACTGAAAAGCCGTCCTGTTTTTGCCAGAAGACAATCCAGAACCCGGTTAAAAATAAAGTGATAAAGAAAGGAAATGCTCATGTTTTCCAATAACCAGAAAATTTCGGTACGACAATTGAAAAGGCTTTTAGTCATGGACTGGATTGGTAAAATAAGCTTATTGCTGCCCCGGTTTATTGTGCAGTCAAGCGGAAAAGATTTAATATTGAGCCTGATTCTGGGAGTTGGGATTACGGCAGTATATACCTGTATTGTCTGCTATTTAAGCCGATATATCACCAGGAGTTTTGGAGGTTACGTAGAACTCCGTCTGGGAAGGGCTTCTGCATTTGCGCTGTGTCTGGTCTACTGGAGTTATATGTTTGTCAATCTGCTTTACATCACCCGGGTATTCGGAGCAGTAACCAGGCAGTATATGCTTCCGGAATTGTCCGAAAATATTCCATGTATTCTTATGCTTCTGGGAGGATTTTATGCCTCTATGGATCCAAAAGAGAGAAGAGGTCGTATTGCAGAAGTACTTTATCCTTTTGTGCTTATTCCGCTTCTGATACTTCTGGTAATAGCGTCCTTCGGTGTTCAAAGTGAGTATTTTACTTATGAAAGTGCCAACTTTAATGCAGTAACGATGAAGCAGAGCTTCCAGGTATTTACTGCATTTGGTGGCGTGAGCCTCATTTTATTTGAAGCACCGTTTATACAAAAAAGTGGGATGCGTCTGAGAACTACATTAAAAGGGCTGATGATAACTGCAATTGGTATTGGTGCGGCAATCCTTATTGGGATTGGTTCTTTTGGAGACCAGGGAATGAAAGCGTTAAGATGGCCTGTTGTTACTTTGATGAGTAATGTAGATATACCGGGAGGTTTTCTGCAGCGGTTCGATATTTTGTTTTTGGCACTTCTTCTTATGAGCTTTTTTGTAGCAGCCAGTACGGGAATATTCTATTTGAATCTGATCTTTAAGGAGATGTTTAAGCAGCCGGAAGAAAAGCACTATCACTTTTTAATGCTGATACTTAGTATCGCAGGTGTTCTCTGGTGCAAAAATGTTGAGATAGCCCAACAACTTTTTTTAACCGTAAACTGTTATTTACTGATACCGATTATGGCGGTATTCACAGTCATCTTTGCGATACTGGAATGGGAAAAGAGGAGGCGTAGCAAGTGAGAAAATGGTTTGTGACAGTAGTTTTAATGGCAATCATGCTCTGCCTGTCAGGTTGTACCAAACGAGAGTTGGAAGACCGCTATTTTCCTTTAGCAGTTGAAGTACACAAAGAAGAAGAAGGGTATCGGATCGAATATGCCCTTCCAAATATGGGAGAAGAGACGGGACAGAAAAAGGGCGGGGAAGAGGAATCAGAACAGGAAGAAAAGGATACCAAAGAAGAAAGCGCTGTGGGGAAGACCATAGAGGAGGCAGCAAAAGCTTATGCAGCTTATGTAGACAAATATATTGATTCCGGTCACACAAAGGCAATTATCCTGGGCCCGGAAATGCTGGAAGATGCAAATACCAGAAAAGAAATGCTGACATATTTTGAAAGTCATACCTCATTTGCCAGGAGCATTTCCGTCTTTGTATATGACGATGAAGGAGAAGAAAGCCTGGTTACCAAGACCGCTTCTTCTATAGATTCACTGGGAACCTATCTGCAGGATCTGATAAAAAATAATCCGGATAAAAAGGGAGTAGGAACGACACTAGGGGATCTTCTTAATTTTTGGCATAATAATGAAGAAGAAGTGACAATTCCCCAGGTTCATCTGAAGAAAGACAAACCGGTAGCAGACGGAGAAGTTGTTTTTATCAGCAGTCCATAATGCTGGTTCTTCGAACAATACCACTGTACCTAATAGATTGCAGATACAAAATCTATGGAATTAAGATTGTACAACTCAAAAATAATGTGGATAACCTTGTTTAAAACCCTAAATCCTGTGAATACTTAAATTGTACTAACAAACAGTTTGGTACAACAAAGTAAAAACAGGAGGGTACATAGGAATATGAGTATAATAAATCGATTTTATCAAAAATGGTATCTTGTAATTGGCGGTATGGGAATTGTAAGCGGGATTTTGATCTGCATGTTTCTGGCAGGCAGAATGACTCAGGAAACATCACTGCAAAAGGGAATTGCAGATCAAATAATACGTTTTCATGTTATTGCAAACAGCGACAGCGATGAGGATCAGGCACTAAAAATGAAGGTAAAGAATGAAGTGGTAGCATATATGGAAACTCTTTTAAAGGACGCACATTCAATTGATGCCACAAGAGCCTGCATCAAAGATAACATGGATAAAATACAAAAAAAAGCAGTTGAAATCATAAATAGGGAAGGCTATGCATATCCTGCTAAAGCCAGCCTTACCTGGTGCTATTTTCCCATTAAATCATATGGTGACATTACATTTCCTGCCGGTGATTATGAAGCACTCCGCATACAGATAGGAGAAGCCAAAGGAAAGAACTGGTGGTGCGTACTGTATCCAAACCTGTGCTTTATTGATTCGATACATGCGGTCGTACCGGAAGATGAAAAAGAAGAGCTTAAAAATGTGTTGACAGAAGATGAGTATGACAGTTTATTTTCCTGGAAGAAGAGTGAGTATAAAATTGGGTGGAAGTATTTGCCGTTTTAAAATACACTCTAGTACTACAGCGAATAATTTGGGTTTTGCTGAGTAAGGGACGCTTTGTAGATGTAGGTAGTGTACGGAAAGATGGGAGTGGGAAACTTGTATGGACTCCGTCAGCTGGCCGCAGAACTGGTATTTTCTAACCTTTCCGAAGCGCTTTTTGGCGGCACGCGGGTATTCACCGAGAAATCCTGATGCATTTCTCGGTTCAGTACCCGCTTAGTATCCGATGGGAGCCAGTCGAATACTATCCGCCAAAAAACACTCCGGAAAGGTAAGTAAATACTCAGCTCTGCTCTACGCTTCCTCCGTCCATACAAGTTTCCCACTCCCATCTTTCCGAGATTCATGTTACCGCCACAAAGCTGAATTTCTCAGCATGGTTGGACCCCTGGGCTGTGGCAGGCTGTTCTTTATTGGATGTAGCGTAGTATGTTTCGGCTATTTAAGCGTAAAAGGAGATGAAAGTTTGCTACTTTTTCTAGAATGAAGAAACAAATCACTGTGATAAGTCCAGTTGCTTTATGTTACTCGTTCTCAGCATGATAGATTCCCTGGGTGTAGAGCGGTATATTTTGACAATTTATGCATAATAGAAGATGAAAGTCTATTCCTTTTTCTGATTGCAGAATATAAAACAAATCCCGTTCTCAAGATCAGTTGCTTAACGCCAATATTGTTCAGCATGCCACAACCCCAAGGTCCCACCACGCTGAGAAAACCAGCTTTGTATCAACGAATGCTATCTCGGAAAGAGAAGGGGGCGAGCCAGGATATTGATTTGGAAGGCGTATAGCAGAGCTGAGTATTTACTTACCTTCCCAGAGTGCTTTTTGGCGGATAGTATTCGACTGGCTCCCATCGGATACTAAGCGGGCAGTGAGCTGCGAAATGCATCAGGATTTCGGAGCGAATGCCCGCGTGCCGCCAAAAAGGGCTCTGGGAAGGTTAGAAAATGCCAGTTCTGCGGTAAGCCTTCCAAATCAATGTCCTGGCTCGCCCCCTTCTCTTTCCGTACACTACCTATCATTTACAAAGCGTCCTTCCTCAGCGAAACCCAAATTTAAGCTAAAATTGTTCGCTCTAAATTTTAATAGGTGTGCCCCCTCAATGTCAATTGACTTTTCCACCAGTAAATCTTATTATAGTAGACAAAGGAAAATATACACCGTTAAACCTGTCAATGAGTAAAAGCAATCAGTAGGAGGAAAAGCATGAATCCAGTATATGAAAAATTATTAAAGTGTTACGAAAGTTTTCGACAAAAAATTAATTTTACGCCCAGGGTAGCCTTAGTTCTTGGATCGGGACTGGGAGGCTATGGAGATGAAATCCGTGTAGAGGCAGTCCTGGATTACCATGATATAGAAGGATTTCCGGTGTCTACGGTACAGGGGCACAAAGGGAGATTTATCTTTGGATACGTGGGAGAAGTGCCGGTTGTTGCTATGCAGGGCAGAGTCCACTATTATGAGGGTTACCCAATGACAGATGTGGTGCTTCCGGCGAGACTGATGAAGATGATGGGAGCAGAAGTACTGTTTTTAACAAATGCGGCTGGCGGTGTCAATTATGATTTCAAAGCCGGTGACTTTATGATGATAACAGATCAGATATCAGATTTTGTGCCATCTCCGCTGATCGGACAGAATATTGACGAGCTGGGACCGAGATTTTGTGATATGAGCCAGATATATAATCCGGAACTACAGGACATTTTACGCAAGGCGGCAAAGGAGCTTTCGATAGATCTAAAAGAAGGTGTGTATATCCAATTATCCGGACCCAATTTTGAATCACCCCGGGAAGTTAAAATGTGCCGTATTCTGGGAGCCGATGCCGTAGGCATGAGCACGGCCTGCGAAGCAATTGCGGCCAACCATATGGGGATGAAGATCTGTGGCATATCCTGTATTTCTAATCTGGGATGTGGAATGACGGAGACACCGCTAAGCCATAGTGAAGTTCAGGAGACAGCAGACCGTGTGGCACCGCTGTTCAAACAGCTTGTGACAGAAGCAATAAAACGCATGGGTTAAATAATTCTAAAACTATTGATACCAGAGCAGGTATTTAATGAAAGAGTATACAGCGTATCCGGGCACAGGAAGTGTCCGGATACATTTTTATTAGTCATCATTCGGATAGGTGAGCCGGAGATTTTCAGGTATAAGAAATCAGATAGTGAGGAACACTAAAACCAAAAGAGCAGCATCAGATATAAGGATACTGCAGATTCTGGTTAGGAGGAGTACTTTGAAAAAATTACTATCAATATTTCTTTGTATTTGTATATTAGGAAGCGGGGCTGCCGGATGTGGAAGCAGTAAAGATAATACTGGGAGCACAAAACAGGCGGAAACAAAAGAATCAGCTGTAAAAGAATCAGCTGGGAAAGAATCAGCTGCGAAAGAATCGGCTGCAAATGAGTCATCAGAAAACACAGCGCTGAAAATAGCAATTGTTACTAGCGGGTCAGGTGTAGATGACGGAACATTTAACCAAAATATTTACAGCGGAATTCAGTCTTTTATTGAGAAATATCCGGATTCATCGGTAAAGCCGGTCCAGGAGTCTTCCGGTGACAGCGCTGCTGCAGTTACCGCAGTAGCGGATATCGCTGCGGACTATGATGTAGTGGTCTGCTGCGGCTTTCAATTTTCGCAGATTGCAGCTACGGCAGAAGACAATCCGAAAGTAAAATTTATTCTTGTAGATTCCAACCCTGCATATGAGGATGGCAGCGAAGCAGATCTTCCAAATATCTGTGCTATGACATTTGCTGAGCAGGAAAGCGGATTTATGGCGGGAATGGCAGCAGCTTTGGAATCAAAGACGAAAAAGGCAGCTTTTGTTGGTGGAATAGCCTATCCGTCTAATGTCAATTACCAGTACGGATTTGAATCCGGTATAAACTATGCCAATCAGAAATATAGCACAGGCATTGAACTGATAGCGCTTCCTTCATATTCCGGAACGGATGTAACCAATAAAGATGTGGGCGGAAATTATATCGGAAGCTTCGCGGATCAGGCTACCGGAAAAGTTATTGGCAGTGCATTGATCAAAGAAGGCTGTGATATCCTGTTTGTTGTTGCCGGAGACTCTGGAACAGGAGTATTTACTGCTGCAAAAGAGGCAGAGGATGTAAAAGTAATTGGATGCGATACAGACCAGTATGATTTTGGCACTAAGGGCAGTGAAAATATCGTGCTTACATCTGCGGTAAAAGTGATGGGCAAAAATGTTGAAAAACAGCTGGAAAAGATTGCAGCTGGAGACTTTACCGGTGGAAATATACTACTGAAAGCGGATACAGATTCAACAGGATATGTGAAAGAAGAAGGAAGAAACCAGCTGTCTGAGGATTCGATTGCAAAATTGAATGAAGCTTATGCATTAATTCAAAGTGGAGAAGTCGTTCCTGCAGCAAATTTTAATAATATTACACCGGATGACTTTCCAGGGTTGAAATAACGAATATGGAATCAGAATACATCGTTGAGATGAAAAATATAACAAAGCAGTTCCCGGGAATTACAGCGAATGATCATGTGACCCTCGGGATTAAAAAGGGCGAGATTCTTGCCCTTTTAGGTGAGAATGGAGCAGGAAAATCAACGCTTATGAGCATGTTGTTTGGAATGTATGAACCCGACGAGGGGGAAATATATGTCAGGGGAAAGAGAGTCGTAATATCTTCCCCCAGCTTTGCTTCCCGTCTGAATATCGGGATGGTACACCAGCACTTTAAACTGGTAAGTGATTATACAATAACTGAAAATATAATTCTGGGAATAGAACCCAGAAAATATCTTCTGGGATTTATTCCGGTGGTAAATAAGAAGGACGCCAGTGGAAAAATTGCCGGAATTTCAGAAAAATACGGACTGAAAGTTAATCCGGAGCAAATCATTGAAACGGCTGACGTATCGGTGCGGCAGCGGGTGGAAATATTAAAGATGCTTTACCGTGAGGCAGAAATCCTGATCTTTGATGAGCCTACGGCAGTATTAACCCCCCAGGAGATTCAATTTTTAATGAAAATATTAATGGGGCTGCGTGAAGACGGAAAAACAATTATACTCATTACGCACAAACTGGAAGAGATAAAACAGGTGGCAGACCGGTGTGCTGTTTTATGCAGGGGAAAGCTAACCGGTATCTTTGACGTTTCAAAAGTCAGCACCAGTGAGATGGCAAGACTTATGGTAGGCAGAGAGGTAGATTTTACGCCACCTAAAAAACCCGCCGATTTTAAGAAATGTGTATTGGAGATTGAACATCTTACCGTAAAGAATGAGTCTGGTTTTGAGGTAGTAAAAGACGTATCCTTTCAAATACGCCAGGGCGAAATTTTTGCCATTGCAGGCGTTTCCGGTAATGGGCAGATCGAAATAGCAGATGCCATAGCGGGACTGATCCGGGTGCATCATGGCTCTGTTTTACTGAGTGGAGAAGATATTACAAGATCTTCGATCAGATCCAGGGTTCTTTCCGGAATTTCTTATATACCGGAAGACCGGCAGAATTATGGTCTGGTAATGGACTTTTCCTTAGAAGAAAATCTTGTTTTAAAATCCTATTTCAAAGAGCCATTTTCAAAAAGAGGGGTATTGCAGCAGCTATTGATACGCAGCCATGCAAAACACCTGATTGAAAAATATGACATCCGGTGCAGCAGAGGAAGCGTGACTAAAGTCCGTTCTATGAGCGGAGGAAACCAGCAGAAGGCGATTATTGCCAGGGAAACCCAGAGAGATGCATCACTGCTGATATTCGTACAACCTACCAGAGGGCTGGATATCGGTGCAATTGAACGAATTCACAGCCTGATTCTTAAAGAGCGGGATAATGGAAAAGCCATATTGCTTATTTCTCTGGAACTGGAAGAAGTAATGAACCTGGCGGATACCATAGGGGTTATCTATAATGGATCGCTGAACCGGATTGCGGCAGCAGACCATTTGAGCTCAGAAGAAGTGGGGCAGTTTATGATGGGAGTGAAGGGAGGCAGGCAAAATGAAGAAACAGATCGTTCCCTTAAGGGAAAAGGATAAGTTAGGGACAGCTGTAATCCCGGTAGTTTCCATCGCTGTCAGCTTCCTTGTATGTGCAGTTGTACTGCTGATCTTAAAGAAAAATCCAGTGATGGTTTATGGAGATCTGTTAAAGGGATGCGGTATACTCCCAAAAGAAAGCTATGCAGGTTCCAAGAATATGCTGACGGATTTTACCGGCTTTTTGAATGCATGGACCCCTCTGCTGTTTTCGGCATTGGCAGTTGCCGCAGCCTTAAAAGCTGGTCTTTTTAATATTGGAGTTTCAGGGCAGATGCTGGTATCCGGCTATCTCGCCACTGTTCTGGTAGGATATGGCGATCTGCCTGCAGTTGCAGCCAAACCCCTTGTGATTGTAATAGGCATCATAACAGGTGCTCTTATAGGAGGGATGGTAGGGAGTCTTAAATATCGTTTTGGCATAAATGAAGTAGTATCCACTATCATGATCAATTATATTGCCCAGTATGTGATCAGTTTCTTTATTAATACATTTTATATCAATCCGGTATCCCGTCAGTCTAATCCGGTCAGCAAAGCGGCGAGGCTGACATTGATGGATGTTACTGCAGGAAATATCAGGATTGACATACCGCTTGGCATTATACTTGCAGTTGCCGCCGTGGTATGGATGCGCTTTTTCTTTCAGAAGACGACATCCGGATTCGAAATAAAAGCAGTTGGTGCCAGTCGCACCGCAGCCAAATATGCCGGAATGAATGTTGGAAAAAACATGGTGCTTGCAATGGTTATTTCCGGGGGGCTGGCGGGTTTGGCGGGCGTCACGTATTATCTGGGGTATTTTGGCTCTATTGGTCCAAGGACTTTGCCATCTGCAGGATTTGACGGTATTGCTGTAGCATTGCTCGGTGGAAATCAATCGATAGGTATTTTTTTCTCTTCCTTTCTCATCTCCATAATCAGCAAAGGAAGTACTTATATGAGTTCGGCATCTGGTGTAGAGGCTGAAATTGCATCTGTAATCACAGGGCTGATTCTGCTGATTTCTGCATGTAATGCTTATTTCTCACACCGGCTAAGCAAAATGGGAGGAAAGTGATGGAAGGGATAATTATAGATGGACTGTCATTTGCACTGCCCCTGTTTGTCATGGCAATTGGAGGGATTTACAGTGAAAAAAGCGGAATAACCAATCTGGCATTGGAGGGCTTGCAAGGTTTTGGGGCATTTTCAGGAGCTTTGGCGGCTGTATTTGCCATGTCTTATTTTGGGGCTGAGTCACAGATAACTTTTTATATTGCATTGGCATGTGCTGTTGCCGGAGGTATTGTGTATTCCATGCTTCATGCGGTTTTGTGTATTCGTTTCCGTGCCAATCAGGTAATCAGCGGAGTGGTAATGAATATACTTGCCATGGCGCTGACATCTTTTATGACGAAACAGATAAACAGCAGTATTTTCTCCAGCCCCTCCGATAAATTCGTACTTGGGGTATCCAGCCGTTTTAGCATACCGCTATTATCAGAGATTCCGATAATTGGAGCAGTGTTTCAGGATATATATCCGTTTGAGATTATTATACTGGCAATTATGGTTTTGGCATGGTATATTCTATATAAAACAGGTTTTGGTATGCATCTGAGGGCGTGTGGAGATAATCCACATGCAGTTGACGCTGCCGGAGTTGATGTTGAAAAGGTGCGTTTTCTGGCGGTCGGCATATCGGGAGCCCTTTCTGCGGTGGCTGGAATCAGTTTTGCATATTCCATATCTGCTAATTTTTCATCGGGAATTTATGCCGGATACGGATACCTTTCTATAGCGGCAATGATATTTGGAAACTGGAGAATCATTCCCACCTTAGGAGCCTGTCTGCTTTTTGGCTTTGCCAGATCAGGAGGATATCAATTGGTCAGGGTTTTGAATATGCCGGGTACTTATTCTGATCTGGTGATGATTCTGCCTTATGTCCTTACGCTGCTGCTGCTGGTGTTCTTCTCCAGGCATAACCATGCGCCGCGGGCTTTGGGCGAAATATATGATAAAGGGAAACGGTAATTTAACGTTATTAATTTAAATGAATAAAATAGCAGATGAATTTAAGAAATGATGAAATGGGGGAAGAGACACATGAATATACGTTTATATAATGCAAGAATTTTAACACTGGCAAATGGATTTGAGATTGAACGTGGGGAAGTACATGTTAAAGGCAGTTTGATTTCATATGTAGGAGAGGAAAAAGAGAACAGGGAAAACTGGGACAGGGAAATCAACTGCATGGACAATTTACTGATGCCGGGATTTAAGAATGCACATACCCACTCCGGGATGACCTTTCTGCGCTCTTTTGCAGATGATATGCCGCTGCTTGACTGGCTGCATCAGCAGGTCTTCCCTATGGAGGCGAAATTAAATGCAGATGATATATACCACCTATCCAAGCTTGCCATTATGGAATATCTGACAAGCGGAATAACTGCTAATTTTGATATGTACCTTACTCCGGATACTATAGCGCAGGCATCTGTGGACTGTGGTTTTCGAACCGTCATGACCAGTGGATTAAACGACTTTACCCAGTCGGTGGAGCTGATGGATGAGTGGTATCGGAAATACAATCGTTATCATGAATTAATTAGTTTTAAAATTGGATTTCATGCAGAATATACCACGTCCAGAGAATTGTTAGAAGGAGTGGCAGATCTGGCCGGGAAATATCAGGCTCCCGTTTATACCCATAATTCCGAGAGTCTTTCTGAAGTTGAGGGATGCATGGAACGCAATCATATGACGCCTACTGCTTATCTTAATCAGTTTGGGATGTTCCGATATGGAGGGGGAGGGTACCACTGTGTGCATATGACGGAAGAAGATTTACAAATCTTTCAGGAACATGGTATGTCAGTCATAACCAACCCCGGCTCCAATGCTAAACTGGCAAGCGGAACAGCCCCCATTAAAAGAATCCTGGATCTGGGAATTAATCTGGCGATAGGCACAGATGGCCCGGCAAGCAATAACTGTCTGGATATGTTCCGTGAGATGTTCCTAACTACCGGATTAGCCAAACTCAGGGAAAATGATGCGTCCGTAGTAGATGCCAATCAGGTACTCTATGCAGCGACCGTTGGCGGCGCAAAGGCAATGGGATTAAAAGATTGTGATACCTTAGAAGAAGGAAAACTGGCGGATCTGATCCTGATTGATTTGAACCAGCCCAATATGCAGCCTATAAATAATATAACAAAGAATATTGTATACAGCGGAAGCAAACAAAATATTAAGCTGACTATGGTAAATGGGAAAGTGCTGTATGAGGACGGGGAGTTTCATATTGGTGTGGAGGCACAGGAAGTGTACGATAAAGTCAGACAGATTACGGAAAGTAAAAAATAATTTATGAACTAAAAAAAAATACAAACACAATTAATAAACTAAAACTAATAGCCAGGACTAATAGCCAGAACTAATAGCCAGAACAGTTAGCCAGAACTGATAGCCAGAACTAATAGCCAGAACTGATAGCCAGAACTGATAGCAAAAACGAATAAACAAAAACGTATAGCCAGAACTAATAGCCAAAAAACGAATAAACAAATAGAATAAATAACAACTAAATTTAACGGAGGAAACATATGCCATATTTTATATATCGAGACAAGAAATGCTGGTACGAAGAAAATGGGAAGGGATATCCCCTTCTGTTACTGCATGGTAATACCGCGTCATCCAGAATGTTTGCAGAAGTTGAAAAATTGTACCGAAAGAATTTTAAAACCATATTGATTGATTTTCTGGGGAATGGCAAATCAGAACGTGTGGAAGAATTCCAGACAGATTTATGGTTTGACGAAGCGATGCAGGTAATAGCATTTTTAGAACAAACTGGCTATCAGAAGGTAAACCTTATCGGAAGCAGCGGTGGTGCCCAGGTTGCAATTAATGTTGCGTTAGAGCGGCCGGATCTGGTAAATAAAGTAATAGCTGACAGTTTTGAAGGGGACACCCCTTTGAAGGCATTTGTAGAAAATGTTATAGAAGACAGAGAAGCATCCAAGCAGGACGAAGGTATAAGGGGCTTTTATATATTTAATCATGGAGAAACCTGGGAACAGGTAGTAGACTGTGATACAAAAGCGATCCATGATCATTACATAGGGAACGGGAAATTCTTTCACAGGCCTTTATCAATGCTTAAGGCAGATATATTATTTACAGGAAGCCGCGAGGATGAGTTTGCAACGCCTCAATTTTATGATGATGTGTATCAGGGACTGATTGAGAAAATTGGGCATGGCAAAATAAAGCTCTTTGAAAAAGGCGGACATCCTGCACTGTTGTCAAACGGGCAGGAATTTTATGAGGCAGCATGTAGTTTTTTACAAGAATAGAGAACGCATAAAAAAATTTTAATGCCAACAGCTTAGTTCTGTATGGGAGAAAAGGTTTTTACTATAATCATTACATGGATTTTTTGCAAAAAATCAATGAATAGTTATATAAAAATATAATTATTAGAATGAATTAAACTTATAGTCCATTATAATTTTGCCGTATCTTGCATAAAATAAAGTCAAATGCAGGAGGGAAGAGCAATATGGTAGTGGATTATATCGAATTAGGAAAAAGAATCAAGAAGATTAGAAAAAGTAAAGGCATTACCCAGGAACAGCTCGCGGAAAACATTGGCTTATCTACACAATATATCAGTAATCTGGAAACTGCTAAGTCGAAAGGCAGTCTGGAAACAATCGTGAAAATAGCCAATATTTTCGAAGTCTCCGTGGATGAACTTTTATGTGACAGTGTCAAGAAATCGAGAGATTTTCAATTGAATGATATTACGATGGAAATGCGTGATTGTACAAACAAAGAGATGAAAATGATATTAAAAGTAGTAAAAGCGTTAAAGGGAGGGATGAGAGAATAAACAGCAAGCCGTATGTGTAGAGCGTACGGCTGTTTTTATATATAGTTAAAAAATTGATGAAGTACATCGGTTGCAGGATAAAGTGTGGGAATGAGATAAATACTATGGAGAGTGCAGTTATGGTTAATATTGCAGTTGTAGATGACAATGAAAATTGTGCGGATTTGATAAAACAGAATATTATTAATTATTTGAACAGCGAGAGGATAGAGAAAAATGTAGAAGTCTTTGGGAGTTCTAAGCAGTTATTATTTGCTTTAGGCGGTAACAAAAGTTATCAGATCTATTTCCTGGACATAGAACTACCGGATATGGATGGTTTAACACTCGCAGAAAAATTAGTGAAGCAGAGTGTTGAATCTTATATTATATTTATTACTTCGCATTTTGAAGTGGTTCTGGATGCTTTCAAGGTGAGGGCATTTCGTTTTATCCCCAAAGAAATGCTGGAAGAAAAGATTCCGGAAGCTCTTGAGGCAATTCAAAAGGAACTCAGTCTTCAGGCCGAAGAATACTATATTATTAATACGGAGCTGCGGTTTGAAAAAATATTATATCGGGATATCATCTATATATTCAGGGATGGTAAGAATGCTGTATTTGTAACGAAAACAGGCAGCAGGCATGAACGGAAGAGCCTTCGCCAGGTATATGCAAAATTGTCGCCAAGGGATTTTGTTTTTATTGAAAAAGGATATATCATTAATATTTTTCATGTAGTTGGTTTGATGGGCAATGTTCTGGAAATGGAAGGCCGGATTAGTCTGAAAGTCAGCCAGTCCAGGCTGAAGGAAGTAAAAGAGAAAATACATACGTTCTGGAGGTATTATAAATGAACATATTTCTGGAAGGAATGCAATTTCTATTAACAGCGGCAGAAATACAGCTTTGTTTGAAAATGATGGGGATCTTCTTTGATAAAAGAGTATCCGGAAAAAAATATAATGTATTAATAGAGATCGTAACGATCTTCGTTGCGGCTATACTGGTTATGAACAGACGGGTTCTTTTATTTTCAAGATGGGTTCTGCTCCTGACGATCTTACTGGTCTTTCTTTCCGGATTTTTGCTGTACCGGCAGAGTATTATACAAATTTTTACAATCTCTGCAATTTTCAATATTGGTCTGGCTTTGTCTGATCTGATGAACATATATCTGGTAAGCATTTTGGTCAGACGGCCTGATTTTGGGATTATAATTGATAATGATTTAAGTGTCAGCAGGGTCCTTATTCTGCTGTTTACAAGAGTGGGAGCATTTATTTTATATAAACATTTAAAAGGTCTGTTTGAAAGGTCGTCCATTCGTATCAGCTATTATACAAAGGGACTCCTTATGCTTAGCGGGATTGGATTTATCGGAGTATCAAACTTTCAGAAGGTTTATGCAAATGAAGTCAGTATGGGATTTATAGCTGACTGGTTTTTGTTTTTGGCTCTGATTCTTATGATTGCTATGATATTTGGACTTTATGTAATGTATCGGAACGAAAAAGAAAATACCAAGATGATACTTATCCGAAACCAGCTTCTGGAAGACAGCTGGGGTGATTTGAATCAGATGTACCGCGATAATCAGAAGATTTTTCATGATTTAAAGAAACATGTGAATATTATGTACCGGTATATGAAGGTGGGAAAGCAGGAAGCTGCTATGGAGTATATGGAAAGTATTATTGGTCCGGTAGAGGCATTAAACGAATGTGTATGGTCGGGAAATCAGATTATAGATTTAATCTTGAATTACAAAAAGACAGAGGCTATACATAAAAATATTCATATGAAATGTAAAGTAGAGAAATTGAATAAGGTTATGGTAAAAGACAATGATATATGTGTTATTCTGGGAAATCTGCTGGATAACGCCATTGAAGCGTGTGAATTAGTCCATTATGGGAAGAAATGGATTTCTGTGGAAATATCACAAAAAAACAGACTGCTGTTGATTTCTGTTAAAAACAGTATGGAAGTTCAGCCAATAAAAAGAAATGGACGGTTTGAGACCGGTAAAAAGGACAAGAAACTGCATGGCCTGGGGATGGAAAGTATTCAGTCGGCAGCGGATAAATATGGAGGCTGTGTGGAGTATGAATTTGATGACAAAATATTCAGGGTTTTTGTGACTTTATTTTTCTAAAGCGTGTCTCAGAATCCTAAGTATGTGGTCAAAAAACCTATCGTTAACGGACATCGCAGGACAATATTAAGAAAATGTGTTATGATTTCCCCATAGCAAGCAATGGTATATAAGAACGAAGGAGGAGATTAATGACAAGAAATGGATATCGGGGAATTTTGGGAGAAAATGTGTGTACCCGATAAGAAGTGTGAGTGAAGAAAAGTTAGTGGGAAAATTCCTGACGCTGTAACAGAAGGCAGCGGTTCAGGAGAAAAATGAATGTAAAGGTAAGGCAGAAGCATGGGAGAAAAGCTTTTGCCTTATTTTTCTCTGGATTTTCAGGAATAATGTAATTTTGAACAATGCCATTTCAATAAAAATATGGAATTTTGGAAACGGATAAAGTATAATGGAAATGCAATCCGGTATTTTCCGGCATTGCCTGTCGGATTTTGGATAAAACATAGGATGAAATGAGGAAATCGGATGGAACGTGTGACAATGAAGGACATATCAAGAGAAGTGAATGTCTCTGTAAATGCTGTTTATAAGGCTTTGAATGGGAAAAGCGGGATTAGCCAGAAAACCAGGGAAGCCATTTTGAAAAAAGCAGATGAGCTGGGGTATCAGGTGAACCGTGCTGCCCAAAGTCTGGCACGTAAGCCCATCTGCATCGGAATCATTGCAACTGAGGAATGGCCAGAATATTATAATAATTTAAAAAAGGGTATACAGTTGGAGTTGGAGCAGCTGGCTGATTATAACATTTTGGGGAAATTTTATACGATTTCAGCACCCTATACCAAGGAGAAGGCCATGCAGGCAGTTTCGGATTGCCTGGACGATCAGGTGGACGCTATTATTGCCTGCTCCTTCCATCAGGATGCAGGCAATAAAGGATTTGTGGAAGCCATGAATAAGCTGGCTGTTCCGGCGGTGGCATTGGGGTCCGGTTTGGAGGGATTTAACTGTCTGTGCTGTGTAAAGGTAGATACCTATACTTCGGGAAGACTGGCAGCAGAACTCATGAGTCAGATAATACAGCCGGAGCAGGCTGCGGTCGCGTTTATTGGAAATAAGGATTTTGCGGAGCATAAAGAGAAAATGTCGGGCTTTTTGGAAGAAGCTAATGATAGAGGTATGAAGGTTGCAAGTGTCTTTGAAACACAAGATGATTCGCAGATTGCGTATTATTTGACGGATAAGCTTCTGGAGAGCGGTTCCAATATCGGCGGAATTTACATCGCAACGGGCAACTCGGTTGCCGTTTGCAAATGCCTGAAGGATCACAAGGTTAAAAATATTAAGATTTTGGGAACGGACGTTTTTGAAGAACTCAGAAGTTATGTGAAGGATGGAACCATGAGCGGAATCATATTTCAGAATCCTGTAAAGCAGGGCAGATATGCCGTGAAAATGCTTTATCGTCATTTGGTTGAGCACGCGGAGGTGGAAAAGGAGCTCTTGATTGCACCCCAGGTTGTATTGAAAAGCATCATTGATTACTATTCTTGAATATTATCCGAATGAGAACACTTATATCTATGAAGTAACATAGGTATAGGTGTTTTTTATTATAGGAAAAATGCACTCTTTAAACTGTATGAATAAAAAAATGGATGTAAAACCATATCTTAGTGCTAGAGAGAAAATAACTATATACAAAATGCATAAAAAGTAAAATGTTTTTCTGGATATATTCACAAATATACCATAACATAATCAGGTATAAGAAAAAAGTATTAAACATAATGGATAAAATAAATAAAAAAGACTATTGACATACGAAAAAGTATATAGTATTATGTGCTTAAAGGATAAACGTTCACCCTGTAAAAAAAGAAAAAAGTATAGACTAATACAGTTTATAAGAAGATTTATCTAAAAAACGAGTTAAATACAGAAGAAATTACTTTGTATAAGTGAAAAACTGTTATATAACGCATCATTTAAGCGACGACAATAAGATAAACGTTTATCCAAGAAACGAGGATTAAAATGCAGCGTGTAACAATGAAGGACATATCCAGAGAAATGGATGTCTCTATCAATACGGTGTACAAGGCTTTGAACGATAAAAAAGGAATCAGCCAGAAAACCAGAGACATTGTTCTAAAGAAGGCGGATACTATGGGGTATCGGGTGAACCGTGTGGCACAAAGTTTGGCACGGAAGCCAATACACATTGGAATCATTACAACAGAGGAATGGCCGGAATATTATAATGAATTAAAGAAAGGTGTACAGCGAGAGCTGGGGCAGCTAGCGGACTATAACGTTTCGGGAAGGTTTTATACAATTTCAGCACCTTATACCAAGGAGAAAACCATGCAGGCGGTCACGGACTGCATGGAGGATAAGGTGGATGCTATTATCATATGCTCCTATCACCAGGATGCCGATAACAAGGGCTTTGTGGAGGCGGTGAATAAGCTGGCGGTTCCTACAGTGCTGCTAGGTTCCGATTTGATGGGCTTTGAACGCTTGTGCTGTGTGAAGGTGGATACCTATGTCTCGGGAAAGCTGGCAGCGGAATTTATGAGTCGTATTGTACAGAAGGAGCGAACAGTAGCGGTTTTTATCGGAAATAAGGACTTTGTTGAGCACAAAGAAAAGCTGGCAGGCTTTTTAAAGGAAGCGGACAGCAACGGCTTGGAGGTGGAAGGAGTTTATGAAACACAGGATGATCCTCAGATTGCCTACTATTTGTCTGAAAAGATTTTAAAGGGCAGCGAAAGTATTGGCGGTGTGTATATCGCAACGGGGAATTCGGTTGCGGTATGCAAATGTTTGAAGGACAACAATATCAAGAATATTCAAATATTGGGAACCGATGTTTTTGAGGAGGTCAGAAGCTATGTAGAGGATGGGACGATTAGTGGAATTATATTCCAGGATCCCATAAAGCAGGGAAGATATGCCGTAAAAATGCTTTATCGCCATTTGGTGGGACAGCTGGAGGTGGAAAAAGAGGTTTTAATTGCGCCCCGGGTTGTTTTGAAAAGTATTATTGACTATTATTTATAGTTCCCCAGGTTCTGTTTATTCTGTGGGTACGTTGAGTGAAAGGGAGGAAGTGACAATGGGGATATTGACATATGGCTCCTGCTATAAGGATAAAAAATCCGTTGTAATAGAAAATGATTGCATAAGAGCGGAATTTTTACCAGGGTGCGGAGGAAAGATGGTTTCCCTGGTTTACAAGGAAAAACAAAAGGAATTATTGGTGCAGGCACAGTCCTCTGCTTATAAGGAATATCACTATGATGGGAACTATGTTGAGGCAGAATGCAGCGGGTTTGACGACATGTTTCCCACCATAGACCCGGTCTACTATGAGCAGTATCCCTGGTCAGGAATCAAGCTGCCGGACCATGGGGAGATATGCAGCCTTGAATGGGATTATGCAATGGAGGACAGTTGTATTCGCATGTGGGTATATGGTGTCCGGCTTCCCTATCGGTTTGAAAAGGAAATCCGATTTTATTCTAAGAGCCGCCTTTCTATTAGGTATCGGGTTTTGAATCTCAGCCAATTTGATATGGATTTCCTTTGGGCGGCACATGCAATGCTTGAATCGGAAGAGGGAGCGGAAATATTGCTGCCAAGTATGGAGGATCCCAAGCTGACTTGTGTGTTCGCATATGATGCCGGGTTTGGACTGTACGGAGACAAAATGACCTGGCCGGTGACACGGCGGCGGGATGGCAGTATTCAGAATTTGAGCACTACCCCTGCAATCCGGGAGGATGGAAATAATTATAAAATTTACTTTGACCATACTCTGGGGGAAGGTTGGTGCGCCTATCGATACAATCAGACCGGTATGAAGCTGACCATGTATTTCCCGGTAGAGACTGTTCCGTATTTTAGTATTTGGGTAAATGAGGGAAGCTTTCACGGATATCATAACATTGCGTTTGAGCCCTGCACTGGGGCATATGATCGGATAGATCTGGCTAGAATGCATAAGCAAAACAGTGTGCTTCCTGCAAAAGGGGAATATAAGTGGTATCTTAGTTTTGAAGCAGAATCAATAAGATAAGAGAGAGAGGAAGATTATGTCTTACGAAAATTGTCTGAAAAAAATAGGAGCATCTCAACTTCCGCCGTTTACTATTCAGTATGGACGGAATCAGCTGGATAACATTGACAAGGAGTGGAAGTGGAAAGACGAAATTGCCTGGCAGGATAGTGACAGAATCCTACACAAACGAGTCTATGTATCAGACGATGGGCTGATTCGGCTCACCTGTGAAATGACTGAATTTTTGAACAACAATGCAGTGGAATGGATTCTTTATCTTGAAAATATTGGAACTTGTCATTCGCCTGTAATCTCCAACCTTTTGCCGCTGCATATGAATTTGACAGTGGATCCAGACATCATTCCCTCGGTTCTGTATTCTAAGGGCTGCTTCCCGGAGGCGGGAGTGGACAACTATGCGCTGCGCAATTATCCGTTGAAGCCGGGTAGAAAATTTCAGATTGACAGCCCCGGAGGCAAGACAATAGAATCGATTCCGTTTTTCAATATCTGTCAGAATGGCCGCGGCTGGATTGGTGCGGTGGGCTGGGCAGGCAGCTGGATCATATCTGCAGAAAAGACAGGAGCTGATGAAATAGAACTGAAGGCCGGCATGAATGAGACTAACATTTCCCTTAAGCCAGAGGAAAAGATCAGAACCCCAAGGATTCTGCTGATGCCATGGGAGGGAGAGTGGATTGAGGCTCAGAACAGTCTTCGCAGACATAATCTTATTTATCATACACCCCATTACAACGGAAAACCGGTGGAGGTTCCCATTTGCCACGGCGGCTGGGGCGGCCTGAAGGAGGAGCATGCGCTGGAATTGATGGATAAGATTCAGGCAGAAAATATGCAGTATGATGCTTTTTGGATGGATGCTGGCTGGTATGGACCGGATCGTGAGGAAGACGAATATCAGGTATTTGGCGAGGAAGACTGGTTTTTGTATACCGGTGACTGGCGGATCAACAAAACAGCCCATCCCAGAGGACTTAAGCCAATCAGTGATGCGGCTCATAAACATAACATGAAATATCTGCTTTGGTTTGAACCGGAGCGTGTAGTGGTGGGAACACCCATCAGTAAGGAGCATCCGGAGTGGATTATTGGAGATAAGGCTACGAATTTTGGTGGACATAAGGATCTTCCCTACGTTCGGTTCGGACTGTATGACTTCGGCAATGAGGAAGCTAGAAAATGGATGACAGATATGATTTCCAGGACGATTTCGGAGATTGGAATTGACATTTTTCGTCAGGACTGCAATGATTCAGGTTTGGCATATTATTGGAACTCTGTGGATACACCGGACCGTAGGGGAATGACCCAGATCCGTTATGTGGAAGGGTTGCTGGAGTTTTGGGATGAGCTAAGGCGTAGGCATCCGGATTTAATTTTCGACATTGTACAGAGGGGAGACCTAGATACGATTACCCGTGCAGTGGATTTATCCCGTTCAGATTATCCCATTGCCCCAGATTCCGATCCCATAGGCAATCAGATTGCAACGGAGGGATTGTCTTTCTGGCGTGCTCATTACGGTACCCTGGTCACCACCATACCGGAGGATACCTACCATATGCGAAGTGCGTTTTGCCCCGGAGTAGGTTTTGCCATAACAGATTTAAACGGTACAAGGGAACAACTGGGAGCTTTTAAAGAGCGTGAGTTTCCGTTCTCTTGGGCACGCTCCATTATGAACCAGCTCCGCCGTGCAAGGCCATATTATTACGGTGATTATTATCCACTAACGATTTCGGGACTGAATCAGGCAAAGTTATTTGGAGGTCCTTGGGCATATGAAGAAAATGTATGTTCCTTTGAGCGAACTGACTGGTTTGCTTATCAGATGAATCGTAAAGATCTTGAGGAGGGCATGGTAATGGTTTTGAAAAGGCCGTTCAGCGCTTATTGCACAGCACAGTTTGTCCTGCGCGGATTAGAAGCGGAGGGAATGTATGAGATAGAGGATGTAGATACGGAAGAACGGATATGTAAAAAAGGCTCAGAGCTGTCAGAGACAGGACTTGAGATTACAATTTCTGAAAAACCGGGAAGCAAGTTGTATTTCTATAGACAAATGCAAGAGGAATAAAATCGGCAGGAGAAGCAGGAAAGATGAAAGTATGATTAATCAAGGGATGTGAAGGGTGTATTACCCGAAAAGGGTTTGCCCTTGATATAATAAATAAAACCATATGAAAGGGAAAAGGTGTATTGATGAAAAAACATGTAAAGGCGGTTTCGTTATTATTGAGTGTTACTTTGACGGCAGGTACACTACTGATGGCAAGCGGCTGCGGTAACGGGGGAAGCAGCGGAGAAGCACCCGACAGTGAAAAGTCCGGAGGAGAATCAACAGACTCGAAGGGTTCGGATGAGGAAGCGTCCGACAGTGCAGAGGGAAAGTCAGATGATCTGGTCATCTTAAATGCGTGGGTAGGCAATGCTTTGGTTTCGGCAGCTACCTCCGTTAATCAGATGGACACTGAAATCGGAAGGCTGATTGCAGAGAAAACTGGAGTTGCCTTTAATACGACCTTCCTGAATTCGGGAACAACAGCAGATGAAGCATTTAATCTGATGATAAGCGGAGGTGGATATGAGGATTATGATGTTATCATGCTGCCGTCCTCAACCACCATGTCAATGACCTGGCAGCAGAAGCTGGTTAACTCGGGGGCAGTAGTTCCAATTGATGAATATTTAAACCAATCTGACAAATATCCTAATTTAGCTTCAATTCCCTCCGAGGTGATGGATTTATGCAAGTATGAGAACGGCAGCATCTATGGCTACCCTCATAACTGGTATGAGGATATGGAATCCAAATACGGGTTCTGGGCAGCCGATGGATGGTACATTTTCCCGGAATATCTGGAAGCGGTGGGTATGACGTCAGATGACGTCAAGGATCTGGAGGGAATCGAAACGTTTCTGAAAGCCGTGAAGGAGAAGGGGCTGCAGAACGAATCAGGACAGACTATACAGCCAATGTCAATGGGCGAGGCGGGTGAATGGTATAGGAGCCTTCTGACTTCCTTCGGAGTTTCCACGGCGGGAAGCGGTTTCCATGAGGTGGATGGCAAGATGCTTCACTTCAGGGATCACATTAAAACTATGGAAGCAATGAAGTGGATGAACAGATTGTACAATCAAGGGCTGATCGATCCGGAATTCATTACCCAGAAAAATGATCAGTTGACAGAAAAGATTATGACCAAGCGGGTTGGTCTGGTGATGACGAATGCATTTAACTTCTGGAGTGCAGTGACGGTAGGCAAAAATGAAGCCAGTGAAATGGATATCCTGGAGTACCCACTGGCGGATGGAATAGAAAAAGCCGGAGCGGCTGCACAGTATGATCCCTATGGTACACCCGCGCTTTATGTCACAAAATCATGCAAGAATCCTGAGGCAGTTGCAAAGTTAGTTGACTATTTTGCGGAGCAGGGTAAGTACAGACAGTGGGAGCTGAGCTATGGCCCCCGTGGTACAACCTGGGACTTTGATGAGGAGCTGGGAGAGCCGTATTTCCAGATCACCGATGAGAAGCTGATTGAAGCCATGAACGATTACAATGCTATGACCGAATATGGCTATACAACCACAGTGGGCGTTGCGCCTTTCGATAAAGATTTGAATTACTATCGGAAGGAAAATGAGGAACAGCTATTCTGGATTTTCAATATGCATAAATCGAATTCTGAGGTAGAAGGCTATGCAATTAAAAGACCGGACTCGGATAGAATCCAGTTTTCAGCCAATGGTGCTTACACTACCAACTTTAGTATTTTGAAGCAGTTGGATAACGACTATTTCAGCAGACTGGTAGCCTGCGGTGAGGCAGAATTTGACACTTTGTGGGCAGAGTATCAGGCACAGCTTGAGCAGCAGGGGCATTGGAGTGAGGTAAAGGCAGAGTTTGATACGGAATATGCAAAAATGAAGTAAGACAGTGATTTGTCCGGTGTGGTGTGGCAGTGAAAAGATGTGAGAACACTGCCACGTTTCACCAAATACGAGTAAAAGGATGGAGGAGGAAGTATGTTGCGGACAAACAGCCAGGTAAGAAATAAACGTTCGGTAAAAAAGATAATTCAGAAATATTCATGGAATTATTTATTTATTTTGCCGGGCATTGTACTGTTGTTTCTGTTTTCCTATAAGCCGATGGTAGGAATCTTGGCAGCTTTTAAGGATTACAGAATGGAATTGGGACTTTGGGATAGTAATTGGAATGGTCTGAAAAACTTCTCCTTTTTAACCGATCCGTATTTTTGGCAGTCCTTTAAAAATACCATACTTATAACCGTTTTAAGGACAGTCATAAATTTTCCTGCACAGATTATATTTGCGTTGATACTCAACGAGCTGGCAAACGGAAAATATAAGAAGCTGGTTCAAAGTGTATCTTATATCCCCTATTTTATATCCTGGATTGTTGTTGCATACATATTGAACTCGTTACTGGCTCTGGATACAGGTGTTGTCAATTCTATGCTGGGTTCCCTGGGGATGGATCAAATACATTTTATGGGAAAAGTGGAATATTTCAGAGCATTGATTGTCCTCAGTTATTTGTGGAAGAACCTTGGCTGGGGAGCGATTATCTATATTGCGGCACTTGCCAACATTGACCCACAGCTTCATGAGGCTGCAAAGATAGATGGGGCTGGACGAATTAAACGTATTTGGCATATTAATCTGCCGGGTATTGTTCCTACTATTGCTATTATGTTAATTTTAACAATGCCTTCCTTACTGTCGGCGGGCTATGATCAGATTCTGCCGTTGTCGAATCCGGTTAACATGGAGGTTTCAAATGTGCTGGATGTTTATATTGTGCGATTAGGACTTGCACAGGCACAATACAGCGTGTCTACAGCAATTGGCCTGGCGTTATCCGCAATTAATCTGATACTGGTAGTAGCGACGAACAGCATTAGCCGAAGGCTCAGTGATTCCAGCTTGTGGTAAGCAAAAGTATGCAGGAGAAGGGAAGGGATTGTTTTGAAAAAAGCAAAGGTAAGAAAGATTAAATCCAAAAGTGACATTGCTTTTGATGCTGTAATCAAGATACTGTTAGGGTTTTTTGGTTTTCTTTGTGTCTATCCATTGTGGTATATTTTAATACTTTCATTTAATGATGGAGTGGATACCATGCGGGGAGGAATTTATTTCTGGCCCAGGCAGTTTACACTTGCAAATTATATTGTATGTCTCCGGGACAATATTATTCTGGGAGCATATGTCAATACAATTCTCAGGACTGTCCTTGGTACGGTAGCGGGTGTTGCCGTCACGGGGATGGTTGCATATGGTGTTTCGGAGAGAAATCTGCCTGGAAGAAAATTTATTATGATTTACATGATGATTCCAATGCTTTTTAGTGCGGGACTCATTCCCACTTATTTGAATCTGAAAAGCTTAGGCCTGATTAATCGCTTTGGAGTGTACATTTTTCCTGCAGTCTTCAGTATATGGAATTGTATCATCATGAGAACTTCTTTTGAAGGGATTCCCACTGAACTGAAGGAATCTATGCGGATAGACGGGGCCAATGAGCTTCAGATACTGATGCGTCTGATTCTCCCTATTTCCAAGCCCATACTGGCGGCGATTGCACTGTTTACGGCTGTCGGTCATTGGAACGATTGGTTTACTGGTGCTTATTATGTGACCAACAGTAAGCTGGTACCGATTCAAACTTATTTGCAGAGTGTTATGAACCGTTCGCTGACTAATTTTGAACAGGGTTCGGTGAATCTTATGGGGCTGGATTTTGGAAGTCTGGCAAATGCCAATTCCATGTCTATTAAGCTGGCAGTGGTAGTGCTTTCCACAGTGCCGATTCTGATGATTTATCCGTTCCTTCAAAAGTACTTTATCAAGGGAGTTATGGTAGGGTCCGTAAAAGGATAATCAGATTGAAATAAAAACAAAAACAACGACAAAGGTGGTAGGAAAGATGAAAGGATATTCTGATTTTGTTCAATTTAATCATACAGGGGAAAAGCTATACCTGAAAAGCTTTCAGAATATGGATACGGGGTTCGAGTGGGCTGATTCCCAGTCGGCCTGCGGAATCCTGGCAGAGGAAAACGGAACCGAATTGACAGAGAACTGGCACGACTGGCAAATAAAGGAGGAAATTCTGGGAGAATGCCGTGTAATTACGATTACAGCATCGCATAAAAATGGGCTGGTCCTGAGCTGCCAGTACAAAATTCATTCGGACTGTCAAGTAGTGCAGATTGGATGTACTTTAAAAAATATAGGCAGCCATCCCCTTTGTATTACCAATTTCAGTCCAGTAAATATTTCCCTTCAGTGTGCAGAGCCGGTAGTGGCTTACAGCATAAGGAAAGACGTTTACTCCATGCAGACCCAGGTGATGGAGGATCCGCTGACCATCCGGGGAGGAAAATGGAATATGCCGGAAAATGCCGGCTGGCTGGTTTTGGAGAACACGCAGAGGCAGGAAAGTCTGTTTTTGGGTATCGAATGGGAGCGGGAATGGAACTTGTCTGTGACTCCTGACCCAAAGGGGCACATTGTGCTGAAAATGGGGCTTGAAAATTTTAGCCAGACCTTGGAGGAAGGGGGGGTACTGACTTCGCCGACTGTATTCCTGGGAGCAGCCACAGGGGGTCTGGACGAGGCCACCAACAGCATGAGACGCTATATGGTGGGACATGTGCTGCCCCAGCCCATGAAGGATTTTCCATGGGTTTCCTATGATATCTGGTCAACAGAGAGTGAGGATGTGGAGGAAACGATCCGCAAAGAAGCTGATTTTGCAGCAGATATCGGTGTGGAAAACTTCTATATTGATGCCTCCTGGTGGGCGGGCTCCTCTGTGGAGGGAGATGGTGCATGGGGCTATCGGCTTGGAAACTATCTGCCTGACAGGAGGAAGTTCCCGAAAGGGCTTCGCGCCATGGCAGAGTATGTCCATGGCAAGGGAATGAAATTTGGTATTTGGGTGGACCCCATGATCATAGACGAATATTGGGTATCCACCGGTATGATACCGGAAAAATGGCTGGTAAAAAATCAGGATGAGCATGCCGTTCTTGACCTGACCGAGGTGGCAGGGTGGCCGAGGGTGAAGCAGATTTGTACGGGATGTAAGGAAGTACAGAACTACATAGTAGAGACAGTGAGCAGAATCATTGAGGAATTTCGGCTCGACTGGATTAAGTGGGATGACTCTGCATTTTCTCAGCCGGTTGTATGTACAAGAACCGATCATGGACATCAGGAGGGAGACGGTAATTATATGGCGGTGGCCGGTAAATATGAGATTTTCAAAGAGCTACATGAACGCTTCCCGGATTTGGTGATAGAGGCCTGCGGCTATCCGGCCAGGATTGACTATGGCCTGGCACCCTATATCCGCACAAGCTGGCTCAGCGACAGCTCGGCACCAGCGGAAAAAGTCATTAACAACATGGAGTTTGCCAGCTATGTTTATCCCAACTCCTATAATTCAGCATGGCTGATCGAGCATGATGAGGTGCTGAAGGAGAGCGACCCTGCCGCATTAGATACGGTTGTAAGGAGCAGGATGATGGGGCTGTTTGGTTTTGGAACATTGACCGGTCATCTGTCGGAACGCATTTCACTATGGCCGGCAGCAGTTCATGATGCGATCAGAAGAAACCTGCCTTATTATAAAACCATGCGGCATCTGCTGTCCCAGGACGTTTACCATTATAATAATGATTCGGATACCTGCTGTGACTGGCGCATGATGGCATGCGTATCCTATGACAAGGAGCAAGCGGTTACCTTTGTGTTCCGTGCTGATGCGGAGCAATCTTCCGGTAAAATAAGGCTCAAAGGACTTGATGCAGCTGTCGACTACACAGTGTTCTCCCTGAATACAGGAAAAACAGTGTCAATGTCAGGGAAGGAATTGATGACAAAAGGTGTGCTTGTTGATCTGTCTGTCCACGGACAAGCCTCTGATATTTTTGAAGCAAAAAGGCAAGCGTAGAAAGGGTGAAGGAATATGGCAAAAAAAGCTTTAGAATTTTATAAAAACGGAGGAAGGGATGTTACACGGTATATATCCGGCACCACGGTGTATGAGGAGACTCTCCAGGACGGATATTATGTTGGACTGTATTGGTCGGCATCCGGACAGATCCACAGAGAAAATATAACCGAAACCCTGCCCATGCGGGGGATGAGTCAGATGGAATTTCGAGGAATTCACCCGGTGGGACACAGGCTCAACAGCTTTGGGCTGGAAATTGACGGGCAGTCTCTGCATAACTGCTGGCGGATGGAGAGCCAAGAGGAAACGGTGCAGGACGGACACACTCTGGTTATGGTCACCTTGAAGCATCAGCTGCGCCCCATAGAGGTAAAGGTATGCACAAGGCTGGACACTACGGATTTTCTCACCAGATGGCTGGAAGTTACCAATCTGGGTGACCGTCCTGCGGCACTGTCAAGAATTGCGCCTATGAGCGGTCTTCTCTGGGATGTTCACTATACGCAGGAGTATGGCTTTCTGAAATCTCTGCCAGACAGCGGTAATCCTGACTATCCTTTCGCAGTGGCATATCTGGATTCTTATGTCCAGTCCGAGGAAGGAAACTTGAAATGGATTGATTTAGAGGAACCGGTTACCACCCTGGAAAACAGACAGAGAAATGTGTTCGGTCCCCCATACTATTATGTGAAAAACAAAATTACAGGAGAGATATTTTGTATGGCCTTGGCCTGGTCGGCAGGCTTTACCACATCCCTCTACTACGACAGGGTCAGTAAAATGCTGTCATTTGAGATGGGGCCGTCGGGGAAAGCACCTCTGCGGGTAATCGCGCCCCAGGAAAAGGTCGTCTCGCCGGCGATCCATATAGGTCCACAGCATGGAAATGTGGATGGTTGCGTGGCAGAATGGCATCGTCATCTGAGAACCTCTGTCATTCCCCAGCGAAGGGGAAAAGCCGGCATGTATACGGTAGCCGGACGTGTTGTGGAGGAGCCCGGGGACTGGATACTGCGGGAAATCGATATTGCAGGAGAAATGGGCATAGAGGCATTCGTGGTTGATGCGGGGTGGTACGGAGATCATTTTGCCGGCTGGTGGGATAACCGGGGAGATTGGTTTGAGGGTGATTTTCTGCCTCAGGGAGGTCTTCGCGGGATTCGGGATTATGTGCATAAGCAGGGAATGCTCTTTGGCCTCTGGATGGAGCCAGAGGCAATCGAAGCTACTTCCCATTTATATCAGGAGCATCCGGAATATAAGATACATTATGAACCTGAGGGTGTCAAGCACTTTGAAAATGATGCGGATGTGGATCTTTCCAATCCACAGGCAGCGGAATATGTAACCGGATATATCCGAAGCATCTTTGAACGGGTGCAGCCGGACATTTTTAAAATTGATTATAACACCAGAAATTTTGAGGGAGCTCAACATCCGGTGAATGGCTATGCAGAAAATAATGCCTGGCGGCATTTTGAAGCCTTGTATGGAATTTTCGAGGAAATGCTGCAGAAATATCCGGATACGGTTTTTGAAAACTGTGCCAGCGGTGGTGGACGAAATGATTTGGGGATGCTGTCCAGATTTCATTACTGTACTCAGTCGGATTTTAGTCAGATGCCCCTGAGCATTCGCTGCATTAACACCATGAGTATGTTTTTGCCGCCGGAGGCGATTTGCTATTACCATAATCACATAGCATTCGCTCACCTTCAGGCAGATTTGGATACGCATTTGCGGGTATGTCTGTTTGCTGTACCCATTTTTGTAGGCTTTGGGGCCCAGGATGCAGATCGCAGCGTTCCTTATTTTGAAAAAAGTAAAAAATACATTAAGCTTGCAAAGGGATTTTGCAGGGAGGTAATGGAAAATCATCCTACCGTATATCACCATACACCTTATATTGGGGTCAGCAGCCCGACCGATTTTTGTGTGCTGGAGTATGCTAATGCAGACAAAACTAAAGGGTATTGCGGTATATTCAAGCTATCGGAGGCTGCCCCGGACTATCAGTTGTATCTGCGGGGAATTGACGGGGCAAGGGAATACGAGATTACCTGCCACAATAGCGGTTCCGTATTGCGTGTTCCGGGAAGTGAGCTGATGAATCAAGGACTTAGAATCCATCTGGAATCAGCCAATACGTCAGAACTTATTTTGTATAGAACATGTTAATAGCTCCAGCTAGAAACATATTCAAAGCGGCATGGAATTTAAGGAGGAAGAGAATATGAAACAAATAAAAATAGGCTTTTTGCCATCAAATTGGGAATCATGGGACGGAAATCAGTTTACGGGAAAATGGGCAGGAAAAATGCGCGACCGTTGTCTTAAGGTAATGGAGCAGGTGGACAAGGTCCAAATTGTGGTTCCGTCCGCTGAATTGACGGAGGATGGCTGTGTCAGCACTCCGGAGGAGGGAAAAAAGGCTTTGGAGCTCTATCTTTCAGAGCAAATAGATGCGCTGGCAGTGGGAAACATGACTTTTGGTATGGAGGTGGCAGTGGGAGAGGTCTTGAGTGGCCTGAACAAGAATATTCCAATTCTGCATTTCTGTACCAAAAGCGGGCCGATTCACAAGGGATCCCGCTCAACAGATACTTGGTGCGGGCAGTTTATGACTACTTCCGCAATCCGGAGGCGCGGATTTAAGTTCGTGCATATCAATACCTGTAATCCGGAGGAACCGGAGTTTCAGGAAGGTTTTGAAAGCTTTGCCCGGGTAGTTTACGCAATCAAGCGGTTCAAAGGAGCAAAAATTGCACAGCTGGGCACTCGTCCACTGCTGTTCGAATCTCAGTTTTTCAGCGAGGAAAATTTCCAGAGAACCTTTAGCCAGATGCTCAAGACCATGGATTTGGCAACTCTGTTTGACCAGCTGGATAGAATAAAGGATACCGATCCCCAGGTTGTGGATACTGTCACGGATATCAAAGCCGGCTTTGTCTGTGATCAGACTATCCCGGAATCAAGTATTATCATGCAGGCCAAATACGAAATTGCATTGAAGCGTGCCTATGATGAGCTGGATGCAGACTGTATGGCGGTGAGCTGCTGGGCAATGCTGCAGAAGAAGTACGGTATTGCTGCCTGCTCAACCTTTGCCAGATTGAACCAACAGGGATATATCACTGCCTGTGAGGTGGATGTGCTGGGAGCGGCAACTATGCTGCTGACCCGGGCGGTGACCATGGATGAGGAGACACCCGTCTTTATCGACTGGACAGATCTGCATCCCACGGAGGATAACATGTGGCTTGCCTGGCATTGTGGAAATGCAGCGCCCAGTCTTTGTGCACAATCAGATACCAAAAAACTTATGGCCAATGAGCGTCTTGGCATATGGGGTGATGCCTGTGATGGTTCGGTTGAATTCCGCATGAAGGAGGGACCTGTTACGTGTGTCCGACTGTTGGAATATGAAGGCGAATACAGAATGTTTATTTCTACCGGAGAATCAGTGAACATAGAACCCTTTATACGCGGTACCTATGCCTGGATAAAGGTTAGGGATATCAAAAAGATGGAGGCTGCGATGATAGAAGCAGGAGCAATCCACCATGGTGTTCTGGTGTTTAGCGAGACAGCGGCTGATGATTTGGAAATGTTCTGCAAGTTTATGAATATCAAAGTGATTCGCTGTGACTGATTATAAGATGCGGCAGGCTGTTTAGGAGGATAGATATGGGTGTATTAAAGACATGGCGGGGATTTGAGATTGAGAGCCGCTGTAAAAAGATAGAGAAAACGTTTCGCCTTGAGCCGGTTACGAAATCAGAGGATGTGCCGTTGGTGGTTAACACACCCTGCTATTTCGGCTATGGAAATAACCCGATGCCCTGGGATTATTGGAAGAATCCGTCCAGCATGGTACGCTACCAGGAGGAGAGTTTTGAAAGGCATCTGAAGTCGGTAACGGGAGATGATACCGTTCCATATTTTATGCCCTGGTTCGGTACGGGGGTGACGGCATCTGCCTTTGGATGTAAATTCAAGGAGGCAACCGGATTCGGAGACGACCCGGGTTTGAAAACAACCTGTATCAGCTCTGTCTCTGATATTGCAAGATTAAGACAGCCGGATCCCTATCGGGACGGAGTCATGCCCAGGGTGCTTGAATTTATTGATTATGCCAGGTCCCACAGTGATCTGCCGGTAGGGCTAAGTGATATGAACAGCCCCTTGTGTACAGCGGCACAGCTGTGTGGTTATGACAATCTGTTTGTCTGGATGTATGAGGAGCCGGAGGCTGTTCATGAGCTGATGGAAAAGATTACAGACGCATTTATCCACTGGGTAAGGGTTCAAAAAGAACATACCGGAGAGAGTCTTGACAGCAGCAATGGTCTTCAGGGAGTATGGGCACCTAAGGGTGTGGGCATCTGGGTATCCGATGATGATCTGGTCTCTATAAGCCCGGAGCTTTATGAAGAATTTGTGGTGCCTTACAATTCCAGGATATTTGAAGCTTTTAGCGGTGGAACGGTTCATTTTTGCGGAAATGGTCTTCATCAGGTGAACAACCTGATCAAGACCGGAAATATCAGAGCCGTGAATAATTCCCCAATGTCAGGTTTTGCAGTGTTCTCCAGCATGGTCAAGGAATTAAGTGGAAAAATGGCCATTTTGATTCAGGATGCGGCCCCCCTGGAGCCGGAACTGTACTATCCCAGATTGTTTGAAAACATTGAAGATTTCAGAGGAATTATGCTTGCCACATTCGTGGAGGATACGCTGGGCATGGCTATGGATGGCAGCACTCAGAATACGCAGTCCGAGGCCTTTGCCCGTGCAAATCGGACAGTTAAAGTGGTGAGGGAATGCATTGGTAAAAAGCTGAACATGGAATCAAGGCGGTGAGTGAGAATGAAAACATTTGAAATAAACAAGAACCATGATTTCCTGATGAAGAGAATGGGAGATATTTCCCAGCTGGCCGGTCTTAAGCGGTACGAAATGCTTGACGGAAAAGCCAGGGGTGTGGAGGCGGTGGATTTTAAAACCGGGACAGGATTCCAGTTTACTGTTCTGCCTGGCAGAGGAATGGATATTGCCTGGGCAAGTTATCAGGGAGTTCCCATTAGCTATATGTCTAAAACAGGCATCGTCTCTCCGGCATACTACAACCCCGAGGGAATGAATTGGCTGCGAAGCTTTTTTGCCGGTCTGCTTACAACCTGCGGGCTCTCAAATGTGGGAGGTCCATGTGAGGATGAAGAACCGATTATCGGTTCTCAGAAATACGGTCTCCATGGGAGAATTAGTCAGATCTGTGCGGATCATGTCTGTGTTCGGGAAGAGTGGTCAGATGATACCTTTCGCATGGCAGTATCCGGTCGGGTTCAAGAATCCATGGTGCATTGTGAAAATCTGGCATTGACACGGGAGGTCAGTACGGAGCTTGGGAAAAATTTTCTGCGCATTCATGACACGGTGGAAAATATGGGATTTAATGCCCGTCCGCTGATGCTATTGTACCATATAAATATCGGATATCCAATATTGGATGTGGGAACGAGAATCGTCTTGAAATCCAAAAAAGTTGAGCCAAATGATGAGCTGTCCAGACAGAACCTGAAGCAGTTTGATCAGGTGGGAGAGCCGGTGGGAGGGGCAAAGGAAAATCTGTTTTTTCATGATTTGTGTACCGATCCGGATCAAACCACGTATGTTGGACTGATTAATGATACGCTGGAGGTAGGAGTCTATATCAGGTTCAACAAGGCCCAGCTGAAGAACCTGGCAGAATGGAAGCAGCTGGGGGAGGCAGAATATGTAGTCGGGATTGAGCCCGCCAATTGCCGTCCCGCAGGCAGGCTGGAGCAGAAAGCAGACGGAGCGCTGGAAATGCTGCAGCCCGGTGAAAAAAGATGCTTTGAGCTGGAAATTGGAATCTTGACAAACAAGGATGAGATTTGTGTGTTTGAAAAAAGGGTCGGGAAGTTGAAATAGTCTCTATGGTAAACTTTGGAGAAAAGGGAGGTATAGGAATGGATTTATTGTCGCTGAAACAATTTCAAAGTGAAGATATCACCATTGAACAGATAGAAATAATACAGGCACTGGCGAATCATGCACGTGCAGATATTCTCCGAATGACTACAAATGCAGGGTCAGGACATCCGGGGGGCTCGCTGTCCTCCATAGATATTTACCTAATGCTATGGCTGTGTGGGAATGTCAGTCCCCAAACAGTTCAGGATCCCAAAAGAGACAGGATCGTGATTAGCCATGGACACACCTCTGCAGCAATTTATGCGACACTTGGCAGATTGGGATTTTGTAATATTCAACAAGCAGTGCAGGAGTTCCGGCAGAAAGGCAGTGTGTTTGAAGGTCATCCCGGACTGCAGGTGCCGGGTGTTGAATGGTGCAGCGGCAGTCTTGGGCAAGGCCTTTCCGTGGGCAGCGGCTTTGCGCTGGCAGCAAAGCTGAAACAGGAAAAGCACCATGTTTTCGTGATAATGGGAGATGGTGAGCAGGGAAAAGGTCAGCTGCAGGAGGCCAGAGAATTTGCGGTAAAATATCATCTGGATAATCTGACTGCAGTCATTGACTGTAATGGACTTCAGGCCAGCGGGGATATAAAACGGATTATGCCACAGCAGCTGCAAGAAAAATATGAATCAGCTGGATGGAAAGTGATTCTGACGGATGGACATAACTATCAGCAGCTGTATCGTGCATTGCGCAAGGCACACCAGTGTAAAGAAGGACCAACAGTAATCCTGGCGGAAACAGTTATGGGAAAAGGTATTCCCATGATAGAAAATGATTATCATTTCCATGGAAAGATACTGACTGCTTCACAATGCAGGGAGGTATTGGGGCAGCTGGAGCTTGCAAAAGCAGCAGAGGAGGATGTGCATAGGGATGAAGTAAAGAGGCAGATACCTACGGCCGCATGCAGCCCAGAGGAAAAAATGAAAACGGGCAAGCCGATTGTATATGAAAAGGACTGTTCTGCTGATTGTCGGAGTGCTTTTGGAAATGCATTATGTGATTTGGCAAAATCCAATGAAGATGTCCTGGTTGCGGCCATAGATTGCGATCTTGCTGAATCAGTAAAAGTGGCATCCTTTGGAAAGGAATTCCCAGAACGTTTAATTGAATGTGGAATTCAGGAGCACAATGCCGCAACGGTTGCGGCGGCATTGTCAAAATGTGGAATATTAACATTTTTTGCTGACTTTGGTGCCTTTGGAATTGATGAGACCTATGGACAGCATCGAATGAGTGATATCAACCATTCCTCTGTGAAATTAATCTGCACCCATAACGGGTTGGATGTGGGAGAGGACGGGAAAACCCATCAATGCATTGACTATATCAGCCTGATATCCAACTTATTGGGATTTCAATTACTGATACCGGCGGATTCCAATCAGACGGATCGCATGATACGGTATGCAGCCGCAGCACCTGGAAATATATGTGTTGTTATGGGGCGTTCCAAGGTGCCGGTGCTTACGGATGCGGCAGGAGATCTGCTGTATCATGAGAATTACCGATATCGGTATGGGGTCTATGACTGGATTCGGGAGGGCAGAGACGGTGTCATTATCACTTGCGGGAACATGACTCATAAAGCGGTTAAGGTGACGGATATTCTCAGGCAGCGGAATCTGGAACTAGGTGTTCTTAACTGCACAAGTCCTCTGGAGATAGATGAGGAAGCAGTCAGACAGGCAGCAGATACGGGGATGATTGTGACATACGAGGATCATAATGTGCGTTCCGGGATCGGAACGATTATCGGGTCCTATCTGGCAGAGAAGGGATTACATTGTCGGTTTGCAAAAAAGGGTGTTTCAGTCTATGGGGCATCTGCATCACCGGAGTGGCTGTATCAGCGGCAGAAGCTGGATGAGCAGAGTGTCGCAGAATTCATAGTACAGCTTTATCAAACAAAATAACGAGGATAGAGACCAGGAGGAATCAATATGAAAGAACAAATGCTGCGAGCCACACTGGTGGGGCCGAAAAAAATTGTTTTAGACAGGACGGAGGTACCGTCTCCGGCCAAGGGAGAGGTACTGATAAAGGTGTGCCGGGTAGGTGTCTGCGGCTCAGATCCCACCATTTACTTTGGGAGACACCCCTATGTGACGTTTCCGGTTATTATGGGACATGAGTTTTCGGGAGAAGTGGAGGCGCTGGGAGAAGAGGTTGACAAGCCTGCAATCGGCACCAGGGTAACCGTGATTCCACATCTTGTCTGCGGAATCTGCAAGGCTTGTGAGAGCCAAAACTATAATTTGTGTGAAAGCCTGCGGTGCACGGGGGCGGAGGCGGACGGCGCGCATGTGCAGTATATCTGTATGCCCCAGGAAATGGTAATCCCTATTCCGGATACTATGACCATGGATGACGGCGCAATGGTGGAGCCGGCCTGTGTTGCTTATCATGGTGCCAAAAGAGGGGAAATCCAGAACACAGATACCGTTTTAATCATCGGTGCGGGACCCATTGGTATTTTTTGTATGGAAAGCTGTAAGGCTTTGGGGGCGAAAAAGGTAGTCATCGCTGATAGGGATGGAGAAAGACTGTGTCTGGCTGAAAAGCTGGGTGCCGATGGAACCATTGATGTGTCTGTGGAAAAGCTGGAGGATGGATTGACCCGAATTCTGGGTGGAGCCAGGGAGGTCGACGTATTCTATGACTGTGTTGGTGAAAAGGGGAAGGTATTAGACCAGATTCTGCAGATTGCAGGCAGGGGGACCCGTATCGTTATTATCGGAGTTCTGCAGAATGGGTATGACATTCCGCACCTGCCCGATTTCGTCCAGCATGAGCTTCGGCTGTCTGGTACTACCATGTACACGCCTCAGGATTATAAAGAGATGATTCAGCTAATGGGAGAAGGAACTATCAAAATAGATGGAATGATTTCGCATTATTTCACCCTGGATCAGATCAAAGAGGTTTTTGAAATGATAGAAAATCGTGAAGAAAAATTTTTTAAAATTATGATCAAGGTCAACGAATAGGGGGTAAGCGATTTGAGTTTACTGGGAATCGATATTGGCTCTGGCAGCTGTAAGGGAGTTGCCTTTGATTATAACGGGAGCATATTGGCAAGCGCAAATTACGCATACGCCACCTATAGTCCCGGTCCTGAAATGGTTGAGATTGAACCGGAGATTTTCTGGACAGCAGTTGTAACAATTATTCGCCAGATAGCGGAACAGACCTGCGGAAATCCTGTTGAGGCGCTGGCAGTCAGCTCACATGGGGAGACCTATATTCCGGTGGGCCAGGATGGAAAAGCCGTTGGCCCAGGGGTGATGAACTCCGATAATCGTGCGACGGAACAGTCCGAGTGGTGGGATAATACCGTTGGAAAACAAAAAATATATGAGATTACCGGTGTTCCGTTGCACCCCATGTTCGCTTTAAATAAAATTATGTGGCTAAAAAAGCACAGGCCCGATCAGTTTGAAAAGACTCAGCGTTTTCTCAGTGTAGAGGAATTTATCCTTGGAAAATTAGGACTTTACCCGGTTATTGATTTTTCACTGGCCACTAGAACCATGGCATTTGATATCCGACGCCAGAGATGGTCGGAGGATATTCTTGCAGCGGCCGGTTTGCCGGAGAGAAAATTAGGGAGCTTACAGCCAGCAGGAACAGTGGCGGGAAAATTGACTCCTGCCGTATGCCATATGCTCAGCCTGCCGGAGGGAGTGACCGTGGCGGTGGGGGGGCATGACCAGCCCTGCGGTGCGTTGGGGGCGGGGGCAATCAACCCGGGAGAGGTGTCTGATTCCGCGGGAACCTACGAGTGTATCACTGCTGTTTCAGAACGTCCTGCTAATACCTTAGCGTCTCTGGAATGCAGCCTGAACTCCTATTGCCATGTAGTGCCGAATCGCTATGTTACCCTGGCGTTTTTTCCCGCCGGCCTGTCGGTTAGATGGTTTGTAGAGCAATTTTGTACGGAAGAGGTACGTATTGCAAAGGAGCTGGGAATCAGTCTGTATGATATCTTGAATGAAAAGGTGGAAAGCATGTGCAGCGGGCCTACCGGTGTGTGCATGACCCCGCATATGGTTGGATCCTGTAATCCTCACTGGGATGTCAGGGCCACAGGGGTAATCGCGGGGGTAGTCCCGGGCATTACAAAATATCATATGTACAAGGCTATCTTTGAAGGCATTGCATTTGAGATGGCCGAAAACATATCTATTTTAGAAAAGGCTATCGGAGATTTTGAAGGTATGGCCGTTAGCGGAGGTAATGCATCCTCTGCTTTTACAGTTCAGCTTCGTGCGGATATAACCAACAAGCGGATGGTTACCCTGAAAAATAAGGAGGCTGTTTGCCTGGGGTCAGCTTTGCTGGCTGGTGTTGCAACTGGAGTGTATACAGGGTATGACGAGGCCGTGAAGATGGCAGTGACGGTGGGAGATGCGTTTATTCCTGATTCGGCAGAGCAGGAACGCTACCAGAAACAATACCGGAAGTATAGGCAGTTGTATCCGGCACTGGAGGGATTTCGTGGTATTGTATGAGGAAAGAAAGGACGGAGTCAAGATGAATTCTCGAGAAAGAGTGATCAGGACGCTGAATCACCAGGAGGCTGATAAGGTGCCGGTAGATTTTGGAGGCACAGTGGTCACCTGCACTGATTATCATGCCCACAAAAGGCTGAGGGAATACTATCACATGGAGGATGAAGAAGATCCTATCATTGATTATTCCATGGGAACGGTGGAACCATGTCAGGAACTTAAGATAAGATTTGAATCAGATTTTCGGAGAGTGGGACTTAATGTAGGGGTTCCCCATATTGTGGATGGTATTTTCGAAAATGGGTTTGGAAACCGCCTGAAGCGTGCAGATCCACATTTATATTATGATACCATCTATCACCCGCTAAAGGATGCGGTGATTGAGGATTTAGACAACATGAAAATGCCCAATCCGGATGATCCAGATCTGTATATCGGGCTGCGGGACAGGGCCAGGGAACTATATGAAAACAGTCCCTATGCGGTGGTGGCCGATTTTGGGGTACCGGGCTTCTATGAAACCTCCCAGAAGCTGAGAGGCTATGAAAATATCAGCTGTGATTTACTGATTGACCAGGATTTTGTGCGGGCACTGTATGACCGGTTGTTTGAATTACAGAAACGATATTTTAAAAACTATTTGGATCAGGTAGGAAAATACGTTCAGGTGATTGGCTATGCAGATGATTTGGGAATGCAGGATCGCCCGCAGATGTCACCAGAGATATACAGGACCGTGGTGAAGCCCTATCATAAAAAGATATTTCGGTTTATCCATGAACAGGCCGATGTAAAAATTCTGCTGCATAGCTGTGGAGATATTTTCCCTCTGATTGAAGACCTGATTGATGCAGGGGTAGATATTTTGAATCCCGTTCAGGTAAGAGCCAGAGAAATGGAACCGGATGCACTGAAAAAGACCTTCGGTGACCGTGTCTGCTTTTGGGGAGGCATTGATGAGCAATGTATTTTGCCCTTTGGCACTCAGGAGGAGATTGAGGCCGAAGTGGAGCGGATGATTCGGATTATGGGTCAGGGAGGCGGCTATGTGTTGGGGCCCGGACATAATATTCAGGAAGATACCAGGCCAGAAAGTATTGCTGCACTGTACCGGGCAGCCAAAAAATACAGAGATTACAAATAGAAAGGAAGTATCAGAATGAAAGAGATTAGAGTAGGTATTGTTGGATTTGGATTTATGGGAAAAACACATACTTATGGATATAAGACGATTCCATTGTATTATGGTAATCTTCCCTATAAAATTAAGCTGGTTGGAGTTTGCGATGCGGTAAAATCGGTAGCGGAGCAAGCGAAGGATAGTTTAGGATTTAAATTTGCCACCGATAATCCGGATGATATTTTTAATTGCAGTGAGATTGATGTGGTAGATATTTGTACGCCCAACATTTATCATAAGGAAGGGGTAATGAATGCGCTGAAAGCAGGAAAGCATGTTTACTGCGATAAGCCCCTGGCTACCAGTTTCGAGGAGACAAAGGATATCATCACTCAGCTGGAGGAGAGTAAGCGCATAGGGCAGGTGGCATTGCAATACCGCTTTTTACCTGCAACGCTGCGTGCTAAGGAGCTGCTGGAAGAGGGAAGGCTTGGGAAAATCATGTCCTTTCGAGCATGTTATCTCCATTCCGGGTCTGTTGACCGGGATAAGCCAATCGGCTGGAAGCAGGATAAGAAGTTTGGTGGTGGTGGGGTTTTATTTGATCTTGGCTCGCATATTCTTGATGTGATGTACTTTTTGCTGGGGAAATATATCTCGATTATGGCGGATACCAGAATTGTTTATCCACAACGCCCGGATAAGAATGGAAACATGGTTGATATTGAAGCGGATGATGTTGCACTGATGTTGGTTCGAATGAAGGAGGGGGGCATCGGTACCATTGAGGCATCCAAGGTAGCCACCGGTGCCAATGATGAACTGCGATTTGAAATTCATGGAGAAAAGGGTTCTCTGCGCTTTAATCTCATGGATCCCAACTGGTTGGAGTTCTATGATAACGCGGCTTCAGATCAGCCCTTTGGTGGCCTGAAGGGATATACGAAAATCGAGTGTGTACAGCGGTTTGAAAGCGTAGGCGGAACCTTCCCGGGACCCAAATTTTCCATCGGGTGGATTCGCTCCCATGTGCACAGCCTATACAGCTTTTTGAACTGTATAAATGAAGATAAAGCGCCTAGCCCGTCCTTTCAGGAGGGTGCATATATACAATATGTTATGGAGCAGGCTTATGAGTCGGACCGATTAAAAAAATGGATTGACCTGCAGGATTGAAGGGAAAGGAATCCATGATAACAGCCTACTCCGTAGAGAATTACCTGTGGTGTCAAGGGATATTATGTCGAAATAGTTTTGACCGATACCTCAGATAGATGCATTTTTTTCAAATGTTATATTATTCTGGAAGTTCTGTTTGATAAAGGACAGAGCTTCTTTTATGTAGAAGTGGAAAGGCTCTTGGTGACCATAACTTTATAACTTTAATCTTGAAAACCCCCAATATCTATTGACAAATAAAGGTAATATAAATATAATTCCTATAAGAACAATATATATTGTATGATATAGTATATGATATGATTCAAACTAATTGCAGACAGCAAGAAAGGATTCATAATGACAGAAGAAATAGAGAAGTTAAAGAAAGAGAAAGATACCGTAATACTCGCCCACTACTATGTGGATGGAAAGGTGCAGGAGATTGCTGACTATGTAGGAGATTCTTTCTACCTGAGCAAGCTAGCAACTACAGTTAAACAAAAGAATATTCTTTTTTGCGGCGTAACTTTTATGGGAGAAAGCGCAAAGCTGTTGAATCCGGAGAAAAGAGTAGTGATGGCGGATATTTATGCGGACTGTCCTATGGCGCATATGGTCGATGTGAAAGCAATTGAAGAAGTCAGAGAGAAACATCCTGATGCAGCGGTAGTCTGTTATGTAAATTCATCAGCAAAAATAAAAGCGCATTCAGACGTATGCGTGACCTCTTCCAATGCTGTTGACATTGTGAGAGCGCTGCCTCAGAAAGAGATCTTTTTTATTCCCGATAATAATTTAGGTCGTTATGCTGCATCACAGATTCCAGAGAAGCAGTTTATTTTTCACGATGGATTTTGTCATGTACATAAAAGTATCACTAGGGAAAATGTTCAGCAGGCAAAGGAACTGCACCCAAATGCATTGGTTCTGGCACATCCGGAATGCAGTATGGATGTGCTGCAGTTGGCAGATTTTGTGGGAAGTACAGCCCAGATTATTGACTATGCGGACAAGAGCGGTAAGGATGTTTTTATTATCTGCACGGAGATTGGAATCTTTTATGAGCTTCAGCAGCAAAATCCGGATAAGAAATTTTATTCCGTTGGGCATCGCCAGTTTTGTCCCAATATGAAGAAGATCAGTCTGGATAAAGTTCTATATCAATTGCAAAATATGGATAACAGTGTAGAATTAGATGAATCGATTATGGAGCTGGCCAGAAGGCCGCTGGAAAAAATGCTGTTGCTAGGAAAATGAAAATAGGTAAAAAAATAGGTAAAAGTAAATAGGTAAAAGAAAATCGAGAAAAGAACATAGACAAAAGAACATAGACAAAAGAACATTAGCAAAAGATATACAATTAAATAACATAATAAAAAAGGAGAGATTAAATCCCTCCTTTTTTGATGTATTCAGAATCAGCCGTTAGGGCTCAAATTCATATATTTTAAAATACGGTTAAACCATTGCTGGGTCACATACTGATTAGGATGCTGGTCAGCAGTCGCACCGGCTTTACCAGGTTTCTTATGATAAAGCTTTTTTGAATATTCATAAAATTTCTCATACTTAATATTTGGCAGCGCCTGTTCCGATAAAATCCGTCTTAATTCTTTGTTGAATGCCCTGGATTTGCGGTTTACTTTGCTCTTTTTAATACCGGGCGCATAAGCAGATTTGGATATAACATAGAAGTTATAGGATGGATATCTGCGGGCCAGCGACAGGTAATAATCTGCATATACCTGAGCCTGCTTACGAATTTGAGATCGTTTCCTGGCTTTGCGGATATCGTTCCCTTCAATGATCAGTGCGACAGAATAGTGTACGTTCTGTGGTTTATCACTGTCAAGAAGCTTCCTCAGATATGCCCCTCCCTGTGGATGGGTACTGTCATAAGAAGTGGAAAAACAGGAGAACCTGGATAAAATTGTCTGTCGTTCAGACGGCGAAAGAAACCATAGTATTCCAGATCCTGACTTCGTAATAAAAAATAAATCTTTTCCTTTTTCCCATTTTCCATAGTTTATATTCTGAGGTCTTTTGGTATCTCCGTCATTTCTGGAACCTTCCATAAGGGCAGTTCCGGATGCACCTGTGAATATAACCTTTTCTGTTTTCTTCGAGTGTTTTTTCATTCCATTTGCAGCTGATGCAAACGCGGTTGTCTGAGCGGCATAAAGTCCTGTTATTAAAAACAGGAAACAGATAATGATCAGAAAAGATTTGTTTTTTACCATATATTATGTCCCTTCTAAAGATTTATTTTCTGGCAGATCTCTTTCTCATTGTAGGATCCAGTATTTTCTTACGAATCCTGAGACTTTCCGGTGTGATCTCTAAAAGCTCATCCGTGTCAATAAATTCCAGAGCCTGTTCCAGACTTAATACTCTTGGAGTAGTCAGTTTCAGGGAATCATCTGATCCGGAAGCTCGGGTATTGGTCAAATGCTTGCTCTTGCAGACATTTAATTCAATATCTTCTGCTTTTCCGTTCTGTCCGATAACCATACCAGCATATACTTTTTCACCGGCACCAATAAACAAGGTACCACGTTCCTGTGCACTGAAAAGACCATAAGCTACAGACTCACCGGATTCAAAAGCAATTAAGGAACCCTGTTTGCGGTACTGGATATCACCTTTATAAGGACCATATCCATCGTAAGTGGTATTCAGAATACCATTACCCTTGGTATCAGTTAAGAATTCTCCACGATAACCAATCAGGCCTCTGGCCGGGATTGAGAATTCCAGACGGGAATAACCGCCTCCTGCAATACTCATGCCCTGTAATTCACCTTTACGAAGGCTTAATTTCTGAATAACGGTTCCGGAGAACTCTTCCGGTACATCCACATAGGCAAGCTCCATTGGCTCTAATAATTTGCCGCGTTCATCTTTTTGATAGAGTACTTCGGCTTTACTTACTGCAAATTCGTATCCTTCACGGCGCATATTTTCGATCAGTACCGATAAATGCAGCTCGCCTCGTCCGGAAACTTTATATGCTTCTGTAGTTTCTGTTTCTTCAACGCGAAGGCTGACATCCGTATTTAATTCACGGAACAGTCTGTCGCGGAGATGTCTGGAGGTTACGTATTTTCCTTCCTTGCCAGCAAGAGGGCTGTCATTTACCATGAAATGCATGGCAATGGTGGGCTCTGAAATCTTCTGGAATGGAATAGCGTCCACATCTTCCTGTGCACAAAGGGTATCTCCGATATGAAGGTCAGCGATTCCGGAAATAGCAACAATAGATCCGATCGTTGCAGACTGAACTTCCACTTTGCTAAGTCCGTCAAATTCATATAATTTACTGATTTTCACTTTTTTTTGTTTTTCAGGCTCATGATGGTTGACCAAAACAACTTCTTGGTTTACCTTTATAGTACCACGGTCTACTTTACCTACACCAATACGGCCTACATATTCATTGTAGTCGATGGTACTGATTAAAACCTGGGTAGGAGCCTCCGGATCACCTTCCGGAGCAGGGATGTAGTCTAAAATTGTTTCAAATAAAGGAGTCATATCCTTTGCTTCATCCGTCATATCCAGAACGGCATGGCCTGCTTTTGCAGAAGCGTAGACAAATGGGCAGTCTAACTGCTCGTCGGAAGCATCGAGATCCATAAACAGCTCCAGGATTTCATCGATAACTTCATTTGGTCTGGCCTCCGGACGGTCAATCTTATTGATACAGACAATAACCGGAAGATTTAATTCAAGGGCTTTGCGAAGAACAAATTTTGTCTGTGGCATAGAACCCTCAAAAGCGTCAACAACGAGAACAACACCATTTACCATTTTTAATACACGCTCTACTTCGCCGCCAAAGTCGGCATGTCCTGGTGTATCGATGATGTTGATTTTTGTACCTTTGTAATAAACAGCTGTATTCTTGGATAAAATCGTAATGCCGCGTTCACGCTCAATGTCGTTGGAATCCATGACACGCTCTGCGACTTCCTGATTGGCGCGGAATACACCACTTTGTTTTAATAGCTCATCAACTAATGTGGTCTTACCATGGTCAACGTGGGCGATGATGGCAATGTTACGAATATCTTCTCTTTTCATAAAATGATTTTCCTTCTTTCCATATAATGAACAAAATATAACTCATACAGTTTATCATATTTTTCCCAGATTACAAGGGGTTTTGTCGATTTTAAGGGACATTCATTCATAATTCTAAAAAAAATTATGAAATTTTAAAAATTTGTGGTTCTAAAAGTGATTTTCGCCGAATAGATATATTAATATACAAAATACGAAAAGAGATACTTCGTAAGAAGAAGGGAGAACTATTATTCATGACAGATAAGATTATTGAAAACAATCAGGTATCCATTATTGGAGAAATTGCATCAGGCTTTACTTTTAGCCACGAGGTTTTTGGGGAGGGATTCTACATGTTAGATGTGCTGGTTAAGCGACTCAGCGATTCCCTGGACAGAATACCAGTGATGATTTCAGAGAGACTGATTGACGTGACACAGGATTACCAGGGAGAATACATACAGATCACGGGGCAGTTCCGCTCCTACAACAGACATGAAGAAAAAAAGAACAGGCTGGTGTTGTCCGTATTTGCCAGAGAGGTCACTTTCGTTGAAGAAGAAAATGACAAGGTGAAGACAAATCAGATATTCCTGGATGGCTTTATCTGTAAGCCTCCGGTATATCGTAAGACTCCGCTTGGAAGAGAAATTTCCGATATGCTGGTTGCAGTCAACCGTCCATATGGCAAATCGGATTACATTCCCTGCATTTGCTGGGGAAGAAATGCAAGGTTTACTTCCGGTTTCTCCGTAGGTGGACATGTGCAGGTATGGGGACGAATACAAAGCAGAGAGTACATGAAAAAACTGGAGGGAGATATTACTGAAAAAAGAATTGCTTATGAAGTGTCAGTAAGCAAGTTGGAATATATGGAATAAGTATTGCATTCTTTATTTAACTGTAGTAAAATAATAAAACTGATGATGTAGTTTGGTATATGGCGGTTTAACCACCAGTCAGTTAAGAGAGGTGCGCTATGGATAAAGGTTCAGTACATATATTTTGTGGTGAAGGCAAGGGTAAAACGACTGCAGCTATCGGTCAGGGGATCCGCGCTGCCAGCCAGGGCAAATCTGTGATTGTCATTCAGTTTCTGAAAGGCAGGATGGTCGAAGAGATCAGTTTCCTGCAGCGCCTGGAACCGGAGATTAAGTTATTCCGGTTTGAAAAATCAGATGAATCCTTCGATAGTCTGAGTGCAGAAGAAAAGGAAGAAGAGGCACAGAATATTCGCAATGGAATGAATTTTGCAAAAAAGGTTCTGGTAACAGAGGGGTGCGAAGTCCTGATCTTAGATGAAGTACTGGGACTGATTGAACATGGAATTGTGACAATTGATGATATCCGCACTTTAATTGAAGCGAAGGATGATGAGACAGAGCTTATAATGACCGGGATCTGCAACGGACAGGAACTCTGGGACTGTGTCGATGAAGTGACACAGATGTCGACGATTCATAAAATCGAAAACAATTGTTGACAAGGATTTTTAATGATGCTATAGTTAGATTAACTGAATAGGTTTGATAGAGGTCGCGTGTTTCATCAGTATAGAATTGGATATGTTCAGGCATAGATGAAGATTTTAGAAAGGGAAAGACGCCGAAAGGTGCGGTACCTGTAGCCGTATTCTTGGGCATGTGGCGAAAAGCTATATGACTGTCATCATAATTTTTATGATGGGGAGCTATCCAAAAGAATTTTTTTACGTAATCTTTAGGGGCAGGCTCTTTAGCCTGTCCTTATTTTTTTAAGGAGGAAAAGCACATGGCAATATTTACAGGCGCAGGTGTGGCAATTGTTACACCGATGAAAGAAAATGGAGACGTTAACTTTGAAAAATTAGGAGAGATTCTGGAAGATCAGATCGCAAATGGAACAGATGCAATTGTTATCTGCGGTACGACCGGTGAATCTGCTACTTTGACTCATGAGGAACATTTAGAAACAATTAAATATACGATTGATAAAGTAGCAAAAAGAATTCCGGTAGTAGCGGGTACAGGGTCAAACAGCACAGATACAGCGGTGTATTTATCTGTAGAAGCAGAGAAGTACGGAGCTGACGGTCTTCTTCTGGTATCACCATATTATAATAAAGCAACGCAAAAGGGATTGATCAAACATTATACAACAATTGCAAATGCAGTTAAGATTCCGATTATTTTATACAATGTGCCAAGCCGTACCGGATGCAATATTTTACCGGAAACTGTGGCTGAACTTGTTAGCAACGTGGAAAATATCGTTGGTATCAAAGAAGCTACCGGAAATATCTCCCAGATTGCTAAGCTGATGCAGCTTACGGATGGTAAAATTGATTTATATTCCGGAAATGACGATCAGGTAGTTCCGCTCTTGTCATTAGGCGGTAAGGGAGTTATTTCCGTATTATCAAACATTGCTCCACAGCAGACACATGACATGGTGGAAAAGTTCCTTCAGGGTGATATTGAAGGCAGCCGTAAGATCCAGCTGGATGCACTGCCATTGATCAATGCACTGTTTAGCGAAGTTAATCCTATTCCTGTTAAAAAGGCTATGAATCTGATGGGTATGGAAGTCGGACCTCTTCGCGGACCGTTAACTGAGATGGAAGATGCAAATGCAGAAAAACTTGCAAAAGAAATGGTGGATTTCGGATTAAAGCTGTCATAAGCACAATAAGGAGTAACGTATGATAAAGATAATTATGCATGGCTGTAATGGAAAAATGGGCCAGGTGATCAGCCAGATTGTAAATGAAGATCCCAATGCTCAGATTGCAGCTGGGATTGATATTGTAGATAACAGGGATAATGGATATCCGGTTTTTACCAATATCCGTGAATGTGATGTACAGGCGGATGTTGTAATAGATTTTGCATCAGCCAAGGCTGAGGATGCACTTTTAGATTTCTGTATGGAACGCAATCTTCCGGTGGTTGTCTGTACGACAGGTCTTTCAGAAGAACAGATTGCAAGGGTGAAAGAAACCAGTAAAGTGGTAGCAGTTTTAAAATCTGCAAACATGTCTCTGGGGGTGAATACTCTCTTGAAATTGCTGCAGGATGCTGCAAAGGTATTGGCACCGGCGGGATTCGATATGGAAATTGTGGAGAAACATCATAAACATAAAGTAGATGCTCCCAGCGGAACGGCACTTGCCATGGCTGACAGCATGAATGAAGCTTTGGGAAATCAGTATACCTACAAATTCGACAGAAGCCAGGAACGTAAAGAGCGTGATGCCAAAGAAATTGGTATCTCAGCGGTACGTGGCGGCAATATAGTGGGCGAACATGAGGTGTTTTTTGCCGGCACAGATGAAGTGATCGAGTTCAAGCATACGGCATATTCCAAAGCAATATTCGCTAAAGGAGCCGTGGAAGCAGCTAAATTTTTAGCGGGCAGAGAAGCAGGATTCTATGATATGAGCGATGTAATTGCAGCAAAATAATAAAGGCGTTGTTAGTCAAAGACCCCGTAGCAGGCTGCGGGGTCTTCTACCCTCACGCAGCGGATAAGTCAGGATTGTCTGTCCTTGGAACGTTGCCGGGGGATTAAAGGAGCAAGGGGGATATTTTTGTGGAACAGGATTATGAAATGAGATATTTAAAAAGTCTTGCTAAGCTCTATCCTACGATAGCAGCAGCTTCAACAGAAATTATTAACCTCCAGTCCATTTTGAACCTGCCAAAGGGGACGGAACATTTTTTGACAGATATTCATGGAGAATATGAACAGTTTCTTCATGTGCTGAAAAATGGTTCCGGGTCTGTCCGCAGGAAAATTGATGAAGAATTTGGAAATACTTTAAGTAGCCGGGATAAAAAAAGCCTGGCTACTTTAATTTATTATCCAAAGCTCAAATTGGAACTGGTGGAGAAGACGGAAGATAATCTGGAAGACTGGTATAAGATTACGCTGCACAGGCTGATACAGATCTGTAAACGGGTGGCATCCAAATATACCAGGTCGAAGGTGCGTAAGGCATTGCCCAAAGATTTTTCGTATGTAATTGAAGAGCTGATTACAGAAAAGGAAGAGGTCCAGGATAAAGAAGCGTATTATAATTCTATTTTGAATACGATTATACGAATCGGCAGTGCCAAGGAAATGATCATTGCCCTGAGTAACCTGATTCAGCGGCTGGTTATCGACCATATACATATTGTCGGAGACATATTTGACAGGGGACCGGGTCCGCATATTATCATGGACAGGCTTATGACTTATCATTCTGTGGATATCCAGTGGGGAAATCACGATGTTGTGTGGATGGGGGCTGCGGCTGGGCATAAAGCCAGTATCGCAAATGTCATCCGTATTGCGGCTCGCTATGGTAATCTGGATATGCTGGAAGAAGGGTATGGGATCAATCTGATTCCCCTTGCGAACTTTGCGATGAACACTTACGGGAATGACAAGTGCAGCTGCTTTAAGATTAATTATGATAAGGAAGAATATAATACCAAGGATCTGGAATGGGACTGCAGAATGCAGAAGGCAATTGCTATCATTCAGTTTAAACTGGAAAGCCAGGTTATCATGCGCCGTCCGGAATTTGAGATGGAAGACAGGCTTTTACTGGATAAGATTGATTATGAAGCAGGTACGATTCAACTGGAAGGTAAGGTTTATCCTTTATCTGATACGAATTTCCCAACGGTAGACCCTAAGAATCCTTATGAACTCTCGGCAGCGGAACAAGAAGTTATGGATCGGCTTCAATCTGCTTTTATGAAATGTGAAAAGCTGCAGAAGCATGTGCGGTTTTTATTCTCCCATGGGAGTTTATATAAAATCTTTAATTCCAATCTTTTATATCATGGATGTATGCCCTTGAATGAAGACGGAAGCTTTAAAAAGGTAAAGGTTTTTGGAACGGAATACAGTGGAAAAGCACTTTATGATATTCTGGAAATTTACGCCAGAAAAGGTTATTATTCGGTACTGGATAAAGAGGAACGGGAAAAGGGGCAGGATATCCTATGGTATATCTGGAGCAACGGAAACTCCCCTGTTTTTGGAAAAGATAAAATGACTACATTTGAACGTTATCTGATCAAAGATAAAGAAACCCATCATGAAGAAAAAAATCCATATTACCGATATATTGAAAAAGAAGAGACGGTAAACCGTATTCTGGAAGAGTTCGGGCTGGATATTACGCAGTCGCATATTATTAACGGGCATATGCCGGTTCAGCTTTCAAAGGGAGAAACACCGGTTAAATGCAATGGCAAGCTGTTGATTATCGATGGCGGATTTTCCAAGGCGTACCAGAAAGTGACGGGCATTGCAGGTTATACCCTGGTTTACAATTCCTATGGTCTGCGCCTGGTAGCACATGATCCCTTTACTTCGATGGAAGATGCTATTGCAAAAGAGACGGATATCCATTCTGAAAGTATGGTTGTAGAACAGGTGATGCGCCGCAGGCTGGTTGCGGATACCGATATCGGAAAAGAACTGCAGCACACAATTAAGGAATTGGAAAGCCTGTTGTCGGCATACCGGCATGGGATTATCAACGAGAAGATTTAGCAGTAAAAAATGGGGCTTCGCTTTTATGCGCAAGTCCCATTTTTGTTATAGTTTTATTTTTATGTTTTTGAATAGGAACTGTAAAATATATTTTGGGAGTAAAACGCTTTCCCTATTTTATCTGTGATTTTGCACAGAAAATATTGATAGCTAATCAATATTATGATAAAAATAACATATAAAAACAGAGTAAATGAGTTAATTCAACTGGAAACTAATGAAAACAGTTTCCTAAAAAGGAGGAAAAACATGAAAAAAGGGTTAAGTGTATTTTTATGTGCTGCTATGGTAACAGGAACGTTGGCCGGATGCAGTTCAGTCAGCAGTAATACGAGTGAACAGCAAAAAGAAAATACGGAGAATACGCAGAATACGGAGAATAAGGAGAATACGGAGAATAAGGAGAATACAAAGGACACGCAAAATACAAAGGTTACGGAAAAAATGGAATCTGCCAGTGTGAAAATCTGGCATGACGGTGATGAGGCTATCATGAAGACAATTCAGGATACAGTCAATAAAACCCTGGAGAAGAATAAGATAAGTGTAACATTTGAAAAGAAAACAGGATTGACAGATCAGATAAAGCTGTATGGCAATGATGCTGCAAATGGACCGGATATGTATTTATATGCCCATGACTCACTGGGTACCTTTGTTGAGATGGGGGTCCTGGCTCCAATTACCGATGTGGTCGGAAAAGAGGAACTGGAGAATCTACTGCCAATGACAGTAGAGGCCGGTGTGTATAAAGAAAAGCAGTATCTGCTGCCAGTGTATTTTGAAACGCTGCTGTTCATGTACAATAAGGATCTGTGGCAGGGGGATATTCCGGATACTGCGGATGGTATCTATGACTATATGAAGGCAAATACAGATACCGCAAACGGTACTTATGCATTAGTGAACCAGCATTCTACCGCATATAATGTATCTCCGTTCATCAATGGTTTCGGCGGGTATATTATCAATGAAAAAGGGGAACCAGGATTAAATGTCAAAGAGACAAAAGAAGCAATTACCTATAATAAAAAGTTCGCGGAGCTGGAGGCAGATGGAGATTATAATACGGTGACGACACTTTTCAATGATAAAAAAGCGGCAGCGATTATCGGCGGACCCTGGCTGGTTTCCGGTATCAAAGATGCAGGAATTAATCTGGGTATCAAGTCTCTGTCGGATATCAAACTGCCAAATGGAAAAGCGCTGGCACCTTATGCCGGAATTCAGGGAGTAGGTGTGATGGAACATGCGGTAAAGGATAAGAAGGATGTGATCGGAAAAGTCTTAACGGCAATGCTGGATGTGAATCTGGGCATCGCCTTGGCTAAGGATTCAAACTGTGCGCCTGCCAATGAAAAAGCTTATGATGATCCTGACGTAGCAGGAAACGAAATGATTACAGCAATGAAAAAAACCGCTCAGACGGCACAGCCAATGCCGAATATTCCGGAAATGAGTGTTATGTGGGGACCTGCGGAGTCTCTGCTGGCAGCTGTGAATAAGTCTGGTGAAGATGTAGACCAGGCAGCAGATAAATACCAAAAAGAAGCGGAGTCCGCTATTTCCGATATGAAATAAATGCAGAGTGGGCAGTGATGTCCACTCTCTTATATTAGAGAGCTTGCCGAAAATGTATAGGTTGGTGGAAAAGGAGTCAGAGATGAATAAAAAAAGAAAATTACTGCCGTGGCTTTATTGTACACCGGCAGTAATCTTAATCGGAGCCATTGTCGTCTTTCCAATTTTATATACCGGATATATATCCCTAATGGATATGAATCTTTATCATTGGTTTGATTTTAAAGTTATCGGCTTAAAAAATTATGAGCGGGCATTGTTAAAAATTGATTCCGGATTTTTGTCTGCTCTTTTTACAACTATTATCTGGACTGTTATGAATATGGTAATACAGGTTGGGGTGGCTTATCTGATCGCCTTAGGATTAAATGTTAAGGGATTAAAGTTAAGCAGATTCTATAAAACCCTTTTGATGTTCCCATGGGCAATGCCTGCATATGTATCCATTCTTTTGTGGCGGGTGGGAATGTTTAATACGGAGTTCGGGTTGTTTAATAAGGTACTTGCAGCACTGGGGATGCCAAAAGCTGAGTTCCTTTCTCAAAATGTTCCGGCATTTTTGTCTAGTATGGTTCTGAACCTGTGGATGGCACTGCCGTTTATGATTATGATGATTGACGGGGCACTGCAGAGTATCGACCAGAGCTATTATGAAAGTGCAAAGTTAGATGGGGCAGGGCCGTTGAAACGCAATATTTATATAACGATTCCGGCATTAAAGCCAATTATGGCGCCCGCTGTTATTATGACCACCTTTACCACTTTTAAGCAGTTCGATATTATCTATCTGCTGACAAAGCAAAAAGGTTCTCTATCCGGTGCAACGCTGGATACTATTATTACCTATGCCCATGAAAATGCTTTTGTCTCCAATAATTACGGCCTTTCTTCCGCCGTATCAATCATTATATTCGGATTTATTATTCTATTTTCGTTTTTTACAAATCGTGGGTTAAAGGAGGAAGTGTGATGAGCAGACGTAAAATGAAAAATATTCTTGGATTATCCATATTAAATCTCGTATTTATAATTTTGTGTTTAACCGGGCTTGTTCCAATCCTGTATGCGCTGTCGCTTTCCTTTAGCAATGGGTCTGCGGCACTTTCTTCCGGACAGTTTTTTATCCCGCAGGAGTTTACCTGGGAAAACTACCATTCCATACTGGTTGATGAGCCGTTTCTTCTGTGGCTGAAAAATTCTGTTGTCCTGAGTGTGGGAACCATGATATTTGCCATGGGGACGGCGGTAACAGCATCCTATTCTTTTTCACGTTTCCGCTATAAAGGAAGAAAACAGATCCTACGGCTGCTTTTACTGCTGAATGCTTTCCCGCAGATTCTTTCGATGTTTGCAATTTTCCGTCTGTTTAAGACATTCCATCTTCTGAATTCCAATATCGGTCTTGTAATAATCTATGCAGGATCCATGAGTATCTTTGCGATTTGGAATATGAAAGGGTATTTTGACACGATACCGGTGGAGATTGAAGAGGCATCAAAGATTGATGGCGCCAGTAATTTTCAGTTACTGTACCGGATTGTGCTGCCACTTGCAAGACCCGCAATTATTGTGACTGCGGTAATGGTTTTGATTTTTGTGTGGAATGAATATCTCTTTGCTACCACATTTATGATGAATGCGGATCATTATACCCTGGCAGGAGGACTGTATCAGCTGCAGTCAAGTGATTACAGCAGAAGCTGGCCTTTGTTTTCGGCAGCAGCAATTCTGGTATCTGTTCCGATCTTAGTAGTTTTCTTCTGTATACAGAAATATATGATATCCGGATTGACAGCCGGAGGAGTGAAAGGTTAGGTGGTTCAAATGGAGAAAAGTGCAATATTACATATTCCCCAGTCACAATATGCATTTGTGAGAAGCGGGAACGTTTTAACAATAAGGCTGCGCTCAAAGGCAGGGGACTTAACAGAATGTTCCTTTTACTATGCCGACCGGGCAGATATGCATACCCCGGTAAAGTTTACATATCTGCCTATGAGAAAGGTTCTTAGGGATGCCCTTCATGATTATTATGAAGTGACCTTTGAAAGCCCTTATCAGAGGGTTTGTTATTATTTTAAATTAGAAAAAGAAACGGAATGGACCTATTACTATGGGGAGGGATTTACCAGGGAGTTAGCGGATCTGGAGATCGGAGACCAGATCGTGGAGGGACGCAGTGAGTATTTTCAATATCCATTTATGCTGCGTCAGGAGGAACAGCAGATTCCGGAATGGTTTCGAAATGCCGTGGTTTATAATATATTTCCCGACAGTTTTGCGAATGAAAAAGAGAATTTAGAAATCCAAAGCCGGGAGATCCTTACGGAAAGCGGTAACAGAAGTAAAAACCGCCTTGGAGGTACGATCAGAGGAATTCTGTGGAACCTGGATTATATACAGGAGATGGGTTTTAACTGCATTTATCTGAATCCTGTTTTTGCGGCGGGAGAGTATCATAAATATGATATCTGGGACTATTATCATGTAGATCCCTGTCTGGGTACGGACGAAGACTTTGGCTGTCTTGCCGACGAGGTGCACAGACGAGGCATGCATTTGATAATAGATGGAGTATTCAATCACTGCAGCTGGCATTTTTTTGCATTTGAGGATGTGGTGCAGAAAGGGGAAAAGTCCATTTATAAGGATTGGTTTTACGAGTTAGAATTTCCGGTTGTACGCCCGTTAGATGATGAAATCCCATCTTATGCCTGCTTTGCTTATGAGAAAAAAATGCCGAAGCTCAATACGGCAAATAAGGAAGTGCAGCAGTATTTTGCCGAGGTAAGCCGCTATTGGATTGAAAAATATCATATTGACGGGTGGAGGCTGGATGTGGCAAATGAGGTGTCTAAAGAATTCTGGCGATTTTTCAGACAGACGGCAAGAGAAATAAATCCGGACATTGTCCTGATCGGTGAAGTATGGGAAAATGCCCGGGTCTGGCTACAAGGTGACATGTTTGATTCCGTTATGAATTATGAATTCCGGGGGCTTTGCCGTGACTTTTTTGCATTGAGGAAGACGGATGCAGATACCTTTGCTTCTTCTATGGGAAAAATGTATTTCCGATATCCCGACAATGTATCCGGCTGCCAGCTGAATCTGCTGGACAGTCATGATGTACCGCGTTTCCTTTCACTGTGCGGAGGTGATCTGAGGAAATGGAAGCTGGCATTTCTGGTATTGGCATTTTATCCCGGAATACCAAGTTTATTTTATGGGGATGAAAAAGGAATAGAGGGAATACGGGAGTTTGCATACCGGAGTCCCATGAAATGGGAGGAAGGGGATGAGACAGCTGCTTTTGTAAAAGAAGTGCTGCAGATCAGGAAGAAGTTTATTAAAAGCAGTATGAAGGCAAGATTATATGTTTCAGAGAACCATGCTAATCTGCTGATATTAGAGCGGAGTGGTGAAAATGAAGCAGTGGAGATACGGATGAATACCGGAAGGGATTTATACTTCCTGGAAGAACAGGAAGAGTTGACGGATTTGTACGGTGAAGGGAATATAAAGGGAGGCATTGGGGCCTTCGGATTTATGATTAGTCACCGGAAGGGAACTTCTGATTAGCAAGTTTCAATACGGCAGCGTTGTGGTTAACGCTATTACTTGCCTCCGGGTCTTCGGTACCGAAATACCGGCTGGCCCTGTTGGGATCATATACATTGTAGCCGTGATAGGCGGTCGGCCACTGTTTGCCGGAAGCATCCGGTACTCCCCAGAGCTGTGGATCCGAAACGGGAGAGATCCAGATAGCAGTATAGCCCATGCCTTTTATGTAGGGGATTTTGTCTATAATACCCTGCCAGTCACCGCCGTGCATATACCGGAAATCATCCTGGCTGTTTTCGGTATAGCGAAAAGCCTCTCCGGCTGCATTATTACCGGAATCCCCGTCATAGAACCTGTCTACCATAATCTGATAAATGGATTCGCCTCTGAGGGATGTGGCTGCAAAGGCATTTGCGGGCAGTAATGTGACTGAGAGTAAAAGAATGCTCAAAAAACAAAACAGATAACGACGCAGCTTTTTCATTTTACTTAATTTCATACTCTTCCTCCTTTTTTGGGAAAACGATTTACTGGATTTGTTACAGCGGACAAAACAAATTGCTTAATAAAATCTTACATATCATGATATATATGTGAAATTATACTATAAAATTTGCGATGATCAATACAAATTAAGGCAAAATGATTAAATAAATTAGGAAAGCGCTTTATCATATAGATAATTATATAAAATAAGCACAGGAGGTGCATATGAAAATAACAATAAAAGATGTGGCAAGAGAGGCGGGAGTATCCATTTCAACAGTTTCCAAAGTAATCAATGACGCTCCCACTATTTCAGATGCCACGAAAATCCGTGTGAAGGAGATCATGGAAGAACTGCATTACCAGCCGAATTCCCAGGCAAGTAATTTTGCAAGGCAAAAAACGAACAATATTATATTTTTGACAAAGCTGGAGCCGCGCATTGCTTTTTCCAATCCCCATATGTTCGAAATTATGTGCGGGGTACAGACCATACTTGGAGCGAAGTCCTATAATATGAGTTTTACAGGAGCGAGGAGCAAAGAAGAGGCACTTTCTATTGCAAAGGATGCCATTGCCAGAAAACGTGCAGACGGAATCGTAGTCCATGGGTCCGCCACATCGAAGGAACTGGCTGAATTGCTTGTGAATGAAGCATTTCCCCATATACTGATCGGAAAACCCAGATTTCGAAGCCCTGTGTGCTGGATTGATATCAATAACTGTATCTCAGGGGAAATGGCGGCAACGCACCTGGCGGAGTATGGATATACCAGGATTGCCTTTGTGGGGGGAAGAAAAGAAGACGAGATATCCACAGACAGGCTGCTGGGCTTTACTTCGGCAATGAGGGAAAATGGGCTCAGCGTGCCGGAGCATTTTATCAAACATGGAACCTATACCAAGGAAAGCGGATATCAGCTTACAATGGAACTATTAGATGCACCTGACAAGCCGGAAGCGATTATCTGCGAAAACGATAAGATTGCTTACGGTGTAATGCAGGCTCTGGATGAGCGGAAATTCCGGATACCCGGGCAGATGTCCGTCATCTCCTTTGATGACTTTCCGCTATCGCATATGATTGAGCCGCCTATGACGGTGGTGGACATTGATGTTTACGATATGGGAATTCAGGCAGGAAGGCTTCTGCTGCAAAAAATCAGGCATCCGCTTCTCCAGGTCCAGTATTATACCACCCTTCCGAAACTGGTTGTCAGGGAAACAACATGCAGAAAAAAGACATTTTAAAGATTTGATAAAAATTTATCAATACCCTCTTCACAAATAGAAAATTTCATGTTATAGTATCAATAACAGTTATTGATATCAAATGAGTTTATAAGCATACATTAAAGGAGGATATTTTCATGTCAAATTGTAGTTCATGTTTCAGCTGCAACACCTGCAAAAGTGCAGACAAACCTTTGGAGGCTTTTATTAAGACATTACCCATGGAGACATCTCATCACAGAGTGGAATCCCAGTCTACAAAATGTGGATTTGGACTGCAGGGTGTCTGTTGCCGTCTCTGTGCTAACGGACCATGCAGAATTACCCCGAAAGCTCCAAGAGGTATCTGCGGAGCAGATGCAGATACCATTGTTACCAGGAATTTTTTAAGAGCAGTGGCAGCCGGAAGCGGATGTTATATTCATGTTGTGGAAAATACGGCTCTGAACCTTAAGAATACGGCACTTGCGAAGGGTAAGATCCGTTCGGAAGCGTCACTTCGGAATCTGGCTGAAGTACTTGGCATTGAAGGTGAAGATGTTTATGATCTGGCAGTAAAGGTTGCAGATGCTGTTCTGGCTGACCTCTACAAACCGGAATATGTGCAGATGGAATTGATTGAGAAACTGGCTTACGGCAAACGCCTGGATGCCTGGAAAGCACTTGGAATTATGCCGGGCGGATCCAAGTCAGAAGTATTCTCAGGCGTAGTAAAATGTTCCACAAACCTGAATTCAGATCCAATGGATATGCTGGTTCACTGCCTGAAACTGGGGGTTTCTACCGGTGTATACGGACTGATGCTTACAAATTTGTTAAATGATATCCTGTTAGGTGAACCGGAGATACGATTTGCACCGGTTGGACTTAACGTGATTGATACTGATTATATCAATATTATGATTACCGGACACCAGCACTCCATGTTTACATATATCCAGGATCGTCTGATTGAAGAGGACGTAGTGGCGAAAGCGAAAGCTGTGGGTGCAAAAGGATTTAAACTGGTTGGATGTACCTGTGTAGGCCAGGATCTTCAGCTTCGCGGTGCACATTATACGGAGATTTTTGACGGTCATGCAGGTAACAACTATACAAGTGAAGCAATTCTGGCTACCGGAGGCATTGATGCGGTTCTTTCAGAATTTAACTGTACACTGCCGGGTATTGAACCTATTTGTGAAGAACTTCAAATTAAACAGATCTGTATAGATGATGTGGCTAAGAAGAGAAATGCAGAATTGATTCCATTTAAATTCGAGAGCAGAGTAGAAGACGGAGACCGTATTATCGATGAAATTATTGCCGGCTATGTTGCACGCCGCGGCAGTGTAGAAATGAATCTTCTTCCGGAACATGGAAATAAAAATACGTTAACCGGCGTCAGCGAAATTTCTCTGAAAAAATTCCTGGGTGATTCCTGGAAGCCGTTAATCGACCTGATTGTATCCGGCAAGATCAAAGGTGTGGCTGGAGTTGTAGGATGTTCAAGCGTAGCATACGGACACGATACTTTGACTGTAGAGCTTACGAAAGAATTGATCAAAAGAGATATCATTGTACTCAGTGCAGGATGTTCTTCAGGCGGTATTGAAAACTGCGGACTGATGACACCGGAAGCAGCAGAACTTGCCGGACCAAACTTAAAAGAAGTATGTAAATCACTTGGAATTCCTCCGGTATTGAACTTTGGACCATGTCTTGCAATCGGAAGACTGGAAATGGTGGCAACGGAACTTGCGAAGGAAATCGGCATTGATATTCCTCAGCTGCCGCTGGTATTATCAGCAGCACAGTGGCTGGAAGAGCAGGCACTTGCAGACGGATGCTTTGGACTTGCACTGGGTCTGCCCCTTCACCTTGGCGTACCGCCTTTTGTAACCGGAAGTTCACTGGTGACAAAAGTCCTGACAGAAGATATGAAATCACTGACAGGCGGTCAGGTTATTATAGACGGAGATGCGAAATCATCCGCTGATACTTTAGAGAAAATCATAGAAGAAAAGAGAAGTGCTCTTAATATCTAGAAAGGTGGCGCCTTATGAAACGTATATTTGTGGACGCATCGAAATGTGACGGATGCAAGAACTGCAGCATTGCCTGTATGAATGCCCACCGTAAGACACCTGGTACCATCTATGACCTGTGCCTGACGGACCCGGAAAACGAATCCAGGAACTATATCTATAATGATGGAAAGGGCGGCTATACTCCGGTATTCTGCCGCCACTGCGATGAACCGGACTGTGTGGGTGCCTGTATGAGCGGAGCATTGGTGAAAAACCTGAAAACCGGGTTGGTGGAATACGACAGGGATAAATGCGCAGCATGTTATATGTGTGTGATGAACTGTAAATTCGGGGTTCCAAAACCTGATTATTCCAGAACCTATATGATAAAATGCGATTTCTGCCAGGATAAAGATGGAGATCCATCTGGCGAAGAAGGCCCGTCTTGTGTGGCAGCCTGTCCGAAGCAGGCAATCTTTGTAAAGGAGGTGTAATATATGGAGAGATTTGTAATCATCGGAGCTGGTGCTGCGGGAATCAAAGCGGCAGAACGTATTCGTAAAATGGAAGATGAAGCCCAAATTACAGTGATTTCTATTGATGACCAGGTTCATTCACGCTGTATGCTGCACAAAGTCCTTGGCAAAGAGCGGACAGAAAAAGGAATTAATTTTGTTCCTGAGAATTTCTTTGAAGTAAATAAAATTCGTTTTATTGATACGGAAGCAGTAACCCGGGTGGATACAAAGAAGCAGGAAGTAACTCTGGCCTGTGGAGCTTTCGTTCCTTACGATAAGCTTCTTTTGGCAACTGGATCCGCTTATGTGGTACCGCCGATTCCTCATTTCCGGGAGGCAGAAAATGTCTTTGGCTTTCGTGATCTGAGTGATGCAAGGGCAATACAGACTGCCCTGGATACTTACGGAAAAAATGTATTTATTGTAGGATCCGGACTGGTTGGACTGGATGCGGCATCAGCATTGACACATTTAGGAGGCAAGGTTACAATAGCAGAAATGGCGGATCGTGTAATGCCACTTCAGACAGATGCCTATGCAGCAAGTGTTTATCAGGCGGCATTTGAAAAGGCGGGATGCAAATTTAAACTTGGGGTATCCGCTAATGATTCCGTGGTAGATGATAATGGAAATATCATAGCAGTTCAGCTGTCAAATGGAGAAAGCATTCCCTGTGATTTTATCATTGTTGCAGCAGGTGTCCGTCCCAAGGTGGATTTTCTGAAGGACAGCGGCATTGAGATAGAACGTGGAATCGGGGTAAATGAATTTTTACAGACAAATATCCCGAATGTCTACGCAGCAGGCGATGTGACAGGTTTATCCGGAGTATGGCCGGACGCTATGGAGCAGGGGAAAACTGCAGCAATGAATATGTGTGGTGCAGTGCTGGAATACGAGAAGCCGTATCCATTTAAAAATACCAGTAATTTCTATGGAATAACTATGCTTTCAGTGGGAAAACTGGATGATAAAGAAGAAGGTGTGAAGATCTTTACCCAGAAGGGAAAAGGCAGCTACAAAAAAGCCTTCATTAAGGATGGAAAACTTCAGAGTATTCTGATTCAGGGAGATATTTCGAATACCGGTATTTATTTATATCTGATTCGTAAACAGATTCCATTGGGAGATTTGTCAGAAAAGGTATTTAATTTGTCTTTTGCAGATTTTTATGGGTATAATGAAAATACCGGCGCATACGAATTTGCTGGATAAATTTTTAAAATATGATATAATACAGTTTATAGTTTTGAAAAGACTTACACTATTTAAAGGAGGTGAAACAACATGAAAAAATATATTTGTGAACCATGCGGATATGAATATGATCCGGAAGTAGGTGATCCAGATGGCGGAATTGCTCCTGGAACAGCATTTGAAGATATTCCAGAAGACTGGGTTTGCCCAATCTGTGGTATGGGAAAAGATGTTTTTGTAGAAGCTGAATAATTGCATTTACAAAAAGATACTTAAGTATGCATATACCGCCGGACATTTGATGAACGGCGGGTAAAGAAGAAGCTGCCATGCAGTACGGAGAAATAGAAAATGATCCGTATAAAATGGCAGCTTTTTCTTAAGATAATCTAAATAAGTGATACAATTACGATGCAATACTGAAGACTTTATAAATTTTTCCAGTAAAAGTTGCTTTTTACCGTAGAAAGATTTATAATGAAATGGATTATAAGGTGAAATCTGGTAATACTTATAATTGAGGAAAATTAAGGAGGAATAAATAATGAAGAGGATATCATTGTTTTTTGCAGCATTATTGGTTACGGTATCTTTAGCAGGATGCGGCGATAAAGAAAAGGAAACAGAACCGCAGACCCTGGCAGTGACCGAAGCTCCAACTACGAAACAGACGGAGACTCAGACACAGACAACAGAACCGCAGACAGAAAGCAGCACTGATAAGACAAGAGAATTAAACGGACTCGTTACAGGGGTGACAGCGGATTCCGTTGATATTCAGACAGCAAGAGGTAAAAAGCTTACATTTTCAACAACGGGCGCACAGATGCAGACAACTGCAGAGCTGAAAGCAGGTAGCCAGATTACTATCCTGTATAAAGGCAAAGTAGTAGACACAGATACATCGGGAGCTAAGGTATCTGGAATCAAAGATATGGATGCAAGTGCAGAGAAAATTACAGAGGGTGAGCCAGTTGTAGCAGAAACAGCTGATCCCAATGCAACCGGAGGAACATTAAACGGAACAATTTCTGAAATCACAGGAGAAAGAATTGTAATCCTTGGTGATGATGGAGATTCCTATTATTTTACACATGACAAATGTAAAATGGTACTTGGAAATGGTATCCAGGATACAAATTATGTATCAGTAAAATTCACAGGCGACGTATATGGTCCGGAAATTGTACCGGCGGTAGAAATTACCGACAATACGACAAATTCAGCACCACAAACGGAAAACAGTACTAAAGTTACAGGGACTATCACAGATGTAACAATGAGCACCCTTTCAATTTCAGCAGATGATGGACAAGAGTTAAGCTTTACTATCACTGGAGTACCGATTAATATCACGGGCGGTCTTATGATTGGTGAAACGGTTGGAATCAACTACACCGGTGATGTAAGCAGCGCTAAGGTTACATCGATTACAGATACTAGCGGCGGCAGCACTAATACAGATGCAGGCAGCAGCAATGCTGAATCAAATGCATCTTCAGAGTCAAATGCGGCTACAGAAGCAGGACAGAATGCAAATAACAATGCAAGTGCGAATGATGCAGCAGATGGTAATAATGCAGATGCAAATAATGCCCAGTAATAAAATACGGGACAGGCTTAGAGACTTTGATTGGTTGCTAAGATGATATAATGAGGGAATATGCGATGAGAGATCAGAGCATATTCCCTTGTTTTATTCTTGAGAATAAATGTGGAGATGAAATATAGGAGGATGAATTTAAGATAAGAAACTTTAGAAATCAGAAGTAACATAAATCAGAAGTATTATAAATCAGAAGTAACATAAATCAGATGTATAATAAATTAAATGTATCAGAAATTACTAATGTGAAATAGGAATAGGAAAGTAATTTTCTGTGTGATATAATAAGTAAGAAAATAGGACAGACATTAAGTCTGGAAAATAATAACTTTAAATCAGGAGGAATTATAAATGTCAGTATTATTTGCAGAGTATCCAAAATGTACGACTTGCCAGAAAGCAAAGAAGTGGCTGAAAGAACATCAGGTAGAATTTGAAGATCGCCATATAAAAGAAGAAAATCCAAATGCATTGGAACTTAAGGAGTGGCATGGCAGGAGCGGACTTCCTTTAAAACGGTTTTTTAATACCAGCGGAGTGGTTTACAAGGAATTGAATCTGAAAGAAAGAATTCCTCAAATGAGTGAAGAAGAGCAATACGGGATTCTGGCGACCGATGGAATGCTGGTTAAGAGGCCGTTGGTGATTGGGGATGACTTTGTACTGGTTGGTTTTAAAGAAAAAGAGTGGGAAGAAAAACTGGCGAAATGATATACCGGCAATTGCCGGCCCGGAAGCAGAAGATGAAGACAGAATGGAAGAAAGAGTGGAATAATAATTTGATTAAGGCTGTAATTTTTGATATGGATGGACTTATGTTTGACACGGAAAAGCTGGCAGCAGACGGTTGGAAATATGCAGGCAATAGCCTGGGATTTGATATCGATGATGAGAAGCTCTCACAGACCCGCGGAAGAAATGTGGCAGATGCCAGGAAACTTTTCTTTGAATGGTATGGAGATAGGGTGGATTATGATAAGGCACGCAGTATTCGGTGTCATTATTTGAACAGCAGGCTGAAACAGCATGGGATGCCGATGAAAAAAGGTCTGTGTGAGCTTTTGGGATATTTAAAGGAAAACGGATATAAACGTGCTTTAGCAACCTCAACTCACAGGGAAACAGTTGCCTGGTATTTTGAATTGGCAGGACTTCCTATGGATTTTGATGTGGTGGTTTGCGGAGACGAAGTAGAGAACAGCAAGCCCGCACCGGATGTATTTTTGAAGGCTGCAAAAAAGCTGGGTACAGACCCAGAGAGGTGTCTGGTTTTAGAAGATAGTCCCAATGGAATACGGGCAGGATCCGGCGCAGGCTGTAAAGTTGTAATGATACCGGATCTGGATCATCCTACGGAAGAAATTATAAAGTTATGTTTGAAAATATGCGATAATCTCAGTGATGTAATGGAGATTTTGATAGCGGATAAAACTTGAAAAAACTTAATATGAAAGTCTGGTCACATGGACAAAAAAAGAGTGAAATTTGATAAAAATATGTGACTAAAACTATTGACAAAATTACCAACTTAAGGCATCATATAAGTATGAATTAAGGGGAAGCCTGTCGAAAAAACAATTGTTTGCAGATGGCGAGCAGTTGTTTTTTTAAACTCTAAATATGGAAAATTATGGATGTTTTCAGGACTAACCGATATATAAATAAGGAAGGAGAATATAATGAAAAGAGTATTGGCAGGTTTTTTAGCCATGATTCTTCTGTTTACAAGTGTTGATGTAACAGCATTTGCAGCAGGGAATGAAAAGGATGCATCAGCTAACACAAATGGTAATGGCGATATTAGTGTAGTTCTGGATCTCAGCTATCCGGAAGCATTAGATAGGGTTAAGCAAAAAGATATAAAAGCACAATTGCTGAACGATTCCGGAAGTGTATTGGCTGAAATCGAATTAGGCGAAAAAACAGAGGATGAGAAAGGTTTTCCTATATTGGAAAATCAGTCAGGAACCGTAAAAATGGAGGCACTTAACAGCTCAGGGGTTCCGATCACAACAGAGTCTGAGGTGAATTATTACAATGTTGATTTTTCTAATTTACCAAATAACAGTGTTTATCAGATTGCTTTAAGGGGAAAAGGATATAAATCCTATCTATCTGATAAGATAACTTTGAAAGATTTTTCGAAAAAAATTGTAATTGATACAAAGAGCCAGGCATTTACCATGGGTGATGTGAATGGTGACGGTGCCGTAGATGATAATGACCTGGCAGTGATAGAGGCTGCCCTGGGTTTGCAAGATGGTGCAACAGGTTCTAAAGATGCTGCCGCAGATTTAAATTGCGATGGTATTGTCGATATCAAAGATATTGCACTGGTGAACAGAAACCGTAATGCAGTGGGTCAGGCAGTATTATATGATACGGAAGTAATTGCAGCAGCAGTAGCATCGATGAAGGAACTGCCTGAGGATGTAACAGTTACGACAGGTGCAGCAGAAGATATTCTGAAACCAAATTCAGCACCGGTTACCTTTGAGACAAGTAAAGAAAAAAATCTGAGCATTCCGGTGACATTTGAGCAGCCGGTACAGATGGAACAGATTGAGATTGCATCTCCATCAGCATCCGGCGCAATAGAAGCGGGAGTAGCAACAGTTGATTATGAAGAGAATGGTAAGATCTATACAGAAAAATTTGAGTTTTCCAATGAAGCACCGCAAGGGGTACACGCGATTCAGACAAGAGAAGGCAGAAGTACAGTTGTAATCAATCTTGGAGCGCGGGTAGCGGTGAAGAAAGTAACAATTACCGTAACCAAGGTAGCAAATGAAGAAGGCAAGCCTACTTATGCAGTAGTGGAAGAGATTAAATTTTTAAAAGATATTGTACCGGTAAATCCAACTAATGACAGTGCTATTCCAAAAAATATTCAGGCAGCAGAGGACAATGAAACAGTTACCCTCACATGGAAAGCAGTGGATAATGTAACCGGATATATGGTGAAATATGGTCTGGCATCCGGTAAATATACTGGTCAGGTATCGGTGGAAGGAACTACGGCGGAAATTAAAGGGTTAGAAAACCTAAAAAAATATTATTTTGTAGTTTATGCGGTTAATGATGACTGGAAGGGACCTGCATCCCAGGAAATAGAAGCTACACCGAAACCGAAGTCTCCGCCGTCTCCACCGGATTATTTAAAAGTTGCTTCTGGTGATAATTCATTGAAGGCAAGCTGGGGAAAGACGAAGAATGCGGAAACGTACAGTGTCTATTATAAACTGGCTGACAGTACCGGAGCTTTTGTGAAAGCAAAGAGCGGGCTGACGGTGACAAGTTTTGTTATTCCCGATCTGATCAATGATAAAGAATATATAGTATACGTAACAGCAAGCAATACAAAGGGAGAAAGCGGACCATCACTTGAATCAACAGGAACGCCAAAAAGAGAAGAAATAGTACCTCCGGAAATCCCAACGCTGAATAGAATACCTAATTCGGATGTGTCAAGTATTAAGATGACTTACCCTGCAAATGTTAACCCGTCTTACCAGGGAACGTTTAAGGTGCAGGATGTCCTGGATGGAGATTATTTTACTCATTGGACAGCCAGAGCATGGTGGGAAAATAAAGAATTTGTATTTGAATTCAAAGATCCCAAAACCATGGATTACGCAGTATATGTTCCTAGACTTGATGGCAAGTATAAAACCTATTTATATAAATATAAGATTCGGGTTTGGAACAGTAAGGGTGAAGAAAAAATAATTGCAAATTGGCTGAATGTAAAAGGAAATCCAAGTTCTTCCGGATATGCAGTTCTGACATTCCCGAAAACAGAAGATATTAAAAAGATTGGTATTGAGGTCAATCAGTGGGATGGGGCCGGGAATATCTCACTGTCGGAAGTGGCATTCTATGATTATTCCGGCATTAATGAAAAAGTGGAAGAGCTTTTTGCCAATAAGAGTCTTACAAAGCTCGCTGATGGAGTAACTAAGGAACAAATTGATGAATTGGAGGCGTTACTCAAAGACACTTCCGGATATTATGTAGATCAAACTGTTTTACTGGATGAAGTTTCCATTGCCAGGGGATTACTGGAGAATAATCCGTCGAAGTTAGGCAAAATAATTGATGGTGTTGAGTCCAGAGATACAACGGGAAACCTAAAGAAGATTAATACGTTCCAACCACTGGGGATTGTTGCAAATGCAGGTAAACAGATTGTTATTTATGCAGATATTCCTGAGGGAGAAAATGTTACTATTACACCAACACAGTATTTTGCAGAAGCAGCTTCATGGTCAGGAAGCAGTATTCCATTGTCCAGTGGTAGAAATGTCATTAATATTCCGCAGCTTATGACAATCAATGCAGAAAAGGGCGGTGCACTGTACCTGCAGTATTCGGGAAATAAAGAAGATGAAATCAAGCTTCAGATTCGCGGGGCATATACGAAAATTCCAGTGCTTGAATTATCAAAATGGGATAGCATGGATGATGTACAGAGAAGAGATATTATATCCGACTATATTACAGAATTGGAAGCTTACAGACTGGGTATTCCAAATAAAAACATGGCGACTAATATCAAAAACAGTACAGAGATTTCTTTGCCGAATGTATTGTTATCACTCCCGGCTGTACCAGTTCAAGAGGCAATAAATAGTGGAACGGATACACTGGATTCTAAAGTAGATAAGCTGTACAATAATGTACTTGCATGGGAAGAGCTGCTGAATGTTTTATACACTACTCATGGAGTAGATGATTTAAAAGCAGAGCGGTCCAGAGTCAATATAAGATATGCCCGTATGTTTGGCGGAGCATTTATGTATGCAAGCGGTGCCCATATCGGAATAGGATATGGTTCTGCGGGTGCATTGGTTCAGGGAAGACCAACCAGCGTTACGGGAGAAGGAAATGGAAATAGCTTGTATGGCTGGGGTATCGCACATGAAATCGGGCATCAGATGGATACATTAGGTAAAGCGGAGACTACAAATAATATATATTCGCTGTTTGGACAGACTCATGACGGAGGACAAAATGCACTTCCTTCCAGACTGGAAACAAGCAATAAGTATGAGAAGATATTTGAAAAGACTTCGATAGGAGCAGTAGGTTTATCAAACGATGTTTTTGTAAGTCTAGGTATGTACTGGCAGTTACATCTGGCATATGACCTGGGCGCAGATGATAATTTCTATAACCTGGTGAATAAAGCGTATCGTAACAATATTGGAAAAGGTCTTTCAGGAGACCAGAGATTTGCAGTAGTTGCAAGTTATGTTGCACAGAAAGATTTATCAGAGTTCTTTGAACGCTGGGGACTTAATCTGAGTGATGATGTGAAATCTCAAATGAATCAATATGAGAAAGAAAGCCGTAAGATTTATTATCTCAATGACCAGTCCAGAAGAGAAGCAATGGCTGGAACCGCACCGGTTACGGGAAATATCGAAGTTAACGCTTCAATAGATCAGAAAACGGCTACGGTTACAATATCAGGTCTCCAGGCAGAAGATAAAATGCTGCAGGGATATGAAATTAGCAGAAATGGTAAGGGGATAGGATTTACGAAGGAACCTGCTTTTACAGATATTCTTGGCTCAATGAACAATCGGGAAGTTTCCTATTCAGTAAAGGCTATCGATGTTCTGGGTAATGTAATTGCAGAAGCAAGTTCATCATCTATTAAGGTTCAACATGATAATCTGGTGCCACGGGAATCCTGGAGCTATGAAACGGATCAGGATGGGGCAATAATTGTCACAATGAATGATAAGAACATTTCAATTGCAGGTATAAAAATAAAAGGACAGGCGGCGCAGGAAAGTGCTGCGGCAAAAGAAACAGAATCAGCTATTTCAGACAGCAGTATTTCTAATGAGCCACAGACTCAGGAAGAAAGTGTAACAGAAGTAATTACCGATACTGCTGTAACAGAAACTTTAACATCAGAGACAGATGTAAGTGAAACGGATCTTCCGCAAGCGTCCTTTGAACCAAATTCGGAAAATGTTACGGAAACAGTTACGGAAATAGAGACAGAATCAGAAACAGAGGAAGTAACAGAAAAAGTAACAGAGCAGACACCTAAACAAGAACGTGGTGATGCAACTGGAAAGCTTACGATATCTGTCAGCGAGGATGGTAGTGAATACAAAGACGTAAAAGTATTTGACCAGGATGTTGTTGCTTCAGAAGATCAGATTTATCTGTTCGAAAAAGAAGATGGAAGAATCGACACCTATGATGAGAAATATATCAGGATTACAAATTTACCGGATGATCTGACAATGGAAGATATTGATTTCATGTCTTATCCTGGTGATGATATTGAAATCAGTGAAACTGCAATCGGTTATCTGGAAAGCGATTACCGGTATGGTGAGGCAGAAGAAGATATCATTAAGGCAGGCACTTTAATTGTGACAGGTACATACCGTGGAGATCCGGTCTACAATACTATTTTACTGCAGGGAAGATTTAACAATGTTAATGACAGAGAACAAGAAGGCAGTATAGATTTAGAGGAAAGACCTATGAATGGTGTATCCATACTTTTTGCTGAAGAGCCTAAGGAAGGAGATATGACGACGATCAATAATGGTTTCTGGATCTTCATACCCGATGTACAAAAAGAAGCAGCAATCACAGAAGGTGTATGTGGAAACAGCGTACTTCCAGCAGAAATCCAGGCGGTAATGTATCGTACGGATGATCCGAATAATGCGGATAGCAAACGTCTCGTAAGCAATACATTATGGATACAATCTCCTACGGAAGAAACAATGCCGAATATCAGGCTGGAGTCTGATGCGGCAGATGGAGGGATGAATAATTGAGGAAGATAGGAGCGATTAAGGTTCTCATGGGAGTATTGGCACTTATGCTGCTTTACTCCATGACAGCCTTGGCAGAAACAAAAACACCTGAAATAAAATTGTCCGTTACAGATACTGCCGGTCAATGGGCAGTTGAGTTACAAAATATGGACAGTTTAGCATATTCGGTACAATTTGACATAGTTGTGAATGAAAAGGCAGAAGGCACGATGGAGTGGGACGACAAGTCCCCCTCCACCTACCACAAGATGATACAAAAAGAAGACGGCAGTAAGACCATCTTCACATTCTATGTAGACCGCCTGTCAGAGATATCTACGACAGGTACTGCTAAAATTGGAGTAATAAAGTTAAAGAATCCTTCGGCTAAAATAAAGTTTTCTACTAGCGGAGAGCTTACAACCCTGGATGCCAGGATTAATGCAACGAAGGTGACAGATGCCGTGCTTGTATTAGAGAATCAGGATCATGTGTGGGAAAGTGACTTTACGGTGGATAAGCCAGCTACCTGTACGGAAGATGGTGAAAAGTCAATTCATTGTACAACGTGTGATGAAAGAACAGATATCACAGTGATTCCCAAATTGGGACATCAGTATGGTGACTGGAAAGTAACTAACGAAGCAACTTGTACCAAAACGGGAAGCCGAACGAAGGAATGCAGTGTGTGCCATGATGTAGTAACAGAAGACATTCCGGCATTAGGACATGACTGGGAAAAAGATTTCACTATAGATAAAGCAGCAAGCTGTACAGAAAAAGGTGAAAAGTCAATTCATTGTACAAGATGTGATGTGAGAGATAATGTTACAGAGATTCCGGCATTAGAGCATAAATATGGTGACTGGAAAGTAACTAACGAAGCAACTTGTACCAAAACGGGAAGCCGAACGAAGGAATGCAGTGTGTGCCATGATGTAGTAACAGAAGACATTCCGGCATTAGGACATGACTGGGAAAAAGATTTCACTATAGATAAAGCAGCAAGCTGTACAGAAAAAGGTGAAAAGTCAATTCATTGTACAAGATGTGATGTGAGAGATAATGTTACAGAGATTCCGGCATTAGAGCATAAATATGGTGACTGGAAAGTAACTGACGAAGCAACTTGTACCGAAGCGGGAAGCCGAACTAAGGAATGCAGTGTGTGTCATGATGTAGTAACAGAAGCGATTCCGGCATTAGGACATGACTGGGAATCCAATTACATAATCGATAAAGTGGCAACCTGTACAGAAGATGGAACAAAATCTATATATTGCAAAAGATGCAGCGAGCAAAAAGATATTACAAAGATTCCGGCACTGGGACATAATTACGGTGAATGGTTCATTACAAAAGAAGCCACTTGTACCGACAAAGGAATCCACACAAAAGTATGTATGCGATGCCCGGATGAGGTATCGGAAGAAATTCCGGCATTGGGACATAGCGCAGGAGATTGGGAAGTAGAAAAAGCGTCAACTATCTTCACTAAAGGTGTGGAAGTTAAAAAATGTGAACGTTGTGATATCGTTTTGGAAAAGAGAGATATCAAGAAAAAGAAAGCGAAAGTTAAGTTAAATGCCAAGTCTACAACGATGCAGGTTAATAAAACTTCCACAGCATTAAAGGTGAAGTCCAGTAGTAGAGGAGATACAGTACGTAAATGGACATCCTTAAATAAAAAGGTGGCAGCGGTTGATAAAAAGACCGGAAAAATAACAGCAAAATCAGTTGGGTATACTTATATTACGGTTACGATGAAGAGTGGTGTCAGTGCTAAATGTAAGGTTATTGTACAGGAAAATGCTGTTGCCACGAAGAAAGTGTTATTTGGTGCAAAGAGTATTGAGATAAAAAATGGTAAATCTAAGAAATTACAGGTTCTCAGAACACCAATATCTGCAAATGACAAATTAGAATTCACATCATCAAGGGAAAAAGTAGCTGTGGTTAATTCCAAAGGCAAAGTAACCGCAAAGAGTAAAGGATCTACGACTATAACTGTAAAGACAGCAACAGGTAAGAAAGCATCTTGTAAGATATATGTGAAGTAATCAGATCTGAGCAATCAGAATGTAAGAAAACAAACTGTAGCGAGCAGATTAAAGAAATGAATATTAATAAATTTTAAAACACGCTCTAAAGTAAGGCAGCTGTAAAATAAATTCTAATATCGAGTATTTATGACGGTAGGGAGTATACCGACTTAATATTTGATAGGAAAGTTTATTTAACGGCTGCCTTATTTTTATAAAGAGAATAGGGAAATGTTAGTTCTGATAAAAAATTATTCATAAGTATGATTCAATACTTCTATAGAGGATGCGTAGGCTGTTGGTGGAATTCCAACAGCTTTTTTGAAACATTTGGAAAAATAGTGCAGACTGTTATAGCCTAAAATCTCGGAGATTTCCGTCATATTATATTTTCCAATCTGAATAAGATGCATTGCACGTTCAATTCTAAGGTTATTATAATATTCTATGACGCCGGTACCCAGATTACTGCGGAATATTTGTTGAAGCAGGGCACTGGAAACACAATTATCCTTACAGACTTGTTGTAAGGTAAGGGAGGAGTCACCCAGATGGTTTTCAAAATAATCTTGTATCTGCCGGATAATAGTCCGATCTTTATGTGATTTAGTAGAGCTGACATGAACAGCGGGAGAAGAACCGGCAAGAACAGAACTTGCAAGAACATTACTTGCCAAAACAGATTCTCCATGATCGAAACCGTTCTGATTGGAAGCGGCCTGATTGGAAGCGGCCTGATTGGAAGCGGCTTGATTGAAAGTGGCCTGATCGGAAGCGCCATGAATGGTACCGTCATGATTGGAACCGGAATATACGGAACTGGACTTCAGAATTCTCTCTGACTGTGAACATTTCGTATCGTTTCTTACAAGATCTATGATCAGCAATTCTAAAAAGATTTTAAGAGATTGTTCACATCCAAAGGACAGATCCGCATTCTTTTCCAATTTTAAAACAGCTGGTTTTTCAAGCTTTACTGTAAATGTAAGGCGCGCTTCTCTAAGGAACTGACCGATGCAGAATTGCTGTCGCTGGTTGGTTTTCATGATTTTACCGGTGATTTGGGATAACTGCGGTGTTGGACTTCGAAATGAAATAACAGCAATATCCGATGGGTACTGGTAATTTCCCCAGACGTTGTGAAAGGCATCCGGACTCACTAATATCAGGTCGCCTTTTTCTAATGTAAAGATATCATTTTCAATGCGCACATTCAGAATTCCAAAGTCGATATAAATAAATTCCCAGAAATCATGATATTCTCCCTGATAGTTATAATTGGGACTAAATTTAAAATAATGAACGGTCTGGAGCGATTCTATGATGATAGAGTTGTCCAAGTAAGTATCCTGATAATCTTTTTTCATTTTGAATCCCCCAATAATTAATATGGAATTATATTGTAGTGTGATTTAGAAAAATAATGTAATTTGCAAATATTGTATGATAAATGACAAAGCCGGCATGTCCTCTTATTGATATAATTTTGATTATAACAAAATAAATCCAAAAGGGGTAAGAAATATGACAAATAGAGAGAATTTTTTTATGGCAATGTCACACCGGCAGCCGGAGCAGATTCCTTTTTTTATACGGTTGTGTGAGGAATTGGAAGTGGAATTTGAGAGACGGTATCATACAACAGATTACCGGAAATATTATGGCAGCTGTATTATACCTGTAAAAATGAAGCCTACAGAGCATTTGCAGGATTTCTCTGCATATTTTGACGGACAATCCTATGATTATTATAATGAGTGGGGGGTAGGCTATAAGGCTGGGAGTACCGGTTACCATTTCCGGCAGTTTGTATCCCCAATGAAATTTTTTGAAACACCGGAAGAAGTATGGGAATTTCCCCTTCCGGATATTCTGGAAGATTACCGGTGGGAGGGATTAAAGGAGACTATCGCGGAGCTAAAAGCAGCAGATTGCATCACAATGAATACTTCCGGATGCAATATTGATATATTTGAAGCTGCCTGGTACCTAAGGGGGATGGAAAATATGCTGATGGATATGCTGGCGGATGAAGAAATGGCGGAAGCATGCCTGGAACGAATGTGCAGGATAAAATGTGAAATGGCTAAGAAATGCGCAGAGGCGGGATTTGATATTGTGGTATTCGGAGATGATGTGGCTACACAGAGAGGGATGATGATGGATAAAGAGCTGTGGAGAAAATGGCTGAAACCACGGCTGAAACGCGGAATTGACAGCGCAAAGTCTATAAATCCGGATGTCTTGTGCTATTACCATTCGGATGGGGATATTTCAGACATCATAGAAGACCTGATTGAAATTGGCGTGGATATTCTAAACCCGATACAGCCGGAATGTATGGATCCGGTTGCCGTAAAAGAGCGGTATGGCAGCAGGGTAAATTTATGGGGAACTATCGGAACCCAGACAACAATGCCCTTTGGTACACCAAAAGAGGTACGCAGGGAGGTCAGAAGAATGATCGAAGACGTGGGCAGGGACGGCGGTCTGGTGATAGCGCCTACCCATGTGCTGGAGCCGGAGGTACCTTTTGAAAATATTGAAGCATATGTGGAAGCTGTAAAAAGTAAATGGTAGAAAATGCTGGAAGTAATTGATTCGTAACAGTTTAAATAGTATGATATAGAAAACTAGTGCGCCATCCGGACAGTAACAATAGTGACAGTACTGCCTATTTTGCCATCTACCGCGTTGTCGTCAGTCAGCGGAGGAACCACTCCGCTTCCATCCTTCGCCTTGCAGATTGACAAAATATTCAGCACGGTCACTATCATTACTGCCTGGACGGAGCACTAGTATCAAAAGGTATTTACTGCGATAAATCCAGATCAATCAGGGGGAGTGTCTAATGAAGGTGCCGCATTTTTCATTAAAGATAAAGTCAACGATAAAGCAGAGATTCTTTTTTTTCAGTGCATTAAATATCATTGTAGTTATTCTTGCGATTGCGGTCATATCCAATGTCCTTTTTGAAAAAACTATAACTGAGAAGGCAAAGATGTTCCAGCAAAGGGAAGTCTCACTGGTGTGCAATAATATGGAATTATTGGTCAACAGCATCAATGATTATATCCTTACTTTATCCGTAGACAGTACTCTTCAGGAAATTTTAAAGTACCATGACGAGGTTCCGATTTCGGAAGAAGAGAGATATAACATTAAAATGAAGCTGATTCGGGCAGTTTATGCAAAATCGGCTTTGAATTCTTACATAGATTCCGTTGTAATTCTATCTAAAAGCGGAACATTTTATGATATGGGCATGTATTCCAAAGAAAATTTTAGCAGTACATTTGAAAAGAATAATATCCAGATGTCTGATATTATCAATAAACCGACCTGGTATGGTCCGCTTGTAATGAAAAATGAACTGGTGGGGGAAGAAAATGTATTTGTAATTACCAAGCAGGTTATGGATATCTGGTCTCCGAATGTACTGGGGTATGTATTTGCAATTGTGAAGGAAAGCAAGGTAAGTGGGTTTTACCGGGATATTATCGAGAAGAATGCGGAGCTTTATATTGTTAATGAAGATATGAATATTATTTCTTCTGCCGATAAATCGCTGTTGTATAAGGATATCCGGAATCTGGAGATCTATGCGAATAAAAAGGATGCATATATCATTACGACAGAGCAGATTCCCATCAATAACTGGAAGGTCATGGACTTTGTTCCAAAGCGTTATCTGGTAAGTGAAATGGATAAAATCACCCTGTCGATGGTCAATATTGGTATCATTGCAATTATATTTTCCTTCGTGTTGTCTTATGCAATAGCCAGCAGGGTAACAAAGCCGATCCATAAACTGGCAGTTGCGATGAAGTCTTTTGACTGTATCAATGGAAACAGCCATACTACGGAGGTACGATCGCCACAGGAGCTGAATCTTCTGACCAGAAGATTTAATCAATTGGTGGACCGGGTACAGGAGCTGATGCATCAGATTGAGATCGAAAATGAACGGAAGAGGGATTATGAGTTCAGATTAATTCAGGCACAGATTAAACCCCATTTTTTGTATAATTCACTGGAGACGATTATCTCTCTCATTGGGATATCCATGAAAGATAATGCTATGCAGTACACCAGATCCCTGGGGAATTTTTACCGCATTTCATTGAGTAATGGTACGGATATAATTACGCTTAAGGAAGAACTGGATCTGATACAGAATTATTTATATATGCAGGGTATCCGCTATGTAGATAAATTAAATTATCAGATTGAGGGGGATGCAAGGCTGGCAACATACGTTATTCCAAAGTTAACGCTCCAGCCGTTGGTGGAAAACGCAATCTATCATGGAATAAAGCCTAAAAAGGTAAAATCAGATATCAAGATTAAATACTATAGTGATGCAGATGATATTTTGATCTCGGTTTATGACAATGGGGTGGGCATCCGAAAGGAAAAGCTGGATTCCGTACTGAGGGATCAAAAGACAGATGAAAGAGGAGGATTTGGTCTGAATTCTATCGATAACCGGCTTAAGCTTGTATTCGGGTCTTCCTATGGGCTGGCTATCAGCAGCAGCTATGGGGTGTATACAGAAGTTATTGTGAGAATTCCAAAAAAGGACAGGCTGTAGTATAAGAAGGTTTGGGAAAAGCGATAAAGGACAGGGTGTAAAAACTATGACAAAGGTTGTAATTGTAGATGATGAATTTTACTTTAGACAGTATTTGAAATCATGTATCGACTGGGAGGGAATGGGTTGTCATATTGCAGGGGAAGCTTCTGATGGGGAAGAGGGCCTGCTTTTAGTGGAAAGAGAAGAGCCGGATATGGTAATTCTGGATATTAATATGCCGATTATTGACGGCATTGAATTCAGTAAGCTGATCTACGAAAGGAAGCTGGAAACCAGAATTATTATTTTAAGCGGTCACAGCGAATTCCAATATGCGCAAAAGGCAATGAAATACGGTGTGAAAAGTTATTTGTTAAAGCCGCTGAACGAAGAGGAACTGTGCCATGCGATCCGGGAGATTTCCAAAGAGGTAGAAGCCTTGCGCAGTTACCAGGTGAAACTGTCCAGTCTGGAAAAACAGGTAAAAAGAAATCAGCCTTTGCTGGAGGAAAAGATATTAAATGATTTAATACGGGGAGTCATATCTGCCGGGGGTACGCATGGGAAAATGTCACCGGGACTGGAAGGGATGAATCTGGATTATCACTTTTTTGTCGTGCTGGTCATGGAAATCGATGACTTTAAATCCCGTCAGTGGGATGTGGCGGATAAGGAATTGTGGAAGTATGCGGTGCGCAACATTGCTCAGGAGCTGATTCCCGCCGACATGCAGCCCTATTTTTGTGTGGATGAGCGGGATAGCATTGTCTGCCTGTTGTGCGGGGAGGTATCCAGGGACAATAGCAAAGCTGAAATTAGGAAATATGTGCTTCAGATTGCAGAGTTTATCTCCAGGCATCTGCCATTTACCGTTACCATTGGAATTGGAAATTCAGCTGCTGATCCGGGAGGAATAACAACGTCCTATCAACAGGCATTATTTTCCCTGAAGAATAAGTATAACAGTGGTGGAAACAGTGTGGTTGACTATGAAAAGACGAAATCTTTTATCAGCCAGAATACCCTGATTCATTCAGGAATCAGGAATGAATTAATTATGGGGATGAGGCAGGGAGACCGGGAATCGGTCCAGTGTATTGTTAAGAAGATTTTCAGTGAAGCGCAGGAACTACGCATCAGTTATGATATGCTGCAGTGCCATTGCATGGAATTTATTTTTACCTGTCTGGAATATCTGGAGGAGGTGTCGGTTGTGTTTACGGATATATTTACGCAAATGCAGTCGCCTATGGAAATACTGGATGAGATTCAAACGATTAGCCAGGCACAGAGCCGGATATTGGATTTATTTGACAAGGCATTGTGCTATATTGGAGAGCACAAAAATACCAGAGGGATGAAGCAGATTGAGGAAATTAAGACATATATTACAGAGCATTTCTGTGAAGCGGAGTTTAAAATAAATGATATTGCAGGATATTTTTACGTTAATTACCATTATTTATGCCATAGTTTCAAAAAGCAGACAGGAATTACCCTGAATCAATATATCACATCGCTTCGGATTGAACGGGCAAAAACATTAATTGACCAGGGATGCCGGAATATGACACTATTGGCGGAACAGGTAGGCTATGGGGATCTGGGCTATTTTGGAAAATGCTTTAAGAAATATACCGGAGTATCACCGTCAAAGTACATGGATAAAATTGAATAGGAAATAGAGGAAAAGAGGCTTTCCAAAACCCGTAGAATTCCAACAGGATCAGTTGAATGAATTCCTGAATGGGTTAGTACAGCATTGCTTAATTCACTGTTAATTGCGCAATGCTGTACTAGGGACAGCCTCTTTTTCTATAAATGAAAACAAACAATATTACCAATGAACAAACAATATTGTCTTACGGAGATCTGTTAAGTCAGATATACTGAACTTACAATTAATATCTGAAGGAGGAAAAGATATGAGAAAGAGATGGATGCAAGCGGCGGCGGCAGTAGTAATTACATCCTTAATGTGTATGGGATGTTCCACAGGAAAAGGAGAAACGGCAAAGAGTCCTGCAAAGAGTGAAACCACAGCAGAGGATACGGATTCCGGTAAAGGAGAATCGAAAGAAGCTGCATCAAACGAAACAGCCGGAGAAACAGATGCTAAAGATACGCAGGGGGCGGCAGAGACAGCGTCTGGAGAACCGGTAAAATTAAAGGCGTTTTTAATGTCAGAGGATGAAGCCAGGGTCAGGTTATACAACGAATGTTATGCCCCAAATGTTAAAAATGACCTGCCTAATCTGGACGTTGAATTTGAACTTCCGGGAAAAGGATATCAGGAAAAACTTCGTATCTATAATGCGTCCGGAGAGCTGCCCGATGTATTTTTCGGATGGAATATAATTCTGGAAAGCGATAATGCGGTAAATCTGACGCCTTACATTGAAAAAGACGGATTTATTGACCGGTATAAAACTAAATCGGCATTAGTTCCTTACAGTGACGGCAATATCTACGCAATCAGTGCAGGTATGGATGCCTATTATACAGCGGCAATGATTTATAACAAAGAAATATTTGAAAAGGAAAATATTAAAGTACCAAATAATTTTGAGGAGTTATTGGAGGCCTGTACCCAGTTTGCGGCAAAAGATTATGTTCCGATTTCCATGCTTGGCAGCTTTACTGCTTACGCATTTCTCCCCCAGGAGCTGATTACGATGGATGATCCTGAAAATATGAAGAAGATTATAGCCGGGGATATGGGATTTGATTCGGAACCGTTTAGAAATGCAATGAACAAATATGAACAGATGATTAATGCGGGTGCATTTGCAAAAGATGCGGCCACCACTACTTATGATGAGCATGTGGCACTGTTTACTTCCGGTAAGTCTCCAATGATCTATGCGCCGTTGTGGGTATATGGATCAATTGACAAAATGGAAAATCTGGATTACTTTTCATTGCCGACTTTCAACAAAACACCGGGATTCCTCAATGGATGGGGACAGGCATATGGCGGTTATATGGTATCTAAGAACAGTGAAAACATCGAGGAATCTGTGAAACTGGCAGAATGGATGGTAGAGCAGGATGCAAAGTTCTTCTCGGAAGAAATGGGCAATGCAGTGGGAATGGATGTTGGAACGGAACCTAAGCTTTCACCCATTACCAAGGACTATTATGACCTGTTTAACCAGGAAGGGATGGATGTAATTCCTAATTATGCGTCTAACTTTTTGAAGGATTCAGTCAAAGCAGAATTAGAAGTGAATATTGGAAAACTTCTCACCAAGCAGTTAACAGCAGATGAGTTTTGCACCACAATGGATAAATTGCAGAAAGATTCTGAGAAGTAATTTCATACAAAAAGGAGAATGCCATGGACAGATATTTAAGCAAAAAATGGATCATTCTGGTGTTCCTGGCACCAGCCACCATCATATTTAGTATATTTATTTTATACCCCATGCTTCCGACTATTTATACAAGCTTTTTTGAATACGATGGATTTAAGATAGGGAAGTTTGTGGGAATCGGGAATTACAGCGCGGTTCTGACAGATCCTGTATTTTGGCATTCTGTTTCCAATACCCTGAAAATTGTATTGCTGCAGACGCTGGTTGCCGGCCCTGTATCATTACTGCTGGCGCTGCTTATCAATCTCTGCTCTGTAAAAATGAGACGGTATGTTAAAATCACCTATTTTATGCCAACAGTGTTGAATATTACCGTTATCTGTCTGATGTGGAAAATGGTATTGCAGCCCAACTGGGGAATTATCGATACGGTATTGACAAAATTAGGGTTAAGCGAATTGATACATACCTGGCTGATAGATGAACAGACGGCGATCTGGTGTGTGGCTTTTGTATTCGTCTGGCAGTATATTGGTTACAATATGGTTCTTCTGTATTCCGGGATTCGTTCTATACCGGAGACCTATATGGAGGCGGCGAAGGTGGAGGGGGCTAATTTCTTCCAGCAGTGCAGATACATCACGATTCCCCTGCTTCAGGAAATTATTAAATTTGTATTGATTATATCTACAGCAGGAACGCTTGGTATGTTTGCACATGTGCAGGTTATGACAAACGGAGGGCCGGGAGACCTTACCAGAACAATTGTCTATCAGCTCTATTACAAGGCATATCAAAGCCAGCAGTTTGGAGAAGCAAATGCGATTGCAGTTATTTTTGCAGTGATCGGCATCGGCGTGTTTATGGTGATTAATCATTTTGTGGCAAGAGAGCGGATTGAACTGGTATAGTTCACCAACAAAAGGAAGGAGCAAGTAAAAAGCGTTTCAAACTTTCTATAGGTGCAATACCGCAGACCTATCTGCGGTATGCAGGGGTATAAGTTTTATAGTTCCTTTCAGACTACTTATTAATGGATATCGCAGGCGGGACCTGCGATATGCAGGAGGTATAATTATGAAGAAAAAAGGCAGAAAGATTATCCTTTGGCTAAGCATGGTGCTGATCAGTTTTCTGTTTCTGTATCCCTTATTGTGGATGGTACTGACTTCTCTGAAGACAAAGGAAGATGTAATGATGAATCCATTTGGATTGCCTGCAGAGTGGATGTTCAGCAATTATGCGGATGCATTTACCACATTTGATTTTCCAAGATTTTTCCTGAACAGCGTGGTATATACTGTGGGAACGATTTTACTTACGATATTTTGTGCGATCATGTTTGCTTATGCAGTTGCCAGAATGAGATTTAAGCTCAGCAGATTTATGGTAAACCTGCTGCAGGTGGGGATGATTGTCCCGGTATTTGTAATCGTGCTCTCTTTATTCAGTCTGATGGGAGATCTGGGAGTACGAAATACTTACCAGGGTATGATTATGCTCTATACCGCCAGTGCGCTGCCCATATCAGTAATTATATTTACCGGTTATTTCAGGTCCCTGCCATTTGAACTGGAGGAAGCAGCTTATATTGACGGCTGTGGTGTGTTCCGGACATTTTTCAGGATTATGGTTCCAATGGTGGCGCCGGCAGTAACTACCGTTGTTATTGTGGTATTCATGAATTATTCCTGGAATGAATTTTCACTGGCATATCTGCTGATCGATTCACAGAATATGAGGTCCCTTCCCATTTCATTGAATTATTTTACCTCATTAAGAGGCACGGATTGGGGGCTGCTGGGAGCAACGATGGTAATGATCAGTGCGCCAGCCGTTCTGCTGAATATCGTATGTGGAGAAAAGATCGAAGATGCTCTGACGGCAACGTCGGCACTGAAGTAAAAGGAGAAGCTTATGACGAGAAAAGAACGATTGATGGCTGTTCTGCGGGGGGAGCCTGTAGACAGGCCGCCGGTATGCTTTTACGAGATCAATGGGTATTCGGAGGATGAGAATGACCCGGATCTGTTTAATATATATAACCACCCATCCTGGAAGCCTCTGCTGAAACTGGCAAGGGAAAAAACAGACCGTATTATTATGTGTTATATACCATTTGTACATCCAGCCACACAGGTGGAAAAACAGACGGTAGTGACCTCCTATTTTGATGATCAGGGAAGAAAGCATGAGATTACGGAAATAAAGGCAGGGGAGCGTATACTGCGCCAGCATACCAGAAGAGATATGGATGTGAACACTGTGTGGATTCTGGAGCGTTTTATTAAGGATGAAACGGACCTGGAAGCCTGGATTTCCCTGCCTGCGGAAGAAATTGGAGAACCGGATTACAGACAGCTGCTATCAGTGGAAAGAGAAATCGGAGACACTGGCATTGTAATGATAGAAACGGGGGATGCCCTGTGTGAGATAGCGTCCCTGATGGATATGGAAGAGTACATGATCATAGCGATGACCGAGCAGGAACTCTTTCATAAAGCGCTGCAAAAGGCGCAGGAAATATTACTGAAGAAAACGGCGCGGATCGCAGAAGACCTGCCGGGGCGCCTTTGGAGGATATATGGTCCGGAATATGCTGCACCGCCATATTTGCCGCCATATTTGTACAAAGAATACGTGACAGATTATGACAGGGAGCTGGTATTAACAATACAGAGGCATGGAGGTTTTGCCAGAATCCACCAGCATGGAAGGCAGAAAGATATTCTTAAATATACCGCAGAGACCGGGTGCTCCGGGCTGGATCCCATCGAACCTGTTCCCCAGGGTGATGTGGAATTATCCGAAGTCCGCAAAAAATATGGCCAGCAGATGGTGTTGTTTGGAGGACTTGAAATCAGTGATATCGAACAGATGGGGCAGGAAGCATTTAAAATTAAAGTGGAAGAGGCTGTGCGTCAGGGGATGTCAGGTGAAGGAAGAGGATTTGTGCTGATGCCTTCTGCCTGCCCGCTGGGAAGGGTACTTTCCGAAAATGCCTATAAAAATTATGAAGTGATGATTGAAGTTGCAGAACGTTATTCAACAACAGGAGGACAGAGCGGATGAAAAAGATAAAGGCAGCACTAATCGGTGCGGGACAGCGGGGAGCACAGGCTTATGCTTCCTATGCATGCAGGCATCCGGAAGAACTGGAGTTTATTGCAGTGGCGGAACCCGATGCCAGTCGGAGACAAGCCTTTCAGAAGGAGTTTCAGATTCCAAAAGAGAACTGTTATGAAGATTGGGAAACTTTTTTAGAGCAGGATAAAATGGCAGATGCTGTCCTGATCTGTACACAGGATCAGGACCACTTTTTACCAACATTAAAGGCAATGGAGAAAGGGTATCATATTCTATTGGAAAAGCCTGTTTCCAATCATCCGGATGAATGCAATACAATTGAAAAAGCGTTATCTGCTTATCCGAATGTATTCTTAGTATGCCATGTACTTCGTTATACCCCATTTTTCAAGACCTTAAAAAGATTGTTAGATGAAAATAAAATTGGTGAACTGCAGAATATTCAGTTGATTGAAAATGTAGGATATTGGCATCAGGCACATAGTTTTGTCCGCGGAAACTGGAGAAACAGCAAGACCTCCAGCCCTATGATCCTGGCAAAATGCTGCCATGATATGGATATCCTTTTGTGGCTGGCAGATTCTGACTGCAGCAGAGTATCTTCCTTTGGCTCTTTGGGGCATTTCAAAAAGGAAAAGGCACCGGCGGGAGCTGCTAAACGATGTACGGATGGATGTCCGGCAGCAGATGAGTGTGCCTATTATGCCCCGGGGATATATATAGACTGGAAGGATAACTGGCAGGCAGATGTAATTAAAAAAGTAGTCAGCCAGGATACCAGTGAGGAAGCTATCCTGGAAGCGCTTCGGACTGGTCCATATGGCAGATGCGTTTATGACTGCGATAACGATGTGGTTGACCATCAGGTGGTCAATCTGGAATTTACCAATAAAGTTACAGCTTCCTTTACCATGAGTGCGTTTTCATGGGATTGCAGCAGAGTAATTAAGCTCATGGGAAGCAAAGGGGAAATAAACGGCAGACTGGAAGAGGATGAGATTGAACTGATCGATTTTAAGAAGGGAAAGAAAGAGACCATTCTGATTGATGCCATAAAGGAAGGACATGGCGGCGGAGACTATGGAATAATGAAAGAATTCCTGAGGCTGATCAGAGAAAATGTAGATGGGGCAGGGGATAAGAGTGCGTTGTCTGCGCTTCAGGGGCACAGAATTGCTTTTGCAGCAGAAGAAGCAAGGGTAACGGGAACGGTTGTTGAGATGTAGGTTGGGGAAAGAATTAAGCTGAGGGAAGTTGGGAACAGATGGGATATGTGTACTAGATGCATATGAAGAACAGGATTCGGAAAGGAAATACTATGACAGGCAGAGAGCGGGTAATAAACTGCATAAAACATTTGGATACAGATAGAATACCCCATTATATTGAGCTGGGATCGGAAGAACTGGAAAAGATGCGCCAATTTACCGGAATAAGCAATTATCAGGATACGCTGGATAATGATATTGATATGATGGGTATAGATGGCGGATATACAGAAGTCGAAAACATGCCGGGATATTATATGGACGATTTTGGTGTGTGCTGGAACCGAAACGGTGCGGATAAGGATATTGGAGTGATTGATTCCTGTATTCTTTGTGAACCGGAGGATTTAAAGTCTTATACTTTTCCGGAAATTAAGGAAGAACAGGTACGTGAAAAGCTAAAGCAGCTTGCAGAAAATGGGAAAGCGTCTTTTAAAACAGCTTCTATCAGTTTCTCCATGTTCGAGCGTGCGTGGACACTGTGCGGAATGGAGAATTTACTGGTTTTCATGATCGAAGAACCGGATTTTGTACATGAACTGCTGGGAAAGATCTGCGATTATAACTGTCGTTTAATACAGATTGCATTAGAGTATGATATTGACGGCATATGCCTTGGAGATGATTGGGGGCAGCAGAGAGGAATGATCATGGGACCTGAGAAATGGAGGGAATTCATTCAGCCCCAAATGAAAAGGATGTATCACCAGATCAAAAGCGCTGGAAAATATGTTATCCAGCATTCTTGCGGGGACATTGAAGCTGTCTTTGAAGATCTTATAGAGATTGGTCTGGATGTCTATCAGACCTTTCAGCCTGAAATCTATGATATGGCAAAAATAAAGAAGAAAACAGGAGGCAGACTTACCTTTTGGGGTGGTATCAGTACCCAGACCTTATTGCCTTTTGCTGAACCGCAAGAGGTAAAGGATGTTATTATCAGAACGGCAGGCATTATGAAAGGAAACGGTGGATATATTCTGGCACCCACACACGCAGTTCCGGGAGATGTACCAGTTGAGAATATTCAGATTATGGCTGAGGTATTTAAAAATCAGGATAGATATTTAGTGTAGATTGGAGCAATTATCTGGTATTACTGCGAAGGTTTTGTAATGTTCTATTAAATGAATTATATTTGGGTTTAGTTGAGGAAGGACGCTTTGTAGATGATAGGTAGTGTACGGAAAGAGAAGGGGGCGGACCAGGACATTGATTTGGAAGGCTTACCGCAGAACTGGCATTTTCTAACCTTCCCAGAGCCCTTTTTGGCGGCACGCGGGCATTCGCTCCGAAATCCTGATGCATTTCGCAGCTCACTGCCCGCTTACAATCCGATGGGAGCCAGTCGAATTGTATCCGCCAAAAAGCACTCTGGGAAGGTAAGTAAATACTCAGCTCTGCTATACGCCTTCCAAACACCTGTCCTGGTCCGCCGCCTTCTCTTTTCGGGATAGCATTCATTGATACAAAGCTGGTTTTCTCAGGATGATGGAACCCTGGGGTTGTGGCATGTTGGACGCGATTGGCGTAAAGCTAATGATGTCAAGAAACTGATCTAGAGAACGGGATTTGTTTTTCTTTCTGTGATCAGAAAAAGAAGCAGACTTTCATCTTCTTTTATGCATAAACAGCCAAAAATATACTGCGTTCCATCCAATAAAGAATAGACAGTTTTAGCCTCAGTGCATCTATCATGCTGAAAACGATTAGCATAAAGCAACTGAACTTATCACCGTAATTTGTTTCTTCATTCCAGAAAAAGTAGCAAACTTTCATCTTTTACGCATAAATAGCCGAAACATATCACGCTGCATCCAATAAAGAACAGCCAGCCACAGCCCAGGGGTCCGACCATGCTGAGAAAACCAGCTTTGTGGCAGTAAACTGGATCTCGGAAAGATGGGTGTGGGAAACTGATATGGGCGGAGGAAGCGTAGAGCAGAGCTGAGTATTTACTTAGCTTTGCGGAGTGTTTTTTGGCGGATAGTATTCGATTGGTTCCCATCGGATACTAAGCGGGCACTGAGCTGCGAAATGCATTAGGATTTCGGAGCGAATGCCCGCGTGCCGCCAAAAAGCGCTCCGCAAAGGTTAGAAAATACCAGTTCTGCGGCAAGCTGACGGAGTCCATATCAGTTTCCCACCCCCATCTTTTCGTACACTACCTATATTACACAAAGCGTCCCTTTCTCAGCTAAACCCCAATATAAGTCACCTAATAGAACCCTATAAAACGTTCGCTCTAGCACGCTTTAGCAGATGAGATTTGAACTTATAAAGCATATGCACCATCGGACACTGAATCTGCCCGAAGTGCATATGCTGATAGATTTATTAGTGGATATAGTATTGAATGTATTAGCAGATGTAGCTCGAATGTATTAGTATATCTAGTAATACATCTAAACCCAGATCTAAAGCCAGATTTCAAATATTAGTTATGAGTAATATACAGCGTATTCCTCCATAGCATCCATAACAGCCACGATATTTTCTAACGGAATCCCCGGATATAGTCCATAAATCATCATTAGTCCACCTTTGGGAGATGACAGCTTACGAACTTCTTCCTTTATGAGGCTATGGATCTGATCGGGTGATCCCTGGGAAGTGATAGTCTGACGGTCGATGTCAAGTTCCAGGCAGACACGCCCCGCCAGACGATCCTTAATCCAGTCGATGCCATTTACGAGATCCTGGAGGTTGATGATGCCGACACCACTTACCAAAAGCTCATCAAGCAGCAATCGTATATCACCGTCAGAGTGCATATGCACGATGGTGCCTTTGTCTAAGGCAGGTTTCATCAGGCGTTTATAGCTTGGACTAATGAATTTCCGGAAATGGTGGGGAGACAGCATAGGGCCCGTCTGCATGCCCAGATCTTCCGGATAGGTAATGATATCCACATCCATATCCAGATATTTATGGATAATGTACAGGTTAAAGGATTCAATCATGTCTATAAGCTGTGTAAGGTTTGGTTCTTCGTCAGCCATATCAAATATGAGATTTTCATATCCTCTGATATCACACAGCTGGAGGAAGGTATGTCCGTGTCTGAGTCCGGCTTTTGCAAGTTTTCCCTGACTTTGCAGGTCTCTGATGCGTTTTGCTTCCACAGTCCAGTCCACAGGTCCGATACCCATGCAGCATGCCGGGTCAGGACCTTTATAGCTTTCAAATGAGTCCCAGGATGACAGAGCATGTTCCGTTACCGTTCCAGTAATGCCATCCATACTTGTATGCCAGATGCAACCCCAATCATCCTTAAAGGGGACATCTTTCTTTGCGACTGCGGCGTATTTGGGTATATAGGGGATAGTCGGTCTATGAAAATCCGGAAATAACAGCGGATGGCGCTCCATTTGTTCAAATAGAAAATCCTGAGGGTAGGAATTCCAGCAGGAGTCATTGATTTTAAATGTCATGGGGATATAATCGGGCGATTCAAACCGGATGGCTTTTAACATATTTTCTTTTGGTGTCATAATGTGTTTCCTTTCTTGCTGATTTTTGTTAAGATTATTGTAAATCAAAATTGACAGTTTGGCTTTTGAGTTTTTATTGCAGTTGAAAATGAAACATAGATTTCGGCTGGGAGCCTTATGGAGGATAACAACGGTGAAAAAAGATAAAAAGATCGTGGAGTATTACCAGGATGAACGTATGCTGTTCCGGTTGGGGAAAGTAAATTATACTAAAGCCCACAGACCGCTGACAGTACACACCCATGAAGATATGACAGAATTTGTATTTTTGATAAAAGGCTGTCAAATTTACAGTGTGGAGGAAAAATCCTATAAGGTTAACAGCGGGGATATTTTTGTTGCCAGGCCGGGAGAATGGCATAGTACCGGAGGGAATCCGGAAGATAAAGCATCTTTGTATTATTTAATTATCGACTTGAAAAATGTAATACAATCAGGGGTTATTTGTGATAAATCTGAAGCACAGGGTTTTATCTCACATTTTGAAATAGAAACCGGAAGGATTTATCAGGGAAATGACCAAATGATCGGGCTGTGCAAAGAGATTATGGAAATCATGCTGAGTCCGGATAAATTTTATCGTACAAGAATTCGAAACGCGCTGTCATCTCTGATGCTGTTAATGACTGCCTGCCCGGCAAAATATGAAGAAAATATTATGGGAAATATACAGGAACAAATAGAAGATAATATAGAAGATAATATAGAAGATAATATAGATGATAAGAAGGAGGAGACAGAGGAGAAAAAAGAGAGGAAGGATAAAAAAGAGAAAAAGGATAAAAAAGAAGAAAAGCAGATGAAAGAAGTTTTACAATATATAGAAAATCATATCAAAGATGATATAAAAATAGAAGAGCTGGCGAAACAGATGGCGCTGTCTGTTTCGCGCTTCCATTTTAATTTTGTGAAAGCAACAGGGATCCCGCCCAGGGAATATATATTGCGCCGGAAAATAGAATCAGCAAAAAATGAACTATGGAGCAGTGACAGGACGGTTACCGAGATTGCATACGAGTATGGGTTCTCTTCCAGCCAGTATTTTGCAACAGTTTTTAAACGGTTTTGCTATATGTCTCCATTGGATTATCGGTGCAGTGCCGAATCTCATCATCATCCATTATAATTGCCTCATGGTTGCTGATAGGAAGTAATTTTAATTCAGATGAGTATTGACTCATAATTTTATGTGCTGCTTTCTTAAATGGAAAATTGGTATAATGGGGCACTGTATAGAAATCCACCAAATTTAGAGCATCAAAATTAAGCAGACCTGGAGCTTTTTTGAGACTGTCCATTCCTTTGGCATATTCAATATTAGCAGCAGTAACCATAGCTCCGGCAGACTCTCCAATGTATAATTTACCCGCATTTACCTCTTCTATAATAATTTTATCTGCTCCGGTTCTTTTTAACTCTTTCAATAGAAAAAACGTGTTTCCCCCAGTTACATAGATGATATCATTGTATTTTAATTTTGTGCGTATTTCTTCAGCCGTTGCTGTGGATAGTTCCAGTTCGTCTACAATAGCACCTAACTTTTCAAGTGCTTTCTTCCCGGCTTCCACATAGAAAACAACGTTTTCAACCATACTGGCCGTAGGAATAAAAGTCACAATTTTCCCCTTTATGTTTCGCTCAAAGTCAGCGAATAGGGGGCATACATCTTTAAATGAAGCGGCTAAGAAAATTCTTTTCATGTTTTACACTCTTCCTTCTTTTTTGTATTGGATAATTGAAGTATAATATAAAAAGGTTTCAACTGATGATACCTTTTAGAGGAATTTATATTAGGTGGTGGAGAATGAATAAGTCTGAAAGAATAAATGATATGATGTTATTTCTAAATGATAATAATATTTTCAATCTGAAAGATTTGATGGAAAAGTATAGTATTTCAAAAAGCACAGCGCTGAGAGACGTGGAGGCTTTAGAACGTATCGGCATGCCAATATATTCACAAAGCGGCAGAAACGGTTATTATGGTATATTACGCAATCGATTGTTGTCGCCTATTGTATTTAACATCGATGAAGTATATGCATTATATTTTTCATTGCTTACATTGCGGGATTATGAAAGCACCCCCTTTCATTTGTGTGCTGAAAAACTAAAAAAGAAATTTGAACTTTGTTTATCCCCAGAAAAAATTGATATGCTTCGCAGAGTTGAAAGAGTATTTAGTCTGGCTGGGATACAACATAGAAATCATTGCGAATATCTAAGTGCAATTTTACAATCAGCCATAGAGGAAAAAGTCTGCATAATAACCTATCGAAAAAATGGTCATAAAATAGATTATCCCATTCAATTTTTTAATATTTCCTCTGCATATGGACAATGGTATGCAACGGGCTACGACTTTGAGACAGACAGCCCGAAAGTGTTTCGCTGTGACAAGATTATGGATGTTAGGGAATGCAGTCATTGCAAATCCAAACCACTTGAAGTATTTGAGAAATCAGCCGACAAATTGTATAAAATGCAGGATGCAGTGGATTTTAAGGTGGAAATATCCGAAAGAGGAGTAGACTTGTATTATAAAGAACACTATCCGTCCATGGAGCTTTGTATAGAAAATGGTCGATATTTCATTCGTGGTTTTTATAACAAGGGCGAGGAGAAATTTATTGCAGATTACTTTATTGCTTATGGGGAATCCATAATATTCATACAAACGGCATCATTGAAAGCGGTAATTTTAGAAAGACTACATTCCCTAAAAAAATATTTTGCAGATGTATAAACAGTATGCAGGTATGTATGCAGAATTCTGAAGAACCAATGAAAAAAGCTGCACCTATTTTTAGTTGCAGCATTTTCATAGTAAAGTTTAATTATATTTTACTTATCAGCCAGATCGGCTTTTCCGTGCAGCACATCTTTAAGTAAAATATGACACATTTTTTTAGGCTCCTCAAAACATGGGCTATGAGCGGAACGTTCAAAGGTATAGAAACCTTTTACCGGAGCGTCTATGTTCTGAACGAATTGTTTCGCTAACACGTAAGAAACCTGGTAATCAAACTTTCCATGGAGCACGTAGACCGGTACTTCCAGCTGGGGAACTTTTTTACAAAAATCACTTTGCAGTACAAAATCCCAGAGGCAGTTCAGAGAAAAACTGTTGCCCAATGGGTACTTCATTTTTTCACTCCATGTATAACCTTTATAACCAAGTACCATTTTTACACAATCCATCATAGAGTTGCTGCGGTGCATGGTGCCAATACCAAGTTTTTGCATGCCGTCACTACGTAGAGAGAGGTATTTTATATCGATTTCGGCGCCTTTATCGATGGGAAACTTTTTAAATTTACGGACCATTTTTTTCTTGCCGGCGCTTTGGAATTTTTTGACCATAAAGGTATATGCAAGCCTTTCTGACTCTGCCTGTCGGGCAACCTGCCCTATGCCGATATAGGCATGAAAAAGCTCCGGTGCCTGCTGCACCGTAAGGATCCCCAGGACAGTTCCCCAGGAATGCCCCATTATGTATATTTTATTTTTCCTAAAACGTCTGCGCAGATAGTTGACTACCGCTACAGTGTCAGAAATCATCTGATCGATTGTCATCATTTCTTTTGGAATACTGCGATTGTAAGAAATTCCGCTGCCTCTTTGTTCCCACCAGCATACCGTAAATATTTTTTCCAGTCCGGTTGGATGTTTCTGGGTAAATGCAATCTCCGGTGATCCAGGACCCCCATGAAGGAATAATAATACCGGATTATCAGTGTCCTTGCTTTGCAAAAACATACCTTGCTTCATATCATTGATTTCCACACGAATCTTTTCGTTTAATTGTTGTTTTATTTTTCGCCCCCTTTTGCCATATATAAAATAGTTACCCATTCTGCATAATGTGCCTCATTTAAAGTTACTTTATTTTAGCATATCAGAAGGGAGATTACCAGGGCGGATTATGCGGTCAAAATGGTTAAAATGAACGGTCGGCAACACTGTTTACAGCATGCCTGTGAGCAGTAACATAATTTTTCTAATATGCTCAAATATGCAAAGGGATGATATTGCTTATGGGATAAAAGAAAGTTATAATGAGAGAAAGGGATGTTTCGAAAAGCCATATGGGATTGGAGTAAAAATACTGGTTGATGGGATGACAGGACGAATGAACTCTGATCGGGTAAACGCTTGTATAAATATGTGTGCATCGGGAGGTATTGTGATGGAAGAACTTGTATGTCAGAATTGTAATGGGAAATTAAAGGTTGATTTGACAACAAAAATAGCTGTCTGTGACTACTGCAAAGCGGCATTTATGCTTGGTGAATCTCCAGAGATTTCGGAAAAGCAACGGGAACTGCAAAATATAAAACAATTGCAAACAGTTGGTGAATATGAGGAATGTGATAAAAGGTTTAAAAAGCTAATTAAAAAATATCCGACTGACTATGAGATTCTTTGGGAATATGTTTTACATGTTACTAATAATTTAAATGAATATATGATCGGTGTGCTGCTTTCGGAGGACGTTCTGGAAGCTCAGGAATGTGCAAAAAAAGCAATCAAACTGGCTCCGGATTTGATTTCAGAAAAAATATCTAAGGATTGGTCCACATATGTCGGAGTGTATAATGATTTTTTACAAAAAGGTAAAGAGGAAAAAGAAGAAAAGAGAAAAACGGGTCTAAATAGAATAATAGACGGGGATTTAGATAGTCTGGATGGTTTTTATTTTGGATGCCTGGTCTCAGAAAGCAGCTATTTATATTACTCTGAAGGTAAGCTTAATCTCTGTGCTCTGGTGCGGGACGGAGGATATACAACGGAACAGAAAGCACCAGAAAAGCTTCTGCGGGAGCGGTTTGAAGTAATATTAGATGAAGAAGGCTTTTTTATACAAAGACAGGTTCAGAATCGCTTGTTTTCTCAAAAAATAATTGAGGAACGCCTGATTTTGGATGGAAAAACGGTTCAGCTGGTGAAAGTAAAGCACTATGATGGAGGCGGGCGGTACAATGATTTTTGTACTGTAAAATTAGGAAATGAGGAGAAATTGCTGATGGGAGCCGGAAGAGGACAGCTGAAATAGAATTTGGCATATACTATATTCTAATCCCACACCCCCCTGCATACAATGTTAAAAACACAGTGATTGCAGGGGGATTTCCTTGAAAGGTTATATTGAGGAAAGGGCAATAGACATTGCGAATTATATCATAGAACAAAATGCCACAGTAAGACAAACAGCGAAGAAATTTGGGATAAGCAAAAGTACGGTACATAAGGATGTCACCGAAAGACTGCTTCAGATTAATCCAACGCTGGCCAAATGTGCCAGGAAGGTATTGGATGTCAACAAGTCCGAGCGTCATATAAGAGGTGGGCTTGCTACACGGGAAAAATATCTTCATCAGACAAACCAATAGTCAGGGATTCACAGAGGGAGTTATGAAAAGCGGGGACACGAAAATGGATGTTCCCCGTTTTTTTCTAAGATCCGGCAAATAATATCAGATAAACGTCAAAAAGCTGCAAATTTCATATAATATCTCTATTGTATTCCATATGTATAGGGGATATAATATTATAGTTTCTTGTAAAAGCCAGGCACTTAAGCCGGGCTTTCGTTCAGACAGGAGTAAGATATGAAATTAAAAGATAATCAACAGTATACCCATTTGTCCCATACCTTTGATCCGGTATTTGACAAAGATTCTAAAATACTGATACTTGGAACATTTCCTTCCGTAAAATCCAGAGAAAATCAATTTTATTATGGGCACAAACAGAATCGGTTCTGGAAAATCATAGCTGCGCTGACTGAAGGCGAAGTTCCTGTGACAATTGAGGAAAAGAAGACCCTTCTGTTGAATAACCACATTGCGATCTGGGATGTAATAGCAAGCTGTGATATCATTGGTTCCAGTGACAGTTCCATTAAAAATGTCATTGCGGCAGATCTTCCATTGATTCTGGGACAGGCTGATATCGGAAAAATATACGCCAACGGTGGAAAAGCATATGAGCTTTATCAAAAGTATTCTTTTCCAGAGACAGAGCGTGAAATCACTCGTCTTCCAAGCAGCAGTCCGGCAAATGCTGCATTCAATATGGAACGGCTGCTGGAAGAGTGGAAACAGATAAAGGAATATATTTGATAACAGAAGAAGATTACGTTGCGAAACTGCAAATCAGCAAGTAAATGTACAGGAAGAGAAGAATTGGGGGAGAGAACAATGATGTTCACAAATAAACAGCTGAAGCAATTAATTGTACCTTTGATTATTGAACAGCTGTTGTCGGTAACCGTAGGAATGGCGGATTCGGTAATGATCGCCAGTGTAGGAGAGTCAGCAGTATCGGGTGTATCGCTGGTAGATACCGTAATGGTCCTGCTGATCAATATTTTTGCGGCATTGGCGACTGGAGGTGCAGTCGTAGCAGGGCAGTACATAGGCCAGAAGCGTGCAGAGCGCTCTTGTAAGGCCGCAGAACAGCTGGTCCTGTTTACTACTGTACTTTCTATTATTATTACTGCGGTGGTCTATCTGGGGCAGGGATTGATCCTGCACGGCGTATTTGGGCAGATAGAAGCAGATGTCATGGGACATGCAGAGACATATCTAGTAATTGTAACGGCATCCATCCCGTTTATTGCCCTGTATAACAGCGGTGCAGCATTGTTTCGTGCAATGGGCAATTCCAAAGTTTCTATGAAAACATCACTGCTTATGAATGCCATAAATATAACAGGAAATGCTATCTTAATCTTTGGTTTGAAGATGGGAGTTGCAGGAGCGGCTATACCGACTCTGATTTCCAGAATCGTAGCAGCAGTCATAATGATACTGCTGCTTGCAAGAGCCAATCAGGAAATCCATCTTCCACGGCCATTTTCTATCAAATTCGACAGACATATGGTACGTAAAATTTTACATATCGGAATACCAAACGGTCTGGAAAACAGTATGTTCCAGCTGGGTAAAATCCTGGTACTCAGTCTGGTAGCCGGTTTTGGCACAGCATCTATCGCAGCAAATGCCGTGTCCAATACCATAGCAATGTTCCAGATTTTACCGGGGATGGCAATCGGATTTGCGATCCTGACAGTTGTATCCCAGTGTGTGGGCGCAGGGGATTACGACCAGGCAAAACATTATACCAAAAAGCTGATGAAGATCGTCTATGTTGCCATGTGGGGCATGAACGTTATTATATTCCTGTTGCTGCCTTTGATCATGAAAGTCTATAATCTTTCTGATGTAACCGCGCAGATGACAACACAGATATTAACCTACCATGCCATTTGCTGCTGTACGATCTGGCCCATGTCATTTTCATTGCCCAATACTCTGCGGGCTTCAAATGATGTGAGGCTGACCATGATAATATCCATATTATCCATGTGGATTTTCCGCATTGCTTTCAGTTATGTGCTGGGAAAATACCTGGGATGGGGTGTATTTGGCGTATGGGTAGCCATGACCATAGACTGGCTGTTCCGTGGAATCTGCTTCATGATCCGTTATGCCAGAGGAAAGTGGCAGTATCAGAAGATATAAATGAGTGTGTGCAGTGGGCAGAATTCAATGATCCAACAGCCCCTTGTATTGGTTAAATTTTATCATTTATATAAAAATTTGGTATTTTATTTAAAAATAGGATGAAAAAAATAAAGTAAATTACTTGTAAAACTGTATTTCTTCCATTATAATGGAGAGAATGCATCATAAAGACTAAGGAATGAAAGAAAACGTAGGAGGACAAACCGTGAAAAGAGAAATGGTTATAGTACTGGATTTTGGCGGACAATATAATCAGTTAATAGCAAGACGTGTACGAGAATGCAATGTTTACTGTGAGGTGCATCCTTATGACATGGATCTTGAAACCATAAAAGAAATGAATCCAAAAGGAATTATTTTCACCGGCGGACCAAACAGTGTCTATGGAGAAGATTCACCAACCTGCACAAAAGAAATATTTGAGCTGGGCATCCCAATCCTGGGTATCTGCTACGGATCACAATTGATGGCACATTTACTGGGAGGAAAAGTCACAACTGCTCCTGTAAGTGAATATGGAAAAACGGAAGTAGATGTAGATACCAATTCCAAATTATTTGAGGGCATAGACGGCAAGACAATCTGCTGGATGAGCCACACAGACTATATTGAAAATGCACCGGAAGGCTTCAGCATCAAAGCCCATACGCCAGTTTGCCCGGTAGCTGCAATGGAAATGCCAGAAAAGAACCTCTATGCGGTACAGTTCCACCCAGAAGTCGTACACACACAGCAGGGAACAAAAATGCTGTCAAACTTCGTATATAATGTCTGCGGTTGTGCAGGTGACTGGAAAATGGATTCCTTCGTAGAGACGTCCATCCAGCAGATCCGCGAAAAAGTCGGCAATGGAAAAGTGCTTTGCGCCCTTTCCGGCGGTGTGGATTCCTCTGTGGCAGCTGTAATGCTTGCAAAGGCAGTAGGAAAACAGCTGACCTGCGTATTCGTAGATCACGGTCTTCTCCGTAAGGACGAAGGAGATGAAGTAGAAGCCGTATTCGGTCCGGAAGGCCATTATGATCTGAACTTCATACGCGTAAACGTACAGGACAGATTCTATGAAAAACTGGCAGGTGCTGAAGAACCGGAAGAAAAGAGAAAAATCATTGGTGAAGAATTCATCCGTGTATTCGAAGAAGAAGCTCAGAAAATCGGAAAGGTTGATTACCTGGTACAGGGAACAATTTATCCGGACGTAATCGAAAGCGGCTTAGGAAAATCAGCAGTGATCAAATCCCACCACAATGTGGGAGGACTCCCCGACTATGTTGATTTCAAAGAAATTATTGAGCCTCTGCGCCTCTTATTTAAAGATGAAGTACGTAAGGCCGGCTTAGAGCTGGGTATCCCGGAATATCTCGTATTCAGACAGCCATTCCCGGGCCCGGGACTTGCTATCCGTATCATTGGAGAAGTAACGGCTGAGAAGATTGAGATACTGCAAGAAGCAGATTTTATATATCGTGAGGAAATTGCAAAAGCTGGTGTTGATAAACAAATTGGACAGTATTTTGCGGCTCTTACGAATATGAGATCCGTTGGTGTTATGGGAGATGAGAGAACGTATGACTATGCTGTGGCATTGCGTGCGGTTACTACATCGGACTTTATGACGGCGGAGTCGGCAGAACTGCCTTGGGAAGTGCTGGGGAAAGTGACCAGCAGGATCGTGAATGAGGTGAAGCATGTGAATAGGGTGCTTTATGATTGTACGGGGAAACCGCCGGCTACGATTGAGTTTGAGTAATAAAATGGAATTTACAAACCCAGTGTTTATGCGGATTCCAAACTAATTTGTTTAGTACGTGGCAACGATTTGGCAACATTTATGTTATCACCGATTGAATAAAATACTTCAATAACATAGAAAAACCTTACTGATTTTCAGATATATAACTGAATTTCGGTAAGGTTTTTTGTGTCTATTTTTTCTTTTTCCTTTTGCTTTCCTTTTCCAATTCTTCTGCGAGCATATCACTTAGCTCTTGAGAAGGAAGATGCACCCAATGCTTTGAGGTATCTAGTTTGGGGTAGTTGTAACGCCACTGGTCATATTCTTCTTTTGTGATGTTGCCCTGTTCCAGGTTGGCGGCTTCTTGCTGCCATGCACGGAACATATCAAACATAGTTGTATAGGTTGAAAAGACCGATTTGTCCAGACGGAGGCACGGTTCGAATAAAGTGCCGGATTAGTAGAGAAAATTACAGAGAACATGGCAAGCGTAGAATCGTTGGAGGAGAATAGGGAAAAGGCAGAAAAAGCCGCAGAATAAGCAAGAAGCAGGGCAGAACTGGCTCTAAAGCAGACCCACATGTATGAACGGGAATTGGAAATACTTAAGCCTGTGATGGAGAGTGTTGACAGGGAATTAAGGGAATTCAGGGCGAAGGTGGAAGAGATACTTCCCCCGGCAAAGGCATTGGAACGGGCTGTCAATTACCGGGAAAACAAAGCAAAGCCATTATTTATAAAGATGAAGAATACGATAGCGGCATTAGCAGCAAGACTAGCGGAAATCATGCAGGAATTAAAGCGGGTTAGAGCAGGAAACAGGGAGCTAAAGGCAAAGAACAATCTGCTAATTTCAGGGTATGACAGTCTCGTTAAAGAAAATAGCAGCCTAAAACAGTTCTCTACCATGTTTGAGCGGGTGGTGCGTGTGTTAGGAGAAGGTAAGGTTTTTGCCGTTGTCAGGCAAGATGAAGTCCGGGAATGGCAAGAAGCGGAACAAAAGCAGGTGGAGCAATTGGAAAAAGAAAAAAGTATAAGACAACGTCTTGAAAAGGCGAAGCAAGATGCGGCAGTACCAATGTTTGGGCAGCCAAAGAAAAAGCCAAAAAGCAGAGGAATGGAAAGGTAGGAAAATGATATGAAAAAGCACTTATATGATAAGAACAATATTAGAAGTGCAGCAGAAGAGGTTATACTGGCTGAGATTGTATATTGCTAATATGGGTAACGGGTGCGACTTTTGGCGCACCCGTTATTGTATAGAAAGAGAATGTTAAGCATTCAAACAGCCCGAGAATAAGTTGGCTATTCGGATTCTTCAATCTTGATTATCCCATGTTCTCTTTCTATTTGTTCTAAATTTTGCATTAGGACGTATTCACGCAAGGTAAATACACGCTTATTGGTTGCCATAATTTTTCCACCATTTCGAGTATGAATATATGGTAACCCAACTAGTCAGGGTTTTATACGTTCATAAGACTGTCTAGTGATGGCACTTTGTACATGTAAGATGGCTTAAAACAGTAAAATAATATGTCTATTCTGCCTGATTGATTTCAATTACCCCATGTTCCATCTCCATTTTCACCAAATGTTGCATAAGCACATATTCAATATAATTGGTCATAGAGCGGTGATTATCTGATGCTAATATGCCGATTTTATCAAAAACTTCATCTGTTAAACGTAAGGTGAATACACGTTTATCTGTAGCCATATTTCTATCCTCCATCTTTAGTATGGCTTTATGGTAAATCATCTTATATGAAATATATACAGTCACTTGACAGCTAGGTGATGCACTTTATATTTTAAAGGTGGTTAATTAACATTAAAATGCATAGAAAAGGTATGAGGTGTGGAGTATGAGGCTGTGGAGTAGAATCAAACGTGCATGGTTGGAATATTGGAGAGAGGATGAATTTGACAATTCGATGAAGCATTTAAGCCAATCAGATAAACGCTCCATATGGCACGGAGCATTTATTATGTGTATGGCTACGGTAAGCCTCTGCTGTTTTGTGATTGCAACAAGTAATTTACGTGTGAGCCGGCAGAATGAAAAAGGTAAAGAGGTTTTGAATACCATAGGTGCCTACATGGCATCTGCAACAGAAGATGAGTATAATGAGATTGCCAAAATCATCAGACGGGATCTGATACTTGGCGAGTATGGACAGGATATTAAAAAAGCTGCTCAATAGATTCCCAATACTTCTAAAGACTGCATTACCTGCATGGAGAGTTATCCGGCACAGGCTTACCTTATTTGTACTAATAATGGGGGATTGTATTCTTTGGATTTGTTTGAAAATGGTTTGATTCGGATAGTGATGATGGCGGAACAAGAATGAATTTTGGATATGATGAGATTAGCCAGACCAGTATTCGTATTACAAAAAGCCCGGGGCAGAGTGAAGGAAGTGCTGTGGTTCAGCGTGAAAGAGGTATTGTGAGCGTGCAAAGAATAAAAAAGGTGTTTTGCGATGAGTGTATTGAAAAAATTCTTAACACGGTTCAGAATAAGTTGCTTGAAGAGTTTGTTATTTTTGATGCGGATAATAAATTGTTCTATCCTCTCAGTGAGGGAACGGTGAAAATAGGACGTTATGCTTTGGAGATTGTATATGGCAGCTATGGAAACTATGAAATTAGGATCAAGTATACGGAAGAATAGTATATAAAAGAAAAGATTATTTTTGGGCTGTCCTAAGTATCCTCTATAAGGCAAAAAAGGCTATAAATTATTAGAGAATGAACTAATGTTCCTATCGTTAAATTTGGGGTTTAGCTTTTCGGGTTAAAACGGTTATACACAATTTATCTGTATTTTTAGTTAGGGGCGTGATATAATAAAAAATATCTTTGTATAAATAAATGTGAGGAAGTGCCATGAAGGATAGCAAATTACGGGATGAAGTTATTAGTCACTATTTGAATTCAAGTAGTTTTAATGGTTTGCCTATTTACGAAATAGAAAATTATGATGTAAATGAGATGATAGAATTAATCAAAGATGGATTTGTACAAGCAATTTCCGAAGTTGATGTGTTGAATCCTCATATCAAAGGATTTGATTTAGAATTATCTAAGGAACATCAAATAGTAAATGCAAGGAATACTGATGGACATACATGTTTTTATCCAACAGATATGGCATTAGAAGGAATCCAAATTGATTATCAGAAACCATATACCGTTCTTTTACAAAGAGGCAAGGAAAAGTTCGAAGTAATTTTTTTTGATATAGAAATATTAGAAAGATATATTAATAATCCTAAGTTTTTAGTTATGGATAATGGGTATAGAGGTACTATATGTATTAAAGATGAATTTTATAAAGAAAGTTCTTCAAACGAATATATTAAGGATTATGGTATGGCATATATAGAGGGAGAAAAACTAAATAGGGCAATAGGAGTCTTTGTAATAGATTTGGCTAAATTATCGCCTAAGATTCAGATGCTTTGGAAAGGTTTTGAGTTAGAAAATCAAAATAATTGTAAAGTCAGTGAGGGGTTTATTAAAAATTTGATTATGGGAGAATGGGTCACCCAATACTGGATATTTCATGCTCTTTTAGGGGAAATGAAAGTGATTAATAATCTTTGTGGAGCAATGAATATTCCTAAATTATTTTCACATACATATGGAACATTTTATACAGATATGCCAGAGGGATATAGAAATATACTATTGCCAACAATGAAAAATTATTATGATTTTGTATTAGTGCTTGAAAAATTGGTAGTACACAATATTTCGATAAAAGCATTTCAAAAAGATTCTGTACTTATAAGAGGAATTGAACGAAAAGATGAGGAAGGGAAGGATAAGGGGAGTATTGTAATGTTCAAAGAGTGGCTTCTGCAAAATGTTCAAGCCAATTTTGACGTAGATGAAGTTATAATTAAACCAATCAAACAGGTAAGAAAGATTAGACAGGTTCCTGCACATGAATTAACTAATAATAGTTACAATGTAGATGTATATGAAAAGCAGAAAGAATTGATGGTAGATATATATGGTTCCATTAGGGCAATAAGAATTTTGCTTAGGGGACATCCACTTACAAAAGATGTGGAGATTCCGGATTATTTAAAAGATGGAAAGAACATTGTATTTTACTAACACATGTACAAAAGCATTTCTAAATAGTGGCAACAATTTGACAACAGAAAATCAGTAAGCTAGAATACATGATGTACTTGAAGTAAAAAAGACGTGAATCCGCATAAAATTTAATAGAAATAGTTAAGAAAAACAAAGGACACGCCGAATTTGATTAAACTAAATTTTGGCACAAATTATTTTATATAGCAGGTAGTCCATAGGAGTGCCTGCTGTATATATATTCTTGCAGATTGGTACAAAAAAAGCTGCAAATTCAATAATACTTAGGAGAAAGAAGTTATGGAGGAAAGACCGGCAAAGAGTGAAGTTAATAAGGCTGAACAGAAGGTACAGAAAAAATCAGAAAAAGATAGAAACGGAATAATAGGTGGTCTTGTATTTGGCATCCTTTTAGTATTTCTTGCTTTTCAAATATATGATAAGATATTTGATTTCCCAATTGGACAGATGCTAGTATATATAATAGGCTTTTTGGCATTTATTTGCTTTATGGTATCTGTAAGCAGTTTCTTCGATTTGAAAGAATCAAAGAAAATGGAAAAATTAGAAGAAGAGGCTCGTATAGAGGAAAAAGAGTTTTCAGAAATAGATCCAGAGAAAAGAGCCTTGAGAGCAGAAAAAATGTTTAGAATGAATCAAAAGGAGTTAATGAGATATTATGATATGAATTTAACTCAAACGAAATTTCTCTCTGTACTTGGTATTATAATGGTTATATTTGGTATACTGATAGTAGGAGTAACCTTGTATATGTATACGTCTTTTGAAACGGATGAGATTCTGTTAGTAGTAGGGAGTCTAAGTGGGATTGCTGTAGATTTTATTGGAGCGATTTTTATTAAGATGTATACTAAAAATATAGAGGCAGCTGTTAAGTTTCATGCAAAATTTGCAGAAAGTAACAATCTTTTGCTTGCAAATTCAATTGCCAATAAAATAGAGGATGGCAAGATTAGAGAGAGCACTTTATCAGATATATCCAAAAAAATTATTTTATCAAAAAATACAATGGAGTAATGGCAACATATTGGCAACAGAAAATCAGTAAGCCAGAATAAATGATGTAATTGAAGTAAAAAGTGGCGTATATTATTGGATTAATACCCATGGCAGATTGAGAGTGTTCCTTTTTAACGAAATATGGTATAATTTAGAAAAGAAAATAGAAGTGTAGAAAATTACGAATAGAGAATTCGTATTAAAGTAAAAGATACAATGTATTTAAAAGAAATAAAAGTACAGTATTAGGGAGAAAACATTATGTTGGAAAAGGTAAAAGGGATTTCTGTTCAGGGTAGATGTTTTGAAGATATAGCGAATCTAGAATTTTATCCTAATGAAAAAGATAGAATAGCTATTATATATGGTAAAAATGGTAGTGGTAAGAGCACAATATCTGAAGGAATTCTTGCGTCAAATTTGCAAAACGATGTCTCAGATATTTCAGTTTCTTTTTTGAGCAATGATCAGGAGATGCCATCAATTACAAGCGTTTCAGTGTTCAATGAGTGCTATATAGATAAAAATGTCAAGATAGAGGAAGATGCGTTAGGCACAATTATTTTACTTGGGGGACGTGTTGATTTAGAAGATGAAATTAACAAAAAGAAAAAGGATAGAGAAGATATAAAAAATGACTTAGCCTTAAAAAAAGCAGATCTTGATCAGTGTGGTGATAAAAAAAATCCACTTAGTCCATTATATCACATGGAAAGAATCAAAAAAATTCTAAAACAACCTAGTGGATGGGCGGAAATTGATTCGAAAATCAAAGGAAGTCGTGTTAATAGTTCCGTAACCGATGCAGTAATTAATGAGATAAGCACAATGTCTACCGAATTAAGTATTCCTGAATTGAAAAAAAAGCTTGATGAAACTCGGAATCTCTTAAATAAAATTCAAACGACAGAAAAATATATGAATAAAATAAAACAAATTAATCATGAAGTAGAAAAAGAAGAATTAATTTGTAAGGTATTGGAAAAATTAATAAAAAAACCTGTTTTAACAGAACGCGAAAAGTTGATTATCTTAGCGATAGAGCAGGGGCAGCAGGTTAATGTGGAAGAAGCCAGAGCAAAATTTGTGGATAATCAAGTAAAGCATTGTCCGTATTGTTTTCAATTGGTTACAGATGAATATAAGAGTGATTTAATTGCAAGCATAGATCAAGTTTTAAATAAAGATGTTGATGAGCATAAAACAGAGCTAAATGAGATAGTATTTCCGCAATTGGTTGACGATTATGAGCAGTATATAACGTTGGATTCAGAACTTGTAAATAAGATTTTGAATCAGCTGGAAATCTGTAAGACTATTATTGAACAATATAAAGGGTATATTAAAGAAAAAACTAATAATATATATACAATAATTGATATAAGTCGATTAGGTTTATCCGAAAATATTGAACAACTTAATGTACTACTGTATAAGTTGGAAGAAAAGCGTAGACAATTCAATGAAGCATCGAGCAAAATCGAATCAACGAAAAAGCAATTGATTAATATAAATAAATTGATAGCACATCACCAAATTGCGCAAAATCTAGACGATTATAATAATCAATTGCATGAACATAGACTACGTAAGAATACATACGATGATAAAAATAATGCTTATAAAAAAATATGTGATGAAATTTTACAACTTGAGGCAGAAAAAAGTAGTATAGGATTAGCTATTGGTGCTATAAACAATGCTCTTGATTATGTGTTTTTTACAAAAGGAAGACTATCAATAGAACTTAGAAACAACAAATATTATTTAAAGTCAAAGGGTCATGATGTTAAACCTAAAAAAATTTCTTTGGGGGAAAGAAATATAATTGCATTATGTTACTTTTTTACACAGATTATGGAGAACCAAGAGGTAGTACAAGCTTATCAGAATGAGAAAATGGTAATAATTGATGATCCTATATCAAGTTTTGATTTTGAAAATAAAGTAGGGATAATGTCTTTCTTGCGGTATCAAATAAATAGAATTATACGAGCAAATAGTCAAAGCAAGTTATTAATCTTATCACATGATCTTGTTACAGTATTTGACTTAAGAAAAGCTGTTGATGAGATATGTGTTGCAACCAAAAAGGATGCTGGTGTAGGTCATACCACTTATTCAGTGTTTGAGCTAGTAGATAATGGGCTTAATGCGTTTAAAAATAAGCGGAGCGAATATAGTGAGTTATTACAAATCATTTATGTATATGCCAAAAGCTCTGGTGATGAAGGGAATATTACTATAGGGAATACAATGCGCCGTGCATTAGAGGCATTTTCGACATTTAATTATAGAACAAGTATACAAGATGTTTCATGTGATGCTAATGTGCTGAAGACGTTAGGAGATCATTCTAGTTATTTCGAAAACTTAATGTATCGATTGGTTTTGCATAATGAAAGTCATTATGAAGAACAAATATATAATTTACACGATAATGCTAATTTTTATAATTATATATCAGAAAGTGAAAAAAGGCGAACAGCAAGAGATGTTCTTTGCTTTATGTTTTTTATTAATCCGGATCATATCAAAGCACACTTGAAAAATGTGAGTAATGCTATTAAGGACATTGAAGGATGGGCGAAAAGTATACCTAGTAATGCGACATTTGAAATAAAGGAAACTCAACTAGAAGAAATGAAGCCAAGAGTTATTAAATTATATGATTTACCGCTTTCTGCAGGATTGGGTAATAGTATCCTTGAGGATAATGTTCCTTATAAAGATTATGAAACAGATAATGAAAAGTGTGATTTTGCTCTGAAAATCAGAGGGAATAGTATGGAGCCTATTATAAAAGATGGAAACATTGTTCTGATAAAAGAATGTAATATGCTTGAAGAGGGGCAAATTGGAGCTTTTTATCATAACGGAGAGGTTTATTGTAAGAGAATACAACATAATGAAAAAAATACATATATGGTCTCTATAAATAGTGATTATCCAGATATAATGATTGATGAATATGATAATTTTAAGGTGTATGGTAAAGTAGTTGAGATCAAATAGTAATTCTTTCACAAAATATAAAATCTATAAATAGGAATGAGTTCATTTTAAGTACAGTTATTGGGATGGTCAAAGAAACGGAGAATAATATAATGAAAATGGATACTAATTGATCTATAAATGCAATATCAAATAACAGAATTATATTATAATGAGACGAGTTTAAATAGCGTCTGAAAACAAGGAACCACAGTGTTTATGCGGTTTCCAAGCATTTTATATTATAACCGCTCGGTGACATTAATATGACATTAATTGGCGCTATAAGCCCAAAATTAAGAATACAGCCGCTCCATGGTATAAAATGGAGCGGTTGCTTTTTACAGTTATTCTAGTGGTAATCCATAGCTTGTGAGACAGTAGACAATTCCACAGATTTCCAAATAATCCGCTTGAAAGATTTCTACAACAGCAAGCTCAGTTTCATTTTTTGTATCTAACTCAACTTCATTCTTAAATTCTTTTATTGTCACAAAGGATTTCTCTCTCTTTTCCCGATCTCGATAAATTTTTTCATTGCCTATATCAATAATAGCTGGGTACTCTTAAATAAGGTTCTGAAATTGATGGAGGAAGCCGAGCAATTGATCTTTTACAGAGACATTCCAGGATAAACCGTGAACTTTTAAGGTATTTAATTGTGTGAAAAGCATCTTTTCCTTATCTAGGTAAAGATGAGTATAAGTTTCCAAACATGGTAAGGTCACAGTTCCGGTACATACAGAAGACTTCCCGAGAGTTACTTTAATTGGTATCCCCAAACAAGCGGGACTCATTAAGAGTCTGGCCTCATAAAAATATAAAGGAAGTGGTGTAAATGCGCAATCCCCTCATCCCCACATTTCTACAAAATCCCCCATATTTCTCACGTTTTCTTGCTGAATCCTCAATACTATGCTAAAATAAACAAGTAAATCAAACAAATATCCTGGTTGGAAGCGACAAACCAGAAAAAGATACTATATATGAGAGGGATACACACATGATAAAAATAAAAGAATACAGAGGCCATATCCGCAATTGGGAAGCACTTTGCAAGCAACTGGACATTGACCCTACTTTATCAAGAGAAAACCGTGAACATACAATTTTAGCAAAAGCATACGAAACCTGGGGAAGTGACATGGCAAACCACATGCATGGCATGTTTGCGTTTGCACTTTGGGATGATGAAAAAGAGCAGCTTTTCTGTCTGAGAGATCAGTTTGGAACGAAGCCATTTTATTATTATGAGACGGAAGATGGAGAACTTCTCTATGGTACGTCTATTCGTAAGATTTTGGAAATGCCGGGATTTGTGAAAGAATTGAATGAAGAGATGCTGCAGTTGTATTTGAGCCTTACCTATGTGGCGGGAGAGAATACGTTCTTCCGTGGCCTGAAAAAGCTGATGCCCGGACGTTATATGGTCTGGGAAAAGGGGAGGCTGAAGATTGAACGTTACTGGTCTCCGGAATTTCATCCGGATGAGAGTAAGTCTCTTGAGGAATGGGCAGATGAGATTCATACTACGCTTCAGAAGATTATGCCTGAGGTAAAGTCGGCGGATGAGTCGGCGGAATCATTTTTATCCGGAGGGGTTGATTCTTCTTACGTCCTGGCTATGTCCGATGTAGAGATGACGGATTCCTGCGGTTATGAAGAAGAACGGTTTGATGAGTCAAAACTGGCACAGCAGACGGCTGAAATTCTTAGACGTAAGAGTTCCAGACGTGTGATTACCCCAGAAGAATATTTTGAAACAGTTCCCTATGTTATGTATAATATGGAACAGCCGCTTGGGGATGCTTCTGCTATTGTTTTTGCCATTGGATGTAAGGCGGCAGCCGAGCACACGAAGATTTGTTACTCCGGAGAGGGAGCAGACGAATTCTTTGGCGGATATAATATGTATCGTAACGCGGAACGCTATGGGGAAAATTTGAAGACGTTTTATGTGGGAAATACCAATATCATGAAGGAAGATGAGAAGCGGAGGATTCTGAAAAAGTATGATCCGGATGTTCTTCCGATTGAACTTGCTGAGAGAATTTATGAGGAAACAGAAGGTCTGGATCCTCTTACGAAGATGTCGGCTGTAGATATTCAGATTTGGCTGGAAGGGGACATTTATTTTAATGTAGACAATATGAGTACGGCTGCTGGCCTGGAAATCAGAATGCCCCTTACGGATACTAGAATATTTGACATTGCATCACGGATGCCTTCTAAATATAAAGTTAATGAGGAGCAGAATAAAGTGGCGTTCCGTACAGCTGCTGCAAAAGTTCTGCCGGATGAAATTGCTTTTCGTAAAAAGCTTGGGTTTATTGTGCCGATTCGGATTTGGATGGCAGATGATAGATATAATCAGGATGTTCGGGAAAAATTCCGCAGCGAGATGGCAGAAAAATTCTTTGACGTAGAGGAAATTAATGGGATATTTGCGGACTATATCGCAGGAAACTCCGATAACTGGAGAAAGATTTGGACTATTTATACATTCTTAGTATGGTATGAATTATATTTTGTGAAATGTTAGAAGATATAATCAGATAGTTGCAGTGACGTGAAGCTGTAAATGACGTATTTTCTTACTTTAACCTGAAATTAGGGGGGATTGTATGGAACTGAAACCCCATATAATCCCCCCTAAATGCTATCATATAGCTGAGTCAAGACTTGATTTTAGAAAGCAAGTAAAGCAAGTTTAAAAGATTATTCAAAAAAATTATCTTCAACTAAGCTATAACCTTATTTTTGTTTGACCGGAATCCAAATCTCACTTTCATAATCTAACTCTGCCATATCACCTTTACTATACCATTCGATATTTGCCCCCATTGCAATTTCATATTCGCTGTTACCTGGCAGCCATTCACTGAATATTTTTGTATTTATGGATTGTAAGGATTCGGGAAGAGGTCCTTTGCAGGAAAATTTTGCCCATAACAGTTCCGGAAATTCGTATATAATCATGCCTTCCGGGATTTTTCCGTCGTTATAATGACCGCCAATAATATATCGGAAATTTTCTTCTGAGCCCAGATCATCAATGCAGATGCCATATTCGCCTATACAGCAATTGCAGATAGTTTCTTCTATATCACCTTCAGGCTGTTCTTTTGAATAAAGTGGAAGGAGATATGTTTGGGCAAAGTTATTCCAGGTTTTTGGAATTACCTGATAAGAGGTATCAAAGGGAACTTCATTTTGAAAACCGATTACTTTAAAACTTTTCATTTTCTCAACCGTATAATTCATGTTATTGCCTCCTTGAATACTTATTTTTATTTTCAAAGGCAGAAAGATATTGATTTTTGCAGGATTCTTTCTCAGTTCCCGTGGAGCTAGTCCATGAAAACGGACAAAGGCTTTTGTGAAGCTTTCGGGTGTTTCGTATCCATACTTATAGGAAAGGTCTATGATTTTGTCTCTGTGGGCGATGACATCCAGTGCAGCCAGGTAAAGCCGGCGGTTTTTGATATATTCTGAGATGGAATATCCGGTCATAAGTTTAAAACCTTTTTGCAAATAGAAGTTAGAAATTCCTATCTTTTTTGAAATATGTTGTATGTTTTCCTGATCCAGTAAATGGGTTTCTATATAGGAAATTGTTTTTTTAATACTTTCGGTCCATTCCATGTGATTCTCCTTTTGCCTTTGTAGATTTATCATAACAGTATAGGTTCCGTTTTTCCTGTTTTTATTTGCACAGATTTGGTAGTATTTAATAAGTCATTTTTTAAATGCTGATTAAATTGACTTGTTATGATTACAGCTTTTATAGATATATATTGTAGCTTAGTAAGGCAATAATGAAAACCTATAATTATAAATATGTGCAATATTTATACAAAATCTTCGCGGTAAAAAACATGAAGTCTAAGGAGCAGAAAATAATCTATTAATAAAAGTAAAAGAAAGTCCGCCATTAAGATTATAGATCGATTATTTTTATGATATAAATCGAATAGCTTTTACGATTACAAGTAGTAAGGATGACGTCGGAGAATAATTATGAGATAATGATAAAAAGTAAGTATGAAATGCAATGAAAATAAAACAATGAAAAGCAAGAGTGAAAGGCAATAGTAAAAACCAATAATAAAAAGCAGCAAAAGCAATTATGAAGGTAATAATAAAAAGCAGCAAGTGCAATTATGAAGGTAAAATTAAAAAGCAGCAAAAGCAATTATAAAGATAAAAATTATATTATTTCCATTCAGGAACAAATTATGAAACAATGAGATATGATCCAGTCGATCATAAACATAATACCAAAAAAGAAGAGTGATAAAAATGAAGCTATCTTTTAAAGACTACTGCATAAAATACCACAAAGAAGAAATGATCAGTCAATGGGATTACGATACAAATAAACAATCACCAGGTGAGGTACCAAGCAGTTCTAAAATACCTGTGGCATGGAAGTGTGGAAAAGGTCATAGCTGGACCATGTCTCCAGCGTGGCGGACCAGATGTAAAAACACGGACTGTCCTTATTGTTCCCGCAGGCGGGCATCATCCGAATATAATTTAGCGATTACTGATCCTAAAATGCTGGATTTCTGGGATTATGACAGAAATAAAGTATTGCCGGAAGAAGTTCTTCCTCGCTCTAAAGTAAAATATTGGTGGAAATGCGGCAAGGGGCATTCATGGTCTTTGGGACCAAATGAGCAGTACCGCTTAGAGGGGTGTCCTTATTGTAATGGAAGCAGAGTCAGTGAGGACTATAATTTAGAAGCACTTTTTCCGGAAATAGCGAAAGAATGGGATTATAAGAAGAATAAATTGAATCCCAAAGAGGTCCATCCTTACAGCGGGAAAAAGGTGTTTTGGGTATGTAGTTTTAATCAGTCTCATAAATGGCAGGCTGTTATTGTTAACAGGACAAAAAATGCTCAGGGATGTCCGGAATGTAATAAGCAAAGTAAGTCATCTTTTCCTGAACAGGCTGTTTTTTATTATATGAAGAAGTTTTTTCCCGATTGCCAGAACCGTGCTATGATCAGTGGTTTTGAAGTAGATATCTATATACCGGATTTTAAATTGGGGATTGAATATAATGGGGTTTTCCATGAGATTTATAACCGGGAAGCATTTGATAAAAAGAAAGTGGAATACTTGCGTAGGCAAGGGATGGATATTTTGACAATCAGGGAGTGCAAGAATCAGACCGGGACTCAAAATAAGAGTCAGTGCAGCGAACAAAGTATGATGCAAAGAAAAGGTGATTATCACATCCAGAACGCTAATCACATCCAGAACACCAACCACATCCAGAACACCAATCACGATATGAGTCATTGCCATACTCGAAACGGTCACCCTTCTTCTCAGTCCTTAAAGCAGTTCACATTTACCAGCCAGAGCCAATGTAATAACGAGGAAGACAGCCCAGAAGACAGCCCCGAAGAAGAAAAGCAGAAAATCCTGGAAACCGGAGAAATAACATGCCAGGTGGATGCATCCTATAAATATATGGATGAGGTTATTTCTAAAATTTTCGAATACATTAATGTAAAATATTATTTGGGTACGAATGGGGAAATTAATGCGGATATTGATGTGAACCGGGACAGGCATTACATTCGTACGCTTCTTGTTAATGGGAGAAAAGAGAACAGCCTGGCATCCAGGTATCCGAAACTTGCCAGGGAGTGGCACAAGGAAGCGAATTGGCCTATTACGCCGGAGATGGTCAGCTTTGGTGAAGGATCACCATATGTGTGGAAATGTGAATATGGTCATGTATGGAAGGCGACACCCAATAAGAGAACGAATCGAAATCAGAATTGTCCGTACTGTTCTGGGCATCGGGTAAGTAATGAAAACAGGCTTTCCAAAGTAAAGCCCGGGATTGCTAAAATGTGGGATAAGGCCAAGAATGGTAAACTCACCCCGGATGATGTAGCGGTAAATTCTCATATAAATGTCAGCTGGAAATGTGAAAAGGGCCATTTGTGGCAAAGATCAGTGAAAGAAATGGTTAGGAGCGGCAGATGTCCATATTGTAGTGGCAGAAGATTTACGAAGGAAAATAGTCTGGCTGAAAAATATCCCCAGCTGCTGGAGCAATGGGACTGGGACAAAAATGATATTTCTCCATGGGAGATTTCTTATGGGAATAAGGTGGAGGCATGGTGGATTTGTGATAAGGGGCATTCCTGGAAAGCGCGGGTGGCTAACCGGAGTATGTTAGACAGAGGCTGTCCATATTGCAGCAAACGTCTGGCCACAGAGGATGAAAACTTTGCTATCCAATATCCGGAACTGGCTAAGGAATGGAATTATACCAGGAATGGAAAGTTAAATCCTCAGGATGTACGTCCCAGATCTAATAAAAAGGTATGGTGGATCTGTCCTCAGGGACACGAATGGGAATGCGAAATTAATAATCGTGTTATGGGATGTAAATGCCCGAAATGCCGCAGCAGGTACGTGCGCAATGGTGAAAGTCTGATTAAAATGTATCCGGATGTTGCAGTGCGCTGGAATTATAATAGAAATGGTGATCTGAATCCTTCCATTGTTTCTGCTAAATCCGGGGAAAAGGTCTGGTGGCAGTGTCCGGACTATCCCCATCATGAATGGCAGCGAAGGATTGCCCACGAGGTGGAAAGCAAAAGGGGGTGTCCATATTGTGCGGGATACCGTGTGTGTAAAGAAAATTCCCTGGCTTCATTATATCCAGAATTGGTAAAAGAATGGGATGATCGGGAAAACGGAACATTAAATGCCCATGATGTTCTCTATAAGAGTCATAAAGTTGTTGGATGGATTTGTGAGGAGGGACATCGCTGGAAAGCAAGTGTAATAAGCCGAACCAGAGATAAAAAACAGTGTCCGCATTGCAGAAAAGAGAGTAGAAGATAATTAGATAATACAGTGGGAACGACAGGCTTTTTGACGTGTAAATGAAAGCCTGCGTTCCATCTTTTTATAAGAAATCATACTAATATTTTTATGACATTTTATGTTTCTGTGATTAAATCTGAACTTATAATGCGGTTACGCCCTGCCTTTTTAGCCTCATATAAAGCATCGTCTGCATATTTAATCGCTGCCTCAATATGATCCATAGGTTTCAGATTACCATACCAGAGTCCGGCACTGACCGTGACGTATTTCTCTTTTACATCGTCTCTTTCGATGTGATCTTTTTTTATGGATGAAAGTAGATTTTGAGCAAAATGCTCAGCATCAAATGCCTGCTCTGAAATCTTGATAATAAGGAATTCTTCGCCTCCATATCGGATAGGAGAGGCATCTTCTCTTAAACTGATAGTTCGGATGATCCCGGCTATCCTCTGCAAACAAACATCGCCCTGAACATGACCGTATAAATCATTATATTGTTTGAAATAATCAATATCCAGCATCAGGCACATACCATAGTAACCTTTTGTCCGCGCACTGGCAAATAACGGATATATATTATTTAATAAATAATGGCGGTTATTAAGTCCGGTTAACTGGTCAATATTAACCAGCTCAACCAACAGATCGTTTTTCCTCTGTATTTCATCATACTGCCGGGAAATAATGTCCCGGTCGCAAAATTCGATTGCGGTGCTGCGATAATATCGATATGAAATAAAAAAGGATAGAACAGTTACTAAAATGCCATTTACAATATAGCCAAACATATTATTATTTGAATTGGCAAACTTAATGGAAATAAAAACCAGGGAAAGCCAGGTACAGCCAAAGATTGCTGCACTTTCCAGGGGAGTAAGCAATAAAAATGCCGCCGTTGTTGGGAGCAGATAGCAGTATACGGATAAACTTTTGCCGCCCAGCAGTTCCATACAGGTGATACCCAGTACCCATAGACATAAACAGGCAGTATAAATTCTGCGAAGCCAGAAAAACTGGCTGTACTTTTTTCGATTCACGGTATAAGGGTACAAAACAACTGCGATGCAGGTAACAACAAACAGAAACACGTACAAACTGAAATACCCCATGGTTCGCGTAAACTCAAATGACAGATGCTTGCTGTTCATAAAAACAATTATCATGACCAATTGTATAAGCGCTACAATAATGGCAATATTCTTTTCTGTTGCGTAGACCTTTAATGGTATATATTCCTGGAAGCGTTTTTTCTGTTCAGGGGTTAACTGAACTACGATATCCAATTTCTTATTAGTCTTATCCACGTCTTATCCTCCCAGTGCCATGTTCCCACTAATTAATTAATATTAATCGCTAAAGATATCCATATTATAATGTATCTGAATAGTAGTTGGCAATATTAAATTTGTAAATATTATAAAGAAATGAACATTCGTCTTTTCAGTTATCTAAGGGGCTTCTGCTAATAATTTCTGAAAGGGGTATGATGAGAGGCGTAGAAGAATGAAATGAAGCATTTATCCGAACAGAACGGAAGAATATTGCAGCATTAAAAAGAATGTGTTTCTATGTGAATGTCAGGTATTGTAATCAACTATTTTATAGGGTTAATCAGTGTACTTGTTCTAAATAAGGTAGAGATGCGCCAAATTCAGGACGTGTAACAGTCTACACGGACTAAATTTGACGCATTTCCACTGCAGGGTGGGGCATGCAAAGGAATTATTCAAAATATTCCCCTACATTATGGTTATTATACTGCTTTTTGACTTTAATAATAATAGAACCATCCGGCTGAGAATGCTCTTCTATTATCTTATACTTCGTTCTATTATGGTCCAGCTGTATTTTATATTTTTCATATTCCTGCTGAACTTCTTTTTTTGCTTTTGCAGAACCAATACCATCTTTTAATATAAAGTGAATTGTCTGTTCCAGACATGCTGATTTAATACGTTTCATATTTTATCCCTCCAATTTTTTAAAAGAATTTTATCATAATAGATTTGGAAATTCAAAGGACAAAATAAACAAATTCCTGTATAATTTTATTAATAAAAACTGCTAAAAGGGCATTGGAGGAGTTATATTATTTACTTTGGGATTCTGCTTTTTTCTTCATTATCAGGTTGTATTTTGAATCATAATACAGGCCCAGGTCCTTACATATGCGATTGTTTATATCCATAAGTGCATCATGATATTCTTTGTATTTTGGAGATAATGCGATCATATTTGGGATGAAAATATCATTATATCCCTGATCCTGAAGGTTTCTCATATAACGACGCTGTGAGATGAATGCCGGGTGGTATTTATAGAGAAAACTATTTTTTAACTTTACATTTTTCTTTGTCTGGTCACGAAGTTTTGCATATTCTTCTTCAGTGGGATGCAAATATTGCTGCAGTTGATGTTCCATTCTGGAGACCATTTGTTTTATGGATGATTTAGGCGTAAAGCGATACATAAAGTAACTGATACATTTTATAAACAGAGGAATCTTGATATCTGCATTATCCCAGAATTCAATAATATTTTTATATGCCTGCTGCTGTTCCGGAGTTGTAATCTGTATCTGCAGATATGGTAAAAAATGATTCATGAAGTAATATCCATAAAATCCTGGAACCATATCCTGCAATGCCTGTGCAATCGTCTTATAGTCAATGATTTGATTGACGGCATCTGCATCGTGATTACGGATGAAGGAATACAAGGCATCTAATTCCTCTTGTTCGGATTGATGCGATTGGAACTTGTCGTTGTAGATCTGTTCCAGAAGCGCTTTGTCTTTTGAATGCAGGAGAGTTTTGATATCCTGAATACTGATTCCTAATTTACGGTATATGGAAATCTCCTTTAAGGTAAGAATATTCTCTTCGGTATAATTGCGGTATCCGTTTCCATCCTTAGCTACCCGCAGCAGCCCCTGTTCTTCATAATATTTGACCGCACGTTTGCTGAGATCTACTTGTTGGATGACTTCATTAATTAACATGGCAGTGCTCCTTTCTTCTTTATGGCCTGAGTATAGCCCTGTACGTAACGTGCATGTCAAGGGAAAAGTAGAAATAGACCCTATTTTCTAATATGTTCTTGCAGGAAACGTGGTATGGTTCAATATTACAATACACTTGATGATATTTCAATGAATGTTTGCAGGGCGTACAGATGGCAGGATTATTTCACAAATCAAAGACATGGATGTGGATAAGTTCATGTTGTGTTTATTTTATTGTGGAGAAAAGAAAATGGACGTGGTAGAATTAAGAATAAGCATAATAATTTTTATAATCGGTAGTAACATTACCTTTAAAGAGAAAGGATATAACAAATGTCAGCACAACTTATTCGTATGTTTTTATTAGATGGAAACGCAGAAGGGATTAAAACATTAGAGATATCAAATCGGACTATATATGCTACGATGCTCCCACGCCCACTATTTTCCCAGTACAAACAGCGCAGAGAATACAAACGCCCAGGCGTATATGTACTGATGGGGAAGGGGAGTAATGAGGAACCTCTTATATACATTGGAGAAGGGGATCCGGTAGGGGACAGAATTGAAAGACTTGTTGGCAAAATTATATGAGCACAATTCTGCGGGAAATTGGGTGAGAAATAACCGCAGAAAACTTATAGAAAGAGGCATTTTAGTAGATGAGGGACAAGGTGTATTGAAATTACTGGCTGATATTGAATTCGATAGTCCATCAGGTGCTGCAGTAGTGATAACAGGTGGAAATGTAAATGGGCATACAGCCTGGAAATGCCAGGGTAAGTCACTTGCGGATATTGAGGTGGAGGAGTCATTGGAGAGTGATGAAGAAAATTAAGATTGCCACTTCCCTATGCCTATGCTAGACTGTTCTCAGAATCTCAAAGGCAAACACCCCGCCACAAGCAACAGGGCATCAAGCTTGCAGCGTCATGAGGGCGGGGTATTTGAACCTCGCAGCAGCCGCCAGATGGACATGCCAGCATGCCTGTTTGGCTCGTTGCACGCGGGAATAAGCAGCGCACATAACTATATATCGGGACACAAATAGATTCAGTTTTCTACATAAATAGAAGCTACAAAATTATCACCTAAAATAGCAAGAAAAGGGAGCAACGAGATGGAAGAAAAAGCGCCAAAATACTATCTGATTAAAAAGGATATTATCAAGAAAATCGAAGCAGAGGATTACACGGCCGGAGAGACGATCCCCAGCGAGCGGGAGCTGATGGACCTCTATAAAGTGAGCCGGATTACTATCCGCAAAGCAGTGGATGAACTGGTGATGGAGGGATATCTCTATAAGGTACAGGGCAAGGGAACCTATGTGAAAACGGATGAGAACAGCCATGATCTGTTTGCCATTACCAGCTGCACGGAAGATGTTATTAAGATGGGGCTGACGCCTACGAAGAAAGTGATTGTATCCCAGGTGGTTCCGGCTGATGTCAGCCGCGCGAAAGCGCTTGGGCTGCAGCCGGGGGAAAATGTATTTCGGCTGGGAAGGATTCTTTATGCAGGAGATGAACCGCTGAATTATACCGTTACTTCATTGCCTTATCATTTGTTTCCCCATATTGAACGGCATGATTATGCCAGGGAATCCCTGTATCAAACGCTGGAAACGGAGTTTGGGGTGACTTTGTGTAAGGCAAGGAGAACGATTGAAGCGGTATTGGCAACCGATGAAATTGCAGAATATCTGGATATTGAAGAGGGAATGCCATTGATCAAATTTGGTTGTACAACTTATGGCAGGCTGGCTGGAAATGAGCAAGAAGAGATTCCGGTTGAGCGTTTTCACTGCTATTACCGGACGGATAAATATAAGTTTTATATTGACCAGGTCGTTCCGGGAACAGATCTCCGGAGAAAGTAGTACCAGTTTCAAAGAGCATGTCCCTTAAATGGGGGGGTATTATCGTAAAATCTAAGCATACCAGTTTTCAGAAGTCAAAAACAGAATCTGAAAACTGGTATTTTTGTCTAAATTTTTCTATCCATTTCATAGAAAATCCGCATCTAATTTTATCACTAATTACCAAAAATGAGAAAAATAAAGTGAATATATTGACAAATAATTAAAAAAGAGTAAGATAAACACATAACTGGTTATGACGACATAACGACATAATAAGATGACGGGAGATACCGGGAAAGAGAGGAGAGATGGAAGAAGAACACATACCAAAATATTTTTCCCTGAAGAGGGATATTATCCGCAAAATCGAAATGGAGGAATTCACAGGCGACATGCCAATATTGAGTGAGCGGGAGATGATGGAACTTTATCAGGTAAGCCGGATTACGGTCCGAAAGGCGATTGATGAACTGGTGAAAGAAGGTTACCTCTATAAAGTTCAGGGAAAAGGGACTTATGTAAAATCAGATGAGAACAGCCAGGATTTATTTGCCATTACCAGCTGTACGGAAGATGTTCAGCGGCTGGGGCTTACCCCTACTAAGAAAATGATTATTGCAGAATATATTCAGGCGGACAGTAAGAGGGCAAAGAAATTACATATTACCGTTGATGACAGGGTGTTCTGTATGGGACGAGTCCTGTATGCACAGGGAGAGCCGTTAAATTATACCATCACGTATCTGCCGGAGAAGCTTTTCAGTGGCATTGACCGACATGATTTTATTAATGAGTCTCTATACAATGTGATTCCAAAAGAGTATGGAATCCGGATTACAAAAGCAAGAAGAACTATTGAAGCCGTTCTGGCAAGGGATGATATTGCAGACTATCTGGAAATTGAAGAAGGAATGCCAATTATTTTATTTGGATGCACCACCTATGGCATCGTAAATGGAGCTGAAATCCCCATTGAATATTTTAAATGTTACTATAGAACGGATAAGTTTAAATTTTCCATCAACCAGGTGACTGAGAAGAAAACGGCATCGGTACAGGAAAATTAGTAAAAACAGGAGGAAGCAAGAATGAAAAAAAGTTTTAAGAAGTTATTGGGAGCAGCACTGGCAATTGTTTTGACGGCGGGGGCTCTGGCGGGATGCGGAGAAAATGCCGCAATCAAAAACACAGAGAAGAGTACGGCAAAAGAATCAGCGGCGGCGAAAGGGGAAGAGACAGGAAATGATTCAGATGGAAATCAAAACACAAGTGCAAACAGTGATTTGAAAATTGCAATTATATGCTCGAATTCCGGACAAAATGATAATGGGTATAATCAGTCAGCATGTACGGAAGGCAAGGCCATTGCTCAGGAGCTGGGAGCGGAGTGTAAAATTGTTGAACCGGTAAACGGTGTGCCTTCTGCACTGGAAGCACTTGCGGAAGATGGATATAATCTGATTTTCAGCCTGGAATACGACTTTGATGCATTAGTAAAAGGTGTGGGAGGGGCAAAGCCAATCGCAGAGCAGTATCCGGATACCTGGTTTGTGGTTTTCAACGATAACCCGAATCGGAAAGAAGATGGAAGCACACTGCATAACAATGTTATTTCCGTTCTGTTTGATGTACATGAAGCTTCTTATCTGGCAGGTTATCTGTCTGTTTATATGAATGAAAATGCAGACAAGCTGTTCCCGGAAGGATATTCCATGACTCCGGCTGATAAATCCAGAGGAATCGGTTTTATCGGCGGAACAAATTCAAACGGCATTCTGGTATATTCCTATGGATTCATTCAGGGTATTAACAAAGCTGCAGAAGAGCTGGGTGTGGATTACGATTATTATGCAAAATATGACGCAGGATTTACCGATCCGGCACTTGGAAGTACGGTTGCTGGAACCTTCTATGAAAGCGGTGCGAATGTAGTATTTGCAGACGCAGGTGTGGTTGGAGACGGCATCACTTCTAAGGCGAAGGAAGTTGGCAAAATTGCAATCCAGACGGATGCGAATCTGGATGACCAGCAGCCGGGACATGTGCTGACCAGCGTATTAAAGATCACCGGAGTTCCGGTTAAGATTATTACACAGGCTTATGCAGACGGGAAAATTGCGGATATGGATAAAGAGCAGAGTTATAACCTGGCTTCCGGAGCAACCGGTATCACAGATCTGGCTGAGATGAGCAAGCATGTGGCAGATACCGCTGTATGGGATGAAATAAAAACGAAAACAAATGAAGTAAGCCAGCAGATCCAGGATGGCAAGATCGATGTGGTGAACAAACAGATCGGAGAAGAATTTGATCCGGCAACCTGCCCGCATGTAAATATTAAAACCGAGTAAATGAAAAAGCCTCAGAGCGTGTTTAACTCCAGATGAGGTATTCCAGAAACAAAGGAGCAGAGTAGATGAGTATCATACAAACAATCGACCTAACAAAGAAGTTTGATGCTTTTACAGCGAATGACAAGATCAATATATCCGTGGAACCCAAAGAGATTAAATGTATCGTAGGGGAGAATGGTGCCGGGAAATCAACCCTGATGAATATGCTCTACGGTGCACTCCGGCCTTCCAGCGGGAAGATCCTAATAGACGGACAGGATGTTAATTTTAAAAATCCCACCGATGCCATAGGTCACGGTATCGGCATGGTGCACCAGCATTTTAAGCTGGTGCCAAGCCTGACCGTCTATGAAAATATTTTGCTTGGAAGTGAAATCAATAAGAAGTGGAAAGGGAGAAAAAGCCCGTTTATTGATCGTAACACAGAGATTGCAAAAGTAAAGGAATTAATTGAGGAATATCATTTCCAGATTGACCCGCTGGAAAAGGTAGAAAATCTTTCGGTAGGACTGTGCCAGCAGGTTGAAATACTGAAGATGCTGTACAGGAATGTCCGGATACTGATTTTGGATGAGCCTACCGCTGTGCTTACTCCTCAGGAAGTAGACCGTCTGATGGAAAATTTAAAAGAGCTTCGGAAAAATGGAAAAACCATTATTGTTATTACCCATAAATTAAGAGAAGTCATGGAGCTGAGCGACAGTGTCACCGTCATCAAGCAGGGGAAAGTAATTGGGAATGTGAAAACGGCTGATACCAATGAACAGGAGCTGGCGCAGATGATGGTAGGCAGAGATGTTGTTTTAACCGTCAGCAATGAAAATGCCGCTCCCTGCAGCTGCGAAACGGCATACTGTGTCAAAGACCTGTGTACCACAAATGCAGAACAAAAAGAAATTCTTCACAATATTAATTTAGAAGTACATAAAGGGGAAATTTTAGGAATTGCCGGAGTAGAGGGAAACGGACAAAGTGAGCTGATAAAGGTTCTTACCGGGCTTATGGCGTCTACAAAAGGAAGTGTGCGTTTATGTGAAATGGATGTGACCAATGCCTGGCCGGACGAACTTCGCAAAAAGGGTCTGGGCATCATTCCGGAAGACCGTTATGCGCAGGGATTGTGCCGGGATATGAGTATCGGGGAAAACTGTATCGCCGGATACTTTGGAAACCATGGAGTCTGTAAATGCGGTGTGCTGCGTGGTAAAGAGATCACGCGCCTGACCGGAGAATATATCGAAAAGTACGATATCCGTGTAGCCGATCCGGAGGGAGAGATCTCCCAGCTTTCCGGAGGGAATGCACAAAAGGTAATCATAGCCCGGGAATTTGAGAATCATCCGAAAGTGATTATTGCCTGCCAGCCAACCAGAGGGGTGGATATTGGTTCCATTGAGTTTATTCACACCCAGCTGCTCAAATTTAGGAATGAAGGAAATTCGGTACTTCTTATTTCCAGTGAGCTTTCCGAAATTATGAGTCTCTCAGACAGGATTGCCGTTATGTACAAAGGAGAAATCATAGGAGTTGCATCACCGGATGTGCCTGTGGAGAAAATCGGTCTGCTGATGGCAGGTGCAAAACCGGATGAGGGGAGAACAGCATGAATAAAAGAGAGAAAAAAATATCTATATTTCCCAAGATTGTAAATACACTTTTACCTGTTCTGCTGGCATTTGGCATCGGCGGCGTGATCATTGCAGCAATTGGAGAAAATCCATTTGAAGTCTATGGAATCATGCTTGGAAAATCACTGTTTACAGCAAAGGGATTCAGTAATACGCTGCATTATGCTTCCCCGTTGATTCTCACGGGACTGGCAATTGCGATTACCTTTAAAGCAAATATATTTAACATGGGTGTGGAAGGACAGCTCCTTTTGGGCGGATTCTTTTCCGGAATTGCAGGTGCAATGATTTCCATAGGAAGCCCGTTTTGGCACAAAGTAATCTGTATGCTGGTGGGAATGCTTTTCGGTGTTCTATTTGCCCTGATACCCGCATTGCTAAAAGCATATTTTCATGTAGATGAAATGGTTGTAACACTGACCTTAAACTATGCGATGATTAAAATTCTGGAGTATTTGTCTTCAGGTCCATTCCGGGAAGACGGGGCTGGGTATGTTTGTACACCCACCATTAAGGAAACAGCCATGTTTTCCAGGCTTGGGGATTCCAAGATGACTCTGTTTTTCTTTATTGCTCTGGCGGTGCTGCTTGTCATGGCATTTGTCATGAAGAAAACAAAGCTTGGATACGAAGTCACGGCAATTGGAAAGAATCCGGAGTTTTCAGAAGCATCCGGTATACGTGTCCGTAAAAAAATTATTATCCTCATGTGTCTGAGCGGTGCCCTTGCCGGTCTTGCGGGTTCCGGGCAGATGATGAGTGAAGCATTTAAATATACGCTGACATTTTCCGGAACAACTGGCCTTGGCTGGGATGGTATGCTGATTGCCCTTTTGGGACGACACAATCCCTTCGGCATCCTGCTGGCGGCTATTTTCTACAGCGGATTAAAAACAGGGGCTGACAATATCAACATGTATACTGCAGTACCTAAAGAAATTGTAGGAGTGCTGCAGGGATTGATCATTTTATTCCTGGCAGTTCGGTTCTTCAATGAAAAATATGGTTTTATCGAACACTATAAAATGTGGAAAGAGAACAGGAGGGCAGCAGAATGAATTTTCTAGGAAATATTTTATACGATTCCGTATATCATGCAACGCCTATACTTCTGTGTGTTCTGGGCGGGATCTTTGCCTATAAGGCTAATGTTTTAAATATCGCACTGGAAGGTATCATGCTTGCAGGTGCATTTGTTTCCCTTCTGGTTTCCTATTTAACCGGAAACATAGTACTGGGTTATGTAACGGCTCTTGTTGTCTGCATCCTGATTGGACTGGTCTTCTCTTTTATGACGGTAACCTGGAAGGGCAATGTAATCGTTGTAGGCCTTGCCATCAACATGCTGGTTCCTGCAGTGGCAGGATTTGTACTTCAGTATATGCAGTCTGCAAACATTACGCTGACCTGGAAAAATGTAGCGGATTTTAAAGTCCACATTCCTGTCATTGATAAGATTCCGATTCTCGGGGACATTTTAAGCGGGCATACGCCTATAACTTATCTGGCATTTATCGGAATCGGGCTGATCTGGCTTTTAATGTACCGTACAAAGTTTGGTATCTATGTAAGAGTAGTCGGGGAAAATGAAGATGCAGCCAGAAATATGGGCTTAAATACGAATAAATACCGCTATCTGGCAATTCTGTTAGGAGCATTCTGCTGCTCACTTGCGGGTATAAACCTGGCATTAGAGCGTATGGTTCTATTTACCAATAATATGACAGCCGGCCGTGGATTTATTGCCATTGCAGCAATCTACTGCGGACAGGGAGATCCTGTTTCCAGTGCTCTTTACGCCATCGTATTCGGTGCAGCCAGAGCGCTTGCGGTAAATATGGGACTCTATGCGGGACCGGCAGCAGCACTGTTTGATGTAGTACCTTATGTGGTAATGAGTATCGTATTAACCATTGTTTCTATGCTGAAATACAGAAATAACAAGGTGAGGGGATTTCATTGATTTTAAGATTGCAGGTGGATGATATGGATTTTCAAATATGCCCCTAAGAGAAAGGAATATGCAGCGATGAGTGAAACGGCTTTATTGATTGTAGATATGGTGAAAGATTTTACCGATGCAAATGGATTGGTTTTCTATCCGCAGAACCGGGAGATTTTGCCCAAAATAAAGGAAGTTCTGGATAAATGCAGGGAAAAAGGAGTACTGATCGTGTTCTTACAGCATTGCAACCGGAAAGGTAAATTTGACAGAAAAGCAGCATCCATGCGCCCCAACTGCATTGAAGGCAGCGGAGGAGAGGAAATTGATCCGATGCTGGAAGTAGATGAGGAAAAGGACTATGTGATTAAAAAGCGCAGGTATAGCGGCTTCTTTGGAACTGATCTGGATCTGGTGCTTCGTGAAAATGACGTTAAGAATGTGGTTATTGTGGGAACGAAGACAAACTGCTGTATCCGTGCAACTGTTACCGATGCGTTTTATCTGGATTACAATAGCTATGTAGTTTCAGACTGTGTGGCAACCAATTCCCAGGTTGTGAATCAGGTGCACCTGGAGGATATCAATAAATATCTGGGGAAAGTAGTGGACAGGGAGACACTGTTTCAAATGCTGGACAGGGGGGAGTTGTAGAGCATGGGTGAGTTTGAAGTTTTAACCAGCGGCTATGTGAGCATGGATCACATTATTAAAATCGCTTCGCCGGCGACGATTGGCTGTACATCCCTGGTGACGAATAAAAATAATGTACAGATATATTATGGAGGCTGTTCCGTCAACATCGCCTATGGGCTGAATCGGCTGGGGATCAATACGCTGCCGGTGTTAAGAGTGGGCGGGGATTATGAAGCAAATGGATTTAAGCGTTTTCTGGAAGCGGGAAACGTTCCGCTGGATGGGATACGGGTCATTGAAGAAGAGGCAACCTCAGTGTGCTACTTATTACAGGATAATAATAATGACCATATTACTATTTTTTATCCCGGTGCTATGGACAGCAAATATGCCGGTCCAATCGATGGCAGCTTATTTGAGGGAGCCAGACTTGGCGTCATTACGGTGGCGGCAAGAGAAGACAATGAGATGTTCTATCAGCAGTGTTTAGCCCATGAAGTGCCTGTGGTATTTGGCATGAAAGACGATTTCGATGCATTTCCGGAAGTATTTTTAAAGACGCTTCTAACGGGAAGTAAAATTATTTTTACCAATGAAGTGGAACGGGAAATGATTGAAAAAATATATGGGTTTCATGATATTACGAAGCTTTTTGAAATCGGTAAGGCAGATGTGATTGTAACCACTATGGGGAAAGACGGAAGCATCTGTTATGAGAGAACCCCGGAAGGAATCCGCACCCGGAAAATCGGTATTTGTGAGGCAGAGCATATCGTAGATGCTACAGGTTCCGGGGATGCTTATATGGCGGGATTTCTCTATGGGTATTTAAGAGGGATGGAGAGTGTGGAGTGCTGCAGGCTTGGCAGCGTGCTGTCCTGGTTTGTTCTGCAGGCGGAAGGCTGCTGCACAAATCTGCCAACGCAAGAGCAGTTTCTTAAAAAGTATCGGGAGATTCGTGAGAAAGAATAATAAAAGAACTTACGCGTGAATGTAAGAAAGCAGTAACGCAAGAATATCAAAAGCATGATCAATGGAACAAGCAAAAGGAGGTAGTAAATGAGCACATTATACTTAGGAGCGGACCGTTCTAATATTGCAAAATACGTATTGTTTTCCGGGGATCCCTGGAGAGTGGATGTATTGAAGCAGTATCTTGAGGAACCGGTACATGTGGCATTCCAGAGGGAATTTAATACATATACAGGTATTTATAAGGGGGTTATGGTAACGGTAACTTCTACCGGAATTGGTGCACCATCAGCGGCAATTGCCCTGGAAGAAATGTATGAAGCAGGCATGGAAGTAGCAGTCCGAATGGGAACCGTAATGGGACTGCAGGATGATTTGCTGGGGAAATTTATTATCCCTGTTGCAGCTATGAGAAGAGAGAGCACCAGTCTGACTTATGTAGAAGAGTCTTATCCGGCAGTAGCGGATATTGAACTGGTCAATGCAATGAATGAAACTGTGACCCGGATGGGAGCAAAATATGTCAATGGCATCAACTGTACGATGGATGGATTTTACAGTCAGATGCATGACTCCAGGTTTTCTCTGGAAACAGGCAGGGATATGTCAGAAACCTTCCGGGAACTTAAGAAATTAAAGGTAACCGGTATCGACATGGAGTCCTCCTGCCTGCTGACAGTTGGAAGGCTGATGGGAGTTAAAACCTGTATTGTAACCATGACTACCGTATTAGAAAACTTAAAGGAAACATTGCAGGGACAGGCCAGAAAAGATGCGGAGGATCTGCTTTGCAGAACCGTACTGGAAGGAATATACCAGTATGACCAGAATCAGAAATGTAGTATGCAGAATGAATGATAAAGAAAGGAAGTTTGCAAAATGAATGATAAACAGATATTTACAACCAATACAAAGACAGTAATCGGTATGGTACACTGCCTGCCCCTTCCGGGGACAGCGGGATTTGGAGGCGATTATGAGCAGATTTTAAAACGAGCCGTTGAAGATGCAGTGACTTTGGAAAAAGCAGGTGTGGATGCAGTGATTGTGGAAAATATGGGTGACACTCCATTTAGTGCACTGCTGAATACTGCACAGATAGCAGCATTATCGGCAGCGGCAATGGAAGTGCGCAGAGCAGTAAACATACCAATTGGTATTGATGCAGCGTTTAATGACTGCAAGGCTTCCCTGGCAATTGCCGGAATCACAGGTGCTGATTTTGTTCGTGTTCCGGTATTTGTGGATACGGTGGTGTTTACAGATGGATACATTATGCCTTGTGCTAAAGAATGCATGGAATACAGAAAGCAGTTGAACCTGTCCCATGTTAAAATCCTGGCGGATGTTCAGGTAAAACATGCCCATATGCTGCTCCCCCATATTGCTGTGGAACAGTCGGCAAAAGAGGCAGCGGCTAACGGTGCCGATGCAATTATTGTGACCGGCAGTGAAATCGGTGTGGAAACGCCAATTGATATGATCGCCAGGGTGAAAAGAGCGGTATCACTTCCTGTTTTTGCGGGAAGCGGCGTAAATGCTTCTAATATCAGCGAACAGATGCAGACGGCAGACGGTGCCATCATAGGTTCCAGCCTGAAAAAAGAAGGGATTCTTACAAATCCCATTGATTATGAATTGGTGCGGGAAGTGATTGAAGGGTTAGGGAGTGTTTGATAAATCATTCCCGCCAGCTGCACGCCCCGCTTCCCTGGAAATCAGCAAAGCCGTCTGCGGCGAAATAATAGAAACTGACAGAGATAAAAAACAGAATTTAATAAGTATAAAGTGAGGTAATGAAAAATGATGAGACCTATGAAATTAGCCGGAAGCCAGCTCCTGTTCGGAGAGGGCTGTCTGGAACACATAAGAACACTGGCGTATAAACGAGTTGCAATTGTGCTTGGAGGCTCCAGTATGCATAAAAGTGGAATGATGGATAAGGTAAAAAGATTATTTGAGGAGAGCGGGGCGGTTGTTTCCAGTATCGAAGGTGTGGAGCCGGATCCGACTTTTGCCACAGTGTTAAGAGGCGCTAAGGAAATGCAGGCTGCAGAACCGGATCTGATTGTAGCTTTGGGAGGCGGATCCGTTATGGATGCTGCCAAAACCATGTGGATTTACTATGAAAATCCACAGCTTCAGAACCTGGAAGATGTATTGCCTCCCAATCCATTTCCACAGCTCAGGACGAAAGCACATTTCTGTTGTATTCCATCTACTGCCGGCACAGCTAGTGAGGTTTCCCGCTCTGTTGTAATCTCCGATAATGAGACGGGAATGAAACATGGAATTGGAAATATGGAAATGATGCCGGATATTGCGATCTGCGATCCAGTGGTCACTGTTTCCATGCCGCCGCGCATAACGGCAGAGACCGGTATGGATGCTCTGACCCATGCAGTTGAAGCGTTGGTTTCCACCAGGGCAAATTATATCGGTGATGTTCTGGCTACCCAGGCAGCATTAGATATTATCGAATATTTACCGCAGGCATATGAAAATGGCCAGGATTTGTCAGTCAGGGAAAAGATGTTAAATGCTTCTATGGCAGCAGGCATTGCATTTACAAATGTTTCCCTTGGTATTGTACATTCTATGGCACATACCCTGGGCGGATTCTTTCACGTCCCTCACGGATTGGGAGATGCTATGCTCTTACCTTATGTGATCCGTTTCAACAGCCAGGATGAAAGAGCTGAAAAGATTTACAACGACCTTGCTCGCAAAGCCGGAGGAGAGAATCTGGCAGATATGATTGCAGGGCTTAATGAACAGCTTCATATTCCTGTATGCTTCCGGGAAATCATAGAGGATGAGGAAAAGTATAACAGTCTGTTAGATGAAATGGCAAAGGCCGCAATGGAAGATGGCTGTACTAAAACCAATCCGGTCATTCCGGCATTAGGACAGTTTGTAGAATTATTCAAGAAGGCATATAAAGGAGAATAGAGTTATGGAGATTATTTGTTACTTATCAAACGGTTACCCAACATTGGAACACAGCTATGAAATGGCAATTGAATATGCAGATGCCGGATGCGGTATGATTGAAATTGATTTTCCCTCTAGGGATCCGTATCTGGAAGGTGAATACATAGCAGGGAGAATGGCAAAGGCTCTGGAAGTATGCGACGACTATGACAAATACATGGACAGCATTATAGCAGTGCAAAAAAGGCTTCCTGGTGTCCAGCTGCTGGTATTAGCTTATGAAAATACCGTTGAGGAAATCGGCGCCGATAAATTCATCCGTTTCTGTCTCGACAACAATTTAAAAGATATTCTGCTGGTGGGACTAAAGGATAATGCAATTAAAGACAAATTTATGGAAGCAGGACTTAGGGTATCCTGCTACGTTCAATACCACATGCTTCCGGAAGAAATTGAGATGGCGAAAAAGTCGAATGGATTTGTCTATATGCAGGCGAAACCCACCGGAAATGTCAATCCGAAATATCCATTGCTTTCTGACTGCATAGCGCACCTGCGTGCCTGCGGAATTGAGAGTCCGATCTACTGTGGTGTAGGCGTACATGCGCCGGAAGACGTGAAAATGGTAAAAGAAGCCGGGGGAGATGCGGCATTTGTGGGAAGTACAATTTTAAAACTCCATGAAGATATTCCGGCACTGAAAGAAATGATTGGTAAGTTTGCGGCACAGTGTTAACTGGTTTTGTTTCACAAGTAAAATAGATTGGAATTGCATGCTGCGGCGGCAGGTCTGGTAAAGGAAAGGAGAGAATTATGAAGCAGGCAGGAACTGCCCAGAGCATTTCGATTATTACTCTGGGAGTGGAAGATGTAGAACGTTCGATTGCATTTTATGAAACACTGGGATGGGAGCTTTCTCCGGATTCTGATCCGAAGATGTGTACCTTTATGCTGACCAGCAATATCGTATTGGGATTGGTCCCGTATGACTTCCTGGCTAAAGACGCACAACTTCCCGTGTCACCTAAGAAACCATATAATGGGTTCACACTGGCGATAAACGGTTCAGATAAAGAAGAAGTAGATGCTTTATTTGCGGCGGCCTTGAAAGCGGGAGGAAGTTCACACCAGGAACCACAGTGGAAAGATTGGGGAGGCTATGACGGATATTCCGGTTATTTCCTGGACCCTGACGGATATCCATGGGAAGTTGCTTATGCACCATTTTTGCGACTTTCGGAAGATAGAAGGCTGTTACCGAAGACAAAGGGCGAATGAAAATGATATGTGAAAGAATATAAGTAGCGAAATACAAGACCGAAAAACAGAACCGAAGAACAGGGCCGAAAAGCCATTCTGAGATGAATACCGAAAAGCAATACTGAAAAGCAATACTGAAATGCAGCTATAAAATTCATCTAATAAAAAAATTATAGATATAGCACGGAATATACGGGTTCTTATATTCCGTGCTATATTTCCTGCATTCATTTGCTATAATAAAATATTATAAAAATGGATATAAAAATATGTGGAAATTATTGTATGAAGAATATCTATCTTTATGGTCTGAGGCAGAATTCATCTGTTGGAATGAAACAATATCTTATTTGACACAGTAAGATAATATTATTTACCGGATTTTTTCACTCTATGCAAAGGAGGAAGGACCACATATGAAAATTTATACCAGGCTTTTTCAAAATATTGTGATAATATTTCTAGTCAGTTAAATTTATGCGGGCTTTCCTTAGGGGCAGTGATGGTACTAAATTATAAAAAATACACTTCAAATTGGCAGAGTAATTATAAAAAAGGGGTCAGGGATTGTGAAGCAGATAGTTTTAGAACTTCAAAGAGTAATAAATTTACCAGGCGGTGTATTTGTGTTTTAGGAATAAAGCCTTATTTTATATAGGAAAATGGGGGAGGATGCGGGGATAGTAAAAAATTTTGTCTTGCTTGGTAAAAAATGAGAAAAACCTTGATTTAGTGGGGGTTTTAGGATATAGTGGTAAGAAAGAAGGCGGGAAATGCGTTGGATTAATATCAATATAGGATATATTGAAACCAGAGCCAGACAATCTATAAAGTTATGGGCTTTACGATTAATATCAATATAGGATATATTGAAACTATTTGTATAAAAGCAACTCCAATCTATAGGATTAATGATTAATATCAATATAGGATATATTGAAACCGGACTTTTAAACTGCTTCGGAATTCTTCGAAGACCGATTAATATCAATATAGGATATATTGAAACTTTAATTTATCAATACTGTCAAAAGAGTCAACAAGATTAATATCAATATAGGATATATTGAAACTTTGATACGCACGTGTACGGTGATCTGGAGTCTTTGATTAATATCAATATAGGATATATTGAAACTAATGTCCAATCCGGGGAATCCCTCAGAGCGCAGATGATTAATATCAATATAGGATATATTGAAACGACAGTGCGTTGATTGCTATTTTTGGAAATCTGCGATTAATATCAATATAGGATATATTGAAACCAGGTCATTGAGAAAATTATTGATGATAATGGGGTGATTAATATCAATATAGGATATATTGAAACATGTACCGGGCAGGCTGCACAGCCATATATGTATCCGATTAATATCAATATAGGATATATTGAAACTCTGTTGGGTCTGAGAACTGCATCTTCGGATAGAATGATTAATATCAATATAGGATATATTGAAACGAAATATTCTCTAATATACTTAACAGTTCGTTGCAGATTAATATCAATATAGGATATATTGAAACGGCTTGGAATCCCTTGCAACGTCGATCTGTTCCTCGATTAATATCAATATAGGATATATTGAAACTACAGGACGTTTATGTTTCCTATTGTAATTCCCGCCGATTAATATCAATATAGGATATATTGAAACTGTTTTCCTTCTTTGATGATCCATTCGTCTGAATCGGATTAATATCAATATAGGATATATTGAAACGCGCTTGAACCGGCTGTGTTGAAAGTAAAAACAGTAGATTAATATCAATATAGGATATATTGAAACGAAGAAGAAGTTTTAGAACTTGCAGATGCTATCCGATTAATATCAATATAGGATATATTGAAACTTTTTGGAATTAAGTTCTTGCCAACTTTGGGAAAGATTAATATCAATATAGGATATATTGAAACTAGTCACTCACAGGAGTTGGGTAATTTGTAAAATAAGATTAATATCAATATAGGATATATTGAAACTGAAATAGAATCATAGAATTTCCCAGTCTTCCGAGATTAATATCAATATAGGATATATTGAAACTAATATCCAATCCGGGGAATCCCTCAAAGCGCAGTTCGATTAATATCAATATAGGATATATTGAAACAGAACAGGAACATAGATATAATTAAGTTCTCCCATAAGATTAATATCAATATAGGATATATTGAAACGGGGCTTGAATTCCCGTATTTAGGGTATGTAAACGATTAATATCAATATAGGATATATTGAAACAATTCCTTAAACATATCCTCCACATCTTTCTTAACGATTAATATCAATATAGGATATATTGAAACATTGTAAAATATGTACAGTTTAACTCATATCTGAAAGATTAATATCAATATAGGATATATTGAAACTCTGGTCTACCTGGCACGCATAAGTCTCCGTGTGTTGATTAATATCAATATAGGATATATTGAAACTAGATAATCGGAAGCATATGTTCATCGTGATATCCGATTAATATCAATATAGGATATATTGAAACAAAATACTCTTGGCAATCATGTTTGCTACAAAAGGATTAATATCAATATAGGATATATTGAAACCACAGATGAAATGTTATAATATTCTGACTTTCAACGATTAATATCAATATAGGATATATTGAAACATTTCTATACTTGTCTCGTTTCCATTCTCGTCTTGGATTAATATCAATATAGGATATAGTGAAACACGCGAATCATGTAAGGATTGCCCAGGCAAAATCGATTAATATCAATATAAGATATATTGAAACGATATGGAGTGAATGCAAAGCATGGATTTAGATATGATTAACACCAAATATATGACATATAAAAACAGGAGTATGCACATCCAACCTAATCCACACAGTACAAATTTAAAGAATATAAATCAACAAAAATATTATTCGATAATTTAGTATTTAATTTGACAAAATATACCATTTATAATATAATATTACTGTGAAAAATACACAAATTAACCAAAGAAATTTAAATCATATTGATCTAAAATAATAAACTATTTTTATATTAAATTATTAGATCCATATTATTTAGATTTACTTATTAATGGGAGGAGTGAGTTACAATTGTTAGTTTTTGAATACCAGCTGCGGGTACGTCTGTTAGAAAATATGGACTATGCCAAAGCTACCGGAACAATCGCCTATTTCCTGGATAGTGCGCTTGGAAAAACAGATAAATTTCTGGAATTACATAATAGAAGAGAGTTTAAATATTATGTTTATGATCTTCCATATCCATGTGAAAAAGATGGAATTTATCAACAGGGTAAGATTTATGTTATGAGGATTCGAACTGTTCGGCAGGAACTTGCAGAATATTTTTCGAATATACTGAGTCATCATTCGTCAAAAGAAATTGTGGGATTAAATGGCGAAATAAAAATTATTCAGCAGAAAGTATTAGAAAAAATTTATACTTTAACACCAGTTGTAATAAAGACAGAATATGGTTACTGGCGGGATCAGATGAACGTGCAGGAGTTTGAAAAACGTTTGAAAATTAATCTGGTTAAAAAATATAATCAGTTAATGGGTGAAAAATTAGATGAAGATTTTTCGCTTTATGATTATATTGAATTTAAAAATAAGGTGCCGGTGCGTGTGCCATATAAGGGAATTACTTTGTTAGGTGATAAGGTAAATATGATTGTATCGAAAAATCCTACGGCGCAAAAATTATGGTATATGGCGATAGGAACTGGAATAGGAGAGAATAATGCCCGAGGAGCGGGCTTTATTAATTATCGGTATTTGTAACATAGTAAAGGGGTGATCGGATGTTACAGGAAGCTATGGAAGTTTTTCAGCAAATCCTTCAACAAAAGGGGGATCGGCTGGTACTGGATGAGTATGTTCCTAAGGATGGTACCTATCGGATTATTAAATTGACGGAAGATAGTTATAATATCGAGAAGACATTAGATATCCGGTATGATAGAAAAAATGATGAAATAGTAGGAAAAACAGATTCCATTTACAATAAGATATGTTATTTGGATTATTATAGTAAACTTTTAGAAATGAATAAGCCAATTGACGCAAAGAAAATTATTCATTCTAACAATTATTTGTCTCTGTGGATGAAAAAGGATAGTGTAAAGGAAGAAAAATTAACAGAAGAGATAATAGATTCTTATTATGAACTTTTAAAATATCCGGAAATAAAGTATGGGAAGAAATTAAAAGCTAAAGTTTTATATGAAGCTACAGAGCAAGAACTGGGAAAACCCAATGTTACGCTGATAGAAAAAATTAGAAAATGTGTTGCCGAAAAAGATATTTGGGAAGATATAGATCTGGAACGAAAAGATTATTTGAAATTCTTTTTTATTGTAGAGGATTGGGAAGAAACGCAGGCTTTATATAAATGCGAGGGAAGCCGTTACTTATTTCCAAATATTTTTAATAATAATGATTTTAACGAAGTGGAGTCTGGGGAAATACTGGGGCTTCCAAATGATAATATGGGTATGAACGCAAAGAAACCTTATCTGGCTAACAGGACCAGAAAAGTGGCGGTGCCGTATCTTTTAGATAAAAATCAGGCAATTTTGCAGGCCAAATTATTTGATTATTTAATGGGTTTTGCATCGAAAGGAAAGGTTAATGTATATATTGATGCAGATCATCTGAGAATTCGCGGATATTCGAATACAGAAGAGCCTCAGGGATTGGAAAATGGCTATTTTTTACGTCTGAAAAAAGGGAAAGAAGTTGAAATTCATCAAGGTGATATTATCAGTAATTATAATACAAACTTACAACCAGTATTTTATTTGAGAAATGGTATTGGGATTCCTGATAAAACCTTGGAGAAATATGACATACAGTATAATACATCCCATGATATGCTTTGGATGCTGAAGGGACTCATAGATCAAACTTTTTTTGAAAATAAGCTTTCAAATAATTTCTTTACGGAAGCTAAGGATATTGCAATAACGGACGGAGTGTTAAAGAGGACTCTTTTGGAAAGCAGGGATCGCCTTTTTGCATGGTTTTATAAAGGATGCAGAGAAAATGTGGAAGAATTGCTTGATAAAATTTCTATGGATTTGATTATAAATGCAATTGGAAACGGAAGAGTGTTTTTGGCACGAAGGCAATTTAATTTAAGATGGTCACTGATTGATTATTTTAGCAAAGATAGGGGGATGGAGTTAAGAATGGAGAATGTCAGAAAAATATTATGGGAAAAAATGAATTTAAAAGATGATTGGGAATTCATGTCGGGAGACGAGTTTGGCTACGCAGCCGGACAGATGGTTTCTTATCTGATTTCGAAAAGTAAGGCAAATAACAAGCCATCTTCTTTAGTAAATCCTTATTTAAATGCAAAAAATCATACAGTTATAAAACGCAGATTATTACAGCTTTATAAGAAATATAATTATGATATTTCCCACTATCCGGATAATCGGGCTGAAAAAATATTTACTCATATCATGGACTATATGCCTAAGGAAAATGAGTCGCTGAACAAAGAAATGATAGCCGCAGGATTTACAGCAGAATTACTTATTTACAATAAGAAAAACCAGGAAGGTGGGGAAGAGTTATGATGAATAAAAGAGTATATGGTGTTTTGGGAATCGCATCCGTTATGGCTAACTGGAATGCTGATTTTTCCGGGTATCCGAAAACTACTTCTGATGGATCTACCTTTGGAAGTGATAAGGCACTAAAATATCCAATGAAAAAGATGTGGGATAATCAGGGCAAACCTGTGATATATATAAAATCAATGAGGTTTGAGAAAGGTAAAAAGGGAGATGTTTCCTTAATACCAAGAAGTCTGAAAGAACGTTATGAGCAGATATTTGATGTGACGGATTTAAAAGATTGTAAAGATATTGAATCTGTACTTCGAAATTTATTTCAAGCGGTAGATGTTAAAAACTTTGGTGCAACATTTGCAGAATCCGGCAATAATATTTCTATTACTGGTGCTGTTCAAATCGGACAAGGATTTAATAAATACGATGAAACCGATCCCCAGGAGCAGCCTATCCTTTCTCCATTTCGCGATGCATCCAAAGTCAAGGATGGGGAAGAGGCAAAGAACTCTACCCTTGGAACTAAAATAGTCAGTAATGAGGCTCACTATTTCTACCCATTTGTGATCAATCCCCTTGCGTACAAAGAATATGTGGAATTAGGAGTGACGGAAGGGTATACAGAAGAGGATTATCAGAATTTTAAAGAGACTTCCATCGTTTCTGCCACGGCATTTGCTACCAATGCAAAAGCCGGATGTGATAATGAATTTGCACTTTTTGTAGAAACAGAAGCAGATTTATATCTGCCATGCTTATCCGAATATATTTCATTTGAAAAAGGTGACGATGAGCAAAATATCATTCGTTTGAATTGTTCTGATTTATTAAATAAAGTGAAGGACAAGGTTAAATCTGTAGAAATATATTTTAATCCATACACAACGAAGATTGAGGCAGATGTGGAAGGAGCACGGTATTTTAATATCATCACCCGGAAAGAGGTGTGATATGGAAATTTTAAAATTCAGGTTAAGAGGTAAAAACGCCTTTTTTAAAGTGCCTGAAGTTAATACCTACTATTATTTTACGTATGGCAATATTCATAAAGTAGCGCTTTTAGGCATGTTTGGTGCAATTATGGGGTATCAGGGATATGAACACAAATATGACAGGTATCCGGAATTTTATGAAAAATTAAAGGATATTCAGATCTCGGTAATACCGGAAGGAGAACATGGCTATTTTCAAAAGAAAATTCAGTTTTACAATAATACAGTAGGATATGCTTCTCAGGAAATGGGCGGAAATCTAATTGTGAAAGAACAATGGCTGGAGCATCCGGACTGGACAGTCTGCGTCTTGATACAGGATCCGGAAAGTAAGAAATTAGCAGATTTCATGGTAAACAGGCGGTGCATTTATACACCTTATCTTGGAAGAAATAATCATCTGGCAGATATCGATGAAGTGGAAATCATAGAGGCGCAGATGATAGAATGCGAGGAAAAAAAGCTTCATAGCTTAGTGCCTGCAGATGTTGTTGAGTTTGACATGGATGAGATGTCTTTTAAATATGGAGAATATTTGCCGACAGGTTTAAAAGAAGTGACGAATCTGTATGAGGTTAAAAAATTTATTCTAACGGATGCTGAAATAGTGCAGTGCGAAAAGGATGTTTATCAGATTGGTGACAGAAATATTGTTTTTTATTAATGAACAAATATTAGTTTTTAGGACATGAAAAACGCTCTAAGTGATTTGGTTAAAGGCATAAATTTAAATTGGTTGCAGGTAAGGAGGAAACCGCAGAATATAGAAGTAACATTCTATATTCTGCGGTTTTTTGTTAGTAAAATATAGATAACTTAAAGTATAGTCAATAGTAATTAAGGAGGGAATTATGTGTTTGTTTATAAATATGGAGGATGTAATAAATACTGATTATCCGTTATATGCTCACTGGAAGGATGACAGCGATAAAGAAACTTTAGTGGAACATTTACAACGGTGTGGCAAGTATTTTCAAATGTTGGAAAAAGAGAAAGAGTTATCGATAGTGGTCAAACGTTTTGCTTTGAAACTTCTCCCCAATAATCCCGATAATATTCAAAGTTTTATTTATAAAATGTTTTATAATGTTATTTTATTTCATGATTTTGGCAAAATTAATCCCGCATTTCAAATTCAAAAAATGAAAAATAAAAAGGTGCCAATAAAGATACTCGATGGTTTGTCAGGTTCGGATCATTCCTTGTTTTCAGCAGTCATTTACCTGGATTATTTTTTAGAGGAGATTGAGAAAAGCAGTTATTCCAAAAAAGATAAAAGTTTATTAACGTTACTGGTATGGATTAATGCATATGTTATCTCCAGGCATCATAGCGATCTGGAGAAGATGATTGATTTTACTTCAAAATTTAAGGGAAAAGATGGAGAAATTGGATATCTACTGGATGTACTGACACAGTCTGGGCTTGAAGGATATGCCGGACTGCGCAGTCTGTCCAGTGATACCATTGAAAAATGTGTGAAAAAGTATTCAAATGTAAAAGATAGAATGGACCGGGGTCAGGATATCACTTGTTTCTTTTATATGCGGTATTTGTATTCAGTATTAGTCGCCTGCGATTATTATGCAACGACTGAGTACATGGAAAATGTACAAATAAAGGAGTTTGGAACGATTCAATGTGCAGACACTTTTCAGGAACCTTATGAAAGATCGGAGTTATTGCAAAGCATACGTAATTATGAAAAAGAGAGAATATTACAAGCGGAAAAGTCTTTGGAAGAATGTAATGATATTAATCGTATGAGAAGTGAAATGTTCCTGGATGCTGAGGAAGCATTGCGTAAAAATCCGGAAGATACGATTTATTTTCTGGAGGCACCTACCGGAAGCGGGAAAAGTAATACAGCTATGAATTTGGGCTTTCAATTGTTGGGCAGTGGCAAAAAGATATATTATATTTATCCATTTAATACACTTGTAGAGCAGAACCGGAAAATTTTACAGGAGATATTTACAGATAAAAAAGTACAGAATCAGATCGTGGTGGTAAATTCGTTAATGCCTATTACCGGCAGGGGAAATATAGCCGAGGATTCGCGGGAATATTACCAGAATGCACTATTGGACCGCCAGTTTCTAAACTACCCATTTATTTTGTCTACCCATGTAAGTTTTTTTGAAACACTTTTCGGATATAGAAAAGAAAACATATTTTCCTTTATGCAGTTAACGGACAGTATCGTGATCCTGGATGAAATTCAAAGCTATAAAAATACGATATGGGCAGAAATAATAATATTTTTGCAGGCTTGTTCGGAACTGCTTGGTATGAAAATAATTATAATGTCGGCAACGCTGCCTGGACTGGATATTCTTGCGGATGGAGAAGGTACCGTAACGAGGCTGATTGAGGATCGAAAAAAATATTTTAACCATCCGTTGTTTCAGAAACGGGTAACGGTATCTTATGAGTTATTAAAAGAGAAAATGACCATAGATCATTTGTTGGAGCAGGTATTAGAAAAAAGCAAGCCCGATAAAAAAGTCTTAGTTACTTTCATAAAAAAAGATTCGGCATACGAATTTTTTGATTCTTTATGTAATTACAGTGATATACAAGTTCCAGCGTATCTGATTACAGGAGATGATTCCATGTATGAACGTGAGCAGATATTAAGACCGATCAGGGAAGGGAACACAGGCGGCATGATACTGGTATCTACCCAGGTAATTGAGGCGGGGGTAGATATTGACATGGATATAGGATTTAAAGATATTTCAAAGCTGGATAGTGAAGAGCAGTTTCTTGGACGTATTAACCGTTCCTGCAAAAGAGATGGTATTGTATATTTTTTTGATATGGATCAGGCAAAGAATATTTATGGGTTGGATTTTCGGATTGATGAGTCCTTTACACTTTTGACGTCGGAAATGAGAGAGATCCTGAAAGAGAAAGAGTTTGATATATATTATAAAAAAGTACTCAATGTATTGAAACAGCAAAGAAACGAAAGTACTTCTTCGGAGGGCTTAGATGACTTTTTTTATGAACATGTAAAACATATGAATAGCCCATGTATTGCGGATCGCATGAAATTAATAGAAGAAAATAAATGGAATATGAGTCTGGTAATATGCAGAACACTTGAGATAGAAAATGGCAATGTATTGGATGGGTGGAGTCTATGGGAAAGATACGAAGAGCTGCTTCGCAACAGAACCATGGATTTTTCTGAAAAGCAGTTAAAGCTGTCGGATGTAAGAAGTAAACTAAATAATTTTATCTATCAGGTAAAATGGAATCCTGATTTAAACTACAGCGGGGTTCTTGGAGAACTTTACTGTATCCGGGACGGAGAAGAATACTTTGAAAATGGAAAATTAAATCGGAAGAAGCTAGAATCACAAGGAGTAATGTTTGTAGATTTATAGGGATGGGGGGATAGTAAAATGCAGGTAAATGGAACTTTAATTAATTATTATTTTCACTGTAAACGTCAGTGTTATCTCCATGGCAGCCGTTTAAATCTGGAAGATAACAGCGAGATTGTAAAGATTGGAAAAGCAATTCATGAAGAAAAAGCACAAGGAAAGGATACAGAAATAGCAATAGAAAATATCAGATTAGATAAATTAACGGCGGAATATCTTACAGAAGTAAAAAAATCGGATGCTGATTTGGAAGCCAGCCGGTGGCAGCTGCTGTACTACCTTAAGGTCTTAAAAGAGAAAGGGATAGTACGAAAAGGGAAGTTAGAATTTGTGGAAAAAAAGCAAAGCAGCAAAAAGATTGTAATCGTTGAACTTGGTGAGGAAGAGGAGCGGAAATTAGAAGAATATATAAAAGAAATAGTAGCAATGCTGAGTTGTGATCAGGTTCCGGAGGGGATAGGAAAGACCCAGTGCAAAAAATGTGCTTATTATGAATATTGCTATATCTAAGATGAATAAAACTGGTTCAGTATTATGCTTTGAAAAATTGTCAGGCGAAGGAGGAAAACATGGGATCTACAAAATATTTAATGTCTATGGGTGAATTGACAAGAAAAGATAATTCCCTGTGCTTTCGGAAAGATGGAAAAAATATTTATATTCCAATTGAAAATACAAAAGAAATTTATTGCTTAAATGAGGTATCATTTAACACGAAATTACTGGATTTTTTCAGTCAAAATCAGGTAATCGTCCATTTCTTTAACTACTATGAAGGATACAGTGGGACATTTTATCCGAGAAATCATTATAATAGCGGCCGACTGCTTGTAAAACAGGTTGAGGCATACCATAATACCAGAATGAAAATTGCAAAAGCTATTGTGAATGGTATTGGGGTTAATATGGGAGAAGTGCTGTACCATTATTATAAGCATGAAAAGAAAGAGGTAAAAGAAACGATAGACTGGTTAAAAAAAGAATTTCCCAGTCGGGTTCAAAGAGCAGAAACTCCTGCAGAGTTAATGTCATACGAAGGAGAAGCATGGATTAAATTTTATGGAACATTTAAATATTTTCTGCCGGAAGACTTTATTATGAATAAAAGAGTAAAGCGTCCGCCGGATAATCCCATCAATGCATTAATTTCATTTGGTAATACACTGCTATATACAAAAACGATATCAGCAATTTATCGGACACATCTGGACCAGAGGATTAGTTATCTGCATGAACCATCGGAAGGGCGATTTTCATTAAGTCTTGATATGAGCGAGGTTTTTAAACCAGTCATCGTGTATAAAACCATATTTGATTTAGTAAATAACCGCCGTTTACAGGTAGAAAAACATTTTGACAAAAAAGTAAATTACTGTCTTCTGAATGAGGAGGGAAGTAAAGTTTTTGTGGAAGCCTTTGAACAGCGTATGGAATCCGTTTTTGTCCATCCAAGATTAAAAAGAAAAGTGAGCTATCGAACTGCAATTAAATTAGATTGCTATAAATTAATCAAATTTGTGCTGGAAGATAAAGAGTTTATTCCATTCTCGCTTAAGGAGGGAATATAATGAAAAAACAGCCATCTTATAATTATGCTTTTGTATTTTATGACGTCAATGAAAAACGGGTTCAGAAGGTATTTAAAGTTTGCAAAAAATATTTATCACATTTTCAGTATTCCGTATTTCGTGGAGAAATTACACCTTCTAAGTTGATTGAACTCAGAACAGATATAAATAAGGTCATTGACAAAGAAGAAGATTTTGTATGTATTATTAAATTAATGAATGATAATGTGTTTGGAGAGGAGATTCTGGGAAAGCGTGATGTTGCGACGGGAGAGGATTTAATCTTATAATAATTTACCAGGCACCTAAATAAGGAAAGTCTGAAAACGACTGTAGATATAGGAAAAAACAGAGATGTGAAGGATAATGGATGGAAATTATTGGCGCCTGGGAAAATATGTGGAAAGGGTTGATTTTATGGGGGATGTGGGGTATAGTTAAGGGGAAGAATGGCGGAAATGCGTTGGATTAATAGTAATATAGGATGTATTGAAACCCAGTAAACCATCCTTTTATTCCTTCCCATACACCGATTAATAGTAATATAGGATGTATTGAAACTGAATTATCGTATGCTGTAAAAGAATGTGGTGTTGATTAATAGTAATATAGGATGTATTGAAACGGGTATTGCGTTGCGTTACCGATAGACATTAGTTGATTAATAGTAATATAGGATGTATTGAAACGATGCAATCCCATTAAAGGAAGTAGCAGACGGAACGATTAATAGTAATATAGGATGTATTGAAACCCGTCAATGCTTCGAAAAATGAATGCACTGGAATTAGATTAATAGTAATATAGGATGTATTGAAACGAGCACAAGCGATGCTGCGTTACAAGAGCTTATTTGATTAATAGTAATATAGGATGTATTGAAACAAAGATAATTGTGCTTTTAGCGGCTACACCAGAGGATTAATAGTAATATAGGATGTATTGAAACCACGTGGTGTGAATATTGAAACACATGCAGTTACGATTAATAGTAATATAGGATGTATTGAAACACTGTAAAGGAGACTATTTATCATGAGAAGAAAAAGATTAATAGTAATATAGGATGTATTGAAACTTCCCAACTGATACTGGGCATACTGGTTCTCCTGCTGATTAATAGTAATATAGGATGTATTGAAACTTCCCAACTGATACTGGGCATACTGGTTCTCCTGCTGATTAATAGTAATATAGGATGTATTGAAACGACCATCAAGGAAGGTCTGGACTATTATCAGAATAGATTAATAGTAATATAGGATGTATTGAAACTATGCATTTACGAGCTGGTTATGACTATATTTTTTGATTAATAGTAATATAGGATGTATTGAAACGGGCTTCCGGGATAAATACGGGGATAAATTAACGGTGATTAATAGTAATATAGAACGTATTAAAACTAACAACCGAAGTGATTAGAAGTCTAGCCGCTAACATTAATATCCATATAAGATATATTAAATCAAATATGTAAAGGTACAAGACAAGCCAAAAGCCTCAGTGCGAGCCACACTGAGGCTTTTATAAATAAGGCGCTTCTTTACTGTTCCTTATGGTTATGCGCTTTACATATCATCTGGGTCATTGTTCCCATGGGGCAAAATGAGCACCAGGTACGGGGGCGGTATAAAAGCATTACGACAATGCCGAGGATAGTTGATGTCAACATAATGCTATAGAAGCCAAATGCAAACTGGGCGATCCAGGGAGATGCAAGATTAGCGGTGTAGGCCCAATGCCAGGGTACTTTGATGGTCCATAGCAATTTAATAACTGTATTCAGGCTGGTTGCCCCTGAAAATACCAGATAGGTTGAAAATACCATCTGTATGAACATCACAAAAAAAAAGATTAGGAAACCGTAACGAAACCATTTGGAATAGATCCATTTTGGGGTGGGTTTATTTCTGGACAATTTGAATTTACTGCCTAATAGGTTCAACAGCTGCCCTCTGCCGCAAAATGAATTACAAAAGGCCTTGTTTTTGGCAAATAAGGATATTGCCAGAGGTAATACAAATTCAATCATACCAAGCCAGGCAAAAAGAATATTGAAAAAACCCAGGATAAAGAAAATGATGGACCATAGCCAAAGATAATCGTACCAGCGTTTTTGCTTCATAAGGTTACCTCCGTCTTAATGACATCGATCGCATTTGTGGGGCAGACTTTTGTGCATAGTCCACATCCAACACATAAATTCTCGTCTACCAGAGCATAGCAGCCTCTATGGATTGACAGTGCGGATTTCGGACAGACCTTCTGGCATGCCCCGCAGGCTACGCAATCATTTTGGTTGACTTGTGCTTTTCGCTTAACCATATTGTTCCTCCATTCAAGTGTTTGATAGTACTATATCATGAGTGCAGAGGAAGTTCTGTGATAAAATCACATAAAAAAAATTATTAGCGTGGAACCACATTGGTAAATGTTCAGCAATTTACTTATGTGGTTTTTCTTATTGTAAAAGGATGTGACGCAATGAGAGGGAGCGCCGGCATTTGCGGAGCAAAAGCATCTTCTGAGAGAATTGTTTTGTCATAATAAATGGAACCGTGGCTGCTGAGATTACAATTAACCAGATCATTGTAATATTGTTCCAGCAGGAGTTCCTTCTTTTCTGTTTCCAGGTCATTAATTTTACGATGTAGGGAGGTAGCATACAGAATGTCCTCTTTCAGTTCGTTTAAGGTTGTCAGCAGCAGTGTATAGTCTATGGGTTTTAGGATGTAATCAGAGACTCCCAGTCGGACTGCCTGTTGGGCATATTTAAATTCATTATAACCGGTTAAAATGATGTAGTTGCAGTCAATTCCCCGTTCCAACAGCAGGCTGATCAGTTCCAGTCCATTATATCCAGGCATATTGATGTCGATTATGGCTATATCCGGGCAAAGTGCACTTATCTCCTCCAGAGCGGTTTTTCCGTTGTTCGCCTCTCCGACAACTTGAAAACCATTGCAGAAAATATTCAGACGTTTCAGCACGATTGCAATTCCAAAGTAATTATCAATTTCCTCATCTTTAAATAAAAATATAGCATAGGAAATCAATGGAGCATGTAAAACTGCATTGGTTCCCTATGCTATTTTTATTGGAAAAACGCTTACACATACTTTTTCATACATTATTTGTCTGTAACAATCCATCTGAAATAAGGGAATACTCTAAATTTTTGTGTAGTTCTTATACAAAATAGACAAAATGGAAGAAAAATTTATCAATAAATGCATAAGAAATTGTTTACAACTACTGAAAAAGAAATATTCTTCCAAATATGTGTTTAAAAAAGAAATAATTTTTGATATAATGTATGCATCGTCCACATCCGGATTCGTAAAAGGAGATTAGGTAAGTATTGGTGAGAGGGACTTGAAAAAGATTTGCCAGGGGAGGAGGGAGCATTGAGAAATCACCGCAGCTGAGTTCGGTAGGGTTGATCAATGAAGAAAGATGAGGAATGTATGATGAAGAGAGGAAACAAGGGCGGCATGAAGAAAAGAATATCCAGATTTTTATCCATAATGTTATGTTTTTGTATGGTGTTTCAGACGGCATACCTTCCGGTTCAGGCGGGGGCTGATAACCAGAATGACATTCAGGTTCAATCGGAAGGTCAGACAGAGACAGAAGCTCAGGAACATTTAGAAGCTTTGCAGGAATCACAGCTGCAGACAAATTCTGAAGTTCAGAATGAGTCTGTAACGGAACCTTATGCAGCTGAGACAGAATCTGAGGCTCAGACGGAAGAGGCAGCAGATTCAAATGTTCAGACAGAATCGAATGTTCAGACAGAATCTGAAGTTGTAGCAGAAACAGAAGTTCAGACAGAAGCTAAAGTGTTAGCAGCCCCGTTAGAGACGACGGGAAATTTATTAGAGGATGTGAGAAAACAGGCACAGACAGATTTTGCTGAAGGAAGCAATGCAGATGCCCGTGCAGTTGATCTGAATCTGAGCGGCAGAACTTTTGACGGTACAGCGGCAGGTGCCGTTGACTATACATCTGAGGAATATGGCGGAGCAGACTCTCCTTACCTGAAGGTGTTGAATAATCTAAGAACAAATGATATCGGTGGAAGTATTATTTTTAAATTCAAGACCAACACGAGCGGTGTAATCTTCGGAGCAGGAAGTTCCGGCGCAGATGACGGCTATAATATGGTTTTTGGAGTAAATAATGCCGGAGAGCTGCGGGCTTATTTTCGAAATGACAAGAGCAATGGGCTGAAAGCAAGATTATTAACAAATTCCGTGAACTTAAAGGATAATAAATGGCATACCATCGCTGTCAGCTTCCATTCGGGACAGGCGGAGGATGCTTATATTGTTGTTGATGGAAGTGACAACTTTTACCCAAGCGCATGGTGGAGCGGCTGGAATCCCGGATTTAATAAGAATATAAATAATAACCAGCTGCCATATGTGAATTTTGGCATTGGAGGCGGAATCTATAATGCAGCTGCATTTGATTCCCTGGGAAATTTTAATGGGAAAATTGATTTTGTAACTGTAACAGATCAAAGCTTTACCGTTAATCAATTAAAGGAAATGACGCAGCAGGCTCCTGATTTGAATGATTTCAGCGTTATGCAGGCAGCTGGAACGGCAAATACATGGTTAATGACCGGATCGGATACGGCAGTTTCCAAGTTTGATGAGATTGGTCCAGTTAAGAATTATGTGGGATTCTTTGAAGATAATCTGCGTGCGGGCGGAACTTACGTAGAACGTTCCCGTTTTGTATTTAATACGGCGCAGGCAGGACTTACTATCGCGGATGTAAATGCGGATTATGAGAAGTTCATTGACCAGTATGCACCGAAAGCCGTTGGTATCATGGTAGACCGCAGTGATTATGAAAAAGGGGAAGCTGGTATAGAGGAGTTCCGGACAAATCTCAGGGCACTGCTTGACAGGCTTTATGAGGATCAGAGAATCCCATTTATCATTACCCCAGCACCCTCGCTTTCGGAGGATGACAATGCCCTGATCAGTATCTATACGGCAGCAATTAAAGAAGAAGCAGCAGTAAAAGATACCCTGGTAGCAGATATCACAGGTCTGGATGCTTCCTATCTGGATCCGGGGAATTATCTCACTGCCCTGGGACATCAGGAGATAGCAAATATAATTAAGACAACTCTTGGTATTGGGCATACAACTGCTTATACAGGATTTAACTTACCGGTTAATCCTACGTTATTAAAAGTAGATGCATCCCCTGTTGTGCAGGTAACGGCAGATCAGCTTCAGGTAAATTCACCGGAAGGATATTCAGATCTGAACTGGAATTACGAGCTGTCTTATGAAGGTCAGGTAATTTCTAAGAAACAGGTAACTGCGCCGTTCACGATTACCGGACTGAAAGCGGGAACCGAGTATGTACTTCGTATGACTTCCGATGAAGGAAACCGGAAACGCCAGTTAAAGGACATAAAGTTTACGGCTGCTCAAAATGGACAGGCTCAGGCTTTGGCTCATAAAGACGGGAATGTGAATCAAATTGAAGATATGACAAATCTTATGAACAGCCAGAGTCCTGTAACTTATCTGTTTATGGGGGATAGTATTACCCATGGAGTCCTGACAAATGGCTATGATAATGTTCCTGAACTGTTTGAAAAATATTTAAGAGAGCAGGGCAGGGCACAGGATGTAGTAATCAATACGGGTGTTTCTAATGCAACGGTATCTACGACACTGGATCAGATTGACAGAAGGCTGAATCAGTTCCAACCGGATGTGGTAATGGTGATGCTTGGAACAAATGATGCGTCTTCCAGAGGGGAAGTGGCAGGTTCTTCGGGCACCGGATTTACCGTAGAAGAATTTAAGAATAATTATAAAGAACTGGTGCGGGATATTTATCAGAAAAATCCGGACAGCTATATCGTTTTAAGAGTTCCATGTGACATGAACCCGGATGATCCCAGGAAAAATTATAAAGACTACTTTAATGCCATATATGATGTAGAACAGGATATGAAGACGGAAATAGCGGGACTTAAGATTACTGTTATTGACCATATGAAGAACTGGATTGAGTATGGAGAAAATGTCAGAAATGATTTCCTGAACACCGGAAGCAATGGATGGTTAGTAGACAATGTACATCCAAACGGACGGGGCAATATGGCAATGTTCCAGCAGATATTAAAAGAAACGGGACTTTATAAGAACGATTCAGTGATGTCTAATTATTCTTATAAATTCAGTGACTGGGCAGATAATTCTGAATTAGCTGCAGAGGTAACTTTTGACGAAACTAAGAAAGAAGTTTCTTTTGATCCGGCACCACTCGCGGCATATGAAAATGGCATCCGGGATGTAACGGTAAGCATAACAGATGTAAATGGAGTTATTGTTTCCAAAACAAGTGAATACCGTGCAGATGAGCATATAAAGATTCGTGTTCCTAAGGATTTCATACCTTATTCTGCAATGGTAACAGGCACAGATGCTATGAACAAGAAACAAATTACTTTTACGGCCAGCCTGAAAATGGAAGGTGACCCGGAGTGTTCCTGTGGGATCAGCAATCTGGTGTTTGCAGACAGAGAGCTTGTAATTCCACAGGATAAAGACAGTATTGAAATCAGCTTAGAGGCAGCTGCGGAAATTACCGGTGATTGTAAAGCAGAAGGCCACAGCAGCAAAAATATCACTTATGTATTTGAAAAAGCAGAGGATCTGCAGAATATCGGCACGATCAGACAGAATAAACTGACGGTCAGCAAGGCTGGAACAATCAAAGTACGGGTAAATGCACTGATTCCCGGAACGGTGGCATCGGCAGAAAAGACAGCCGTATACTCAGTTAAAAAAGAAGGGCAGGACCCGGCTGTTCTGTTTCAGAAATCAGAGGTAAAAATTGTAAACGGCGTTCCAGCCCGTCCGGTAGATTACACCGGAACACTTGATAAGCTGAAAGGTCTGACCCAGGGAACCATAACGGTTCGGTATAAAAAGGCCGAAACAGGTCTTATGAGTCTGTTCAGTGTATCAAATAATACGCAAAATGCCACACATACCCATGTCTATGTAAATGATGGCACGGTGGGATACGAAGTCCGCAATAACGGTACCAATGTAAATACCGCATCAGCTGGCGTAAGCAATATGACAAGAGATGAATGGCATACGGTAACTTATGCATTTTCTTCAACTGGTACATCTGTTTATTTTGACGGTGAAAGGGTAATTAATAACACAAATACAGGATTTGTCAGCAGCAGCCAGGGCGTAAATACCGTTGACCTTGGTAGAACGCAGCGTTCCGGCGGAGGCAATCAGTATCCTTTCACAGGCAGTATCAGCTATATCGAAGTGAGATCGGACCTGTTAACGGAAGAGCAGATAACAGATATCCATAAAGTGACACTGAGAGAAGAAAAAGAAGCAGAGCTTCCAGAAGATGCATTCAAATCAGAAGATCAGCCGTTGTTCTATGGTGGATACCAGGGATCTGTCTATTATCGTATCCCAAGCTTAGTGACCACAAAGAACGGAGTTGTACTGGCTGCAATTGATAAACGCCAGAGCGGCGGCGGGGATCAGGGAAATATTGATACCGCTGTGAGAAGAAGCTTTGATAATGGAAAGAACTGGACAGAAGGGCAGACAATCATAAATCTGCCTCCGGGACAGCAGCAGCATTCTTTAACCATAGATGCAGCTATGGTTGAGGACGAGGTGAACGGCAGAGTCTTCCTGATGGTAGATATGTTCCCGGAATCCAAAGCAGCAATGGATACTTCTCTTTTGGAAAAAGGATCTGGATATAAACAGGTTGGCGACAAATCATATTGTATCTTGAGAGACTATGAAAGCGTTTTAAATACAACTCATAATTATACGAAAACCTATACCATCCGTGAGCACGGGGAAGTATGGCTGGAAGGAAAAACAGAGGCTGATGCAAGACCAACGGATTACCGGGTACCGGATTTCAGTACCGGCGAATTATATAAGGATGATAAGCCTGCAGGCAACATCTTCCTCTATACCGGATCCAATGCGGGTGAATTAAAGGTAGTCCGCAATATGAGAATCTGGAGTACCTATAGCGATGATGATGGTGAAACCTGGTCAAAACCGGTGGATTTAACACCGATGATCAAAGAAGACTGGATGCTGTTCTGCGGAACAGGCCCCGGAGTTGGGATTCAGGTGAAAAAAGGAGAGCATGCGGGACGTCTGATTGTCCCCATCTATGTGGCTAACCAGAACTGGACATCTGCCCAGGCATCCACCTGTATTTACAGTGATGATTATGGTGTAACATGGAAGCGTACCGAGAAGTCACCTCTTGAGGCAGAAGGAACAGATCTTTCCACAATGAATGATGGTGGTATCATCCTGACAGAGTCACAGATCGTGGAGATGAATGACGGTACATTAATTCAGTTCTGCAGGAATAACTCAGGAAGTCTGAAATATTCCGTGAGCAATGACTCCGGAACTACCTGGGGAGCGCCCATCAGGGATACAAATGTTACAGAGGTATACTGCCAGTTAACAGCAACTCATTATCCGGAATTGATTGACGGCAAAGAAGCCATTATTTTAGCAAATCCGGATGGCCCTGCAAGAAACAATGGTACGGTAAGAATCGGACTTTATAATCCGGAGAATAAGTCATTTGAGTGGAAATACAGTCAGTTGGTTAAGAGCGGAAGTTATGCTTATTCCTGTCTGTCCGTACTTCCAAATGGAGATATCGGCTTATTTTATGAAGGTGACCAGCCATCGATGGATTTCACCAGCTTCAATGTGGAATGGATCAAAGCGGATTTGACGGTGCCGATGAAGGAGCCGGTAATTGAAAACGTAGCGATGGAAATAAGTGATAATCAGATTGATTTTACCGTGGATTTCGATTCCTATATGATTAAGTCCGGAAATCCGGTTCTGAAGTTTAATTTGGATGGAGCAGAGAAAGAGGCTGCTTATGTATCCGGAAATACTACAAAACAATTTATATTCCGGTATACAGGAGATACCCAGATTACCACAGGCCTGACGGTTACAAATGTTGGTGTAGCTGCGGCAGATGCAGAAAGTGAAATCGGGAATGCACTCTGTATGCTTCCATTAGAAAGTGAATTTAAGTTTGCACCGGATGGAACACCGGAATGTACCTGCAAAATAGAAGAGATTGGATTATCACCAAAAGAAATAATAATTCCTGCGAAAACAGAGGAATATACGGTAGATCTAACAGGCTCCATAAAAGAAAGTACCTGTGCAAAAGAAGGCCATGCTTTCCGTCCTGTTTATACCTACACCGTTGCGGATGGGGGAGAGACAGGCGCTGTTATAACCGGCAGTAAATTAAAAGTATCGGCTGAAGGAACAGTTCGAATAAACGTTGCCGTTCAGTTGAATGACAAATCAGGAAATGCGGACTGTAATATCACCGTAAAAAAAGCAGAACCGGGTGAAACGGTGAATCAGGCGCCGGCTGCAAAAGATCCCGTACCAAATCAGGAAGTGAACAGCCTGAAAGGCAGGACTTTCACTGCAGAAGATATAGCAGAAGACCAGGACGGAGATGCAATTGTTATTACAAAAATTGTATCAGAGCCGGATTCATTTATAATTGCAGAATTATCAGATGGTGTTGTTTCACTGTATGGCTCTAATAAAGGAACAAGCCGGATGATGGTGAATGTATCAGACGGGAAAAATGTTTCTACCATTGTAGTTCCGGTTTCCGTTACAGAAGAAGGCAGTTATGATAAAACGGATTATCTGTCTGACCATGATTATTTAGATAAAGTGAACTCTTCCGTCGGTTACTGGGAAGGAACCGGTGACAAGATCAAGGTAGATACCAACCAGGATGGCGGCACCATGTCTTTACTGGACGAGAATGGAAACAGAGTATCCTTTAACAAAGGATACGGAGCACATTGTACTTCCACATTGATTTTTAATCTTCCGGAAGGTCATAATTATAAGAAATTTGAAACTTATTATGGAATTGATGCAAGTAAACCGGCGATAGCAGCAGTTACCTTTAAGATAACTGTAGATGGGACGGTTATACACACCAGTGATAAAGCATTACAGTCCACATCTCCGATGGGATTTGCTTCCGTTGACATTTCCGGAGCAAAAACCTTAAAATTAGAAGCAATTGCAAAAGACGGCAATATCGGAAGCGGACATTCCCAGTGGTCAGGAGCTAAACTGGTCAGCCAGGAGGATCCCTCCCAGGTAACCGATAAATCTGTTCTTGAGAAAAAGATTGCAGAAGCGAAAGCAATCAAAGGAGATGAGTACGCTCAGGCTTCTTATAAGAAATTGTCAGATGCCATTGACCGCGCACAGGAAGTCCTGGATGCACAGGAGACAGAACAACTGGAGGTGTTCCAGCAGCTGCAGGCATTAAAATCAGCAGTAAAAGGACTGGAAAAAGCAGTTCCGGCAGATCAGGTCGTGGTAAGTCTGAAAACGCTCAGTCTGGAAGTCGGAGAGGGCAGAAGGCTGTACGCGGACGTAACTACAAATGACGGTAAGGAATCAAACGACCAGATCACCTGGTCATCCAGCCGTCCGGAAATTGCAGAAGTATCGGCAAACGGCAAGGTAACGGCAGCAGCGCCGGGGAAAGCTGTGATCACAGCAACATCCACTAGTGGAAAAACAGACAGCTGTACGGTTACGGTAAATGGATGCACCTGTGAACTTCGTACACCGGTTTTTGAAAATCAGAATGTTACGATACCTTATCCTGAATCAAGCAGACAGATCGGGCTGAAGGCAGAAGCAGTCCTTACGGGAGACTGTCAGATGCCGGGACATGCAGATCAGAGTATCACCTACACCTATGCAATTACCGAAGATAAAGAGGGTATTGGAAGCATAAAAGGGGATATACTGACAGTTTCCGGTGCAGGAACCGTGAAAGTTACGGTAACAGCCAGTGTTAATGATAAGACAAGTTCAGCGGCGGCAGCATTTTATATCAGCAGGGAAGAAGCACCAGTTCCTAAGAAGTATACGGCAGTATTTACCGGCGGTGCGGGAGCAGCAGGAACAGCTCCGGCAGCAATTCAGGCAGAAGCACAGGGGAAGATTACTTTGCCGGAGAATACATTTACAAAGGATGGATATCTGTTTATCGGATGGTCCGACGGAGCAAAGGTTTATCAGGCAAATACCCGGTATACAATGCCAGATAGAAACATCACATTTACGGCACAGTGGCAGAAAAAAGAAGAGCCGAAACCGGCAACCTATCAGCTGTCATTTGATGCACGCGGCGGAAAAGTAAGTCCGGCATCCATGACAGTCACACAGGGAACCGTTTATGGAACACTTCCGGTTCCAACAAAATCAGGCTATTCCTTTAAGGGATGGTTTACCGCAGTATCAGGCGGAACGCAGATACAGGCAGGACAGGTATGCAGCCTGAAGGCAAATACAACCGTTTATGCCCAGTGGATCAGACTCACACTGAAAAAGCCTGGAAAACCAACGGCAGTAAAAGCTTCCCGGAATAAGTCCGGCAGTATCCGGATCAGCTGGAAAAAATCATCCAATGCAACCGGTTATATTTTATACCGTTATGACAGCAAGACAAAGAAGTGGAGTAAAGTAAAAACCACAAAATCCACCAGCTATGTGAACACCGGATTAAAATCAGGCACAGATTATAAATACAAGGTAAAAGCTTACAGCCAGCTTGGAAAAGAAAAGAAGTACAGTTCCTATTCTTCTGTATTGAAGACCTCGACGGCGCCTGCAAAACCACGCCTGACCCACGCCGGGAAAGCCGGAAAAGGCAAAGCAGAAATAAAATGGAATAAAAAGTCAGGTACGGATGGATTTGTAATCTATATGAAGACAAATAACGGAGATTATAAGAAGATCGCATCAAAGTCAGCCAAGACATTATCTTACACCAAATCAGGACTGAAGAAAGGAAGAAGCTACCGGTTTAGAATAAGAGCATACCATAAGGCAGGGAATAAAAAGATCTACAGCTCTTATTCAGCAAGTAAAAGAGTAAAATTCTAAATCAACCAGGAAAAGGAGCAGGTCCAAGCGGCCTGCTCCTTGATCGTGTCCGACTCTTATATCCCGGCTCATAATCTTTTAATAAAAAAGTTTAAGGTGTTAACCCAGGGATCTGTTGTAGTAAAATCAGATCATATAATAAGAGAGGAATGATTTTATGATGGAACCCAATTACAATGCATAGCAAAAGCTATTGCATGATAAAACAAATATGATGATATAGCTTTTGCAAATCCGAAAGTAAGAAATTTACACAAAGGAGATGCATATGGGCTATTTAACAGAAAGCAATTTTCAAACATGTTCTGATATAAGAAACTGTGAATGGGAGATTATACCGGACGTCAGTCCACAGATTATAAGGAATTGTTCCAAATGCGGATGCAAGTCAAACTACATCAATACCGGCAGTTTCCGGGTTAATGCAAATGGAAACCGGGTAGATGTATGGCTGATCTATCAGTGCAGTAAATGCAAGACCACATATAACATAACAATATATGAGCGGATTTCCCCAAAGAAAATCCCAAGAGAAGAATATGAAGGATTCTTAGCAAACGATCCACAACTGGCTCTGGAATACAGTTTTAACAGTAATATCTTAAAGAGGGAAAAAGCTGAGATCTGTATGGAGGATGGGGCATATCATATCCGGGAAAGGATACTGACGGATGCTGAAGAGGCTGAAATGAGTCGGATTGTCATTCGGAATCCTTATCATATCAGAATCCGGCTGGATAAGCTGATTGCCGGAAAGCTGGATATTTCAAGAACGGCTGTCAGGCAGGCAATGAAAGAAAAAATCATTGAGGGAAGAGATGGGGAAAGTCTGGAGAAGGCATTTGCCATGGATGGAATGGTGGTAAGATGGAAGTGAATAATCAGTGAGTGGTAAAGTGCTCAAAAGAAAGCTGTTGTACCTGATGTTAGGGTATGGCAGCTTTTTTTGCAATATGATAAAATAATTTAAATTATTTGAAGGGTTTTGCTGGAGCGTTTCGTCTAATGATTGTAAGACATTAAAGATTGGCCAATCTAAGCGGGGAGGTAAGACGTTGGATGTTTTAATTAAAAAAGCACGCAGGAAGGATCCGGATGCATTTGTTGAGCTAATGGAACAGAATATGCAGAATATGTACAAAGTGGCAAAAGCATATCTGAAAAATGATGAAGATGTGGCGGATGCCATACAGGATACCATATTAAGCTGTTTTGAAAAAATAGGAGATTTGAAACAGAATAAATATTTTAAAACATGGATGACTCGTATTTTAATCAACAAATGCAAAGATATTTTACGAAAGAAAAAAGGAATGTTACTTACAGATGAGGTGCCGGAAATTCCGGTGTGGGATCAGGAGTACAGCAACATGGAGTGGAATGAACTAATCAAGGATATGGATGAAAAGTACCGGATTGTTCTTTTGCTATATTACCTGGAAGGTTTTAATACCAGAGAGATAGCAGTAATACTGGATATGAATGAAAAGACGGTACAAACGAGACTGGCAAGGGGAAGAAAATTATTTTCCACAGAGTATTTAAAACAAGGAGGTCAATTGCATGAACCGACAGGAACAAGAATTTAAGGATAAATTAAACGAAGAGATCAAGATACCCAAAGTAGTAAAAAATAAGGCAGATGACGCATTTCAGACAATAAAAAGCAGCAGTAAAAGTCAGGCAAGAGATACAAGAGGGATTCGGAAAAAGATCCTGGTGGCAGCGGGCAGTGCTGCTGCGGTATTTGCAGCATTCTTTGTATTTGGTATGGCCAACCCTGTTATGGCAAGCCAGTTGCCGATTATTGGGCATATATTTGAACAGATTCAGGAGAACTATAGTTATCCCGGAGATTTTAGCTCAGTAGCGGAAACATTAGGAGAAAAAGACCAGGAGACTCCGGATGGGACAGCTGTTTCCCCCGATGAAAATGGGGCAGCAGCGGATCAGGCAGATGCAAAGAAAGAAACAGAGCTTACCAAACCAGCCAGTTATTCACAGACGGTAGATGGAGTTACCATGACTTTATCGGAATTATACTGCAATGACCAGGCACTTTATATGACGCTTGAACTAACCAGCGAGAAAGCTTTTCCGGTTTCTGAAATCTTTACAGACAGTGAGAATAACCAGCCGAACATAGGCTTTTTAACTAGTGAAAAATATAGTTTCAATGATAAATCACAGGATCAGCTTTATTATCTGGAAGGCAAGTTTGTTGATGATTATACATATGCAGGTATCATCCGTATAGACTACAAACAGGCATCCAAGGTAGTATCGGATGAAGCACTTCAGGAATATAATACTGCATATCAGGCAGCGGAAGCAGAAGGCAGGGATCCAATGAAAGAAGACATTCAGCTGGATGTTCAGAATCTGGATGTTCCTGACAATTTCAAGTTAAATCTGGATATTCAGAAGATTATTGCATACAAGGCTAACCCGGATGTATGGGATTCCGGTTATACAGGGGATGAACTGGAAGCTATGTCGGATGAAGAGTGGAAAAATGTCATGAAGCAGCAGCCGGCTGACTGGAACCAGTTCCCTAATGATCATGAAAATATCTGGTGGAATGGCTCCTGGAATTTTGATCTGGATATTAACGTGGACAGAAGCAGAACAAAGATGATTGAAATTAATACTGAAAATGAGAATGGTGTAGGAATTGCATCCGTGGAAATTACCCCATTTGAATTAAAGGTCAATCAGTTAAATGAAGGTTCCACAAAAACTGCAGACACATTCCCGGTAGTACTGGATGCCAATGGAAAAATGCTTCCTTATGGAAACAGCGGTTATGTTACGGACTATGCAGTACGCGGAGTGGATATTTCTAAAATAGATATCTATTTATGTGATTATATAGAGTACATGGATGAGATTAAAGGGCATAAAACAGAGGATAATTTCAAACAGATTTTAGATGAAAAAGCAGTTTATCACACAACTGTAGAGACTGGAATTACCCAATAGTCATATTTCTATCAGCTCATTTTGCAGCATGAGGTTTGCAAATAACTCCGTAAACGGGAAAACGTGTATTGACACAAAATCATTTTACAGCTAAGATATTTCTATACACATACGGAGGAGGAACAATAATGAAGCAAGACATGATTGTAATTTTAGATTTAGGCAGTACGGAAAATACGGTGTTAGCCAGGGCGATTCGTGACCTTGGGGTATATAGTGAGATTTATCCCCATGATATTACTCAGGCGGAACTCAAGGCTTTGCCAAATGTAAAGGGAATTATTATAAATGGCGGACCAAACCATATTGTAGACGGCGTTCGTATTGATGTACTACCGGAAATCTATGAAGCAGGATATCCTGTTATGGCAGCAGGGCATGAATTGGCTAAATGTGAAGTGTCCCTGAATGAGTGGCCTGAGGACGAAGATCTATTAAAAGAAGGACTGAAACCATTCGTATTTGACACCTGTCATGCGGAAGCAAACTGGAATATGAAAAATTTCGTAGAAGATCAGATCGAACTGGTAAAACGCCAGGTTGGTGATAAGAAAGTACTCCTTGCATTATCCGGCGGAGTAGACAGTTCTGTAGTTGCAGCTTTATTATTAAAGGCAATCGGAGACCAGTTGGTCTGCGTACATGTAAATCATGGCCTCATGCGTAAGGGCGAATCGGAAAGTGTAGTAGAAGTATTCAAAAATCAGCTGAATGCAAATCTGGTTTATGTTGATGCCAGCGAACGTTTCCTGAAGAAGCTGGAAAATGTAAGTGATCCCGAGCAGAAAAGAAAGATTATCGGTTCAGAGTTCATCCGCGTATTTGAAGAGGAAGCACGTAAACTTAAGGGAATTGACTTCTTAGGTCAGGGAACAATTTACCCGGATATAGTGGAAAGCGGCACGAAGACAGCGAAGATGGTCAAATCCCATCACAATGTAGGCGGTCTTCCTGAAGATATGAAATTTGGTTTGGTAGAGCCGTTAAAGCAGTTATTTAAAGACGAAGTAAGAGCCTGTGGTTTGGAACTGGGACTGCCGGATGGCATGGTATTCCGTCAGCCTTTCCCGGGACCCGGATTAGGCGTAAGATGTCTTGGCGCAATTACCAGAGAGCGTCTGGAAGCGGTACGGGAATCGGATGCAATCCTGCGGGAAGAATTCGAAATAGCTGGTCTTGACAAGACTGTATGGCAGTATTTTACGGTTGTTCCTGATTTCAAATCAGTTGGTGTAAGAGATAATGCAAGATCCTTTGAATATCCGGTTATCATTCGTGCGGTTAATACCATAGATGCCATGAGTGCCACCATTGAACAGGTAGACTGGCCGGTATTACTGAAAATCACGGACAGAATATTAAAAGAAGTGAAGAATGTAAACCGTGTTTGTTATGATATGAGTCCAAAGCCTACTGCTACGATTGAATGGGAATGATGTAAGTGCTAAAGAACCCAGCGTTTAAGCGGATTCCAAACAAATTTATTTAAGCTGCGGCAAAGATTTGGCAACATTGGATCTCACTAAATGAGTAAAATTTATTTCAATATGACATAGAAAAACCTTACTGATTTTCAAAAATGATTGAAAGTTGGTAAGGTTTTTTTTGCTTGTGTCACCTGGCTTCTTTGAATTCTATAACTTGCTTTAATCCGTGTAGCAAAATATAATATTATTTATTGAATGCCAACTGTAACATTTTAAGGACATTTGCCTGTTATACTAAATACAAAATTTGAAGCGAGGAAATGACGATATGAAACAGATTTTAATTGTCGAGGACGACACACTTTTGAATAAAACGCTGGCCTACAATCTGACATCGGATGGATATGATGTTACCACAGCATTAAACGCACATACAGCCGCTGAAGAACTGAACACAAAGTCATTTGAACTGGTGCTGCTGGATATCAATCTGCCGGATGGCAACGGATATGATGTTTGTCACTTAATTAAACCGGAACATCCGGATACGATGGTCATATTTCTGACTGCCAACGATCAGGAAAGCGACCAGATACGGGGCTATGAGGTGGGAGCAGTGGACTATATTACAAAACCATTTTCCATTGGTGCCTTACAGAGAAAAATCAATGCAATGTTTGCAATGTTGGAACACCACAAACCAGCAAAAGATATTTACAATGATGGCAGATTGTTTCTTGATTTTTCGGAGTTGACTGCCAATCTGAATGGAAAAATGCTGACGATTTCTTCAATGGAATTTAAGATGTTGAACTTATTTTGTAAAAATCCCAACCAGGTACTTACCCGTGGTCAACTGCTAGAAAAGTTATGGGACGCAGAGGATAATTATGTGGACGAACACACCCTGACAACTGCTATTAGCCGCATACGAGGGAAAATCGAAGCAGAGGGAGACACCTACATTAAAACGGTTTATGGAATGGGGTATCAATGGACTGGGGGTGAACGGAAATGAAGCAGAAATGTCTTTCAGTCAAAAATATGTGTCTGCTCATTGGAGCAGGTGCAATATGCTCCATGCTAATAATTAGCGTGTTCTTTTACATACTTATTGAGAACACCCTTATGCTTTGGGCTGGTGTGATGTTGACGGTTTGTGCTCTTGTCTGGCTGTTCCTTCTGGTATATTGTTTTGGCAGACGCTTATCCATGTTTACCGGCGACCTGTGCCAAACTTTGGACCGCATGATAAGCGGCAATGATAAGCCAGAGCAGGCTATTGACAGCGAAACACTCTTTGCCTGCATTATTCACCGGATTTCCCGGCTATATGATATTATGCGGGAAAATCGACGCAAGGTGGATCAGGAACGTCAGGAACTTCAAACACTGGTATCAGACATTTCCCATCAGGTAAAAACGCCAGTTAGTAATCTTAGAATGGTAACTGACACGTTACTGACAAAGTCAGTCACAGAACAGGAGCGAATAGACTTTTTGCAAGGTATCCAAAATCAAACCGATAAATTAGATTTTCTCTTCCAGTATCTTATAAAAACCTCTCGGTTGGAAACAGGAGCTATTCATTTAGAAAAGAACGATTGCATGTTGTATACCACACTTGCGCAGGCTATGAGTGGTATTGTCTATGGCGCTGAAAAAAAGAATATTTCTGTGACAGTTAACTGTCCGGAGGATTTACACCTGTCCCATGACAGCAAATGGACGACGGAGGCTCTTTTCAATCTGCTGGACAACGCAGTAAAATATACTACCGCCGGTGGCAGGATCAGTGTTTCAGTAGAACAATGGGAAATGTATGTAAAGCTGGATATTGCTGATACTGGCAAAGGGATTCCAGAGAGTAATCAGGCATCCATTTTTCGGCGCTTTTACCGGGAGGAAGCAGTACACGATGAGCCAGGTGTTGGTATTGGGTTGTATTTGGCCCGTGAAATAATCACACGACAGGGCGGTTATATGAAAGTTACGTCGGAGGTTGGAAAAGGTTCCATCTTTTCTGTTTTTCTTCCATGCAAATGATGAAGCGGTGATCAGCCCTTTTGGGAGGATTGCCGCTTTATTTTTTTGAAATGTCCGTGATTTGTAACATTCGAGACTGATTTTTAGAAAAAGTTGTCTATACCTCGGACATTTCTGTGACATTTGAATCTTATAATAGTCCCATCAACAGTTGAAGAACATTGAAAGTGAGGAGTATTGGAATATGAGTGTTTTACAAACTTTTAATCTGAAAAAATATTACGGAGTGGAGCCAAACATTACCCGTGCCCTGGATGGTGTGAATCTCTCCGTGGAGCAGGGGGAATTTGTAGCAGTGGTTGGAACATCCGGAAGTGGAAAATCTACGCTGCTGAACATGATGGGCGGGCTTGATACACCTTCTTCTGGCAGTGTAATTGTCAGGGGGGAAGAACTTGCCAAAAAGAACGATGAAGCATTGACAATTTTTCGTCGTCGCAATATTGGATTTATTTTCCAGAACTACAATCTGGTGCCGATTTTAAACGTGTATGAAAATATTGTCCTGCCGGTAGAGCTTGATGGCAATACAGTGGATCAGAAATTCATGGATGAGGTTGTAAGGATGCTGGCATTGGAGGATAAATTAAAGAATATGCCCAATAATCTTTCAGGAGGACAACAGCAGCGGGTTGCAATTGCCCGTGCACTCATTAGCAAACCTGCCATAGTCCTTGCCGACGAACCAACCGGGAACCTTGACAGTAAAACCAGCGCCGATGTGCTAGGACTTTTGAAGCGCACCAGCGGAGAGTTTAATCAAACGATTGTAATGATTACCCATAACAATGAGATTGCCCAGCTTGCAGACCGTATTGTGCGAATCGAAGATGGCAAGAGCATAGAATAGGAGGTGGCTGGCTATGACTTGGCCTTTTGAAAATGACACAAGTGCGATTACTTATAAAATAGCTTTTGCTAAATTGAAGCATGATAAACTGAAAAAAAGAATTTCTATCTCGGCAATTACCTTAGCAACCATGCTAATGTCTACGGTATTACTTTTGATTTCAGGTATTGCAACTGTAAACAGAAATGGTGGAAATAGCATTACGGGTTCCTATCACGCACTTGTTTCAGGCATTAGTCAAAAACAGTTTGAGAAGATTCAATTAAATGAACAAGTGAGGCTGTCTGGTCTTTCCGCCGCTATGGGAAGCAGTAAGGAAAAGAACAGTCGATTGAATGTTTCTTATTCTAATTCAGATGCCCTCACGGTGAATGGCTTAGCTGTGGCAGATGGAAAGATGCCAGAATCAGAAAACGAAATACTTATCGAAAAAGATTATCTGGATAATCTGGGGATAAATGCTGGGATAGGTGATACAATTTCCATTACTATGCCCGGCACACAGGAAAAAACGGATTTTGTGATTTCCGGGTATTTGAAAACGGGAGCTGCAGGGACGGACCGAACTTTATACGCTGCCATTGTTTCTGAACAATATTATGTTGCACAGAAAGGGTGGGAAAACTTTCCTCCCTCGGTTATGATTCGGGTAAATACAAGTTCAGCTGACTCCAAAGCAGATATTGAGGAATCAGTTAAAAAAGTTATAAAAAGTGCAGGTATTGAAAAAATGCCATCTATGAATGAGGCATATATCAATCTGTCCAAACCATCTATCTTTTTAGTCGGGGCAGCAATCGCCGGACTGGCTGTTATTATTGTGGCAGGCGTTTTGGTGATATACTGTATTTTTTATATTGCCATTATCAATTCGATTAAAGAGTATGGGCAGTTACGGACAATTGGTATGACTGGAAGGCAAGTGAAGAAACTGGTGTTTCGTGAGGGATTTTCGCTATCTGTAATATCCATTCCAATCGGTCTCGTGGCGGGAGGGGTATTATCCTATTTACTAATTCCACAGGGATTTCAGCCTGGTAGTCTGTTATGGGTATGTCCATTAGTCGCTGTCCTGGTGTATATAACGGTAAGACTTTCCATTAGAAAACCTGCTATGATAGCGGCAACAGTATCGCCTATAGATGCATATCGTTATATTGGAACACAGGTGGAAAAAGAAAATCAGACATTTCGGCCAATGAAAATCTCACCTGCCATGTTAGCAAAAAAACAGATAGCGAGTAACCGAAAGAAGAATGCTCTGACGATTATGTCATTGATTATTACGGGTACATTGCTGCTGGGAGTGTCTTCGATTCTTTCCTCCATCAATGCAGAAGATATGTCTCTGTCAGGATTCCCACGAGGGCAGTTCATTATTAATATAAGCAATGAAACATTGCTGAATCAGTCGTTAGAGAAAATTCAAGAATCAAATCCGTTTACAGATGGTGTAAAGGCTACCTTATCCGGTATTTCGGGAATGGAATCTATCACTGAGTATCATTATCTTCCGGTATCTGCTGAACTTGAGGCGGAGGAATCTGATGCTGCCATTGTAAGTTTTAATCGTGAAGATATGGAGTTGATACAGTCTTGTGCTGCAGAGGGAACCATGTTGGATTATGATAAAATGGCTATGAAAAACCAGCTTATTATTGGCAGACCCGATGATTTGGAAAAGAATTTGAATATTCATTTAGAGGTTGGGCAAACTATTACGTTAAAAGTATTTGATGGATCTATTTGTCGTAATATGGATTTTGAGATTGGTATGATTCTTGATCAAAGCAAGATAGGGGATAACGGAGATAAAATAGATAGTTTCATGTTACCTTTGGATGCCATGAATAATCTTGCATCCTGCAATACAACGTATCAGTATACAATTCGTGTTTCTAATCAGTTAGAACAACAAGCCGAAATGGAAATAGACCAGATTATGACTGAGACACCAGAACTTAAAATTACAACACTGTCTGCAGCGATTGCACAAAATGAGAATTTCCTGCAGGGAATGAAACTTGCGCTTATGGTTGCAGTTGCCTTGATTGGATGCTTTGCAGTTATGAATTTAGTTAATACTATACTGACTGGTATCATAACCCGGCAAAAAGAATTTGCCCTTATGCGCTCGGTTGGAATGTCACAAAAACAGCTTGCTTCTATGGTGCGCTATGAAGGATTGATTATCATAGCAATCGGCTTGGTGTTATCTCTTTTCATAGGTGGAGGTATTGGGAATCTCCTTTGTTTATTCTTGAAAAATGGACTTATGACTTATTTGAATTATCAATTCCCGTTTGGAATTGCCGCAGTGTATTGTATCCTTGTGGTTTTATGTACAGTTATAGTGACAGGGGCTATGTTGAAGCATCAAAATAAATTATCACTAATTGAAACAATGTCAGTGAATTAACAAATTTATATGATAAATGATCATATGTGTTGAACGTAGTTTAGTAATATATTTCTGCAATTTGCTTTTTTTTTAATTCTATGTTATACTGCATTCATTACAATCAATTGAAAATAAAAAGAACCGTCTTAAAGAAGGGCTTTTGGTATTACGCTTAGCGGCGTTGTATGAAGAGCTCTTCTTTTTTTTATAGGCTTGTCAGGGGTTCACCGATTGTAATGTTTTAAGGCAACAAATAAACATAAATCACAAAATACAGGAGGAATTAAAAAATGGAAAACATTAGTGTTCAAAAGCGTGATTTTACTGTAAAGGCAAAGAAAATGAGACGTCTCGGTATGATTCCGGGTAACGTGTTTGGTAAATCCCTGCCAGAGTCACTTTCCATTCAGTTGGAAGAAACGACAGCGCGCAGATTGATTCGCCAGAAACGTGAAGGCAGCAAACTTTCACTGGATCTTGATGGAAAGATTATTCCGGTACAAATCAAGGAAAAATCTTTCAATCCATTAAATGATGAAATTTTGCACATTAGCTTTCAGGCATTAACAACAGATGAAAAAGTCAATAGTGTCATTCATATTCTTCTTGCAAATGATAAAAAACTTGGAGGGCAGTTGGAAAAATTGCTTATGGAAATTCCATATGCTTCTTTACCAGGGGATATGATTGATACAATCACGATTGATGCTGACGGACTGAAAACAGGTGTTATACTTACCGTTAAGGATATTCCAGAACTTATGAGTGATAAAATTGAATTACAGGTAGATACTGATGAGATTGTGCTGCGCATAAGTGAAAGAAAGCAGCAGACTCAGGCACAGCCGGAGGAATAACTATTTGGCGTATGTGAGAACAACAAAAAGAGCTTGGAATGTTGACACTTAAGTGTTGTGCAGGAAAGGCTCTTTTTTTAGGGAGGAATTCAATGAATATATTAGGTCAAGCAGTAAAGCATAAGAAATATGGAAAAGGTGTGATAACAGAGCTTTCTGAAAATAAAATTACTGTCTGCTTTGCAAAAAGTGAGAAATTGTTTCTGTTTCCTGAAGCATTTGAACAGTATTTAACGTTAAAGAACATCTCTATTCAAACGAAAATTGAAAAGTTAAATGAGGAACGCTTAAGGGTAATTGAAACGGGAAAGCAAAGAATGGAAAGGGATATTAAGTACCGTAACCGTATGTATACAATGAAAATTCCTTTAAAATCGCAAGTGGCATATGATATTCTGGAGGAAGAAATTACAAATTTGGATTATGTTGAAACGGGATGCTTTTTAAGCGGCGAAATGAAAGGCAGACCAAGAACACCGTCAAATGTGCAGCCGAATTCAGCAGTCATCCTGACTGATTGTGGAAATGGTGGAGAAGATGAAAGATGTATAATCGGAATAGCAATGGCAGATGAATATTTCTGGGGAAAAGAATGTAAGGATCAACAGATAAAACTCCATCATAAATATAAATTGATTCTGCCTTATGAGAATAGAATTTCATTTTGGAGATATTTTAAGCGAGAAGCGTTTCCTGATCAGTGGGGCAGAGTCCCGTTTAAGTATTTTCAAAATGAGACCATGCAGAAGATCATCTATGATATCTGTAATAATGCAGTCGGAACAGAGCAGGAAGAAGAAACAATGGAGTTATACAGTTATTTTTGTTCTGTAAATCGTATTCCCGAACAGACGATAACATAAACGTGGAATTTGTCCCGAAAATAGTCAGCGTAGCCCGCAACGCCTTCTGCTTTTGGAACAAATTCCCCACAAAGTATGATACACAGCTGTCAGAAAGCAATTATAAAACTCGCCAATTATAAAAAGAGCCAATTTTAAACCCGCACTGGCGGAATACTCGGAGCAGGCAATGAGATTTCCTTACAATAATATACCATCCAAAAAAATATCTCCATTCCTTATTGACAACTACTATAAATTATAGTAGTATCATAATCGTTACCTTATGTACTATAATTTATAGTACTGTACTTTATAACTGGTTTCGGGATAAGGAAGGAGATTGTGATGAGTAAAGAAAACAAGAAAACAGATTTATTAGGAAAGGCGCCGATTCCAAAAGCGCTGTTAGCTTTAGGTCTGCCGACCATGATCGGTATGATGGTGAATGCACTATACAATTTGGTTGATGCTTATTTTGTTGCGGGATTGGGAACTGCGCAAAATGGTGCAATAGCGGTTGCTTTTCCGCTGGGGCAAGTCATTGTAGGGCTGGGGCTTCTGTTTGGAAATGGAGCCGCATCCTATATTTCCAGGTTATTAGGGCGCGGTGATAAAGATACTGCAAATAAAGTTGCAAGTACCGCTCTGTACTGCAGCGTGATTACCGGCGCAGCAGTTATCATCTGTACGATAATTTTTCTAAACCCAATATTGAAACTATTGGGGGCAACAGAAAGTATCTTGCCTTATGCGGTGACGTATACAAGTATTTATATCATTTCATCTATATTTAATGTATTCAATGTCACTATGAATAACATTGTAACCAGCGAAGGTTCTGCTAAAACAACGATGTTTGCATTATTGGCTGGAGCTATACTGAATGTGATCTTAGACCCGGTATTTATCTATACACTGGACTTGGGCATCGCCGGAGCCGCGATTGCAACAGCTATTTCACAGGTAGTATCTACAGTTGTTTATTTGTTCTATATTTTCAGTAAAAAGAGTAATTTCAGTTTTAGATTTCAGGATTGCTATTTTGCTAAAGGAATTTTATCTGAAATATTTAAGATCGGTGTGCCAACGTTGATCTTTCAGTTATTAACAAGTATTTCCATCGCCCTCATCAGCGGAATAGCAAAAATAAACGGATATGGGGACTCTGTAATCGCAGGTATGGGCGATGTCACTAGAATTGTTTCCATGGGAAGTCTGATGGTGTTTGGTTTTATTAAAGGATTTCAACCCATAGCAGGCTATAACTATGGAGCTGGAAAATATGACCGCTTATATGAAGCGATTAAGACAACCATAATTTGGTCAACCGTATTCTGCGTGATTTTTGGTTTCATTATCTCATTATTCTCAACGCAAATCATTTCACAATTCACAAAAAATGATACGGAACTGATCAAGACCGGTAAAAAAGCATTGGCGGCTTATGGAATTTCTTTCTTCCTTTTTGGCTTCTACACCGTCTATTCCTCATTATTTCTTGCACTTGGAAAAGCAAAAGAAGGATTTATCCTTGGAGCCTGCAGACAGGGGATCTGCTTTATACCAGTCATATTGTTACTTACATTTATTTGGGGAATGAACGGAATTCTATATGCACAACCTGTTTCTGATGTTATCTCTGCCCTGATAACCGTATTTATGGCAGTTCAACTTCATAAGGAACTAAATAGTATGAGGGCTCATACGTCTGGTGCTCCAGGTTAAGCTGAACATCGTAAATTTTAAGGTGCAGCCCGCAACGGTTCCGTACACCTGGCTGCTTTTTTTGTTGCCAATGATAATTTCATGGGGTAAAATATAAATTATGCAGATTTGCGTATCTATCTATGAAATGCCAATGGTAATGGCGGTTTGCCAGGAAAGGAAGACAGATGCAAACATTACATAAATCAACGAAATATAAAGAATTAGTCCGGAGCCTGAAAATAGACTGTAGAAAATGCAGCGGGCTTTGCTGCACCGCATTATATTTTTCAAAATCAGAGGGTTTCCCAAATGATAAACCAGCCGGGAAACCCTGTACGAATCTTATGTCAGATTTTAGCTGTGCCGTGCATAAAAAACTGATGCAGTACAATCTGAAAGGATGCATGGCATTTGACTGTCTCGGTGCAGGGCAGAAAGTGACCAGTGATATTTATGGAGGCGTGTCATGGAAGCAGCGTCCGGAAGCGGCATCTGAGATTTTCCAGGTGTTTCTGGCGGTCTGGCAGCTGCATCAGATGGTGTGGTACCTGGCGGAAGCAGCTGCTGTCATTCCGGCTGAAAAGCTGGCGGAAGATATCGATGCCCTGATTACCGAATACAAGAACATGACAGCACTTCCGTCTGATCAAATATTACAGATTGATATTGAGGAATACCGTACCAGGGTTAACCTTATATTGAAAAAAGCAGGAGAACTTACAGCCAACTCCATTGCTCCCGGAAAAAACACAGTCAGAAGGTCCGATAATATGGGGAAAAATTTCAAAAAAGCTAATCTGGATGGACAGGATCTTAGCATGTCCCTGCTGATTGCGGCTAATTTGGAGGGCTGCAGTTTGTTCGGAACGAATTTCCTGGGAGCGGATATGCGGGATACAAATATTCGAAATGCAGACCTGAGCGAAAGTCTTTTTCTCACCCAGGCCCAGGTGAATGCCGCTCAGGGTAACGAGAATACTAAGCTGCCCAAAACCTTATGCAGACCAAAATCCTGGAAAGGACAATAGATTCCGGCTATTTCTTTTTCTTACGCTCTTCCGCTGCAGATTTCAATTCAATGAAAGCATCTTTAAACTTTTTGGAATTTGCAGTGGGATGGCTTTTTAACATATCTCTTTTGTAAAATCCAAGGCGTTCCCGCAGGGAATTTCTCTTTTCTCTTTCAATAATATACTTCTCTTTTAAATGTTCCAGCTCATCGCGAAACTGTGCCGTATTTTCTTTTGCACTGTCATTATTCTCAAAAGCATTTTTCGTAAGGGTATCCAGCCGTTCGCGAATTCCCTGCATTAACTCGCCAAGCTGGGTCCGCGCCGTCTGTGTGAAACTTTCTTTGGGCGTTTCCCTGTCACTAAAAGAAGTGTCCGAGAATGCAATAATGGCGTCCAGCCTGGTTTGAATTTTTAAAAGTTCGTCCTTTGCTTTTGTCATCTTTTCCAGCATATTGCGGATATCCAGTGCAGCCTTGAAGGAGAGTGCCAGGTCAGCTGCGATTATAACAGTCAGAGCGGTAGCTGTGATGGAAGCCAGAGAATCATTCAGTGAGAGCACCAGATGTTCTACCGGACCATGGATGAATTTTACCAGGGCAATTGTTAGAAATCCCCATGCGATGGATGAGCTGAGGCAGATATGACCCTGGAAATTAAAGGGCTGATCGCTGTAGTCCCAGTAACGGACTTTGAAAAGTGCTTCCATGGCAACTCCAGTGGCATATTCCAGAACTGTAGCTGCAATACAGCCTGACAGAAAGGTCATCATAAGATTATTGCGGACCGGAATGGATACATAGAGCATCAGCACAGCTCCGCTTCCGTATAGTGGTAGAAATGGCCCTCTCATGAACCCGCGGTTCACAAATTTTTTTTGTTTGACAGAAACAAAGGTGGATTCAATACACCAGCCAATAAAGCAGTAGATGTAGAAAAACAGCAGCCAGTCCACCAGGGTATAATTATAGTTCATTACAAAGTAACTCCTTTCGCTGTATTTAATGAAATAATAGTACGGAATATCCATAATAGAAACTCATATAAATGAAGCCATGAGCATAAATGAAGCCATGAGCATAAATGAAGCCATGAGCATAAATGAAGCCATAAACATAAATGAAGCCATAAGCTTATAATAAATCCATGTTATACCTTTTAAGCGAGGGTGTCAACCGGGCAGCAGCAGTTCGGCTTTTGTTCCGCTGCTATTCAGATTTTTATGTTGTCTGAAACTTACAGCTGTGACTTTCTGGATGCCAGATTCAGAAACTCCTGCATGGAGCGGGTCATATATTTATTCTGTTTACGGAAGAAATATATGTTTCGTCCGATTTTACTGTCATCCACTTTATAATACAGCACATCGGGATGAGGCTGTACACAGGCAACCAGCGTGTCGCTGATAAAAGAGATGCCCATCCCGGAACAGGTAACGTTATATGCAGTCATCAGCTGGTCCAGTTTCAGGATAATATTTGGCTTAAAACCATGGTTCTGGCAGATGGTAAGCCCCCGCTCTCCGGTATCATTTTCTGTTTTCAGGAAAACAAAAGGCTCATCCTGAAAAGAAATCAGAGGTACAGACGGGAATCCGGTATTCAGAAAACTGCCGTCACGAATGGCAGCCGGATCAATCTGGTAATCCTCAAGTGTCTGATTGATAGAAAGTGCTTTAGGTACAGCCAGAACCAGATGTTCTTCCTGATACAAATGCTTTGCGAAGATTGCTTCGTCAAACACATAGTTGTCAATAATCAGGTCAAGTGTGCCCGTTAAAAGCTGTTGTTCCAGCCTGGAAGTACTTTCTTCCAGAAGATCAACATGGATTTTCGGATAAAGCCTGGTAAATTCCGAAATCAAAGGTGGCAGCACGTAAGAGGAGAACAGATTACTGCCTCCGATGGAGAGGCTGCCCGTTTCTAATTGGTTTAAATCAGTGACATAATTGGTAAAATCGTTTTGAATACTGAGAATCTGTTCGATTGCCAGAATGTATTTTTCGCCACAGTCCGTCAGCCGTATGGGATTGCTGCTGCGGTCAAAAATAGGTGCACCAATTTGTTCCTCTGTCCGTTTTACAGTGGCACTTAAAGCGGGCTGGGAAATGTACAGATTCTTAGCCGCTTTGGAAAAGCTTTTTTCCTTATATACTTCATAAATATATTTCATTGATGAAAACATAGTCCGCCTCCAATGTGATATAACATACAGGTTATAAGTTATATAAAAAAACTTGTATTTGATTATATTATAACCCTCGTATATAATGAGGTCAATCAAAACAAAGCAAATCAAAACAAAAAAAGTATAAAATACACGGCAAAGAAGATAGGAGATCAGGTATCATGGTTGAAAAAGTAAAGCTGGATGGCGTAAAGTATCGTATGGAGAATGATTCAATAGGGACGAAAGATGTTCCGGAAAATGTATACTACGGTGTACAGTCCTTAAGAGCGGCAGAAAACTTCAAGATTACAGGGTTATTTATGCATCCGGAGATTATCAACAGCCTTGCATACATAAAAAAAGCAGCAGCTATCACAAACTGTGAAGTAGGGCAGCTGGATAAAAAAATAGCAGATGCCATTGTACAGGCATGTGATGAGATATTAGACGGACATTTGCACAAACATTTTATTGTAGATCCCATTCAGGGCGGGGCGGGAACTTCACTGAACATGAATGCCAATGAAGTAATTGCCAACAGGGCAATTGAAATATTGGGCGGCGAAAAAGGCGATTACAGTATCGTAAACCCTAATGATCATGTAAATTGCGGGCAATCCACAAATGATGTAATCCCCACTGCCGGTAAAATGACTTCCCTGAACCTGCTTAAGAATGCCCAAAAGGAATTAAAAAGACTGTATAAAGCATTCTGTGCAAAAGCCCAGGAATTTGACCATGTGATCAAAATGGGAAGAACACAGATGCAGGATGCAGTACCCATTCGTCTGGGACAGGAATTCCGCGCTTATTCGGTAGCGATACAAAGAGATATTAACCGTATGGATAAAGCAATGGAGGAAATGCTCACCCTCAACATGGGAGGAACAGCCATTGGTACCGGACTGAATGCAGACGAACAGTACTTAAAAAGAATTGTGCCAAATCTTTCTGAGATTACCGGTATTGGATTTGTTCAGGCATTTGACCTGATCGATGCAACCCAGAACCTGGACCCGTTTGTAGCCGTATCAGGAGCAATAAAAGCCTGTGCAGTTACCTTGTCTAAAATTGCGAATGACCTTCGTTTAATGTCATCCGGACCAAGGGCAGGATTTGGGGAAATCAATCTTCCGGCAAAACAAAATGGTTCCTCTATTATGCCGGGCAAAGTAAATCCGGTAATTCCGGAAGTAGTAAATCAGGTTGCGTTTAACATTATCGGAAATGATATGACTATTACCATGGCCGCAGAAGCAGGACAATTGGAATTAAATGCATTTGAGCCCATTGTATTTTACTGTCTTTTCCAGTCGATTGATACCCTGGGGTATGCTGTTCAGACTTTTGTAGACAACTGCGTAACCGGAATTACGGCTAATGAAGAAAGATGCAAGGAATTAGTAGAAAACAGCGTTGGAACGATTACAGCCATCTGTCCTCACGTAGGATATCAGAAAGCAGCGGAAGTAGCTAAAAAAGCAATTAAAAGCGGTGCACCGGTACGAAAACTGGTGGTACAGGAAGGGCTGTTAAATGAAGCAGAGATAGATACCATTCTGGAGCCGCTTAACATGACGCAGCCTGGTATTTCCGGTAAAGAATTGATTTTAAAAAGAGAATTCGAAAATAGATAAAACCGTTAAACAGATATCCATTAATGGAAAATAGCATGTTCAATCTCCCTAAGATTAGAATATAAAAGAAGCCCCGGCTGCAGATAACGTGAAGGATCTGCGGCTGGGGTTTCTGATTTTATCAGAAAATATTTACACCATGTTAATTACGGATACGACGGCGGTTATATACAAGATGAAGATACATGGCATCCTGGGCACCTACTGCATCGTGCCTGGAAATGGCATTCACTATATCACGGTGGCTTTGAAGAGTTTCTTCTATTAAAGTATTCTCGGTTAAATCAATGAATAACTCAATAGTACTGTTGATTATGGGAATCAGCCGGGGTACTACCACATTTTTACTGCTCATGGCAATGGCCGTGTGAAATTCAATGTCTTTTTGTGTATGGTTTATACCTGCACGCATCAGCGATTCGATCTCCTGGCAGAGTCCCTGTATCTGCAGGATTTCCTGCTCATTGGCATTCTGGGCAGCCATAGCCGCAATTGATGGTTCAATCATAAAACGGATTTCCATCAGATCTTTAGCGAGGCTTTCTTTATCATCTATGAAAATAAGTCCCAGAGGATCGTCGGCAACCCCTTTTTTGGCAGATACATAAGTGCCGGAACCCTGTCTGATTTCAACAATATTTCTGGATTCCAGTAATTTCATCGCTTCCCGTACGGTTCCACGTCCAATCTGCAGTGATTTAGAGAATACTGTTTCGTTCGGCAGACGGTCCCCAGGCTGTAAATGCTGTTCGTTAATATATTGAATAATAAAATCGGATGCCTGTCCGGTAAGATTCTTTTTATCTTGATTTTGTTCTGAATTCATATGATCACCTTCCTGGAAATGATTATATAGTATCACGGGTTGATTTTCAATGGTTTCTTCATATAAATAAATCCAGTAAAAGTCATCCTATGAATTTTGAGAATAATGAACAAAACAAAAGCAGAAATACATACAAAATTTACGATATTCCATCTGATACTTGACTTTTAAGAATGAAAGATTTATATTCATAGCATAAAACATCGTATGAATTGACGCGTAAAGGTGAGAATAAAAGATCGTATGTATAAAAAGGAGAATGAACTATGTATAACAGTCAAAAAATTCGTCAGCTGGCACCGGAAATGGATCCTCTTAGAATGGGAATGGGATGGTCCGTGGAAGATTTAGAGAAACCACAGATTATGGTTGAGAGTACTTATGGGGACAGCCACCCGGGAAGTGCACATCTGAATCTCTTTGTAGAAGAGTCTGTTCGGGGTATTAATGAACATGGTGGAAAAGCAGCCAGATATTATGCCACGGATATATGTGATGGAATGGCTCAGGGACATGATGGTATCAATTATTCCCTTGTCAGCCGGGATATGATCGCTAATATGATTGAGATCCATGCAAATGCCACAACTTTTGATGCCGGAGTGTTCATTGCAAGCTGTGATAAGAGTGTCCCGGCGCAGCTGATGGGTATCGGAAGAATCAATATACCAAGTATCATTGTTACCGGAGGGGTTATGGATGCCGGTCCGGATCTGCTCACTTTGGAGCAGATCGGCGCCTATAGTGCCATGTGTCAGAGAGGGGAAATATCGAATGAGAAGCTTACATTCTATAAACAGCACGCATGCCCATCCTGCGGAGCATGTTCCTTTATGGGTACCGCATCTACCATGCAGATAATGGCAGAAGCGCTGGGGCTGATGCTGCCGGGAAGTGCACTTATGCCTGCAACCTGTGAAGATTTAAAAGAAGTTGCATACAAAGCGGGGGTTCGTGCGGTACAGCTGGCAAAAGAAGGAGTTAAGGCACGGGATATTGTAACAAAGGAAAGTTTTGAAAATGCAGTAATGGTTCACGCAGCAATTTCGGGATCTACCAACAGCCTGATTCACATCCCTGCGATTGCACATGAATTTGGTATAGAATTTGATGCAGAAAGTTTCGACCGGATGCATCGGGGAGCACACTATCTGCTGGATATCCGTCCCGCTGGAAAATGGCCGGCACAGTTTTTCTATTATGCTGGCGGTGTACCCACAATTATGGAAGAAATCAGGAGTATGCTGCATCTGGATGCCATGACAGTCACCGGTAAGACATTGGGCGAAAATCTGGAGGATTTAAAAAACTCCGGATTTTATGAAAAATGCAGTGGATATTTGGAAAAATGGAATTTAAAGCGTACCGATATTATCAGAAGCTTCGATGATCCCATTGGATCCGATGGAACGGTTGCAATCCTGAAGGGAAATCTGGCACCGGATGGAGCAGTTGTCAAACATTCAGCGGTACCAAAAGAAATGTTCAAAGCGCTTCTTCGTGCACGTCCGTTTGATTGTGAAGAAGATGCGATAGCGGCAGTACTGAATCACGATGTTAAGCCGGGGGATGCAGTAATTATCCGTTATGAAGGTCCTAAAGGAAGCGGCATGCCGGAAATGTTCTACACAACGGAAGCCATTTCCTCTGATGCAGAACTGGGAAAAACGATAGCTCTTATAACCGATGGGCGTTTTTCCGGAGCATCCAAAGGACCGGCAGTCGGACACGTGTCTCCCGAGGCGGCAGAAGGAGGTCCGATTGCTCTGGTAAAAGAAGATGATCTGATTGAAATGGATATTAAAAACAGAGTTCTTCGAATCGCCGGGATAGATGGAAAAAAATGCAGTGAGGAAGAAATCCTGCAGATTCTCGATAAAAGAAAAGCAGAGTGGAAACCGGCTAAAGAAAAGTATAAGTCCGGTGTTTTAAATATATTTGCGCAACATGCGGTGTCCCCTATGAAGGGTGGATATATGAAATAGATTCAGGGGACGCTTTGCAGCTGAAATGGTTTATAATATCCTTCTGTCTGAATGGCAGAAGGGTTTTTTTTGTATTGACTTTTATATCGCAATGCGATATACTCAAAGTACGATATATAGCAGTGCGATGTATCGAGGTGAAGAATGCAATAAATATTAAGGAAAAATAAAAGTGAATGCTGAAAAGAAGGATGTAGAAAATGGATGAAAAAATTAAACGTGTATATATTCCAATGACAGAAACAGGATTTTATATTTTATTCTCTCTGCAAAATGAAATGCACGGATATAATATTATGCAGCATGTGAAGGAGATTACTTCAGACGAGATTGTAATCAGCCCGGGCACAATGTACGGCAGTTTATCTAAAATGGAAAAAGATGGACTGATCCGTTTTACAAAAGAGGAGAATAAGAGAAAGTCTTATCGCATAACACCTCTTGGAGAACAGATCCTGCAGATAGAATTAAAAAGGATACAAAGATTATATCAAAATAGTAAAGGAGAGCGGTATTATGGAAATCAAGAAAATGCATAAATTTTTTTCTATTGCTGATTTTAAAGATGAAGAGCGTTTTTTGATGGAACAGCATCGAAGAGGATGGAGGTTTCTGGGAACAGGTGGATTTACGTACCGGTTTGAAGCTTGCCGGCCGGAAGAATATATTTATCAGCTGGATTATAATGATGAAGAAAATGATGAATCCGGTTATCTTGCTATCTATGAAGATTATGGATGGGAATATCTGATGAAGCTGAACAGTTTTTACTATTTTCGCAAAAAGAAATCAGAATCAGTTGAAGAAAACCAAATCTTCAGTGATAACACTTCAAAAGCAGAGTGCTGTAAAAAGATATTGAAGCGTCAGGTTATTTTGCTTACCACTTTTTTTACCGTGCTTTTGTGCTGCTTTATTATACCTCTTATAAATAGAGGGGCAAATTGGAACAGTTTGGTATTCAGAGTCATAATGACAATTTACTGCTGTATTTATGTGCTGATATTAGTACTCCATTTACGCAACTTCAGAAAATTAAACCGGATGATCGATGCATTACGGAATCCGTTGGAGAGATAAGATGAAGTTTTTGGCATACGTTTTAATTTTGAAATACGCTGGAAGAAATCAGTAAAATTTGTTACAATAATGATTAAGCGTGTCTGAAAATCGTGTCTGAAAATCATTGTACCTGTCTGTCAAAAACCGAGCAACTGACGGGTACCAGTGTCGGATATACTAGTATTTTTAAGACCCGGAGCATATTTGAAAGTGAGGCAGTGTAATGGAAAACTATAATTTTACACATTTAGAAAAAAATATATCAGATATGATATTTGAAGGTATGGTTAAGATTGGTTATATGGAAGGAAAAAGCGTCAGTGTCTTTTATGATCCGGGGCTGATCTGTTATTTGCTGGATACCGGGGAAATGGAAGAAACGTCTTTGCAGAACTGCATGGTTGAATTTGCAGAATTTGTAAAACCGCATTTTCACGATTTGAAAGTAAAGTTCGAGGCAGGAAGATATGAGTTTAAAGTTCCAAAAGAAGGGGTAAAGTATATCTATGAGAACAATACCAGCCGTGAATTTCTGAAAAAACTAGTTCAGGTATTACAGGGACCAGCCTGCGGACTGGAGGAGATTATTGACGTTTTCCGGGAGGTTTCGGAACATATCACCGTAGAGGAAATCCAACATTCTGAATTCCAGTATGTGATTACTTTCCAGGATAAGCATATAGATGAGTTCCACTATTGCTTTACGTTTGATGAAATGGGGCATTATTACCATCGGCTTTTAGATTATGATTTTGAAAAAGTAGTTCACTGTGATTGCTAAAGAAGGGGGAGGCAAAGGTGTTGATGCGGTACACTGTGAGCGTTTGATGCGGCTGATTGAAGCCGGTAAGATACATCAGCGATAATAAAGTATAAATATCTATTTAAAGGAAATAATGTACAAAAGTACTTGACAAACCTAACTGTAACTGATAATATTACAGTATCAACTGTAACAATTTCAATAACAATTAAACAGATATGAATTGATGAGGAGGCAAAAATGAAGCATAAACGGTTAGTTATGGGAGCAATTTTGATTTCGGCAGCAGTGGTATTGAGCGCCTGTGGCAGTAACGGAGCAGAATCTTCGCCAAAAGAGACCAAAGAAAATATACAGAGTACGACAGAGGCTGGTCAAAATACATCAGAGACAGCCGGTAAGGCAGAATATCAAAAGCTTACGGCAGAGGAAGCAAAGAAAAGGATCGACAGCGGGGATAATCTGGTTATTCTGGATGTACGCACCCAGGAAGAGTATGATGAAAAACATATTGACGGAGCGGTTCTGATTCCAAATGAGGAAATCGGAGAAGAACCTTTAGCGCAGCTTCCGGATTTAAACCAGGAGATCTTGATCTATTGCAGAAGCGGCAACCGCAGCAGTCAGGCAGCCAAGAAGATGCTGAAAGCGGGATACACTAATGTATATGATTTTGGCGGCATTAACGACTGGCCTTATGATACGGTATCCGGCAGTGGGAATGCAGATTCTGAAAAAGAGACAAAGGAAACCCCGATAGCCGTTGGGGATTCAAAAATTATGGAGGCCCAGAATGACAACCCGAGCCTCAGCGCATTTACTACAACGGATATTGACGGAAATAAAGTAACCCAGGATATTTTTAAAGATCATGAGCTTACGATGGTTAATATCTGGGCAACTTTCTGCGGGCCATGTTTGCGTGAAATGCCCGAGTTGGGTGAAATTAATACGGAATATGCAGATAAAGGATTCCAGATCGTTGGAATCGTAACAGACGTTATTACAAATGACGGCACAATTTCTGCTTCCCAGATCGAGACGGCGAAGTATGCAATTGAAGAAACGGGTGCAGGTTATGCCCACTTACTCCCGTCTATGGATTTACTGATGGGACCGCTTCAGGATGCTTCGGTAGTTCCCACCACAATATTTGTAGATAAAGATGGCAAACAGGTGGGAGAAATTCAGACGGGTGCCAGAAGCAAAGCAGACTGGGAAACAATTATAAATGATTTACTGGAACAGGTAAAATAAAATTTCATGATATACGGGAAAAGGAGGATTTAAAATGAAGGAATATGATGCATTAATAATTGGTTTTGGCAAAGGTGGTAAGACACTTGCAGGAAAGCTGGCGGCACAGGGAAAATGCGTTGCACTGGTGGAAAAATCAGATCAGATGTATGGAGGTACCTGTATTAATGTAGGGTGTATTCCTTCAAAATCCCTTGTCCGTAATTCGCAGACAGCAAGAAGGAACCAGGGAACTGATTTTGCGCAAAAGGCTGACTGGTATGCCAAGGCTATCCATGAGAAAAGAAATCTGACAGCTATGCTCCGTGGGAAAAATTTTGCAAAACTGGATGATCTGCCAAACGTGACCATTTATAATGGAACAGCCAGCTTTTTATCCAATACCAGAGTAAAGGTACAAATGAAAAATGAAGTACAGGAACTGGAAGCGGGGCAGATCTTTATTAATACGGGAGGAACCCCTGTCATTCCGGAAATAAATGGGATCAAAAATAATCCCAATGTATATTTTAGTGAAACTTTAATGGACCTGGAAAGATTGCCAAAGAGGCTGGTTATTATCGGCGGCGGATATATCGGACTGGAATTTGCCTCCATTTATTCCGGTTTCGGATCAGAAGTGACGGTGCTTCAGGATGGTGAGACATTGATTAAACGTGAGGACCGTGACATTGCAGATGCGATTAAAAGTGCACTTGAGAATTCCGGTGTTACATTTCGGTTGGGTGCTCAGATTGAGCAGATTCATAATAATGGGGATCATGCATCCTTAACCGTTGTCTGGAAAGGTGAAAGGCAGGAATTAGAAGCAGATGCAATTCTGGTCGCTACCGGAAGAAAACCTAATACGGCAGAATTAAATGCAGAAGCAGCCGGCGTAGAGCTTACGTCCAGAGGTGCGGTAAAGGTAGACGAGAACCGAAAAACTACGGCACCAAATATCTGGGCTATGGGAGATGTGGTTGGCGGTCTGCAGTTTACATATGTTTCCCTGGATGATTTCCGAATCGTCTGGTCTCAGTTAAACGGAGGTCAGTATAATGAGAAGAAACGTCAGAACGTACCCTACAGTGTGTTTATAACACCCTCTTTTTCCAGGGTGGGATTAAATGAAGATGAGGCTGGAAAAGCCGGATATCATGTTAAAATTGCAAAGCTTGCTGCCGCTGCAATTCCTAAAGCACAGGTATTAAAGCAGCCGGATGGTTTATTAAAAGTTATAATAGATGAAGATACAAATAAGATTCTGGGTGCGATGCTTTTTTGCGAGGAATCGTATGAAATGATTAATTTAATCAAGCTTGCGATGGATGCAGATTTGGATTATCAGATTTTAAGAGACCAGATCTATACACATCCGACAATGAGCGAAGCCTTTAATGATTTATTTGCAGTATAATGTATCGATCAGTATATAGAAGTGAAAATGCCGCGCCGAAAGGCTGCGGTATTTTTTGCGTATACATTTCGCTATAGGGTGAATCATGGGTGAATCATTTTATTTTGGAATTTACTATTGACAAATACAAACAACTGTATATAATGATATATATACAGTATATACTATAATATCAATATTGATAAGGAGTGATCGTTTGAAAGTCATTGTTTCAAACCAGTCGGAGCTACCGATTTATGTACAAATAAAAGAGCAGATAAAAGAGCAGATTATGAATGGGACAATTCCGGAAGGAGAGACACTTCCTTCTATCCGGCAGCTGGCTAAGAATCTGGGAATCAGCGTAATCACAACAACCAGGGCTTACAGTGAATTAGAACAGGAGGGGTTTGTTGCAGCCCGGCAGGGCAAAGGCAGCGTTGTTCTGCCAAGGGATAATGAAATGGTTCGCGAGCAGTATCTGAAGAGAATTGAACAGGCATTTGAAACAGCAATTGAAAATGCACGGTATGCGCAGATTCAGAAAGAAGAGTTAGTAGGTATCTTAGAGGCATTATTACATGAGGAGTGAAATGTATGAACATATTAGAAGTAGAAGGCTTATCTAAACAGAGAGGTGGATTTCAACTGAATGATATCAGCTTTCAGATTCCGGCAGGCTATATTTGCGGATATGTAGGACAGAATGGAGCAGGAAAAACCACGACGATTAAGCTGATTATGGAACAGTTAAAACACGAAATGGGTACGATCAGGGTAAATGGCATTACCTTTGAGGAAGATGAAATAAAATATAAAGACCAGATCGGCTATATTGCGGATGAGTGTTATCTCCCGGGAGAATATACCGCTGCAAAACTTGCGGCAATACTGGCAGGATTTTATCCGTCATTCCAAAAGAAAGTATTTTATGACTATCTCACCAAATGGAATCTTCCTAAAGATCAGAAAATAAAAGAGTTTTCCAAGGGAATGAAGGTTCGGATCATGTTTGCCTGCGCATTGTCCAGGGATACGAAGATTTTGATTATGGATGAAGCTACAAGCGGGCTGGATCCGGTCATCCGCACGGAAATTCTGGAAGAACTCCAGGAATACATTGAAGATGGGGGGCGGAGTGTTCTGCTTTCCACGCATATTATGAGCGATCTGGATCAGGTTGCAGATTTTATTTTCTTTCTGAATCAGGGCAATAAAGTATTCTTTGACACCAAGGATGAAATCCTGGATAAATACGTGGTGATTAAAGGAGGTTTGGAGGATCTGACGGGAGATCTGGAAAAAAAGCTGATTGGTGCGAAGAAAACCCAGATTGGATTTGAAGGACTTTTGGAAACGGAACAGCTGGAATATATACGTAAGGATTTTCTTGTTGAAAAGCCAAGTATAGAGCAGATCATAGTGTTTTATATTCAGGGGGTGAGAAAAAGATGACAGGTAATACAATGCGTTTTTTGAAAATGGATTTTGGAACATTAGCTATGATGAATAAAATTGTGTTCTTCTATCCGGTTGTGGTATTTTTGTTCGTGATATTCCAGCGCTCCTTTGTTATGGGGGCATTTATGCTGATCTTTCTTTTTCCTACATTGGCAATGACGCCGTTTCTGGGAGAAGAAAGCCAGAAAATAAAAGTATTTTATGTATCTCTGCCTGCTACGGTAAAGAATATGGTATTGGGACGATATCTGTTTCTGCTGACAAGTGCCCTCGTACAAATGCTGGGAGGTCTGCTGGTTGCTGTTATTTCCGGCAGTTTTGGTGTACAGATTACTGGTTTGGATATGGGTCTATTTGTCTGCGGGGTACTGATGGATATTGCAGCATGTCTGATCATGTATCCTTTTGTATACAAAGTGGGAATTGTGAAAGGGAGAAGCCTGATTGGAGTCATGCCGATCTTGGCAGCCGGACTGGTTGCCCTGCTATTTTCCACCACGCAGGAAAAGATTGGTTCCTACCAGGAGATTTTTCAGTTTGTCATGAATAATGGATATTTAATTACAGCAGGCTTTTTTGTTATAGTTTGCATTATGGCTGTTATATCGTTTATGGTCAGCATCCGGATCTGCGAAAAACAGGAGATATAAATTCATTTAAGCATGCTGCATTTATATTTATTCAGCTAAGATCCTGGAGGTGGATACATGGAAAAATATGGTGTAATCAACGGAACGCTCATTGTAGTCGTTCTGACATTAAACTTTCTGAAAATGATTCCCAGTGAGTTATTTTTAGCGGTGGTGGTGATATGCGGAATAATGGGAATCATCATTAGATATGGCAATTATCACTGCTGCAGTTCTTTCAGGCAAATAGTCATACAAATCAAAAATACACTTAAGAAATAAACAGCACATCGAAAAGAGCAGAGATGATTTAATAATTCTCTGCTCTTTTCGATCCTTCACACCAGAACGTCATACAATCAATTCGATAATACCAATTGCAATTAACAGAATGGAGGAAGCAGGAGATAACATTTTAATAAACCGGAAATGAAGCAGCCGGTATCCTAAACGGTTGCTTACATGCATAGAAATACAGGAAAACAAAGCTGCGAAAAATGCAATATACAGTGGAGACATATTCATGACACCGGCACTGAAAGAAGGGGGGATGCAGTTGATTGCAAGTACAAACCCCAGAAAGACAGTTTCCTGCATACAGGGTGCGCAGAAATCTGTTTCGTTTTCCTGGTCCTGGGTATTTTTGGGAATAGAATCTTTGATCAGGCAGAAGTAACCAAAGAAAATCATAATTACAGCACCTATAAAATTTGTATATACCAGGAAGTTTCCGGTAATTAACCTGGCAGCATAGGTTGAGCCGAAAGCGCAGACTCCGGTTGTCAGACCTATTAGAAAGTTAGAAAATATGGTAAGCTTCTGACCGCGTATCCCCATATTCATTCCGATAACAAAGTTATCCAGATTGACTGCGATACCAATCAAAAGCGGAAACATGATTGACATATTAAAACTCCCATCTGCCTGCCTTTGCAGGCATTCAAATCAGGATGGTGACAGCTGTAAACGGATTATCACCTCTATATAATATATTCCCGGATATCCGTGATGTGACAAAGGGGAGTTGAGAACACGCTCCAGAGCGAACAATTTCAGCTTAAATTGGGGTTTAGCTGAGTAGGGACGCTTTGTAGATGTAGGTAGTGTACGGAAAGATGGGTGTGGGAAACTGGCATGGGCTCCGTTAGCTGGCCGCAGAACTGGTATTTTCTAACCTTTCCGAAGCGCTTTTTGGCGGCACGCGGGTATTCACCGAGAAATCCTGATGCATTTCTCGGTTCAGTACCCGCTTAGTATCCGATGGGAGCCAGTCGAATACTATCCGCCAAAAAACACTTCGAAAAGGTAAGTAAATGAACTGTACCCTTTGTCAAGGACATTTTAAAAAGTGGGGCACTTTTTTCGCACCTTTACTTCCAAAGTATCCTGCATACAGGTACACCTCTTTAAATGTCATGGTATTCTATGAAATTTTTTAACTATCCGTATTTTTCTGATATAATTGGCATCCAAGTTCTTCCGGTTTTTTGGCTATGACCGGATGCGCAGGTATTTTGGGAACATCCAGTGGATATTCTCCAGTGATGACAAATTTATAAAACTCATTGGGTGCAAGCTTCGCCAGATGCCATTGGTACCGCTGATTATTATAATAAGCCATGTAGTCATCAATGACAGACTGTACCTCTGCAAAGCTTACGCATTCAGCCAGTTTTGCCTTGATATGGTCCTTCATATGCCCAAAGAAACTCTCCTGGGGCGCATTGTCCCAGCAGTTGCCACGCCGGGACATGGACTGGCGCAGCTTCTTGTTATAAAGTATATGAAGAAAACTTTGGCTGGTGTAATGGCACCCCTGATCACTGTGGATGATTGTTTCTGCTTGAAGTGAGATCCCATGATCGGCCACCAGTTTATTGACCGTTTCAAGAACAAAATCCACTTCCAGGGAGTCACTGAGCACATAAGAAAGTATCTGCCTGGTAAAGGCATCCAGGATGGTTGACAGGTAGGCAAAGGATCCGCTATAGGACAGATAAGTGATATCCGTCAACAAGACTATTCTTGGTCCATAACATTCGAACTCACGGTTTAGCAGGTTGTCCGCTACATTGCTGGTCCTTAGTGCCTTTGCCATTCTTTTATATGGATTTGGGCCTCGGTATGGACAGGAGAGGTGGAACTTTTCCATCAGCCTGCGGATTTTTTTCAGGTTCATGATCACCGGCGGGGTCATATGGAGCAGTTCCATATAGATGCCCCTGGCCCCTTTGGCATAACCATGCAGCCTGTAAGCGGCCAGAACCAGATCAAAATCCTCACGGTCCTTCTGTTCCTGAAGCGAACGGACAGGAGCTGCCTTTATCCAGGCGTAATAACCGCTTCTGGAAACACCGGCTATGGAACAGAGTTCTTTGGCAGAAAGGGAATTCTCGCTTTGCCGGATCGTTTGCTGGATAATCTCAAATATACAGGAAGAGTCGTTCATAAGCAGAGCACCTACTTCCTTGTAGTCCTGAGTGAGGAAATTTTTTTTAAGAACTCAACTTCCTGTTTCAGATAATCAACCTCATGCCGAAGCTGTTTTAATTCATCCTTTTCGGATGSCGGCAGATCAGCAGCCGGGGAGACGGAGCTTTGCATCCTGTGAGGGGAATGTCCTTGGTGAAACCCGCCATATTTATCGTACTGTTCCCGAATGTGTCTGGCAATGCTCCATACCCTGCGGTCCCCAAGGACGGCAGGATCATAGCCATGATCTGCGAGGATCTGCCGCGGAATCTCCCCTAACTGGTATTCCGAGTAAAAGATCTCCTTGAACTCCCTGGTAAAGGTTAATTGGAATTTGGACACCTTGTAGGTGTAAGGATTTTGACGAAGCAGCAGCATTTGTTCATTGGTAAAAGGGTTTTTGGTCATGGTATTCCTCCTGTTCTTAGATAAGAATACCATAAGCCAAGAGAGGTGTCTAAGCCAAAAGAGGCCTCAGCAATCATCCAAGCCAGTTGTCCCAGAAACAGGGTATACCAGCAAGGCATGTCCACAATTGGGGTTCTGAAAGGTGAGGGGGTGTCCATTTATATGGAACTAATGGGAAGGGATGTCTAAAAAAATGGGAGCCCCGCTAAATGATGTGTCCACACTTATGGGTACATTATAATATGACCAGGCCGAAAAGTATACAAAAAAACTTATGAAAATATCTTATATCGCAACGGGAACCCTTGGTCTTGGAGTTTGTCTGCTGCTGCCGGTAATTCATGGATTTTATATAATATCGGAGGAGACGTGGAAGCTGGGCTGCATTCTGGTTGTGATGCATAATGTGATGGCATTTTTACTTCACCCCACTTCGTTTAACTTATCTAACAGCCTTCGGGCATCAGGAGATGTAAAGATAACCATGTACATTGGGATCGGATCTATGCTGGTGTTTCGGTTGGGAACGGCTGTTTTCCTTGGGATCGTTTGCAATATGGGGGTTATTGGTGTATGGATTGCCATGGGCATGGACTGGCTGGCACGTTCTGCTGCATTTTCAATCCGATATAAAAGTGGGAAGTGGAAAAAAATTCGGGTGATATAAAGTACTGATACCTATATTTAATGAAACAATAATACAATCTATTATAATTAACAGTAATAATTTTAGGGCACGGGTTTCCGTGCCCTATTTTTTTACCTGGGATAAAGGAGACCATAGAAGTAGGAACAGACACATATCGCTTCCAGTATCAGGGAGCATTACAGTAGGAATTGAATTTGCAGCTTGCTAAGAGTGTTTAAAGATTATATGGTTCTGCAGCGCAGAAAGCCGATTGCAGTCTGGTGAATAAGCTGGAAAGGATAAAACGAATAGTATAGATGGCAAAATAACTAAGAAAAAATATAAAATAATAGTAGAAATCAAAAAATGTTGTAAGAAGTAGCCTTAAATTAATGAAAAATAGTAATAATCAAGAAATTTGATATAACATAAAAGAAAATTCTCTGTGATCATATATAACCTTTTGCTATAATGTGACTTGTAAATGAGAAGGGCAAGACCCTTACGAAAAATGAAAATATAGGAGGATATTAAACATGAAAAAGAAAGTAATTAGTGCTTTGTTAGCAACAGCTATGATCGCTAGCATGATGGTGGGATGCGGTAACAACTCTGCTGAAACAACAGCAGCAACAAAAGCAACAGAAGCAGCGACAACGGAAGCGGCAGCAACAGAGGCAGCAACAACGGAGGCAGCAACAGAAGAAGCAACAGAAGCAGGAGAAACAGTAGCGACAGAATCAGAGGCCGCTAGTGCAGCAGCAAGTACAGTTGCAGATCTGGGGAATCTCGAAGGTAAAAAAATTGGAATCTGTATTTATAAATTTGATGATAACTTCATGACTCTTTACAGACAGTACTTAGAGCAGTCACTTAAAGATGCTGGTGCAGAAGTAACAATGATGGATGGAAAGAATGACCAGTCAGAGCAGGTAAATCAGATTGACAACTTTATTACACAGGGAGTTGATGCTCTTATCCTGAATCTGGTACAGTCCTCAGCAGCAGAGCAGATTGCAGACAAATGTGCAGCGGCTAACATCCCAACGGTATTTATTAACCGCGAACCAGAAAAAACGGAGCAGCAGAGATGGGCTGACGAAGGAATTCAAGCTGCTTACGTTGGAGCAGATGCAAGCCAGTCCGGGACATTCCAGGGCGAAATGATTTTGGAAACAGCTAACGGTGGCGATATCAACGGAGACGGAAAGATTGGTTACATAATGGTGCAGGGTGACCCGGAAAACATCGATGCACAGCAGAGAACAGAATTTTCTATAAAGGCACTGACAGATGCGGGTGTTGAAGTAGATGAACTTGACATTCAGCGTGGTGACTGGGATCAGACAAAAGGACAGGAAATTACAGCAAACGCTTTAACAGCAAATGGCGATGCAGTGGAAGTTGTTTTCTGTAATAATGATGCAATGGCTCTTGGAGCAGCACAGGCTATCTCAGCTGCAGGAAGAACTGTGGGAAAAGACATTTACCTGGTAGGCGTAGATGCGCTTACAGATGCTTTGGAAAAAATTGTAGCAGGCGAAATGACGGGTACCGTATTTAATGATCATATGTCTCAGGCTAACAAAGCAGCAGAAGTTGTGAACATGATGTTAGGTGGAGAAAAGACAGATGTGTATTACGGTGTGGATTATGTGAAAGTAACACAGGATAATGCACAGGACGTTTTGGACATTCTGAAATAATTTATAAGTCAAATAATTGCAATAACCGTCGGGGTGTGCGTTATGCATACCCTGTCTTTAGGGAAGGATGGTGTATGGATGAGCGAGTATATGTTAGAGATGCGCGGCATTTCAAAAAGCTTTCCAGGCGTAAAGGCACTAGATAAGGTAAGTCTCAAAGTAAGACCGGGTACGGTGCACGCACTAATGGGAGAAAACGGGGCCGGAAAATCCACACTGATGAAATGCCTCTTTGGTATTTATAAAATGGATGAAGGCGAAGTAATTTTTAATGGTGAAAAGGTAAATATAATCAATGCAAATGATGCTCTGCACAAAGGTATTGCTATGGTACATCAGGAGTTACAGCCAATACCTGAGAGAAGTATAGCAGAAAATATTTTCTGCGGACGCTATCCTATAAAAAAATATGGTGTACTTCAGGTAATTGACCATAAAATGATGTATGAAGAGGCGGATAGACTATTAAAAGAAGTACATATGGAGTACGACCCTAAAGCAAAGCTGGGAGGCCTATCTATTTCGCAGATGCAGTCGGTAGAAATTGCAAAGGCTGTATCAGTAGATGCAAAGATTGTAATAATGGATGAACCTACTTCTTCGCTGACGGAAACAGAAGTTGAGGCACTTTTTAGGATTATTAATGAATTAAAGAATAAGGGCGTATCGATTATCTATATTTCACATAAAATGGATGAAATTCTACGAATTTCGGATGAAGTATCAATTATGCGTGACGGGCAGTATGTAGGTACATGGGCAGCAAAAGATATGACTACAGATATGATTATTGCCAAAATGGTAGGACGGGAACTGACAAATATTTATCCACCGAAGGATAACAAACCAGGTGAAGTAATCTTGAAGGTAAATGGGCTGACAAGTATTTTACCAAATTCTTTTAAAGATGTAAATCTTACTTTAAGAAGAGGAGAGATTTTGGGATTAGGAGGTCTGGTAGGTGCTCAGAGAACAGAACTGATGGAAGCTATCTTTGGAATTCGTCATGTTGCTTCGGGCGAGATTACATATAAAGGAAAACCATTAAAAATAAAAAGACCTCAGGATGCGATTCGAAGTGGAATCGGCCTGATTACGGAAGATAGACGAGGGACAGGTATCTTTGGAGTGCTTTCTATTGCAGATAATGTTGCAATTGCTTCCATTGAGCAGTATTTAGATGCGGGATTTATTTTAAATAATAAAAAAGTAGAGAAACTGGTACGGGATAATGTAGCGAAGCTTAGTATTAAAACACCAAGCAGTAAAACTCAGATACAGTCACTTTCCGGTGGGAACCAACAAAAGGTAATTATCTCCAGATGGTTGGCAAATGATCCGGATATCCTGATCATGGATGAACCAACCCGTGGTATTGATGTCGGTGCAAAATACGAGATTTATCAAATTATGATTCAACTGGCAAAACAGGGAAAAGCAATTGTTATGATTTCATCAGAAATGGCAGAGTTGATTGGAATGTCTGATAGAATTGTAGTTATGTGTAATGGAAAGGTTACTGGAGAGGTGGACGATAAAGAAGCTACACAGGAAAAAATTATGCAATTTGCAACTCGATTTGAATAGGAGGATATAAAATGAATAAAGCAAAAAGTTTTAATATAAAAGAATTTATTTTCAATCATGCCATTGTATTTATTCTTTTATTGCTGGTTTTATTCGTTGGAATTACGAAGAATAATTTCTTCTCAATGAATAACTTCAATAATGTGTCTACTAACGTGGCGGTACGTTTCATTATTGCGCTTGGTGTCAGTGGTTGCCTGATCACGAAAGGTACAGACCTTTCAGCAGGTCGAATGGTAGGTTTGGGAGCATGTGTAGCTGGTACTTTGCTTCAAAAAGCCGACTATAGTGGAAAGTTTTTCCCGAATATCGGTGAAGTAAATATTTTTATTGCACTTTTAGCAGCAGTTGCAGTTTGTGCTGTATTCGGACTTTTTAATGGACTTATTATCGCATACTTTAAGGTGCCGCCGTTTATTGCCACACTGGGTATGCAGACAATTGTTTATGGTATCTGTTTGGTATACACGGGGGCAGATCCATTAGGCGGTTACTCAAAGATTTATACAAATGTAGCGACTGGAAAGATTGGAGTACCATATCTGTTCTATATAGCTTTGTTAATTGGACTTTTAATGTGGTTCTTATATAACAAGACACGCCATGGTAAATATATGTACGCAATAGGAGGTAACGAAAATGCAGCAGAGGTATCTGGCGTAAATGTAAAGAAAACACTGATTCTCATCTATGTATTAGCGGCATGTCTATATGCACTGGGCGGATTCCTGACAGGAGCAAAAGCAGCTGGGGCAACAGTAAATACAGGATTAGGATATGAGTTGGAAGCAATCGCAGCATGTACTATTGGCGGTGTATCTACCAATGGTGGAGTTGGTAAAATTTCAGGTATCTTTGTCGGTGTACTTGTATTTGAACTTCTAAAAGTATCTTTACAGTTCTTAGGAGTGGATCCATCTTACCAGTATATTGTACAGGGTCTTGTAATTGTTATTGCAGTAGCTGTTGATCTTAGAAAATATCTGGCAAAAAAATAAATAATGTATGTGTGGGGCGTCTTTGTGACGCCCTATATTACGTATAGGAATTATGCTAATTGAGTAAAATAGTAAAAGCGAGGAAATGCTATGGTTGATGACAGAATAGACAAAGAAAGCACTGAAGAATTGACGGAAAAAGAGAGGCAGAAGCTATTGGGTGATGCAGCCAGTGAGCGAAAAAATGCAAAAGAACGTTTGTATGACAAAGTGCCATTAAGTTACAGACAGGTAGATATATTGACAAAAATCCTAATAAGTATATTTGTAATCATGATATTTTATTTCATAGTTACAAGTAAAGTTTGGAGGTAGAAAAAATGGGGCTTTATAGTGTGATGCTGGTAGATGACGAAGAAGCGGTTCGACAGGCAATTGCAAAAAAGCTAGACTGGGAGCAGATTGGTTTCCAGGTGATTGCAACCGCGGAAAATGGAGAGGAAGCTCTGGAACTGGCAGAGAAGCTACGGCCAGATGTGGTGATGACCGACATTAAGATGCCTTTTATGGATGGTCTGACCTTTTGTCATCGGTTGAAGGAAGGGCAGAAAAATATAAGATTAGTTATCTTTTCTGGATTTGATGAATTTGACTATGCGAAAGAGGCTATTAAATTGGAGGTAGAGGAGTATGTTTTAAAGCCAATTGATTCAGAACAGCTAAGTAATGTATTTGCAAGAATTAGGAAAAGTCTGGACGATGAGGTAGATGCCAAAAGAAATCAGGATAAATTATTTCGATATTATCTTCAGAGCCTTCCTATAATGAAAGAGCAATTTATGGCGGGACTTCTGGAGGGAAGGATTCTGAATGAACAAATTAAGGAGATGAACCGTACCTATGAGGTGAATCTAGAGTCGGACTTTTATGCAGTTGCTGTATTTCGAACCGATGCACATCATCAAGAACTGCTAAATCTTTCTCTAAAGCAGATTGTATATGAGAATATGGATGATGAGTTCGATATACGTAGTTTTGTATATCTGGACGCAGTTGTGGTGATATTGATGCTTAAAGGTGAAAAGCATTTTGCAAAGGCTATCAGGGAACTTGATCAGATTTGCAAGAGTGCTCATAAGCTGTTGGAAGTAAATGTGACTGCAGGTATTGGACAGATGGTGAAAATTCTTGGAGATTTAATGGTTTCTTATAGAGGAGCGCAGGATGCTGTAGATTATCGGGTACTTCTGGAACCAAATCAGGCAATCTTTATTAAAGATATTCAACCCTTTATTAACCACGATTTTAGATTAGAAGAGCAGGATATTCAAGAGGTTATGAAAGCGGTAAAACTAGGGAATAAACAAGAACTAAAAGTTGCCGTGGATGCGTTGATCTATAAGCTTAAAAACTCTAATATATCGCTTCCCAGATTTCAGGTTGCAATTATGGAACTGGTTACGGGTCTTGCCAAACTTGGCAGGAGTTATGATTTGAATTTAGAGGAGGTATTTGATGGCGAAATAAATTTTTATCAGGATGTCGGAAAATTTGAATCTCTGGATGTTCTGGGAGAGAGGTTGTATCAAACCTGTTTCAAATTCCACTCCTTCATACATCAGGAACGGATAGATTCTACCAAGATGCTGACGGAGAAGGCAAAGCAGTACATTGAAGAGAATTATGCGAAGAGTACGCTATCTGTGGATGTAATTTGCGCAAATTTAGGTGTTAGTGCTGCTTATTTTTCTACAATTTTTAAAAGGGAGACAGGTCAGAATTTTGTCAAGTATCTGACAAATATTCGAATGGAAGTCGCCATAGAAATGTTAAATAACACTCAGGATCAGACATACGTTATAGCGGGAAAGGTGGGATATACGGAACCTAACTATTTTAGTTACGTTTTTAAGAAAAAATATGGAGTATCCCCATCAAAATACAGAATGAGTATAATGGAGCAAAATGAAAGCTAAAATTAAAATCAGAATAAAAAAATGTTGGAATTATATTGCATATCGTTTCCGTACAGCGGGTATCAGTACGTTAATCTCTGCATCATTTTCTATAACAGCAGTAATTTCTATGGGATTTGCAGGTATCCTGTTGTATGGAAAGTTTAGCTCCAGCACGGAAGAACTGATTATTAAAAACAGCGAACAATTGGTTAATCAGGTGAGCTTGAATCTGGAGAACTATGTTAGAGGGATGATGCGGATTTCTGATTCCATGTATTATAGTGTCATAAAAAAGGTAGATCTCTCTACGGACAACTTAGATAAGGAAATGAATCTTTTATACGAGGCCAATAAGGATGACTTGATTAGTATTGCCTGTTTTGATGATAAACAGCAGTTGGTCGGGGCTGCACCGGTGGCCAGTATGAAAGAAAATTTAGATATCACCGTACAGGATTGGTATAAAAGAGCAAATGCCATGATAGAAAATCTACATTTTTCCACACCACATGTACAAAATTTGTTTGAAGACAGTGCATACCGCTACAACTGGGTGGTATCTTTGAGTCGTATTATAGAACTGACAGATGATGGTGATATCAGAAGGGGAATTCTGCTGGTAGATATGAGCTTCAGTGGAATTGAGCAGCTTTTTTACAAGGTAAATACGGATAGTGATGGATATATCTATTTGATTGGAGGTGAGGGGGAGATTATATATCACCCTCGTCAAAAGGCTATATATTCAAAATTAAATACAGAAAATAACTTGAGGGCAGCAACTTATGATGATGGTACGCACAGAGAAACTTTTGATGGCATAGAGCGTTCGGTAACGGTGAAAACGGTAGGATATACAGGTTGGAAAATTGTCAGTGTGGTTCCTACAGCAGAACTGTATCTGAGTCTGACCCAAATTCAATTTTTTGTTATTACAATTGTAATATTTGCTATTCTGTTGATGTCTATTTTAAATATGCTGATTTCAACCAGAATTGCTACACCAATTAAAAAATTAGAAGATTCAGTAAAGGAGCTGGAAAAAGGAAATCTGAGCCTGAATATTTATGAAGGAGGATCACACGAAATACGCCATTTGGGAAGGACCATTCGATCTATGGTGGTACAGATGCAAAAACTAATGGCAGATATTGTTCAGGAGCAGGAGTCTAAAAGGAAAAGTGAATTAGATGCTTTACAGTCTCAGATTAATCCTCATTTTTTATATAATACTTTAGATTCCATTGTGTGGATGATTGAGGTAGAACAATATAAGGAAGCTATCTCCATGGTTACAGCACTAGCCAGACTTTTTCGTATTAGTTTAAGTAAAGGGAAGACAATCATAACTATTTATGATGAACTGGAACATGCCAGAAACTATATGAATATTCAGAAAACACGTTATAAGAATCGGTTTGTATTTAAAATAAATGTTGATGCAGCCATCATGGAATACAGCACAATTAAGCTGATCATTCAGCCAATTTTGGAAAATGCCATATACTATGGAATGGAGTATATGGATGGAGATGGATTAATTGAAGTAAAAGGATATGAAAAGGATGGTGATATTTTTATAGATGTTGTGGACAATGGACTTGGGATACCCAAGGAAATGGTAGACTATCTTCTCACAGATAACGGACGAATTCATAAAAAAGGTTCGGGTGTGGGGCTGGTGAATGTTCATCAACGGATACGTCTATACTTCGGAAAACCTTATGGACTTGAAATACAGAGTGAACTGGATATAGGAACTACGGTCCGTATTCACCTTCCGAAAAAACCATTGTAAAAGGAGAATGCATATGACTAAAAAAAACTGGATAGTATTTGGCTGTCTTGTGGGAATGTTAATTTTACTTATGGTTATGGTTTATTTCTATATTGTTCCGACGAAGAGTACGGAGCCCAAGGTAGATATATCAGTGGTCGTATATGGAAGCAGTACAGGAAGATGGACGGCATTTAAAGAAGGTGTTAATCAGGCAGCAAAAGATCTGGGTGCAATGGTAAACTTTGTAATAATGGAGGGAACGGATGATTGTCAAGAGCAGAAGGAACTGCTAACACGCGAGGTTGATAATGGGGCTAAGGGTCTCGTAGTGGCAGTAGCTGACAGTGAAAAAATGTCAGATTACCTAGTAAGGATCTCGAACTCGGTTTCCGTTGTATTAGTGGAAAGTGAAATTGATTTAGAGAATGTAATTCCCTGTGTGAAGGCAGATGCCTATGAGATGGGGGAGGTACTGGCGAAGCACGTATTAGCTCAGACAGATGACGAAGAACTTATAAAAATTTTACCTGTGGAGGATAACCGTATGAACCAAAAAGAACGTCTGGAGGGTTTTATGGACGAAATGTCTGAGGCATGCCGAAAGGTAGAAAGGGTGGACAGACATGAGGAAAAAGATATACGCAAAATTATAGAAAAAGAAGAATCGGTGACCTTCGTGGCTTTAAATGACAAAATATTAGAACAAATTGCGGATATACTCGGTAATCGTCAATCAAATATAAAGTTGTATGGTATGGGAAGCAGTGAACGAATCGTATATGCGCTAGATCGGGGGGTAATCAGCGAAATTGTATTTCAAAACGAATTTATTATGGGATACGAAGCAGTAGATGCGCTGATAGGGAGTATGCGTAAAGAAGATTCAAAAGATATCAAGACAATTGCCCACCATCAGGTATCTACGGAAACACTTCATTTGCAGGAAAATGAACAGTTATTATATCCAATTATACATTAGTTACAGGAGGAGATCATGAAAAAGAAATGTACATGGAGCCTTATATTGTTTTGCACCTTTACGCTTCTAATGGGATGTGGGGGAGAGCTTAGTCGTGACAATGCAGAAACACCAAATAGTTTGAAAATAGGAGTAAGTGTCTATGATCAGTATGATACTTTTGTAGCTAGTTTGACCGAGTGTATGAAAACTGTAGCAAAACAAAAAGAAAAAAAGGAACGGATTACAATTAATATTGAAGTGGTAAGCGCGGGAGGGAAGCAAAGTGTACAAAATGATCAGGTGACGAGTTTTATTGATGCGGGGTGTGATATTTTATGCATAAATCTGGTAGATCGTACGGATGCTACGATGGTCATTGAAAAAGCAAAGAATGCAAATATTCCGATTATATTTTTTAATAGAGAACTTGTCCGTGAAGATCTGGAGAGGTGGGATAAACTTTATTATGTAGGTGCCATAGCATCTGAATCCGGAGAGATAGAGGGTAAAATTGTGGCAGATCTGTGCTCTGGAGGAAATGGAATTTCCAAATGGGATAAGAATAAAGATGGAAAGCTGCAGTATGTAATACTGGAAGGTGAAGCGGGGCATCAGGATGCATTGGTGCGAACTGAATATGCTATAAAGACCATTACAGAGGCTGGTATCAGCCTGGAAAAACTGGGAGATGAAATTGCGAATTGGAACCGGGCGCAGGCAAAGACTAAAGTGAATCAGTGGCTGGAGGGAATTGGCGATGAAATTGAGCTGATATTGGCAAATAATGATGATATGGCACTTGGAGCAATTGATGCATGGAAGGATGACGGCAGACAGGACTGGCCGCTCATTGTAGGAATAGATGGTACATATCCGGCATTGAAAGCTGTACAAGAAGGATATTTGAATGGAACAGTACTAAACGATGCTATAGGACAGGCGTATACCATACTTGAATTGGCATATTCACTGGAAATGAAAACGGAGCTGCCAGATGATGTGGAACTTACGGATCAAGTATATATACGTTTACCTTATCGAATCGTTACTGTGGATAATGTAGATGAAATACTGGAGACACAGGGCAGCCGAAATTCCAAATAACATCATCCAAAGAAATAGATTTTGGTTTCATGGCGAGATGTTAAAAATATCCTAATAATGAGAAGAATATCCGCTTTAGTTTATGCAAAACAGCAACTATAATTATTATAATAACAAAGAAAGCATAAACTAAAGGAGGAAATTTATTTATGAAGAAAAAAGTTTTAGCGGCGGTAATATGCACAGCAATGGTGTTATCTCTCTCGGCGTGTTCATTAACATCTCCGACAGCGGAAACCAGCACTGAAGGAAAGTCAACGGAGGCAGTAACTGATAATAAAGAGACTGAGGCACCAAAAGAAACGGCTAAAGCGGCTGAAGCGGAGGTTACCCTTGTGTTTGCCGAAGTCAATCCGTTAGATACAATTGCAGGACAGATGGATTCAGCGTTTAAGGAAAAAGTAGAAGAACTCTCAGGTGGTACTATCAAGGTAGATATTCAGGCCAGTGGTGTATTGGGATCTGAGAACGATGTTCTCGACACAATGCTTGGTGGTGGTGAGACGATCGATATGTCTCGTATTTCAGCTTTCGCACTGACGAGCTACGGCGGTGAGAAATCAAAGCTGCTCTCCGTTCCGTTTACATTTGTAAGTCGTGAACATTTCTGGAATTTTGCAGAATCAGAACTGGCAAAGGAATTTTTAGCAGAACCTTCTGAAAATGGTAGCGGTGTTCGAGGATTATTCTATGGTGAAGAAGGTTTCCGTCATTTCTTTACTTCTAAGGAAATCACAGGACTGGAAGATCTTAAAGGCATGAAGCTTCGTGTTTCCAATGACCCGGTTATGAATGGCATGGTAGAAGGACTTGGAGCATCTCCGACGGTTGTCGACTTTGGTGAACTTTATTCAGCGTTGCAGACAGGTGTTGTAGATGGTGCGGAACAACCTATTGCTAACTATAAGTCAAACGCTTTCCAGGAAGTTGCACCTAATATGATTTTAGATGGCCATACGCTTGGCGCGGTTCAGGTAATCATTACGGATAAAGCATGGGATGCACTGACAGAAGAGCAGCAGGGAATTCTGACGGAAGCGGGTAAATACGCATCGGCTCTCAACAAAGAAGGATCAGAAGAAGCAGAGAACATAGTGTTAGAGGGATTGAAAGCGGAAGGCGTTAATATAATCGATGTTGATGATATTACACCGTGGCAGGAAGCTTGTAAAGATATCATTGAATCTTCTACAGCAGACAATAAGGATCTTTATCAGCAGATTCTTGATATGCAGTAAGGTATCTGGAAAGACATATATGTCAAAAGTTTACGGGCGCAGGAGAAAGAAGCTAAATCTTCTGTGCCCCAATTGTTTAGGAGGTTAATCAGCGATGACAAATATATTTTCAACAATCGATAAAATGAAGCCTATATATGATGCAGTATACAAATTTACACTGCTTTTATGCAAGCTGATTTTGGTCATTGATATTCTTATCACAAGTGTTACGGTATTAGGAAGATATGTTTCGTTTATACCGGATCCGGCATGGAGCGAAGAGATTGTATTGACTTGTATGGCTTATCTGGCAGTTTTATCAGCTGCACTGGCGATCAGAAACGGTTCACATATTCGTATGACCGCACTTGATAAATATATGCCCAAGAAAGTTGTGATCAGTCTTGATATAATAGCTGATATCGCAATTTTTATTCTGGCTATCGTTATGATTATAGTCGGATGGAGATACGCTGTAGAAATAGGATCAAAAGGATCCTATGTAAGCATAACCTGGCTGTCAAGATTCTGGAAGTATTTTCCCGTTCCTTTAGCCGGAGTAGCAATGGTTATATTTGAAATCGAAGTATTCTACCAGCATGCAAAAAAATTATTCACAAGGGAGGAAATAGCAGATGAATCCAGATAATATGGCTGTCTTAGTATTACTCGGTAGTTTTCTAATTATGATAATACTGCGTTTTCCGATTGCTTATGCGGTTGCGCTATCTTCTCTTTTGTGCCTGTTGAATCAGGGACTTCCGCTTACGACCATCTGTCAGCAGATGGTAAAAGGAATCAGCTCCTACAGTCTGATGGCGGTGCCGTTCTTTATTACCATGGGATGCCTGATGGGAGTGGGGGGCATCTCTGAGAAATTGATTGCATTGGCAAATGCCTGTGTTGGATGGATGCGCGGTGGTATGGCAATGGTTAATATTGTGGCTTCGTATTTCTTTGGTGGAATTTCAGGGTCAGCGGCAGCAGATACAGCTTCTATTGGTACCATCATGATTCCGATGATGGTAGAACAGGGATATGATGATGACTTTTCTACTGCAGTAACCGTTACGTCATCCTGCGAAGGGCTTTTGGTTCCTCCAAGTCACAACATGGTTATTTATGCAACGACAGCAGGAGGAATTTCAGTCGGAAGTCTGTTCCTCGCTGGTTATTTACCGGGTGCGTTACTGGCAGTTTCACTGATGGTTGGCTCTTATATTATTTCTGTTAAGAGACAATATCCGAAAGGCGATAATTTTAGTATCAGGAACCTGATCAAACAGCTTAGTGTATCTTTCTGGGCATTGGCTGCTGTACTGATTGTTGTATTTGGCGTGGTTGGCGGAATGTTTACGGCGACTGAATCGGCGGCGATTGCTGTTATTTATAGTTTGATCGTCAGTGTGTTTATCTATAAAGGACTGAATTGGAAAGGTGTATGGCGTACCCTGGGGCAATGTATTGATACCTTGTCGATTGTGTTGATCTTGATTGCAACATCCAGTATCTTTGGATATTGCCTGACACGTCTTCATGTGCCGGAATTAGCTGCAAATGCAATTATTGGATTAACGGATAATCCCATCATGTTAGCTATACTGCTGAATCTGATTCTTCTGGTTCTGGGATGCATTATGGATATGGCGCCGATCATTTTAATCGCAACTCCGATTCTTTTACCAATTGCGACTTCAATCGGAATCGATCCGGTGCAGTTTGGTATCATGGTAGTGCTAAACTGCGGCATTGGTCTTCTTACACCGCCAGTTGGCGCAGTACTATTTATTGGTTCGGCGGTCAGCAAGGTGCCGATGGAGCGTGTTGTGAAAGCAACCTTGCCGTTTTATATATGCATGATCATTACTTTATTACTAATCACTTTTATTCCGGAAATCAGCCTATGGCTTCCGACGTTGTTTGCATAAGAGTTGTAGTTTGAAAGTTTCTTGCAAACTACTTATTAATGCAGTATTGCAGGTGGGATCTGTGATATGCAGGAGGTATAAAGTATGAAATTTAAGTTCCTGTATGGAGTGTCAGCTTTGGATTTGTGGAAATTGACAATGTACAACCTGTACCGGTCAATGGCAGGAATGTGTAATATTATCTTCACAGTAGCATCGATTTTGCTGATGTACAGTTATTGGAATAGTGCTAATCTATCTGTTAAGATATTGATGTTTTTTGGATGCTGCCTGTTTCCATTGTTACAGCCCGGGATTATCTATTGGAAGGCATGGAAACAGGTGGCTGGGATGCCCCGTGTTATGGAATTAGGATTCGATGACTTCGGGCTCTATGTGACGGCAGACGGGCAGGATTCAGAAGTAAAATGGAAGCAAGTACAGGGAATGATCAAAGGACCTCGGATGATTGTAATTCGAATCCACGGTAGAGAAGGCTTTCTGCTGCCGGATCGGGTGACGGGGGAAGTTAAAGATATTTTTTTAGAATATGTAAATAGAAGATTAAGAAAAGTATGAGAAGATTAGCATTAGTAAAGAGAATTGGAGATATCTGGAGGTCCATGACAATAAAAAAGAAGATTGGATCTTTTAGCACCATGGTATTTATCATTATTTCATTGGCTGTAATTTTTAATATTTGGACAGTTAAATTCTCCTTGGTAGACTTCAGTCGGATTTTGAAAGAAAATGCGATGAGCAGTGCACTTGTAGACGCGCTGGAAGAAGAAACTCTGTTATTTGAAGACTATATTAAGAATCCGAATGAAGAAAAGCGGGCAGAGTTAGATACGGCATGTGAAAGAACCAGGATCATGATCGCTAACCTGCCCTTTGAGTATTTCCCTGGAGAAGAATACCGCTATTCTAAGACGTGGTCGATTCGAAATAGTTATCCGGTCTATGCCGGTAAGCGAGAGGAGATACTAAGTAAACACGGGAATAGCGCCGATTATATAAGTGATTTGTATAAGGTTTATGAGATGCAGGGATACCAGCAGGATTATGCGCGGACGTTGATGCGATATACAATGGAGACGGGCAATGCGTCTTATCAGAACAAAATTCCTGTTCTTCAAAAAATTCTGATAACGGCAGTGGTATTTGCAATAGTCTTATTTTTGAGTATATGTAAATTGACAAATGTTTTGAATAAGACAATTATATCACCAATTATAAAGCTTGTTGAGGTGTCGAAAAAAATTGCTGAGAATGATTACACAGTGGCGGATGTGGAGGTTGAGAGTCAGGATGAGCTGGGCGAGTTAGTACATGCGTTTAATAAAATGAAATATGCAACAGGTGAATATATTCAAGCACTGGAAGAGAAGAGAAAGACAATGGATTTACTTCATACGAGGGAAATGGAACGTGTGGATCTGGAAAGACGCTTAGAGGCGATCCGATTAGATATGCTGAAGAATCAGATCAATCCGCATTTTCTCTTTAATACGCTGAATGTGATCAGCGGGATGGCCAAACTGGAGGATGCGGAAACTACAGAGAAGATGATTAAAGCGCTTAGTACATTGTTCCGTTACAATTTAAAGACGATGGAAGCAGAGGTTTCACTTACCAAAGAACTGTGTGTGATCAGAGAATATATTTATCTGCAGAAAATACGATTTGGTAACCGAATCAAATATGAAATTGTATGCCAGGTAGACAGAGATGAGGTCATGATTCCTTCTTTTACACTTCAGCCACTGGTGGAAAATGCAATTATTCACGGAGTTTCTAAAAAGGAAGAGGGTGGGAAGATTACAATCAATATTGAGGAGTGTGACCAGATACTGTGCATTACGGTTGCAGATACCGGTAGTGGAATAAAGCCGGATATCTTGGCAGGGTTGAGGCAGCAAATGGAGCAGGAGGGTGGCAATCTGATCGGAATTGGTTTGGGAAATGCTTATAAAAGAATCAGAGGAATGTATGAAAATAGTGAGTTTGAAATAGCAAGTAAACCCGATGTAGGAACGGTTATTACAATCAGGATTCCGCAATTATAGGGAGGGAAAAGCTATGTATCGTATACTGGTTGCAGATGATGAACCGATTGAAAGAGCAGTTGCCTGTAAGACTATTCAGAAGTACTTTCGGGAAGGGCTTGAGGTAGTATTGGCGGAAAATGGCAGAGAAGCTATTGAATTATTCAAAAAAGAAAAGTGCCAGGTTATTATTCTGGATATAGAAATGCCAGGTATTAATGGCCTCGAGGCAGCTAAGGATATTCGGGCAATTGATAAAAATTGTGCGATTATTTTTCTTACGGCTTTTGATGAATTTGCTTATGCCAGGCAGGCACTTACCGTACAGGCAATGGATTATCTGTTAAAACCAACCGAAGATGAGGAACTCGTGGCTGTCATTGAAGAGGCTCTTCGTCTGTTTGAGGAAAAAACAGCAGACTCTGGGCAATTTGAAAAGTTGGATGATGATACAGGTGCGTTTTGGGAATCTGGCGAAGAGAAGTTAGGAGATATACGGATCCATGCTGTCAGAGAAGCAATTTTAAACTATATAAGGTCTCATTATACAGAAGACATCTCTTTGCAGGATATCGCAATGTCAATGAAATATTCGGATGCCTATTTCTGTAAATTGTTTAAACAGTGTTTTGAAAAAAATTTCACTGCATATCTTTCTGAATTTCGAATTGAAAAAGCCAAAAGACTGCTTCGGGATGTTCGGAATAATGTTAAAGAGATTAGCGGTCAGGTGGGGTATCAGGACTCCAACTATTTTGCCCGGGTGTTTAAGCGGATAACTGGAAATACACCGAGTGAATATCGTACCCTGGCTTTGATCGGACAATCAGAAGATCAGGAATCAGGAGAATTCAGATGAGAAATAAAAATGCGGTTATCCGATCTATAATCAGAAGAAATAAAAAAGAGGTTATCGGCTCTATATTCGTAGTAGCAGCGGCGCTTATCATGGCAGTGGTTATTTTATGTCCTGGAAGGCAGGAGAAGAAGCCCGAGTTTATATTTTCTTATGCAGAAAATCAGACTAAAGACTATCCGACAACTATGGGCGGATACAAATTTGCAGAAATGGTGGAAGAGCAGACTGACGGCAGAATCAAAATACTGGTACAGGCAGAAGGAGAATTGGGATATGAAAAGGATGTTATTCGCCAGTTACAGATAGGAGGAATTGATTTTACAAGGGTTTCGCTGGCGCATTTAGCGGAGTATATTCCTAAACTAACGGTACTGCAAATGCCATATCTTTATACCAATTCAAACCATATGTGGAGGGTTCTGGATGGCCGTATCGGAGATGATTTCCTGAAATCGATTGACCCGAATGAGGTGATCGGTCTCTCGTGGTATGATGCGGGGGCAAGAAATTTCTATAATTCCGTTCGTCCTGTCAAGTCTTTAGAGGATATTGCCGGGTTAAGGATCCGTGTGCAGGAGTCAAGCCTGATGTCAGATATTGTAGAGGCACTTGGTGCTGAAGCAATACCGCTGGATTATGCGGATGTGTATTCAGGAATTCAACGGGGGGAGGTTGATGGAGCAGAAAATAACTGGCCCTCATATGAAACGATGGGACATTATGAAGTAGCGGGGTATTACACGATCGATGAACATACCAGAGTGCCGGAAGTTCAACTGTGTTCTGAAGTGACTTGGAATAAACTTACGCCGGAGGATCAGGTAATCATCCGTTCCTGCGCAGAAGAGTCGGCTTTATATGAACGGGAGTTGTGGCGGGCGCAGGAAATAAAATCCAAACATACAGCCATAGATAATAATGTGGAGGTTAGCGAGCTTTCAGCTTCAGAAAAAGAAAGATTTCAGGAGGCAGTAAAAAGTGTATATAAGAAATACTGCGCAGATTATATGGATGTAATAGAAGCGATTATTGAAGAAGGAAAGGAATAGAAAAAAGATCTTTTCCGTCCCATGGAGTGCCCTTATATCAGAATTGCCCATTGGTGAAATCGATGAAATATGCAATGTTACAACAAAAATCATGTAGTACATATTAAAGAACGACAATATCCAAAAAATTGATGGTAGACAGGAGAAAAATGCATGTTGAATAAGTAAAAACGCTGATATAATTATATATTATCACGTAAGAAAAACGTCATTTTGTCAATTTGCCTACGATTCATAATAAAATGGAAAGATTAATTATACAAAATATACAGTAATTTATACACGTATCACGATTGGTTTAGAACTGGATGTGATCCATTCCTGCCAATTTTGATATAGATTAATGATGTGTTGTAGAATGGTATTTGTCTATGACTACATTATACCAGAGAGGAAGGATTATGAGAATGAAGCGATTTAAAAGAATTTCGACAATGGCACTTGCAGTGACAATGGCGGTCAGTGCGGTAGCTCCTCAGGTCTCGCTTGCTGCGCCTCCGTCAGTGGAAGTGCAGGCAGAAGGGGGTTACGAGGAACGTTTGACTCCCTTAATGGGTTGGTCATCATGGAACGAGTTTGCAAACAATATCAGTGAAGATCTTTTCATCAGTCAGATGGATTTGATGGAAGAGTATGGGCTGATTGATGCTGGATACGAGTACTTTAACATCGATGATGGCTATCAGGGAGGTCGTGACAAGGAGACAGGACTTGTCACGCACAACAAAGAAAAGTTTCCAAATGGAATGAAGGTTATCGCAGATTATGCCCATAAGCTTGGAATGAAGGCAGGTATCTACACAGATATTGGTGGGGATACCTGTGCTTCTGGAGCTAATGGCGAAGGAGACAAGGATCACCACAATAAACCAGGTACCGGATTCGGTCTGGGTGTTGGTCTGCTGGATCATGAAGAAGAAGATTTAAGGCAGTACTTTATTGACTGGGACTATGATTTTATTAAAGTAGACTGGTGCGGCGGTCGTAATCTTGGCTGGAACAAATTCACAACGGGCTCAGATCACTACATCATGGTTGGTGATCTCATAGAAGAACTTCGGCAAGAAAAAAAGAAGGATATCATATATAATGTTTGTTGTTGGGAATTTCCTGGGGAACCTGTGGCAAACAGTCAGGCGGATTCCTGGCGAACCGGCGGTGACCTGTGGGCAAACTGGAACTCTGTCCTAAAAGCAATTGACAACGTTAAAAGTAAAGCACAATACAGCAAACCGGGCAAATCCAATGACCTTGATATGATGCAGGTTGGTCGAGGTCTTACCTATGAAGAAGATAAATCACACTTCAGTATGTGGTGTATGGCCGGAGCACCGCTGATGATTGGTGCGGATCTCAGAATGGTAACAGAAGAGACACTGTCGATTCTGAAAAATGAAGAAATGATCGCTGTTGACCAGGATCCCGCTTGTGTTGGTGGAACGGTAGTGAAAACACTTAACAATTTTAACGATGGCGACAGCAATACAATTGAGATCTGGAAAAAAGATCTGGGAGAGGTTGACTCTGCGACTAAAGCGATTGCTGTATTTAACCGTGCTAATGTGGCGAGAGAAGTTACTGTATCCTGGAAAGAACTGGGATTCTTCGGTGATGTAGTAGTCCGTGACTTGTGGCAGCACAAATATCTGAATGTAGATGATACATATACCATCACAGTTCCTGCACATGGAACAGTTGTATGGAAAGTACAGGGTGAGGAACCTGCAATCGGAGATAATGATGATTTAGAACAGAAGCCAAACGTTACATCCTTTGAGGTAGAGGTTAACAATAAAGAAACAAGCATGGATTTGTCAAATCTGGGCAACGCAGACTGGATTTATTATGGGAAATCGAATGATGTGACATTCCGTAGCAAAGCAGATGCAAAAGAAGAGCTGAAGTACAGTGGTGACATGCCATCCACTGTAAACAGTACGGATTATTATAATGATGCATATACGGCATATTCCTGGAGTGACGGTGCTCCTCAGATAAGTGGTTCTGGTGTAAAAGGCGGTCTTACTATCGGAAAGGCAATAGGTGCATTTGGACAGTTTGATGCACCGTCAGATTCCCGGGATCATGTATTGTACGTACCTGTTACCGGTTGGCGCTCCAACATCAAGATTGAGGTGCTGGTTAATGGCGAGGTACAAGATAGCTATACCCAGACAGTGAATGAATCACCGGGCGCAGGTAATCAGCCACGTGTGAATAAACTGGTAAAAGTAAACTATTCCACAGATATTCCGGCAACTGTCTCTGTCAGATGGACCATTGTGGGACAGAGTCAGAGCAATGGTAACACAGCAGTAGAAGGCGCTGCACTGTATATCAATCCGGATCAGGAAGTATCGACAAAAGTGTATACTGCAGTCAATGATGTATTAGCGGATGAAGTTGATCTTGCAGCAGAGGGAGTCATGGACTACGTTCAGTTTGGTGGAACTGATGGTGCAATCCTCATGGAAAAAGAAGGTGTAAATCAGCTGCCAATGTATACAACAGGAAACGACGCAGTTGTGAATACGGCGGATTCCGACATAACATATAAGGCGGGTGGTGCTACATCGAACAGGGGCGCTGTACAGACAGCGTTGAACAGCAGATTTACAGTGGCGCTGCCGGCAGTCAGTGAGATGACACAGGCAAAGATTTATGTTGGAGTCATGGATGCGGAAGTGGCTTTTAGCGCTCTTGGTCATTCTGATAAGGCAATGGGAATGAGTGGTAGGAATAATAAAGTTTACTCAGTTTATTATAAGAGTGCTGTACCGATTAACGTGAATGTGAAATTGGCAGCTACCCTGGGTTCAAATCCTCAGATGCGCCTGGATGCCGTGACATTAGCGAAATGTGCAAATACAATTGTATTAACCCCCACAGTAACACAACGCGATAATACAGTGAGCATTAGTACGCGTATCATTCGTCAGGGCAACAGTGCAGCGGCAAAGACGATGGAAGTAAAGATATATGATGACAAGAACATATTGAAAGATACAAAGAATGTAGATGTGTCAGATACAGCAGATACTACTGCGAACACAGATGTAGAATTAACAACAGGATTCATAGGTAGAGCAGAGATACGTATATTGGATGCATCCAACAATACGCTGAGCGATACCTTTCAGTATTACCTTCCGCTTGCTGGTCGTGCAGATAGTGGATTTATCGGACGTTATACAGCAGAGAAGCTGGTAAGTGAAGGCGCAATCCTGGTTGATGTACGTCCGGCAGATGAAGATCCGGAGACAAGAATTGAAGGCTCCTTAAATATTCCGCTGTCAAAGATCCTGGAGCAGGCAGAAAGTATTCTGACAGCTGCAGATGCGACAAAGAGTACTAATATCATCGTATACTGCAGAACCGGTAAGAGAAGTTCACAGGCACGTGAATTATTACAGTACATGGGATATGCAAATGTATTCGACATGGGTGGATACGAGACCTGGACCACAGATCCGATTATTACTTTTACAAACTATCAGGAAGTGATTTTGAATACCACAAAACAGTACATCACCATGAGTGGTGCAGAACTTGATAATGTAGAAATGAAATATTCCATTGGCGAGGATAGTACAATCACAGATGCGAAGATTTATGACGGACCGTTTACACTAAGCAGGAGTGAAAGAGTGAAAGCTTATGTGGAATTTGAAGGTAAAGAAGTATATCAGACATACAATGATTATCTGGTATATGTCAATGAGATTCCGGATGTAGAGAGTATGGATGGTAAATATTGCTCTGATTTGACACCGAAGTCTTATGATGTTGCATGGAGTAATGTACATAACGATAAGTCTGCGGATAATAAGACTATGAAGATTGGCGGACGTACTTTTAACAAAGGAATCTCTGCACACGCTCCATCCACAGTAACTTATTCCATACCGACAGGAATGAACCGTTTTGTAGCAGCAGCCGGATGCGACGATGAAGTAGGTGATAAGACAAATGCTTTTACGATTCTCTACAGCATCTACGTAGATGGAGAACAGATGGATCGCACCGTAAGAATGACATCCGGGAGATTTTATGTATTTGATATTGCGTTACCGGAAGGTGCCAAAGAATTGCAGCTTGTTGCAAAACAGGGTAACTCTTCCCTGCATAGCAACTCTGGTATGCATTCTGAATGGGGAATTGCACGTTTTATCAATGATTCGTCAGTTGTTAATAAGTCTGTGCTGAATGATGCAATCGCATCCGCAGAAGCATTAGAAGAGGCTGATTACACAGCAGATAGCTGGGCAGCATTAGCAGAAGCTCTGACAGAAGGAAAAGCAGTAGCATCGGATGAGAATGCCACACAGCAAGAAGTGAATGATGCAGCTGCAGCAATCGAAGCAGCAGTAGAAGCGCTTGTGGAAACTTCGGGTACAAGAGCTATTCTTGAATTTGATTTTTCCAATACGTCAACAGTTGACGATGTTACAAGTGTGGTTGGGATTGCTAATGGTGAGGAGGTTACTGCCATAGCAGAAAATCTAACTTTTGAAACAGATGAAGATTCGAACCATATTGCTGTTTTCCCAGTAGAGGGAGACGATACTCTGACAGGAATTACTTATACTCCTGGTGATAATGATCCGATGAAGAGTCTTAAAGCAGGAAACGGAGCTACGATTTCCATGTGGATAAAAACCAGTCAGGATACCTTCAACAGCACTTTGTTCGCTTATGGTTCACGTCAGAACGCAGGTGCAGGTGATCTTGGTGCAAGTCTTCAGATTATTGGAAGAAATAATAAGAGTGGAGATACTGTATTCTACCGAAATGCAGCCGGAAGCACCGGTGGACACAAGGTAGCAGGTGTTGGTAGTCCATATGAAAAGGATACCTGGCAGTTGGTTACGTTTGTTGAGAATGAAAATGGTACCGGAACACTTTATATAGATGGAGTGGAACGCGGAACTTGTGGATCCAGTGATAAGACTTTGCTAGGGTTTGCCAAAGATGGAAATACACCTGATCAGTATTATTTCGGATTCTTGCCTTATGAGATAGATGGAGATACACATTTTGTAGGTGCCATGGACAACATTACAGTTTATGACAAAGCATTTACAGCGGAGCAGGTAAAAAGCCTGTATGACGAAAGGTTTAAAGGGTCGGTGGATGAGGAAGCCGCAGATGCAGTAATGAAAGCAATAGAAGCAATTGATGAAGAGATTACAGAGGAGAAAGAGGCGGAGATAACTGCGGCACGTGATTCATATCAGCAACTGACCGATGCGCAGAAGCAGCTTGTTAAGCCAGAAATCCTGAAGAAGCTTACTGATGCAGAAGTAAGACTTGAAGATCTGAAAATTGAAAAGGCGTCGCTGAATGAAACAATCGCAACTGCAGAAGCATTAGAAGAAGCAGATTACACGGTAGAAAGCTGGTCAGCATTAGCAGCGGCACTGAAAGATGCAAAAGAGGTAGCAGGAGATAAGAAAGTTACACTGCAGGAAGTAGAGGATGCAGCAGCAGCAATAGCAGAAGCATTAGATACGCTTGTGGCAGCGGAGCCGGAAGTTGTAGTTGACAGGAAGGCACTGAAAGATGCAATAGCACAAGCCAATGCTATCTCTGCTGAGGCACTGAAGCAGTATACAGACGAAAGTGTAAGRACYTTTAAAAATGCWCTGGCAGCGGCAGCTGGCCTGTCGGAAAAAGCCAGCCAGAAAGAAGTAGATGCAGCAGCAGCGGCATTGCAGGCAGCAATGAAAGGTCTTGTTAAGAAACCAGTAACACYGCCGGTTGTACAGAAAGAAATATCAAAACTGWCAATTGGCAGCATTAAGGCACAAACCCATACCGGATCTTCTTTAAAACCGATAATATCSATAAAAGATGGCAGTAAAGTACTGAAACAGGATGTGGATTACACGGTTTATTATAAGAATAACAAAAATCCAGGAACTGCTCAGATCATTATCACMGGAAAGGGTASTTATAAGGGAAGCTTGACGAARACATTTGTGATACTGGCGAAAAAAGGAAGAACTTAYACAGTAGGAAATTACAAATACAAAGTATTAAGCGCATCYACCAAGAGCGGAACGGTGTGTCTGACCAAACCAGTGAAGAATACATTAAAAACGGTTAAGGTTCCGGATACGGTAAAGATCGGTAACTACAGATATAAAGTAACCGAAATTGGCAAGAGTGCATTTAAGCGAAATAATAAGCTTAAAACAGTGAAGATCGGAAAAAATGTGAAAAAGATTGGAACAGCGGCATTTTATAACGATAAGGCACTGAAAACAATAACCGTATACTCCAAAGTGATTAAGAGTGTCGGTAAAAATGCATTGAAAGGTATTCATGCCAGAGCGGTCATCAAGGTACCGAAATCCAAACTGAAATCATACCAGAGCAGGTTTGCGAAAAAAGGTCAGAAGAGTACAGTAGTTATTAGAAAGTAAAGGAAGATGGAGCGTGTTGTATTTTACAGCACGCTCCAGCGTATGTACAGTAATGAAGAATAATAGGTGGACAATACCAGCCTATTAGAATACAGAAAAGAGGAAAAAGATTATGAAGCTAAAGAAAATGGTGAGTTTGTTAATGTCGACAGTCGTACTGTTAACAACCCCTATACCTGCTGTTCAAGCGGCGGCACCAACAAACCCGGCTCCAACAAACCCGGCTCCAACGAACCGGGTTCCGATAAACCTGGTACCAACAGAACCGGCAGCGGAAACAGCAAACTATGTCTGCACCTGGAACATCCAGGATTGGGTTGCTTGGCATGAATCAAGCGACAAACGTGATGTTGTAGACCCGGAGCATCTGTTTAATGAAAAGACAGGATGGATCTCTACCATGTATCCGGAAAGCAGAGGAGATTTAATTTTCCTTCTGGATGATGGCTGGGATTTGCCTTACGGAACCAAGAAAAATGGATATAATAAAGAATATTTTGGATGCCAGGTTCTGCCGGATGATAAATTTCCAAAAGCGGAGTGGGGAAATACTCCCCAAGAAAAACTGAAGACTCTGAACGAAGAGATTAAGAGTTATGGCTGGAAGGGTACCGGTATCTGGATATGTGCCCAGACAAGTTCTGCTTATAAAGAATATGCAGGAAAGGATGAGGAAGACTTCTGGCGCATGCGTCTTAGGTGGAGTAAATATGCAGGTATTTCTTACTGGAAAATTGACTGGGGTACCGAGCAGAAGAAGATAACATGGCGCCGTAAGATTTCTGAATGGGCGGAGGAAGAATACCCGGAACTTATTATTGAGCATGTTGTTGGCGGCCGTGGTAAGAATACAAATAATGAACGTATCGAGGAGGATCTTCTTGCTGACAATATAGAATTTGCAGCTTTTTCAGATGTATTCCGTACATATGATGTATTGGATAACCTTGCTACAGCAATTACCCTGGATCGAGTTGGTGAGCAGTTGATTGGCGGATACACAGAGACAGGTAATGCCATGGGACTTATGAATGCTGAGGATGAACTCTATATCTGCGCTTCCCTTGGTCTTAGTGCCGGTGTTATGCGTTTCACACCTTATCTGACAACAGATTCCAAAAATTCCGGTGATGGGTATTTCGGTCTGGGAACAGAAAAAGATACCTATTTTGCCGGCGGCAAGAAATTTGTCGATACAAAGGCAACGAGAAACCGCTTGGATGAAGTTGCCCGTACTGTACGTTGGCAGAGAATTGCACCGGCGTATACGGTAGGGGATTACGATACGGCTCTTTCCAATGCGTATCTGCAGGATGACTGGACCTTTTCTTCAAGTGAACCTGCATGGGATGGAACAAAAAATATGTTGAGCCAGAAAGCACCTGCATTCATGGCAAGAGGAATTGATCTTCCTACGGTTACAGTGGATAGTGGTGATGACATACCATTCCTGACGGCTAGCCGTAATCCGAATGGTGCAATTAGTATTGCTGCTTACGCAAGAACGCACACGAATACGGGATACAAGCCGGTAAAATCAGCAAAAGTTACTCTGAATGCAGGGGATCTGACTGGAAAGATTGGGGTCTTTGGTTATTATGGAAGCCTGAGTCTAACATTCAATCAGGATTTAAGCGGCAAAAAGATTTATGCACAGGATATGCTTGCTACCCAGGCGCAGGATATAACTTCTGAAGTACAGATTGACGGAAATACACTTACAATTGACGGGAAGTTACTTGAAGAAATCGGACTTTCTGCAGCAACAGAAGGAGATTCTTCCGATCCGGGTCTTGTTCTGCAAATAGGTGAGGAAACTGATTTCGCAGCTCCGGCTGAGACCAATGCCCGTATTGAAAGATGGGGCGTTAACAATGGATCTTTCGAGAATTTCCATTATGATGCCAATATGGGTCAGACTATGGAGTCTGTAACTGCGGCAGACTGGCACCGTTCAAACAATACAAATGCTTCCTATATTAGTGAAGGTGGATATTCGGGAGCGTATTCCGGCATTCATACTTCAAACAGTAACTATGAAGTATCTACTTATCAGCTAAATAAGAGTGTGGCAAATGGCGTATATAAGGCTTCCTGTTATGTCAAGGCATCAGAGCATTCACGTACGGCGCCAGGCGGTAATCACAAGACGAGTGCCGGCTTCTATGTTTCCAATTATGGGGGCAGCGAATATGTTGATATCCAGAAGATGGGTGAATTAAACGACTGGACTTATATCGAGATTCCGCAGTTTAACGTTACAAACGGACAGATCCAGGTGGAGTTTTACTCTTATGGAGCTACCGGCGAGTATTTGATGTTTGATGATGTGAGGGTTGACTATGTGGGTGAGATTTCGGAAGAGATTGACGCAAATGCTATTCTGGAATTTGATTTTTCGGAGTCAGCAACAGATGACAGCGGTACAACTGTAACTGGAACTGCTAATGGTGAAAAAGTAACTGCTACTGCTCAGAATGTAACCTTTATATCTGATGAAGATTCTAATGATATCGCAGTATTTCCGGCAGATGGAGATAATGCAGCAACAGGTATCACTTATATTCCAGGTGATAATGGTGATAACGACCCGATGAGGGAACTTGAATCAGGCAGCGGTGCTACCATTGCAATGTGGATAAAAACTGGACAGGATACTTTCAGCAGCTCATTGTTCACTTATGGATCACGAAAAGATGCAGGTACAGGTGATCTTGGTGCAAGTCTTCAGATTTTAGGAAGAAATAATATAGACGGGGATACCGTATTTTACCGCAATGCATCCGGAAGCACCGGAGGACACAAGGTGGGAAAGGTAGGAAATCCTTATGTGAAGGACACCTGGCAGTTGGTTACCTTCGTTGAAAATGGAGATGGTACCGGAACGCTTTATATTGATGGAGTGGAGCGCGGATCTTGTGGCTCCAGCGATAAAACGTTACTTGGTTTTGCCACAGACGGAAATACACCGGATAATTACTACTTTGGATTCCTGCCTAATGTGTCAAATACAGATACTCATTTTGCAGGTGCTATGGACAGTATTACTGTTTATGACAAAGCTTTCTCAGAGGGTCAGGTACAGAGACTGTACAAAGAGAGATTTGAAGAGCAAAAAGAGATTGTGCTGAATGCCGATGGAAACGGTGTAATTAGCGGTCAGGCAGCTTCCCACTTCACAGAGGGTCAGGGATATGTAGGCTGGATTGGCAAGAGCAGTGATGCAATCGATGAAGAGGAGGGTACTGTTACCTTTAATTTTAATGCGAAAGAAGCTGCTGAGTGGAACATGGATATTTATTATCTCAGTAAGGCAAGCAGCAGTGGAGGAGTAGGTGCCAATATCCGTGATTTCGTTGTTAGTGTAAATAGTGACACGGCAAATGCACAGACAGTAACTTGTCCGGAGGGCGATAGCTGGGATGACCCAAGTGCAGCTTCGGTAATCACAGTCGAAAAAGTATCCCTGAACAAGGGAAAAAATACATTGGTATTCGGAAATCCGAACGGTAATGCGCCATCCCTTGTCAAGGTCGTACTGAAAAGGGCAGATTACGCAGCGGCGGCGGAAGTAGAGGATTTGATTTTAAGTCAGCTTGGTACAGTAGATGATTTTGCGCAGCTTAGTATGGTTCAACAGATACGGGAGAAGTATGATGCTCTTACAGAAGAAGAGAAGAAGCTGGTTTCTGAGGAAGCATATAAGATGCTTCTCAGTGCAGAAGACTTTATGCAGGGATTCCTTGATCAGGAAGCTGCAGATGCAGTTGAGAAAGCAATAGTAGCGATCGGTGAAGAGATTACACTGGAGAAAGAGTCAGAGATTGTTGAGGTACGTGCTGCATATGAGGAACTGACCGATGTACAGAAGCTGCTGATTACACCAGAAACTCTGAAAAAGCTGACTGATGCCGAAGTAAAACTGGAAGAGCTGAAGAATCAGGATACGAAAGTTGATAAGGCAATGCTGAATGAAGCAATCACAACAGCAGAAGTGTTAAAAGAAGCAGATTACACGGTAGATAGCTGGAAAGCATTAGAAACAGCCGTGAAAGCAGCAAGAGAGGTAGCAGCAGATGAGAAGGCTACACAGCAGGAAGTGAATGATGCAACAGCAGCAATTGAAGCAGCATTAGAAGCTCTTGTGGCAGCGAAGCCGGAAGTTGTAGTTGATAAGAAGGCGCTGAAAGATGCAATAGTGCAAGCCAATGCTATCTCTGCTGAGGCACTGAAACAGTATACAGATGAAAGTGTAAGAACCTTTAAAAATGCACTGGCAGCGGCAGTTGGACTGTCAGAAAAAGCCAGCCAGAAAGAAGTAGCTGCAGCAGCTGCGGCATTGCAGGCAGCAATGAAAGGCCTTGTTAAGAAACCAGTAACACCGCCGGTTGTACAGAAAGAAATATCAAAACTGACAATTGGCAGCATTAAGGCACAAACCCATACCGGATCTTCTTTAAAACCGATAATATCGATAAAAGATGGCAGTAAAGTACTGAAACAGGATGTGGATTACACGGTTTATTATAAGAATAACAAAAATCCAGGAACTGCTCAGATCATTATCACAGGAAAGGGTACTTATAAGGGAAGCTTGACGAAGACATTTGTGATACTGGCGAAAAAAGGAAGAACTTATACAGTAGGAAATTACAAATACAAAGTATTAAGTGCATCCACCAAGAGCGGAACGGTGAGCCTGACCAAACCAGTGAAGATTACATTAAAAACAGTCAAGGTTCCGGATTCGGTAAAGATCGGTAACTACAGATATAAAGTGACCGAAATTGGCAAGAGTGCATTTAAGGGCAATAAGAAACTTAAGACAGTGAAGATCGGAAAGAATGTGAAAAAGATTGGAACAGCAGCATTTTATAACGATAAGGCACTGAAAACAATAACCGTATATTCCAAAGTGATTAAGAGTGTCGGTAAAAATGCATTGAAAGGTATCCATGCCAGAGCAGTCATCAAGGTACCGAAATCTAAACTGAAATCATATCAGAGCAGATTTGCGAAAAAAGGACAAAAGGAAACCGTGATTATTAAAAAATAAAATGGTCTCTTTGATTCATAAAATTTGAGTGAAAAAAGACTGTAAATACTGATCTTAAATGATAATAGCCGGGCTGGAGTCTCTCATAATGAGCTTCAGCCCTTGGTTTATTTAAATACCTGATAGCATTGTAGATGGTGGATAAGCTTTGAATCCATGGTATAGTATAAAGCAGCATTCATCTGACAAAAACAATACATACACTGGTTGGCTTGTACTTAATGAAACCAGAGAAGTAATTGCCGATTATTTGGGAGTTGCAAGGCCAGCGCTCTCAAGGGAACTTGGTCGTATGCAGTTTCAAGTCCGTATCAAGATACAGCCGCAAAACCTCTAAAAACTTTTGTGATGGTTTAGAAAACAACTGATATTTCTTCCAGATAATGCTCAGTTCATTTTCCAGCTTGGGTGCAAGCGGGCGAAAGCAGAGATTGCTGTCTCCGGAGGTATTGATGATATGAGCTAAGCCAATAACATACCCAAGACCTTCTTCGACCAGCAAAGAAGCATTAAACATAAGGTTATAAGTTGCAGTGATGTTTAATTCGGATACTTCCCGATTTAGCCACCGGATAACATCTCCGCCTCTATTTTCCTGCTGGGATAGGATTAGAGGTTTGTTCCACAAATCCTCTGGCGTAATCAATTCTTTTTCTGCTAGAGGAGAATCCTTACGCATTAATACCCCCCATATGTCTGTATCTGACATTTTTAATGCGTTGTATTTAGTTAAATCCACCGTTCCAAATACAATGCCAAAGTCAATTAGTCCTTTATCTAGTTGTTCCATGACAAAAGTGGCATTTCCACTGGAAATATGGTAATGGATTCCGGGATGAGACTCCTGAAGAGCCTTAGCGGCTTTGGCAATCAGACGCACGGCATCTGTTTCTCCCATCCCGATATAAACATCACCCAAGATAATATTGTCGGAAAGCGTGATTTCAGACTCTGTTTTCTTTACCAGTTCCAGTATCTCTTCTGCGCGTTTCCGCAAGATCATGCCTTCTTCCGTCAGGGTAACCTTCCGTGACCCCTTTGTCCCCCGTATCAGAAGCTGCTTGCCCAATTCCTCTTCCATATTTTTAATTTGTGTGGAAAGTGTGGGCTGGGAAAGATGCAGAGACTCTGCAGCCCGTACAATGCTCTGCTCTCTTGCTATTGCCAGAAAATATTGAAGTACTCTTAATTCCATTAGTAAATCTCCTTTGCAATAAGATTTACTAATACTTTAACATGAAAATGTATAGGTTTCAACTATGATAATGAATATGATATAAGTATTGGCTATTATTATTCGCTCGGACTATACTGTAATTGAAAACAGAAGTCGTTTTAAGTGAAAATAAGGAGGCGGAAAATGAAAGAATTCAAGAACCTGACCTTTGACGCAGAACGGTCAGGTAAAAATAAAATACCGGATACCTGGTTCAGTAACGATAAAGGAGAGTAAGATATTGACAATTAAGAAAAAAATCAGGATATCCAATATTATGATGGTCCTGATTCCCATTTTATTTACGGCAATCGTGATAAATGTTTGCCTGCACACGTCATTGGGAAGTTACTGGTATACTCTGGAAGCCATGTACAGCGATGAAAACAGTATTCAGTTTGCTCAGAGCATGATCTATACCTACCAGCAGGAGTTGTGGGAGAATAATTGGGGGCAGGGGAAATACCCGGATGCGATATCTGAAATTAACCGCAGTGACGAGATGAACCATCTGGAAGATAAGCTGTCAGGGATGGGATACCAGTTCATGATCACAAAAAATGAAAAGTTGATCTATACCAATCTTACGGAAGAAGATATGCAGGCGGCCCGGTCGGTAGCCGGGGATGCGATTGATACGGCAAAGACTCTTACCGCCAGCAGGCATGAGGTTTCTGTTATCAAGAATACTTTTTATCATGGTGAGAAAGTATTCTGTATTACGGCTGTTCACCGTCAGCAGACAGATCAGGGGGTTGTGAATTATCTGAAGAATTATATCCTGAAATACTTGATTGGAATACTTGCATTCTTTGTAGCACTGACTGTATTTGTGAATGGAATAACCTCCTGGTGGATATCAAGAAGCATCTTAAAACCGCTGCATCAGTTGAGTCTGGGTACAAAAGAAATCCGGGAAGGGAATCTGGATACCAGGATGGAATATCAGAAGAAAGATGAGTTTGGGGAAGTATGCAGGGACTTTGACGAGATGCGTGCTTATCTGAAAGAGTCCGTTGACCAGCGCCTGAGAGATGAAAAACGCAGACGTTCTCTCATCACCGGTATTTCCCACGACCTAAGGACGCCACTTACATCCATCAGCGGCTATCTTGACGGGCTGATGGATGGGATTGCAGATACCCGGGAAAAAAGAAGCCGTTATCTGCAGGCGATTAAGACCCGGACGGGGAATCTCGTGAGCCTTGTGGACAGTCTTTCGGAGTACAGCAGGCTGGACAATGGGTTCCGGTACCGGATGGAGAGAGCAGATTTTAAGGATTTTGTGGATCAGTACCTGGGAACCTATCGGTCTGACGCAGAACAGAACCATGTGGAAATAACTTTCTTATATGGAAAAGAGACCTATCCGGTACAGATTGACAGGGAGGAATTCAAACGGGTGTTTGACAATCTGTTTGCAAACACGGTCAAATACCGCACGTTAGAAAAATCAAACATTCAGATATCACTAAAACGCACGATGGAAGGCACGGATATCGAACTGGTATTTCAAGATGACGGACCGGGAGTGCCATGTGAGAGCCTGGAACAGATATTTGACAGTTTTTACCGGGTGGATGATGCAAGAACCCAGTCTGAAAAAGGAAGCGGCATTGGGCTGGCCGTGGTGAAAGAAATCATTCTTGGACACGGCGGTAAAGTCCGGGCGGAGAACAGGGAAGGGCTGGCTATGATCATCCATCTTCCAATAACCAGGGAGGATATAACATAGATGGAAAAAATATTGATTGTGGAAGACGATGAACTGATTGCGGAGCTGGAGCGGGATTATCTGGAAGCCAATGGGTTCGGGACTGAAATTGCTTATGATGGGCTGGAAGGAGAAAGAAAGGCAAAAACAGGAGGCTATGATGCTATTTTACTGGATGTGATGCTTCCGGGAAAAACAGGTTTTGATGTATGCCGGGAATTGAGGCGGTTTTTACATCTGCCGATTATTATGGTGACGGCAAAGAAAGAAGATATCGACAAAATCCGGGGACTTGGTCTGGGTGCAGACGATTATCTGGTGAAACCCTTCAGTCCGGCAGAACTGGTAGCCAGAGTGAAGTCCCATATCCATATCCACAGTCTGCTGCTGGAATCGCAGGATGAAAATGCAGAGACTGATATCACTTATCAGAATCTTACCATTCTTCCAAAATCCAGAATGGTGTATCTGGACAAGAAAGAGGTTATCCTGGTAAACAAAGAGTTTGAACTTCTGCTTTTTCTGGCAGAGAATCCGAATATCGTCTTTTCTAAAGACACACTTTTTGACCGCATATGGGGAATGGATTCCATAGGAGATATGGCGACAGTAACGGTACATATCAACCGCTTGCGGGATAAGCTTGGAAAAAATTCAGAAAAAGCACAGTTTATCGAGACTGTCTGGGGAGCAGGATACCGTTTCAGAATTAGCTGATGAATAGAAAAAAAAGAAAAAAGGGTATTGACCTTGAGTTAGGTTCAGGGTTTATAGTCATTACAGAATCGATTCTACAGACAGGAGGAATGAAATATGACCATTAAAGAGGCATCCGAAAAAACTGGCATATCCGTTGATAATCTCCGTTATTACGAAAGGATAGGACTTATTCCGGAAGTACCGCGCAGTGCTTCCAAAATTAGAAATTATGATGATGTCACGTTAAGCTGGATAGATTTTGTAATGCGCTTTAAACGTGGTGGCATGGCACTGGAATCCATTCGTGAGTATGTACAGCTTGCGATGGAAGGGGAAGAAACAAAACCCGCCAGAAAAGATATTTTATTGGAAACAAAAGAACAGCTGGAAATTAAATTAGTGGAAATCCAGGAAAGCCTTGATGTAATCAGTTACAAGCTGGACACTTATGACCAGAAATGCGGTCCCGTCACGATAGATATGGTAAATGACTGGAAGAAGAAAAAAGAACAGGAATCATAAATTTGGAGGTAAACCATGAAAAAAGATATTGGAAAATCATTAGCATTATATCCGACACCCTTAGTAGTTGTAGGGGCTGTTGTGGAAGGAAAACCAAACTGGCTTTTAGTCGGACATTTGGGGATTATGGGCCATGACCACATTATGGTGAGCCTGGCAAACGCACATTACACGAATAAGGGCATCAAAGAAACAAAAAAGCTTTCCGTAGCAATTGTGGACGAAGCAATGCTTACAAAAGCAGATTATGTGGGCTGTGTCAGCGGCGCGAAGGAAGATAAATCTGGAATATTTGCTTATCATATGAGCGATTCTGGGGTACCAATCATGGATGAGGCACCTGTGGTTATGGAGTGCAGCGTTGAGGATATCTATCAAACACAAGGATTTGAAAGCTTTATCTGCACCATCGACCATGTTTATGCAGAGGAACAGGTAATCAATGGACAGGGAAAACTGGATTATCATACTTTAAAACCCGTACTGTTTGAAATGCCAACCTATGAGTACCTCCGGACCGGAGATATCATTGGGAAATGTATGAAGATTGGTAAAGAGGAAGCATAACAGGCAGTTTGCTGATAATCGAGAAACAAACAGTATTTGCAGCATCGTGCATTTAGATTTCCTATTTGCAGCATATCAGATGCAGAGAAAACTGTTACATATAAAATAGAAATTAGAAGATAAAAAGGAGAATTTAAACATGTTAGGAAATTTTGCGTTTACAAACCCAACGAAACTTTATTTTGGAGAAGATTCCTTAAGCTATCTGAATGAGGAACTGCCAAAATACGGAAAGAATATACAGCTTGTATATGGCGGCGGCTCCATTAAAAAGACAGGCATTTACGATAAGGTCACAGCAATCTTAAAAGCCAATGGAAAAGCAATCTTCGAGGATGGCGGCGTTATGCCAAATCCAACGGTTGAAAAGCTCTATGAGGGCGTTCAGATTGCAAGGGAGAATAAGGTGGACTTTATTTTGGCGGTGGGCGGCGGTTCCTGCTGCGATTATGCAAAAGCAGTCTCTATATCTGTCAATTGCAAGGAGGATCCGTGGGAAAAGTATTATCTGAAATTCGAGGACGTGGATGCAGACACAAAGATTATCCCGGTAGGATGTGTGCTGACTATGGTTGGGACCGGGTCTGAGATGAATGGCGGCGCAGTGATAACAAACCATGAGAGTAAGCTGAAAATCGGACATATCTTCGGAGAACGGGTATTCCCGAAATTTGCCGTTTTAAATCCGACCTTTACCTATTCCCTGCCGAAGTACCAGATGGTATCCGGATTTTATGATATCCTGAATCATATCTGCGAACAGTATTTTTCAGGAGAGGATGATAATACATCTGATTATCTGATGGAGGGACTGATGCGGTCACTGATCCACAGCTCCAGAATTGCAATAAAGGAGCCGGAAAACTATGAGGCAAGAAGCAATATCATGTGGACTGCCACATGGGCACTGAATACCCTGGTAGCTATGGGAAAAACCACAGACTGGATGGTGCATATGCTTGGCCAGGCAGTGGGTGCTCATACAGATGCAACACACGGTATGACACTTTCTGCTGTCTCGCTGCCCTATTACCGACATATCATGCCATACGGGCTTTTGAAGTTTAAAAGATTTGCAGAGAATGTCTGGAATATTAATCCGACAGGAAAGAGTGATAAGGAAGTTGCAAAAGCTGGTTTAGATGCGATGGAAGCCTGGATGAAAGAGATTGGTGTAGTGATGAACATCAAGGAACTGGGTGTGACAGAGGAGATGCTGGATGACCTTGTTAAGAGTACCCTTGTTATGGAAGGTGGTTATAAAGTGCTGACACCTGAAGAAATTAAGGTGATTTTTAAAGAAAGTCTGTAATATGGATATATAAAAGGCCTGTTTCCAGTCTGCCATACCATTCGCTACATCTAAAGGTAGTGGTATGGGCTGAGAATTTTTATAATGTTATATATTTTCAGGGATGCACCAATCTTAAGCGGATTTGGTACATCCTTTTTTTAATTATAATTCAAACACTTTCTGTATTACTCAAAGAACTCCCATTACTATTTTGCATTATTTAAAGCTATAGAAATGCATTAAGGATACGTATTTGTTATAAATCGTAGCACATGCTAATATGGAAGTAAAGATGGAAAGTATTTCGCCGCAGAAAGCAGAACAACGCAGGAAAAAGGAGAATAAAGGATATGAGAGTAGCGGTAGTAGATGATTCAATAGAGGATGCGGATCGTATTGTATCATATTTAGAGCAGTTTGAACGAGAAAACAGCCAAAGTTTTCAGACAAAAGTCTTTTATGCCAGCTTTGACTTTTTAGAAGAATATTGTGGGGATTACGATGTTATTTTTTTGGATATCGAAATGCCCGGGAGTAATGGCTTAGAGGTGGCGCGGGAAATAAGAGGGAGAGACCAGGCAGTCGGTATCATCTTTATTACCAGTCTGGCCCAGTATGCCATTGAGGGGTATGAGGTCCAGGCAATTGATTTCATGGTAAAACCAGTCGGTTACTACAATTTTTCGATGAAACTGGAAAAAGCATTCCGTTTTATAGAAATTCATAAAGAGCAGGATATTTTAATCAGCAATAAAGATGGCATTGTCCGAATAACAGCTTCTGATATCTTTTACATAGAGAAAGACCGTGATTATCTTTTGTTTTATACAAGGCAGGGATGTTCCAAGAGCAGAGGGAGTATGAAGGAAATCAAGGATAAACTGAAATCCCTTCCTTTTGCCGAGTGCAGCTCCGGCTGTTTAATCAATCTGAATTATGTAAGGAGGGTAGAGAAAGAAAGTGTGGTATTGACTACAGATCAGAAGCTTCCGCTTTCCAGAAGGTTAAAAAAACTGTTTGCACAAGATTATATTAGATTCATGGGAGGCTTGTAAGATGATATATAACTTTTTTGAAAATCTTTGTATTCAATTTCCATTTCAGCTGCTTATTTCAGAAGGGATCTTTTTACTTGATGTACCTAGAAGAAAGCGCTTTGTACCGAGGCTGGTCATTTGCCTGGCTCTGCAAATCATTTTGGGCATTCTGTGGGAATCTGCACTAACATACTTATTACCTCAATCCTTATTCCAATACGTCCTGTTGTATTTTGGCTACGCGCTTTTAACGATGATACCCATTCTGGGCAGTTTCGATATCGGAATTCAGGAGCTGATTTTTATTCTGGCAGGTGGATATGCGACAGAACATATGACTTTTGCACTCAGCAGGATTGTTCTGCACCTGATACGTGTAAGATATCAATTATATGGCAGCCTGCTTCACCTGTTGGTCACACGATACCTTATTTATGTGTTTGGGGCAGCGGCGGTATACCTTTTAATCATCCGAACAAAGAAAAAAGAGAATAAACTGAGGGACAGTGATTTTAGGATTGCAGTGCTTGGTTTTATCATCATGGTCTTTGCCATTGGATTCAGTGTTTACTGGTCCTATCCCAAGGAATATATCGGCACCCGGATTGGGGACATCATCTGTCCTGCATACAGCTTTTTATGCTGCGTGCTTGTACTTTTGATGGAGTATTACGTGCTCCGGGAAAACAGCTTGAAACATGAACAGGAAATGATGGAGCAGCTTCTCCAAATATCAACTGCACAGCAGAAAAGCTCAAAAGAAGCCATCGATATCATCAATATGAAGTGCCATGACCTGAAACACCAGATGAAAGCATTGGCGAAGATAGAAGATGACAGTTCCAGAACAGAGTATTTACAGGAGATTCGGGATGCGGTATCCATTTATGACGCTACCTACCATACCGGGTGCAGCGCGCTGGATTATGTGCTCCGGGAAAAAACACTGATATTCAATGAACGACAGATTGAGTTCAGCTGTATGGTGGAAGGTAAAATGATCTCATACATGACCTCTGCCGATGTGTATGCTCTCTTGGGAAACGCATTAGACAATGCACTGGAACGTGTGATGAAGGAAAAGAGAGGGGAACGTATCATCAGCTTTCAGATCAAACACCATAATGATATGATGCTGATTCATCTGGAAAACAGATGCAGCAGCTCGCTTTCCTTTGAAAACGGTATGCCTGTCACAGAAAAAAAAGATAAGACGCGACACGGTTTTGGTGTAAAAAGCATGACTTATATTGTGGATAAATATCATGGTGATATTGTAATGTCTGTGCGGGACGGTAAGTTCAATCTGGATATCTTACTTCCGTCATTGGCAGAAGAATAGACCAGTTTACCGATTATCGTAAAAAAACGACCAGTTTTCGCATTTACATTTACATAGACTTTTCCCTGCTATAATAAACACAGTTAAAGAAATCAACTATAATTTTTAAAGCAAGGGAGGAAGAAACATGCTTCAATTTTTAATTGACTGGCTGACCCCTATTTTTAACAGCATGGGTGTCAGTGAAACGGATGTACAGCGGTATGTACATACTTTAGGCGGTTATATTTATGTGATTGCAGGGTTGCTGGTTGCAGCAGTTGTTATTATGATAGCAGCCCACTGGGTGGTAAAAAAAGGAACCAGACATGTTGTCCGCTGGGCCGCCGGTATTTCATGGATACTCATTGTGACAGTTCTGGCCAATATGATTTCCTTTGGCCCCATGTACAATAACTTAGCGCCGATTCTGAATGGCAAAGGTTCTGTTTCTGAGGAAACCATAGAATCATCCAGGGAGATTATCAAAGAAACCGGTGAGGAAGGACTGACACTGGTAAAAAATGAGGGAACCTTACCTCTGGAAGCCAATACCAATGTGAATGTATTTGGGTGGGCATCCACCAATCCGATTTATGGCGGTACAGGGGCAGGGGCGGCTGATAATTCCGGAAGTGTGGATATCCTTACTTCGCTGACGGATGCCGGGTTTCAAGTAAATCAGGAACTTGCAGATATGTATAAGGAATACAGTCCCACCAGAAGTGCCGGCAGTGTCTTTTATACTGACTGGTCTCTGCCGGAACCAACGCAAGAGTATTACACAGATGATCTGATGAAGGAAGCAAAAGAATTTTCTGACACGTCCATCATCGTTCTGTCAAGGTCAGGCGGAGAGGGGCAGGATGTTCCCCTTGATATGAAAGCAGTCATTGACGGAACCTACGATCCCCGTGACGAGGTGGCTAATGGAAATGACCTTTATAACTATTTTGCCTGCAAATACGATAATAACGGTGATTATGATGACTTTGATGAAGGAGAAAGCTATCTGGAGCTTTCCAATACAGAAGAGGCTATGATTCAGAAAGTATGCTCTGAATTTGACAATGTCATTGTAGTCATCAATGCAAATAATACAATGGAGCTTGGATGGGTAGACGAATACGAAAGTATTGGCTCTGTGATTCTGGCACCGGGCACCGGAGCAACCGGTATGGCCGCCTTAGGAGAAATCTTAAATGGTTCTGTGAACCCATCAGGTAAAACCGTGGACACATATGTATATGACTTGAAAAGTACCCCTACATACAACAACTATGGGAATTTCCCATTCAGCAATGTGGAGGATTTAAAAGAAGAACTCACAAAAGCAGACGAGGCATATGAGGGAGGGCTTCCCTTTGTAAACTATGTGGAGAATATCTATGTGGGATACAAATTCTATGAGACGGCTGCACAGGAAAATTTAATTAACTATGACGAAATAGTGCAGTACCCATTTGGATATGGATTGAGCTATACCACATTCACTCAGGAGCTTCAAAATCTGAAAGATAATGGGGATACTGTTTCTGTAGATGTGACGGTTACAAATACGGGAAACACAGCAGGAAAAGATGTAGTTGAGCTTTACTATACCCCTCCATATACCAATGGCGGAATTGAAAAAGCATCTGTGAACTTAATCGATTTTGGTAAAACAGCAGTGCTGGAGCCGGGAGCATCAGAAGTAGTTTCCTTTGAGATCATGAAGGAAGATATGGCTGCTTATGACTCCAGAGGCATCAAGGTAGAAAATGGCGGTTACATCCTGGAAGCCGGAGATTATAACCTTTCTGTCAGATCCGATTCCCATACGGTATTGGATGAGGAGACTTTCCATGTGGATGCAGATATCAATTATGCTGCAGATGGCCGTGTATCCGATGATACCACAGCAGTAAATCAATTCCAGGAGTATTCCGCAGGCAGAGTCACCTATCTGTCACGGGCAAATGGCTTTGCAAACTATGAGGCAGCCACAGCGGCGCCAGGCGAAGAGCTGTATGAGATGGATGAGGAAACAAAAGCGTTTGTAAGTGAGAAATCTGTTGCACATTATGATTCCACCAAATACGATAATCCGGAGGATAAGATGCCTGTAACAGAGGCAGACAATGGAGTAACCGTAGCGGATCTGACCGGAAAAGAATACGACGACCCATTGTGGGAGGAACTGCTGGATGAGCTGTCCGTGGAAGATATGATTAACATGGTCAATCTTGGAGGGTTCCAGACCGTTGCCGTGGATTCTATTGGAAAAGTCGGAACACTGGATTCCGATGGCACATCGGGTTTAAATGACTGGTATATCGGGGTATATGGTACTGCTTACCCGGTACAGCTTCTCATCGCACAGACATGGAATAAAGATCTTTCCAGCCGCATTGGTGAAGGCGTTGGCGCAGAATATGCTGACTGCCGTATTTTCGGGGCTTACGCGCCGGCCATGAACATCCACCGCTCTGCATTTACCGGACGAAACTTTGAATATTATTCCGAGGACAGCGTGCTGTCCGGTCATATGGCATCGGCCACGGTAAATGGAATGGCAACAAAAGGTGTCTATGCATATCTGAAGCATTTTGCACTGAATGAACAGGAGACAAACCGCTGCAGTCTGCTCCTGACCTATTCTGATGAACAGGCCATCCGGGAAATCTATCTGAAACCGTTTGAGATCTGTGTAAAGAACTTTGACGGAAAGTCACTGGCTGTGATGTCCTCCTTTACCTTTATTGGGGACAGATGGACTGGTGCCAATGCAAACCTCTTGAATAACGTACTTCGGGATGAATGGGGATTCCAGGGAATGGTATTATCTGACTGGAATGGTTCTTACGGATATCAGAATACGGATGACGCTGTCCGTAATGGAAACGATGCTATGCTTGGATTCTTTGCAGCAGAGTCCAACCAGATTACAAACACCTCACCCACAATGGTTCTGGCTATGCGGCAGGCGGCTAAAAACATTCTCTATACGGTTTCTAACAGCGGAAACTACACCATAGAGGATCCAAATGCAGACAAGATGCCGAATATGACAAAATTATTCATTGGAATTGATGCTGCCGTAGCAGTGGTATCACTTGGTATTATGGCACTTGTTCTTGTCAGGTACTTTAAAAAGAGAAAAAAAGTTACCATTGAAATAGTTCCAAAGACAGAAGAGTAACAGGCAGGATAACGGGGCTTCTCAGTAATGGGAAGCCCTTTCGTTCTCAACTGCCCTTTAGAAAAAGGAGAATGTAATGAAACATTTAGATATGATAGAAAAAATGACTCTTGAGGAGAAAGCAGCCTTCTTAAGCGGGAAAGGGGAATGGGATACCCGTGATATCCCCCGCCTTGGTATTCCTTCTGTGTTCTGTTCTGACGGACCTCATGGAATCCGCAAGCAGGCGGGAGCCGGTGACCATCTGGGGTTAAATGAGTCTCTGCCGGCCACCTGTTTTCCGACAGCAGCTACCATAGCAAACAGCTGGGATGTGAATCTGGGAAAAGAAATCGGAGAAGCACTGGGCAAAGAAGCCGCGGTACTGGATGTACAAGTGCTGCTGGGACCGGGACTTAATATCAAACGAAGTCCGTTTTGCGGCAGGAACTTTGAATATTTTTCGGAAGACCCTTATCTGTCCGGGAAAATGGCAGCTTCTTATATCCGGGGAATACAGAGCCAGGGAGTGTATGCCTGCCCGAAGCATTTTGCAGTGAACAGCCAGGAGCTCCGCAGGATGGCGATGAATGCAGTGCTGGATGAGCGGGCGCTTCGGGAAATCTATCTGACCGGATTTGAGATAGCTGTAAAAGAGGGTGGCGCGAAGGCTATAATGTCCAGCTATAACCAGGTGAATGGAATATATGCCAATGAAAACCAGCATCTTCTTTTAGACATTCTGCGAAAAGAGTGGGGGTTTGATGGGATTGTTATTACAGACTGGGGCGGTTCTAACGACCATGTGAAAGGCGTAAAAGCAGGTTCAACTCTGGAAATGCCTGCACCGGGACTGGACTCGGCAAGACAGATTCTATCTGCCATCGAAGATGGGGAGCTTACAATGGAAGAACTGGATGACTGTGTAGACGATCTGCTGGATGCCGTGTTCACAGTAAGTGAAATCCACAAAATAAAGAAAGCGCACTTTGACGAGGCAGCACATCACAAGCTTGCCAAAAAAGCGGCGGCTGAAAGTGCGGTGCTTCTAAAAAATGCCGATCACATACTTCCGCTGAACGCAGGCTGTAAAGTTGCAGTAATCGGGGATTTTGCGGCAGAACCGAGATATCAGGGCGCAGGCTCATCTATGGTGAAACCCACAAAAATAGAGACCATAGAGAACTCCATTACAGAGTATGACTTGCAGGTGGCTGGAGTGTCAAGGGGCTATAGACGTACCGGTGAGGCGGACGAAGTTTTGAAGAAGGAAGCATTGAATCTTGTTTCCACGGCAGATGTTATACTGTACTTTTTTGGACTGGATGAACTCAGTGAGTCGGAAGGGCTGGACCGTACACATATGCGGATCCCGCAGAACCAGATTGAACTCTTGCAGTCCATTCTGCAGGTAAATGAGAATATCGTTGGAATTATGAGCGCTGGGGCCTCTGTGGAAATGCCGTGGCAGAAGAACTGCAAAGCGATTCTGCATGGATACCTTTCTGGACAGGCGGGAGCCAGCGCCATGCTGGATATCCTGACCGGAAAAACAAACCCATCCGGAAGGCTTGCGGAGACTTATCCTATCCGGTATGAGGATACACCGGCACTAAGGCATTTTCCAAGCACAGAGAGAAATGCAGAGTACCGGGAGAGTATCTATGTGGGGTACCGCTATTATGATACCAGCAAAGTCCGGGTACAGTATCCATTCGGGTTCGGCCTGTCCTATACCGAATTTACCTATTCGGATATGAAAACTGACAGCCAGGGGGTTACCTTGAATGTGACAAACAGCGGAAACATGGATGGCGCAGAAGTGGTGCAGCTGTATGTGGGACTTCCAAATGCCATTGTGTTCCGCCCGGAAAAAGAATTGAAAGGATTTATAAAAGTATTTTTGAAAACAGGGGAAAGCCGTAAAGTGCATATTTCATTCGACGATAAAACCTTCCGTTACTGGAACATAAAAACGAACTGCTGGGAAGAAGAAATGGGAACCTACCGCATTATGGTCGGTGCAAGTGTAAATGATATCCGGCTGGAGGCAGAATGGGAAGTGGAAGGCACCACTTCTGAATATCCATATCATCCGGCAATGCTTCCCTACTATTATACAGGGATTGTACAGCAGATATCTGACCTGGAATTTGAGACACTTCTGGGGTATCCGATTCCGGAAGGAAAATGGACGGGGGAACTTACATCGAATGATGCCATTTGTCAAATGTATTATGCAAAGAGCGGACTTGCCAGATTCATTTATAACCGTCTGACCAGCATAAAAAAGAAAAGTGAGGAAAGGGGAAAACCGGATTTGAATATCCTCTTTATTTATAACATGCCGTTTCGGGCATTGGCAAAAATGACGGCAGGGGCAGTCAGCATGGATATGGTAGATGGCATTGTAGCAGTTGTGAACGGTCAGTTCTTTAGGGGAATGAAAAAGATAATAGGTGGATTCTTTGGCAATGCCAGGGCAAATAAGGCATATGAAAGAAGATTATCAGGAAAGAAGGGGAAAACAAGATGAGTCAGATAAAAGAAAAATGGATTACGAGATGGAACGGCTTTGAAGAAAAGCACCCGAAACTTTCCAAGTGGGTATATCAGATTTTTTATTTTTTTGTATTCAGCATGATGGTAACGGTATTTCAGTACCTGGTCTTTACCTTTCTGCCGGGATTTCTGGGAATGGGGCTTGCCGGAACCAGGTTTATGTGGCCGCAAAAAGAGCTGCATCTCTTCGGTGTTGACTTCACATGGAGCCTTCTTGGCTACAATGTTCTCTATGATGCCGGAGGCGCTGTGATGATAGGTGGAGGGCTTGGATACTTTATCAGTTATGAAGTTGGGTCTTTTCTTGCCCAGTGTATCAATTTCCCACTGCAGAGGAACATCACTTTTAAAAGCCACGGTAATCCCTGGTATCAGGCTGTATGGTATTTCCTTGCCTGGGTCGTGATTTCCCTGATCTGCAATGGATTCAATAACTTATGGATGCCGATTGCCTCCGTTTATGTGGCCCCGGCAGTCTATAACCTGCTGGTGACATTTATCACCGGTGGCGTATCTATGATTATTTTCTTTTTTGTATTCAAGATTATCTTTCCGGAAGGTGAAGCGCAAAAGAACTAAAAATTGATGTTGTCTAAAAAGTCATAAATGGAACAGTAGTAAACATGCTGAGACAATAGGGCTTCTGTCATTAAAAAAATGATGCATCTGGAATTATTGGTTCAATACGAAAGAATCCGTTTAGAAATTGTTTATCTTTTTGTTAGATGCATGTTATCCGTGGGAGTTACAGTAGTAGCAGATGAAGAAAGGAAATAAATGAGATGAAGAAAAAAATATACATGGCTTTCATGATGTCATTGATTCTCGGTACAGTCGTCGGCTGTGGAGAGAATACAAAAACACCTGAAAATACAGTACAGACGGAAACAGCAAAAGGAGAAGATATGGTTAAGGAAAAGGTAGAACCGGGAACAGAAATCACAGAGCTGGAAGAAGGGCTGTCATTAGTCCGCTATGAAGGAGACTATGGCTTCGGCAGTTTTCTGGAGCAGGGCGGCGCTGTCTCCGATGAAGGGGTGGTGGAGTATTTGAGCAGCCAGCTCACATCAAGCATACCAGAACTGCTATTTGGCGGGAACCCATTCGGGTGCAGCACACTTTCAGTGAAGAATACCGATGGCGGTTACCTGTTCGGCAGAAACTTTGACTGGGATGCCTGTAACGCTTTGATTATCAGTTCAAAACCGGACAATGGTTACGCATCCGTTTCAACTGTCAACATGGATTTTATTCAGGCTGGCGGGCTTGATATTTCTAAACTGCCTGACATGGCACAGGCTATAATCGGATTGTATGCGCCGCTGGATGGTATGAATGAAGAAGGATTCGCGGTATCTGTCAACATGATTGAGGATTCAGACACCATTGAACAGAATACAGATAAGCCGGACATTACAACCACGACAGTCATCCGCCTGCTTCTGGATCAGGCCGCAAATGTGGAGGAAGCACTGAATCTGCTTTCCCGGTACGACTTCCATGCTTCTATGGGAATGATGATCCATCTGGCACTTTCTGATGCAGAAGGAAACAGTGTCGTGGTGGAATATGTAAACAATCAGATGATTGTAACAGAGACCCCGGTTGTCACCAATTTTTACCTGTCGGCAGGAGAGAAATACGGGATAGGAACTTCCCAGTCCCATACGAGATATGATATTTTGAACGAGACACTGGAAAAGCAGGAAAGCATGACGGAAACGGATGTGAGAAATGCACTGGACAGCGTGAGTAAAGACAATTTCGGAGAGTTTGAATCTACGGAATGGAGCATCGTCATGAATCAGGAGACAAAGGAACTGACTTACTATCACAGGGAAAATTATAAGCAGGGATATACCATATCGGTTGATTAGAAAAGGAGGAGAACGATGAATTATTTTAAGACGCTGGTGGATCTATACCGTTTGAAAAAACAGGCAAAGCTTACCATACAACAGATGCGCACCCTGCAGAATAAAAAGTTAAGAAACATGCTGCATTACGCATGGAAACATTCTGCCTACTACAGAAGAACCTTTACGGCGGCAGGCATCACAGAGGAACAATTGGATGAACTCCCGCTATCCTGCTTCCCTACCATCGATAAGAAAGAATTTTTAGAGCATTTTGACGAGCTGATTGTTCCAATAGATCTGCGCCAGAAAGAACTCCGTGAATTTGATGCGGCAGATTCATCCGACCGAAAGCCATACAAAGGGAAATACCATGTGGTACATTCCTCCGGGAGTACCGGAAAACCGGGATATTTTGTATATGATGAAGCGGCATGGAATCATATGCTGCTTGGCATGATCCGGGCAGCGCTCTGGAACATGACCATGCCCAAGATACTGTCCCTGCTGGCAAAACGTCCCAGAATTGTATATATTGCAGCAACGGATGGACGATACGGGGGCGCAATGGCAGTTGGTGACGGAATCGACGGAGTGGGTGCGAGCCGGATGTATCTGGATATCAAGACACCGCTTGACGAGTGGATACGGCAGATCAAAGAATTCAAACCCAATATTATCATTGGATATCCATCCGCCATCAAGATATTGGCGGAACTTGTAGAAAAAGGCAGGGTAGAAGTAAATGCAGTACGGGTGATTTCCTGCGGGGAGCCTCTTGGGGCAAGCCTTCGGAACTACCTGGAAAGAAGTTTTCAGACAAAGGTGGTCAATTTCTATGGAGCCAGTGAATCACTGACTATAGGCGTGGAGTTGAACCCGGAGGAAGGTATGATACTCTTTGATGATATGAACTTTATTGAAGTGGAGAGCGGAGTGATGTATCTGACATGTCTGTATAACTTTGCACAGCCTCTGATCCGTTACCGTATTTCTGACAGTCTTGTTCTGAAAGCGGCAGAGGTCAACAGTCCCTATCCATTTACCAGGGCGGTCGGTCTTCTGGGCAGAAACGAAGATATCCTCTGGTTTGAAGACGGATCCGGAAACGAAGAGTTCCTGCATCCTCTTGCCATTGAGGGCTTTTGTATCGAAGGGCTTATGGATTACCAGTTCCGGCAGGTCGGAAAGGATGCATTTGAAATGTACGCAGAAACTTCTGTATCTGCCTCCAGAGAAAAAATAAAAGCAGAAATGCTGTATCAGATGAAAAAAATCCTTGCCGGCAAGAAGCTGGATTATGTACAGTTTTATGTGATTTTTACAAATGAAATCCTTCCGGATCCAAGGACAGGCAAAAAACCATTGATACTTCAGAAAGGGGCAGAAGGCCAGTATGAAAAAAGTGTTATTGCAGGGTAGGCAGGTGAGCAAAGTCTTTCTGCAGGGCCAGGTTAAGAATAAGATACTGGACCTGGTGGATGTAGATATCTATGAACAGGACTTTACCATTATCATGGGCTCCTCCGGTGCCGGAAAATCCACACTTTTATATGCCTTTAGCGGAATGGATGCTATTTCAGATGGGACGGTGGAATACAAAGGAATACAGATCAACCACTTAAAAGAAAAGCAGATGGCGAAGCTTCGGGCGGAGGAATTTGGATTTGTATTCCAGCAGACACATCTGGTAAGCAATCTTACACTTTTTGAAAATGTGGCGGTCGCAGGCTTCGTAAGTAAAAAAGGCAGTACGGGGGAAATCCGGAAACGTGCCAGGACGCTGCTGACCCAGATGGGTGTAGAAAAAGCAGAGAACCGTCTTCCCTCCCAGGTGTCAGGCGGCGAGGCACAGCGTGCCGCCATTGCGAGAGCCATGATTGGAAATCCCGGACTCCTGTTTGCGGATGAACCTACCGGGGCTCTGAACAAATCCCATACCGATGAGGTCTTAAACCTTCTGACGTCCTTAAACAATTCCGGACAGAGTATCCTGATGGTAACCCACGACCTTAGGGCAGCTCTAAGAGGGAACCGGATTTTATATCTGGAGGACGGAAAAGTCCTGGATGAGCTGACCATGACAAAATATCAGATGGCTGAGGAAAGGCAGAGGGAAAACAAATTAAAAGAATGGCTTTCCGAATTACAGTGGTAGGAGGATACAACATGGAAAATACAATCATATGCAGAGCCGGAATCCGAAGGCATAAAGCAAGCCTTTTCGGAATCGCAGTCCTTTTGTTTTGCGTTTCCCTGTCCCTGACCACAGTACTCACGGTGTACCTTGGCGGCGGCAGGCATATACAGCAGGAGATGCAGCGGGCTGGGTTTGGAAACCTTACCGCCTGGGTATCGGGTGTGCCGGATCTTGCGGCACTGACCAACAGCATAGGGACACAGGAGGGGATTGAAAGGACAGAAGTACAGGACCTTATCTTTTCCGATTACGAAGCAAATGGCGTGAAGTCAGACAGCGAAGGACAGCTAATCCCCTGGAATTCGGGAACAGAAACTTATCATTTCTTCCGTGACGGGCTGAACGGTTACAGGGATGCTCCAAAGGAAATCGTTCCGGGAACGGTCTATGTATCTCCTTCCATGGTCTCCGTTATGGACCTTAAAATTGGTGACACCATCACATTTCCTGTGGCTAGAAGCGGAATAACCAAAAGCTTAACGGTTTCCGGATATTATGAGGATCCGTTCATGGGCAGCTCCATGATTGGAATGAAAGGCTTCCTGGTATCAGAAGCGGATTACGCGGAGATTCAGAAGATGATTGAAGAGACTGGGATGGACAGTCTGGCCAGGAACGGTGCGATGATCCATATCTTTACGAATAATAAACAGTTCAGTGTAAACGAAATCAACCAGAGACTCAATGAAAACACCCCCATTTCCCAATACACAGAGTTTATACACAGTGCAGAGGCAATCCGGAGCTTTATGGGTATCCTGCAGAATGCCTTCTGTGGGCTGTTGGCGGCATTTGCCCTGGTTCTTCTAACGGCAGCCATGGTGGTTCTGGGGCACAGCATTTCCGGTGTGATCGAACAGGAATATAAAAATCTGGGGATATTAAAAACCATCGGGCTTACCGCAAACCGGCTGGTCCGGCTGCAGCTTGTGCAGTATGCCACAGCCATGTGCATCGGGATCCTGCCAGGAATACTGGCGGCATTTCCTGCAGTCAGCATGGCAGGAAAGATTACGCTGACGGCCACAGGAGTCCTTCTGCCCCAGAATATACCGATTCTGCCTTCTCTTATAGTTTTTGCAGTGATTTTTCTCCTGTTGGTGGGATTCGCAGTTTTTAACTTAAGGAAAATCATGTTTGTCACACCCATGAGGGCGATCCGGGGTGAAACAGCAGAACGAAAATGGAAACCGCTAAAAACAGTCCAGATGAAAAAAGAAGGGCTTCCTCTAAGGCTAGCAATGCGCCAGCTTCAGACTGGAAAAAAGCAGTACATAAGCGCCTGCCTGATTGCGGTTTTGCTGGTTTTCTTTGCCTCACTGACAGGAAGGACAAATGCATGGCTTGGACCGGAGGGCAAAGGAATGATGGATGCATTTAATCCGGCGGATCTGGATATCGGCGTGCAGGCGCTGGGAGAGCTTGAACCGGAGGTGATGGAGGACATGGTCCGCTCTTACACCGACATCACCGACAGCTACCAACTTGCCATGCCAAGTATATCCGTAAATGGAACCAATTTTACGGCAAATGTAATCACAGAGCCGGAACGGTTCCATATCAGCCAGGGTGAGACCAGCCGGAGAGAAGATGAGGTGGTACTGACAGAAACCGCCGCCTCCGACCTGGGGGTATCCATTGGAGATACGGTGGCGATCCGTGGGGACATGGGGAGCGGTACCTTTACGGTTTCCGGAATCTATCACTGTGCAAATGACATGGGGGCCAATATCGGGATGAGCCGGGAAGGATATCTCACTATCGGGCAGGATGACCCCCAATTATGGTGCCACCATTATTTCCTCTCAGACGAGTCACAGAGGGCAGCGATAACGGAGGAGCTTCAGGCAGCTTTTGGAGGTGACGTACATGTGCATGAGAATTCCTGGCCGGGGTTGTTCGGAATCATTTCGGCTATGCATGGGCTTCTGGCATTTATGTACGGGATGATCGCATTATTTGTATTGATTGTGACAATCATGACCGGAAGCAAGATTCTTACAGCGGAGCAGAAGGACATGGGTATTTATAAAGCCATTGGATGTTCCACCAGAATGCTGCGCCTGTCATTTTCGCTGCGGTTTGGCATCGCAGCAGTGACGGGCGCGGCAGTGGGGACTGTACTGGCATCCATTTTTACAGACCCGTTGGTTTCCGCAGTCATGCGGCTTGCGGGAATCAGCAACTTTGCATCTCATCCGGATATTCTCACTATGGTTCTGCCAGGTTTCATCGTTATCCTGTTGTTTTTGGGATTTTCTTATCTGGCAGCCGGCCGTATAAAGAAGTCAGATATGACAGTGTTGACGGCTGAATAGTCGTGTAACACATATCATTAGATAGGAGTCAGGACATGGTAAAGAGAAATAAGCTGAGCGCAAATGCGCAGAAAGGAGATCTTATTGAGGAAAAACATCTCAATAAGTATGGATTATGAAGAATAGACTCGTAAAAAAAGCAATGGGAGCAGCAACTTTAATTATGCTATCTGCGGCACTTCTGGCTGGCTGCGGCAAGGAGGAACGACAGGGGAGCGTAAGCACCGGACAAAGTACATCAGATACTGTGGCCGGCACCAATGCAGGAACAGAGACGGATACAGTAACAGAAACAGAGGCCAAAAGCGGCAATTCAGCTGACAGCCAGAATACAAGCGGAGTAACTGAACTGGAAGTACGGTTCGGAGATAACGGCTCCCCGTTCATGATGCAGCTGGAAGATAACGAGACCGCGGCAGCGATTGCCCGCTATGTGGGAACTTCTGACTGGAGACTTCCCATTTATGAAAGAGATGATGATGCGGACTATGACGTGATGCAGTATTACGATGTATCCGGCAGATATAATATCCCATCCAATGGGAAAACAGTAACATCGGAAAAAGCCGGGGAAGTCTATTATTCGGACCCAAACCGTATCGTATTGTTTTATCATGACGCAGAAATCACGGGAGAATATACCAAAATAGGAACCTTTGATGCAACGGATGACTTTGTGACTGCTGTAGAGGAAAACCCTGTGTTAGAAGGCTGGGGAAACAAGATCGTGCAGATTGCACATCCATAAAGATAACATAAAAATAACATAAAGATAACATAAAAACAACATATTAAAGGAGAGGTAGAAATGAAAGAAATCAGACGTGAGTTTTTAACAGGAGAACGTGCACTTTTTAAAGGAGAAAATTTAAAAATATACGACACCATATTTACGGATGGGGAATCACCGCTGAAGGAAAGTCATGATATTGAGCTTTTCGGCAGTATGTTCAAATGGAAATATCCATTGTGGTACAGCAGGAATATCATTGCCGAGGACTGCACCTGGTTTGAAATGGGTCGTGCAGGGGTGTGGTATACGGACAATATCACGGTAAAGAATGCAGTCATTGAGGCACCAAAGAATTTCCGCCGGTGTCATGGCGTGACCCTTCAGAATGTACATTTTCCAAATGCAGCAGAAACCCTGTGGAACTGTGATGAAGTCATCATGGAGCAGGTTACGGCAAAAGGAGACTACTTTGCCATGAACAGCCGGAACATGAAGCTTCAGAATTTTCAACTGATCGGGAACTATTCCTTTGACGGGGTAAAAAATATGGAAATCCATAATGCCAGACTGCTCTCCAAAGATGCTTTCTGGAACAGTGAAAACGTGACGGTATATGATTCCTTTATATCAGGGGAATATCTTGGCTGGAATGCAAAAAATCTGACACTGATTAACTGTACCGTCGAAAGCCTGCAGGGAATGTGTTATATTGACAATCTTGTTATGAAGAACTGCAGGCTGCTGAATACCACCCTTGCATTCGAGTATTCTACCGTGGATGTAGAAATTGACGGAAAGATTGACAGCGTTATGAATCCAACAGGAGGAAGTATCCGGGCAGATTACATCAAGGAACTGATTATTGAAAAAGACAAAGTGGATCCGGATAAAACAGTCATTACCTGCACAATGGACCAAAGTCCAGACAAAATGGCGGTTTAACCAATGAAACATACATAATGGATACATATGAGAACAACAGCCACAACAGGAGGTATTGCACATGAAAAAATTAACCCCCCTTTTCCTTTGTGTCGTATTGCTGTTTATCCTTTCAGCCTGCAGCAGCAGTTCCAGGCTGCATACGGAAAGTATAAATGCAGACCAGACAGAACAAACCATTCCTGTAACGGAGGCCCCGCCCCCGCCATCAGAAGAAACAGCTTCTGATACAAAGGAACCCCCCATAAAGGAATTACAAATCCGGGTAGAAGGAGAAGACGGGCAGAATATTGTTTTTCAGTTGAATAACAGCTCCGCAGCACATGCTTTGTATGACCAGCTCCCTCTTTCTGTCCCGGCAGAAGATTACAGCAATGATGAAAAAATATTTTATCCCCCCAATGAATTGGATACAAGGGACACTCCCCTGGCCAAGGGACCTGCAGGAACACTGGCTTACTATGAACCGTGGGGGGATGTGGTTCTTTACTACGGTGAGTGTGGAGGCGCAAGCGGCCTGTATGCACTTGGCGAAGCTGTGTCTGGTACGGAACAGATTGAAACTTTATCAGGAGAACTAAAGATTGAAGCAGTAAACGGTGAGTATAAGAAAAGATGAGGATTTCCGCCAGACGAACAGGCGAGAGAGGAGAGGAAGGAACAAATGGGTATTTTTATTATAAAGGGGATTCTAATCGGGCTTATCTTTGGCATGCCGGCCGGAGCAGTTGGGGCAATGACAGCACAAAGAACCATGAATTATGGCATGAAAGCAGGCCTGATAACGGGATTAGGATCCTCTGCTGCGGACTGTCTGTATGCTTGTATCGGTGCCTGTGGATTTACCTTTATCTCCGATTTTTTACTTCGGCATCAAAGTATCATTCATCTGGGGGGAGGCTGCCTGATTCTGGGCATGGGTATCAGTATGCTGACGATAAAAAATGCCAGGCCTCAAAATGTACAGAATCCTGTCAGAGGTATCCGGATGTTCGTTTCGTCCTTTGCAGTGGGAATAACAAACCCGGCAGCCATTCTTACCTTTCTGTTTGCGTTTTCCTGGTTTGGTATAGATGGAGAGACGGGAATTACATCCGGGATCGGTTTGGTGTGCGGCGTATTTATCGGGACCTATATCTGGTGGGGAACACTTTCCGGAGTGGTTACCTTACTAAAGAAAAAAGCAAAGAAGGATCATCTCGCAGCTATAAACCGGATATTCGGTATCATTTTAATCCTTTTTGGTGCAGTAGTACTACATCAAACAATTATATCTTAAATTTGGGTTTCGCTGAAAAAGGGAAGCTTAGAATGCGATGGGAGACAGTTGAATACTAAGCGGGCACTGAGCTTGAAATTAAAAGAAAATAGGAGGAAAAGGCATGAATTTTCAGTTTGATCAAATAATAGAGCGCAGGAATACGGGGGCCATGAAATGGGATGTGAATGAAAATGAACTTCCCATGTGGGTGGCTGATATGGATTTTCAGACAGCACCGGAAATAACAGAAAGCATGGTGGATAGAGCCAGACATGGAGTATTTGGATATACACTGGTGACAGATGAATGGTATGGGGCTTACCAGACCTGGTGGAAAAAACGGCATCAGTTTGAAATCAGGAAAGAGTGGCTGGTTTTTTGCACTGGTGTAGTGCCCGCTGTCTCCAGCATAGTCCGTAAGATAACTACCGTAGGGGAAAATGTTGTAGTAATGACTCCGGTATATAACATATTTTTTAACTCTATAAGTAATAATGGCAGAAATGTATTGGAAAACCCATTGAAATACGATGGCAATGAATATCAGATTGATTTTACAGATTTGCAAGAGAAACTGGCAGATGCCCAGACGACCCTACTGATCATTTGTAATCCACATAATCCGGTGGGCAAAATCTGGGACAGAGAAACGCTTAAGAGGATTGGGGATTTATGTGTCAAATACCATGTGGCTGTTTTATCGGATGAGATACACTGTGATATTACTGAGCCTGGTTCTGATTATACACCGTTTGCCTCAGTATCGGAAAACTGCCAAAACAACAGTATAACATGTGTATCCCCTACCAAGGCATTTAATCTGGCAGGGATTCAGACGGCTGCTGTGATTGTACCGGATGATAATCTGAGGAATAAAGTGGTCAGAGGTCTGAATACCGATGAAGTGGCAGAGCCAAATGTATTTGCTGCCATGGCACCGGCTGCGGCATTTGGCTGCGGCGGAAACTGGCTGGATGCCTTAAGAGAGTATCTGTGGGAGAACAGGAGGTATGCAGAAGCGTACATGGAAAAAGAAATCAGAGGAGTATCAGCGGTTTCCGGCAGGGCAACGTATCTGCTTTGGATTGACTGCCGGTCCGTCATTGGTGACTCCTCGGAACTTTGCCGCTTTATTCGCCGCCACAGTGGTTTATATCTCTCGGACGGAAATGAATACCGGAACGGAAAGGGGTTCCTGCGTATGAATCTGGCATGTCCAAGGCAGCAAGTGAAGGATGGCCTGAAACGTCTGAAGGACAGTGTGGCAGCTTATGAGTCATGGGTATGCGGCCAGTGTTAATATAGACCGCAGCAATTGTTTTATTCAAAGATTCTTATTTCGGTAATCGGAAGGAGATACACCGGTTAATTCCTTAAAAAACCGGCTGAAATAGTGCTGGTCCTCATAACCGACCAAAGTACTTATTTGCTTCACGGATAAATCGGAATGTTCCAGAAGCAGTTTTTTTGCTTCGTCTATACGCAGCCGCAGTAGGTATTTCACAGGGGATTCTCCGGTATGCTTTTTGAAAATCCGGGTCAGATAAGAGGCGTTGAAATTAAACTTCCTTGCCATGTCCTCTATGTTAATAGGGGATGCATAATTTTTCTTCATAAATAGCTCAAGTTCATTTATGATAGAAGATGCATCCGAGCATTTTCTTGATTGTATACGGAAGATCTCCTGGAATATGTTTAAGACCTCAGAAAATAATGAATTAATGGCGGCTGCATTTTGGATGCAGTCATATAACCTTTTTTCGTGCATATTATTTTCTTCATTTGTTGTTTCGAAGTCATTTTCCGTTAAACGGAGAATTTGCAGCAGCTGACTTTCAATCATATACTGGGGACATTTTAAATTTTGCCACTGACTGAACAGAGCCTCCAGAAATTGTGAAAAAGATACAAAATTCTCAGATTTCGCAGATGCGGATAATTTATTTATATCGGAAATATCAAGCTTGGTATGACCGACGGTGGATTCCGGAGTAATGACTTGGGAGAAACCGATAATCAAGCCATGGTACAAACGGTTTCGCAGCATCCTTGATGAAGTTTCAATATCCTGATATGCAATATAGTGTTCACAGACAGCGATTGATACAGGTGCATATATTTTTTCCAGAACCCCCAGCAGAGTTTTGGCATTTTGCAAGATTTCTTTTTCATTATTCTGACTGGCAGTAACTATTAAGAATTTCTGGTTCATTTCCCGTTCGTCAATCAGCCACCAGCTTTCCTGTTTAGAAAAACAAGTATTGAGCGCTTTCAGCATAGTATCCTCCGAAAATAAAGAGTCATCGTCTGCTTGAACCGTCAGACCGGGAATATGGTTTTTTAAATTACCAAAACAGATCAGGAACAGCATAAAGTGTCTGCCGGAAAAGGAAGAAGGCATAAGCGCATCCGAGGCTTGCCCCGCAAGGGCGGAAGAGAGGATGCTGCGCTCAATTGATTTCTCCTTTTGCTTTATTGTGTCCTGCATTTTTCGCAGAATACTTTCCAGATTCGCTTCTTTCACCGGCTTTAACAGATAATCTGCAACGTCGTACCGGATTGCACTCCTGGCATATTCAAAGTCATCATAACCGCTGATGATGGCAATTTGAAGGGATGTATTTTTTTCCCGTATGCGCCGGATTAATTCCAGCCCATCCATCATTGGCATTTTTATATCGGTAAATAATATCTGTGCTTTAGTTGTATCCAGAAGGTGAAGGGCATCCAATCCGTTGTAGGCACTTCCAACCACCTGAAAATCAGGGGAAATATTTTCAATTTTTTTAATGATATTTTTTAAAATCAAAGATTCGTCTTCCGCAACAATGATGCGGACAGGTCTATTTATCTCCATAATTTTTATCCTCGCTTATAATTCCACCAATAGTAACTTCCGTTCCGCCGCCAGGCAGATTTTTTATTTTGAAAACAGCATTTTCACGGTAAGCCAGCTTAAGCCGTATATAGAGGTTAATCAGCCCCATACCATCAATTTCCAGTTCCGGCAGGGATTTTTCAGGAATAATGGACGCAAGCGTGTTTTCAAGTGCCTCTAATTTTTCAGGATTAAAACCGGATCCGTTATCGGTTACTTTGATATACCAGGTATTATCTTTTGTTGTTCCTTCAATATGTATCACCCAGGGGGGGATTACATGGATTGCGTACTTGATACAGTTTTCAAGAAGGGGCTGGATGATTAGTTTTGGAATTCTTATGTGGTACATGGAATCATCAATATCTATGTGGAAGATAAGCCGATCCTCAAATTTTATTTTCATCAGGTTCATGTAGGCAATGCTCTGGTCAATTTCCTGGATTAAGATTACTTTTTGCATACTGCTGGAAGAAATATAGCGGAGAATGGAGGAAAGATCGTCACAGACATCGATAATTTCTTTCGTACAGTCTTCTTCCGCCAGTATACTGATGGTTGACAGTGTGTTATAGAGAAAATGGGGATTCATCTGGGACTGAAGGGCAAGCATTTTTGCCTGAATCTCATGGGAACGCAGGGATACTACTTCATCCAGGGAATCCTCCAGCTTCTTGTTCATGGACTGGAAGGAATGGTACAGCTGGTTTAGTTCATCATACTGGCTGCTGTAATCCGGAACGGTGTCTTTAGATATCGTCTTCAGATCCAGCCGGGTTGTGATTTCCTGCAGCTTTCGCAGCGGTATTACCAGACTTCTGGATATCTGATAGGATATCAGAAGCGTAGTCAGAAGGATTGCAACAAGTGTTAAAAAGATAATATTGCGGAACTGGTTAATGGGTTTTAACAGTACATCCCTGGAGGTTTCCACAAGGAACGTCCAGCCAAACTGGGCTGAAGTCCGGTAAGCACAGTAAGTATTGCCTGCTTCGGCAGTATTTCCCTGGAGAAGACCGTTGGCAGATTCACTGACTGTAATCGATTTCCAATATTCGCTGATACTCCCGTTATGGTTATTATGACCGGTGTTTTCATATGCATAAACAATATGGCCGTTCTCGTCCAATATGTAAAGGTTATAAGATTCTGTTTTATTGGACAGCGTCTTTTCAATGATCTTTTGAATCACAGAGAAGGGCTGCTGTAATTCCAGTATCGTATTATGGGGAAGGGTATTTTTTTCACTGAAGGAGCGGCAAAGTGAAATAACCGGTTCATTCTCAAAACCCCAGTCATCCGGGTGAGGCTCAAGCAGGATTTTATTGCCTTTTGCATCCATAACATCGGAGATCCAGGTCAGGTTTTTTACTTTTTCGGGGGGGATCGTTTTAAACGTACTGGATTTTGACATATTGATATAGTGTCCGTCAAAATCAAAAATATTAATGGATATATTATCGATTCTATAGTCCAAAGCACTAAATACCATATCTGAAAAGTCTAACTTTTTCTGGGCACTTTCACGTGTAAAACTATACATGTCTTGCTTTAACAGTGATTTGATTGGTTTGGATACAGCAATACGTTTGGAATAGTTATTGAGCCTTTCTAACTGGGTATCAATCTGGGTAGTCAGGTTGTCGCATTTGTCCACCAGCGCGTTAGAAGCATTCTCCTTTAGTGAATTAGATATGTAAGCATAGAAGAAAGTCACTAAAATAAGAATAAGGATAACAATTAGTTTTGAATAGCTCAAAAAAAGATTGGATTGAATAGACTTTTTCATATCTTCCCCCCAAAAAGTTCTTATTTTCTTAATCATATCCGTTATTTTAAGGAATTACAAGTGATTATTTGCTAAAAACAGGCAGGAAAGGAAGAAGTAGGAAAAGTCCACAATGTGAAGTAGAAAATGTGTAAATACAAATACAATTCCGGGTGCTATAGTATAAACATGTTAAACAAAAAGGAGGAAGCAAAATGAATAGCATGAAATTGAGAAAGGTTTTGGGAGTTACACTGGCAGCAACGATATCAGCAGCAGCACTTGCAGGATGCGGTGGAAGCGGGGAAAGCAAAACGGCAGTTACTGAATCAAAAGGAACGGAAGCGGTTCAGGAAACAACGGGAGATACCACGGCGAGTGACACGGAAGCGGGATCTGCGGAAACAGCAAGGAGCGATGAAGCGAAAGAAGGGGTTACGATTACGGTAGCTGCATCATCCAACTGGATCAAAGATATTGATAAGGAACTTGCTGCAAAATATGAGGAAGAGTCCGGCAATACAATCCAGTGGCAGGCAAGCCCTGATGACCAGTATACCAATGTACTGAATTCTAAATTTGCTGTGGGTGAAGGACCGGATATTTATCTCACCCAGTCAGGAGCCGGAATACAGGAATATCAGCCGTCAGAACATGCATTGGATCTGTCCGGAGAAGAATGGGTATCACGCTATCGCGACTGGGCAAAAGAAGGAACCACTTATGACGGAAAAATAGTGCAGTGCCTTACCTGGAGTGCTGACGGATGGGCGATGCTTTATAACCCGGATATTTTTGAAAAAGCGGGTATCAAAGAAGTACCTAAGACCTTTGACAGTTTTATGGAAGCCTGTGAGGCAATTAAGAATTTAGGTATTACACCGATCTATGAACCGGGAGCGGCTCAGTGGCACCAGGCAACATGGCTGGATACTCTTTCGGCTCAGGCGGAAGAAAGCAAGCCGGGACTTCGGGAATCCCTCAATCAGGACACTGCAAAGTTTGCAGAACAGGAAGGACTTTTAAAAGGTCTGGAACAGATGAAGCAAATTGAAGAAGCTGGTTATTTTGGAGAAGAATTCATGTCCAACACCTGGGAGAGCAGTGTGGATAAAATGATTACGGGAGAATATGCCATGATACTGGTATATACTACTTTCCAGAATGAGATTATGGCAAAAGATCCGTCTACTAATGCAGACAAATGGGAAATGTTCCAGGTTCCGTTAAATGACAATACGGTATTTGCCCAGTCTTCAGGTGGTGTAGGGCGCAGTATCAACAAAGATTCTAAGGTGATCGATGCAGCGAAAGATTATTTTAATTTCCTGACAAGAAAGGATAATCTGGAAACTTATTATGCAGCCAGACAGGATCTGGGACAGTGTTCATTTACGGATATTGAAGGGAATGTATCCAATGGTTATAAGACCGTAGTTTCAAATGGAACAGGAGTGGGACAGAACTTTGAAACCGGTGTAACCAACTGGAACAGCACAGAGATTGGTATTCAGGTTCAAAATATGTATCTTGGCGGAACAGCTATGGAAGTGCTGGAAGGCATTGATGCCATGAGAGAACCGTTATTTGAAAAATAGAGAAAGGTTATGGAAAAGAGGTAATGGATAAGCAAAATCATTACCTCTTAAATATTAAGATGAAATAGAGAAAAGGTAAAATATTATGAACAAAAAAAAGATATACAGTCCATTATTTTCAGTTCCGGCAATTGTATTGTATACAGTTATGTTTATGATACCTGTGGTGGCCGGAATCGGCATTTCGTTAACAGACTGGAATACGTCCTGGTCTAAAATTTCTTTTGTAGGGCTACAGAATTATAAAGATATTTTCCTGTCCCACGGCGGCCCATATCTGAAGAGTGTGGAGCATACGCTTTCGTTTACCGTAGTAACGGTTATAGGTAAAACTCTGCTTGGGCTTGGTCTGGCGCTTCTCCTGAATACAGGACTGAGAAGCAAAAATTTATTCAGAGGCCTGTATTTTCTCCCGTATACACTGGCGCCTTTGATTATCGGTATTGCATTTACTTCAATTCTGGGAATGGATGGACCGCTAAATAACATTCTTCGTCTTCTGGGGCTTGAGAGCTTGGTAAAAGGATGGCTTGCCAATCCGCATACAGCTCTGGGAAGTACCATGGTTGTTGAGATTTGGAGAATGGCAGGATGGAATATGATGATCTTGCTTGCAGGTCTCCAAATGATTCCGAAAGAGTATTATGAGGCTGCCGGAATTGACGGAGCGGGTAAATGGAAACAGTTTTTCTATGTAACGCTGCCGTTCTTAAGATCCTCGCTGACGATGGTTATGGTACTGAATACAATTCACGGGCTGAAAGTATTTGACATTATTTATTCATTGACAGGCGGCGGTCCTGGAACCTATTCAGAAGTGATCAATACACAGGTGTTCAAGGAATTTGGCAGTGGGCGTTATGGTATGGCTAATGCACTTTCTGTCATTGTATTTCTGGTAACCTTCATTATTTCAATGGTTATGAAAAAAGCTTTAGTTGGGGAGGAGGAATAAAATGAAGAAAAAACAGTTGACTGGAAAAATATTAAGACTTATAACTGCCGCCATAGGCAGCCTTACCGTCCTTCTGCCGTTATATTTCATTGTAATAAATTCCCTGAAAACCTCAAGTGAAGCCGGAGAATTGAACTTTGCATTCCCCCAGGTAATCCAATGGAGGAATTATATAGACGTAATTGAAGCAGGAAGCCTGGTGAGAGCATTTGGAAACAGTATGCTTATATCAGGAGTATCCGTAGTGATCTGCCTGATTGTTTCGGCAATGGCTGCTTTTTCTATTAGCAGAGACAGAAATAAAATGAATAAGGGCCTATACAATTATTTTTTTCTGGGACTGATTGCACCGGTAAACTATGTCGCCACTATATTTGTATTGAAGGCACTGCATATTCAGAATACATATATGGGAATTATCCTGGTGAATGCAGCATTAGGCATTCCGTTTCTGATCTTTCTCTTTGACAGTTTTATTGGAGGGATACCAAGAGAGCTGGATGAGGCGGCAGTTATTGATGGAGCCGGACCTCTCAGTCTGTTTTTTAAGGTGATTCTGCCCCTTTTGAAGCCGGTTACCATCACCGGGCTGGTGCTTAACTTTTTAGGGGCATGGAATGATTTTATTACCCCGCTGTATCTTTTAAACGATACAAAAAAGCTGGGAATGATTAATTCAATATATAATTTCTTCGGACAGCATTTTAATGAATGGAATATGATTTTTGCAGATATTCTGTTATCTGTTGCACCGATTATGATTCTCTATATATTTGGACAGAAATATATTGTCAGCGGAACTACGGCAGGAGCTGTCAAAGGATGATTATTGGCTATGGGGCCAGATGAATGAATTTGCAGAATTTTACAAAAGTCTGGGAAGCAGTATTTAGCTGTTCTATCGCCTGTTTGATGATGCGTTTGGTAAAATTATCTTTTGGAAGTACAGGAATCAGTTCCTTGGCAGTTCCATAGATTTCTTCAGCTTTTGTTTGGCTGAAGTTGTACTTCTTACGGCTGCACCACTTTTGATAGTGGTSAGTAAAAGCTTTTAAGGACATTTTACGAACACAATCGACATGCCAGTAGGTGCCAAGGAAATCTACCCATTTCTGACTGCCGTCCTCACGGGCGGGACTGTCAAAGTAGGTGTTGGCACCCGGATAAGTCTGGTCGATGAGACCAATCAGGTTGTTTTTCATTGCCGTTTTGTGTTTCATATAGAAATCAAACTGGCGGTTCATTGTTTTAAGCTGAGTGCGTATTTCATCCATAAGACTATATTGTTTCAGCTTTGCCCAACTGTCAAGTGCATATCGAGCGATTTTAACGGAATCAGCTTTATCTGTTTTTACTCTGCGAAGAGGATTATCCTGTCCCTGAAAGTTACAGATAATCTGGGGATTCACAGCACTTACAAAGAATCCTGCCTGTGACAGTGTCCGGGCAATTGGTTCATAGTAGTGTCCGGTACATTCCATGACGATACGGGTTTCACCATCAAGGGAATGTAGAAGATTAATTAGTGATTGAAATGCATCATCCAAATGTGGAATATCAAAGGGCTTTACAACGACATCACCACCTGGACGGAGAACTGCCACTGTGCTTTTTCTCTTGGAAACATCAATACCTACTGCGTTCATGTTCATAAATTGTCACTCCTTAGAAAGAATAATTGCAATGGATAAGTACCAGTTTTACTCATTGCCTATTCAATCTACTGTGGTGTGACACGAACGCACCCTGAAGGTGGATCAACCTGCATAAAACGAACGCTGCGAATGAGGAGCTGGTTAACAGACTTTTGTACGGGCGCGAAGCCCAAGGAGGAATCCGTTATACCGATTGCTCCATCATTATACAGCTTAAGCAACAAGATGGATAATTCCTTACTGGCTGTAAGGGATATTAACCATAAATATATTGTAGTAGGAGGAAATAAGAGAATGAAAAGAAGGTTTATGGCAAGAGGATTATCTGCTTTGCTGATTACATCGGTGTTTATGAATATGATGCCGGTCAGTGCAGCTGCAAATGAAGGAAGTTCCGTTGGCAACGACGCTCAATGGGAAACGCTGCGTGAGACATTGAAGAATTATACTCCTGTGTGGAATGATGCCACCTATAAAGGTGCTGTGGCGCAGAGAATGATAGAGACTGCATTGATGGGAAATGGAGATGTCGGTGTTAACTCTTCCGGTAATTCAAAAGAAAAGTCCTATTTAATATCAAAACAAGATTTTTGGAACTGTGGAAATATGAACACGGATAACATAGGCTCTGCAGATGCAGGCAGGGTATCCCCCCTGTCCGTCGGGGGCCTGACCATACGGGAGATGCAGGAGGAAGAGGAACCGGAGATAAAACCTACCGTAACAGGATGCGGGTTTATCGATGATGCGAATCCGGAATATGTTTATGATCTGGATGGCATTATTGACGGTAAGATGGATAAGGATAAAGACAGCTGGGCATGTAAGGGAACCGATCATGAGCCGGACGCACATTGGTTTGAGATTAATTTAAATCAGGTAAAATCCATCCGTGGATATGAAATTTATCACCATATGAATCCCTTAATGTATACATCAGACTTTGAAGTATCCGTTAGTTCAGACGGAATTAATTATGAAACTGTACAAACCGTTACGGACAATGACCAGCAAAAAACGAGCTTTCAGTTTGACCAGGCAAAAGAAATACAATATATCAAAGTAGATATTGCAAAACCCAACGCAGACAGAGATAACACAGCCAGAATTCTGGAAATGGAACTGCTGGAAAGTACCAAAGCAGCAGCAAAGGTAACCGGTTGTGGATATATCAGTGATGCAGACCCTGCGTATATCTATGATCTGGAAGGAATCATAGATGATAAAATGGAACAGGACAAGGACACCTGGGCATGTAATGGCAACGAGCATGCGGATGATAAAAAAAGCCATTGGTTCCAGGTCGATTTTGGGGAAGTGAACATGCTAAAAAAATATGTTCTTTACCATCAGGGATCCTATAATAATGCCCAGACGGAAATGAATACCTCTGATTTTGAAGTCCGGGTGAGTAAGGATGGTGAAATTTATGAAACAGTTCAGACCGTAACGGAAAATTTGGAAAATGCAACGGAGTTTATTCTGGATGAGGCAATAGAGGCGCAGTACGTAAAAGTCTTTATTTCAAAGGCTAATCCTGGAAGAGACAGTACCGCCCGGATTGCAGAAATGCGGTTTTATGATGAGGCCAACAAAAATCTGATCACTGGCGATATTGTGTATGATTTTAAAGAAACTCTGGATATCACAAATGGCAGACTGGATACAAATATGGAAATATCAGGGATACCTATTACCTGTTCATCCTGGATCTCTGCTACGGATAATGTAATGGTAACAGAAATAACATCCACCGGAGAGGAACCGCTTAATCTGGAAAGTGCAGTCTGGACCAAAACAGATCTTGAGGATTTCCCACTTGATTCCGGGGTTGACGGCGACATGGTTTGGGCGTCGAAGAAAACGGTTAATCTGGTTGAAAATCAGAATGAAAAATCCTGGACTTCTGAAGTTGTATTAAAATCAAAAGTTCTGGGCACTAAAGCAGCAGCTGAGAAAAATAAAGATTCCGAAGCAGTACTTAAGTTTACCATTGAACCGGGACAGACCGTGCAGATTGTAACATCTGTGGGAGGCGGCGGCCAAAATTATGATTTCACAGGTAATTTACAGGGTATGGAGCCGCAAAATGAGGCATCCGATATTCTGGCACAGTATCAGAATGCCCAGGATCTGGTATCCTTAAAAGAAAGCAATGATCAGTGGTGGAAAGATTACTGGCTGAAATCTTATATTAACATCGGAGATGAACAACTGCACAGATATTATTATGGATCTTTATACTATATGGCGTGTACCAGCAGGGAAGACAGTCTTCCACCCGGTCTCTATGGTATCTGGACCACAACGGACGGTGCTATGTGGAACGGGGATTTCCATATGAATTATAACTTTATTGCACCGTTTTATGGTATGCATTCCAGCAACCGCGGGGAATTTTCCAAATCGCTGAAGGACCCTCTTTTAGATTTTATGGAAAACGGCAGCCAGAGAGCAAAGACAGACATCGCTAATGTATACTATAATTATATCTATGGAGGAAATCAGCCGGGCGAAAATGGAACGGCCTTTAACAATGGTAAATTTGACGGAAGACCTGAACTGGTGGATGGAATTGATGACGGTATTCTGTACCCGGTTGCACTGGGACCATGGGGATCTTATGCATGGGGCGGCGAAGCAGGCGGATATCTGATGCAGGTATACAATGCGGGATTTGCAGCAATGGGTCTGACACAATATTACAATTATACGAAAGATGGTGATTATTTAAAGGAAATTTATCCGTATCTGCTGGCAAATGCTAATTTTTATGAAAAATGGTGTGAAAAAGAAGATCTTGGAGATGGTAAATACCGTTATAATATCTGGACAGGAGCACATGAGAACACCTTTGACATGAATTCCGGAACTGCAATCGGTACGGTAAAGAATATCTTAGAATGCCTGATCGATGGAACAGAGGATGGAAATATATTCCCTCCGGCAGAGAAACTGGCGGTCTGGAAGGACATGTATGAAAACTTTGCGGATTACCCGATCCAGGATTTTGTGCCTCAGAGTGATGCGAATTTTACTTATGACAAACCGTATGTTCCGTTAAGTGAGGTAGGAGCCAAATTCAGGGCTCATGAGGCAAATGTCGGGCTTGAGTTTATAGCTCCGGGACAGCAGCTGGGATATGATACCGATCCGGAACTACGGGAAGCGGCAAGAAACAGTATTGAATTAAAAGAGCTTGCAAACAAAAATATATGGTCTCAAATCAACGAAACACCGAAAGTATATCTGCATGCGGTAAGATGCGGTGTGGATCCTCAATACATTATATCGAAATTCAAGAAGCTTCTTGACAGTTCCATGTGTGAGAACTTCGTGATACAGGATGGCTACCACGGAATCGAAAAAGCGGGAGCAATTGAATTTATTAACACCATGTTATTACAGAGTGACAATGATATTATTAAGGTATTCCCGAATTGGACGGGAGCGGATGCAAGCTTTACCAGACTGCGGGAAAGAGGAGCATTCTTACTGTCTTCCAGCATGACAGGCGGACAGGTGGATTACATTGAAATCACCAGTGAAAAAGGGGAACCGGTCAAATTGGTGAATCCCTGGGAAAATTCTGTTGTAAGAGTAACCGACCAGTCAGGACAGGAAATTGATTATAAAAAAGGTTCTACAGTAAATACGGGGGAAAAGACAATTGAATTTGAAAGTACCGAAAACGCAGTTTATACCATTGAGTATGCAGGAGAAGAACCGGCTGATTACACGAATGTGGATGCGGCACTGAGTCAGGTTCCGCAGGATCTCACCATTTATACCCGGGAAAGTGCAGCTGCAGTAACAGACGCGGTTAACGCTGTTGTCAGGGATCTGACGATTGACCGGCAGGCAGATGTAGATGCAATGGCTGCAGCAATCGAAAAGGCAGTCCGGGGATTGATTACTCAGGAGTCTGTTGATCTGGAAACGGCGAAGATAGCTCTTGAAAAAGAGATATTAGTGGGAAAAGCCATGATGGAAAAAGGCCAGGGCATCTATACGGACAGCAGCTGGAAAGCATATATCAATGCAGTGAACAATGCTGTTCAGATGTCGGATAAGCAGGATGCAGTCTCATCGGAAGTCATTGGAGCAGTAAACCGGGCGAAGAATGCATTCCGGAACTTAACGGTGAAAGCAGATACTTCCTTTGTGGAAGCCAAAATAGAATTTCAGTCCATCCTGTCTGTACTGAATACGGTTCTGGGCAAAGGCCAGGGCAATTATACGGATGCAAGCTGGAAAGCTTTCAATGATACGATTGCACAAGGTTCAGCACTTGCAGCAAAACCATCCGCAGATAAGGCAGAGATGATGGCAATGTCTCAAAAACTAAGACTGGCAGCAAATGGTTTACAGCTAAAGCCAGTTACGCCTCCCGCAACGCCGGCTGTGAAACTTCCAAAGGCAGGCTCTGTACATAAGATTGGAAGCCTGAGATACAAGGTTACAAAATCTGCAGCAAAAGACGGTACAGTTGCGGTAGTGTCAGGTACGAAGAATACCATGACAAAAGTGAGTATCCCTTCCTCTGTCAAGGTGAATGGCTATACATTCCGTGTAACGGAAATCTCTGCAAAAGCATTTAAAAACTACAAAAAGCTGTCCAAGGTAACTATTGGCAAATATGTAAATTCTATAGGAAATTATGCATTCCAGAATAATACAAATCTTAAAAAAGTTACAATTGGCGAGCGGGTTACGAAAATAGGCAAATATGCTTTCTATGGAGATAAAAATTTAATAGATATCCAGATCAAGACTAAAAAATTATATTCCGTAGGTACCAGCGCATTTAAGAAAATTAATAGGAAGACAGTTATACGCGTGCCTAAAAATAAGGTTTCTTCTTATAAGAAATTATTCAGGGGGAAAGGCTTGCAAGGTAGTGTGGAAATAAAGAAATAATGTTAGTCAGATAAAGGAGAAAAGCATATTAGTAAAATTATAATGCAGGAGGGAAAAAAATGATACAAAAATGGATGAAAAAGAGTCTTGCACTGGCTGTATCAGCAAGTATGGTAATGGGGGCCGTACCGGTAAGCGCAGCTGAGTTAATCACGGAAAACACGGTACAGAAAGAAACAGCAGAACCTGAAGCCGGGAATAACGAATCCCTGACGGACCCCGTTGGCAGCCATGGAGAAGCACTTGAATTCGACGGAATTTCAAACTACATTGATACGGCTGTAAATGATGCCAAGATGAAAGATCTGGCAGCGGAAGGGAACCCGGATGAAGAGATAGAACTGCCCGAATCCTTATTCCAGTTCACAATGGATGAGGTCGTGGACGGAACCGGGGAGAATGCAGGGAAAAAGGTCGTGATCAACGAAACTGATCAGAAAGAATACGCAGTAAATGGTAACTATAGAGTGGATGATTTTGGTATTTATGGAAAGTCTCTGGAGTTTAACGGAAATAATACCTATATCAATATCGGTAATCCTGATATCCACGATGAGTATACATTTGAAGCATGGGTAAATATTGATCCCAGCGGCGGAAACAGCCTGAATAAAATTTTTGGGCGGGACCGCACCACGGTTCCACAGAATGCCTTTTATTTTTGCGTTAGAAACAACGGAAATATTGAATTTGAGAATAAAGGAACTGCAGGAGGAACCTGGATAGCAGCGGGTGAAGACTATCGTCTGGCATTTGATAACTGGAGCCATCTGGCTGTTACCTGTGATAAAAATACTTATAAAATGTATCTGAATGGAGAGCTGATAGCATCGGAAGCGGTAGCGATGCAGATAGACCAGGCATTAAATCCCAATGACCTGCTGATCGGTTCAGGATGGAATGCGGACGGATCTGCTATTTTTAACGGTCATGCTTTTAAAGGCAGAATGGATGATGTAAGGATTTTCAATGTTGCATTGACAGAACAGCAGATTCAAAAATCAACCGAAGGAATCCTTCAGAATCTGCCGCCGGAGATCAAAGGGGTATCACCATCCGATGGCAGTACCATTAGTAAACAGGGAAAGATAGCTGTTACTTATAATATGGCGGTTCAACTGAGTACGGAAGCCATTATTTTCAAAGATGAAACAACTGGTACAGAGGTTCCGGCTGCTTGTGAAGTGCTGGATTGTGATGAAAAAGTTGAAGGTGCAGAAACCCTGGAAATAACAGCGGCGGAGCCACTGGCTTCGGGACATGTGTATTCTCTTACCATTCCTGCCGGGGCATTGGAGAATCTTCAGGGAATAACCAACAGAGAATTAAAGATCTTTACCTTTAGCGTTGGCATAGAACTGGAAGGAAACAGCGCCGAAAGCACTCTGGGTGATTGGCTCAACGGTGAAGTTAAGATTCCTTCTACGATTGTACAAAAGGATGATACGGTTACTTTGAGTAATGGGATTGTGGAGAGGACATTTGATGTATCCAAAAATTTCATGACAACCGGTTATAACAATCTGTACACAGGACTGGATTTACTGGAGAATGGCAGCCTTGGGGCAGATATGGAAGTTGTGCTTAATGACCACTATACAGATGGGGACGATGGAGAAGTACGATACCGGATAGGCGGAGAAGATTCGGATTTTGAATACCTGAACTATACAACCGAAGAGAATACGGAAGAGATTTTCCACTGGGAATATGACCCGCGTATGGCGGATCCGACTATGAAGGATACACCCTGGCCCGCAAAGGGAAAGGCTTTGATAGTTAACTATGGGGCAAAAGATTCGGTTGAAGAAAAATACAGAGGTGTGAAACTTCAGGTGCGGTATGAAATTTACGATGAAATACCCGTAATATCCAAGTATGTAAAAGTTGTGAACGAGGGCGGAGAGAAAGTAGTTGTTCAGCATCTGAGGTCTGAAATACTGCCCATACAGATACCAAAAAAGGATGCACTGTATATGGAAACCAGCTATAATGGCGGAAATCCAAATCACGACAGGAATAATGGAAGACACCAGTCTGTGCAGTGGAAAGACAATGGGACATTTGGACAGCTTATCAGCCAGTATTCGTATGAACCGGATCTGGGTCAGAAAATAGAAGAATTTGGTCCCGCATATACCTTGCAGCCGGGTGAGACTTTCACAGGTTTTCGTACATATGAACTATTTCAAAGCAGCAGCTATTATGAATGGCAGCAGCTTGCGGTAAAGAAAATGTACCGGGTGCTTTTTCCACAGACAACGGATAATCCTACAATTTATCATTTGATCAGTTCGGACGAGAAAAAAATTAAAGAAGGTATTGATCAGGCAAAAGCGTCGGGATTCAACATGGTACTTCTTTCCTTTGGTTCCGGAGTCAATGTAGAGGATGTTTCGGCAGGAAATATTGAGAAGTATAAACGCATCTGCGATTATGCTCATGAAAAAGATATTTTGATCGGCTCCTATACCATGGTAGTATCCCGAGGGGATCAGGGCGCCCACGAAAGCTATAACGGATGCTGGGGGAATATGCGCTGTATGACCTCTGCTGCAGCAGAGACAAGTCTCCAAAACGCATTGAAATTTTATAAAGAAACAGGCATGGATTGTATTGAAATCGATGGTACCTACCCAAGCTGGGTTTGTAACAATAAGAAACCGGAACACATCGGACATGATGGGGAACAGGATTCCATTGCGAAACAGTGGGAGACAGCAGTCAGGGATTTCTACAAAGATTTAAGAGAAATGAATGTATATATCAATTCCCCGGACTGGCATTATATGAATGGTGCAAGTATGGGTGTAATGGGATATGAAGAGGCGGCTTTTGCAATTCCAAGAGCCCACCAGCTGATCTATGGACGAGAGATCGCTTATTATGGCACTTTTGGTAAAATGCCGTCCATGGGATGGACGCTGGTTCCATTTTCAGCCTATACCGGAGGAGACGATTCCGTTTTCTGGCCATATGATGAAAGAATCAACGATTATGATTACATTATTGCACTGAATATGATGTTTGGCGTAGGCGGCTCTTACCGCGGTGCAAATGGGCTGTATCAAGGGGCACCCTCGGAAAATGTTATGAAGACTTGGGGTGAATTCTATAATAAATACAATGATATTTTGAATGGTGATGTGATTCATATAAAACCACCGGTATATGATATCCCGGAAGGATCAAACAGCCGTACAAGTGATAAAACATTAGATATTGATGGATTTATTCATGCATCTGTGGATACAAAGCAAAAAGGGCTGGGCGCATTTTTCAACCAGACCGGAGAAAAAGTTACGCAGAAAGTGAAAGTACCGCTTTATTATACCGGCCTTACGGATTTAAAAGCGGCACCGGCACCTGTGGAAGGGTCCCATTACCGTGATGACATGAGGGTATACCCCGGTCTGGGGGATTGGTATGATCCGCCGATACCGGAAATTAATACACCGGAGGGAGTTCCTACGGATAAAAAAGCAGTATTATGTTTTGGTGATATGAATCCGCAGGAATATACCATTGACAGCAATGGAAACATTGAAATTGAATTAACTATGGAACCGGGAACCTATGCATGGTTTACAGTATATGATCCCGAGGATGCGCCGGGAACTTCCGCGGCAATACCGGTTCCCCAAAATGCAGAAGCATCTATGGAGAGCAGCCAGATCACTCTGAGCTGGGATCCTGTTACCGCAGATGGCAGAAATGTAAAAGAATATGCTGTTTACCGCAATGGCAATTATCTTGGAAAGGCATTTACCAATGCATTTACCGATAAGACAATGGAAGCGAATAACAGCTACGAATATGAAATCATACCCGTGCATAATACGGTGTCCGGAACTGGCGCAAAAGTGGCCATCAGTACAGAAGAGGACAAAGAGGCGCCTGAATTAACAGAAGCAAAAGCAGTGGACAAAAATGTAATCCAACTTCGTTTTAACGAGAAATTAGACAGAGAAACGGCGGAAAATACGGGCAGCTACCGTGTTTCTGGAAATGAAGTTTTATCCGCCGCACTGGATGCAGACGGCAAGCAAGTAACGCTGACTCTGAAAAAAGAAATGAAGGCATTTACAGAAATTGAAGTGGAAGCCGGCGGCATAAAAGATCTATCCGGAAATGTGATTGCTGAAGGCAGTGCCCGGTCAATTGTATTCGGAAATCTGAGAGCATTTGATTTTAATGAGACAGACGGAGATGAAATTCTGGATCGCATTAATGGTAAAAATGGAACCATCTATGGAAATTCAATCCGGGTAAATGGCATTCAGGGATCGGCACTTTCCTTTGACGGAGCGCAGAATTATGTAAATCTTGGTAGAGTAGTAGATCATTTTACAGAGTTCGGGATTTCTTTCTGGATGAACCCGGAGGATATACAGAAAGAACAGACATTGCTGGGACAACAGCGAGATACATTCCCGGCATGGATGTGGAATCTTGGTATCAGGGAAGGAAGCGTATTCTTTGAAATCAATAATGGTAAGGGAGGAAATGAACAGGAAGTAAAGGCAGAACTTAAAACGGATCCGGGTCTTATTAAGGAAGGAGAATGGAATCATATAACCCTTGTCAGGGAAGGAGACACTTTTGTACTGTATGTAAATGGGAAACAGGAAGCATCGGAAGAAAGTGCAGGTATCGATCAGTCAGGAAATGAGTATACCATGTGGCTGGGCGGTTACCGCAATGCTGCCGGAGGTGAGCCTGTAAGGCAGTTTAAGGGAATGATTGATGAACTGAATTTTTACAATGTCAGTCTGACCGGGGAACGCGTCAGAAGCATATGCATGGAGCATGTAGATGTGGAAGCGAAGAGTGAACTGGAAGGAACCGTTACATTTGCAAAAACTTTATCCCAGGCAGATTATACGGAAAAAAGCTATGCCAGGATGGCAGAAGTCCTGAAAAATGCAGAGAAATTATTAGAGCGTATCATGCCATCCGCACAGGAGCTGGAAAGGGTACAGAGTGAATTGAAGGAAGCGATCATGGCTCTTGAGAAGAGAGGGACTGTTGACCCGGAACAATCTTTTGATCAGCTAACAGCACAGATCCAAAAACTGAACCAGAAGGACTATACGGAAAATGCATGGAAGCAGTTCCAGGCAAAATACCAGGAAATCCTGGCGTCAGGCAAGAAGGACAGAGAAGCAGTTGCGAGGCTGCAGAATGCATTGGATAACCTGAAGACTAGCAGTGATAATGAGATACTTATGGAAAAGGCAATTCTGGAAAGCGTCATTTCCTGCTCAAAACTGTTAAAAGCAGATGCTTATACAGCAGTTTCCTGGAAAAAGTATCAGGATGCATTAGCCAATGCACAAAAAATATATGGGGATAACAATGTCTCCGCAGCAGCGATACAGGCAGCGGCACAAAGCCTCAAGACAGGAATAGCGCAGCTGGAAAAAGCGGCACCTGCCGCGAATCCGGTATCCCTTCCGAAATCCGGCACTGCTTTTAGCTATAAGGGACTGAAATACAAAGTACAGAAATCTACGGAAAAAGAAAGAACAGTGAGTGTTATAGGAGCGGTATCAAAGTCAGTTAAAAAAGTAAGCATTCCGTCAACTGTCAAATATAAAGATTATACATTTAAAGTTGTTTATATCAGAAGCAGTTCTTTCAGGAACTTTAAAAAACTTTCTAGTGTAAGTATAGGCAGCAATGTTGCTTCGATTGGCCCGCGTGCATTCCAGAACTGTAAAATGCTGAGCAGTGTAAAGATAGGAAGAGACGTAGCGAAAATAGGAAACTATGCATTCTATGGAACGGAAAAGAAACTGAAAAATGTTAAGATTTATTCTGCCAGACTGCATGAGGTAGGTAAAAAGGCATTCGATCAGAGTAGAAGCAATGCGGTAATAAAGGTACCGTCTTCTAAGTTAAGAACGTATAAAAAGTTATTGAAAGACAAAGGAATTAAAAAGGTTGTAAAATTTTAATTCACCGTTCCATCCATATTCCATATTAAAACTGACAAAAGTTCTTCCATATGCATGAGAGAGCAGTCTGATCAGGAGATGCAGCAGGAGATGTAAAAATATATCTCCTGCTGTTTTTGTACCTTCTTCTGCTGAGATTCATTTGTCAGATTTAAGCTAAACACAACTCAGATTACAGCAAAATAAAGACAAAAAGGACAAAAAAACGATATAACAATTTCTTCTTACCTGATATTATTATGACATCAAACAAGAATGTTAAAAACGCGCGTAATTAGCACAGATTTAGTATGAAAGTAAAGGAGAGAAGATATGTTAAATTTTGCAACAAAGCACGATGATCCAGAGGCAGCACTAGGCTGGGCAGAACGGCTTGGTTATGGCTCAGGCATGTTTGGTATGGGATTGATTAATGGTATTCTCGGATCGTTTTTAATGGTATATTTTACGAATGTTTCTTTTATGGATGCCGGAGTAGCCGGTACAATTGTAGCGGTCTCCAAAATATTTGACGGCATCAGCGATTTAGTTATGGGTAATATTGTTGACCGTACACAATCAAAAATGGGCAAGGCCAGGGTCTGGCTGCTGCGGATGTGCCTTCCGCTGGTATTGTCCACAATCCTGTTATTTTCTATTCCGGCTTCCATGACGGGTTTAGTAAAATGTGTTTATGTTTTTATCATGTATAATATTGTTAATGCTGTATTTTACACCTCAATGGCAGTTCCATATAATTCCATGAATTATCTTATGACCAGAAACCGTTATGAGCGTGGACTTTTAGGAAATATCAATCAGATCTTTTCAACACTTGCCAATATTGCCATGAATACCTTTTTTATTAAGCTTCTTACTGCATTTGGCGGAGGCGATATGTATTCCCAGAAGGGGTGGACAATGGCATTCATTGTTGTGGGAATAATTGTGGCTGCAGCCAGCGTTATTACTGTTATGGGAACCAAAGAGCGGATTCATGAAACCGGGAAAAAAGGGAAAGGAACCACAGATGCATCCAATCCGGCAGGTGCGGTAAAATCCCTTTTTAAAAATAAATATTGGGTTATTCTTACTATTTGTATGTTCCTGATTTTCTTTGTAATTGTCATGTATGTAGTTGCTGCGATTTATTATGCTCAATATGTATTGGGGGATGCAGGTTATTATACAGCGATTAATAATGCGATTTCCGTTGCACAATTTGGAATCATGTTCATTACCCCATTTTTTATGAAGAGATTCGGCAAACACAAGATATATCAGTTTGGATTGCTGTTTCTTATCGTTGGATTTGCTGGAACCGGGCTGAGCGGTACGAATATACCGCTATTAATCTTTTTCAATGCAGTCAAGGGTCTTGGTCTGGGGGCTGCCGGAGGCATGGCATTTGGAATGATTTCTGATACAATTGATTATGGACAGTGGAAAACAGGGATCCGTGCCGTTGGTATGGGTAATGCAGGTATTAGCACGGCACAGAAGCTGGGACTTGGTCTTGGACAGGCTGTAATGGGATGGGTTTTATCTGCCGGCGGTTTCAATGCTTTGCTGGAAACCCAGCCTGACACTGCACTGACTGCAATCAGTATATGTTATAACTGGATTCCTGTTGGATGCGTTATTTTAGCTTTTATACTGATGTTGTTCTATCGGCTGGATGAAGAAATGCCATCTATTATAACGGAACTTGAAACCCGGGAAAAAGAATAAGAACCAAAGGTGAAATTTTATGAAAATAGACAGATTAAAGATTAATGGGATGGTGAATCCCATAGGATTTTCATTTCATACGATTCGTTGTGCCTGGATTATTACAGATACACAGGCAAAAGCTGTTGAAAAGATAAAAATAGAAGTAAGCAGTGACTGGGAATTTCAGCACATTGTGTATGTAAAAGAAGGAAAGGAGCTGAATTCCGCCGGGGAAAGGCTGGATATGAAGGCTGCACCCCGAAGCAGGTACTATATCCGTGTTCAGGCTATGGGGGATAATGGTGAAAAAGCGGTAAGTACGGAAACTGCATTTTTTGAGACAGGCAAAATGAAAGAGCCATGGAAAGCACAATGGCTGAAACCCCAGTGTGGTGACCGATTTCATCCGGTATTTATAAAAGAATTCCAGACCACAAAAAAAGCAGTAAAAGCAGGTCTCTATATTTCAGGACTTGGGGTGTATCAGGCAAAGCTCAATGGAAAGAAAATAGGAGATGAGGTATTGACACCATATTTCAGTGACTATCATACGGAATGCCAGTACCAGACCTATGATATCACAGGTGAAATACATAAAAACAACAGAATCGAAGTTATGCTGGGCAATGGCTGGTATAAAGGAAAATTCGGGCTTGCCTATATGGATCAGAATTACGGAAGTGAATTTCAGATGATTGCTGAAATCCATCTGACCTACGAAGATGGCACGGAACAAGTGATTTCTTCTGATGATACATGGTTGTATAAAGGTTCAGACATTGAGGATAGCGATATTTATGACGGAGAGATAATCAATCATCTTCTATGGGAAGAAAAAGAAAATGCCTTGAAAAAACCTGCTTTGGGAGAAATAGAAGGACAACTTGTGGAACGTTACAGCGTCCCGGTTACAGAGCAGGAAGAAATGCCTGTAAAAGAGATCATTCATACGCCTGCAGGGGAGACCGTATTGGATTTTGGACAGAATTTTGCAGGATATGTTATATTTCATTCTCAGCTTCCCGCAGGAACCAGAGTTATTCTGGATTTTGGGGAAATTCTCCAGAATGGCAATTTTTATAATGAAAATTACCGCAAAGCAAAATCCCGGTTCGTCTATACAACGGATGGGCGGGATGAATGGGTAAGACCGCAGTTTACTTTTTTTGGATTTCGTTATGTCCGGGTAAGCGGCTGGACCACAGAGGTAAAAAAAGAGGATTTTGCCGGAAAGGCGCTGTATTCTAAAATGAGCACAACCGGGCATATTGTAACCGGGCATGAGGGTGTGAACCAGCTTTTTTCGAACACATTATGGGGGCAAAAGTCTAATTCCATTGATTTTCCAACAGACTGTCCCCAGAGAGATGAACGTCTGGGCTGGACTGGAGATGCCCAGGTCTTCTCAGGAACCGCCAGTTACAATATGGATACTGCAGCATTTTATCATAAATTCCTTCATGATTTGCGGACAGAACAGAAAAAATATGATGGAATTCTTCCGGGAGTGATCCCAGTATTCGATCCAAATGGTCCGATTTTCAGCAGCGTCTGGGGAGATATTGCCACCTTTCTCCCTATGGTATTATATGAACATTACGGGGATGTTGAAGCGCTGGAACAGTATTATCCTATGATGAAGGACTGGGTGGATAAGATTACCAAAGAAGACCGGCTGAGAGGGCAGAAATATCTGTTCGATTTTGGCAATCAGTTGGGCGACTGGCTGGCTATGGATGGCAGAACTTCACAGAGCATGAAAGGCGGTACGGACGAATATTTTATTGGTTCATGCTACTATGCCGAATCTCTGAAAAAAACGGCTGATGCGGCAAAAGCTCTTGGAAAGCAGGATGAAGAGATATATTACAGAGATTTGCATGAACGTGTTTACAATGCGGTTTTGAAGGAGTATTTTTCGGAAACAGGCAGGCTGTGTATAGATACCCAGACAGGATATATCGTTTCACTTTATTTTGGTATCTATAAAGATAAGCAGAGAATAATAGAAGGTCTGAGAACGCGGCTTTATAAAGATTGTTATAAACTAAAAGGAGGTTTTGCCGGTGCACCGGTGATGTGCAGGGTTCTGGCTGAAAATGGAATGGAAGATGAAGCATTTTATTTCCTGCTTCAGGAAGGATTTCCAGGATGGATGCACTGCATTAATTTAGGCGCAACTACCATATGGGAACGATGGAATTCGGTACTGGATAATGGTGTGATAAGCGGCACTTTAATGAATTCGCTGAATCATTATTCTTTTGGGGCCATAGTAGAATTTTTGTACCGGGATGTGGCGGGAATTAAGGCACTGGAACCCGGATTTAAAAAGGCAGAGATTACGCCGCTGGTCAATCAGAAACTAAAATATATGAAAGCGTCTTATGATTCTGCTTATGGGCGATACCGCAGTGAGTGGAAAATTCAGAAAGATGGACAGATCCGGGTGCTGATTGAGATTCCGTTTGGCTGTTCGGCAATAGTCTGTCTGCCATCGTATCCCGAAAAGGCAATTGGTGAACTTAACGCTGGAGTTCATCAGTTTTGTTATCAGCCAATGGAGAATTTGCGAAGCAGGTATACCAGGAAGACGCTGTTTAAAGACATGATGCAGGATGATGCCGCCCTGGAAATTATAGACCGCATTTCACCGCTGCTTCAGCACTTCCTGGGTTCCGGAGATGAGGAATTTCTGCATGAAAGTCTGGAAACGTTAAAGGGAATGTTCTTCTTAGGATTCTCCATGGAGGAGATTGAAAGTCTTACGAAGGAATTAACAAAGCTGTATGAGGAGTAGTGATTAGAATGGAATTTTATAAAGCAGAGAAAATAAATGCACATATTACTGCCATACATAGCCTGACAGGGGAGATTATGTATCTGGCGGAAGGAACAGAAAAGACAGTTTTAATAGACACATGTCTTGGTGTGGGGGATCTGAGGCATTTTGTTGAAAATATTACAGCGAAGCCGATTATGGTTTTATTGACACACGGACATATTGATCATGCCATGGGAGCACCTGAATTCAAAAATGTGTATATGAATGTTAAGGATATCCCAATTTACCGGAGGCAGTGTCATGTGAAAGAACGCAGGGGTTATCTGCAGGCGAATCTGGGAACAGTTTTTGAAAAGACGGCGAATCTTAATTATGTGGAATCAGTTCCTTTCATGGAATTTCAGCCTTTGATTGATGGTATGGAATTTGATTTGGGAGGGCTTCATATTGAGGCATACGAATTGCCGGGACATACACAGGGAAGCATGGTGTTTTTGCTACCGGAACTGAAAATATTGATTTTAGGAGATTCCTGTAATAATTCCACCTTTCTTTTTGACCAGGATACAAGCCCATTGGAAGAATACCGGGATACATTAAAACGTATTCAGCTGCGCCTGGATGGAAAGTATGAACATGTTTTTTTGTCTCACCATGTGATGGAAGTATCGGTTGATATCATTGGAAATGTAATTGAGGTCTGTGAGGATATTTTGCAGGGGAAGGCAGACGATATTCCATTTTCATTTATGGGGATGCATGCATATATTGCAAAATCATGTAATGAACGGTTCGAAAGGACAGATGGGAAAGCCGGAAATATTATTTACAGCAAAGAACATGTGAAAATGTTTCCGAAAAACTTTTTGTGGGGCGGAGCAGTTGCCGCCAACCAGTGTGAAGGTGCCTATCAGGAGGATGGCAAAGGTCTTTCTATTCAGGATGTGATGCCACACGGCATCAAAGGCCCCAGGACAGAAAAGCCTTCAGAGGACAACATGAAACTTGTGGGCATAGATTTTTATCACCGATATAAGGAAGATATTAAATTATTTGCGGAAATGGGATTTAAAGTATTCCGCACTTCGATAGCATGGAGCAGGATTTTCCCACGTGGAGATGAAGAAACACCAAATGAGGCAGGACTTCAGTTTTATGATGACCTGTTTGACGAGTGCAGGAAATATGGAATGGAACCACTGGTTACGATTTCCCATTATGAGACGCCACTTTATTTGGCGGAAACCTGGAACGGATGGCTGGATCGCAGGATGATCGGATTCTATGAGCGGTATGTCAGGACGATTTTCAAACGCTATAGAGAGAAAGTAAAATACTGGCTGACATTTAATGAAATTAATTCTATCTTAAATTCTCCGTTTATGAGCGGTGCAATTAATACACCGAAGGAAGTGCTGACTGAGTCCCAGTTATACCAGGCAATCCATCATGAATTAGTTGCCAGTGCCCTTGCAACGAAAATCGGTCATGAAATTAACCCGGATTTTCAGATTGGATGCATGATCCTCAGTATGCCGGTGTACCCTCTGACACCAGATCCCGGGGACGTCATTCGGGCGATGGAGGAGGAGCATAAACATGCCATGTTTACAGATGTTCATGTCAGGGGTGAATATCCGGGATATATGAAGCGTTACCTAAGGGAACATGGCATTCAGATTGCATTTAATAAAGGGGATGCAGAGATTCTGAAAAATACAGTGGATTTTATTTCTTTCAGCTATTATGCCAGTGTTTGTGCCACGGCAGATCAGCGCAAAGATATCAGCGGAGAGGGAAACCTCTTTGGAGGAGTTCCAAATCCTGCCCTTAAAGCCAGTGAATGGGGCTGGCAGATTGATCCAGGAGGGCTGCGCTATGTATTAAATCAGTTCTGGGATAAATACCAGAAGCCCTTGTTTATTGTGGAAAACGGACTGGGTGCAGTGGACCGTTTAGAAGAGGATGAGGAAGGGAATCTTACTGTATTTGACGATTACCGGATTGCTTACTTAAGAGATCATCTGCTGCAGGTGAAGGAAGCAATTGAGGATGGTGTAGAAGTCATGGGATATACCACTTGGGGGTGCATCGATCTGGTCAGTGCATCCACCGCTGAATTGAAGAAACGGTATGGATTCATTTACGTGGACAGGAATGATGACGGCAGTGGTACATTAGAGCGGTATAAAAAGAAAAGCTTCTACTGGTACCGGGATGTGATAGCCAGCAACGGAGCGTCATTAAAGGACGGCAGTGAGGAGGCAGATATATGAAATATTTGGCCATTGACGTAGGCGGTACCTATACAAAATATGCGGTCATGGACGAAGAGTGTAATTTTTACAATAAGAATAAAGTTGCCACCAGGCAGGAGTCTTTCGAAGATTTTATACAAATGCTGGAATGGATTTATGAACAAAATCAAGATCAGATAGAAGGCATCGCATTAAGTGCAGCAGGCATTATTGACAGTGAAACAGGATTTATGTACAACGGTGGATCTATTTTCTGCATTTCCAATATTAACATAGTGGAAATATTGGAGAACCGTTGTCATGTACCGGTAACTGTTGAAAATGATGCAAAGTGTGCAGCATTGGCTGAGGTGTGGAGAGGAAGCCTGTCTGACTGTAAAAATGCCATTGCAGTCATATGCGGCACTGCGGTGGGCGGTGCCGTGATCTGCAACCGCAAGGTCTTAAGAGGGAAGCATTTTATGGCAGGGGAATTCAGCTATATATTAACAGATGGAGAAGATGCGTTTAATCAGGATAAGACGCTGGCTATGACAAACGGTATTCCAGCATTGATACATCTGGTTTCATCAAAGAAAGGCATTCCAATAGCAGAACTGGATGGAGAAAAAATATTCTCAATGGCAAACTGCGGCGATGAAGAAACGCTTTGCTGTATCCGCAGTTTTGTTAATACGCTGGCAGTTCAGATTACAAACTGCCAGTTTATCTTTGACCCGGAACGCATAGCTATCGGCGGTGGGATCAGTGCGCAGCCGTTGTTTTTGCAAATGATCAAGGAAGAACTAAAAAAATTAAACGGAGTTTATCCTCATGAGGTACCGATTCCGGAAGTCACAGCCTGTAAATTCTTCAATGATTCCAATCTGATTGGCGCATTATATGTGCATCTGAAGTCAAAAGAGGAGAAAATCAACATGGATAAAGTAAAAGAATTCATGAGCCTTCTGCAGGATAGAAGAGAAGGACAGTATTTAAGGGAGCTTTTTATTGGATAGATGTGGCAGACGCGGTGGCTGCCTGATTTAGATAAAAGGTTTCTGTCTGCGTAGAAGCATCTCACATGTTGAGGTGCTTCTGTTGCGTATATTATTGAGGTCTTGTAGTCAGTTGTGTGAAAAATATTGTTAATAAACTGCAGATAATACGATTAGAATTCTTTCTATATTTTCATATTTTTTCGTCGATATCCCGCAGGTGTTTCTCCTGTCACCTTCTGAAAAGTATCAGAAAAAAAGCTCCGCGAACTAAACCCGAGCTCATTACTGATATCAATAATACTCATATTTGTCGTGCTAAGTAAAATCTTAGCCTTCTTTATCCGTTCCTGATGGATATACTTACTAATGCTACTTCCCATTTCCTGTTTGAATTTACGGGAAAAATAGTATTCGGTATATCCCGCACGGGATGCCAGAAACTGAGTGGTTAGCTTATCAGTGATATGCATGGTGATATAATCGCAGCAACTTAGGACAGCTCTGGAAATATTGGCATTGGTTCGTACCTGTCGAACTTTTTGAACATATTCCTCCATGATGTTTTCAACAAGAACCGAGGCTTCCGGAATAGAACCGGAGTCTTCAATTCTTTGGGTATAATAATCTTGCATAGTATAGGAAACAGCAGGAGATAGGCCTCCTTCGATGGCTGCACGAGAACAAAGTGTCAAAAGGACAATCGCATTATTCTTAGCATTGCGCAGGGGGCCTCCTGAATCAAATTTAACACCGCTGCTTAAGGTGCGGGATGCATTTAAAGCTTCTTTATAATGGAGATTTCCATCCCGAATCATCTGAATAAATGTCTGCTCTGATGCCCAGATACCCCAGTGTTCATCTGATTTGGAGGATAAGTTGTCCGTATTCTTAGAATTATCTGTTGATGTAATATGCTGTAGTTGATCAATGGCAATTTTTTCTCCAGTGATACAGTAGTGAAGCATAATTGCATACTGGTAGAGGAGATTGAGCGGTACGATTGGAACCTCTTCCAGCTGCCTTAGTACATCCATCCGGATATGGACGGACAAATCGTGCCGGTTAAGACTTTCTTTTACCTGCTGGTAAGAATTCTTTCCGGTAAAAATTGGGCCAATGACATGGACATGAGTCAAGCTGTTGCCATCCCATTCAAAGTCGGCAATCCACAGAAAATTCAAAAAGGTATCTAATATGAGCGGATAATGACCGGTCTTGGCATAGTTAAGCAGATAAGCTGACTGACTTAGTAAGGAATAATTATTACCTGCGGCAAACTCTTTGGGACAGCTCGTATGAAGCAATGTCAAATCGGCAGCATAGGTCCAGTAGTATATATTATGGCTACAACAAATCAGTTCTTGAAATAATTTTAGATTTTCTATGATACTCATTACACATTCCCCTTTCTATCATATAAACATGCGGACTTTGAACTGCTACGCTCTGCTCTCTTCTAAATAGGGGGAGAGTTTGGGAATATCCTCTTCGCTCATACAACAAATCGTTCCCTGACTCCAATCATAGGAATGGCTGGCAACAGTACAAAAGATATATTGGCTCAAAGTAGAACTAAGATTAAGTCTGTCTCCATCTGATGTTTCATAATACACTTCACCTTGGCATTTCTGAATTTCCAATAAAAACTTTGCTATATCTATATTTGATTTTAAATTCATATCCTTCGCTCCTAATCTCTTATCGTATGCTTCCATTCTAGTATATAATACAATCTGAAAAAAAACAGTTAAAAATTCGCGATTTTGTTCAAAAAATGGTTGATAAAGAATTATAGACAAATATCAAACAAAAAAGCAAAATTTTGAAAACAAAGAAATGAAATAGTATATATAATCAGATTATGGAGAAAAGAAACATGTAAGAGCAAATTTGGTTAGAGTAGAGAGGAGAAGCAAATGATGTTTTCAAAAGATTTTATGCTTGGAGCTGCGACAGCAGCACATCAGGTGGAGGGAAACAACATACACAGCGATTATTGGGTACAGGAACAGATATCACATTCTATGTTTAATGAGCCGTCCCTGGATTCAGTGGATCATTATCATCGGTATAAAGAAGATATTCATCTGATGGCAGAGGCGGGACTTAATACCTACCGTTTTTCAATTGAATGGGCGAGGATCCAACCAGAACCGGATACGTGGGATGAGGCAGAAGTACAGCATTATCGTAATGTGTTGGACTGTTGCTATGCAAATCATGTGCGACCAATCGTTACCATGCATCATTTTTCGTCACCTAAATGGCTAATCAGTCAGGGCGGATGGGAAAACCCGGAAGTGGTGGAGAAGTTTGCTGCATATTGCAAGCGTTTAGCCAATGAACTGGGTGATAAAATGGAATATGTCTGCACGATCAACGAGGCAAATATGCGTCTCCAGTTGGCGGCATTAATGAAAGAAATGGTGCTGCGAATGGGAGGACAACAGACAGATGCAGATAAAGAAATCGGTGATAAAAAGAGTGCAGCCCAAGAGAGTGATGTGCAAGTTGGTATCAATATGAATAAAGAAAACATGATGCTTAGTATGATGGAGAGTGCACAGGCCTTTGGCCTACAGAATCCCATGGATGTTCATACCTTTGTATCTCTGTGTACACCAGAGGGTGACCTATTAGTAATGAAAGCCCATGAAGCAGCAAGGGATGCAATGAAGGAAGCGTGTCCGCATCTGAAAATTGGCTTGACCTTATCGTTACATGATATGCAGCCTTATCCCGGTGGCGAGGCATTTGCTGAAAAAGAATGGGATGAGGAATTTAAGCACTACCTGCCATACATTAAGGATGATGACTATCTGGGCATACAGTGTTATACCAGAAAGCGTTTTGATGAAAACGGTGGTGCCCAGGCAAAAGATGAATGTTTGCGGACACAGATGGGATATGAGGATTATCCGTTGGCGATTGTAAACGTAACTCGTAAGGTAGCAGATGAATTTAAAGGTGATTTGATTATTACCGAAAATGGAATCGCAACGGCAGATGATAGCAGACGTTGCCAGTTTATCCGAGAAGTGACGGAAGGAATCCAAGCTTGTATAAACGATGGGATTCGGGTGAAAGGATATATGTACTGGTCACTCTTAGACAATTTTGAATGGCAGAAAGGCTATGGTATGAAATTTGGCCTAATCGGTGTTGACCGTAGCACTCAGACACGTTATCCCAAGGAAAGCCTTCAGGTGCTTGGAAGCTTAATGGAACGATAAAAGTAAAAGAAAAGGGGGGACAAAAATGAGCAGGAAAGAGAAAAACACACAAAGTGAAATCGATGGTGTACAGTACCGTCGGGCAAAAACATGGCAGATTGCCTTATCGCAGCTCAACAGTGGGGCAGCCATGTGTTTCTATATGCTAATCGGTTATGCAAGCTATGTTGGAAACGTGGGATATGGCGTTGCAACCGCATTGGTTGGAATAATTATCACCGGCACCCGTATTTTTGATGGCATTACTGATCCGCTTATTGCATTATTGATTGATAAAACGAACACACGGTTTGGAAAGCTTCGTCTTTTTATGTTTGGGGGCTGGCTGATTGAGACTCTGGCAGTTTTCATGATGTTCAATTGGTTCAGCGACAAAGGGCATGGCGTAGTTACCTTTATTCTAGTGTACATGCTGTACATTATTGGCTACACAATAAATAATATGGCTGGTCAGGTCATCGGACCGGTGCTGACCAATGATCCGAAACAAAGACCGTTAGTAGGAGTGTGGTCAACTATTTACAACTACTTCATCCCCATGTGTATATCAATGGGGATTACAGTTGGAATCTTACCTAAGTATGGAAATCAATTTACAGCCCCGATGTTAGCTGCAGCTTGTACCTTTGCAGTAACCGTTTCCTTTATACTGGAGCTTTTGGCCTGCATAGGTGTCTCACCGGCAGATAAAGCAGAAAACTTTAAGGGAATCAGTACTAAGAGCAGTCAGGAAGGGGTAAAGATCAAAGATATGATTACCATCCTTAAGACCAACCGCGCCCTTCAGACTTATATTTTTGCTGCAACATCAGATAAACTAGCCATGCAGACGGCTGGGCAGGCAGTTGTCACGACCATGTTATATGGAATCATTATCGGTAATATGCAGCTATCAACCATTGTCACTATGGTAGCCATGCTTCCTTCCATTATATTTGCCATTTACGGTGGACGCTATGCCGGAAAACATGGAAATAAAGAGTCAATTATTACGTGGACACGCCTGTGCATTATTACCACCGCTATTTTGATCGTATTTTTTGGAGTGACATCTTCCTGGACGGTCGGAAAGGTGATGCCACTGATGATAGTTTTCTTTGTCCTGACATTGTCTACAAATGGCTGTAAAATGTGTGTGACGACGGCAACCGGCGCCATGCTGGCTGATATCATCGATTATGAACTGGATCGTTCCGGTAAATATATGCCGGGCACTATGACAGGTGTTTATAGTTTTGTCGATAAGCTGGTTTCCTCCCTGGGTGCAATGATTGCTACCGGAAGTGTGGCAGTAATTGGTTATACAGCAGTAATGCCACAGCCAACCGATGAGAGAACACCTGCGATCTTTATAATGACGTTAATATTGAACTATGGTCTGCCAATTCTTGGATGGATCTGTACCTTGGTTGCACTTAAATTCTCACCATTATCCAAAGAGAAGATGGTAGAGGTGCAGCAAAATATTCAGGAGAAGAAAGCACAGGCGGAAGCAGAATAAGGTACGGGGAGGTATAAATTCAAATGAAAGCAATTAAACTCAAGACAGAACGCCTGGTGAATCCACTTGGAATAGACATCAAGCAGCCGTCTTTATCATGGATTTGCCAAGATGGAATTACTCAGACCGCATATAAAATAGAAGCGGTATCAGATGGGCGCATCGTCTGGAATAGCGGGAAAGTATCGACAAATAAAATGCAGGTGACCTTTGGCGAAGTACTGAAAAGTAAGCAACGGGTAAGCTGGAAAGTCCGTCTTTGGGATGAAGCGGATACGGTTGGAGAATGGAGTGAAGAAGCTTTTTTTGAAGCGGGTATTTTGGATGCTACGCAGTTTGTGGCAAAGTGGATAAATCCGGAATTGGTTTGTGATCCAAGTGTACATAAGCCGGCCAGCTATTTGCAGACAACTTTTAAGGCACCGCTTGGAAGTCAGGCGCGACTGTACATCACCTGCCACGGGCTGTATGAAGCATATATAAACGGTCTGAGGGTGGGAGACTTTGTGCTTGCACCGGGAAGCGATACCTATAATAAGAAACTGACCTATCAAACTTACGATGTAACTGAGCTGGTGAAAGAAGGAAAGAATAATGTCCAGGTGATCTTAGGGGATGGATGGTATCGCAGCTGCTCCGGTGTGGATGGAGAGAGAAATCTCTTTGGTGAAGATATTGCGCTGTTCTTTCAGCTGGAAGTTGATGGTGTGCCAGTTTGCATTTCAGATGAAAAATGGCAGGCAACCCAGGATGGACCAATTCGCGAAAACGATATGCAGCAAGGTGAAATATATGATGCCCGTAAGGAGAGATTGACAAGTTGGCATGAAGTGAAGGTGGAAGATTTCGAGATCACCCATTTCAAAGGTTCAAACTCAGTACCTATCGTGGAACAGGAACGTTTTGCCGGAAAGATAATGATTACGCCGAACGGTGAAACAGTGATTGATTACGGACAGAACCTGGCAGGTTATGTGGAATTTACCGTGAATGCGAAGGAAGGACAGACTCTCACCATGACCCATGGTGAATCGCTGGATGAAAATGGGAATTTTACAATTGAGAATTTTCAGGACCGTAAACGACATAAAGAAGGAGAAATAAAGCAGCGTGTGGAATTGATCTGTAGAAATGGCCGAAACCATTACAAATCTAAGTTTACTATTTGGGGGTTCCGCTACGCGAAAATAGAAACCGATATAGATTTATCCACAGCAACCTTTACTTCCATTGCCGTATATTCCAATATGGAGCAAACGGGGAGCTTCGAGTGCTCCAATGAAGACGTGAATCAGCTGGTGAGCAACAGCATCTGGAGTATGAAATCCAATTTTTGCGACATGCCAACCGATTGTCCAACCAGAGAGCGTGCAGCGTGGACAGGGGACATGGGAATCTTTATTGAAACCGGACTCTTTTTTGCTGATTGTTATCCGGTCGTACGAAAATGGCTGAGCGAGTGTCGCTTGAATCAGTATGATGATGGAAAGCTTTCGATTATCGCACCGCCAAATAACCAAACAAGTCAATACGCAGGAATGTTAGCCTCTTCGGTTGGCTGGGGTGATGCAGGCATAATTGTGCCATATACCATATATAAACGGTTTAATGATGTTCGCATTTTGGAAGAAAATTATGAAATGATGCAGGGATGGTATGGATTTTTAGAGAACCGCGCAAAGCAGATAAATGAGCATAACCCGATTGGAAAAGAAAATCCCTATGCAATGTATACCATCGACTCGGGTGTTGACTTTGGCGAGTGGTGCGAGCCGGGTGTCTCGGCGATGGCAGCTATGTCAAAGCCGCAATATAAAGTGGCTACAGCATATTTTGCCCGTTCCGGCAGAATGCTGGCAGAAATTGCCGAGGTCCTTGGACGAAGCGAAGATGCCGCACATTACCGGGATGCCGCAGAGAATGCTGCAAAGGCATTTCATTTTGTAGCGACTGATAACGGAAAGATCCATTCGGATCGCCAGGCAGAGTATGTACGCGCCATCGCGTTTGATTTGCTGAGCAAGGAAGAAGTCAAAGCGGCTGCAGCAGAATTAAATGGAAAAATCATAGAAAATGGCTATCACCTAAATACCGGTTTCCTATCGACACCGTCGCTGTGCAGTGTATTAGCGGAGTATGGCTATCAGGAAACGGCTTATCGTTTACTACTACAGGATACGATGCCGGGCTGGTTGTATGAAGTGAAAAAAGGTGCTACTTCCATTTGGGAAACCTGGGATGGCATCAATGAAAAAGGTGAAGTTAGTGCATCGCTGAATCATTATTCCTACGGTGCTGTTTGCGGGTGGCTGTTTGCCGGCGTGTGCGGTATTCAGGTGGAAAATGAAAGAATAAAGATAGCTCCACAACCACATAAGCTACTGGCATATGCAAAAGCGGTTTATCAGTCTTCGATGGGAGAAATTGTCAGCTCATGGAAATATGAGCAGGATCAGTTTTTTTATGAAATCACGGTTCCAGCCAATGCAAAGGCAGAAGTATGTTTACCGGATGGCAGACATGAGTTCGTGACAGCAGGTGTTCATCATTTTTAAAGGAAAGGAAAAATTATGCGGAATACGATTTTATTGGATAACGGCTGGCAGTTTGTAAAAACAGCTGCCAGTGCCTCTGCAGCATGGGAGACTTCAGGCGAAGCAGTAACCCTCCCCCACACATGGAATGCCTTAGACGGGCAGGACGGTGGTAATGATTATTATCGTGGACTCTGCTGGTATAGGAGAAAACTGGACATAACCGAAGTGGCAGATGGACAGTCTTTGGCAGAATTAAAGAAGGAGAAGGAGATCTGGCTGGAATTCTGCGGTGCCGCGATGACGGCTGAATTCTATTTGAATGGAGAAAAAAGGATAACTCACGAAGGCGGATACTCTACCTTTAGGGTAAATCTGACTGAATATCTGCAGGAAGAGAACCAGTTGACAGTTTCGGTGGATAATTCGGAAAATGACCGGGTATATCCGCAAAAAGCCGACTTCACCTTTTATGGTGGTCTTTACCGGGAAGTGAATCTGTTGATTGTACCAAAAGCACATTTTGCTCTTGGCTATGCCGGCGGATCGGGCATCAAGGCCACGCCGGAGGTGGTTGGAAAGGATGCAAAAGTAACCGCCGAAGCCTGGGTAGAAGGTGTGGCAGAGACAGTTACTTTTGTAATCGGTGACTTGATACAGGAAGCCCAAATCATAGACGGACACGCAGAAGCGGTATTTACCATTGAAAATGTACATCTATGGGATGGCATCGATGATCCATATCTGTACACCATTAAAGCGGAAATTTGTCAGAATGATGAAGACGGTGACAGCATTACTACTAAATTTGGTTGTCGCACCATCAAATTTGACCCACAGGAAGGATTCTTTTTAAATGGTCGTAGCTACCCGCTGCGTGGTGTTTCACGTCATCAGGACCGTCTGGGCACGGGAAATGTCCTGTCGAAAGAAATGCAGGTAGAGGATCTGGAAATCATCCGGGAAATCGGTGCAAATACCATCCGCCTGGCGCATTATCAGCATAGTCAGTATTTTTACGATCTGTGCGATGCTTACGGTATGATTCTCTGGACAGAGATTCCATACATCACCCAGCATATGCCAAACGGCAGGGAAAATACCTTAAGCCAGATGCGAGAGTTGGTGGTGCAAAATTATAATCACCCATCGATTGTCTGCTGGGGATTATCGAATGAAATTTCTGCAAGTGGAGGCGTTACCGATGATTTGATGGAAAACCACCGGTTATTAAATGATCTGTGCCATAGTCTGGACGCGACCCGGCCGACCACGATGGCCCATGTATTTATGCTGGAGACGGACAGTCCGCTATTAGAAATTCCTGATATTGCCAGTTATAATCTGTACTTTGGCTGGTATCTGGGCGAGCTGGAACAAAACAACAGCTTCTTTGATGAGTATCATGCTACTTACCCCAAACGATGTATCGGATTTTCTGAATATGGTGCAGATGCCAATCCGGCATTTCATTCATCAGATCCGGAGCGCGGTGATTATACCGAAGATTATCAGTGTATTTATCATGAGCATATCATCAGGATGATAGAGGAGCGTCCGTATCTCTGGGCGACCCATGTCTGGAACATGTTTGACTTTGCGGCAGACGGAAGAGACGAGGGTGGTAAGAACGGTCAGAATCAAAAAGGGCTGGTTACCATGGATCGAAGGCTGAAAAAGGATGCGTTCTATCTGTATAAGGCATATTGGAGCGAGGAAGCATTTGTCCATTTGTGTGGCAGCCGATATGTGGATCGGGCAGAGGGAGTAACCGAAGTAAAGGTCTATTCCAATCAGCCTGAAGTGACCTTATATGTAGATGGTGAGCCGATTGAGACACAAAAGGGGAATCGGGTATTTTGCTTTGCAGTGCCCATCAGTGGCAATCATACCGTGCAAGCTCTGGCGGGACAATGTACTGATGCAATGTCGATTCGCAAGGTAGAAAAACCGAATCAGGATTATCGGTTCGGAACAGCCGGAGACCTTGTCAACTGGTTCGACAAAGATGATTTCAAAGAGGGATATTTTTCAATAAAAGATACGCTGGCAACATTGCAGAGCCATCCCCAGACAGGAGCAATCATGGGAGCGATGATGGCACAGACATCTGCCGGCCGGGGTGATGTGGCTGAAAGTGTAAAGGATAACCCAAACCTGATAAAAATGATGGGAGCTATGACTTTGGAGAGTATGTTAAAGCAGGTCGGAGACGTCGTGAGTCAGGAGCAGGTAATGGCTTTGAATGCAGCATTGCAGCAGATTCCGAAACAATAGAGGAAGCGAAAAAATGGAATTGAAAAAAACGGTAAAAGCAGTTCAGATGATTCAGCTCGGCACAGTCATGGGAAGCGAAGAGAAGGCAAAAGAGACCATGCAGCTGATGAAAGATGCCGGATATGACGGAATCGAATTGAATGGCTTTATGATTAAAAAAATGCCCATGATAGTCCGGCTCCTGACCACACTGGCCAGAATGCCGATGGGGAAGACCGGCAAATTGGATTGGGAAAAGCTGATAGCCGAGTCTGATTTAAAGGTGGTCAGTGTACATGAAGACCTGGGAAGCTGCATGCGGGCACCGGAGGATATTATCGCCGAAGCAAAGGCCTTTGATACCAAATATATTGTTGTGACTGGGATGCACCAGTTTGATTATTCAGATAAAGCGGCGGTACTGGATTTGATTGAGAAACTGAACCATGTAGGAAAGGTTTTTGCAGAAGGAGGTATTTCCCTGTTATACCATAATCACAACTGTGAATTTCGCAAGGTAGAATCGGGCAAAACGGCCTATGACTTGATTCTAGAGAAGACGAATACGGAGTATGTCAATTTTGAATTTGATTCCTACTGGCCAGCTGAAGCAGGTGTAGATGTGCTGCCATTAATGGAGCAGCTAGGTGAACGGATGAAGCTGTACCACATCAATGACCGGGGAAGCCGTGTGAGTGGAAGGACTAGCTCGATTCTTAAGTCAGATAGCATGGAGTTGGGATATGGGAACATGAATCTTACGGTGATGGTGGAACAAGCGAAGAAAGCCGGCGTGGACGCGGTGATTCTGGAGAGCCATAAAAACTGGGTGGATAAATCGCCGATAAAATCATTTCAGATGAGTGCGGAGTTTATGAACAAATATGTGACTTTTTAACAGGCATTTAAGAGGAGGAGAACATAAGTTCAACAACAATCAACAAAAAGGTGATGTGCAGAAAGTAGAGGCTGCAAAGTAGAAAGGAAGGAATTATGTTAATCGAAAATACAGAATATGGTCGCATAGAAATCACAGACATTCCGCTGCCAGGCGGAATTGATACAAATGTAAACGGAACCTATACTTTTTCCGGGCGTGTATTAGTATCTGTGAGAGAACCTGAAAAAAATGAAAATTGGTATCGGGTGTTTACAATATCAGAGGAGGGGCGGGAACTCTGTGAACTGTTTGATGGAGTAATCCCAATGAAAAAGGGAGCTAACGGAATACGCTGGATGTGTTATTCCGATAATAAACGGATCTTGCTAGGGGACTATGTGTTAGAATGCACACCAGATCTGGATCGATGTACCTCGTCTGAGTTAGTGGAAGTGGTATTTCCAGAAGAGATCTACGAAATCCCAGGGTTATTTATGAGATGGTCCGAACCGTTGATTGCGCCTGACAATGAGCATATATGCTTCTCGTCCCTAACAGGGAACGGAGTTTTTAATTTTCTCGGAAGCCTAGTGAGAAAGGAATCCCATTATGCAATGGAAGATATGTGTATCATCAGTACTGTGAACGAAGTTGAACCAGATTTGGAAAATGAGGGATTTTTCCGTACCAAGGTAAGCAGAGGAGGGGAAGTTAAACAGTTTGTAAGGGGAGGAAGAGGTATTACGCTGGCTGGTGGGGGAACCTGCATTACGGAAAGTACGCTGCAGATGCTGGATACAGAAGAGGTTGCTCAGATTACAGAGACACTTGGCTATGAAGAAACGGCTATCTTTTCTCCTAATGAGCATTATGCTGTCTGTATGTCGCCTAGGTTTTCACCGAAGACGGACTGTGGGGTACTGGGGGTTGTGCCACTTCATAAGGATAATATCACACGAAGAAAATATTTGAATATGTTGTATCAGTATGCGATTTCAGGTGTCCGTTATGAAAAAGCCGGTAATATTGGTCCGGTACTGATTGATGTCCAGCGTTCTATGAGTGAGGGAAGAGCTCACGAAGGGATAAATTTAAGCGATCCGGAAGGAAAATGGGTGTATTATTCTCCTATGAGCTGGCATCCGGACAGTACAAAAGCAATGTGGAACGAAAGTACCCGGTTGGTAGAGGGGAAAGTAAAAAGCAGACTGCGCCAATGCAAGCTTTTGGATGTGCAGCCGTCAAAGCCAAAAATGTGGGGAGTGACTCCGGGAAAAGAAGAGATTCCTTATGCACTTCCAATGGAATATGCCAGAATGCAGACAGAGCCACCCTATCCCGTAAAAATAGAAGGTGTATGTGGCATAGTGGTAAACTCTTATATAGCGGGTGATACAGTAGAAACCAGATATGACCACTACAGTGAGGACGGAAAGACCTTTTATGATGGGTGGATTCGGGTAAAAGCGCCGGCCAACATGTTTGTGCCTGAAGAGACGGTCATTTGGAGCAATCTTCAAGTAACAGGAGAACATACGGGGCAGATGAAATTAAGGATTACATTTTTACCGGACAGTAGATTTCAAGTACATCTTGCAAAAGATATGGATGAGGATGGGGAGCCGAAATGTTACGGTTATGCAGAGTATGATGGACTTAGGAGAAACGTAGAGGATATGGCGGACTAAACTCCTCAGCCACTTTCAAAATAACATAGGCTAAAGCCGAGGCAGTATAACTCACATGAGCTATTTTGCCCCGGCTTTAGCCTATGTTACTTCCCGACAATATTTCAAATTCTTTACCATCCACACCACACGGTCATAGAATCTAAAAAATACCATGCCAAGACCTATAATATCCATATTTCAAAAAAATAGAAAAATGCTAAAATTAAATCATCAAAAAGAAAGAAGGTATGAGGGTGTTATGGTTGCAGTAAAAACAAGAAATGTTGCCGCAAAGTCTTCCGGATCGCGAAGTCATTTTAAAAAGTATTGGCCGTATTACGTGATGATGCTTCCAGGAATTATTTATCTGATTATGTTTAAATATATTCCGATGATGGGGAGTGTTATTGCATTCAAGGATTATTCGGCTTATAAAGGGATCTGGGAAAGCGCATGGTGCGGGTTGGAAAATTTCAAAAAATTATTTGTTTACCCGGATTTTTACAAGATACTTCGGAATACAATTGTACTGGGTTTACTGAAAATATGTTTGACATTTCCGATTCCAGTTATTCTGGCACTGATGCTGAACGAACTTCGGAATGCAAAGATTAAGAAAGGAATCCAAACAATTATTTGTATCCCATATTTTGTATCATGGGTTGTTGTTGGAGGTCTGGTATTTGATATTTTTGGTGTTGGTGGACTATTCAATAATGTAAGAGAATTCTTTGGAATGGATACGCTATTGGTTATGCAGAAAGAAAGCTGGTTCCGACCGATTTATGTGATTTCCACGATATGGAAAGAATCTGGCTGGGGGACAGTTGTATATCTGGCAGCAATTAGCGGTATTGACCCAAGTCTGTATGAATCGGCGGCAATTGACGGAGCGTCCAGATTTCAGAAAATACGTTATATCACATTCCCGCTTTTGATTCCAACGGTGTTGACATTGCTTCTTTTGAACATTGGAAGTTTCCTTACACTTGGTTTCGACCAGGTTTACAATCTGTATACGCCGATGACATATGCAGTTGCAGATATCTTTGATACATATGTATTTCGTGTTGGAATCCAACAGGCACAGTATAGTTTTGCAACGGCCGTTGGTCTGTTTCAGTCGGTAGTTGGATTATTTATGGTAGTTACGTTTAACAAGATTGCAAATAAGGTTTCAGAGGATGGAGGGCTGTGGTAATGAAAGTTCGTAAAAGAGCATCACATGTGCGGGAGGCTGCAAAAGACAGGGTTTTCGGGATTTTAATCACAATAATATTGGTTTTGTTTGCAGTTATTACAGCTATTCCACTTATTTCGGAACTTGCGATTTCCCTAAGTTCTAAGACTGCGTCACAGATGAATCTCATCAATCTGTTGCCGGTAGAATTCACGTTTGACTCATGGAATTATCTTCTGGGCAAGGGTGGAATTTGGAAACCGTTTTTAATCTCAGTTTCATCGACTGCAATTGGTGTGATTTTTGCTCTGATACTAAATGTGCTGATGGCATATCCCCTGTCAAAGGCGGAGTTTAAGACTTCAAAATATATTATGCTGCTTGTTGTGTTCACAATGGTATTTTCAGCACCCAAGGTGCCATACTTTCTCACGCTTCGCTCATTCGGATTGTTTAACAGCTATTGGGTTTTAATATTCCCACATATTATGACGGCATATAATCTGATTATTGTTCGGACATTCTTTAAGCAGTTCCCAAAAGAATTGGAAGAAGCTGCGATGATCGATGGATGCGGGAGGTTCCGAATCTTGTTCCAGATTGTACTGCCGGCATCCAAAGCAGTGTTAGCGACGGTTGGCTTGTTCTACGGTGTTACTATGTGGAATCAGTATGAACATCCGATGATGTTCATTCAGAATATGGATCTATTTCCGCTACAGATGAAGATCCGCTCCATCGTAGACGGGGGTAGTGAACTACGCGCGATTACAATGGCGCAGACAGCGAATTATACACCAGCAACATTGAGTGCGGTAGCAGTTGTATTTGCAATACTTCCGATTTTGATCGGTTATCCATGGATTCAGAAATACTTTGCTAAAGGTGCAATGCTTGGTTCAGTAAAAGGCTGATAAATTTTCTATATCACGGTCTACATATTAATCTCAGCTGTGATATAATCCTTGTGTGCACTGACGAGGTGCATATGATATTTCCTCGTGATTGATAGAATTGCCAGTGTAATGTAGTAAAAATCTAAAAAAGCACATAGCGATTTCTAAAATCCCCATATTTAAAAAATAAAAAAAACTGATAAAATAAAATAAAAAGAATGAGGTGGAGAGGTATGAAAAGTAAATTCGTGAAAAGACTATTAAGTGTAATGGTAGCATCAGCGATGGTATTATCCATGCTGTCAGGTTGCGGATCATCAGAAAAAAAAGATGGACAAACAGCATCAGGTGGTGAGGAAGCAGTGTCAGATGGCAAGGAAGCAGTGTCAGATAGTAAGGAAGTGGCGTCAGATGAAGACATTGAGGTTTGGGGAACTAATACCGGATATCTACCAGTGGAAGCAGGAAGTGAATTGTACAATCTATACAAAGAGATGATGGGTGTCGGTATCGTACAGCCATATGTAGAGTGGAATGGCGGTGAGACTTACCTGGAACAGTTAAACTTAAGAATTGCAGCAGGTGATATGCCGGATGTATTCAGTCCGTGGAATGGTATTGAATCAGAGTTGATTGAGAGCGGCGCACTTTTGGATTTGACAGATTTACTACAGGAGAAAGCTCCCCGTTTGTGGGAAAGCATTCCGGAAGAAATGTGGGATGCTGTAAAGGCCAATGACCCAACGGGTGAGAATCGTATTTATGTGATTCCACAGGTTCTGAATTATGGAAGAAACGGTGGTATGATTCGTCAGGACTGGCTGGATAGTCTGGGACTCAAAATGCCGACAACACAGGAGGAATTTGTTGAAGTACTACGTGCTTTTAAAAATGACGATCCGAATGGAAACGGTGTTGCAGATGAGATTGCGACTGGCGGACGTGCAGAAGTAAGATGGATGGGACAGATGTTTGGACAGTATGGAATTGCAATGTGGGAAGGATATCCGCAGTGGGATATTTATGACGGAGAACTTACATATTCCGCAGTAACTCAAAATATGAAAGATTGCCTGGAATGGATGTCAGAATTGTATGCAGAGGGTCTGCTTGATCCAGAGACGCTGTTGAATGACAAGTCCGCATGGGATGGAAAGATTAACTCAGGGGTTGTAGGGGTGTGGGAACATCTTCCACAGGAGTGCTACAACTATGCCGAGAATATTTATACTGGAACAGGTGTAAAACCACAAATCGCTATCCTACCAGCAATTTCCGCACCAGGATATGAAGGTTACTATACGCATCGTCAGATGAATGGCGGCGGATTTGTAGTAGCCAACACAGAGGATGAAGAAAAAATCGATAAGATTATGAAGGTACTGGATGCATATGGAAATCAGGACATGTGGATGGAATTTTACAACGGTGTAGAAGGTATGCACAGTGAAGTGATAGATGGAAAGGCAGTTCGACTTCCGGATGATCCGTCTACTCAACAGAACCTGGTACTTGCGCCATACAACAGCATTGCAACCATTGACTTCCAGGTAAATGTATTGTCCACACAGTTAACAGAAGACAGGGAATGGGCAGTTTCTCAGGCAGTTGAGAATGTTCAGAAAAACCAGGAGTATGTGAAGAGCTTTGCAGGTGATGGTATGCCGGATTCTATTTACTCTGATTTTCCCGATATCGGAAACAGGACATTATATGTTGAGTACGCAACCAAGATCATTGCAGGAGAATATCCAATTGATAAGTTCGATGAGTTTGTTGAAAAATGGTATGCATCGGGCGGAAAAGAAGTGACAGAACTGGCTAGAGAGTGGTATGCCAATAAAACTAAATAAGAACGGATATAGATTTTGAAAGAAACTTGCCGGAGATAAATAAGAGGGAATCTTAAGCTGCAGGAGTCCGGGGGATATATTCCTCAGGGCTCCTGTTTTCATAATATAAGAAACGGAAGGAGAAAGGCATGAAAACACAATGTTATAATCCATATTTACCATTATGGGAATATATTCCCGATGGGGAACCCCATGTATTTGCCGAACGGGTGTATGTATACGGAAGCCATGATAGATTTGGCGGAACAAAGTTCTGTATGAACGATTATGTATGCTGGTCGGCTGATGTTCAGAATCTGCATGAGTGGATATATGAAGGTGTTATCTATCGAAGCAGTCAGGATCCACGGATGCAGGACGGAAACAGGCAGATATGGGCTCCCGATGTTGTACAGGGGAAGGATGGAAGATATTACCTGTATTATTGCCCGGACGGTGACGGAGAAGCAATCGGAGTGGCTGTATGTGAAGAACCGGCCGGTCGATATGAATTCTATGGTATCGTTAAGGGTGAAGACGGAGGGCAGATCGGAAAAAGAGAGGGCGATATCTGGCAGTTTGACCCAGGTGTTTTTATAGATGATGATGGGAAGATTTATCTGTATTCAGGAAATGGTCCGAAGACAAAAGCAGATATCGGTGAGACTCCGAAAAACTCCTGCGTCATGGAACTGAGTAATGATATGCTCACGGTCAAAGAAGAACCGAGACGACTTCTTCCGATTTTGGGGGAGGCAAAAGGGACTGGATTTGAAGGGCATGAGTTCTTCGAGGCAAGCTCTATCCGGAAAATTGGAAAAAGGTACTATTTAATCTATTCTTCTACGAAATCACGTGAACTTTGTTATGCAGTTAGTGAAAAGCCGGACCAGGGCTATCATTATGGTGGTGTTGTGTCAGATAATTCTGGGATTGTGGAAGACGAGGGGCAGAACCGTGTACAAATCATGTGGGGGAATAATCATGGTGGTATTGAGCAGATCAATGGTAAATGGTATGTTTTTTATCATCGGCCAAGTAACAAGACACAGTTTTCCAGACAGGGATGTGCGGAGGAACTTACCATTCTTGAGGATGGAAGAATTCAGCAGGCTGAGATGACATCACAGGGGTTAAATGGTGGTCCATTGGAAGGGCGAGGGACTTATCCGGCATCTATTGCGTGTATCTTGCATGGAAAGGAAGAACCTGAGATTGCCAGACCATGCAGTAATGATCAGCCATATGTAACACAAGATTGTCCAGATGTGAACCCTGAAGAAGTGAAAATGTTAGAGTCAGTTCCAAGACAGTTTATTACAAAATTGAAGGATGGGGCGGTAATTGGCTACAAATATTTTCATCTCCCGAACTTACATAAAGTATCTGTAAAAATTAGAGGACGTGCCGAAGGAACAATCCGCGTTAGAATAGGTCAGAAAGAGAAACTATTGTGTCAGATTCCTGTAAAATACTCTGAAGAGTGGACAGAATTTTCAATGGATGCGGTATGTGAAGAATGGACGGGAGTCTTGTTGTTTTCCTATCAAGGGAGAGGGACTTTTGATATGCTGGAATTCTCTTTGGAATAAGACAGAAGGGGAAACTTACGTTTCGGTGTGATGGTAATGAAAAAGATATGGCATAACCTGAATATGGCTTTAAAATTGATACTTGTGTTTTCAATAGTTAGTGTAATACCGTTGCTTATCAGCAGTTTTGTGCTTTATCGCATTTCAGCGGCTAGTTTAGAAGCAGAAATGGAGGAGACAACAGCTATATTTAGTTCGCAGATTGCTTCAGATATGAATCAATTTGTAAGCGATTATGATTTATCTACAAAGTCATTGTTGGTAAATGACAGACTGTTGGATAATTTAGCTACCGATATTCCAATATCCCAGCAGGTTGAAAATAAATTGTATTATCGTCAAATGGTCATGAAACTAATGACTATGGAAAGTGAGATCCAATCGATTACAATTATGAACGAAGCCGGGGAGTACTATCAATATGATCGGAACGGAAAGACTTTAAATTATGAAGAACTGATTCAACAGAAGTGGTTTTTAGATCAGCAGCAGAATTTAGACACCTTGTTTTTGACGCCACTGCATGATTGTTCTTATTACGATAAAAATAAGGATCAGATTATAGTTACCTTTGGACGGAAAGTTTATGGTAGCAATGGTAGATATGCAGGTTTAATTCTGATTGATTTGCCACCTGCGAGCATTCTAAAGCTGAGTGATGCTTTTTTGTTAGAACGCAATCAATATAATATAAAAATCAATATTACAGATGCCAGAGGTGGTCTGATTTATGATTCGGATCTGTCCAGCGGGCGGGTGAATTATAGTGAGATTAATGAAGAAGAGCTTCTGATGTATCAGAAGGATCCAAGCAATTATCTCGTGATAGAAGATACAACGGAACAGTTAGGAATGAAGATTAATACAGTTATTCCTCGGAGCAAAATGTTACTGCGGGTCAGTTTTATTCAAAGGGTGACCCTTCTTCTCGTTATAATTTTAATAGTGGTTATTATTTCAGTTTCTATCCTATTTAGTAAAAGGATGCTTCGTCTGATCAAGAAACTGCAAAGTAGTATGGAATGTCTAGAAGGCGGGAATTATGAGCTTATTATGGATTCGGCAGGAAATGATGAGATTGGAAGTCTTGTAAAAAGCTACAACCATATGGTTGGCAAAATGGAGAAACTAATTGAAGAGGTGTACCAGGCTGGAATTCGTCAAAAAAATGCGCAGTATTTGGCACTTTGTACCCAGATTAATCCCCATTTTCTGTTTAATACACTGGAATCGATTCGTATCAAAGCGATTTTGAATGGAGACGATACAGTGGCGGATATGGTAAAGTTGCTGGCAAAGATGTTTCGAACAGTTCTGGACAGCGATAAGAAAAATTATAAAGTTCGTGATGAACTGGAAAATATTCGATCTTATATCCAACTACAGAATATTCGGTTTGATAATGTAATTACACTAAAAGAGAGTATAGATCCACAAATTTATCATGCGAAGTTCATGGCAATTTTGTTTCAGCCAGTTGTGGAGAATTGCTTTAAATATGGAAGTAACGAAAGTGGGATACCCATTGAAATATGGATTACGGGCCAATTGACAGAAGAGAAGAAAATGGTCTTTACCATTCAGGATGACGGGAAGGGAATGAGTCCGGAGAGATTGGAAGCGGTGCGACAGGGACTTTACGTGTCCCAAGATGTGGAAATACAGAAAGAAAAGGGTGTAGAAGAGAGTGATTCACATCGAATCGGACTTCGCAATATTGCTGAGAGACTCCGCCTGCGTTATGGAAGCGACGGAGAATTGCGAATTGTATCAAGCAATGAACAGGGAACGGTTGTTGAGATTCGAGTACCATATATGGACTAGATGAAGAGGTTGAGTTATGGCATATAAAGTGTTGATTGTAGAGGACGAGAAAGAAAAGGCAAGAGGAATTGCCTATTTAGTAGAAAAATACAATCCGGAATGTACACCGGTTCTATTGGCACATGATGGTAGGGAAGGTTATGAGAAGGCAACGGAGGAACAGCCGGATATTATATTGACGGATATCAAAATGCCGGTTATGGATGGATTGGAAATGATTCGGGCATTGCGGGAAGTCAGTTTTCCGACAGAGTTCATGGTGTTAAGTGGTTATGCAGAGTTCAGCTATGCCAAGAAGGCGATTGAACTTGGTGTAAGGGATTTTATTACAAAACCGGTGGATGAAGAAGAACTGAGCAACATGCTGAGTAAAGTATGTAAAGAAATCTCAGAGCGAAGAAAGACAGAGGATTCGCTTAGTAAGCTAAATGATGATATGAGAGATTATGCTCTGCGGGATTTCCTGACAGGTGGAACAGACAGTCAATATAAAGTCGGAGAATACCTGAATCAGATGGGTATATCGGAAGAATATGGACAGTATACCTGTATGGTGATTGAATGGGATGAAGCTCTGAGTGATTTCAGTATAGAAGAAGGGCTGACTTCTTCAAGTGGGATGTTTTTCTATGGAGTAAAGACGGGAAATGCACAGATGGCAGTTGTCATAGGTGCAAAGAGTATGGATATAGAAGAAAAGAAGAATCTTATCCGACAGTATGCTATGAAAGAAGAACAAGATCGATACCATATCAGTGTTGGAATAGGAAGTTCTTACGAGGATTATACAAAGCTTCCGAAAGCATATGAAGAAGCCCGTGTGGCATTGAATTACCGAATCCTGAAGGGGAGTAGTGCAGCGATTCTGTTTGAGGAACTGTATGATATGGATAACCGGACAGATTTGCTTACAGAGAAAGAGACAGAGCAACTGAAAGAACGAATTGATCGGTTTGATCAGGATGGATTTCATATTGCGGTAAAAGGAATTTTCAATAGGGTTCTTTCAGAAAACAATCTTTCACTTCCTGAACTGCAAAAATTGAGTCTGAATATTGTACTGCTTGGACTGCATAATATCCCGACGGCACAGCTGCAGTTGAATGAGTACTTTGGAAAAAACCTGTTCACGTTGAAAAGTATTGAAAAGTTTAAGACTATGGAACAGTTGGAAAACTGGATTATGAATATGGTGAGCATTATGAATGAAGTGATGCTCAAAGATAGTGTGCCGAAGAAAAAGGATTTGATTGTAGAGGCAAAAGAATATATCCGGAAGAATTATAATCAGAACATTACCTTGAATGATATTTCAAAGAAGTTTTATATCAATCCATATTATTTCAGTCAGTTGTTTAAGAAAAAGACTGGTGTGACTTATCAGAGATATTTGATGGATTATCGTGTGGATCGGGCGAAGAAGCTGCTGGCAGAAACAGAGCTGCACATCTACGAAGTATGCAGGCTGGTGGGATATAGTGATGTGAATCATTTTAATCAGATATTTGAACGAACGGAAGGTATGAAGCCCAGTGAGTATCGGCAAAAGTATGCACAGGATGATTAAATGGAATACAGTACAGCCAGCAAAGCAAAAAGAGGAGACGCAGATGAATTCAAAAATAGAAAGACTATTGAATAACGAAATGGATAATTACATTTTTCCGTTTTTTTGGCAGCATGGGGAAACAGAATCAATACTGCGTGAGTATATGCAGGTGATCTATAATGCGAATATCCGAGCTGTTTGTATTGAAAGCCGCCCCCATCCTGATTTTGTTGGAGCTAGATGGTGGCATGATATGGATATCATTCTAGATGAAGCAAGAAGGCGGAAGATGAAAGTATGGATTTTGGATGACAGTCATTTTCCGACAGGCTATTGTAATGGAAAGGTAGAAGAAAAGCCGGATTCCTGCAGAAGATGGTTTCTGACATATAAGGTGTTGGGAGAAGTAGCAGCGGGATGTGAACGGACATGGGAGGCGACAGAATATAAAAGCGTAGCGCCGTTTGAAGCTACATGGATTGAAAATTATTTTGACATGTCATTTGAAACATTTTCTGATGATCAGTGGCTGGGCGCCGTTGCTGTAAAAAAGAATGGATCGGGTGAAAAAGATCTCGTGATGCTGAAGGAAAACGAAGGGAAAATTGTCTTTACGCCTTCCGAGGGAGATTGGCAAATTTATTCTTGCCAACTGACAAGAAACAGAGGAGCGCACCGGAACTATATGAATATGCTGGATAAAGAGGCATGCCGTACATTGATTGAGACAGTATATGAACCTCATTATGCACATTATAAGGATGACTTCGGGAAAACAATTGCAGGATTTTTCTCTGATGAGCCGGAGATTGGAAACGGACATCTTTATTTGATGGATCAAAAGATCTATGAGCAGGATGACCAACCGTGGAGCATACAGCTGCAGAAGGATTTGGAGAAGCACTGGGGGGCAGATTATCTGAAATTGCTGCCGCTTCTCTGGGACAGAAAATTTGATGAAAACATGACAGCAAAGGTGCGATATGGATTTATGGATTTGGTGACACGGCGTGTGGAAGAGGACTTTTCCATGCAGATAGGGGACTGGTGCCGGGAACATGGTGTGAAGTATATTGGACACTTGATTGAGGATAATAACCAGCATGCGCGGTGTGGATCCAGCTTGGGGCATTTTTTCAGAGGCCTTGCAGGGCAAGATATGTCGGGAATTGATGATATTGGCGGACAGGTACTGCCGCAGGGAGAAGATACTCTGCATGTATCCCATCTTGGGACTAAGAGAGATGGTGTATTTTATCATTTTGCACTGGGGCGCCTGGCATCCAGTGCGGCTGCGATTGATGCAAGAAAGAAAAATCGTTCTATGTGTGAGATTTTCGGGAATTATGGTTGGAAAGAGGGTGTGCGTCTGGAAGCATATCTTGCAGATCATTTTATGGTGCGCGGTGTTAATCATTATGTGCCTCATGCTTTTTCACCAAAGGCATTTCCAGATCCTGACTGTCCGCCGCATTTTTATGCGCATGGGCATAACCCTCAGTATCGGCATTTTGGAGAATTGATGAAGTATATGAACCGAATCTGCAATCTGATCAGTGGAGGCAGACATGAGAGTGAGGCTGCGATTCTGTATCACGGAGACGCGGAATGGAGCGGTATGACATGTATGTATATACAGGAACCCGCACGAGTTCTGACAGAAGCGCAGATCGGGTTTGACTTTGTACCATCAGATATATTTACAGACAGTTGTTATCAAGTGAATTTGAACAATGGTTTGAAAGTGCATACACAAGAGTACAAAATATTTATCATCCCGGAAGCGGACTATATTACAAAGGAGACGGCAGATGCGATTGTGAAGTTGGGGGAACAGGGATTTCCATGTGTTTTTGTAAATTCTTATCCAAAGGGAATCTGCAGCCAGATAGAATCAGACAAAGAAGAGGTATTATTGGAAGAAATAAGAGAAAATGCGATGAGTGTGAAGCTTACAGAACTTGCCAATTACATGAGAGAGAGAAAGATGCCTCAGATACAACTTAGCCCGGCGGAGAAATTTATCCGTAGTTATCAGTATTACGGAGAACCTGAAATTCTCTACTTGGTGAATGAAGGTACAGAAATCTATGAAGGAAATATCCGGCTTAGAGGAACGCCAGAAATATGTTATCGATATGATGCGTGGGAAAACCGCCTGGAATTGTTAGATGTCAAAGCCTGCACGGAGCTAAGGGAAGCACTGGAAGATCGCGAAGCGGAAACCGGATTAGAAATCAAAGTTCGAATTGAGCCTGGAAAGAGCTGGATAATTGTATTTGATTGGGAAATGCCTGGAAATTTGAAGGAAAAAAGCATCTATCATATCGTACGGAAAATAAAAATTGAAACCAATTGGAAACGAACTGTCTGCAAGAGCATTGACTATCCGGCATTTGGACATAGCAGTCAGGTTTCACTGCCTGATTTTGCCGAAAGAGAACTGCCTGATTTTGCCGGAGTGCTGCGGTATGAGCAGGATGTAAATCTGGGAACAGAAGTGGAGTCGAATACGATTTTGGAGATAACAGATGCAGGGGAAACAGTGCAAGTGTTTGTTAATGGAAAAGACTGCGGAATTCAGATTGTGCCGCCTTATCGCTATGAGATTGGGAATTTCCTGCATCAGGGAGAGAATCGGATTGCGATTGAAGTGGCAACTACTTTGGAACGACAGATTTTCCCGAAGAACAAGTCGGAGAACTGGCAGCCGCAGAATCATGTGGGGTTGTGTGGCAAAGTTTATTTATGCCAGAAAAAGTAAATTTCAGAACCGTTAGGAGGATAAAATGAAAAAATTTCCAGAGAATTTTTTATGGGGAGCAGCAAGCGCGTCTTTCCAGGTGGAAGGTGCAAGAAGTGAGGATGGCAAAACAGACAGTATATGGGATGCGACAAGTAAGGGACATATCAAGCGAAATGTAAATGGAGATGTGACCTGCGATCATTATCATTGTTATAAAGAGGATGTAGCCTTGATGAAAGAGTTGGGACTGAAAAGTTATCGCTTTTCAGTTAGCTGGCCGCGTGTAATGCCCGAGCGTGGAGTGATAAATGAAAAAGGGCTTCAATTCTACCGAAATCTAGCAGATGAGTTGGTACAGGCAGGGATTGAGCCGTTTTGTACACTATATCACTGGGATTTGCCAATGTGGGCCTATAACGAAGGTGGGTGGGAGAACTCACAGATTATAAATGAATTTACAGAATATGCGAAGATTGTTATTGATGCACTTTCCGATAAAGTGCGATACTGGATGACTTTTAATGAACCTGCATGTTTCATTGGATTTGGTTACTTTGAAGGACGACAAGCGCCGTTTAAGATCAATCGTATGAGCGAAGAGCAGAAATTCCGTGATTTGGCGCAAATTAGCAAAAATGTATTGCTTTGCCATGGTCATGGTGTGCAACTGATTAGAGAACGCTCTAAACTGGCAGACCCACAGATTGGATTTGCGTTGAATGCGAGAAACTTTGTGGCTTATGATGAAACGGAAGCCGGAATCGAAAAAGCAAGAAGTGAGATGTTTGATATTGAAAAGGGATTTTCTATGGCTGCAAATTGGTGGGCGGATCCGATGGTACTTGGAAAGGCACCCAAATATCTAGATGAGATCCTTTCCGAGGAGGAATTGAAATTTATTAGCCAGCCATTGGATTACTTTGGTTATAATGTGTATTTTGCAAATAACTACAATGCAGATACAGAAGCGCCGGATTTGGGATGGCCTGGTATGCCACGTACACAAATGGGGTGGGCAATCACACCCAAAGTGCTCTACTGGTCACCGAAGTTCCTCCATGAACGTTATAACCTTCCGATTCTCATCACAGAAAATGGTATGTCCAATCTAGATTTTGTAATGAGAGATGGAAAGGTCCATGATCCACAGCGGATTGATTATATGTACCAGTATCTGAGTGCATTACACCAAGTGATGAAAGACGGGATACCGGTAATTGGCTATACGGCATGGTCTATTATGGATAACTTTGAGTGGGCAGAGGGCTGTGACCCGCGGTTTGGTCTGATCTATGTTGATTACAGAACATTGGAAAGAATACCGAAAGATTCTTTTTACTGGTATCAGAGAGTCATTCAGAATGGTGGACTGGAAGAATAAGGAAGATGAAAGGGTAGAAAATGGATTGCAAAATGCAAATGCTTATGCAGATGAAAAGGCGACAGAGCACACACTGGGAACGATCATCTTCGATAGGTTGGAGTTGGAAAAGTTTTGTCCATATGAGGATGGGGAAGTATCATTCTTACGAAGCGGATTCCCAAAATGGGGAGAACCAATTGCAATTAAAGAGCTTCGGCCGTGGAATGAGCTGGACAGAGATATATTCTAAAGCTGGGGGATGTGTGTGATACCTTTCAAGTGTGGGTGAATGATCAGAAAGCAGATTTCCCCGATCAGGTTATAAAAGAAGTAGAAGTGACAAATTTACTTGAGGAAGGTGAAAATGAACTGCGGGTTATTGTGAATAGTAATCTCTATAATCAGTTGCTTGAGGAAGGTGTGGTATGGAAGGGCAATGCAATACCATATACAGAGAAAAAGTATGGAATCTATGAGACGGAAGAGAAGCCGGCTTGTCTAGTATCGCCTCAAATATCGTTTCTTTATTAAATTAAGGTATGAGAGGGTGCAGCGTGGTAGTTTAGTCCCAAACCCGATGGTACGATTCCGGAAGATATCCGTTGCATAGATCGTTTGCAGTTGCAACACAGTCAGAAGGGTGCTGCCGCACTGGGTTTCATACCAGGGTGGGCAGCACCCTGAATTTATTGGGGAGAATGATCGCTGTAAGAATTGTCACCGCTTTTTTTTATATGCTCCATATAATAATTTTTTGCGCTGCACCCTGCAATTTTATTGAAATAAGCCGAAAAATATTTGTAATTTTTATAGCCCACTTTTTCCGCAATTTCATAATATTTATAATCTGTTTTCTCAATCAGTTCTTTTGCTTTTTCGATCCGCAGGATATGCAGGTACTCTGTAAATGAGTGAGTGGTCTCCCGCTTGAAGATGCGGCAAAGATATCCCGGTGATAAAAATACTGCATTTGCAACATCTTCCAGATGCAGGTCTTCTGTAAAGTGTTCTTTCATGTAAGAGATGGCATCCGATACTGCTCTGGTACAATTTCTGGAAGGTTCCGGAAATGCGAGGGTGCGAAGCTGTTCGATAATTTCCTGTGGTGTCTCCAGTGCCCATATGAATTCCTTCATTTTATCAAATTCCAGGTCCGTATTCTGAATAGAGGAAATTACCACCAGAATGTGCATGACGGATTCCAGAAAAACGCTTCTTAGTACCATATTTTGTTCCATATAATGATAGTAAGAGGATAGGGACGCCATAAATTGGTGTTGGTCGCGGTTAATAATACTGCGGATGATCTGCGATTCATGATTATATGGTATATTCGGGTCGTTTATTGCAATTTCCCTGGTAGGTTCGATAATCCGATATGCAGACTTGCTCCAGAAGCAATTATCCAGTGTCTGATTTAATATTTCATATGCCATGGGTAAAAATGTAAAGGACGTAATGGAATTCATGATCGTTATGAAATTTCCGAATAATATTGGCTGAATGCTGGGTAGTATCTGTTCAAACATTTGAGGGGTAAGTTCCTTTTTTGCTGTATTCAGGATCAGTATGACATTTTTTTGGTCATCAAAAAAGCAGATAGGGTTAAAGTCAGCAAAATAAAATAGTAATTGCCCAAGGATGTAATTTTCATCATCAAAATTTACCTTCATCAAACCAACGCTCAGAGAAGGCATGTCTGTATCGCCCCCTAAATCGGCATATTTTCTGCAAAAATGTGGGTATGAGATCTGTTTGCGGATAAATCGTAGCAGCAGGCTTGATTTTAACAGCGGCTGGTTTTCTGTATAGATCTGCTGTATATGATTCAGTTTTTCCGTTTGATCATTGTAAGCCGCGGTTTCATCCCGGATTCTGATGACCGTTTCCAATATTTTTTCACTGCATGCGCTTTTAATCAGAAAGGCGCTTACTTTAAAGTTGATTGCTTTTAATAAATTTTCTTCGCTGCCAAAGGCAGTCAAAATGATAATTTTGGTGTTAGGCAGAACAGAATGTAACTTTTCCGCCAGTTCAAGTCCATTCATAACAGGCATCTGAATATCTGCTAAAACAATGTCCGGACGCTGCTGCAGGGAGACTTCAAAGGCTTCCTGACCGTTTGCTGCCTCGAATACAGTAAATCCGTTATCTTCCCAGGGAATGGTATATATCATTCCTTTACGGATAAAATCCTCATCATCAACAATCAGTATTTTTGTCATCATTTTCATCTCCTTCAATTGGTTGATTTATCCGGAACACGCTAAAATCCCCATCTAAAAAGTAAGTAAGTGAATAGGGTTCGCCGTACCTAAGCTGCAGCCGCTCTATGATATTCTTTAGGGCAAACCCTTTCAGGGCGGGTTTGCCGGAATTCAGAAGAGTAGTGATTTCATCGGGATTTATGGGGGTTCCGTTATTGGCAACCTCGTAAATAAGATCATTACCTGACCGGTATATATGTACATGGATAATGCCGTTTGAATAGCTGGATAAACCATGATGAAGCGCATTTTCCACAAGGGGCTGCAGGAGAAAGCTTAAAACCTGGAAACCCTTTATATCATCATTGCATTTTACATCAAAAAGAATCTTGCCATTATGCCGTATATCCTGGATCACGATGTAGCAGGTGAGGTGTTTCAGTTCATCAAACAAAGTAACTTTATCTTTTGTTTTTGCCGAGAGCGTCATCTGCATCATCTGTGATAAATTGGATACCATTAAGCTTACTTTTTCTGTTTCCCCCAGTTTAGCCATCCAATATATGGTGTCCAGGGTGTTATAAAGAAAGTGGGGATTTATCTGTGTTTCCAGTACATCCAGCTGTGATTGTTTTAGCTTTAATTCCCCCAGATAAACTTTATTGTATAGAATTTCCAACTGTCCCGCCATATTATTAAAACGATCTGTCAGCATGGAGATTTCCTGGCAGCCTTCAATATCAGCCCGGCTGGAAAAATTCCCTGTTGTCAGATTCGTCATTTTTTCACCAAGTGTCTCCAGGGGTATCGTAATCTTTTTGGAGAAGTAAAATGACAGCATAAACGATAATAGCATTACGGCAGTGGAAGCCATTAGCATGCTTGGCCAGAATGCGTGCCTCACTTCGGAGATTATATGGGGAGCTGCAATACTGTACAGTATCAGCCCGTTTGAGAGCAGATGCTGTGAGATGATACAATTATTCTGTATCGTACTTGGCTGACCAGACTCAGCCTTTTGTTTTAGCTCTTCATATGTAAAAGAGAACTTTTGATAGAGTGTGTCAGACTGACCGGTATTAACTTCAATAAGAAGAGCGTTGTTAGGTGTGATTAAAAAATAGGAGGTCTCTTCATTCTGCAGATGATTACTCATTTTTGACGTTACATAGGATAAACTCAGCCGGAGCTTTATGTATCCTGCATACTCGGAAAAATTTGTTGGGTTTCTGAAATGCCGAAGTAAAAAGATAGATTGTTCGTCCGCTGGAAAATACCAGAAAGGAAGCAAATCATGTTTTCTGACATTCTCATAATCAGTTTCTGTGTATTTGACCGTATTGTCTGTAATTATATAGTCTCCGTCTTCCCGGTAAAGTCCAATACTTAAAATCCCTTCCCGATAACCATAAGGTATTAAATTTCGGATATTTGAGCTTTTTTGTTTCTTCCTTAAAAAATCGGGGTTTGAACTTGGTATTGTTAGATAAGTGCGCATTGAATCTTCAGTTAAAGGAAAAAGTGTCAGGTCAGTTGCGTTTGTGAACAGGGTATCAAGACTGTTAGCCATCTCCGTCACATTGCTGTTATATATAGTTTTAAGGTCATTTTGTGCATGGGTAGTAAAAATAATATCTGCAATTAACACTAAGAGTATGAATGGTATCAGCATCAGTAAAACAAAAAGTACAAGTATCTGCCTGCGCATGGTAATCGGTCTTTTAAATTGCAGTTTCATATTTTATCCCCCTGAGATAAGTTTTCTAATTATGAATTATACCATTATTTCTATAAAATAAAAACAAGATACAGAAAAAAATCAGATTAATATCTATACAATATATAACTTTCATGCAAATTAGTTTGATATGACAAAAATTGAGGATATTTAGCAATATTTAAGGATATCATATGCCAGTCAAATCAGATTAAGGGTAAAGATTGCAAATTATAAGGATATTCCCAATGAAAATACAGGTTTTAGAAGATTGAGGATAGTTGTAGAATAGTATTGTAAACAGACAGGCACCAGTCAGTAAAGAACGATTGGGATGTCAAAAACCAATACTTTTGTGGTCGAAGGAGGAAAGGAATATGAAAAAGAGAATAACAGCAGTAGTTTTAGCAGCAGCGATGTCATTCAGTTTGTGTGCCTGCGGAGGAAATAGCGGTGAGGATTCAGATAGCAGCAAAGGAATTGAGCTTACGGTAATGCACAATTTTACAGAAGAAGACCGGGCTACGAATAATCAGGGAGATGCCCATCTGACTATGTCGGAAGCATGGCAGAAGGAGCATCCGGATATTAAAGTGGTCAGCCAGGTAATGTCTCATGATGATTATTCTACCAAGATCCAGGCTCAGGCAGCAGTGAACGAACTGCCGGATATATTCATGGTGAAAGGTTCCTGGATGGATAACTTCATAGACAATGATTTATTGGCACCAGTGAATGAGTATCTGGATCAATATGAACACAAAGGCAATTATAAGCCGGGTGTTTTTGACGCGGCAACAAGGGACGGTAAGATATATGGAATGACGGGGCAGCTGGCACTTTCCTCAGTCGTTTTATACAATGAAGAGTTATGGAAATCAATCGGGTATGATACGTTTCCGGATAATTGGGATGACATCTATAAAGCCTCTGAGAAATTTCTGGAAAAAGGAATCCCTATGTTCGGTATGGGGAATCAGGACAAATGGCCGGCAGAATCCTATATCTTTTCAGGGATAGGTGATTTACATACCGGAAGTGAATGGACCGAAAGTATTATTAAGAATGATGGAAAAGCCAAATTTACAGACCAGGCATTTGTGGATGCACTGGCGCACTTCCAGAAAATGGCGGAGGATAAACTCTTCAACGAAGATTTTAATACCATTAATGATGCACAGGGATTTGAGCTGTATGGGCAGAAAAAGGTGTCTGCTGTCATTAATGCCTCATGGGGACTGGGAAATATAGCGTCCTATGATGAAGAGGTGTTAAAAAATACAAAAGTTGCCATGCTGCCGAACCTGGATGGTTCCGAACAACAGGATGTGACTGGGGGCTGCGGATGGTTTTGGTGCGTCAATAAAAAGCTAACGGGTGATAAACTGAAAATGGCAATGGATTATATTATTTATCTAAACGGGTTTGAAATGGCAGAATATGCTATGAAAGAATATGGCCTTGTAACACCGATGAATGTGGATGATTCAGGCATGTCCGGACAGTCTCAGCTGGTGAAGGACTTTGTGGCACTGACAAAGGATAAGAATATTGTTCCGATTTATGATTTGCAAATGAATGCAGCAGTTATTGAGACAATGAATTCAGGATTGCAGGAACTGCTAAACGGAACAAAGAAACCGGAGGAACTTGCACAGGAGATACAGGTGGATCAGGACAATATAAAGAAATAGTTTCTAAATGCAGAAAAACGGTTTACCCTGCTTGATAGTGAAAAGATGAATGGTGGTGGAAGAATGAGTCATGGCTTAAAATTAGTTAAACATAAAATATATTTGTATTTACTTCCAGGAGTATTATGGTATGCAGTTATACTGTTTGTTCCCATTTTACTGGCTTTATATTATGGATTTTTTGACTGGAATGGGGGTGTAAATAAGACCTTTATAGGGATTAAAAACTTTGTGGATGTTATTCAGGATAAGATCTTTATCAAATCCCTGCTGAATAATATTTACCTGGTGGCAGTATGTTTGATTTTCCAGATTGGGCTGGCATTTATATTTGCAACATTTCTGGGCAGCAGGCATGTAAAATTTAAGGGGTTTCACCGGACAATGTGCTATTTTCCATCGGTGCTTTCGGCAGTTATTGTTGGATTTATCTGGAACCTGATTTATAACTATGAGTACGGGCTGCTCAATGCCGTTCTTAAAATGGTGGGATTGGAAAGTAAAGTGCAGCCCTGGCTCAATAATCCGAAGATCATCATGCTGCTGGTTGCTATTCCAATCATATGGCAATTTATTGGATACTATATGGTGATAATGCTCTCCGGTATGTCATCCATCGATCCCCAGGTACTTGAAATGGCTGAGATAGATGGTGCAGTCGGTTGGAAAAAGGCATTATATATCACGGTTCCCCTTATAAAGAATACGCTTATAGTTTGTATTACCCTTTGTATTGCCGGAAATATGAAGGCATTCGATATTATATATGCGATGACATCCGGCGGTCCGGGATACTCCAGCAGCGTTATGGCAATGTATGCATATAATACATCATTTACGTCCTATAAAATGGGATATGGCAGCGCAATGTCCATTGTGATCCTGATTGTAAGCCTGATATTTATTTTGGGCACACAGGTTCCGCTTAACAGGCTGGCAGGAGGGAAAAATGAAGATGAAAAAAAATAAATTAAAGGTAATACATATCATTCCCAATTTCCTCTTAATCATATTTTCCCTTTCCTGTATTTATCCTTTGGTTTGGCTTGTCTACTCTTCCTTTAAAACAAAATCGGAATTTTATCAGAATCCCGTTGCGCTGCCAACACAAATCAATTTTTCCTACTATCAGGAGATTCTGACTAACAGTAAATTTCTGGTATGGGTATGGAACAGTTTGCGCTATAGCCTGCTTGCCTTGTTTTTTATACTGCTGTTTGGGTTTATGATTGGATACCTGTTATCCCGGTATAATTTTCCGGGGCGAAAATCTACCTATACATTTTTTTTACTGGGAATGCTGGTTCCCGTGCATGCAATCATGGTCCCAATGTATGTAATGTTTACGAAGTTACATCTGACAGACCATTGGTTTACATTAGTACTTCCATATACCGCAATGGGGCTTCCCCTGGCTGTGTTTCTGGTGGAAAGCTATGTCAGGACCATACCGGTAGAGGTAGAAGAAGCAGCAGCCATAGATGGATGCTCCAGGGAAAGAACCATTTTCTCAATTGTCCTCTTCATGTGTAAACCAATACTTGTGACCATAGGAATTATTCAGTTTTTTGGATCGTGGAATGAATTTACCTTTGCCCTGATCCTTACGAATTCAGAAAAATATATGACACTTCCGGTGGGAATAGCATTATTTAAAGGGCAGTTTACTACAAACTATCCAAGAATGATGACTTCTATGTTATTAGCAATTTTGCCTGCAATGGCAGCTTATTTCATTTTTTCAAAACATATTATAAAAGGCATGGTTGCCGGAGCGGTGAAAGGTTAGGTGAAAAGAGATGAATATTACAAAATTAAATAAATCATGGGTGCTTCATGAAGCTCCTTTTAGTTGGGACAGGCAATATCTTGCCGATATAAATAAAATAAATGAGGGGTGGTATAAGTGTGATTTACCGGTGGATGTCCGCATGCCTCTGATAGATGCCGGTGTCATTAAGGAACCCTTAGAAGGAGATAACAGTTATGAATCCAAATGGATGGAAGAACGCTCCTGGTGGTTTCAAAAGCATTTTTCATCCGCTGACATCGGCATGGAAAACGAAGTCATAGAGTTAGTGCTGGAAGGCCTGGATACGAACAGCGATATATTTTTAAATGATCAATATATTGGATCTCATCAAAATGTACATTATCCGTTTATTTGTGAGATAAAAAGATTTTTAGTAAATGGGGATAATAAACTGTCGGTTCGGCTCACCAGTGGGCTTGAAAATATATCTATAAAGGATCTGGCTCAAATTGATTGTGCCGTTACCGCTGAAAGCGACTTTAATGACAGTGACAGGGGTGATCACAGAAGGACAATGGTAAGGCGGCCCCAGTATAATATTGGCTGGGACTGGGGACCGCGGCTGGTTTCCGTTGGCATTACCGGACAAGCCTTTGTCCGAGCTTATAATAAGATTGCGATCCGCGAAGTTGGAATTGAAACAAAAGAGATTAAGAAGGATGGGGATGGGAAGCTGGCATTATTAAACGTGATGGTTAATGCAGAAAACTTAAATATCGTGGATACGGTTGATTGTGATCTGGAAATTGTAATTCGAAAGGACGGCAAAATTGCTGCATGCAAAACGATTCCCGATATCCTGCTCACATCCGGCACAAATTATATTAATCAGGAAATGGAAATCCAGGAAGCAGAGCTTTGGTGGCCTGCCGGTTATGGAGAACAGCCCCTTTACCAGGTGGAAATAACGGCACGATGCGCAGATACGAATGAAAGCTGGCCAGTTTTTAACTATGGTATCAGAAAAATCAGTATAGATACGCCGGTTTTGGAGGATGGGACCAGAAATTTTAAATTTATCGTGAACGGACAGGAGATATTTTGTAAGGGAGCGAACTGGATACCAAATGATTTTATATATGCAAGGGTTACAGCGGAAAAATACCGTACATTACTAGAGGAGGCAGTTGAGGCTAATTTCAATATGATCCGCATTTGGGGTGGCGGATTATACGAAAGAGAACTGTTCTATGATCTCTGTGACGAGAAAGGAATATTGGTGTGGCAGGACTTTATGCTGGCATGCGGTGCATATCCGGAACAGCAGGCGTGGTTTGAAAATGAAATACGTTCTGAATATGCCTATCAGGCAAAGCGGCTGCGGACACATTCCTGCATTGCACTTTTTTGCGGCACGAATGAGAACCACTGGATTTTTTCCAATCCCGAATTCCTGGACAGATGGAAAATAAAACCGTCTTATCAAAATCAATATGGACTTTGGATTCCAAATGTCCTTTCTAAGGAAGTGGTTTGGATGAATTGTCCCTACATACCCTATTGGAACAGCTCTCCATATGGCGGGAAGAATGCAAATGATTTAGACTGTGGTGATGCACATCTGTGGAGTCATGGATTTGTAAGTAATGATATCCGGGAAGCTTTGGATTTAAAGAGTTATGATGCTATCAAAACAAAGTTCGTAAGTGAATATGGTGTTCTCGGACCATGCTGCTTAGAGAGTATCAAGGAATATCTGGGAGACGGAGATCTGGATATGAATGGAAAGCTGTGGAAATCCCATACAAACGTGACAATGAAAGATACCTTGGGGAAAGCCATTGTACAAAACTATCTGCCTGAGAATCATGAGCTTACAGAGAGCGAATTTATTCTGTATGGCGGGCTTGTACAGGGAGATGTCTATGAATATTCCCTGGAGTCATTCCGTTTTCAGGAAGACTGCGGTGGAGCGCTTTTCTGGATGTATAATGACGCCTGGGGAGAAGTTGGATGGACAGTTATAGATTACTATTTGAGGAGAAAGATTTCTTATTACGGGGTTAAAAGGGCATTTGCCCATAAGAAATTTATTATCAGGCAGGCGGATGACTGTATTCTTATCCGGGGAATCAACGATACAAAGGAAAAACTGCGCTGCAAAGTGAAATTTGGTTATGTATCATTTGATGGGAAAATCAGTGACACCAGAGAAATGGTATTTGAAGTTCCCGCCGGGTCAAGGATGCAGGTATTAAAAGAAAAATTAGGTGACTATGACTTAGAATGCGGATCATATATGCTGTATGTATATGATGACGGCATTGATCATGCAATGCTATACACCTGCCCCAACAGCCGGCTGAAGTATGCAAAGAGTCCTGTGGAGGTTATGGAAGAAAAGGTAATCGGAAATGATAAAAAGCTTGTGTTAAGGGCCGGGGGGTATGTGTGCGGTGTGTATATAGCCGGAAACTACAAATGCAGCGATAATTATTTTAATATGCTTCCAGGGGAAGAAAGGACGATTATAGTACAAGATGCAGGTAATACTGAATTAGAAATTAAGAGTATAAGATGAAAGTAAAAAATCACTGCGGGGAAGGCAGCTTCTGGGATATTATTCCGTGGGGCAGCAGCAGGATTATCCTTCTATTTATCATCATTCCGGCAGTGAACATTTTATACGTCACGGACTGGGGGACTGGGGAATCCAACAGAATAAGGGGGAATGCCGGGAGAAACCAGCATCCATGAACAGCTTTTGTTCATGGATGCTTTTTCTATTGTGTTGGGGGTTAGGTGATTAATGACGCTTTGTAGATATAGGTAGTGTACGGAAAGGTTAGAAAATACCAGTTCTGCGGCCAGCTGACGGAGCCCATACCAGTTTTCCACACCCATCTTTCTGTACACTACCTATCATTTACAAAGCGTCTTAATCAGCGAAACCCAAATTTAAGATAAATTGTTTGATGTAGCAATAGCGTGTTCACCAATTGTTCTCGGACTGCTGTGGGCACCATGATTTAAATATATTTTCAAATAAGACTTGACTTAGTAGTAAAATTATACTAATATAAAAGTATAAAAAAGCTACTAACTATTTCAAAGAAAGGATTTAGTTTAGATATGAATGCATTCAGACATGAAAAAATTGCAGTTGCTGTGGATTTTTTAATTATGACAATTGAAGATGACAAGCTGAAAGTATTAATGGTTCGAAGAAATGAGGAGCCGTTCAAAGGGGCTCTGGCGCTGCCGGGAGTTGCGGTAGCCGAGGACGAGACGCTGTCTCACGCTGCCAGGAGATGTCTTGAGGAGGAGACAGGGATTACGGAGAATATCTATCTGGAACAATTATATACATGGGGGGATGACTGCAGACGAGACCCAAGAAACCGGGTAATTTCTGTCTCATATATGGCTCTGATTCCCAGAGAGCTGCTTGCGGAGAGCATCGGCAAGCGGGTAACGGAAGTTCTGTTTATGGATGTAACGGAAATTCTTTCCGAACAGTATAAACTGGCATTTGATCATAAAGAGATGATTGCATACGGGAGAGAACGCATACAAAATAAAACAGAATACACGACAATTGCTTTTCATTTTCTGCCCGAAGAATTTACATTGCCCGAATTACAAAAAATCTACGAGATTTTATTGGGCAAAAATTTATTCAAAGCAAATTTCCGGAAAAGTATTCAGGATATAGTAGAAGATACCGGTAAAATGAAAAAGGTGGGTGCCCATAGACCCAGTAAAATCTATAGAAGGGCGGAAGATTTTAAGGGATAAAAGATGCGTGGGAAACCATTAGGTGAGTATCAAGCTGTAAGAAACCAAGATGAGGTGAGGACTTTGAAAGCAGAACAGATTTTATCAATATCCAAAACCGGTGATTTGTTCCCTTATGGAATTGATATGATAAAGGCAAGATATAAAGAATTGGTCAAAGTCTGGCATCCGGATATCAATTGTACACCAGGAGCAGCAGAAGTATATTCCAGGATTACAGAATTGTATCGTGAGGCATTGAAACTCTCCGAGGCCGGAGCCTGGGAGAAATCCAATTATATTCTGGTAAGCAGGCGGGATGATAACGAAAAGATTGCATTAAATTATGACGCAGCATTTGATTTTGAACTGGGCACAAGATATGAAACTAAAACCAGGATTGCATATGTATTAGGTTCAGACAAGAAAAAATATTTTGAAAATGCTGTAATGAGAATCTCCGGACTGAAATTTCAGGATGAGCATATGAAAGCAGATTTAAGCAGGTTTCTTCCCCGAATTCTGAATGCCTTTCAGACAAAAGGCGGAGAATATGTAATTCTGTTGGAAAAGCCAGATCACGTTATTTCTCTTAAAAGTGTCCTTGCGTATTTTGGAGGAAAATTAGACGACAGGCATGTTGCCTGGATCATAAGCAGATTGTTTAGCTTAACATGTTTCCTCAAATACAATAAGCTTGTTCACAATGGTATCAATATCAATAACTGTTTTATCTCACCGGATAATCATTCTATTTTATTGCTTGGGGGGTGGTGGTATACGACAGGTGAGAACGAAAAGATGATCGGAACATCCAGAGATATTTTTTCCATCATGCCTGTTGCGGCGAAAGAAGATAAGAAATCTTCATCATTGACGGATTTAGAATCGGTAAAACTGATGGGCAGGCAATTGTTTGGAGAAGTAAACTGCAGAAAACTTTCTATGGATTTATCGGTGCCGGAGCCGTTTATACATTTTTTGACTGGCGGTTCCGGCAGAGACCCTTACGAAGAATTTGTGAAATGGGACCGGGCATTGAATGATTCATATGGCAGAAGAAAATTTATTCATATGGAAATTAAAAATTAATGGAAAGAAAAGGAGAATGGATATGGGATGTGGAACATTTACAAGTAAAGATTGGATTAGATATACAGCAAGCAGAGGATACACGGCAGACTCGTCGGCAAGTGACATGTATAAATCAATCTCTGTTAAAAAAGAATTTGAACCTGTTGGCATAACCTATAGAGAATCCTGTGATTCAGAAGAACACCCTGATTCTACACCAATTATTTTAGGTCTTGATGTAACGGGATCTATGAGCAGTGTTTTGGAAATTATTTCGAAAAAACTACATACGCTGATTAATGAAATTTATGATAGAGAACCAGTTAAAGACCCTCAGGTAATGGTCATGGCATTTGGGGATGTGGAGTGTGATCGTCATCCATTACAGGTAACCCAGTTCGAATCCGATATCCGGATTGCAGAACAGTTAAATAATATTTATTTTGAAAGAGGCGGCGGGGGTAACAATGGAGAATCTTACACACTACCCTGGTATTTCGCTGCAAGACATACAAAAATTGATTCATATGAAAAACATGGAAGGAAAGGTTTTTTATTTACAATGGGGGATGAACCATTCTTAAATATCATATCAAAGAATGCTATTAAAAAATTTACAGGTGATGATATTCAGGCTGATTTAACGGCAGATGAATTACTAACTGAAGTTTCCAGGCAGTACGAAATCTATCACCTGATGATTGAAGAGGGTTCCGGCATGAGAATAGGCAGGGATGATGTTGCAGCGAAATGGACGAATCTCTTAGGGCAGAGAGCAATTGCCGTATCTGACTGCTCCAAAATACCGGAAATTATTGTTTCTATTTTGGAAATAGCGGCAGGAAAAGATGTAAAAGAAGTGGAAGATTCCTGGGAGGATGAAACGGCGCTAGTTGTAAGCCGGGCAATCAGCGGTCTGGCTGTTATAAATGATAATAATGATCTGATTGAATTTTAAGAGGATAGGAGAGATGATTGTATGAAAACTGTAAAAATAGTTGTAGGAGCAAATTTTGGAGACGAGGGTAAAGGCCTTATGACAGACTATTTTGCAAAAGAAGCAAAAGATAAGAATCAATCGTGTCTTGTAATCTGCCATAATGGCGGCTCCCAGAAAGGCCATACAGTCGTTTCTCCATCCGGGTTAAGACATGTCTTTCATCATTTCGGTTCCGGGGCTGTGTGCGGGGCAGATACTTATTTATCCGCACGGTTTATAGTAAATCCAATTACTTATAACAAAGAACTGGCGGAACTAAAAAGTAAAAATATCGAACCCCAAATTTTTGTTTACGATCAGGCGCTTATTACAACACCGTTTGATATGATGATAAATCAGATTGCAGAAGAATACAGAGGAAAATCAAAGCATGGAAGCTGTGGCTTGGGCATATTTGAAACGAAAGTGAGAAATGAAGAGTACAGGATAGAGAGCACCATATCCGGGTTTTCCAATTTATCAAGGCAGCAATTGGGAAGTATTTTAAACCGTATCGTCTCAGAATATTTTCCGGTAAGATTAAAACAATTAGGAGTGGATACTGTTCCAGATAAATGGAATAAAATTCTGGAATACAAAGAATGTATTATTGAGAATTTTATAGATGATTTTCTGAAGATGAAGAAGAGTATTTCATCTGCCGGTGACAGCATCCTGGATCTTTATGATTATGTGATCTTTGAGGGGGCGCAAGGGTTATTGCTGGATCAGAATAATCTGGAATATGCCCCGCATTTAACACCCAGCAGTACAGGTATCAAAAATCCTATGGATATTATCGCAAAAAGAAATGCTGATGTGGAGGTATGTTATGTAACGAGAACGTATATGACAAGGCATGGAGCAGGCAGGTTTGATACAGAGTGTGCAAAAAAGGAGATTAATTCCCAGATTACAGACTTAACAAATATACCAAATTCATACCAGGATACCATACGTTACGGGACATTGGATCTGGTTGATTTGAAAGAGCGGATAGAAAATGACAGTAAAGGATTCCCGGTTAAAAAGTCATTGGCGGTTACTCATTGCAATGAATATGGAATAAATGAAGAGATGTTAAGAAAATTGTTTTGTGGGTATAAAATTTACAGGTCGGATGGGATGACCCATAATGATGTTAAGTGGAAGCTTCCGATCTTCAACAGTCTTGCAGAGGATTAAAAGATAAAGGGGCTGTAAAAAAACTCTCCAAACAGGAAAATGGGGCTTATTTTACAGCCCCCATATTCAGACTTTCCTGCAAAATCTTCAGAAGTTAAAAAATAGCTTCAAACAACTCCATTCTAATAAATAATCAAAAGACACAATATGTTACTTTTACAAAATAATGACGGAGATATCATGTTATAAAAACCCAATACATGAAAATGTATGTACAAAATTAATTATAAATAAGTATTTATTCAAAAATTAATATACAGAAATTACAAAAAAACATTGACGATAATAAGAATATATGATATATTAAGAAAAATGAAACGGTTCATATTTGATACCTTGTAAAACGCTTTTTTTATTTTAGAAAAAAATGAAACGGTTCACATTTATCATTAAAGGAGGGTAGGGTCTTAAAAAAATAGGATTATATTGGGATCAGGGACTTTTAAGTTTAGGAGAAAGGAAAGATATACCACAGATTACTGTGGAGATATCTGGGGTGTAAACATGAAAAAGAATGGAAAACGATTTATTGCTTTTTTAATGATAGTATTTATGTTTATAGGTATTGCGGGAGGACAGAGCTTCATTGCGGAGGCCGCCGGACAGAAGACAGCCAGGATTTCCAAAATGAATACGGACTTTGCCCAGAATGGCTTTCGCAGAATAATAGATAATGAACATCCGGTTCTTACATTTACTATGGTAATGGGGCATAATACGGAAAATGATTCTGATTTTTTAAGGGATATTAATTACAGAGGGCAGGATATTAAGCAGATGTGGGAAACCATACCCGAAGATATCAGACCTTATTGTGTACTGACACTGCATTTTGGATCTGTATATAATAAGTGGAATACAACAGAAGATGCAAGAAAATGGGTTGAGGATAACCTGGAGCAGGGACAGTCTCTGGGAATTCCCATGATGCTGATCTATGGCGGTAACAGAAGCCAGGCTATGTCAGGGAGTCAGGCAGATACTTTTGGATGGATAGAATCATTGTATCAGAGTTACGATAACTTTATTGGGACAACAAGTTCAGAACAGACGGATGCAGATGTTACAGCAGCAGTTCCGGGTCTGGTAAAACTGGCGGCACAGTATGGGGGGTATCATATACATGCAAATCAAGAGACGATAAACCAATTTTATAATGCAGTCGTTGCAGATAAAACGAAAGGGGATATCTTGAGGCAGTATCATGATTACTTTATCTACACGCCTAAGAATGTGCATTGTAATTATGATTATAATTTTTCGGAGGCATATGGCATGTGGCTTGCAGATATGTCAGCAGGATTTGGCACTTATGTGGATGCATACAACTGGTATCAGGGAGCAACCACAGGGGGTGAGAAAACCTTTGCCACCAATTATTCAGATTATGGGACAAGAGCATTCCCGGAATCCGCATATGCCACGAACATGATTGAAAATGCTTTAAATGGTGCCACAGTTTTTCAGTATGAAAATCAGATGGATATACCGACTGTAAACAGTATGTATTCTCCATTGTTCTGGAATGCAATGGTGCCGGCAATGCGTACAATCATTAATACGGTTCAGATTCCCACAAAAGAAGAATGTATTTTAAAGTCTAAAGTCGGTTTTTATGAAGACAGCACACAGACAGGTATCCTGGCAACCTGTGGGAGCAGGGGGAATTATGCTGGATCCGGCATGCTGAATGTAGGTCAGGACGGTGAATCCACTACATTTTTTGAGGGATTATATGATGGAGGCATTGATATTTATAACAGCACGGGGAACCGAAACCTGAGATATTTTTTTCGGACAAGCGGACGATACGGTATCATCCCTCAGATTCCGATCCACACGCCGGCGACAACTTTACAGGCATTTAAAGATTCCGGAATGACAATTATAGATTATCAGTATTATAATCAGAATTTTAAAAGCGTTCAGGATAAAATTGATTTCTTTAACGAAAAGTATGCTGCTGTTAATACAGGAGATGCGACAGTAAATAAAAATCAAAACAGCTGGCAGGTATACAACAACAATGTAAATGAGGACAGGGTGCAAAGTGCTTATATTCCTTTAAATGAAGGAGGAAGCTATAAAAAAATTGATTTCCTGGATTTGTCAACGCATTCAGCAGCGACACTTACGGATAATGGGGATGAACTGGTAATTGACCTGAATAACTACAGAACCAATCGGGGGGCAGATGGTGATCTGGTTGCCAATGACGGGGGAAAGAGGGTCCTGGATATTTTGGATTACTATAATGAATTTAAATATTGTATCAATCCTTCTGACCTGGAATTAAGAGAGACAAAGATGGTGATTCACACCAATTTAGATGAGAAGCCCCAAATGGTTATTGCGGGATATGACAGGAATCATTATAACTATGAAGAATCCTGGAATCAGGCCAGTAAAGAATATACAATTACAGTCCGTCATAATGGACCTGTGAATATCATTCTGAACCCAGCCCCCGATAGGTGGACCCGGGTAAGCAGCGAGTATATAAAGGAAGAAGGCAGCAGCACAACAGCAAAATTCTTTGGAACGTCTATTACATGTATGGGAGACGGGCAGGCTGTCAGCGGAGATATTTATATTGATGAAGTTTTATGGGGTTCTATAACTGCAGAGCAGGCAGAGGCAGGGGCTGTATTTTGTAAAACAGGTTTGAGCAATACATATCATTCAATCAGAATTGAAAAAACTGGTGGTGCGGCGTTAAATCTCAGATACATTAAGGCATATAATCAAATGCTTACGGATTCCTATTTACAGGACTTTACTTATGGGACAAAAGAGGAAGACCAGGATTATTTTATAGATTCTGAGCATTGGACGGTAACAAAAGAAGATATATATGAAGCAAATCCAGTTGCTGCCAATGGGTATCAGACCTATAACAAGACTGGAAAGAAGGAAAATGGAGTGATGAAGATCTTGCCGTATGTGGCACCGTTTTGGAGTGATATACCCATGTATATGACGAAAAATACATATACAGACGGCACATATGAAGCAGATTTTAACACTGCAGCGGGTACACCTGTCAGCTTTGCTTTCCGCGCCGATATGATACGCAAGCTTGGGTATTATGTTACGGTAAATCCCCTATGCCTGTCGCCTACCAATGCAGGGACAAATAATCAGTCTGTTGCAATACTGGATGGAACCTCCTGCAAGGCATCTGCGAATCCGGCATTGGATAAGAATACATGGTATACAATAAAAATCGATGTAAATGGAGCAGATGTTAAGGTATATCTGAAAAAACGGAATGCAGAAGAATATGGAGATGCTGTTCTCAGTTATTCCGGGCTTTCCGTAAAAGAAGGATACTATGGCTTAAGAACAGAGCATAATGCAGGGAAGGAAACAGGCAGTCAGATAGGTGCAGCAATGAAAGAGCAGGGAACAGGTGCACTGAATGATTTTATTTATATTGACAATGTGGTGATAAAGGATATATCAGATAAAGAAAAGGATTATATTTGTGATTTTGAAACGGACGAATCAGCAGCTGACTGGAAGGGGGAGGGGGCAGTTCTTTTCCCGGAAAGACAGGCAGATACAAATTTTCGGTATGCAGATAATTGGATAAATAACGGAGGAACCTGGAAAGTTATAAATAATCCTGATATATGGGCAAATGGAGATAACGGCATATATTATGGAAAGGCTGAAGAAAATACTGAAAACTATTCTTATTCCGGAGAAAAGGAATGGTCGGATTATCTTTACAATACGCTTGTTAAATTTGATTCGGGAAATAATAATGAGGCAGGTATTATATTTAGAGCAGTTGATGACAACAATATGTATAAGCTGTCAATCAAAAGAAATGGAACATCTGCAGCATTGCAGTTTATGAAAAAAGTGAAAGGAAACTGGGAAGGATTTGGAGATACCGTTACAGTAACGATGGAGGATCAGACCTGGTATGCCTTTAATCTAACGGTTATCGATGAATTTATGAAGCTGTCATTCGATGATGTACCTGTATTAGAAGCAATGGATGCATCTTTTTCTGAAGGACAGGCTGGTTTTTCGCTGAGCAATGGAACCAGTGCATATTTTGATAACGCCTGGGTCAGTGTGCTTCATAAAGATAAGCTGACGACAGGACCGGTAAATGCCATCCGTATAAACGGACCAGATACGGTTAGCGAGGGAGACAGTGAAGCGGTATTTACAGCAGAAGTGAATGGTGATGCTGTAGACAGCCATATTACCTGGTCTGTGTCAGATAATACGATAGCGGCTATTACAAATGAGGGACAATTTATACCCCTAAGGAAAGGTACCGTTACGGTTACGGCTGAGGCAAACGATGGCTCGTCTACTTGCGCATCATTAGAAGTAACGATTCAAAATGTAAAAGAAGGTAAAAAAATTGTGGCATTGGAAACCACATATGTTACAACTGATCGAAAAACAGTTCCCCGGCTGCCTGAAAAAATTACAGCGGTTTACAGTGATGGCTCCAAAGATATGGTTGATGTCATTTGGGATGAAATGAATAAAGACAGTTTTGCAAATGCCATTGCACCAATGTATGACTGGAATTATGGAAAAGAAATGGTTTATGGAAAGGTAAAGGATACTGCTTTGACTGCAAAGGCAGATGTAAAAGTGAAACCGGTACCCCAGAAGCTGAGTGCCTATCATATTGGGTCTGAGAATCAACCGATTGAGATTGCCCTGGGCGAGAAAATTGATCTTCCCAGAATGACATATGAATCAATGGTATATGACTGTGGTGATCAAAAATCTTTCAAAGACCCGTTCTCATTCCTGTGGTGGGAAAAATCCGATTACCTGGTGAGTGCTGATAAATATAAGGCAGGAGATTTGATTGTTGTTAAAGGACATGTGGGCAAATACGACAATGAAATTAAAGCATTCTATAAGGTTATTGGTCAAAGGGAAAATGAAAAAATTTATTTAAAAGCGTTACCGGAAGATTCGGGGAAGGTAACAGGTCCGAAAGAAATCCTGGCAGGAAAAACAGCAACTATTACAGCATTTGCAAATGAAGGTTATCAATTTGCGTATTGGACTGTTACGGATGAGAAAAATAACAAAACATCAGATATTCTGCGAGGTAAGAGTGAAATAAAAGTAACAGGAACTCCGGATGGGGAAAAAACATATATTGCTAATTTCCTACCATTGCAGGAAGACAATGGTGAAAAGGAGATCCAATCTGTTAATGGAAATTTTGATTACTTATACCCATATGCACAGGTTGCCCTGATGGTAAAAAACGGAGATGCAAATGCATATAATTGGTCTGTAACCGGAGATATAGGATTAGCCCAGGATGCAGGCGGCCTCAATCTGGATCCCAGAGCAGCCGGAATGCCTACCAATATTACCGATACTGGAATTTTAAGCTTAAGCTCCGATGCCGAAGGAATTGTTACAGTAACGGCAACGCCGATAGCGGATGACGCAGGTCTGGAGGTTCTGACTAAAGATATCCGTATAGAAAAATCTGAAAAGGTGAAGCTGGCAGATGATTATGACGGTAAAATAGAATATGCACCATCTGTTTCTGCAACAACCTGGGCAGGATGGAAAGGTGGTACGGTTTACAATCGATACGGGAATACAGAACATAAGTGGAACAGTGCGGCATCTGATGAAAACAGTTATGCACATATGGAGTTTAGCGGCACAGGAATACAGGTCATTGCTGAGTCAGGAACAAATCTAGGCGGAGCTGCTGATATATTCATAGATAATATTTATTATGGAAAATACGATGTCACTACTAAGAATGGGACGGCAAATATGTATCACTATGTGCTTTTCGCAATAGAAGGACTTGAAAAGAAACAGCACACAATCGATGTAATGCCGGCAGCAGCCAAAAATCAATATCGATTATCTCTGGATGGTTTTATCATTACAAATAAATCTGACGATGAGCCAGTGGGACAGCCGGAAAGCATTACATTAAAGGCAGAGCCTCAAGACGGTGGAGCTGCAGAGGGACCGGCACAGGTAAATGGTGGCGAAACAGCCAGTTTTACAGCTGTTCCGAATGAGGGCTATCAATTTTTATATTGGTCAGTTTTAGATGAGCTCACCGGAGAGAGTTCCATAATTCCAAGAACAAAAGATATCCTTACAGTGGTAGGTACCGAGAATGCGCAGAAAACTTACACAGCATATTTTGCAGAGAAAACAGGCGACAGTGAAGAAAGGGAAATCCGGCTCATCAATGGTATACTGGACTATCTATATCCATATGCCCAGGCTGCTTTTCACATTCCGGGTGCAGACGTATCGGAGTATGAATGGTCCGTTTCAGGAGATGTGGGTGAAAAGTATGATGCCGGGTGCAAAGATCAGGTTCCACAAGAAAATGGCTCCGCTACGAATATTACAGAAAATGCAATACTGAGCTTAAGCTCCGATGCAAAAGGAACAATTACAATTACAGCTGAGCCAAAAGATAAAGGACTCGATATCCTAACAAAAACAATACGCATAGCAGATAGAGAAACAGTTAGTCTGACAGATGATTTTGATGAAGGGATTGTGTATTCTCCAAATGTTTCAGCAAATACCTGGTCTGAATGGAAAGCTGGTTCCAAGTACAGCCGCTATGGCATGACAGAGCATAAATGGAATGCTTCCATTGCGGATTCAACAAGTTATGCAAGCTATGAATTCCAGGGGAGCGGCATTCAGGTAATCACGGAATCCGGCACTGGTTCAGGCGGATCGGCAGATATTTATATTGATCATATTTATCGGGGAAATTATAGTGTTTCCAACAAGAATGGAACGGCAAATATGTATCATTATGTATTCTATGCAATAGACGGATTAGAGACAGGAACCCATACGATTGATATTGTGCCTACTCCGACTGCCGGCCAATATCGTGTTCCACTGGATGCGCTGGTTGTCATTGACCGCTCAAAAGAAGCTCCCTTATACAAGATTGGCGTTTCTCCAAATGATGGTGCAATGGGAACAGTCAGCGGAGACGGTCAGTATGAACAGGGAGAAACCATCACCTTAAGTGCCAGGGCACTGGAAGGATTCCAGTTTGTGAATTGGAGTAAAAATGGTGAAGTTGTAAGTACAGAATCAGATTATGAGATTACCGTTACTGAAGATGCAGAATATATGGCTATGTTTGAAAAAGCATTATACGAGATAAAGGTATCGTCTAATGATGAAGCCATGGGAACAGTTCGAGGGGGAGGAACTTTTGAATCAGGAACGATGATTACCATAAGCGCAGATCCACTGGAAGGATATCTGTTTTCCCACTGGGTAAAAGACGGAATCATTGTAAGTGAAGAATCAGACTATGCCTTTACTGTGGATGGAGAAAGCGGATATATTGCTCATTTTATTCCAAAAGGGCAGGAGCCGGTTGAAAAATTTAATTTAAGTGTCAGTTCTGAAGATGAGACCATGGGACATGTCAGCGGTGGGGGCATATATGAAAAAGATTCTATCGTGCTCATAAAAGCAGTTCCGCTGGAGGGGTATTGGTTTACCAACTGGACATGTGAAGGTGAAATCGTAAGTGCAGAACCTGAATTTGAAGTCAGCGTAACTCAGGATAAGGAATTTATTGCCCATTTTGAAAAAATACTGCTTACCGCTGTGAATGAAAATGGAGAATCAGAAGATTTTAGAAGTCTGGGCGACGCTCTTGTCTGGGCGGAGCAGTTTCCAGGACAGGTGACTTTAAGACTGTGCAATGGAGTTGAGGAATTTTCTATTGAGGAGACTATCCTATTTGGTACAAACATTAATTTCCAGGTCGGCGAAAAAGTATCGGTATCAATCGCAGAAGGCGTAACCCTTTACAATGAGGGAACAATTATAAATAATGGTATCTTTACAATCAAAGGAGAAGCAGAAAATACAGGAACATTTATTAACAATGGTAATGTTCAAAATTATGGAAAGGCAATTGGAGGTACCCTGAAAGGAACAGGTGTCATAGAAGGTAATAAGGAAAAGCCTGATTTTGAGATACCAAATCAGATAAATGTAATCTATGACGCAGAACAGAAATTAGGCAAAATCGGACTTCAGGAAGGATGGAGTTGGGAAAATTCCCTTATTACACCGGAAGTTTCGAATAAAGGATATGCGGCATATTATACACCGCAAAATACCGGTAATCATGACTGGGAATCGATAACCGGATGGGATGCAGACAAAAAGTCGGTAAGACAAATACTGCCTGTAAACGTAGAGGCGAAAAAGGTAATGGCAGCTGATATCCAGGGAGTGGCTGATGCGGAATATACCGGTCAGGCAATAGAACAGAAAAACCTTACCGTAAAGGGATATGTTTTAGGTAAAGATTATACAGTGCAGTATGCAGATAATAAAAATTTTGGTACAGGCAGAATAATTATTACTTTCAAGGGTAACTACAGCGGAAGTATTATAAAGAACTTTCAGATTAAAAAGGCACCTCAGATAATCAAGGTTCCCCCGGTCTTTAATAAGACATTTGGCAATGGTAAATTTTCCATGTCTGCCCGGAGGACAAAAGGAAACGGAGCTCTAAGCTATAGATCCTCCAATAAGCGGGTAGCCGATGTTAATCAAAAGGGAAAAGTAACAATCAGAGGCTGTGGAAAAACAGTGATACGCATTACTGCAAAGGAGACATCCAATTATAAGGAAACAAATACAGCTGTAACAATTCGGGTTAAACCGAAAAAAGCAGCAGTTACTTCTCTGCAGGCATCTGGAAATTCAATGCTTACGGTAAGATGGAAAAAAGATACAAAGGCAAGCGGATATCAGATTACTTATGCATTAGACGGCAAATTTAAAAAGGGAAAGAAAAATGTAACTATTTCAAAAAACAGTACAACGATCAAGAAGATCAAAAAGCTGAAAAAAGGCAGAAAGTATTATGTTAAAATCCGAAGCTGCCGTTCTGTAAAGAACGAAAAAATTTATGGGTCCTATAGTAAAGTGAAGTCGGTGAAGATTAAATAGCAAAAAATAGTATTTAGTGCTAATTTGATAGCTAAAATCACAGTTTCCGCTGAAAGAAATTTATTTCAGCGGAAGCTCTGATTTCTATACAATGAGTTATTATGCCTAGGTGTTAGCAGAAAATATGATAAAAACATACAAAATAAACAAAAAAGTAGTTGACGAATTAAAAATATCATGATATAGTAATTAACATAAAGAACAAGATGTTGAATGAAAAGCAGTGCAGTAAGTCAGGAGTCATTAATACTCCTTATATTTTAGCAACAAAAATGAAACGGTTCATATTTGGGATTTATGATATGCAGTGAGAGACTGCATTATATATTTTAAAAAAAATGAAACGGTTCACTAATGATTCATTCAACGTACACGTTTAATTCAAGGAGGAAGAATATGAAACAAAAAAGAGCAATGGGTTATTTAGCGGCAGCAGCATTAACAATAGGATTATTAAGCGGATGTGGTTCCTCAGATTCCCAGAAAACCACAACAGACGCAAAAGATGACGCAAAACAATCAGAAACTCAGGCGGCAGACGCAGATTCAACCCAGGCTGCGGCAGCGGATGGTGAAGAGGTAACCCTGGAGTATTGGACATGGTTTCCAAGTAATGATCAGGCAGCTGAAGCGATCAGTGCATTTGAAGCAGCTAATCCCGGTATAAAGGTAAATATGACCGTTATGGAGAGTAAGGCATTTCAGGAGAAGGTGCCCCTGGCACTAAGCACAGGAGAGGAAATTGATGTTATCGGGGTACAGCCTTCTGCGTTTGCAGAACAGGTACAGGATTATCTGGCTGATCTGGAGCCGTTAATGGAAACGGCTGCCGGAGCAGACTGGAAAAACAATTATTCAGAGTCAGCTTTAAAGCAGGCAAATTCATTAACAAATGAACAAACTAAAATGCTGGTATTGGTAAACAGCGGTTCTATGATAGGATACTACAATGCAGATCTGTTAAAGGAAATTGGCTGTGAAGTTCCTGCTACGCTGGAAGAATATAAGGCAGTAGCCGAAAAGCTTCATGAAAAATATCCGGAAAAGTATGCTGGTGTATTTGCAGGTAAAGAAGCATGGATATGTGATGAAATGATGCTGACCGTTCTTGGGCAACAGGGAGATACATACAATCAGTGGAGATATAATGGTGCAGAGATAGACAGTCCGGAATATATCAGTGCATTGAACGGACTTAAGAAATTTTTTGATGAGGGAATCTTTACACAGGATATTATGGATTTAGATTATGCAAGCGCATCAGAAGAGTTTTCTAATGGAGATGCACTGGTATACTTCATGGGATCCTGGGAATCCCCTCTTTTATCTCCAAAGCTCAGAGAACAAAATGGAATCGGGCTTAGCAACGTTGGTGCAATGGCACTTCCGGTAGTTGAAGCTGGAGGAAAAGCAACAGTCAGAGGGTATCTTGATTGCTGTATCGGAATCGTTGAGGACTCTGCTAAAAAGGATGCAGCGGCTAAGTTCGTTGCTTTCATGACAGTTGGCGAAGGTGCGGATATATTGAGCAACCAGTTGCTGGGACCTTCCGGCAAGAAAGAATGTAAGACAGATGATTCACTTTTCACAAGCCAGGAAGAAAAAGCAGGATGGGAAACCGTTTGTGATTTAATTGGAAATGCTACGGCAGACAGAAACAACGTTTCCGGATATTCGGATATCGAGGGTGCTGAAGTGCAGAGTGTAATTAATGGAACAAAAACGGCGGAAGATGTTGTGAAATCACTACAGACAGAATGGACGAGTGGAAAGTACTAGAGCGTGTTTGAAAATTCATTCCTGCCATCTGCACGCCCCACTTTGCGGCATATTTGCCCCGAATTCAGGTTACGTAGCCCGCTATGTGCCCTTCATCCGGGACAAATCTCCCACAAACTGTGACGCACAGCTGCCAGAAAGCAATTTTAAAACACGCTCTAGTGTAGTAACTGGTGGTCTATAAAAGAAATTAAGCCGGCAGGCGTAATGGTCCGCCGGCTTTTATAGATATGGAGGCAGATAGAAATCATGAAAGAAATCGCAAAAAAGAAGAACAGCAGCGGTATAAATAAAAGAAATAATATGGCCGGTTTTTTATTTTTATTACCACTCATTATCATATTTGTGGGACTGTTGGGGTATAGTTTTTATTTCTTATTTAAAAATTGCTTATACAATGTAACGATTTCCTTTAAAAACCCAGAGTTTGTAGGACTGGAGAATTTTAAGATCCTTCTAAAAGATGCCTCTTTTGGAAGAGCATTAATCAATACATTTATTTTAGCAGCAGCCAATATATTATGTGGTTTAACAATCGGATTTTTTATTGCAATTATTCTAAACTTTAGAATCAGGGGAAAAAGATTTTTCCATGCACTTTTTTTTATTCCGTCGATGCTCCCGATTGCTTTAATGGCAGCGGTTTTCAGTTCTATTCTGGAATATAAAAATGGAATGGTGAATCAGATCTTACGAATCATTGGATTAGACAGCCTTGCCCAGCGCTGGCTGGCAGATCCTACTCTTGCGATGTTCTCCGTATGTACAATGTCTATATTTTTGATCGGGATTCCGATTATGTATTATACAGCGGACCTGACTACGATAAGTACCAGTGTATTAGAAGCGGCAACAGTGGATGGTGCAAAGATGAGACATCAGTTGTTTATGGTAATCTATCCAATGCTTAAGAATACACACAAGACGATTATCTTATCTATGCTATTATCAGGTTTTCGTGAAATGGAAAGAGTTTTCCTGATGACAGACGGTGGACCAGGCGGTATTACAGAGATTATAGGTACCTATATCTATCGAGCCTCCCGATCGGCAGGATCCAATATCGGAATGGTTTGTGCCGCTGCATTAGTGGTGCTTTTACTTGCTTTTCTGATATCATTTATACAGTTGAAATTAACCAGTGGAAAGGAGTAGTGGGTTATGGGTAAGAAAAAGAAAAAACAAACAGAATTGGAACAAGATTTATTTTCTATTTCAAAAGGAAATAAAGCGGTAATGGTAGTGTTTTTAATTGTTATGGTACTTATATGGGCTGTTCCAATTTATTCTTTACTAAAAGATTCGATGAAGGTAAATGGTTTTCAAAATTATATTTATGTACTTACCAATAAGGTCAACGGGGTTTCATTCTACAAATATTTTGTAAATTCTATCATCAATGCAGTTTGTGCAAGCGTTTTACTGGTATTTATTTGTTCTCTTTCAGGTTTTGCATTTTCTAAAATTAATTTTACAGGCAGTAAATTGATTTTTAATATGGTTATTATGTGCCTGGCAATTTCAGGTCCCATTTTGATTATTCCTTTATTTTACATATATAAAACAGCTCATTTATATAATTCGCATGTAGCAGTATTTTTGTCAGAGACGTTGATTACCATACCATTTGGTGTTCTGATGATGAAGAATTTTTTTGATGGATTGCCGGGAGAATTAATGGAATCAGCTAATGTAGATGGGGCTTCAATTAAGAAAACTTTTTTTGCCATATATTTTCCATTGGCTAAGCCTGCGGTAATTAATCTGGCTGTTCTTCAGATTATGTGGTCATTCCAGGATTTTCTGTTCCCTCTGATGTTCCTGACACAGGACAATAAGTATACAACTACGGTGGCTGTAAATGCTTTTAAGGGTGCATATGGTATGTCTGCCCAAAATCTGGGGCGCTATAATGCGGCGCTGGTTTTAATATCAGTTCCAACAATTATACTTTTTATATTTGCACAAAAATATATTGTAAATGGAGTTACTTCCGGCGCAGTAAAAGAATAGGAGATAGTTCCAATGAATACAGAATTATGGTATAAAAGTCCTGCCCGCTCGTTTAGTGAAGCTTTACCCATAGGAAATGGACGCCTGGGAGCAATGGTGTTTGGCGGGATACCCCGGGAAAAAATCTTACTGAATCTGGATACTTTCTGGTCTGGCTGTAAGCGCGGCGATGAAAGGGAAATTCCGGAAGAAACAATTCGTAAGATACAGACCCTTACGCTAAATGAACAGTATAAAGAGGCAGAAGAGCTGACAGAAAGCAGCTTACTGGGTGATTATAATGAGTCCTATATGCCATTAGGAATACTGCATTATGAATTGGATCATACAGACAGCGATTGCATTACCGATTATAAAAGGTGTTTGGATCTTGAAAGGGCAGTACACACCGTTTCCTACAAAATAAATAATGCAAACGTCACAAGCCAGGTTCTGGCATCTTACGAAGATAATGTGATTATGATTAAAATAAAAGTGGATCCGGTTTCCAGGATAGATATGACTCTATGGCTGGACAGTCCGTTACAACATCAGGTTACAGTTCCAGATGCGAATACAATGATTTTATCAGAGCAGGCACCATCACATGTGGTACCAAATTATATAGAATGTGACCAGCCAATCCGCTATGATGAAGATAAACCGGGAATGAAAGCAATCTGTCGGATGGAAATTTGTACCGGGGGCGGCTCGTCTTATATAAAAGACGGTAAGATCAAAATAAAAGGAGCCACAGAAATAACAATGCTTCTTGCCGCAGCCTGTGGATATAAAAGTTATTTTGAGAAAATAGAACAAAGGGAAGAGGTACTGCAGAAAGATTGTGCAAAACAATTATTCGGGTTACGTCAGTACACTGATCAACAGCTCTTGGACAGGCATACTTCGGATTATCAGAAATTGTTTCATAAAATGTATTTTACACTCAATGAAAGCAGAGATGAGCTGTCAACATCAGAAAGGTTAGAGCGGCTGAAAAGTGGTGAGGAAGACAACGGGTTATTTTGCCTGTACTTTCATTATTCCAGATATCTGATGATAGCAAGTTCCAGAACAGGCTCACAGCCTGCTAATCTGCAGGGGATATGGAGCGATAGTGTGCGTCCGGTATGGAGCTGTAACTGGACAATAAATATCAATACGCAGATGAATTACTGGATGATTGGGCCATGTAATCTGCTTGAATGCCATGAACCACTGATGAAAATGGTGAAAGAATTGAGCATAGAAGGCCAGAAATCCGCTAAATCCCAGCTTCACTGCAAGGGGTGGCTGGCGAATCACAATATAGATATCTGGAGACAAACTTCCCCTGTAGGCGGGCTGGCAAAATATGCGTTCTGGCCAATGGGCGGTGTATGGCTGACCAATCAGATTTATGATTACTACCGATTCACAAAGGATACAGACTTTCTTAGACATGAGCTATGGCCGGTTATGCTTGGTGCAGCCCGGTTTTGTGCAGACTGGTTAATAGAAGGGCGTGATGGATACTTACATACGGCGCCGTCCACTTCTCCGGAAAACACATTTTATGATAAAAATGGAACAGAGTGTGCGGTAAGCAATTCAACTACAATGGATATTTCATTAATGAAAGAACTATTTATGAATTTATTAAAGACATACGAAGTTTTAGGCGAACGGGATAGTTTCTATGACGAAATAAAAACTAAATTAGCAAAACTTCCGGAATACAAAACAGGAAAAGATGGACAGCTTCTGGAATGGATATCGGAATTCCAGGAAAAGGATTCTGGTCATCGCCACTTTTCGCCGCTGGTGGGATTCCATCCGGGTAGGGTAATTAATAAAAGGGATAACAAAGAGCTGGTAATTGCATGTCAAAAATTAATTGAGCGAAGATTAAAATCCGGTGGTGGACATATTGGGTGGAGCTGTGCATGGCTCATTAATTTATTTGCCAGACTTCAGGATGGAGAGCATGCTTTTTACTATCTGAAATGTTTATTACAAAAATCAACGTATGATAATTTATTTGATTTGCATCCTCCTTTGGGAGAGAATGATGGAGAAAGAGAAGTGTTTCAAATCGACGGTAATTTAGGAAGCGCAGCCGGAGTTGCTGCAATGTTTGTTCAGAGTTATCTGGATGAAATTGAATTATTGCCCGCTTTACCAAAAAACTGGACAGAGGGCAGCATGGAAGGAATATTGGCAGAAGGAGGATTTGAGGTTTCTATAAGATGGAAAGAAGGAAACTTAGCAGAAGCATTTATTGTTTCTAATCTGGGAGAAAAGGCAAGGGTCAGATATCGGGAACCAATTAAGGCAGAGACAGAAGCAGAAGATGAGCTTCAGGTTACTTATATTTCCTCCTGTATAATCGAATTTCCTACAAAAAAAGGAGCAAGATACACGATAACGAGAAAATAATACTCTATATGTTATGTTTTAAATGGCGGGTTCTTCGGAATCTGCTTTTTCGTTTTATATTTATAATGGGGCGTTGCCATAATTAAGTGAATTACCTGACAACGTTCCCATTTAAATTTTTTACACTTTCTTTAACGGTAAATGTTGCATTGTGCACAAGTACCTTAGGATAATCCGTATAATCACCTTTCATACGGGCATATAGAAGTTTGGCAGCGTGATAGCCCATTTTATCCATAGGTTGTTCAATGAGGGATAACGGAGGCGTAACAACCTGGGAGATAGGAAGATTGTCATATCCAATAATAGATACATCATCCGGGACTTTTAATTTCAGATAATTGATGGCCAGAAACCCTCCGATAGTCATATCATAGTTACTGATTAATATTGCTGATGGGAGATGGCTTCCCTGATACAGATCCATGATGGCTTCATAGCCGCCTGACATAGTATAATGTCCATTTTTGATATAGTAGTCATGAATCGGGAGATGATATTTATTCATTGCATTCTTATATCCGTTAATACGTCCCATTGCTGTATATAAATGTGGATCACCGGTAAGTATAGCAATTTCTGTATGCCCCATTTTAATCAAAGTTTCCACAGGTTTAAACGTAGACAATTCGTTATCTAATACAACGCAGTCTGTTGGATGAGTTGGTATGAGCTGGTCAATTAACACAAGTGGAATTTTATCTTGCTGAATCATATCAATTTGCTTTCCATCTGTGGAGAATGGAAGCAGTATTATGCCATCCACCATGCGGTCTAAGAGAAAGGCCGTTTTTTTAAGTTCCATATCAGCATCATCGTGGCATTCACTTACAATTACACAATAACCTCTGGGAAGGAGATATTTTTCAATAGAAGCGATAATTGTTGCACAATAAATGCTGGAGAGCATTGGACATAGAACGGCTACGGCAAAAGATTTGCTGGTTCTAAGGCCCTTAGCTATGTTATTAGGACGGTAGTTTAATTGTTTTATTGCATTTTCTATGCGAACCCGGTTCGCCTCTTTAACGGGAACGCCATTAATATATTTAGAAACTGTGCCGAGTGATAAGCCAGCTAACGTCGCAACATCATGAATTGTCGAAGACATAAATCATACCTCTCTTTTAATTATTTAAGAAAGAAAATAAGAAATTTCTATCCTTATATTAATATATCATAAAGTAAATCGATTATCAAATATGATAAAAGAATAAGTGAGCAAAAGAAATAATGTCATTGCAGATAAAGATTTCCTTTTGTATCAATATGTATTGTATGTTATAATTTTCTTCAGGATAGCAGGATTCGATATGAATTTGCAAATCAATCAAAGAGATTGGGCGGAATAAGATATATCAGCTGAATGAAAATGATTAGATGAAGAGCTTATTTGTTCTTCATCTTTTTTGGTCGCAATGTGAGACTGCTAAATATATGCTCTGACGAGTAACGGGTCTTATGCTTTTGTACAATATACCAACGAAAGAGGAATTCAAACGTGCTAAAAAATAAATTGGAAAAAACGGTGATTTATACGTATCTGGCAATTCTTATTGTGATCTCTGTCATGATCGTAGTCTTATATCAGTATGTCAGAAAAAGTACGCGGGAAAATGCCATAGATAACCAGAAAGAGGTTACCAGACAGATCACAGATCAGGTAGATACTTTTCTGGATAATATGGACAAGATCGCACTGCAGGTTATGGGAAACTCAATTATCCTTGAGAGCTTTCAGAATACGGATAAAAATGCACAGAATAACTATTTTGATGCCAACCCTGTTTTAAAGGCAAAACTGCAGTCCGTGTTAATGAAGATAAACGGACCAGGTGATGTGGTGGAGAAGATCTGCGTTTATAATGATAATATGGATTATTTAAGCTACGGAGTCTTGAATGAAGATAATAACAAGGTGAAAGAGAGTCTGAAACAGATTCCGGTAAATAGCATAATTGAAAAAATTGATCAGACGAAACACAGTAAGCGGCTGGTTTCCATTCATGATGATTACTGGAGAAACAGTGAAGAGGAGACGGTTTCTGTATACCGAAACTTAAAAAGTACGACAAATGGCCGTAATTATGGACTGATCGAAGTACAAAGACCAAAAAAAGAATTACAGAAGATTTTCGCATTGGAGAACAGCAGTATGAATCTGTTCCTGTTGGACAGTGAAGGTGCACTGATATATTCCAGTGGGACGAAAGCGGATACAAAGCTGCAGCTACTGAAGAATCTGAGTCTGGAGACGGTGGGAATCAGTGAGAAACAAAAAGAGGCAGAGGGAAAGGAACAGCAGTTGATCACCTGGAATACAGGAGAAAACTTTGGGTGGCGGGCAGTGGTGATGCAGTCCGAAAAGAGTCTGCTGAGTTCCCTGGGCTTATTTACGAAGTTTATGTGGGGATTTATTGTGCTTTTGACGGCTGCAAATGTAATTTTTCTATTTGTTGTAATTAAGAAACTTTTGATGCCCTTGAAATTGCTAAATAAATCGGTAAATGAGGTAAGTCTGAATAATTTGTTCCTGCAGATTGATAATGAAAGCCAGATAGATGAGGTAGAGAATATTAATAAGGCATTTCGTGCGATGTTTGAGCGCCTGAACAGTTCTATCGAAAATGAAATTAAATCTAATTTTCTGGCACTTCAGGCACAGATGAATCCTCACTTTCTCTATAATACACTTGCCATTATCAGTGCGGTTGGGATCGAGGATGACAATGAGAGGATTCCGGTATTGTGTGAAAAATTATCGACTATGATCAGATATTCCTCCTCTTATGAGGAACGTATGGCGAAGCTGCCCAGGGAAATTAAATATGTGGAAGATTATCTCTGCCTGATGCGGGAGCGTTATGATGGAAAAGTGGAGTATGAAATTGAGACAGATGGTCGGCTGGAAGATGTTCTTGTGCCTAAAATCAGCATACAGCCGCTGGCGGAGAATTGTTTTAAACATGGATTTGCAAATAATCCATTTCCCTGGCAAATAAAAATTCGCGGGGCAGCCACTGAGAGCGGATGGTATGTGGAGATCGAAGACAATGGGTGCGGGATGACCAGGGAAGAGATCGCAGCGATTGAGGACAGAATTAGTCAGATGGTCCAGAATCCGGTTGAACTGTCACGTTTGTCTATTGGAGGACTGGGACTTGTGAATACAATGGTCAGGTTTCAAATGCTTGACCCGAAAGTTTATTACAGAATTCAAAATCATGATATGGGTGGATTGGTTATCAGAATTGGAGGGGATCTAAATTGATCAAGGTATTAATCGCAGAGGATGAACCGCTTATTGCGAAAGCGTTAGCAAAGCTGATTGTAAAAAGCGGCATGGATTTTGAGGTGGCCGGCATAGCTGCAAATGGCAGGGAAGCTGTAGATCTGTATGAAAAGCATTTACCGGAGGTTGTATTTACCGATATTAAAATGCCCATTATGGATGGATTTGAATTTTTGCAGATATTGAAAGACCGGCAATACGAACCATGTACCATTATACTGTCAGGATTTGAAGATTTCAATTATGCCCGGCAGGCTATTTCTTATCAGGTACTGGACTATTTATTGAAACCCATATCCAAGCAGATGCTCACGGATATTCTGAACAGGGTACGGATTATTTCTTTGCAGAAAAAACAGGAATCAAAGAATAATCTGATTAAGAGCACGCTGGAAAATAAGGGGCGTCAGGATATCATAGACGGAGACTGCATGTTGGCGCTGATTTGTATTGGAGCTTATCCGATGTCACCGGACGACAGTATGCTGCCGGGAGTGAAGGTGTGGAATGAGATAGACCTGGAACGGGATTTGGTTCAAATGGACTGTACAGAGGCTACCAGCTGGGTTTTTAATGGAAACAGCAGCGTTGAGCGTATTTTAATTCTGGAAGCAGCGGATCCGGCACTGCAAAATATGATAATGAAGAATGTCTATAACCGTCTTAAGGAGCAGACAAATCTTCCGGTTACTTTGATGACCCACAGGCGGACAATAGATATTACATCTGTGGGACCTATGTATAATGAATTAAAGGTTACCTTGTACAGCAGATTTATTTTTGGAAAGTCAGCAATGATCTTCTTAGAGGATCAGGTTGTGGTTTATAAGGATAATGAAATCAATGCCATTGTGCAGAAGATATATAAAAAGATTTCTGCAAATGATTCCAAGGGAATAAACGCCAGTTTGAAGGAACTGTTGGAATTCTGCGATCAGAATAACCTCAGCCAGAAGCGGATTTTGAAATATCTGAATATTATACTGGCATATTATTGTGAAAAGTTTCCGTTGGCGCAAATGACGAATATTGACTTTGAATTCATGCTGTCTAATGCAGAGAGCTATGAGAATTTGTACCTGGAAATCACGGAGATGCTCAGAACATCTTTGACGCTGCCGGATGTGACGCAGACGGTTCATCCCCTCGCTTTAAAGATAAAGAGTTATCTGGAAGAGAATTTCGAGAAAAGTGTAACAAATGAAATATTGTCCCGTGAATTCGGCTTTGTGTCTTCGTATCTGAGCAAGATCTTTAAGAACCAGTTCCGTATGACTCCTGGGAATTACCTGATCAAACTGCGTATCAATAAGGCCAAGAGCCTGATTCGGGAAAATCCTGACCGCTTAATTAAAGATATTGCTGATGCAGTGGGCTATAATGATCCCTATTATTTTTCAAAGGTGTTTTATAAAGAAGAAAATATGTGGCCTTCCGATTACAAATAATGGTGATGGTCTGAAACTGTTTATTATTTTCCATCCGGTGTTTCGGATATTACATTTCGTTTAGAAGGTGCTTCAGCTATAATAATACTAAGTCAAGGGACAAACGAACTTGAGAAATTATAATTCAGGGAGGAAATACGATGAAGAACAGAGCAGTTAAAAAAGGATTGAGTATTATTTTGGCGGCAGCAATGGTAACAGGGCTAGCAGGATGTGGTGTATCAGGCGGCGAAGGAAAAGGTTCCTCAACGGAAAGCAGCACCGCTTCTAATACAGAAAGCAGTGCGGATGCAGGAACTGATAACAGTATGGCAGATGACACCGGTGAGACGCGGAAAGTTACCTACATGGTAGGCCAGTCAAACTATATTGAATCAGCCTTCACAAAAATCGCAGATAAAATGAAAGAGGAGAAAGGTATTGAGATAGAATTCCAGGTAACACCCGATTCCCAGGGGACAAATCTCACTCAGACAAAGCTGGCATCGGGCGAAGTACCGGATATTATGCAGTTTAACATACCGGAAAACTATTACATTTATGACGCAGCTAAAAACTTTATCACAATGGATGATCAGCCCTGGGTAGAACGGCTGGCATTTGATAAATCAGAGATCACTTATACAGATGGCCATATCTATGGTATGCCCATAACCGGATTTTCAGGTGTCATGGGTGTGATTTATAATAAGGAAGTATTTAAAGAGAATAATCTTGAGGTACCGAAGACTTATGATGAGTTTTTAAAGGTATGTGAAACGCTGAAGGCGAATGGTCAGATTCCGATCTACATATCCGGCAATGACAACTGGACTATTCAAATTGCACCTATGATTTTTCTTGCAAATGCGCTGAATGACAAAGCATCTGAAACCTATGATATGTTATATAACAATGAACAGTCATTTGCCGGTATCCCGGAATTTAAAGAAGCGCTGCAAAGCTATCAGGATTGGTTTACCAATGGATATACCAATACAGATTATACAGTGGGAACTTTTGAAGATTCCAAAGAAAAAGTTGCGCATAAAGAGGCAGCAATGATTATTTCCGGTGAATATGCAGTTACTGACATCATGACCAAATGGCCGGATGCCCAGATTGGGATGTTTCCCCTTCCTTACAATGATGTAGATAAATTTTTGACCTCTAAATATGTATTTGGTGAAGCAATTCCAAAAGACAGCAAAAATATTGATACTGCATTAGAGGTGCTGAATACCCTGTCCCAACCGGAATATCTGGAGATTTATCTGAGTGCCAATCCGCTTAATTCTCCTTATAAAGATGTGGAAAGTGTAAATATCAATTCTGTCTTAAAAGAAGTCTATGCAGATTATTTTGATTCTAATAAAGTATTGCCGCAGATTGCTGATATGATCGGAAAATTCGGTTCTTTAAACAACGATGTATTCTTCCCGGTATATACCCAGGTAGCCCAGGGCGGAGATATCGATGAAGCAATTGAACAGTTTGACAGCGGAATGCAGGAATATGGTAAAAATGTAGGTGTAGAAGCTTTTCAATAGTTGATTACAATAAGAAAAGTCTCTGTTTCTATCAGGGACTTTTTTTAATACCGGAAAACAGGAAATTTAAGGAGATTTCAGGAAAAGAGGATGAAAATGAAGAGAAAAAAGAAAGCAGCCATGGATATTTACAGTTTCAAGCTGGCTCTTCCGGCTATTGCAATCTATACCTTGATGTTTGCAGTGCCGGTTATACTGGGGGTGTTTACGGCCTTTACCAATTGGAGCATCCGGGATTTATATAATTTTACTTTTAATGGTATCGATAATTTTTTAAAGATTTTTAACGATAAGTATTTCTTCCTGGCAATCAAAAATACTTTTTTATTTGCAGTTGTCACGACAGTTGTAAAAGTAATATTTGCTGTGCTCTTGGCAGTTGCGCTGGTGAAGCCGCTTAAAACAAGGAGCGTGTTAAGAAGCGTTTTCTATATACCAAGTATACTAAGCGGTGTGGTAGTGGGACTTATCTTTACTTCGTTTTTTAAAGCCGATGGTATGTTTGATCAGATTCTGAGATTTTTTGGATATGGCGGCGATATTGTATGGCTTGGAAATGAAGCAACGGCTATGTGGTGTGTGATCTGGACCGATATCTGGAAAGGCACAGGATTTGCAATGATGATATTTATTGCAGGTTTACAGGGGATACCGACGGACTACTATGAAGCAGCAGCCATAGATGGAGCAACCGGATTTAAGCAGTTTTTCAGGGTAACGCTGCCCTTGCTGATTCCATCCTTTACCGTTGTAATTACATCCAGTCTGATTGCCGGATTGAAAGTTTTTGACAATGTCTATGTTCTGACAAATGGAGGACCGGGATTTGCAACGCAGGTTCTGGCAACATATGTCTACAAAAACTATTCTGCGGGATTTCTGGGCAAATCAAGTGCAATGAGTCTGATATTAACTGTGATTGTCTGCGTGTGCACCATAGGGCTGAACAAATTTTTAAGAAGTAAGGAGATCGAAGCATAATGGTAAAGAGAAAAGGAAAATTTAAATTAGCCATATTAGAAATTATGATAATCATAATTAGCCTGATCATTATAATTCCACTTCTGATCATGTTCTTCGGAAGTGTAAAGAACCAGGTGGAGGCAGCACAGTTTACCATTAGTCTGCCCAGTGAGTGGCACTTTGAAAACTTTGCATTTGTAATTGAAACAGGAAAAATTCTGGGATCATTTTTTAACAGTGTGGTTATTACAGGAAGTGCAACTGTAATCGGTGTTTGCTGTGCAGCAATGGCAGCCTTTGTAATTGCAAGAAAAAAGACAAAAGGGGGAGAAAATCTCTATAATTATTTTTTTCTGGGTATGATTGCCCCCATGCAGATTATAACCACTTATCTTATGCTGAATGTTCTGCATTTATCAGGTTCTTTTATAGGAATAATTCTCATATACGTGTCAATTAATCTGCCTTTTAATACATTTTTATTTACCAGTTTTATATCGGGAATACCAAAAGAGATCGATGAGGCGGCAAATGTAGACGGCTGTGGAATCTGGCGTTTATTTTTCACCATTATTATGCCATTGCTCAAACCGGTGATTGCCACGAGCAGTGTTATTTTTGCAATGAATGTGTGGAATGATTTTCAGCTTCCGCTGTATTTTTTAAACAGTCCGTCAAAATATACCATGCCACTTACTATTTATAATTTTTATGGAAAATATTTTAGTAATTGGAATTATGTGTTTGCTGATATGGTACTTACTGCAATCCCTATTTTGATTGTTTACCTGATTGCGCAGAAGTATATCGTAGCGGGTATGACGGCCGGTGCAGTAAAGGGTTGAGTGCATTAAGAATAAGTGATACGAAAGGATAGAAAAATGAAGGCGGTACAGGTGAAGCTGCAAAATTGTGCAGTTCAGGCAGGAATAGAAAGAATGCCTGTAATAAAGTGGGAATATAGCCAGAAAGATGCGGGGTATGAGCAGAAGGCATATCGTATGATAATCAGCGAAGGTACAAAAAAGGTATATGATTCAGGAACAGTATATAGCAGCTGGCAAAATGGATTGGAGGCAGATTTCCCGATGCATACCCATAAAAAGTACCAAATCATTATTGAAATCACAGATAACACTGGTTATAAGGAAAAAAGTGACCCGGCGTATTTTATAAGCGGAATCTGTGGCCAGTCTGACTGGCGCGGGAAATGGATATCCAATCTGACTAAGAAACCTTTTTTCACAGGGACGAGGTTCGATGTGGGAAAGGAGGTCAGTGCGGCTTACTTATCGGTGTGTGGTTTGGGGCAGTATGAAGCAGTCATAAATGAAAAAAAGGCAGGCAGTTCTGTTCTGAACGGCTCGTGGACAGATTTTCATAAGCAGGTACATTATCAGACTTATGATGTTACAGAGCATTTATGTTCCGGAGAAAACAACATTTCTATAGAGGTGGGAAATGGCTGGTATATTGCCGATACCTCAGAAGACAGACATTTTTATACCCTGAATCATCGCTATCAGCCATATGGTAAATATCTTACCTGTATGGTGCAGATGACAATCTATTTTGCAGATGGAAGTCAGCAGAATGTATGTTCAGATGGAAACTGGTGGACAGCACCAAGTCCAGCATTGCTTGCAAATGTTTATGGCTCAGAGGATTATGATGCGGGGAAATGGAGCGGATACAGTGAATTGTATCATCGGACTGGGAAAGAGAAGGCAGTGGAAATGAAGGAGGAAGATCTTCCAGGAGGACACCTCACCCCAATGTTATATCCCCCGGTAATAGTAAAAAAAATTTATGAAACACGGAAGATTACAGAACAGGGAAAAAATTGTTATGTATTTGATCTTGGTCAGAATATGTCCGGTCAGTTTGAAATTCATGTAAAGGGAAAGAAAGGTCAGAAAATAAAAATCACGCCTGTTGAGAAGATAAATGCAGAAGGAAAGTGTGAGAAAACAACAGAAACCTGGTGCAATTATATCCTGTCCGGCGGTGGAGAAACAGAGATCTGGCGTCCGAAGTTTTCGTATGCAGCCGGAAGATGGATTATGGTTGAGGGGGTAACAAGAAAAAAAGATAATGACGTCCTGCCCTGCATCATTGATGTAAAAGGTTATTTTGTAACGTCAGCGGCTGAAGATACGGGATTTTTTTCCTGCTCTGACAAACGGTATGAACAAATACATGATCTGGTAAAAAGGGCAGTGGAAAGCAATCTGAACCATATACATACAGACTGCCCCTCCATTGAAAAACTGGGCTGGCTGGAACCAAACCATCTGATGGGTCCTTCGATCATGTATCTCAAAAACGTGGATACCCTGTGGGAAAAAATTTCCGCTGACATGAGAGCGGCACAATATGAGGATGGGGAGAGAGATCGGGACACCGGCTGTTTTCCTCATGAATACTCAGCCGGGCTTATACCATCCATAGCGCCAAGATATGCGAAATTTATTACGGACTGCGGGGAAGGCAGCTTCTGGGATATTATTCCCTGGGGCAGCAGTATTCTGTTAGCGGCGGATATCCAGAATCAATTTTATGGAAATAGCAGAGTGATCAGAGAAAACTATGCGGCAGCTAAAAAATATGTTGATTACCAATATCAGAAATATCAGGATTATCCTTCTATTTATCATCATTCCGGCAGTGAACATTTTATACGTCACGGACTGGGGGACTGGGGAATCCAACAGAACAAAGGAGAATGCCGGGAGAATCTGGAGACAGCATTTTTATTTAAAGATCTCTGCCTGCTTTCCGAATTTTCCTTTATTAACGGAGACCGGGAAGCGGGAGTGGAATATCAGATAAAAGCTTCCGAAGTGAGGGATGCTTATAATAAAGCGCTTTTGAAATACGATGAAGCCAGTGACCAATGGTTCTACGATGCTTTTGATTGCAAAGATAAAAAGATAACTCAGGCAAATCAGGCAATCCCATTGTATTTTGGCATGGTGCCTGAAGATAAGAGAACCCTGGTGGAGAAAAGCTTACTGCAGGTTACCGGGAAAGGCAGATTTTGTTCAGGAGAAATCGGACTGCGCTTTATATTCAGAACTCTTGCCGGCCTTGGAAGGAATGATCTGATACAGGATATGATAATGCAGGAGGAGCATCCCAGTTACTACAGGTTTATCCAACAGGGAGAAACAACACTGCCGGAATTCTGGCGGGATGATGCCAGAAGCAGGAACCACGACATGATGGGACAGATTGTGGAATGGTTTTACAGTGAAGTGGCAGGCATTACATCAAAAGATGGTTTTGGCAGCATTCGTATTGCGCCTCAGCTTGTGAAAGATCTAAAATGGTTAAACTGTGAATATCATGCAATAACAGGAAAGATACAGGTTCGTTGTGAAAAAAGAGCAGAAACCTGTTATATGGCAGTTACGGTTCCGGTTAATACACATGCTGTGATCCATCTACCCCAAATATATGACAACATGGTTTATACCTGCAGCCAGCCGGATGTCCACGTCCAAAACGGTGTCTGCCATGTTCCGGGGGGAGTTTATGAGTTCTGGTCTCATCATTGAGACAATCTGAGCTTTGGTGCCATAAGGTGTCATAATTGAAAGAAAATGATAGCTTCGTTATTATATTTATCCAGCATCCATGAACAGCTTTTGTTCATGGATGCTTTTTCTGTTGTATTGGGGTTTAGGTGATGAATGACGCTTTGTAGATGTAGGGCTTACCGCAGAACTGGCAGTTTCTAACCTTCCTGGAGCTTTTCACGACTATGAGGGCAGCAGATGGTGTTACTTTGCTTTCTGACGCAGAACACAGATGATACAGGGGTTGTACTATTTCAGATAATTAGATATAATATGATAAAGGCGGTTTTCTTGTATACATAATAAGATAAATTATATCTACGGAGGCAAAAGATGATTAGAACAATGGAAGAAAGTAGTATGAAATCTCAGAATATCACAGATGATTTTCGGGTTGGTATTGTAAAATGCAGGAAGGATGAGTATCTTTCCATTAAAGAAGTGAATAAGGGATTTCTCAGACTATTCGGATATAAAGTTGCGGATTTGGAAGAATGCTTTGGCAGTGGGCTGGTTAACATCATTCATGCTGATGACAGGCAAAAATTACTGCTGAACATTAAAGAATCAAATCAGAATAAAGATAGAATTGTCTGCTGCTGCCGTATGGTCTGTAAAGATAGAACCTATCTGTGGGTACAGTATTTCGGACAGAGTATCAAAGATGTAAGCGGGGAAGAGATCATACTTGGAATGATCACAGAGAGGATCATGGATCAAGAGGAAGCGAAAGGATTCCTTCACACCAAATGTGGAGTCGGTCCTTTCCTGAAGGATTTAGACGTGGCTTCAGAACAGTCAGAAGTCATGATTTTTGAGTGGGACGTAGTCACGGATACCATGGCATATTCCAGTGATTTTCAAAACAGTGCGCATATAATCCGTGAAATAAGCAGTCATCTGGTGTCATCACATTATATTCATCCCGATGATAAAAAGGTATTGATGAATCTACGCGAAAGTGTAAAGCAGGGGAAATTATATTCAACTTCAGAATTTCGTATCCGGAACGAGAAAAATGAGTACATCTGGTATCGGATTCATGCGATCACACAATATGACAGTGATGAAAAACCTGCCAAGGCGGTAGGGATGATGTTCTGCATTAATGAGGAAATGCAGGTAATAGAGCAGCTGCGCGCCAGGGCAGAACGAGATGTACTGACCGGGCTTTATAACCGGGAAGAGACGGAAGAGAGGATCAAACGGCATTTGCAGGGAAAACCGGCTAATTCTTGTGCTCTGTTGATGATAGACACCGATAATTTCAAACAGATAAATGATACGAAAGGACATATGCTTGGTGATGTAGTTCTCTCAGAGCTGGCAGCCTCGATGAAGAACCGCATGAGAAAAAGCGATATCGTAGGGAGAGTCGGCGGAGATGAGTTCATCATATTTATGAAAGATATCGCATCAAGGGAAGCTGCCAGTAAAAAGACGGAAGAATTACTGCAAGGGTTCAGCCATCTGTTTAAAAATGAGAAGATGGCGGTTCAGATTACCTGCAGTATTGGAATTGCTGTATACCCGGAAGATGGGAATGAGTTCAAAACATTATACCGCCATGCTGATCAGGCATTATATCAGGCAAAAATCCAGGGTAAGAACCAATATGTGATGTACGACTATCAGCACTCATATCAGATTGAGGAAGCAGGTTATTCAAACCTTGTCACTGCTATTGATTCTGAGATAAAGTCATCAGGGCAGCAAAGTAATGTTTTATCTGATATCTTTAAAATACTCTATAGAACGGAGGATACAGAACAGGCAATTAATCTGACCCTGGAGATTGTTGGAAGGCGATTTGATGTGAGCCGCGCCTATATTTTTGAATCTACAGAGGATGGAAAATATCATTCGAATACTTATGAATGGTGCAATAAAGGAATTAATCCGGAAATGGAGAATCTTCAAAATATAGATGCCAGCGAGGCTGGAGATTACAAGACAATGTTTGACGATAATTCTATTTTCTACTGCAGGGACACCCATTTGCTGCCCACCACACAGAGGGAGCTGCTGGAAAAGCAGGGTATTTATTCTACGCTGCAATGTGCATTCTGGAAAGAAAAGGAATTTGCCGGATTTGTAGGGTTTGATGAATGCACAGGTTTACGTCTGTGGACCCGGGAGGAAGTTGACGTACTGTCTATGGTTTCCCAAATGCTGACGACCTTTCTGCAGAAAAAAAGGGTAATGGAGCGGAATGCAGAAATGGAATTACAGATGCGTACTATACTGGATTCCCAGTCTTCCTGCATTTATATCGTGGAGAAGAATACTTTTGCACTCCTATTTTTAAACTCAAAGGCAAAGGAGTTTCGACAGGGTATCCGGCAGGGAGAATGCTGTTACAGTGTATTATTTGATAAAAAGGAACCCTGTGGGTTCTGCCCGCTCCTTGAGGACCGGGTGTGGGAAGGTAAAATGGCAGAGGACAGTATACATTCAAAAATACATGCATCTTCCACGAAATGGTTTGGAAAGGAGGCATATCTTGTTTCATTCCGAATTGAATCGAATGCAGCATTACTCAATACCCGGCAGGATATGGAACATCATATTACTGCGGAAAAAAGTATCGTGGATTGTATCCAATGTCTGACTTCCTCCGAGTATCTGGAAGATGCCATTGAATACGTTCTCGAAATTGTACAGGATTATTATCAGTCGGACAGGGTATACATTATTGAGATAGATGAATCAATGGGAGTGGTAAGCAATACTTATGAGATTTGTGCAGAAGGGGTTGAGCCCCAGATTAATATGCTGCAGAACGTTCCCCTTGAGGCGATTACTTTCTGGATGGAGCAGTTTGAATTAAAAGATTACATTAACATAGAAAATGTTGATGAACTGGGAGATGAACGCCACCTGGAATTTGAGATATTAAAAGAGCAGGGAATCAATAGCCTTATGGCGATACCCCTCTATGTAAAGGGGGAGATGAAAGGCTTTTTAGGAATCGATGATCCGAAGATACACAAGGAAAACTTTTACTATCTGAAGGAACTCAGCTATTTTCTTGAAAATGAGATTTCAAAAAATTCACTGAAAAAGAAATTGGTTAAAATGAGCTATCAGGATTCTATGACGGGACTGGAGAATCGAAATAGCTATATGACATATTGTGATGATTTTTTAGAAAGCCATCCCGCTCCGGTAGGTGTGGCATTCATGGATATCAACGGATTGAAAAAGCTGAATGACTTAAAAGGACATCTTTGCGGGAATATGCTGATTAACCATATCGCAGAGAAGATGAAAGAATTTTTTCCAAAGGAGCGTTGCTTTCGGCTTAGCGGGGATGAATTTTTAATTGTTACGCAATCCATGTCTTATGATGAATTCCGAAAACAATTAACCGGTTTGACAGAAAGCCTGACGGAAGATGGACACAGTTCAATAGCTATAGGAACAACCTGGAGTGATGTGGAGGCCGACCTGATTGATTTGGTGAATAAAGCGGATCGGCTGATGTATATTAACAAACAGGATTATTATAAGGAAACAAAAGATATCTCAGTTACAAAGATCCCTTTACTTCGGGGGCTGTTGGAGTCTATCCTGAATAACGAATATCTGATTTATCTCCAGCCGAAGCTTAATGTACAAACGGGGAAAATAGACAGTGCGGAAGTCCTGGTACGTTATCGGGAAAAGGATGGCACGATCTCTTCCCCTGCTAAATTCATACCAATGCTGGAAAGTGAAGGATTAATCTCAAATATAGACTTTTTTGTGATGGAAGAAGTGTGCAGGCTGCTGACTAAGTGGAAGGCTGCGCACTTATCAGACATGAAATTAGCAATCAACTTTTCCAGAATCACCCTGTTCGATCATCATTTTCTAAAACAATTCCAGGATATCTTTGAACGATATAGCTTAAGGCCGGGGCAACTGGAGGTGGAAGTAACGGAAACCCAGGAAACTTTGAATAAGAAGCTGATGGCACGATTACTGGATGAACTTAGTAATCGGGGATTTCGTATTGCTTTAGATGATTTTGGGGTTGAGTATTCTTCTTATGAATTTTTGCTCATGGCAAATTTTAATCTTCTGAAGATAGACAAAGGCATTGTTCAAAGGTACGGAGAGACAAAGAAATGCGAAACTTTAATGAAACACATCGTTGATATGGGGCATGATCTTGGCATCAGCTGCTGTGCTGAGGGTGTGGAGACGGAAGAACAATTTCACTTTATAAAATCAATTGGCTGCGATTATATACAGGGGTACCTGATTGGGAAGCCGGTATCTATAGAGCAGTTTGAAATCAAATATTTGGAAAAATAAAAACTATGGTGTGCCAGGCTTTTCGAAGCCTGGCATTTTAAATTCCCCCGGTAAAAAAAATCCCCCTAAACAAGTAAAATACCTCCTCACAGTTTGAAGCAAATGATTGCTATAATGTGATTATATAAAGTTTCCGGAATCAGAAGTATGAAGTACCCTGAGAGATCAGTCTTAAAAAATGGAAACTTATAGAAGGAGGAACAAGGATGAAGAAAAAGATTTATGGTTTGAAACGCTGGCTCGCATTGACGCTGGCAAGCTCATTAATCTGTACCCTGGTGCCGGACATCGACACACTGGCAGCTGCTTCCGGGCCCAATGCAGAGGAGGGAGCCGTGACACAGGGGGCTGCAGAGGAACCCTGGATTGCATCACCTTATGTTAATGAGAAAGGAGAAGTGGTAGAAGGGCTTGAAAATGCAGTCAATGGAAAGCGCCATTGGCTGGAAACGGATGAATCTCTGCCGGTTACAGTGACGGAGGATAGTGGTAGCATTACAATTGGAAACAGCATTGTTGAACGCCGCTTTCAGCTTCCCGGGGAAGGCGGAACTGAATTTTACACAGACAGCTACAAAAATCTGTATATCGATAAAGAGATGATGGATGGGGAAACAGTAATGCCGGAAATTTATCTCGGATTATATGATAAACCTTACCGGGAGGTATACAGTGATGAAGGAATCAAAATACATAGGGATTCAATTGCATCTGCGGACAATACGATAGAGATACCGGACAGCTGTATCAAAGTGGATCCGGATTACTACTATGTAGGAGGAACCCAAAATAACAACACCTTTGTGTTTGACGGATATACAATCAGCGAAAGCTGTGAAAAGCCCTTTGAATGGACTTCTAACGAAATCTTCGGAGATCCGGCGGCGAAGGAGTGGCCGCCGAAAGGAAAACACCTGGAGTTTAATTTTTCAGCACCAGACTCATTTCCGGAATCCTATCAGGGAATAAAAATAAAAATTATCTACGAAATGTACGACAATATCCCCGCAATGAAAAAGCGTGTGGAGATCGTAAATGAAGGAGACAGCCAGATTATGATTGGGCGGCTGGCACCGGAAGTAATCAATGGAAATCAAAATATGGATGATCTGCTGGCTATGGAAACCACATACACCTGCGGAGATCAGAGCACACTCCCCATTAACCGCCCGCTTCCCTGCAAATGTGACCTGGAAAAAGAGGGAAGCCCATTTCTGGGACTTCAGGATATCACCCACAGCTGTTATGAAGTCGGACCGGCTTACGAACTGGCAAAGGGAGAATCCATGATCGGGTTTGATACCTATGAATTCGTACACAGCACCTACTGGTTTGAATTGAAAATGCGGGAACGTCTTGGTATCTACCGCACACTGTTTCCGTGGATCACAGATAACCCGCTGACCCACCATAATACAGGGAGATTGACAAAGGAAGTCATTGATCATGCAGCAGAAGCTGAATTTGAAATGATCATACAGTCTTACAGTGCTCCGGATGAATCCAAACAGATGCTTGCCCGGGATCAGGCAACTCTGGATAAGTACAAAGAGCTGGTGGATTATGCTCATAGCAAGGGAATTGCAATCGGAATCTACCAGGCACAGTACACGAGAGGACAGTACAGCCAGAATAAGGAGTATGGTACAAACGCAGAAGGACAGTGGGGTGCCTCCATGTGTCTGGCATCCGCAGCCTTTGATGATTATTGGGATAATTTTAAAAATTTTGTACAGTATACGGGGTTGGACTGTGTGGAGATTGACGGTACCTATCCTGGAAACTACTGTAACTGCGGGGAACAGCACGTGAACAAGGATAAGGAAACGGATCCGGCGAATCCGTTAGATGCAGATACTGGAAAAGCATCAAAATACAAATTCCACAACGGTGTCTTTGATTCCCAGGTTAAGCAGTGGGAAAACGGAGTCCGTATGATGTGTGCAGAATTCCGTGATATGGGTGTATTTGTAAAAGTGCCTGCATGGTATTACTTAAACGGTGCCAACAAATGCGGTATCGGATATGAAGAGGCAGCCTGGAGCCAGCCGAGACAGGAGCAGCTGCTGTATGGCCGTCAGCTTATGCATAATGCTTCCTATGGCAGAACAATGTCCATGAGCTGGTCTCATGTACCGTTTGCAGAATATCACGGCGGCGGCGGGGACGCAGCGTTCCAGCCTTTCAAAGAGAAGAAGGAGGACTATAACTGGGTGATCGCCCAGAATATAGGGAACGGAGTCAATTCTGATTTCCGGGGACCGGCATTATTTGACGATGGAACACAGGATGTTCTGAACAAGTGGGTAGAATTTTACAAACGTTACCGTGGGATTGTAAACTCCGATATGGTTCATATTTCCCAGGCGGCCTATGATGCTGCAGGTACCAACCGGCAGCGTGGCGTTAAAATGGATACTTTATACCATGTCAATGCAATGAATGATGGGGAAAAGGGGCTCTTATGGGTATATAACCAGACCGATGAGAAGAAAACCGAAGTAATCAGTGTACCGATGTATTATACCGGGCTTGCAAAAGAACTGAATTATCCGCCGGTGCCGCTGAAAAATTCTATGGGAAAAAATGTCCACAGATATGGCGCTTATCCGCCGAACTACAGCTGGCTTCCCCAGTCTGAACCGAATTACAGACAGCCGGATGCCCTGGCTGGTGATTATGGGCAGGCAGTCTTTATGCGTGAAGGAGTTCAGGAGAAAGTATTGTCCATTGACTCTAACGGAAATGCACAGCTGGAAGTGACTTTGCCGCCTATGAGTTTTACTTATTATAGTATTTATAATTCTGAGGAAGCGCCAAAAGTCAGCCTGGAGGTTGGAAAGGTGACCGAACTGACCGCTCAGGAGGCAACCGAAAATTCGGTAGTGCTTGACTGGGATAAAGATGTTGCCTTTAAGATGATCGAAAACGGTATTGAAATTGAAAAGCCGACAGTTACGGTTGACAGCTATATGGTATACCGGGACGGCGAGCTGATCGCACAGACTATGGAAAATACATACGAAGACACTTCCCTGGTGGAGCAGAAGAACTATGTTTATACGGTAAAGGCAGTCGCAAAAGGTGTGGAAGGCAGCTTAAGTGATCCGGTTTCCGTAGATACAAAAGCAGATAACAATGCACCCCAGGTTACAAAAGTGGAAGCGAGAAGTGATACGGTCATTGAAGTTCTATTTAATGAGGCAGTAGATACTAAGACCGCAGAAAATATCGGAAATTACAGTGTCTCAGATGGCATCAGTGTGAAGGAGGCCCGGGTTGAGGAAGCGAAGGTTACGCTGACGACAGATACGCTTTCCATGCTGCAGCCGTACACCATAAAGATAGAAAATGTCTGTGATGCTTCTGCGGCAAAGAACCAGATGGAAGTACACAAACAGAAAATCATCTACGGCTACATTGCCAAGTTTGGATTTGAAAAAGCAGGTGAAGGGCTGATTACGGATGCGTTCGGCAATTATACCGGAAAAGCCAGTAATATGGAAACACTGGAGCAGACCTACGGCTCCGCAGCAAGACTGAAAGAAGAAAAAACTTCTTATGGTAATCTGGGAAGCGGACTGCTAAAGGGGATGGACCAGTACTCTATGAGCCTTTGGTTTAAGACCGATTCAGAGAAAAAACAGATTTTACTGAGCCAGGGGCAGGAAGGAATTCCGGCAGACGATCTGACACTTACGGCGGAGTCGGGAAGCCTGAGCTTCCATGCCAGTGATGCAGACAGTAAAGAAGTTGCACTCAGCGGCGGAACCGTTCTCCCCGGAAAATGGAATCTGGCGGTGGTTGTAAGAGACGGACAAACGTTTACGCTTTATTTAAATGGGGAAGCTGTGGACACGAAGACAGCTGACATTGGTGTAAATGACACCCAGAATGCTTTACTGGCCGGTGCCATGAGGAATAATGCAGGCGGTGACCGCGTGAACTATTTCAGCGGCGATATCAGCGAAATATCATTATATAATGTATCTCTGCAACAGTCAGACGTAACACTTTTGGAGCAGTCGGGATTCGTTGCGTTCAGTGCAGCTGCGGACTCAGCTAAGTCATTGGATGAGCGCCTTTACACAGAGGAGAGCTACAAACCGCTTGGAGATATCATTCAGGAGATTGACAAAATGGATCCGGTAAGCATAATGCCGGCGGAGATTGTTGATTTGATGAAACGTATGCAGGAAGCGATGAATGGTTTAACTCTAAAAGACAGCAATAAGTCGTTAACGGCACTCTACCATATGGACGAGGCTAAGGGAGATGTTATTTCCAATGCGGTGCAGGGTTATAATGCCGGGTTCATAAATGGACAGTATATGCGTATAGCTACACCTTTCGGACGTGGTGCCTATATGTATGAAAAAAATCAGAACTATATCTCCATTCCGGATTCTCCCATTGCAGGGCTGGATACGTTTAGCGTACAGGGATGGTTTAAGCCCCAGTTATTTTTAGACAATGAGGTTACGGATACCGAAGATGATTTTACCCATGTCAGAGGAACTCCAAAACAGGTACTGCTGTCAGATCAGGGCGGAAATATGGTGCTTTCACTTCAACAGAGAAAACTGGTTCTGGAAGTTTCAGACGGCGCACAGACGCAAACTCTGAAGTCCGCAGATGAATTTGCAATGGAACAGGTAACAGGCGGAGAATCCCGTCAGGCATGGAACCATTTTGCAATTACCCGCAGCAAAGATACCTTTACCCTCTACTTGAATGGAAATAAAATGGGAGAGGTCTCCCAGCAAGGTGTTGACACAGGAAGATCCTTAACGATAGGTGCGAAGATAAATGATGAAAAGGTCAGGGAACTCCAGTACAACGGCCTGGTGGATGAATTTGCTTTCTATAGTACAGCGCTTGGACAGGATGATATAAATGCTTCAGCAGAGGCAATTCCGTTCCGGAAATCAGAGAGGGAAAACCTTGCGCTGAATAAGACACTGAACAGTGACGGAATGACAGATCCAAAAAGGCTGAATGATGGTAAAGTATTGGATTATGCAAGTAAGGATACTCCCTGGACGGCACGTTCCAATGGTACATCGGATGGTCTGAAATACCAGATTGATCTGGAGGCTTTGTATGACATTGATACGGTTTCCCTTACACAGTTCTTCCGCAATTATAATAATGAAGAATTGAGAAGATATCGGGATGTGGTAATTCAGATATCCACAGCCAAGGATTTTGCACCTGAAAATACAACAACAGTCCTCAATACCGATTCGGATAACAGTATGGGGTATGGGGCAGGTACCGATCAGACTTTCTATAGCTTTGAATTAGGCATTGATTTGATTCTTGATAAACCGGTAACGGGACGATATGTACGCCTGATAAACAGCGGATTCTATGGACTTAGCGGAAGCTATTCCGGATATGTTAATGTATCCGAGCTTGAGGTTTACGGCTCAAAGGCTGCAGCCAGACCGGAGATCAAGGTATCAGCTGATGACGTGAATCTGAAAGTTGCTGGAGACAGAGAATTTGTAAAAGTTACCACTGATCTGGATACAAACCTGGCCGATTTAACCGTTCATTCCCAAAACGAAGAAATAGCAGCAGCAAACTGGAGTAAAGCGGATGGCCTGCAGATCAACGGAGTGGGAAAAGGGAACACGGATATTATAATAACCCATCCAAAGGACAGCAGTATCACAAAGGTTATTCACGTAACCGTGGAAGGTCTTGAGCCGGATGCTGTTATAAATGATGATAACGAAGCAATTGTGTATAACGGAAGCTTTACTTATTACAGCGGCAGGGGCGGTGATCCGGATGGCGTTACAGAGTATAACAGAGACATCCACTATGGAAATCTAACAGGTGATTCGGCAGAATATACCTTTACCGGAACCGGAATTGATATTATTACAACGGTTAATACCGATGGCTGTCTTCTGGGCATTACCATAGACGGAGAGGCACAGAATGATGTCAATACCCTGATCCCAAATGAAAGATATTTTAAACGGGCAAACCAGATGTGCGTATTCAGCAAAACGGATCTGTCTTATGGGGAACATACAATACGACTGGAAAATAAAGGCGGAAATATCACAATAGATGCACTGCGCACCTATGCTGATGAGGACAAGATTGTGGATAAGACCCAGTTACAGCAGGTGCTGGAAACAGCAGAAGCTTATATTCCGGATGCTTATACAGAAGTGAGTTTTGCCGTACTGGAAGCAGCTATTGCAGAAGCAAAAGCGGTTTATGAAAATGAATATGCGGATCAGGACGCAGTAGATGAACAGATTGGAAAGCTTCAGGATGCAATTGCACAGCTGGAAAGTATATTGGCGGATCTGACGCAGTTACAGTCCTTATACAATGCAATTGAACAACTGGATACGAGTATCTATACAGAAGAAAGTGCAGCAGCATTGAAAGAAGCAATGAATAGAGCAGCCGAAGTTCTGAAAAAAGAAAATGCAACAAAGGCAGAAGCAGCCGAGGCTGAATCCGGATTGCTGGTAGCGTTGGCAGGACTGGATAAAGTGGAAACGGAGCCGGAACCGGAAACGGATAAATCACTGGCGAAAGCTTTATACAATGCATACAAAGAACTGGATCTGTCCGGTTACACAGATGACAGTGCGGCTGTATTCACAGATGCACTGGAGGCATTACAGATAATGATTGACAAAGAAGACGCAGCGCAGGAAGAGGTAGATGCTGTTATAGCAGATCTTCTGTCCGCAGCAACAGCACTTAAGGTACAGCCGGAAGATCCGGAGGTACCGGAAATCGAGACAGACTTCTCGATGCTGAACGTTCTTTACCAAGCATATGCCGGACTGGATACCGGAAAGTATACTAAAGAAAGTGCAGAGGCTTTCCTTGCAGCACTTCATCATGCAGAGGAAGTACTGAATAACCCAGATGCAGACCAGACAGCAGTGGATGAAGCRGCAGCAGCACTGGCAAAAGCAGCAGCAGAATTAACAATAGAGCCGGARACACCAGAGATCACAACAGATAAAGCRACTTTAAAAGTGCTCTATAGTGCCTATGCGGGACTGGACACAGCGAAATACACCCAGGCCAGTGCCAATGCACTGAAAGATGCCGTTGCCCGGGCGGGAGCTGTATTAAACAATGCACAAGCAACCCAGGAACAGATWRATCAGGCGGCATCCGGGCTGATGGCAGCAGCAACCGGACTGGAACTGAAACCGGTGAAACCGGAAGAGCCTCCCAAACCGGCAGCACCTGYACTGAAAAAAGGCCAGATACTTACTTATAAAGGAMTCCGGTATAAAGTGACCAAYCCAACACCGGGCAAAGCAACTGTATTAGYAGCCGGGGCTTCYAACAGRAATGTAAAGAAAGTAACTGTTCCATCAACGGTAACGTTAAAAGGAGTRAAATGCAAGGTAACCAAGATAGGGCAGAAATCCTTTAAGGGTTACAAGAAGCTGGAACAGATTACCATCGGTGCAAATGTGACTGCGATTGGACAACAGGCATTCTATGGAGACAGCAGACTGACATCTATTACCGTTAAATCAAAGGTACTGAAGAATGCATACAGCAAGTCACTGAAGGGAATTTCTTCAAAGGCAAAGATTAATGTTCCGAATTCAAAAGTGAAAGAGTATAAGAAAATATTTAAGAACAGAGGACAGAAGAGCAGCGTAGAAATTAAATAAAATCCAGCAGCACAAGCTAGTACAGCATTGCGCAATGCTGTACTAGCTTGTTCTGCGTTGCATGTTGTGAATACAGCGGTGGGCAGAAAAACGGTTTCCCGCTGAGCCTATGTAAAAAAAATCCACCCATACATGTCAAGTCTGTGTATTCCTTAAACACGGGTTGGCTGATAGAATAAAGACATACCAAAACAACACGAAAAGGTGAAGGAGGAAATATAATTATGAAAGCAAGAACAAGAAAAATAACAGCACTGTTAGCAGCAAGCTGTATGAGCGTCGGCCTACTGGCAGGATGCGGGGGTTCCGGAGAAACTGCAGCAACAAAAGGAGAAACAGGAAAAGAAACAGCAGAGGCATCCACGGAAAAAACCGAAGGAAGTACGGCTGGAAATACAGAATCAGACACCGCGGCTGCGGATGCAGGCAGTGAAGCAGGCAGCGAAGGGACAGCTGAAAGCACCGGAAAATCCATTACCCTGATGGCATCCCAGAACTGGGTAAAGGATATTGACAGAGAACTGTATAAAAAATTCCAGGATAAAACAGGAATCGAAGTAAAGGTTCTTGTGACTCCGGACAACGGTTATGATACCCTGCTTGGCACTTCACTGTCAGGAGGAAGTAATGCAGTGGACATGTTTATGTACTCAGCAGGTTCCAGTATGGTATCAGCGGGAATACAGGATGTAGCGGTAGATCTTTCCGGAGAATCCTGGACAGCAGACATGGAAGACTGGGCAAAAACCGCTAACAGTTATTCGGATAAAGTGATTGGATTTAGTACATGGGGCGTAGATTATGAAGGTATTTTATATAACAAGACCCTGTTCGAAGAAAATAAATGGGAAGTTCCTACTACATGGGATGGCTTTATGGCTCTTTGTGATCAGATTAAGGAAAAGGGAGTGATGCCGCTCTATGAAAGTATCAATGGTGTATGGCATGCACAGAGCTGGGTATATGGTCTGACACCGGCAATGTATGAAGAAAAACCAGATTTTCCGGCTTACCTGAACGAAAGCGCTGACAATAAATTTGCAGACATAGCATGCTTCAAAAAAGGTCTGGAGCAGATTGAACAGTTAATTTCCGCAAAAGACGGCGGGGAGCCTAAATACTATACCAATGATGGACAGTCAGAGGATTTCTTCGGAAGTTATCCATCTCTACAGAACCGTGAAACAGCAATGATGTTTACTTATTCCGCTTATGCGGCAGAACTTGCGGCAAACGGCAGCACAGATGAATGGGGAATGTTCCCGGTTCCATTACTGGATAACCAGACCGGTGTATCCAATGGCGGCGGTGTATCCAAATTTATCAATAAAAACAGTGACAATATTGAAGAGTGCAAAATGCTCCTGAATTTCCTGGCTGAAAAAGAAAATCTGGAAGCGTATTATGCAGCACGTACAGACCTGGTAACCGCTGCATTCAAAAATGTAGAGAGTGTAAGCACAACAACTGCTACCACAGATATGCTGGAACGCAGTAAAAAGACACCGGAAGTTATGTTCATCAAAGATGTATTATATTTTGACAGCAATGTTTACCAGTACATACAGGGGTTTGCGGAAGGCACATGTACGGTAGACCAGTTTATTGAAAACTGTGACAATTATCGTGCGGAGATGTTTGAAGTGGCAGCCAGCGAAGCTGCTCAGTAGGGACATAATGATGGAGTGAAATTGAAAAATTTCACTCCATTCTTAAAAAATCAGGAAAACAAAAAGAGAGGAATCAACAGTGTATAATAAAAAAATTTATAAGAGTTATTTCACGGTTCCTGCAGTTGTGGTTTACACCCTGCTCTTCATGGTTCCAGTGGTACTGAATTTTTACTTTTCACTAACGGATTGGAATGCATTAAAAATCAGTGGAGAAACTGCAAGATTCATCGGTTTTAAAAATTTCCAGAAAATTTTCCAGAATCCGGAACTGCTGTCAGTAATCGGCAGGACTGTACTGTTTGCGGCAGTGACGACCATATTTAAAAATGTAATTGGATTTGCTTTAGCACTTGCATTTAATGAAGGAATGAAGACAAAAAATGTATTAAGAGCAGTATTCTTTCTGCCGGCAATGTTGTCACCCTTAATTATTGGTTTGATTTTCGGATCTATATTTATGAAAGCAGGATTTGCCAATCAATTACTGAGTGCCATCGGGCTGGACAACTTAAGCAGGGCCTGGCTTACTACAAAGGAGACGGCGCTTGGTACCACGATGTTTGTAGAAATCTGGAGACAGGTCGGATTTAACATGGTAATTTACCTTGCAGGACTTCAGCTGATTGATAAAAGTTACTATGAAGCGGCTGCCGTAGATGGTGCCAATGGATTACAGAAGATGCTTTATATCACCATTCCAAGGATTATGCCATCTTTTATCATTAATCTGTTGCTGAACTTATCTCAGGGATTAAAAGCCTTTGATATTATCTTTGTACTGACAGGCGGTGGACCTGCGGGATCCACAGAACTTATCAATACATTGGTATTCAAAGAGTTTGGAAAAGGATTATATGGAATGTCGGCAGCATATGGGGTTATTGTATTTATTATAACAGCAATTTTTGGAATTGCGGTCCTGAGGATTAAGGACGGCAGTGATGATTAGGAGGGAACAAATGAATACTAAGAAGAAAGCAAATATGTTATTGATCGCAAAGGAAATATTCTTCTGGGTACTGGCACTGATTGTCATCGTTCCATTCCTGATTGTAATCTTTAACGCATTTAAAACAAAACCAGAATCAATTAATATGGAATTAACGCTTCCTGCAAAGCTTCATTGGGAAAACTTCAAAGAAGTGTGGGTGACCGGAAACATTCCGCGGTCCTATTGTAATAGTTTTATTATCAGTATCACCTCCGTAACCGTATCTGTTTTATTTTCTTCTCTGTGTGCTTTTGTATTAAGCAGGAGCAGAACCAAATGGAATAAAATTCTTTATGTATATTTTGCCATGGGATTAATGTTTCCCGTCAGCATGGTAACAATTGTGAAGGTGCTGCGGGTATTGCACTTATATAATAGTTTAGCAGGTGTTATTATATTATTCATAGCTTTGATTCTACCAATGAGTATTTTCCTGTTTTATGGATTTGTATCCGGGATACCAAAAGAATTGGATGAAGCAGCGGTCATAGATGGTGCAGGGGCTTTTCGGGTGTTCTTTCAGGTCATTTTTCCACTGCTGAAACCGGCAGCCGTAACCGTGTTCATGATTAACTTTCTGAACACCTGGAACGACTTTACCGTTCCGCTCTATGTATTACCCGATCCGGACAAAGCAGTCATTGTCCAGCAGGTATATAATTTCTATGGAACTTATACAGCCAATTGGAATTTGGTAAGTGTGACCATATTGTTTGCTATATTACCTGTCATGGTGGTTTATCTGGTTGGTCAAAAATTTATTATCTCAGGCATGGTGGCCGGAGCAGTGAAGGGTTAGGAGGAAGTGTAACAATGATAACAGCAATTTTGATTGGAGCAGGACAAAGAGGCGCTTTCGTTTACGGGGAATATGCTAAGAAGCATCCGGAAGAATTCAAAGTGGTGGCAGTTGCGGAACCACTGGAAGAAAGGCGGACAGAGTGCATTCAGACACATGGGATCAGCCCGGACAGGGCATTAACAGACTGGAGGGATCTGCTGGCACTTGGGAAAATAGCAGATTGTGCAATGGTGTGTACCCAGGACCGGTTTCATCTGGAACCAGTCAGAGAATCACTGCGCCAGGGATACCATGTGATGTGTGAAAAGCCTATGTCCCCCAATCCGGAAGAATGTGTGGCAATGGGCGAGTATGCAAAACAGTATAAAAAAACTCTGACTGTCTGTCATGTTCTGCGCTATTCTCCTTTTTACAGTGCATTGAAAAATATTATAGACAGCCAGGTAATCGGAGATATTATCAATATCCAGCATCTGGAATGTGTAGGTTACTGGCACCAGGCACACAGCTTTGTCCGGGGGAATTGGAGAAATTCCAAAAGCAGCAGCCCTATGATACTGCAGAAATCCTGTCATGATATGGACATTCTCGCATGGCTCACCGGCAAAAAATGCCGGAAAGTTTCTTCTTTCGGAGCACTGACCCACTTCAAAAAGGAAAATGCCCCAAAAGGAGCGGCCAGGTATTGTATGGGAGGATGCAAAGCAAGAAGCCAATGTCCATACGATGCAGTGAAAATATATCTGGAGCAGGAGGAATGGTATTCGGAAACCATACGGAAGGTAGTAGCACTGGAAGGTACCAATGAAGCAGTCAGCCTTGCACTTAAGGAAGGTCCTTATGGAAGATGTGTATACGACTGTGACAATGATGTAGTTGATCATCAGGTGGTCAATCTGGAATATGAAGATGGAGTGACAGCCAGTTTTACCATGTGTGCATTTACAGGAAAAGGAAGCCGTGTAATGAACATTATGGGAACCCGTGGACAGATTCTTGGAGATATGGAAGAGAATACCATTGAGGTACTGGACTTTCTCACCGGAAATTCTGTTAAGACTACCGTCAAGACCGGTAACTCCGGACACAGCGGAAGCGATGATAAGTTTATGGAGGGATTTCTGAAAACGGTGCAGACAGATGGTGCTTATTCCTTGTCAGGGGCGGAAGTATCAGTGGAAAGTCATTTGGTGGCTCTTGCAGCAGAAGAGTCCAGAGTAACCGGAAAAACTATAGAAATGGACGAATACCGGAAGAAAATAGCTGAAAGAATATAGAGTGCATATAAAAGTTATATATTTACATATCACCCCCCAAAATTAATAAGAGTGATGCTTGTAGTAATCGTAACTAAATGATAGAATAATAGAAACGGTCATAAATATATGATTTCAATATCAGAAAAGAATAGGAGGAAGGTCTATGCAAAGTATTTTGCACAGGCCTTGAATCGTATCAGAATGGAAAAAGAACCGATAGTAAAAAAATTATTCCGAACGTATATTTTCTGGATTATAATATGTATTTTTGTGATACTTTGCAGTACGGTTTTGTATGCCGGAAATGTAATTAATTCTAATATTACGGAAACTCAGAAGCAGCTTACTCTGAGTATCAATCAGAATATAGAAAATTATTTTCAGGATATGAATGATTTTTCCATGGAGCTTATAAAATCCAGTATGTTTCGTGAGACAGCTCTGGGCAGGCTGCCGGAATACTATGAAGAAGGCCGCAACACGGTAGATTTATTCTCCAATCTTTATCTGGAAGCTTATAAAATGATCCAAAAAAAATACCATGTTGGAATTATTACGGATCAGAATTACTATATCTGGATGGGGAATGAATACTTTATTGAACGTCTCCCCAAAAAGGCACCTGATACATATCAGAATCTTGTAAAGGATGGAAGTGCGGTCATAAAATATCTGGAAAAAAATGAATATCTTTTGGAGGCTATGGGAAACAGATCCATTACTGATAAAGACAATTCAAAAATAACATTGTCCAGAAGTTTTGGAGGCAGCAGCTTTTTTTATAATGGATCTGCGATTTTAGAAGTACAGATGGATGCAGATGAATTTACAGAAGATATGCGCAGGCTTTCATCCAGCAAAAATGAAGCGGGGCTGCAGATCCATATTCTCAATGATGCAGGGGACACGATATTTTCTGAGACGGAATTAGACAGCAAAAAATTTCTGGAAGAAAATGACTGGAAGCCAGGAAGCTTTCGAAAAAATGGCTATTACACCTATGTCTATAAGATTTTCAATTCTGACATTTATGTACTCTACACCATATCAATACTTAGTTATTATAATAAATTACTAACATTTTTGGGGATTACTATTATATTTTTTCTGATTATTACGGCACTTATGATTGCGGTAAGCTATCGTGTCTCCAGAGAGATTTCCAAACCGATTCATGATGTCTGCCACGAGCTGAGAAAGGTGGATCTGGCGCAGGGAATCCGGTATCAGCGGGTGGATACGGATATTCTGGAACTGGATTATCTTTCCAACTCGATAGGAGAATTGAATGAAAAATTAGAAGAATCCATGCATCACATTATAACGTTAAAGGATTTTGAAATACACTCAAAGCTTCTTGCATTGCAGGCGCAGATGCAGCCGCATTTTCTGGTAAATACACTTACCACCATGGGATCTATGGCAGAGGAAACGAAGAATCAGGATATTGCAAGAATGTGTTTGAATCTGACACAGATGTTTCGCTATATATCGGCAGAAGAGAGTGAAGGTGTACGCCTGTTTGAAGAGATGAAGCATGTGAACAGATATGTGGATATTATGAAGGAACGTTTTCCAAATGCACAGGTTGATAGCGATATTCCGCTGGAGATGATGAATATCCGGGTTCCCAAACTGATCATCCAGCCCCTGGTAGAAAATTCATTTAAATACTGCAACCGCAGCAAGCCTCATATTAAAATCGCAGGAGAATTGCGGGATGGAAGATGCTGGAGCATAAAGGTCTCTGATAATGGCGCCGGTTTTTCAGACAGCAAGGTGGAAGAAATCCTCAAAAAGTGTGAAGAAAGCATGGATGGAGTTAACAGCCTTTCCACTAAGATAGACGGCATGGGACTAGTAAATGTATATGTAAGGCTTCAGCTTTTCTATCGGGAAGAAGTAGTCTACGAGATAAATCAGGAAGGAATTGTAATTGGAGGGAAGGTTTTATGAAGGCAGATGAAAAGGGAAGTATCAAAGCGATTGTTGTAGAGGATGAACTTAAGATAGGGACTTATATTAAGCACAAAATAGAATATCTGGACCCATCCATTACCGTGGCAGCCCTGGCGGAAAATGGGAAGCGGGCGCTGGCACTAATTGAAGAACACCAGCCCCAGGTAGTATTTACGGATATCTCTATGCCGGTGATGGACGGGCTGGAATTATCCAGAATTGTTAAAAATACTTATCCGGGCATGATCGTGGTCATTATCTCGGGATACTCAGATTTTTCCTATGCCCAGAAGGCTATCAAATATGGTATTTTTAATTATATACTTAAACCTCTTGAGGATGAAAAACTATTAGATGTGCTGTTTGATATAAAGAAGAGTCTGGCTTATTCGAAAACGAAACAGGAGCGGCAGGTTCTCTATTCGGATGCCTATATGTTTCAGCAGACAGCCAGAGTCCGGTATGCAATTTTTTCCGTATGTATCGGAAATCTGTTTTACGATATTGAGGATGTGGTACTCACAGAGTACTACAGCAGGATTATACAGGAAATTCCCTGGAGAAAATTAGCGGAAGAGCTTTGCAGAGACGGACAGAACTGGTATCTGGCAGATGAACAGGTAGTTAATCAGAAGATAATCGGAATCCAGATCAGAGAAGAAGAGAACGGAGAAACAGAGAATCTGGCAAAACGATTAATGTCTTTATTAGAACTAAGAACAGGGCTTGCAATACATATCTGCCTGTCAGAACAGCTTGTGCAATATGAAGATGTATGGAACCTGACCAAGCGGTTACGCCATTTAATGCAGCAAAAATTAGTGATTGGGCAGTCACAGATTCTATTTGTAGAAAAAGAAAAAGAGGATAACCAGGGGATTCTGGATATCGTTAAAATGAAATTAAGCAGCTATATCAAAAATTATTTTCTGCATACCGATTTGAAGAACTTTACCGACGAGATTCAGATAGTATTAAAATATATGATTCAAAACAGATCGACCCAGGAGAACATAGAAAAGGTAAGCTTATACGTTCTGAAGCTGCTGGAACTATCCGGTCAGGACTGCGAGGCAGCATTTCAGGAAGATATACAGATAAGGCAGCAGCGGTGCATCGGTCTCTCAGCAACGGAAGATGAACTGATCGAAAGTCTTATGGGATGCTTTCAAAAAATAGGAAGATATGTAGAGGAGCTCTATGAAAAGAAGGTAGAGACGAGGGTACTGGAATATGTGGACAGTAATTTCCTGACCCTGGAAGGTCTGGAGCAGGTAGCCGATGTGTTTGGATATAATTACACTTATCTGTCCCGTTTGTTTAAAAAAATGTCCGGTGTATCCATGAATAAGTATATCACGGAAAAGAAAATCACTCTGTCAAAACAGATGCTACGAGAGCACCCGGAGATGGTTCTGGAAGAGGTCTGTGAATTGTGCGGATATAACGATTGCCGGTATTTCAGCAGGGTTTTTAAAGCGCAGACAGGGATAACGCCCAGTGAATACCGGTGTTTATGAATTATCATTCATCTTAGGCAGGAGGAAATAGGAGGAAAAATCTGTGCGTAAAAAACCCGGAAAAAAATCAATACAAAAGAAACTTTTTTTTTCATACCTAATACTCAGTGCTGTAACGATTTTAACATTTTTGTTCACGATATATTATTTTAATAAGAATACACTTATGAAAAAAGCTGAGGAATCCTTGTATCAGACTGCAAATGCCATAGCAACCGAAGTTGAACAGGATCTGGAGAAGGCAAATAACCTGCAAAAGAGAATACTATTTTCAAAAATTATAAAAAATCTGATTTTTACTGATGAAGAGAAGTTTACTGCACAGAGTGTGGAGCTGCAGCGTCAGTTTAATGATTATAGCAATCTGGTGTGCGGTCCGGATGACTACCGGAATTATCAGCTAAACTTTTTGAATTTTAATGGTAATTTTGCCGGCGTGGGTTATAACCCATCTATCAGAAAATTGTCACCTGAAGAAGTGGAGGCAATTCCTTACAGGGAAGAAATACTAGAACTAAATGGTAAATTATTTCTAACCAGACCATATGAGACGGTTTGGGGCAGTCAGAAAACTAAGGTAATCTCCATGTGCCGGGCCATATGTGAAGAAAATGTAATGACTCCTACGGCGATTATGGAGACCCAGATTGCATTTCAGGAGCTTGAGAGGATTATTGGAAGATATGTATCTGCTCTTGATGATATGGGGGATAGTGGTGGTCAGGTTGTGGTGTATAATGAACGGGACGAGTTGATTTACCATGAAAGTGAGTCAGAGAGTGCAGGTAATTATTATATAGAGCAGATGAAGAAAAGTACGGCAGATAAGATATCTCACACTTTAAATAATCCGCTTACGAAGAAGGATGAAGTATTGGTGAGTGCTTATGCAAAAAAGTATAATTGGACAATTCTGGCTATTCGTGAAAAGGATATATTTCTTGCACCGGTTCGAAATCTGAGGAATATAATTTTACTTATTGGGATTGTGGTTATAGGTATCACGGGATTCATTACTCATATGATGGCGAAACAGCTGTCCAGTCCCCTAATGGAATTTAATGGACTTATGAGGGAGCTGCAGTTGGAAGAAATCGCCGCATATGAACCGGCGGAGATTGAAACAGATATTTTAGAATTATCGGAGCTGAATCAGGTATTTGTAAAGATGTGCAAGAAACTGCAGGAATCTCTGAATACAATAGTATCTATACGTGCTCATGAGGTTCAGGCAAAACTGCTTGCTATGCAGGCGCAGATGAATCCCCATTTCTTATATAATATACTATCTATCATTAAGATAATGGGAAAAGAAGCAGGCAGCAAACAGATTGTAGAAATAAGTACAGATTTATCCAAAATGCTTCGCTATGTGTCGAATTCAGATATGAACATGGTTACTATAAAAGATGAAAAAGATTACACGATTCAATACTTAAATCTGATGAAAGTCCGCTATGAAGACAGACTTTACTGGGAAATTGAAATACCGGAGGAAATGGATACTGTGGTAGTTCCAAGACTTGTGCTCCAACCCTTGGTAGAAAACAGTATTAAGTATGCATCAGAAAATTATTCCCAGGGGATCATTGACATACAGGGAAGCATCACGGAAAATACCTGGAAAATCGAAGTAGAGGATAATGGCCCTGGAATGGACGAATTGCAGATAATGGAGTTGGAACAGAAACTGGCGGATTTCCTCCCCGAGAAAAATATTCCCGAGGCGCAGATTGATGGAATGGGACTTTTGAATATTTTTGCCAGATTAAAGCTGGCGTACGGAGATAAGGCAATTTTCACATTGCAGGGATCTGATTACGGTGGATTAAAGGTTACAATTGGAGGAAAAATAAATGAGTGATAAACAATATTCTGTGGTAGTAGCGGAAGATGAAACCATTATTTTGAGGGATGTGGTCAGGGAAATCGAAGGTATGGATATGGGATTTTGCGTGGTGGGAACTGCGGCTAATGGTGTGGATGCTTTGAGATTAGTGCAGACCATGAAACCGGATGTGCTGGTAACGGATATTAAGATGCCGATGATGACAGGGATCCAGTTGATAGAGGAAGTCCGCAAAGAAAATAAAAACATCAAAATTGTTCTGTTGAGTGGTTTCAACGATTTTTCTTACGCACAGCAGGCTATCCATCAGGGTGTAGAGGAATATTTGTTGAAACCGTTGGAGTCAGAACAGTTGGAGGAAGTACTTGTACGAATCAAAAAATCCCTGACCGCGAAGCGCAGATCCAGCGCACGAGAGATATTATCATCAACGATCAGTGGGGTTAATTATGAGAAATCGCTGCCTTTTGATCATGAAGACCGATACTTTGCTCTGTTTTTAATCAATATTGGTAATCTTCCATGGAATATGATTTCTTTGAATCATATGGAATATATTCGGCAGTTGTGGAAAAAAATAAACTGGGAGGAAATTCTTCCAAATCTAACGGAAGAAGATGTTCCATTCTGGATTATCGATGAAAAGCATATTAACCAGAAGTTTTTCGTAGCAGGATATGGGAAGCAGTTAGATGATGTACGTGTGCGAAGAGAAGGTGATGTTCTGCTGAGGGAGATCCGGAAAAGAATACAGGAAATACCGGTGTACATTTGTATGGATGAAGCGGTAGTAGAATATCAGGAAATTCAATCTGTTTCCCACAAATTGCGTACCCGGATGGAAAAAAATCTTGTAATTGGAAGATATGCTGTGCCGGTGAGTATTCCGGATGCAGTCAATGTAAATGAATTATCTGCAAGTGCGGTACAGGAAAAACTTCTTATTTCCCTGAAAAAGGGAAGTATTGCAGCAATCGAAAAAGATATAATGGAATATATAGCTGACATGGACAAAGCCGGAGTAAGTCAGCGCCAGGTGGAAAAAAACATTCTGCAAATTCTGCGCTTTTTAATTGAAAGAGGGCAATTCAGATCCGTGCCGGATACGGTTCATCTGGAATACCAGCTCCAGGAAAAGTTGTTTCCGGTACATAAAATGGAGGAAATGAAAGAGCAGATCTGGGATATGCTGGAGGGATATATCAGTTTTGAATTTGAAGAGGAAAAGAGTGATACACTGGTGCAGTGGGTGGAATCATATATAGATAAACATTATGCTGAAGACATTACGGTTGAGGATTTGTCCAGGATCTTTCATTTTAATGGAACATATCTTACACGTGTATTTAAAAAGCATAAAGGCGAGTCTCCGGTCAAATATATCATAGGTGTGAGGATGAATAAGGCAATAGAGCTTATGAAGACTCAAAAAGATATGGATTTAAAACAGATTGCAGAATTGGTGGGATATGTGGATTCTCATTATTTCAGCCGTATCTTCAAAAATAGAACCGGAAAAACACCATCTGAGTATAGAAGTGAATTGTAAGAATGTGCTGATAAAGAAAAGAGAAAGTGTGGAAATATTGAAACAGGCAGCGTATGGGAAAACCTTTTACGTTAGCCTGTTTTTAGATTAGAGATAATTTAGCTGTGCAGAAATGTCTACCTCTAGTGGTTTGCTTCGTCTATTTAAAAAAAACTAAAGATCGGATATGATACAAACATAGCAAACAGCAGTAAATACAAAGCTGTCAAGCAAAAATATTAAAATAGAAGGAGAAAGAAATTATGAAGAATAAGATGGTGACAAAATGCCTAAGCGTAATATTAGCAGTGGCAATGACTGGAAGTATGGCAGGTTGTGGTAAAACAGATAAATCTGCAGAAGAAACAAAAGCACTGACAGAAGCAGCGGGAGAAGAGAAATCAGACACAGCAGAGGTAACAACTGGAACAGAGAAATCAGAAGAATCATCTGGATCGGATATCACAAATGAGGATATCACAATTACGGTAGCGGCTTCTGCAAGCTGGATTCGTGATATCGACAGAGAACTGGCAGACAAGTTTACCCAGGAGACAGGAATTAAAGTTGACTTACAGGCGAATCCGGATGACCAGTATGAAAATGTATTGATGACGAGACTGGCTTCAGGTGAAGGTCCTGATATTTACATGGGTGAGACCGGATTGGCTCTGCAGAGATTCCAGACTGACAAATATGCGCTTGATTTATCAGGTGAAGAGTGGGCAGCAAGATATCCGGAATGGATGACGGATCAGGCGAGTTACAATGGAAAATTAGTTGGATTTACTACCTGGGGTCGTGATTTCCGGGCTATGATTTATAACAGTGCGATTTTTGAAAAAAATAATATCGCAGTCCCAACAGACTATAAGACCTTTACGGAAGCCTGTGATGCTTTATTAGCAGCAGGGATCACACCGGTATATTTCCCTGGTAAAGAGGAATGGTACTGTGCACAGGCTTTTGACGGAGCAACAAACATTGAGACCAAAGCACCGGGCACATTTGAAAAGCTGAATAACAATGAGACAACCTTTGGGGAGTCAGAAGAGGCAGTAAAATACCTGACAAATTTAAAAGACAGTGCAGAAAAAGGATATTTTGGTGAAAATTACTTATCCAATACATTTGATCAGGGAGCGACTGTAATGGCAAATGGTGAATGTGCAATGTGGTTCGGATGGGCTACATATGTTAATGATATCGAAGCAGCGGGCGGTCCTTCGGCAGATACATATCTTGCATTCCCATGCCCATATGCAGATGATTTCAGCACAGTGGCGATGACAGGTGCAGGTATGACACGCATGATCAATAAAGATGGAAAAAATATTGAAGCTTGTAAAAAATATTTCAACTTCTTAGCGGAAGAAGGTAATTTACAGACATATTATGATGGACGTACAGACTTACTGGAGTCCACTTTAGAAGGCGCAACAGCAAAGGCTCCAAAGGATTTTACGGCTGTTATGGAAATGGTTGGTGACAAAACGCAGGCATCACCGGCTCAGGCAGTATTATATGCAAGTGCGGACGGAAGCTTTGGTAAAAACATTCAGAGCATGTTCTTTGGACAGATGACACCTGAACAGGTATTAGATTCCCTGGATGCAGCAAGACAGAAAATGTTTAAAACGGTTGAGTGATCGTGAAACAAATTAACAATCACAGAGTCTTGGGTTTTCATGGAAAAGAGAAAATCCCAGGACTCTCTTTATAAGAAGGATAAATATATGAAGAGAAAAAAATCATTACAGCGATCAATGTATCCGCGCAGTATGGTACTTCCGGCATTCGTATTATACACGGTACTTTTTATGATCCCAACCATTGTGGGTATCTACTTTGGATTCACAAACTGGAATGTCTATAGTTCTGATATTAAGTTCTGCGGGCTGGATAACTTTAAGTTTATTTTTTTGGATCAACCATTTAAATATGTAAGGCCCATTATGAATACCATCGTATTTGCTCTGGCTACCTCTGTTTTTGAGGTTGCGTTGGGACTGGGACTGGCGATGCTTCTGAACGGAAAAGTGTTCGGAAGAAATGTACTTCGTTCCGTATATTTCATACCGCAGGCAGTATCTACCATTGTAATTGGTATTATGTTTACTACAATTCTAAGTCCCACAGGTCTTCTGAATAATTTCCTGGATGTGATTGGACTTGATATGCTGCAGAGAAAATGGCTGATTACACTGCAGACTGCTATGCCATCTGTAATAGGTGTCGAAGTATGGCGTTACTTTGGACTTAATATGGTAATCTTTCTGGCTGGTTTGCAGGGAATAGATAAGACTTATTACGAAGCGGCCCGCATCGATGGTGCAAACAAATGGCAATTGTTTAAAAATATTACAATACCATATATCATGCCTGCTGTTACAATCAATCTGGTATTAAATGTAGTACATGGTTTCCGTGCATTTGATATCGTATATTCGCTGACAAATGGCGGACCGGGAAATGCAACAGAGGTTATTGCAACTATGGTATACCGGGAATACTCAGCAGGAGATTACGGTCTGTCTTCTGCAATGAACGTATTGTTATTAATTATGACAACAGTCATTTCCTATATCGTAAATAAACAATCAAGTAAGAGGGAGGTATCAGCATAATGAAAGCGAAAAAAATAAGCATGAGTATTTTGCAGATTGTCTGCTGGGGATTTTCCATTGTTGTGCTGGTTCCATTCGTACTGATTATTTTGAACTCCCTGAAACCGGCAGCGGAAGCGGCATTTTTTTCATTGGAACTGCCTAAGGAATTGAAACTGGATAACTATGTCAATGCCTTTGTAAAAGGTAATATGCTGCGTGGCTATGTGAACAGTTCGATTATCGCCATTGCTTCTACAATTATAAGTAATGTAACTGCAGCAATGGCAGCATTTATTCTTGTAAGATCTGTAAATCGTCTAAATAAAGCACTCTACAGTTACTTTTTCTTTGGTGTTGTAGCAACAACCAATATGGTAAGTACTATGCTGGTAATGAGCCGTCTGCATATGACAAACAGTATATTGGGAGCTACCTTACTGACAGCGACCCAGGGAATATCCTTTTCCATGCTTCTGTTTACAGGATTTATCAAAGGAATTCCAAGAGAACTGGATGAGGCAGCCGCTATGGATGGTGCCACAGGATGGAAGATGTTCTTTCGCACAATTTTCCCGTTGCTGAAACCAGTTACCATGACGGGAATTATATTGAATTTCATGGGTGCATGGAATGGATTCGAATCACAATTATACCTCCTGACGGATAGTAAGAAATGGGGCGTAATGCTTTCCATGTACGGTGTGTATGGAGAATTTTCTTCACCATGGTCTACAGACTGGGGATTAATATGCGCTTATATCGTACTGACTATGGCACCGGTAATCATAATATATTTAATCGGACAGAGATATATTATTGAAGGTATGACTGCTGGAGCAGTGAAAGGATAAGTGCGCCCAGGAAAGGGCGGATAGTTTAGCGGGTGGAACACCCGCATGGCAAGGCGTAGCGAGCCACCATTAGCGAGTCTTGGGTTCTGACTGGTAACAGTCAGGGCTAAGCGTAGACAGTTAGGGAGCAGGGTTGTAAWGCTATAGAGCTCCGAAATTTTACAAAGTCCCGAAGGCCGACGCAGTTTATCCATGCGGAAGGCAACATCATGGCAGACGTTAAGGATTCAGGAGCGAGTCTGTTGTGGCTTCGGCGGAGTCTGAGAGCCAATCATGTTTCACTATGGCTATCCAGTCAACTGGGGAGAGCCTGTGGTCTCTTGCGGGCAGACTGCAAGTATTGCGTACAACTATAAAACGGAAATGCCGATTCTAAATCTTAAATTGCTAGGGCACTACAGGTACTATGGTTTGACCTATAACATCCAGTCACTGGTAAAATATCACTACAACACAACACAGTTGCTATATCGTTGGATGAACCGCAGAAGTCAGAAGAGAAGCTACAACTGGGAGGGATTCAAGCAGATGTTGGCGTATTACCCACTAGCTTATCCCAAGAAATACTTCAAACTCTATGCGTAGCATGAAACTGTAAAGGTTATTATGAAGAGCCGTATGCGGGAAAGCCGCACGTACGGTTCCGGAAAGGACTTCATATCGTGAGATATGATTTTACTAAACATTTTAATGTGGACACAAAAAATGGAAAAGGGTATAAGAATGAAATCAGATACGACAGAGGAGGCAAAAAATGGGGAACTGGTTGTATGGACGAAAAGGAGCAAAAGGATTTGATTCAGATACATATCCTGCAATTGGTGTGGGAAAAAACGGAAAAGATAAATGGAGGGACGCCCTGGCAGCAGGGAATGGAGAAATCGGGATCTTAGAAAGTTTTTCACCGGAAGAAGATGTGATTGTTTATCAAAATACCAAGCTGATTCTGGATACAAATGAAATATTCCATGTGCCGTATTATGCGGATATATTGGATGAGCAGAGAAAAAATGCAGTAATTCGAAAAGATACAGGATGCTGGGTCAGAAAAGCAGCAGATTATAATGAACAAACTTATGGTGTAAAGGGATATGTATCATCTAATTCCAGAACTTTTCATCCTGCAGCTCAGCTTCGTATAAGAAATTTAAAGTGCAGAGAAGTGGTAGAATTTAACCGTTATACGAATTTTGAAACAGGTGAAATAGGGGGACAGTGGAAGGACAGGAAAAAATGCGAGTGGAATATAAGGTCTTTTGCTTCCAGAAAAGATAATGTAATTATAACAGAGATCACAGCACCTGAAAGTGAGCAGCTGGATACAAAAATATGGATTGACAATCTGCTTGAGATGTCCGTAGAAACAGATGCATTTATAGACCGGGGTGTGCCTGAAATTCCACAAACCTGCGAATTTGTTGAGGAAGATTGGGGAAAAGCAACGGATAATGGGGATAACTGTAATGAAAAAATAAGCAAAGTGTGGATGGGGCAAGTCGGGAAATATGGGACGTTTTATACAAGTGGAAGTCCAAAAAAATATTCTGAATATGCTTATGGAGGCTGGTCTGTTACAATCTGTATCCTTACAAATGGAAAAGTTGAAATAGAAGACCATATAAGAGATATTCAGGTGCAGCCAGAATTTTGCCGCAATAGAAAAGAAAAAATGATACCCGGGTTCCAATCGCAGAGGCTTCATATTCAAAATGCTGATAAAATTATTCTCTTGGCAGAGATTGATAAAAAAGAACATCGCATTCATTGTTTAGATGACGCAAAAAAAATGCTATTTAAAGAAAGTTCCAACAGACTTAACGGGCTTGCCCAAAAGTATAAAGTGCAGGGTGAATTCCAGTATGAACAAGCACTGTCGGAACACAAAAAACTTCATCAGAAGGCATTTTCCAGAATGGATCTGGAACTTTGTTTTTCTGCTGAAGATAAGGCGGATAGAGAGCTGACAAATGAGGCGCTGATCTATAAACAGCAGCACTCCGAGAAGATAAATAAAGCATATCTGGAAAGGCTTTTTCAAAATGGAAGGTACCTGCTTCTTTGCAGCAGCGGCTATCATGTACCGCGTATGAATGGTATCTGGACGGGGAGCTGGCTGCCCCTGTTTCAAGGGAATTTCATTACTGATGCAAATGTAAATCTTCAGATAGCATCTATGAATATAGGAAATATGGAAGAAGTGGCAGCGGGATATATAAACTTTATTTTAAGGCAGCTCCCTGATTGGGAAAAGAATGCAGGAAATATTTATGGAATGACAGGTGCACTGAAAGCACCTTCTCACACAGATGGCAGCGGAAACGGAGAACTTTATCATTCTCTGCCCGGATATCCTCACGGATATTGGAATGCATCTACAGACTGGATGATATATCCGATTTTTGAATATTATGAATGCTTTGGAAGGGTTAAGGTTCCTGTGGGAAAAGACGTAGATCTGCCACGGCTGAAGCGGGTATTGGAATTGGAAGATGATGATATTGCCAGAATTGTGTGTGATGGGTTCGATCTTTTGAAAGACTTATTGGTACCAGTGATAGCAAAGATTATGAAATTCTGGGTGCAATACACAGATAATAGATTTTATAGGGGTGGGGACGGAACGATTCATTTGGCAGACGGGACGACTATAGAGGAGGAAGAAAATACCCCGTCCGGTTTTAGCAGAGTAAGTTATATTCTGAGTCCGGGCTATTCTCCGGAAAATGCGCCCGGAGGGATTGGATATAATGGCATGGAGTCTGTGGCAGCAAATGTGACAATGGATATTTCAGCAATAAAGAATTCGCTGTATATGGCGAAAAAAATATATGCAGACAGTCGGGATATGAAGTTAGAGATTCAGAAGGTACAGTGGGAAGTATTAGAAAGACGCCTGCCTGAATATTTATATACAGAAGATGGAGCGCTAAAAGAGTGGGCACTGGATAGTTTAAAAGAAAATTATAATCATCGTCACATCAGTCACGCGTATGCAGCGTGGCCTTGTCATGAGGCTGAGGAAAATAGAGTGCTGCGACTAGGAATTTTTCGTGCCATACAAAAGCGTACCCTGTTCAATCAAGGGGATGATGCCATGTCGCATGGGCATCTGCATAAAGCCCTGGCATCAGCACGTATTAAAGACAAAAAAGAAGTTGCACGTTCATTATACATACTAATAAGTGAAGGATATCAATATACATCATTGCTTACCTCTCATGATAAAAATCATGAATCTGCTTTCTGCACAGATAATGCAATCACTTTACCGGGCATTGTATTGGAGGCTCTGCTGTATTCCAATGATCATATTATTGAAGCTCTGCCAGCATTGCCGGATGGCTTGCACCGGGGTAATATCAGGGGAATCAAAACCAGAACAAGTGCAGGGATAAACAGACTTACCTGGATGCTCACGGATGAAAAAGAAGAATCAAAATATATTGAAATGGAAATAGCAGCGGCAGATGGAGGGGAACAAAAGGAAATCCATGTAAAGGTAGGTGTGACATGGAAATGGGCAACTGTTGATGGTGTAGAAGCGGAAGTAAGGCAGGATAGTGCTTATGAGAGTGAGAAATACGTTAATTTACAGTTACAGCCAAAAAACATTTATATTATAAAGTTCTTTTTATAATTTGTTTCAGATATATTTCAGTACGGCATTGAGGTTCGGTATCTCACAAGATCCTCCAAAAGATTATCCCCAAAATGCGGTCAGTAAAAAATAATTTAAGCTGTTTGAATCTTCGGAATATTATGCTATTATAATAATAATACCTCCCATATAGTGATAATCGTATGGTTTTACATATTGCATTTATGAGATGATAGAATAAATGCAGCGAGGATATTCATAAACCCATGTAAGGTGAGAAAGGAGGAGCCATGGCAGGCATAAAAGACGTGGCAAAGCGCGCCGGAGTTTCCATATCCACGGTTTCAAATGTATTAAATAATTCCAAATTTGTCAGCCCTGATTTGCAGAGAAAAGTAGAAATAGCTGCAAAAGAGCTTTCTTACAAACCGAATCCGGTAGCGAGAAGCATGAAGAAGAAAAAGTCAGGAACCATAGGAGTTATCACAGCTGATATGTGCGGGCTTTTTTATCCATATATTGTGAAAGGAATCTATTCTGTAGCAAATGAAAAAGGATACCAGATTATGATCTGTGATACCCAGGGAGTTTATGGGGAAGCGGCGGCTATCGAACGGGAGCTGGAAAAGTTTAAAAGTTTGATTACGAATCGGGTAGATGGAATTATATTTGCTTCTGTAGTGCCCCAGAGTGGACAGGACAATTATCTGAAGAAGTTAAAAAATCTGGCGGAGCATGATAAGAAAATTCCGCTGGTCAGCATAGAGCGTGACTTTTCAGAATTTGGGATAGATTCTGTGTATTTCGATGGTGTAACGGGTGCAAAAATGGCAGTGAAACATTTGATAGATGAAGGATGTAAAAGGATTGGGCATATTTCCGGACCTTTTTTTATGAGCATCGCAACAGACCGTGCCCTTGGATACCGGAAGGCAATGGCAGAAGCAGGACTAAGCGTGGATGATTCTATGGTTGCAGAAGGGGATTATTCTCACCAGAGCGGCTATGCTGCGATGAAGGAACTGCTTAAATCCATGCCTGGCATTGACGGTGTATTCAGCGGCAATGACCAGATGGCAGTAGGCGCATTAAAAGCACTGCGGGAGCACCATAAAAAAGTTCCGGAAGAGATTAAGATTATCGGCTATGATGATGTATTTATTTCAAGCGTAGTGGAACCGGCTCTTTCGACCATTCATATACGCAAAAAACATGCAGGGATTGAAACGGCAAAAATTTTATTTGACAGAATTGAAAATGAAGAAAATAAAGAAGTAATCAGGATGAAGATGGAATCGCGTCTGGTTGTTCGTAAATCTACGGTGAAAGATGCACCGGAAGATTGGATATTGTCGGACTGGTAAGAATAAAGAGTAAGGGTACCTTTTAACAGGAGGAAGCCCTTATTTTTTTGTGGTAAAAGTAATTTCAATTGACAGAAAAACGTTTTGCTGACATAGTCAAAACAAACGTAATATTTTATGGAATTAGCGTAAATGAATAAAATTGTCTTGCAAAAGAGTAAAGGGACAGGGGTATAAGTTGTGATATAGTGCTAAAAATACAGATAATATTTTGAATAAATTGTATAAAAAAATAATATTATTTAAAACACCATTGACAGAAAAACGTTTTTCTGATATTCTTGTGTCAAGTTAAACAGATGATTTTAGAAAGTAAATAAAAAATTATAAGAAATGTACAAATACTGGAGGAGGTTTATGCAAATGAATAAAAAGGAAGTAGTTGACCGGGCACTTGAGCAGGGAAAAGGAGTTTTACGGCTGGCGCCAACCTGGGTGCCGAGATCATTTTGCAGACCAGGTAAACGAATAAAACTACATCCGGACGATTATTTTATTCTGGGTCAGAGGGGCGGTATTGATGAACGATGGTTTGCTTCTACGACTTGGGCAGAAAATGGTCCCGGTACACCGGAGGATGAAGGACTGAGTTATATCGTTGCGGATGATGAAGGAAAGGAAAAAGTACTTCTGAGAGATGCCATAGAACTGGCAGGTCCGGCAATTATCGGTGAGACGCTATGGAATAAGTATCATGGCTGGGCAATGTTTTCCAAATTCTTTGATAATGCAGGACCGCTTCCCCATCATATCCATCACCGAGAAGAACATGCAAAACGGGTAGGGGCATCCGGCAAGCCGGAGATGTATTTCTTTCCCTCCCAGCTGAACAATCATGGCGGTGAATTTCCATTTACGTTCTTTGGATTTAATCCTGAGACTACAAAGGAAGCAGTGCTGGAAGCATTAAAGAAATTTACAAAAGGGGATAACAACATCCTGGGTTTATCCAGAGCTCATAAACTGGAACTGGATACGGGGTATGATGTACCGCCGGGAGTAATGCATGCACCCGGCAGCCTCTGCACTTACGAGCCTCAGTTTGCATCTGATGTTTACGCAATGTACCAGTCAGTACTATTAAATGGACAGATCGTGGGAGAAGATCTCCTATGGAAAAATACACCCCCGGAGGAAATGGGGAACTATGATTACCTTTTAGATGTAATTGACTGGGAAGCGAATATAGATCCCGACTTCCATGAAAAACGGTACATGAAGCCGGTTCCGGTGAGACCTTTGGAAGAAATGCTGGAAAAAGGTTACATAGAAGAATGGATCTGCTACAAATGCAAGACAGTTTCAGCAAAAAGGCTTACCGTATTACCGGGGCACACCGTTACGATCAGGGATCTGGCACCATATGGACTCATCTGCCTGGAGGGAAATGGAAAGTTTGGCGTATGGGAAATAGAGTCTCCGGCTTTAATCCATTATGGGGAATTAACCCACGATGAATATTTTGTAACAGAAAAAGCCGCAAAGGAAGGGGTCACAATCACAAATCCTTCCTCCACAGACCCAATTGTTATTCTGAAGCACTTCTCGGATAATCCGGAATTGAATATAAACCAGAGCCCGTTTGAAACTCCGGACACGCGCTGTTAAACATATAGGAAGGAGGAAGTATTTTGCAAAGTGAAAAATATATCCTGGAGGCAAAAGGTATCAGTAAATCATTTGCAGGCGTAAATGTACTGAATAACGTAGAGCTATGTATCGCACCCGGTGAACTCCATGCATTAATGGGTGAAAACGGAGCGGGAAAGTCAACGCTTATGAAAATTATCATGGGAATATATACCAGAGATAGCGGCGAGATCATCTTTCAGGGGCAGCGGGTTGATTTTAAAGATGCGCGTGATGCCCTGGATATGGGGATTTCCATGATTCATCAGGAACTGAGTCCGATACAGGAAATGACAGTTGCCGAAAACGTCTTTTTAGGAAGAGAAAATAAAAAAATAAAAGGACTTCCTTTTGTTGATGTTAAAGAGCTCAATAAAAAAACGGAAAAAATATTAGAGGAATATGGTTTACAGGAGCTGATAAAACCAAATATGAAAATGAAACATCTGAACATTGCCCAGGTTCAGATGATGGAAATCATAAAAGCAGTTTCCTATGATTCAAAAGTAATTATTATGGATGAGCCAACATCATCATTATCTGAGACAGAAACGGAAATATTGTTTAAGATAATTGATAATTTAAAAGCAAAAAATGTAGGGATTGTATATATATCACACAGAATGGATGAAGTGTTTCAGCTGGCAGACCGGGTGTCGGTTCTTCGTGACGGAAGCTTTATCGGCTGCGTGAGGATATCCGAGGCATCGCCGGAAGAACTCATCAACATGATGGTAGGACGGGAGCTGGAAGGTGGTTATCCGGTTAACGATTCGCCAAAAGGAGAAGTTGTCCTGGAATTGAAGAACTTTACCCGAAAAGGAGTATTTCAGGATATTAATATTGAGGTTCGCGCGGGGGAGATCCTGGGGCTGGCAGGTCTGGTAGGCGCCGGACGAAGCGAAGTAATGCGTGCCCTGGTAGGATACGACAGGCTGGACAGCGGCGAAATAATTATGGAGGGAAAGCCCATAACCATCAACCACCCAAAGGATGCAAACAGGTACCATATCATTATGGCATCTGAAGACAGAAAGGATCTGGGTTTGGTATTATGCCGCGATATTAAGGAGAACATAACCCTTCAAAATGCAGATAAATACAGCCGGTTAAGCTTTATCAACAAGGCAAAAGAGAGAAAAATATGCGATGAAATGGCACGGAAAATGACTACAAAAATGAACGGCATTAATGACCTGGTGAGCAGCCTGTCCGGAGGAAACCAGCAGAAGGTAGTTTTAGCAAAATGCCTTCTGGCCGGACCTAAAGTATTAATTATGGATGAGCCCACGAGAGGAATCGATGTAGGAGCGAAAGCTGCTATCTACCGTATGATGGTAGATCTTGCAAAAGGGGGCATGGCTATTATCATGATCTCATCTGAAATGCCGGAGCTGATTGGAATGAGTAACCGTATCATCGTAATGTCCAGAGGCAAGATTACGGGAGAACTTCAGGGAGATGAAACGAAATCACAGCAGACAATTTTAAAATTAGCATTATAGCCTATAGCATTTTCAAAGACTCTGTAGAGCTTCTTTGAAAATTCATTCCCGCCATCTGCACATCCCGCTTTGCGGCATATTTGCCCAGAATTCAGGTTACGTGGCCCGCTACGTGCCCTTCATCCGGGACAAATCTCCCGCAAAGTGTAACGCACAGCTGCCAGAAAGCAATTTTAGAACACGCTCTAGGAGGAGAACAAAATGAATAATAAGAAGAATTTGGGAAAGGTACTTCGGGAATTTGGACTGGTATTCGTAATCATATTCATAGTGGTACTTATGACAATTGTTAAACCGGTATTTTTATCCAGCGGAAATATTTTAAATATTCTTCGGCAGGTATCCATCAACGGTATTCTGGCAGTGGGAATGACTTTCATTATCCTGACAGGAGGAATTGACCTTTCGGTAGGATCGCTTGTTGCAGTTACCAGTGTCATCAGCGGTTCGCTGCTTATGAATGATGGAAATGTATTTCTGGCATGTGTGGCTGGTGTTTTGGCAGCAGTTGCATTCGGCATATTAAATGGCTACCTGGTAGCGTATATTGGTTTTCAGCCATTTATTGCAACCTTAGCCAGTACAACAATCGGTCGGGGATTTGCAATGGTCTATTCCAATGGAAAGCCATATACCATTACCAATGAATCCTTCCTGGCAATCGGGCAGGGAAATGTACTTGGAGTCCCAACACCGATTATCATTCTGGTGATCGTTTGTATCATTGGTCTGGTTGTTTTGAAATGTACCACCTTCGGAAGATATGTATTTGCAATCGGCGGCAATAAGAATGCCGCGAAACTCTCAGGTGTGAAGACGCGTAAAGTGGAAATGATGGTTTACATATTATCCGGTGTCTGCTGCGGTATCGTTGGTTTGATATTATCGGCCCGCATTAGTTCCGGTCAGCCAACGGCAGCAGAGGGATTTGAACTGGATGCCATTGCGGCAACGGCAATTGGCGGTACCAGTATGAGCGGCGGCATCGGCGGCCTGCGCGGAACAATATTCGGCTTTATCATTATTGGATTAATCAGTAACTCACTAAACCTTGTAAATGTCAACTCGTTTTGGCAGCAGATTGTAAAAGGCTTCATTATATTGCTGGCTGTATTAATGGACATGAAGACAAAGAGCAGGGAATAACAACTAAGATACCTATTTATTAAAAAATAAGGAGGATAAAGGTATGAAGAAGAAAATGATCAGTGGTTTACTCGCAGTGGCAATGGTGGCTTCAGTTCTCGCAGGATGCGGACAGGGCAGCAGCAAGACAACAGAGGCAGCAAAGACAACAGAGGCAGCAAAGACAACGGATGCGGCTGAGACAACAGAACCGGCAAATGCAGAGACATCAGCCGGGACAAAAGCTGCCGATGCAGGCACAGAAGCAGTAGAGAAAGCCACACAGGCGGCCGCAGCCGCTTCAGCAGATAACGGGGATTTCACCATTGGCGTAATTATGAAGGACAATTCAGACACATTTGTTAAGAGAATTGCAGATGCAATTGAGGCAAGGGGAAAAGAGCTGGGTGTAAAATTGCTGATGAATGATGCGGAAGGCGATGTTAACAAGCAGATAGAAATTACAGAGAATCTGATCACACAGCAGGTGGATGCAATTATTTTAAATGCTCAGGATATGGATGGAAGCAGCCCCTGTATTACAAAAGCCAATGAAGCAAACATTCCCATTGTAAACTGTAACTGTGATACGGTAAATAAGGATTACCAGTCCTTTGTAGGATGTGAAGACAAAGAATCCGGTTTGATTGAAGCGAACTATGTATTAGAAAACCTGCCGGAAGGATCCAAAATCTGTGTTATCCAGGGACCGATGGGACAGGCAGGCCAGGTAGGACGCTGGGCAGGTTATGAAGAAGCCGGTTTATTTGATAAATATGAACTGCTGGCTGAGCAGACTGCAAACTGGAAGAGAGAAGAGGCTCTGGCACTGGCAGAAGACTGGATTACTACCTATGGAGACGAATTAAAAGGAATTATCTGCGAAAATGATGATATGGCTCTTGGTGCATTATCTGCATGTAAAGCAGCAGGCAGAACAGATATTATGATCACAGGTGTTGACGCCATTTCTGATGCCCTGACGGCAGTGAAAAATGGTGAAATGGCATGTACGGTTTTCCAGGATGCGGAAGGTCAGGGAGCCACAGCTGTTGATACAGCTCTGGCACTGGCAAAAGGAGAAAAGGTGGAATATGATATCAGAATTCCATTCCAGTTAGTTACCAAAGATAATGTAGACGAATTTATGAATTAATAAAAAGCGGCAGCCTCCGTCAGCATTTACCCTGCCGGAGGCGCCGGTAGAAATGAGGGTGCAGTATGCTTAAGAATATACCAAAGATTATTTCCCCGGAGTTAATGAAAGTAATGATGGAAATGGGACATAGTGATGTACTGATTATAGCCGATGCTAATTATCCGGCAGCGGCACATGCAAAACGGCTGATACGGCTGGAAGGAGTGGAGGTTCCGGAACTGTTGGAAGCAATTTTACCATTTTTTCCACTGGATAATTTTATCAAACATCCGGTCAGGCTCATGCGCAATCTGCCAACTGAGCCCACACCTGAAATATGGGATGTCTATAAACGTATATTAAAAAAACATGATACTGACCGGGCATTTCAAGAATTTGATTTTGCAGACCGCCTTCCCTTTTATGAGGAATCCGAGAAGGCATATCTGGTTGTACAGACCGGAACAACAGCACGTTACGCAAATATTGTATTGCAGAAAGGGGTGTGCTAGAGCGTGTTCTCCCACAAACTGGATCATTTTGTGCAATGGAAAATGATGGGTCCCGGAGATTACGTCATGGGACTGGAGCCTGCAAATGCAACCATTGATGGCATTGCAGATGCAATAGAAAATGGTTCGGCCGTGAGGCATTTGAAAATATAAAAAACGGAAAATTACAGAAAAAGTAGATAGAAGCCAGAAAGGAAGAAAAATATGGCAAACCAATCATTAATAGAAAAAGTATTTGAAGAAGGAGGCGGGATTTTCCGCCTAAATCCTACCTTTGTACCAAGAAGATTTGGAAAGGCAGGACACCGATTAAAATTACACCCTGATGATTATTATGCACTGGGAATTGAGAGAGGGTCTATTAAGGAAAGATGGTTTTCCTCCACAATTCCAGCTAATAACGGACCGCTGGCAGCACCGGACGAGGGAATGAGTTATGTAGCCGTATCTTATGAAACAGATGAAAAATTTACATTAAAGGAAGCTATTGATACAATGGGTGAGAAAATTGTGGGAAAAGAACTCATGAAAAAGTATGGGGGATGGCCCATGTATTCAAAATTCTTTGATTTCGAAAATCCTTTGTTCCATCATGTCCACCTTACCTTTGAGGATGCGGCGAGAGTCGGTAAGCTTGGCAAGCCGGAGTGCTACTATTTCCCCAGGCAGTTAAATAATTACCAGGGAGAATGTGGTGCCACTTACTTTGGTTTTGATCCGGATACAGATCCGGAAGAGGTAAAGAGAAGACTGCGTAATTATAATGAAGATGATACCAGAATTACTGAATTATCCAGGGCTTACCGGGTTCAGCTTGGGACGGGCTGGTATACTCCGGCCGGTGTCATTCATGCTCCGGCATCATATCTTACTTATGAACCACAGTGGAATTCCGATGTAAATTCCGTACAGGAAAATGTAGTTTCCGGAGAAATATATCCTAGAGATATGCTGGTTGAGGAATGTCCGGATGACAAGAAGGATGACATAGATTATATTTTTGGCTTGCTGGACTGGGAAAAGAATACGGATCCCCATTACAAACAGACCTATTTCAGGCCGCCTGTTACAGCGAGTGAGACAGAACAGTACATTGAAAAATGGGTGACTTACGCAAATGATTATGTTGCGGCAAAAGAATTAACCATTTATCCAGGGCAGACAGTAACGATAAAAGATGGAGCGGCTTATGGATGTATCTTTATCCAGGGACATGGGAAAATGGGTGTTTACGATGCAGAAGCGGTGACCCTGCTGCGTTTTGGTCAGCAAAGTTCAGATGAGTTCTTCGTTTCTGAAGGTACTGCAAAAGAGGGTGTTGTAATCACGAATGAGAGTAAGGTAGAGCCATTGGTATTACTAAAACATTTTGGTCCAAACCATCCGGATGTGCCAAAAGAAGTACCGGCATCCTGCGTTAGCAGCCAAATGTGCAAATAGTTATTGCCATTTGATCCGCTGCCTGGAAAATCAAGTAATTACGTCCCCGAATGCAGGAATCAAGCTTGTATTCGGGGATTTTTATATGGAAAGGAGAAGATAGCAGATGAAATATTTGATGGGGATTGACAATGGAAGTACTTTTTCAAAAGCAGCAATCTTTGACCAGGAGGGAAGACAGATCTCTGTAGCCAGCGTCCCTTCCGTGACCATTACACCAAAGCCCGGTTATACGGAAAGAGATATGGAAGAACTTTGGGAAATCAATGCAGCAGCAATTCGTGCGGCAATTTCTGACAGCAAAATAAATCCCGATGATATAGCCGGTATATCTTTTTCCGGACATGGAAAAGGGTTGTATATGGTGGGGTATGATGACAAGCCATCCTATAACGGTATCCTGTCTACCGATGCCAGGGCATGGGAGTATGTAGAAAAATGGAATCGCGACGGCACCAGAGAAAAGGTATTCGAGAAATCTTATCAGGAGATACTGGCATGTCAGCCGGTGAGTATTCTGGCATGGTTGAAGGATCACCATTCTGATGTGATTGCAAATACAAAGTTTATTTTCGCAGTAAAAGATTATATCAGATATCGTCTGACCGGAGAAGCATTTGCAGAGTTATCCGATTTTACGGGAGCCAATCTGGTAAATTTAAACACCGGACAGTATGACAGAGAGCATCTGAAACTCTTTGGATTAGAGGAAATATATGAAAAGCTGCCTCCTCTTCGGGGGTCTGCGGATATCTGCGGTTACATAACGGACCAGGCTAGTAAAAAAACCACTCTGCCACAGGGGATTCCGGTTGCGGCGGGTATGTTTGATGTAGATGCCTGCGGGATCGCTTCCGGTTTGTCAGATGAAGAGCAGATGTGCATGATAGCAGGAACCTGGAGTATCAATGAATTCATTGGAAAAGCTCCGGTAACCAACAAAACAGTTGCTCTGAACTCCATGTTCTGCATACCGGGTTATTTTCTGATAGAAGAAAGCAGCCCGACATCTGCCGGAAACATGGAATGGTTCATCCGAAATCTTCTGAACTTTGAAAAAGAGTCGGCAAAAGAAGACGGGAAGTCCATCTATGATATTACTAATAAATGGGTGGAAGAAATAAAGCCGGAGGAGTCCAACGTGATCTTTCTGCCATTTTTAAACGGCTCCAATGAAGATGCACTGGCAAAGGGAACCTTTGTGGGCCTTACCGGATACCACAACAAGAAACATATGCTGCGGGCAGTGTACGAAGGAATTGTATTTTCACATCTGACCCATGTTAAAAAATTACTGCAAAACCGTTCCGTGCCATCCAGCATCCGGCTTTCCGGGGGTGCAGCTAATTCTGATGTATGGGTGCAGATTTTTGCCGATGCACTGCAGATCCCGGTTGATGTTATTGAAGACAAAGAACTGGGGGCACAGGGAGCGGCAATGGCAGCTGGAATAGCAGCAGGAATCTACACTGATTATCAGGATGCCATCCGACGAACGGTCACTATCACTAAAACGGTGATGCCCCGTTTGGAATACAAAGAGATATATGAAGAAAAGTATACGGCTTATCGTGCGGTAATCAATGGGCTGAGCGGGACCTGGAAACATTTTAAGAATTGAAAAAAGAAAGGATAAAAAATGAAAGCATATACCCTTGGTTTATACGAAAAAGCAATGCCGCCTGAACTTACCTGGGAAGAAAAGCTTCAGGTTGCAAAATCTGCCGGTTTTGATTTTGTGGAAATCAGCATAGATGAAACGGAAGAAAAGCTGGCAAGGCTTGACTGGTCAAAAAAAGAAAGGCTGGAACTGATCGATACCATGTTTGCAGCGGGCATTCCCATAAGAAGTATGTGCCTGAGTGGGCACCGCAAATATCCCCTTGGAAGCAATAATCCGGAAATTGCAGGCAGAGGAATGGAAATAATGGAGAAAGCAATTTGCCTTGCGGATGACCTGGGAATTCGGATTATCCAATTGGCAGGCTATGACGTATACTATGAACAATCCACCCCGGAAACAGTCCGGCGGTTTGAAAAAAACCTGAAAAAAGCGGTAATGATGGCGGCAAGTCTGGGTATTACATTAGGATTTGAAACCATGGAAACGGAGTTTATGAACACCGTGGAAAAGGCAATGAACTATGTCAAAAATATAAATTCTACCTATCTGACGGTATATCCGGACAGCGGTAATATTAAAAATGCATCGGTCAGCTATGACACCAATGTTCAAAAAGATTTACGAACAGGTGCCGGGCATATTACATCTGTTCACTTAAAAGAGACAGTGCCCGGAAAGTTTCGGGAGATTCCTTTTGGAACAGGGCATGTAAATTTCGAAGAAATGATTGCTGCCGCCTGGGAAATCGGTGTGCGTAAATTTGTAACGGAATTCTGGTATACAGGGAGCGGGAAGTGGAAAGACGATCTGAAGGATGCCCGTAACAGAATGGGCAAAATATTAGATAAGATGGAGGCATGAGAGTTCTGACTGCACCCCAGGTAACCCAGGATAAACATTTCATGCGTAAACATTTCATGCATAAACATTTCATGCATAAACATGGAACAAATGCCTACTATGGGCAAAAATAACAGGAAAGGGAATAAAATGGAGAAAAGAATACAGGAAAATCATACTGCTGATTCAGGAAATTCCGCAAGCAGGCTAGCGGCAGGCAAGGGTTCAAGAATGAGGATGGCAATTCTGGGAGCAGGCCAGATTGCACATAAAATGGCTGCGACTATAACAAAAATGGAAATGGTAGAGGCATACGCAATCGCAGCAAGAGATGCCAAACGGGCACAGTCTTTTGCAGAACAATACGGCTTTACGAAAGCATATGGCTCTTATGAAGAAATGCTTTCTGATAAAGAAGTTGATCTGGTATATATAGCAACCCCGCATTCTCATCATTATGAGCATATCAGACTGTGCCTGGCACATCAGAAACATGTTCTATGCGAAAAATCATTTACGGTAAATGCCAGGCAGGCGAGGGAAGTACTGCAAATGGCAGAAGAAAAAGGACTCCTTCTGACAGAAGCAATCTGGACAAGATATATGCCGTCCCGGAAAATGGTAAATGATATTATAGACAGCGGAGTCATAGGTAAGGCAGTATCACTGACAGGCAATCTGGGCTACGCTCTGGAAAGTGTAACCAGGATGGTAGAACCGTCCCTGGCTGGCGGGGCATTGCTGGATGTGGGAGTCTATATGGTAAACTTCGCAATGATGGTCTTCGGAAATAAAATCAGCAAAGTAACTTCCAGTGCAGTGATGTCTGAAAAAGGAGTAGATTATTCGGACAGCATCACCATGATATTTGAGGGCGGGGAAATAGCTGTGATGCACAGCAGTATGCTTGGCGCACTGAATCGCAGGGCAAGCATCTTTGGTGATAAAGGCTACATAGAGATCACAAATGTAAATAACATAGAGCACATCAGAGTCTTCGACGAAAATTACAGAGAATTAGCAGATTACACGCCTCCGGAACAGATCACCGGATATGAATATGAGGTAGAAGCCTGCCGCAGGGCGATACAGGAAGGGAGAACCCAGTGCAGTGAGATGCCTCATGAAGAAACTATCCGGGTGCTGGAGATTATGGATGATATGCGGAGGTCCTGGGGGTATCAGATTCCTGGGGAGAATTAATAAGGTTTAAAGTTATAGTTTTGCGGTGTCACGGTGTACTATTGTAGTGCACCGTGATAAGAAACCACGCTGTTTTACACCATGGCCCAGCATCTCGGAAACTAAAAGCAATCTCACATCTGCAATACCTACTTAATCTAATTCATCAATTCTCTTAGCACCATAAGAATAAACCCCATTTCTAATTACAAATAGCAAAATCCCCAGAACAATACAAAAGAACAACGCGATTAATATAGAAGGAAGTCCCAGAATAATATAAAGGGCAAATGCTCCGCCTGCCATTGCGAATCCCACGATCCACACTGCAAACAGCAGAATCGTTGCAGTGAAATTCTGTTTCACGGCAGCCTGTTCGCTTTCCCAGATGAGTTTCGGGTTTGTAAGGTCAGCCCACAGTGCGGCATAGTTAATCATAAGCAGTGTAAGCACCGTAATGACCGGACATAAAATAATCACAAGGAAATTTGCATTCAGCAAAACCAAGCCCAGAACCGTACAGATGATTGTGTAAGGCAGTGTCGCTGCAAGGCAGATCAAAAAACCATTCAAAATCTTAGCCCGAAGCTGATCCCGGATAGACATAGGAATATATTTCATAAAGATGTATCCCTGTCCTTCTCTGGAAATGCAGGTACTGGTTACCATACAGGAACCGCCGATAAAAATCGGGAGTACAAAGGAAAGAAGCAATAAAACTGCGGTAACGGTATTCCCGGCTGTGGAAGCCAGCTGAGTCAGTATTGGTAACAGGCTTACCTTGGAGCCAGCTAAGGAAATAATGATCGGTATGCCTATTAAAAGAGGGAAAATTAACGGTGTCATCAGGCAGTTCATGAAATATACCGGTGTGCGGAAGAGCAGTTTGAACTCTTTAATGGCATAGGCTTTTACCGGACTTTTACTGCGGCTATAGGATTCTTTCTCCGTCTGCGACATTTTTTTGCGCTTTGATGTTACTTCCTGCATCCCCATAACTCCGCCAAAGTAAATTCTGTCAGCAATAAATAAAAAGATAACCAGAAATACTCCCGCCAGTAAAATAAATAATAGCATGGATACAATACTGGAATGAACTAAAGCATCCCCTGCAAATGTTAAATTAGGAAATATTATATTCAATTTGTCAAGCAGATTTTTGTTAGCAATCACCAGATTTGCCATTTGAGCTGCATCCGGCGTACGGTTTACCATCATGCTGGCACCGCAGATAATAAAAATCATTAAAAAGGAGCATACGGTGCTGATCATCTCTTTGTTCTTAATATTTTTAAATACCCGCATCATCAAAATTGCAATCAGTGACGCATAAATCAATGGAATAACCGGAAGCACCAGAACAACCAGGATCATAAAGAGCCAGAATAGAACGCCCCCCTGTGCTTCAAAACCATACCCAATAAATGGAGGCAGGATAAACAGGGCGATGATCAGGTATTCATAAATTAAAACTGCGGTAAATTTTGCACCAATAATCTGCCAGGGCTTCAATGGCAGGGGCAGCAGCGTTTCCAGGTCAGAAGACAGGAAGAACACGGATACCACATAAGGCAGTGCAAATACCAATACAGTAAAGGAAGCTGCATAGCAGAGCAGTTGAACCGGAGTTTCCGGCATATTTAATTGTGCAAAAGTATGATAAAAGGTTCGTCCAAAAGCGAATAAAGAACCGGCAAGGGGCAGTAAGCAAACTGCAAGTACTACCAATAGCAGGAGCTGACTGTTGCCTCCTGCAGACCGTTTCTTCTTTTGGCTACTGCCATTTTTGGTGACAGGCGTCATTCCCAGGCCGCTTTTTAAAAGAATCTTTGTAAGTATAAAAAATTTATGCATTCCTTGTTATCTCCAGGAAGATATTTTCCAGTGAATCTTCGCCAGGATGGATTGTTTTTAACTCGTCAAGCGTTCCCAGGAATAACAGCTTGCCTTTGTTAATGATCGCCACCTGATCACATAGTTTTTCAGCTACTTCCAGTACGTGTGTGGAAAAAAGGACTGATTTTCCGGTAGATGCATGTTCCCGCATCATTTCTTTCAGTACGTATGCGGAATTTGGATCCAAACCGGTAAGGGGTTCATCCAGAATCCATATTGAAGGATTGTGGATCAAGGCGCCCATTACCATAATCTTTTGCCGCATTCCGTGGGAGTATCCCATAATCCGGCTGTTCAGCGCCTCTTCCATGTCAAAGCGTTTGGCAAAGCTATCTATGAGGGACGATCTCGTCTGCGAGGGTACCTCGTAGATATCTGCCATAAAGTTCAAATACTCAATTCCTTTCAGTCTGAGAAAATTGTCAGGGGAATCAGAAACAAATCCAAACTGTTTTTTTGCCTCTGTAGGATTACGGGATATATCCAGTCCGTTCAGAGTGATGCTGCCGTCATCAGGCCTGGTGATACCGGTAATCATTTTCAAAGTTGTAGTCTTACCGGCACCATTTGGTCCGATAAATCCGGTAATTTTGCCATCTTCAATGTTCCAGTTCAAGGAATCGACAGCTTTCTTCCCACTGTTACCGTAAGTCTTGGAAACATTTGTCAGATTAATCATAGCTTTCTCCTTCTTGTTCTTTGAAATTTTAGAGTTTATCTATAAAGTTTTCTATATTTTACTCCTATAAAGTCAAATAAACAAGTAAAATTTTGGAAAAGCAGATTACCTGCTCCGTTTTCTCACATGTGTTCGTACGTATTTCATAAGCTGCACTACAGGAAGGTTAATCAGAGCCAGATCGTACACCGTCAGTATCTGGGAAAGTTCCAGAGGAGCGACTTTAAAAACGCTGTGCAGTTCCGGTATGAAAAGTACGGCATTAATCAGGGCAACACCGATAACAAATGCTGCGATTAAGTAAATGTTATTAAAGAATTTTTTAGTTAAAAGCACCGGTCTTTCAGATTTACAGTTAAATCCATGAACCAGTCGGGCCAGGCAGAGGGTGGCAAATGCCATTGTGCTTCCTACTTCAGCTCCGGAGGCGTGATATCCCAGAACAAAGGCAATCATGGTGGTAACTCCGATAGAAAGTCCTTCCACGCCGATTCCCAACAGAAAACCTCTTGTTAATATGGATTCATTCCGTGGGCGGGGACGCTGCTTCATAACTTCTGTACTGTGAGGTTCCAGACCTAGTGCAATAGCCGGAAGGCTGTCGGTCAGAAGATTGATGAAGAGTAGGTGCACGGGTGCAAAGGGAACCGGCAGGCATCGCAGAGATGCATACAGTACTGCCAGAATTGCCCCAAAGTTACCCGATAACAGGAACTTAATCGAGTTTTTAATATGTGAGTAGACATTTCTGCCGTTTTCAATGGCTTTTACAATTGTGGCGAAATTATCATCGGTCAGAACCATAGATGCAGCATCTTTGGCAACCTCGCTTCCGGTGATGCCCATTGCAACCCCGATATCAGCCTGTTTCAGGGCGGGCGCGTCATTGACACCATCACCGGTCATGGCGACAATATGATCTTTATTCTGCCATGCTTTTACGATACGGATTTTATGTTCAGGAGAAACCCGTGCATATACCCTGACCTTCTCTACATATTTTTCAAGCTCTTCATCAGAGAGATTCTCGATATCAGAGCCCTCGCATGCCTGAGACATATCGGTTAAGATGCCAATTCTTCTGGCTATGGCGGAAGCCGTAATTTTATGGTCTCCGGTTATCATAACAGGGGTAATTCCAGCTTCAATACACCGGGCAACTGCTTCGGTCGATTCTTTACGCGGAGGGTCCATCATAGCCACAAGACCTAGGAAGGTAAGATTATTTTCGTCAGCCATTTTAAGGGGCATAGGGCGTTCTACCGTTTTATAGGCAAATGCCAGTACCCGCAGTCCGTTTTTGGAGTAATATTCATTCATCTGTTTCAGCTTTGCCGTATCCCGCACGGTAATATTACGGATCTGTCCGTCTTTTTCAATATAAGAAAGGCGTTTTACCAGTACGTCCACGGCACCTTTGGTAATCATAACCATATGGCGGTCTATAGAATGAAGAGTGGACATCAGTTTTCGGTTACTGTCAAAAGGAAGTTCACTGACTCTGGGGCTGCGCTTTCGTATGGATGCAGTAGGGAAAGAAAAAGATTCTCCCGCATGTATCAACGCAGTTTCCGTAGGATCTCCAATTTCTTTCCCATCGGTACCGGACGCATCATTACACAAAACACTGTAAGTCATAAGTTTATTCTGAGCAGAATTATTCAGATCCAGGCTGGATATTGCAATATCCTTGCCGTTTGTATAATAATGTTCTACCGTCATTTTATTTTGTGTCAGAGTACCTGTTTTATCGGAACATATGACAGAAACGCTTCCAAGTCCTTCCACTGCCTGGAGTTTTCGGATGATTGCATTTTCCGCAGCCATTTTCTGGGTGCCGTAGGACAGGACGATTGTGACGATAGAACTAAGTGCTTCGGGTATTGCGGCTACTGCCAGGGCAATCGCAAAGAGAAAAGAATCTCCGATATCGGCACCATGCCAGATATCCAGACAAAAAACCAGGGTGCAGATAGCCATAATCAGAGCAGACAGTTTTTGTCCGAAATTATCCAGGTTCACCTGGAGGGGTGTCTTTTTTTCGGAAGTAGATTTTAGGAGGCTTGCAATCTTGCCAACCTGGGTATCCATTCCGATAGCTGTTACAAGAAAACTGCCTCTGCCGTATGTGACAAAGCTTCCTGAAAATACCATATTAGTCTGATCCCCGATAGCAAGTTCGCCAGCCAGAGGATGGTCGGTTTTTTCTACGCTGACACTCTCGCCGGTAAGGGCACTTTCATTAATCTTGAGACTGGCATTTTCCATAATGCGCCCGTCAGCAGGAATGCTGTCTCCCGCTTCTAAAAGAACCAGATCACCGATAGTAACCTCTTTGGAAGGAATTTCTACGATGGTGCCGTCTCTTTTTACCTTAGCGAGAGGGGCAGATAAGGTTTTCAGGCTTGCAAGGGAGTGCTCGGCTTTAATTGTCTGGGCTGTTCCCAGGATGGCATTGACTGTAATAACGACTAAAATTACCACCGTGCTTTCAATATCCCCCATAACACCTGAGATTACGGCAGAAACAATCAGGATAACCACCAGGAAATCCATAAACTGTTCCAGGAATATCTGCAGCAGATTTTTCTTTTTACCTTCAATTAATATATTCTTACCGTATTTTTCCTGATTTGCCTTTGCCTTTCGGGTAGTCAGAAACGGGTCAGAGCCGTTTATCTGTTGTCTGACTTCTTCTTTTGAAAGATTGTAATACATTTGCATGAATGCGCCTCCTTGAGATGATTTCCGATAGAGCGGATAACGGATATGCGAAATAACGACATATGACCCCATGCAGTATCGGGGATCAGACTGCGATACTGCTTTGCCTTTATCATTATAGATATGTAGTCTATGGGGACAAATATGTATGGAGAATGAGAAATCTAATTTGGGTTTTGCTGATAAAGATGCTTTGATATCTCAATCTATAAAGCGCAGTAATCAACAAAACCCCAAGTTTCTCCCCGCAACATCCTCTTTTACTTGCAACCAACCCCAGATACTGCTAAAATAACAGAATAAAATAACAGCATATAGCAATAGCTTAAAATAAAGAATACAAATAAGCAGCAGTTTCGCAGTGCAATCTGCGTTATGCATGGAGGAAAAGCTTGAAAGAAAAGCGCTTTCAAACTACTTATTAAGTCATTATCGCAGGCAGGCCTGGCGATATGCAGGAGGGAAAAGTATGATATTTGACAGCCATGCCCATTATGATGATGAGGCGTTTGACGAAGACAGAGAGAGCCTGCTTGGCAGTATGCAGGAGAATGGAATTGGATATATTGTAAATGTAGGTGCAAGCTTACGGGGCGTAGAGGACACGGTAAAGCTCACAAAGAGCTATCCCTTTATATATGGAGCAGTTGGAATTCATCCGGATGAGGCAGGAGACTTGAATGAAGAGCGTTTGCTTTGGCTGGAGAAACTGTGTGAAGAGGAGAAGATCGTTGCGGTAGGAGAGATTGGTCTGGACTATTATTGGGACAAGGAGTCCCACGAAGTCCAGAAGGAATGGTTTGCAAGGCAGCTTGCCCTTTCCAAAAAAGCAGGTCTGCCGGTGATTATCCACAGCAGGGATGCGGCAAAGGATACCATAGATGTTATGAAGGCAGAACACGCAGGCAGCACAGGCGGTGTAATCCACTGTTTCTCCAATTCCAGGGAAATGGCACGGGATTATGTCAACATGGGATATTATATTGGAATCGGTGGTGTTGTCACCTTTAAAAATGCCAGAGTAATGAAAGAGGTTGCAGAATATGTGCCTCTGGAACAGATTCTGATTGAGACAGACTGCCCTTATCTGGCACCGGCTCCTAATCGCGGAAAACGGAACTCGTCTCTGTTCCTGCCCTATATAATAGAAGAAATCGCACGTATCAAAGGGATATCAAAAGAATTAGTAGAAGAGAAGACCTGTGAAAATGCATTGAAAATGTACCAGATAAAATCATGAGAAGAAGAGGTAACGAATGGAAAAATTATCAAATCCCCAGAAAACTATAGAGGTCATTCAAAAGTATGAATTTGCCTTTCAAAAAAAGTTTGGTCAGAACTTTTTAATCGATGGTCACGTACTGGATAAAATTATTCGTTCTGCCAATATTACAAAGGATGATTTTGTGCTGGAAATCGGACCGGGCATCGGAACAATGACCCAGTATCTGGCTGAAGCTGCAAGAGAGGTGGCGGCAGTAGAGATTGATAAGGCGCTGATTCCGATCTTAGAGGATACCATGTCTTCCTATGATAACATAACAGTCATAAATGAAGACGTTCTGAAACTGGATATCAAGCAGCTTGTGATGGAGCGAAACGGCGGCAGACCGGTTAAAGTAGTGGCGAATCTTCCGTACTATATTACTACGCCAATCATTATGGGATTATTTGAAAGCCATGTTCCCATCGACAGTATTACCGTCATGGTACAGAAAGAAGTGGCACAGAGAATGCAGTCAGGGCCGGGGAGCAAGGACTACGGTGCACTTTCACTTGCGGTACAGTATTACGCCGAGCCGTATATTGTTGCAAATGTGCCACCCAATTGCTTTATGCCCCGTCCAAAAGTAGGAAGTGCAGTAATACGGCTGACAACATACAAAGAAGCTCCCATCGATGTAAAGGATGAGCGTCTGATGTTCCGGATCATCCGTGCGTCATTTAACCAGAGAAGAAAAACGCTGGTAAATGGGTTGAATAACTCACCTGAGATTCCGATTTCCAAGGAGATCATTGCAGAAGCGATTGAGGAACTTGGGGTTTCGCCCACTATCCGGGGGGAGGCGCTTACGCTGAGTGAGTTTGCAAGGCTCAGTAACATCATTTCGGCAAAAGAATAAACTGCATCAAATGAATTTAATATAAAAACCGGGAATAAAGAAAACGTAAAGTCTTCTTTATTCCCGGTTTTTATTATGGCTTCAATATCATTTTATCAATCCCCAGGAAGTTCTTAATTACTACGCAGGCGCCGCCCAGCAAAATAGCGGTGTCCTGCAGTCCGGATGGGAGGATGGTACAGTATTTATCCATACGGTTGCAGAGAGATTCCTGGATCTGCTTTGTAATATCCGGTATATACATAGTGAAAGCGCTGTTAATTACGATCAGATTAGGATTAAACGTATTCAGAATATTATTAATGCCGATTGCCATATATTTGACAAATTTCTGAATGACCTCCAGGGCATCACTGTCTTGCGCCTGATAAGAACGGATCAATGCGTCAATGGAAACTTCCGTACTGTCTTTACGCCTTGCGTAATCCTTCAGGATTGCCCGTTCTGAAGCATATTGCTCAAAACATCCATGATTGCCGCAGGGGCAGGCGCGCCCGTCAGGAACGATGATTGTGTGTCCGAACTCTCCTGCATAACCGTTATACCCGGTATAAAGCTGATCATCAATCAGAATTCCCATTCCAATACCGGAATGTATACTCAGGTTAATAATATTGGGATAATCAAAATAAAAAGTGCGTTCTCCCAAAACGGATAGATTAGCTTCATTATCCATATAGACAGGTACATGGAAGTGTTCCGATAAGGAATCAGAAAGGTTCTCTTCTTTTATGGAATAGTATGGGGTGAACATCACATGATTGTTATGCACTACTCCGTGAATACCAATACTGATACCAACGACCCCGTGAACAGTAGGAGTTAGACCCTCTATAGTTTTCTCGATAATAGAGATCAATATAGGAAGAATTTCCAGGTCATGGGATGAATTTTTATATTGTTTGACAAAACAATGGGTTCCTTTCAGGTCAGAGGTGAGTACCGTTATGTAATCTACGCTAACATCCAGTGAAATTACATGGCCGCCGGATTGGTTGAGATCCAGAAGGATTGGCTTACGGCCCTTGTCTGTCTTGGCACTGCCAATTTCAATAACCAGGTGCTCATCCATCAAAACCTGGACAATCGCTGAAATAGTGGCTTTTGTAAGCCCAAGTGCCTTGGCGAGGTCCGCCCTTGAAATGGGACCGTTGTTAACAATCGATTCCAAAACAAGATGGCTGTTAATATCACGGATTAATTCCTTGCTTCCTGTTATCATAATATCCTCCATTATAGTTTAATGACTATATTAAGTATATCATAGAAAAAGTAATTAGGACAGACTAAAAAATGATCTTTCGTAATTCTTAAAAATTTTTTTGTTTATTCTATGCTATAATATATTATATTATGGGCTTATTGTATGGAAATGGAAGAATGTGTTTTCTTTATAGGAAAAACTGTTTTATTAAGCTATTTAGAGACTGGAATGATATATATTGTATTAATTAAACAGGTGAGGTGGATAGAATGTCAGTAAAAAAGGATTTTTATTATTTATCGGATGATCAGGAAACAAAAATTCATGCAGTAAAATGGAAGCCGGACGGAGAGGTCAGGGCGGTTCTCCAGATTGCTCATGGAATGGTTGAATTCATTGAGAGGTACGACGAATTTGCAGGTTATATGGCAGACCATGGATTCCTGGTGGTTGGAAATGACCATCTGGGGCATGGAGACTCCATTAAGTCCAAAGAGTATTACGGTTATTTTGCAAAAGAGAATGGGAACCGGACGCTCATACGGGATATGCATAAACTAAGGTGTATCACGGAAGAAGAATATGCAGGCCTACCTTATTTTATTCTGGGGCACAGCATGGGATCTTTTTTGACCAGACAGTATATCTGCTGTCATGGAAAAGGGCTGGCCGGGACCATTATTATGGGCACCGGGTATAAGCCGAGATTTGCAGTGAAGGCAGGAATCGTACTGACTGCAATACTGGCGAAAAGACATGGCTGGATGTACCGCAGCAGGCTCGTAGATGCAATGGCATTTGGCGGTTATAACAGGAATTATAAACCGGCAAGGACAGACAGGGACTGGCTTTGCCGGGATGAGAAGGTCGTGGATGCTTATATTGCTGAAGAAAAATGCCAGTTTTTATTTACGCTGAATGCTTACCATAATCTTTTTCATGGACTATATAAATTAACTTTTGAAGAATATTTAGAACGAATGCCCCGGGAGATGCCTGTCCTGTTTGTATCGGGGGAGGATGATCCGGTAGGCGACCAGGGCAGAGGCGTAAAAAAAGTTGTCGAGACATTCCGAAAAACAGGAATGAAGGATATTTCCTGCAAACTTTATCCGGATGACCGTCATGAAATTTTGAATGAACTGGATAGAAAACAGGTTTACCGGGATATTCTGCAATGGTTAAACCGGCTGATTTAAAATAGTGGATCGTATATTTTGGTACAGGCATTTTTCAAACACGTTCTGCACCAGAAGGAATAGGGAGTTAACATGTTTAATATACTAGTTTGCGATGATGACAAGGAGATTATGGATGCTGTTGAAATATATTTGAATCAGGAAGGATATGAAGTCTATAAAGCGCTGGATGGCGAATATGCCTTGCAGACACTAAAAGTGGTAGAAATCCATCTTGTCATTGCAGATATAATGATGCCAAAGCTGGACGGAATAGCGTTGACAAAGGAAATCAGAAAAAACAGCGGGGTTCCGATTATTATCCTTTCAGCAAGATCAGAAGATACGGATAAAATCATGGGGCTTGATATAGGTGCGGATGACTATCTGACAAAACCTTTTAATCCCCTGGAGCTTGTGGCAAGGGTCAAATCCCAGCTCAGGCGATATACGAAACTGGGGAATTATGTAAAAGGAGATATAACCGTTCTCTATCGTACGGGCGGCCTTGTAATTAATGATGAAGAAAAAGAAGTTACAGTAGATGGAGTGATTGTAAAACTTACGCCTATTGAATATAATGTTTTGCTTTTGCTGGTGAAAAATAAGGGCAAGGTTTTTTCCATAGACCAGATCTATGAAAGCATCTGGAACGAGGTGGCAATCGGTGCCGACAATACGGTGGCTGTACATATCAGACATATCAGAGAAAAAATTGAGATCAATCCCAAAAGCCCCCGGTATCTAAAAGTAGTATGGGGGATTGGCTATAAAGTTGAGAGCATAGCAGATGAAGAATAACGGGCAGGAAACAAAATGTAAAGAGGATGAGTTTCGGGCAGCGAGAAAGATTGTAACACTGACCGTGGAATACATGTCACTGATTATTATCATTTGCTCTTTTATGATCAGTCTCAGCATGATGACTTCTCTGGAAGATTTTCAAAATGCATTTGGAAAGCCGTATCCGGAAACGGCTAAATACGAGACACAGGTGGAAGAGAAGATCGGTCAGCTGCATGAATTTCTGGAGGGCTGCAATAAATTTGAAACGGATGGGATTTACGATCCGGATAGAATCGTTGATATAGAAAATTACGCATTACATAAGAATATTACAGGTCAAAGTGAAGGAGGATTATCTTACCGTCTTCACGATCTTTTGCAATGGGCTCAGCAGGGGGCAGAGTTGGACAATGAGGAAGCCTATTCCCCCATAGGATATAAAGATATTGAGGAATATGCCCGGAAGACGGGAAAAGACAGAGATAAACTATATCTGTATGTGAAGAGCACAATAGCAGGAATCTGGGACGATGTATGGCACTATAATACTTTGAAAGTGGAATTTAACGGTAAGAATACCAATTTAAAATACATTGTTCTGGATAAAAATAACAAGCAGGTCTATGGGAATACAGGATTGTCAGAGGAACAGATTTTAGATCTGGGTACCTATGTAGTGCTAGATTATAAAAAACTGGAGTACGATGCCAATCTTAAATTTAAGAAAAATATATACAGTAATCTGGGTAGAGGAATTTCGCCTAATTGTATTGACAGCCGTATCGTGATTGGAATCGATACATCATTCCTGGTGCAGGATGAATTTTATGATATGAAAGAACGATATGAGAACTGGATGCCATGGAGCCGTGCGGCTGCAGTTGTATGCGGTGTTTTTATATTTATCTGGCTGTCATCGATCGGATATTACACCAATATCGCAGGATTGGAAAAAGGGGAATTCGCACTGATGAAACTGGACGCATTTCCAATAGAGGTGCTGACGCTGATAAGCGGAATGGTATTCGCACTGGGTGGTCATCTGGCATATCTGAGCTATCAGCATCTAGGGATTTTTCCAGGTATTGCCGGAGTGCTATTTTCCCTTGCAGGATTTGCAAATGGAATGTTTATTGTGTGGTATGGCAGCATGGTGCGCCGGGTAAAGGGAGGTGTATTTTTAAAATACAGCACCATTTACAACCTGTGGCGGGAGTTATCTCATATGATATATAAGAGAAAAATTTCGATTAGAATTCTTGTCTGGTATATAGGATTTTTAATCGTCAATATTCTGGGAATACTTTCCATCACTTATCTGGGAGTATGGGGAATGCCCCTTACAATAATACTGGAATTAATTATCGGAATTAATTTAGTAAAGATGTCAGTGCAGCAGGATAAGATATCAACAGGAATAGATCAGATTTTAAAAGGAGATTTTGATTATAAAATAGACGGGTCAAAATTTTTGCCGGCAAATAAAAGGCTGGCAGATTCCGTAAATAAAATGAGTAACAGTCTGGAGTCAATCATAGAGAAAAATACCAAAAGTGAAAGACAGAAGACAGATTTGATTACAAATGTATCACATGATATCAAGACACCGCTGACATCGATCATTAATTATGTGGATTTGTTAAAAAGACTGGAATTATCAGATCAAAAGGCACAGAACTACTTAGAGATACTGGACCAGAAGTCACAGCGGCTTAAATATTTAACGGAAGACCTGCTGGAAGCATCTAAAATAAGTTCGGGAAACATCCTTCTAGAGTATATAAATATTAATTTCAAAGAACTTATCCTGCAGACAGCAGGAGAATTTGATGACCAGTTCAAAGCTAGAAGACTGGAACTGGTAACGAGTGTTCCGGATCATCCCATTATAATCCGTGCAGACAATACACGTATCTGGCGTGTTATCGAAAACCTGTATAATAATGTTGTAAAGTATGCCATGCCTGGTACCAGGGTTTATGCCACAATACGCACCGAAAATGAAAAGATGATTTTTTCTATTAAAAATATATCGGAATATTCTCTCAATATGGAAGCCGAAGAGCTGACCGAGCGTTTTATACAGGGGGATAAATCCAGAAGCACAGAAGGAAGCGGTCTTGGATTATCAATTGCAAGATCCCTTACAGAAATGCAGGGTGGAGAATTTCGCATCAGCGTAGATGGCGACCTGTTCAAAGCAGTATTAATATTTCCAATAGTACAGCATGAAGTATGCAGCACCTTATCAGTGTAACAACAGCCAGTCCGGTTATTAAATGGACTGGCTGTTGTAAACATACTGTATATAAGTATGTAATTATTCTGATTTTTCATTGGAAGAATTCGTTGTAGGAGAAAGGTTCTTAAAAGCAGATGGTTCCATAATCTCGGGAATATCACTGGAAGAATTATCCTCCTCCGTTTCTTCAGGAATATAGCGGTCAAATATTTTAACAAAGAAATAAGAATTAATAAAAGCGATAAGTGCAAATCCGATCAGTATCCATACAATTAAACCATAGGCAAATACAATAGGGATCATCAGAGTAGCTCCGGCCGGAACAACAGCAACAATCAATATTAAAAATGTATATGGCAGATGTCTGATGGACATAAACAGCGAATTCTTAAAAGTATTTTTAATAGAATTCACAAATTTGGATAAAATCGGGAAAATGTAAGATAATACAAATGCATATACAACAGCAACCACCATAAGACCATAACGCATGACAGTAGTCAGTGTAGATTTCATCTGTCCTGTTATCCGGAAATCCATCAGCAGGATAATTCCGGCTACCAGCATAATCAGCCAGATAATCGTACTCTGCTTAAAATTTTCCTTAAAAGATTTGAAGAAACCTTTTATAATATAAGATTCTTCGTTACGCGCCATTTTCAGCGTCACATAATACATAGCCGTACAGGAAGCACCGATAGTAACAATCGGGATACAGCATATAAGAAATACAACGTTCAACATCATCAAGTCTGCTACCCTGGACATAAAAGTAAAGAACTTATTGTCCATACTAAAAAATCTACCCATTCTAAACTACCTCTTTTAACGATTTATTTGTTTACATCAAATTATATAGGATTATAGGGAAAAATGCAAATAAATAAAGCATAAACTTAGGGAATTTCACAGATCTTTTAAAAAATTTTTCTCCTTGACTTTTCATTCCGTGCTACATATAATGAAAATTAGCAATATATATAGAAAAGACGATGACGAAGACAGTACATTTATTTTGTCAGTGTGTCTGGGAAATACGGACATATATCTGATAATCAACGAAATTTACAGCGAGCCGGTGGTGGTGGAAGTCCGGTAAGAGTAGGATAGATGGAATATCACTTCAGAGTTTCAGGCTGAATAATAGTAGGTGCTGACGGTTTTCCACCGTTAACAGGAACGCGTATGATAGTATGTTGTAACAGGTGGTTAACGAAGTGTATGACTCTCGTCCTTTTACAGGGATGGGAGTTTTTTTGTGCACATTCATTCCACAAACTGGAACGCACAGCTGGAATAAAGCAATTCAAACACGCTCTAACGCATAAAATTTAAGGAGGAATATAATCATGTACGACAAAGTTTCTACGAATCTTAATTTTGTTGACCGGGAGAAGAAGACAGAGAAGTTCTGGGAAGACAACCAAATTTTTGAAAAAAGTATTGATAACCGTGAGGGATGTGAGACCTACACATTCTATGACGGGCCGCCTACCGCAAATGGCAAACCTCACATCGGCCACGTTTTAACCCGTGTAATCAAAGATATGATCCCAAGATACCAGACGATGAAAGGGAAGATGGTTCCGCGTAAAGCAGGCTGGGATACCCACGGTCTTCCGGTTGAGCTGGAAGTGGAAAAAATGCTGGGTCTGGACGGCAAAGAGCAGATTGAAGAATATGGTCTGGAACCATTTATTAAATATTGTAAAGACAGCGTCTGGAAATATAAGGGCATGTGGGAAGACTTCTCTGCAACCGTAGGATTCTGGGCAGATATGGAGCACCCTTACGTAACTTATGACAATAACTTTATTGAATCCGAGTGGTGGGCGCTAAAGCAGATCTGGGACAAAGGACTGTTATATAAAGGATATAAAATCGTACCTTACTGCCCAAGATGCGGAACACCTCTCTCCAGTCATGAAGTTGCCCAGGGATATAAGGATGTAAAGGAACGTTCAGCCATTGCCAAATTTAAAGTAAAAGGCGAAGAAGCATATATTCTGGCATGGACAACCACTCCGTGGACCCTGCCTTCAAACGTGGCACTTTGTGTAAATCCGAAGGAGACTTATGTCAAAGTATCCATGAAAGAAGATGGAACGGTTTATTATCTGGCACAGGCACTTTGTGATAAAGTACTGGGCGAAGACAACTACGAGGTACAGGAGACTTATGTAGGAACAGATTTGGAATATAAAGAATATGAGCCACTATTCCCATTTACCACACCGGCGAAAAAAGCTTACTTTGTAACCTGTGCTGACTATGTTACTTTAACAGATGGAACCGGAGTTGTTCATATCGCTCCTGCATTTGGTGAAGATGACTCCCAGGTAGGAAGAAGATATGATCTGCCATTCCTTCAGCTGGTAGACAGCAAGGGTGAGATGACAGAAGAGACTCCATGGGCAGGAACTTTCTGTAAAAAAGCAGATCCCCTTGTATTAGAAGATTTAAAGTCCAGAGGTCTTTTATTCTCTGCACCGCAGTTTGAGCACAGCTATCCTCACTGCTGGAGATGTGACACACCGCTTATCTACTATGCACGCGAGTCCTGGTTCATCAAAATGACCGATGTAAAAGAGGATCTGATCAGAAATAACAACACCATCAACTGGATACCGGAAAGTATCGGAAAAGGTCGCTTTGGAGACTGGCTGGAGAACGTACAGGACTGGGGAATCAGCCGTAACCGTTACTGGGGAACGCCGCTGAATGTCTGGGAATGTGAATGCGGACATATGCACTCCATCGGAAGCATTGCCGAATTAAAAGAAATGTCGGATAACTGCCCGGAGAATATCGAACTTCACCGCCCATTCATTGATGCAGTGACTATCAAGTGTCCTCATTGTGGAAAAGAAATGCACCGTGTGCCTGAAGTAATTGACTGCTGGTTTGATTCCGGGGCAATGCCTTTTGCGCAGCATCATTATCCGTTTGAAAACCAGGAATTATTCAAACAGCAATTCCCGGCAAACTTTATTTCAGAGGCAGTGGACCAGACCCGTGGATGGTTTTATTCCCTCCTGGCTATTTCCACGCTGATCTTTAATGAAGCGCCGTACAAGAATGTTATCGTACTGGGACATGTCCAGGATGAAAACGGACAGAAGATGAGCAAGTCAAAAGGGAATGCCGTAGACCCGTTCGATGCACTTTCCACTTTCGGAGCTGATGCGATCCGCTGGTATTTCTATGTGAACAGCGCTCCCTGGCTGCCAAACCGTTTCCATGGAAAAGCAGTGACGGAAGGACAGCGTAAATTTATGGGTACTCTTTGGAATACCTATGCATTTTTTGTGCTTTATGCAAATATAGATGAATTTGACGCTGCAAAATATAGTTTAGAATATGATAAGCTTCCGGTAATGGATAAATGGCTGCTGTCGAAAATGAATACCCTGATTCAGACCGTAGATGAGAATCTTGGAAATTACAAAATCCCGGAAGCAGCAAGAGCATTACAGGAATTTGTAGATGACATGAGTAACTGGTATGTACGCAGAAGCCGTGAGCGTTTCTGGGCGAAGGGCATGGAACAGGATAAAATCAATGCATATATGACGCTGTATACGGCGCTTGTAAATGTATGCAAGGCTGCAGCACCTATGATTCCGTTTATGACAGAGGATATCTATCAGAACCTTGTTCGTAATATCGACAAGACAGCACCGGAAAGCATTCACCTGTGCGACTTCCCGGCAGCGGATGCAGCACAGATCGACAAGGACCTGGAAGCAAATATGGATGAAGTTCTTAAAATTGTTGTTATGGGGCGCGCATGCAGAAATACAGCGAATATCAAGAACAGACAGCCGATTGGGAATATGTTTGTAAAAGCCCGTTTTGAATTACCTGAGTTCTTTGTGGATATAATCAGAGAGGAATTAAATACCAAAAAAGTAACCTTTACCGATGACGTAAGAAACTTTACATCTTATAGCTTTAAGCCTCAGCTAAAGACGGTGGGACCAAAATATGGAAAACTCCTGGGAGGAATCCGTCAGGCACTTCCCCAGTTAGATGGAAATGCTGCCATGGATGAATTGAACGGAAACGGTTCCATTAAGCTTGACATAAACGGAACAGAGGTTGTATTATTAGAAGAGGATCTGCTGATTGAGACAGCGCAGACGGAAGGATATGTGTCAGAGCAGGATAACGAAATCACCGTTGTACTGGATACAAATCTCACTCCGGAGCTGATTGAAGAAGGATTCGTCAGAGAGCTGATCAGTAAGGTACAGACCATGAGAAAAGAAGCGGGCTTTGAAGTGACAGACAGAGTCGTGGTTTATGCAAAAGACAATCAGAAGATTGAAAAAATATTAGAAGAGCACAGAGAAGAGATTAAGTCAGAAGTTCTGGCAAATGATATTGTGACAGGCTCTGCAAACGGCTATGTAAAGGAATGGAACATCAACGGGGAGACAGTAACCATGGGCGTGGAGAAGGTGTAATATACCAGAAAACAGGAGGATGGTTCATGAGTAAAAAATTTGACAAGGAAGCATTTATTAACGATGTAAAGGCAAACGTAAAGACCTTATATCGTAAGACGATTGATGAAGCGACGAAACAGCAGGTATTTCAGGCGGTATCCTATACGATTAAAGATACAATCATAGACAACTGGCTTGCAACCCAGAAGCAGTACGAAACAGACGACCCAAAGACAGTTTATTATATGTCTATGGAGTTTCTGATGGGGCGTGCCCTGGGCAATAATCTGATTAACCTCACAGAGTATAACGATGTAAAAGATGCGCTAGAGGAAATCGGATTTGATCTGAACGTAATCGAGGATGAAGAGCCGGATGCAGCGCTTGGAAACGGAGGGCTTGGACGTCTTGCAGCATGTTTCCTGGATTCACTTGCTACTCTTGGATATTCTTCCTATGGCTGCGGTATCCGTTACCGTTACGGGATGTTTAAACAGAAAATAGAAAACGGTTTTCAGATTGAAGTACCGGATAACTGGTTAAAGGACGGCAATCCATTTGAACTGCGCCGTCCCGAATACGCCAAAGAAGTAAAATTCGGAGGTTATGTACGTGTGGTATATGATGAAACCACAAAGAGAAACCGCTTTATCCAGGAAGGCTGCCAGTCAGTGCGTGCGATTCCTTTTGATATTCCGATTGTGGGATATGACAACCGCATCGTGAATACACTGCGTGTCTGGGATGCGGAAGCAATTAACGACTTCCAGCTGGATTCCTTTGACAAGGGAGATTATCAGAAAGCAGTAGAGCAGGAAAACCTGGCACGTAATATTGTAGAAGTTCTTTATCCAAATGATAATCATTATGCCGGCAAAGAGCTTCGTTTAAAACAACAGTACTTCTTTATTTCAGCCAGCGTACAGGCAGCAATTGAAAAGTATAAGAAAAAACATTCCGATATGAGGAAATTCCACGAAAAAGTGACTTTCCAGTTAAATGATACACATCCAACAGTGGCAGTAGCAGAATTAATGCGTATCCTGGTGGACGAAGAAAACCTGGAATGGGATGAAGCATGGGAAGTAACCACGAAGACCTGTGCATACACGAACCATACAATTATGGCAGAAGCACTGGAAAAATGGCCGATAGAGCTTTTCTCCAGACTGCTCCCGCGCATTTACCAGATTATAGAAGAAATTAACCGCAGATTCCTTATTGAAGTTGGCAGAAAATATCCGGGAGACCAGAATAAAGTCAACAAGATGGCAATCATACATGACGGACAGGTGAAGATGGCACATCTTGCCATTGTAGCCGGATACTCTGTCAATGGTGTTGCCCAGCTTCATACGGAGATTCTGAAAAAGCAGGAATTAAGAGACTTCTATGAAATGATGCCGCAGAAATTCAATAATAAGACCAATGGTATTACCCAGAGGAGATTTCTGCTTCATGCGAATCCGCTTCTGGCAAAATGGGTAACCGCCCATATTGGTGATGAATGGATTACAGATCTGCCGCAGATTTCAAAATTAAAGATCTATGCAGAGGATAAAAAAGCGCAGCAGGAATTTATGAATATCAAGTATCAGAATAAGGTACGTCTTGCCAGATATATTTTAGAGCACAACGGTGTGGAAATTGATCCCCGTTCCATCTTTGATGTACAGGTAAAGAGACTTCATGAATACAAACGCCAGCTGATGAACATTCTGCATGTAATGTATTTATACAACACCATTAAAGACCATCCGGAAATGGATTTCTATCCAAGAACATTTATCTTCGGGGCAAAAGCAGCAGCCGGATACCGCCGTGCGAAGCTCACCATTAAGCTGATTAATGCAGTGGCAGACGTTGTTAATAACGACAGATCCATCAAAGGAAAGCTGAAAGTAGTATTTATTGAAGACTACCGTGTTTCCAATGCGGAATGGATATTTGCTGCATCTGATGTATCAGAGCAGATTTCAACAGCAAGTAAAGAAGCATCCGGTACCGGAAATATGAAATTTATGTTAAACGGAGCACCGACCCTGGGAACCATGGACGGAGCAAATGTAGAGATTGTAGAAGAAGTTGGAGAAGAGAATGCCTTTATCTTCGGGCTTACAGCCGACGAAGTTATTAACTTCGAAAATAACGGCGGTTACCATCCAATGGATTACTTTAACAACGATCAGGATATCCGCCGGGTACTGATGCAGTTAATTAATGGAGAATATGCAAAGGATGACCCGGAACGTTTCCGTGAAATCTATGATTCCCTGTTAAATACCAACAGCAGTGACAGAGCAGATACTTACTTTATCCTTGCAGACTTCAAGTCATATGCAGAGGCTCAGAGAAGAGTAGAAGAAGCATACCGTGATGAAACCCGGTGGGCGAAAATGGCTATTCTGAATGTAGCAAGCAGCGGTAAATTCACATCAGACAGAACCATCCAGCAGTATGTGGACGAAATCTGGCATTTAGATAAAGTAGTGATTGAATAGAGAATTTAAATTAAATAGCAGATTAAAATTACAAAGGTTGTTTTAATGTAAAAAAACCTGGTATCTTTAAATGATTGTGGGAAAACGGAAGCCATCCGGTTCATCTGCAATAAGATAAATATACCGGGTTTTTTGCTGCCCTTTATCCTATAAGTTGCGTATATCATTCCTATAAGAGTTGTATCAGATAAATAATAAAAAATTATCCCTGAATTATGCATAATATAGAAATACGGTAATATACATAAGACAAGGAAGGTGCGCCATGAAGGAAAAAATAAAAAATATTCTAGCATTAATTTTACTGGTACTCTTATTGCCTTATGTTATTACGGTTCTTATGTCCGGCAAGATAAGACAAACCTATTTGGACAGAGGAGATGATCATTCCTTTATTTCGGTAGAAGTAGACGGGAAAGTACGTGAAGTTAATTTTGAAGACTATGTAATGGGCGTTACAGCCTTACAGATTCCATCCGCTTATCAGACAGAGGCGATCAAAGCCCAGATGGTGGTAGCGAGAACGAATCTATGTAAGATGCTGGAGGACCATCCAACGGAACTATTGAAAGACAAGTATCTAACCGTTGATCAGATGGAGGAACTGGGAATCAGGGATAAATTCGGCAGGGCAAGCAGAGAAACAAGCGGACAGGTTCTCACCTATGACGGGAATCTGATTCTGGCATCCTATCATGCGATCAGTGCCGGAAGGACAAGAAATGGAAATGATGTTCTGGGAAGCCAGAGTTACCCATATCTGGTTTCGGTACAGAGCGCTCAGGATGTGGAGGCAGAACGTTATCTCCACGCTGAAGTATACGATCCGGAAGAAATATTACGAATATGCAGGGAGCAGTATCCTGATATGAAAGCATATTATCCGGAAGGAACTGAGGTTTCTACAGATCATACTGCCGGTACGGGAGCCAAAGAAAGCAGAATACAGGATAATTATCAGCAGGAAACAGCATTAAATGTGAAAGCAGAAGGTAGAGAGAACGTCACCACTACATGGAATGCAGACCAGGGACCGGATACCATATCCACAGACCTTTCGGGTGTAGAAACAGAAATTTTAACCGAGGCAGCAGAACCGGAATCTCCAAAGGGAACGCAGACGCAAAACGGGACAGATCCGGGAAATGGAAAAGAAACCCGGAAGCAGAGCGGGGCAGAGTCCGAAACTCCAAAAGCAAGTCAGACAGAAGCTGTAACAGAACCCCAGACAGAACCCCAGACAGAACCACAGACAGAACCCTCAGAGACAGATAATCATGAGAGTGGAACGGAGGAGTTAAATAAAACAAATCTTTGGGACAATATGGAGATTGAAAGTAATGATGAGGCTGGCTATATAACAAAAATCCGGATTGGTGACACAGAAATACCTGGTGAAGAATTCCGCAGATTTCTGAATTTAAATTCCAGCTGTTTTACAATGGAGCAGGTAGAAAAAGGAATTCGGATTACCACCAAAGGATTGGGACACGGTGTGGGAATGAGCCAGTACGGAGCAGAGAGAATGGCAGAATCAGGAAAACCATATGATGAGATTTTGCAATATTATTTTAAAAATGTAACGATAGAAATAAATGAAAAACAAAACAGTTCAGAGACAGAAACAAATGCCATAAATTCATAAATCGATTTTTCAAACATTGTATATTCTTTCATAAACTGGCAATGCTATTGTTGAACATAATTGATCAATAGTACGAGGTGAAGAATATGCAGAAAAAAGATGTTGTAAAGTTTTTTAAGAAAAAAGGAACCATTGTGGCATTGAGTCTGTGTCTGGTGGGAGGAGTAGCAGCAGCTTCCTATTATACTATGGAATTGTCACAAAATGCAAAAGAAGAAGAGCAGAATCTGGTAGACCTGAATGAAGAACCAAAAGATCCGGAACCATCGGACCCAATCACAACAGATAAAACATCACAATCAGAGAACAACACAAAAGAAAACGGAAATAAGAATGCCACATCCGGCGACACTAAAAATCAGACAGAATCAGACGCTTCTAAACCTACATTAGCAAATGATATGGACGTAGACCCGGCATATCTGGCAGATAACGAAGCAAAAACAAGTGCTGATGCAAAAACAGCAAAAGAGTCAGAAGACAGCGTAGATGCAAATTCAACAAATATCCAGGCGAAAATAGAACCAACCGTTGATTTTGGAGATAACAGCACATTGACATGGCCGGTAGCAGGAACTGTATTAATCGACTACAGTATGGACTCTACCGTATACTTCAAAACATTAAATGTTTACAAATATAATCCGGCACTTATTATCGGGAGTGAAGTAAACGGACAAGTTCTGGCAGCAGCAAAAGGCATTGTAGAATCCATCGACGTAAATGACGAAACAGGAACAACTATCACCATGAATATTGGAAACAACTACGAATTGGTATATGGACAGTTAAAAGAAGTTCCGGTAGCAGTAGGCGATGTTGTAGAAACAGGATCCATCATAGGTTATGTAAGCGAACCTACAAAATATTATTGCGAAGAAGGAAGCAACCTTTTCTTTGAGATGAAAAAAGATGGTACACCTGTAGATCCATTCCTGTACCTGGAGTAAAGTCAATTGTAATCATAAACAAGAAGATAAATAAAGGTCTTAAATTTTCATTCTTTCCGGCAGGAGAAGTGACGTTCACGTCATGATTAATCGGAAGAAGAAGATTTAAGGCCTTTTCCCAACCATTCAAAAACCTTGCACACTTTCCGAAGAAGAGAGTATACTATATTAGTACAGCGGATAAGAACTCCACTGTACCGAATAAAGTTACACCTGCGGATACGCAATCGAATCTTTCTTACTTGGCGTTACAATTTCCAAATGCAAACTGTCGTATTTGATATGGGTGAAGTACTTTTTCGTCGATTGCTTTTTATAATAAGCGCATGTATGAGGTTCTTGTATGTGCGCTTTACATAGACAATAAAGGATGAAGGTAAAATGAATTATACGTATATATTAAAGTGCAGTGATGACACCTACTATACCGGTTGGACAAACAATCTGGAGAAACGGATTGATGATCATAACAGTGGAAAAGGTGCCAAGTACACGAAAGGAAGGCGGCCGGTAGTTCTTGCTTATTGTGAGATATTTGCAACGAGACAGGAGGCAATGAAAAGAGAATATGAGATTAAAAAACTCCCGAAAAAGGACAAGCTGAAACTCATGGAAGGATTTTCATACCGGGAGCAATTGGAGAATCTGCTGTAAACGCAAAAAACGGCTGCCGCGGAAGATACTAGTACTACAGCGAACAATTTCATCTTAAATTTGGGTTTAGCTGATTAAAGACGCTTTGTAGATGTAGGTAGTGTACGGAAAGAGAAGGGGACGGACCAATGTCCTGGTCCGCCCCCTTCTCTTTCCGAGATAGCATTCGTTGATACAAAGCTGGTATTCTCGAGGCCACTGAAAAAGTAGATATTACCGTCTATTTTTGATATAATGTATGTATCAAATAAAGGCGGTGTTTTTATGGTAGATCAACAACAAAAATTAGTATTAAGTTCCTACATGAAAATATATGAATTGGTGGTTCCCAGGAATAATCTTCTCCGACAGATAAAAGAACTCGTAAACTTCGGATTTATTTATGAAGAGTTAATTGATAAATATTGTCTTGATAACGGACGTAATGCAGTTCCACCTATCCGCATGTTTAAATATCTGCTGTTAAAAGCAATTTATGATCTATCGGATGTTGATGTCGTAGAGCGTTCCAGGTATGATATGTCTTTTAAATACTTTCTGGATATGGTGCCGGAGGAGGAGGTTATTAATCCCAGCTCATTGACGAAATTTCGTAAATTGCGATTAAAAGATATGGCACTTTTAGATATGCTGATTGCGAAAACAGTCCAGATTGCATTAGAGCAGGAAATCATAAAATCAAAAACCATTATTGTTGATGCCACACATACAAAATCAAGATACAATCAAATGACTCCGCGGCAGGCACTACAGGAAAGGTCAAAAAAACTACGGCGTACCGTTTATGAAGTGGAAGAAACAATGAAAAACCAGTTTCCTGCTAAAAATACAGAAGATTCTTTGGAAAAAGAACTGGCGTATTGCAATCAGCTTATTTCCACTATAAAAGAGAATAAAACGATATGCAGCTATCCCAAAGTGCAGGAAAAATTGAAATTATTAGAAGAAGCTGTCCGTGATGACCTTGAACAAATGGATACCTCAAAAGATGGGGATGCAAAAATTGGACATAAGACAGCAGACACCTCCTTCTTTGGATATAAAACACATATCGCCATGACGGAAGAAAGAATTATTACAGCTGCCACAATAACCAGCGGAGAGAAAACGGATGGAAAGGAATTGGCAGCCCTGGTACAGAAAAGCAGGGAAGCAGGAATGGAGATTAAAACAGTTATTGGTGACAAGGCATATGCAAGCAAAAAAAATATAGATGCTGCAAGAGAAGAAGATTATGAACTGGTCGCTAGATTATGCAGTAATGTTACACAAGGAAATCGTAAAAAGGAAGATAAATTTGAATTTAACAAAGATGCTTTAATGTATCAATGTAAAGCAGGGCATATGGCAATCCATAAATATCTGAATAAACAAAAAGCTGAGGGCAGGAATGCGCGGATAACCTATACTTTTGATATAAAAAAATGTAAAAAATGCCTTTATAGAGAAGGATGCTACAAAGAGGGAGCGAAAAAAAAGACATATACAGAGACGGTCATCAGTGATACCCATAGCGAACAGGCACAATTTCAGGAAACGGAATATTTTAAAGAAAAAGTAAAAGAGCGTTATAAGATAGAAGCAAAAAACAGCGAGTTAAAACATAGACATGGTTATGACGTTGCGTCATCATCAGGTCTTATTGGCATGGAAATGCAGGGGGCGATGGCAATATTTGCAGTGAACCTCAAACGAATCATGAAAGTGATGGGGGAAAATAAAGGAATCCCTAGTTCAGAAAAAGGAATCATCCATAGAAAATGTACAAAAATCCACCAGAAAAATTTGAGTCTGGTGGATTTTGTGTTTTATTAATAAGGAAGGATTTAAAAACATATGTTTTTCAGTGCCCTCGAGAAAACCAGCTTTGTATCAACGAATGCTATCTCGGAAAGGTTAGAAAATACCAGTTCTGCGGCCAGCTGACGGAGCCCATGCCAGTTTTCCACACCCATCTTTCCGTACACTACCTCCATCTACAAAGCGTCATTAATCAGCAAAACCCAAATATAATAAACCCGCAGGTAGTCCCTATGTCAAGTATTAACTCATAACATTGCATGTAATAGTGAACTATAAGCCACTTATAAACTGTTCGCTGTAGTGTTTGAACGTGTTTGAAAATCAAGAACATAATCATTTTCAGACATGATCATGCCACACAGCGTATAAATTATGACATATGCGGTGATACTTGGCTGTAAAGTGAAAAGAAAAAAGAATAAAAAAAGAACCTTCGGTTGACGGTGCCGAAGGTTCTTATAACATGTATAAAATTATGCGATACTGTTAACTGCTTTTGCTAAACGAGAAACTTTTCTAGCAGAAGTATTCTTATGATAAACACCCTTTGAAGTAGCTTTATCAATGATAGCAGTAGCTGATAATAAAGCAGCTTTAGCAGCTTCTTTATCCTGTGCTACAACAGCAGCATCTACTTTTTTAATAGCTGTTTTAACGCCAGACTTGATTGCTTTGTTGCGCTCAGCCTTTGTCCTGTTTACTAAAATTCTTTTTTTTGCAGATTTAATGTTAGCCAATCCGTACACCTCCAAAATATTTTAATTTGAAATGATTATTTTCTATTGTTACATTAAAGCCGGACACGGACGATCTAATGTAAACATACTCATATATTCTAGTCTAAGATATCTTACTTGTCAATACATAATTCGCAAAATTATGTAAAAAATAGTAAAAACAAGAGACGGTGTGTCTGTCGATGGATTTTTTTCTATTATAACAGCGCACCCTATAGAAGGAGGAACATATGCTGGGTAAATTTAATATCCGAACAGACCTTGCGTTAGAGGCAAAAGAGAGTTTTGAAGAGGATGACGTCAAAATCAGAGGTGTCAGGATTGAGGAGGAGGAAGACGAGAAACTGGAGATCAAAACGACTACAGTGGTAATTGAGACAGAAAATGGTGCAAAATCCATGGGTAAACCGGTAGGTACGTATATTACGCTGGAAGCGCCTAATATGTCAGTGCCGGATGAGGATTATCATCGGGAGATCAGCAAAGAACTTGCCAAACATTTAAAAGAGCTGATGGGAGAAGAGGAAAAGTCTGTCCTGATCGTAGGCCTTGGAAACCGGGAAGTAACACCCGATGCAATAGGCCCTAATGTTGTAAACAATGTGAAAATTACCCGCCATGTAATAAAAGAATATGGTAAAGCTTCTATGGATATGGAGAAAGCAAATCAGGTCAGCGGTCTTGTTCCGGGCGTTATGGCGCAGACCGGTATGGAGACATTAGAAATTATCCGGGGTGTTGTGGATGAAACCAAACCGGATCTTGCCATTGTAGTTGATGCCCTGGCTGCCAGGAGCACCAAAAGGCTCAGCCGAACAATTCAGTTAACGAATACGGGAATTAATCCGGGTTCCGGAGTAGGGAACCATCGCAGCGGTATTAACGAAGAATCTCTTGGCATTCCCGTAATTGCAATTGGAGTCCCAACAGTTGTGGATGCGGCCACAATTGTAAATGACACCATGGAAAACCTGGTTGCGACCATGGATGCCACTCCCCAGATGCAGGATTTGGGAGGCGTACTGGGAACAATGAATCAGATGGAGAAGCATCAGATGATCAGTGAGCTGATTTCACCCCACCTCAATACCATGTTTGTAACACCAAAGGATATTGACGAAACAGTGAAACGAATCGGATATACCATATCAGAAGCATTAAATATTGCATTGCAGTTGGCATAAAAATTAGTTTTACCTCATATATTTAAGAATATGGGGTGAGAATATGAAGCATGCGGAGAAATGGATACGAATCATATTGTGGCTGCTGTTTTTTGTTTTGGGGGGTTACATTATATATAGAGGAATCGGGATTGCATCGGAAAACGGATGGTTTGAGAAGTCATCCGTAGTTTCCAATATCTACAAAGGAATTGAGGAAATGTCAGTGGGCACTTTTATGCCAGGACTTTCCTACTCGGCAAATCAGACAAGCAATGGGGAGCATTGGTTGTCTGATTTGTTTAGTGAAAGTTTTCCTTTGTATGAATATGTTAACATGCAGGAAGGATACGAGCAGAATATTGAAAGTAAAAGCGAATACGAAATGATTCTGGCTGCGGAAGCTGCGGCAGAGGACAATATGGTGCCAAGGCCCAAAGAAGAAATACCGGAGGATACCAATGAAACAGATGCCAGCATGGAATCTGAGGTGGCAAGTGCACAGGGAGAGACGCAAAGCGAGACAGGAGAATCCAACCAGGATGGATCCGACAGCGTTGCAGCAGATGCAGGCGTAATAAAGCGTGCACCCGTCGCAGAGATTCCTATGGATAAACTTCTGGATTATGACTATGTTCTAAACAATTTCTATGCGATTGATATGACGACGACGATTGACAGGGAGCATTTGGATGTAAATAATCTGATCAATGAAAAAATGACTCTGGAACAGGATAATTCCAAGCCACAGATTTTAATCTACCATACCCATTCCCAGGAAGCTTTCGCAGACAGTATACCGGGGGATGTGAGTACCACAATTGTTGGAATCGGAGAGTATCTGTCCAATATCCTGCGGAATAAATATGGATATAATGTTATCCATAATACAGGGGTTTATGATTTGATAGATGGAGAACTGGACCGGAATAAAGCATATGATCTGGCTTTTGAAGAAGTATCTCAGGTATTGGCGGATAACCCGTCGATCGAAGTGGTAATTGATTTACATAGAGATGGAGTGGACGGTAAGAAAATGGTAACCGAGATTGACGGAAAGCAAACCGCCCAGATCATGTTTATCAACGGACTTAGCAGAACAACCCAGAATGGAGATATCACCTATCTGCCCAATCCGTATATTCCGGATAATCTGGCATTTGCATTTCAGATGAAATTAAAGGCCATGGAGTATTATCCTGATTTTACAAGAAGTAATTATCTGATGGCATACCGGTTTAACATGCATCTGCGTCCCAAGACCCTGCTTGTGGAATCCGGTACCCAGTTAAGCACAGTAGAGGAAGAGCGCAATGCCATGCTGCCGCTTGCAGATATTTTACATCAGGTGCTCAGTGGGGAGTAGACAAGAGGGGAATAAATGTGATACACTGTCTTGGAAAGTCAAATACTCCGCCGCAAGCTGCGGAGTATTTGACCCTCGCGGCAGTCGCCGGATGGACATGCGAGCATGTCCGCCAGGCTCGTTGCCCGCAGAAATAAAGTCGACGGATAGCGATTCGACCCACTGAGGAGGAACAGACGTGGCAGGGATAGATCAGAGCAAAATAAGGAATTTTTGTATTATCGCTCATATTGACCATGGTAAATCAACATTGGCAGACCGTATTATAGAGAAAACGGGTCTGTTAACCAGCCGTGAAATGCAGGCTCAGGTATTGGATAATATGGATTTAGAAAGAGAACGGGGCATTACCATTAAAGCACAGGCTGTAAGAACCGTCTATAAGGCGAAAGACGGGGAAGAGTATGTTTTCAACCTGATTGATACGCCGGGGCATGTGGATTTTAACTATGAGGTTTCCAGGAGCCTGGCTGCCTGTGACGGGGCAATCTTAGTTGTAGATGCCGCACAGGGAATAGAGGCACAGACACTTGCCAATGTATATCTGGCAATGGATCACGACCTGGATGTCATGCCGGTTATCAATAAAATCGACCTTCCAAGTGCCGATCCGGAACGTGTAATCAATGAGATAGAGGATGTAATTGGGATTGAAGCCCAGGATGCACCCCGGATATCAGCCAAGACAGGGCTGAATGTGGAGGAGGTCTTAGAGCAGATCGTAAATAAAATACCAGCGCCTAAGGGTGATCCTGAAGCATCATTGCAGGCATTGATATTTGATTCTATCTACGATTCTTACAAAGGAGTTATCGTATTTTGCAGAATCAAGGAAGGCTCGGTAAAACGTGGTACCCAGATGCTTATGATGGCTACAAAGGCAACTGCGGAAGTAGTAGAGGTCGGATATTTCGGTGCGGGGCAATTCATACCATGTGAAGAATTAAGTGCCGGAATGGTTGGCTATATTACAGCCAGCTTGAAAAATGTAAAAGACACCCGTGTGGGAGATACCATCACCAACGCGCAGAATCCCTGTGCAGCACCGCTTCCGGGTTATAAAAAAGTAAATCCTATGGTATATTGCGGTATGTATCCTGCGGATGGAGCAAAATATCCCGATTTGCGGGATGCATTAGAGAAATTACAGTTAAATGACGCTTCCCTGCAGTTTGAAGCGGAGACATCCATTGCTCTCGGTTTTGGTTTCCGCTGTGGATTTTTGGGACTATTACACCTGGAAATCATTCAGGAACGTTTAGAACGGGAATACAACCTGGATCTGGTAACAACGGCGCCGGGTGTTATCTATAAGGTATATAAAACGAATGGCGATGTGATTGAACTCACCAACCCGTCAAACCTTCCTGATCCTTCCGAAATCGAATATATGGAAGAACCGGTAGTAAGCGCCGAGATCATGGTAACAACGGAATTCATCGGTTCCATTATGGAACTCTGCCAGGAACGCAGAGGTGTATACTTAGGGATGGAATATATGGAAGAGACCAGGGCATTATTAAAATATGAACTGCCATTAAATGAAATCATCTACGACTTTTTCGATGCGCTGAAGTCCCGTTCCAGAGGCTATGCTTCATTTGACTATGAAATGAAAGGCTATGAACGTTCGGAACTGGTGAAACTGGACATCCTGGTTAACCGGGAAGATGTAGATGCTCTGTCTTTTATCGTACATGCGGCAACCGCTTATGAAAGAGGGCGTAAAATGTGTGAAAAGCTGAAAGAAGAGATTCCAAGGCAGTTATTTGAAATCCCGATTCAGGCAGCAATCGGAAGTAAGATCATTGCCCGGGAGACTGTAAAAGCTATGCGTAAAGACGTTCTTGCAAAATGTTACGGCGGTGATATCAGCCGTAAGAGAAAACTTCTTGAGAAACAGAAGGAAGGTAAGAAGCGTATGAGGCAGATTGGTAATGTTGAGATTCCGCAGAAAGCTTTTATGAGCGTACTGAAGCTGGATGATAAGTAAAATTTTTGTTCAGTCATATACAGAACTTCTCAGGTTAGTTCGCTGAGTATTAAAATTTTTAAAATGAATGTTATATTTGAAATAAAACAAGGATTCCGGCTCAGGAATCCTTGTTTTTGTGATGTTTTACACATTCTGTCAATAAATACTCGATTTGCCCATTAATGGAGCGGAAGTCATCTTCCGCCCATTGGGCCAGGTCATTCCAGAGGCTGGCAGACAGCCTTAAGGGAACCTGTTTTTTACTTTTATCTTTTGGTTTATTCTCCAACGCTGCCATCCTCCCTTTTTTTATAGAAATAATGGTATTTGTGTTAATAAAGTGAGCCGCTGTTTACAATGGGCTGGGCATCTTTGTTACCGCAGAGTACAACCAGAAGATTGCTTACCATAGCAGCTTTTCTTTCTTCGTCTAATTCCACGATCTCGTTTTCGCTTAATTTCTGTAAAGCCATTTCCACCATGCTGACAGCACCTTCTACGATTTTCTGACGGGCATCGATAATAGCGGCTGCCTGCTGCCTCTGAAGCATTGCAGATGCGATCTCAGGAGCGTAGGAGAGATGGGTAATACGAACTTCAATAATGCTGATTCCCGCATCCTCTACTTTTTCCTGCAGCTCGCCTTTCATAATATCAGCGACTTCCTGGCTGCTGCCGCGAAGTGATCTTTCATCCCCGCCTTCACTGGTATCATAAGGATATCTTCTGGCTGCATTTCGTGTGATCGCGTCACACTGGATAGAAAGGTATTTTTTGTAGTTTTCTACATTTAATACAGCTTTTGTGGCATTTTCTACTTTCCAGATTACTACAGTTCCGATTTCGATCGGATTACCAAGTTCGTCATTCACCTTTTGCTTTTCATTGTTTAAAGTCAATGTCTTAAGAGATATTTTTTTGCTTCCTTCGCCTCCAATGTTAACGGCTGCACCGTTTCCGGCTGAGGCGCTTACATACTTTTTGACAGTTGGGTTAATTGCGGAGCAAAATGGGTTCACCCAGAAAAATCCATCGTTTTTTAAGGTTCCGTAGTAGTTACCAAAAAGGGCAAGAACCAGAGCTTCATTCGGATTGATGACTTTCAAACCTCCGAATCCAATACATGCAGCAATGAAAATGATAATTGACAATACAGCTAAAATTCCTTGTAAAGCACCTTCAAATACTGACATGCCTGCAATGAATAGGGCAACACTTCCTAAAAGACCGATAATGCACAGAAATAACATCCCCATGCCGTTTGCCGCTTTTAAGTTTTTCTCTTCTGTTATCTTCTGTTTGTTGATCTCCATAATCCCATCCTCCTTCAGATGATTAAAATGATATTAAATTGATATCACTATGATAACTCTAAATAGTTTGAAAGTCAAGACATTTTAAATGAATTTTAGAAATATTGGTTTATATTTTATGCATTGTTATACTTCCCTGATATAGAGCCGGATTCCGTTGTAAAATATAGGGAAAAATGTTATACTCCAAGCAGAAATTGAGTGTTGGATATGCAGGGGAAAAGGGGTAAGCAATGAGAAAAAAATAATGTGAGAGGAGAAAAAGAGATGGGAGAGAGAAGGTATTTAGAAAGAGGGAATTTAGAAAGAAGACGTTTAGAAGGAACGTATTTATTAAGGAAGTATTTATTGGGGAAGTTTGCTGCCGCCGTTTATGTTTACATATTTATGGCAGCGGGGGTTTGTCTGCTGGGGATGATGGTCCCTGTATTGACAGCTAAGGCTGAGAATGCTGCAGTTTATGCAGAATTTACAACAGAATATGCGAAGCCGGGTATGGCGCTGGAAGTGGAGCTGCATGGGGATTCTTTAGCCGGGGACTACCAATATAAGTGGTCCGTGAATGGTAATGCAATCGATAATGACACAAACTCCTACATTCCATCGGAAGAAGATCTGGAATCTTTTATTGAAGTGACGGTCTATACGGAGGGTGGAAAAAATAGTTATTCCTGCAGTTTATATTGCAGCCAGCTTCCGGTTATGTATGTAACTACAGAGGCGGAGATCCAAAACAAAGAGGATTACGTTGCGGGAACCCTGACCACAAAGCGGAATGAAGAATATATGAATCAGGATGCAACTGTTTATAATGGTAATATCGAAATAAGATACCGCGGCAACAGTACGATGGGATATGATAAAAAACCATATAAAATCAAGCTGGATAAAAAGACAGATATGTTTGGATTTGGTAAGAACAAACACTGGGTTCTTCTTGCTAATCACCTGGATGGTGCCCTGATGCGCAATAAACTGGCATATGAATTGTCCGGATTCCTGGGTATGCCCTATATGCAGTCGACGGATGTGGTATTGATCATGAATGGCAGATATGACGGAATCTACCAGTTTTGTGAGCAGATCCGTGTGGATTATAAATCGGATGGAAACCGTGTGGATATTTATGATTGGGAGAAGGCTTCCGAGGACTTTGCCGGTATTATAGCAGAAGACAAGACGTCGGATTTTGATAAAAATCTTGTTGCGGATTTAGAAAATACAATGCTTAAGGATATGACATGGGCTACTACTCATCAAGTTTATTTTAATGGACAAAATTACAATCTGGATAATTACAAAAAAATTAAGATACCAAAACTGTCAGGTGGTTTCTTGATAGAATTAGATTCTTATAACGATGAAATATCGTCTTTCAATACATCATTGGGGCATCTGTTAAAGTTCAAAAGTCCAGAATATGTTAATTCTAATAGAGAGTTAATGCAGTATGCCAGTGATTATTTAAATGCTTTTGAAAGGGCGATACAGTCCTATGATTTTTCGAGTAGCTGGAACCAGAATCAAGTAAGCTACCCGCAGTTATTTGATATGGATTCCCTTGTGAAATTCTGGATGGTAAATGAATTATTTATGAACGAGGATGCAATGAAGAAAAGCACGTATATGTATAAAGACATTAATGGTCTTTTCAGCATGGGACCAATCTGGGATATGGACTGGTCATCAGCATCAGATATCAGTGCAACAAATTTTCCATTAGAGTGGCAAACCCTTCATTTTAATGATGATAAGCAGAAATATCAATGGTATAAATATATGATACAGGATCCTTACTTTGCCATAAAAGCAAGAGAACTGTATCAGGAAATACGCGGGACTTATCTCCGGGATCTGATCAGTACGAATGGCATCATAAATACAAACAGAAGTTATTTAGGCCCTGCAGCCCAGGCAAATACAGAGAGATGGAATGGAAGTGGAGGGTTTCCGCATGGGGGATTTGATTATCAAGTTAATGAACTGAAAAATTTCCTGACAACAAGAATTTTCTGGCTGGATAATCAGTTCGCTACCGTAGAATCTCTGATGGATTCCTGGAATACAAACAGACTGGACGACGGCATAACAGGAGAATTAGACGTATCCCAAAATAACATAAATACAGCGACAGTTACAGTGCCAAAGGAGATCACGGAAATAGCACTGACCGTAAATGGAATTTATGCAGGTGTCGGGAAGGTAAAAGACGGCAAGGTTACGGTCAGCTTTGATGATACCTTTGTGAAGATTGGCGGCAATGCAGAGAATATTGCTGTTTATTGTGGAAAAGATAGGAATAACCAGACATACTATCAATATCAGTCCTTTACGAAGGAATCCCAACCCGTGATTCCCAGCTATCAGATCTCGGTAACGGCATCAGAAGGCGGCAGGGCTTATATCGAATCAGAAGAAGGGGAACTTTCTGGAATTGAAGTTCAGGAGGGAAGTACAGTTGCGGTAATGGCAGCTGCAGATGAAGGCTATGAGTTTCGAGGATGGTATGAAGATAAAGTAAGTGACGAAAATAAAGTATCTTCAGAGGCAGCTTATAATTTTACGGTATCAGCAAACCGGAAATTATTGGCTGAATTCCAAAAGACGCAAGTACAGCCTGAACCCGATCCGGAACCGAAACCGGAGCCCAAACCAGAGCCCAAACCAGAGCCGAAACCGGAACCGAAACCAGAACCGAAACCAGAACCAAAGCCGGAACCAGCGCCAAAGCCGGAGCCGGCAGTGGCAAAACCGGTTCAGCTAAAAGGAGCATCTATTAAGGCATCCAGCCTGAAGCTGACATGGAAAAAGGCAGCTAATGCTGTTTCCTATAAAGTTTACCGTGCAGTGAAGAAAAATGGGAAATATGAACTGCAGGCTGAAACGAAGAAGACCAGCTACAAAGATACAAAAGTAGTTCCGAAAAAAACATACTATTATAAGATTCAGGCGGTTAATAAAAACTCCGGCAAATATTCAGCGGTTACAAAGCTGAAAACAAAAGCGCTTACTGTCCCCAATATAAAGCTGAAATCCGTGAAAAAGAAACAGGTCAAAATATCCTGGGATAAGATTTCCGGAGCGAAAAAATATGTGGTTTACCGTTCAGATAAAGAGAAAGGAAAATATAAAAAGGTTGCAGTAACTGCAAAAACAAGTTATAAAGATACTAAGAAAATAAAATCTAAGAAAGTATATTATTATAAAGTCCGCGCTTACCATACCAGGACAAGCGATGGAAGCATATCAAAAATAAATTCAATTAAAGTAAAATAAAGAACAGCCAAATAAGGAACAGCAGTGCTGCCGGTTCACCCGTCAACATTGCTGTTCCGGAGAGGATGAATAAAATGGAACAGACGAAAAATTTAGGCATCTACATTCATATACCATTTTGTATTCGTAAATGCGCATATTGTGATTTCCTGTCTTTTACTTCTGAAGAGGAGGCAAGAAAAAAATATGCAGAATCCCTGATATCTGAAATCCAACAGTTTGAAGACGTGAAAAGATGGCACGTTACTTCTATATTTATTGGAGGAGGTACGCCGTCCGTGCTAAAGGAAGAGGAGACCGGCAGGATTCTGGAGGCAATTCAGAATAAATTCAATATGGACGAGGATGCAGAGATTACGACAGAAGCAAATCCTGGAACGCTTACGAAAGATAAGCTTTACACTTACCGGAGACAGGGCATTAACCGTCTCAGTCTGGGGCTTCAGTCTGTTCACGACAAGGAGTTAAAGCTTCTTGGAAGAATTCACACATATGATGATTTTCTAAAAGGCTTTCACCTGGCAAGAGAAGCAGGATTTTCTAATATTAATGTGGATTTAATGTCAGCTCTCCCAGGGCAGACAGCAGATTCCTGGAAAGAAAGCCTGTTAAAGATATTGCGGCTGAAGGTAGAGCATATCTCCGCTTACAGCCTGATCATAGAAGAGGGAACACCGTTCTATGAGAAGTATGCCGATGATGCAAAACTTCGGGATATGGGTGAAGACTGTCACATACTTCCTTCGGAAGAAGAGGAACGCGGGATGTACTATGAGACACGGCGCCTGACTGGGGAATATGGACTGGAACAGTATGAAATTTCTAATTATGCAAAACCGGGATACGAATGCAGGCATAATCAGGCTTACTGGCTGAGGCAGGATTATCTGGGATTTGGCTTAGGTGCCTCATCGCTCATAGACAATGTGCGTTTTCGCAATACAGTAGATTTAGCACAGTACAACCAGGGAATTTTTAAGAAAGAAGAAAGGGAGGTGCTGTCTTTACAGGAACAAATGGAAGAAACTATGTTCCTGGGGCTGCGTATGAAAGGGGGAATTTCAACAGTAGAATTCGAGACGGCTTTCCATACTCCATTTTCTGCTGTCTATGGAAAGACAGTGCTTGGCTTGAAAAATGAAGGGCTGGTGCAGACTGAGGATGAAAGAGTCTTCTTAACAGAAAAAGGATTTGATTTAAGCAATTATACACTGGCGCAGTTTTTGCTATAGCTATAAAAAGTGTAATAAATCCGGTTTTTTAACTGCAAAATATAACCAAATTTCTGAAGGAAATTAATTAAATTTTAAAGAAATGTTAAATAGTGGTTGAAAAGTCGTAATATATTGTGTATAATTAGCTCGTAACTTTGAAATGGAGTATGAAGAAAACAAGGGAATTTATATGAACAAAAAGGTTAAAGTTTTAATTTTGATGTGTTGTCTAGTAGTTGGCATGATTATACCAATGAAGCCGGAAGCAGCGGCAGCCTCCAGACTAAAGATTAGCGGACATAGTTATCCGGTATCTCATAAGTTAGGAACCAGCTTTTCACTAAAGGGAAGGATCTCATCAAATTATAAGATCAAAAGGATAACCGCAGGAATATACAATTCTTCTGGTAAGAAATCGTATTATAAGAGTAATATTTATCCGAATACGAAGAAATACAATCTGGCATATTCACCGGCTGATTATGCTTTACAGTTTGACAGATTAAAAAAAGGTAAGTATTTATACAAGGTTACGGCGAAAGATGCGTCTGGGAAATCAAGAACTTTGGTGAAAAGAACATTCAATGTTGTCACTAAAACTTCCAACCTAAAGATTACAAGTCCGGTACCAAGTTCCGATTTTGCAATAAATGCAGGTGGGCTCTATACGGTAGGCGGAACGGTAAAATCCAATTATAAGATTACGAATGTAACGGCGAAGGTTACTGATGCAGGCGGGGCAACCAAGTTCTCCAGATCAGTGAAGCCAAATACCAAGACTTTTAAAATAGGTTTTGAAATTGACAGTGCGATGTCATTTAATACACTACCGGCAGGTACCTATAAGTATATTGTAACTGCAAAGGATAAATCAGGGAAAGCCAAAACATTGGTAAAAAGAACCCTGACCGTAAAAAGCAATACACCTTCCAATCCGGATAACGGTTCAAACGGAGGTTCTTCAGGAGGCAGTAATTCAGGAGGAAATTCCAGTGGATCGACAGCTAATTTTGTTCAGCGAACAGTTCCGCCAGATCTGAATAATGGAAGTTACTATTCAGGACTCTATAATATTTACTTCAACTTTGATTATCTGGCACCAACGGGTAAGAAGACCAGCGGTGGCTATAACAGAGGCAATTGTACCTGGTATGCATGCGGAAGAGCAAGAGAAGTTATGCTGCAGGCAGGAAAGTCTCCAAATATGTCTATCTTCGGACCTGATCCGGTAGGTATCTGGAACGCAAATAAGAAAGACAAGGTCTATGCGTATGGTTCTACTCCAAAGGTTGGTTCATTAGTAATCTTTGATTACAACTCTTCAGGAGATGCACATATTGCAATGGTTGAGGCGATTATCAATGGTGTGCCATACGTTTCCGAATCCGGATACAGCATGACTAGTGTAAAACCAACTGCTTCGAATATATCTTTCCACTATGGAAATATGTATGAGTGGGGTGCTGGAAGAAGAATTTTAGGATACATATATTTAATATAGGATGAGTTGGAAAGCCTGTACCAGTTTTAGGACAGGATCCAGTGAAAAAGAATGCCTTTGCAGAGACGAGATGGTCTTTGCTAAGGCATTTTATTATGAGTGGAAAATTTGATCAGTCAGATATTGATGGATGGTTTTCGAAGTATCCTGAGTATAATGAAGACCGTCCACTGTATCGAATCCATTCTTTATGAGATAATTGTAGCAGTCCAGGTATCGGTTACTGAATATCTCCTGAAGAGATCCATTAAAATTTTGGATTTCAGCATTTGTGATTCCCTTGCACTTTTCTTCATTTACAGGATTCACAGACATAAAATAGAAAGATGCATCGGGATAGCTCTGAATCAATTCCTTAAATAGTGTCAGATAAAGACTGATATTTTCTACATCATTGACGCCCAGATTGAAGACGACTGTCTCGTCAGGTGATTCAGCCAGGACACCTTTTAACTCCGTCAGGCCTGTCTGCTTGAACCATTCATATCCTTCGCCCTCTTTTGCAATATATACAGTAGAATCTGAAGAATCAGATTTCATGGCCTCTTTCATAGCGACAGTTCGGGAATCCCCTACCAGAACGAAAGAAGAATCCGCATCTGCTGCAGAATTGCCGTTTGCCTGGTTGGATAAATGATCAGCAGACATTTGTTCATTTTCACTTTTAAAGGCATTATTTCCTCCATTTTGGGCATTTTCATAAAAAGGGAGGTATTTCTTGAGTGGGTTTGTATCTTCCATCATATAGAGCATCAGAATGGCGGACAGCGCCAGTAAAGCTGCTATTGATAATGATGCAAAGATCACAATCAGCGTATTTCCTTTTTTCATAATATTCATGCTGCCGGGTGGGCAGTATCCTTTCCTAGTCTTATCCTGTTGTATTTAGTACCAAAGCAGTTAGAAATTGCATGAACGATAAAATTCACTATACTATTTTACCTATAAATGTCAAATAGTTCAAGCTTTTTTAAATCCATGATATACTTTGTTAAATATAAAAATTAAAATAATTTCTAAAAAAAGTATAAATACTATTGACAAAAAAAAGGCAGAGTGCTATTTTATGTACATAGATGTTAGCACTCCACTCAGACGAGTGCTAACAACAACTAAAAAGGAAGGAGGATTTAAGGATGCAGCTAGATGAAAGAAAGACGAAAATTCTTCATGCCATTATAAAAACGTATCTGGAAACCGGAGAACCGGTAGGATCCAGAACGATATCTAAGTATGCTGATTTGAATCTGAGTTCCGCAACAATTCGCAATGAAATGTCAGATCTGGAGGAATTGGGGTATATCATTCAACCACACACTTCAGCTGGCAGGATTCCTTCTGATAAAGGTTACCGATTATATGTTGACCGGATGATGGAGGAAAAAGAGCGGGAAGTTACCGAAATGAAAGAACTGATGATTCAGAAGCAGGATAAGATGGATCTGGTGTTAAAACAGGTGGCAAAGGTTCTGGCGTTAAATACCAACTATGCTACCATGATAACGGCACCTCAGTATCACCGGACGAAGCTTAAGTTCATTCAACTGTCTATGGTAAGCGAAGACCAGATACTGGCCGTAGTTGTGACAGAAGGTAATGTAGTCAAGAATAAGATGCTTCATATAGAACACTGCCTGGATAATGAGACCATCCTGAAGCTGAATATTTTACTAAACACAAGCTTAAACGGATTGACTATAGAACAGATCAATCTTGGGATGATTGCGAAATTAAAAGAACAGGCAGGCATTCACAGCCAGGTAGTAAACAGTGTTCTGGACGCTGTAGCAGAAGCAATAAGACTGGATGACGACGATCTGGAGATTTATACCAGCGGCGCAACTAATATTTTTAAATATCCGGAGCTTAGCGACAGTGAAAGGGCCAGCGAGCTGATCAGTGCATTGGAAGAGAAGCAGCAGCTGGTAAGCCTTGTACATGAAACCATGTCCGAGGGGGAGCACAATGGCATACAAGTCTATATCGGTGATGAAACACCGGTGAAGAATATGAAAGACTGCAGTGTAGTAACAGCTACCTATGAATTAGGTGAAGGAATGCAGGGTACGATAGGTATTATCGGCCCAAAGCGAATGGATTACGAGAAGGTTGTGAATACATTGAAAACATTAATGGTGCAGCTGGATGAATTATTTGATAAAAGCTAGGGAAAGGCGGTAACAAAATTGGCAGACGAAAATTTAAAAAAAGAAATGGAAGAATCTGTGGAAGACAAGGTAGATGAGGCCACAGAGGAAGCAGTAGAAGAAAATGCGGAAGAGGAAGCCGCAGAAACTTTAAACGAAACTCCTGAAAGTGAAGAAGCTGACGAAGATACAGAAAAAGAAGAAGCTGAAAAAGAATCAGGAGACGGCAAAGAAGTAAAAAAAGGTTTCTTTGGCAAGAAAAAAGACAAGAAAGATAAGAAAGACGTTCAAATTGAAGAACTGACAGACAGGCTGAAACGCCAGATGGCAGAATTTGATAACTTCCGTAAGAGAACGGAAAAAGAAAAGAGCGCAATGTTTGAAGTGGGAGCAAAAAGTGTAATTGAAAAAATGCTTCCGGTTGTAGATAATTTCGAACGAGGATTGGCAGCAGTTCCGGAAGATAAAAAAGATGATCCTTTTGCTGAAGGAATGGAAAAAATCTACAAACAGCTTATAGGAACTTTAGAAGAATTAGAAGTAAAGGCAATTGAGGCTGTGGGACAGGAATTTGATCCGAATTTCCACAATGCGGTAATGCATATTGAAGATGAAGAACTTGGTGATAATATAGTTGCCGAGGAATTCCAAAAAGGTTACACCTACCGTGAAAATGTAGTAAGACACAGCATGGTTAAGGTGGCAAATTAAGCAAATTGTGTGATGTAACAGTCACCTCTTTTAAATAGTAAATAACAATCTCAAATCATAATATATTAAATTAGGAGGAAACAACAATGGGAAAAATTATCGGTATCGACTTAGGAACAACAAATAGCTGTGTAGCAGTTATGGAAGGTGGTAAACCAGTAGTTATCGCCAATACAGAAGGTGCCAGAACTACACCATCCGTAGTGGCATTCACAAAAACAGGAGAAAGACTGGTAGGTGAACCTGCTAAACGTCAGGCAGTAACAAACGCAGACAAAACAATTTCTTCTATTAAAAGGCATATTGGTACAGATTACAGAGTAGCTATTGATGATAAAAAATATTCACCACAGGAAATCTCTGCTATGATCCTTCAGAAAATGAAAGCAGATGCGGAAGCATACCTTGGTGAAAAAGTTACGGAAGCAGTTGTTACCGTTCCTGCTTACTTCAATGATGCTCAGCGTCAGGCAACAAAAGATGCAGGTAAAATTGCAGGATTAGATGTAAAACGTATTATCAACGAGCCAACAGCAGCAGCTCTTGCTTATGGTCTTGACAACGAAAAAGAACAGAAAATCATGGTATATGACTTAGGTGGCGGTACATTCGACGTATCCGTTATTGAAATCGGTGAAGGTGTTATCGAAGTATTATCTACTGCAGGTGATAACAGACTTGGTGGAGATGACTTCGACCAGAAGATCACAGATTATATGTTAGCAGAATTCAAGAAAAATGAAGGTGTGGACTTATCTAATGACAAGATGGCTCTTCAGAGATTAAAAGAAGCAGCTGAAAAAGCTAAGAAAGAACTTTCCAGCGCAACTACAACAAATATCAACCTGCCATTCATCACAGCTACAGCAGAAGGTCCAAAACATTTTGATATGAACCTGACAAGAGCTAAATTTGATGAGCTGACACATGATTTAGTAGAAAGAACAGCTACACCTGTTACAACAGCGTTAAAAGACGCAGGATTAACAGCAAGCGAAATATCTAAAGTATTATTGGTTGGTGGATCAACACGTATCCCGGCTGTACAGGACAAAGTAAAATCCCTGACAGGTAAAGAGCCAAGCAAAACTTTAAACCCGGATGAATGTGTTGCATTAGGTGCATCCGTACAGGGTGGTAAATTAGCAGGCGATGCAGGCGCAGGCGATATCTTATTATTGGATGTTACACCATTGTCACTTTCTATCGAAACAATGGGCGGCGTTGCTACCAGATTGATCGAGAGAAATACAACAATTCCTACAAAGAAGAGCCAGATCTTCTCAACTGCAGCAGATAACCAGACAGCAGTTGATATCCATGTAGTACAGGGTGAAAGACAGTTTGCCAAAGATAACAAATCTCTTGGACAGTTCAGACTGGACGGAATCCCACCAGCAAGAAGAGGTGTTCCTCAGATCGAAGTTACTTTCGATATCGATGCAAACGGTATTGTTAATGTATCTGCAAAAGATCTTGGAACAGGCAAAGAACAGCATATTACAATTACTTCCGGTTCCAATATGTCTGACAATGAAATCGATAAGGCAGTAAAAGAAGCTGCTGAATACGAAGCACAGGACAAAAAACGTAAAGAAGCAATTGATGCCCGCAATGATGCAGATTCTATGGTATTCCAGACAGAAAAAGCATTAGAAGAAGTAGGCGATAAGATTGATGCTAATGACAAGACCGCTGTGGAAGCTGATCTTGCAGCATTAAAAGAATTAATTGAAAAATCCAATCCGGAAGAAATGACTGAAGCTCAGGTTGCTGAAATCAAGGCTGGAAAAGAAAAATTAATGGAAAGCGCTCAGAAATTATTTGCAAAAGTATATGAGCAGGCTCAGGGAGCGGCAGGAGCAGAAGGTGCAGGCCCGGCTCCGGAAGGCGGCGAAGCTTACCAGGCAGATGATGTAGTTGACGGCGATTACAAAGAAGTGTAGAATAGATACTTGAAACAATGACTTCAGCAGCATCTGGCTGCTGAAGTCATTGATATGAATGGAATTAACAGGGAAACTGTTTGATGGCTACATCAGGCAGAATCTGTATTAGGAAAGGTGAACAAAATGGCAGAGAGCAAACGTGATTATTACGAGGTCCTCGGCGTAGACAGAGGCGCTGATGATGCTACGATTAAAAAAGCATACAGACAGTTAGCCAAAAAGTATCATCCTGACATGAATCCCGGAGATAAAGAGGCGGAAAAGAAATTTAAAGAGGCTTCAGAAGCATATGCAGTTCTGAGTGATGCTGATAAAAAGAGGCAGTACGACCAGTTTGGTCATGCAGCTTTTGACCAGGGAGGCGGCGGAGCTGGCGGCTTCGGTGGATTTGATTTCAATGGCGCCGATATGGGAGATATTTTCGGAGATATCTTTGGCGATTTATTTGGCGGCGGAAGAAGAAGTGCGAACAGCGGTCCTATGAAAGGTGCCAATCTTCGCGCCAGTGTACGTATAACCTTCGAAGAGGCTGTGTTTGGCTGCGAGAAGGAATTGGATTTAAATTTAAAGGATGAGTGTAAAACCTGCCACGGAACCGGTGCAAAACCGGGAACAAGTCCTGAGACTTGTCCGAAATGCGGTGGTAAAGGCCAGGTTGTATTTACACAGCAGTCCTTATTTGGCACAGTTCGTAATGTGCAGACCTGTCCGGACTGTAGCGGAACAGGTAAGATAGTAAAAGAAAAATGTACCGATTGTCATGGAAGCGGCTATACATCCAACAGAAAGAAAATTGCTGTCAGTGTACCGGCAGGTATTGATGACGGTCAGAGCATCCGTATTCGTGATAAAGGTGAGCCTGGCACAAACGGCGGTCCAAGAGGAGACCTTCTGGTGGAAGTAAGAGTTGCAAGACATCCTATTTTCCAGAGACAGGATATGAATATTTTCTCAACAGCACCGATCTCTTTTGCACAGGCAGCTCTGGGTGGTGAAGTACGGATCAGTACCGTAGACGGTGATATACTGTATGATGTAAAACCAGGTACCCAGACAGATACCAAAGTGCGTTTAAAAGGAAAAGGCGTGCCTTCACTGCGCAATAAATCTGTTCGCGGAGATCACTATGTAACCTTGGTGGTACAGGTACCGACCAAGCTGAATGAAGATGCAAAAGAAGCGCTTCGCAGCTTTGATGCAGCAACCGGAAATTCCTTAAACCAGAAGAATGCGGGTGCGGAAAAGCCGAAGAAAAAGGGCTTTATGGATAAATTAAAAGAAACTTTTGAAGATTAATAGCAGGAGGGTACTGCGTGGTCTGTTAAGACATTAATATGTTTTGTCAGACTATGCAGACCCTCTTTTCTTAATTTTTTATAATTATGGGAAGCCTTTTCTTAATTTTTCCTATAATGTCTGGGAATTGTTGACAAACAGGATTCTAACGGGTATTATAAGAATATAGAAACAATTGTGATGAGGGATAGGTATTCAGACAGATACTTGTTAAGACTCTAATTCTAAAATCATGAGCCGGCCGGCAATATAGATATGATTCATAGATATAATTCGGCTGCATCAATTTGTTTTCAGGCTTTATGACGAATGTCATCGAAAAATAAAATATAAAGGAGAGAAGGTGTCGTTATGAAGAGAAAGATCGTAAATAAACTGTTGGCGATCTGCTTATCAATAAGTATGATAGCTGGAACGGGATTACCGGTTACAGCAGCGGGTACAGAGAATACGCCACAGACTACAGTTACTACCGAAGCAACAACAGAAAAAACTACAAGCAGTACATCAACGCTTTACAAAGTAAAACTTACATTACCTGGTATCACAGCGGCAACAAGTGTAAAATCATTATCTGTTAAACAAAATGGAAAAGATTATACATATGATTACAAAGATTTGAAGACGGATGATAAAGGAGTCCTTTATTTAAAGCTTCCTGCAAATGCCAAGGGCCAGACAACATCTATTACAGTAAATGACGTTAGTTTTTCCGGAACCGTAAACGCGAATGATGACAATGCATTTGCAGCACCTCCGGCAAAGACAGAATCTGAGAAGACTACAGATAAAGCAACGGAAAAAGCAACTGAAGCAACCGAAAAAACAACTGCAGGTTCTGAATCAGAAACAGCAAAGGGAACAGAGGCTGCTACAGAAGCAAGCGAAGCAACTGAAGCAACCGAAAAGAAATCCCCGGAAACTGAGCCGGTAACGGATACGAAGCCTACGGATGAAAGCAAAGCACCGGATACGCAGCCAGCTACTACAGAGAGCCAGAAAGCGACTGAAACAACGGGCCAGACAGATAGCAATAAGACTACACCGAGTGAATCAGAAACGACTGATACGAATGGATCTCATAAAGCATCGGCAGTAGATAATATTAAGATTGATTATCCAAATGAAGTACTTACTAATGTAACAGCAGATATGCAATATAAGTATAGTACTGAAGATGATACAAAATGGAGAGATTGTGTAGTTGAAGGACAGAATATGAAGATCTCAACAGATATGTTTGAAAAGGAACTTCAGTTTAAAATGAAAGGTTCATCAGATCAACCATTTAAAATTGATATTGGAAAAAAAGATCCTGCACCAGTAATTAGTGTTAATGATGTAACTGCGAAGGAACCCAAAATTGGCAAGTTAGTAGTTACAAATCCAGGAAGCTCAGTTTATCAATATCGTATGAAGGATAGTACAAATTGGATAGACATGACTTTAGGTAAAGCTAATGATTTAACTGCAGGAACGTATGAGGTTCGTAAAAAAGCAACATCTACAGATTATGCAAGTACAATAGCCACTGCTACAATTAGTGTAAAGGCAATGGCAGATTTAAATTTTATGTCTTTAGCTTTTAGCACAAAATATTATGGTTACAAATCGTCTCCATTGGCATTGAAAGTAAAGAATGTAGGCAATGCTTCAACTAAAATAGAGTCTATTACATTAGCGGGAGAAGGTAAGAATGTTTTCACTATTGATACAGAGGATTATCAAGATAAATGGAATATATCCGCCAATTCTGAAGACTATATACAAGTAGGCTCTGTTAAGACAGTTGAGGGATTTTCGGTGGGTACGTACGAAGCAGATATCATAATTAAATATGATGGTACAACTGTTAAGCAACATATTAAACTTACTGTAAATCAATTGAAAGTCACGCCCACAATTGAATCTGTAGAATCTAAAACTTACGATGGAAAAAAGAATGCAGAAGGAAAGTTAAAGCTTACAATACCAGATGGATATAACATCGGAAAAGACGTACCTACAGCAACAGGAAAATTTGTATTCGACAGTGCTGACGCTGGATCGAAAAAAGAAGTTAGTGTTTCCGAAATTAAACTGGGTAGTGGATTTGATAAGAATTACGTATTAAGTTCAACATCCATTAAGAATAAAACAACTTCTGCTAAGATCAATAAAGCGAAAAACACCAAGAAGCCGGAAGATGTTAAAGTTTCTTCCTTTACCTACAATTCAATCACAATGAAGAAAGCTTCCGGAGTGGAATATTCTATTGATGGTGGTAAAACTTGGCCTGAAAACAACAATACTTTTAAGAGCTTAAGTGAAAAGACCTCTTATAAAATCTTAGCAAGATACAAAGAATCAACAAATTATGAAGCATCCAAATCTGTATCGGTAGAGCAAACTACGTTGCGTAACCCAATTATCAGCAATCCGCAGAATAATAAGGTTACAGGCGTACAGACCACAACCAGTTACAAGACAGGGTCTACTTTAACCTTTACAGCAACGGGAGCGGGATCAGAGATTAAATCTCCATCTCAGTCACCTTCGTTAGATGATGTTAGATATATTCCGGTAAGTTGGACTTCTTATGTGAACGGAACCTGGGATAATAATGCATCTTCTAACAGCGGCAGTTTTAAGTTGAATAGTTCCGGTAGTTATACTTTGTCAGTTTCTTTCCAAAAACAGAAATATGATGGAACAAATTGGGTAAATGAGACATCAACGAAGGATACGAAATCAGTTTCCTACAAAGTTGTAACTTCAACCACAACATCATCTACCAACAAGAATACAACCAATAAGAGCGGAGTTAAAACCGGAGATGTAAATCCGATTATGCTGATGGTTATATTACTGGTAGTATCTGGTGCAGTGATCGTGGTATTAGTTGTAAGGACCAGATCCAAACGCAGACAGCACAGAGAATAACTGTGATAATGCAAAAATAGCAGAATAACAAAGTAACAAAAATAAGATAAGAAAAGCTCTCACCGGCAGGTGGGAGCTTTTCTTATCTTATTTTGAAAACAATCTAATAATGTATTTCAATGTGGTTGTCACGGCAATAATCACAATATTCCTGAGGCGGCATTTCATCTGTAACAATATGGTCTACCTGGCTCATAGGGCAGTAGGTCATTAGAGAAAAGTGACCAAATTTAGTATGATCGGCTAACAGGAAATGAGTATGGCTGTTTTCTATCACTGCCTTTTTAACCGTGTATTCTTCTCGGGTTGCATTAGTAAGGCCGTTTGCGATGGTAAGTCCGGTACATGCCATAAATGCTTTCGTAATATTGTAGGTTTTTAAATAGTCAATTACTTCATTACCCACAAATGACAGCGTTTCCCGTTTTAAAGTACCCGGAAGGGAAATCAGGGTCAGATTCGGATAAGGAATTGCTTTCAGGCAGACCTGAACACTATTGGTGATAATGGTACATTCTTTGTGGGAAATATAATCAATCATATTGATACAGGTAGTGCCTGTGTCTATATAAATAATATCTCCGTCTTTGACAAATCCGGCTGCAATTTTGCATATGGCATCTTTCTCGGCAGCGTATTTTGTATGACGTTCTTCAAAAGGAATGACGTCGCTGATTGGCGGAGCCTCTGCTACTGTGACGCCGCCGTAAACTTTCTTAATGGTTCCCTTTTTTACCAGGGTGTCGATATCTCTTCGTATGGTATTTTTCGATACGGCAAATTGTTCGCAAAGCGTATCCAGAGATACCGATTTTTGTTCTAATATGTATTGTTCAATTGAGTCAATTCTTTTTGTACGCATAAGTCCGTTCCCTCTCCTAAATGATGAGTATATTATAGTATATTTTGGGTAAGTTGAAAAGGTATATTTTGTTGAATTTTTACTTTTAAGGGTGTGTATGCCAGAAAATACAAAGTATGCATCTTAATGTTATATAATTTTCGAAATACGCAACAAATATAGATACAATAAAAAAGGTATAAACCTAAATTAATATCAAAATAAATATTAAATAATGCAAATAGTTAAAAAATTAATATATTATATATTTTAAATACCATTGTGTATCTGATAAATTCTATAAAATTCTTAGTATACCTGATAGTTTTCAATATATTTAAAGTGATTTACATTGATATATAGATTTGAGTTATTTATGTTATACAAGTAGTATGTTTCTGACTTTTTGATAAGAAAATCATGACATAACCAAAATAAAATTAAAAGATCACCAGAAACAATTGACAAGAATATCAAAACATGCTAGGATGAATGCATAAAAATGATCAATACATATCCAAAAAACAAGTCAGATGTAATAAGAAGCTATTTAACAGTTGTTGAAAAATTATTTAACAATTATTAAACAGTTGATTTGGAGTCATGGGAGGAAAAAAGATGCATTTAAACAGCAGGCAGAAAAAGCAACGGGTGCTGATGATGGTATTTGGAGCATTTGCTATATTTTTTACTGGGTATCCACATATATGGTCCTTATATCAGCCCTATATCCGGGAACTGACGGGATGGACTGAAGGACAGACGTCCATGTGTTTCTATTTGTCTATGTTAACGTTTGTATTTGGAAATATTTTTGGGGGGCGTATTCAGGATAAGTATAATCCGAAGATTGCAATTGCTGCAGGCGGCGGGATTTTTGCGGCAGGTATTTTGTTGTCAGCTTTTTTAATTATTCCATCGCCTTTGCCTATGTATTTTACTTATGGAGTAATGCAGGGATTTGGTCAGGGAATGATGTATACGACCATTCTCTCTACAGCGCAAAAGTGGTTTCCCGATAAACTTGGATTTGCGTCGGGAATTGTAGTTACTGCAAATGGTCTGTGTGGATTTTTTCTTGCGCCAGTCAGCCGGATGATTTTGGCAGAGAGTGGTCCCAAAACTGCATTTTTAGTGATTGGAAGTGTCATTGCCCTATCCTGGGTTTTGGGCTGGATTTTTATTAAAAATCCTAAACAGGCAGGTGTCAGGCCGTTGAATCAACCGGGATGGGTTGCGGATGGAACGGCAGCTCTAAAATTGCAAAAGCAATATACATCCAAAGAGATGATACGTACCAGAAAGTTTTATTATCTGGTAGCCACCATGCTTTTCGGCCTGATTTCCTATTTTATGATTTCACCGGTTGCGCAGGGAGTGCAGACAGAACGGGGCATCTCGGTGTCCATTGCTGTATCAGCCGTGATGTTTGGTTCTATAATGAATGCTTCAGCAAGATTGTTCCTCCCGTCCATCGCAGATAAAATAGGGAGAGTGAAATGTGTAAAAGGAGTACTTACGGTATCTGTTGCAGCTATGGTGATGCTGGTTTTATCGAAATCTGTGTTTACTACTATTGCAATTGTGCTGATGTATGGCTGCTATGGGGGGATTATGGGGAGTTTCCCGTCGCTGACCAGTTCTATATTTGGACTTGCCCATTCAGGAGAAAACTATGGATTTGTTATGTCAGGAATTGTAATTGCTACCCTTGGGGCACCCTTTGTTGCAAATTTAATCACAGCCAATGGATTTGATACAAACATGGGTTTTATAGTTGGGATAATATGTGCTGCTCTGTCCGTTATGTTTATCATTCTCTTAGAAAGAGAATTGGCCGATAAGAGTACAGGAAAGAATTTGGAAAATGACGAAGAAAAGGAACCAGCAAGGGTGATTACAGCAAAATAGAAATTACAGCAAAATAGAATTTACGGCAAAATAGAATTTATGCAAAAATTAAAATTATGCCAGAATAGAAATTAGTAACTTGTAAAATTAAAGCTATGATAAGGAGGAATCAGAATATGTCATTAGTAAAAATGAAAGACCTTTTAGAAAGAGCAAAGGCGGAAAAAACGGGATGCGGAGCATTCAGTGTGGGAAATATGGAAATGGTAAAAGGTGCTGTACGGGCGGCGGAAGAGACGAATACCCCGATTATACTGCAGATTGCAGAGGTGAGGTTAAAACATTCACCTCTGGAATTAATGGGACCGATGATGGTGCAGGCTGCAAAAGAAGCAAAAGTGGATATAGCGGTGCATCTGGATCATGGTCTGACAATGGAAACAGTGAAAAAGGCATTGGAATTTGGATTTACCTCTGTGATGTTTGACGGTTCTGCCTGCCCGTTTGAAGAAAATATGGCTAAGACAAAAGAGGTCGTGGAGTTAGCCAAAAAATATGAGGCAACAGTAGAAGCTGAACTGGGATTGGTTGGCGGTAGTGAAGATGGAAGCTGTGACCATGGGATTCGCTGCACGGATCCGGAAGATGCAAGGGTTTTCTGTGAAAAAACAGGCGTGGATGCATTGGCAGTAGCAATAGGGAATGCCCATGGCAATTATCCGGTTGCTCCCACACTTGCATTTGATGTTCTGGAGAAAATTCATCAAAATACGAACGTTCCGCTGGTGCTCCATGGAGGAAGCGGCATTACTGACGAAGATTTTCAAAGGGCAATTTCTCTTGGAATCTGCAAAGTAAATATAGCTACGGCGAGCTTTAACAGTCTGATAGAGAAAGTGGAAGCGTATATAGGTACGGATGGAAAACATAATTATTTTGATTTAAATACGGCAATGGAATCTGGGGTGTTTGAGAATGTCAAACGACATATTGAAGTATTTCAAACAATTTATAAAAAATAAATGAGACATCTGGAATTTCCGGATGGAGCACCAGAGCGTGTTTGAAATTCATTCTCGCCATCTGCACGCCCCACTTTGCGGCATATTTGCCCCGGATTCAGGTTATGTAGCCTGCTACGTGCCCTTTATCCGGGACAAATCTCCCACAAACTGTGACGCACAGCTGTCAGAAAGTAATTTTAGAACACGCTCTAGGTAATTAAATGAATCTCCACTTGTTTACCTGCCGGATATTCGATATAATAAAAAAAAGACAAAGAGAGAGGCAGGAAAGTTATTTCAACCTCTCTTTTCTATATAAAAATGGTTTGGCGGGGTAAGATGTATGAAGAAAACAGGGATTCTCTTTTTGGGGGTATTGTGTATGGTACTATTAGCTGGATGCAGTAACCGACAAGAGACAGTTTCGAAAAACGATGCTTATGTGATTGGCGTTGTTACCAAATCAAGAGACAGTGAGTATTGGATGTCGGTCTGTTCCGGTATGGAAAAAGCAGCTGATGAGGAAGGGGTCTCCGTTTTGATTGTTTCGCCGGATACGGAAACGGATGCCGTGCTTCAGAAGAAAATGATTCAGGACCTTCTGGATAAAAAGGTGGATGCATTGGCGGTGTCTCCTATTGATTCCTACAGTAATGCAGATTATATTAAAAAAGCAAATGAGATGGGGATACCGGTTTTTGCATATGACACGCAGATAGCGGATGCCGAGGTGCCTTATATTGGGATTGATAATGAAAAAACCGGATGGGAGCTTGGGAAATATATGGCAAAACAGCTTCATAATAATGGGAAAGTTGGCATTATTTCCGGGGATTTGAAACAGATGGCACATGCTGGCAGAATCAAGGGATTTGAGGACTACATACAGAAAAATTCAGATATTCAGGTGGCATTTGTGGAAAGCGGGTATAGTAATCTTCAGATGTCCGAACGGGAAATAACCAGGCTTATGAATGAAAATCCGGATATTTCCGGCATTCTTGCTACCAGCGCCGTGACTGCCCTGGGTATTATGGAGTATATGAAAGGAAGTCCGGTAGCCATTGTAACGGTGGATGCTCAGGAGGATGCCATTGAGGCGGTGAAAAACGGTGGGATAGCGGCACTTGCATCCCAGTCCGGTTATGAGATTGGGGAGGAGACCGTTCGGTATATCGTCAATCATAAAAAGGGAAGTGACCAGGAGGATCAGAAGATACTTCCGGTAGAAGTTATAACAAATGAAAATGTAGAATATTATCAAAAAATAAAAGAAACATCATCATAATATATGCATACCTAAAAATAAGACACAAAAATATAGAAATATTACAACAAGATAATTATCAGATTCTGGATCTGGTAAAATAGATGCATACCTAAAAAAAGACCCATAAAAATAACATACAAATCTAAAAATTCCCTTACTGGAAAATCTTTTGATATCAGCTAGAATATAGACATCAGATGGAGAAAGAAAGGCGGTAAGGAAATGTTATTTACGGTATTTAGTTTTTTACTTTGTATGGTTTTAGTGGGGGTTTATGTTGTAAAACAAACAAGAAAGTCAAGCCTGGATACACAGGATGGTTACTTTCTGGCAGGCAGATCACTCACCGCTCCAGTGATTGCAAGTTCGATTATTTTGACTAACCTGTCTACAGAACAGTTAATCGGACAAAGCGGTCAGGCATATGCGGCGAATATGGGGCCTATGGCATGGGAAGCTACTTCCTGTATCGCAACTATTTTCCTGGCAGCACTCTTTCTGCCAAGGTATCTTAAGGCGGGTATTACAACGATACCAGAGTTCTTAGAAAAAAGGTATGATGGAAGGGTAAAGAGAATTGTCTCTGTATTATTTCTTCTGGGTTACTTATTCTGCTATCTGCCTACTGTATTGTATTCCGGGGCGCTGGTATTTAATCAGATTTTCGGAATTGATAAAATGCTGGGAAGTTCCCAGTTTATGGGTGTGGTAGTTACAGCTACGGCTTTGGGCATTATTGGAGCCACTTATGCTGTTATCGGCGGTTTGAAAGCATCTGCATCCGCAGACAGTATCTTTGGGGTTGGATTAATTATTGGCGGGTTTATGATTCCGCTATTAGGTCTGGCGTCTCTTGGAGGAGGAAATCCGCTGGTAGGAATCCAGCATTTGATTGAATTGATTCCAGCTGAAAAATTTAATGCGATCAATCCTGCAAATGCACAGGCCCCTATGGTTCCGTGGCCATTGCTCTTCACAGGTATGCTGTTTAATAACTTGTTTTACTGGTGTACCAATCAGTCTATTATTCAGAGAGCGCTTGCAGCAAAGAATTTAAAAGAAGCACAAAAAGGAGCTTTGCTGGCTGGAGCATTCAAGCTGCTGACACCACTCTTCATTACCTTCTGCGGCATTATAGCATATGGAAAATTCGGAACGACACTTACTAATTCCGATCTGGCATATCCAATGCTGGTTTTAGATGTATTACCGAAAGCATTACTGGGATTCTTTGCAGCGGTATTATTCGGTGCTATCTTAAGCTCCTTTAACGGCGCATTGAATGGTTCCATTGCCATGTACACACTGGATATACATAAACCATTATTTAATCCGGATGCAACGGATAAAGACCTGGTTAAAATAGGAAGGCGGTTCGGTTTCGGACTGGCAGCACTTTCCATCGTAGTAGCACCTCTGGTGAGTTTTGCACCTACCGGATTATATGATTTCCTTCAGTCTTGTTTTGGATTTTATAATATGCCGATTCTGGCTGCGGTGATCGTGGGAATTTTCTCAAAAAAGGTTCCGGCATCAGCACCGAAAATTGTTTTGATTTCACATGTTATCTTATATAGTATTTCAAAGTTTTTGCCATTGAATGTCCATTATTTATATATCTTAAGCGTATTGTTTATCATCGATGTGCTGGTATTACTGTTTATAGGAAAGATTCATCCAAGAGAAACGGATTTTGTCCTGGAGGATGTAAAAGCGGTAGATTTAACGCCCTGGAAACATATTAAAGCGGCATCGGTATTCTGCGTGGCAGGGCTTGTAGTATTATATATTATCTTCTCCCCGCTGGGACTTGGAAAATAGTGAAAAACAATAACATGAAAAGAAGAGAGGTATCATTTATGAAAAAAATTAAAGTTGGAATTGCAGGTTTGGGAAGGTTAGGAAAAGTACATGCAGAAAATCTGGCATTTAAGATTCCTAATGCAGAATTGACGGCAGCATGTTCCATTATGCCAGCGGAACTTGATTATGCAAAAGAAGTGCTGGGTGTGGAAGATGTGTACAGCGATTACCGGGAGATGCTGGCAAAGGCGGATATTGATGCGGTTGCAATTGTTACAACCAGCGGAGAGCACTGCTGGCAGATAGAAGCAGCGTTAGATGCGGGAAAACATGTATTTTCCGATAAACCTCTGGGGGTAAATGTGGAGGAATGCCGTATAGCGGAAAAGGCTGTGGAACGCCATCCGGAGCTTGCGTTTTTCCTGGGATTCATGAGAAGATTTGATCCATCTTATGCCTATGCTAAGAAAAAGATAGAAGAAGGAGCAATAGGTACCCCTTATATGGTAAAAGCAACCGGTATCGACCCGGAAGCACTGGTAGACGGGGCAATCAGATTTGCTGCAACAAGCGGTGGTATTTTTATTGACATGGCAATTCATGATATTGATTTGATGCGTTGGTTCCTGGGCTCTGATCCGGTAGAAGTCTATGCCACAGGATCTACCTTTAAGCATCCGGAGTTTAAAGAAGCAGGCGATGATGAAACAGGTGTGGCAATGTATAAATGTGAAAATGGTGCTGTTGGTTTCGTGCATGTGGGGCGTACCGCACCTCACGGGTATCACGTAGAAACGGAAATCATCGGAACCGAAGGATCTATCCGCGTAAGCCCTGTTCCTGCTAAGAACCTGTGTATGATTTATAATAACCAGGGTGTGGTTCAGGAATGTGTCAGCGGATTTCCGGAGCGATTTGCCGAATCCTACCGCCTGGAAATGGAAGACTTTATTAACTGCGTGCAAAACGGAGTGAAGCCGGAAGTAACCGTATATGACGGGACGAAATCCACACAGATCGGATTTGCCACAACAGAAGCTTACCGCCAGGGTGGCATTGTAAAGATAGAATATTAGTCGGGTTTGTTAAAGCCCCGGCCCTCTGGGGACGGGGCTTAGAGCGTGTTTTAGAAAGCAATTTTAAACACTTTATATAGCCTGTTTGAAAATTTTATGTATAAATCTGTACGTCCTGCTTTTTGTAGGAATGCGCCAAATTTAGTCAGAGCAGCCCGCTGTGCCTCCTAAATTGCCGTATCACTCACAGAAAGCGGATCGTGTTCCGGGAAAAGGGGTATCTATGATTCACAGTATACGCAGCAAAATCCTGCTGGCAATCGTCGGCATTACTCTGATTACGGCGTTGTCTATTACCATCGCCTTTTATTTTAAATCTGCTGATATGGTGGAAGATAATTATGGGAAGAACCTGTATGGGCGGATGGAGCAATTGGGGAATGTGTTTGATGATTCGCTGAAAGAGATCTACTATATTACGGTACAGGCTTCCTGCGACGGGGAAATGAAACAGCAGATTCAGGAATTTCAGAGAACTGGGAAGGAACTGGTTCTGGAAGATATCGCATCCACGCTTAAGACATATAAACGGCGTTACAGCGATATTGGTTCGGTTTATTTAGTGTTGCCGAATGAGGGGATTATTGTCACCTCTCAGGATTATCCCATCTATGAAAAACAGCTTCCGGAGAAAAAGACAGGTGAGATTGCACAGGCAGTATTTGCCGGGAGTATGCCTGCCATTGTGCAGGATCCGCTCAGATCATCGTCTAATTTTTTATCTTATATGGACACGGTGGAAGATGAAGAAGGGAAAATACTGGGCTATATAATGGTTAATGTGGAAGAACGGACGATCTTCTATAAATATCTTGACAGGCTTTATGCACAGAAAACTACCCTTGCCATGATTTTAAATGAACAGGGGGAGATTGTATCTTCTCAAAATGCAGAAGATATGGGAAAGATTTATGAAAGTAAAGATTTTAACGTCTTATACAAAAATGGGTTTGCAAACAGCGGTGATAACAGTAAGCTGGGGGTTTTTTATAAAGGGACTTTCAGCGGCTACCAGTTTTTAATGGTAGTGGCCAGAAGTGAGATTCTAAAGGATCTGAATCAGCTGAAATACTTTCTGGCGGTGTTTTTAGCCATATTTGTACTGGCGGCAGTATTTATTGCCTACTTTATAACAAAGGCCATGTATAAGCCGCTTAAATGCCTTACAAATACTATGAAAGAAGTCAGCGGCGGAGAGCTGGATAAAAGAGCTGCAATTAATACAAACGATGAAATCGGTGAATTATCCGGAAATTTTAACAGCATGCTGGATCATATTAATGAACTGATCGGTCAGCTGGTGAAAGAAGAAATGCTGAAAAAGGATGCGGAACTGGAAGCGCTGCAATATCAGATTACACCGCATTTTATGTATAATACTTTGAATTCCATCAAGTATGCGGCGCTGCTGAAGGGAGAAAAAGAGCTGGGCGCAATGATCAGTGATTTTGTTGAATTACTGCAGGCAAGTATTAATAAAAAAGGGACATTTATCACAGTTGCGGATGAACTGCATATCCTGGAAAATTATATCCGGCTGCAGGAATTCCGATATGAAGGGAATTTTGCGGTAGATTATAAAATAGAGCCGGAAGCAAACGGGTGTTTTGTACCAAGGCTGTTATTGCAGCCTATGGTGGAAAATGCTCTGCTCCACGGTCTGGATATGAAAAATACGGACAGCAGGATTTTGATATGCGCAAGAGTTGATAATGAGCGGCTTTATCTGGAGGTGGAGGATAACGGCAGAGGCATGACACAGGAGCAGATGAAAATACTGCTGACACAAAAGGCAAGGAAGACAAGCGGATTAAGCAGCATTGGTGTGGCGAATGTGAGAGACCGTCTGGAATTGTATTACGGGGAAAAGGGCGGAATTTCTTATGAAAGCATCGGACATGGAACGAAAGCATGTCTCTTTCTTCCGGCATACAGAGAGGCGAATGAATACTCTGTTTAATCCCAGATTAGAAACAGGACAGATAATAACACGCAGTGGCAAAAGGAGTGGTGTGGGATGTTTCGTACAGTAATAGTAGATGATGATTTTTTAGTCAGGACATATTTAAAACAGCTCGAAGCCTGGAAGCGGGCAGGTTATGAGATCATAGGCGATGTGCGGGATGGAGAAGAGGCACTTGGCCTGATAGAAAAGTCTTTTCCGGATGTGGTAGTAACGGATATTTCCATGCCACTTATGGATGGAATTGAACTAATCAGAAGAATTCGGGAAAGAGACAGGGAAATATATATTATTGTGTTAAGCTGTCATGACGATTTTAATTATGTAAAAGAAGCCATGAAGCTTGGGGCGAATGAATATGTGCTGAAAAATTCCCTGGATGAAGAATCTCTGTATGAGCTTTTGGAAAATGCTAAACACCAGATGAAACATATGAGAGTAAGGCTGGATGAACGGGAACGGACCAGAAAGCTGATCAAAATGGGCAGCCATTCCCTGAAGTATCACTTTTTTAACCAGTTATTGTCAGGAACAATGTCATTGGAGGAAAGGGAGAAACAGAGGCTGGAGGCAGGAATTAACGGGAAGTTTATCAACAGTGCGGTAATCAATATGTTTATTCCGGACTGGGCGGGGGTAAAAGCACAATTGACGCCCCTGGAGGCGGATCAGTACAGTCAGATGTTCTTGCATACGCTGACGGAACAGCTGGAGCTGCTTCTTGGTACAGAGAGTGCCTACGTGGAAGAAATCTATTTAGGGGAAGGTGTCTTCTGCTGTTTTTTGGATTTATCCGCAATGTGCAGAAGCAGCCTGATGAAACAGAAGCTTACCAGTGTGGCTTCCGCCTGTTTTAAGTGCTGTAAACAGGAACCTTACGGGTATGCGGTAGGTGTGAGCAATATCTGTATTGGAGAAGATGGGATCCGTCAGGCATACCAGCAGGCAAGGGAAATGATTAAGCTGAAATTCTACGAGGACAATGACATCCTGTATTTTGACGGTGCAAAAACAATAGCCAGACAAATGCCGGAGGAAGCTAATAAGCTTCTGGAAGATATTCCCCGGATCATTGCCGGAAAAAAACAAGACGAACTACTGAACTCCTTTGAAAAGGTCATTGAAGCATGCCGAAAGAATTGTGCAGACAGTAAAGCGGTGGTGCACTGGCTGAAAAGCCTGGACGGTAAAGTAAAGCTGGAAAGAACGTCGGATGAATATGCAGCAATTATTAAAATTGAAAATCTGCGAAAAATCTGTGAGGATTATTGCAGGCGTTTGTTTTCAGACCATACAAAAGCGATTCCGAAAAATGTCAGTGCAGTTATAAAGCAGGCTTTGGAATATATACACGACCATTACCGTCATCAGATCGGACTGGGCGATGTGGCAGATGCGGCAGGAGTAAATCATGCGTACCTCAGTTATCTTTTTAAACAGGAAATGGGAATCGGATTCTCTAACTATCTTCTGGATTGCCGTATGGAATGTGCCAGGGAATTGCTGCGGGATACCGGATGCAAGATTAAAGAAGTGGCGGAACAATCCGGTTTCAATGATTACCATTATTTTTCAAAAGCGTTTAAAAAGCTAAATGACTGCAGCCCTGCAGATTACCGGAAGAACTGCAGCAGGTGAATTTGAATAGCAGATACCGGTAAGATGACAGGCAATGCAGGGCATCGTCCGTCCAGACTTTATACGCCGAAATGAAGGCGTTAATTCCCACTTGTCAAAACATATATTTTAGTCTATAATAAAAGAAAAAATGCGTGCATGTAACGCAAAACGCGGGCGTGAGTAAAAAAGTATATGAAAAAGGACGGATTGAGGGAAAATTATGGCAGGAACGATACAACAGATTGCAGACCTGGCGGGTGTCTCCAGAGGGACGGTGGACAGGGCGCTTAACAATCGTGGCAGGATTAAGCCTGAGGTCGCAGCAAAAATAAAAGAGATAGCCGATGAACTGGGCTATCAGTCTAACAGGGGGTTCAGAAACCCTGACAAAGGACAGCTGAAATTAAAAATAGGCATTGTGACGCATTTATCTAAGTCTTCTTTTATGATTCAGGTAAACAAGGGCATCAGCCAGGCAGCAGGGGAACTCCGGGAGCGGGGCGTGGAGATTCTTCTGCGGGACAGTGTCATCATTGACGAAAAGGCACAGCTTCAGGCGATCGAAGAACTGGAAGCGCTGGGAATTGATGGTCTGGCTATTATGCCGGTAGAATGTGACCTGATCCGGACGAAGATCAATCAGCTGACCGAAGAAAAGCACATTCCGGTCATTACTTTTAATTCGGATATAGTAGGGACGAAACGATGCTGCTTCGTCGGCCTGGATAACAGAAGAAGTGGTTATACGGCAGCAGGGCTTATGGGGATGCTCACCGGGAAAAAAGGTAAGATTCTGATTATTACAGGATATTTTACAAATAGTGTAAACAGTCTGCGTGTGGAAGGCTTTATAGAAGAGACGAAGCGTTCATTTCCGAATATGGAGCTGTTAGGCGTACAAAGCAGTTTTGACGAGGCACAGGAGGTAGAACGCATTATAGAAAACACCCTTTCTATGGTGCCGGATCTCGCAGGAATCTTTGTAGCATCCGGTGGGCAGGCGGGTGTGCGGCAGGCATTTGAAAAATTAAATCCCAAGCAGAGGCCTTATGTAATTATCTACGATTTAACACCGCGCAATGAAAAGGCGCTGCTGGAAGATGATGTGGATTTCCTGATTGACCAGGAAGGATATGAACAGGGGTACCGCCCGCCGTTTTTGCTGTATGATATGATTGTAAAGGGTGGATCTGCAGACCGGGAATTCGTTTATACGGATATCAATATCAAAACAAAATATAATTTATAATTAAGAAAAAGGGCGTTATGTTCTCTCTTGGCGAAGGAGGATATAGCGTCCTTTATCAATGGTTTAGAGCTGCAGTGTACGCTTTCGGTTTTGAAAATACTGCTAAGATTAAATTTGGGTTTTGCTGAGTAATGACGCTTTGTAGATGTAGGTAGTGTACGGAAAGATGGGTGTGGGGAACTGGCATGGGCTCCGTCAGCTGGCCGCAGAACTGGTATTTTCTAACCTTTCCGAAGCGTTTTTTGGCGGCACGCGGGTATTCACCGAGAAATCCTGATGCATTTCTCGGTTCAGTACCCGCTTAGTATCCGATGGGAGCCAGTCGAATACTATCCGCCAAAAAACACTTCGAAAAGGTAAGTAAATGAACTGTACCCCTTGTCAAGGACATTTTAAAAAGTGGGGCACTTTTTTCGCACCTTTACTTCCAAAGTATCCTGCATACAGGTACACCTCTTTAAATGTCATGGTATTC
>NZ_JTGN01000028.1 GCF_000797495.1 Robinsoniella peoriensis
GCCATATATAATTTTTCTTCTATATTTCGGTGCAAAAACTATATGGTACTTACAATTCCACTTTGTGTGTGCTAAACTATTATTGTCCATTTGGACTACCTCCTTTGATTTATAAAACGGTTGGCGAACCTATTTTTATTATATCATTGGAGGTTTTTTACACAACGCTAAAGCTATTCCAACCACCCGCAGAGCAGGTGGTTTATTTGTTCTCCAAAGTTCCGTTTTTCGGATCAACGAAAAACTCCTCAATGGAGAACAGGGCCATGCCCTAACAATAAAAATCGGTACTAGATTATCAATAAATCTAATACCGATTTTTTCTTATTATTTAATACTCAATACCGTATTCGCCTTATCTCCCGGCGTATATTCCAGTGTAATCTGATCACCCTCATTATATTTAATAATATCCAGATAATCTACAACTGAGACATCAAAGATCTCCTTATTCCCCTCTAACATAATATAGTAATGGGAATTTCCATCAACAACGCCCTGGGCTATTTTCTGAATCTTGCCTTTGGCTTCATTTACTGATCTTGTTTCCTCCACGGCTATTCCATTCTGCTTTAGAAGGCTTCGATATGATTTTTCACACTCAGCCGCTGTATCTCCGATAGCAACGTTCTGGTATTTTTGAATATTAACCATAGCGTACATTTTGACAAGTCCTGCACTGTCCTTCAATGCCATAAAATAGGTCGGCTCTCCCGCTATATTCAAAAGGAGCGGGAAGGTTGATTTGTACCCAAGATGCTGTACCTGGCCCTCTGCAGAACCCATGGCTGAGTATTCCTCGGCTCCGTTGATCTCGTAAAATCTGGTTTCCATCGTTCGCTGGTTCATCAGCACGAATCCTACATTGGACTGATCACCACTGACAGAAGTAATACCGGTATAAACCCATACATCATCTTCTAATGCCAGATAGTTGTATCCTGTTGTGGTGCGCAGACAGCCTTTCTGTCCCAGAACGCTGTTAAAATAACCATTCTTTAAGGTTCCATAGTAATCATAGAGCTGAACCAAAAGATCAGCAGAATACACATGATCAACCCACTGCGGACAATCTTCTACTGCAAAATCCTGTGTTTCTCCTGTTATGGCATTGCAAAGTACCACTCTTCCGATAGTGACACCGCCAAATAACCCGATATTGTATTTTTTTACCGGGCATACCCAGTATGGGGTACCATTATCATCGATTTCAAAACTAAGTGTATCGAAAATATAAGTCGGATAGCGGAACCTGAGATGTCTGTCAATGTTCCGGTTTAAATGCTCTGATTGTGAATATTTGATCGGCTTATCCAGTTTTACAAGTTCTGTGTCCTGAGTTGCCATATCAATTTTGATATATGCCGGTATTCCTTCTGACTGGTTGGTAAACCACTTAATCAGATTGGCATATACAAGGGGTGTTACTCTAACCGGAGTATCCTGATAATTAATCTGTGTGTACAGATCACTAACTTCAAACTGGGAAACCATGTCTACCATACTGCCCATTTTACGATTTCCTAAAAGTGTTGCAGAATCTCTGTCTAAAAGAGGTATTTTAGAATAATCCGCCTCTTTGATATCCTCATTAAAATCTCTTGTCTGCACAGTGATCAGCTTCTGGTACTTATTTGCATTGATAATCGGGGAAGAAAGAATACTTCCTCCTATATAAACGATAACTACCAATGCCAGTATGCCGATACCAAATTTCAGACCTTTGCTGTCTTTGGCATCCTCTACCGTCCTAATTCTCGGTAAGCCGTAAATAATAACTACGATGACTACAGCTGCCATTAAAAATGTCCAGAATCCGGATGCATGAATATTAATAGCAGGCAAAGTTACGTAGTAATAGATTCCCGCGATCAAAAGAGCTGCAATGACCGCCAGGACTTTCCAACCAAACTTTTTCATATAAATCTCCTCTCCAACTATGTGATAAATATTATCGTATAATCAACAATTATACGTTATACTGCTTTGAAATACAAATTAATTTTGTATAAACATTTCCCGGAGCATGGCAATTTCTTTCGCCCATCCTTCATCATCATTAGGAGTTTCCAGTACAAAGGGCAGACCACAGAGCGCCGGATGATTGATAATCCGGCCGAATGCCTCGATACCAATACTTCCTTCGCCTATTTTGGCATGTCTGTCTTTGTGGCTCTCAAATGGATTCTGGCTGTCATTCAGATGTATGGCACGAAGACGGTCCAGTCCGATTACGCTGTCAAAGTGTGCGATCACCCCATCCAGGTCATTTACAATATCATATCCTGCATCCCAGACATGGCAGGTATCCAGGCATACCCCCAGTTTATCCGATAATTCCACTTTATCAATAATTTCTTTTAATTCTTCAAAAGTGCGTCCAACTTCACTTCCTTTGCCAGCCATCGTCTCCAGCAAAACAATTGTATTCTGTTCCGGTTTTAAGATTTCATTTAGCATCTGTGCAATATAATCTATTCCAATCTCCACTCCCTGCTTTACATGGCTTCCCGGATGGAAATTATAGTAATTTCCGGGCGTATACTCCATACGGCGCAGATCGTCTGCCATTGTATCTTTGGCAAATTTGCGAAGTCCCTCATCTGCAGAACAGCCGTTTAAAGTATAGGGTGCATGTGCGACTATTTTTGCAAAATCCTGTTCTTGAGCAAGTTCCAGATATTTAGCAACATCTGCTTCATCTATTTCTTTCGCTTTTCCTCCTCTTGGATTACGCGTAAAAAATGCAAAGGTGTTGGCTCCCAGCTTCACTGCCTGCTTCCCCATCGCATAATATCCCTTTGAAGAAGAAATATGACTTCCTATATTTAACATTTTGTATCCTCCTTTTTAAATAAAATTCTGTATAACGATCTGCATATTCCTCACATTTCGAAACACATTTACCTGTGGGTAGTACGTTGCCGAAATACTGATTGTATTTTCCCGGTTCTGGTACATTTTCTCTACTTCTGCAGTACCGAATTTTTCCGTAATATAAGTATTAAATTTTTCCACATCTCCAAAATACATGGCATCCATTACCATTCCCTGGGAATTTAAAACCTGCATTTTGATTACATTTTTATTCTGCCCAAGAATTCTGGCACTTAACACATTCAGATTCTTTTCTGCAAATACAGGCTTGGGATTAGCTTTTCCAAATGGCTCCAATACCTCCAGCTCTTCTATCAGTTCTTCTGAAATATAATCGATTGGCATGGCAACGTCAATGGAAACTCTTGGAATAAAATCATCCTCAGTCAATGTTGTAAGTTCATTTAAACGAATTCTTAACTTTTCCACATCTTCTTTTTTTATAGACAATCCTGCCGCCATTGGATGTCCGCCAAATTTTGTAAATAATTCCTGGCATTTCACCATTTCTTCAAACATATTATAGGCTTCAATAGATCGCCCGGAACCTTTCACTCCATCTTCTGCATCCGTCAGTACAAAAACCGGCTTATGAAAACGTTCACGGATACGCCCCGCAATAATACCAGCCAGACTTTCATGGCAGTCCGGAAGATAGACAACCAGCACCTTATCCTCTTTTAATTCTGTAGTCTCCACCAGTTCAACTGCCTGTTCAAATCCTTTCAGCGTCATAGCCTTACGTTCATCATTCAGACTTTTCAGTTCTTCCGCCATCCTAAGCGCATCTCCCTCTGATTCAGCAAGAAGCAGCGCAAGGGCACGTTTAGCCGTATCCAGACGCCCGCTGGCGTTAATGCATGGCCCAAGGACAAAACCAATGTGATAAGCGCATATATCAGACTCTTCCAGACCATTTACTTTTATCAGGGATTTCAAACCATTATTTTGCGTATTAGTCAGGCGCCTGAGCCCCTCTTTGACGATAATACGATTTTCTCCGATCAGGTCCATAACATCACCAACGGTAGCAATTGCTGCAAATTCAATAAACGCTTCTGCTTCTTCTTTGGGTATCTTATGATCTTCGAACATGCAGGATATCAGTTTGAATGCCACTGCCGCACCACAGAGATTGGGAAAAGGATAATTACATTCCGGCTGCTTGGGATTAATAATCACATCTGCATTTGGTCGGATACATATCTTTTCTCCTTCTTCCTCTTTAAATAACAGCTCATGATGATCCGTAATAATAACTGTCATTCCCAGTTTTTTCGCATATGCAATCTGGTCTATTGCGGCTATGCCATTGTCACAGGTTACAATGGTATCCACACCTTCCTCATATGCATACTGTATCAGCTGTTCATTGATTCCGTACCCATCTTTCATTCTGTCAGGGATCTCGTAATCTACATTGGCATTGCACCGCAGAAGGCCCTTATATAGGATATAGGTCGCATTGACCCCGTCAATATCATAATCTCCAATAATACGGATTTTTTTGCCTTCATTGATCTTATTGTTCAAAAGAGCGACAGCTTCCCGGGCACCACGTAAAAGTTTAGGATCATGAAGATCCGCCAATCCGCCATTCAAGTATTCCTTAATCGCTTCATCCCCTACAATATCCCGGTTGCGAATTATCCTGGCGGTCACCTGATTAATTCCAAATCTGCTGGAAATTTCCTTGAAATCTGCTCTTTTTGCCGTTACAAACCATTTTTCCAAAATCAATTCTCCTTTGTATATAACCTGAAAATGAAAGATACCCCCGGTACTCGCATACCAGAGGTACTTTCATTTATTATTATTTTTTCTTAGTCTTAATCTTTGTTTTGAATACATACCAGAGTGCACCGGTAATGCATACAGAAGAATAAGCTCCACATACAATACCAACCATCAGCGGCAATGCAAATTCACGGATCGAAGATACACCCATGACAAACAGCACTGCGATCATAATAAAAGTGGTAAGGGATGTGTAGATACTTCTTGTGAGTGTCTGCGTAATACTCACATTTACAACCTCTGCAATATTGTCCTTATTCTTCATTGCTGCCATATTTTCACGGATTCTATCGAATATAACAATAGTCGCATTAATAGAATAACCAACAATTGTCAGCATACATGCAATAAATGTATTACCTACCGATACTCTTGCCAGTGCATAGAATGCCAGTACTACTAATACGTCATGAAGCAGTGCAACAACCGCACTTGTGGCAAAACGAAGATCTTTAAACCGGAACCAGATATAGATCAGCATACAGATTGTAGCTACCACAACCGCTACTATAGCATCGGTTCTCATCTCTGAACTTACAGTGGAAGAAATACTTTCTGCAGTAATCAGTGTGGTGTCTACATCAAAATCTTTCTTCAATGCATCGCTTAATTCCTGTCTCTCATCCAGATTCAGTTCTCTTGTTTTGATTATTACCTGATTTGTTCCGCTTACTTTTTGTGTCTGAATATTTGCATCCTTCGTTACACCCTGTACCACAGGTTTAACCTTAGAATCAATATCTGATATACTCAGATCTTCATTAAACGTTACATTTGTTGAAGTACCACCCATGAATTCAAGGCTGTAATTCAATGATTTATTTCCCTGCGTACTGTTAAATATCATAGATGCCGGTCCAACCACAATCAGAACAATTGATATAATAAAGAAAATATTTTTTTTGCTCAGGAAATTGATTGTTTTCCTTGCTTTCTGTTTTCCATATAACTTTTCACCCTTTAAGCCCAGCGTAAAGAAGGCATTGATGATCAGTCTTGAAATTACAAGTGCCGTAAACATGGATAACACAATACCAAGTGCCAGTGTCTGTGCAAATCCCTGTACACTGCCGGTACCCATTAACCCAAGTACTGCTGCTGCAATCAGGGTTGTGATATTACCATCAATAATTGCTGAGAATGCTTTCTGGAAACCTGACTTAATTGCAGACTTAACGCTTTTTCCTGCTGCAACTTCTTCACGGATTCTGGCATAGATAATAACGTTGGCATCCACCGCCATACCAATGGAAAGTATAATACCTGCAATACCCGGTAAGGTTAGTGTTAAATCAAATGCATTCAGGCATAAAAGCATAAGTCCTGTGTAAATCAACAGTGAAATACCGGCAACAATACCCGGAAGCAGATATACCACGATCATGAATATAATTACGACTGCAAGACCGATGGCTCCTGCAATTAAACTGCTTGAAATTGCTTCTTCACCAAGCTGTGCTCCTACCACGTTAGAACGAAGTTCTTCCAGTTCCAGTGAAAGGGAACCAATACGAATAGAGGACGCCAGTGTTTCTGCTTCTTCCTGATCAGCCATACCGGAGATATATGCTTTTCCGCCGGTAATTGCCTCATTTACTTTTGGTGCGCTGATTACATTGCCATCATAGACAATCTTAATCTGTTTTCCAACATTTGCTGCAGTAGCATCTGCAAATTTGGTGGTTCCTTCTTTTGTCAGAAGCAGTTCAACAACATATTCCTTATTTCCCATTTCATCGTTTTGAACTCTTGCTTCCGCACTGTCAACATCCGTACCATTTAACACAACAGAACCATCTGTTAATTCAAACTGCAGAGAACCTGGCTTGCCGAGTTCTTCCAGAATCTTGTTCGCATCTGTTACACCAGGGATTTCAATGTTGATACGGTCACTGCCTTCCTGATAAACCTGCGCTTCCGTGCTGTACTGAGATACACGCTGCTGTAATTTGTAGATGGTATCTTTCATATCTTCTTCAGACGGAGTCTCATCTCCCACTGCCTGATATGTAATACTTACACCGCCGGATAAATCCAGACCGGTCTTAATATTTCTGGCAGAACCAGTTCCTGTAGGACCAAATCCCACTGCTGTAGTAAATGCCAAAAGCCCCAATAAAATCGTCATGGCAACAACTACAATAATCGCTTTTTGCTTGTTCATGATGCTTCTCCTTCTCTCTCTTTTGTAATCTCTAATCCAAAGACGCCTGTGCCGCTTTAATCATAATTGCACATTCAACACGCTTGCGCTGCAATTCACATCCAATGTCATAGGCATCATTAATCTGCCCGTGGAATTTAAATGAATTTGCTGCACATCCACCGCTGCAGTAAAATCTGGCAAAGCATTTCCTGCACTTATCCTTTGCATAGACGTTGCAGCATTTGAACTCATCGCGCATATCCGTCTTTGTTACACCTTCATCCACATTTCCCATCAGAAATTCTTCTTCCCCTACAAACTGATGGCATGGATACAGATCCCCCCATGGAGTGACTGCCAGATATTCCGTACCGGAACCACACCCTGACAACCTTTTGTACACGCAGGGACCCCCTGTTAAATCTATCATAAAATGGAAGAAGTTAAATCCTTTACCCTCTTTTTCACGTTTTACCATTTCTGCTGCCAGCTTATCATATTCTGCACAGACAGATGCAATATCTTCTTCACGGATTGCATACTCTTCTTCCGGAAGGGATACTACCGGTTCCACCGATATCTGCTCAAAGCCAAGATCAGCCAGGTGCAGTACATCTTTGGCAAAGTCCAGGTTGTTTCTGGTAAAGGTTCCTCTCACATAATATTTTTCCTGATTTCTGCTGTCTGCAAATTTCTGAAATTTGGGGACGATTAAATCATAACTGCCTTTTCCATTACGGAAAGGTCTCATAAGATCATTGACTTCCTGTCGTCCATCAATGCTAAGTACCACATTTGCCATTTCTTTATTGGCAAATTCCATGATCTCCTCATTAAGAAGAACACCATTGGTTGTCAATGTAAACCGGAAGTTCTTGCCATGGATCTTCTCCTGCTCTCTTCCGTATTTGACCAGATCTTTTACTACCTGCCAGTTCATAAGCGGTTCTCCGCCAAAGAAATCCACTTCCAGATTTTTTCTGGAACCTGAGTTGGCAATTAGAAAATCCAAAGCTTTCTTTCCAACTTCAAAACTCATAAGAGCCCGTCTTCCGTGGTATTCCCCTTCTTCTGCAAAGCAGTATTTACAGGCAAGATTGCAGTCATGTGCGATATGCAGGCAAAGTGCTTTTACAACTGTCTGCCTTTTCTTAAAATCGATAATTGCTTCTTCATAAATATCTTCGGTAAAAAGTACACCTGCTTCTTTTAATTCCTCACACTCAGCAATCGCTTCCATAATCTCTGTACTGCCATATGTATCCTTTAACCGGTCTGCGATTTCCTCATGCTTCAGTCCTTCTTCTATAAAAGGAACCACGTCATAAACGATGTCATCCACTACATGGATGGCTCCGCTGTTCACATCCAGAATGATGTTAAAGCCATTATTTTTATATTGATGGACCACTGTATATCCCCTTTCAAATCCACTCCATGAAAAAAATACCCGGCAAATACCTGACGGGTTTAAGAGCAGTATTCATTTCGTATAATAAGCAGCGACGCATGATCGCTGCTTATATTGTTTTCTTATTTATTATTTTCGCAGCTCTGATTTCCAACCGTACAGGATGTCTTACATGCTGACTGGCAGGAAGTCTGACATTCTCCACAGCCACCTTTTTTCATCGTATTCTGAAGTACCTGTGTATTTAATGTTTTAATATGTTTCATGGTCTTAGCCTCCTTATTTCATGAACTTGTGCTATTATAACATATATTTTTTTATTTTAAAAGTGTTTTTTTATACACTTTTTTCACATTTGTGTGTTATAGTAGTCAAATAAACTACATACCAAAGAAAGGATTTATCATTTATGAAGAAGAAATTCATTGTTTTTGCACTCACTTTGTGCATGACAGCAACTTTAGCCTTAAGCGGCTGCCAAAAAAAATACGTCACCCTGGGAGATTATAAGGGTCTTAAACTTGAAAAAGTAGTACCCGAAGTCACAGACGATGAAGTACAAGGCGAGATTGACACTGCTCTGGAAGACAATGCAACTTCAACTGAGATCACCGACAGGGCTGCCAAAGAAGGGGATACGGTTACCATGGACTTTGAAGGAAAAGTTAACGGTACCGCTTTTGATGGAGGTACTGCCACAGATTATGACCTGGAACTGGGAAGCGGTGAATTTATCGAAGGTTTTGAAGAACAGTTAGTCGGGGTAAAAAAAGATGAGAAAAAGGATGTTACGGTTACCTTCCCGGAAGATTACGGCGATGATAATTTAAATGGCAAAGAAGCTGTCTTCTCTGTAACGGTAAAGGCAATTAAAGAAATCATTCCTGCAACCTATAACGATGAATTCGTAAGCAGTATTTCTGATTTTAAGACCACCGCAGATTACGAAGAGAATCTGAAAAACGAACTTCTTGCAAGTAAGGAAGAAGATTCGGAATATACCTTAAAAGATGATGCCATTAATACAGTTATAGCAAATTCAACTTTTAACGGTTATCCGGATGATTTATATGAAAAATGTAAAAAGCAGGTAGATGAAAGTAATGCCTATTACGCAGAATTATTTGGTGTTACCATAGAAGACCTGGCCGGAAGTGAAGAAGATATCAAACAGACTGTAATCAGTACCGTAAATGAACAGCTTGCTATCGAAGCAATTGCGGAAAAAGAAAAAATAAGTGTTACTGATGAAGAATACAAATCTTATGTAAATGATAATCTTGAATATTATGAAGTAACTTCTGTAGAAGAATTTGAAAAAAATAACGACAAAGACAGTGTTATGAGTGAACTGCTTAAAGATAAAGTATGCCAGTTCCTGGTTGACAATGCTCAGGTTACAGAGGTTACGGAAGACGAAAAATATAGTGAAGACGGCGAAGGCGATGAATTCGGTGATGAAACTGAACCGCCAATGGACGATACCGAGGCCCTTGAAAGCGAGACAGAGACTGCAGCTTAACTTAGGTATAGCTCCGGATGCTCCCAAATATCAAAAGTAAATCATTAAAAAAGGAGTGGACAGTTCCCGTACTTTTCGGGCCTGCCCACTCCTTTCTTTTCTTCTTACAAACTACATGAAACAAATACTCAGATTAATTTTATAAAACTACTATCGTTTATTCCCCTGACTGCTGGAAAACTGCGCTCTGGCCAGCCAGCAGCATTTCATGCTCTTCACGGCTTCTGCTGATGAACTCGTAAGTCAGAAACAGCGGGCTGATCCGTTTCACCAGCCCGGGTACCTGAGGATCTGTGAAAGGCAGATGCAGATCTATCTGAAAAATATAAGTAAAGATCTGAGACCAGCGTTCATAATAACGGTCCTTCCAGGCAATCTCTGCTTTTTGCATCTCTTTTACAACCTCACCGGTCAGCGACTGATTCAAATGAATACCTTTGATCCAGCTGCATAATTCCCCATGCTCATCCAGCTGCTTTTGAATATAAGCAACTCCTTCCCCCAGGTCTTTTATATCCGGGTTTGTATGGAGCAGGTGTCCCGTATCCAGCATAATCCCTTTTTTCCCGTAGTGGATGCCGTCCATAAGCATCTGTGTCATCCTGGGGTTCGTAAATGTAAATCCAGGCCACCACAAATTTTCCATCAAAAAATAAAACGTATAATTCTTATCATCCAAAAGGGTATTCACCATTTGACATACAGCCTGGATAACTTCTTCATCTGTGTAATCAAACTGATACGTTAACGACTCCTGTATCTTAACCTCGCTGACATGAAATACAACATATTCTGCATTTACACTTTGTGCAAAATCCAGATTTTTCTGAATTTTCTGAAGCAATGCCTCCCTGGTTCTGCCGCCGAATACTTCTTCTACTGTATCCATATTGTCATACTCCCGAATCAAAGCCTCTTCATTCTCCATCCATAAATCCATCCAGGCATTAAAAGAAATCAAATGGACTCCTATCACCTGTTCAGCCGGGATCTTACAGGTATCATTTAACCCAATATTCATATACTCATATCCGTCACATTCAAATTTATGGCAAAATGCCAGTAAGTCCTGATCTCCGTGAAAACGCTTTAGGTCATCCGGGCTATCTGTCAGATTTATCATCCGTTTCATTCTTTTCCACCTCTTTATTATGTTTCTTCACCTTTTGAATACCGGTGCAATGATTTTTCAGCCATGCCCTTGCAAGCCATGACAAAATAAGCTATAATTCTTAAAACAATGAATAGCAAAGGATGACATTATGAAGCTGAACAAACAATTTTCTATTACAGGATACACATTAAAAATGATCGCTATTATCACCATGCTCATAGACCACATTGGAGCATTTACTCTTGGGGAAGGATTATTATATCAGGATTATGTTCAGAACAATCCTGTCCTTTTTCAGAATCTGAAAATCCTCTATATAGTGATGCGTCAGATCGGCCGTCTGGCATTCCCAATCTTCTGTTTTCTGTTAGTAGAAGGTTTCCTTCATACCAAAAATGTACGGAAATACGCTCTTAGGCTGCTTCTTTTTGCATTCATTTCAGAAGTTCCTTTTGATCTGGCAATAGGGGGAACATTCTTTGACTTCAGTCAGCAGAATATTTTCTTTACTTTATTTATTGGCCTGCTTGTCATGATAGCCGCTTCCCGCTTTGAAGGAAAAATCTTATTTCAGCTGATCATTTTTATCATCGGAATGCTGTCCGGTTACCTGCTAAACGTAGACTATAGCTATATGGGCATTTTCCTATTGGAAGTCCTGTATTTCTTCCGCTTTAACAGAAGAAACCAGGTGTGCAGCGGAGCAATTTCCGTTTTGTGGGAACCTGCAGCCGCCTTATCCTTTATTCCCATTTGGTTTTATAACGGGGAGCGGGGACGTTCCATGAAATATTTCTTCTACTGGTTTTATCCGGTGCACATATTGATTCTTGCCGCTGTTAACATGATTTTCTTTACGAATTAGACGTTCTATCCTTCAACGATCAGATAACGTCCATCTGGAAGATGGAATACTTCAGAAGCCTCTTTTAGTTCATCCCCGGACATATCCGAAGTGTCCATTCCGGCTTCTTCAAAATAATCTCTGACATCTTCCAGTGTATCAACTACCACCGCCATTACATCATCCAGAAACTCATCTGCTTCTTCAGGTGTTTCTGCAACTTTCTCATCAAATAATTGTAACTGGTTTTCTAAAAATGCATTCAGGCACATATCATCATATTTATACATTCATATTCCTCCTCTTAGTGTGTTTCGGTATGTTTACTTTAAAATGAAACATCCTTAGATTCCAACAATGTTTTCATAACTTTTAAAACACCGTCATTTACGTTTTCATCAGCAATGTGTTTTGCCGCTTCCAATACTTTTGGCTGTGCATTGGCAACAGCATAGCTCTCTTCTGCGCTGGCAATCATACCCAGATCATTATTATTGTCACCAAATACCATGGTTTCTTCTCTTGAAATACGAAGAGTCTGCTGGATAGTCTGCAGTGCTTTTCCCTTATCTGCATCAAAATCCATAAAGTCAATCCATGGTTCTCCTGCAATCGTCACATGGAACCTGTCTTTCCACTGTGCAATCACTTCCTCCGAAATATCCTGAACACCGGTACTTTTATAGATTGAAATTTTGATAATCTCAATATCTTCTTTCAGTACATCCGGGACAAGACGCATATCATTGTGGTATCCATCCGTCAGCAATTTCCAAAAATCCGCGTCATTATCTTCGATATACATTGGCCCCCTGGTAGATGCGGTCAAATAACATCCCGGCTGCCTGCGGATAAATCGGATCAGCTCTTCTGCATCCTTACGGTTTAGTACGGTAGATGACACTTCATAGCCTCTGCAGACCACATTTGAGCCGTTTTCAGAAACAAATATCATCTCATTTTCGATTGGTGCAAACAATCTGCGGATACTTGCATACTGCCTTCCGCTTGCAGCCGCAAAAAGAGTGCCCTGGTCTTTTAATTTCAGGATCACATCGAAAATTTCTTCATTTATTTTATCGCTTCCTTCTACCAGCAATGTACCATCAATATCTGATGCAACTAATTTAATCATAGTTTTACCTCCTGCATATCGCAGACCTGCCTGCGATACTGCCTTAATAAGTAGTTTGAAAACGCTATTCTTTCAAACTTTTCCTCCCGTGCTGCATTTTCTATGGCTCATATCCGTTCTATTTGCATGTAATTTATTATCATATTTTCCATCCAATACTTCTTCAAGGGTTTTTTCTACCTGATCTGTATGAAAATTGCAGATGTCCAGAATCCCCGGCTGGGCATTGTCCATAGCAAAACTATAGGAAACATTTTGAAGCATTTCCACATCATTATAATGATCCCCAAATGCCATTGTCTCCTGTGGTGTAACCTGAAGTTCACGGAACAGATCCTGCATCGCTGTTCCTTTATTGATACCTTTTGGAACGGTATCCAGCCAAAGATTGCCGGAGGTCACAACCGTAACTTCCTTTCCAAACCGTTCATTCCAATAATCCTCAGAATTATTAATCCCGTTTTTTTCATAAACTGAAATTTTCAGATAAGGTTCTTCTACTTTCAGAATGTCATCTACTACCGTTACTGTATTTTTAACCACATCACGGATGTGTATCATATATGCCTCATCCTTTGGCTGTATGTAACAGGTATTTACACCTGACAGCAGAGCTTCACATCCTTCCCGCTCCATCATCGCATTCAGAATCTCCTGACCGGTAGTTCTTGGAATGATATGCTTCGCTAATATCTTATCCTGGTATACCACAAGGGAGCCATTCTCACAAATAAAAGCAATCTCATCACTGACCGGAGCAAACAGCCTTTTCAGATTTGGATACTGTCTTCCGCTGGCCGCTACAAAAATGCGCCCCTGCTTTGTCAGTTCATGAATCAGCTGGACAGTTCCGGGATTTAACTCCTGCGCGCCATTCTGCAATAAAGTTCCGTCTAAATCGCTTGCAATTAACTTAATCATATTTATTCCCACTGCATATTGCAGGCTTGCCTGCAATACTGCCACAATCAAACAGGTTGAAAGAATCACATCGTGGCGTCCTTTCTGCATCGTAATTTTCTTTCAACCTTATCTCCTCCGTACATCGCAAGCAGACCTGAGATTTTCCTGTTCCAGAATTACTGAGATTTCCGAAGGACTGTTTACAATTCTTTTGGCGTGATTTTCTTCTAACTCTACTCTGTCACGGAATCCCCACAAAACACCCACCGTATCCATTCCTGCCGCATTTCCTGTCTGCATATCGGTATTCGTATCCCCTATATACAGGCATTCATCACACGAAACCTGAAAATATTCTGCAATCTTGATCGCTCCATCCGGGGCCGGCTTTCTTGGAATTCCTTCCTGCTGTCCCTGTATGTAATCAAAATAGCCTTTGCCAAATAGTGATTCTACTACATCTATCGCCTGTTCATGAGGCTTATTCGAAAAAACGCTGATTTTAATATTATGGCCTTTTAACCACTCCAACAATTCTACAATTCCCGGAAACGGCTTCACATGATACATACAATCCTTTGCAAAATAAGTACCGTACAAACGGCTAAGCTCATCAAAACCTTCGCATTGCAAGTCACCATTTTCCCTCAGGCACCTTCGTACCAGCTCTGCTGATCCATCTCCCGCAAAATACCGGAACCGGTCAGTCGGAAAAGCGGATAGTCCCATGGCTTCAAGCGCGCGGTTTCCACAATAGGCCAATGATTCTACTGTATCAGCCAGTGTCCCATCTAGGTCAAAGATACATACTTTAATCATAATATCTCCTCTTTCTTTGCTATGGTGAATATTGTTATTTCTTCAAAATACTAGAATATCACGAAAAATTCCCCGAGTCAATGACCCGGGGAACTTACTGTACTAGATGATCTCCTGAAACAAATCTTTTACTGTTGGATAAATCTTCACAAACTTTTTATACTTTTCTTCGTATTTTGCAGCAATTTCAGGTGTGGGGTCAATTGTATCCACTACACGCACAATACCGGCTGCCGCTTCTTCCACATTTTTGTATTCGCCGCAGGCAACTGCCGCCAGCATTGCTCCGCCAAGTCCCGGGCCTTCTTCGCTGGCAATGACATCCACTTTAATGTTTAATACATTTGCAACAATCTTCTTCCAAAGGGGACTCTTGGCACCGCCCCCGCAGATCTTCGTTCTTTCGATATGAATCCCTAAGGATTTCGCTACTTCGAATGAATCCCGGATTGCAAATGCAACCCCTTCCAATACAGCCTGGGTCATATCTGCCCTAGTGGTATCCATGGTCATGCCGATAAAGGTTCCTCTTGCATCTGGATTGTTGTGAGGGGAACGCTCTCCCATCAGGTATGGCAGGAAAAACACATTATTCTGTCCCAATTTTGTGATTTCACTTTGCTCTTTTGCATAATCTTTGGTACAGATAATTTCATCCATCCACCATTTATTGCAGGATGCGGCACTTAACATGCATCCCATCAGGTGGTAATGTCCGTCTGCATGGGCAAAAGCATGAAGTGCATTGTGCTCATCTACGCCAAAATCTTTACTGGAAATAAAAATTGTTCCGGAGGTACCAAGAGAAATATTACACATCCCATCTCCCACGGTACCGGTTCCCACAGCTGCTGCCGCATTATCTCCTGCACCTGCAACAACCTTCACAGTTTCCGGAAGACCCAGCTCTTTTGCGACCTCCGGTTTTAAGGTACCGACTATCTCATAACTTTCATAGATCTTTGCAACCTGTTCTTCTGTAATGCCGCAGATATCCAGCATTTCTTTGGACCAGCATTTATTCTTCACATCAAAAATCAGCATACCGGAAGCATCGGATACATCGGTACAGAACGCTCCGGATAATTTATATGCCAGATAATCCTTTGGCAGCATAATCTTTTTTATTCTTGCAAAATTTTCCGGCTCATTATTTTTAACCCAGAGAATTTTTGGTGCCGTGAAACCGGCAAATGCAATATTCGCCGTATATTCGGATAATTTATCCTTTCCGATAACTTCATTTAAATAGTCGGTTTCTTTTCCGGTTCTGCCGTCATTCCAGAGAATAGCCGGGCGGATTACCTCATCCTTATCATCCAGTATCACCAATCCATGCATCTGTCCGCCAAAGCTGATTCCGGCAACCTCCGCCTTATTACAATCTGCTATCAGTTCCTGTATTCCCGCTACTACTGCACTCCACCAATCTTCCGGTTTCTGTTCAGACCATCCGGGATTCGGAAAATAAAGCGGATACTCTTTTGAAACTACATTTTTAATGGTACCATCTGCTTCCATTAACAAAAGCTTTACTGCAGACGTACCTAAATCTACTCCTATATATAACATCTGTCCGTTTCCTCTCTTCCTTTAAAAAATATCCCTGCCCATGTAACATCACCTGTGCATTGCTGACTGCCACAATATTCAGCCAAATTACAAAGCAATGCTTTCACATCAGCCGTATCATTTTGATTTCAATAACAGAAAGCCCGCACTGCGAGCTTCCTATTTTCTTAAATTATACTGCCGTTGTTATGCAAATGGATTTTCGGTCTTATATAACATTCCTTTTGGCTGGTTAAATCCGATTTCTTCTACATCTACACCGATGAACTTGAATACTTCATAAAGTGCTTTTCCGTAATGTCCAAACGCAACTGCTCCATGATGAGGATAATTTCCTTCTACTAATACATGACGATAAAATCTTCCCATTTCCGGTATTGCGAAGATACCAATCGCACCGAAGGAACGTGTTGCTACCGGGAGAACTTCACCATGTGCAATGTATGCACGCAGTTTGGAATCAGCCGTACTCTGCAGTCTGTAGAATGTAATGTCTCCAGGAACAATATCTCCTTCCAAAGTACCCTGTGTTACTTCTTCCGGAAGCGCTCTTGCCATAATCATCTGATATTTCATAGCACAGAAAGATAATTTTTTAGAACTGGTGTTACCACAATGGAAGCCCATGAAAGTATCTTTCTGAGTATAGTCAAATTTGCCTTTGATATCATCAGCATACATATCATTTGGAACAGTATTGTTAATATCCAGTAAAGTAACAACATCTTCGCTTACGCAGGTTCCGATAAATTCACTGAGTGCTCCATAAATATCCACTTCACAGGATACCGGGATTCCCATTCCGGTAAGTCGGCTGTTCACATAGCATGGAACGAATCCAAACTGTGTCTGGAAAGCAGGCCAGCATTTTCCTGCAATTGCTACATATTCTCTATAACCTTTATGCGCTTCTACCCAGTCTAAGAGTGTCAGTTCATATTGTGCAAGTTTAGCAAGAATTTCCGGTTTTTTATTACCTTCTCCAAGCTCAGATTCCATATCTTTCACTACATCTGCGATACGTGGGTCATCTGCATGCTTATTAAATGCTTCGAATAAATCCAGTTCTGAATTTTCTTCAATCTCTACCCCTAAGTTATAGAGCTGTTTAATTGGTGCATTGCAAGCAAGGAAATTCAAAGGACGAGGACCAAAGCTTATGATTTTCAATTTAGAAAGTCCCACAACTGCTCTTGCAATCGGAACAAATTCTTCTATCATATCTGCGCATTCTTCTGCATTTCCAACCGGATATTCCGGAATGTATGCTTTAATATTACGAAGTTTTAAATTATAGCTGGCATTTAACATACCGCAATAAGCATCTCCGCGACCCTGAACCAGATTGTCTCCGCTTTCTTCTGCTGCTGCAACAAACATGGATGGTCCATCAAAATGTTTTGCTAACAATGTTTCGGAAATTTCCGGTCCGAAGTTCCCCAGATATACAACCAGTGCATTACAGCCTGCTTTCTTTACGTCTTCTAATGCCTGCACCATATGAATTTCACTTTCAACGATGCAGATTGGACATTCATAAATGTTTTCTGCATTATATTTTTCTTTATACGCTTTTACCAGAGCTTCTCTTCTGGATACGGATAAAGATTCCGGGAAACAGTCCCTGCTTACAGCTACAATACCGATTTTAACTTTTGGCATGTTGTTCATTTTTTTCCTCCTGAATAAAATACTATGATTTATGGTTATTTTAATATTTTCTTTCTTACTATGTTTTAAGACCTGGTTTTCCTATAAAGAAAGGTTTTCCCCTTTGATTCCGTTAAATGCCCCATCGATTTTTGCATCCGGATGCGCAACCAGCCATTTATTCTTAGCTGTTAAAAGTTTATCTTCCTGATCTCCTCCATGGCACTGGTCCAAAGGAAGGTTTGTATCTCTTGGGAGAATTACCACACACTGGAATCCCTCTTCCCGGGTATTACAGGGTGCATAGTGAAGAGTTGTTGCATAGACTTCTATTACGGTTCCCGCCGGAACAAAAAATGCTTCAATTTTTGACGAATCATATGTATAGTCTGCTTCGATATCCTGCTGCATTCCCAGCATAAGTACTAAATCTGTCACTGCCACATTTACTTCTGATGAACGGTGATATTCTACTGCATTTAATAAATGATTATGTCCGTTGCAGTAACCAATCTGTATTGGTAATTCGCCGTATGCTATTGTCTGCATCCTCTCATATACCGGCAGCTCTTCCAGTTCTGAAACAGATGGAACATAGATTACATCTTCCGGAAGGGGTGTCGATTTCATCTTCTCAATTAATTCACCGCAGTCAATATCTTTTACAATGCGGCCATACTTTCTGAACTTTTCATCGGTTACTTTGTAAGTTTCAAGCACAGAATTCATCCTCCTTTATGCTTTCTGAAATAATTAGTTCATTTACTAAACTTTATATCCACAGTATACTTCTTGTTTGGTAATTTTGTCAACTGTTTTTTACAAATCCCATATACTTTTTCTCCAGCCTAATAATTTCATCTTAAATTTGGGTTTTGCTGAGAAGGGGACGCTTTGTAAATGATAGGTAGTGTACGGAAAGATGGGTGTAGGAAACTGGCATGGGCTCCGTCAGCTGGCCGCAGAACTGGTATTTTCTAACCTTTCCGAAGCGCTTTTTGGCGGCACGCGGGCATTCGCTCCGAAATCCTGATGCATTTCGCAGCTCACTGCCCGCTTAGTATCCGATGGGAGCCAGTCGAATACTATCCGCCAAAAAGCACTCCGGAAAGGTAAGTAAATACTCAGCTCTGCTCTACGCTTCCTCCGCCCATGCCAGTTTCCCACACCCATCTTTCCGAGATAGCATTCTATAATGTACCCATAAGTGTGGACACATCATTTAGCGGGGCTCCCATTTTTTTAGACATCCCTTCCCATTAGTTCCATATAAATGGACACCCCCTCACCTTTCAGAACCCCAATTGTGGACATGCCTTGCTGGTATACCCTGTTTCTGGGACAACTGGCTTGGATGATTGCTGAGGCCTCTTTTGGCTTAGACACCTCTCTTGGCTTATGGTATTCTTATCTAAGAACAGGAGGAATACCATGACCAAAAACCCTTTT
>NZ_JTGN01000021.1 GCF_000797495.1 Robinsoniella peoriensis
TCTCTGTATATGTCTTTTTTTTCGCTCCCTCTTTGTAGCATCCTTCTCTATAAAGGCATTTTTTACATTTTTTTATATCAAAAGTATAGGTTATCCGCGCATTCCTGCCCTCAGCTTTTTGTTTATTCAGATATTTATGGATTGCCATATGCCCTGCTTTACATTGATACATTAAAGCATCTTTGTTAAATTCAAATTTATCTTCCTTTTTACGATTTCCTTGTGTAACATTACTGCATAATCTAGCGACCAGTTCATAATCTTCTTCTCTTGCAGCATCTATATTTTTTTTGCTTGCATATGCCTTGTCACCAATAACTGTTTTAATCTCCATTCCTGCTTCCCTGCTTTTCTGTACCAGGGCTGCCAATTCCTTTCCATCCGTTTTCTCTCCGCTGGTTATTGTGGCAGCTGTAATAATTCTTTCTTCCGTCATGGCGATATGTGTTTTATATCCAAAGAAGGAGGTGTCTGCTGTCTTATGTCCAATTTTTGCATCCCCATCTTTTGAGGTATCCATTTGTTCAAGGTCATCACGGACAGCTTCTTCTAATAATTTCAATTTTTCCTGCACTTTGGGATAGCTGCATATCGTTTTATTCTCTTTTATAGTGGAAATAAGCTGATTGCAATACGCCAGTTCTTTTTCCAAAGAATCTTCTGTATTTTTAGCAGGAAACTGGTTTTTCATTGTTTCTTCCACTTCATAAACGGTACGCCGTAGTTTTTTTGACCTTTCCTGTAGTGCCTGCCGCGGAGTCATTTGATTGTATCTTGATTTTGTATGTGTGGCATCAACAATAATGGTTTTTGATTTTATGATTTCCTGCTCTAATGCAATCTGGACTGTTTTCGCAATCAGCATATCTAAAAGTGCCATATCTTTTAATCGCAATTTACGAAATTTCGTCAATGAGCTGGGATTAATAACCTCCTCCTCCGGCACCATATCCAGAAAGTATTTAAAAGACATATCATACCTGGAACGCTCTACGACATCAACATCCGATAGATCATAAATTGCTTTTAACAGCAGATATTTAAACATGCGGATAGGTGGAACTGCATTACGTCCGTTATCAAGACAATATTTATCAATTAACTCTTCATAAATAAATCCGAAGTTTACGAGTTCTTTTATCTGTCGGAGAAGATTATTCCTGGGAACCACCAATTCATATATTTTCATGTAGGAACTTAATACTAATTTTTGTTGTTGATCTACCATAAAAACACCGCCTTTATTTGATACATACATTATATCAAAAACAGACGGTAATATCTACTTTTTCAGTGCCCTCCTAGCTGGCTGTTTGGAGTAAATTCCCTATAATTATGATGAACATCTGTCATACTTCTACAAAGTGGTGACATCGGATACTGACATCACCGTTGCGTTCTGATTTTGTTTTACTGTTATTCCGGATTGCCGTACTTCACAATTATAATCTCTGTGGCTTTAAAGGCTCCGTCATCTTGTGATTCTCCATATACCAATACACTGGAACCATCCTTTAGATCACTTTGTTGTCCGTCATCTATTGAATAGGAACTGCCATCCAATTTTACGTATGCAGTTTTAAAACTGACGTTTTGAGGATCATATACAACATTGGTAATGCCTCCGCCGTCTGAATTTCCAGTGGCAAATGCCGGTTCTGTTGAAAAACTTGAGTTAGTGAGATTTGTAACCTTTCCGTCTACCGGAGCAGAGGCAAGAAATTCAGCTGCTGTTTTTCCATAGTCAGTATTCGCTTGAGAATTATCGCCAGAAGGATCTGGCATGTATCCTTTATCGTCTGAAGCAGATTTGTCTGCTTTAGCAGTACTCTTTTCTGACATCAGAGTTTCTGTCTTTTCCACCTGGGTATTCTCTGTTATATGATTCTCTTTTTGATTATCCGTTTTCGGATTACCGGAACAACCGGTACAAAATACAATGATAACAAGTAATAACACACTCAATAATTTTTTCATTAATGGCCTCCTGTATTTGCTTATTTGTTTTACACCAAAACTTCTATTCCAGCCACTATGTAAATAGGTACGGATACTGGAATTTATAATTTACACAGCTATCTAAAATGTTATATAATATATGGAATGGAGAACATAGATTAAATTCTGGGCATTATGGCCCTTAACCCATAATGCCCAGTATCTGAAGGTAGGCAGAGTATTTTATGCTAAGCCGTAATTAACGTTCGGCTATAATTGTATAATTAGATTCTATGAACTGTACTTGTGAAACGGGTTAAATTAATAATTGCTTGCTGCAGTACCATTGGCGCTTCTGTTTGCAATGTTGCCACTGATGCAGTTACATCCACAGCCACTGGAATGAGTAGATCCTGCAGCCTTTGCAGTAGCGCTTCCTGAGCTACATACACAATGGCATGCCATAACCATGGTTTCTTCTGTTTCCGGGGTTCTATTCAATGGATTGATAATTTTCATATTGTGTTCTCCTTTTCATCTATGTTTTTCTCTGCCTACTCTCATTCAAAAGTAATGTTAATGCCTTTCTAACGTGGAAATCAGTTTGATTATATCGGGATACCGTTCCATGACATCGTGATACACACAGAGTTTATTTAATGCCGAATCACGTGTATCCTTACATAATTTTCTTTTTTTCTCCAGGTCTATGCCGTTCTCATTATAGCATTCAGCATAACAGATATCACACAATGTAACAGCCCAGCATTTAGAACAGTCATTGATTGAACGGCTCTCATACTGACTCAGATAATATTTTGATATTGCCTCAAAATCTAAGCCTGTGTCTACGGATCCGATGCTTGGAGACTCTCCAATCTTTTCACAAATCTTATATGTTCCATCGGTACATACATACAATCGTCTCTGTATTGGAATACAGCATGCATTATATGGGTATCTGTCCATGGGTTCACTTACCAGACGGCGCTGGTGTATTGCTACCAGTATCTGCTGCAAAAATACCGTATATAAATTAGGTGTCTGTGGTAAATCATTGCTGTCCTCAATTTTATTCACTGCCCAATCAACCCAGCTGATATCCTTTGAACTGTCATAATTTTGCTCCCTCAATTCTTCAAACACGCTTTCTGGGATAGATCCGGGCGCGGGATAAGTAGCGGACACGGTAGTTCCTGCTGGAAGAAAATCTAAAGACTCAAAGAAATCATTGATTTCATCAAATCTTTCCTTTGTAAAGGGCGGCATGAAAACCGAACTGAACAGCAACTGCGTTTTACTGTCATACTTTTTAATCGCATCACAAAGCAGCTTCAGTCCTCTGTATGCCACATCAAAAGATGGCTTGCCGTTTGCAAAAACCCGGCTCTTGTTCTGTATATTTTCTGCCCATCTATACTCACAACAATATTCATATTGGGAATCTGCACCAGGTACTCTGCAATTTCCCTGGTCATCAGCGTCAGATTTGTAGTGAAACTAAAGTCAATCTTTGTTTCTCCATATTCTGTTACACAGTAATCATGTTACATGCGCCAGTCCACTGAAACGTTCTTTTTGGGATACCCCATGATCAATTAAATAGTATAGATGTGTTCGATTGGAGGCATTGACTCTGTCTAATCTTATTTTGATCACCCCGTTTCCATTAAGTTGTTCGATATGCTCAGATAATACCATATTGAAAATCATCTGGATTTTAATTTGTAAAAAAAACCAGTTTTTTTGTCTAAAATGCAAACTGTATAAAACGGAAAAGTATTACCATTGGATTATGATTAAACGTAAAAAAGACCTCCGCATATGCTGTTATTATGCCAGCATATACGAAGGCCCATCCGAAAAATATAAATTCTTTTATCTGCCGCTCCTGGTTACCAGTTCCTCCAGCGCTCTTGCTTCCGCTTCAGAAGAAGCATTTACTTTCAATAAAACTCCTTCCGGCTTCACATGCTCCAGCATGAATTGCAGTTCCCCGGGAAGCACTTCTATATGTACTAATTTCCCTGCATCCTGAATCTTGTTGATGGTCTCGATCCAATGGGATGCTGTGGGTGCTCCTGCTCCATATACCCACTGGATTCCGTCCAGTTCCTTTATCTGCAGCAGACGGTCCAGATGCTTCAGCGCTCCACAGCCGTCAAGATGGAATATGGACTGATCTAAAAACTGAAGTTCCTTCATAAGCTCCGGGATGATCAGCTCTTCAAACATTTCCGGTGATATCATACAGCAGAAATCACAGCTGGTTACATACCACCGCTTAGGATGCCAGATTCCCATCCAGTTGCTGCTGCCTGTCTGATATTTTGTGGTGATCTGATACATTTCATCGTAAATGCTGCAAAATCCGTGATACAATTCCATGATCTTACTTGTTATAAAATCCGGGTCTTCCAGGGTATCAATACAGAGCTGCTGCGGTCCCCTCATGGACACCAGCGCGTCTGCCCCCGGATGGAGATCCGGTATTCCTACAAAATACCGCCCCCTGGCATCCTCTGTCATTGCCTCGGTCATTTCCCTCAGTTTCTTATAATAGAAATTTTGCCTGTCTATTTTTAATTTCCCAATTTCCGCCGTGTCGGCTTCTTCCAGGAAATGGGCTGCCCAGCTTGTAGTTTCTCCAAAAGTAAGGGGCGTTCCGTAGAAAGCTGCAAACTGGTCCGGTCCCAGATCCGGAAATGCCATGGGATAAGCCTCTGCGCCGTAATAGGTATTCCCGATATCATGGTTCGTCCTGGCAAGCATATAGTCGATGTCGCACCAGCGCTCCATCAATGTCCGCTCCTTCTTATCTTTATACACACTCTTAGGATTTTTCAGACCGGTTATGCACACAAGCGGCCTGTCATGGTTTTCTCTGCTCCAAAATTGTTCATATCTTTTCTGAATTTTTTCCCAATCCTGCATTTCTTTTCCCCCTGTCAGTAGATATCTGCAGTAAGTTCCTTTACGATTCCCACTGCTTCTTTGATTTTGGTTATATTTCCATGGAGCCTGTAAATATCCCGGAATATAAATTCTATTTTACATCCTCTGGCTGTTTCCAGGGTTTGTTTGATATATTTTCGAAAAGCATCTTTATCAAATTCCCCTTCCACGGCTAAATAATTCGGTGAAGGCTTTCTGGAATAAATAATCGAAGAATGTGCCAGCCGCTCACTCATGACTGCCTCATTGCACCAGGGAGATATGGATACCTTTCTAAGATTTGGAATTCTGCTGATGCCATCATCCCAGAACACGTCCACCGGCTCACAGCAGCCATAATAAATCAGACCGAATTCCTTTGCCATCCTGCAGTAATATGGAAGTATAAACTCCCGGAACATCTCAGGAGAAAGGCCTACGCTTTCCTGACTGTTTAAATGTCCCCAGGTATCCGTACTGATGACCAGCCTGTTGTTACCGGTCAGTTCCTGATTAAAGCAATAACTTCCGCTTCCCATATAATCGTTTCCGTTATTTAAGAACAGCAGCCCATTCTTTTCCTGCCATCTTAAAAAACGGATCAGATCCTGCAGTACAAAATCCATTAGCTTATGAAATTCCTCCGGTTCCGACAACATAGAACAAAACATATTTTCCATTCCCATGAGGTTTACGACCTTTTGAGTCAATCCAAATTCCCAGAAATTAATGTTATTTTTGATTCTCACCGGGAGAATTCCATCCAGGACTTCCCGGGCAGCATCTGCCTTATCCTTTGTTGAATCCCCATGAAAAGTAAAGACAGATTCCTCCAGCATCAAGAGCCCATCCTCTACATTTTCAAATGCCGGTTCAATATGATAACCAATGCCGTCACTAGCATATCTTCTTTTCAGATCCAGATTATACGGGCGGACTTCTATTTCTTCATACACCGTGAAATAATCAGGCACAACCTTATCATCCCCGGTCACTTCATAGGCAGCTATGGTCTGCAGTAATTTCCCCTCCATCCATTTCCCCATTTCACTGGAGCACTTTAATGGAGGTATAATCTCCCCCAGGAAGGTTTCTTCTTCCATAACAACCATTGGGCGTTTCCCCTGAAGGACATTGTGGGCATACCACAATTCTTCCTTTTCTTTCATCTCAGGCAAAGATGCATATTCCAGCTGCTTTTTTGCCAGTTCTCTTAAATAAGCTTTTTCCCTTTCCGTTATGAGCTCTTTCATCTTCCCTCTCCCTAACCCTTTATTGCTCCCGCCGTCAGTCCGCTTGTCATATAGCGCTTAAATACAATGCCTACCAGCAGCGTCGGGAACATTAATACTACTCCGGAAGCCAGGATTGCTCCCCAGTCAAAATTCCGGTATCCCATAAATTCCATAATTGCCATGGGTGCAATCTTCGTCCTTGATCCGCATAATACCAGTGCAAAAAACAACTCGTTCCAGGAAAAGAAAAACGTCATAATGGCAGTGGCAGCCAGCCCCGGTGCGGCTGAAGGCACCACAATCTGTAAAAATGTCTGAAAATAATTGCAGCCGTCAATCCTCGCCGCCTCATCCAGGGACTTGGGAATCTGGGCAAAAAAACCAATCAGCATCCATATCTGAAATGGAAGGGCAAAGGTGGTAATTGCCAGTATAATCATGGTATAACTGTCCGTCATCTGAAGTTTCTGGCTGACAATATAAAGGGGAATTGCCAATACGACCGATGGTATCATACGGGCAATTAAAATCGAGTTGGACAACTGCTTGCTTCCGAATACATGAAAGCGTGTAAAACTGTAAGAAGCGGTAGCACCACATATTACTGTAAGGGCTGTGACACAGGACGCGATGAATAAACTGTTTAAAATAGCTTTTCCAAATCCGGCCTTCTGAAATACGGACAGATAATTGTTGACGGTCAGCTGTGCATCCAGATTAATATTCGGTGTCAGCAGATCTCCGGTCATTTTAAAGGAATCAAAGATCATAACAAACAATGGGATAAGGATAAATGCCAGAATAAATACCAGATATATCATTCCGGCTATTTTAAAAGGATTTTTTTTCGCTCTTTTCATCTGATCTCCCTCCTATATTTCTTCATTAATCTTATTCATGGAATGGATCAGGCTCACTCCGGTAATTAGAATAATTGCCACAATCATAATTGCAAGCGCCGAACCTTTTCCCACTGCAAAGCCCTGGAATGACAGCTCATAGCAGATATACTGAAGCGTTTTCGTAGTATTAGCCGGGCCTCCTTTTGTCAGTACATATATAATATCAAAGGTTCTGATGGCATCCATAAGGCGGATTATTAACAATACCAGCAGAGATGGCTTTAATGTGGGAAGGGTCAGATACCAGAAGATCTGCCACGAATTCCCGCCGTCTACTCTGGCTGCTTCAAATGGTTCAACCGGCAGTGTCTTTAAATTGGCATACATCATTATATATACGAAGGGAACTGCTTTCCAGACTTCCACGATAATTACAGAAAGCATAGCCGTTGACGTACTGGCAAACCATCCGGGGCCCTGTATTCCCACCAGTGCCAGCACCTTATTCACAATTCCGAATGTGGGTTCAAACATAAACTTAAATGCAAGGCAGATAGAAACCGGTGCTACCATCATAGGCAGGAGCAATACCGTTTCCACTGCTTTTTTTCCATGTGACATATTTTCAACCACCAGTGCCAGTGCCAGTCCCATTGCCATACTTATAGGCACCGATACAACGGTAAAAATGAAAGTAATATATAACGCATTCCATATATTTCCGTCCTGAAACAGGGTGATATAATTATTAAATCCATTAAATTTAATACCCGCCGCCGGATTCAGCAGGTTCCAGTTTGTGAAACTGCTTCCTACCACAAATACAATAGGAACAATAAAAATCGTTAAAAACAATAATATGGTAGGTCCTAAAAACAGATATGGAACATACCGGTGTGACCGGGTGACTCCTGTGTTGTGTCTTCTTTTACCAGCCATTGTGTTACCTCCTTATAAGCCAAACTAAAAGGGCCATTGCACCCGTACCTCCCTGAAGCAGTTGAGTACTTCAGTCCAGTTGCAACGACCCTTAAAACTTACGATCTGCAAGCCCTGCCACGCAGTATCCTCATGCAGGCTTAATAATAGCCTCCATCTTCCATGATCTTGCGTACCTCATCATTCAGGGCATCTAACGTTTCCTGTGCCGGATTACCTGCCACAATACTGTTAATTGCAGCTCCAACAGCCGGAACATAAAGGTTTAACTCAGGTATCGGTGGTCTCTCATCTGCAGTATCCAGATGTGCAATGGAAGCCGGAATCGTGGGATTAATCTTTGCAGATCCCTCTTCTTCATTTAACGAACGAAGGGCGGATGAAGTATATTGCAGGCAATCCCTCAGGGTGTCTTTCTTCGTAAATTCTTCCACCACAACCTTTGCAGCATCTACATTTTTACAATTAGCCGTAACTCCCACACCCCAGGTTCCAAACCTTGGGCAATCCGTAACAGGGCCTGCCGGTACAGGAGCAACTCCAATATTTCCTGCAACCTTGCTCTGGGATTCATCGTTGATCTGGTTCCAGTATCCGGGCCAGTTAATCATGGCTGCCAGCTGTCCGCTCTGGAAAGCCGCAACTGTTTCTTCATTCTGCCAGGTTGTGATTCCCGGAGGGGAACAGTCTTTGCAGATTTTTGCAAACATTTCTGCTGCACTTACCGCCTCTTTGGTATTCAGCATTGGATTCCAATTTTCATCAAAATACGTGCCTCCGTAAGACCAAAGGAAGTAGCTCCAGAAGGAACATGCTGCCTCACCGGGACCTGCCGGGATAGCCAGTCCATACATATCATCTTTCGTCATTGACTTTCCAAGCTCATACATTTCATCTATTGTCTTTGGCAGTTGATCCTCAGTCATCAGATCTGTGCGGTAGTAATATACCATTCCTTCTGCAGAATAGGGAACCACATACCAGTTATCGTCAACCTTTGAGAACCTTTTTACAGAATCATAGTAATCATCTTCATTATCAGCCACCTTGCTTACCACGTCATTGAGTTCCACCAGCGCCCCGGCTTTTGCAAATATATTCACGGCATTGCCTGGTAATAAGATCAGGTCGTATTCGCCGCCCTTAGAGGTTCCCGCAAGCCTTTGTTTGCCTTCATATGTATTCCAGTCGTATGCTTCCACCTCTAAAGAGATTCCGCTTTCATTCAGTACCGGTTCAATGGACTTCATCGCATCCTCCGTCCAGCCTGATGACATCAGGACACGAAGCGTAACCGGATCACCGGTATATTCCGTTTTAGCTGACGCATTTGTCCCACTCTCTGTCTCCTTTGTGGCATCTTGTGTTTCCTCCACGGCACTTTCTGTTTCTTTCGCAGTTGTCTGCGCCGGAGTACTCTGTTCCGCTGTTTCCGCCGCCTTTGTTTCCCCGCCATTCGTCTGTGCACCTTTTGTTTCCTGTCCGCTTCCTCCGCATCCGCTCATGACCGACATCACCATAGCTGCTGACAACAGAACACTAATCAGTTTCTTCTTCATCCTTTTTCCTCCTTCTTTGTGGTGCTGTTTCATTTCTTTTTGCTGATGTGATCATTATAGACCGTTGTCCCTTTTTTCGAAACGCAGGATTATTTGAAATTACTCTAATATTATACGATGATGAAACCGGAGTTCCAAAATAATACGATATGTAAGAAATCTTACGATAAAAGCCAGAATACTCCAGAGCCTGTTTTAAATTAGCTTTCTGACAGCAGTGCGATACACTTAGTGCGAAAATAGTTTTCAGGAACGCTCCAGATTCCGGTAATCACTGGGGGATATTCCCATTACGCTTTTAAATGTCTGGCTGAAATATCTTTCAGAGGCAAACCCCGTCAGTTCTGCCACATCCTGAATCTGGTAATCTGTCACGCACAGTATTTCCGCCGCCTTTTGAATGCGGTAATTCGTCAGATAGTCCACAAATGTCATTCCGGCTGATTCTGAGAACAGGGAACTGAAATAATTTTTGCTTAAATGCACATAGTCTGATACATCGGACAGCGAAATTGGCGATGCATAGTTTACTTTAATATAATGCAGTGCCTCATCAATCACGGAGTTTCCCGTTCTCTGGTCTTCCTGCTTCAATTGCGCTATTTTTTCAATATACTTCGAGACATAGCAGTATAATTCCGGTAAGTCAAATGCATTTAGTAATAATTGGGAGTCCAGATATTCTCTGATATGCAGCTTTTCATTTAAATGCATCATCCCTGTCATTCGGTTATACCAGGATGCAAATTCATTGCAGAACATCCATTTAAGCCCGATATTCCGTTCCCTTTCAATGTCATCCAGTATCATCCTGCATATGTTTTTTACATCTTCCAGGCAGTTCAGCTCGCTCATATATATTTTCTTTAACATTCCAATGTGCCTTTTACGCAGGGTCTGGTTTAGCTCTAACTCATCCATATCCGTAAAGAATACTACTTTATTATCACTGAAAAAGGAAGCCGCCATTACCGCTCTATCAGCCTGAAACTTAAGGTCTTTCAGATCCTTTGGCTGATCAATCAGCTTGCTGACACCAATATGGATTTCCTCTGCAGTATAAAGTGTCAAAGCATTTTTAACAGAACGGATCAATTCCCGGAACCGGGCATCCTGCATATAATTTCCCTCATCAAAGAAAAATACCGTCAGTGACACCCCTTTATTCTCGGATATAATACTATGGGGATAGGCTGCCACTACACCGGATACAATCTGTGAAAGTTTTCCCATCTGCAGTGTCGTATGCTTTCTTTTCCCATCCTTTTCATACCGCTTACAGGTAATATGGAAAACACCGGATCGAAAGGCATGTCCCCTATTCTTTAAGAAAATCCTGGAGAACTCATTTTCTATATAAGACTCTTCCGTAATCATGCCCAGCAGTTCTTTTACAAACTGACGCATTTTGAGGATTTCTTCATCCTGTCCGGTACCGCTTCTGTCCTGAAATACTTTTTTCAGCTCCTCCTGCTCCCGCTCCAGGATTTTTTCAAAGTTTTCTTCGTCTATTTCATTTTTCGTAATGAAGTCATTGGCACCAAGCCTCACTGCCTCTTTGATATATTCTTTGTCATCATAATTGGTAAGCATTAAAACCCTTGCACGGGTGTCTGTCTGCCGTATGCCCTTCAGCAGCTCCATGCCGTCCACATCGGGCATGCGTATATCTGTTATGACCAGCTGGGGGCGGTATTGTTTAAATAGTTCCAGCGCCTGTTTACCGTCAGATGCTTCCCCCACGATTTCCATCTCATATTTCTCCCATTTTCCAATCATTTTAATACCTACTCTTCCGATCATATCATCATCTGCAATTAGTACTTTAAACATGCTGTTTCTTCCCCCTTCTCCGCCACCCTGTATGGCATCTTAATAATTGCACGGGTATACTTTCCAATCTCACTTACAAAATCCAGGCCGTAATCCTCACCATAATACAGCTTTATTCTCTCATCCACGTTATGGACGCCGATACCGGAAAAGGATTCATCCTTTGGCTTTCGATATGCATTTTTAACGGTCTCCTTATCCATTCCTCTTCCGTTATCCCATACTTCTGCAAAGACTACGCCGCCTTCCCGTGATACGGTTACCCGCACAAGCCCTCTTCTTCCGCAATTATATATACCGTGGAACAATGCATTTTCCACAAGAGGCTGGAGCAGAAGCTTGGGAATACATACATCCTCCAGCTCTTTCGGCAAATCCACCTCGTAATCAAAAGTGTTATAGTAACGCAGCTTTTGTATTTCCACATAATGGGATACTACCATTAATTCGGCTCCCAAGGTCACAAACTCTTCTTTATTGGAAATTGTTTTCCGCAGTAAGAAAATCAATGATTTGGACATCTTCTCAATGGTATGGTTCCCCTGGGTCATGGCAATCCACTTAATGGAATCCAGCGTATTGTATAAAAAATGAGGGTTGATCTGCGCCTGCAGCGCCATGATTTCATACTCCCTCTTCTTCTTCTCCCCATCTATGATCTGCTTATTCTGTTTTGCGATACTCTGAACCATATGATTGAAATTTCCCGCCAGCCTTTCTACCTCGTTGTCCCCTTTAACCCTGGCCCAGACATTTAATTCCCCGTTTTCAACCTGAACCATCTTTTTCTGAAGTTCTTTTATGGGAATTAAAATCTTTTTGAAAATTATAAAGATTACAAGCAGTGAAAATAAAAAGCAAAGGAAACAGATGCCTATATTAATATTTTTGATACGGTATATATTCTGGAATATCAGCTCTCCCGGTATCGCATACTGGATTGAGAACCTAGATACCTCCGACTGTCCTCCCACAATCAGATAGTTCCGACCATCTATCTCGACGGATTTTGATGCCAGGCTCGTGGTACTGAGTCCCTGTTCAATCACACTTCTGCGCTTCAGATACTCTTTTACCTGGGAATCAAATGAATTATCCACAATAATATTTCCGTCCTGATCGGAGACAATTTGGGAATACTGCATAGATTTATCAAAGGAGGATACAATTTTTTTAATCTGGGTATGGGAAACGGTAATGCATACCGTTCCAAGCTTTTTATTAGTGCTTAAATTTTTAAAAGCATATACCATAACAGCATCGGGATTTTTATCCGCTGTCCTGCTGCCATCCTGATTGAGCTGATCCTGCTGAATAAATGCAGGCACATCAAACGTATAGGATGCCTTGCGAAACCAGTTTGTCTGGGACACCAGCCCCGGATTTCCCGCATAGCGGACCGAGATCAGCGGCTGTTTATCCTTTTCTTTAAAATTTTTTGCTTTGGAAGGAATAATCGTGATATTGGAATATTCCGATCTCTGGATCATAATTTTATTAAGCTCATTATTAATATAGTTGTACCGGCTGACCCCCTCCTTATCCATGGTTCCGTCAAAGTCGGACAATCTGGATTTTATCTCAGGATTCAGCATCAGCTGCACAGCAATTTCATTTGTTCTGGTAAATAAATTATCAAGTGCATCCAGTTGCTTTTTAATAACCTCCGTTGTATTTACCGTCAACAGTTCTTCCATTTCTTTTGTTACAATGCGCGTATTGATAATTCCAAATACGACTACCGGTATCAGAACCAGCACCAGGTAGATAAGCGCTATTTTTACCTGGAGATTACGGCTGAATAAACTATGTAACCTTTTCAAATACCTCATATGTCCTTCCCCCAAAGTACAAATTTGTGTTTTTTATTATGATACAATATTTATTATCATCATATAATATCTGTCATTAGAATACAATATATTTAATTTTCAGCAGATTGCACAAAATTATGACGAACCATCAAGCAAGCTTTCCGTTAGCAATATAAATGCCAGGATAACAGGAATGCTATAAAAGTGCCGCACTATATGGATCAAAAAAACTACCCTGTTTAGCTAAACAGGATAGTCTTTGTGTGTCCCACAGGACGAATATTATAATTAAAACAGGCACATTTAGCGGCGCTGCCAATGATCCGCTATCTCCTGGCGGATAATCTCCACATACCTTCTTGCCTTCTTTTCATCGTGATTTATAGTATATACGTCCCTCTGGGTTATCTCCATTTCGCATCCTCTGGCAGCCAGAAGGCTCTTTTTAATATGCTGACGGAATGCTTCTTCATCCAGATTCGCACCCACTCCCAGGAAATTCGGGCTTGGCTTACGGTGGAAGATAATATTGCTTCCCCGCAGGCGTTCTCCCATAAACTCTTCATTACACCATGGAGAAATAGATACCTTACGCAGGTTCTTCAGTTTACTGATACAGTTATCCCAGATGGGATCTACCGGCTCGCAACAGCCATAAGAAAGCATTCCATACTGCTGTGATATTTTCTGATAGCAGGGAAAAATGAACTCTTCATACATTTCCGGTGAAATCCCTACCGTTTCCTGGGAATCCATGAATCCCCATACATCCCTTGTCGTAAACGGACGCTTTGCGAATTCCTCTGTACCTGGCAGCTCTTTTGTAAAGCTAAAGCTTCCCTGTCCAACCCCTTCAAATCCTGTTGTCGGCAGAATTACTTTCTTTTCCTCCAGAAAACGAAAATAGGAAATAGTGTCATCTGCAATCCGGTTCATCATTTCTTTAAACAGCTCCGGATAATCGTAAATATTAAACATCATATTTTCCATACTCATAAAATGAACCAGCATCTGGGTTGGTACACTGTATAAGCAGTCCATTTTCATTCTTACCGGAAGAATATCACCAATGGCATCCTCTACCGCCCTCCGTTTCTTTTCTGAATTCTCCAGATCCACACCAAACCTGGACGGCTTTAGTTTTTCATAATCATCTTCCAGGTCTTCCACTGCAGATACAAAGTGATGCCCCAGGCTTTCCTGCCCGTCTTCTGCCTGGGTATGGTCAACCTGAACATTAATGCCGAACAGCTCAAAATAGGTATCGTAATTCATTCCGAAATAATCCGGTGTCACTCTGTCATCATCAAACAGCTCCTGATTCAAAAAATTGCAGTAGATTCCGGTCTCAATCTCTTTGGCAAAAGCCCCTTCGCATTTCAGCCTCTGGGGAAGGATTTCCTGGGCAAATGTCCACATTTCCAAATGAATCATAGGACAGTCTCCCTGAAGTGCATTATGTCTGTACCATTTTTCAATCCGCTGTAAATTCCTTTCCTGATTGGCATATTCCCGCTGTTTTTTCGCCAGTTCCCTTAAAATTGACCTGTCCTTATCGGATATTCTATAATCCATATGTATAACCCCCTGTAATTTTCTAATTGTTTCATCTGCATTCATCATATCTTAATTATCACATATTAGCATTATATGGAATTGCCCTTTTATATAAAAAAATTGCGGTGAAAATGAAACTGTATTTGACTTTATCAAGGGTGTCTTTTATACTGGTACCAAAGCGTCCCCTATCAACAAAGCCCACTCACGGAGGATTCCTATGACAACCATCTCAACCGGTGTGCTTCCGGCATCACAGATCTATTTTCATACTCCATCGTCCACTGCTGCAAATGGGTTCTTATATCCATTATGTATCGGACATTTCTACTGTGACCACACCTATCAGATCCGCAGAAACAGTTTCGACAGTTTCCTCGCTATCCTGGTGATACGGGGCAGCGGCTATGTGGAAATTGATGGTGAGACCCATGTTATGAATGCCGGAGAACTGACTATGATTGACTGTTATAAACCCCATGCATATGGTGCCCAAAATTCCTGGGAGTTTTACTGGATTCATTTTGACGGAATAACAGCACGGCACTATTTTAATTTGATACAAAATAAGTATCCCCATATTTTCCGGCTATCCCAGGAAGTATTTTCTGAAACTCTGTTACCGGTTAATGCTATCTTACAAAGCTTTTCCTGTGAGGTTGCCTGTAAAGAAATCCAGATGTCCAAATATATTACAGATATGCTGACCTCCATACTCATCTCTGAAGAAGCTACGACGGCAGTTCACCGCCCGGCATCGGGCATATCTCCGGTGGAACTGGCTACCGCATATATCCGGCAGCACTATCAGGAAGCAATCTCCGTAGATAAACTCGCCGGAAAGGTTTCCTTAAGCCCCTACTATTTTATCCGGGAATTCAAAAAAGAAACCGGGCTGACTCCCCATAGCTACTTAACAGCAATGAGAATCAACTCGGCTAAATTTTATCTGCGCACCACTGGAAAGTCCATTAAAGAAATCGGTTTCGCCTGTGGATTCCAAAGTGAGAACAGTTTCTGTATTACATTTAAAAAACAGGAAGGCATGACGCCCACACAGTTTCGGGATGGGGAACTATAACTTTTCAAGATTATACGCCCTTCCCTTTTCCATAACAACGGTGCGGCAGCCGCTGTCCTTCAACCCATTCACATACTTCATGGGATCTTCCGTATTTTCAGCGAACATGCCATAATGATTCGGCACCCCTGTTTCAGCCTGTACCCGCTTTGTCAGCGTAACGGCTTCCTCCACAGACATGTTGCCCAGCTTTCCATTGATACATACAAAGATAACATCTGCTTTAATGAGCTCTTTTTTATCATAGTAATATCCGACTTCCGGCGTCAATAGGCTGTCACCGGTAAAGTAATAATCACGCCCGTGATAATGAAGCACATATCCCTGGCTATCCGGCGTATGCTCTGCAAACACTGCTTCCAGATCAAAAACACCATATTCAAAATGTTCCCCACGGTTAATGCAGTGAATGTTTTTTTCGGGAACACCACATTCTTTTAAAATATCATAACCGCTACGTGGTCCGGCATAAACTGTTGAACCCTTTTCCATCGCCTTAACCAAATCAGAATCCAGATGGTCAATATGGTCATGTGTATACAATAACACATCTGCTTTTACATCCCTTCCGGCAGCCGGTGCCGGAACCAGCCTTTTTAATCCTTCCTGTTTTTCTACCAAATCCGAAAAATATGGATCAATTAAAATTGTACAATTCCCCTCTTTTAATTCATATCCTGCCTGTCCCAACCATTTTATCTGCATTTACGACTCCTCCATTTTGTCTTTTACCATCATTTGCAGTACAAATATTCATTTCTTTTCCAACATAATATCATACATGTTATATTTTGCGAATACTTTGTTGAATTGTTTAAAAAATCTTAATAAGTTATATGCAAGGGCTGCTTGTAATCACTTTCCATTTTATATATAATAAATATAAATAGTTTTTTATAAGGGGAAGGATTTATATGATAGAATTGAAAAAATATCTGGGCTTTCCATTGGAAAAGTCCTACGAGGAACCGATTGAAAAGCGCCTGTTACAAAATATTAAAAGGTCACATATCGCCTTCCAGGGCCTTATCATCGCGTTTCAGATCATTATGATGCTCTCTATCTCCCTTCGTCCGGGAGGGCCTTTTTATAAGCCCAGGAGAACAGCTTACTTCAGCATGTATGTTATCCTGGCATTGATTACCTTAATAGTTATGGTTATAAATATTAATTTCGTGAAAAAGCAATCCCCAAACCATCGTTTTTATTTTCGCATAAATTATTTTTATATGGGATTTCTCTGTCTTTGGAGTACAGCCGTCACATTAAATGACCAGCTCGGAGGAAATGGACTTACCGTCTTTACCTATGTCATGCTCACGGTAGCCGTACTGACTCTGACCAAACCCTGGCATAACATTCTGATTATGGGGGGAAACTTTCTTCTACTAAATTACCTGCTTCCTTATTTTCCGGATCCCCATGGTGCTGACCAGACCTTTAATAATCTGATGAACAGTTTGTTTACCACTGTATTGGCAATAGCCATCTCAACTATTTTCTATCGAAATCGGGTCAGGAAGGAATATGACCAGATCATTATAAACGAACAATATAATTTGATCAACGATATTAATGCCCAGCTTCACCAGGAAGTTCTGACAGACAAACTTACGGGATTATATAACCGGCGTTACCTGGAAGACACTGTAAAAAATATCTTCCGTAATAATCAGGAGGCTCACCATTGTGCCGCCTGTATGATGATTGATATTGATTTCTTCAAACAGTATAATGATACATACGGCCACCAGGCAGGAGACAACTGCCTGGCCGCTATCTCCCAGCTGTTTGCCAGGAATATACAGGATGAAGATGCCTGTCTAATCCGATACGGTGGGGAAGAATTCCTGATCTTTCTCTTTGGGGATTCTTCCCGGGATGCAAACGTAAAAGCCGAAGTCATCCGAAGTGCCGCAGAGCAGGGAATGTACCATACCCCTGTGGTTCCAAAAAGACCTATAACCATTAGTATTGGGCTTTATCAGGAAACACCGATGAGGGAGACCGATATGGAACATTTTATTTTCCGCGCTGACCAGGCCCTTTACGAAGCAAAGAAACATGGCCGTAATTGCGTTTTTGAATATCAGCAGCCACCAATGCTGTAACTGTAAAAAACCGGTCAGGTACAGCGGTTTCTTACTGAAGTTAGTATTTTCTGCTTCTTAAATATTCTTTCGCCATACTCTGATCATACCATTTCTCCTCCGTGATGATCCGCAGGGGCAATTCCTTACCTGCTACAAGATCCTGGATCGCTTTCATAAGCTGCGGTCCAAGGAGCGGATTACATTCCACTGCACAATTTAATTTACCGTCTATCATCGCCTCAAAGGCCTCTCTGGTTCCATCTACCGATACAATTTTTACATCTACACCGGGCGCAATCCCGTTTTTCTCAAGCTCTTCGATAGCTCCAATCGCCATATCATCGTTCTGGGCATAAATGATATCAATATCCCATTCATGGGATGCCAGATAATTTTTAATAATATCTCTTCCGCCTTCAATGGTAAAATCACCATATTCAGAATACACTATTTTATATTTTCCATTTTCTTTCAGAATCTCTTCAAACCCCTGCTTTCGTTCCTCCGTTGGTGAGGCTCCTTCATTCCCCTGCAGTTCCATAATCTTCATGCAATCCTTAACAGCCGGTACATTATCCCGTATCCAGCGCATTGCCCTTCTGCCCTCCTCCAGAAAATCAGAGCCTATGTATGTCATAACCCAGTCATCATTTTGAACTGCTATTTTTCGGTCAGATGCTAATACCGGAATACCCGCAGCCTTTGTTTCCTTCAGAATCTCATCCCAGCCGCTGTCAACTACAGGTGATACCACAATCACATCCACATTCATTTTTATAAATTTCCTTATGGCATCAATCTGCATTTGCTGCGATTGATCCGCATCTTCAAAGATCAGATTCATACCGAAGTCTTTTGCCGCTTCTTTTATGGATTCTGTATTTGCTTTCCGCCATGCGCTCTCCATTCCAACCTGGGCATATCCTACATCAATAATTTTATCAGGCTTTTTATAAGTTTCGTTCAGCCCGGCTATATAGGACTCTACATTATCTTTTGTAACCACATGGCTTCTTAAAATCACCTGTTTGGGAACCCCGCTTACCTGTTTTAATATATCAAGGGCATATTGAATGGCTTCTTTCCCTCCGGTGGGACAGGTGATAGTTTCTTCAATTTTCCCCTGTGTGATCAGATCGATCCCTTCATTTTCTCCCAGGAATCCATCAATACCTACGATCTTTGCATCTGCTCCTATTTTATCCATTGCCAGATACGCACCTAACGCCATATAATCGTTATGGGCAAATATTACGTCATAATCTTTCAGGTGCTCACCCATGGCAAGCACCGTATCTTCCGCATCGTCCTTGGATCCTGATTCTATCCTGCAGACACTTTTTTCGATTTTCGGATATTTGGATATAATGGAATCAAATCCCTTACTTCTGTTCTGGCTTGGCAAAGAATCTTCACTTTGGCAGATTTCCAGAACCTTACCCTCTTCATCTTCCAGCAGCCTCAGAACGCCTTCCCCTGCCCTCCTGCCAATCTGCTCATTATCCGGTCCGATAAACAGTGAATAATCAAATCCTTCTACCCCTCTGTCCATTACAATAACGGGGATTTCCTTATGGTACACCCCTCTGATAATGGAGGTCATAATTTCCGTATCACAGGGGGAGATGATCAAAAGGTCAATCCCAAAATCTATAAGTTTTTCCACATCCTTTACCTGCTTGGTAACATCCGATGTGGCATCTGTCATAATTAACCGGATATTCTTATGTTTTTTAGCTTCTTCTTCAATTTCACTGGTCAGCGCAAGTCTCCAGGACTCACGCATATTAGCCTGGGAAACGCCGATCACATATTCTATTTCCCGGTATTCCCCACCATCCATACCCTGATTGTAAAAATGCAGCCCCAGGAACATAACAAGGAGCAGCCCACAGATTGATGCAGATGCTATTATCCTACTTTTCATCCCTGTCTCCTCCCTCCAGCAGATCTATACTCTGTGGTATCAGGATGGTTACTTTTGATCCTGCACCCAGTTCACTGGTAACCCTGACACAGAATTTATCCCCGTATCGGATACGTAACCGCTCTTTGATATAGAACAGGCCAAAGCTTTGGTTTTCTTCCAGCCGGGAATGTTCATTTAGCAATGCATTGATCTGCTCTGCTTTTTCCTGGGTCATTCCTGCACCATCATCTTCTACCGTAAATTCCATCCAGCTCTCCGCAACACTTTCACATCGTATAATCAGATGGCCTTCTCCGCGCTTGGTTTTTATACCATGGTAAATGGCATTTTCCACCAGGGGCTGCAGCATCAGTTTTGGAACTACACACTGATTCAGGGTGTCGTCTACCATAAGCTCATAGTTCAGCTTCGGTCCATACCTGATTTTCTGTATATACAGGTAATTGGAAACGTACTTAATCTCCTGTTCCACTTTAATGTAGTCCCTGCCTTTGCTCAGCCCAATACGGAACATATTGGTAAGGGCGTCTACCAGCCTGACAATATCATCCGCCTGATATTCTCTCGCCATCCAGCTGATGGTATCCAGCGTATTATAGAGAAAATGAGGCTTAATCTGCTCCTGAAGCACTTTCAGTTCCGCCATTCTCTTATTTTTCTGCTCCAAATAGACCATATCCACCAGGCTTTCGATCTGGACAAGCATATGGTTAAACCCATATCCCAGTTCACTTACCTCATCTTTATAATTCCCGTCGAACCGGACCGACAAATTACCCGACGCAGCTTCCTGCATAAGCAGCTTTAATTCTACAATGGGATTTGTTATGGTCTGGGATATTTTCATAGAAATAACCAGAACAAATATAAGGGTCATTGCAAGGCCTCCGGTTAAAATATAGAACATGGAATTCGTACTTCCCATAATTTCGTCCAGAGAGAATACACCTACAATCTTCCAGCCTGTATATTCGGACTCTTCATAGCGTATCTGATAATTTTCCCCGTTTATTCTGGCATCCACCGGAACCTGTTCCGGAGTCAGCCATGCAGGGTCGATACGGTATGTCACTTTATTCGGAAGGGTATAGACCATGCGGTCATCCTTGTCCAGTACAAATACAAACCCATTATCTCCTATGGTTACATTTTGTATGGACTGGGAAATAATATCATGCTTTATATCCAGGAGTAAAACTCCCATTATTTCACCGGTATTTGCATTTTTAATTGCTTTTGCTATGGAAAACACATCATCTATGCTATAACTCTTATCCGTGGCAATATTTCTTCCTGCAATGTTGCTGATGATCTGCATTTCATCGGGATGCGCTGCCGCCTGGCGGTACCAGTCCTCATTTTTAAAGGAATCTCTGGAGATACGCATCATCCCGGTATTCGTACATAAATCGTTCTCCGTGGCTACAAAAATTCCTGCAATTTCTTTATTGGAAACAGCCAGATTGTCCAGTATATTTTCTAAATTTAGCTTTGCCTGTTTCCAGAAGACATCCTCTTCGGATTTCATAGACCCAAAGTCGGTATTTTCCATCCCACAGATAATAAAATTTGCAATTTTATCAATGCTGTTGACATATACGTCAATGGATGTTTTGACCTGGCTCATCATCTGATCTGCATGCTGGGAGACACTTTTTTTTGCCTGTCCGGTAAATACACTGATCCCAATCATTCCGAACACACAAAAAGGGATCAGCGAAGCGACAATATAAGACCAGACCATTTTACTACGGATTGTAATATTCATGAATTTGTTCTTAAGCTTGTTCATTTCGCTCACCCCTCTTCGTCAATTCCTGTCTTTTTATTATAGCTTTGACCGGGTAATTTCGCAATCGGATTCTAATTATTCTAATTTAAAATCCTATTTTCCTTTTAATTTTTCTGCCCGTATGGATATGATTCTCTGAATAACAATGAATACGCATAACAACGCTGCAATCGTTACTTTTGTCCACCATGTATTCAGATTTTCGTACGTTACAATGGTCTGGATAATTCCCTGAATCAGAACTCCTATGGTCGTACCGATTACAGTACCGACACCTCCGGTCAGCAGGGTGCCGCCGATTACGGCTGAGGATATGGCATCCAGTTCCAGCCCCATATTCTGGAGCGAATAGCCTGCTAATGTATAGAAGCTGAAAACTACACCTGCAAGTGCTGCACAGAAGCTGCTGATTGCATAAACCGCAATCTTTGTTCTTGCTACTGGAAGTCCCATCAGAATCGCTGACTGTTCATTCCCACCTAAAGCATAAATACTTCTTCCGAACTTGGTAAATTTTAATATGTAGTAAGCTGCAAGAATTACTACCAGGGCAATAAATACATAAGAATAAATCTTACCTTTCCCAATTACCAATTTGCTCAGCGCCATTTTTTTATAAAAATCATTGGAGATAGAAATGGATTCCGTACTGATTACCGCACAAAGTCCTCTCATCAAAAACTGTCCTGCAAGCGTTACGATAAATGGCTGCAGTTTAAAGTAGTGGATAATGTATCCCATCCCAAATCCAATTGCTGCGCCGATCAGTAATACTAAAGGAATCACTACAAATGCCGGTGCACCCTTCTGCAGCAAGAATGCGGATAGTACACAGGTAAATGCAATCGTGGACGCTATGGATATATCAATTCCGCCTGTCAGTAATACAAAGGTAACACCAATAGATGCTATAATCAGATAGGCATTATCATTAAATAAATTAAAAAATGTAGATAAGGATAAAAACCGGTCATACGAAACAGATCCGAATATAAATAGTGCAATAAACAGCACAAATGTGATTACCAGCGAAACGTTATTAATTTTTAATCTCTTTTTTGCCATCTCTCTCATGCCTGCTTCGCCACCTTTCTCTTAGAGAATTTTCTTGTAAATGTCTCTTTAAATTCTTTTGACTGTGAAAGACAGATGATAACAACTAAAATAGCTTTTACTACCTGGGTAATTTCCGGTGCAATTCCTATGGCATAAACAGTTGTTGTAATACTCTGAATGATCAGGGCACCTGCGATACTTGCCGGTATTGAAAAACGTCCCCCGCTTAGTGAAGTCCCGCCAATGGCAACTGCAAGAATTGCATCCATTTCAATCATAAGACCTGCATTGTTACAGTCCGCGCCTTTGATGCTGGCACTTTCAATGAGACCCGCTAAAGCTGCAAAGATACCACAGCAGGTATAAACAACCAGTTTAATCGCATCTACATTGATTCCGGCAAATTTACTGGATACAGAATTACATCCGGTTGATTCCAGAAAAAGTCCAAATGCCGTTTTTTTGGTAAAAAGCAACACGATGATTAATAAAATAACTACCAGATATACCGGAAATGGAATTCCAAGAATATATCCACCATTAATAAAGTAATATGCGTCTGAGCTAACTGTTACAATCTTACCACCGGTTACTAATTGGGCTATTCCGCGCCCCGCAACCATTAAGATCATTGTTGCTACAATCGGTTGAATCTGAATCTTTGCAACCAGGAATCCATTCCAAAGCCCGCATAACAGACCTGCCAAAAGTGCCAGTATAATGGCGATTGCCACATTTCCACCCACTCCCGGAAGAATGCTTCCGCTTACGATACTGCAGGCAATTGCCCCGCTTATTGCCATAACAGAACCAACCGAGATATCGGTTCCCCCTGTAGCAAGTACCATTGTCATACCAATGGATAAGATCATCAGCTTACTGCCATTTCTTATAATATCAATAATTCTTCCATAAAGATGCCCATCAACTATTTTCATCTGAAAGAAACTTCCACCAGATATGATTCCGTTAAACAGGATAATAGCCAGTAATATCACAAAGGGCCAAAATGCCTGATTTTTAGAAATTTTATTTAGTTTTTTCATGATTATCACCTCCAGCTATATAACGCATGATTGCCTCTTCTGAAATCTGGCTGCCCCGGAGTTCTGTTACTTTTCGCATGTCCCTTAAAATAACCATTCTGCCGCAGCACCTGGTCATCTCATCAATTTCCGAAGAAATAAAGATAACCGCCATTCCCTGTTTTGCCAGGTCTACTACTATTTTTTGTATTTCGGCTTTCGTTCCAATATCAATTCCCCTTGTCGGCTCATCCAGCATGAGAAGTTCCGGCTCAGTTGCCAGCCATCTTGCCAGAATTACCTTCTGCTGGTTACCGCCGCTTAAATTCTTAATCAGCTGTTCTGACGACGGGGTCTTGATTTCCAGTTTCTTAATATACTCATCTGCTATCTTCTCTGACTCCTGTCTGGAGATAAAGTGAAACATCCCCCGCTTCGCCTGCAGTGCCAGGCAGATATTTTCACGGATGGTAAGTTCTCCTACAATACCTTCCGTTTTACGGTTCTCCGGACAGAATGCAATGCCTCTCCGGATTGCATCCAGTGTACCCTTTAATTTTGTCTTTTCTCCTTTAATTTCAAGAGTTCCTTTTTCCAGATTATCTACTCCGAATATTAAACGGGCTGTTTCTGACCTTCCGCTGCCCAACAGCCCGGAGAGTCCCAATACCTCGCCTTTATTAATCTTCAGACTAAATCCCTGGATGGTTCCTGCCCCCGTGACATCTGCCATATCTATTAATAATTCATCTGATTTATTTTCTTCTTCATAAATAGCCATTGTCTGATTTAATTTTGCATAGTCTTTGCCAATCATCTTTCCTACCAGTTCTACCCTTGGCAGGTTCTTTGTTTCATAAGTTCCTACGTATTCCCCATTTCTTAGAACCGTTATACGGTCTGTTATCTCATATACCTGATCCAGAAAGTGTGTTACGAAAATTATTCCCATACCCTCTTTCCGGAGCTTTCTCATTGTTTCAAACAATTTTTCTACTTCCATTGCAGACAAACTGGAAGTCGGTTCATCCAGTATCAGTACTTTTGCTGATACATCGCAGGCACGGGCGATTGCAATCATCTGCTGAATTGCCACAGAATAATTATCCAGATTCTTAGTTACATCAATATCCAGATCGAATCTCTTCATTAATTCCTTAGACTTCTGGTTAATTGTTTTCCAGTCTATTCTGCCGCCTTTTCTTATTTCCCTGCCTATGTAAATATTCTCTGCTACAGACAAATTCGGACAGAGGTTTACCTCCTGGTATACCGTACTGATTCCGTCTGCCTGCGCCTCTAACGGGGATTTCGGATAGATTTCTTTTCCTTCCATCAGAACCGTTCCGCTGTCTCTTTCCTCTACTCCTGTCAATACCTTAATCAATGTGGATTTACCTGCACCGTTTTCTCCCAAAAGTGCCAGTACTTCCCCTTTTCTTAATTCCAGCTGCACATCACTCAGCGCGATTACAGCTTTGCCAAAGCTCTTTGATATATGATTCATTTGAAGTAAGATATCCTCTTTACCCATATCACATTTCCTCCATTCCTGCTGTTTATCTGCCCCCTTATCCAAAATCCGCTCTCAGTCGTACTGGAGCGGATTTTAATAAGATCATAAAAATCTATTTTAGTATTGGCGATTTGGTAAATCTGCTGCCGCCGTATCCTGACGATAGATACCTTCTTCAGATTTAACCCATTTTTCAACTGTTTCACCATCTTTTAATTTCTGGCATGTATTGAAGAACTGTTCACCAAGTAATGGATTACATTCTACAGTAACGTTTGCTTCTCCTGCTGCCATAGCTTCAAAAATGCCTTTAACGCCATCTACTGACACTGTCTTAATGTCTTCACCCGGTTTAAATCCAGCTTCTTTAATTGCTTCGATTGCGCCAAGCATCATATCATCGTTATGTGCATATACACCTTTGATTTCTTCGCCATAAGTCTTTAAGAAAGATTCCATAACTTCTTTCCCTTTTGCTCTTGTGAAGTCACCTGTCTGGGACTCCAGAATTTCAATATCCGGATGATTTGCTTTGATTTCTTCATCAAATCCTGTTTTACGGTCATTTGCTGCGGAAGCACCTACGGTTCCCTCTAACTCAACAATTTTTCCTTTTTCTTCTAATAATTTGCCCATTTCAATTGCTGCATTTTTACCTTCTTCGATGAAATCTGATCCGATGAAAGTTGAATATAAGCTTTCATCTACATCTGCTTTTCTATCCACCAGTACAATTGGGATTCCAGCTTCCTGAGCCTCTGTAAATACTGCGTCCCATCCGGTTTCTACTACCGGAGCAAGTCCGATAACATCTACACCCATTTCAATAAAAGACTTAATTGCTTTAATCTGGTTCTCCTGTTTCTGCTGAGCATCTGCAAATTTCAGGTCAATTGTATCCACGTTTTGTCCTGCATAGAATTGAATCGAAGCTGTCTCAGCATCACGCCATCCGGATTCCTGTCCGATCTGGGCAAATCCAACTACCAGTTTATCACCGCCTGCACTGTCATCTTTTGCTTCATCACCTGCAACTTCAGAACCCTTTACCGTTTCCTGTGCTTCTGTTGCAGGAGCTTCTGTCTTCGCTGCCTCTGTTGTCTTTGCCTCCGTTGTCTTTGCTTCTGTTGTTCCTGTACTGCTGGAACCACATCCGGCTGCCATAGCAGCTACCATACTGACACATAATAATACACTAACAAGCTTTTTTTTCATTTTAATATCCTCCGTTTTCTTTGGGTTCTTCCCTTGCTATGAACTTATTATATTCTATTTATGTCTTCAGGTCTTTGCAATTTTCCTTTATAAAATTGCAAAATTTTAGCATCCATTTGCCAATCAACTCATGGATGCTAAATAAATATCCCTGTGTAATTTTCATTCCTTATCTTTTTTGTGCACTCTTACGGTACTCAGCCGGACTTACTCCGGTAATCTTTTTAAATACATTGCTGAAATAATGCTGAGTGGTATATCCTACCTTCTCCGCTATTTCATACATTTTCAGATCTTCTTCAAAAAGCAGGTCGATTGCTTTTCGGATACGCACTTTTGTAAGATAATCAATAAAGGTGATTCCCATCTCTTTTCGAAAAATCCTGCTTAAATGCTGAGGCGAAAGATACGTATAATCCGCCACATCCTGCAGCGTCAATTCTTCTCTGTTATAATTATCTTCTATGTATTGTTTCACAATTTTAATTACGCTGGATCCGCCCTTTACTGATTCCATCTGCTCTGCTGCCCGGTTGTATACCGCAACCAGATTCTCATATCCTTCTCCTGTCTCCTGAACCGAAACTACTTTTAATGGAAGACATCCCTCGATGCTTTCCATACATTTTAACTGCTTGCGCCTAAGCTCTTCTGCTCCCATATCTTTTGAGATCACCACCAGATCACCATTTTCTACCTGGCAGGAAGAGACATTTTTCAGGTCATTAAAAATTTCATTACTAATATTCTGAACAGCATAGGATAACAGGTCATCATCCCAGTTTTCACCCAGATCTTTATCCACCGCCTGTTCCAGATGAATAATGGTAACTGCATATTGTTTTGGAATACAAATGTCCAGATACTGCATTCGTTCCTCGATTTCTTCCTCTGCAAGTCTCCCTTCCAGCCAGTTCTTTAAAAAGGCATCCACCAGATGTATTTTGTTCTGCTGTAAAGTCATCTTTGCCCACTTCAGATATTTATCTTCCTTATTTTGCTGCTGTACTTCCTTTAATACCTCCTGAATCATATTGTCAAAAGGTTCTTCCATCAATGGTTTTAAAATGTACTCAAAGACTCCGAGCCGGAGAGCCGTCCTTGCAAATTCAAAATCATCATATCCTGTGATAACAACAATGATTGCCTGGGGCTGTAAATTCTTTAATTTTTCAATAAACTGCAGCCCGCTTAAAAAAGGCATGTTAATATCTACAAAGAAAATATCAATGTCCTCTTCCTGGGCAATTTCCAATGCCATTTCTCCATCTTCTGCTTCTGCTACGACTTCAATTTCTTCATATTTCCGTAAAAAACTGATAATCCCCCTCCGGATTATGTACTCATCATCTGCTACCATAGCTTTGCAATTCATCTTTTTCTTCCTCCCATAATTTAGAACGTGTTTATAAATTCATTTCCCCCTCTTCATCAAATGAGACGATAATCCCCCGATGATAAAATACATTATAATGGAAAAATCATCCTTTGACTATGCAAAATTTTAGCACTAATTTATAAAAATACCACGCCGGAAAAAAGCGTGGTATTTTATATTCATTATTGTTATCGTTTTTATCTTAATATTTATTTCTTAACCAACACGGATACAGTCCTGCTGTATTTTCCATAGACCTTTGATTTGCCTGACGTTTTAAATGCCCTGATTTTTACGTAGCAGACCTTCTTAGCCTTGAGATTCTTAAGGGTTCTGGATGTTATTTTCCCGGAACTGATTACAATCTTTTTGACTCCCTTTTTGAATTTTTTATCCGCTGAGTATGTGATCAGGTATCCGCTTGCACCACTTGTACGCTTCCATGATAGTTTCAAAGTTTTAGATTTCTTTGATATTGCTTTCACATCAGTAGTTTTCTTTGGGGCAACCGAAACGGTAATTCTTCTGACTGCAGAATCATAATTGGCATTGCCTGCTGCCGTTATGGTAATCTGTGCCTTACCGGTACCCTTGATTGTCACTTTACCCTTACTGTCCACTTTTACAACCTTCGTATGATCGGACTTATAAGATAACTTACCTTTTCCGGATGCCTTTGCCTTAATATAGAAGCTCTTATCTCCATTTGTTTTCTTAAAATCTTTAGCTGTAATCGTCTGTTTCTTTTTCTGGATATCAAAGATTGCTTCCAGACTTACACTTTGTGCCGGCATCAGGAATGTAATCGTCTGTGACTTTTGCTGTTCTGCCGTCAGTGTAATTCCGGCTGTCTTCCACTGTGCAAATACCTTGCCGGAAGGAACAGACACCGATGCCTGAATTCTGGTTCCTGCCGGATACATCTGGTCTTTTGCTGCATTTATTATGGTAATCCCGGCTCCTGCCTTCAACTGGTATTTCGGTTTTTCCGGAACTACTATATTTTTAAATCCTGCATTTAATACAACTTCATTCTCAGGCATGACGAAAGTAATGGACAGTGCTCTTTTTTCTGCCTCTGTTAACGTGATTCCTTTGACTTCCCAACCGGTGAACTCTTTGCCCTGAGGTATGCCCACCGTTGCCTTAACCGTAGTTCCTGCCTGACAGGTACCGTTTGAAGAAGCATTTTCAATTGTTACATTTGCTCCTGTTGTAACCTTATAATACGCATTTTCCTCATAGACCGGAACGATACTTCCCCTGCCTCTTGGAACCGTAAATGTAAATTCTCTGGATTCTTTCTGGTCAGCCGTCAGTTCCAGACCGGATACTTCCCAATTACTAAAAGTTTCACCCGGAATATCGATTGCCTGTACCGTAACCTCGGAACTAATTCGGAACATATCATCTTTTACATCTCCGCTTACGCTTACGTTTTTATCAACATAAAAACGAACATAAGCAGACAAATCCTTTGCTGCCGCTTCTAATGATAAATAACGGTTTGAAACAGCCTGCACTGCATCTTTATTAACGGCTTTTGCACTTAACAGCGCTCCATAAAAGATTCTCCAGGTCTCAATAGAATATTCCGCTTCCAAAATCCCCTCCACATCAGCGATCAAAGCATCCAGCTCAGCCCCTGTCTTAACAGTCTGAGGTGCCGGCTGTTCATGAGCTTCCTGCACAGTTATATAATCAATATATACATTTCCACTGTTTTCTGCATCTTTTACGTAAGATATGGTGTTATCACCTTTTTTCAGGGTAACGCGGCTGCAGACAGTCATCCAGTGCTGCCAGTCTGTTTCTGTTTTGTCAAAGGGAACCGTGACACTTTTTTGACCTGCATTATTTACATAGAGATTCAAGGTGCCCGCCTTTGGTGTAATATCCGGTATATTTGCTTCCCATTCTCCACGGTTGTCCGTACTACTGATCGGGGCCTTTACCCCGTTCGCATAACGAGCTCTGATAAAATAGTCGCCATCTTCCTGTACGTTTACCTTAAACGTTATTTTTTCTCCATTCGTGTCTGTGAATTTACCATATCCGGTTCCCTGGAATCCTTTCCCTTTATATCCTTTTTGGGCACCGCCTGACAAATCTCCGTCTTCTGCCTGATATGCAAGTCCCAGACCCGGATCGCCGGATGGCAGTGCTGTAAATTCATATGGCGATACCGGCCTGCCAAAGTTCGGTGATCCATCTTCATTCCATGTGAATTTCTTAATACTGACCTGTCTCCATGCATTATTATTTGACGGATACACTTTTGAATGGAATGCCATCCAGTCCTCTGTCCCATCAGCTGACTGAAAGAATGAAGCTCTGGCTGGTCCATAGACATCTTTCGATCCCTCGAATATGCCTTCTTTATAGGTCCAGTTATCCGGATTTAACACATCCTCCTTTGTCGTATCAAATACATACATACCCATGTGATATCCTGCTGTCTTAAAGCTTCCCTGGGAAACAGTCATAAACAGATGCTCCCCATTCACAACTGCTCTGGGGCCTTCACCTCCGAAGCCAGGCAGAAAACTTCTTTCCTCCGTAATCTTAATGGGTGATTCCATTCTGGCAATGGCTGGTGACTCTACGCCGCTTTCCATGCTTCCCCAGCAGGCATATAACTGTCCGCGGTACTGGAAAACGGTAAAATCATTTCCCTGTGCAAACTCATTGGGGTTATTTATTTCCATTCCCGTATACAATACGCCTCTGTCAATCCAGTCTCCCTGGGGATCATCAGTAACAGATTCCATAACACATGCCATATGCCTCCAGTTATATTCTTTTGCATCTGCACAGTAATAAATATACCATTTACCGTCAATGAAGAACATTTCCGGAGCAAAGATCCTGGATTTTGAATCATTAAAATCAAAAATCCTTACTTTTTCTCCCTGATCCAGCAGCGATTTTGATTTTGATACATACATTTTATTGTGGGATGGATCGTTACTGGACGAAACAAAGTAATAATATCCGTCATGATAGCTGATAAATGGATCCTGTCCCTGATAGAGTGCATTATTGAACTGGGTTAATGCTTCCCCTTTTTGTGCACGAATTACATTTAATTTAAATTCTGCCACCGCATCGGTGATCTTATTGGAATCTTCTTTCAGAACAGATGCGATGATATCAAAGTCTTTTGCATCTGCTGCTACTTCATCTACAACTGCAGAGAACTTATCCATATACTCTTTCGCAATCTGACCCTCACCAGATCCTACCTTCGTATTTTTGCGAAGATTCACTGCCTCTGTGAGACCCACATATAATTTTTCTCTCGCCATAACGCTTTCATACCACATTGCTTCCGGGGCATACAACTGATCTTCTCCAATCACCGATTTTACCCCATCCCGTGTCCAGGATAAATTCATATCTTCCTTAAGATTCAGATTCTCTGCTATAATCGTAAGATTATAATAGATTCCCTTTTCCAGTTCTACTTTTTGGCTTTGGGTTTCTTTATACACATTTCCCGCATTTTGAGAAATAATTTTTTCATCATTCAGATACACCTGATAGTTACCGGAAGATCCAAATGCCAATTCATAGGTTCCGGATACATCTGGTTTAATTTTACCGTTTAATTCTACATTTGCCGGCGCGTTCTCATTTCCCTCGTAATAGCTGACCAGGGAATTTACCGAAAACTGCTCTGATGATACCTCATTTGCCATTACCTCAGCCAGTTTTTCCTGATTACCGCCTTTTTCCTGATAGATTTCTCCGATTAATCCTTTTTTTGTACTTGACGGATAAAGGTTTGCCGTTGGAATAACTTCTTTTTCCTCTGCTCCGGGTTTCAGCCATTCCAGCATAATATAAGCTCCGCCATAACCCTGGAAGTATTCAATGCGAATATCATTTCTGCCTTCATTTAGATGGATTGGCTGGCTTTCCTGCTGCTTATCCCATTTGGATTCCCAGAAATCAATTGCCAGCTCATCATTTACCCAAAGGCGGAAACCATCATCTCCTATCAGATAAAAGGTATAATCACCTGCTTCTTCTGCGTTTACCTGTCCGGTAAAACGAAAAGAACCATATTCTTCCGATCCGTTATACTGGGATAATATTTTTTTAATGGAAAGTGTCTTGTCAAGTACGGGTGCAATTACTTCACCTTTTTTTTCTTCCAGGAAGATATCACCATACACCTCAGCCAGAAGTCCATGCTGGTCTTCTGCTGCAGTTTCTCCCTGGATCGCCTTTGCAGCCTGCCGAAAACACTCAGCCGGAACAACCTGTGCCTGTCCGCCATCCTTTTTCCAGGATAAATTCAAATTGGCATCTCCATCTGCCTGGGCATAATTAATACGGATTTTGTAAAGAAATCCTTTTTCCATATGTACTGGCTGACTGACCTTGGTCTGGTCGGAATGAAGTTTCCAGGAATTAACCATCATTTCATCCTTCATCCAGAAGCGAAAAGCATCATCTCCGCTCATTACAAATTCATAGTCACCGCTCTCCTGAGGCGTAATATATCCGTGGATAATAGCCGTTGCATATTCACTGCTTCCATTACTTAGCTCAATTGCATCTTTTAAACCTTCCCGCCCATCCAGGTTTGGTAAAACCTGATTTACCGGTTCCCCTGCAAATCCAAAGGACGTAATACTGGAAGGTGTTCCGCTTACCTTATAGATCTGGGCTGTTAAGCCCGCATCAGCGGGAGCTTTTGCATGATAATAAGCTTTTTCAGGAATCACTTCCTTGGCTATACCCGCATTTACAGACTCCCATGAAAGCTTCAATACGGCGCCGCCCCATCCCTGTAAGTATTCAATCTTGATATCATGCAGTCCGCTACTTAAGGCAACTGCATTACTTGTCTGTTCCTTTTCCCATTCCTGTACCCAGAAATCGATGACCAGTTTTCCGTCGATCCATATACGGAATCCGTCATCTCCCCAGCCGTAGAACTTATAATCCCCGGCTTTTTCTACGTTCAGCTTTCCGGTGAATCTTGCCGTAGCAAATTGCTCATCTCCCTTATTCCCATTATATTTGTCAAAAATGGGCCTTAAGTTCTGTCCGTTTAAGGTAGGAAAAATCTGTTCTCCTGTTTTATTTTCAAAATTAAAAAGTTCAATTGGACCCCCACGGTATCCCTCGGTATTAAAAATCTCGCCAAACAGCCCCGGTTCCAAGTCCTCCAGCGCTTTTACCGTATTTACATCAGACACGTATTCAGGCTCCTGTACGAAAGCAGACCCGTCCTCTGATTGTATTACCGCTTCCGTATCCTTTTTTCTTTCAGATGTGGCTGCCTGTCCGTCGGTTGATTCTGGCTCTGTATCTGAAGTTATCTCCGTAGCTGAATCTATCTCTGTTTCCCAATCTATTTCAGATCCTGGAGCTATCTCTGCATCCGAAGCTGTCTCTACATCCGAATCTGTCACCGCTTCCGAATCTGTCACTGCTTTCGAATTTGTCACTGCTTCCGAATCTGTCACTGTTTCCGAATCTGTCACTGCTTCCGAATCTGTTTCAGATCCTGGTGCTGTCTCCGCTTTTTGATCTATCCCGTCTTCTGTTACACGGTTTTCTTTCTTCTCTTCTGCCCTTATCACAACGCTGCGCTCATTTCGGTCTGCTTCTCCATATCCCTGCTGCTTATCATTCGTCTCCTGCACCTGTCCGCCGGCAGTCACCTGCGCTGCTGCGTTTTGTCCCGCTGCTGATACGGGCATCACAATTGTGTTTAACACCAATGCCATAGACAGCATAAAACTAACTCCTCTGGCAAACCTCTTCTTCCTCTTCATAACAATCCTCCGTTCTTTTTTCCCAGGGAACCCAGATGCATCCAGACCCTTCCGGAATTTTAATATTTATAGAAAATCATAGCATACAAACTCCGGTTTCTCTTTACAATATTTTGTTTGTATTTTTCACTTTTTTATCATTTCTTTATTTTAAGTACCTATTCTTTCTATTAATAATGTCTGATGGTAAAGGCAAAAAATCTCTGACTTACAAAATTGTAAGCTATATTCCTAAAATGTAAGCTGCAATTATGGCAGACAATGATTCATTTTGATATCATTAAGCCATGAAAGGTGGTGCTATATTATGAATATATACCTGATCCCAATTAAAGAAGCCATCGCAGTTTTTCCGCTGCTGGCTGTTATATTTACATTTCCATACATGATTTATCAATACCGCAGATACGGTTCCATACCGCTATTTCGATCCGTTATCACGTATTCCTTTGTTTTGTACCTGCTATGCATGTATTTCCTTGTAATACTTCCGCTCCCCTCTGTTAGTGAGGTGGCAGGCTACACAGGACCTCAGACTCAGCTGGTTCCATTCCAGTTTGTAAGAGACTTCTTAAGAGAAACAACTTTTCAAATCTCTTCACCGGGAACCTGGATAAGTGCACTGACACAAAACTGCTTCTTGCAGGTCATCTTTAACATCCTGCTGTTTTTGCCTCTCGGTACCTACCTGCGGTATTATTTCCGATGCAGCTGGAAAAAAGTATTATTGGTCAGCTTTTCTCTGAGCCTGTTCTTTGAACTTACGCAGTTAAGCGGATTATACGGAATATATCCCCGCGGATACCGTCTGTTCGATGTAGATGACCTGATGCTGAACACCAGCGGTGGAATGCTTGGTTATATTTCATCAGCTATCTTTATGAAATTACTGCCAAGCAGAGAACGTTTGGATAAAATTGCATACGAAAAGGGGTTACACGTCTCTTTTTGCAGAAGGCTTGCTGCATTTACCCTGGACTGGGTTATCCTGGCTTGTATTGGTGTTCCGACCGTAATCCTGACAACATTTATCCCTCCGTTCTTATTCCTGATCCAGTTTGCTTCCTGCTTCATGCTGCCTGTATTTTACTTTGTGGTGTGTACCTACCTCACAAATGGTTACACTCCGGGAAAATGGCTGCTGCGAATCAGGGTTACTTCCAGCGATGGTGAAAAAGCACTTACACTGCAGCAGTGCATATTGCGCTTTGGATCACTTTACCTGATTTTCGTTCCGGTTCTAATGATCTGGGCTAGTTATCATCTGTTCTGCTTCTGTACCGGACGCCCCAGAACATTAGTATATGAACAGATAAGCAAGACTACCTGCATCAGCACCATCGGGCGGGACACTGTTCAGCCGAAGTACAGGAGGCATTATTTATTAACAGCCCACAAAATATAATTGTATCTCATCCCAAAGAGTACTATAATGAACCAAAGCATTCATACACAGAAGTATAGAAAACTAAAATATATTAGTGAGGTTGTATTATGAAAACAAAGATTTGGGCGCATCGAGGCGCTTCCGGCTATGCGCCTGAAAATACACTGGAAGCATTTGAACTTGCAATACACCAGAATGCAGATGGTATTGAACTGGATATACAACTGACAAAAGACGGGGAAATCGTCGTTGCTCATGATGAAAAGATTGATCGTGTCACCGGTAAAACTGGTTGGATTAAAGACTATACCCTTAAGGAATTAAAACAATTGCGTTTTAACAGGACTCATCCTGAATTTACAAATGCATGTATTCCCACCTTAAAAGAAGTTTATGAATTGATTCAGCCCACAGGCCTAACCGTTAATGTTGAACTTAAAACCAGCATCTGTTTTTATCCCGGAATAGAGAAAAAAGCATTAAATCTTGCCCGGGAGATGCAGATGGAAGAGCGGATTATTTACTCCTCCTTTAATCACTATACCTTAAAATATTTAAAAGAACTGGATTCATCTATAAGAACCGGACTTCTCTATGAAGACGGCTGGATAAATGTTCCTGCCTACGGAAACAGTATAGGGGTTAATGCTTTGCACCCTGCAATCTATCTTCTCCAGTATCCTGATTTTCTGCAGGACTGTAAGAAATACAATCTTCCTCTGCACGTGTGGACAGTCAATACAAAAGAGCACATGGAAAAATTAATAAAACTGGGAGTTGAAGCGATCATAACAGATTTACCGGACATTGCCCGGGAGCTTTCAGATATTTAGAAAAAATGAAAAGCAGGATATTAGTTTAGATTTTGTCAGGGAAGGGACGCTTTTTAGATGGAGGTTGTGTTCGGAAAGAGGCGGATGCTATATTCACAGTTATTTGTGCAATGCTGTACTAGTACAGCATTGAGGCTTCGCCGGCTTACCGCACTCCCCATCTTTCCGTACACTTTCCCCATCTGCATGCCCCACTTTGCGGCATATTTGCCCCAAATTCAGGTTACGTAGCCCGCTACACGTCCTTCATACGGGTCAAATTCCCACAAAGTGTCACGCACAGCTGCCAGAAACCAATTTTCAAACACGCTCTAGACAAACATTTCATATAAACCCATACCAAAAATAATCAGACCAGAGACAACCGTTGCATATTTACCAAATAATCTCGACAAGCATCCCCTGCCAAAACGCTGCCCTGCAGATATAAAAATATAGCTGATTAAAAGGGTAAACACTGACGTCCAGAATACGGACAGTCCGGTAATGCTCCCTGCGATTCCAAGCCCTATATTATTTACTGTCAGCGCAAATGCCAATGTAACTGCCTCGCGCATATCAATATTGCCGGATCCGTCCTTATCCCCTTCTTCCATGCTCTTTTTCAGCCACGTCTTATCCTTTTCCCTTTTTTCTTCTGCCTCAGCTTTAACCCGTTTCAAAATCAACTCTTTCCAGATAAATTCAGCAATAAACAGCCCACCCACAAAAACCAGAATAGATGATCCAATCAGATTCGCTGTCTCTGTGCTTATTATTTCTGTAAACAGCGATCCCAGAGACATGGACAAAAATGTACCAATCGCAGTGATACACGCTATTACCAGATTACTTTCCGGCTCAATCTTAATACGCTTTATACCATATGCAACGCCAATCGTCAGATTATCCAGATTAGCGGAAATTGCAAATAAAAATGCAGATAAAAAATGCATAAAACAAAGTCACCACCCATATAATATTCGTTATATAGAATCATATGCATTTTTTATTATTCCGTGCCCCTTCCGGTTTTCAATGCTCTTCCATACTTGATACTCTTGGCAAAACTTTATTTTCCAGCAGATCAATTTTTATGTATTATTAATATGTAACTAATTATTTAAAGTTATTTTATTTCGCATTAATATTTAGCCAGCTCAGCTCGTCCTGTCCCCAGTCTCCCATGCTCTTAGAACATATAAAAATACTCACGGAAAAGATCCACCAGACCTTCACTGTGAGTACTTTTTTACTTCTCTATTCACTTTCTACTCTTTGATCCCTGTTTTTTAACTGCACACCAGATCGACAATCTCTCCCTTTATAACATCCACCAGCCCTCTGTCTGTCAGTTTCAGTGCCGGGCTCACGGGAAGTCCCAATGTGCAGAGGGACATTACCGGATTATAGTGGCGATAACCCAGCTGAAACAGGCTGTTGCGTACTTTCTTAAGAGCCGGTCCGATTTCTTCAATTGGCTGATCCGATAGAATTCCCGCCACCGGCAGCGGCAGCTCTGCTTTGATTTCTCCCTGATAAACGGTCAGAATCCCTCCCTGCAGCGACTGGATTCTCTCCACAGCAGCCTGCATATCCCCAACATTTTCTCCAACTACAAATAAGTTATGATGATCATGGAAATAGGTTGTTGCCGCTGCTCCCTCTTTCAGACAATCCCCTGTAACAAAGCCATAACCGATATTTTGATTTTTACCGTACCGATCCACTACCATTGCCAGGAGGCATCCGGTTCCTTCCCAACAGATTTTATAATCTTTGACAGGCATGGATACTATTTTTTCACTGGTCTGCGTTCTTCCGTTTGAAACTTCAATTACTCTGACAGACACATTTCCGGATTCCTGTTTCGCACAAATCCAAAAATCTTCCGGTCTAAGTACTGGTATATGAACGCTGTGATAATAATCCTCCGGGAAAAAATGGCGGTTCTCTGAAGTCAGTTCTTTTCCGGGATGATTTTCATTTTCCTGATCCTTGGATGCAATTAGCTGTCCATCTTTATATACATAATCTGGTTCTAAACTGTTAAATCCGGTAATCAGGGCAAAATCTGCTGTTTTTCCAGGTGCTATCACCCCTCTGTCTCTCAGATTCATGCGTCTTGCATTGGTATATGTACCGCAGTAGATTGCTTCTTCTGTGGGAAAGCCCATACGGATTGCTTCCTCAATCACCTTATTCAGCTGCCCTTCTTCATACAGCTTGTCCGCCATAGTATCATCTGTTACAAATCCGCAATGTTCATATAGCCTGTTTTCCCTGATATAATCCAGAATCTCCGGCCTTAACATCTTCTCCTGCAATTCCACAAACATTCCATTTTCGAATCTCTGGCGTATTTCTTCCAGCGTATGCTCCGTATGATCTCCGTCAATGCCAAGATAAAGAAATTTTGCCAGGTCTAATCCCGTAAGTGATGGACAATGGCCTTCTATAACAAAATTCGGATCAACTTCATGAAGGTAGTTTAAAAATTTTGTAATTTCCAGATCATTTTCCCGAATGATCTGCCTGTAGTTCATAATTTCACCGACGCAGACTACCTCTTTTTTCTCATACAATTCTTTCATTGCCCGGCAGTCAATTATACCTCCTGTAGTCTCCAGCTCCTCATTCGTAGATGGTACACTGCTTGGTATTCCATAGAAGATATCAATCGGTGCATTTTCCCCATCCGCGATCATTTCATAAATACCCGATAACCCCTTTATGTTAGCCATTTCATGGGGTTCTGAAACCACGGTAGTGACACCGCACTTTCCTGCATATCCGGCAAACGTCTGAGGCGTCATCATGGAACTTTCGATATGCATATGGATGTCAATCAATCCTGGAATCATATAATAGCCGGAAGCGTCCAGCTCTTCTTTTGCAGTAATTAATGGGATGGTATTCTCATTATCTTTTACATCAACATAATAAATTTTTCCATCCAGAACATACACATCTGCTTTCCGGAAACACTTCAGATAACTGTTAAAAACTTTCGCATTACGAATTACTAAATCCACATTTTCCATATATGTCCCCTATACAATGGTATAAAAATATAAAAGGCAGACAATTACCAGAATATACATTACCTTGGATATTTCCCTGATCTTGCCTGATGCAATTTTCATAATAAAATACGTAGGAATTGCAGCGCAGATACCATTTGCAATGTTATTGGCAAAAATAGTAAATGTCACACAGACAAATGCAGGTATACTTTCTGTAATTTCTTCGTATTTAATATTTTTCATAGCACTTAACATTCCGATTCCAATATATATTAATACCGGTGCGGTTGCTGCTGACGGTATCATTAATGCAACCGGCGCAAAGAATAGTGCAAGGGCGAAACAGGCTGCAGTTGCTACTACCGTAAGTCCGGTTTTTCCACCCGCCTCTACTCCTGCAGAAGATTCCAGATAGGTTGTCATGCTTGGCATACCAAATAGTGCTCCAAAACTGGTTGCGATTGCATCCACTTTAAAACAACGGTCTATTCCAGGCAGGTTTCCATCCTTATCCAGATATCCGGCTTTTGCCCCAACACCCAGTACTGTTCCAAAAGTAGAGAAGAAGTCCGGAACAAAAAGTGCAATTAAAAATGGAATATAAGCAAAGTTTAATGCTCCGGCAATATCAATGTTTAAAAACTGGCTTCCGATATTTGCAGGCATCGATATGATACTTCCCGGCAGCTTTGTGACCCCGAACGGGATTCCCACAATTGTAGTAATTAATATGGTCAGAATCATTCCTCCTGCAATATTTCGTACCTTCATCACCAGAAGAATAATAAATCCAATTACAGTTACAATGACTTCCGGAGATGCAAGATCCCCAAATGCAAGACTTTTCTTGCTTTCATTTGCAATGATTAACCCACAGCTTTTTGCACCTAAAAGTGCAATAAACAGACCTATTCCGGCACTTACCGCATGTTTAAGACTCATAGGTATTACTTTCACAACTGCTTCTCTAAGTCCCAAAAATGTAACTAATATAAACAATACACCGCTCAGAAAAATAACACCTGCTGTGATCTCCGGGGAAATTCCGTCGTTCTGGATCATTGCCGTAACAATTCCCACACTGCCAAGTCCCGGTGCCAGGGCAAACGGACGGTTTGTAAAAATTGCCATTGCCACACTTGTCAAAATAATTAACAATACCATTGCAGTGAGCATCACATGCTTATCCAGTCCCGCAGAGCTTAACATATTCGGAACCGTCGCCAAGACATACGCCATTGTGACAAAAGTTGTAACACCTGCAATCAACTCTGTTTTCATATTCGTGTGGTACTTTGACAACTGAAACTGTTTCTCCAACCACTGTTTCATTTTCTTCTCTCCTTTATTGTGCTTTTATTTGCTTCTTTTCTACATCTATTGTATGATAAGGATAAAAGCATGTCCAATTCCTATTTACCATAATCATTATTCCAAAAGTGAATAACTGCCTATGTCTTTCAAAAACGAGGTATCCCATGAATATCAAAGAATTTGACTATATATTATGCATTGCAAAACACCAGAATATCACAAAGGCTGCACTGGAACTGTATATTTCCCAGCCCACACTAAGCAAACACCTGCAGAAACTGGAACGCCAGTTAGGCTGTAAACTTTTCGGCAGGGTTGATAACCGCTATATTCCCACCCATGCGGGAAAGCGCTATCTCGCATATGCAAAAAAAATGATGGCTTTAAATCAGGATTGGGAAAAAGAATTAAAAGATATTACACAATGCAATGAAGGCGAACTGAATATTGCCTTTCCCCTGATGCGCAGTTCCTGCATGATTCCTGCAATCCTTCCTGCTTTTTATCAAAAATATCCCCATATCCGTATTAATTGCCTGGAAGAAACTTACGCTATACAGGAGAAACTGCTGCTGGATGACCAGATCGATTTTGCCATATTTAATGAATCATCTCCCCATCCCAAGCTCACTTATGAATCCCTTGGCGAGGAAGAAATTGTCCTTGTGGTATCCCCCCGTCACCCGTTTGCCTCTCTGGGCGTTAACGGACCGGACAGTCCCTATCCATATATAGAGCTTGCTCTTTTTGCAAGCGATAATTTCATCCTTCATTTCCCGGAACAGACTACTGGCAGAATTGCTCTTGATCTATTCCGAAAGCACAAAATCAGCCCCACCGTTTCACTTCATACCAGAAATACCCAGGCGGCAGTTCTTCTGGTACTGCAGGATCTGGGCGTATGTTTTGCACCGGAGAGCTATATTAAAAATATGCATTTCCAGTCTGCTCCAGTCTGCTTTTCTGTAGGTAAACCTCGGATATGTACCACTCTTAGCATTGCATACCGCAAGGGCTCCTATATGCCTCTTTATGCCCTGGATTTTATAAAAATGGTTAAAAAAATGATGTCCCGCTGAATATTCAGCAGGACATCCCGTATCACATCTAAGTATTTACTTTTTATTGTATCGTAATGAGTTTCGGCTGCTCCTCAATTTTCTGCGCAGCTTCTTTGGGAATCATCAGACGCAGAATACCATCCTGAAATCCTGCCTGAATATCTTCCTGGCGAACGCTTTCTCCCACATAAAAGGATCGTTTGCAGGTTCCCGTAAAGCGTTCTCTTCGGATATAATTACCATCCTTATCCTTTTCATCTTTGTTTTCATTCTTGTTCGCGATAATTGTCAGATATCCATCCTTCAGCTCTGCCCTTACATCTTCTTTCGCATATCCCGGCAGCTCCATATCAACCAGATAGTGATTATCTTTTTCCTGAACATCAGTCTTCATAATCTGGGACGTGTTGTCTGAAAATGGTTTGCTAAAGAACGGGTCACGGAACAATTCATCAAATAAATCAAAAGCTCTGTTTGAAAGTAACATAAGTCATACCTCCTTGAAAATAACTGACTGGCGGCCTCAGCCGCAATACTACTTGTTTCTATTTGTTTCTATTTGTTTCTATATGATAAACTGTAACAGAGGGAAACATCCCCTCCGACAGATTACTGAATTGAAATCAGCTTTGGCTGATCATCTTTTAAAACCGGCTCCTTTGGAATGCTGAGCCTCAAAATACCATCCTGGAATCCAGCCTGAATATCTTCCTGTCTTACCTGATCCCCCACATAGAAGGTCCGCTTGCAGGAACCGCTGTAACGTTCTCTTCTGATATATTTTCCCGCCTCGTCTTTTTCTTCCTTATTTTCATTCCTGGACGCCGTAATTGTCAGATTGCCGTCTTTCAATTCTGCTTTAATATCTTCTTTCGCATAGCCCGGCAGTTCAATATCCACCAGATAGTGATTTTCCTTCTCCTGGATATCTGTCTTCATTACTTGGGTAGTTCTGCTGTCTCCATAAGACGGATTAAAAAATGCGTCCTTAAACATCTCATCAAATAAATCATAAGCTCTGTTTCTAAGTAACATAAGTCATACCTCCTTGGTTTCTTATTTAAAAATGGTTGTTGTATTTGGTTTGTTGTAACTGTTTTATTTGTTATATATGTGTTATAACATAAAAAATTAGCACTGTCAACCACCGAGTGCTAATTTTATTATTTTTTTATAATTCTTCTACTATCCCCCTGAATCGCGTCAGATAACGCACTAAAAAAGCCAGCGTCAGGATTCCACTCCTTACGCTGGCCTTACACCTTACTGAAAACACTCAAATCCCTGCAATATTCCCCGCGGAAACCATGCCCTGCCAAAATCCCCCCATACACATCTTATGGCTGTCATCTGCCGGGTCATCCTGATACACAATCATAGGTTCCTCCAGTTCCTCCAGAATGTCTGCCTTGCCCTCCAGATAATTACGCAGCCTTTTTTCTGCACTTTCCAGGCGCACCATGACACCCCCGATACGAATATCCAATACTTCAAAACCAAAGGGCCTGCATTCCGAAAACCATAATTCCTCTCTCATCGCTTTTAGGCGTGATACCATCGGCAAGAGTCTTTGTATCCTGTCTGCCAGCAAAACAAGCGTCTCTCTGTCACCGCCGCGGTATGCTTTTCGAATTTCTATCCCTGACATCGCTTTTTGTGACAGAATTTCAGCAAGCGTATTATAATAGCGGAAAACTGCATCCATTGAAACTTTATTTTCTATATCCATAGAGTATTTATTTTCTATATCCATATAACCTTTGCTTTTTCCATTCAGAAGATCTTCCAGCCGTTCAGCCAGTTTCTTGTAATATTGACCCATATCCACTCCCAGACCTGCAATCTGGCCGTCAAACAAACCGGTAAGCACATCCTGATACAGCAGGTATTTGGACGGGTTATCTGCATTTTCATTGTCTTTCTTTACGCCAGGGGTATTGTCGAAGGCATCCAGCAGATGATAGGCATCAGAAGTATATCCCGTCAGCTGCATAAGCCAGCGGTCAAGCTGTTCTGTATCCATTTCTTCGCTATAACAAAGCTCTGCAAAATACAATGCGGAATAGAATGCAGTCCGTACAGGTGTCTCTGTACCATTGTCAAACCAGAAGGTACACATTACCTTGTCAATGCTCTGATCTCTGCAGGATGCCAGGCCTTCACGCAGTGTTTTCTCCGCTTTACTGTAATTTGGTGCAATTCCATTCCAGGTCCAGCCGCCCCCTGCAAACCGTATCTTATCCGTCAGCTTACGATGAAGCCTGATATTCTTGTCATACATTCCTTTATCATGATGGTAATAGTCCCAGTATACCAGCGTCAGATCCTTTGGCAGCGGCTTCAAAAGATCAAAATCCGTATCCTCCGGCAAATCATAATATTCTCCGTCCGGGGACTTCAGGCGGAAAAACATATCACTCCACAGCATCATTTCCAGTCCATCTTCCAAGCAGATCTGTGACACCATCTGAAGATGCTTTGTCATAATCTCGTACCGTTCCTCAAATCCATTATTGCGCAGGTACTGCCCCAGCCCTAAAAGATCTGCTTCATCCATGCCCACGTGTATTTTCTTTGACGTAAAAGGTCCAGATGCGCTTTGTATCATTTTCCTTACGAATTCCTCTGTATCCTTCGTTCCCACCATAAGGATATCTTCTGTGTCCCGCAGTTTTTTAGTCTTCGGCCAGCGAAGGTATGTATGGAGATGTGCCAAAGTCTGAATTGCAGGAATCAATTCCACTCCGGCCTTATTCCCGTATTCATCCAGCTCTTTCAGATCCCCATAAGTATATTTGCCGCGATAGGCTCCAAAATATGGATCACCTGGAACTTCATATACATCCTCCATATAAAGGTAAAGCTGATTCATTCCGGATGCCGCACAGAGCCGTATAAACTCTTTCAGCATTGGCTTATTTACTGTTCCGTTTCTGGAACAGTCGATCATAATACCAGTTTCTTTAAAACAAATTTTCTCTTCCTTTACAAATGGCTCTGTATTTCCATATTTGATTCTCTGGAGAAACAGATGCAGAGCACGGTAAAAATGTACATCTTCCTTACCATACAAGTTCAGCTTCTTTCCGTCAAACTCGGCTTTCAGCACATCTCCCTCTGTAAATTCAATTATAATGTCCATATCTTTTTCGACACATTCATACCCCTGATACGTTAAGAACATTTCTGCCATTTCTTTTCTGTTTCCGTCAATTCCTGATAAATAAAATTTCATTACCTGCTGCCTTCTCCCTTACTCTCCATTTTATTTTTTCGGTATTCCGATGGGTAAACACCTATTTTCTTTTTAAATACCTTGGAAAAATACAGCGGATTGGGATATCCCACCATATCCGCCACATCCTTTGCCAGAATTTCCTCATCCATCTCCAGCAGATTTTTTGCCCGGTCCAGACGTATTTTCTGAATATACTGAGACAGTGTATAACCGCTGTATTCTTTAAATAAAGTGCTTAGATACGGTGCCACAAGCCCGAATTCAGACGCCAGTACGGCCGCGGTTATAGGCTCCGCCATATTTTCTATGATGTAGCACTCTACTTTTTTCATGAGATTTTCTGAAGACTCCGCTTTTCTGTATAGCTTCTTTTCATCCAGCATCTGCCTTAAATTAAGAAATAACTGCCTGGCATCCGACGAATACAGGATCAGATTCCATATGGTTTCTTCCCGGTCTTCCTCGCTTCTATATGACGGTACTGTCTGATCCTCCATGCTCTGCAAAATCCTGCTTATTATCTGCTGGCATTCTTTTTGGCGGATTTTCCTTGCATTAAAAAATGCCTCTGCTTCTTTCAGAAATACTTCCTTTCTGGTGTCAGACATCTCTTTACCCAGGGAATAAAAGGTATCATCTCCGGCAGGGTATGCCGTTCCGGTGGTGTCTGCATCGTCCTCAACCACTGAACTTTCGCCAAAAAGAATATTCTCCTGAAGCTTCCTGCGCAGCTGGTGGCTGATCATGGAGATTTCATGGGTTTCAATCAAACCCTCATGGAAGGCTGCAGTAATCTGGATTCCTCTTCCCTTTATCTCTTCCAGCAGCTTCTTAGAAAATACTTTTAAATCTGCTTCATTCTCCGGAACAATCAGCAGTATTTTTTCATTAACCTGGTTCTTTTCAAAAGAATATACACAGGTCGCTTCCGGAAGCAGGTCTGCCGCAGCTGACTCTATATCAATTCCCCGCCAGAAATCACATTCTGCGATATTCTCCTCCATACCGTCCCGGATCAGGGGACCCGCACAAAAGTAAACCATCTGAAGCTTTTCCCCAGGGTTCGCGGGTTTCCCGGTATAAACCGCCTCAGCCAGTCTCGCTTTCTGCTTTTCCTGAAGCATACTTAAATATCTCTGTGAGATATTGCTAAGAGTTTTCTCTAATTCTTCTTTTACGATAGGCTTTAACAGGTATTCCGTAACCCCGCAGCGGATTGCCTGCTGTGCATAACTAAAATCACTGTATCCGCTGATAACGACTTTTTCTGCCCCGGGGTATTTTTGATTAGCATAATCCATCACTTCAATACCGTCTGCCAGTGGCATATTGATATCTGTAAAAATTGCATCCACCTGATTATCGGTTAAATACTTAATTGCTTCTTTTCCATTGTGGGCACACATAACCACTGAAAATTCAGGATTTAGTTTTTCTATCATATTCTTAATTCCCCTTAAAAGAGGAATCTCATCTTCCGCAATAAGTACTTTTATCATTTATTTCTCCCCCCAATAGTACCACAGCACCTTTTTCTCTGTTATACAACTGAAAAACAAAAGATTCACCATAGATAATTTTCATCCTGGTATAGATATTCGGCAGGCACAATCCTCCAATACCTATATTTTCCAATATGTATTTTACATCACTCCGGTCCAGTTCTTCTTTCTGCCTTCGGAACTTTTCCAGGAACTCTTCGGTAAATCCGCTTCCGTTATCTTTCACGGTAATATACCATTTATCCTCTTCTGTCCAGGCATGTATGGAAATCTTCCAGACCGGATTCACATTTTTAAGCCCATGCTGGAAACAATTTTCACAAAGGGGCTGTACAATCAGCTTAGGAATACAGATATATCCTGCATCTTCCTCTGCCTGTATCTGGAACTCAAACAGTTCTTCGTATCTCACTTTCATAAGCAGCATGTAATCTTCTGCGATTGCACATTCCTTCTCTATCGTACTGAAACCATCCCCCATCTGAGTATTATACCGGAGTATTTCTCCCAGCCTGCGGCAGATATCCGGTACTTTTTCATTGCCGTCCATCTGGGATTCAATAGAAATAATCGCTAGCATATTATGTAAAAAATGCGGATTCATTTGGGACTGAAGCGCAAAGAAATGGGATTTCACTTCATTTGTCTTGGCTGTTATCTGTTTCTGCATACTGTCATTTAATTTTTTCAGCATAGAGTTAAAAGAATCCTCAAGGCGAAGCACGATATCTGTAGAATCTTCATCCGCAATTGCCACATGGAGATTGTCCATGGTAATAGATTTCAGAGAATGATTCAGATTCACCAGCGGTTTCGACAGATGTTTTACTAAGATCTGTTCCAGCATGATGGCTGCCAGCATTACAATTCCCACTGTTGCAGCCAGAACCAGGTAAAATTGATTCATCGCATTGTTAAATTCTATGGGATTTTTATATAGCTTCACAGTGTATGGAGCATTTTCCAGTGGAACTTCCATTCTGTAGATATCCTTCCCATCCAAATCCATGTCCCCTGCTGCCCGGTAAATGCTTTGACCTTCCTGGTTCAAAATCTCCGCCTGAATGCCCGGACCAAAATCTGCCAAAATCTCATCCAGTTTCTCTGTTGATTCCTGCACTTCTACAAAACCGCATCTGGAACTGTTGGAGTAGTAATCCTTTATTTCCCTCACGACAGCCAGATAATCCGTCCGCTGTGCCTCTCCTGATGCCAGGACATCCGTCCCCGGTTCCCTGTAAAATACAAACCTGTCCGCTTCCTGAAAATATTCCTGTACATCCTCAAATGCTTCTCCGGAAAAAAACTGTCTGACTCCACTCTCCGTAATCGCCCGGTTGGACGTGCAGACCCAATCATCGTACCGGTTATAAAGGCAGATTCTGGAATGCCCGTCGTTTTTAAAATTATAGGATTCCAGAAGCTTCTTCACTTCTCCTGTGGTAATCGGATGGCTTGTAAAATAATTCTCGTCCGGTTTTGCAGGCAAGGATTGAAAGACCCTGACAATATCCGGATTTGCCGCAATCTGAAGCGCCGCCCTGTCCATATCGTAAAACAAAATGTCCAGCTGCGTTGCCGTCTTTTCTGTTATAATCCGGAAGTCCTGTTCTTCCTTCTCCTTCATCTCGCCTACAACCATTCTGTAAAAATATCCCACAAGTCCTAATATGATCAACATCATTATCACGGTATGATACAGAAAAAATTTAGTCTGGTATTTTAACTTTTTCATATTTTTCTCCCAAAATTCATTCAAACATGCTCTGACGCGTAATTTTGCATACTCAATTTTATCATACCTTATCTGTAATAAATTTTGAAGTACCAGAATCTGTCATCAACCTCATCAAATACCTATTATCCTTTGACGGCTCCCGATGTCATGCCTTCCACAATATATTTCTGCAGACAGAGATATAAAATAACAATGGGCAATACTGTTATCACAAGTGCTGCAAATACATAATTCCAGTCTCTGGAATAAAGTCCGTAGAAATTAAAAATCATCATCGGTATGGTTGTCCGTTCTGAACTGCTCATCAGGTACAGCGGCACCTGGAAGTTATTCCATATTCCAATAGCTGCAATAATCAGGTTTGTAATGGTTATCGGTTTCATAATCGGAAGCAGTATTTTAAAAATCAGTTGAAAAGCATGGCATCCGTCCATGACGGCAGCTTCATCTATTTCTCTTGGAATTCCTTTTACATAACTTGAAAATGTCATTACGGCAAAAGGAAGGTTCACTGCAGCCAGAACCAGAATAACACTGAAGTAGGTTCCATATAAATGTAACTTCAACACTAATGCATATGTAGTAACCATCTGCATTGTAGCGGTAAGCCCGAATACAAAATAGTAATACAGGCCTCTTCCCTTATTATCATCCCGCCTGGAGATAATAATCCCGGTCATTGCGCCAAAGATAATAATCACTGCCACCGCCGTAACTGTAATGATCAGACTGTTGGCATACCCACGTAAAATCCCTCCGGTTTCAATTACATGCTTATAATTTTCAAACTGCAGCTGTTTTGGCAGGCTGAGATTCATTTGAAGCGCTTCTCCCTGTGTTTTAAAGGAACCGAATACCATCATAACAATCGGTATAATATACACGCTGGAAATGAGAAGCAAAATCAGAATTGTCACCATTTTTCCTATCTTTTTCTTTCTCACTAGGTATCCACCTCCCTGGATCTTAAGTATTTATTCAATGCAAACGTAATTCCCACTATGAAAAATGAAAGGATTAAGGCACTTGCGCTGGATTTGCCAAGCAATCCCATTCCAAACGCCCGGAAAGTATAGGTGCTCAGCACCTGGGTATCGAATCCGGGTCCCCCTCCGGTAAGGGAGTAAACCAGATCAAATACTTTCAGTCCCCCCGTGATGTTCAAGGTTACCACAACCGTAAAAGACGGTGCCAGCAGAGGAAGCGTAATCCTTTTAAACTGCTGCCATTTTGTTGCTCCGTCTATCTGAGCGCTTTCATAATACTCACCCGGAATTGCCTGCAGCCCCGAGATAAACAGGAACATGGTAAATCCCGCCCACATCCAGACTTCAATAATAATAATCCAGAGCATTGCAGTACCATAGCTTCCAAGCCAGTCTCTGGTAAGATCCGCCTGACCGATTGCCGTCAGAAAGTTATTGATCAGTCCGTCCTGCTTAAGTACTCCCGTAAACAAAAGCCCGACAATCATACAGCTGAGAACGCAAGGCAGATAGAACAAGGTTCTGAAAATACTGTTGCCTTTGAACTTCTGCACCACCAGCAGTGCCAGCAGCAGCCCAACCACTGTTTTAAATACAGTCGTGCTCAGTGCAAAGAGCATTGTATTCCAAAGGGAACGCAGAAATACTTCATCCTGGAATAAATTTATCACGTTTCGCAGTCCGATAAATTTGGCATTGTCCATCCGGTCCATGTTCCAATCCGTAAAGGAGTAAAAAAATGCAGTAATAATCGGTACAATAAAAAATATGGTATAAACCAGTGCGGCCGGTGCTCCCAGCCACATGGGATAAATTTTTGATAACTGTTTCTTATTAATAGCAACCACCTCTTTCTCAATCAAAAGGAGCTGCTATTGCAGCTCCTCTATTTTCTGTATCTTAGAATCCTTCTGCACCCTGATCAATCATATACTGTTCAAAGTCGCCCTGGAATTTCTCCATGATCTGTTTTCCATCCATATTACCTTTTGCAGGAGCATCCACGTAATATACATATAAAGTACTTTCAAACAACGGATTTAAATCCATCACTGAGTAGTTAAACTCCGGGATAACCTTTCCGGCTTCAATATATTTTTCATTAACAGCTTTCAGGTATTCCGGTACTTCTCCGCCATTTACATCCTGGAAAGCCGGGAATGCCGGTCTTTCTTCGAAATACAAATCGGCATATTCAGGAGTTGACCAGAGATTCAGCACCTTCTTAACGGTATCCATATTCTTAGAATTTTTATAAACTACAAAACCAGCAGATGACATATTCTCTGTCATTACATCCACGCCGTCTTTCATAGACATTGCGAACATTCCTATCTTAGCTTCCGGATTAGCCTCCAGCACTGAGGCTGCAAAGAAATCACCGTTAAAATGCATGGCTGCTTTGCCTTCGGCAACCGCAAGAATAGCATCGTCATAAGTAGCGGAAGCAAAATTATCGTTAATAAATCCTTTTTCATAAAGGCTTAAGTATTTATCAATTACTTCTGCAAACTCAGGAACATCCGTCCATTTTGCTTCATTTTTCATTATCTTTTCGCTGAACTCTTTCACTTTCTCATCACCAAGGGTCTTCGCAAAATTATCGGTCATAAGAACCTGGGGAACCCAAGTGTCCTTTGGCATAAAAATAGGTGTTACTCCGCTGTCCTTGATCTTCTGGCATACATCCAGGAATTCCTCCCAGGTATTTGGAACAGTCACGCCGCACTTCTGAAATACATCTTCGTTATAAGTAAATCCATGTACCCCTGGTACGGACAGGAACGGAAATCCATAAATTTTACCATCATCTGCTGTTACATTTTCCGGTATCTTTAATTTGCTTACCCATTCTTCACCGGACATATCTGCAAAATTAGCAGCCGGATCCACGATGTCATAAATAGCAGGCACATTGTAATCGATTAAGTCCGGACACTCACCGGAATTCAGTTTCATTTTAATCATGTTCAGTGACTCATCATCCGGAACCACCTGAACATCCACTTTAATATTCTCTTCCTTCTCTAACTTTTTAATCATATTCTGCAGACCCGGGAAATTCCTGGACTGCTGTACAAGTGCGGTGATCTTCTGTGTTTCACCCGTCTTACTTTCATCGGCCCCCTTCGTTTCTGAATCTGCCTGAGCCTCGGTAACCTCTTTGCCTGATGTAGCCGCCTTATCCGAATTATTATTGCCCGTACCGCATGCTGCAAGTGAAAGAACCATTGCTGCCGATAACAGAACTGCTGCTGCTTTTTTCTTTTTCATTTATAATACTCCTCTCTCTGATTTATATTTATAAAATAATACAATTTTAGGTTTTCGTACATGCCATATTTTAAAATGCTGCATGTCCTTTTTTTAAACTTTTTACTATTTATACCATCTGACATAATCCACTTCCATTTCAGCCGGAAGAAACTCATCTGCAATAGTACCAATCCAGCCCCCAAGTCCATAGCTTAAAATAAAGATTTCCGGAGTATTTGGCACATTATTTTCCTGTGTTGCCACTACCTCTCCGTCCAGCATAAAATGAATGTACTCAGGTGTCCATTCCATCCCAAACTTATGCCACTTATATGGATTCTTTATAGTTGGCTGTGTATGGTATTTCTCATGTGGATCATATGTATAGTTGTCATAATGCATGGTAATCCAGTATTTTTCAGCAAGTCCTGCATATTCCGGTGCTCCTTTCGGATGCGGCCTTTCCAGAATATCAATCTCGGCACCAAAATTCTTTTCATCTCCCCAGAGCCAGCCGCCATTTACTTCATCTGCCTGAGGCATTGTCCACACTGCCGGATTGCTTCCCGGTACATCCGGAATTTTAACCATTGCCTCTACATATCCATATTTTTCTTCAAATTTATCTCTTGTCTGCACCATCGCAGAACGATAATGGCTTGTCTGTCCGTCAAAAAACGTATCTTCTTTACTTCCCAGCAGCCGTAAGGTTCCTTCCCTTACATATGCATTATCAGGATGAACCGCAATCTCCGGTGAATTTCCGTAACGGAATAATCCCGACTCTTTTAAGTCTACACACCAGTTATTCCATTTTGTAAGATCCAACGCATCACCACTGAAGTTATCTTCAAATATAAGAACCTTTCCGAGAATTTCAGGTGCTGTTGCTGACGATACACTCACTTCACAGGATGCTGATTCTCCAGCTTCCATATAACCAGTTATCGTTCCGGTCCCTTCTTTTATCCCCGTTACCGTACCGTCTTCTCCAACCGTTACTGCCCCGGGATTGCTGCTCTTCCATGTAATTCTCTGTCCGGTATATTCCGTTAACTGAAGTGTTTTACTCTCTCCTTCTGTCAACGCCATAGTCTGCTGGCTGATACCAGCCTTTTTAACGGTTTCATAAAAGGTAAACTCCGCTGCGGTTGCTGCTGTCTCTGAAACGCCACTTCCTAAACTGCCCTTTTTAATCTGAATCTGAACAGAGGACAGCGGAGCTTCCCCACCAAGTACTACTTCCTTATCCCTGGAATTATTTTCCCATGATCCCTGTTCCACAATGGTAACCGTATCTCCATCCTGTGATGTCCCATATATGGAGTATTCCAGAATCTGCCCATTTGGATTGTTATCCTGCCTGGGTGTATAAACGAGCCTGGAAATCATTTTAGGCACAGCAAAATCCACGACAACTACAATGGGCTTTTCGTTTAACCCCTTGTCCCCCGCTTCCCATGCGGCGTCCCAAAAAGTGTTCCTGTCCCGGTCAAATGCTTTTGCAATTTCAGCCCCTCTGTGCTCACTGTTTGCCGTAACACTCATTTCTCCTGCATCCACTTCCTGCTGGTAATCATTGCTTTTCCCGTTTTCCTTTGCCATTGCCAAAAACCCCGCAGAACAGAAAACCATTGCAAATGTCAAAGTACCATAAATAAATTGTTTTGATTTCATCTTTTTCCTCCCATTCTTTTTTTACTACAATTATTACCTTATAGGAATCCTTCAAAATTGTACATGTACAATATTCAAATCTTATATGTACAAAATTAAAAAGCCCTTTTCACAGAATACTTGTGTTCAGCGTTTCCACCTGAATACTGTCAAAACAGAACAATAGACAGCATAAGTGCCCTGACGCAAAACTGCGGCCAGGGCACTTATGTTCTCATATCATTTCTTACTTGTAAATACCACAAATTTGTGACCGTAATTACTCCAGACAGTACATGGCTCCTTTGCAAAATAAAAACTGCTAAAGAGCGCCTCAGATTCGGAAAGCCGAAATGCCAGCTCAAACAACTCCTGTGTCATGGTAAAATAGATCTGATCCTCCTTTAAGCACAATTTCTCCAGATATTCTATTTCCTCGGGTTTTAACACTGTCTGAATACGATCTCTTTCATCCTGTTTTAAACTGCCATAATAAAAGTCCAGATAAGAATTCTCCATACCATTTTCTATGATTTTATCCTGAAGATACTGATACAGATCATCTTTGGATCCTTCTAAATACACCCAGTTATAATCCCGGAATCCCTCATCTATATTCTGCATACAGATACAGCCCTTATTTATTAACTCTTCCACCGTCATAGGCACCGGTCCGAATATCTCCTTAGACATTTTCAGGATTTCCAGCATATGGCCGATATTGCCTTCCCCGGCAAACTTTTTCATGTTGAAGAAATTCTCTTCAAATCCCAGCCAATGCAGCGGATGCTTTTCCGGCTTGAGTGTGACATCATGTTTTAACACCCCAGCATATACTTCCATTCTCATATCCTGCAGGTGCCAGCAAAAGTCCATAAAGTAATACAACTTTACATCCTCCCTGCCGATACCGGTCTCTTCCTCCAGCTCACGGTAGGCCGCATCCTCTGAGGTTTCTCCCGGTTCTATTTTTCCTCCTACAAAATTAAACAGACCCTCATACGGATCATTCATTCTTTTACAAAATAGTACCCGGTCCTTTTCAGGATTCAAAATAATAATCGTATTATAATTACGCATAACTGCCCCCTATCCCTGTATTATTAAAGGCGTATCAGCTGAGAATCTTACTTTACAGAAAGTTAGCAAAAATCGAGGCTCCCACTACGGTTAATATACCGGAAACCGCAATTGACAAACTGCTCATTGCTCCTTCTACCTCTCCAAGTTCCAGCGCTTTTGATGTTCCGATTGCGTGTGAAGAGGTGCCCAGTGCCAGCCCTACCGCTATTGGTTCGTAGATGCGGAATAACTTGCACACCAGCTCCCCAACAATATTTCCAAGTACGCCGGTTACAATAATAACTGCCACCGTAATCGTCGTAACTCCGCCTAATTCATCCGACACTCCCACTCCAATTGCAGTCGTGATAGACTTTGGTAATAGTGTAACATAATATTGATGTTCAAGTCCAAACAAATATGCCAGCGCCAGCACACTGACTAAACTGGATAGTACCCCGGACACGATTCCAAAAGTGACCGCCACCATATTCTTTTTCAAAAGCTCCAACTGCTGATATAGCGGTATCGCCAGACAGACCGTCGCAGGAGTCAGCAGATAACTGAGATATTTAGCAGATTCATTAAAACTGTCATAATCCACACCCAGGAGTTTAATCACCAAAATAACAAATATAATCGATATCAGCAACGGATTAAAAACTGCCTTCTTAAATTTTTTCCGTATCAATATCCCTAATACATATCCTAAAATACATACTGCAACGCCAAAATAAACGGATTCACATAGAAATTCTTTCACTGTTTTCCCTGTCCTTTCGCTGTTTTTGAATAATCTTCTGAGATGACTTTCCTGTTACCACCATAACAATAATCGTTGTCACAAATGTAATAACGACGATTGGAAGTAAAATCTTCTGCAGATCCCCCCAGACCACAATCAGGCCTACCGCGGCTGGAATAAACATGGGCGGCATAATATCCAGCAGAAAATGTGCTGCATTGATCACCCTGTGAAGTTTAATTATTTTCGTTGACAGGCAAAAAAGCATCAATACCAAACCATAAATACTCGCCGGTATCGGAAGGGGAATAAAGTGATGCATCATTTCCCCTAAAAAGGTAACAATCAAAATAATCCCAAATTGACCCAGTAATTGCATAATCTCTCCTTTTCATACGTGATACCATGTTCTTTCAAACAATGATTTGCGCACTTTCATACGCCGGCTGGTACAGCAATTTCTAAAAAGCCAGCAATTCCAATGGCTGCTTAGAAAACGCCGCACATGACTACATTATCAGATACCAAATTATTGTATAATTGTATACAATCTTTGTCAAGTGTTATGCTGTATGTAATTTATCTAATACCCCGGATAATTTTATGCAACTATACAAAGGATCTTTCCCTCACAGCATTCATTAGTATCCATGCCAAAGCTTCATTCTTTTGCAATAACTCTCTCCACAAGCCTCCGAAAAGCCTCTTCAAAACGAATATCGTCTTCCTCCGTCCTCTTCCTTGGGCCTTTCCCATGGAATTTGGATGAACTCCTCCGGGCCTTCTTAGACATATGCCGTTCAAACAACATCTGGTCTATATTCTCATTGGTATATTCTTTACCACTCTGGTGCATCACATACACCCCTTTGCCAAGGGCCATTGCCGCAACGCCGTAATCCTGTGTTACCACAATGTCCCCTCTGGCAGACTTTCCAATCAGGGCAAAATCTGCTGAATCTGCCCCTTTGTCAACTATAATTACCTGCGCATAATCCGAACTCATTACATGTGAAGTATCACAAATCAAAATCAGGGAAATGTCCTTCGCCTGCGCCACTTTCTCTACAATTTTCACTACCGGGCATGCATCAGCATCCACTAATATCTTCATATCTTTCCCCATTGATGGTCACTTACTCCCTTTTATTATCCTTGTTACGTGTATCAAAATACCTCTGTCCGGACGATTATTCATACGCGTTTAATACCGGTTGTGGACATATTCAGCGAAACACATAAAATCTTTTATCTCAAGCACTGTTCCATCATCCAGGACAGCCCGCCCTTTCATTTTTCCAAATACCTGATGCTGATCTGTACCCACCACAATTACATCCATCTTGGCAGCCCGGTCTATAACCGGCTCAAATTCCATTTCAAACCGCCCGTCACTGGATGTAAACGTCCAGTTTTTCATATAACTGTCAGATGGAATATGAAAGACAACGTCATCCAGTTTATGCCCGGTTCCATTGTAAAAAAGGATATTCTCTGATGCCGCACTGGTATCTCCGAATCCATAACCGATATTAAATCCGAATGGCTTCCCGTTAACAACACCATTTCCGGATCCCCAATACCAGTTATTATCATACGTCCAGACGCCCCTTCCCCAGTCCAGTGTTCCGAAATCCGTATCCGGGGAAAAGATAAATTCCCGATCCCCCAGCCGCATCCTGCCTTTTGCTCTCATACAATTTATTTTCTGATTATAATAAAAAGCTGTTTTCTTTTCCTTCCATGGAGTGGCAATTACCATAGAATCCTGTTGTGTCTCCTCCAATATAATATCACAGGAAAATTCTTTCCCTTCAAAAAAGCGGGGCCACTTACATCGGATTCTCCGCTTTCCATTCTGTACCTCGAAACGCATATGCATCTTTTTGTCATGGTAACTGGTATTTCCTTCCATAGAATTAGAAGGCAGGTGAATTCTTCCCATGGTAAACGGCTTTAAGATCGTTTCGGTATGTTCCCATGGTCTGGTGAAATCCAGAATCGACGCCGATTCAAGTCCAATATAACCATCATCCGAAATAGTAAATGCCGCAGCGAAATCCTGATTCAGAACCAAATAATAATCCCATTCCTTAATTCTGAATTTCGGAGCCTTAATTTTGCTTCTGTCATAAATCTGAACCTGATGTCTGGACCACCCTGGCTCCGTAAGACTGCCATCTTTCTGTAGAAGTGGTTGGCTTGCAGTAACTTCATGATTTCTCATACGCGCTCCTTTCCCGCTGGCATAACAAAATGGCAGCGTTAGAAAATAAATTTTTTACCAGCTATTTATTCCATAAACCCATGCTTTCCTCCCATACTACAGGACTTCCTGCCAGAATGGAGCAGGGTGCATCTAAGGTAATCGGAGTTCCATCCATTGTAGTAATGACTCCGCCTGCCTCTTCCAGTATAACAGATGCCGCAGCGTAATCCCATGGCTGTAACAGCATTTCAAAATAAAGTCCATTCCTCCCGGAAGCAATCCGGCATATGTCCAGGGTAGAAGACCCGCCATTACGTATTCCATGGCTCTGCAGATACAATTTCTTGGCAAAATCAAAGGAACGGTCCGTTTCTTCTGAATTATACCTGGCACATCCGAAAGCCACAATACTCTCCTCAAGAGAGACATCCTTTACCGTCAGGCGCCCTTCATTGCAATATGCCCCTTCGCCCTTCTTAGCCCAATACATCTCATCCAGATAAGGATTATATACAACTCCGGCAAAACCCTTCCCCTGATATGCAACTCCAACTGAAATACAACTGTGATGATAATCATGAATAAAATTTGTAGTTCCGTCAATGGGATCAATGATAAAATAATACCCTTCCCCCAAAGGTTCCTGCATATGATTTTCTTCTCCGATAAAACCGGCTTCCGGAAAAACCGCTTTTAATCTTTCTACTAAAAATTCCTGTATCTGGCAATCAAATGCAGTCACAAAATTCGCATAACCACTTTTTTCAGATATATTTTTGCTTCCGGCATGGGCATTTCTCAGTATCTGCCCTGCTTCTTTTACAATCTCCCTGATTTCTGTCAGCATCCTGTCTCCTCTTTCTTCTCCTGCCTGTCCTTATTTACGTCTTTTAAAAATACCAATATATTATCGCTGGAATCCTGTTGGGAAAAATAATAGTCCAAACCTTTAAATTCTTTGATTTTGGATATTTCCCCCACCTGTTTTTCTGCAAGCCAGCGGACCATTTCCCCTCTTGCCATTTTTGCCTGGGTCCCTTTCACCCGAATTCTGCGGTTCTGATCACTTTCCACCGCTTCTCCAAATACACAGGTAACAAACCGAACATCGGGCTCCAGAAATGGTTCTACTGCTTTGCTGTATTCTTTGGATGCCAGGTTCAGTATTACCTTATCATCCTTAACCAGCTCCCGATAAATGCGTTTGCCCCAGAACTGATAAAGATTCTTCCCATCACCTGCCGCCAAAGCAGCCTGCATCTCCAGCCGGTAAGGATATACTGCATCCAGGGGCTTTAGTATCCCATAGAATCCGGAAAGAATACGCAGATTTTCCTGAACATATTCCCATTGGCGATCTGAAAACACCCGGGGTGCCATATATTGATACTGAATTCCTTCATATGTCAAAAGAGCCGGTGTCATACCGGTAAGTCCACGGCGTACATCTAACCGTTTCATATTCCGGTACCGCCTGAAATTTAACTCTGCAATTTTATCATTGCACTTCAATATCCCCTTCAGCTCTTCATAAGAAAGCCTCTTTAATATACTATGTAATGTCTCCGCCTGTTTTGAAAAAGCCGGAAAATCAGTAAATTCTATAGAATTTTCATCCTGCACCATTTTCTTTGCAGGAGATATTATAATCTTCATACTCAGCTCCTGATCATACTTAATGCAAACTTTTTAACGCCAATCAGATCCTCTTCATCCGGATGTCCCAAAGCCTGATCAAAATTTCGAATCAAAGCATCTGCCTGAGGCATGCCCTTTTCCTGCATTCCTTCATAACGCTTTCGTACAGACACCGGCATCTGGCCCGTACACATATAATTTCCTTCCACCTGACAGTCCTGGGGAAGGGCGGCCTTCACACCGGATAAGATCTTCTGGAAATATTCCTCTGACCCTTCAAATCCGGCCGTTCCAAACAGCGCAATCTTTTTTCCGCCCAGCATTGGCAATACACCTTTTAATTTATCTGAGCATTGTCCTTTATCTGTCCAGAATCCAAGGAATATTATCTCCGAATCTGTAATCTCATCGCTTTTGGCATCCACGGCATTTCCACAGAACATCACATCCACAAGATTTCTGACCGAATTATATATCGTATCTGCTAACATTTTTGTATTACCAGTTTGTGAATCATATAAAATTGAAACTTTCATCTAAAATGCCTCCTTTTTATTCAATACATCTATTATAAACTCTTTGTAGCCGTTTTTCTACTATATCTTATACCCAATATACAGAATGACAGGAACTTACAGCACAAAAAAACCGGCAGGCCCGTCAATTAGCTCTGCCGATCTCTTTTTAAACTACTCTCGCACCAAATGGCATCAATGCCAGTTTTGCAATCTTAAACTGCTGTAATCCAAATGGAATTCCTACAATGGTAATGCATAAAACTGCACCGATAACTGCCGATTCAATTGCAAGGGGTATGCCGGATAGTATCAGCCACAATACATTTAACAATAAAGAGCCAACACCTCCGCCATATACAACCTCTTTTCCAAATGGAAAGAAACACAAGCCTGCAAATTTAAAACACTGGGTTCCAACCGGAATACCTACGATGGTAATACACCACAGGCAGCCAATCAAAAGCCAGCTGATACCTGATATAAATCCTCCAAAAATAAACCATAAAATATTTCCTAAACATCCCATATCCAATCCTCCTGAGTCATTTATTTACGATTGTCTTCTTTACTGCTTCATTATTTACTGCTTCATTATTTACTGCTTCATTCTTTGCCGCTTCATTCTTTACTGCTTCATTCTTTCCAAGCTATAAAGTGCATTTTCTACACGCTCTATAGCCTCCTCAACCTGTTCTTTGCTCTGATTGATTTTGGACTGTACGTACCAGTCTGATACTATATTGTCCAAAAAGAAGTCAGCAAATACTGCGAAACTGCCAATATCAATATGCACCTCAGGATGCATACTTACATCCCGCAACTCTTTTTGAAATTTTCGCAGAAGCATTTTGGTATTTTCCATCTCTTCATTGGCACTGTCAATCTTGGAATGCTTGAGCATTCCGCTGATAAAACCGCCTCCCAGCATATCCCATATTCCGAATCCTTTAGCACTGGCTAATGACTGGTCTACACGGTTCAAACTTTGTAATGCTGCTCTTCCCGCCATTATTGCTTCTTCAATTTCCCTGTTATTTCTTTCTGCATTGTCCATACTCTTTCTCCTCTCTCGGCCTTTAGCGGCCTTAACTGGTGTCAGGTTACTGCAAAGACTGCCGGTTTCAGAGAGCAAAATAAAAAGACTCTTATCGCAGCAATCTTCGCTACAATAAAAGTCTTGCACATTTCATTCGATACGGATATAAAATATCGTATTGACGATTTCGAATCACCTTTCGGTTAGGCTACTCCCTTTTATGTAAATTCAATATATCATATGGTAATTTTTATGTCAAGAATACGCTTCTTAAATTTTTCTGACATTTAGTACTTTCTGCCGCACCTGCTGCAAAACGCATCTAGTTCCCCGCCTTCATTTCCACATGACGGACATAATTTCTTAGAGTTATCCACAATATCAGATTTTTCCGTGGATAACTTCTCTGATTCTGCCGTTTCAGCGGTACTACTTGTGGACAGAACCTCTTTTGGCGCCAGAGCCGCCGTGTTTGCTGCCGGTACTGTGTTTACCGCCGGTGCCGCCGTGTTTGCTGCCGGTACTGTATTTACCGCCGGTGCCGCCGTGTTTGCTGCCGGTACTGTATTTACTGCCGGTGCCGCCGTGTTTGCTGCCGGAGCCGCTGTACTCATAACCGCCTGCGGCTGCATGATTCCGGTATTTTGATATACTGGCTGGCTCTGGGTAGCAGCCGTTTCACGCATAGCATCTTTTTGCGGATCTCTCATAACAAAATCTTCTTTTTTCGGCATCGGAGGAATTTCACACTCTTTAAACTGAGTCCTATGGTCGACACCGCCGCCCATTTTCTTATTAATTTCACTTACATTTCTGCAAATAACCACGATCATTAATGCAAATTCATAGAAAATACGAAGTATCAGATTACCAAATATCAGTACTGCAAACCCAAGTACCATTTGCAGGCAGAGAATATTAAATACCCCCACCGTGGTGCAGACGCACGCCCCAAGTACATAAAAGAACTTTAACAGCCCTTCAATAATAAAATTTTTAAATTGCAGATAATCATAAAGCCAGCCAAAGAAACCATGAAAACGGTTTACGTTTTTCTTTGACATGAAGGCAAAGAATACTACAAACGACATAATAATACCAATAATTACACCAGCGACTGTCATAATGACCCCAAACTGTTTTAAAATCGACATATAATGATCCATTTCAAATCCTCCTGTCATCTAATACTATATTTCTTCTATTATAGCTCACTTATTTCTTATTGTATACCTTTACGCCGCCTGCAAATTTAAACATTCTGTTAAAATATTATAAACAAATCAAGTCCGGATCTTTATTTTTACCCTCGCTGCTGCAAGAGATTTTCCGATAAATCTTTTTTAATAATATATGCGCTACGACAGCCGCCAATACCTCAGCAACCGGAAAAGCAATCCAGATTCCAAGAGCTCCCATAGATCTTGACAAAAGGTATCCCAGAGGAACCGTCACTACAAATTGTCTGAGCAGTGATACGATCAGGGACTCCTTCCCTCTTCCCAATGCCTCAAAAGTCCCGGAATTCACAATTCCTATAGATGATACCAGAAATCCCAGACTTATCACGCGCAGCGCTTCTGTACCAATCTTCATCATGTCATCTGTGGCATCAAACAACATCAGAATCTGCCTTGGGAACACCAGCGCACCGATTGTTCCAATCAACATAACGCAAAAGACCACCAGGAGGCTTAAATGAACGGTCTGCTTCATACGCTTCTTCTCGCCTGCACCATAGTTAAAGCCGATGATTGGACGCATCCCCTGGACAACGCCATTCGCAGGCATATAAATGAAGGTCTGTAGTTTAAAATAAATACCCAGAACCGCCACATGCAGATCTGAAAACCTGGATAAGATCCCATTTAATATACTGACCAGCAGCGACGGCAGCGCCATCATAATTGTTGACGGTATCCCCACCGAATAGATCTGTTTTATAATACCCTTATCAAAGCTTACATATTTAAGGGAAATCTTAATTCCAATATCTTTCTTTCTGTAAACCAGCACATACAGAAGAAATGCACTGATCTGTCCAATTACCGTTGCAATAGCCGCCCCTTTTACTCCCAGTGCCGGAAAACCCAGGAGTCCGAAAATCATAATAGGATCTAATATGATATTAATAATGCATCCGCTGGCCAAGAGTGCCATAGTAGTGACCATATCTCCCACTGCCTGAAATATTTTTTCCATACTAATCTGAAGCAGACAGCCAAATGCAAGGCAAAGCACGATATAAGAATACTCACATCCATATTGCAAAATGACAGCATTCTCAGTAAACATACTTAAAAATGGCTTTGTAACCACGATTCCGACCACTAAAAACAGTACTGCATGAATCACAGTAAGCAGCATTCCGATGGAAGCTGTCTTATTCGCCTTTTCAAAATCTTTGCCTCCTATACTAATGGATATTGCGGAACTGATTCCAACACCAATACCCACCGCCACGGAAACTACAATGTTCTGCAGCGGATATACCAGAGAAACTGCCGTCAGAGCCTCCGGTCCAAGCCTCGCCACAAAGATACTGTCCACAATATTATACAGTGACTGCATAAGCATAGAAAGCATCATAGGTACTGCCATAGACATCAGCAGCGGAAAAATAGCCCGGGTTTTCATTTTATCTTGATTAACTGCCATAATTACATCTTACCTCCTCAAATAAATCACAAAGAAAAAGCTATATATTTTCCTGTTTAATTCAGAAACAGGCAAACATATAGCTTTGAAAGCATTCTGTTTAATTGAAACTCAAAAAATCATATCATAAAATATATCATTTTGCAAGCAAACTTTCACAGACAGCTAATCGCTTTCTAAAATAATTTTTCTACCACTGCCCGGGAGGTCCCTTCATTATTGAACTTGCAGCTTTCATAATTTCTCTCATAAAACTCCTGATATAACAAGTCTATTAAATACAGCTGGCTCAGCTTTGCTGTCATGGAACCGCCTTCTAACGGACCTTCACTGGAACCGCATAATAAGATTGCATCCGAATATGATGTCAGCGGTGACTTCTGAAAATGCGTGATACACGCAATCTTTGCACCCGCCTCTTTTGCTACCTTTGCCACATGAATGTTGTCCTTTGTTGCTCCGGAATACGATATGATTACGATCAGATCCTCTTCAGTTGTCATAGACGCTGCCATGGCCTGCATATGAGGATCCGTAATGCAGATTACCTTGTTGGTAATTCTTAAAAATTTATTCCTTGCTTCTTCCGCAGTCAGCAGACTGTCTCCTATCCCAAAGAAGAAAACCCTCTTTGCCTGCTCGAACATATCCAGTATTTTGTCAAAATTATCTCTGCTCAGCAGCATATAAGTCTCTTTAATTGCAGCTAAATGTAATTGCAGAACCTTTTCTGCCATCTCTCCCAGGCTGTCATCAAACCTCCTGCTTTCCAGTACTGTCTTGGTACTGCTGCTGGAAGTAGCACCCTGGCTGAGTGACAACCGCATTTTGAATTCCTGGTATCCCTGCAGTTTCATTGTTCTGCAGAACCGATATACACTGGTATCACCCACCTTACAGGCATCTGCCAGATCTGTTATCGACATATACAATACCTTACTTTGATTCTTAATTACGTAATCCGCCACCTTTTTCTCCGCTTTTGTAAATTGATTATAAGATGACTGAATCTCTAAAACGATGTTTGTGTTATCCACCTATTCACCTCCTTGGTATTTATTCTCAATCTCCCTTTAAATCCAAGGCTATCTGTACAGCCCCTAATAATCCGGCTGTATTCCCTAACTGTGCCTGTCTAATATTTACGTCACGATAGCTCTCCATGACATTATTATACAGAATGTTACAGATTTTATCCAGTATGTATTTTTGTTTCATTACCCCTCCGCCTAAAATTATGCAGGAAGGATTAAATATGTGTGTAAGTGAAACCAGTCCCAGTACAATTTCTTTTATCCAGGCATCAATAATCTCTGCCACACTTTCCTCTTTTCGCCGTTCGAATATCCTTTTTCCATTACTAAGACTCTCATCCAGCAGCATTGCATTTTTTACCAGCGCTGTTGTGGAAGCATACCGCTCATAACAGCCGCTGAATATATCCTTTGATATATCCCTGTCCCCGGGATGAATCACCATGCCTCCAAACTCTCCTGCCGAAAATCTGCTGCCCTTATAAACCTTGTGGTCAATAACAATAGCCCCGCCTACACCGGTGCCATAAGTCAGGCACAGAAAATCTGCAAACTCCCGTCCGGCTCCAAAATTTGCCTCGCCCAGTGCAGCAGCGTTTACATCATTTTCAACTGCTGCAGGGACATGGAAATTTTCTTCCATAATCCGTTTCACTTCCATTCCCGTATAACCCGGAATATTAGAATTGGCATAACGGATACAGCCTCTGGAAGAATCCACCTGTCCTGCAGTACTGATCCCAATCCTGTCAAATCCTTTGTATCCCTTGAGTATTTCCACTGCCCTTTCCATTACATAAGCCCCGCCATTTTGGGCATTGGTATCCGTTTCCTTTATATTACATAATCGTCCATCCATAAATTCACCTGATTTTATGGATGTCCCCCCTATATCCAGCACTGCTATTTTCATACAGATTCCTCACTTTTCAAATATAATGCATTTAGCTAACTGCAGCCTTAATTACACATTTTTTTAGATATGGCTTTTCATCCTGCAAGATTCCCGGCTTATGCGGCTCCTCGCCCATACAAACGATAAAACGCCCCGGCCCCATAACGCAAGAAGCAGACCTGGCGCAGGAAACTGTGCCGAAATCTGTTTTTTCATTATAGCAATCCAATATTTCAGACTCCCCTAAACCAATCTGAATCATTTCCGTTCCTTCTATATCAATCTGAATATCCATATATTTTTTATGAATCTCAAATTTACCTTTTGATTCCTCCTGGGCCTGGGCTTCCATCACATTAGCAAATACTTTCTCCCCCATAATTACTGTCTTTCCAAGGGGTAATAATTGAAGATCATTCATCGTTATAAAGTCAATGGCCCGGTCCAGGTATTGCGATATCCCGCGGTATCGCTGTATATTCTCTAAATTATCATAGATCATTTTATAAGTCCTTTCTTTTGCTCTAGAGCGTGTTTGAAAATTGCTTTCTGACAGATGTGTGTCACAGTTTGTGGTAGATTTGTCCCGGATGAAGGGCGCGTAGCGGGCTACGCAACCTGAATTCGGGGCAAATATGCCGCAAAGTGGGGCGTGCAGATGGCAGGAATGAATTTTAAAACACACTCTAAGGCGTGTTTGATATAAACAGACTGCAATTCAACGCAAGGAAAGGGAAACCATCCTGCAACACTATGATACTTCATCATATTCGTGTTTTTGATAGCTTCCCTTAAATTTTGCACCTTATCCCTTAACTGCTCCCATGGTAATTCCCTGTGTAAAATATTTCTGGAAGATCAGGAATATTACAACGATAGGAATTGCTGCCAGGGCTGCACCAGCCATAATCAATCCATAGTTTGTGGAAAGCTCTGCCTGCATGGTTGCAACACCAAGGGGGATTGTCAAATTCTTTCTGGAAGACAGCATAACTAACTGCATAAAATAATCATTCCATGTATTAATGAAGGTAAATATCGCCAGCGCTGCAAATCCCGGTTTTACAATTGGAAACGCAATGCTGCTAAAAGTACGAAGTTCGTTACACCCGTCAATTTTTGCTGATTCCAGTAACTCTGTGGGAATATTTTCACTAAACTGCTTCATCAGGAATACACCGAAGGGCCATCCAATCAGCGGAAGAATAACGGCAGCCATGGTGTCATGAATTCCCATCCAGCTGATCATATTTACCAGAGGAACCAGAATAACCTGCTTAGGAAGTGCCATTGCACCTATAAAAACCGTAAATAAAATCTTCTGTCCATAGAAACGTTTTTTAGCCAAAACATATCCAGCAAGTGCAGAGGTGAGGCAGACAGCCAGCATGGTAATAAGCGCAATCAAAACACTGTTTAACAGCCATCTTGCCGCCGGATTTTGCACAAGTAAACGCTGGAACTGCTCAATTGTAGGATTGGTCGGCCACCACTGGGGCGGAATCTTAACTGCGTCTCCCTGGGACTTGAATGCCCCTGTCATAATCCAGTAAAAAGGAAAAACAAAGATGACGGTCAATATGCTTAGAACGACAGTTGATACTATTGTAAATGGTGTAGATTTTTTCTTCATCTTTTTGTCCTCCCTCCTAATATTCTACATCGCTGCCCAGGAATTTAAACTGAAGCAGGCTGATAATACCGATAACTACCGTTAAAAATACACCCATTGCGTTTGCATATCCATACTCGGACAGCTTAAATGCTTTTTCATACAGATAATACATAATGGTTGTGGTAGCGAAGTTTGGCCCGCCGGAAGTTAATAACTGGATAAGCGAGAAGCACTGGAAAGAGTTAATCGTTGTGATTACTACTATGTATAGTGTTGTTGGAAGAAGACTTGGCCATTTAATTTTCCAGAACACCTGGAACTTGTTAGCGCCGTCAACCTCAGCTGCTTCCACCAATGATTTGTCAATATTACCCATTGCAGCAATATATAAAATAATTGGCTGTCCAACCGCAGTTGTCAACAAGATGATAATGATTGCCGCAAGGGCATATTTTTTATCTCCCAGCCACATAATATTCTGACTTATCACATGACCAGCCTTTAAGGTGTAATTTAAAATACCGGAAAGCGGATCATATATCCATCTCCAGACAACCGTTACGGCAACCGTACCAGTTACAACCGGAAGGAAAAATACACATCTGAAAAATGATCTTGCAAATGCCTTTCTCTCGTAAGTCTGTGAAGAAACAAATAATGCAAAAGCTACAACAATCGGAACGGATCCGATTACAATGATAAGTGTGTTGACCAGTGATTTCTGGAATGTTGTATCCTGAAACATTGTGATATAGTTATTTAATCCGATAAAAGTAAATTCCTTCATTGTATAACGAAAGAAACTGGTAAATACCCCCATTATCATAGGTATTAATACAAATATAATAAAAAATAATAATGCCGGAGCCAGAAAACAATAAGATACTATTGTTTCTCTCATTCTTAGCTTATTTACTTTTTTCATGTTTATACCTCCTGCATATCGCAGGCCTGTCTGCGATACTGCCTTAATAAGTAGTGTGAAAGCGATTTTCTTTCACACTTGACACCATGAATAGCGCAAGCCTGCCTGTGCTATTCCCAAATCAGTAGTGTGAAAGTGCTTTTCTTTCACACTTTCCCTTCAAATCCCATAAGTGTATATAGAAATAACTGTCTTTACAGACAAAGCGCTGCAATGTTGACTGCTAAAATCCCATTGCAGCGTCCCTGCTGATTTTTATTTCGCTGTTGTTGCAGCATTTGTAATAGATGCATCAGCCTGCTGCACAAATTCATCTGCAGCTGCCTGAGGATCTTTATCTCCGTTCATTACTGCCTGAAGCATTGGGAACCATAAAGTTCTCATTTCAGCAAATCCATCGATGGTGTTATAATATGGTGAATAATATTTTGTCCAGCCTGCCAGAGTTGTCATTCTTTCATTATTATACAAATCTCCAAAGGACTGGCGAACCGGGAAAGAACCTGTTCTGATTACATTTTTTGGTCCCCATTCACTGTCATCACAAACAAATTGGATAAATTTCTTAGAAGCTTCAACCTTTGCATCATCACCGTTATTGAATACGCAGAAACCATTTACCAGATACTCTAATGCAGGAACTCCATCATCTGATGGGAATGGAGCCTCAATATACTCAACCTTACTGGATTCTAATAACTCTTTCTGTGTTTCCGGCTGTGCTGGAGACCATAACAGAGTAAAAGAAGTCTGTCCATTTGCAAAGTTCTGAATATCATCACCGCCGTTGTAAGCGGAACCATTCATTAATGTGCCGTCATCAACTGCTTTTTTGATATATTCAAGAGCTTTTACACCATTTGCATCGTTAATTGTATATTTTGTAATAGCATCATCTGTGATAGCGCTGCTGTAGAGGTTTGAAACAAATGCACGGGTACCCTGATCGCCGCCCTGGCCGCTGCAGAATACTGATCCCGGATTATATCCTTTATCATGCAATGCAGTAATAACGGTTGTGAAATCATCGGTTGTCCAGCCATCTTTGATTAAATCAGCAACCCCTGCATCTTCTGCCATCTGTTTGTTAAATGCCATATAGAAAGGTGCGGAGCTGATTGGATACATGTAAGCTGTGTCGCCGGCTTTACATGCCTGAAGCAGCTGGTCATTTCCAACATCTTTTACGAAATCATCGGTAAACATATCATTTAATTCTGCAAGCTTGCCGCTCTTACCATAATCGATGATACGTCCCGGAGCATCAAATAACACATCACAGATTGTACCGCCTTCAATTGCTGTAACAATCTTTTCCGGTCCTGATGTAAAATCAATTGTCTCTAATTTAACTTTGATATCCGGATTCGCTGTCTCAAAAGCATCGATGATTTTCTGTTCGTAAGATCCAAATGCATCACCTGCATTTTCCTGTGTAAATGTAGGGAATGCCCACCAGGTAATCTCTGTTGTACCGCCGGCGGAAGCTTCTTTTGTTTCCGCATCTGCCGCTGCCTGTGTCTCATCTGTCTTTGTCTCAGTCGATGCCGCTTCTGATTTTGCTTCTGTAGCCGCATCTGTCTTTGCTTCCGTCTTAGGTTCCGTTGTTCCTGAACTGGTTGATCCTCCTCCGCAAGCTGCAAGTGAAAGTGCCATAGTACAAGCCAGTAAAAGTGCTATTGCTTTCCTTTTCATATCTTTCTTTTCCTCCTTAAATAGATTGGTTTTAGTTTATGATAATTAACGGCCTTGTTAATTATTTCTGGTTAATTGCTTCCACATACCGCTTCGTAATATCCATCGGCCTTGTGATTGCTGTTCCAACAACTGCTGCGAATGCTCCGGTCTCTAACGCCCTTTTTAATTCTTCCGGGCACCAGATTCCTCCCTCTGCGATAACAGGCTTTCCGCTCTCTCTTGCGAGTATTTCCATCATTTCATAATTTGGAAGCTGAGTTCCTTCCGTATATGGTGTATAACCGCTCATTGTTGTCCCTATGAAATCGAATCCGATTTCTGCCGCATGCATTCCTTCTTCGATGCTGGAGCAATCCGCCATAAATAACTGTTCCGGATACTTTAACCGAACCTCTTTGAAGAATTCATCCAGCGTCACCCCCTCCGGGCGCAGCCTTACGGTGGCATCTGCAGCAATGATCTCCACCCCGCATGCTACCAGCGCATCTACTTCTTGCATGGTTGGTGTTATGTAGATTTCACACCCTTCATAATCTTTTTTGATAATTCCTATAACGGGAAGATCCACCAGCTTCTTAATCTCTGTAATGTCTTCCACTGTGTTTGCCCGGATTCCGGATGCACCTCCCAGCATAGCCGCATATGCCATGCGAGACATGATATATGAACTATACAGAGGTTCTTCCTTTAATGCCTGACAGGATACGATTAGCCTTCCATGGATCTGATCCATTATCTCCTTTTTGGTCATCCATATCCTCCTTTCCCTCTGCTCTCAAATGAGCAGATCTTAATTCTAAACTTTGTTGTTCTGTCTGATAAATAGACTATATCACATGCGGGTAAATTTTTCAATATCTTTTTTAGAAAAAAAATTTTTTCTTTTTTCATTGTTTTTTTTGTTCAACAATGATATAATTTCCATATAAAAGAAGTAACTGCTATCATAATTCAACAATATTCGACAAAGAAAGGGAAAATCATGTCAAAATACGATGTATCACGTTTCAAAAATGTAACTGTAGCTTTAAACACTCCTTTTACAGCTTCCGGAGATATTGATCTGGATGCTGCTAAAAAACTGACCCGCTACTATATTAATAAGGGTGTAAAGAGCCTGTACGTATGCGGCAGCACCGGTGAGGGCTTTCTGTTAGACAGCGGCGAAAGAAAAAAAGTCGTGGAAGCCGTAACCCAGGAAGCCGGAGATGAGATGACCATTATTGTTCATGTTGGCTGTGCAGATACCCGGCATTCCGCAGAGCTTGCACAACATGCTGAACAGGCAGGAGCTGCCGGAACTTCAGCCGTACCAAGTGTCTATTACCATGTGAGTGAAGAAAGTGTCTACCGCCATTGGACCGCAATTACAGAAGCTGCTGACCTTCCTTTCTTTATTTATAACATTCCTCAGCTCACCGGATTTAACCTCTCTATGGGTTTATTCCACCGTATGCTTGAAAACGAACGGGTTGCCGGTGTAAAATGTTCCTCTGACCCCTGCCACGACATTTTAAGGTTCAAACAGGCTGGCGGTGAGGACTTTATTGTGTTTAACGGACCGGATGAGCAGTTTTTAGCCGGAAGACTGATGGGTGCCGATGCTGCTATCGGTGGAACCTATGGCGCTATGCCGGAATTATATTTAAAATTAGATGAACTCATCCGCCGCGGCGATATTGCTGCTGCCCAGAAGCTGCAGGTCATAGTAACCATGTTCATTTACCGCCTGTGCTCCTTCCCCTCCATGTATGGAGCTTGTAAAACAATTATCCGTATGGATGGTGTGAACATAGGTGACCCACGCCTGCCATTCCTTCCGGTAGACGAAAAGGATCCTGAGATCAGAAAGCTGTATGAAGATATCCGCGCAGCCGTAGAAGAAACAAAGGGCTGGTAATATTCTCATTACAGGGTTTCAGCAGCAGACTCCCCGGTCATTTGCAGTGACGCATTAAAAAGAGCCATATACATTGAAGTAAAACTTCTCTGCATTATGGCTCTTTTGTCCCGATTATTCTCTTGTAACAGGGAACACCCCATGCTACACTAGAGCGAACAATTTCATCTTATATTTGGGTTTAGCTAAGAAAGGGACGCTTTGTAAATGGTGGGTAGTGTACGGAAAGAGCCATAAGCCATTTATTAGCGAAATAAAAGTAACTCATTAACCAATAGACAGAGAATGGATGAGCCAGCATTTATGAAGAAGAATCTTCGGAAAGGATGTTAAGAATTATCCTTCTGTCTGTTCAAAAAAAGAATAATTCTGTAAGCTGTTTTCCTTGCTTACAAACTTAAAGAGGAGGTTATAAAGTGAAAAAACATATTGTATGCTTCGGAGATTCCAACACACATGGTTATTGTACCGAGACAAACGGACGCTTTTCCGAAGATGAGCGATGGACCTGCCTTTTGGGCAGATATCTTGGCGATGATTATCTGATTTGTGAAGAAGGACTGAGCGGAAGAACAACGGTCTTCGAAGATCCTCTGTTTGAGGGATTGAACGGTTTAACATCAATTTTTCAAAGTCTCATGACCCACGAGCCTGTGGATCTTCTGATTCTGATGCTGGGAACAAATGATACCAAGGAACGTTTCAGCTCAAACGCAGAAAATATCGCAAAAGGCATGGAGCGCCTTACGAAAAAAGCCCTCTCCGTTACCGATGCCTGGAAGAATAAGCCTAATATATTAATCATTGCACCCGCCTATATTGAACCTGGTTATGAAACTACGTTTATTGCTGACGAAATGGGAAAAGGCTGTGTAGAAAAGTCCAGAGCCCTGGCTTCCTACTATGAGGATATTGCCAAACGGCTTGACGTATATTTTCTGGATGCAGCAACCATACCGGGAATCCGTATGCATCCGAAGGACCATATGCATCTGGATCAGAACAGCCATATACTTCTGGCTAAAAAGCTTGCTTCCATGATCCCGGACCTGCTGTAGAAATTTTGGACATTAAAAAGCCCTGCTTCACGACTGCAGGGCTAAAAAGGAAGGAGTTATGAAAAAGTTTATATAACAATTCTTTGTTTGTTATGCTTATATCATAACTTCTAAATGTGTACTTTCAATGATGAACTATTGAACGTTCTATGAAAACTCTGAAAACATTTTATTCATATTTTATTCATAATGTGACATTATATTACCTTTACTGTAAGTTGGACACTTTTCTTATTGTAAGTCCGTACGGTTATATAAGTAACACCTTTTTTTCTTGATTTTACCTTTCCTCTGCTGTCTACCGTTGCCACCGCTTTGCGAGAAGATATATATGTAATCCGATTGCTTTGGGAATTAGACGATATGATCGGTTTAATCTGATAAGTTTTCCCTTTTCTCAGTTTTACGGACTTTCTTCTTAATTTTACCTTTGCCGGTGCTTTTTTTACTTCAACAACACATGTGTCTGTCTTACCGCTGCCGGTAGTTACCGTAATCGTTGCTCTACCGGGCTTCTTTGCCGTAATTTTACCGGAAGAGTTCACCGTTGCCACTCTTTTATTGGATGTGGTATACCTTTTGGAATCCGTACATCTGCTGGGTTTTACAGAAGTCTTCAGCGAATAGGTTTCTTTTGCACCCAGAGTTATCTTAGAAGTGTTCAGGCTAATCCGCTCCGCTTCCATGAAAGAATAGTTCAGATCACAGTAACCTTTATCTGTATTAGCTCCCGGTACCTTTCCTTTGTCTGTATACTGCCACATATCATAGGACCCGGAAAAAGATGGCTTTTTAATCCCATAGCTTCCTACCCATATTCTGATTCCCGAAAGTTTGGACCAGTCAAATTCATTTGTTAAACGATAGTCGGAGGAATAGATCATAGGCGTGTAACCTGCCTTTTTAATTTTATCACAAAATGCCTTTGCGATCGCAGTGGTATTCTTTTTCCCCTTTTTGAACGTACCGCTTTGTTCAATATCATAGACTACCGGATACTCCAGCTTCCTTCCTTTTAAAATCTTCAGACAGTACTCTGCTTCTCTTTTCGCTCCCGCCACAGTAGTGGTACAGCAAAAATGATAAACACCGCGCTTAATTCCTGCATTTCCCGCTCCATAGTAGTTGGCTTCAAACTGATCATCCAGATCCTCTTCATAAGTTCCTGTCTGGGCGCCGTCCCCGGTCTTCAGCATGGCGAACGAATATCCCTGCTGCTTCACACTTTCCCAGTTAATTGTCCCATTATACCACGATACATCGATTCCTTTGATATTGGAGACCGCTGCCTCTGCAGTGAAAGGCAGCATAAGTGCCATCGCTGACACAAACAGAAATTTCATAAGATATCTCTGCACTTTTTTCATAAAGATCCTCCTGTCACAACTGCATGTCCAGTCCATGTGCGTGTTAGAAAATTCATTCCGGCCATCTGCATGCCCCGGTTTGCGGTATATTAGCACCCGTCTCTCATACACATCGAAATATTACAGTTGTAGGTTTTTATTGTTATGGATATAATAACGCGTATTTACCTTTCTGTCTATAGTGAATTTTTACAAAACTCAGCAGAACTCACCGGGGGGCATCCCTGTAACCCGTTTGAAAATATAATAAAATCTTTGCGGGTTATTAAATCCCAATCAGTCCCGTTCAGCTCTTACATCTCCTGCTGCGAAATCGTTTGCTGACCGAAGACTTCACGATGTAGAATCTGATGGTTAGAACAGTGTAAAAAGCCCCAGTAAAAATAAAGGCATAAATAAAAACACCGTATCTTCATTATTTTCTTGAAAGATACAGTGCTTCTTCTATGGTGCTGTTATTTTACGATATCAATTTACCGATATTACTTTTCAGGAACTTCACATTTTTTCTCTCCGATACACTCTGCCATCTGGCGAACCGCCCGGTACACGATTTTTTTCACATCTGTAATGCTTTTCTGATCATGTATCAGATAGATCGGATCATCTTCTGTCTGGAAAAGCTCATTAAGACACATTCCCATAGGATACAGGCTCTTAATACAAACAACAATCAATTCGGTACAAATCTTTTTATTTATGGACAGCGAATTTTTCTTCTGTTCCGAAAACTCCTCATAAATCATATCCAGTACTTTCTCCGCTTCGTCTGCATCCCCGGCTTTCAAAGCATTCAGAAGCTGTCGCTCCCTTTTTATCGGTGAATGGTATTCCTCATCCTCAAACATCAGGTTGCTGATGGATACAATATTGTGATTTTCTTCTAAGGTTGTAAAAACCAAAGCATTCTTTGCCTGATTTGCACAACCATATACGCTTTCGAGACCTTTTTGTATTTCACTGATACCGATGGTACAAGATAAATGAAATTCCTCCTCCATCCGGTCCGAAACCATCTTTGTTACCTTTTTCATATTTTCGTTCAATATAATATACAACAGATTATCTGCAAGGTAGCTGATCACCAGCATGATTTCACCTGGCAGATAATTCACCGTAGCTGCTTCGAAATGATATTTCCGAAAACACTCCTCAATCATACTTACGATGGAATCTGAAACAACTTCCTGATCCTCTGCCCGTATTAATATTACCTGGTATTTCGTTCGCTCTCCGTGCCCCGTTAGTCTGCGGTAATCCTGAATTACTTCATCCTGGACAGGGATCTGCATAATCAGCTGCTGGAAAAGTCTGATAATCAACATATCCTGATCCTGATGAGGCTCCTGGCGCATTTCCTTTACCCATTCTATACGCCGTTTACTCTCTTCTATACGGCAGGATACCCTTTTTACCGCTTCCAATATCTGCTCCTCTGTTACAGGCTTTGGCAGGTATTCCTTCACTCCATAACGTATTGCCTCCTGAGCATTTTCAAATTCATTATATCCGCTTAAAACAATAAACTTGGTGTCTATTCCCATACCAACCGCTTTTTCCATCATTTCCAGGCCGTCCATAATGGGCATGTCTATGCTGGTAATCACGATATCCGGTATTTCTTTTTGGATGATATCCAGGCCTTGTTTTCCATTTTCTGCTGTGCCTACAATATTGACGCCACACTGCTCCCAGGGAAATGACTTCTCAAGCCATTCAAGAACAGATTGTTCATCATCTATCAAAGCCATTTTAATCATTTTTTATACTCCTATCTCATAACAACTAACAATTTACCTCATCCATAATACCAAAGATGACATAAAAATGCAAAAACATTCTTTCAATCCACCCAAAAATTAAGCTTATCTTCACTAAATGAAATCTTGCATCCTCTTTGTTCAAAAAAAGCATCCAATACATGATACAAATCCTCGTACTTTATTTCACTACCATCATTTCCAACGGGTTCTATCCAGAACGACTGCTTGCCGCAGGCATCCCTTATATGTAGTTGAAATGCCAGTTCCTTTTCTCTCAGCATTTGGTTACAGTCAATGATATCCTGAAAAGATATTATTTTCATGTTCGCACCTCTTATCTATTGTCTCTCATCTCTTGTCTCTTATCTTTTGTCTCTTATCTTTTGTATCTTATCTTTTGTATCTTATCTCTTGTCCTTATCTGTTATTTCCTATCTGTTATTTCCTATCTGTTAATTCCTATCTGTTATCCCTGATCTGTTATACTTCTTTTACCGCCGCCAGTTGGAATTCACACCAATTTGACAAAGCGCAATCCCCACACATAGGTTTTCTGGCTTTACAAACCGCTCGCCCATGCCGGATGAGCTGAATGTTTATGCGTATCCAATGATCCTCAGGAAGCACCTCCTGTAATTCCAATTCCACTTTCAAAGGATCAGAATGGTGCGCCCATCCCAGTTTGTTAGATATCCGGTTAACATGGGTATCTACCGTAATCTCGGGAACTCCATATGCGTCTGACATAAAAAGATTGGCTGTCTTTCTTCCGACTCCCGCTAGTTTCATTAAATCCTCTCGGTTGTCCGGAACCTGACCATTGTACTCAGCTACCAGCTGCTGACAGCATTTTTTCATATTTTTTGCCTTACTGTGGTAGAGTCCGATGGTTTTAATCATGCCTTCCAGTTCCTCAATGTCAGCTTCCGCCATCTCTTCTACCTTCTGATATTTGTCATAAAGTGCAGGAAGTACCAGATCTACCTGGGCATCCGTACTCTGAGCGCTCATCATAATCGCCAAAAGCAGCTGCCAGGGCTCCCTGTGGAGAAATCCATCTTTATCCACTCCATACAGCTCATCCAGTTTATCTAATATTTTCTTTACCTGTAATTTTTTCATCATAATCCCATCAACGCTTCTCTATATACATTTTCGACCTTTTCTTTGGTTGGTACACCTTCATGAACCTTTTTATCCCCCACATAAAAAGTGGGTACATACCAGTAATCAAGAGAATCTGCAAGCTCTGTTTCTACCGATTCATCTGCGATTCGTACCTCTGCCTTACCATACTCCGGATGTTCCATTTTCAGTTCCTCCATAAGTGCCAGTGCCTTATGGCAATGCGGGCAGTCTTTTAAAATCATCATCAATACTTTCTGCATGGCAGTCTCCTTTTCATCTGTTTTCTTTCACTATACCATAAAGCGACTTTTTTCGCCATCATCACTTGATGAAAAAGTCTTCCAAAGTTTCATTTTCCATTATTTCATTACTTTAAACTAATAACGCAAAAAAGTACTTGACTTTTACATGGTATGGCGCTATTCTTTTTTTAGATAAGAAAATGTTTAGATTCTATGAAAAGAAAAAGTAGATTGTTTTCTGTTCCCAGAGAGTCAGCGTCTGGTGTGAGCTGATGTTCAGAATTCAAATGAAAATCATCTTGGAGAATTACAGCCCAAAGCCTGTGCAAGTAAGCTGTACCGGTTAGTCCCCGTTATCGGAGAACGTATAATATGTACGTTATGAGAGCTGTCTGTATCTTACAGATGGAATATGGGTGGTATCGCGGAATTGACTTCGTCCCTTTTTTATACGGGAGGAAGTTTTTTTATTGTCCTGAAACTCTTTCTTATCACATAACCAATAACAGGGAGGAAACATTTATGAACGTATTAAAAAAAACAAGCAAATTTCTATCAAAAAACACATCATTATTTATAATCGCAGTTGCAGTAGTCACATTTTTTGTACCGCAGCTCTTTACCTGGGTCCGGGGCACTAACCAGACGATTATTATCGGAATCATAATGTTTGGTATGGGTCTTACCCTGACTGCAAATGATTTTAAAATTCTGGCAAAACGCCCACAGGATATATTTATTGGCGCACTTGCCCAATACACTGTCATGCCCCTGTTGGCTTTTGGCGTTGGAAAACTGTTACGTCTTCCGGATGGAATTGCGATCGGCCTTATTCTTGTCGGATGCTGCCCCGGAGGTGTTTCTTCTAATATTATGTCATTTCTCTGCCACGGTGACGTTCCTTATTCCGTTGGCATGACCACCGCCTCCACCTTACTTTCACCTATTTTAACTCCAATCCTGGTTCTTCTGTTAGCCGGACAGGAAATTAATGTGGATGCTATTGGTATGTTTCAGTCCATCTGCCAGTCCGTATTAATACCGGTTGCACTGGGATTTGCCCTGAACTATTTCTTCGGGAAGAAAAAAGCATTTAAAGACGCTCAGGAGCTGATGCCCGGTGTATCCGTCACCGGACTTGCCTTTGTCGTGGGCGGTGTTGTATCTCTTCAGGGATCTAACTTCTTCCAGTCAGGAATTGTCATCTTTATAGCCGTATTGCTGCATAACAGTATTGGTTATCTTCTTGGATACAGCGTTGGACGCCTGTTTAAAATGCCGGTGGCTAAAAAGCGGACTATTTCCATAGAAGTAGGTATGCAAAATGCCGGTCTTGCCACGAACCTGGCAACCCTTCATTTCGCAGCACTTCCTCAGGCTGCTTTAATCAGCGCTGTATCCTGCGTATGGCACTCCATTTCCGGTACGATACTCGCAGGATTTTTCGCAAAACTGGATGAAAAAAAGGGAATTCCAAGTAACACAGTAGCAGAAGATGGCGAGGGAGAGCGTATTGCATAGAATAATAATTTTTTGGAGGTACTTATGAAACAGGTTGAAATCGTAACTGCAATTATAATGAAAGATCACAAAATCCTTACTACCCGCAGGGGGTACGGGCAGTTTATAAATCTTTGGGAATTTCCCGGCGGGAAAATTGAATCCGGAGAAACCAACGAGGAAGCTCTCATCCGGGAACTTCAGGAAGAACTAGCCGTCGAAATAATCCCTGAACAGCTGTTTATGTCAACGGAATACGACTATCCTGATTTCCACCTGACCATGCACTGCTACGTTTGCAGTATAAAAAAAGGCACCATTACACTGCTGGAGCATAATGGTGCAAAATGGCTGGACAAAGATCATCTGGATACAGTGGAATGGCTGCCGGCTAATAAACCTGTTATTGATGGACTGAGGGTAATGCTTACTCTTTAATGGTTTTATACCTGTCAAATAAGGGTCTGTAAATGTAATAAGTTTCAAAATTACATTTACAGACCCTTATTTTAGAGTGAGCGCCTGCATCCGCATCTACTCCGGCATACCTTTGCAACTTCTTATATAATGGGCGGTGGCAATTTAGAAATGCTGCGGTTGCTCCTTGGACATTACGACTATAATGTAACCCGTAATTATCTACATCTTGCTAACCAGTATATGATCCTAAATGCAGATATCTATAAATTAGATTCCGTATTTTTCAAAACTACCTATTAAAACAAAATGTATCCCACTTTTTCCAGCCGGCTTCACCTGGCTGCGAAAAAAACGGGATACATTTTTTATATTTCTTAGAGTCCTAGATTCTACTATATTCGACATTAAACCAACAAAAAACACCAGCCCCAAGGCCCATACGTCCAAAAAGCTAGTGTTTCATGCGCCTTCAGGGGCTCGAACCCTGGACACCCTGATTAAGAGTCAGGTGCTCTACCAGCTGAGCTAAAAGCGCTTGTCTTTATTTTGTTTGTGTTAAGGTAATTCCTCAACGCAAGGGATATTATATTATATAATTTCGAGAATTGCAAGTATTTTTTTATAAAAATATAAGAAATATTTTTTTGTATTCCCTTGATTGATTTTCACAAACCATTTATAATGGATATAGACTAGGGAAAAATACGCGTAAAGCGACATTTTTTTATAGAAATTATTAAGGGAATTTGAGGTGCACAGGTATATATGGACAATGAAAAGTCAACAAAGCATGAAGCTTCACAAGAATACAACAAGCATACACTATTAAGAAGGAAGCACAGAAAGAAAACCGATGATATTGCTGCTTCATCCGATCAGGAAGATTCTGGTTTGGATAATTTTATAGCTGATGGATCACAGAAAAATGACAGTGATAATCAGGATGAATCAGAAATGAAAAATAGTACCTCAAGTAAAAATGAAAATAATTATAACCTTCCACATGAACCTTATGATCCGGAATATCCAAACAGAAAGTTTCATGCCAGCAACCGCTATTTTACCATATGTGTTTATGCTATAGCCGTTATTTTTTTTGGTGCCATTATCGTCAAGATTTTTGTTTCGCTGGATGGTACATTAAAATTTTTAAAGGATGTCACAAACATTCTGATGCCATTTTTCATTGGTGCATTAATCGCATTCATATTGAATCCGGCAGTGAAAAAGGTATATGAGTTTTATCACAGAATTTGCAGAATCAACAAAAAGTCCGTATGCCTGGGGTTATCCATTGCTACTACATACATTCTGCTTCTGGGACTGATTATTGTCACACTGCTTTTTGTAGTACCGCAGATCGTAGAAAGTATTACAGAATTGGTAAATTACGTTCCTACAACGGTGGATAACGTCTACCACTTCTTTGATAACCTGGAGGAACATTTCCCAAATCTGGATGTGGAAGTAATCCGAAAAGCAATTAATGATGCCATACCGAACTTTATAACCTATTTAAAAGATTTTGCCACAAACCTTGTTCCGGCACTATATACCGTATCCGTTTCAATTTTACAATGGATTTTAAATGTAGTAATTGCCATTATCGTATCGATTTATATGCTTTCTGACAAGAAACCGCTGCTGAATTCCATAAAAGGAATTATTTATGCATTTGTTCCGGTAAAGCATATCAGTTCAACTATTGATACGTTAAAAACCTGCAACCAGCTGTTCAGCAGTTTTATTATCGGAAAAGCGATTGACTCCCTGATTATCGGGCTGCTCTGCTTTGTAATTATGAGCCTTTGCCAACTTCCATATGCCGTACTGATCAGTGCCATCGTAGGCGTAACAAACATGATCCCTTATTTCGGTCCATTTATCGGTGCGGTACCAGGAGTTTTAATCATGTTATTGGTCAGCCCGATTAAAGCCCTGATCTTTGCAATACTGATATTGGTACTGCAGCAGTTTGACGGTTTAATCCTGGGACCCAAGATTCTTGGAGATTCAACCGGTTTGAAGCCGCTGTGGATTATATTCGCCATTACCATAGGCGGAAGTATTGCCGGTGTTCTGGGTATGTTCCTGGGCGTTCCTGTCATAGCCGTTTTAAGATATCTTCTGAACCGTTTTCTACAGTACCGGCTTGAAAAAAGGAATTTTAAGGACAGTCATAATTTTAATATTGAATAGAAAAAGGGTAATCCGCCAAACGGCAGATTACCCTTTCTTCTTATCTTCACCTTTTAATTTTTTGTTCACTTCATCAACGGATTTCTTAAGTGCCAGAAGCTGGCGGTCCATTGTTGTTTTATCATTGAAGAACATTCCCACTTTTTGTTTCAGGCTTTTATTCTTTATCATGCTTTCACATCCATAACAAGCATTTACTATAGTATATTCTTACTCTTTAATCCTGTGCAGGATCATTTTTCTCTCTGCACACAATCATTTTATGAATTGGATTGCCAAGGGCCGAGAATTTTTCTTCATATTCTGTCATTACATTCCCCTCTGACAAAACCCCATCGTGATGAAGATCGAAAGTACATGCTTTGAGGATCCACCCCGCAGGTTCTACTTCTTCTAAGGCAAAATCAAAAAGTCCTCTGTTGTCCGTCTTAAATTCAACGGTCCCGTCCGGCACCAGAATCTTGTCATAACGGTTCAAAAACTCTCTGGAGGGGAGTCTCCTTTTAGCATGCCGGTCCTTAGGCCACGGGTCAGAAAAATTCAAATAGATGCGTTCCACTTCATTTTCTGCAAAGATTTCAGGCAGTTCTCTGGCATCAATACACAGGAAAAATAAATTCTGAAGTTCAGTCATAGTTTCTCTTTTTTCCAACGCCCGGAGAAGAACACTGGAATACCTTTCGATTCCCACATAATTTATTTCAGGATGATCGAATGCCATCTGGGTTATAAATCTGCCTTTCCCCATTCCAACTTCTATATGAATCGGGTGATCGTTGCCAAATGCTTGTTTCCATGCGCCTCTCACCGTTTTAGCATCTTGGATTACATAACTGCTCTCTGCTATAATTTCATCTGCTCTTGGAATATTTCTCAATCTCATAATTTCTCTGCATGAAATTCATGCTTCTCCTTACTTTATTATTTTTTTCTGATGTTTTTAAAATTGTCTTTTGTAAACATTTCACAGTTGTCAAGCCTTCTAAGAAGCACTTTTACTGTATAGCCAAGAATGATTGTAACACAAAACTTAATAATATACAAAAAATAAATTATATTTTTTTTAATTTTGGTAAATTTATTATAGATTTTTTTTGAAAATGGTGTATGATTATATAATGAATATTGAATAGATAGGAGGGCATGAATTATGGATATGGTTGTGAACCGATTATCTGAAATCGAGGCAGCATCTGTCAGGATTATCGATGAAGCAAACGCTCAGAAAAAAGAACTGGACGATGAGCTACATGACGAATTACAAAAATATGATGCCGAAGTAGATGCAGATACCGAACAAAAGCTCAAGCAGCTGCAAGCAGATCTTCAAAAGGAAATGGAAAAAGACCTTGCCAAGCTAAAAACTGAGACTCAGCGTTTGGTAACGAATCTGGAAGCTGATTATAATGTAAACCACAAAAAATTAGCTGCCGGGGTATTAAAAAAACTAGTAGAGGGGTAATCATATGGGAAACCTGTTAGCTTACAGCGGGACCACCACCAAAATACGTGCAATCAGAAGTCGTCTGTTTACAGAGGAAAATTACCGTGAACTGGCTTCTATGGCAACTGTCACCGATGCCCTTAGCTTTATAAAGAAGCATCCCGGTTATCACGATTTGTTTGCGCACGCGGATGAAGCGTCTCTGCATCGTAACGACATTGAAAAAATACTGCAGAATGCCGTATATGTGGATTTCCAGAAAATCTACCGGTTTGCCACCGTGTATCAGCGTAAGTTCCTGGATATGTACTTCAAGCGATATGAAGTCGCTATATTGAAGAGTTGTCTGAGAATGGTATTTGACCGCCGTGACATGGAACTGGATTTAACGATTTTTAAAGATTTCTTCGAAAAGCACTCTGACATTGACATCACCAAATTATCAAATTGTACCACATTGGAAGAGCTGGTTTCAAATTTAAAAGGAAGCATGTTCTATGATTGTCTGAACAGGCTGTCCAATGTTTCAAATCCAACTCTTTGGGATTATGGCATGGCATTGGATTTGTTCTATTTTAAGAAGTTCTGGAAAGAAAAAGACAAACTTCTGAAAAAAGATGCATTGAAAAGTGTAACTGCCGCCTATGGCACCAAGATGGACTTACTTAATATAGAATGGATTTTCCGTTCTAAGAAATATTATAATATGTCAGGTCCTCAGATCTATGCATTACTGATCCCTGTTCAGTATAAACTGAAAAAGGCAGATATCCATGATCTTGTCGAAGCACCCACAATGGATGAATTCGATACAGCCCTTAAGAAGACTTATTATGGAAAGCATTATGAAGGCTATGGCGTAAGAACAATTGAACCGATGTACAACAAAATACGTATGAAAGTTCAGAGGGGAAACGCTGAAAAAGATCCATATTCAGTAGCAACCATCATCTCCTATCTCTATGAGAAAGAGCATGAAATTGACAAACTTACAACCGCTTTAGAGTGTGTCCGTTATGGTATTGATCCAAACGAGACACTAGACTATATTCTTTAAAAGCAGAGGAGGTGTAACTTGTGATTGTCAAAATGAAATTTTTGAGTATTACGGGACCCAAGGCTGATATCGACCGTGTGGTAAACGAATACTTGTCCAAATACGAAATTCATTTGGAGAACGCCTTATCTGATTTAAAAACGGTTGAACATTTAAGGCCATTTATGGAAATCAATCCATATCGTGAATGGCTCATAAAAGCAAATGAATATGCTGAGCTTGTGAAAGATCCGCATTTTACGACTACCAAACATATCACCCTTGAAAAAGCATTGGATGTTGTGAATGAACTGGATACCAAAATTGGCGATATCCGCACGAAACGAAATGAACTGGATGCCAAAAGGGAGTCCTTAAGAGCCTCCATTCAGAAAATCGAGCCATTCTTAGAATTTCAATATAACATACATGCCGTATTGGAATTCAAATTTATTAAGTACCGATTTGGTAAAATTGCCCATGACTACTATACGAAATTAGAACGATATGTCTACGACGATTTTGATACGGTATTTTACAAATGCCATACGGATGAAGATTACGTATGGGGCGTCTACTTTGTACCTGCCGCCCAGGCATCCAAAATAGATGCGGTTTACTCTTCCATGCATTTCGAACGTATTTATCTTCCTGATGATTATGCCGGAACGCCAAAAGAGGCATATGATGACCTTAAGGCAGATATTGATAATTACAGTAAAGAAATTGCGAAATGCAATGAAGAAATTACCCGGGCCCTTACAGAGCACAAAGAACTGCTGCTTCTGGCTCAGGCTAAGTTACAGGCACTGTCCACAAACTTTGATGTCCGCAAGCTTGCAGCCTGCACCAAGGAATCAAAACAGATATTCTATATTTTATGCGGATGGATGTCGGAAGAAGATGCAAGATCCTTCCAGCAGGATATCTCAGAGGATGAAAATCTATACTGTATTGTAGAGGATGACAATAACAATATTGTTAATTCTCCTCCCACCAAATTAAAGAATCCTAAGTTGTTCCGGCCATTTGAAATGTTCGTCCGAATGTATGGGCTGCCGGCTTACAACGAAATTGACCCTACAATATTCGTAGGCCTTACCTATGCCTTTATCTTTGGCGCCATGTTCGGCGATGTAGGTCAGGGATTATTACTTTTGATCGGTGGATTTTTATTGTACCGATTTAAAAAACTGGATCTGGCAGCGATCATCAGCTGTGCCGGATTTTTTTCCACGGTATTCGGGTTCCTGTTTGGAAGTTTATTCGGATTTGAAGATGTTTTAGAGCCCATATGGCTCCGTCCGGTAAACCATATGTCAACGATACCATTTATCGGAAATTTAAATACCGTATTTATCGTAGCAATTGCATTTGGTATGTTCCTGATTATTGTAACAATGATCTTTCATATTATTAATGGTATTAAAGCAAAAGATGCTGAAAACACCTGGTTTGATACAAACGGTCTTGCAGGACTGGTATTCTACGGTGCAATCGTTGCAGTGATCGTGCTTTTCATGACAGGAAACACCTTACCGGCAGGTATCGTATTAGTCGTTATGTTTGTCATTCCGCTAATTCTGATTGCTTTAAAAGAGCCTCTCTCCAAACTGGTTGAGAAAAAGACTGACTTTTTGCCAAAAGAAAAAGGTATGTTTATTGTTCAGACCATATTTGAAATGTTTGAAGTGCTTTTAAGCTACTTCTCAAATACACTTTCCTTCGTCCGTATCGGCGCATTTGCAGTCAGCCACGGAGCTATGATGGAAGTTGTACTTATGCTTGCCGGTGCAGAAAACGGCGGATCGCCGAACTGGCTGGTTATCATACTCGGTAACCTGATCGTATGTGGTATGGAAGGTTTGATCGTAGGTATCCAGGTACTGCGTCTTGAATATTATGAAATGTTCAGCCGTTTCTACAAAGGTACCGGACGTGAATTCAAACCATTTTCAAAAAAAGATAAGGCCGCCTAAGATAAGACGCCAAACAAATCTAAATCAAAAATTGCCAAAGGCACTTTTTTGAATATAAAAACATTTTTTTATTTAGGAGGATAATATAATGACAACATTAACATCAATCGTATTAGTAATTGCATTGGTTCTTAGCATCATCGTACCTTTCGGAGCATTTTTAATCGGCGAGAGAAATAAAGGAAGGTATAAAACTTCTTTAGGTATCAATTGCTTCTTCTTCTTTGGAACTATGGTTCTCGGTGCTATTATAGCATTTGGCGGCGACGGATCTACAGCAATGGCTGCAGAAGCTACCGGTGAAGCTATTCCCGGATTATCCGCAGGTCTTGGTTATCTTGCTGCTGCATTAGTTACCGGATTATCCTGTATCGGTGGTGGTATTGCCGTTGCTAGTGCTGCTAGTGCTGCCCTTGGTGCAATCAGTGAAGACCAGAGTATTCTTGGTAAATCACTTATCTTCGTAGGTCTTGCAGAAGGTGTCTGCCTCTATGGTCTGATCATCTCCTTCATGATCTTAGGTAAATTATAATTCTATGAAGATGTATTTAATCAGTGATAATGTAGATACTTATACCGGTATGAGACTAGCAGGAGTGGAAGGATGCGTTGTTCATGAGAAACCCGAAGTAAGGGAAGCCCTGGAACGCACGGTTGCCAATAAAGAAATTGGCATCATCCTGCTTACAGAGAAATTCGGCCGGGAATTCCCGGAAATTATTGACGATGTAAAGCTAAACCGAAGACTTCCACTTATCATTGAAATACCGGATAGGCATGGTACGGGACGTAAGCCGGACTTTATCACTTCTTACGTAAATGAAGCCATTGGAATAAAATTGTAAAGAGGGTGAAGATTTTGACAACCGAAGAAAAGTTAAAACATTTCGAAGAATCTTCCTTAGAAAATGCCAGAGAACAGGCAACTCAGATTATATCAGAACATAAAACTGCTCTTGAAAAAATCAAAACTGAGCATGTGACTGCTAAAAAACGGCAGGCTGCCCTTCAGATAAAAACTGAGACAGAAAGCTTAAAACGAGCAAACAATATGGCTCTTTCAAAGGAACAGCTTCAAATAAAACGAGAAATAACCAAAAAGCATAATGAATTAAAAGAAAAGCTTTTTGTAGAAGTCAAGGCAATGCTGGAGGATTATATGTCTTCTCCTGCCTATGATAAATTATTAGTCAATCAGATTCATGAAATAAAAGAACTCGCTGGAGACGGAAGCGTTATCATTTATATTGACCCTGCCGACTCTTCCAAGCAATTAAGTCTGGGCGCCTCAACGAATGAGCAGGTTTCCTTATCTGAATATTCGTTTATGGGCGGTACAAGGGCAGTTCTTGCCGACCGGCATATATTAATTGATAATTCCTTTGCAACAAAATTAGAAGAGGCAAAGGCAGAATTTACATTTGACGGAGGTATGACCCATGACTAGAACAGGCATTATATATGGTATCAACGGACCTGTTGTCTATTTAAAAGGCAACACCGGCTTCAAAATGGCTGAGATGGTTTATGTTGGTAAGGAAAAATTAGTTGGTGAGGTCATCAGCTTAACAACCGATACCACTACCGTGCAGGTTTACGAAGAAACAACCGGTATGAAACCGGGTGAAGAAGTAATCGCCACCGGCGATGCAATCTCCGTAACACTGGGACCTGGTATTCTGAATAATATTTTTGATGGTATTGAACGTCCTCTTAGTGAGATCGCTAAAAACTCGGGTAAATATATTAACCGTGGTGTAAGTGTTGATTCTCTGGATACTTCCAAACTGTGGGACGTACATATCACAGTAAAACCGGGCGACACCGTAAGCGGCGGTACCATTATCGCTGAAGTACCGGAAACTCCTGCTATCACACATAAATCAATGGTTCCTCCAAATATGAAGGGTACTATTTTAGATGTTGTGAAAGACGGACAATATACCATTACTGATCCAATCGTTACCATTCAGTTACCGGATGGTACGGAAAGAAAATTATCCTTAGCACAGAAATGGCCGATTCGTGTTCCAAGACCAACCGAAAAACGTTATGCTGCAAGCAAACCTTTAATTACCGGACAACGTATTATTGATTCTATGTTTCCGATTGCAAAAGGTGGTACGGCTGCTGTTCCCGGCGGATTCGGAACCGGTAAGACCATGACACAGCATCAGATCGCAAAATGGTCCAATGCCGACATTATCATCTATATCGGCTGCGGTGAACGTGGAAATGAGATGACACAGGTTCTGGAAGAATTCTCGGAACTGGTTGACCCCAGAAGCGGCAATCCTTTGATGGACAGAACGACTCTGATTGCAAATACATCCAACATGCCTGTTGCTGCCCGTGAAGCTTCTATCTACACCGGTATTACACTGGCTGAATATTATCGTGATATGGGTTATGACGTTGCGATCATGGCCGATTCAACTTCCCGTTGGGCAGAAGCTCTTCGTGAATTATCAGGACGTCTGGAAGAAATGCCTGCTGAGGAAGGTTTCCCGGCATATCTGGCATCCAGATTATCTGCTTTCTATGAAAGAGCCGGACTTATGCAGAATTTAAATGGAACAGAAGGAAGCGTATCTATCATCGGAGCTGTATCTCCTCAGGGTGGTGATTTCTCCGAACCAGTTACACAAAATACCAAACGTTTCGTAAGATGTTTCTGGGGACTTGATAAATCCCTTGCCTATGCAAGACATTTCCCCGCTATTCAATGGCTGACCAGCTACAGTGAATATCTGACAGACCTTGGTCCATGGTACAAAGACAACGTAGATCCAAACTTTGTAGATAACCGTAATCAGATTATGGCAATCTTAAACCAGGAAAGCAGTTTAATGGAAATCGTTAAACTGATTGGTGGTGACGTACTCCCGGATGACCAGAAGCTTACATTGGAAATCGCAAGGGTAATTCGTCTCGGTTTCTTACAGCAGAATGCTTTCCACAAAGATGATACCTGCGTTCCGATGACCAAACAGTTCAAAATGATGGGAATTATTCTTTACCTGAATAAAAAAGCAAAAGCCCTGGTTACTATGGGAATGCCAATGTCCATCTTAAAAGAAAGCAACATTTTTGACAAAATTGTTTCTATTAAATATGATGTTCCAAACGATCATCTGGAGAAATTCGACGACTACAAGAGAGAAATCGACGAATTTTATAATGAAGTTTTAGCTAAAAATGCATAGGAGGGTTAAATCATGTCAATTGAATATTTAGGACTTAGTCAGATCAACGGCCCCCTTATTGTATTAGAAGGAGTCCAGAATGCTTCTTTCGAAGAAATCGTTGAGATTACAGTAGAAGGAACCGAAAAGAAACTGGGCCGTATCGTAGAGCTGTATGAAGATAAAGCAATCATTCAGGTATTTGAGGGAAATGAGAATATGTCCCTGAAAAATACCCATACAAAATTAACCGGACATCCAATGGAGATCGCACTATCTCCGGATATCCTGGGACGTACTTTCAATGGTATCGGTCAGCCGATCGATGACCTCGGAGAAATTACACCCGAAGTTAAATTAAATGTTAACGGTCTTCCGTTAAACCCGGTAACCCGTGAATATCCGCGTAACTATATCCGTACCGGCGTTTCTGCAATTGATGGACTGACCACACTGATCCGTGGACAGAAGCTTCCTATTTTCTCAGGAAACGGTCTTCCCCATGACAGACTGGCGGCACAGATCGTAAAACAGGCTTCTCTCGGTGATAACTCAGATGAAAAATTCGCTATCGTTTTTGCCGCTATGGGTGTTAAATATGACGTAGCAGAATTCTTCCGCAAAACCTTCGAGGAAAGCGGTGTTTCCGATCACGTTGTTATGTACTTAAACCTGGCTAACGACCCGGTCGTTGAACGTCTGATCACACCGAAGGTTGCTCTTACTGCAGCTGAATATCTGGCTTTTGAAAAAGGCATGCATATCCTGGTTATCTTAACGGATATGACCTCTTTTGCAGAAGCAATGCGTGAGGTTTCTTCATCGAAAGGTGAAATCCCAAGCAGAAAAGGCTTCCCTGGCTACTTATACAGTGAGCTGGCAACGATTTATGAAAGAGCCGGAATTGTACAGGGCATCAGCGGTTCTGTAACCCAGATCCCGATTCTGACCATGCCAAATGATGATATTACTCATCCGATCCCTGACCTCACCGGTTACATTACCGAAGGACAGATCGTATTGGACCGTGAGTTACATGGCCAGGCAATTTATCCGCCTATCAACGTCCTTCCTTCTCTGTCCCGTCTGATGAAGGATGGTATCGGAGCCGGATATACAAGGGAGGATCATCAGGACGTAGCCAACCAGCTCTTCTCCTGCTATGCTAAGGTTGGAGATGCCAGAGCTCTGGCAAGCGTTATCGGTGAAGACGAACTGTCTCCTCTCGATAAAATTTATTTAAAGTTTGGTAAATCTTTTGAACAGGAATTCGTTGGACAGGGCGAAAACGAAAACCGTTCCATTATCGATACCCTGGAAAAAGGCTGGGAACTTCTTGGAATGCTTCCTAGAGAAGAACTTGACCGTATCGATACAAAGGTTCTTGATAAATACTACAAACCTGCCGAGTCAGAGGTGATTTAATGAATCCAAATACATTTCCTACGAAGGGTAACTTAATATTAGCTAAGAACTCTCTGGCTCTTGCAAAACAGGGCTTCGATCTAATGGATAAGAAGAGAAATATCCTGATCAAAGAGATTATGGGGCTGATTGACCAGGCGCAGGATATTCAATCACAGATTGATGAAACATTCCGTACCGCCTATGCTGCTCTCCAAAGAGCTAATATCGAGCACGGTATCAACTATGTACAGGAGATTTCTTTCTCCGTACCGGTTGAGAATTCCATTCGTATAAAAACGCGAAGCGTTATGGGAACTGAAATTCCTCTTGTGGAGGCAGATCCCATCGTAAATGAACCAACATACGCCTATTATACGACGAAACGGTCACTGGATGAAGCAAAGGTTTCCTTCGAGAAAGTAAAGGAACTGACGATCAGACTTTCCATGATCGAGAATTCTGCATACCGGCTTGCAACCAATATCAAGAAGACACAAAAACGTGCCAATGCTTTGAAAAACATTACAATCCCTACTTACACCGAACTCACAAAGAGTATTCAAAATGCATTGGAAGAAAAAGAACGTGAAGAATTCACAAGACTGAAAGTCATAAAACGTATGCATTCCAAATAATACTAAATATGACAAATATTACTTCGTCATAGCATACAAAATCAGGCGTCCATATCTGTGCAACATACATAGATATGGACTTTTCTTTTGCTTTTTCATGAATAAATATTGACATTTCCTTCCAGATGGGCTACTATTTTAAATGAAGTGTAATATATTTGTAACGTATATACACACACTCGCAATATTTAAAAGAGAATGAAAATATCAAAGGAGTATAGGATGAAGAAAAAAATTCTTGTAGTGCTTTCCCTGGTAGGAATATTAGCTACGTCTATACCTGCCCCTGATGTTCAGGCGGCCTGGAAAGTGACGGATCAGGGACGACAGTACACAACGAATTCTACACTTGGCTATGCAACTGGCTTTAAGAAGATAAAAGGAAATTGGTACTATTTTGATAAACAGGGTATCATGAAAACCGGATGGGTTTACACAGACCGCCAATGGTACTATTTAAGAGCCAATGGTAAAATGGCCAAAAATACGTGGATTGGTAATTTTTATGTAACGGCTGACGGGTCTATGGCACGTAATACCAGAGTAAACGGCGTAGAATTTGACGCCTATGGAAATAAAGTACTATCCTCCAGCGGAGATTCCGGTACAAGTTCCTATTCAAAAAAGAAGAAAAATGGCTGGTATCAGTCCAAGAGCGAAAAGACCTGGTATTATTATAACGATCAGGGTGTGAAAGCCAAAGGCTGGCTCACTCTTCCAAACGGGAAATATTACCTGGATCCTGATACAGGAGCGATGGAAACCGGATTTACAAAGATCGGCCGGTCTTCATACTATTTCAATAAATCAACCGGTAAAATGCAAACGGGATGGTATAAAGTAGGTCGCAAGCGCTACTACTCCTCTAAATCCGGTATTGTAAAAAAGAATCGCTGGTTAAGTAAAAAAACAATGTACGCCGGTAAAAAGGGCGCTATGGTAACCGGATGGGCAACCATTAAAGGGGAACGGTATTATTTCAGCCCTTCAACTGCCAAGAAAGTGACAGGCTGGCAGAAATTAGACGACAAGTGGTATTGCTTTGATAAAAATGGCGTTATGGCCAAAAATAAATGGATGACATACGGACCAACCAGAAAGAAATGTTATCTTCAGAGTGATGGCAGCATGGCTTCCAGTCAATGGGTAGGTAAGTATCATGTGTCAGCAAGCGGATACCGTGATGGACAAACCCGCACCAAAGGTCTCTTTTATGAAAATGGAAAAACTTATTATAACGATAAAAAATATAATAAGGTGACAGGCTGGGTAACCGTCGATAGTAAACGCTATTACTTTGGCAGTGATTTTGCCGCAGTAAAAGGCTGGCAGACAATTGACAATAAGAGATTCTATTTTGACTTAAACGGAGTGATGCAAACCGGCTTATTGGATATCGGGACCCATACATATTATTTCAATACTGACGGTTCTATGGTTGCATCCGCTACAATTATGGTAAACGGTGTAGCTTATACATTCGATGCAGACGGCGCATATATTGATCCGGATATTCCTGCAGATGCTACAAAAGGCGAACAAATCGCAGCTTATGCCAAGAAATTCCGCGGCAACCCATATGTATGGGGCGGCACCAGTCTGACAAATGGGGCGGACTGTTCCGGATTCACCATGAGCGTAATGAAGCACTTCGGCATATCCATTCCAAGAGTTGCGGAAGACCAGGCAAATGGTTATTCACCCTGGGGTGGTATCTATAACAAAGGAAAATCTGTGATACCGGATAAGAGACATCTGCTTCCGGGAGATCTGGTATTCTATTACAGCCCGGTAGGGCATGTAGGAATCTACATTGGTAATGGGCAGATCATTCATGCCAGCAACGCAACAACCGGCATTATAATATCAGACTTTGACTATACAACACCGGTTTCGGCAATGCGCTACTGGGCATAGCCAACGACAGATCATTAAATACGAAATATTCCGGAACCAACTGTTAATAACAGTTGGTTCTTCTTTTATTTCATCCAAAGAAACGCTATTCCATTTCTCTACACTTTAATCGCCTCATATGCCCTCATTTTGAGTATTGGTGATGACTTTTATGCCTTGCTCATAAATTGCCTTAGAACAGGCAATCAGAGCGTTATAAATCATAATATGCCAGCGGTATTTACCTGCATTCTGCATTTCATCCAGCTTAACTATTTTACTTCTTAAATCGTCTATTTCCTGAATCCCCCACTTTCTAAGCAACCTATTCTTATACATCTCAACACATCTTGTTTCCTCTCTTAAACTCCGTCCCATATACTCCTTTACCCAGATACCCGCCCTCCAAAATAATTAATACACAATTATCCATATTATCTGAAAATGGCAATCATCTTCATTTTTTCAAAACCATATTAAGACGATAAAAAAGTCAATACCCAATCAGCTCTTTTTCCACATAAAAATACGAATTATCACATTTTACAAAACATTTGTTCCTAAAAAATACTATGTAAACCTGTGAAAATTCGATCTTTTATGTGGATAATGTGCATAACTTAGTGTATAACTCCATTTTGCCACTATTTCCGACATTTTCGATGTGGATAACTCGACACAGTTATACACACGGATTTTACACTTCTCACCAAGTTTCGACAAAATTTGTGCATCTTGTATAACCTTTGAATTGTGAGGAATTTTTTGAATTGTATTAAATTTTTTCCCTTGCCATATTGTAGCAAATATTAAATCATTCCACTCTCCCCTCGTCTGCTCTCAGGAATATGCTCAAGGCAAACCGGTTTTATCTTATAAAACAAATTCATGAATAAACAGCCGCATATCAAAAAAACCTCCACTCTTTCGAGTGAAGGTCCTAATTCAAATTAATCTAAGTAACTTCTTGCACTGCATGGCTGTCTGTAACCCATATCAGATACGATAATTCCTGTTGTAGAACTGCTGGCATGAACTACCTGATTGTTACCAATGTACATAGATACATGTCCAATTCCACCATCGCCATTGTAGAATAACAGGTCGCCTGGCTGAATACTTCCAAGATCTACTGCTCTGCCGCTGCCTGCCTGAGAAGCTGCAACTCGAGGAATACTAATACCGAAGTTCGCCAGAACAGACTGTGTAAATCCTGAACAGTCAGCTCCGTTTGTTAAGCTTGTACCGCCCCATACATATGGATTTCCAACGAACTGTAATGCAAAACTTACAACGCTTTGTCTAAGCCCAGATGCGTTTGAAGACTGTCCTGCATCCGGTGTCTCTGTAGATCCGCCTGTTGTATCACCAAACTGCTGTTCCTGATTATCTGCTGTATTTCCACCAGACTGACTTCCGTCTGTCTGAGGCTGCTGCTGTTGCTGCTGTGCTGCTGCATCCGCTGCTGCCTGTGCATCTGCTGCCGCTTTTGCCTGTGCATCCGCCTGTGCCTGTGCATCTGCTGCTGCCTGTGCTGCCGCCTCTGCCTGTGCCTGTGCGTTTGCTGCTGCCTGCTCTGCTGCCGCCTGATCAGCTGCTTCCTGAGCTTTCGCTGCTGCATCCGCTGCTTCCTGCTCTGCTGCTGCCTGCTGTGCTGCTAATGCATCTGCTGCGGACTGTGCGTCTGCTGCTTCCTGCGCTGCCTGATTTGCTGCTGCCTGTTCCTGAGAATCTAAGTACTCTAACCAGGCTTTATCTTTTTCTGCCTGTTCAGCTGCTGCCTGTGCTGCTGCTGCTTCGTCAGCTTTTCTTGCTTCTTCTACTGCCGCCAGATAAGCCGCTTCTTCTGCTGCTATTCTCGCTTCTTCTTCTTCCTTTGATTCTGCTTCCACAAATTTTGTATCGCACTCTACATAGTCTTTTGCTACATATCCTACAACATCAGAATCTACCGAAACTTTTACCCAGTCACCCAGATCTTCTTCTACCTGAAGTTTTTCTGCATCACCAACAAGTGTAACAACATCAGAATCTGTATTTGGATCCTGGCGTACCATTAATGTTGTTGTGTTAACAGTAGCAACTTCTTCCCCTACCTCTTTGGCAAGTTCTTCTGCTTTTGCTCCTGTTGCAAAAAAATCTTTGCTTACATATCCTGTTACAGAGCCTGATTTAATTAAATACCAGTCACCTTCCTGGCCGAGAATTTCAGCTGCTGAATTATTATAAAGTTTACCAAGTACTTTTCCATCTTCCGTACTCGCTGCATCTCTGATGTTAACATATGCATCATCATTTACCTGCGCAATAGCAAGTCCATCATATTTACTTGGCTCGGCTGGGGTAGTATTCTCAGTTGACTGGCCTGCATCTTTATTTTCTTCAACTTTAGCCTGTAATCCTGCTAAAGGTACATCTGCACCAGCAGCCATTGTTAATATCCCAGTACTTCCAAAAGTTATAGATGCTGCCATTAGACAGGCTGCAATCTTCATCATCCTTTTCTTCATTACTTATCCTCGACCTCCAATATATCTTATCTTTCAATTATTATTTATTACGAAATTATTAAAATTATTACATTGCTATCATAACAAATATTACATGATTTGTCAATGCCGATAATATATTTTTTAAATCTGTAATAATATAATGGAAGGCCAGATGCTCTGTTTATGCGTATATAAGGTAGTTTTGTACGGAAGTTACGGCATTTGCACCATCCGCGGCTGCTGTAATAATTTGACGTAACATTTTTGTACGAATATCTCCTGCTGCAAAAATTCCTTTCTTATTTGTAACACAATCTTCATTAGCTACAATATATCCATGCTCATCTGTTTCCACGATATTCTGAAACACCTCAGAATTAGGCAGAATTCCTACTGCTATAAACACACCATCCACAGCAACTTTCTCTTCTTTTTCATTTTTAATATTAGTTACTGTTACAGACTCTACATTTTCTTCTCCGTTAATGCTGTTAACAACAGAGTCCCAAATGACTTCTACATTACCACATGCAAACAACTTCTCCTGCAAAATCTTTGCTGCACGCAGCTCATCCCTTCTATGAATAAGGAATACTTTCTCACATACTCTTGCCAGAAAAATTGCATCCTCTACGGCAACATCACCGCCGCCTACAACGGCAACTGTTTTGTTTTTAAAAAAAGCACCATCACAGGTAGCACAATAGGATACCCCCATGCCAGCCAGTTCTTCTTCTCCCGGAACTCCTAATTTACGGTGTCTCGCCCCAGCAGCTAAAATGACCGTTTTTCCAATGAATTCACCCTGATCCGTAACAACTTTCCGATCCGTTTCTTCTATTATAATGTCACTTACTTCTGCAGTAACAAATTCTGCTCCCAAAGCGTCTGCGTGCTCTCTGAACTTTGTGGCCATATCAAAGCCATTGATCCCTGGCAGGCCCGGATAATTATCAACTTCATAAGTATTGATTACCTGACCGCCGCTTACATAATTTTTTTCAATAATAAGACATTCTAATTTTGCTCTTTCTGCATAAATTGCCGCAGCCAGCCCTGCCGGTCCGGAGCCGATTATAATTGTATCAAATTTTTTTTCCATTGTTTGCTACTCCTTATTTTGTATTTACAGTATTTACCTTAATATTAGTATTATACCGCAGTTCTATAAAATATGTCACCCTTTACTTATTTTCACTTAAACGGTCTCTTTTTATCTGATACAAAAATCAAATAATACCGGTTCACTCTCCTTCTGATTCATTTATACTCAAATCAGTAAAAAACAAGGCAAATCAGGCATAATTTGATATAAACTGATCAATAAAACATTTGACAAATGTTAAATAATCATATACAATAAAATCAGTAACCGTTATCATTATTATAAGGAGGTGAATCATGGCTACTCTAAAATACAGTAAACAACGGGAATCTATTATAGAGTTCTTAGCAACCAGAAAAGACCACCCCACTGCCGACACTGTATATATGAACATCAGGGAGCAATTTCCAAAGATCAGTCTGGGAACAGTTTATCGTAACCTTGCCCTGTTATCCGATTTGGGAGAAATCACAAAAATTGTAACAGGAGACGGCGCAGACCGCTTTGACTATAATACAAACCCACACAATCATTTTGTCTGCACGAAATGCCACAGTGTGCTCGATTTAGAAATGGATAATATTGATGAAATCGTCAATGTCGCACAAAAGGATTTTTCCGGTAAAATAGACGGCTATATTACACATTTTATGGGAGTTTGTCCGGATTGCATCAAAAAATCATAATTTCACAAAAAAAGCTTGACTTCATGTAAGAGTTATGATAAATTAATATCAGTAATCGTTACTGATTTCTAAAATTCAAAATACAAACTAATTATTCATCGATCCGGTATTCTACTGCCGGGTCGGTACAAAAAATATTTATATAAGATAAGGAGATTGAAAAATGGCTAAATTTGTATGTAATGTATGTGGTTATGTTCATGAAGGAGATTCTGCACCGGAAGTCTGTCCAATCTGTAAAGCACCTGCTAGTAAGTTTACAAAACAGGAAGAAGGCATGAGCTGGGCTGCTGAACATGTTGTTGGTATCGCACAGGGCGTTTCTGAAGACATCTTAGCAGACTTAAGAGCAAACTTTGAAGGAGAATGTTCTGAAGTTGGTATGTACCTGGCTATGTCCAGAGTTGCTCACAGAGAGGGCTATCCTGAAATCGGTTTATACTGGGAAAAAGCTGCTTATGAAGAAGCAGAGCATGCTGCAAAATTCGCTGAATTACTTGGTGAAGTTGTAACTGACAGCACAAAGAAAAACCTGGAAATGAGAGTTGCTGCTGAAAACGGCGCTACAGCAGGTAAATTTGATCTTGCAAAACGTGCAAAAGCTGCTGATCTGGATGCAATTCATGACACTGTTCATGAAATGGCAAAAGACGAAGCTCGTCACGGTAAAGCTTTCAAAGGTTTATTAGAAAGATATTTCGGTTAATCACGATAACATTTCACTATACTCTAAATATAAAAGTATGTATTCTTGTTACTAAGGATACATACTTTTTTTATTTTTCGAGCTTTTTTGACACACAATATTTGAAGTCAGCTCATGTTTCATAAAATTTACATTATTATCATTAATTTTTTATAATAACAGATGACAATTCCCGCAAAATAATGCATAATATTGGTAAGCGCTAAAACATATCTATTTTAAAAGGAGAAAACAACCTATGAAAGTACTGTACAAAAATATGGATCAATTATTAAGTGTCATGGATGTTAACAAAGCAGAATATCTTATGGATGAAGAAATTTTAGAGTTTTGTGGACCGGAAGAAGATTTTGGAATAAAAATATCCCTTCCATTGGCTGAAAAAATCATTTCTGCCCTTTATCAGGACGATAAAGCAGATGTGACTCAATTTACATATTGCGAAATTGATTCATTTTACGAGGATGATGACGAGGACGAAGAGGATGATGATTTTGATGAGGACGACGACGAAGATTTTATAGATGAAATTCTGGATTCTATGGAGCAGAATAAAATTCCGGGGTCCCGCAGAATTACTTTTCCAAGAAAATAATTCTATCGAAATACCATAACCACTATTAAGATAATCACAGTCACAATAATTTGAAATTTTTTCCAAATACCTATTGACAAATGACCTGTTAAGGAGTATATTAATATCAGTAACAATTACTAATATTAAATAAGGGTTATAAGAAAACCCCATAAAATAAAAAGGAGATTGATAAAATGGCTAAATTTGTATGTAATGTATGTGGTTATGTTCATGAAGGAGATTCTGCACCGGAGGTATGTCCAATCTGTAAAGCACCTGCAAGCAAATTCACAAAACAGGAAGAAGGCATGAGTTGGGCTGCTGAACATGTTGTTGGTATTGCAAAAGGTGTTTCTGAAGACATCTTGGCAGACTTAAGAGCAAACTTTGAAGGAGAATGTTCAGAAGTTGGTATGTACCTGGCTATGTCCAGAGTTGCTCACAGAGAAGGTTATCCTGAAATCGGTTTATACTGGGAAAAAGCTGCTCATGAAGAAGCAGAGCACGCTGCAAAATTTGCAGAATTACTTGGTGAAGTCTTAACCGACAGTACAAAGAAAAACCTGGAAATGAGAGTTGCTGCTGAAAACGGCGCTACAGCAGGTAAATTTGATCTTGCAAAACGTGCAAAAGCAGCTGATCTGGATGCTATCCATGACACTGTACATGAAATGGCCAGAGATGAAGCTCGCCACGGTAAAGCATTTAAAGGTTTATTAGAGAGATACTTCGGCTAATATTCCCTTGTGTTAAGATTAATAGCATCAACTGGCAGGCATGCCCTATTGGTGAAGTAATAAAAGCCATTGAAACTTTCTTTGAAGGAGGTTTCAATGGCTTTTTGTTGCTCTTCCAAGTGTTAGGTAGTACTGCCTGTATAACTAGTACTATTGATATCCTCTACACAAAAATTTCCGTCTTGATATATTATTTTTGTTATACTAGCGTTTTCTACTTTGGCTACTTCAGAAATACGATGTCTTGCGTAAAGATATACTATCGTTTTTATTATAAACGCATGTGTAACAATTAACACTTGCCCACCACCAGTAGCAGATACTTTTTCTGCTATATCTTTAAAAATAGAACTAATTCTGTTTTCAATTGTTCCAAATGGTTCTGCAAAACCTATAGTGTCAGTTTTTACGATAATTTCAGAAATCTGCGGTAAGTAGTCTGTAAGGTGCTCAAACCCAATATCAGGCGGCAGCCCATTCAGGATCGTATCCATAAACCAGTTATTAGATTCCCCCTCCAAACTTCCAAATCCCCACTCCCTTAGACGTTTGTCATGATTAACCTGTGGCTGAATATGTTCATTCTGGTTAAGGATTAGCGTGGCTGTTTCACATGCACGTCCGCTATCGCTCGTATAGACAGACTCAAATTTAATTTTTTTCATAGCATTCCCAAGAAGGTTTGCGGTTTGAATGCCTTGCTGGGTTAGTGGAGTATCTGACCAGCCCTGCACTTTATCAAGAAGGTTAAACAAAGTTTGCCCATGTCTGGTCACGTAAAATATTACTTTTCCGTTCAATATATTACCAGCCTTTCATCTTTCTTTTATGACGCTATTAGCATTAAGCTGCTTGATCTTATCACTGAAGCCGGTTTCTTCATTCTACTACAGTATATTTATGTTTATAATGCCTACATCCAGTTAAGTCTGTGATCTGGTAAGTTCACCATGCTGAGATGAGAAAACCAACCAGCTTTGTGGCAGTAAACGGAAGCTCGGAAAGAAGAGAGTGGGAAACTTGCAGGGAGTCTCTATTTTAAGTAATGACTCATAAGATTGTTTGGAATATTAATCCGTTTATAAACAGTTCGCTGTAGTTCTAGTATACCAAAAATATTGACCAAAATACACTCTAAACTTATTGATTCCTATTTCACTAGTAAATACCGTTACACTGTTACATATTCCCGTTTGTTGGATGGCGCATTTAATGTGAATTCAAACCTCTTGTATCACGAATAAGATTTATCGGATGAAAATAATTTTAAAAATATAGAATAACCTGTTGACAAATTCTATCATTTGTAGTATATTAATATCAGTAATAATTACTATTATTAATAACAAAAGGAATTTTATTTCCTAAACTAAATATAAAGATGAAAAGGAGATTTTAAAAATGGCTAAATTTGTATGTAATGTTTGTGGTTATGTTCATGAAGGAGATTCTGCACCGGAGATATGTCCTATCTGTAAAGCGCCGGCAAGTAAATTCACAAAACAGGAAGGCGATATGAGCTGGGCTGCAGAACACGTTGTTGGAATTGCAAAAGGTGTTTCTGAAGATATTTTAGCAGATTTAAGAGCAAACTTTGAAGGAGAATGTTCTGAAGTTGGTATGTATCTGGCAATGTCCAGGGTTGCTCACAGAGAAGGCTATCCTGAAATTGGATTATACTGGGAAAAGGCTGCTTATGAAGAAGCTGAACATGCTTCCAAGTTCGCAGAACTTCTTGGAGAAGTTGTAACTGACAGCACAAAGAAAAATCTGGAAATGAGAGTAGCGGCAGAAAATGGAGCTACTGCAGGTAAGTTTGATCTTGCAAAACGTGCAAAAGCTGCGGATTTGGATGCTATTCATGATACTGTACATGAAATGGCAAAAGACGAAGCCCGCCACGGTAAAGCTTTCAAAGGTTTATTAGAAAGATATTTTGGTTAATTAATCCTTCTCCTAAAGAAGCAGGCATCCCGATGTGGATACCTGCTTCTTTTCTATTCTTTAAAATAATGCCTTTAAACATTATACCCTTAAGTATTATACCCTTAAGTATTATACCTTTAAGCATTATACCCTTAAGCATTATACCCTTAAGCATTATACCCTTAAGCATTATACCCTTAAGCATTATACCTTTAAGCATTAAACCTTTGCTGGTTGAACTAGCAATCCCGCTTTACCCAGTGCCGGACGTAAAGCGCTATATAACACTGCTACCAATAAAGTGGATACAACTGCATTTACAAATGTAGTCGCCGTACTCCATTTTGCCAAAACAGATGCCATTTCCTGAGGCTGTCCCAGTATGATCTGTTTGTAGAAGTATCCGGCCAGCGGGTCAAAGATTACATTAAATCCTAATCCGCATACGGAAGCGATAGTGCTCCACTTTAAAATATATTTTTTATTACTGGTTTCTCCAATTTTTGCTATACGGTGTGCCACAAGGCCTACAATCAGCCCAATACAAAGTTTTAAAACAAATGTCTTGGGAGCTCCTACAATATATATAGGATCCATGAGATCCGCAATCGTCATGCCTACAGCTCCTGCAAGACCACCGTATCCTCCGCCTAACAGCAATGCCGCCAGTACACAGAAAGCATTTCCAATATGAATGGATGTTGCATCGCCTCCCGGCATCGGTATTTTAATTTGGAAAAAAGTAAATGATACGAAGCACAGTGCCGCTAACAGCGCTGTCTGTGCCAGCTTCATAATAGTTTGATTTTTATGCTGCATGATATTCCCTCTCCTCATTTTGAATTTGGGAATATCATAGCACTATACTGGTTATGTTAAAACAGCCAGTTTCATATTTTTTATCCATGCCAGTTTACATATCAGTTTATTTTTGATTTGCCGGCTCCACATTTACCATTTTGCCTTTAATCTTTGCATGATCCATTGCACTCAATACCTCTTTTGCACGGTCTGTAGGTACTTCTACAAAAGTATACTTATCGTACATGTCGATACTGCCAACTAATTTACCCGGCATACCTGATTCCCCGGCAATCGCACCAAGAATATCCCCAGGGCGTACACCCTGTTTTTTACCGATATTAATGAAAAGACGTACCATGCCTTCTTCTGCACCCGTATTGCCAAAGTCCATACCCATACTTTTTTCTTCTTCCATGGCTTCTTCATTTCCCATGGAAATCTTCAGGAATGCAGCTGCAATATCCATTGCTGTATAATCTTCTTCATTCAGATGGTTTTCCAGCATATCGATCATATCTCTTAAATCTTCATTAGCAATAATCTGATTTACATTTTCCAGTATTTTTTCTACTTTTATAGCTGTTACGTCATCCAGTGACGGAATCGGCTGTGCATAGATCTTTGTTTTACAATATCTCTGAATGTCTTTCAGCTTATATACTTCTTTACCTACAACAAATGAGAAAGCTTTTCCGACTCTTCCTGCACGGCCTGTTCTGCCAATACGGTGTACATAGAATTCATCATCCTGAGGGATATCATAATTAAATACCGCCTCTACGTCATCTACATCGATTCCTCTGGCTGCAACATCTGTTGCGATCAGAATCTCTGTTTTTCCGTTACGGAAGCCGTTCATGACACGATCACGCTGAGACTGTTTCAGATCTCCGTGAAGACCCTCTGCAAAATATCCTCTTCCCTGCAGTGCCGTTGTAAGCTCATCTACTTTTCTTTTTGTATTACAGAATACAAGGGAACGCTTTGGATTATACATATCCAGAAGTCTGGACAATACTTCTTCCTTGCTTTTCTGTTTTACTTCATAATAATATTGATCTATATTTTTAACGGTAAGTTCTTTTTTTACTACCTTAACCAGTTCCGCATCTTTTTTCTGGTATTGGTTGGTGATATCCATAATCGGTTTTGGCATTGTTGCAGAGAAAAGAACGGTCTGTCTTTCATCCGGTATTTCTTTTAATACGGTCTCAATATCTTCTCTGAATCCCATATTTAACATTTCATCTGCTTCATCCAGGACAATGGTATGCACCTGATCAAATTTAATCGTTTTCCTTCTCATATGGTCCATTACTCGCCCAGGAGTACCTATGATCAGTTGTACGCCGCTTTTCAGGGAACGTATCTGTTTCACAATATCCTGTCCGCCATAAACCGGAAGTACTTTAATCCCATGCATGAATTTTGACAATTTACGTATTTCTTCCGCCACCTGAATTGCCAATTCTCTTGTAGGGCATAAGATAATTCCCTGAAGTTTCTTGCTCTTCGGGTCAATCTTTTCCAGAAGTGGTATTCCAAATGCTGCTGTCTTTCCAGTTCCTGTCTGTGCCTGGCCTATCGCATCTTTTCCTGCCATAAGTACCGGAATTGCTTTTGCCTGGATCGGACTCGCTGCTTCGAACCCCATTTCTGTTACTGCCTTTAGTATCTGGTCACTAAGACCAAGTTCATCAAATCTAACTGTTTCCATGTATTAATGTTTCCTTTCTATTTGCCTGTTCCTCAGGCTGCCTTTATATCTGCACTTCCCACACGTCGCTTCGTGCCATGAAATCGCATAAAAAAGCCCTGTAACATGACTCTTATGTACAGGGCTTTAACCTCAATATTTTACATTGTTGCTATACTGACACGATATTACGAACCTTATCGTACCATAGTTTCGGTTCCCTTGTCAAGGGTGGAACCATATTTATCCCATTGTATATCACAAGATTTGTTGAGATACTGCCCAAATAAGGAGTGTAAAAGCGGTTTTCTTCTACGATTTAACCCTGAAGCTGCAAGAGCTTGCCCTTGAGTTCCCCTTCTAATCTCTGCATTTCGGCTTCTGCTTCCATACGTTTCTGGTGTCCTTCTGACTGGATACGCATTACTTCGTCCAAAGTAGATATCAGAGACTCATTGGTGGTCTTCAATGTCTCAATATCTACAATGCCGCGTTCTGACTCTTTCGCCGTTTCCACAGTAGCCATCTTGAGTGTCTGTGCATTTTTCTTCAGCAGTTCATTGGTCATGTCTGTGACTTCTCTCTGTGCCTTTGCTGCATCTGCTGAATGTGCAACGCCTAAAGCCAGTACCATCTGGCTCTTCCACAGTGGTATTGTATTTACGATCGTTGACTGTATTTTCTCTACCATCAGAGTATCATTGCCCTGTACAAGACGGATCTGGGGAGCTGTCTGGAGAGAAATCATCCTGGTTAATTCCAGATCATGCAGTTTCTTCTCAAAACGGTTACACAGTGAATCCAGATCTTTGGCTGCCTGAGCATCTTCCGGAAGTCCGGAATTATTTGCTTTTTGTACCAATGCGGGAAGGTCCTCTGCACGGATCTTGGCCAGTTTCTTCTTGCCTGCCAGAATATACATGGATAATTCTTTAAAATAAGACTGATTAAGTCCATACATCTTGTCCAGTACTGCAATATCTTTTAACAGCTGTACCTGATGACTTTCCAGTGCCTCACAGATACGGTTGATATTCACTTCTGCTTTATCATATTTTGCTTTCATTGCCGTAATCTTATTGCTGCTCTTCTTGAAAAATCCAAGAAATCCCTTTTCCTGTTCTTCCACTTCAAAGCTTTTTAACTCGGTTACAACTCCGGAAAGCATCTCACCTACTTCACCAAGATCTTTTGTCTTAACATTGTCAAGCGCTGCTTCAGAGAAATCAGCCATTTTCTTCTGTGCTCCCGCACCGTACTGCAAAATAGCATTAGAATCTGTCAGATTGATCTGTTCCGCAAAGCTGTTAACCATCTTTCTCTCATCTGCTGAAAGCATGCTCTCGTCAAATTCCGGTTTTTTCGGCTCTTCAACCACTGTTCCTACTGTCTGTGCCGCCTGAAGCTGAGTATCATTTTTTTCTGATTGAAATGGATCCAGCGTTAAAGTAGGTGCCGGTGCCGATGCAAAGTCTTTGAATTCATCACTCATATCTTAATCCTCTTTTCATGTAAAATTTAGCATTTGATTTCGTATCCGCGTAAGCTTCAAACACTCCCTGGAGAATTGCCGGGTTCTTGTGCATGGCAGCTCACTTGTATTAAAATTTTAATTTGATTTCATCATTTTTTTCCGGATCCAGTTCTTTCTTTGCGGTACTCTCCATGGCTTTCTTAAAATCCTGTCCTGTCAGACCTTCCTGTGCAAACATTGTCTGGAGCACGGATATATCGGAAGAGATGTCCCAGGAAGTATCCTGGAAGAATCCATCTAAAAGCTTTTCAAATGCCATATTAATTGTATCCAGCGTATCTTCTATTTCCCGCTTGGAAGTCATAATATTTTCGCCCTGTACCGGCTGTCTCTCTAACTCTTCATACGCATCTAACAGCTTAACGGTAGTCGGCAGATAATACTCCATGAATTTACGCAGATCCGGGATATGCTCCGGATGCTGCTCCACACGCTCGAATATTTTACTTGTAATTACTTCCAGTCTGGAAATCTTTTCAGATACCTCTATACCCGGAATTGCATCATTGCTCTTTTTTATTTTATCCAGATAACTCTGACCCTCTTCTACTACTTTTTTCACATCTTCCGGTACAGAACCATCTTCCATTTTTGCTTTCTGTTCTTTTTTGATTGTCTCAGCATTCTGAATTCTGCTCCGCTCTTCCCGCTGGCGGATTTCCATCTGATGCTGTGCCTCTAAATATTGGTTATAGATCTGATCTGTAATCATGAGGCAGCTCTCCTGGGCATCAATATGTCCCTGGCAGAACATGTTTTTACGGATCATTTCCCTCAGGTCCTTTACTGTGTAATTCAATGGTTTTCCAACAGCGTCTGCAAGTTCTTTAATGGAACAGTATTCTCTGCCCCGCAGCTGGCGCACATAGAGCTTAAACCGCTTTAATCTGCCGAGAATCTTACTCCCCCGCCATGCCATAATAATGCTGGCAATCAGGAATGGAAAAATTACGCCGATTGCAATTGCTGCCCCGCCTTCTATGCCTCCGGTAAGCATACTTACCAAAGCCACAATAAAGGTCGCAAGTCCAAGGCTTCCGGCAAAAATATACCCTACAATAGTCAGGGAATAGCCCGCCCCTTTCATCCCGCTGTTCCGGGAAATCAACTCATTTTTAACTCCTTTTTGCGGTACATCCCGAAATGAATTCTTATTTCTTTCCCGGTTCCTGTTCTTCCTGGAATCCCAGGGATTTTGCGGCTCTGAATAAGGATGTCCAAAATTTCCGATGTTTCCCATATTGCCGCGGTTGAACCTCTGATTTGCCTGATTCAGACTTTGATTCACATTATCTATCGCACTGTTTACTGAATTTCTAATTGAATCGTTCAATTGCCTAAAATTCTGCGAATCAATCGCAGACTGCACTGTATTCTTTATTTGGTCGCCCAGATTCGACCAGTCCTGGTTACCCATGATATCCTCCTGCCTTATCAATAAAAACATTATTTTTCCTGATTTGCTTAAGATAAATTATAAATGATAATCCATAAAAAAACAATCTATTTCCTCTATAAGTACTTGATTTTAGAAGCATAGCAGATATTTTTGACATATATATTAGAAAATCCTTAATTTTTTAAGAATTTTACCAAAACAGGGTTGCTTTTTTCTTTTTATGGGTATAATATAGTGATAACACAACATAGTTTTCATTACTACATGTCGTAATATCATTTCCAAAAAATAGTATATTGATGGCATATAATCTTGAGGAGGTATTATTATGAATCAAACAGCAACCATAACCCAGAGAAAATTCCGGTTAAAAGATCCCGGAAGTGCTATCACCCATTTTATTGGTATGGTAATGGCAATATTTGCTGCTATGCCACTGTTAATTAAGACTGCGGTCATGCAGCCGGACCGGACACATATCGTATCATTATCTATATTTATTATCAGTATGATTATGCTGTATGCAGCCAGTGCCACATATCATTCCCTGGATCTGACTACCCGTACTAACCGCATACTGCGAAAACTGGATCACTGTATGATTTTTGTACTAATCGCAGGTACTTATACACCAATTTGCATGATAGTTTTAAACGGTCCCACAGGCAACCTTTTATGTACCATCGTATGGGGAATTGCGATTGTGGGGATTATCATTAAAATGTGCTGGATTACCTGTCCGAAATGGTTTTCATCTATACTCTATATCGGTATGGGATGGGTATGTGTTCTGGCATTTACCCAGATTGTTAAAGCGCTTCCGGCCGCAGGCTTTGGATGGCTGCTGGCTGGCGGGATTATCTATACGGCAGGCGGAATCATATACGCTCTTAAACTCCCGATTTTTGATTCGAAACACAAAAACTTCGGATCACATGAAATCTTCCACCTCTTTGTTATGGGCGGAAGCATCTGTCATTTTATTCTCATGTACGTTTACGTTGCAGGAATGGCAATTTAACTGACTATACAGCCGGCTGCTCTAGAGCGTGTTTTAAAATTGCTTTCTGGCAGCTGTGCGTCACAGTTTGTGGGAGATTTGTCCCGGATGAAGGGCGCGTAGCGGGCTACGTAACCTGAATTCGGGGCAAATATGCCGCAAAGTGGGGCGTGCAGATGGCAGGAATGAATTTTCAAACACGCTCTAGAGCGAACGGATTCTTGAATTTGGTTTTCGCTGATTAAGACGCTTTGTAAATGATAGGTAGTGTACAGAAAGATGTGAGTTTGTTCCTTTTTCTGGTTACAGAATGAAAAACAAATTCCGTTCTCAAGATCAGTTGCTTTACGCCAATCGCGTCCGGCATGCCACAACCCCGGGGTCCTATCATGCTGAGAATACCGAGGGCACTGAAAAACATATGTTTTTAAATCCTTCCTTATTAATAAAACACAAAATCCACCAGACTCAAATTTTTCTGGTGGATTTTTGTGCATTTTCTATGGATGATTCCTTTTTCTGAACTAGGGATTCCTTTATTTTTCCCCCATCACTTTCATGATTCGTTTGAGGTTCACTGCAAATATTGCCATCGCTCCCTGCATTTCCATGCCAATAAGACCTGATGATGACGCAACGTCATAACCATGTCTATGTTTTAACTCGCTGTTTTTTGCTTCTATCTTATAACGCTCTTTTACTTTTTCTTTAAAATATTCCGTTTCCTGAAATTGTGCCTGTTCGCTATGGGTATCACTGATGACCGTCTCTGTATATGTCTTTTTTTTCGCTCCCTCTTTGTAGCATCCTTCTCTATAAAGGCATTTTTTACATTTTTTTATATCAAAAGTATAGGTTATCCGCGCATTCCTGCCCTCAGCTTTTTGTTTATTCAGATATTTATGGATTGCCATATGCCCTGCTTTACATTGATACATTAAAGCATCTTTGTTAAATTCAAATTTATCTTCCTTTTTACGATTTCCTTGTGTAACATTACTGCATAATCTAGCGACCAGTTCATAATCTTCTTCTCTTGCAGCATCTATATTTTTTTTGCTTGCATATGCCTTGTCACCAATAACTGTTTTAATCTCCATTCCTGCTTCCCTGCTTTTCTGTACCAGGGCTGCCAATTCCTTTCCATCCGTTTTCTCTCCGCTGGTTATTGTGGCAGCTGTAATAATTCTTTCTTCCGTCATGGCGATATGTGTTTTATATCCAAAGAAGGAGGTGTCTGCTGTCTTATGTCCAATTTTTGCATCCCCATCTTTTGAGGTATCCATTTGTTCAAGGTCATCACGGACAGCTTCTTCTAATAATTTCAATTTTTCCTGCACTTTGGGATAGCTGCATATCGTTTTATTCTCTTTTATAGTGGAAATAAGCTGATTGCAATACGCCAGTTCTTTTTCCAAAGAATCTTCTGTATTTTTAGCAGGAAACTGGTTTTTCATTGTTTCTTCCACTTCATAAACGGTACGCCGTAGTTTTTTTGACCTTTCCTGTAGTGCCTGCCGCGGAGTCATTTGATTGTATCTTGATTTTGTATGTGTGGCATCAACAATAATGGTTTTTGATTTTATGATTTCCTGCTCTAATGCAATCTGGACTGTTTTCGCAATCAGCATATCTAAAAGTGCCATATCTTTTAATCGCAATTTACGAAATTTCGTCAATGAGCTGGGATTAATAACCTC
>NZ_JTGN01000025.1 GCF_000797495.1 Robinsoniella peoriensis
TCATTTTCTTCCCTGCTGMTAGAAGTTTACATACCGAAATACTTCTTCCTTCACGCGGCGTCGCTGCATCARGGTTTCCCCCATTGTGCAATATTCCCCACTGCTGCCTCCCGTAGGAGTTTGGGCCGTGTCTCAGTCCCAATGTGGCCGTTCACCCTCTCAGGCCGGCTACTGATCGTCGCCTTGGTAAGCCGTTACCTTACCAACTAGCTAATCAGACGCGGGTCCATCTCATACCACCGGAGTTTTTCACACTGTGCCATGCAGCACTGTGCGCTTATGCGGTATTAGCAGACATTTCTGTCTGTTATCCCCCTGTATGAGGCAGGTCACCCACGCGTTACTCACCCGTCCGCCGCTCAGTCATTAAAACTTCTTTCCGAAGAAATCGGTTTTAATGCTTCGCTCGACTTGCATGTGTTAAGCACGCCGCCAGCGTTCATCCTGAGCCAGGATCAAACTCTCAAATAAAGTTTTGATCTTAGTTCAAAAATCAACTACTAGCTAATTTTATCCCTTTATTACTGTTTTAAGGTTGACACACGAATGTGTCGGTTCTTAATTTTGAAATCTCTTTTAATAGAATCTTTCAAGGTTGTTTCACTGTTCAATTATCAAGGTTCTGTCTAACTTTGTCTTATTTTGTTTCTGTAAGTCAGCTTTTAAATATTACCATATTTGCAAAAGCTTGTCAACAACTTTTTCAAAGTTTTTTGTAAGCTTTTTCGCTGACAACGGAGAAGGAGGGATTTGAACCCTCGCGCCGCTATTAACGACCTACTCCCTTTCCAGGGGAGCCCCTTCAGCCGCTTGGGTACTTCTCCTGGCTGAATCGACTATTGCATAAATTAATCAGAAAACAATTACATGTTTTCAGCGGAGAGGGTGGGATTCGAACCCACGCGCCCTTTCGGACAAACGGTTTTCAAGACCGCCTCGTTATGACCACTTCGATACCTCTCCAGTTGTTTGCACACCTCAGTGCAAGAAGTATTCTACCATTAAAGCTAAATTCTGTCAATAACTATTTCAAAATTTTTTGAAATTTTTTCATTTGTTTCAAAAACTTAGCATTTTAGGCACATTTTGACCTTCATACCCATCCTTTTTCTGGGTGTCCTGCCTATAAATCATGAAATTTTTTCAATTGTATTTATCAAATTATGATTCTCTGCAAAATACATTCGAAAGAATTATAACCCAATAATCAAAAAATATTCAGTTGTCTGTTGTGATTTTTTGTTTGGAGTCATTTCTCATTGCCTAATATAATATGATTACTTTTTCAAATTTACTCTTTACTGTCAGGCTCAATAAAAAAACGTTTATTGTTATATCCGCTTCTGTAAATTCATGATACATACGCATGAAAGTCTAAATTCCAGGTTAAACTTCTAAATTCTAAGGTCTTGCTTCTAAGCTCTAAACTCTAAATTCTAGTTTCTAAGCTCTAATTTCTAATTTATAGTTTCAAGCTCTAATTTCCAATTTCTAAATTATAGCTTCTAGTTTCTAGTTTCTAATTTATAGTTTCTAGTTTCTAATTTCTAATTTATAGTTTCTAGTTTCCAATTTCTAATTTCTAATTTCTAATTTCTAATTTCTAATTTCTAATTTCTAATTTCTAATTTCTAATTTCTAATTTCTAATTTCTAATTTCTAATTTCTAATTCAATTGTATTCTTTAAGCTCTATCATTTGCAAATATTTCTGCAATTTCCAGATCTTCCGGCGTAGTTATCTTAATATTCTTATAGGAACCTTCTACCAGTTTTATCTTTGCCTGTCCCATTTGCTCCACAACCATAGCATCATCTGTCACTTGAATCCCGGGATATTTCATGATTTTATCATATGCCTGGTATACCAGAGAATATTGGAATACCTGGGGTGTCTGTACCATCCATAGCTTCGATCGGTCAGGGGTGTGATCTGCAAAGCCATCCTGCCCGCTGATTTTGATGGTATCTTTTACCGGCATACCGACTACACATGCTTTATGTATGCGCACTGAATCACAGGCGCGCTGCAGCAGTTCCTGATCAATAAAAGGCCTTGCCCCGTCATGTATATATACGTAATCACAACATCCGATTGCTTTTAAACCTTCAAACACAGAATGATAGCGCTCTTTTCCGCCTGCTACGATTGACTTCACTTTTTTCAGATTATACTTTTCTATTATTTCATGCCTGCAATATTCTATTTCTTCTTTTCCTGTAACCAATACGATTTCATCTATGAACGGGCACTTTTCAAAGGCAATTAAAGAATAATAAACCACCGGTTTCCCTTTTATAAGTAGATATTGTTTTTGTACTTCACTGTTCATTCTTGTTCCACGTCCAGCACAAAGTACCACCGCTACATTTTTTTCCTGCCCCATTATCGTTCTCCTAATTTGAGATTTGGAACCGCATTCAGATCTAATCCATGTCTCGTACCCTGGATAAACTCATAATAAGCCGCTACACCTATCATAGCTGCATTATCGGTACAGAAAACAGGTGATGGGTGATAGAATTGAACGCCATTATTTCTGCATGCCTCTTCCATTGCTCTTCTAAGAGTTGTATTAGAAGCTACCCCTCCTGCAATAGCAAATTTGTCATATCCGTATTCTTTAACGGCCATCATGGCATGTTCTACCAGGACTTCTGTAACTGCTTTTTGAAATGACGCCGCAACATCCGCTTCTATGATGGTTTCATTTTTCATTTTACATCCGTTGATATAGTTTAGAACGGATGATTTTAAACCACTGAAACTAAAATCATATGGCGCATCAGCCACATGTGCTTTGGGGAATTTTATTGCATCCGGATTACCCTCTTTTGATAATTTATCTATTTTAGGTCCTCCCGGATAACCAAGCCCGATTGCTCTTGCTACCTTGTCAAATGCTTCACCGGCTGCATCGTCTCTTGTTCTGCCAATGATTTCATATTTTCCATAATCTTTGACAACCACCAGATGTGTATGCCCTCCTGAGACTACAAGACAGATAAACGGTGGTTCCAAATCCAGATTTTCTATATAATTTGCAGAAATATGACCTTCTATATGATGCACTCCCACCAGCGGCAGTTTTTTAGCATAGCTAATTGCTTTTGCTTCTGCCACACCCACTAAAAGAGCGCCAACAAGGCCCGGACCATACGTGACACCTATCGCATCCATATCATCCAGTGTCATTTCTGCCTCTTCCAAAGCTTCTTCGATAACCTGATTTATTTTTTCAATATGTTTCCTTGAAGCTATTTCCGGAACTACCCCTCCGTAGAGTTTGTGTAATTCTATCTGAGATGAAATAATATTGGATAATACTTCTCTTCCGTTTTTTACTACCGATGCAGCTGTTTCATCACAGGAGCTTTCTATCGCTAATATGAATACATCTTTTTTTTCCATTGTTATACCATTCAAATCACAGGCTTTCCTGCAATACTGCCACAAATAAAACAGGCTGAAAGAATCACAGCGTGGCTTCCTTTCGATTTCTCAATTTTCTTTCAGCCTCATCCGCATGAATATCGTAATCCCACTTACAATATTTCTAATTAAGCAGAATGAACAAGTTCACACCTGCCTGCGCAACTATTCTTCATCAAAGTCCAGCTCTACGGATTTGCAGTCTTTTCCGGGATAGGCATTTGGAAATATTTTTTGAACATCTCCCATGAACTCTTCCGGGTGGATCAGGGATGGGCTGTAATGTGTTAACCACAGTTCTTTCACCCCAGCTTCTTTTGCAAGGTTTGCTGCTTCAGTGAAAGTCATATGCTTGTGCTCCACTGCCTTTTGTTCTTTGCCCGGTTCTCCATACATTCCTTCACAGATGAATAAATCAGAGCCTGCCGCATTGTCCGAAATTGCTTTTACAGGTCTCGTATCTGTACAGTAGGTTAATTTTATCCCTTTTCTTGGTTCACCAAGTACCATGTCCGGTGTATATATTTTGCCATCTGCTTCAATGGTTTCTCCCTTTTGCAGGCGGCTCCAGTACGGCATTGGAATCTCCTTCTCTTTTGCCCTTGTAACGTCAAAACGGCCTGCCCTGTCTATTTCAATTGAATAGCCATAGCAGACAACATTATGATTTACCCGGAAAGCCCGGATTCGGTATCCATTCATTTCAAATGTTTCTTCCGGATTGGTAATTTCCAAAAAACGCAGTTCAAACGGCAGTTCCGGTGCAATTACGCGCAATGCATTTACGACTCTTTCCAGGCCTTTAGGCCCTATTAATGTTAAAGGCTCATTCCTTTCAGCATTTCCCATGGTCAGCAGCAATCCCGGCAGTCCGCTTATATGGTCTCCATGGAAATGGGTAAAGCAGATCACATCTATCGGTTTGAAACTCCACCCTTTTTCTTTAATTGCGATCTGGGTTCCTTCTCCGCAGTCAATTAAAATACTGCTGCCGTTATATCTTGCCATCAGGGCAGTCAGCCATCTGCGTGGAAGAGGCATCATCCCTCCGGTTCCTAATAAACATATATCTAACATCTGTATTTCCCTTCTTTTTCAAATCTATTTCAAATATAACCCATGAATAGTGCAAGCAGGCTTGTGCTATTCCCAAATCAGCAGTGTGAAAGCGATTTTCTTTTACACTTGGCTCTTTTATAAGTTTTCCTTTTTTCAAACAGCCAAATCATATTTTGAATATCTGATTGTATATTTTAACACAGATAGAAGCCGGGAACAAGATGTAACCCCTTGATAAAAACGTAACTTTACACAAATTCTTTCTGTTTTTTTACGGTAACGGGGATTTTGAACTGTTTTATAAGCTTGTTGTAACATTCTTCACATAGATCAAGCTCATGGATCTCGCCATCTTTTTCTGAAAAATATCCCCAGCATTTCTCTACCGATAGAATTCCTTCTTTCACAATCTCGTTTTCCAGGTGAAATTCTTTTCCGCACATATTGCAGTAGATTTTTTTTGCTTGTCTCATGTTTTTTTCCTCCCCTTTTCCTACGTTGCGAACCGTATATCATATTACAAATATTCCTGCATGAAATACAGTAATTACTTTATATAAGTCATTATAACGAAAAATATACATCAAAGATAGTGGTAATTGCTGTATGAATTTCCAAAAAAAGAGCAACCATCACTGCTTACTCATGATGACTGCATCTTCTATTGGCTTCTCGTAAAAATTTCTTCGAATTCCAGCTTTTGTAAATCCGGATTTTTCATACAAGTGAATTGCCGCACTGTTACTTTTTCGTACTTCCAACACAAAAAAGGAGATACCCCTTAGGGTGCCTTTTTTTAATAATTCATCCATAAGGCGGGAAGCTATTTTCTGTCCCCGCAAAGATTTTTTTACCGCAACATTTGTGATTTCCCCTTCATCCAGGACCTGCAGTAAACCACAATAACCTGCCAGTTCACCATCTGAAAACGCACATAAATATAACGTATTTTTCTGTGCCAGAGATGATGCAAAACCTGCCTTTGACCAGGGCATGGAGAACGTCTCCTGTTCTATTTTAGTAACTGCATCCAAATCTTCCGGCTGCATTGTGCGTATATCAATCATTTTCTTTTGCCGCTTCTTCCTGCTGGGCCCTTTCCCTTTCAGCCTGGGACAGCCGCAGGTAGTCCGGCTGATGTTCTTCTGCACTCTCCAGCATTCCTGCCTCAATGTAGGCCCTGGCAAGCGTACCTACTGCAGCGCCACGCTGTTTGTTCACATGTGCCGGTGCATATGAGTAGGGAACTGTTATCATTTCTGCAATTTTCTCTGCATAGACAGGCACTCCATCCCCTAAGAAGATCACTTCCCTGCCATATTTATTCAATTTTTCAACTATTTCCTGAACTGATACTGCCATCTGCTCTTCAACAACCTTGAATTCTTTACCCTCGAACTCATAGATTCCTGTATATACCTGGTTCCTTCTGGCATCCATCAACGGGCAGATTAATTTATCTGTGCCATAGAGATTAAATGCCAGTCCATCTACGGTAGGAATGGAAACTAATGGTTTATTAAGTGCCAGCCCTAATCCTTTTGCCGTAGCGGAACCGATTCTAAGCCCCGTAAAAGAGCCTGGACCTGCTGCAACTGCTATTGCATCAATGGTTTGAAGATCCAGATCGATCATCTTTCCTATTTCATCCAACATGGGAAGCAGGGTCTGTGAATGTGTTTTTTTATAGTTCACGGTATACTCTGCCAACATATTATCATCTTCAATAATAGCTACGGAGGCAACTAACCCGGAACTGTCTATCGCTAATATTTTCATTTTATACCTCCTTCATTACTGATTGTACTTTTTCTCTATTCTCCGATTGTTATACGGCGGTAGTCGAACCCTTTTTCCAGATCTTTTTCTATCGTAACCGGTATGATATCTTCCGGCAGGATTTCCTCAATAAGATTTGCCCATTCGATGAGACAGACGCCGTCTCCATAAAAACAGTCTTCATATCCGATCTCTTCCATCTCTTCAACGTCTCCTATCCGGTAGACATCAAAATGATAGAGGGGCATTCTCCCGCTTTCATAAATCTGTACAATGGTAAATGTCGGACTGCTGATCGGCTCTGTAATTTTCAGTCCTTCAGCCAGTCCCTTGGTAAATACGGTCTTTCCTACTCCAAGATCTCCGGTCAGCGTGTAAATCTGACCTTTCTCTGCTTTATCTCCAAGAGACTTTCCCACATCAAAAGTCTCCTTTTCGTTCCATGTTTCTATGATCATCTTATTTCAACCTGCTTTTTATCTTTATTTTTCCGGCATCTACATGTCCCTGAATTAACTCCAGTAATTCTTCGTACTGTTCTCCAATGGATTCCTTTGGAAATACAAACGAGTACCTCTTTCCTGTATATACAAGAAGGCTCAATTTTGTTTCCGTCACTTTGATCAGATCTTCCCACTTGAGTTCTGCACTTTGATCACCCTGTAATGTTTGAATTCCTTCCTCATTTAAAATATAGGTTATTGGTTTTTTGAATACCGGATTTAGTTTTACCTGTTTGACGGACCGCAGATAAAGTGTTATAGGCAGATAGAGTATAAACCAGACACCAAAAACCAGATACAGTATACTCTGCCAGGATTCCACCTTTCCAAACGTCACGGCAAACACAATTAGCGCCACTGCGCCGAATAACACACCCACTACTCCACTGAAACTTTTGTATGTGTGACTGAGCAGGAAATTATACATGATTTTCTGCGTCATTTTCACCTCAAATTTCACTTCCATATACGTCCGCCTCCTGCTTTTTGTATGAATCAGTTTATCATATTTATTTTAAAAAGGCAAACGGATCGTCCTCATCTTTCAGAAAATGCATCAGCATATATGCACACATAATCGCCACTCGTTCTTCTTTTAAAATTCTTCTTACTTCTTCTCTGTCTGCAATCACCACTTCAATGTCCTCGTTATCCTCTAATCCATCTTTACTTACTTTTCCGGTTGCATATCCGTAAACAGAAGCACAGCACTCATCGGTCATCCCGATTGTGGTGAAGTATGGTTTTTCATACATCTCGTCCACGTTTACCGGATGAAAATCAAGACCTGTCTCTTCTTTTAATTCCCGGGCTCCCGCAATTTTGTAATCCTCCCCGGGATCTACAAGTCCTGCCGGGAACTCATAAATATATCCATCTATTGCATAACGGTACTGGCGTACGAGAATCACTTTATCCTTCTGTTCTCCATAAAGGCTGTAAATAATTACTCCGTCCGGCTTAAGGTTGTGGGTACTTATCTTTAAATCCTCTATTTCTTTAGCTCTGGATGCCACAAAATAATCTACCGGATTATCTAAACGATTCCTGGCTTCCAGCTCATACATATTTAAATGCCTGCTGTCTGTTAATTTATCAATATGCCTGATCCTGCTCATGATTGTCCTCCATTACTTTTCTAAGCTCAAATCTTTTTCCACTATTATAGCAGAAAAAAACAGAGAATGAAATCTTTTCTCATAGAATTTCACTCTCTGCTGCTTTTATACGTTTCCGGGTAACGGATTAAAAAACACTCTAATTTTTCTTAAATATCGGACTAATATACCTGTATAATAAAAATGTAATTGCCGAAACAATAATTCCTTTTAATAAGTTGAATGGAACTACCATAAATAGTGCAAAAGTTGCAATATTATCAATAGCAGGATTCAAAGCACTGCCCATTCCTACCAGAGCATCCATCGGCATTCCGAACGCTTTTGCATATACCGGAAGAAGAATAAATACATTCATTAAACTTCCAATGGCTGTCATGGTGATAATGCCAAGGATCATCCCAATCAGGGCACCCTTTCTTGACCGTACTTTTTTATAGACAAGTCCTGCCGGAACAATCAATGCACACCCTATTAAAAAGTTTGCCAAATCCCCGACTCCGGCTGTGCTGCTGCCTTTCATTATAAAATGGAGTAAAATTTTCACCAGTTCGATCACTGCTCCTGCCAAAGGTCCCAAGGCGAATGCACCGATCAAAACCGGTACTTCACTTAAATCAATCTGATAAAAACTTGGAGCAAACCAAAGGGGTATTTCAAACATCATCAGAACGACGGATATCGCTCCCAGCATACCTATCTGTACCATTGTCTTTAAGTTTGTTCTTCCGGTGGTCCTTCCCACCACATTTGTGTTTGAGCTCATTGTTCATCTCTCCTTTTTCATTTAAATTTTAAAAGGAAAATTCCGGTAGAAAATAAAAAAGCCGAATACATTTGTATTCGGGGGTCTTCGCGCATTAATATTATGAATTATAAAACACGCATTTTTCTTCTCTCATCCAGACTTTACTGTCGGTATTGGAATCTCACCAATTCAGCCACTTTTACTGTGGGTCGCGGACTATACCGCCGGTAGGGAATTACACCCTGCCCCGAAGAATTTCCTTGTTTAGTTTTATTTATTATAACTCAATACAGGGCAATAATCAAGTGCTTTTTGGAGTGTTGATAAAAACAAGTGTGTTCAAATCATACGGATTGCTGTAGTCAATTTTTCGATTAATTTTTAATGAAATCATCTAAGCTAAATTTCTTCCTGTACTCTCCCGGAGTTATTCCGCAATTCTTTTTAAAAATCATCCCAAAATAAGCTCCATTTGAAAACCCTGTCTGCAGCGCAATATCAATAACAGACAAATCAGTGGTTTTTAAGAGCTTTTCAGCCATTTCAATTCGGTAATCCATCAGATAGGCAAATGGCGTTTTATGAATGCTGATTTGAAAACAACGAAGGCATTCTCTTTTACTGACTGAAGCAGATGAGGCTATGTCCTCTAAGGATATTTTATTCTGGTAATTTTGTTGTATGTAAGACATCATGGATTGTATCCTCTCCTGACTGTATTGTTTCGCAGGCAAGTCCATACGTTCCAGGTTTTGAATTTCATCCAGCAAAAGAATCCATATATCTGAGAAGAGATTTCTTGTCTGAAATTCTGAATTCTCTTTTTTTTGCAGGTAGGAAACTTTTCTTAGTTTTGCCAAAATGTCATGCTGCCTGGTATTTTCTCCCCGTATTGCTAAAATCTCCAGCTTTTTGTTCTGCAGGACGGGATATACATATTTTGTTTCAAAGACACTTTTAAAATGCCCGCTTAAAAAAACCGAATGAAATAAATGCGAATCTATAATCCCTGGCTGTCCATTGTTTACGTTCTCCATTGTACATAAGACATTTGCATTTATAAAAAAGGCTTCATTTTTTTGAAAATAATAGCTTTTACCGGTGGTATTCAGTTTTATACTACCATTTATCACATAAACAAACTCTAATTCTTCATGCCAATGCCATGGGACTTTTGTATCACCTAAATTTACGTGATGTAACACATACGGATATTCTGAGTTAATTCCTTCTATTGCCTCAAGTTGATTTTCTTTAATTTTTATTCGCATATCAATCACCATTCTTATATTAAATATCAATTATTGGCTATATTCTTATATATTTTGTCTTAATTTCTATATTTATAATACAAAATTACAAATATAATTATATTATAAAAGACTGTCAAAGTAAAGAGAAAGGGGTTGATGTTTTGTATTCTGAAACATATAAAAAGCTGAAAATATATGCAGCCAGCCACCCTGGTGCATTGGAGTCCGTCACCAAAAAAGACCTTGATACGATTCAGTTGGAGGAAAGCAATGTAAATCAGAATGATTATATTGATGGGACTGTTCTTTTTACTAACCCGAATAAAGCTCTGGGTTTTTGAAAAAATCATAAAATCAGGCAGATAAATAATTTGAGGCACAGGCTGCGAAAGATCTGACCTTTCCCAGCCTGCGCCTGCTTTTAATCTGCAAACTTTGCATCCGATTCTCCCTTGACTCTTACTGCCTTCTGTATCGGCAATCCAGTTCCATAATCCAGCTGACGAGGTTCGTATTCTTCGTTTTCACGCTGTCTGGTCATTTTTCTGCTGTCCCAGGTCTGGTACGTGGTATCCGGATTCCAGTGTCTGTTTTCCCAGTAATACCCTCTGAAAGGATCTCTGGTCTCATACATTTTATCCAGAATAGCTCTGTGAAGCCGCCTTTTGTCCATATCGAAATCCGGATTATTTATTTCGTTATTCATTTCCTGGGGATCAAGTTCTAAGTCGTAGAACTCATCCGTATCCATGAGATTAATCACAAGTTTGTAGCGTCCATCATAAGCAGCACGCACTGGCTGATAGCCTCCGAAGCCGTCATGGTCTACTTCATATCTGCCAAACTCCATGAAGATATAATCATTGACTCTCATGCCGTCATTTGATAATTCCGGCAAAATACTGCTTCCTTCAAACATCTTTGTTTTTGGAACACCCATGATATCAAAGATTGTGGGCGCCAGGTTAATGTGTGAGACAGGATTCTGGTTTTTTCCTTTTCCAAATCCCTTAATTAACAAGGGGATATGCGTTATTTCTTCGTACATAGCAGGTCCTTTTCCGGTGAGGGAATGGCTGTACATCATATCCCCATGATCGGACGTGTATATGATGATACTGTCTTGGGCATATTCCTTGACGGCATCCAGTACACGCCCGATTTCAAAATCTACAAATGTATTGCATCCCAGAAACTCTTTGGGACGGAGATGAAAATCGGCTTTTTCAGCTTTGCCGTATTCATCCCCCGCCCAGATTCTATGGTGGGCGGGTTTGTTCTCCAGGTTGTCATACATATTCTTTTTCTTTGGTATTTCGTAATCTTTATACAGGTCCGTATATTTTTGTGGACACAAATGCGGTCCGTGAGGTTCATCATAGGATACTACCAGGAAATAATCTTCTTCCTGATGATTTTTCAGGAAATCGACTGCCCTGTCTGTGCAGCGGTGCCCGTATGTAAATTCTTCTTTAATATTGTATTTTTCGATACTTTCAACCTGCCTGGAAATATATCGTTCCTCTTCTGTAAGTTCTTCTAAATAGCAGCGCATATCATACCAATACGCTTCATCCCATCCGTCCGGGCAGACACCAAGCCCGAAGTAATCGCCTCCATCCAAATGCCACTTTCCAATATATGCGCTGTGTATCCCCTGATCTGTCAGGCGTTTCCCAATATTCTGAACATTGTCCGATAATCCCATACAATTGGACCACCCTGCGCAGGAGTGAGGATAACTTCCGGTAAATATAGCTGACCGCGCCGGCTGGCACACCGGCTGGGTAGTATATGCTTTTTCAAAAAGCATTCCTTCGGCAGCCAGGCTGTCCAGGTTGGGCGTATGCATGGCAGAATTGCCATAGCATCCCAGCATATCTGTCCTTTGGGTATCTGTCATAATTAAGATTACTTTTTTATGTTTCATGATCCTCACTCCTTTGCTTTTTGGCACATTTATTGATATCTTTACTTTACCACAAAAACGGGTCCTTTGTTATATTTAAATAGCGTCTCAACTGTTCCTGAAAATATTCCAGCATCTCTTTTTCTATTTCATTTTCTGAAACAGGATGCATTTGAAAGGGGTCTTTTTCATTGTCATATAAAAACACTTCTTTGGAATCTCCCGGCATATATCCATTGTTGCGCACATAGGTGTAGCGTTTTGTCCGGATTCCCCTCCATCCATAGCATTTATGGTTGATTCCCGCTTTTTCGAAAGCATGCACCAGCTCAGGCATTCCCGGATAGGAACATAAAAATGCCTGTTCAGGTACCCCAGTTGTTTGACCGCAGATGTCCTTTGCATGATTATATCCCTGGCAGGTTTCCGGTACTTCTATATCCAGCAAGCCCAGCAGCGTAGGCATATGATCCGGGCTTGCAAATATTTCCCCGTACTCTCCTGCCGGAATATTTCCTTTTTGCCGCATCAGAAGCGGTATGCTGACGGCTTCTTCATACCAGATATTCTTGCTCATTCTTCCATGGGATCCCAGCATTTCCCCATGGTCAGCGGATAATACCAGCAAGGTATCTTCTTCCATGTTATTTTCTTTTAAAAATGCTAATATTCTTCCAAACTGATCATCAATTCCGGTAACTGCGGCATAATACTGTCTGGTGATATTTTCAAGCTCCCTTGTACGCTTTTCCAAAGGCACATTTTCCCGAAAGTTTATGGGCATATTCCGGTATTGCTTCAAATATTTCTCCGGTACCAGTTCATAGGGCAGATGCGGCGGATTATAGGATAAAAACAATGCGAAAGGCTGATCCTGGGCAGCGTGACTCTGCAAATAGGAAAGCGCCTGGTCTGTTTCGAATTCCGGTGACCATTTTCCAGGTCTTATCAACTGTCCGCTGTTATCCCAATAGTGTGGATCCAGATGATTGTCATCTGCCCCATAGGACAGCCAGAAGTCAAATCCCTGTCTGCGTTCCCCCGGAGGCGTATACGCATCCCAGTCTTTTGCCCCGGAATCCGGATGCAGCTTAAAATTCATTTCCGATGCATCCAAATGCCATTTTCCAATATATCCCGTCTGATAACCGGCTTCTTTTAATACATTTCCAATACATATTTCCTGGGGCTTTAGCATCAGTACTTCACTCAGTCCCGTTTTGCAATTCGTCCACATCCCGGTACAGAAGGGATATTTTCCCGTCATTAGAGATGCCCTGTGAGGCGAACATAAAGGAAAGGTGCTTACTGCATTGGAACATACCACACTTTCTTTAGCAAATGCATCGATATGCGGAGTGCACACAGCGTCTTCATTTTGAAAACCCGCTGCATGAGACCGCCACTGGTCTGCAAATATATAAATCAAATTCATAGTTATTCCTCCTGCATATCGCAGGCCTGCCTGCGATACTGCCTTAATAATAGTCCGGTTAATGAATTTCCGGTACCTGCTCCTACCAATATGGATTCCAGTCTCCGCTTTTTCTTCTGAGGGCTTCCAGATAAAAATAGTCCCCCCAGGTATTGCATTCATCCACACCTCTGTTTTTGCAGGTATTTTCATTGGAACTTCTGGCATAGGTTCCATGAAGCAGCAGTCCGTTAGACTGTCGGATACTGACAACGCTGCATCTTTCTATCAGGGCACACAATATTTTGTCTGCCGCCATGCAGTATTTCTCTGCTTCTTCTTTTTCCAGATAATCAGCCATTTCATAAATGCCGCAGACGGCAATTGCTGCTGCAGAAGAATCTCTGGGCTCCAGGCTTCCCGTATCAAAATCAAAGTCCCAGTATGGTATAAGATCCTGGGGCAGATGCTCCAGAAAATAGTCTGTAACACTTCGGAATATCTCTAAATAAGATTCTTTTTTCCGGTAACGGCAGCTCAGCGCCACACCATAAATTCCCCATGCCTGCCCTCTTGCCCATGCAGAATTATGGCGGTTTCCCTGATGGGTTACCCCATATGCCGGTTCCCCGGTTTCCGGATTTATAAAATAAGTATGGTAGGTGGAGTGATCCTTTCGCAAAATGCATTTCATTGCTGTCTCCATGTGCTTTTCGGCTTTTTGCGCATAATGTTCCTCTGCGGATACTTCTGTTGCCCAGTATAACAGCGGCAGATTTAAAAGGCAGTCTATGATCAGCCTGTAATTGTCCTTATCACCTACATTTCCCCAGGCCTGTAAAAATTCTCCTGTTTCCCGGTAGCGTGATGCCAGGTGGTCTGCTGCTAAAAGCGCAGCACGTTTTCCTTCTTCGTTTCCGCATATTTTATTTGCCGCCACGCAGGACAGGCTGTACAGAAATCCCATATCATGGTAATTTACATCAATCTTTTCTTCTATTCTGTGCAGAAAGCTTCTGACCTGTATTTCTGCTGCTTTTTTAAAAGCAGGATCTTTGGTAAACTCGTATGCCAGCCAGATTTCCCCGGTCCAAAACCCTGTGGTCCACTCAACATTTTCCGTCTGCTCGTAAAAACCGTGATATGTATTAGGCGATTGAAAATGATCGGTAAAATCCGTCAGGTTTCCTTTTATAATGGATACTGCATTTTCTACTGCAGTGGTAAGCTGCTCCTTTGTAACGCTTTTATAATTTTGTAATGCTTCGAATGTCTGCGCCATAGTTACCTCCTCTATCTATTTCTTTCCTTCTCCACTATTTCATTCATTCTCTGCTATTTTATCCTTTGATACCGCTTGCCGCCACTCCTTCTACGAAGAATTTCTGGCAGAAAATAAAGATGATTACCACCGGAATCAGTGCACATACGGATGCTGCCATTATTAAGGCATAATCTGCTGCATACTGTGATATAAACATACGGATACCAAGCTGGATCGTCTTCAGTTCTGTACTGTTTAAATAAATCAATGGCCCCATAAAGTCATTCCATACATTGACAAAGGTAAAAATAACCAGCGTTGCGATACCCGGTTTTGCCAATGGAAGACAGATTCTGGCAAATATACGGTATTCCCCCAATCCATCGATTCTGGCAGCCTCTGATAATTCTCTTGGGATACTCATATAAAACTGACGCATCAGAAATACCCCGAATGCAGAAAATGCCTGCAGCATAATCAATCCCACATGTGTGTTATTCAGCCCCATTTTTGACATTAAGGTAAACTGGGGAACCATGTATACCTGCCACGGAACAGCTATGGTGGTCACATAAATTAAAAATAAAACATCTCTTCCCTTAAATTCCATTTTCGCAAAGCCATATGCCGCAAAACAGCTGGTTGCCAACTGAATTAACGTGGTAATGACCGTCAGCTTGATGGAGTTTTTAAAGAATGTCAGCAGAGGTATTTTATCCCATATCTGCCTGTAGTTTTCCCATTGAAAACTTTCCGGAATCCACTTCATCGGTATGCTGAAGACATCTTTATTTAACTTTACGGAAGAAATCAGCATCCAGTAAAAAGGGATAATCATAATCACTGCCAGTAGAGTGAGTCCTGCATAAACTGCTATTTTTTTCTTATTACTTTTATTCTCCATCTTACTTCCTCCTCTACATATAGCTGGTGAACTTCTTTTCACCTCTGAACTGAACCAGAGTTACAACCAGAACAATCGCAAACAGTATAATTGCACTGGAACTGGCATATCCGAACTTAAACTCTACAAACGCCGCATTATAGATATGGTTTACCAGTACATTCGTAGACCTGCCCGGCCCGCCCTGAGTCATTACATATATTAGGTCAAATACTTTAAAGCACTGGATGGTAAGCATCATTACTACGAAAAATGTGGTAGGCTTCAGCATCGGAATGGTGATATAACGAAGCTTTTTCCAACCCGTAGCGCCATCCAGGCTGGCTGCTTCGTACATTTCCTTTGATATTCCCTGCAGCGCCGCCAGATATACAATCATGTAATATCCCATGTATTTCCATATACTGACAATAATAATTGCCGGAAGTGCCCACACGGTAGATGCTACCCATCTTGGCGGGTTTGTAAGTCCGATTACTTTCAGCATTTCATTTATTGGACCGAAATCAGGTTGAAAAAGCATGTTCCATACCGCTCCTACCGCTACTAAAGATGCGATATACGGGAAGAAGAATGCGGTTCTGAATATCACAATTCCCTTTATTTTACTATTTAAAAGCACCGCGATTAAAAGGGCCGCCGCTACGGTTAACGGCACCGTTCCGATAGCATAGAGTACGGTGTTTTTCAATGATATTAAAAAGGTGCTGTCCGATAAAAGTCTTGAAAAATTCTCTAATCCAACAAACTTCATCGGAGAAGCCGACCCGTCCCATTCCATCACACTCAGTACAAAAGAGAAACACACAGGTATGAAAATAAAAATAAAATAGCCGATAAAATTAGGTAAAATAAAAGAATATCCTACCAGATTATTCTTAATTTTGCGCTTTTGTTTCATTGTTAATTGCATCTTTTTTCCCCCTTTTCCCAAAAAAGTTTCAAAATATAAGGGCTCTCTGAAAACAGGGGATTTCCCGGTATTCAGATGCCCTTTCCATATTTGGTTGTTATTTGTTTATTTATTATTTTCCTTCACTTCTTTTACGCGCTCTGCCATATGTGCCAGTCCGGTATCCACATCCTGCTCACCGATCATGATCAGATCATGTTCTTCTTCAATGGCTTTACGGATTGCTTCGATATTTTTATCCAGGGGGCGGTCAAAGACCATGCCTTTTAACGTAAGTGCATCCTTACAGTCTTTTGGAAATCCATCTGTGGATACCAGTTTATCCATAATTGCATCATTCTGAACTGCAGTAAGCATTCCATTTTCCGCTAGTTTTTCCGCTGTCTGACCGCTTGTGGCACATTTTACAAACTCCCATGCCAGATCAGGCTCATCGGTTTTTGCATTGATTGCAATTGGAGTAACAGCACCCACGGAATTTCCTGCTTCTACATCCTTTGGATGTGGTATGGTGGCAAATCCCCAGTTAAAATTTGTCTCTCCCGATTTCTGTGCCTGAATCATGTTGGCTATAAACCAGGTTCCCATGGGCATCATCGCACACTGCTGCTGCTGGAAGACGCTGGTATAGTGCAGGTTGCCGGTCTTAAGGGTCGCATAATTCTGAATAACTCCCTCATCCTGCATACGAAGAGCCTGCTCGTAATATGGTTTTAAGAAAGAATAGTCATCCGCAACCAGAGTATGTTTTCCATCCTGTAATGCCCAGTTACAAACCAGCCCCATCCATATATGGTTATGGGTTCCGAATACTTTCTCACTTCCTTCTCCGCTAGTCATCTTCCCTGCCAGATCTTCGTATTCATCCCAGGTCATATCATTGGATGGATAAGGAACACCTGCTTTGTCAAAGAGATCTTTATTATAAAATAAAACATACCAGTCTGAGCGATAAGGAAGTGTATAATAACTTCCGTCAATCTGAAGTTTCTCCGCCGTATTATTATAAATTGACATGTCCAGGTTATCTTTCTTGATATATTCATCCAGATTTAGGATTTGTCCCTTAGCCTGCATGGACAACTGGGAGCCCATATCTTTTACAAAGATTATATCCGGGTCAGCATCCCCGCTTGCCAGCATTACGGTCAGCTTGTTGTTATATTCATTTGCAGCAGTATCTATAATTTCCACTTCTACATCCGGGTATTTCTCCTGAAATGTTTCCACGGCAAGCCGAAACTGGGGAGAGATGTCGTTATCCCAGGTGGTAACCGTTAACTTTTTCTTTGTCCCCTCTTTGGCATTTTCACTTGCTGTTTTTTCGTTGGATGTATCTGCCGCCTTATTGCCGCATCCGGTAAATGCAGTCACTGCTATCGCAGATGCCAGAACTACTGCTGCTGCCTTTTTGAATCTCATACTAGAAACCTCCCTTTCTTATGGATAATGTTTAACTCACTGCTTTATCCTTGAGACTAATATAACAAATTCAAGTCCCGGATTAAATGGAAGATCCCTATATTTCTATTACTATCTTACACTGGTCTGGAAAAAAAATATTACTATCTTCAGATCCTTGCACTATTTTCATATTCCTTCGGTGTAATGCCCGTCACTTTTTTAAATACCTTGCTGAAGTAATAAGGATTTTCAAATCCCAGCATATCGGAAATCTCATACATCATATATTGGTGTTCCTGAATCAGGTCTTTTGCCTTCTCAATTTTAATCCAGGCCACATAATCCGTAAAATTGCTTCCGGTCTGCTTTTTAAAGATACTGCTTAAATATCCCTGACTGATTCCGGTTGCTTCTGCCGCCATGGCAAGTGTTAGCTTTTCCTGATAATGTTCTGTCACATAGCGGCGGATCCTTTCAATAACGCGATCCGATTTCCCGGATGCCCGCCCCTCCATGACCTGACAGATTTTATCGCCAAAAGTTTCCAGCCACATGAGAATATCGTGAAGGCTCCCAATGCGTTTCAGCTTTTCAGCCATCTGCATCGTATCTGGAAACTTTCCTCCCGGAATTTCTTCTGTCCCCTCGTAAAATGGTACTACAAATGTATATAGATTAATACAGGCATTGACTGCCTGTTTCCGCGCCGGCGTAAATTCCCGGAACAGACTAATCAACTGACTGATAATTTCTTTTACTCTGACGCTGTCATTTTGTCCCAGGGCAAGTGTCATATCTTTTTTCAGAAAGGTGATGTCAAAATTCCGGTTCTGTTCCTGATAAGTCTGCAGATCGTCACGGTAAAAAATAACCGGTGACTGCATTTGGTAATAGTAAGCCTCCATACATCTTTCCAGCTGGGGCAGATATCCGGGAAGCCCATGGATATCTTCTGCCGCAGCCGTAACAGCTGCCACTGTCTGCATCCCAAAGTAATCTTCTACTACGGAAATCATCTTCTGACACATCTGGGTAATCTTATTTTTGGTTTCCTGTGCATCCCCACCCGAAACAATCATTAAAAATCCGGTCTCTTCCCATTCCAGAATACTGGAGAAGCGAAAGAAGCGCTTTACCATTTCTTTTAAAATATTTTCTGTATAGGACATTGCTTTTTTTCGGTCTTTTTCGGAAAATGACTCCTGAAAGTAGGAACTGGAATTATTCATACGCAAAAGTATCATAACCGGAGTATTATAATCCGCCATCAGATTTTGGTATTCACCGTCTCTTTCTTCCAACGTTTCTTCCAATAATAATTTCCGGAATAAACTTTCACAGTTCTGCTGCATATGTATCGTATCTTTCCCGACATTTTCCGGACTGCTGCCTGCTGCCCTGTTTTTCTCACATTCCCTGACCGCACGTTTCAGACTTTCAGCCAGTGTATCTTCCGTCAGCTCTATTTTAACCAGATAATCCGTTGCTCCAAACTTCACCGCCTGCTTAGCCAGGCTGAATTCTTCCAGATTTGTTAAAATAATAAATGCTGCCTGGCTTTTTGCTTCCCGGCATCTTTTCATCAATTCAATTCCATCCATGGCCGGCATTTTAATATCCGTTATTATGATATCCGGATTAATTTCTGCAATCTGCTCCAGTGCGTTCTGTCCATTTGTTGCCTTTCCAGCAATGATGCAATTGTAATCTTCCCATTCAATTAATGATGTTACCCCTGCCAGGATTAATGGCTCATCATCTACTATCATCACACGGTACATTCTTTATCTCCCTCTTACATTTCTAAAGGCAGCATCACGGTAATCTGTGTGTATTGCCCCGGTTCACTTTGTATGGAAAGTCCGTAAGATTCCCCATATACAAGTTTCATTCTTCGATCCACATTTGGCAGTCCAATGCCGCTCATGGAACTGCTTTTCACCGTTTCTGTATCTTTTAACAGCTGCTTTGCTTTTTCTTTATCCATTCCGATTCCATTATCTCTCACCGTAATGCACAGATCCTGCCCCTTCTTTACCGCCTTTATCTGTACCAGACCATTTCTTCCGCTGGGCTCTATCCCTGAGAATATGGCATTTTCTACCAGGGGCTGAAGGGTCAGTTTGACTATTTTCGCCTGATACAGCTCTTTTGGTTCCACATCGATCTCCACATCGAACAGTTCCACATACCGCACCTTCTCGATTACGATATAGTCAGCCAGAAAATCCAGCTCCTGCTTTAATGTTATCTTCTCATTAAATCCTTTAGCCATATTTTTAAGCAAAGATGACAGCGAGGTAACCACTTTCACAATGCCGCTGTTTTTCTGAATGATTGCAATCCACCGGATAGAGTCCAGGGTGTTGTACAGAAAATGAGGGTTAATCTGTGCCTGCAGCATCTTAATCTCCAGATTCTTCTTCTCTTTTTCACTTTCTACCTTCATATCCACCAGCTCTTCTATCTTTGCGGCCATATGGTTGACACCTTTCCCAATGGTACCTATCTCATCCTCACTTTCAATCTTAGGATCTACTGTGAAATCCCCGTGTGACAGCAGTCGTATATGGGATACCAGTTTATCTATTGGTTCGTTAATACGTTTGGTAAAGAATGAGGAAAGAACCATTCCAATGCTGATGCAGGAGGTGAAAATCAGCAGGATGATCATCAGAATCATAAAACTGTTGTTGACTACCCTGTGCAATGGCAGAATCTCGTATACCAGAATCCCGCTCTTTGGATTCCTGACATAAGAAACCATGCATTTTTCTCCATTCATCTTCATTCGGAAAGTATCTTTTCCGGATCCCTGCTGTAACAGCATCCGGATAAATGCTTCGTCCTCCCCGACGCTCTTTTCATTCACTGCAGCCACCGTCTTTCCCGTGGCTGTCACTACTGCTATGCGGTTCTCATGCTGCACTTCTTTTAAGGCATCCCGAAATAATTTTGCCGAAATGCCCAGAAATACCCAGCCATCCCCGCTGTAGGATGAATTATTATTTACTTTTCTTAAAAGAGGCAGCAGTTTTTCACTTTTTCCTCCCCAAAAGGGCGAATCTACCATATCCAGGACATACAGTTCTGTAGACTTGGATAATTCACCTGCAAACCAGTCAGCCGATCTAAGTGCCTGTGGATCATTGCTGCTGCCCGGCTCATATCCTGCCTGGACAAAATCATTCTGCTCGTTTAACACCATCAATTTTGCAATATATTCACCATAGCCTGAAACTGCACAGTAATCACTGATCGTCCTGGTGTAATTCATAGCTTCTTTTCTGTTCCTGGCAGATGCTTCAAGATCCAGCTTCCCAAGATTCATGGTACTTCGTTCCGCACAATTCAGAACAATATTCATCATTTCTTCATATCCCATGCCAAAGAGTCCCGCAAAGCCTTCCACTTCATGCTCCAGTGCGGTAACCGCTATCTCTCTGGCATTTCTGCTGGAAATCAGATAACTGCAAATACAGGAAAACAGGGCAATTGTACTGACGATACATAAGTTATAACGGATGAGGCGGGCTTTAATGGTCTTGCCTAAGATCTGTTCTTTCCAATTGTTTTTCATACACACCTCTCCTCTATTATCTTTTATATGAACCTATTGTAAAACATCAGCAGATGGTTTGTCCATACTGTCCGATTGCTTTTTTTCTAATCCCGTTTTATAATAAATTCACAAGATGCCGGCATTGACCGATTCTTAAAAATTTTAAGGAGTATCCTATGAATTATTTTTCCATGCTTATAAAACCTGCCTCATCACTTTGCAATATGCGCTGCCGCTATTGCTTTTATTACGATGTTGCCAGTCACCGGGAAACTGCTTCCTATGGTATCATGGCAGCAGATACCGTGGACTGTCTTCTGGCTAAAACGTTTGCCGGGGTAAAATCCCCTGCCTCCATCAGCTTTACTTTTCAGGGCGGGGAACCTACCATGGCAGGACTATCATATTTTACATATTTTACGGAACAGGCAGAAAAACTGGCGCCTACCGGGGTGAAAATTTCTTATTCTATCCAGACCAACGGTATCGTGATAGATGAAAATTGGTGCCGGATGTTTGTGAAATATCATTTTCTGGTGGGATTATCTCTGGACGGTCCCCGGGAAATTCACGATTATCAGCGGCTTGGCAGCAACCGCAAGGGCACCTATGACCAGGTAAACCATACCTTAAAGCTTTTCCGAAAGTATGGCGTAGACTTTAATATCCTGTCCGTAATTACAAAACAGACCGCTAAAAAACCCCAGACTTTATTTCAGTTCTATCTAAAACAGGACTTTAAATTTGTTCAGCTGATTCCCTGCCTGCGCCCTTTAGATTCGGATCTGACTGCTCCTCATGACCTGGATCCTAAGGGTTATGCAGAATTTATGAAGCGCTTCTTTCTGCTGTGGTATGAGGAATTAAAAAAAGGACGCTATGTCAGTGTCCGCCAATTCGATAACCTTGTATGGATGCTTCGCGGCCGTCCTGCGGAGCAGTGCGGATTAATGGGCTTTTGCACACCCCAATTTGTTCTGGAATCCGATGGGAGCGTCTATCCCTGCGATTTTTATGTACTGGACGAATACAAAAGCGGCAACATCTTAACTGACAATCTCGAACAAATAAAAAGCAGCCCGGCCACCAGGAAATTTTTAGAATATAATACGGAGATTTCCTCATTATGCGAAACCTGTAAGGTAAAATCCCTCTGCGGATGCGGCTGTAAACGCTACCGCCCATTTTATAATCAAATCAAGGATTACTGCCCCTATCAGGACTTTTTGTACGAAGCTTATCCCAAGCTGTATGAGATTGCGCAGACAATGTAAGAAAGGAGCCCCTCATGACACTGAAACACATGCGTATCCTGGCTGCGGTCTGTGACTGTGAAGGTGTTACGGCAGCGGCACAAAAGCTTTTTCTGTCCCAGCCCGCCGTCAGCCTGGCAATCAGGGAACTGGAAGATTATTACGGAGTTCCTTTATTTGAACGGATTTCAAGAAAAATGTATATAACAGACGCGGGCAGAAAAGCCTACAGCTATGCCACACATATTGTGTCTTTATTTGATACCCTGGAAACAGAAATGCGTGACTGTGATAATATCGGCACCCTTCGTATTGGCGCCAGTATGACTCTTGGCACACATTATATGCCCCGTCTGGTAAAAGCATTCCGGGAAGAATATCCCCATATGAAAACAGAAATCCTGATTAACAGCTCTGATATCCTGGAAGAAAAAATTTTACAAAACGAACTGGACTTCAGCCTTATAGAAGGGCCAATCCATGCGGACAGTATCTTTGGTGAATGCCTCTGCGAAGATGAATTATGCATCATCTGCAGTAAAACAAATCCCCTTGCCGTGAAACCTCTGATCACACTGACTGAGTTCTCCGGACAGCCATTATTATTACGTGAAAAAAACAGCGGAACAAGGGAAATCGTTGACAGCAGCCTGCTTCTTAAGAACCTGGTTCTTCATCCCGTATGGGAGAGTACCAGTACACTTGCTTTGATTCATGCAGCTGCCAATGATCTGGGCATCACCATTGTACCTGCGCAGTTTGTAGATGATGCCCCCCAGTATCGGGATTCCATATGTAAAATAAAAGTTGAGGGATTATCTTTCCTGCGCAAATTCCATATTATTTACCATAAAAATAAGTTCTTAACAAGTTCTGCAAAGCACTTTATTGAGTTGTGCAAAAATCTTTTTCAGGATGAAAATGCAAATCGTATGCATTCTAATTCGTAACTACAGGGAAAAACAGACAAATGCACGTTCCGGCACTTGTCTGTTTTTGCATATTGTTATTTCGGTAATGATATCTTATTATATTTTCATTGTCAGAGAGATTCTTTTCTTAGGCAGATCTACGCTTAACACTTTTACCTCTACAATATCCCCAACGCTTACAACATCCAGCGGATGTTTTACAAATTTCTTATCACTCATCTGGGAGATATGCACTAAACCGTCCTGATGCACACCGATATCCACAAAAGCCCCGAAATCAATTACATTTCTGACAGTTCCTTTAAGCGTCATTCCCGGAGTCAGGTCTTTCATATCCAGTACGTCACTTCTCAGAATTGGTTTTGGCATTTCGTCACGTGGGTCACGTCCCGGTTTTTCCAGTTCTTTTACAATATCCCGTAAGGTAATCTCACCTACTTCTAAGTCAGCTGCAAGCTTTTTATAATCCCGGATTTTCTTAGATAATCCGTCAAGCCTGCCTGCCGTGATATCTTCCACACTAAATCCTAAAGTTTCCAGAAGCTTTTTAGCCGCATCGTAACTCTCCGGATGGACACTGGTGGCATCCAGGGGATTTGCTCCTCCCGGTATTCTCATAAAGCCGGCACATTGTTCAAATGCCTTTGGTCCTAATTTTCCAACCTTTAATAACTGCCTGCGGTTTGTAAATCTGCCATTTTCTTCCCGGTAGGCAACAATATTTCTTGCAATCACTTTGGAAACGCCGGAAACGTATTCTAAAAGGGATGCGGATGCGGTATTAAGATCCACTCCAACTTTGTTTACGCTGTCTTCTACTACACCGCCCAGAGCTTCACTTAATTTTTTCTGATTCATATCATGCTGGTACTGTCCCACACCGATAGACTTTGGATCGATCTTAACCAGTTCCGCCAGAGGATCCTGAATTCTTCTTGCTATGGAAGCGGCACTTCGCTGTCCCACATCAAAGTTTGGAAACTCTTCGGTCGCCAGCTTGCTTGCTGAATAAACAGAAGCTCCTGCTTCATTTACGATTACATACTGCACCTGCTCGTCGATCTCTTTAAATAATTCTACGATAATCATTTCTGATTCCCGTGATGCCGTTCCATTTCCTACTGAAAATAAAGTAATTCCATATTTCTTAATCATTTTCTTAAGGGTATCTTTTGCCGCTTTTATTTTCGCTTCGGAAGTAGGTGCCGTAGGGTAGATTACCGTTGTATCCAGCACTTTTCCGGTTGGGTCAACGACTGCTAGTTTACAGCCGGTACGAAACGCCGGATCCCATCCCAGGACTGTTTGTCCGGCAATTGGAGGCTGCATAAGCAGCTGTTCCAGATTTTTGCCAAATACGCTGATGGCTCCGTCTTCTGCTTTTTCTGTCATTGCATTTCTGATTTCTCGTTCTATTGCAGGACCGATGAGACGTTTGTAACTGTCTTCTGCCACATCTTTTAACACCGGTACTGTGACCGGATTCTCTTTTATGATAATCTTCTTCTCCAGATATTGCAAAATGCGTTCCTCCGGAGCTTCAATTTTCACATTCAGGAACTTTTCTTTTTCCCCGCGGTTCAGAGCAAGGGTTCTGTGCCCTGCTACTTTACAGATGGCTTCTTCATAATTATAATACATCTCATATACAGATTCTGCCTTTTCATCTTTTGCCGCAGATATGATTCTGCCTTCTTTTTCCGTGATATTTCTTATGTAAATACGGTAATCTGCTTCGTCAGAAATATTTTCGGCGATGATATCTTTTGCACCGGCAATGGCATCTGCCGCAGTCAGTACTTCTTTTTCCTCGGATATAAATGCCTTTGCTTCTTCTTCCAGCGGCTTTGTGGTCATTTGCAGGAGAATAATATTTGCAAGGGGTTCCAGTCCCTTTTCTTTCGCAATTGTGGCTCTTGTCCTTCTCTTCGGACGGTATGGGCGGTACAGGTCATCTACCACTACCAGGGTCTCTGCCCCAAGAATCTGTTTCTTTAATTCTTCAGTCAGCTTTCCCTGCTCTTCAATACTGGATAATACCTGCTGTTTTTTCTCTTCCAGATTTCGCAGGTAAGTAAGCCGTTCGTAAAGCTTACGAAGTACTTCGTCATTTAAGGATCCGGTTGCTTCTTTACGATACCTTGAAATGAATGGTATGGTATTTCCCTCATCTATTAATTTTACGGCAGCTTCCACCTGCCATAGATCTACTGACAGCTCTCTCGCCAAACTTTTATTAATATCCATGTTTATCTCCTTAGCTATGTATATTGGAATGTTTCCCAATTGTTTTTATTCTTTGGCTATTATACTTCAAAACCCGGAAGCGGGCAAGGAATTTCTTGTGTTTCAATTTTTGTTATGTTATTATAATACAGAATATCAAATGCGAAGGAGCGTTTATTATGGATTACGAAAATTACAATAATCAGGGGACTCCCCCTAATAATTACGGTACCCCGCCAAATAATTACGGACAGAACCCTCCGCCCGGTAATTACGGCCCCGGTCCCGAGTCAAATTCATTTTCAACTGCAGCTATGATTCTGGGAATTATATCCCTGGTGACATCCTGCTGCCTGTATATTTCCATTCCGGTAGGCGCGATAGGCATTATTCTAGCCTTACTGTCGAAAGGCAGCTCAACCCGTATGGATTCCCGGAGTAAGACGGGACTTGGAATATCCATTGCCGGAATCGGCATCAGTGTTTTTATGATCATTGCCGTTTTGGTGAGCAACACTTATATGGGAAATACAACCTTCGAAAAGATGTATCAGGATTATTTAGATTATTATGGATATGATAGTTCATCCGATGGTTCTTCCGGCGGCTCTTCCCAGCAGCCAGACCAGAATTCACAGGACCTGGAAGACTATTTTAATAAATATTTCAACGGCGGCGACAACATGCCGAAGATCAAAGAAAATCCCAAATCCAGTGTAACACCGGTTCCCAATGATGCCATATAAGCATTTCTGGTTTATGGGACTACGGAATCATTGGATATTTCCAAATGATCAGGACTGCATTTTTTATTAGAAAGTTCAGTATTATAATGATTACCGCAATATGGATATACCTGTCTCTGTAGAACATGCCAATTTTGCACCGTCCTTTTGAGAGGATTTCAATGGTATTTGAAATCATGAACCACAGGTATATTACCACACCATACACCGCCACCGGATGGTAATACAAGGATTTTAGGAAATGGCCTTCCATTAAGAAAGAGAATGCGCGGGTTCCTCCGCATCCGGGGCAATACAGCCCTGTATATTTATGTACCAGGCAGGGCAGTAAAAAGGCTCCCAACTGTATGTGAAATGCTTTTACCAGGATAGTCAGAATACTTCCCAGTATCAAAAATATCCAGCCGATTTTATATAAACTTTTTCTTTCGCTTTCCTTCTTCAAGGTAATACCTCCAGTCTAGGGCATATATGAAAAATGCTCTGAACATTGTATAAGTAAGTTTTGCTGTACCAGTATAACATAGGACTGCTAAAGTTGCAAAATTTTGCATCCGTACTGCTGCGATTTGACAAATATATTCAGATAGGAGTATACAAAATGAAACGTTCATCATCAGAACTAAAAAGTATAGCAAAAGGGAAGCTCCTTGGCAATTATTCCGTACCAATGGGCGCCGTGATTATTTTCTTTGTTATCACTTTTATAATTACTTTTTTCAGCACTTTTACTTTATTAAGAACCTTTACTACATCCGGGCTCATTGTCAGTTACCTGTGCGAATTTATTGTTTCGATCCTTTTAGGCGTTCTTTCTGCCGGAATGTCCAGCCTGTTTTTAAATCTCTGCCGAAATAAAGAATATAAAATCGGGGATATCCTGTACGGGTTCCGGAATTATCCGGACCATGTGATTGCAATTCTAATTCTTTTATTTCTCATGGTATTGGCATGTTTCCTGCCTGTAATCTTATTGGCAGTGTTAAGCAAGGCTCTGGATCTTCTGGTTCTGGACCTGCTGCTGATCCTGTTTGAGGTTATCGGCGTAGTTGCATCAATTTTTTTAATGCTGTCTTATTCTCAGGCAGTATATTTATACATTGACGATCCGCATATGAAAGTAATGGATGCTCTCCGGGAAAGTAAGGAAATGATGCGTGGAAACAAAGGCCGCCTGTTTTACCTGATCATCAGTTTCATCGGTCTTCTGCTGCTCAGTGTCCTTTCCTGTTATATCGGACTCCTTTGGATTGCTCCATATATGAATACAACACTCACTTTATTTTATATGGATCTGCGGGGTGAACTGCCTCCGGCTGCAATGAATTAAACTTTTCAGACAAATAAAAAGAGCAGAAATTCTGCTCTTTTTATTTGTCTGATTTTATGTGCATCTATCTGATTCTTCTATATTTCAGACAGTCCAAATGCCTCATGGCAGGCACGGAGAGCTTTTTCACCATCCTCCTGGTCTACCAGTACAGTCACACGGATTTCTGATGTAGAAATCATGTTAATATTCACTCTGGCATTGTACAGCGCTTCGAACATTTTCGCAGCAACTCCGGGATTTGACATCATACCGGCACCTACAATTGACATCTTTGCCACTTCTTTCTGACAGGTAATTTCTTTTGCAGTAATACGGTTTTTATTGTCCGTCAGAATTGCAATTGTCTCATCTGCTTCATCTTCATCTACCGTAAAACTGATATCCTTTGTTCCCTCACGTCCAATCGACTGCAGGATAATGTCTACGTTAATATGTTTCTTTGCCAATGTATCAAATAATTTGAAAGCAATACCTGGTTCGTCCTTTAACCCCATTACTGAAATTCTTGCAGCATTTTTATCCAAAGCGACACCGCTTACCAACATTCTTTCCACGCTAACTTCCTCCTTAACCACAGTTCCTTCTGAATCATTTAAGCTTGAACGCACTACCAGGGTTACTCCATATTTTTTCGCCATCTCTACGGAACGGTTATGAAGTACGCCGGCGCCCAGTGTTGCCAGGTCTAACATTTCATCGTATGTAATCTCTTTCATTTTTCTGGCATCTTTTACGATACGGGGATCTGCTGTGTACACGCCATCCACATCCGTATAGATCTCACATGTATCTGCATGCAGCACTGCTGCCAGCGCCACTGCCGTCGTGTCTGATCCACCACGTCCAAGAGTGGTATAATCATCATATTTGTTGATACCCTGAAAACCTGTGACGATTACAATCTTGCGGCTTTCCAATTCATGTCTGATTCGTTCCGTATCAATGTTCTTGAGCCTGGCATTTCCATATGCCGATGTGGTTTTCATTCCTATCTGGAATGCATTTAAAGAAATTGCCGGAACACCTAAAGCGTCCATCGCCATTGCCATAAGCGATACAGAAGTCTGCTCTCCTACGGTAAGAAGCATATCCATTTCTCTTTTTGAAGCTCTTGGATTAATATCTTTCGCCTTGGCAAGCAATTCATCCGTTGTCTTACCCATAGCGGAAAGAACGACTACCACGTCATTCCCTTTTTGATGTTCTTCAATACATCTTCTTGCAACATTTAGAATTCTGTCTTTGCTGCCTACAGAAGTACCGCCAAATTTTTTTACTACTAACATATTTTTCTCCTGCGTCTTCATTTACTTTGGGCTTCCCCGGAAATACAAAACTCCCGGATATGCCATTTCGCTTTATTTAGAGAACAAATATTCCATCATCAGGTGCCCTTTGGCAATGTCGTTTCCACTATCCTTTGCTTCTGCCTCATTATAGTTCCATGTCTCATTTCCCGGTGCTGTACTGTCATACAGCAGATACGGCACAGGATCAGAAGTATGTGTACGTACGCAGATCGGCGTCGGATGGTCAGGAAGTACCAGCATACGGTAATCTGCACCAGCTGCATCCATTTGTTCCTTTACGTATTTTATCACACGTTCATCTAAAAATTCAATAGCCTGAACCTTTTTTTCTACACTTCCCTGATGGCCCATCTCGTCCGGTGCCTCTACATGTATATACACGAAGTCATAGCCGTCTTTTAACAGTGCATCCGCTGCCGCCTGCGCCTTGCCTTCATAATTGGTGTGCAGGCCTCCGTTTGCGCCTTCAACCGTAATATTATCCATTTCTGCTCCTACTGCAATCCCTTTAAGCAAATCCACAGCGGAGATCATAACTCCCTTTTTATGGAATTTCTCTTCGAATGAGGATAACGCAGGTTTCGTTCCTGCCCCCCAGAACCAGCAGCTGTTCGCTGGATTTTTTCCCTGTTTCTTCCGTTCGATATTAATCGGGTGGTTCACCAGGATTTCATAACTCTTCTTCTGCATTTCGGCAAGTACGCGATCCTCCGGAAGATGCTTTCCGATTACCTGCCCCAGAACATCATGAGGCGGTGTTAACGCAACTACGTTCCCCTGATTCCAGATCAGACAATGGCGGTAACTGGTACCAACATAGAATTTATAACGCTCATCTTCCAGTGCTTCCCGCACTGCATTCAATAACACTGCTGAATCTTCTGTACTGATTTCACCTGAGCTGTGATCAATGATTGTCTTCTCTTCATAAGGCTCCTCTTCCGAAAGCGTTACCAGATTACAGCGGAGGGCTACATCCGTTGCCTGCATCGGCACACCGATGCTGAGCGCTTCCAAAGGAGATCTTCCTGTATAATATTCTTTTGGATCATATCCCATAACGGAAAGATTCGCGGTGTCACTTCCCGGGCTCATTCCCTGTGGAATTGTATGGAGCATTCCTATCTCAGATACTTTAGCTAAAGCATCCATCACAGGAGTTTTTGCATATGCAAGCGGTGTTTTTCCGCCTAACTGATCAATCGGTTCATCTGCCATTCCATCGCCTAAAACTACAATATATTTCATATTATCACCTATTGCATACTGCAGGCAAACCTGCAATATTGCCGCACTTAAGCGTTTTTATTAACGCCCTTAACAGGCTGAAAGCATCATCGTGCGGGTTTCCTCTCTGCTTTTCTAATTTTCTTTCAGCCCGGCTAACCATATTTTGAATTTAAACAGCAATACAGCCTTGCACCGGAGGCAGATGTCCTTTGGTATCCTTCCGCTTAGAAGGTACTTTCTGTTCATTTGCCGTCAATGCAACGCTGTAAGCTTATCTCATTCTGATTCTATTAATAACAGTTCCAAGTTTCGCTGCCTTCGCACTGTATTCAGCTTCTGACAGAATCTCTGTGGTAAATCCAAATTCGCCTTCTACTCCCGAAACTATCACCGGTTTCACTGTTCCGAAAATTTCTTCGATCTTAGCAAGATCATCCTGTTGATTTCCTTTTACACGTACAAAGAATTTTCTCTGGGAATTACTGATGTCGGTAAGTTCCAGCTTATGGCTGCTCCAGAATGACATAATACTTCTATGCAGATGCTTTGCTGCATCTACCACGTCAGATACTACTGCACTTGCTGTAGGCAGTTTTCCTGCACCGCTTCCATAGAACATTGCATCTCCCAATACGTTTCCATGTACAAATATTGCATTAAACACACCGTTAACGCTGAACAGGGGATCCGTTGGTCCCAGCAATACCGGTGCTACCATAGCATAAAAGCTCTCTCCCACTTTTTTACTGAAAGCCAAAAGTTTAATAGTCTTGCCAAGGGCTTTTGCATATTTGATATCCGTTGCCGTGATTTTTGTGATACCTTCTGTGTAGATATCTTCAAAATCAACCTGTTTCCCGAATGCAAGAGAAGATAAAATAGCTATTTTACGGCAGGCATCATGTCCTTCCACATCCGCTTCCGGATTGCGTTCTGCATAACCCATTTCCTGCGCTTCTTTTAATACATCTTCAAATTCAGAACCTTCTTCGATCATTTTTGTCAAAATAAAGTTGGTTGTTCCATTTAAAATTCCTGTAATTTCATCAATTTCATCTGCAGTAAGTGATGAATTTAACGGGCGGATAATCGGAATCCCCCCACCGCAGCTGGCTTCAAACAAAAAGTTTATATTGCGGTCTCTGGCAATATCCAAAAGTTCTGCACCGTGTTTTGCCACTAATTCTTTATTGGAAGTACATACACTTTTTCCGCTTAATAGTGCTCTCTTTACAAATGTATACGCCGGTTCAACCCCACCCATAACTTCAACAATAATTTTGATTTCGGGGTCATTTACCACAACTTCATAATCATGTACGATTTTATCCTGGATCGGATCTCCCGGAAAATCCCTTAAATCAAGGACATATTTAATATTAATCTCTTCTCCGGCTTTTTTATTGATGCTGCTGTGGTTGGTGTTGATAACCTCCACTACACCCGAACCTACTGTACCGTAACCTAACACTGCAATCTGAATCATTTTTTCCTCCTATCTGCATCGACCATGATGCTGTCAAACCATTTATATGTATGTTACTCTCTGCCTAATATTTTTAAATAGTGAACACCTATTTTATTCTCTATTTCTTCTACCATCTTGGATACATCGTCTGTAGTGGGTAAAATATCTACGCTTAAGGTAAGCGAAGCCACTCCGTTGATCGGGATACTCTGATGGATCGTAAGAATGTTGGCACCGAACTGGGCAACTATTTTCAATACATCTGAAAGAAGACCCGGCTCATCATCCATCTGTATTACAAAGGTAATGGTCTTTCCTTTGGCATTATCGTGAAATGGAAATATATCATCTTTATATTTATAGAACGAACTTCTGCTAATGCCTACACGGTCTGTCGCCTCCTGAACCGTTTCCACACGTTCCGACTCTAATAACCGCTTCGCTTCCACTACCTTTAATAACACTTCCGGTACCGCCTTCTGCTTAACAACAAAATACTGACTTTTTTCCGACATTGGAACCTCCTCGTGTTTGCTTCACAAATACATTTGTATTCACAAGGAAGATACTAACATATTTAGATTAGAAGTGCAATAGTTTTTTCTAATTTACCCAAGAGCCTGTTTGAAAATGCTCCATGACAAATAGGGTAAACTTAGGAAGTTCGGTTTTCTAAGCATCACAAATTCTTCATACTTTTCTTCAGGTTAATTTCAGCATTGGATTGTATGATTACAACGAGTGATTTGATACCTGTTCACTAACTGATACCAGAAAGGATGATTGTATGAAAAATAAATTAATTGCCCTGTTATTATGCGTTACCGTTTCATGTACCCTGCTTGGAGGATGCCAGTCTTCTTTGGGCAATGCCCAGAATGATTCTTCCGGCAGCTCTTCAAACGTGGAAACAGGTGCAGAAACTGCTGACAGCTCCCAGAGCGAAACCACAAGAGACGATAATGCCATAACCGGTCAGGTTACAGCCATAGATGGGAATACCATAACTCTTGCACTTGGAGAAAGAGCAGCCAGACCGGACGGCGATTCTACTCCGCCGGGAAATGGAGAAAAACCTTCTGAACCCACCAGCGGGGACGCTGTCCAAACAGAGGATAGTGATGGGACTGGCGGCACTCCTCCTTCCGGTGATAATGGCGGCTCTCCTCCCTCCGGCAATGGCGGGGGACCCGGCGGATTAACCCTTACCGGAGAAGAAAAGACAATTACCATAGATGAAAGTACAACGATTACCAAAGACAGTATGGGACAGAGCAGTGACGCAACCATTGATGATATCACGGACGGAACAATTCTGACTGTCATCATGGATGGTGAAACCGTTGTTTCTGTTACCATCTCCGACTTCGGCGGGGGAAATGGCGGAGGGCGCGGAGGTAAAATGAATGACGTCACTGAAGAATCCACCGATCTGAACGGCTCCAAAACGGTTGATGGTACCGAAGAAACTTCTGATGGAGATACGGTATCTTCCAATACTGCCAACGAAAATACCATTCTAGTTAAAAATGAAGGATCTTTCACGCTGGATAATGAAACGGGTCCAACGGAGGAAGTTCCTCCTAAAATATCCTAAAATAACCATATTCTTACTTGACTTCATCCCATGTATAGTGCTAAAATAAATATCCTTTCTACCAAAAAGCAGCCGCTCACGACTGCTTTTTCTTAAAAGTAAATATTTACCACAACGGGTTCCCTTGGCAAAATCCAAGGGGAAATGGGTCTGTCCCCCGGACTCTGTCGCTTGGCAAGATATTTGAAGTAACATATTAACTGTTGTTTCCAAAATATTACTACCAGGAGGTTTACCATGATTCAAGTGGAACACTTATGCAAGACCTTTCGGGTCGCAAATCGAAATGCTGGGCTGGCGTCTGCCCTGAAAGCTCTTTTTCACAGACAATACCGTGAAATCAAAGCGTTGAATGATATCTCATTTACAATCCCTGATGGCGAAATGGTGGGCTATATAGGCCCCAATGGTGCCGGCAAAAGCAGCACAATCAAAGTATTAAGCGGAATACTGACACCTGACAGCGGAACCTGTCTGATTAATGGACGTGTTCCATATCAGGAACGGACAGCACATGTAAAAGAAATCGGAGTCGTTTTCGGACAACGCTCCCAGCTGTGGTGGGATGTTCCCGTCATTGATTCTTTTGAATTACTGAAAGACATCTACAAGATACCGGAGAACATTTATCGAAAAATGAAAGATGAACTGGCTGCCCTTCTGAATCTTGAAGATATTATCAAAACCCCTACCAGACAGCTTTCCCTGGGGCAAAGAATGCGCTGTGAAATTGCCGCCTCCCTTTTACATAACCCCAAAATTTTGTTTTTGGACGAACCAACTATCGGGCTGGATGCAGTCTCTAAGATTGCCGTTCGCAATTTTATTCTAAATCTTAATAAAAACCATAATACAACAATTATTCTGACAACGCATGATATGCAGGATATTGAAGCCCTCACAAACCGCATTATGCTGATTGGCAAAGGACGTCTTCTAATGGATGGCTCTCTCCGGGAATTTAAGGACATGGCTTCCGAAAACGAGTCTCTGGACGAACTGGTTGCCCGACTCTACCGGCAATATGAAATATAGGAGGTAATTCATGAAACAATACCTCTCTTTTTTTCGGATGCGCTTTATTACCGGACTTCAGTACCGGACAGCCGCTTTGGCTGGTATCTCCACCCAGTTTATCTGGGGAGCCATGGAAATTCTTCTGTTTCAGGCATTCTATCAGGCTGATGCTGATGCCTTTCCCATGTCTTTTCAGGCTCTGACTTCTTATGTATGGCTGCAGCAGGCATTCTTGGCCCTGTATATGTTCTGGTTTTGGGACAATGATATTTTTGATTCTATTACCAACGGAAATGTATCATATGAATTATGCCGTCCTGTGGACCTGTACACTATGTGGTTTACGAAAAATCTGGCATCTAGGCTTTCCAAAACAGTCCTGCGCTGCTTTCCCATACTGGTTCTGGCGTTTATCCTGCCTGCTCCATATGGTATCCGGCTGCCTGCTGATCCGGTTACCGGACTGCTGTTTCTTTTATCCATGACACTTGGACTTGGCGTAGTCGTATCTCTTTCCATGGTCATATATACATTGGCATTTTATACGATATCTTCACAGGGGATTCGGATGATTACCACTTCCCTGGCTGAATTTCTCTCCGGAGCAGTAATCCCTCTGCCATTTTTACCGGAAAGAATTTCTTATATCGTAGAACTGCTACCCTTTGCTTCCATACAGAATGTTCCCCTGCGAATTTACAGCGGAGACATTGCTGGAAGCTCTCTTGGCCGGGCCATTGCTTTACAGGTATTCTGGCTGATACTGTTAACCTCAGCCGGAAAGCTTCTAATGCACAGAGCATTAAAGCAGGTGGTTGTTCAGGGCGGTTGAAAGGAGCATTTACATGAAACTATATATACACTATTTATCAATACATCTTCGCAGTATGATGGAATATAAAGTATCCTTTTTACTCACTATAATTGGACAGTTCCTGGTTTCTTTCAACGTCTTCCTTGGCGTATACTTTATGCTGCAGCGTTTCCATCAGATCGAAGGCTTTTCATACAGTGAAGTCCTTTTGTGTTTTGCCATTGTACTGATGTCGTTCACCCTTGCTGAATGTTTTTTTCGAGGTTTTGATACCTTTGCATCAATGATTGGAAATGGTGAATTCGACCGCATACTGGTACGTCCTAGAGGCGCGATCTTCCAGGTACTCGCAAGCAAAATAGAATTAACCCGTATCGGGCGGCTTTTACAGGCAATTGTAATGCTGATCTACGGCATATCCAATATCCATCTGCACTGGACCTTTCTGCGGGTTCTTACGTTAATCCTTATGATTTTGGGTGGTGTTGCAACTTTTGCCGGGTTATTTATCCTCTATGCAGGGCTTTGCTTTTTTACGTTGGAAGGACTGGAATTTATGAATATTTTTACAGACGGTGCCAGAGAATACGGAAAATATCCCGTGGCTGTCTATGGGAAAACAGTACTTACGATCTGCACTTATATTGTGCCTTTTGCCCTTTTTCAGTACTATCCTTTTCTCTATCTCACAAGGCAGAATATACCTGCCTATTATTGCTTTCTGCCGTTATTAACCATACTTTTTCTCATTCCCTGCTTCTTTGTGTGGAATCTTGGGATGCGAAAGTACAAGTCAACCGGTTCCTGATTCTTTTGGCAGACGACTAAAAAAAGACCATTACAACTGAAAATTCAGCATCTGTCATTGTTAGATATATGCTCTAAAATCAATGACCGTTGAAAAATCCATTTGTAATGGTCTCTTATTTTATTAAAATCCTCTGCCGCCACCGCCAAAAGTTCCGCCGCCGCTGGATGTGTGGGTGGATGACATTCCTCCGCCGCCGGATCCTCCGGAATCATCATTTTTGGGTATATGCCTCTGGGTAACAACCTGATTTGTAAAGTGGTCCGACTGATTGGTTAAATTCAATCTGCCTTTTTGTTTATACGGATATGTGTAACTTCCCCACTTAAGTTTGTACCTGCCTACCGTAAACCCACAGACACTACCTGCCAGAATCAGTGCCGCACCAACTGCTATTACCCAGTCAATGGGGCGCAGACTGAGGTATCGTGTGATCTCCCCGGTCTCGGTATTTACTGTATACTGATCTGATGGAATTCCCTTATCCATATATTTTTGTGTAGCATCCACCATACCGCTCAGGCATTTATAATATTCATCAGCCTTGATATATGGGTATGCCGTATCTAATACACTCTCTATCCGGTCATCTGTCATGTAATAGATCATATCATGCGCCGTTGAAATATAGATTTCCCGGTTATCCATGTCAATTAAAAAAGTCGCTCCGCCTTTGGCTTCCCCATCGTCATAGAACCCATGATCCATGTAAAAATCATCTGCATATTCCCTTGCGGATTTCCCCTGGGCGTCATTCGTAGTTACAACCACAAAATTCATTTTATATTTTTCCCGCAGTGTATTCGTCTTCTGTACCAGATCTGCTATCTGATCCTCACTAAGCAGCCCTGCCTCATCAAATACCTGGCTGCCAGAAGAAGCAAATGCCCCCATTCCCGTTGTCAGCAGCAGCAGAAATACAAGACAAATCCATAGAAGAATCTTTTTTTCTTTTACCATATGAAATACCCTCCTAACAATAATATTAAGAATACGGGTATTGCAATGGCTGCAAACATCATTGCCACTTTTCCATAGTCTATCGGAAGTTCGCCGCAGATATTTTTCGTCTGTCCATTCATGGCATAGTAATACATCTTATTGTCTTTGCCTTTATATGTAAGAACCCATACAGGCAGCAGTATATATTTCCAGTGCTCTGCCGGTGTATCCAGGGCAAGTTTGGATGCTTTCACCGTGGTATATCCGCTAATACTGTCCTTTAAAATATTTCTGGAGTAATCGCTGATTTCTTTACGGATCTCATCTTCAAAATCTCTTTTCTCCATGTCTCTTTTTTCCGCCTGAAAACCGGATAAATATCCCATAGAGAACTTTTGCAGGTCATTTAACATAAAAGGCTGTACACCTTCAACAAGCTTTCTGTTTTCCTTATTTAAAGCATTCTTCGTAAGTTCTTCAAAGTGCAGGTTTCCCTCCCGCTCAACATTGTAGAATCTGGTCTCCGTAAATTCGGTTTCACCCAGGCGATAGACACGTACATTCGTCGCAGCAGCATCCAAGCGCCCCATCACATCGCATTCAAACATCCAGAAAGGGAAATACACTCCGGATATCTTCTCGATCTGATCCTTACTGAAAAATGACTTTGGTACAAACTTCTTCTTTTTCATGTACTCCAGAAAATGAGCCACTGCTTCTTTTTTATCCACTTTAAATGGTATAATATGATCCGGTTTATAATCACCGGAAAGTTTTCCTTCCAGAACCACAGGATTGTGACAATAGTAACAGAACGTTGCGGCTGTTGTTTCATCCGTTACAATCTGAGCACCACAGCTGGGGCAGGAATAGATAAGCCCTTCCTGGCTCTCCTGTCCTTCACCTGACTGCCTGCCGGATTCTTTCTCTTCCTGTGCATTCAAAATCTCTTCCGTAAATTCTGAAAGGCAATATTCACATTTGTATTTTTGGGTCTTGGGATCAAAACGAAGATCCCCACCGCAGTTTGGACATTTGTAACTAACAACTGCCATGCATTACCTCCTGATTATGGGCGCGGCTTTCCGCATTCCGAGCAGAATTTCCCTGTATTTTTTACTCCGCAGGCACAGGTCCAGTCTCCCGAAACCGGTCTTGCACTCCCACAGTTGGAACAAAATCTGCCTGTATTGGATGTTCCGCAGTCACAAACCCAGCCCTGTGCCTGTTCCGGCTTTGCTTTCCCGCAATTTGAGCAGAATTTTCCGCTGTTGGAGGTTCCGCACTGGCAGTTCCAGCTGCTTGCTCCATCGGACAGAGCCTGGGCATTTCCCGTGTCTCCTGTATGAACTGCATTAGGTGTATTTCCTGTATTAGGTGTATTTCCTGCATTAGCGCTTCTGGCTTCCTGGTTCATCTGCATCTGCTGCATATTATTAGCCGAAGCGGTTCCCATAAAATTACCTGCATTCTGCATACCCATGCCCATTCCCATAAATCCGGCCATGCTTCCGTTCGGATTCGATCCGGCTGCTTCCAGACCATGGGCAATGGCTCCCTGGACATATCCTTCCCGGATAGACGGATCTCCCAGCATTGCTCCCTGATTTCTCATGTTAATTAATTTCTGTGATTCTTCATCATAAGAGATACTTGCGATCCCTACTGCCTGAATCTCAATGCCGCGCATTTGGCGCCAGTCTTCATCCAATGTCTGCGCCATATATTTCCCCAGTTCTCTTGCTTTTGATGACACAAAAGAGATGCGGGTGCCATCTGCTGACATCTGGTTAATAGAGGTCTGCAGTGCTTCCAGAAATTCAGAAAGATATTGCTCGTTGATTTCGTCAATTTCTACCTGTCCGCTGTTTCTTGGTACCGCTTCAGCATAAAACAAAAGCGGATCAGTGATTTTAATGGAATACGTTCCATGCGCCCGCAAAAAGAGTTCAGCATTATAGAAATTATCAAAGTAGTTGATGGGGTTTCTGGTACCAAACCGGATTCCCTTAATCTCCTGAAGATTGATATAATATACCTTTTGGGCCGTAGGTGTTACCCCTCCAAATTTAAACCTGGAAAAGGTCTCCCTGACGGCATCTTCCAGCTCTCCGTTAAATAAGGAGGGCATGGAAGAATTATTAACAGTATAATAACCCGGCTCTGCCGTATAATCAATAATTCTGCCGCCATCCACTAACAACATAAACTGATTGTCATACACATGAATCACGGAACCATTTGAAATAGTATCGGAACTGCTTTTCGTGTTAGAACCGGTACGCATCTTTACACCACGGGTCAGAAGCGTCTGGTCTCCCATATCTTCCGGCTCAATTACCTCCAGCCACTGATCTGCCAATGAACTTCCAATTGCTCCTGCTGCTGCTTTAATAATTCCCATATATTGTCCTCCTGTAATTTATCGCGCAATGATGTACTAGAGCATGTTTATTGCACACAAGCGGAGGTATTCCCTCCGCTTATCCACATCCTGCTATTCATTTTCTGCTTCTTTTGCCCCCAGAGCCAGCCATTTCAGGTAACCATTGATAAAAATGTCAATACTTCCATCCATTACACTGTCTACATTTCCTGTTTCCGCACTGGTTCGGTGATCTTTTACCATAGTATATGGCTGCATAACATAGGAACGGATCTGGTTGCCCCAGCCAATTTCCTTTACTTCACCCCGGATATCAGAAACTTTTTCCGCGTTCTCCTGTTGCTTTAATAAATACAGCTTTGCTTTCAACATCTGCATCGCTTTATCTTTATTCATGTGCTGGGAACGTTCATTCTGGCACTGTACCACGATATTGGTTGGAAGATGGGTAATACGGATTGCTGAGGAAGTCTTGTTGATATGCTGACCGCCTGCACCGCTGGAGCGGTATGTGTCAATCCTTAAATCTTCATCCCTGATCTCAATATCGATATCCTCTTCGATATCCGGCATAACATCACAGGATACAAAAGAAGTCTGACGTTTTCCTGCCGCATTAAACGGCGAAATACGAACCAGCCTGTGAACACCTTTTTCTGATTTCAGATAGCCAAATGCATTTTCCCCTTTTACTTCGAAAGTTACGGATTTAATACCGGCTTCTTCACCGTCCAGATAATCCAGGACTTCAACCTGGAACCCTTTCCGGTCTGCCCATCGGCAATACATACGATAAAGCATGCTTGCCCAGTCACAGGACTCTGTACCGCCTGCACCTGCATGGAGTGTCATAATCGCATTGTCACCATCATACTCACCGGACAATAAGGTCTTGATCCGGATATTTTCCAACGAGGCAGTAAAATCTTTCAGTGTTTCTTCTATTTCCGGAATCAGCGAGGCATCATTTTCCTCATATGCCATTTCCAGAAGGGTCTCTATTTCCTCATACTGATCGTTCAGTTTACGGAAAACTTCGATATCTTCCTTTAAACTGCTGAGCGTTTTCATAAATTCCTGAGACTTTTCGGGATTATCCCAAAAGTCAGGTTCTTCCATCTTACGCTCTAATTCCTGAATCCGCTTTTCCTTGTTAGCCAGGTCAAAGTGAATCCCTCACTTCCACTAATGGTTTTTCATACGTACCTAACGTATATTTAAATTGATCTAATTCTACCACAGCTTCACCTTCTCTCAATTATTATTTGATTTATTTACAAAAAGGCCGTTTTATGCAAACGACCCTTTTGGTTCTATATTTATGCTCTTCTGCCGCAGCACTGTTTGTATTTCTTGCCGCTTCCGCATGGACACGGATCGTTGGGATAAACTTTTTCAGAAGTACGTCTTACAGGGCCTTTTACTTCAGAGTCATCTTTGTTCGTTCCGGTTACCTTTGCAACTTCTTCACGTTCAACCTTCTGCTCAATGCGGACATGGTATAACAGGCGGAGTGTATCTTCCTGAATACCTGCTGACATGGTATCAAACATCTCATATCCGCTCATCTTGTATTCAACCAGCGGATCTCTCTGTCCATATGCCTGAAGCCCGATACCCTGACGCAGCTGGTCCATATCATCGATATGATCCATCCACTTACGGTCGATTACTTTCAGAAGAATCACACGCTCCAGTTCACGCAGCTGTTCCGGTTCCGGGAACTCTGCTTCTTTTGTTTCGTAGAGCTTCACTGCTTTTTCTTTCAGATTCTGCTTTAACTGGTTCTTCTTTATTTTTTTGATATCTTCTTTTGTAACAGGCTGTAACGGAATAATAGGATTCAACAGGGAATTGAGTTCATTTAAATCCCATTCTTCATTATCCGCATCATCAGCAATACACATATCAACGGTATTGTCCACAATATCGGTAATCATCTTATAAATGGAGTCCCGCATGCTTTCTCCGTCCAGAACACGTCTTCTCTCCTTGTAAATAATTTCACGCTGCTCGTTATTTACCTGGTCATATTCTAACAGATTCTTACGGATTCCGTAGTTGTTGCTCTCGATCTTCTTCTGGGCTTTTTCAATAGCAGAAGAAAGCATCTTGTGTTCGATCTGCTCATTTTCAGATACACCCAGAGATTTAAATACACTCATCAGACGTTCTGAACCAAACAGACGCATCAGATCATCTTCCAGAGAAATAAAGAATCTGGATTCACCGGGATCTCCCTGACGTCCGGAACGTCCACGCAGCTGGTTATCAATACGTCTGGATTCATGACGTTCCGTACCGATAATCTTTAAACCGCCTGCTGCTTTTGAATCATCATCCAGCTTAATATCCGTACCACGGCCTGCCATGTTGGTTGCAATGGTAACTGCACCATGCACACCTGCCTCTGCAACGATTTCAGCCTCCAATTCATGGAATTTCGCATTCAGGACTTTGTGCTGGATTCCGCGTTTTTTCAGCATACTGCTGATTAGTTCGGAAGTTTCGATGGTTATGGTACCAACCAGTACAGGTTGTCCCTTTGCATGGGCTTCTTCGATAGAATCCACTACTGCATGGAATTTTTCCTTCTTAGTCATATATACGGCATCATCAGCATCTTTACGTGCTACCGGTCTGTTGGTAGGAATCTCGACAACGTCCATTCCATAGATGTCACGGAACTCCTTTTCCTCTGTCAAAGCGGTACCTGTCATACCGGATTTCTTTGTATATTTATTGAAAAAGTTCTGGAAAGTGATCGTAGCAAGGGTCTTGCTTTCTCTCTTTACCTTAACATGTTCTTTTGCTTCAATTGCCTGATGCAGTCCATCGGAATATCTTCTGCCCGGCATGATACGTCCTGTAAATTCATCTACAATCAGTACTTCATCATCTTTTACAACATAATCCTGATCACGGAACATCAGATTGTGTGCACGCAGTGCAAGGTTGATATTGTGCTGAATCTCCAGATTATCCGGATCAGCCAGGTTTTCAATCTGGAAGAATTTTTCTACCTTTTTTACACCATCTTCGGTCAGATTTACAACCTTGTCCTTTTCATTTACGACAAAATCACCGGTCTCAATGATTTCTTCGCCCATGATTGCAGACATCTTCGTTACTTCTCCGCTGGCTTCACCACGTTCCAGCTGACGTGCAAGGATATCGCAGACTTCATATAATTTCGTTGATTTTCCACTCTGTCCGGAAATGATAAGCGGTGTCCTGGCCTCATCAATCAATACGGAATCCACCTCATCGATGATGGCATAATGCAGATCTCTCTGTACCAGCTGTTCCTTATAGATTACCATGTTGTCACGCAGATAATCAAAACCTAATTCGTTATTGGTAACATATGTGATATCACAATTGTATGCATCCCGTCTCTCGTCATTGTCCATAGAGTTTAATACACAGCCTACCTTCAGCCCTAAAAACTCATGTACTTTTCCCATCCACTCAGCATCACGATGTGCCAGATAATCATTAACTGTTACGATATGAACGCCTTTGCCTTCCAATGCATTTAAGTATGCCGGAAGTGTAGAAACCAATGTTTTACCTTCACCGGTTTTCATTTCTGCGATACGTCCCTGATGCAGAATAATACCACCGATAATCTGAACCGGATAATGCTCCATGTCCAGAACACGTTTTCCTGCTTCTCTGACCGTCGCAAACGCTTCGGGGAGAAGGTCGTCCAAAGTCTCTCCATCAGCCAGTCTCTTTTTATATTCTTTCGTCTTATCTCTTAGTTCTTCATCAGACAAAGCCTGCATGGTCGGCCTCAAAGCTTCTACTTTTTTTACGAGAGGTTTGATCATTTTAACCTCTCTCTCACTATGAGTCCCTAATACTTTTTGTATAAGATTCATTTCTATTCACCTATATCCTTCATCTGTGTTCTTATAATCACTAACTATATTAACACCTTTACGCATTTTTCACAATAAAATTTTTTATAAACTTAGGCTTCACAAATCGTTCATAATGCGTTCATAAACAAAAATACCGCATACAGCCTCTGCCATATGCGGTATTTTTATAAATTTTCCTCTTTTATCTGAAACCGATAAATTAAGAAACGCGGTATTTTTCCAGCGCTCCGGTGAGCTTTTCACAAGGCTCGCCGTGGATTTGTAAGTCTACTACATTCCCTACTGCAAGTCCTAAAACACCTAATATAGATTTTGCATCAATTACAATATGTCCTTTTTTCATATCCATATCATATGGGTAATTTGCTATCTGGTTCACAAATTCTAATACTTCATCCGGATTATCAAAGCTTACTTTAATTTCTTTCATGAAATCGATCTCCTTTTCCTCGGTATTTATCCTTTAGCAATATCTGCTTAATTTTATCTTTTGTTAACTTTTTATCATTCTATCTTATTTTTCATGAAAGAAATAGGGGAACTTTTTAAAAAAGGAGGAATTATTTAATCTCAATTTACTATTTATAGGTCTTCCGGTACTCTGCCGGAAGCATCCCGACTTCTTCTTTAAATACCTTGCTCATATACTTTGGGTCTGAATATCCTGCCATTACGGCAATCTGATTTAATTTCAGACCGGATTCCAGCAGCAGTTTCTTGACTTTGTCTATTTTATATCTGCGCAGTGTCTCTGTAAAGGAACTGCCTGTCTCTTTTTTAAACTGACTGCTCAGATATTCCTCTGATACGTTAAGCTTCCGGGCTATCATTTCCAGACTGATTCCCTGGTTATAGTATTCCTGGATCATATTCTGGGTTCTTTGAACCATATATCCTACCTGCTGTCCTTCCAGACTGTCTTGCGGAATCATCTGTTCAAAGACCTGCCTCAGGGCTTCCAGAATATCATCCCAGCAAATGGCATCTAATACTGCCTGCAGTATTTTCTGAACATAGAGTTCTTCGCCTGTGCCTGCAAATTCTTTTGCCGTATTTAAAATTGCCCAGGTAAAACGGATACACCCTTCTTTAATCTCCCGGGGATAATAAATCTCTTCCCTGGAAAGTCTGCTGAATTCCCGCAGACACCGTTCAAATTCTTTTTTATCACGGCGCATAAGTGCATTTTTCACCTGTGTCTCAATGTCCATTGGGTATTTATAGGGATAGGTTAAGATACCCTCTATTATTTCATTACAGATCATGCCCTTATCGATACCCGAAAGATTCCACTCCATATCCTTCCAGATCTGTTTAAATGCATCCGTGAGCCCCGCAATCCCATCGCTTTTTGCCCACCCATAGAGTCCTTTATCACCCAGATTTGCAATGAGCATAGGCACTACTGATTTTGCAAAATATTGCTCTGCCTGTTTTTCCTCTGCCGTGTGGTACACCACAACAATTACAGCGTGGCGGGACTCATTTTCCAATACAACGGATGAAAAATTACTGCAGTGATTCCCTATATCTTTTAACAGGTCTATCAGCAGATCCTGACAGGAATCGTAAGCTGTTCCAAGCCGTATTACAAACAGAAAAATTGGATCAGCCGTATGGAATCCATATTTTTCACTTATGAATTTATCCATTTGATCATCTATTTCTAACTGTCCCAAAATGCCGGACCGGAAAATATGATCCAGGTTCATTACCGGATCCACATGACGCTGTTCTGCCAGAGATTCTTCCACCTGTTTTAGGGCATGTTTCAATTCGGGAATTTTAATGGGTTTTAACAGATAATTTTCGATTCCAAGCTCAATCGCCTGCTTTGCATAATTAAAATCCGAATAAGCCGTAAGTACGATCACCTTACAGTCTACTTTTTCTTTTCTTAACTTTCCCAGCATGGTAAGCCCATCCATATCCGGCATCTTAATATCCATAATTAATAAATCCGGCAGTTCCCTCTTAACCAGCCTTAATCCGTCAATACCATCTGAAGCGGTTCCCGCCAGTTCATAACCCGGGTCAATTTTTTTCAAAATCTTTCCCAGGCCTTCGCGGATCGGTGCCTCATCTTCCACGATTACGATTCTCATCTTCATCCTCCTCTGCTGCTGGTATAAAGAGATGTACTTTCGTATATTTGTTTGGTTTACTTTCAAAATAAATATTTGCTTCCCCTGGATAATACAACTGCAGTCGTTTTCTGACATTAACAATTCCCAGATGATCATCCATATCAGCCATTTCATTATTCAGAAGAGCCAGCGTCTCCAAAGAAAGCCCTCTTCCGTTGTCTTCGATAACAATATGAATCTGGCCATCCGCATCTTCTATCCTGATTTTCAGGATACATTCCCCAACTTTGTTTTTAAATGCATATTTAATGGCATTTTCTACAAAGGGCTGTAAAAGCAGTTTGTGTATCTTGTACCGCCTGATATGATCCGGTGCTTCAATCACCGTCTTCAACGGCTTTCCAAGCTTGGCACTTTGCAGCAGCATATATTGTTCCAGCCAGTATAGCTCACGCTGTATATTTGTTTCACCACCTGCATTCTTTACTGCATATCTGAGAATATCCGCCAGGGCTCCTACCATATCGCTAATCTCATATTCTTCCCTCTCTATTGCCTTCCAGTTAATGGTATCCAGGGTGTTATAGAGAAAATGGGGATCTATTTGTGCTTCCAGAGCGTACAACTCGGCATTCTTCTGTTCCAATACCGCCTGCTTCACCTGGCTGATCAGCTCATCAATCTTTTCCATCAGTTCGTTGAAACCAAGGGCTATCCGCTGTACTTCCCGTGTCATATCATCCTCTACCGGAATACGAACCATAAAATCGCCTTTTTCTGCCTCATTCATAACTCCGACTATTTTATCCACCGACTTAATTACCGGACGTGTAAAATAATAGGTCAATAACGCCAGTATGACGATAGTGCCCAGAGTCACAATAATCCAGAAACTTCCCTGCTCCAGGACCGCTCTTTTATAACGCTGCAGCGATTGAAAATAATAAATGCTCCATCCGCTTTTTTCATTTATTCTTTCCGTTACGCGGTAACCTTTTGTATTCAGCTCTGATATCTCTTTTCCGATTAGAGATTTATCCGGTGCACTGATCACCTTATCATCCTGGCATATATAGATACGGTTATCCTCACCGTTATAGACACTGTCTTCCAGTACTTTTTCATCGATGCTTAATGTGATCGTTCCGATCTCTTTATGAATATCGCGGTAATCCACGATTTTTCTTACCACCTGGAAGATCGCTACTTCTTTTTCTCCTATGATAACCGGCTGATCGGGAGCCTGATATATCATCGTACCCTGGAATGAGGGAATTTGTAACGTATTCATCCAGCTGCTGTTGGCAGAAGAAGAGGAGTTGTGGTCATAGAAAATCTTTTTTCCATTTTTTAGAACCAGCAGCACACCCTCCATCCCAGTATTCCGATTGCTGGTATGGCTTAAATAACGCCGGAACTGGCTGCTGTTCACAGTCAGGTCATCCTGGTCTTCATTGAGCTTCTCTGCCGTCTCCACTACCTCATCATCCGTACAAAGGTCATAGAGGATGGTTTCATATTTATCCAATATCATATCCAGACACTGGTCTGCCTTGTTCAAGCCTCCCTGAATCCGGTCGTCCAGACTCTGTTTCATATTGATTCTCATACGTATCTGGGACAGTACGGCAAACATGGTAATGGACAACAGGGATGCCAGTAAAAAGGCCGGAATCAGCTTTTCTCTTAAGCTTTTTGTCTTTTTCATGCTTATACCTCCTGCATATCACAGGTATGCCTGCGATACTGCCTTAATAAGTAGTTTGAAAGCTTACCCTTCCCTGATTTTGCGTACTTCATTAGCCGCCTCACTGAGGATTTCTTCGTTTTTCTTTTCACCAATGATACTCTCGCGCATTGCATCTGCTACTATTCTTGATATCTTTGGCCACTCCACCGATACTTCCCGGTATCTTGCAGATTTAAAAATATCAATGAATTTATGCTTTATGGGATCATCTTTAAACTGGGTATCCATGACATCCTGCCTTGGTGCCAGCAGACCAAAACCATCCATATAATCTGTCATACGTTCTTTATCGGCTATATAATTTAAAAATACAATCGCCTGATCCTGCTTCTTTCCTTTCGTGACGGCAAATACTTCACCGCCTGCTACCGTTACCGGCCCGGTATCAGACGGCAGGCAGGCAACATCGAATTCCATGTCCGGGTTTCGCTCTCTTAGATCATCAATGATGCCGGAAGACTGAAACACCATGGCTATGTTCTCATCCGCAAATTGGTTCATAAGGTCATTCATAGTCAGGTTAATGCAGTCTCTGCTCATCGCCTTAGATGAGGTAAGCTTTGTTAGCAGGTCAAATGCTTTCTTTCCGGCAGGGGAATCCAGCTGATCCACATCTGCGCCCATTCCCCAGAGTATAGGCAGAAATTCATATAAACTCTGTTCACTCTGCAGGGCAGACAATGCTGTACCATATGCTGTACCATATTTATTCTTCCCGGTAGTTGCAGCTGCCGCTTCGTAAAATGCATCCCAGGTTTTCGGCACCTCCACACCTGCTTCACGAAAGATTTTTTTATTATAAAATAATGCCGGACAGTTTACCCCGAATGGCTGTCCGTAAATCCGGTCTCCCACTTTGCAGGGTTCCATGGCTACCGGCAGATAATTCTGTAATTCCCCCACCCTATCCGTAAGATCTACAAAGGGCTGCATTGCATAGAAATATTGAAAATCAGAAGAATCTACCAGCGCCAGATCCGGCATATTATTGTCAGCCATACTAAGCGCCAGCTGCTTTTTAAAGTCTTCACTTGGCACAAATTGAAGTTCTACTTCAATTTCATCCTGGGAGACATTAAACTCCTCCACCAGATTGTCCAGCTGTTTCTTATTCTGTTTTACATCCCAGTAGTGCCAAAGTACTATTTGTGTTTTTAACGGCTTTTGCGGGATCTCTTCCTTTATGCATCCCGCTGCGGCAGTACTGATAGCAAATGCCAGGATCGAAACTGCAATACATTTCCACTTTTTCAACTTTACAACTCCTTAAAATACATCAAAATGAAAATACACCCAGGCTGTCTGCCCAGATGTATTTTCCTCTACTCTTTGCAAAATACATACTAGAATTCCGGTTCAATTAATCCGTATGTATTTCCTTTTCTCTTGTAAACTACATTCACTTCATCTGATTCTGCATTACAGAATACAAAGAAATTGTGTCCCAGAAGTTCCATTTGCACACATGCATCTTCCGGATACATTGGCTTAATTCCGAAGTGTTTTGTACGGATAATCTTTACTTCATCATCGTCATCTACTTCTTTTTCTATAAATTCTTTACGGAAATTTGCGCCGCCCTGATGCTTTTCAACGATCTTATTTTTGTATTTTCTTAATTGTCTTTCAATGACTTCTTCAACAAGGTCAATGGATACATACATATCATTGCTGACCTGTTCTGAGCGGATAATATTTCCTTTTACCGGAATAGTAACCTCTATTTTTTGTCTTTCTTTTTCTACACTTAAGGTTACGATAATCTCAGTTTCAGGAGTAAAATATCTTTCCAGCTTTCCAAGTTTGTCTGTAACAGCATTTCTAAGACCTTCTGTTACCTCAATATTTTTTCCACTAATCGTATAACGCATGATGTCCAACTCCTTTTCATTTATATTTTGCCCTCCGGAATCCTTTCGGAGCTCCCTGGCAACCCGGTAATCTCTGCTCATAAATATACCGGTTATAACAGGTTTTGATGCTTGTCCTGTCCTATGAAACAATTATACCACATTTTACGTTTTTTACAATCCAATTTATTCGATTTCAATTATTTTTCACACAATTTTACAACTTCCCGGTACGGCATCGGTCCTCCAAAAAGGTCCAGGGCGCTTCCAATGGTTACGTCCAGCCTTCCCTTCCCATGCAGCCGCAGATTCTCCAAATCTGCAAAGCTGCCTATTCCTCCGGCATAAGTAACCGGTATCCCGTTCCAGGAGCCCAGCATGTCAGCCAGTGCCGTCTCTATGCCATTTGCTTTTCCTTCTACGTCAACTGCATGAACCAGAAATTCATCACAATATCCCGCCAATTCATCCAATACCCCGTGGGATAATACAAGATCTGTAAACTTCTGCCAGCGGTCCGTAACTATATAATACTTGTCATCTTTTCTTCTGCAGCTCAAGTCCAGTACCAGATGCTCCCTGCCCACTGCGTTTACCATTTTTTTCAGATTCCCATAGTCCAATACTCCGTCTTTAAAGACATAACTGGTGACAATTACATGGGACGCTCCTGCATCTAAGTAGGAAGCCGCATTATCATCCCTGATTCCTCCGCCCACCTGCAGTCCAAGAGGATATGCCCCAAGTGCCCGAAAAGCCTGTTCCCTGGTTGCCTCATAATAGGGTGAAGATGATGGATTTAATAAAATAATATGCCCGCCTTTGATTTTGTCCTTTTTATAGAAACTGGCATAATATGCACCATCCTGTTCTGATACAAAGTTTTCTGCCGCCTGGTCCATTTCATCTTTTAAAGTTCCTCCAACAATCTGTTTCACTTTCCCATTATGTATATCAATACATGGTCGAAACCTCATTCCTGCCACGCTCCTTTTTCTATAGAATCATAAATATAACCTAAATTCTAGCACATCTTTTCCATTTTGTGTGTTATAATTATGAAAAATGGACCATAATTTATATATCGGCTTTTTCATGTGCTGTGGGAGGTAGTTTATGGGTAAAACTTCAAAAAAACAAGAACTCAAACGTTTGGCGTTTATTATAATCGCTTCTATTATAATGGCTGCCAATATTAAAACTTTCGTCCGTGCAGGAGGCCTATATCCCGGCGGATTTAACGGACTCACTCTTCTAATCCAGAAAATCGGACAGGTTTATTTTTCTATCGGCCTTCCTTTTTCCGTGATTAACTTTGCATTAAATGCAATTGTAATTATAATCAGTTACCGATTTCTGGGGAAGAAATTCACCTTTTATACTTGCCTTATGGTAGGCCTGACCGGAATTCTGACTGATATTATACCGGGCATCCCCATTACCTCTGATATTCTGCTGATTGCAGTCTTTGGCGGCATCATCAACGGACTTGCCATGAGCCTCTGCCTTATGGGAGCCGGTAGTGGAGGCGGGACTGACATTATTGCCATTATGCTGTCAGAAAAGTATCATATGGAAACCTGGAATTATATTTTTATCAGCAATGTAATTATGCTTATGGTAGCAGGATATTTGTTTGGATGGAATCAGGCTTTGTATTCCATTATTTTTCAGTTTGCATCCACTCAGATCGTCAGCCAGCTTCACTTGCGCTATAAGAAACATACGCTATTTATCGTGACTTCTCATCCCGGCGAGATCTATAATGAAATACTGGCATGTACCAATCATGGTGCAACCATATTTACCGGAACTGGCTGTTATGAACAGGAACAGCGCAGCATGGTATATTCAGTGGTATCCAGTGATGAAGTCAAAGAGGTAATGCTGAAAATCAGGCAGGTAGATGAAAAAGCTTTTATTAATATAATTAAAACGGATCAATTGAACGGGCGTTTTTACCAACGGCCCACTGACTGATTTCATAGTAAAGTAAAGGGAGCTATCTTATGCAGCCGCATGAAGCTCCCTTTTACATTGTACACTGATTAACGGTTTGTTTCTGTATGATTTGTATTTCCAGTCAGGTCGTCTCCAAGATCTTCTACACCCTGTTTAACGTCCTGGCCAATTTTTTCTACAACGCCTTCTGTTCCATTTGTACCATCTGTAACGTCATTGTTCATGTTATTGGTACCCATCTCAGTAGCACTTTTATTATCAGTGCCTGCATTGGTGTTTGCTTCAGTTCTTCTCTCTGTTGTTGTACTTTCAGTAGTAGTCTTCGTATTTTCTGTTGTTTTGTTGTCATTTTTGCTTCCACATGCTGTCATAGCGCACATACAGAGTACGAGTAATGCGCCAGCTAAACATTTCTTAAACTGTTTCATAATATTTCTCCTTTTCGGTTTATTATAGAATAAGATTTCTCTTCGGAAATAATATGTGTAGATTTTACAATTTTATTCATCCTGGAAATCAATTCTTTTTCGGAATAACCTTCGGAACAACTGTTTTCCATTAAACGGAAATAACGGATACAGATAACTTCTTCCGGCTACTGTTTTATTGGTAGCCACAACCAGAATCGTAACAATAATTCCGATTATAAATCCATATATATTAAACAGCGCCGTTAGAATCAACATAATAATACGCATGAATTTAAATGCATATCCCAGTTCATAACTTGCCTGGGTATAATTGGCTATTGCCACAAATGCCATATACAGCATGGTTTCTGAATTGAACCAACCGGATTTTACTGCAAACTCACCTACTACGAGAGCCGCAATAACACTAAGCGGCGTAGTAAGCATATTTGGCGTATTAATCGCCGCCAGCCTCAGGCCGTCAATTGCAAATTCCAAAATTAACAGCTGGGCTAAAAGAGGAATATTCATCGTATCCGTTACTTTTATAAACTCAAACGATTTTGGTATCCATTCCGGATTCTGCATCAGCAGCAGCCAGAGAGGCGTTAATATCAGGGTCAAAAATGCTATCATTCCTCTGGTTACCCGAAGATACGTTCCGGTAATGGGCGGGAAGTAAAAATCATCTGCTTCTTCCATAATATCAAAAATGGAAACCGGAAGAATGATTGCTGCCGGTGAATTATCCACAAGTATTGCGACCTGGCCTTCTAAAATACTTGCAGCCGTTGTATCCGGACGTTCCGTGTACTTGAATTTCGGAAATGGATTGTACCACTTTCTTGGATAGATACACTCGGCCAGACTTTCCTGATTCATAGTCAGAGCATCTACCTTTACGCTTTGAATCCGTTCCTTTAATTCTCTTACAAATTCTTTATCCGCCCGGTCATCCATATAACAAAGGACGACATCGGATTTGGACGTTGTGCCTACATTTAACATTTCCATGGACAGCTTTGGGCTTCTGATACGGCGCCTGATCAGTGCGGTATTGAAAACGACAGTCTCTACAAAACCATCCCTGGATCCTCTTAGTACCTTGTCTTTATCAGGCTCTCCTACGCTTCTCATAGGATAAGTACGGCAATCTATCGCAAAGCATTTGGAATAGCCGTCAATAAACAGGCAAAGGACGCCGGAAAGAATATTTTTTGCAATCTCTTCCCGGTCATCCAGCATGTCAACTTCCACATAGGGGATATAGTCATGAGACAGGTCTTCACTGTCCTCCGGAAGATCCTCCGGCGTAATGGAATGAAAGAATTCCAGTATTTTTTCCATGATCTCATCTTTTATAAATCCATCTATAAAATAGATACATGCTCCCCGGTCCGCCACTGCAGTCATTTTGTAGATGATATCGAAATTTTTATCTACTTTTAGTTTTTGATGGAAATACTCCATGTTCTCAATTAAATCTGTTGATATCGTTTTCTCCATTTTTAACCACCCTGTATCTTTCACCTTTACAATGCACATTGCAGTCAGGTTTGCAAATCGCACATATTAGTGTGAAAGCGTTTTTCTTTCATGCTTTCTCTATTTTAAACATTTACTTATCTATGAATAGACTTTCCCAAAATTAGCAAAATTATGTTATACTGTTTTTAAAAATATAAAATGGAGTGGTGAAAATGGAATTTTTACGTTTACTGGAAGGCATACGGTCGCCTGCACTAAATACCGTGTTTCAATTTTTTACTTTTTTTGGCCAGGAAATGCTGGTTCTTGCTATTATCTGCATATTATACTGGTGTCTGGATAAGAAACTGGCATATAAGATTGCGCTATCATTCTTTGCCGCCGGCATGCTGCTGCAAAATCTGAAGATTACCTTCCGCATCCCAAGGCCCTGGGTTCTGGATCCGGATTTTCAAGCTGTTCCCTCTGCCGTACCGGCTGCAACCGGATATTCCTTTCCCAGCGGCCATACACAGAGTGCAACTTCACTATTTATGACACTTGCGCTATCCCTAAAGCAGAAATCTCTGAAGATCATCTGTGTGGTCATCTTCCTGCTGGTGGGTTTTTCAAGAATGTACCTGGGTGTCCATACACCCAAAGATGTATTGACAGCAATGGCTATGGCTATTATTATTTCTCTTTTAATAAATAAATTATTTGGTAAACTTGAGAATACTCCAAAGTCTAATCTGATACTCAGTATCATCCTTGCCGGATTCTCCGTTCTATCTATGATTTATGCCCTGGTATTGCTGAATAACGGAACCATTAATGAGATCTATGCCGCAGACTGCTGCAAAGCTGCCGGTTCCGGACTGGGCTTTGCTATCGGATGGTACCTGGAACGTACTTATATTAATTTCGAGACAAATACAGCGGTTTCAAAGCAGGCTGCTAAATTTATCCTGGGTATTACTTCCTCCCTGTTGTTAAAAGGAGTCTTAAAAGCCCTCTTGGGCGGCAGCATTCCGGCTGAAATGCTTCAGTATTTTATTCTTGTGCTTTGGGTAATCGCTGCCTATCCTTTTATCTTCCAGCGAGTGAGATTTCTCGGAGGCGAAAAATAAAAATCAGGATAAAAATAACCGCTTAGAGGAAATACTTTCCCTCTAAACGGTTATTTTTTATCCTGCAGCTCTTTCTTGAAAAGTAAAACCGCTTATCTCACATCTCCCATATAAAACAGTGCCAGTGTACCCGGACCGGAATGGGCTCCAATAGTAGGACCTACCGGATTAATCAAAAATGCTTTAATACCAAATTTTTCTTCTATCAGAGATTTTACGTACTCAGCATCTTCGATGCAGTCACCATGGCTGATAAATACGATGTCGTTTTTATCACGGTAGCTGCCGATTTGTTTTTCCATATTTTCTACCAGCGCTGCAAGGGATTTCTTTCGTCCTCTCACTTTGGCAACCGGTATCAGATGTCCTTCGTTATCTACGTGCAGCACCGGCTTCAGATGTATCATAGTTCCAAGAACTGCGGCTGCCTTTGAAACTCTGCCCCCTCTGTACAGGTGGAATAAATCATCTACCGTAAAATTGTGAACCACGTTTAACTTATGATCCTCCAGCCATTTCACCAGTTCTTCATACTCCATGCCCTGTTCCTTTAACTGGAGCGCCTTATGTACCAGAAGCCCCTCTCCTAATGAAGCACAGAGGGAATCAATGACCGCAATTTTCCTGTCCGGCATTTCCTCACGTAATTCTTCTGCTGCAATCCTGGCACTGTTATAGCTGCCGCTCAGACCGCTGGAGAAGGCGATATGAATAATATCTTTGCCATCATCCAGAAATTCCCGGAGTTCTTCTTTTGCTTCTTCCGGATTGACCTGGGAAGTAGTCGGCATAGAACCTGCCCGCATCTTTTTATAGAATTCCTTATAGGGCAGTTCGTGTTTCCTGTTATAAGTTTCGCCATCTATCATATAAGTCAAAGAAAGCATGCCTAAGCCATGCTCCTGGATATATGCCTCAGGTAAATCCGTGGTATTATCCGTCGTAATAATGTAATCTCTCATCTGCTTTCCTCCCACTAAAACTTTTTTTCATCATAACACTAATTGGGGTTTTATGCAAGAGCGTAAGAAAACACATAATTTATTCCAAAATTTATTGCATAAAGTGTCCCACAAGTTAATAGAATGTAGAAAAGTAATCATCGAGGGGGACTATGGATGGGTTCAAAGACAAAGATAGTAGTATTTAAAATGCGGGAACTGATTTACACAGGAATTTTTGTAACGCTGGGGATAATCCTGATCATACTCTTCATTTTTATGTTCACACCCAGAGACAAGGAAAAAGCCAAAGATGACCAACCAACACAAACGACTGCTGCTATGAAATATGTCGCCGGAGTCTATACCACTCCAATCACCCTGAATGACAATGCCATTGACGTCGAAGTCGTGGTGGACCAGGATCATATCAACTCTATCCGTTTGGTGAATTTAAGCGACACAGTAACGACGATGTATCCCCTTGTGCAGCCGGCACTTGAGGAAATCGCATCTCAGATATATGATACGCAGTCTACCGATGGCATTACATATTCTCAGGACAGTAAATATACTTCCCAGATATTGCTGGATGCCATTGACAGTGCTCTGGAAACAGCGCAGGTAAAAACGGAGGAAGAGTAATTAGGAGAAAACCGGGTATCTCTCTAAAAGCAGGTCTGCTTTTACTTTGAGATACCCGGTTTTCTTTTGTTATCTGACGCTGTTATTTATTATGATTATGTATTATAGAACTTCATTATTTTGTTACCGTTACGGTGCACTTTAATAATTTCCCGTCTACCCTCACTGTGATTTTGGAACTACCGGCTGAATTTCCTGTGACAACACCCTTGTCGGTAACCGTAGCAATCTTTCTCTTGGATGTATTCCATTTCTTTTTGGAATTGCTGCCTTTTACGATTATTCGCTTTGACTCTCCAACTTTTAAGTTCAATCTGGTTGGTGTCATCCTGGGATCAACAATTTTTATTCTGCATTTATCATTTGACCCATTTGCTTTTGCAGTTATGGTAACCCATCCTGCCCTGCGGGCCACTACTTTACCATTTCTATAAACCTTAGCCACCTTTGAGTTGGAGGTTATCCATTTAACAGTGGAACCGCCGGCTTTGGAAGTTTTAAACAGGAATGTGGTACCAACCGCCATTTTCGTTGTTTTTCTCTTTATCTTGATATCTGGCTTCGGCTTAGGTGTTGGTGTTGGAGACGGATCCGGAGTGGATGGTACAACAGGTGCAGGATCAGCACTTCCTCCGCCCTGATACGGGCATACTCCGTTGGGATGCAGATGTGCGGGATTACCTCCGCAGTGGTAATGGTAATACCCCAATCCGCTTACATTGTTGTTGTCACGATGACCGCCATTGCCATCGGTTCTGCCGGAATGGGCAAATGCTGCGTTTGAAAAACAAAGCGCCAGACATAACGCTAAACATAGAATACGTCTGATTTTCTTCATAACTGCTCTTCCTCCCTTGTACTTTATCGTATCATTTGTGATGGCATTATGATAACATATTTTTACCTGAATTACCAGAGCATTTTCCAAACCCTATTAGAAACGAAAATTCTATTTTTTCAGAATCAGTACCACCGGCTTAGCCGGTGGTTTGTTTTCCGCCCTATAAGGGCTCGTTTCCGGTACTGGAGTCTAAAGACTCATCGAAAGGTTCGCCAGCCGCAACGTCAGTTACCTGCTAAGCCCCTTGGGCTTATTTCTTTTTGCTTTTGTTTACTGGCTCACCCGTAAACGGGTCAATATACTCCTTCAAAGACATTTGATCATATTCCAAATCTTCCTTTAGTTGATTCCGAATATACTCTTCTATTTTTTTTGCATTTTTTCCTACTGTATCTACATAGTAT
>NZ_JTGN01000010.1 GCF_000797495.1 Robinsoniella peoriensis
CTAAGCCAAAAGAGGCCTCAGCAATCATCCAAGCCAGTTGTCCCAGAAACAGGGTATACCAGCAAGGCATGTCCACAATTGGGGTTCTGAAAGGTGAGGGGGTGTCCATTTATATGGAACTAATGGGAAGGGATGTCTAAAAAAATGGGAGCCCCGCTAAATGATGTGTCCACACTTATGGGTACATTATAAAATACTCAGCTCTGCTCTACGCTTCCTACGCCCATACCAGTTTCCCACACCCATCTTTCCGAGATAGCATTTGTTGATACAAAGCTGGTTTTCTCAGCAGGTTGGAACCCCTGGGCTGTGACGGGCTGTTCTTTATTGGATGCTGCGCAGTATGTTTCGGCTGTTTGCGTAAAAGAAGATGGAAGTTTGCTCCTTTTTCTGGTTACAGAATGAAAAACAAATTCCGTTTTCAAGATCAGTTGCTTTATGCCAGTCGCGTCCGGCATGCCACACCCCGGGGGTCCCACCACGCTGAGAAAACCAGCTTTGTATCAACGAATGCTATCTCGGAAAGAGAAGGGGGCGGATCAGGACATTGGTTTGGAATGCGTATAGCAGAGCTGAGCATTTACTTACCTTCCCGGAGTGCTTTTTGGCGGATACAATTCGACCAGTACTGCATTGCAAAATGCAGTACTTCTCCCATCGGATTGTAAGCGGGCAGTGAGCTGCGAAATGCATCAGGATTTCGGAGCGAATGCCCGCGTGCCGCCAAAAAGGGCTCTGGGAAGGTTAGAAAATACCAGTTCTGCGGTAAGCCTTCCAAATCAATGTCCTGGCTCGCTCCTTCTCTTTCCGTACACTACCTATCATATACAAAGCGTCCTTCCTCAGCTAAACCCAAATTTAAGATGAAATTGTTCGCTGTAGTACTAGAACGTTCAGCTACTAAGAAATATATTCAAACATTTCTACCTCTTAACTTTAAACGTCAAAATCTCATAAGGCGCAATCTCTATCTGAAAGCTCTTTTCATTTACAGCTTCCAGTCTTTCTTCTTCCTCAAGCAGATTGCATCTGTAAATCTCACGTATTTCCTGTGGTAATTCCACTGTCACTTTTGTTCTCCGATTGTAGCATTCATACATGCGGACTACCACATCATCACTGTCTTGTGCAGGTTTTACGACTTCTACTATGACATTTTCTGCTGATACGGACACAGTGCTGTACTCCTTCGCCAGGTTTCCGCCTTCCAGCTTCTTTACATTTGCGGTCATGGGCTGGTTCAGCTGATATGCCTGTCTGGGTACATTTCCCTGACGCCAGCCATCTTGATGAGGATATAGGGAATATGTAAATAAGTGCTCTTCCTGATCGGCCTGTGGATTGGGATATATACCGGATTTAATCAGAGTAAATCCTACCGTTCCATCCTGTACATGGACTCCGTATTTACAATCATTCAAGAAGCCGATACCGTATCCGTCTTCCGAAATATCCATCCATTTCTGATAGCAGACTTCAAATCTTGCCTGATCCCAGGAAGTATTTTTTACCAGATCCCGTTTGATATTTCCATACTGGATTTCAAAGGTTCCTTCTTTGCTGTGTATTTCTACAGGGAACAGTGCTTTCAGCAAGGTCTGGCTCTCCTTCCAGTCCACTCTGGTCTTCATATCAATTCTCTTTGTATGGGAATACAGGTAAATCGTCTGTTCAATAACAGAATCCTGATACTTCCATTCCAGTTCTATCGCATATCGCAGGGGACCTTTTTCACTGACTTCCATACGGATCAAATGATCCACTTCCCAGCTTCTCTCCTGATAGTAGTCATAGATATTCCAACCGTCAAAATCATGGGGTTTGTCCTCATATGCCATAAGTACATTTGCCCGGTGTCCTATCTGCAATAATTCCCGCCCTTCTTCTTTGTCATAAATAGAGGTAAACTGCCCTTTATCATTGAAGCAAAGGTGATACCACTTTGTTTCCACTTCACCATTTACCAGGGCGAACTCTGTAAATAGATTTGCCTGTGCCGCATTTTGCTCCGTAATATCTTGTTTCAATACCTGCGAAGACTTTTTATCTTCTGCCATCTCTTCATCAACCGGTTCAAACACACAGTACCCCTTCGCAGGTACATCCGCTGCCAGGAATATCCTGGAACCGTCACTGTTTTCCTGGATGACAGACACGGTGCCGCCAGTCTTAAAACTGCTTACTTTCCGGCTTACCGGTTCCGGTATCTCCAGAATGTCTGTATTTTGAAAACTATTCGGATTAAACACAGCGACGATTCCCCTGTCTCCTGCAATCTGATCTGTCATTGTCTGAAGCAGTTTTTCTTCCAGGGCCAGGAGTTTATCACTGAGGATTTCATATTCCCGCCTGGAATCCTCATATACTTCCGCAACGGAAGAACCGGGGAGAATATCGTGAAATTGATTCCTCATTAGAATTTCCCAGCATTCAAGGAGCGTTTCCCTGTCATTTGGAATGGAAAGCAGTGTATTTGCCATTACAGACCATAACTCACTTCTGCACAGCAGAAATTCTGATTTCCGGTTAGACCTTTTATTTCTTCCCATGGAAGTATAGACTCCTCTGTGGTATTCCAGGTACAGTTCGCCATACCACTGGGGCATCCTCTTTTTCCCTTTTACTTCCTGCTCCAGCTCCCGGAAGAACTCTATTGCGGAGGACTGTCTGGTTCTGGGGCATCCGGGAATTCCAAGAGCAAGCCTTCTCTGGGTTTCCAGCATTTCCTGCGTAGGCCCGCCGCCTCCATCCCCGTATCCATAAGACAGCAGTATCTGGCTGTTCAGCTCCTTTTGCTGATACCTCTGCCATGCTCCCTTTATCTGGGCAGGTGTAACATAGCCGTTATAATTTGTTGTAAAGGCAGAGTAATGTTCATTATTTGTTCTCACACTGCGGGTAGGCGAAGAATAGTCCCTGGCACAGATAAAATGTGTCAGCACCTTCGTTCCGTCAATCCCTTCCCAGTAAAACGTATCGTAAGGAATCTGGTTCGTCTCATTCCAGCTTATTTTCGTAGTCATAAAATAATCCAGTCCGCACTTTCTCATGATCTGCGGTAAGGAGGCGGAGTATCCGAATACATCCGGCAGCCACAGTATATGATTTTTCTTTCCGAACTCTTTTTCAAAAAAGCGAATGCCGTACAGACACTGCCGTACAAGGGATTCTCCGTTAGGTATATTACAGTCTGGTTCTACAAACATTCCGCCTTCTACTTCCCATCTGCCCTCTGCCACTCTTTGGCAGATTTTTTCATATACATCGGGAGCATCTTCCTTTACATACTGATAAAGCTGAGGCTGGCTGGACATAAATATATATTCAGGATACCGGTCCATCAGTTCCAGTACCGTAGAGAAACTTCTGACTGCCTTATCCCGGGTCACATCCAGCGTCCAGAGCCAGGCAATATCGATATGGGTATGTCCGACACAATGAACCACCGGGCTTACCCCACCGTTACAGCTGTGATACAGTTCCTCCATAATGCAGGCTTTAGCTGCTTTAATACCTTTGTGAAAATCCGAAGAATGGGGTTTTCTGAGATCCAGATGCCCACATGCTGATTCCAGGGCAGCGATAAGCTTCCGATAGTTTTCCTCGTCTTTTTCCAGAAGGCACGCCACCTGATATGCAACCCGCAGGTCGTAGTACAGTTCTTCAACTTCTTTATCCACCTCACGGATTTCTCCACGAAGTAATATTGGCCTGTTCTGGTATTTCGTATAGCTTCTTAATTCCAGATCAAACACTTCCTCTTTCCGTCCATTTTCCGTTAAAACTGCCGTTCTGTGGTTCACATCCATCCCCTGAATCCGTTTCTGATTAACAAATAACTGAAACTGGGGATTTACGGCATCCCATTCTCCTTCTCTTCCGGTAGAGAGACAAAACTCCACATATTTTCCCTCAAAACAAGCCGGCAGAATAATTTTATGCCGAAGAACAGAATGAACACCATCTTCCCATTTCTTATCCACATCAAAATTCTCCAGCAGCACCGTATTGCAATACCGCATGACATTCAAATCTTCCAGTAATTTCCCCAATCGTTCTTCTCTGAAATCCATATATTTCCTCCTCATATTTATAAGTTTTTGCCAATGCCACATAAAGTAAAGAAACCCATCACCTGATCTGCAATGGCTTCCTTTACTCTTTTAATTTAGTAATAACATTTTCTCATTGTCATTACTCTTCAATTTCTATCACCGAAAACAATTTCAACTCCGGCAGATAAATGGTCGTTCTGCCATCCTCTCTGGTGATTTTAAGTTCGGTATTCTTTTCTGCAATTGTTGCTTTGCTGATCTCTCCCGGTATCTTAATTTCAATATGAAACATCGGTGCTACCGGGGAAGTTTCCTGCTCATTAATCGCTGCATAATAGCGCTTATTATCTTTCTTCCACCCCAGTATTTCTACAAAGGATGGTGCGTTAGACTCAAATTCCAGGTCTTTGCACAGACTCTTTAAGATCCTGCCAACTGCGCGGCGGCTCATGTATGGTCTGGAATTCTCGATTGGAGCGGCAAACCAGAGAATTTGTCCCTCTCCAACTTTTTTCCTCACTGCCACAGGCCTGTCGGTATAGATTCCCGGAGGGTTGGAGTGAATGGATGAAAATTCACATTTACCGGTCATGGTATAAGGCAGAGTCAGCGTAGCCAGTGTCTCATAATCTCCTTTGAAATCCAGAATTTCCATTATACTCTGTACATTCATTGGAGATTTCTTTGCAAATTCTCCAAAATATTCTTTTCCTGCTTCCGTAGAACTCATATATGTAACGTTGTGTTCCGTCAGTCCCTGATATTCTGCTTCCAGAAGCTCCAGTAAACGCTCATGTCCCACATGCCCGCTGAGATAAATGTTTCCGCCTCCGCGCACATACTCTTCGATACCCTTCATTTCCTCATCATGGATGACTGCCGCATCACAGATTACAAGGGCATCGCTTTCCAGCCCCTTTAACTTTTTGCTGGGGATAACGTCAAACGGAAGATTTTCTTCCCGCAGGATCCTGCCCATGTTGATATGGGTATCCATAAAACTTTTATTGCATTTTTCTCCTGTTACCGGATTACCGTTATCACTCCAGCTGCATTTTGACCTGCTTGGGAACCATACACTGATATTGGTAAGCATATCACCGCTCACATATTTTTCATAGTGGCGGCTTTCATCAAATACATTCTTAACCGGACCGGTATAGACTTCCTCACACAGTGTTCCGTCGGGGTTCGCACCATCACAGATGGAAAATGCCCCATTATGTGCAAGTGCTATGATGGTATGCAGCATAAACTCTTCTTCCGTCTTTGTGGTAGTATGATAGCTCAGTCCCGGATCACATCTGGAAGAAATAAATACAAACGGAAGAGCTTTGCTCAGATTGCGGTAATATTTACACATATACGTCTGCTGCATAAATCCTCCGTATAAGTCACCACCTACATAATCACTTGCCTCTGCCACCAGATCGGTGTGGGCATATTCCCATGGATCAGCCATCATGGACAGATTGTGTTCGATAGTAACCTGCGGTTTGATAGATTTAATAACATTCGTTGAAAATGCTGCAAAATCACCCATCCACTCTTCACGGATACTCTGCCACTCCCGGAATGCCGGATCACCCCAGTCAATTACTCTGGGCATTTCTCTTCCCGTCTGCTCAAAATATTTCCTGCGGCAGCTTGGGCAGTAACATACTTCCGGGAAAAACGGCATATCCAGAAAAATTGTCTCAAAATCATACATTTCCGTCATTTCAGTCAGACAAGCTTTCACATAAGCTCTGTATTCCTCATTATTGGGGCATACAATACCATATCTGCCTTTTCTGCTCATGAAATCACTTGCCGGATCTGCTTCTTCTCTGGATGTTTTACCGTATCCATTTATCATACGCCATTCCGGGTGATTTTCATATGCCCAATTATCAAAAATTTGAGAAAAATATGCTTTTACGGCAATGTTGCTGCTATGGCATAATTCAATCATCTCTCCTACATAATCTCTGCCTCTTAGCCCTTTGTGCATCCTCCCGATTTTGGTGGGGTAATGTGCCAGCCCCGTATGCGGCCTGCATTTTACTACAATCTGCTGTGCGCCTGCATTTTTCAGCAGTTCTACTAACCCTTTCGGGTCCACATTGGACATAAATTCATCATTCCAGTCATCAATATGCATATCTAAAAAAATCCTTCTGTAATTACCTTCAAACCACATAAAAACCTCCTGTTATTTCATAATTTTTTTAAACTCAACCTTTCACTGCTCCTACCGTCATACCTTTCATAATCTGCTTAGAAAAAATCAGATATATAATCAATATCGGCAGAATGGAAACCAGCAGCGCTGCCATATAAAGCGGGTAATTAATATTATGTTCTGAGTTAAACATACGAATTCCAATTGATATTGTTCTTAATTTTTCATTATTCAATAAAACCAGCGCAAAGGGAAATTCATTCCATGCATTCATAAAAGAAGTAATAATCAGTATGGCAACTGTCGGAGAGCACATGGGGAAAACAATACGGCTCAGCAGGTGAAACGTGCTGCATCCCTCCATATAAGCTGCTTCATCCAGTTCTACGGGAATCGACTTGATATAATTTTCTGTCAGCATAACTGCGAATGGCATGGAAAATGCCAGGTAAGGCAGTGTCAGCGTCCAGGGCTTATCCAGCATACCCAGCGTTTTAAACTGTAAAAACACCGGGATCAGCAGCGACAGCATAGGAATGACCATTCCAGAAACAAACAACAGGTAAATTGCCTTTTTAAAGCGGAAATTATATCTGGATATGAAATACCCGGTTACCAGCGCACATACCACTGTTAAAACTACATTTATCACTCCTAATATGGCGGAATTCATAAAGCAATTCAGAAACCCGCTGGATTGTATGGCATCGATAAAGTTCTGTACATACAGACTGCGGGTCAGGCTGATGCTGTCCTGCATAAATTCATTGCTGGTCTTTAATGCTGAATTAATCATCCACAAAATCGGAAAAATGCAGGAAACTGAAAACAGCATGAATATGATATTGACGATCAGTTTCAATATTTTTACGGGAATATTTTTAATGTTCATATGATTTTCCCTCCATTAGCCGCTGTATTCCTATCGTTAATCCCATGGAAACCACCAGAATGACCACTGCCATCGCACTTGCATATCCCATTTTCATCTGCACAAAAGAGGTATTGTAATTATACAGCGACAATACACTGGTGGCTCTTCCAGGTCCTCCTCCTGTCATTACCATAATATGGTCAAATGCCTTGAAAGATCCGGCAAAACAAATCATCAGACAGATTTTCAGTGTATCCCATATCAATGGGATAGTAATATAGATACTTTTTTTGAATCCGGTTGCCCCGTCTATCTCAGCCACTTCCATAATATCCTTTGGAATAGTAGCAACTGCTCCCATAAGCAGTACCAGATAATATCCGATAAACTGCCAGATTACCGGTACTGCTACAGAGAACATGGCGATCTTAGGATCATCCAGCCAGGGTTTAATCCACTGTTCCAACCCAATAGACCTTAATATATGATTCAGAATACCAAAATCGTTGTTGTAAATCAGCTGCCACATAAGACCAATGACAACCGCCGCAATAATACTTGGAAAATACATAACTCTGCGGTGTAATTCTACAAATTTAACCCACTTCATGGTAAAGAACAGGGTAAAGAGAAACGCAATTCCTACCTGTCCAATCACCATAAGAAATGTAAATAAAATCGTATTTCGGAAAGACAGCCAGAATGTATCATCTTTAAATAGCGCAATATAATTTTCAAAACCAATAAATTTCTTTGCCGGACCTCCTGACCATTCAAAAAAGCTATAACCAAATGCGAACAGAGTAGGAATAATGATGATAAAAATATAGACGCCGACCGGAATGCTTAAGTAAGCCGCTAACTTTATGCCTGAGGGCATCAACGGATTCCTATATTTTCTTTTTTTCACATTGCCACCTCCAACTATTTTTTCGCACTTTCATGAGCTTCCTGTAATTTTGCAGCCAGTTCTTCTGCATTGATTGCTCCAATGGACATTTCCTGGTACCCTACATAACTGGCATCCATATATGCCGTTGATAACTGAACTTCCGGGCATCCCACAATTTTGTCGTGTGAATTATACATTTCCAGAAATTCTGCAAAAAACGGATTCAATTTACTTTCATCATAATCAATATTCTTAGCTGTTGCTAAAGAACCGCCTTCAATCAGAAGCGTCTGGATTTCCGGCGCGGACATTTCTTTCAAGAAATTAATTGCTGCTGCCTTCTGTGCATCCGTAACATTGGCACTGATGCTGATTCCCCAGCCCTGACCTCCGACGATCTGGTTTTTCAGGTCTTCTTTCCCTTTTACCGTCGGGAAGATTGTCATATCGGTAGTATCCAGTATTTCCTGAGGCGCTTCACTGATTAAATTGGATACGGACCAGGATCCTTCTATGTACATGGCTGCTTTCTTGTCATAATACAGCTGTCTTGCCTGATTTGGGTCCAGACTGTTTACATTTTCATTAAACAGACCCATCTGCATCAGCTCTTCCATATATTTAATCGCTGCTACTGAATCGGGATCCTCAAAAGAAGCACCATCATAATTTTTTACTTTGTCATACCAGTCACTTTCATTGAATTTCATCAGAATACCAGGCATTACCTGGGAAGCAATTGCATATTTTCCTTTATTTCCAGTAGCCAGCGGAATATATCCTTTCTCCTTTAACTTCTGAACAGCATCTTTAAATTCCACTTCATCTGCCGGGAAACTATCCATCCCGCACTCTTTAAAAATTTCTGTATTATAATAAATAACATGATTTGCGATACTGCACCTTGGAACTCCCAAAATCTGTTCTCCAAAAGTATAATCTCCAAACATACCGTCTGCAAAAGTATCTGCCCATTCCGACTCTTCTTTTAAAATCGGTGCCAAATCCAAGATCTGTCCATTTTCATAGAAAGAACTCATCATGGAAGGCAGCAGCATAGCTAAATCGGGAATTTCATTGGCGGCTGCCAGCGTTTTGATTTTCGTCTCATATCCCGCTTCCTGCCCTACTATTTCCTCTTTCAAGTCCACATCCGGATATTTTGCCTTAAAATTTTCTACAACCTGATGCATCATAATTGATTCAATATCCCCGTTTTTGATGCCTTCTTCCGTCCCCATATGCATGATGGTCAGTGATACATTTTCTCCCGAAGAAGAACCCCCTGTTTCACCTTTGCTTTCCTGAGTTCCCTGGGTACTTCCGGTATCCTTAGATGTATCGCCTCCCTGGCCTCCGCATCCCGCTAAAGTTCCACCAAGCAACGTCGCTGCCAATACAACCGCTAAGATTCTTTTTCTTCTCTCCATAATACCTCTCCTTATCCTTTTCTGTTTGTTTTTTACATCCTTAGTATAACGAATGAAACCCACTCCAAAAAACCATATAATCTATGAAAACATCCAATATTCTATTCTTTTATACGATTAAAGCACATAAAATACCTATTTTTCTATTCCTTTGTCTATATTATACAATCACTTTTTCAATTAAGCAAAAAGATATGATCAGGTTTACAAATTTTTTAACCGTGGGTAGCTCAATTGTCAGAAAAGTATCATGGCATACTCATTAAGATTGACAAGTAAATTTTAAAGTGATAATATTTACTATAAATAGGAAAAAGAAAGAGGTGAATCCATTGGATTCTGAAAATAAAGATTATTATGAGTAAGCGACGGGAGGTTGAGTCTATGAAGAAAAAATATGTATTCCTCAATATCATAACTGTTTTATTTCCAATAATATTTTCTGGGCTTATTCCTATTTTTATATTGGATAAACTGGATCGATTAGCCCAAATGACCTATAATCCCTATCCAAGATATTTGGCGAATAGCATTAGCGGGATTATATTAGGATTATTGTTAGCTTTATTGTTCTTTCAGTATATTTCAAAAGCAAGTCATTTAGTTGTGGGATTCCTGATTGCTTTTATAGTGTCCTTGTTACAGGAAATTAATTTATACACCCTTATCGTTACATTCAATGGAAGTACAGGCTCGCCAACATTGATTCATATGTTTTTAGGTATGTACTTATTTTTACTTATATATTCAGTATATAAAAAGAAACAGGAAACCAGATAGGGGTTCCTATACCCCATCAGAATTGTGCCCATGCCGGGTACATATTAAAATACCGTCAGCCAATCGGCTGACGGTATACAAAAATTAAATTATTAAAGATTTAGCTTACAGAAAGTTCGCAACATTCCCAGAATTCTCCCTCTACTCCTCATACTCCACTAACGGCTGTATCACCCTGGCTATTGTCCCTCCACACGGCGCCTCCTGAAAGAATAGCCCATAATTCTCCCCAAACTGCAGTTTAATCCTCTGGGCAATACTGCGGATAGCCATGCCCTTCTTTTCTTCACTCTTGATATCCGCCAGCATCTTCTTCATTTCTTCCATATCTGCCGTTTCACCGTCATCCTCTACTTCAAAGTAAAGCCTGTCATCCCGCTGGTAAATCCGGATATAGATATTGCCCTCTCTTCCGGTGGGCAGAACTCCATGCTGGATGGCATTTTCCACCAGCGGCTGTATTACAAACCTCATAGTCGCCCATTTTTTCACTCCCTCCTGGATCTCAATATGGAATTGGATCTGGTCTGACACGCGCAGTTCCTGAATGACAATGTAATTTTCCATATAGCGCACTTCTGTTTCCACAGAAATAAGCCGGTGTCCCGAATTCAGGGTCAGTCGGTATAAATCTGCAATAGCCAGTACCACTTTTCCTGTCTTCTCCGCTTTTTCCAGCCTGCTCATCCAATATGCCGTATCCAGATTATTATATAGAAAATGAGGATCTACCTGTGCCTGCAGTGCATTTAACTCAGCCTCGGTCTGCAGCACTTTTCCTGTCAGCACTTCATTGACCAGTTCATTCATGCGTTTTGTCATTGCATTGAACTGCCTGCTCAAAATCCCAATCTCGTCATTGCTCTCAAATTCCAGCTGAACGTTGTAATTATCTTCCTTTACTTCCACAATCTTATTCGTCAGCAGCCTCAGCGGCCTTAAAATACTTCTTGCAAAAATAAACGTAATCCAGAAACATAACATCGTACTGACTGCTATTCCCAACAGTAAAAGACTGCGTATCTTACGGTTTTCTGCCAATAATTTAGTAATATCAATACCACTCATAAGGGTCCATCCGGTATCCGATATATCAATTCCATAAACTAAAGTATTCTTTCCACTGTTAATAAAGGGCATCTTTTTAGCACTGCGCACATCCTTTATGTCAGACTCCACCATCTCTGTTTCCCCTGCATTTAGTAATATTTCCCCCTGGGAATCAACCAATGCAATATAACCGGGATACGTGTCTATATACTCCTGAAACTGTTTCTCCGTTTTTGAGACAGGAATATTAATCCACTGTGTTCCCAGTGTTTCTTTCAAATTCTCTGTATTTTGGATGCTCCTCAACAAAGTCAGGTATTCTGCATTCCCATTTTGATCCCTTTCCCCGGTTCCCGTCCATAGAATTTTCCCTTTCATCGCTTCAAGCTGCTTCTCTTGTTCTTCTCCCAGATCATAGGAAGTAAGCCCTCCGGCACTTAAGATCAGACCATTCTTCCCCTGTATAAAAATAGATTTCACAAAATGATTCTGTCCGGTATAAAACATCAGGCTTTTTGCCACCTGGTTCTGGTGGCGTACCCGCTCCTGTTCTGTCATGGATTCAGCCAGCAAGGTGGCACGTACGTCTTGATTTTGAATGATAAAAAGAGACAGGCTGTGGGCATAATCCGTCACATATGTTATATTTTCAGAGATATTATTTAGTATATAGAGAGAGGCCGCCTCCTGCTTCTCCCTCACAATTTCCAATGCCTTTTGATATAAAAGTGTTCCTATGATCGCCATTGGAATCATTGACATGGCAATTGCCAGTAAAAACACCTTAATATTCAAGCTTACAAACCTGGATTTTATCTTCTTCAAGTTATTTTTCCATCCTCTCGCAAGTCAATGTGATTTCTATATTCTTTTGGTGAGTATCCGGTATACTTCTTAAATACCAGGTTGAAATATTTGTAATTCTGGTAGCCTGACTTTTCCGAAACCTGATATATTTTTAAATCCAGATTTTTTAGCAGCTCTTTTGCCATATCGATCCGGAACTGGTTCAGATAATCGCTGAAATTCATTCCGGTCTGGGATTTAAATACCTGGCTGAAGTGATTTGGTGTGATATAAAGTTCCGCTACGATCTGGCTGATGCGGATTTCGTCCATATAATGTTTAGCTATGTACTGCATAGATTTCTGTATAATCAAATTATATTTCGCACCTTCTGTAGAATTTAACACCTGTACAGTTTCCCGGCATAGATTCAATATATACCGCTTTAAAGCCGAAAAGCTTCCGATGCCTTCCATCTCCCTTAAGCAGTCCCTGCTCTCCCCCGTCACTTCCAAAGGATTGATGGACATCTCTTCTAAATTAGAAGCCACAATCATCCAGATACGCACACATGCTGTTTTCACCTTTTCAAATTCTGTTTGTTTCTGATAGGCTTCTTCAAAAATGTTCTGAACAATCTCAAGCATTCTGTCCCCATCATACTGAAGCATCGCCTGTACCAGTTCATTTTCTTTCTTCTGGATATTCAGATAAGTTTTCCTCTCTTTTCCCATACTCTCATGATAGTGAATCATATACTCTCCCGGCATATAAGGTCTGCACCGCAGCGCCTGCAGTGCCTCCCGGTAAGATTGCCTTATCTCTTCTATCTTATCTTTACGATCTCCCAGAGATACCGTAATATAGAATCCCAACTCACCCTTTATTTGCTGATAAAGCCTGCTCAAAGCTTCTCTGTCCGCCTTTTCTTCCTGTCCCTGCTCCATCAGGATCACCACAAAATGCGTGCCATTGTCCCGGAACACCGTCTCCTGAGACGACAGTCCCAATATATTTCTTATGGACTCCTCTATGGATTCTTCCAGGCAGCGCCTTTCCTCCACAGAATGCTGTGTCAAAAGGAAAAAATCATCCACCGAAATCAGTAAAACCCGATAACAGGGACCTGCAAACTCAAGGCCCAGCTTTGAAAGCTGCCCTGTCACCTCTTCCCTTCTCGCCTGATCCGTCAATTTCTCACTGATCAAAGCATTCAGCAGCCTGCTGCGCACATAATCGTAATTTTCTTCCACAAAAGTCTGCTGAAAAATTTCCCGTTCCTGACGCGCCTTTTCTTTTTCTATTTCTTTTTTTAATTTTACAACTGTCTCCAGCAATTCATCGGCGTTAATTGGTTTCAGTAGATATTCAAAAACTCCAATCTGCAATGCCTGTTTCGCATAAGAGAAATCATCATAACCACTTAGAATTACAATTTTCATCCACGGGTAAGCACTGCGGATTCTCTTGGATAAGGACAGCCCATCTTCTCTCGGCATCCGAATATCCGTCAAAATAATTTCCGGCTGTAATTCTTTTACTAACTCAAACCCGCTGACTCCATTAGCTGCCTCACCGCAGATCTGAAATCCTTCCTTTTCCCAATCCAGGGAAAGAATAATGCCTTTTCGTACAATAAAATCATCTTCCACAACCAGTATCTTCATAATTTTTAATCCTTTCGGTCCGCTCAGAAACAGACTCCCCGGTTAGTCCACAGTCTCCATTGTAACGTTCCGGATGCTTGCCATCTCTGCATGTTCATATAAATTTACTATAAAACAATCATTTCATATTTGCAATATAAACATCCTTTTCCATGCCACTCTTATCTTTTGTGCTGCACTTCTTACCACGGCTATTGACGAACGGTTTATTCTTCATTATACTTTAAGAAATAAAAACACCACAAAGCGTGTTAAAGGCGGTGAATCTTATCATGATCGGAATCTATTTTAGCGGCACAGGCAATACCAGACATTGCGTAGAAAAATTTACAAAAGCATATGACCCTGAAGCAATCGTTTATTCGATTGAAGACATTCGGCTGCCAGAACTAATCCGCAGTGAAACAGAGATTGTATTTGGATATCCCACACAATACAGCAGCATGCCAAAAATACTGCGCGATTTTATGATCCAAAATCAGGAGCTATGGCAGGGAAAAAAAGTTTTCATTCTGACAACCATGAGAATGTTCAGTGGAGACGGAGCAGGTGTATTGGCAAGACTGCTGGAAACTTTTGGTGCAGCGGTAACCGGCGGTTTACACTTAAAAATGCCAGACAGTATCAGTGATGAAAAAGTTCTGAAAACTACATTAGAAAAGAACAGACAGCTTGTCACAGAATCAGAAGAAAAAATAAAGAAGGCAGTACAAAAATTACAGATGGGCAAACCTCCGCAAGAGGGATTAGGTGCTTTCAGCCATCTTGCCGGGTTGTTTGGTCAAAGGCTGTATTTTTACAATAAAACAAAACGATATACAGACAAGCTAACCATACATTCCAAAAAATGTATCGGATGCGGTAAATGTGTTAAGTTATGCCCTATGAAAAACATCGTTATGGAAAATGGCATTGCCAAATCGGGAGATCAGTGTACTATGTGCTATCGCTGCATTAATCATTGTCCAAAACAGGCAATTACATTATTAGGTCATCGTGTATATGAACAAGGCTGGATAGAAAAATATCTGCAAAAATAAAATACGGAGGAAAGTCTATATGCATACCTTACTCATTTTAAATCTGATCATGCTATTCATAATAAATTTGATTGATTCATGGTACGTGCGAATTTAAGTTACAGTTGTCAATTTTTCAATTTCTGATTTACCTTTACTAACTTGAGAATCCAAAAAAGCATATCTCCAAATAATATTAGTATGAAAGCCGGCAGAAACAGTGATGGTAATTCAATCACTAATGCTGTTTGCATTGTAAGATATGTAAAAACACAAACAACTATTAGTTTTAGTGTTGTAATCATATTTTTTAATATTCGGTATACATATTCCTTATTTTTATCAGTAACTTTAATACCGGTATTCCATAGTTGAGGAAAATGTTCAACCACAGACATAAACGAAAACATAATTACTGTTAATATTGGTAAAATGATCATTTCCGATTTATTTCCAAATCTATCAACCTCTCCAGAAAAGTTATGATGCATAGGTACATTTTCTGGTATATTCGTCCAATTCACTATCAGATATATGGCTGTCCCTATTATCATAATAAGACACAACATATTTATAGCAATATCAAATTTACTATTCTTTATCTTCAACCCATCGCCTCCACAACTTCAAAATTATAGGTATATTCTACCATTTATCAATACCATTAGCAACGATATTATGTACTTACAAAAATACACAAAAAACTATTGACCTTCTCGTCGCGTCAACTTGTATGATAACTATAGATCAGATAGAAAAGGAGCAATAATATGGAAATCAAGAATATACGATCAGATGTAATTTACAAGAAAATGATATCTGTCCCTATGGAAAAAAAGAACGACATATATCGTTATGAAATGATGAAACCCTTTGAGAAAAAATGGGCTTGTTACTGCGTACCGCTCAAGGCGAAGCAGGAAAATGGTTATGACGTAATTATGGCAAGTAATATGTTAGGATATCTGAATCCTTCAGAAATAGATAAGAGCCAGGAAGAAAGCGTTCAGCTGCTGTCTGATGACGCATTTTGGAAAAGCTGCCAGCACTCCATAGAAGACGCACTTGGCCGGTTTGAACATGCCGGTATTGAATTACCGGTTCAGAAATATTTATATACTATTCTGCTTGCAGATCCCCTGAGTCCATATACCATACTTAGCGATGGCTATTCCGGCGACGGCGGCATACCTGGATACATTTTTGGTGCAATTACACCAAACGAATACACCATTGGGCGTATACCGGCTGCCCTCGCTCATGAGTGCAACCATAATGTGCGGTTTCAATTTGAGAAATGGCATGATGATATATCCCTGGCAGGTATGATGGTCACGGAGGGTTTGGCTGAAAACTATGCCACCTTCATCTACGGAGAAGAAAAACTGGGGCCCTGGGTCAGTAAAATAGATATGGACACTCTGGACAACTATATAAAACCACTCATCCGAGATGCCCTGGACGTGAAAGGAATGGATAACTTAACATCATATCTCTATGGGGATGAAATTGCAAAAATGTAGGGTTTTTTTCCTGTGGGTCTGCCCTTTTGTGCCGGCTATGCATGTGGGTATTATATGATTAAGCATTATTTAGAAAAGACGTGTAAAACCATTATTGAAGCAACACTTATCCCTACCGATGAAATACTCAGAGAAATAGAGGATTTTTGGGAAGATTAAGGAATGCCAATTGTTATCAGGGCACAGGATTCCATTGTCCTGTACCAGCTTTGTATCAATAAACTGGATCCCATTGGATACTAAGCGGGCACTGAGCTGCGAAATGCATCAGGATTTCACAGCGAATGCCCGCATGCCCCAAAAAGCGCTCACCCCTTCTCTTTCCGAGCAATACATCTATCTACAAAGCGTACCTTTCTTAGCGAAACCCCAATTTAAGATAAAATTGTTCGCTGTAGTACAAGATCCTGTTTGAAAAAGTTACTATAATCTCTATTGATACAATTATAAACTGCGTACTATCATTGTCAGTACCAACAGAAGGATATTTCCACATCCTTTATTCTGATTCTTTCAACAGTTATTCTAAAGTTTCTCGTATGAAACCAGTTCATCCACTGGGATACGTGTTTGGCTGTGCCGATTGGGATCCCCTTCTTCTTGGGCAGAATATCCAATCACCAGTATATTAATCGGCTCCAGTTTGGATGGAATATGAAATTCTTCACGCAGGATATCCGGTTTAAAATAGCAAACCCAGACACTTCCCAGTCCAAGTTCAGTCGCCTGAAGCATCATATGGTCTGTCAGAATTGAAGCATCAATATCCCCTGTCTGCTTTTTATCAAATCGTACCGTCTATCCGGTTATCCCCCCTAAAGTAGAATATCAGCTTACAGACTTTGGAAAAAGTATTATTCCTGTTCTGGAATCTATGTGTGACTGGGGGAGCAACTATCTTAGCGGGCTTGATCTGACAGTTACTTCCGCGTCATCCGAAACAAAATAAAGCAAAATTCAAAAACCTGTTATTCTATAATCTGAGATTTTCTTTTCTTCTTTTTCTCTGCCTTTTCCTGCCTTTCTTCATACATTTCCCGTATCCAAATTTTAACCGGAGCTTTCCACTGCTCCTTCTTATTTGGGATGTTTTTTATCAGACTTTTCGGATTTAATCCCATTTCTTTTGCCATTCGTATCTCTTCTTCTGATATCCTGCATTTTTTCTTTGCCTCATCCCACAGCTCTTGTTTGTATGCCATTCCAATCCCCTTTCTGACCGTACATTTCTATTTCTTCTTAACTTTTTTTTGATTTTAAGGATAACAATTGTTGGTGCAGTTATTATACCATTCATTTCCAGATAAAACAATTGAGAAGAAGACCGTCTTTTTATTTTGCAAAGAAAACTTTGCAAAACTTATTGACAAGTACGCTTGGCAGATGTATGATAGTAATGTAAAGAAAACTTGGCAACCGAATCAGGAGGTATTGTTATGAATAAAGAACAGATTTTAGCAAGAAGCAGAGCAGAAAAAACAGATGAAGGCATGCAGCAGGCAGAAAACAGAGGACGCAGAATAGGTATCAGCGCCTTTTGCCTTGTATTTATTTTTATAGCTATATTTAACGTATTTAATGGACAGCATAGTTACGCACCCTACGCAATGTTCTGGGCATTTGTTGCAGCCGAGGCATATCCGAAATACCGTTTCACTAAAAATAAGGCATACTTAATATCTACCGTTGCCGGTGCCATTGCTTCCATAGCTTCACTGGCAAGCTTTGTTATAAGTGTGTTGAGGTAAAAATATGGATGAAAAATTAGTACTAAAAAATAATCTGAAAGAAATACGGTCAGAACAAAAGCTCTCACAAAGCCAACTGGCGGAAATGGTGGGCGTATCCAGAAATACCATTAGTTCTATTGAAACAGGGCAGTTTAATCCAACTGCAAAATTAGCTTTGATTTTATGTATTGCATTGGATAAAAAATTCGAAGATCTCTTTTATTTTTAGCAGAGTGGACCGTCCCGCACAGAGATTAAGGTGCCGGATGGTCCATTTACATCCTCCCTTAATCCTGGAACGAATAGCCGGTAATGATATGCTTTGAGTATCTTCTGCAACTTCCAATGGGACGGGAATACTTTACCCATCCGCCATGGAAGCTTCTTACAATCTCCTTATATTTTTTACAGTTTGTAAAATCAACTTTCAAATAACATTGTTATATTGCTTTATCCGGTATTATCAGATATAATAAATGCAAGATAGCTTTATCATATTATATCTAAATTACTTTCTGAAAAGGAGTCCGAATATGGAGATGCCATTTATTGAAAAAGAATATGATATGTTTATAGAAACAATTGAAAACAGCGCAAACAAATGTATTTTTGATACCGATATCACTTTTCTTTACGGTAATATAAATTTTTATCAGAGTACTGGCTATACAAAGGAAGAATATTCATCCCTTTTCCCGAATCTCCGTCAGTATTATAGAAATCATACAGATGAATTTTATAAAATCAGAGATTCTTTAACTCATGCTCTTTCCCGGGGCAAAAAAGGTTTTTCTCTGGATTGCCGTTTGCCTGTTAAGAACGGCGGCTTCATTTGGATACGTATCACTGGAACTATCACAAAGGAAACCGTGGATGGACATCCGGTTTTTTATATGATCAACTCAGATATCAGCGATTTGGTTCGGTTGAAAGATGAAAAAACAGAGTATTTTGAGTGGCTGATGGATGAGTATATCGGGAATATCTATATAAGTGATATGGATACTTATGAATTATTATTTATAAACCGCACCGGCACTGAAACTATGAATACAACTTGTGAGGAAGTTATTGGGCGACCTTGTTATGAAGTAATTCAGGGAAGAACCTCACCATGCCCTTTCTGCACCAATGACAGATTACGGACAGATGAATTTTACGAATGGGAATTTTTCAATCCGGTACTCAACAGAACTTTTATGATTAAAAACCGTCAAATTAACTGGTACGGCCACAAGTCACGTATAGAACTGTCCTATGATATGTACAGTTCCGAGTTTAAGCTGGCTAAAAAAGAGCGTGAACGTGAAATTCTACTCCGGACTCTTCCGGGTGGATTTGCCCGTCTGGATGCCAGAGATTACAGAACCATTCTTTGGTATGATGCCGACTTCTTAAGGATGATCGGTTATACAAAAGAACAATTCGAAAAAGAATTGCATTCGACATGTGAATATTTGCATCCCGATGACTTAAAACGTATTGAGCACATGCTAAAAGAAATAGAGGGAACCGAACAGAGTATTATTATGGAAGCCCGGATTATCACACGCAGTGGAGAAACCAAAATCCTGACCGTTACTTTATGCTATGCAAATGGGGAAGACAGCTGGGATGGTATCCCTTCTTTCTACACTGTTGGCATTGATGTGACAAAAGACCGTCGGGAACAGGCACGCCAGCAAACAGCACTGGAAGAAGCCTACATGGCGGCACGGATTGCGAATTCAGCGAAAACTAAATTTCTGTCATCTATGTCCCATGACACTCGTACCCCACTGAATGCTATCATTGGCATGACTGCTATTGCAAGGGCAAATCTTATTGCACCTGAGAAAGTGAATGATTGTCTGAACAAAATTAACACCTCCAGTCAATATCTTTTAAGTCTGATTAATGAAATATTGGATATGTCTCAAATTGAATCCGGAAAAATTGACCTTCATCCCGAAGAAATCAGCCTTCCGAACCTAATACAAAATGTTTCAGATATGTGCAGATCGTTGCTGGAAGAAAAGCATCTGGAATTTGAGGTTTATGTTGGAAAAGTACTCCATGAAAAAATTATAACTGACGGTGACCGCCTGCATCAGGTTTTTATGAATCTGCTCTCCAACGGGATCAAATATACCCCTCCCGGCGGAACCATCAGTCTCAGTATTAATGAATATCAGCCTTTTAGCCAGAATCAGGCCCAATATGAATTTATAGTTACAGACAATGGCATTGGAATGACAAGTGAATATATTCCCCATATTTTTGAACCCTTTTCACGTGCTGAAGATTCTCGTATCAGCAAAGTTCCCGGTACCGGGCTGGGAATGTCTATCACCGAAAATATCGTAAAAATGATGGGCGGCTCCATTGAAGTAAAAAGTGAATTAGGTAAAGGAAGTAAGTTCACGGTTTCCATTCCTTTTCATCTGGCAGACAAAGAAGAATCAGTAAACCACGAGCTGGCAGGGCTGCCTGTTCTGATCATAGAAGACGAGCAAAAAACTTGTGAGAATATTACAGTATTTTTAGAAAAGCTTGGGATGCAGGGATACTGGGCATCATCCTGTGCAGAAGCACTGGGCATCATTTCAGCCGCACATGCCCGTTCAGATGAATTTTCCGCAGTGCTTCTGAACTGGGAGATGCATGAAAGAAATGGCTTGGATACAGTACAAAATATACGCAGATGCCTGGGAGAAAGTATACCTATTATCATTATCACATCCTATAATAACCCAAATATAGAAGATGAGTTCTTGAAAGCAGGAGCAAACGCATTTATTACCAGACCACTCTTTATTTCAAAGATTATAGATGTTTTCCAGTTGTTCTGTTCTGATCATAAAACAGAAGATGATATTGTTGAAGAAGACACAAATATTACTTTGGAGGGAAAACAGATTTTGCTGGTAGAAGACAATGAACTGAATCGTGAAATTGCATTCGAGCTGCTTAGTATGCAGGGAATGCTTATTGAAACAGCCGAAAATGGCCTGGATGCCGTTCAAGCCTTCCGCTCTTCTAACCCAGGATATTATAACGCAATCCTGATGGATATTCAGATGCCCGTGATGGATGGCTATGAAGCAGCCGCAGCAATTCGTCTTCTGGACAGGGATGATGCAAAGACGGTACCCATCCTGGCAATGACCGCTAATGCCTTCATAACCGACATCAGCAAAGCTTACAGTGTCGGTATGAATGATTACATAACAAAGCCTATTGATGTGAATGGGTTAAATAGAACCCTGGAAAAATGGATCCATCAGACTGATAATCACTTCTTATGAAAATACCATTACAATGGGCCGGAAGTCTTATTTGACTTCCGGCTCTTATCATTCCTCTTTTCTTACCGCAATCTTTTGCAATACCCTCTTTTTCTATTGTGAACACATAAAATAAGCGTATTTTATTTAATAGTTACTTTTCTGGACGATGAATAAGATCCGTAAACCTTTGTTTTAGAAGTTGGCTGCATATATCCCCGGATTTTAAATGTATAAGTCTTGCCTTTCTTTAAACCTGATTTTGTATAGGAAGATTTATTTCCATTTTTAGTGGAGATCCTTGTGTATTTTCCATTTCCCGTTTTCATATAAACCTGTACCCTGTTAGAACTAATTTTCTTCCATGTAAGTTTCGCCTTATTTGATCCGCTTCTCGTTACCTTCAGCTTTGGTTTTACAGGTCTGGTGGCCGTAATAAACGTGGAAGAATGTGATCCTTTTCCTGCGCTGTTGTATGCTGCTACACGGTACTTATATTTTGTTCCGGATTTCTTTTTAGAATCGGTATAAGAAGCCGCTTTTGTTGTCTTCAGGCTACTCCATCTCTTCTTCTTATCATCATAACGGTATACCTTGTAGGATGTGGCACCAGATACCTTTTTCCATGATAACTTAATACTGTCTGTTGTCAGCTTAGCAGCCGTTATGCCGGTGACTTTTCCTGGTTTTTCGATTACTTTTTCCCATTTTGCAGTTAATGTGACATTTGATGTACAGATATCGTTGGATTTAACCATCTGATTACCCATGTACCATCCCACAAATTTATATCCGCTGCGCGTAGGAGTTGGAAGCACTCCATAAGGCTTTCCATTCTGCACTGTAATTGTGGACGGGTTTACCTGACCTCCTGCTGCGTTCAATGTTACTGTATGTTTTACCGGCTGAGGAATATCTTTTGGCGTGACCGTAACAAGGCAGCTTGCAGTCTTGTTGTTATCTTGTGTCGTAACTGTAATTTTTGCTGAACCTTGTGACATTGCCGTTACTTTCCCATTCACATCAACAATTGCCACCGATTTGTTGCTGCTATCCCATTTTACTGCCTGATTGGTTGCATTTTGAGGTGTTATGGCTGCCTTTAAGACTGTATTATTTCCTTCAATGAGAGTGAAATTTGTGGGATCAACTGTTATACCGGTCACATCTACATGGTTCTTAATCTTAATTTCTGCTGATGCTTTAACCTCAGTATCGGCTATTGTTCCCTGAATATGGAAGATTCCCGCTTCTTTCAGAACTTCTTCCGGGATTGTATCCCACTGTACTTCTTTTTCGGTCATTGTTCCATTATTCAATACTGCCGTGATGACAGACGGAAGCTTTGGCTGCACTCCTATATTAGTAGCTGCATAGACTGGTTTGCTGGAAACGATAAATGTCTTGCTTAAATCGGTTGCAAGAGCAACCTCAATTTCAGCCAGTCCCCGTTCCGGTTTCTCCCCATTTCCGCCATGATAATACTTCAGCTCCGGATCTATTGTGAATTTTAATTTCTGTGCACTGAGATGTTTCTCTAACTTCACTGAGTTATCAGGCTGTCCCTCCCATTGAATGTCAGAAACAATCTGTTCGTGAACAAGGTTTCCAGTGCTGTCAAAAAATTCCAGCTTACCTTCACCGATTTCATTGACTTTATGACCACGGTCAATCAGATTCAGACTTGCGATCATCTGATCCTCCCCAAAATCCAGTTCTATCCATGGTGACTTATCTCCTCCACGAGCTGCCCATGCAGTCGATTTGTCTCCATCAACAGTCTTAACACCAATATATCGCTCATCCTGATTGGAACCATTTGGATCTCCGTTCTTGTCACGTACAGAAGAAACCGAAACCACAGCATTATCTGCTACATTGGTACCTAACTGGGTAAGGATCATTTTATTACTTTCCACCGTAACTCCATCCACTGTCACCTTTACCTGAATTGTCGATTCAGAGGATCGCGGAATACTATCCTTCATGGTGATTACAGATGACCCTTCCACAACTGACAAATTATCACTGTCCAGTATAAATGTAATCTCTGCGTCAGAAAGATCGGCCGGTTTTCCGTTATTATCCAATGCTTCAATCTCTGATACCACCGGTGATCCAACAGCTATCTTATTTTTATCCACAGAAAGATTCACCTGGGACAAATAATTAACTAATTGCAGATTTCCGTCAGCATCTACATCGATATATATCTGTTTTGATACCGTAATCCCATTTAGCGTTACATCTATGAAAATCTGGGCCCGTCCTTCCGATACGGACAGAGCCTGATTTGCCTCATTGATCTCTACTATTTCAGGATTAGTGCTCTGTATCTGAATCTTCGCCTTGCTCAGATCCATCTCTTCTCCGATTCCGGAAATACCCGTTAGATGGAAAGCTGCAGTCTTATCATCTAAAAGTTCTGTCTCTACCGCTACATCTCCCAGCCTTTTTCCCTGATCTATTCCCCGTACCCTTACTTCAAGCACATCCATCAAATCGTCTCTGGCACCGCCCGGGAAACTGATGCGCAGATATCTGCCTTTCTGATTGAGTGGGTATGTATACTTGTCTGAATTATAACGGTATTTTGTATCATTGTCCGGAACGGCTCCCTGTTCCACGGGTATCTCCCAGTTTTCTCCATCCTCACTCGTTTCTATCCGGATAGCACTTGGCGTGTTCCTATAATACCGGTCTTTGTTGTTAAAATAAACACTCACATTTGACAGATCGCACACTGAATTTAAATCCATTGTCATGGCTGGATTCTCATCCTCTTTCGCCGGTGTCCATCTGGAGGTATTTCCACCGTCAGAACTGGTTAAAATGTTATCTGTAAGATCGGCTGGATTGCTGCCGCTTGTCACTTCTGGTACGATATTATTACTTAAAACAGTATTCGGTAATATTCTCAGATAATTTCTATTGGTCGTATAGGTTACTCCATCAACTGTAATATCAGCCCAGATTGCAACATTTTCCTCTTCTGAAACGCATCTGTTAAAAACTACTTCGTCATCTTTAACTGCCAGAAGGTCCAGATCTTCAACCTCATGTGCCTGCCAGTAGATATCCGGATCCGAGGTCTGTCCTCCTGCCTGGCCGCTGCAGACTCCATAATGCCATGTGATATTGTCATAAGAAAGGAGGTTCACTCCGCCCCCTTTTTGGGTGCGCCCTTCAAAAGTCACCGGAATATTGATGTCTGATGAAAATTTACCAAATGCCTCTTTTCCATCAGTCCGCAATACTACACCTATTAGTTCTTCATTTGAAGTGATACTTCCATCTTCTTTTACCTGAACATGATAAGTGTCGACTGCTGCCTCTCCCTCATACTCTGCTGTTACACGTATGGTTGTATTTCCAGGATGCCCGGCTGTTACCAGTCCATTCTGATCAACTGATGCAACCGATGCATCATCACTGCTATAGGTAAGATTCGCATCTGCGAATACATTGGTAAAGTTCTTCAGATAGGCTTCCGCACGCAACTGCAGTTCGGATTTGTTTTCCTGGCTGCTGAATAATTTCACACCAGTAAGCTTGAAACTGCGGGTGTCATTATCCGTGGTGATTTTGATAATGGTATCCACAGGATCTTCTTTGACCGAAGAAGTATCGATGGTGATGTAATTCTTTCCATCCTTTGACTCTACACTATAGGGCAGTGCTATTCCTTCATTAAGCCACTCCACATTGGTTACATTATAATCAAATGGCCCTGCATAGACACTCTCCTGACCGGTAAATCCTTTTTTTGCCCTGCCATTTCCAATTGTATTCTCCACCATATGCATATACACGAATTGGTCTCGGGCAACGGAATATCCCCATTCAGGCCCCTCCCCGTATTTTGCAGTCAGGAATGGCTCTTTATCGGTATTCTCATGGTAGCCTTCCTTTTTTTCATAAGTGTCAAAATAGTACGGCATTGTTCCAAACAGGGATTCGTGCAAGTCAGGCTTTCCATCATTGGCCATCCACAAGTTTACATTGTCACGTATTTCCAGGAAACGCTGTGCATTCAGTGGTCCCTGATAATATGCGTCTTTAATCCCACTACTATAATTCTTGCCAGCCCAGTCAACACCCCGGATAGCGATGATCATCTGATCGTAATTTGGCACCATACCATGTCCGATATTATTGATGATGAATTCTGCCCACAAACGCCAATCATCTCTTGTATGTCCTCCCGCATATCCTGACCAGGCATCCATCTCATCAATAATAGGGTGCGACCATGCCTCATCAACCGTATATTTATTCTGATTCCACATATTCGTTTCCCAATGACCCCCATGGGTATATGGCATTGCTCCGGTATACTCCGTCTCCAGAATTGTCAAATCATTATCGCTGACTTCATTTCGGTCGTTTGCCTGTATAAGGGTATAGTCATTGTAAGCACGCACAGCGCTCCACATAGCATCAGTATTTCCTTTTCCTTCCGGATTCCCGTCAAAGAACAGATACTTAGGATCATAACGAACCACAAGATCCTCCACATTCCGGAAAAATCCGCTGGAGTTGTTGACACGGGGATCTTTGGTCTGATTAGACCCCTCGGAAGCATAGTACAGACCAAACCTCATTCCATGACGTTCTACTGCTTCTTTTGCCTCCTGCAGCATGTCTTTTGGCTGAGCTACCCCTTCCTCATTTAGTTCCAGTGTGTTGGGATGCTGATTAACAGCTGCACCATTTGGGTCACCTGGATAGGCACCTGGCGCCGGCCAGTAATATACACCCTGTACCGCTTCCGTAGACAGCATCGTCATGCCTGCTTTTTTTGCACGTTCTGCCCAGGTATCAAATGAAAAATTTGGATCCCAAAACTGGGTATATGCTCCTGTATCATGGGACAATGCGGACATTTTCCCTTCTTCAAACCACTTGCTTGGACGCTCTTTTACGATTATTTTCGTCTCTTTTACTGCTGTCCGTTTATCCGCATCCGTCACCTGAACGGTAAATGAATACTCACCTTGTGTTTCACAGAAACCATCGATAACCCCTTCTTTATCCATCGTCAGGCCATCCGGTAAATTACCCTCTGTGATCTCCCACTCATACCCCGGGCTGCCGCCTGCCGCCTGGAACCGAAACCTTGAAGCCTGCGGTCCCTCTTTTGCATTCGTCCTGTGAATAGCTTTATTCCATACGTATGGGGATTCCACATATCCGTAAGGCATCTCATTCTCAGGATACAGATTTGCAGCAAGATCTGCATTACGATTTTCAAATGCTTCCCTGTCGATGTCCAATCCCTGAGTAACAATCTGAAGCGCTGAAACAGTATCGCCTTCCACCGAATACTCCAGATCGGGAATCTCATTTCCGGAAGCATCACTGATTCTGGCATAGAATCCCAGATAATATACCCTGTCATGTTTGATTTCAAACAAAACTTTATTCCAGCCTCTATTCAGCGTGATATCGGCTTTGTATTTGTCTTTCTCCGTTGACTCCACTGCATTTGTATTCTGATCCACCAGAGCATCGTTCACATAGACTTTATGCAGACCACTGGTCACAAACTGCAGTTGAGCATTCTGCTCTTTGGGACTGTATATGTAAGTATGTGCATAGGTATACTTGCCTTGAACATCCAGTCCTTGCTTTACGGTAAAATATCCATACAGATCCTGATAATCATCGGTATTACGGTTGAAAATACGGTCATCCAAGTACTGCCACTGCGTACCACTGCTGCTAAACTCTTCTCCCAGGGTTGGCCTGATGCCTTCCTTCTGCAAATTTTCTCTGTGTTCTTCCGTAGTCTCAAGCATCTCCACTGCCTGGACATCGGGAGTTTCATTTTGATCTTCTTCTCGTTCAACTCCGTTCTCTTCAATAGTATCACTGTTCCCGGCTGTTTCTTCCATGACCTCATCCGTTTCACTCTGGTTCTCTGTTTCTACCATGACTGCAGCGTCCTCTTTGCCGATAGTCCGTTCCGAATTAATTCCCGCTAATAAGGACGTATCACTCGGCCCAGCCACCAACCATGTATTAATAAATGGCGCGGTTCCAACTACAGTCATAGCGTGGGCCTTCAGCCCGATTGTTCCTGCATCGATAGAGGTGACTGTAACCATTGCCGCCAAGCCAATAGCAACAGCACGTCTCACCAATCTGGAACTTTTCTTTTTCACTTTCATTTTTTATCTCTCCTTTTTCCTTAAAATGTGGATACCGCATATCCATCCTGTATGTCATCCCCCATCCACTTGTACCGGATTCTAACACTCCACTTTTTCTTTTTCCACATCAATTTTTAATTTCCACATAGTTTTTTAAGGATTCTAGCACTCTATTTTTTAACAATGACTCTATTTTTTAATACTTGTACCAAAATTGATTGGTGTAAAGACAATAAAAGGCCGCAGACATAAATTGTCTACGGCCAATATGATAACTTATCTATTATCTAATTCTTAATAACACAACCGGATCCTTTTCTTAACTATCTCTGAAACTGCCTCCCTTCCTGCTCCCAGATATTTCTTAGGATCTATGTTATCCGGATTTTTCTCCATATTTAACTTCACTGCCTTTGTAAATACATTTCTTAAATCTGTTGCATAATTTACTTTGCAGATCCCATTTTTAATACATTCTTTTACGATCTCATCCGGCACGCCAGATGTTCCATGTAATACCAGGGGAATGTCAACCGCTGCTTTTATTTCTTTCAGGCGCTTTATATCCAGTTTAGGTTCCCCCTTATAAAATCCGTGCGCCGTACCGATTGCAACAGCCAGACTGTCCACCTTTGTTCTTTCAGCAAATTCAACCGCTTCTGCTGCATTGGTAAGCAATACGGATTCAGATGTTAAACCGTCTTCTTTTCCTCCGACACTGCCCAGTTCTGCTTCTACAGATACCCCAAGAATTTTACCCAGCTCGGAAACCCTGGAGGTTAAAGCAACATTATCCTCAAAATTTAATCGCGAGCCGTCAATCATCACGGAGGAATATCCTTCTTTCATTGCCCTGGCAGCTAATTCATAGGACGAACCGTGATCTAAATGCAGTGCAACGGGAACTCTTGTATTTCTGATTGCATTCCTGACACATGCTGTGAAAAAGTCCAGTCCTGCATAATTTACACTGGAGGGGGTTGTCTGTAAAATTACGGGACAGTTTAATTCTTCTGCTGCCTGTATGACTCCCTGTACCGTCTCCATATTTTCCACATTAAACGCAGGAACAGCATATCCATTTTCCTGTGCCTTACAGAGAAGTTCTTTTACCGATGCAAATTCCATTTCATGATACCTCCATCTTTTGAATTTTTATCTGCTCTCTATATTTACAGAAACCTTCCTGGCTGCACATCTGGGTTCCCTTCAAAACTAAAGAGGCTGCAGAAGCTGCCATTCCGTAACGGAGCATTTCCTGTATAGGCAGCTTTTCTTCTAAGGCCGCACAGATTCCGGCAACCATAGAGTCTCCTGCACCCTGGATGCCCTGGATTTCCAACAGAAGTCCCTGGGAATAAAATGCCTCTTGTTTATCACATATAACGGCTCCTTTTTCACCCAGTGATACACACACTACCTCCACTCCCTTTTCCAGTATCTCTCTTGCCAAAAGCACTACTTCTTCTATTGTTTTACACTTTTTACCAAACGCAGTCTCTAACTCAAATAAATTTGGTTTTATCAGGTATGGTTTCGCTTTGATTCCTTCTAATAGAAAATCTTTTTCTGCATCTAAAATAATTTTGACAGGATATACAGACAACTCTTCTAAAATCTCCCTGTATATCGTAGTGTCCACTCCAACAGGAGCACTTCCGCCTATGACTACAAGACTGCTTCTTGCCGCATGTTCTTTTATTACAGACTTTAGTTTATAAATGTCTTCTTTTGTAACTTCACTTCCATATTCATTTAATTCTGTCAGTATATTCGTTTCCCGGTCTAATATCTTTGTGTTTGTCCGAAGCCGGCCTTCTACCCATACAAATTCAGATGTTATCCCATAATCATCTAACGTATTTTCTAAAACCTTGCCGTTTCCTTTATAATTGAATCCCAGACATTCCACGTCTTTGCCAATTCTTTTCACTGCAATGCCAACATTAATCGCTTTGCCCGACGCTTCCTCACAGGAATCCACGACACGGTTCAGCTGGCCATATTGGAATCCTGATACAAGAATGCTTTTATCAATGCAAGGATTTAGATTTACAGCAGTAATCATATTCGTTTTCCCCCTTTCCTATGCTTCATAAATTCCATACTCTAAGACAGTATCTACAAATGCCTGAATGTTTTCTGCCGGTACATCAAATTGTGTATTATGTATGGGCGTAAATACGCATCCCCCTCCCGGCATTAAGATATCCAGCCTCTCTTTGACCTGATTTCTCACATCTGACGGTGATCCGCCGGGATATACCGTCTGGCTGTCCACACCGGCTCCCCAGAATACCAGATCATTTCCAAATTCTGCTTTCAGCTCTGCAGGATCCATACGATAGGAATTTGCCTGTATCGGGTTTAAAATATCACAACCGGCTTCTATAAAATAAGGTATTATATTTCGAATGGAACCACAGCTATGGAACATAGTCTTTACATCGGAATTCTCATGTACACAGTCACACATCTTTTTATAATTTGGCATATAAAGTTCCTGAAATACTGCGGGACTGAACAATTCTCCTGTCTGTGTTCCAAAATCAGTAGTTGAAATTAAAATGGTATCAATATAACTGCCAACTGCCTGAAGATACATTTCTATATTTTTCACTGCCATGTCACCTGCTGCTCCCAGTATTTCCTCTGCGTATTCCGGTTCGGATACCAAGATACACAGCCATTCCGTAAAAGGATGGCCTGCAAATATACCAGTGGTTCCCAGTTTCCCTTTTAAAGCTCCCCCATGTATGGAATAGTCTGTAGTCTCATACATCAGTTTTGCTCTCTTTTCTAAAATGCGCAGTTCTTCATCCGTATAAAGGGTAACTGATTTCTTAAACTGTTCTGTGTCCATCATGGTTATTTCCTTTGACAAATCCAACGGCGGATTAGCCAGCCGTTCAAAATAGCTGCCTGTTGATGCCATATTTGCCACATGCCTGCCATTTATATCAAACAATGCAATATCACCATTATTTTCGATTTCATATTGAAAATCCCCCGGCATTAAAATAGTATTTCCAGCCGTATTTTTCCAGGGCTTCCAGTCAGAATTGCGATATCCCCAGGTCTCATACAGATTTTCTAATTGAAGTACATCACTATGGAGCCATCTTCTGACGGGCTCTTCTACCCGCGCCAACATTTGAAACTGTTCATAACATCTTGGGAGCTCAGTATCAATCCCCAGGTACTTACCGATTTTAATATATTCATCCACATGTATTCCTGTTGTTTTAGTCCCTCCGATATCAATTGGTACACGGTCCGGCTCCTTATGCGCAATTGCCGCTCTTACACGTTCTCTGGATGTCATCATCATTTATTCTCCCCTCTCATTTGAATATACCTGCTCATAGCCTCAAAAATAATACTTACGGAAACTGCTCCCGGGTCAGGCAAGCCAATGGATAATTTACCATAAGATTCTGCCCTTCCTTTCTTCGCACAATATTTCTTACTGGCTTCTACGCCATTTTTTGCTGCAGTCCAGGCCTGCTTCACACCTTCTGACAGACTTAACTTATTTCTGCTGCATTCCTCCAGTGCCTGAACAGCCGGCTCATAACTATCGAGCATGGTCTTATCACCCACTTTTGCCTTGCCTCTGAGCTTGATATTATCCAATGACTTTTGCATCATTTTACTTAAGGTATCCAAATCCAGTACATTCGTCTGCGGAGCGGCACCATAGCCGCTAATGAACATAGTTCCAAATATCACTCCGGAAGCACCGCCCATGGCATCTAATAATGTCATACCGATTTCCTTGAAAAGTTCATTTACCGTATCGAATTCCATCTTGTCCAGTGCCTCATCAACAGCCCGAAATCCTATTGCCATTCCGATCCCATGATCACCGTCTCCGATGATTTTATCAATATCAGTCAACTGTTGTTCACTGGATATAATCTGCCGGGAAATAAACCGGAACATCTCTTTAACCTCTTTTATTTCCAGATAATCCTTCATTTTATCTCCTCCCCCTTCTATACCTTTGCCCGATAAGTATACATAGGCGTATAAGAATCCAGGTTATAATACTTTTTTAAATGAGGATCCAGTTTCATGAGCGTCACACTGATTCCTCCCATTCCGGGTGCTGTAAAGAAATTTCCCACTTCTGTTTTAAAAACCGTTATTTCTTTATGGCTTAAATACTGATGAAGGCTGTTACTGATTATGGAGAGTTCCATATTAGAAGTTGCTCCTTTGCCATTTACCAACAGAAGTACTTCATCTCCCCCGGTAAGATTCATATCTGCAATCAGGTAATCCAGAATCTTTTCTGCAAGCTGGTCTGCTGTGGGCATCTGCATTTTCAGAATACCCGGTTCCCCATTAAATCCCATACCAATTTCAACGGTTCCAGCTGGCATTTCATACATGGGCATTCCGGTTTCAGGGCGGTATCCCGGCCAGAAAGTAACAGAGACACTTCCAATCTGATCCCTGGCTCTGATGGCTGTCTGCTCCACTTCCTCTAAAGTCAGGCCGCAGGCTGCTGCTCCTGCCGCAGCTTTAATCACACACATAATACCGGCAATTCCCCTTCTGTTCTCCTGGTTTTCTTTGGGAGCATGTAAGATATCATCTTTTACAAATACTGCCCTGGCCTTAATCCCCTCATAACCGCATAATTCTACAGCGAGTTCATAATTGAGAACATCACCTATATAGTTTCCCGTAATCATAAGTACCCCATCCTCATGATACATCTGACGTATGGTCTTCAGCAATGCAGTTGCAGAAGGTGCTGCATAAATATTCCCGCTGACAATGGCATCTGCCATCCTTTCCCCTGCATATCCTATATACATTGGCTCGCAGCCTGCACCTCCACCTGCAATGACCATGACCCTGGGGGCTGTATTTTTAATACGAATTGCTTTTACACCCTCCACTTTTTCCAGCAGGTCACAATTGGAACGGATGTACCCCTCTATCATCTCCTCTACCATATCTTCCGGCCGATTCTTAATTGTATTCATATGACATCTCCTCTTCATACAGGCTGTAACTTTCCTTCTTTATTCTGCCTTTATTTTTAATCGGTCCATAATTACTGCGAATGCAATAATGACTCCCATTGCCACCTTCTGCCAGTAGGAATTCACCTGCATTAAGCTTAATCCATTATTGATAATCCCTATGGCAATAATTCCGATAATCGTGTTCGGGATTCCTCCAGTACCTCCAACCAGACTGGTTCCTCCCATAACAGCTGCTGCAATGGCAAATTGTTCATATCCTTCAGCTGCTGCCGGCTGTCCAGTTCCTATTTTAGCCGAGAGGCAGATTCCTGCAAAAGCGGATAAACCTGCACAGATCATATAAACGGATGTTTTGATTTTATTAACACCGATTCCGCTTAATTTTGCTACCTCTTCATTGCTTCCAACTGCATAAATATGCCTGCCATATGCGGTCTTGCTGAGTATAATGTGGGATACCACCAGGACTATTACCGTCAGGATTACAATGAATGGAACGGGACCGACATATCCCTGCCCAATCCATAAAAAACTTTCCGGCAGCTCATATACGGGCTTGCTGTTGGTTAAGAGGTAACATACGCCTCTTGCTGCATTCATCATTGCTAACGTGGCAATAAAAGGTGCCACATTGAACTTGCAGATAATGACTGCGGATATTCCTCCAATTACAATGGCTACCGCAGCGGAAAGCAGGATACCAACGAGTAAAGTCATCCCTATATTCATTGCAGGCAGCTGTTTGCAAAGAAGAGCACCCAGAATACCATTTAAGGCACATACCGGTCCAACCGATAAATCAATCCCTCCCGTTAACAGAACAAACGTCATCCCGGTTGCTATAAATGCATTAATTGAAATCTGAATCAGCACATTAATTAAGTTTTCTTTAGAAGCAAATCGTGGCTCCACTATGAAAATGATGAGACACAAAATCAGTAGAAATCCAATCAGCGCATATTGTTTTGCTATTTTTCCCATGTTTATTTTATTCTTTCCCATTGTTCTACCTCATTAATTTAAGTATTATTGATATCATCATTGTCAGGATACTGCTGTACTGGCTAAATGCATGATAACTTCTTCTGTTAATTCATGGTTGTCCAGGCATCCGGTAATCCTGCCTTCACACATTACATAGATGCGGTCACAGATTCCCAGCAGCTCCGGCAATTCGGAAGAAACCACTAAGATGCTTCCACCGTCTTTTGTAAACTGATTCATCAACGTATAAATCTCAAATTTTGCCCCGACATCAATTCCCCTGGTAGGCTCATCCAGTAATAAAATCTTAGATCCAGCCAAAAGCCACTTGGCAATGACGATCTTCTGCTGGTTGCCGCCGCTTAAATTCTTAGAAACGGTATTACTGCCGGGCGTTTTTATCTTCAGCTTCTGAATATATTCCTCGCTGCTTTTATTTTCCCAATTGACATCTACAAATCCCATCTTCGTTTTCTTTTTTACACTGGGCAAGGTGATATTGTCCTTTACGGATTTCTTTAACATCACCCCTTGCATGCGCCTGTCTTCCGGAACTAAACCAATTCCCCTTTCGATTGCCTGCATCGGCTGTTCGATCCGCACCTCTTTCTGGTACAGCTTCATTATACCGTCTTCAAAAGGCTCTGCCCCGAAAATCCCTCTTAGTACTTCCGTTCTGCCGGCTCCAATTAATCCTGCAATCCCTACGATTTCCCCTTGTCCCACCTCAATACTTACGTTTTGAAATGCCTTATTCCTGGATACTTTGATTAATTCCAATACAGGTTTCTCAATCGTTTTACCGCTTCTGTCTATGTACGTTTTGATCTCTCTGCCAACCATCAGCGAGACTAACCCCTTTTCGTCTATATCCTGCATAGGGACGGTCTTGATATAACACCCATCCCGCAAAATGGATACTTTATCAGCAATTGTAAACAATTCCTTCAATCTGTGGGAAATGTAAATTATTGCCACCTTCTCTTCTTTTAACTTTTTAATAATGCGAAAAAGGGCTTCTACCTCCTGCTCTGAAATAGAAGAAGTAGGTTCATCCATAATGACCACCCTGGCATTTTGGGATATAGCTCTTGCTATTTCAACCATTTGTTTCTCAGCAGCACTTAATTTTTTTACCAGATCATTCGGTTTGATCTTCAGCCCCAGCATCGATAAAATATCCTGCGACTCTTTTTTCATCCGGGTTTTATCCAGAAATCCATTTTTCTGCTTCGGCTCTCTGCCCAGGTAAATATTCTCGGCAACCGTCAGATCCGGTATCACACTTAATTCCTGGTGTATTACGCTGATTCCACTGTCTAATGCCTGCTTCGCATTATCAAAATTACACGTTTTCCCCTCATAGATCATTTCGCCACTGTCTTTTTTATATACACCGCTGATAATTTTAATCAGCGTAGATTTCCCGGCTCCGTTTTCACCCAACAAAGCGTGTACCTCTCCTGCATAGAACTCCAGATTTACATCTGTCAGGGCCTTTACACCCGGAAATTCCTTTACAATATGTTTCATTTGAATCATCGGCTGTTTTTCCATCCCGTGTACCTCTTTGTATTTTCCATAACCTTATTTTATAAAGACCCGATCTGCAAATCGGGTCTTTCACTGCCTGTCTTTCACTGTTAATTCTTCTATTTTTGAAACTCACTGACATTTTCGCTATCGATAATATATGGCTCAATATATTTCTCTTTGGGAATTTCTTCTCCATGAATTACTTTGACTGCACTATCAATCATAGCCTGTCCTATCCCTTCCGGGTCCTGAGCCACATCAGCAATCCAAATACCGCCTTTTGCAATTTCATTGACTGCTTCCGGATTACCGTCGTAACCGATTACCTTAATCTCTTTTCCCGCACCATTAATAATAGTATAAGCGCTCATAGCTGCGGGATCCCCTACTGCAAATATCAAATCCAGGTCGGGATACTTTAACAGGAAATCCTGCGTAATGGCAGACGCTTTTTCCGCATCTCCCTGATAATTCTGCTCATCAACAACCTCTATATTTTCGCAGTTTGCTTCCAGATATTTCTTACATCCTTCTGCACGCAAAACACAATTTTCAACGTCATCATAAGTAATGATTGCAGCTTTTCCGCCCTCCGGCAAAGCCTTTTCGATGTATTTGCCTGCCAGTTCACCTCCCACATTCTCATCCGTACCAAAATGGCAGATAGAATCTCCATCCGATTTTGTAAATGCCGTTAACAATGGAATGCCCGCTTTGTTTGCCAGTTCCAGACAGCTATTGCTTCCCGCAGTAGATACCGGACAGATAATAATGGCATCCACCTTCTGTGTAATAAAATCCTGCACCTGTGACAATTGCTTTTCACTATCCGTATCTGCATCCATGAAAATGGCCTTTACTCCAAGTTCCTCGCACTTCTTCTCCATGGCTTCTTCTACCCTGTTATAAAACACATGGGTTCTGGTAAATATAGAGATACCTAACGTGATATCCTTGTTCTCCTTATCCTTCCCAGTCTGTGCCGCTGCCTCAGTTATGATTTCTTCCGCCTTTGTTTCTCCCACGGCATCTGCTGCTTCTGTTTTAGCGGCTTCTGTCTTATCCGTTTCCGCCTTATCCGTTCCTGCTGCTTTTGCCGCCTCTGTCTTTGCATCCTCAGTACCTGGTTTGGTATCCTGTGTCTGCGTTCCGCCTGAACATCCGGACAATACCCCCGTCATCATAACTAATGCCAACCCAATTACACCTATTTTTCTTAAACTCATATCCTTCTCCTCCATCTTTCTGTACTTTTACATCATAGTTTCATCTGATGCCCCATTGTATTTCATTATTTCTTCTGCTTTGTATTTCATTATTGTTCCTATCTAACTATTTAACTTTCAATCTTAACAGCTTCCACATTCCCTCCTTTTTCTGTGATTTTAGCCATATAGGATTTGCCTATCCCATCATCCGTGATGATAAGATTCAAATCTTTAAACTTGCAGATGCAGTATAAAGAATTTGTTCTGAATTTACTGCTGTCCGCCAGCACATATTTTTTTCTCGCTGACTTAAGCATACATTGTTTTACCCGGCACTCTTGCATATTGGGTGTAGTTAACCCATGCTCGGCGCTGATATTATTCGAACCCAGGAACACCCGGTCCACAACCACATTTCCTAACATATCTTCTGTAAACATGCCTACACAGGAAAGAATCTGGGATCTGACAAATCCTCCTGCAAAAATCAATTCCACCTTTTCACACTCCATAAGTTCACTGGCTATGTTAAACGCATTGGTGATTACAGTAAGATGATTCTTCTCTCCGGTCCTGATTAGCTTTGCCAGTTCCTGAACTGTGGTGCCGGCATCCAGTATAATTGTCTCGTGCTCCTTGATTTCGTCATAAGCTCTTTTCGCTATTTCTCTTTTTTCAACTATTCTTTCTTTTTCTTTCGTTGCCTGGCTTTGTTCAAATGCTGTTTCTTTTACTTTTACAGCACCCCCGTGGGTACGGATAATTAATCCTGCATTCCCTAATTCATTTAAATCCTTTCGGATAGTAACCTCCGAAACCCCGAATAAATCACACAATTCATTCACTGTTACCGATAAATTCGCTTCTACCGCTTTAATTATTTTTTCCTTTCGTTCTTCAATAAACATAAACTCATCTCCCATTCCAGTACTTTCAAATCCTTACATTTAATTTCGTTGTATTACGTTTGTTTTTGTTTGACCTTATAATATACCTTTCGGTTTTATTTGTCAAGTAATATTTACTATATTTTATCTCTATTTTTATATTTTATTATGCATTTTTACTAAAACGAAACCTTTTTATCTTTCGTTTTATTTTTATATTCAGATGTTTCTCTTAAAAACCTACTATTATCGTTCATTAGGCTTTCGTTTAAATTCTTGTGATGTTTCGATATTTTTTTTAAAACCGGAACGAAACTTTATCGGCTAACATAGCATTTAGCAGGTACCTTTTCCTTTCTTTCAAAAAAAGCAGATGGATCAGCACGAAAAAGTACGCCATCTGCTTATGTCCGTTATATTGCATAACAAATAAAAGACCGTAGACAAAACATCATCTACGGCCAATATGTTATCTTTATAACCCTTATGAAAAAGTATCAAAGTATCTTAGAAAACCAATTTACTCCAGTAAACGTCCACCTATACAAGACAATATTCTTTATATAAACTTTCTCTGGAGCCTTTATCCGTTACCGCTCTTTTTAAATCGATAGTACGAGCATCATTCATTAAATATAATGTTAACTTAGCTAATAATTCTTCTCCTTCTATCCTTCCTTCTAATCTACCTTCACTTCTCATATCTTCAAATGCTTTACACATGTCATATTCCTCCTTATCTTCTACCTGTGCCTGTTCTATAATCTCTGTTAACTTTTCATTTTCGCCTAATAAGATGAAAATGATTTCTATCGTTTCTCTACTTAACCTGCTATATCTGACCTTATTTTTCTTTACATGAGTTTTCATCCGGTTTTTATCATCTGCATACTTAATAATACCAAATACTTCTCTTAAATCAGTTTGAAAATATTCCAGATGTTCTATTTTTTTTACATCCAGAACGTGTATCCTATAATTTGGCAGGTATTGGCGTAAATTCTCCATTTCCTTAGGTATATCCAACATACTATGTAAATCCATGCAGCCATCCCAAGGTTTTTCACCAAAGTATACAATCAATGTAAAAACCGGCAGCAGTTTATCCTGTTTCTTCATGCCTGATAAAAATTCATCTGTACTGCCATAATCTCCTGTTTCTCTATATTTCTTTTTTAATGCTGCACCTGATCTACATAATTCAAAGCATCATACAACATATTTCGAATTACCATTGCATAATGAATATGTTCCTGGTTCTCGCAGGCCAGGATCATAAAATTTGCGCCCGAAGCTGCCATTTTAATTATATCCCGGTTTCTTCGAACTACCCTTTTCCCAACTTCCTGATTACCCGGTATGCATTCCTGTGCGGAGTCCAATGGGGATAAATCTTCGAGATGTATGATTTGATTTCCCTCAAAACAAGCCCCATTATATAAGTCCGCAAAATGTTCCGGCTTTCCAAAAAATATCTTAGCAGCAATATCTCTTTCATGTGTCATAGATTCCTCCTTTTCATTCTGAATACAAAGACACAAAAATGAATGTAACGATTCTAAAGGGAAACGGTACGGAATATGTACCAAACGAAAAATAGAATTTTAAGAACTTTAGAAATAAGAGTTGATTCAATGAAATGTATCTATGTATTGCTTTTCTTTATTATACAATAAACCATTTTAAAATTCAAGCAGTATTTTTATATTTTGTGAAACGTGATTTCTATTTTAATTTCATTATATATTATATGTGATTTTTGTTCTTGCCAGTTCATAGGTTTATTGTCATAACAACTCTAAAGCCGTTATCATAAAACCGATTTGCATTCTTCCGGTTTCTGTGAAATTGTGGTCATAACTTACTTCCTTTTGTTATAATAAATTCTATGAGTTATAGCGCATATAACCTGCGCTATAACTCACATTTTATCGTATCGTATATTATTTTTTTATCTAAAGTGAAAGGATTGGCGAAGTATTATATTACTGTTATATCAATCTCTGCTTTCTTACCATTAAAAGTTTTTGCCGTAATTGTTGTTTTTCCTTTCTTTTTTGCTGTTATTTTCCCAGTAGAGGACACAGATGCCACATTCTTCTTGCTTGAACTGTAACGCATTTTATAGCTGGCTGTCTTTGATGGGAAATTCACTTTTAATTGATATGTTCTGCCCTTTTTCAAAGTCTTTTTTGATACTTTCAGGGTGATTTTTTTAGGCGCTTTTCGTACTGTTACTTTGCAGATTGCTTTCTTTCCATTCTTTGTCACAGCAGTTATCGTAGATTTTCCTGTTTTTTTGGCCGTGATTTTACCGGAAGCCGATACGGATACTACAGATTTTTTATCTGACTTCCATGTCACTTTCTGTGATGCCGTTAACGGAGAAACCACTGCCTTAAATGAAAATTTTTCCCCAACACCCAGCGTAATCAATGACTTATTCAATTTTACTTTAACAGGTGTTTTCGGATCTGGCTTTACAGGATTCTTTGTAAATTCTGCTGTCACTGTGAGATTATTCTTCAGCACATCACTTCTCTTCGCCGTTGTCACTCCATCGCTCCATCTGCGGAAACTATAGCCTGCTTTTGCCACGGCTGTTACTTCTTTCGTTGCGCTTCCTTCTTTCACTTTCTGCACTGATATACCACTGATGGATCCTCCTATGCCTGCCAGATAAGACGCTGTATATTCTTTTGCTTCCGGCTCTTCGTTCATTACAAATTCTGCAGTAACTGTCAGATCCTTTTTCATTACATCACTTCTCTTTGCCGTTGTCACTCCATCGCTCCATCTGCGGAAACTATAGCCTGCTTTTGCCACGGCTGTTACTTCTTTCGTTGCGCTTCCTTCTTTCACTTTCTGCACTGACATACCACTAATGGTTCCACCTTCACCTGCCAGATAAGACACTGTATATTCTTTTATTTCCGGCTCTGCGTTCTTTACAAATTCCGCAGTAACTGTCAGATCTTTTTTCAGCACATCACTTCTCTTCGCCGTTGGCACTCCATCGCTCCATCTGTGGAATATATAGCCTTCTTTTGCCTCGGCTGTTACTTCTTTTGTTGCGGTTCCTTCTTTCACTTTCTGTACTGACAGTCCAGTAATGGTTCCGCCTTCGCCCGGAAGATAGACAGCTGTATATTCTTTTATTTCCGGCTCTGCGTCCTTTACAAATTCAGCAATAACTGTCAGGTCTTTTTTCAGCACATCACTTCTCTTCGCCGTTGGCACTCCATCGCTCCATCTATAGAAACTGTAACCTTCCTTTGCCACGGCTGTTACTTCCTTCGTTGCAGTTCCTTCTTTCACTTTCTGCACTGACATCCCACTGATAGCTCCGCCTTCGCCTGCCAGGTAAGATGCCGTATATTCTGTTACTTCCGGCTCTTCTGCCTGTTCATTTTTTATCTCCTCTGCGCTTAATGCTCTATTGTAGATTTTCACATTGTCATAGGAACCTTTAAAATATGGATCCGGATAAAATGATTTACCCAGGTATGCATTCAGGTTCTCGCCCAGTTCACTGATATTACGGACACCCACTCCACTTGTTTCTCCTGCCTTTTCTCCATCTACATAGAGATACATTTTGTGATTTTCCATTACTACAGATACACGCATCCACTTATTCAGAAATTCATTCCCTTTTAGCTTAATTTCTTTTTCCAAAAAATTTCCTCTGGCCGTAATGGCATTTCGAATTTCATTGGGTCTTACTTTCAGGAACATATATTTATTAATATCCTTCCCAATAGCGAAGTCAAAATGGTACTCCTGGGTAGACTCGGCCTTAATATCCATTGATATTGTCAAATTATCCAGGCCATCAAAAAGCCCCGTTGGAAGCTGTGCATAAGTTCCTTCTGAACCATCCAGATACAACACATTGCTGCCCTTTTCTGCATCATACCTATATGCAGCCTTGCCAAAAAGCTGTCCGTCATTATTTTGCGCTTTGTCTTTTACTATACCTTCTTCGACCTTTTCTTCAAAATCATAGTTTAAAATAGCCTCGGTTTTTTCTTCAGCATATTTTTCATTATTGACTCCCCATTTTGCCACAAGGTTATCATATTCTTCCTGTGTAATAGGTATCACAGAACCATGTTTTGCACCATCCGTTAAGGTATAAGTGTTATCCGCTGCAACTTTCACACTATTTGGTTCATCCAGGTTATTTGTAAAGAACGGAACATATCCTCTTGCTGTCGGAAATCCATATTCGTCTACCAGGATACACCACTCATTACGGTCAGAGAACTTAAACATAGTAGGACCTTCGTAGGTACCCCGGAAAGTCTCCAGACATCCCGGCGCAGTATTTTCAATGCGCTGGAACTCCATGCCTCTTGCTGTAAAATCTCTGCCTCCGATATTATAAACAGGCGGCTCTGTATAATCCAGTAACTTTGGTGAGGATTGCAAATATACATACCCTTTGGCAGATTCCTTCAATAGCCGGTAGTAACTGTCTCCTTCTTTATATATATCTGCATCAATTGTATTAATGCCAGGATCTGAATAGAGTTCCGCTTCTGTAAAGGTTACAAAATCTCTGGTCTTGGATACAAAAATATACCCGTGTCCGCTGTCTCCAGTCAGGCCAGTCAGCGGGCTGGACCAAAATACCAGATATTCACCGGTTGTTTCATCATAAATTGCAGCCGGTGCCCATGCACATCCGGCCCCTATGCCAGAAGCCACATCTGCCGTCCTGCTCTCTGTCCAGTTGACTAAGTCAGTTGACTCCCATATTACCAATGCATTGCTGCCTATACTAGCCATCAAACCCCAATTACCGCCATATTTAGGATGGTGGATATCAAGATCTGTTCCAATCAGATAAAATTTATCTCCTTCCGGTGAACGGACGATGTAAGGATCTCTTACGCCCAAATCTCCCACGGCAGACTCAAGAATCGGAGCGTTATCATTTAACGCCGTCCATTGCAGCCCATCCTTACTTACACCAAAATAAATTTGCTGTAGGCTGGTTCCTACCACAAGCTCATTAAAATGGACATAAAGATATGCTGCATATTCTTTTTGAGCCGCTTTTTTCTTTACGGTCAGGTCAAACTCTTTCGTATCACTGATGTCTCCCAAAGTAATCGTAGCTGTAAGCTTTACCTGTTTGTCCTTCTCACCTCTGGTGACCACGCCTGCCGGAGTTTCAGCATATTCTTCATTTTCAACAGCTTTATCCGTTATTACATTTGTATCCGAACTTTCCCAGGTAATGGATGCCCCATTTAACTCTGTTGCAAGCGTAATATTTTCTACAACCGGATCTGCATTGTCTATGGTTAATTGTTCGATTGCTTCTGCGACTATAGAGGCATTTGAGATCACCATGAAATGAAAATCTCTCGTTTTTTCTATGCTTCCATAAATTACGGATGCTGTTAATGTTACCTCAGTATCTTCCGCTGGTTTTGTTACAATTCCTGTTTCCGATATGATCTGGGGATGTGAACTTGTCCAACTAATAGCCGCTCCATTCTTGCCGGTTGCCGGAAGATCCAGATCCCCTTTTGCTTCTCCTTCTTCCAGTGATAATTCAGAGATATCCATTTCCGCTTTTTCTTCGTCAGAAAGTCCCTGCTGCTCCGCATAGTTTCTCCATACCTGATCAGCATCCAGAGCATTATCATATACGCGGAAATAGGCGATGCTGCCTACAAATCCGGGATCCGGATCAAACAGGGATTTTCCCATATATCCAATGCAATTTTCTTTTTTTGCATTGTTTATAATAGTCTGTACAGAATATCCATGACTGATACTGCCTGACAGTGTTCCATTTATATAGAGATCCGCTGTGCTATTGTCATGAAATACCATTGTCGCCCAAGTATCTGCACCGGGTGTAACCACATTATTTTTCATAACAAACTTTTCCCCTGCCGGTTTCTGTTTGAGGGCAAACACGGTATTTCCTTCACTGCGCATAGGATTCAAAAATACATAATCCGCAGTATCTCTGGCACCCAGATTATATACCCAGGCATATGCCTTCTGACTGGTATTAAATTTCAAATCGATTGTAAAACTTTCGTCGTCACCAAATGTACCTTCCGGGAATTCTATATACTGACTCTTATTTCCGGTAAAAATAAGATTTCCCTCATTGATATCCCCTTGTCCCATGGATACCATATTTGCATTATGCCCGCCTGCCTTATCCTCTAATTTTCCATCTTCGGTCAGCGTCATCTCATAATTTGTAATTAACTGGACAGCCTCATTGGCAGATGCCTGACTTTCCTGCTCCTCTGCCTCCACTTGCATACTTCCCGGTATCGAAGTCAAAATCATAGTTGCTGTTAATATCGCCGGTATTACCCTCTTCACCCACTTTTTCATTGGTTTATCTCCTTCATAAATCAATTTAAATACCTTTTTGGGACAAGCACTTCTATATCATGCCTGTCCCTAATCAGACTACCTCACTTTAACAACGCACTTTGCTTTCTTACCATTGCTGCTCTTTACTGTGATTGTAATTTCTCCTTTCTTTAACCCTTTTACCACACCTTTGGAGCTGACAGAAGCAATCTTCCTGTCAGAACATGTCCACTTTAGCTTTTGTATGGTAGTGATTGGATTTCTCGTTACTTTCAAAGTCAGTCTCTTTCCTCGTTTCAGGCTCACTTTCTTACTTATTTTTAAACTCTTGGTTGCAACCTCTTTCTTTTGAACATGCACCTTTACTTTCGCTGTTCCACCCTTTGTACTGGTAACCGTAATTGTTGCCGTACCTTTTTTCTTTCCGGTAATCTGCAGGATGCCTTTTTTCAATTTTACACTGGCTATTTTTTTATCGCTGCTCTTTGCTGATTTTAACTTATCTCCTTTGATTGAAGAAGATTTTATTTTAACAGCACTTGTTGTTTGTTTGATACGCAAAGGGATTGAAGCTGCATTTAATTTTATCTTCGATTTCGTGACCGGTTTTACATCCGGCTTTGGAACTGGTTTTGGGTCCGGTTTGGGCGTTGGCTTCGGGTCTGGTTTTGGTGTTGGAGGTATCACTGTTTTTGCCTTTACTGTTATTGCACATGAGGCTGATTTTTCGCCGGATTTAACCGTAATCATTGCTTCTCCTGCCTTTAAGGCTTTTACTGTTCCATTTTCTACCGCAGCAATATCCGGTTTGCTGCTGATCCATTCCACACTCGGATCTGTTGCATCCTCCGGTGAAACCTGCGCATTTAAGGTAATACTCTCACCGATTTCCATAACTGCACTCTGTCTGTCTAAGGTAATATCACTTACTTTAATTTCTTTTTGGTATGGTACCTTGATTACAGAAAAAGACATAGCCGGAACCAGATATTTTATCTGTGAATTTACAATACTCTGTGTAGTTTCAACCGGTTTAATCCACTCATCACCAATTCTGTTTTCTCCACCAGCTTCTCCGCTCAGACAGATTATCTCCGCCTGATCAGATGCTAATTGGCATGGATAAGTAAGGGTGATATCCTTATCAACGTTGTCATGATTTACCAATTTCAGATATATGTACTCATCATCTTTGGAACAAACCTGGTAAATGTCATTTTGATATGGTTTTAAATTCCCAGAAAAATCATTGGATTTATCCACTGTATCTGATACATACCCGGCTTCTATTTTACCGTTTACACCATAATTAAAGGTAACTTTCATTTCATCATTTACAAGAACCGGAGTAAAATCTCCATAAAAACTATTGCCAATGACTACCTTTCCACGTCCGCTTCTTGCACGCTCAACAGCCGTCATTTTATTATCCCAGCCGCCAATATTGTACCAGAAATAATTCTCGGTATCTTTTGCTCCTGCCCCTACCAGGAATCCTTCTCTTCCGGCAGTTTTCACTACGGTTGCTTCCACTACATAATCGTACCACTCCGGATTATTAATCGCCTGTGGAATCCATACTGCATTCATACCGCTTCCCTGTGAAAATGACATCTTCCCATTTGCGATATTAAAGCTGCCGGTAGATCCCGGTACTGCCTTCCAGGTCATCCCTGCTGCCCCGTTTGCAGTAAAGTTATCGTCCAGCAATACCTTACCATCTTCCCTGGTTACTTTTACATGAGATACATAGCCTTCCGATAACCAGGTTCCAATAATTGGGCTTCCTGTATTCTGAGAATAATTTTCGCCCTGCTTTTCAAGTGTGGTATTGACCACTTGGGTACCATAATTTTGTGCAAACATCTGCTGTGTATAATAGTTCGGTGTTGCAAAACTGTCATATTCATCAAAATGTATCATATTCTGTGACCAGTTAGTGCTTCCGATTTTTTCAAACAATGGTGCATAAGATGCATGGCGGACAATATCTCCATTTCTTTCAATACCGGTCATATACGCTGCATCACAAATAGCAGATTCTAAATTATTATTGCGGTTGTCCTGAAGATGAGTTGCATACTCTCCAAGGAATACGTCACTTCCTCCATTTTCTTTTCTGGCATAGTAGTCGTAACGGTCGTCAGAATTCAGCATGAATTCCTTCGACTGATAATAGTGCTCATCTACCAGGGTTTCTCCAGGATTTTTTTCATTAAGCCAATCCCACGCAAAACGATAACTCTCATCTTCTGCAGCCGGACCGGAAGAAGAAATTATGGTAATCTTTCTGTCCGGATAGTTGGCACTAACATAACTTTCCACATAGTTTTTAATATACTCAAAATTATTGAGGTATTTTTCTTTCCAATTTTCATTTCCGATCCCGATGTAGTTTAAATTAAATGTATCTTCATGTCCATTTTCTGCTCTTTTTTCTGCCCACTCGCGCTGCGTAGGATCACTGCTCGATACGCTTCCCCAGCAGTAGTCAATTAAATTTGTCGCATGCTGTGCAAATTTATCCAGTTCTTCTCCTTGTGCCGCCGGTGCATTATCCCCATTTGCGAACTGACAGAAGACACCTGCACTTAAAATTGGAAATGGTTCTGCCCCTAAATCTTCACATAATTTCAAAATTTCGTGGTAACCAAATCCATAGGACTGCATATACCCATATGTATTGGTGTAAGAGCCATTGTCACTTGCCCACTGGTTTCCAATTGCTTTCCTTTCCTCTAAAGGCCCAATGGAATTCTCCCAGTTATAGTAACTCTCTCTGCCCGCATTTCCCTCAATGATGCAGCCTCCCGGGAATCGGATGAAACTTGGATTCAACCCCTGGAGCTTTTCAACCAGATCTTTTCTGATTCCTTTTCCATATGCATAGTTGGTATCACCATATCCATAGGTATTCTGCGGACTTAAAGAAACCATATCCATATTCAGCACAGCTCTGTCTTCTGCACCGCTGATAGAGAGAACCAGCTTGCCTTTCTGGGTCTTCTTTGATTCCAGAGTTGCCGTTGCTTTATGCCATGTTCCATCGTTTACCAGATCAATAACTGCTTCCTCTGTCAGATCTTTGCCTGTTTCACTGATTACTTTTACCTTCAACGTTCCGGCATAATCACTATCAGCCTTAGTCCAGACAGAAAAGTCGAAGGATTCCCCCTTCACCATTGGCATTGCAGCAGAATTCGGATTATTCATTGGAGCAAATCCGCCATTTTGCAGAATCATGTTTCCGGTAATCTGTGCATAATTTGTATTCTTATCGTTTAATCCGCCATTCTGGGATACTACGAAACGGTTATCCGCATCGCTGACCCAGTGTAATTTCCAAGAGTACTGATTTCCTCTTCCAGGTTCGGATATACTGATTGTATTGAAATAATTTTCAAAAGAATAATTCTTTACCATTTCCGGATACAGTCCACCGTCTGCTGCACTATTGATATCCTCAAAGAATAATCCAATCATCTGCTGGCTGATATCCGCTCCCTGATCGTATGGATCCACAACCATAGAATAAACGGTATCTCCATTTGGAATGACCGTGATATCAAAGTTTTTTGCATCACTTTCGGATCCGCTGGTCAATCTTGCTGTCAGATGTACCGTAGTTGTTTCTTCCGGGTTTATTACCGTACCATCTGCCGCAATAATGTCCGTGCGATCACTTTCCCATTCAACTTTTACACTGCCATCTAAAAGGGTATCCGTGAGCGTTATCTTTTCAACAAAGGAACAATTCACCTTACCATTCCTGATCTCAGGTATTGTCAGTTCTTTCTTTGCTCTATTCAATAAATCTCCTGATGAAGTACCTCCGTAGTAGAGATCCGCAATTTCCTGCTCCGAAAGTGCCGTATTATATATTCGCAGGTCTTTAACTCCACCTTTATAAAACATATCTTTATATGGCGACTTACCAATGTAAGATACCAGATTTGATCCAAAATCGGAAACAGTCAGATTCAACGGATATGTTTTATATTTTACTCCGTTTAAGTATCCTGTGATATTATCCGGTGTAATAACAATGGAATAAAGCTCCCAGTCACTGCTGGTAGCCGGTCCATCAGATGGATTGCCGGAAGCTCCCAGACCGATTTCCGTACTAAAAGGCGCAGATGCATTATAAGAATTTGTCATAACTGCCTTCATGACTCCCTTCGGATTCATGGGATCCAAAATAAAATACTGGGTCGGCATGTCCTTATTAACACTATTTGCCTCTGTTCCAAAATAAAACCCCCCATAATTTCCTGCACCTGTTTTATTCTGCAGCCATAATGAAACTGTCAGGGTATCCTGACCATCAAACAATCCTCTCGGCAGTTCAACATAACCTGCCCCACTTCCATAATTTCCTCCCGGAAATGCCAGAATACTGTCTTTTGCTGTCAGCTTGTTACCTCTGGCTACAGCATCATGATTACTGCCTGATACATCTTTAATTGTAGTACCATTTGGCACATTGTCAGACAGCTCTTTAAAATCATAATGAGCTATCAGACCGGACACCGCTTTTTCCTCTGTCTGCGCAAATGCTGTAGCCGGCACACCAGTCGCCATGACACAGAAAGCCAATGCAAAACTCAAAACTCTTTTTGCCTTTTTTTTGAATCCTTTTGTCCTTTTTTCCTCCATAAGACTATCCCTCTCTTTATAATAGTTTTCCAGATAGATACAACACAGAGTTTATATTTATCTTATTTAAATAATATCACTCTCTTATTATATATGATACGGAGTATTTTATGATTTTTGTTTGATTTTTTATCAGAATATGTTATTTTTTATGCTTTCAAATGATTTCCTGACTATTTCTAAGACGAAAGAAAATATATTAGAAGTGGGAAAATGAAACTCAATTATTATCATTATAACCTACTTGAAAAGATTATGTATTTATAAAAATCACTCATCTTTGTACACTTTTATGATTTGTTTTGAATCTCTTCGATGCTGAATTGAAGGAAAATTACCAGGCACAAAAGTAGTCGGGCAGTGATAACACCTCACCGTGCTAAATCTACCCGACTTCATGATAATTATCATTTTACAGTTATCTATTGTATTCCGACATTTCCACTGTTTACTCCACCGTTCTCCTTATCAAGAGGCAGCCAGTCCAGGACTTTTTTAATATACCGATTCCAAAAATCCCACTCATGGCCTCCCGGTCCCTCTTCATAACAGCAGGTAATTCCCTTTATTTTCAGAAACTCTGCAAATTCCTGATTCTTTGCCCGCAGAAAATCTTCCGTTCCACAGCACAGATACACTTCCGGTATATCAATTCCTGATGCTGCAGCCCGCTCTGCAAGTGCAAAGTAATCACCGTCACTGCCTTCTCGCTGCTCTTGCTCTCCAAATACTGTCCGGTAAAAATTCTTACCGAAAACCGTCTGTGCCAAATCCTGCTTATCATTACATATATCATCAAAAATAAGTGCACTTGACAATCCGGCTATCCTTCCAAATGTACTGTGGTATTTCAAACCATTGATAATTGCCCCATAGCCTCCCATCGACAGTCCGCCAATAAAAGTGTCCTCTCTTCTGGATGAGAGCGGAAATAATTCTCTCATTTTTTCCGGAAGTTCTCTTCCGACAAACTCTCCGAAACGTTCTCCATTTGCCTTGCAATCCACATAAAAATGATTCTCACCAGATGGCATAATCACTGCCAGATTCTTTTCTTCCGCCCAACGCTGTATACAGGTTCCGCTGATCCAGTCTGTATAACTCCCAAAAATACCATGGAGCAGATATAAAGTCTGAAAAGGCTTTTTCTCCCCTGGCGCCTCTCCGGGCATATAGATCTTATCAAAGGGTATAACTGCATTAATCGTTACCGTCCGCATCAGACATTGTGACATAAAATTTACTTGTATAAGTGCCATACTTCATCCTCCTATTAAACAATACAACTTTTCCGGGACTTACCTGAAATACAAAGTATTACATTATCCCCATTTTTCCTGCATCAACCCGTATATTTCCTCATTCTGCATATGATTTTCCATATTTGTAACAAGGCATACACGCCTGTCCGATTCCGGATATAAAAATTCTCTTTGCCATTGATAAAAATGCGGCCCATCACCAAGATTTCTCAAATGGCTCATGAGCATATCCAGCACCCAGGCAGTTTGTTTCATATCAGTCAGACAGTCATTCGCATAAAATCCATTCCATTTTCCACTTTCCGTAATTCGCATACTGTCATTCGCCATACGGTAACTGTCCCTTGCCTTCCCCGTCAGATAAAAAGCCTTTGCATAGTTTCCTTTCTCCGACTCGGAAAATGCCTGGCAGACATTTACTCCCCCCTCATAACAATAAAAATAAATCTCAGCCTGTAAAAGAATAGAATGTTCAAAGAATGTTCTGGCATGTCCCGACAGCTTCATACGCGTGACCTGGCATTTTTCCAGATATTCCCCATAAGAAATCCTTGCTTTTTTACACAGTCTTTCATACCAGTTCATCTGTTGTTGCAGGGAATCTGCTTTTACTGCCCATCTAAGTTCATCCACGGGATTACCGGTGTTTTTCATCCATTGGCTTACAAGCATACGGGTTGTGTAATTGGCGAATTGCTCTCCCGCATGTTCATCCTCCTGATCTCCGTATGGCAGGGCATATTCTGCATACTCCCGGATACGTTCTTCGATTTCCAAATTTTCTGCTGACTGACAGTAATATTTTTTCACATATTCATGCCGGTGATCAGCAGCCTCTGTTTTTCCGTCCTTCCACATAGCAGCCAGAAAATCCAGCACATATGTATGAGGTTTCACATTCGAGCAATTAATAATCCAGTAATCATCCACACCACGGTCCAAAGCCTGCTGAAGTTCTTTTTTTACAAATTCCATGGAATTCACAAACATTGTCATATGATTTGCTGCCTGCAGATCGTAAAAAGATGCATGATAATAGATTCCATGGCATCCTGTCAGCTTTCCCGGATTATCCGGTAAAGCCATTATACGCGGGTTATGATTATTCTGACGTCTGGATACCATTTTTCCATAGCCGTTATCAGCCCAGATTTTAATCACGTCTGTTGGCATACTCATAAAACCTTTCTGATAAAGTTCCATGGTTTCTCCATAGAGATTTGTACAACACAATGCTTTTGGATCTTCCGCCCTGACCAGATCGTACTGCAAACGAATTAAAGAACTGATTAAAGCCCCCCGTTCTGCTTCTGTTACATACCTGGAATCATGCTCCCAGAACGGGCAGTCCCCCTGACCTCGAAAGCCAAGATTCCACACGACTTTCTGCCCTCTCTGATTTTCTATTGCTTCCTTCCAAAGCCCCTGAAACAATTCCGGATACTCATCATAGGATGGATTCAGATTTGGATAACGTCTTGCAAACATTTCTGCACCCAGCGGCTCTGCATGATGATGTGTAATATAAAGCCCCATTTGAGATGCCAGATGACAATAAATTCCAGAGTTTTTATCTGTTCCTGGTATTACCATATTTCCGCCAAGGCGAAGCAGTGCTTCGAATACCATTTCCCATGGCTTTGCTTTATCCCGGTCAATCTGCCATCCCTGCAGCAAAACCTCATCATTGATGAACCACCCTCTCAGCTTCACCCGGAAAGGTTCTGAAGCATAAGCAAAACCTTCTGCTATATTTATGAAAGGCTTCGGTTCCAAGCGCTGTTCATTCCAGAACCAGAAGTTTTCCACACCAAGGAAACGACGGCTGATCTCATAAATTCCATAAACAAATCCAAGCGTATCTCCAGCCTGCAGTACCAGATTTCCTTCCTTTTCCTTTAAATAGAATTGTTCCTCTTCCATATGCCTTTCTGTCAGTATAACCTCGCCTGACTGTTCATCAGAAGGGAGAAATACATCCTGTATATCTCTTTTGAGGTTATCAATGGCATGGTAAATAGCCGTATCCACCTTAGAACAGTTAATCTTTGTGTTTCTGTTGAAGAACATTATCTCACTCTCCTTTATGATTCTTCCATAACTCAATTTATTTACGCTGTGATAGGTAATAAGAATATCTGTTTGTACCTGACCGGTTTTGCCAATTTATACTCAAGCATGATTGGTTCTGATCACAGGCGCCCTTAATATTCCCATAGGCTTAAGCTGATACTCCTCTGCCCAGGAATTGCCTTCAGTTCTCCAGGAATCCGCACCAACCCATGCTAAATCATCGCCAATCAGATGTACCTGTCCAAATCCATTAAACCGGTTTCCCAGACAAGTAATCTCCAGGGTATTTTTTCCAACAGGTACATCGGTAATCAAGATTTCATCAGGCAGAAATGCAATGTACCCCTTTTTTACTCCATTTAAAGATACTCTGAGTGCCGCGCCAGCATAATATGGCACTCCCACAAGCATATCTTGTCCGCCGTTATCTACTTCCATTTTATAAGTAAGATTTCCTGTATAGAACGGAAATCCCTGTTCTCCATAATTTCCAAAGTATAATGTTTTCAGTTTCTTACACAATTTCTTTTCCGGTCCCATAACCTGTACGCCAAATTCTCCAAGTAGATACATCCACTCCAGATTTGTACGTTTTCCAAATTGCATGTGCAGTACCAGTTCATTTTCTCCGGCTTTTACATCCGTTAGGGGAATTGTCTGAATACATTCATCTACATAGTAACCATCTGGATTCATGTCTATTTTATTTCCATTCAGCTCTCCTTGGGTATATGCAGCTTCTTCCAGTGCCAGACGGCACCCACTTACAGCTTCTTCTGAGAAAAACCGGAATTTCAGATGCAGTACATGATCTCTGATATCCGCTTCCTGATCCACATATGGCTGAGCTGCAAACTCGCTGCGCTTTTCATATCCCAGCTGTTCCCTTAAACGATTATCAATACTTAGCATGTTGGACTCTTCATGATATGTTCCATTATCTAACACATAATTACATCTGTCCAGCAAAAAGACATTCGGTTCCTCATTTTCATAACGTACGGGTTGCGCCGCTACGACACAATTGCAAACCTTTGTTTAAAGCGAATTGCCATTCCTCAATCAAAAAATATTTTTTCTCATCTGACATTTAAGTACCGTTCCGTTGCCATGTCTCAAGAATGCTCTATCAACATAAATGATTATTTATATTATAAATGCTTGCTTATGTATTTTCTATGTGCATATTTTTACAACAGTTGCTCCAGATTACCTCTTTATTACTTAATTTACAGATCACTTTATTCTGCCGTGATTTACCTGCACAAACGCCAAAAGCCTGAGAAAGTTAAAAGACTCCTCCTCAGGCTCATTTCTTAATATTGATATACTTTTATTTATTCTTCAAAAACACTTTTGCCACACTTGCAAATTCTTTTGCATTTGTCAACATAGACGGGTGCGCACCTTCCGGAAATAAATGCAGTTTTCCATCTGGTATTTTTCTTAACATGCTCTGGTATACCTCTTCAATATCCATAATAGCTGCGTATTCATCATCTTTAAGACTGACAGACATCATAACCGGCACTTTAAGCTGGGTTAAATCTTTATGAAAAAAATTTTTAATAAACCTGTCATGTCTGATTATAACTTCTGTATCATTATCTACAACATTTTCCCAATCCTCGCCATGACAATATTCCCAAAGCATACATACAAACTCTCGCGTTTTCGATTTATTTCGTTCCTCAGATATAGTACTTGTCCATGCGTTAAGGGGGGTTTCTCCTTCCAGGCTGTCTGCTATCACTTTGTTAACTAACTCTTCATGCTCTAAAGCGACATTTAACGCAGTTAATGCACCGCCACTTGTACCAATTAAATTAACTTTACCATAGTCGTTGAGAGTTATGAGCTGTACAACCTGCATGGCTTGGTCATACCAAAAGTCGATCGGAAACTGTTCCAGCCTGTCAGAATTTCCATGCCCCAAAAAGTCGATTAGAATCACTTTGAAATCCGCTTTGTATAAATCAATAATTTGAGTAAACATTTTTGATGATAGGGTATTACCATGCAGCAATATTAATGGGAAGCCTGAACCAACTTCTTCATAGAAAATATTCCTATCTCCATACTTAAAATAGGCCATTTATTTGTTCCTCCTATTCGATTTTTTATTTTCATTATATCAGTAAAAGTATGGATACAAAACCTCACGTTCTTTCTTAAAACAAAAATGTGCCACTGTTATCATGGCACATTTCTAATTATATATTATTCTGTTTAATGATCCTTTGTATGCTTTTAGTTGTCAAAAAGTATTTCTCTGATAATCGCTGGACACTCATTCCATTTTGAAAATCTAAGTACATTTGATGGTTGCGGGAAGCCAGCAATTCTTTAGTATCTGTATTTTCTCCCCAATGTTTTTTGTTAGCTTTCTTTTTGGGAATATAAATTACTTTGCCCTCCACATATTTCTGCACTTGTTCTAAAAGCTCTTTCGGCAATAAATTAATTGAGTTTTGATAGCTCATTCTGCATCCTCCTGATTCCACTGATTTCAAATCTTTTTGGATTAACAAAGGCTATTATTACTCACGATATACAATATATTTAGCTGTTACGTGCAGTAGCCTTTGCTATGCACAAATTCTCATTCCCATAAGATACCCCTCTTTCTTTATGTTAAAAATATTTTAGCATATTTACTTACAACTGTCTTTATTTTTTATTTAAGAATTAACACCAAAATTAAACAATTCAGATAACCTTTCCACCCCTTACCTGAAGATTTATTTCCTTCTTTTTAATAGACTTTCCTATGGTATACAAATTTTGGACAAAAGTAAGCCATTGAATATGCGTATATGAATATTCAATGGCTTACTTTTATTTTATATTTATCATTGACATAATATCATCAATTGTCTTTCCTCTCTCCTGAATCATATCATAGAGCTGGCCCAGGGCATCTTCTCTTTTCTTCTGCTCTAATCCTTTTCTCTGCTCTAACAAAGCATCCATTTTTGATTGCACTTTTGCAATTTGTTCATCCAAAACTGCGATTTGATCGTCAATTGTTTTTCTTTGACCTCTTGACATAATAAATTCCTCCAATATAATATACATTTTTTTCTAATATTGTAAATCATTATTGACTTTTTGTCTATGTTTTATATAGGTATTTTATAAAAGTTCATATACTTATGGATGAACATTCTTTTCTCCTCAAATCTCTTTCACAAATGTAGTATAGATATATTTCTCCAGTTCTTTTAAAATATAGGAATCATTCATAAAAATGCCCCCCAATTCATCCATTGGCAATCGTTTTCTTATCTGCCAGCATAAAAGATATTCACAAAAATATTGTCAATCTTTCCAGAAAGTGCGATAATGAAAAAAATAATAAAAGGCGGCAGATCTCCATGATAACAGGTTTAACCATTTATATCGCAGCAAGTTATTGTACAGAAATAGTAATTCATTATTTAGGGTGTAAGATTCTGAATAAAAGAGTTCCCTGGATTCGTATTATCATTGCATCTCTTATCATCAATTTAACAATATCTCCTGTTTTATATCTGTTTATGACAGGATACCTCAAAACATTTCTTCCTAATAACCTGCTGTACTATTTACTGGATATGTCAGTAGTAATCATAAATCTTGTATCTATGTACATCATTTTTGAACGCAATGTTTTTAAGATCATCATTTCGGGTACGTTTGCCTATTTTATCTTTTACCAGACGTATCTGATTTCATTCTTATTTGTACCAATGCAGTTTGCATATAACAGCATTACAAATCAATTCATATCCTGTTCTGTTTTGATCCTATTTACGCTATTGATTGGAAAAGTGATTACCAGGCTTAACGTGATCTCCTTTGTAAACCGCTGTATGGCAAATAGGAAACATCGGATTTACGGAGCCATCACCGGATTTTTACTGGCCGGCTCTTCAAATTATTTTGTGGTACTATCCCGCATTATCAAAGATTACAATACCCTGGTGGCTGTCATCGGTTTAGGTCTGCTGTTTTTATTTGCCGTGTTTTATCAGTTTGCCACGAGAAATATAATTCATGAAGAAAATGAGAAATCCCAAAAAAATATTATTACCCAGCAGAATGCCTACATTCAAAGCCTGGAAGAGATACAAAAGGATGTGCGTATTTATCGTCATGATTTCAGAAATATTATGACAGGCATGTACCTGGACGTAAAAGAAGGAAAGACAGAGGCCATCGAAAATTATATGCAGGGGATGTTAAATGATTTCGACCAGCGTATCGGTGCCAAGATTCAGATTGCAAATCAAATGATGAATCTTGAAATTATTGAATTAAAAAGCCTTCTTATGACGAAACTCACCCTGATGCAGACACTCCATATTCCATATCATTTTGAAGTGATGTATCCGGTTAAAAAATGTGGTATAAATATTCAGGATCTTTTAAGATGTATTGGAATCCTGATTGACAATGCCATAGAAGAAGTTAAAAATACAGCCGGTAATATCGAAATCATAATTACAGCCCAGAGTGACTACGTGGATTTTTTCATTAGCAATTCTATTAAAGAACAGCCGGATTTATTGAAAATCTGGAAAAAGGGCTATTCCACAAAAGGGGTTAACAGGGGGCTGGGGCTGTACAGCTATCAGCAGATCGCAAATCAATATGCAAATGTCAGCTGTTCGACTGACTGCAGAGATGAACGTTTTTATCAGGAATTAAGAATAGGAGTTTAGATCAATGATACCAATACTGTTATGTGATGATGATGACAAAATAAGAAATGAAATTGCAAGGCAAGTTAACAACCAGATTCTGATTCAGCAGTATGATATGGAGATTGCTGTCAGTTGTGACAGCCCGGTTATCCTGTTGGAAGAATTAAAAAAGATAGTTACGAAAAGAAATATCTACTTTCTGGATGTTGACTTAAATCACCCGGAATATGACGGATTTCTCCTGGGAAAGAAAATCCGGGAACTGGATCCAAATGGAACCATCGTTTATATTACAAGTTTTAAAGACCTGGCATATAAGACGTTTCAGTATCATATAGAGGCCTTTGATTATATTGTAAAGGATAATCCACAGGCGCTTACAAATGCAGTCTCAGGATGTCTGTCTTCCCTGGAAAACCGATTGAAGAAGGAAAAAGCTGATCCCACAGAATATTACACTGTTAAAACCGGTGACTGCATACGAAATGTACCATTGGATGATATTCTTTTTTTTGAAACCTCTCCAAAATCTCATTTTATAATCCTCCATGGACTGAAACAAAGAATTGAATTTCTGGGAAATCTGAGCAATATAGAAAATAACCTGGGCGAGCGCTTTATTAAGATTCACCGTTCTTTTCTGGTAGCCGTCAATAAAATTGAAGAAATCGATTTAAAGCATAACACCGTTACCATCGGCGGGGAAATCTGCAGTATTTCCCGTAAAGAAAAATCTAAGCTGCTGGAACGTATCGGAAATTCATTGCGGCCAGCCTGACCCTTTTCACTGTTCTATTTCTCTTTTTTAACCGTTTAGGAATTCCCGGCTGCCATTCAGGAAGTAACGTACCATATTCTGACAGAAAATGATATATTCATGTACGAAGAGCCTGTTAAACCTGGCTGCAAACTTTTATATGAGGAGGACGGAACATGAATAAAGAATTTATCAGGTTAGAACATATTTCAAAGAAATTCAGTGATGGACTTGTGCTAAAAGATATCGATGCAAAGCTTAACAAGGGCGAAATCCTGGGCTTTCTGGGTCCAAGCGGAGCCGGCAAAACTACAACGATTAAAATCATTACCGGGCAGTTAAGGCAGACATCGGGTGAAGCCTATATTCTGGGCATTAATGCCCAAAATATTGACGAAACCATCTATGAACAGATTGGCATCGTAACCGACAGCAGCGGTATCTATGAATATCTGAGTGTCTATCAGAACCTGGAGTATTTTGCAAAAATCCTAAAAGTGGGAAAAGAGAGAATTACAGAAGTTTTAAAGCAGGTCGGACTATATGAACACCAGAAAAAAACAGCTGGAAAATTATCAAAAGGCCAGACACAGCGGCTGGTTCTTGCCAGAGCTGTTCTTCATAAGCCAAAAGTTCTGTTTCTGGATGAACCAACGTCTGGATTAGATCCATCCACAGCTATTGAAATCCATAAAATGCTGCTGCAAATGAAAAATGAAGGCATGGCAATCTTTCTGACTACTCACAACATGGAAGAAGCTACAAAAATGTGCGATCATGTGGCATTGCTCAATGAAGGAATCATTGTTGAATACGGTACCCCCAAAGAGATCTGTCTGAAGTATAACAAGGTCAGAAAATACAGCATTCAATTAGAGGATGGTTCTGAACATCTTCTGGAGCAGGATGAAAAAAGCATCAGACAGATCAACAGCTGGATGACAGAAAATAAAATCCAGACGATTCATTCATGTGAACCAACATTAGAAAGTGTATTCTTAGAAGTTACCGGGAGGGAATTATCATGAAAACAATCCATCTAAACAAGGTCCTGGCAATTGCACAGGTAAAAACGAAAGCATTTATGGGCAAGAACTGTATTATCATGCCGGTTTTTGCATTGGGATTCACGCTTCTCATGAAATTTCTCTACAGCAAAATGGGTTCATCTTCCTCTCCGGAATCACTCAACGCATATGTATTAAGTATGGGACTGGTTATGAATATCGGCATGACGGGTATTTATTGCCCCTGTCTGCTGCTGGCGGAAGAAAAAGAGAAAAAAACGCTGAGAGTTCTTATGACATCCTCTGTGAATGGATTAGAGTTCTTTTTAGGAAGTATTTTACCCGTATTTATTGTTACCGTTATTTTAAACTACATTTTGATGCCAATCAGCGGCTTTATCATTACAGGCAGCAACCTGGTGCTGTTTACCATTGTGTCTGTTATTTCCTCCCTGATCAGCTGTATTATTGGCATGATTCTGGGCATTTTTGCTAAGAATCAGGTCAGTGCCGGAACGCTTATGACTCCAGTACTGATGATATTTATTTTCATCCCCATATTCTCAGAAATTATTAAATCGCTGGCAGATATCTCGAAATTTATGTTTACCGGAATTCTTATGGAAATGACCATGAATATGGCATCCAATCCCGATAAGATTCTGAATGTCGGAAGTATTGCCATAATGCTGGCAGAGATTGTACTTTCTATTTTTGTTTTTCTCTTCTTTTATAAAAAAAATGGATTTGAGAAAGATTAGAAGACGCACAGAGCGATAAATGTATGGGGAGATAAAATATTGGGTTTAGTTGAGAAACCCAGCTTTGTATCAAAGAATGCTATCTCGGAAAGATGGGTGTGGGAAACTGGTATGGGCGTAGGAAGCGTAGAGCAGAGCTGACGGAGTCCATGCCAGTTTCCCACACCCATCTTTCTGCACACTACCTATCATTTACAAAGCGTCTTAATCAGCGAAACCCAAATTCAAGAAATTGTTCGCTGTAGCTCTAGAGCGTGTTTGAAAATTGCTACACATTGGTCATTTTAACCAAATTAATATTGAAGCGATACACAAAAATCCCAGATAGGTGAATGCAAGTTTGTCATAGCGGGTGGCAATTCTACGAAATGCCTTTAGCTTTAAAAAGAGTTTTTCTATCAGATGCCGCTCTTTATATAGCCACCAATCGCAATGACGTTCAAACTTTGCTCCCTTTCTTGATGGAATTGTTGGTTCACCACCTTGCTCATAGATATAGTCAATCAGTTTATCACTGTCATATCCACGATCAGCAAGTATGTTACTTCCTTTTAAATTTACATGTTTCAATAAGGGAATCGCGAAATTAATATCGTTGCGTTGTCCTTCACTGATCATGAAATACACTGGATTTCCATAAGCATCCACAATGGCGTGTATTTTTGTACTGGCTCCGCCCCGGCTGTGTCCTATTTCGCTAGAAGGCCCCCTTTTTTTGCACCTGCACTATGTTGGTGCGCCTGAACGATAGATGCATCTAACGAAAGTTCTTCCAATGCGGCTTCAAGGCTTAGAACGCGAAAAATATTATCCAGTACGCCAGCATCAATCCACTTACGAAAACGGCTGTATACACTTTCCCATGGCCCATAACGCTCAGGAAGATCACGCCATGGGGCTCCGCTTCGCGCCAGCCAAATCATTGCATTAAGCATGGTACGGTTTTCTTTTGAGGGACGACCTGGTTTTCCTGTGTTTTCAGGAGGAAGTAAAGTTACTATATGATTCCATTCATCATCTGTTAATTCATATCGTCTCAACATATAAAACACCCCTTTTTCTTTATTTTACCATAAAACGGGGATGCAAAACATTTGTTTTGTGCAACTTTTAATTTTCAAACACGCTCTAGGACACTTTTCTGTTACACTGATTTACCTCACCCTATCTTTTACATCTTGTCATGTCTTTTCATATCAGTTATAATTAACATCAATGACCTTAACAGTGTATATAACATAGCCGTTTAAAATGCGGCATAGGAGGATATGATGCACAGAGAACATACAAAAGTAATACAGATAGGGAACCGGGTTATTGGCGGCGGGAATCCTATTTTAATTCAGTCTATGACAAATACAAAAACGGAAGATGTGAAAGCTACCGTGGCACAGATTCAAAAATTAACCGCAGCAGGGTGTGATATTATCCGCTGTGCCGTACCAACAATGGAAGCCGCAGAAGCTCTTGCGGAGATAAAAAAAGAAATTACCATCCCTCTGGTGGCAGACATACATTTTGATTACAAGCTCGCCATTGCGGCAATGGAATATGGAGCAGATAAGATTCGGATTAATCCGGGGAATATCGGAGGCGGTGACCGCATCCGCGCCGTAGTAGAGAAGGCAAAGGAACTTGGAATTCCCATCCGTGTAGGGGTAAACAGCGGGTCTTTAGAAAAGGAACTGGTCGAAAAATACCATGGTGTTACGGCGGAAGGAATTGTAGAGAGTGCCCTGGACAAAGTCCGTATCATTGAGGAACTGGGTTACGACAACCTGGTAATCAGTATCAAATCGTCTGATGTAATGATGTGCGCAAAAGCCCATGAGCTTATTGCAAAAGAAACGAATTATCCTCTTCATGTGGGAATTACGGAATCCGGTACGGTGCTTTCCGGAAATATTAAATCCGCAGTAGGTCTTGGCATTATTTTGTCACAGGGAATCGGCGATACGATAAGAGTATCTCTGACCGGTGATCCATTGGAAGAAATTAAATCTGCGAAACTGATTTTAAGGACCCTGGGATTGAAAAAGGGAGGGATCGAAGTAGTTTCCTGTCCTACCTGTGGCAGAACCCAGATCGATCTGATCGGTCTTGCCAATAAAGTAGAGAATATGGTAGAAGATATTCCGCTGAATATAAAAGTTGCAGTAATGGGATGTGTGGTAAACGGACCGGGTGAGGCAAAAGAAGCGGATATCGGAATTGCAGGCGGAAAAGGCGAGGGACTGCTGATCAAAAAAGGTGAAATTATTCGGAAGATTCCGGAAGATCAGCTGCTTCATGCATTGAGAGAAGAATTGGTAAACTGGAGTGAATAGTGTGGAAAAGCTGTTTTTTGATGTATTTCCATCTTTAGAAATAAGTGAAAATATACAAAGCCTTTTTGCCCAGGTGACAGTACCTAAGGTATCTGTCACTTCGGCAAAGGATTTTATGCGGGTTTATCTAAAGAGTGAAAAATTAATTCATAAAAAATATATTAACGAAGTGGAGCAGGCAATAAAAAGCCAGCTCTTTTTAGCGATGCCCATCACCATCAAAATTATAGAACGGTTTAATCTGTCCCAGCAGTATACACCAGAGAAGCTGCTGCCTATATATAAGGACAGCATACTGCTGGAATTAAAAGACTACAGCATTTTTGAATACAATCTGTTCCGGCAGGCATCCTGTGAGTTTCCGGCGGAAGATACTATGAAGCTCACGATGGAAAACTCTGTAGTGGCGGAAGGAAAATCAGAGGAACTGGTAAGAGTCCTGGAAAAGATATTCTGTGAACGCTGCGGCATGTCTCTGAAGATTCAGACAGAGATGAAAGACCCTGTGGAAAGTAAAGCCAGGAAGAACAGTGAAATCCGTATCCGGCAGGAAGTAGAAGCCATTATGAAAAATGTGGCAGTAAAGCAGCCGGAGAATGGGGATGAAGAGGAAATCCAGGGAGGTGCAGGAGAAGCAGGGCCGGATCAGACGGAACAGGCAAATGCTGTATCCAAGGCTCCTCAAAAAGAGAACGGGCAAGTGAAAAATAACCAGGAGAAAACTTCGGCAAACCAGGGGAATGGCGGAGCAAAGAAACCGGGAGAGTTTAAAAAAGGCGGATTTAGCAAGGGCGGTGACAGTTACCGGGGTGGCTATAAGAAGTCGGATAATCCGGATGTTATTTACGGAAGGGACTTTGAGGAAGAGGCGATTACCATCGATCAGATTATCGAAGAGATGGGAGAGGTTGTTATCCGGGGGCAGATTCAGAATCTGGAAACAAGAGAAATCCGTAATGAAAAAACAATCCTGATTTTAGAAGTAACAGATTATACGGATACCATTGTAGTAAAAATGTTTGCACGCAATGACCAGGTGCCGGAAATTTTAGCAGGTGTAAAAAAGGGTGCATTTGTAAAAATGAAAGGTGTTACCACCATAGACCGTTTTGACAGCCAGTTAACGATCGGATCGATTGTGGGAATTAAGAAAATTTCGGATTTCCGTACCAGCCGGATGGATACCTATCCGGAAAAAAGGGTGGAACTCCACTGCCACACAAAAATGAGTGATATGGATGGTGTTTCAGAAGCAAAAGATATTGTAAAACGTGCTTATAAATGGGGACATAAAGCCATAGCCATTACAGACCATGGTGATGTACAGGCATTTCCGGATGCCAATCATGTCATTGAAGATATCGACCGTGAATTTAAGGCACAGTATCAGAAAGACCATCCGGATATTACCAAAGATGAATTAAAGCGGGTACCCTGCCCCTTTAAAGTAATCTATGGGGTAGAAGCGTATCTGGTGGATGATTTACAGGAACTGGTGGTAAACTCCAAAGGCCAGAGCCTGGACGGTACCTATGTGGTTTTTGACCTGGAGACAACCGGTTTCAGCCCTGTGAGCAACCGGATTATAGAAATAGGTGCAGTTAAAGTTGTAGATGGAGTCATCAGGGATCGGTTTTCTGCATTTGTCAATCCTCAGGTTCCCATTCCATTTAGGATTGAAGAACTGACTGGAATTAATGATAACATGGTGCTTCCTGCAAGGACGATCGAAGAAATACTGCCGGAGTTTCTGGAATTTGTCCAGGATGCGGTAATGGTTGCCCACAATGCTTCTTTTGATATGAGTTTCATAGAAGAGAACTGCAGAAGGCTTGGCATTGAGAAAGAATTTACCAGCGTGGACACGGTAGCCCTTGCGAGAATACTGCTTCCACAGTTAAACCGTTACAAACTGGATACGGTGGCGAAAGCACTTCATATATCGCTGGAAAACCATCACAGAGCGGTAGATGATGCAGGTTGTACGGCTGAGATTTTTGTGAAATTTGTGGAAATGTTAAGGGAGCGCGGGCTGAATGACTTAAACGGAGTTAATTCCATTGGCAAGACAACGCCGGCCCAGGTAAAAAAACTAAATACTTACCATGCGATTATACTGGCTACGAATAATACGGGCAGGGTAAATCTGTACAAGCTGATTTCTTATTCCCATCTGGATTATTACAGCCGCCGGCCCAGAATACCTAAGAGTGCTTTTATCGAGCACCGGGAAGGGCTGCTGATCGGATCGGCATGTGAAGCAGGAGAACTGTATCAGGCGGTTTTAAACAATAAGTCCCGGAAAGATATTGCAAGGCTGGTGGAATTTTACGATTATCTGGAGATTCAGCCACTTGGGAACAATCAGTTTATGATCCACAGTGATAAGATAGATATCAGTACCCAGGAAGAATTAATGGAAATTAACCGCCGAATTGTTAAACTAGGTGAACAGTTTCACAAACTGGTAGTAGCTACCTGTGACGTACACTTTCTGGATCCGGCAGACGAAGTTTACCGCAGAATCATTATGGCGGGAAAAGGATTCAAAGATGCGGATGACCAGGCACCGCTGTATCTGCGCACCACGGAAGAGATGCTGGAAGAATTCGCTTATCTGGGAAGTGAGAAGGCGGAAGAAGTAGTTATAACAAATACAAATAAAATCGCAGATATGTGTGAAAAGATTGCACCGGTAAGACCGGATAAATGTCCGCCGGTTATTGAGGATTCGGATTCAACCCTGCGTGAGATCTGCTATAACAGAGCACATGAAATCTATGGGGAAGACTTGCCGGAAGTCGTATCCGAGCGGTTAGAGAGAGAGCTGAAATCCATTATCAGTAATGGATTTGCCGTTATGTATATCATTGCCCAGAAACTGGTATGGAAATCCAATGAAGACGGATATCTGGTAGGTTCAAGGGGGTCGGTTGGATCATCCTTTGTTGCCACCATGGCGGGTATTACAGAAGTAAATCCGTTAAGGCCCCATTACTATTGCGAAGAATGCCATTACAGCGATTTTGACTCGGATGCAGTGAAGCCTTATGTGGGTGGTGCCGGATGTGATATGCCTGATATGGTATGCCCGAAATGCGGGGCAATGTTAAAGAAAGAAGGATTTGATATTCCTTTTGAGACATTCCTTGGATTCAAAGGTAATAAGGAACCGGATATTGACCTTAATTTCTCCGGTGACTATCAGGGAAATGCCCATCGTTACACGGAGGTTATATTTGGAAAAGGACAGACTTTTCGAGCCGGAACAATTGGTACCCTTGCGGAGAAAACAGCCTTCGGCTATGTGAAGAACTACTACGAGGAACGGGGGCAGAGGAAGAGAAACTGTGAAATCGGACGTATCGTGCAGGGATGCGTAGGCGTTCGGAGAACCACGGGACAGCATCCGGGAGGTATCATTGTACTGCCTCTTGGTGAAGAGATCTATTCCTTTACCCCGGTGCAGCATCCCGCAAATGACCAGACAACAGATATCATTACTACCCATTTTGACTATCATTCCATTGACCATAACCTATTGAAACTGGATATACTGGGACACGACGATCCCACCATGATACGAATGCTGGAAGATCTCACCGGGCTGGATGCCAAGGAGATTCCGCTGGATGACCAGGAGGTAATGTCCCTGTTCAGCAGCACCAGAGCCCTTGGCATTTCACCGGAAGATATCGGCGGGTGTCCACTTGGTGCCCTTGGAATTCCCGAGTTTGGAACGGATTTTGTTATCCAGATGCTCTGTGATACGAAGCCGAAGACCTTCTCTGACCTGGTACGTATTTCCGGTCTGTCTCATGGTACCGACGTGTGGCTGGGGAATGCCCAGGCATTGATCCAGGAAGGGAAAGCAACGATTTCAACAGCAATCTGTACCCGTGATGATATCATGACTTATCTGATCAATATGGGACTGGAAAGTGAGCTGTCTTTTACAATCATGGAGAGTGTGCGTAAAGGAAAAGGACTAAAGCCCGAAATGGAAGAGGAAATGATTAAGCATGATGTTCCGGACTGGTATATCTGGTCCTGTAAGAAGATCAAATACATGTTCCCGAAAGCCCATGCGGCGGCATATGTCATGATGGCATATCGAATTGCTTACTGTAAGGTGTTTTATCCGCTGGCATATTATGCGGCATATTTCAGTATCCGTGCATCAGCATTCAGTTATGAGCTGATGTGCCAGGGAAGGGAGAAACTGGAGCATTACATGTCCGAGTACAAAAAGAAATACGACACACTGTCCAAAAAGGAACAGGATACGTATAAAGATATGAAAAATGTGCAGGAAATGTATGCAAGAGGATTTCAATTTATGCCGGTTGATCTTTACCGGGCACAGGCGCACCGTTTTCAGATCATAGACGGCAAACTGATGCCCTCCCTGAGTACCATAGAAGGTCTGGGGGATAAAGCGGCGGATGCGGTAGTAGAAGCTGCCAAAAACGGTCCGTTCCTGTCCAAGGATGATTTCAGACAGCGTACAAAGGTCAGTAAGACGGTTATTGATCTAATGGATGATCTGGGACTGATGGGAGAACTGCCGGAGTCCAACCAGTTGTCATTGTTTGATTTTTAATATTCGATACATTTGAAAAAACTTCATGAACCATATGGCGGCTCCCCGCCGGCGGTTCATGAAGTTTTTTATTATTTGTTATTTATATTGTTATTTATCTTAGCATATTTCATCCATTGTGGGGAAATGAGTTCATGTCCTGCCGGTGATGGATGGACTCCGTCCAGATGCAGATGGCCGGCTCCCTGTTTTTGTGAGATAATGCCTCCTTACTTACCCTTTTACTGCGCCGCCTGTTATTCCCTGAACAAAATACTTCTGTACGAAAAGGAAGAATACGATCAGCGGTATAATTGTTATGCAGATCGCTGCACTCATAGGTCCCCAGGAGGTATTATACTGTCCCTGAAAACTAAGTGCACTCATGGTCAGGGTTTTCAGTGAGGAAGTAGTAGAAAGCGCAATCTGAGCCCAGAATAAGTCACCCCAGATTCCAACAAATGCAAAAATTGCGGATACCGATATAGCCGGCTTCATTAACGGAATACTGATTTGGAGCAGGGATTTCAATTCTGAGCAGCCGTCTATACGGGATGCTTCAATTAATTCCTGCGGCATACTTAAAAAGAAATTTCGCATGATGGTTATGGTCATGGGAATGTTCCAGCCGATGTAGGGGAGTATCAGCATCACATAACTGTTTAATTTCAGTTTCGACAGCATTAGATATAATGGCATGATAACCGCTTCAGAAGGCAGCATAAAGGTGATAATTAAAAGTAATAAAATGATTTTCCCAAATGGAACCTTAAGTCTCGCCAGTGCGTATCCGCCTAGTGTCCCTGCGACTAAAATAATCAGCAGTGAAATTACGGTTACTATGGCACTGGTCAGCAGACCGCCTCCAATATGTCCGGTTGTCCATGCTGTCCAATAATTTGAAAATTGTGGGTTAGCGGCAAAGCCCCAGATATTTTTATAAAATTCTTCATCTGATTTGAAGGATGTAATGACTACGAAGATAACGGGATATACCGATATCATGACCAGCAGGTAGGTAAATATTCTGCATATCCATTTAATCTTCCGGTCCGGATGTTTGAATTTATACTGTCCGGCATTAGTATTCATAACTTTCACCCCCCAGAAGTTTATTGGTAATAAAGATGAAGATCAGTACTACAACGGTAAGGATGCAGCCGGTGGCAGCAGAGTAGCCAAATTCATTGTATACAAAGGACCGTTTGATCATTTCTATGGGAACGGTAGTGGTCAGGTTTCCGGGTCCCCCCATTGTCATTGCCCAGACAAGATCATAAGTACGAAATGCCGTAGTCAGAGAAAAGATAGCTGCTAACTGGATTGTAGGCTTGATCAGAGGAAGTATGATATAGCGGATTTGTTTTAAATAACCTGCACCGTCCAGATAACTGGATTCGATTAATGAACTTGGGATATTCTGAATAGCCGTATATCCCAGCATCATGGTCACGCCAAAGAGCTTCCATCCGCTTACAATGGCAATGCAGACCATGGCAGTTCCCTTGTTCTCCAGCCATGCTGTTGCCATACTGCCGGCGCCAACTGCTCTTAACAGCTGATTCAGGATACCCATGTCGCTATTAAAAACAAAGGTAAACAGCAGCCCTACAATAGCCGTGGGCAGCATGATAGGGGTGAAGAACACCAGCCTTAAAAATGAGCCTTCAGACTTTCGCAGTTTATAAATCATAAATGCAACAATCAACCCCAACAGGATTGCGAAAACAGTTGATATAAAGCCCAGCAGAACAGAATGATATAATGCTTTTAAGGAGTCGCTGTCTTGAAAAAAATTTATGTAATTTTTAAAATATACCCATTTCAGTTTTTTAAAACCGTCCCATTCCTGCAGTGAAAGTATGATGTTCCATCCAATTGGAATGTATTGGTCAACCAATATAAAAAACAGGCAGGGAAGTACCATCAGCGCTCCAAGAAACTTTAACTTACTTTCTAATTTGCTTTTTTGTTTTATTTTGTGTGTGCCCATCCGAATCGCCCCTTTTTAATGAAAGGACTGCGGGTAACTTGCCATCCGGCAGTACCTTTCATTATTCTTATATTTTTAAATATCGCTGTGCGGTTTCAAATCTCCTGGGTTACTCTTCTTTCGACTGCAGCCTTAGTTTTTCCAGGTCTTCAAGAGCTTTGTCGCCGCTGCTTAAAATATAATTTGCATTTAGCTGGGCATTGCCATATTCCTGCACTTTTGCAGATATGTTCAAGTAATCTGATGTTACTAAATATTTTGTCTGTTTCATCAGTTCCGTAACAACAGGATCTGTAACTTCCACACCATTGATTGCCACCGGATAACTGCTTTGGGCTCGTATCTTCTGTATCTCCGGACTTAAGAAGGTTTTGATAAAAGAAATTGCTTCTTCCGGGTGAGCAGCGTTAGAAGGAATCATAAAGCCGTCTGTACCTCCAACGATCACCGTGTTTTTACCCATAGTCGGCCATAATACCGGAACAACCTCAAAATCAACGGAACCCATCAGGTCTGGATAGATCAGGTTTGTTTCAGCAATAATTGCCGCTTTTCCCTGTACAAAAGCCGTTTTTGATTCGTCCCGGGTTACATTTAATGCGCCTTCTCCCGGATACCAGAGTTTTTTGTCATACAATTCTTTTATATTTTTCATTGTTTCTGGCAGATAATTCTGGGTAAAGTCAAGATCTCCGTTTGTAAATTCAGCCAGTTTACCGTCATCCTGTGCCAGTCCTGCAGCGCCTAAACGGTTCAGCCAGGAGTTCACATCCCTGGCAACGGTAAAAGGTGCGATATCTTTTTTGTCTTTCAGTGTCTGGCATACGTCTATAAATTCCTTCCAGTTCCATTCTTTTGGAATTTCGATCCCGCATTCTTTAAAGATATCTGCATTTACATACATGGTCGGAAAGGTAGATTGATAAGGAACGGCATAATATTTTCCATTGAAATTACCCAGTTCTAAGAGTTCGGCAGGAAATGTATTCTTCCATTCATTATTATTTGCTTCCAGATAAGGAGTTAAATCCAAAGCCTGACCGGCGTCCACATAAGGCTTAATCAGCATAGGCCAGTAATGTGTCACATCCGGAGGAGTTCCTGCTGCGATTCCGGTCTTTAGGATTTTGTCAATATTAGCCCAGTCAATGTCAATAACCTGTACATCCAGTTCAGGATGCAGTTTTATGGTTTCGTTAATCATCTGTTCCCAGGATGGCTCGCCGGTACGATTCCCATAAAAAGATATTTTTGTTATTTTTTGGTCAGAAGCTTTGTTAGTTTCAGCAGATGCAGTGGATTTTGCAGTATCTTCAGAAGCGGATTTTGTGTCCTTGGTTTCCTTTGACGAACCGCCCGACGACTGCTTCTGACAGCCAGCAGCCATTGTCATAGCCAAAAGAATTCCCAGCATACAGATAAGTAAGTTTTTGGTTTTTCTCACAATAAATTCCTCCATTCATTTATCTTTGTGGTGATTATTTAGTTATGAATAAAGTGTAGCAAGAAAAATATAGTTAATATATCCAAAAATACAATGATTTTATCCTAAAATATAATGATTGTTTAGTTTTTGGCGGGGTGTGTCTTTCTGCGCCGGTATTCGGAAATCGAACATCCTTCCAGCTCATAGAAAACTTTGGCAAAATATTTATAATCCTGAAATCCTACTTTTGCACTGATTTCATACACTTTCAGACTGCTTTCACAAATCAATTTTTTTGCCATGTCAATCCGCAGGCTGGTTAGATATTTATGAAAAGGCTGTCCGGTTGTATTTTTAAAAAGAGCGGAAAAATAATTTGGTGTTTTATTTGCCAGTTTTGCCATCTGCTCAACCGTAACAGGCTGTTCATAATTACATTTTAAGTAATCGATCACCTGCAGTACTGCAGTGTGGTAGGAATTTTCCGGGGAGGCAGTGATATGATCGATCATGCATTTGCAGTATTTCAGCAGGTGCTCTTTGTAGAACTCCAGTTTTTGGGGAAGCTTTCTAAACAAAGCGCTGTTGAATTCTGCCGGATTATCCGGAATGGCAAGCTTTACTGTTTCGATGGCTTCTCTACAAAACTGTAGAACGGCCTGTACGCTATAGCATTTTTTTTCCTGCATTTCGCCAAATGCGTGATTAAGTATTCTTTCTATGCTAAAATAATTTTTTTCTTCAATGCTGTGATAGAATTCTTTTTTAGCTTGAAAGGAAAACTGCATTACATCAGGGATTATTTCCATATCATCATAATAAAGTACAGGAAGAGCTGCATAGTACAGTCTGCATGACTGTAAACTTTTACACTGCAGATAGAGATCAGACAGTTTTTCTGCACATCCGGCATGGCTTACGGTGATAAAAAGATTACCAGGTATCTTAGAAGCTATCCGGTTTTTCCAGATTTCTGTGTATTCCCGGAGACCCTTGGGAGACAGATCAATCCGGTATATGACCAGGGTATCATTCTCTGTACCCTGATATACGGCACATCTGCATTCCTTAAAAACAGAAGAAGCAATGGTATCCGGGCGGTACTCCGGGGCACCCTGAAAGTCTCCGTCTGTTTCAGCCAGTATGCAACAGACCGGGTCAGATAAAGAAAATCCGAAATATTCTTTAAACTTTAACGCATCCTCCTGACTTTCGCTGCCGGACAGTAACTTTTTAATCAGGTTGTTTTTGGAAAGTTTCTGATATTGCTGGTGCTGCAGATTTCTTATATTATTCAGCTCGAATGTCTGCACGGACTGACGTACAAAATCAATAACTTTATCTGCGTTCACCGGTTTTAGCTCATAGTTTACAACGCCTATCTGAATGGCAGACTGAGCATATTTAAAATCTGAATAACCACTTAATATCATTATCCGGGTTTCTGGCTGCAGATCCATAATCCGTCTGCTGAGTTCGATTCCGTCCATCCCAGGCATACGGATATCCAACAGTACAATTTCGTATCTTTCTTTTTGAAACAGATGCCAGGCATTGTAACCATCTGCGTCATCCACCTTTTGGATACCCAGTTTCGCCCAGTCGATCCCGTCTTTCATTCCTTCTCTGATTTGAATTTCATCATCTACTATTAATAATTTCATAAGAATCTCCATTTCACCGCTGACGCCTGCGGACATAAACGAATAGGGATGGGGGTGCGTCTGCCGCCCTTTCGCTAATAAGAAATGAGAGGTATTTTATTTATAAGGGAAGAGAACCTCAACCCGGGTTCCCTGGCTGACAGTACTATAGAACTCCAGGCCGTATCCTGCTCCATATTTGATTCTCAGCCTGTCATGTATATTCTTTAGTGCCAGACATTGTACAGTATCGGCCTGTGGGGAGTTTAATGCATTTCTGATTGCACTTTCATCGGTGCCCAGGCCGTTATCCACGATGGTATACCTCATATTGTCACCAATGCGTTCAACAGTAACTTTTATGACACCGCCTTCTTTTTTTGCTTCCAGTCCGTGAATAACGGCATTTTCAACCAGAGGCTGGAGTATTAACTTCAGCGTCTGACAGTATTCAAATTCAGGCCTGGTATGAATTTCCAGCGTAATACGTTCGCCCAGCCGGATTTTCTGTATCTGCATATAATTTTGCAGATGCAGCAGCTCCTCCTGAATGGTAGTGAGTTCATTGCCGCTGTTCAGTGTGTGACGGAACATATTTGCAAGTGCCTCAATCTGCATGCCAACCTGATAATCTTTGTTTTTGTAGGCAAGCCAGTAGATCGCATCCAGAGTATTGTAAAGAAAATGCGGGTTAATCTGCATTTGAAGGGCCATCAGTTCGGCTTCTCTTTCTTTTATTTCTGCCTGATAAACAGTTTCAAACAGATATTTTAGTTCTTTTGCCATATTTAGAAATTGTACGGTAAGCATTCCGGTTTCGTTTTCCGATAAAATGGGAAGTGATACCTCAAAATCACCGCCCTCTATTTTTTTCATTTCTTTCGATAAGCGGACAATGGGCTTTATGACATATTTGTTTTGGATAAAAGTAAAAAGGATACTGAATAAAATACATAATAAAATAGAAATGATAATGATCTGGTTTATCATAACCTTTGGCAGGTCCATGGTTTTGCGGGAAATCACCTGAATAAGCTTCCACGGGGTATTTTCGATGTTGGAATAGAAGATGGACTTACTGCCAGTAGTACTGCTGATTTTAAAATATCCGTTATCCGCCTCCATGCTATCTTCCATTTGGGTATAATCCGAAATTTTTGTATTCAGCAATTCTTTATCATCAGCTGAAATTATTTCGCCGGTATCATTTATGATAAAAAGTAAATCATCTTCATAATGGTTTTCATTTTTGACCGCATAAATGGAGCGGAGTGTCTGCTCTTTCATTGTGATTTTTTCTATCGCGAGAGTACGGAATGCATTTAAATCGTTTACGCATCGTATGTAGGAAACAACAGGAACATTAAACTTACTTTCATAGCCATAATCGATCTGATAAACCGGTGTCCAATAGCCTCTGCCCTTTTGGGCAATGGCATTTTCAAAATAACGGGTATCCTGGGGGTCAACAAAACCTCCGTATTGTATGATGATTTCATTATCGCTTGTTACTGATATAGAATGGATATAAGATTTTGAGACTGCAAGTTCGTTGGTAAAACGAATGATATGATCTTTTAATTGCTGCTGCCGTAAAGAAAATTCAGCAGAATTCTCTCTGGGGTTTTCTGCATTTAAATAGGTACCGCAATATTCCTGCAATGAATCATTGCTAAGAAGAGAAACAGAGATTCGGTCAATTTCGCTTAATACACCACTGATGTTTTTTTGAGATTGCTTTAGGATCTCCAAACGGTTTTCATGTGTTTGGCTGCTGATGATCTGTGACATCTCTTGGTTCATCAGCAATGCAATTAAAACAAGGGGGCATATGATAAAAGTAAGAAGGCATATCAGGAACATTTTTTTAATGGAAACATTTTTGATCCTGAACAAAGAAGCTTTGAGCATATGGTTTCCCCCCTATATCTGAACGTTTACTGTAAGAAAGGCTTTTCCATATTATACACGATTTGTTTTCAGACTGCCAGTAGAATTAGATATATTAATGCTTAGATTCTTTTAATGCAGAAGGAGAACACCCAAACAGTTTTCGAAAAGCTCTGGAAAAAGTGGAGTAGTCTTTAAAGCCGCAGTCATAGCATATCTGCGTAACCGGATAGCCGAGAGTCAGCATTTCTTTGGCACATAAAAGGCGTTTGTGGTTAATGTAACTGCCCACAGAATAACCGGTGTGTTCCTTAAATAAACGCATCATATGGTATTTGCTGATATAAAAACGGTTTGCCAGTGCATCTATGCTTAGAATTTCGGAGAGATGGGCGTTAATATAATCCAGAATATCAATAATTTTTTCATTGCAGGTATTTGTTATAAGGTAATCCAGATGATTTTCGCAGACGGCTCTGTTTAAATGAATCATAAATTCCAGAAATAGTACCTGCCGGTAAAGTTCATTTGCATATCCGCTGTCTGAAAAAGCATTTTCCAGATTCATGATGGCATGGAAGAGGATACTTTTTTCCAGGGAATGTATGCGCAAAACATTGGAGTGGCTTTTTCTGGAACGGTGAAAACATTCGCTTAAATCGTAAGCATCTGTTTTGTAAGAGTGTATAAAACCTGGAGACAGATAAACAATGATACGCTCATAAGGAACCTGATGGTCAATATTGGGTTTGTGAATTTCGCTATGGTTTACTAGTATAATATCATAAGGTTTCAGGTGGTAGGATTTACCCTCTATTATATAATCCACATTTCCGTTAATAAAAATAATAATTTTATTAAAGTCATGGTAATGGAATTGGAAGTCCTGCTCCTTCTTATCTGTCAAATGGAACAGGCGGAATTCGCTATCCAGATAACCTCTTTTTTCATAATCCGACATAGAATCTCCCGTCTGTCATCCTCTGATGACTGTATCGGTCTGTAATATCTTATGGTGTACATTATATAGCATTTTTTGCAATATAGGAAGCATTATCTCTATATTAATTTAAAATCCTGCTGGATATAATGAGAGTAAGATGAGGCACAATTTTCAAACACGCTCTGGTACTGTGGAAATCTGGGAGTGCATATGGATTTAGTAGATAAAATTTTCAGTTATTATAATTTTAAATGGAGGTATCAGAAATGAATGTTATATTAGAAAAATATCATGGGCTTGGTAATGATTATCTGGTTTTCGACCCCAACAAAAACGAATTATGTCTGAATGAAGAGAACATAAAACTGATTTGTCACCGCAACTTCGGCATAGGATCGGATGGAATATTGATGGGGCCTGTTTTTGACGGTAAAAGTATTCAGGTACGTATTTTTAATCCGGATGGAAGCGAAGCAGAAAAAAGCGGAAATGGTGTACGCATTTTTGCTAAATACTTAAAGGATGCAGGATATATCCAGAAGAACCATGTGATTTTTAAAACCCTTGGCGGGGAGATTGAGGCTTACTATTTAAATGAAGAAGGGAGCCGTCTTAAAATTTCTATGGGTACACTGTCGTTCTGGAGTGACGAAATACCAGTGGCAGGAGAGCGCCGGGAGGTTGTCAATGAGGAAATGACATTCCGGGATACGCCTTATCTGGTAACCTGCGTATCCATCGGGAATCCCCATTGTATTATTCTTATGGAAGAGATTTCAAAAGAATTGGTCTGCCATATCGGGCGTTTCAGCGAAGCGGCGCCATATTTCCCCAACAGGATAAATACCCTGATTATGAAAGTGATGGATCGGACCAATATTGCGATCGAGATTTATGAAAGAGGTGCCGGTTATACACTGGCGTCCGGAAGCAGCTGCTGTGCGGCAGCGGGAGCGGCATTTAAAATGGGTTTGACTGATCCTAAGTGTTATGTGCATATGCCCGGAGGGACCCTGGAAATAGAAATCTGTGAAGATGGCAGAGTTATGATGACAGGGGATGTATGCCACGTTGGCAAAGTTACTTTAGGGCACACATTTAGCGAGAAACTGAGAAACGGGAATCCGGAACCAAAATAAATTTTCAGTTGTAGGTTTTGGAACTTTGGTATATACTATGACAAAGAAAGGGGAGTTCATATGAGAACATTTGAGAAATCCAGTAAATTAGATAACGTATGCTATGATGTAAGAGGTCCGGTTGTTGATGAGGCAGGCCGCATGGAGGAACAGGGCATCGACATTCTGAAATTAAATATAGGCAATCCGGCACCCTTCGGATTTGAAGCACCGGATGATGTAATTCAGAATATGATGGCTAATCTGCGTAATACGGAAGGATATTCTGATTCAAAAGGAATTATCAGTGCAAGAAAAGCAATTATGGACTATTGTAAAAAGAAAAATATACCGGATGTAGGTATGAATGATATATATACCGGCAATGGCGTAAGCGAATTAATCGTTATGGTAATGCAGGGGCTTTTAAATGACGGAGATGAAATTCTGATGCCGTCACCGGATTATCCGCTGTGGACAGCAGCAGCGAACCTGGCAGGAGGGCATCCGGTTCATTATCTGTGCGACGAACAGTCGGACTGGTATCCGGACATGGAAGATATCCGGAAAAAGATAACAGACAAAACCAAGGGCATTGTTGTAATCAATCCCAATAATCCCACAGGAGCATTGTATCCGGTTGAAGTACTCCGGCAGATTGTAGACATTGCAAGAGAACACAGTCTGATTATTTTTGCAGATGAGATTTATGACAGACTGGTGATGGATGGACAGGAACATGTATCCATAGCTTCTCTGGCACCGGATCTGTTCTGTATAACCATGAACGGTTTGTCTAAATCCCATAAGGTAGCGGGGTATCGTGCAGGATGGATGTGCTTAAGCGGTGATAAAACAGGAGTGAAAGGGTATATCGAAGGGCTGAATATGCTGTCCTCCATGCGTCTTTGCTCTAATGTACCGGCTCAGGCAATCATTGAGACGGCTCTGACAAATGCACAGGGAATTGACCAGATGCTTCTTCCGGGTGGCAGAATCTATGAACAGAGAGAGTTTATATATAAAGCTTTAAATAACATACCAGGAGTATCGGCATTAAAGCCAAAAGCAGCTTTCTATATTTTCCCGAAACTGGATGTGAAAAAATTTAACATCAGTGATGATGAACAATTTGCCCTGGATTTTCTTAGAAAAGAAAAAGTACTCCTGGTACATGGCGGAGGATTTAACTGGCAGCAGCCGGATCATTTCCGCATAGTGTATCTGCCTAAAATGGAAATTTTAGAAGATGCAATGAATAAACTGGAGATGTTTCTCAGTACATACAGGCAGATATAGAGTGCTTCGGGATGATACCTGTGCCTGAACAGGCAGGGTGTCATCCTACATTTGACTGGAAACGGGAGTACGAATGAGTGAATGGAGGTAAGAATGAAAAATTCGGCAATTATATTAGAAGGGGGATCTGTCAGAGGGGTATTTAGTTCAGGGGCATTAGATTATCTTATGGAGAAGGAATGTTATATTCCCCACGTCATTGGTGTATCCGCAGGTTCCTGCAATGCGGTTGATTATGTATCAAAGCAGATTGGCCGAACCAAAGACTGTATTGTAAGAAGCAACGATAATGAAAAATTGATCAGTATCAAGGGGTTCTTAAAGAACAAAAGTCTCTTTAATATGGAGCTTTTGTTTGAAAAGGATCCTTCTGAGTATCATCCCTTTGATTTTGATACATTCTTTGCATCAGACATGTCTTGTGAAATCGTCGTTACAAATTGTCTCACAGGCAAGGCGGAATATTTAAGTGAAAAGAAAGATGGGGCAAGGCTGATGATGCTATGCAGAGCGTCAAGCAGCCTTCCTATCGTTTCACCCATGGTAGAGATCGACGGTGTGCCGTACCTGGATGGTGGTCTGGCTGATTCCATTCCCATTTTGCATTCACTGCAGATCGGAAATAAGAAAAATGTTGTAATTCTCACCAGAAATAAAGGTTACCGGAAAACAATGTCTAAGAAAAGCATGCATTTTTATGCGGCATATTTTAAGAAATATCCGGAGCTGGTACGGGCAATCTGCCTTCGTCCCTACCATTATAACAGGATTTTGGCACAAGTTGAAAAATGGGAGGAAGAAGGAAAAATATTTGTTGTGCGCCCTCAGGGGAAAACAGTCTCCAGAGTAGAGAGCGACAAGAAAGTACTCAATGATTTCTACCGTCATGGATATGAACAGATGGAAGCACAGTATGAAGATCTGCTTCGTTTCCTGGAAAAATAGAAAGCGAGGTCATGGATGTTTGAACAATTCTTCCCAGATGAATATCTGGATTCTACTTATAAAATAGATTTTGATAAATTGTACCGTGAGGGCTGCCGGGGGGTGTTGTTTGATATCGATAATACCCTGGTGCCCCATGGTGAGCCGGCAGATGACCGGGCGAAGAAATTTTTTGCCCATTTGCGTGATATGGGAATGAAGTACTGCCTGATCTCTAACAACCAGCTGCCCAGAGTGAAGCCTTTTGCAGAGGAAGTAGGGGCGCTTTTTATAGAAAATGCCCATAAACCGTCCAGGAAAAACTATGAAAAGGCAATGCAGCTGATGGGGACTACCACGAAAAATACCGTTTTTGTTGGAGACCAGTTGTTTACGGATGTATATGGAGCAAAAAGAACCGGGATTCCCAGTATTTTAGTAAAACCAATCCATCCAAAAGAAGAGATTCAAATTGTTTTGAAAAGATATTTGGAAAAAATCGTATTACATTTTTATAAAAAGAGCAAACTAAAATAATGTCCAGTTAAGAAATATTAATGGAGGTATATAAATGTTCCGTGAGGAGTTATATGCAATATTAAAAGAAAAAATGATAGAGGCAGTTTTAGTGTCTGATGGATACAATATGCGCTACCTCAGTGGTTTCCGTGGTGCAACAGGTTATCTCTATATTACGCGGGCACGCCGGGTACTTATAACGGATTCCCGATATACTACACAGGCCAGGGAAGAGGCGCCGGATTTTGAGGTGGTTGAAATTTCTAATCAGAAAGGGTACGGGGCAGTAATCGGAGAATTAACCGGGGCAGACGAAATCAATTGCATTGGTTTTGAAAATGATCATATGATTTATGCGGACGTAATGAAATTAAAGGAAGCATGCAGTGAAGAGCTGGTCTGGGAAGGGGTAGGAGATTCGCTGAACAGACTTCGTATTGTTAAAAATGAAACGGAATTAACTTGTATGGAAAAAGCACAATCCATTGCAGACGGAGCTTTTTCTCATATCATAGGAATTCTCAAGCCTGGAATGACAGAGCTGCAGGCTGCGGCTGAGCTGGAATTTTATCTGAAAAGCCATGGTGCATATGGAACCAGTTTTGATACAATTGCAGCTTCCGGTATCCACTCTGCAATGCCTCATGCCATGCCTTCCAATAAGGCAATCGAGCCGGGTGATTTCGTGACGATGGATTTCGGCTGCATTTATGAAGGCTATTGCTCTGATATGACAAGAACCGTAGTTATAGGAAAAGCCAGTCCGAAACAAAAGGAAATCTACCAAATCGTTTTGGAGGCACAGCTTGCTGCGCTGGATGTCATGAAAGCAGGAATGAAGTGCAGCGAGGTGGACAAGGCTGCCAGGGACGTGATCGAAAAAGCCGGATACGGAGAATACTTCGGTCACGGTCTTGGACACAGCGTGGGCCTGTATATTCATGAAGAACCAAGGCTTTCCCCAAAGTGTGACGAAGTACTGAGAGAGAACGTGATACAGACGGTAGAACCGGGAATTTACATTCCTGGATTTGGTGGTGTACGCATTGAGGATATCGTAATTGTGAAAGAAAATGGCTGCCAAAATATGACTCATTCAACAAAAGAATTGCTGGAACTGTAAAAAATAGTTGAAAAAGTATGGATTATATTATAAAATAGACTAAACTATGGGAATATGCAAGATTCCTGTGTTGTCAATATGAAGGAGGAATATCAATATGATATCAGCAGGAGATTTTAGAAACGGTGTAACTTTAGAGATAGATAATAACATCGTTCAGATTATCGAATTCCAGCACGTAAAACCAGGTAAAGGTGCAGCGTTTGTTCGAACAAAATTAAAAGACATTATCAATGGCGGTGTTGTGGAAAAAACATTCAGACCAACTGAAAAATTCCCACAGGCAAGGATTGACCGTGTAGATATGCAGTATTTATACTCAGATGGAGATTTGTTCCATTTCATGAACGTTGAAAATTACGAGCAGATCGCATTAGCACAGGAAGACATCGGTGATTCCTTAAAGTTCGTAAAAGAAAACGAAATGGTTAAAATATGTTCTGTTAACGGAAAAGTATTCGCAGTAGAGCCACCTTTATTTGTAGAATTAGAGATAACAGATACAGAACCCGGATTCAAAGGCGATACAGCACAGGGAGCTACGAAGCCGGCAACTGTGGAAACAGGAGCAATTGTCTATGTACCGTTGTTCGTTGAACAGGGGAATAAAATTAAGATTGATACCAGAACAGGGGATTACCTGTCCAGAGTATAATTATATTGTGTAATTCTTAGATGAGAAAGGTGGTTGCCTTTCTCATTTTTGGAATAAATAAAAACACAAGGAGGAAGATTCATGAGTGAGAAAAAGAGTTTTTTTGTAACAAAGAAATTGTTTGCTGTTGTTGTGTTGTCATTTTTATTGGCAATGATGTTGGGAATTAGTGTATTTGCTGCGCCGGCGGCGCCGTCAGGGCTGAGGCAGACATCGGCATATACGAATTCTGTTAAGATTGTATGGAATGCGGTAGTAGGGAAAAATATCAGATATCATGTTCAGTATTCAACGGATAACCTCAAGTTTAGTGATGCGTCTACATATGATGCCTCATATCCGGAAATTTATAAGAGTAATCTAAGTCCGGGAAGTACATATTATTTTAGAGTTATGGCATATGAATACAGCTATGGAAAACCTAACGACTATGGTGCATGGTCTCCATCTTTTGAGGCTGTAACGGTACCTGACAGAATTAAAACAGAAAGTTTGAATCAAAGTGCGGCAAAGACAAGCAGCATATCACTGACCTGGAGTCCTGCAACTGGAGCCACCAGGTATCAGGTTTACAAAGTGGATGGATCGGCACAGGTTTCTGCAGCCACAACAACCAGTCCTTCTGTTACTATAGGTAATTTAAAAACGGGAACAAGCAACTATTTAAGGGTATATGCAGAACGTGTATCATCATCTGGATATGTAGCCAGAAATGATTATTCTGCTTATATCTATGCAAATACTCTGCCAGGAACAGTTACTGGGATTAAAGTTACAAATAGTTATCCCTACTCTAATAAAGTAGCATTGGCATGGAACCGGGCAGAAAATGCTAAGGGTTATCAGATTGCTGTCTACACAATGAAGAATAAAAAGACCGGAAAGACATTAAACGTAAGCAGCAGCAGCTATAATACTATAAAAATGAACCAGAAATCGTTCTATAAAGTGAAGGTCAGAGCTTATACCCAGTTAAATAACGGGAAAAAAGTTTATGGTAATTGGGGAAGCACGTATGTAGCAAACCAGCAGGAAGTAAAAGTTCGTAATGTATCAGGCGGCTTAACTGCATCATGGCCAAAAGTTACCGGTGCTACAAATTACACTGTTTATGCTTCTGATAAACAAAAAAAAGGATATAAAAAAATTTCTACAACAAAGTCAACGAGTTATACCTTGAAGAAATTTAAAGGTAAAAATATGAAAAAAGGTAAAAAATATTATTTCTATGTTGTAGCAAATAAAAAAGTAAAGAGTAAAACGTATAAGAGTTTTCCACAGTATGGCTTTTTTCAGACTTATAGATAGAATCCAGCAGCAGGTGTCAGGAGTGATCTCAGGACACCTGCTTTAATAATAAAAAAACTAAAATATCACTTGCATCCCACCAAAAAATATGATACCATAAGTGATATAAAAATTCTAAATGTTTTATTCTCGATGCGTTCGCATCAATTTTTCCATTTGATTTTTATACGATACTAATTTAAGAAAGGGTGGTTCGATTGAATTACGAAGAATTTATTTGCTTTGTGCAGAAAAATGTACAGACACAATTGGGAAAGGAGGTGCGCGTTGAACTGCATCAGATTACAAAGAATAATGATGTTCAGCTGGATGGTCTGTCAATTGTGGAAACTACAAAGAGTATTTCCCCTACGATATATTTAAATGATTATTTTCAGGAATATCAGTGTGGGACTGCCATGGCTCAGATTATTGACAGTATACTAAATATCTATCAAAACAACAAGATCAAGGTGCCCGTAGATACGGATTTCTACACGGATTACATGCGTGTGAAAAATAATATTGCATGCAAAGTCATTAACTATAAGAAAAATACGGAATTGTTAAAAACGGTTCCCCATGTGCAATATCTGGATTTGGCAATTGTATTTTATTATTTCCTGAAAAGTGATACTTTGGGAACGGGAACGATCTTAATCCATGACAGTCATTTGAAAATGTGGAAGATCACAAAAGAAATCTTATATGAAACAGCCAGAAAAAATACGCCTGCGATGCTTCCGTTTGAATTTAAAAGCATGGAGGAAGTGATGGATGAGATCGAAGAAGGTGAACTGGAAGAAGAATTTTCAGATGTTATGGAGGATCAGGAATGTGATGATGACAGAATACCAATGTATGTTCTTTCCAATAAAGAAAAGACAATGGGAGCAGCATGTATCTTGTATGACTCGATCCTGACCTTGATCGGGGAGCGCCTGCAGGATGATTTCTATATTCTTCCAAGCAGCATACATGAATGTATTGTAGTTCCTAAGAATATACGGACTACCAAGAAAGAACTGCAGGAAATGGTAAGGGAGATAAATGAAACCCAGGTAATACCGGAAGAGGTTCTTTCCAATGAAGTCTATACGTATACCAGGGAGATACACCGCTTAGCGCTGTAAGTTCCGAATGCTGATAAGAGCCGGTAAAACATGCATTTTTTATCGGTTCTTATATATACAAAAGAAGACATAAAAAGACAAAATGTGTGCTGGAAAACATATTCAATAACAAATCCTTTACTTTTTCCATCTTTTATGATAATATGTAATAAGTGCTTTCGTAAGTGCTAAAAATATTGGTAAGCAACCAGTATATTTTACACCTTATGTCAGCAAAAGTAAACCTTATTTACACCTTATAAACGATACTTTGTATGATTTACACTTTGTTTACACCTTATATATTTGTTTTGCACAGAAGTAATGCTTATAATTTAGTAGACATGCATTGTGTAAAAATCAAAAGAATTTGTGGGTTTTAGGGTGAAAGGGATCTACGAACCTTGAAAATCCAATGTTTATAGGGAAAAGCATGTGTTATTTAAAAGCTGTTTGAAGGTTTGCAGATGAATCAGCACTCGTAGCTCAGGGGATAGAGCAGTGGTTTCCGGTACCACGTGTCGGGGGTTCGAATCCCTCCGGGTGCGTTTTTTTTGCTCTTGTGGCAGCCGAATAATTGTAACACGGATGTAGAAAAATGGAGGTAAGTATAGTGGGTAATTTTAGAGAATGGCTATCTGATAATCTAAGATATATCTTACTCGGCTTAGCAATTATTTTAATTCTGGTGATTGCAGTATTTGCGGTGAAACTTGTCAGTGGACTTGGAAATAGCGATGGGGCAAATGCTGTTAAGACAACGGAAAGTGAAACCAAAAAAGAAGTTATAGTAGAATCGAATGCTGAGACAGAGAATAAAAGTAACGATTTAGTACAGAATGACCCAAAAGTACTTGAGACAGTACAAGCTTATTATGCGGCTATGGGAAATAAAGATATGGCAACATTAAAGAAATTGGTTCCTGGCTTAACTTCTGAGGAAGAGCAGTCCATTCAGAACGACAGTCTGATTGAAAGTTACAATAACGTATCTTGTTATTCTAAAAAAGGGCCGGTAGATGGTTCCTATGTTGCTTATGTAATTTATGATTGTAAAGTTACTAATATCGAAACTATGGTACCAAGTCTGGTGCGCCTGTATTTAGAGACGAATACAGATGGAAGCCTCTATGTATCTGATTACAAAAAAGATGAGGCAACGAAGAAGTATGTAGAAGATATGGGAAATGATGCTGATATTAAGAAATTAATTGATGATGTAAATCAGAAGTACCAGCAGGCAATGGATTCCAATGAAGATTTGAAAAATTTGGTGGATGAAATCGGTTCTCCAATGACAGAATCCAACATTCCAAGCGGTAATGAAGCCGGTGTGGAAGTGAATAAAATAGTAGCAGCAAATACAGAATGTAACGTTAGGGCAGATTCTACGGAAGATGCAGACATACTGGGAGTTCTAAGCGAAGGAGAAACAGTCACCAGAGTTAAAAAACTGGATAATGGATGGTCAGAAGTTCGCTACGCTGGCGGTACCGGGTATGTAATGAGTGATTTCCTCACGGAACAGACAGGTAGTACAGAAGCAGCACAATAAAAATGATTTATTTAAGGAACGGCAGTTGCCGTTCCTTTTTTTGTGTTTTCATTCAATAAAATTATGTTTTAACATTTTTTTATACTTATAAGGAGTAATCCCAATAATACTATTAAACAATTTTGAAAAATGCTGGGAATCTTTCAGTCCGATTTGGCTGGCAATCATGGTAAGGGACATATCCGTAGTTGTCATCAAATCAATTGCCTGATTAATCCGGTAGATATTAATATAATTGGATATGGTCAGATTCATCTGTCTGAAAAAGATTTCACTGAGATAACGGGTTGATATACCCAATTTATCCGAGATGTCCCTGATTAATATTTTGGTATCATAATGTTTGTGTATATAGGAGAGCGTAAAGGAAACATAGCGGTTTTGCCTTGGGGCATAGTGTTTGGAAAAAGAGAAATCCTTCTCCAGTGTTTCTAAAACGGAGAGCAGTAATTCAGTTATGTATAAATTCGAATAAGAACGGGAGAAAAAATGGTCTTCCCGGGTGCTGACAATTATTTTTTCTATCAGATAAGCCATTCTTTCTGTAATCTTAGCTTTGTAGAAAACGTTACAGCAATAGAAAAGTGAAGATATCATATCAATCGCATCTTCCGGATTGCTGCCTCCTGCAGTATTCAGATACAATTCCGAGAAATAGGAAGGATCAAAATGGATGTGGTTAAAGGTACAGGGGGCTTTGCAGGTAAGATAAAAGGAATGGACAATATTTGGCATTATGATAACGATATCATCTTTTTCACAGTTTATGACCTGGTTCTTGATTTCCATGCTGCAGGTTCCAGAGGTCAGCTGATATACTTCTATGCTTTTGTGGATGTGCTTTGCAAAAGTATAATAATTTTCTCTGAGCTGTTTTACAGCGCTGATAATAGCCTGGTCGGATAAAACAAATCGTGTTTCTGATCCAGTGGCGGATTTTGTGTTCGAGTAAGTATTGTTGTACATAAAAATCTCCTTGTTCCGGATTATACAAAAAATGCCTGAAAATAAACAGGTTTTAACAAGCAACGGTATTATACAAATGATATAATATTTACAAAGATGTGTCAATGAAATTGTGGAATATAACTAGGAGGATATAGCGTGAAGAAGAAATTGTGGATAGGGATACCAATTATATTGCTGATTGTAGGATTTGCAATTGTTATAATTTATAATCGGACAGGATTTCAGCTAAAAATCAATGGGGAAAAAATTGACAAAGAAGAATATCAGGATACGGTCAATGAACAAATCAATCAGGTGAGTCAGTATTTTTATGAAAAAGCGGGAGTAACACTGAAAGGGGATGCCTGGGAAAAGGAAATTAATGGTGAAATACCCTATCGTGTACTTGCTGACCAGGTGATTGAACAGCTAAAGTATACAGCGGCGGTTTTTGATCTGGCAAAAGAAAAAGGATACATTGAGGAAACCGGATATCAGGCGTTGAAAAAGAGAATGGAAGATGAAAATGAAGCCAGAGCCAATAAAATAAAAAAGGGCGAACCGGTCTATGGACTTTCCAACTTCTCATTGAAATTGTACAAAGAATATTCCATAGACTCCATCCAGAAGCAATACTGCTCAGATCTGAATAATGAAGGAATGGATATTACGGATGAAGACAGAAAAGCCTATTATGATCAGCAGAAGGATAAGATATTCCGTCAGAACGATGACATTACACTGGATTATATTAAAATTGAATATCAGGCATCGGAAATGGAAGAGGAACAGTACCAGGACTTAAAAGAGAAGCTGAATGAACTACAGGGCAAAATAAGCGCGGATAAATCACTGTCAGACCTGGTACAAGCGGATGATCTGCTTAAGCCTTATTTTACCCATCAGGAATTATTATCCGGTGATATTGGTGCTTATGGAAGGATTATTGGGGATGTTTTAGATTATGCGGCAGATTTGAAAAAAGGAGAAGTAACCCGGGTAATTGATGAAAATGGAGCGTTGTATCTGATCCAGTGTGCAGACAGGAATGTGAATGATTTTTACCCGATAGACACCGTAAAAGATAATATCAATAAGAGCCTCAGAGAAGCCAATTATGAAAAAATAGTAAATAAGAAGGCTGCGGGATATGAAATCCAGGGCAATATGGGAAGCATATACGACTATACAAAGCAGCAAGTAACGAACTAAGGATCGGTAAACATTTTTTCCGTATGAAGTAGAAGTTATGATTACGGAAAAGATAGTTATCAATAAAAATTTTATGGAAAGAAAGGAGTAAGAGGATGAAAAAGAAGTTTTTATCATTCATGCTGGCAGTTGCGCTAGTCTGCAGCACCCAGGCATTTAGTACAATACCTTATGTAAATGCTGCAGAAACAGCCGGCGTGGGCACGGCCTACTATATCAGCAGTAGGAATGGAGACAATGGCAACAGCGGTACTTCAGAAGGGGAAGCATGGGAGACTTTAGACAAGTTGGAAAATGTTACCCTTGGGCCGGGAGATTCTGTTTTACTGGAATCCGGATCCATATTTAACGGTTTTATTCATTTGCAGAATGTAGGAGGTACACAGGAAAATCCGATTTCCATCAGCAGCTACGGCGAAGGAAATAAACCGGTGATCAATTGTAACGGTGAGGGAATCTGGTACCAGGATTACGGAAAAGCAATGGATAACAGCGGTCACAGAAGCAGTGGATATGTTTCTTCCGCAATTTTGCTTTACGATGTTGATTATGTAGAGATCAGCAATTTGGAAATAACTAATAAATCAAATGATTTTGACTATTTTTCAACAAATGTAAATAAAGCATCCGGCAGAATGGACCGTACCGGTGTGGCAGGAATTGCAAAAGATGGGGGAACCATGGAGCATATTTATCTGGATGATCTTTTTATCCACGATATATCCGGGAATCTTCAGGATAAACATATGAACAATGGAGGAATCCAGATGAATGTTCTGAAACCGGCAGATGAGAATGCAACTGGTATCGCCAGATATCAGGATGTTAAAATCAGTAATTGCTATGTGAAGGATGTTTCAAGAGCAGGTATTGTTGTGGGTTATACTTATCAGCACGATAAGTTTAACGGAGCAGCTCTGGCAGATGAAATTGTTAAAAAATATGGTCATACCAATCTTGTTCTGGAAGGAAATTATGTTCAGAATGCAGGAAATGATGCAATTGTTGCCATGTACGCATATCAGCCCGTGATACAGAATAATGTATCCGACACGGCAGGCGTTGACCTGGATGACGGATATCCGGGATACTGGCAGTCCTTTTGCGCGGCAATCTGGCCATGGAAGTGCAAAGATGCAGTTTTCCAATACAATGAAGCATTTGACACGGTCGGTGAAGGCAATGGTGACGGACAGGCATGGGACATTGACTGGTCAGACGGAACCGTATATCAATATAACTACAGCCATAACAATGGAGGCGGTGCAATGTTAATCTGCCTGAATGAAGCGTATAATGGAACATTCCGGTATAATTTAAGCCAGAATGATTTAAAATGCCTCATAACATTCCAGGGCAATCCACTTGCTAAAATCTATAACAATGTATTTTATGTGGGAGGAGATCTGGAAACTGCTGTACATCATCCGGCTGCAGGTAAGAGAAGCGGTGCGGGATATCTGGCTAATAATATCTTCTACAATGTCAGCACCAATAAAAATGTCAGTGATGATGGCTGGAACCCTGGCAATAACAAATCATTTAAAAATAACCTGTACTATGGTTACAGCGATGAAGGAATGCCGGGACTTCCGGAAGCGGATGCAATCACTGCAGATCCGAAATTTGAAAATCCGGGAAGTGCTCCTGTCACCGTTAATGAAGGCGGGAAGATTCATGACAGAAGTGCATTTGAAGGATATAAAATTGCTGATAATTCGCCAGCAGTAAATGCAGGCGTATACATTCCCAATAATGCAACTGAGGATTTCTTTGGAAATAAGTTAACGGGAATTGTACCGGATATTGGCATTCATGAGACAGGCGTAGAAGAATCTGTTTCCTTAAACGTATATTCAGACCGTTATCTGATACAGGAACAGGATATCCGGAATGTGCCACAAGGAACGACAGCAGAGGATTTCTTAAAAAATATCAAAGCATCTGCAAAAGCAGAATGCAAGGTTATGAAAGGCTCTGAACAGGTTGCGCCAGATACAGCAGTAACAGAAGAAATGGTTCTAAAGGTTGTCAATAAATCGAATGAGCAGGAGTACAGTACCTACAACATCCATGTGGTAAAGGTATATGCCGAATATGCAACAGAGGGTATGACCGCAACGGCAGGAAGCTTCCAGCCAAACAACACGACAGAAGGAAATCCGTCTTATGTATTGGATAATAACATGAACACAATCTGGCATACTGCATGGAGCGGTTGTGACAGAAGCGAAGCATGGATTAGTATCGATATGGGAAAAGAACAGTCAGTAGGCATGCTGAAATATGTTCCCAGAAAAGCAGGAGGTGTCAATGGTTTAATCACGGAGTATGAGGTATCCGTCAGTACAAACGGCACAGACTGGACAAAAGCTGCCACTGGAAGCTGGGAAAATAACTCCGAAATTAAATATGCAGAATTTCCATCTGTAAACGCCAGATATGTAAAGCTTTGGGCAAAAGATTCCAGATCACAGGAAGCAGGAAAAGTTTTCGCATCGGCAGCAGAAATCCGGCTCGGATATGAAGAATAGGGGGGTGTAAATACGATGAAGAAAAAGATTTTATCAATGATTACGGCACTGGCTGTCATTGTTTCCAGTATTGCACCGGGGATAACAGTAAGTGCGGCGGCTGATCAGGAGGCCACGACAGGAACTACCTATTATGTCAGCACATTAAATGGAAAGGACAGCAATGATGGAACATCGGAATCGAATGCTTTCTACAGTTTACAGAAAATAAATGAATTAACGTTACAGCCCGGAGACCGGGTACTGCTGGAATCCGGATCGGAATTTACAAATGGGTACCTGCATCTTTATGAACAATCTGGCTCCCCGGAGTCACCGATTGTCATAGACAAATACGGAGATGGAAACAATCCTGTAATTAATACAAACGGGCAGGGGATCTGGTACCAGAACTATGGAGGAATGCTGGACAATGTAAATCATGTCTTTAAAGGATATGTTTCGTCATCGGTACTCCTGTATGATTCGGAATATATAGAGATCAAGAACCTGGAAATAACTAACAGGGGTCCAAAAATTGAAACCGTATATAACAATCAAAAAGTTATGGAACGTACGGGAGTAGCTGCCATTGCCCAGAACAAGGGTACTGTAGACCACATTTACCTAAATCAGCTGAACATACATGATGTAATCGGAAATGTATACGATAAGCACATGGACAACGGCGGAATCCAGATGAATGTCTTGAAACCGAAAAATGAAGAAGCAACAGGGATCTCAAGATATAATGATGTTAAAATAGAAAACTGTTACCTGGACAATGTAAATCGTTGGGGGATTGCGATTGGTTATACTGCATACTTTGATAAGTTTGCAGGTACGGCAATTCCGGATGATGTCATTGCAAAATACGGTCACGGAAATGTTGAAATCCGGAATAATTACGTGAAAGAAGCCGGGGGAGATGCCATAACAACTATGTATTGTGACCGCCCGTTGATTGAGTATAACGTATCAGATGGTGCGGCAAGGCAGATAAATGATGCCGACTATATTGCAACGGGTCAAGGAAAAGTGGCAGCTGGGATTTGGCCGTGGAAATGTAAGGATGCGGTATTCCAGTACAATGAAGCGTTTGATACTTATTTTAATGGGGATGGTCAGGCCTGGGATGCTGATTCCGGAGATGGAACAATCTACCAGTATAACTACAGCCATAATAACGGCGGCGGGTGTGTAATGTTCTGCCTGCAGCAGTCGTACCGTAATATTTTCCGTTATAATATCAGCCAAAATGATCTGTCAGGCGTGATTAATGCACCAGCCCAGCCGGATTCCCATATTTACAACAACGTCTTCTATGTAAAAGAAGGTGTTCCGTTTATTCGTCCGGGCATGACCGGAGGTGTTATGAATGTGGAAAATAATATTATCTATTATGCCGGTGATCAGGCAAAAACAGAAAGCTGGACCTTAAACGGAACCAGAGCAAGCTATAGCAACAACCTCTATTATAACTATGCCAATATTCCTGGAGATGATGAGAATGCGGTAAACGTAACGGCAGGAACACAAGTGTTTGAAGATCCGGGAAAAGCCCCTTCAGCTACTAATGGTGTGATAAATTCCCATGAAGACCCGTCTCAGAAAACCGTATTTGACGGATATAAGCTGGCTGAAAATTCACCTGCCATCAATGCCGGAAAAGTTATACAGGATAACGGAGAACAGGATTTCTTCGGTAATGAAATAACAGGAATACCGGACATTGGGGCACATGAATCTGATATTGCCAGCATGGGCTTGTTTTCATCCGTATATACTATTGCAGACCGTCAGATTAGCGGGTTGGCAATGAACACAACTGTAGAGCAATTTTTAGGCAATTTAGTTTACGATAAGAAATTAGAAGTACATGTATTTGATAGGGAAGAGCAGGAGCTGACAGGGAAGGATATTGTGTCAGGCGGCAGCAAGCTGACTTTATCTGATGGAAACGCGACGGTTGAATATGTGGTAACGGCAAGTACGGACAATAGTATCAAGGATTCTATTTTTGAGATCAGGGATGATGCAGTCTATGTACCAATGACGGAAAAAGCAGCTGTCTCTGTAGAGGATATACTTACTGGAATTACCGTGCATGATACGGCTGTTAAAAAGCTTTATCAGAATGATGCCGAAGTTACCCAAGGAAATGTGAAAGATGGCATGACCTTAAAAGTAATTGCGGAAGACGGTTCCGAAGCAGACTATACAATCACTGCTAAAAATGAGTATCATTGGGCAAAGGATTTTGTAGAGGAACAGCAGGGGAATGTGTGGTTTGCCCAGCAGAAAGAAAATGACACATATAGCAATATGACTGTATTCGATCCTACGTATGCCACTTGGAACGGAAAAGAATACGCTATCATTGGTCTGCAGGGAAACAAAGGACAGCCAACGGCAGATAAGAATGGGTTATTCTGTGATTCTCTGGCAGTTGCCCAGCGTGCACAAGGCTATTCAGCAGCTTATCGTTCACCTGTGTCAGGAAATATCATCATGTCATTTAAAGACATGGGGGATAAGAAAAACGCATATCTCCGCCAGGCATCTGCTGCTTCAACGAATACGGGATCAAATGTATTCCTGACGATTACCAAAAACGGTGAGCAGGTTGGTGAAAAAGTTCAGATACCAAATGATGGAAGCGGTGTGGAAATTGCTCCTTCCGCTATGCAGGTTGCAAAGGGGGATTATATCAGGCTTGAGATCAACAATGAAGGCAGTCAGAATGCAAGTCGTCCTTCTGCATATGTTACACCTGTCATTACTTATGTAGATGTAGCTGAAACGGATACCCAGGCACCAACCACTCCTGATAATATAAAGGCAGAGGATATTACAAGTACATCAGCTAACATCAGCTGGGATGCATCTGCCGACAATGTAGGCGTTACAGGATACGAAGTAAAAAATGGAAATGAAATTATAAAAAATATCTCGGAAGGTACAAGTGCCAGCCTGGATGGATTGATTCCTTCAACGGAATATACCATAACAGTAACTGCATTTGATGCAGCAGGCAACAAATCAGAGCCGGGAAGTGTTACCTTCGAGACAAAACAACTGGAAGATACCCAGAAACCAACAGCACCTGCAAATATAAAGGTAACCGATATTACGGACACTTCAGCGACAATTACCTGGAATGCGTCTGCAGACAATGTTGGGGTACGGGGATATAAAGTATTAAATGGTAGTGAAGAATTAGCAGATGTAACAGATACCAGAGTTACCTTACAGGAATTAGCACCCGAAACAGATTATGCTTTGACGATTGTGGCATATGATGCAGCAGGCAACCATTCGGATCCTGCCGCCGCAACATTTACAACAGCAGAGAAACCGGATACGGAAAGCCCGACAGTACCTGCCGATGTAAGAGCGGAAGATATCACCGATACTACCGCTATGATCTTATGGACAGCTTCTGCCGATAACAAAGCAGTAGCAGGATACCGGGTTAAAAATGGTAATGTAATCCTGAAAGATCAGGTAACCGATACAAAGGTACAACTGGTTAATCTGGAACCTGGAACGGATTATGTCATAAATGTTGTGGCATATGATGCAGCCGGAAACGAATCAGCTCCGGGAAGCGTATCCTTTACCACTCTTGGAGAGACAGCGGAACCGGATACGGAAAAACCGTCAGTACCGGCGGATGTTAAGGCTGAAAATGTTACATCAGATACAGCAGAAATTTCCTGGACGGCTTCTGCAGATAATATTGGGGTAATCGGCTATAAAGTAATGAATCAGGAGACGCTGTTAGCTAACGTAACCGATGGCACAAGTTTCCAGTTAAAGGAATTGGCTGCAGCAACAGAATATACAATTGATATAATTGCATACGATGCTGCGGGAAATGAATCAGATCCGGGAAGCGTTACGTTTACAACTTCCGAACTGATAGATGAAGAGGCACCCTCAACGCCTGCCAATATAAAAGCAGAGCGCATAGCCCAGACATCGGCATGGATCAGCTGGAATCCTTCCAACGACAATATCGGAGTGACAGGATATGAAGTGAAAAATGGTGACAGCATACTTGCAGAAGTAACAGGGGAAACCAGAGTAGAATTAAAGGATCTCTTACGAGGTACGGAATACACAATCAGCATCACGGCACACGATGCAGCCGGAAACCGGTCAGAACCCGGAATAGTGAGCTTTACCACATTAAGGGCAGATGCTTCCGGATTAAATGCAAAAATTATAGAAGCACAGGCTATTAAAAATGACAATGGCATATATACAAAGAGCAGCTATGCAGATTTACAGAATGCAATTTTAGATGCTAAAGAAACTGCAGAGAATAAAAACAGCAGTGATGAAGACATCCGGACGGCAATAGCGGATTTACAGGATGCAATGAAGCTGGTGAAGGTAACTTTGACCCTGAATACTGGCAAGGCAGAAATGGAAGCAGGAGATATGCTGCAGCTTACCCCGTTAACTAATGAAACAGAAGCAGTAGTCACCTGGAGTTCGTCCAATGAGAAAGCGGTCTCTGTTGACACAAAGGGAATGGTGAAAGCAATTGCACCCGGAACAGCTGCAGTAAAAGCAAATCTGGGCTCAATCACTGCAGTGTGTACGATTACGGTAAAATCCAGACCGGCACCAACACCGGGACCGACGCTGACGCTGAACAAGAGCAGAGTGACCATTTATACCAAAGGAACCAAGACAGTTAAATTAACTGCAAAAGTGACAGGTCCAAGTAAAAAAGTAACCTGGAAATCCAGTGATTCGAAAATAGCAACCGTGAAAAACGGTAAAGTAACTGCGAAAAAAGCAGGTAAAGTAACAATTACGGCAAAGGCAAACGGCATTCAGAAGACATGTCTTATAACTGTTAAAAAACCTGCATTAAAGCTTAGCAGATCCAGACTTACACTGTATACAAAAGGAAAAACAACAGCAGAAATAAACGCAAAGATAACAGGCTCCAGCAAACGAATTGTGTGGAAAACCAGCAATAAAAAAATCGCAGCAGTTAAAAACGGCAAAGTTACAGCCAAAAAATCAGGCAGGGTAACGATCACCGCAAAAGCAAACGGCATCACAAGAAGATGTGAAGTAACGGTGAAAAAACCAAGCCTGAAAGTGAAAAGCGGTATGGAAATATTCCTGAAAAAAGGAAAAACTGCCAAAATATCCGCAAAAGCAAAGCCAGACGGAAAGATCATATTTAAATCCAGTAAGAGTAAGATCGTTACCGTAAGCAAAAAAGGTGTGGTAAAAGCACTTAAAAAAGGAAGAGCTGAAATCACCGTATCCTGTAACGGGGTAAAGAAAATAATAAAAGTTCATGTAGATTAAAGCTTAGAAACCCGGCAGAATTTTGTTAATGACGGATCGTAATGTCTGAATGCAGAAAACCTGCAGGCTGGTGAAACAGAGAGATGGATCCTCATCTCTCTGTTTTGAATAGGGCAAAAATAATGCATGAAAAGAAGAATCTGCATAATTTATGATTTTAATACGCATGCTATGAAAAAGCGAGGTGATAAATCATGATTACGAATGCAGAACAAGAGATTCTCTATGGAATCTGTAAAGAAAGTAAAACGGCACTTCTTGATATACACACCATTTTGAGCAAGGTGTACGATGATGAGCTGGCACTCGATTTGAATTTGCAGGCAGCCAGGTATTCAAGACTGGAAGAAAAAGCGGCTGACAGCCTGCGGGAAAAGGGAATATCAGATACGGCACTTAAGCTGGGTGACAGGACAAAACGCTGGGCATCCCTGCAGGCAGGTACGGTATTTAATGTAAGTACTTCCCATATAGCTGACATGATGATACAAAAGAAAGAAGAACGACTTACTGAGGTCAAGAAAACAGTAGACCATAATCCGGTTGTGCACAATATGGTATATGAACTCGCAGAAGAATTTCTGGGATTCGAAGAAGATACCATCCGGATTCTCAAGTCATATTTGTGAAAAGGTCCCAAAATATATTGTAAAGAAATGTCAAAAATTACTTGTCATCAGCTTCTGTACATTATATAATACAAAATGGAACTAAAATGTAAAGGGCAGATGGTATGAGGAGTGTCTGTTTTTTGCTGGAAAACATTTATGCTAAGGAGGATTTAAAATGTCATATGTTGATGAGGTAATTGAACTGGTAGTGAAAAAGAACCCTGCTGAATCTGAATTCCATCAGGCAGTGAAAGAAGTTCTGGAATCTTTACGCGTTGTAGTAGAAGCAAATGAAGAAAAGTTCAGAAAAGATGCATTGCTTGAAAGACTAGTAGAGCCGGAAAGACAATTCAAATTCCGCGTGCCTTGGGTAGACGACAAGGGACAGGTACAGGTAAACACAGGATATCGTGTGCAGTTTAACAGCGCAATCGGACCTTACAAAGGCGGTCTTCGTCTTCATCCATCCGTAAATATAGGTATTATCAAATTCCTGGGATTCGAGCAGATTTTCAAGAACTCACTGACAGGTCTTCCGATTGGCGGCGGTAAAGGTGGATGTGATTTTGATCCTAAGGGCAAATCAGACAGAGAAGTTATGGCATTCTGCCAGAGCTTTATGACAGAGCTTTGCAAATATATTGGCGCTGATACAGACGTGCCGGCAGGAGATATTGGAACAGGTGCAAGAGAAATCGGATACATGTTCGGACAGTATAAGAGAATCCGCGGCGTTTACGAAGGCGTATTAACAGGTAAAGGTTTATCCTACGGTGGATCTTTAGCAAGAACAGAAGCTACCGGATATGGTTTATTATATTTAACAGAAGAATTATTAAAGATCAACGGAAAAGAATTAGCAGGCAAAACCGTAGCAGTATCCGGTTCCGGAAATGTTGCAATCTACGCAACCCAGAAAGCACATCAGCTGGGCGCTAAAGTGGTAACAGTAAGTGATTCTACCGGTTGGGTTTATGATCCGGATGGAATTGACGTTGATGTATTAAAAGAGATTAAAGAAGTAAAACGTGCAAGATTGACAGAATACAAAAACTACAGACCAAATGCAGAATACCATGAAGGCAAAGGCGTATGGACAGCAAAAGTTGATATTGCCCTTCCATGTGCGACACAGAATGAACTGGATGTAGAAGATGCTAAGACATTAGTAGCCAACGGCTGCTTCGCAGTATGCGAAGGTGCAAACATGCCTACAACACTGGAAGCAACAAAATACCTTCAGGAAAACGGCGTAATCTTTGCTCCTGGTAAGGCAGCAAATGCAGGTGGTGTTGCTACTTCCGCACTTGAAATGTCACAGAACAGCGAAAGACTGAGCTGGTCATTCGAAGAAGTGGATTCCAAGTTGCAGGGAATCATGGTTAATATCTGCCATAATATGTCAGACGCTGCAAAACGTTACGGACAGGAAGGCAACTATGTATTAGGTGCTAACATCGCAGGATTTGAAAAAATTGTAGATGCAATGAACGCACAGGGAATTGTATAATAGTCGTAAAATGTCCCGCAAGTATGATGCTTGCGGGATTTTTTTTTGTCTGAATATTCTTGGCACAGAAGTAAAAAGGGGTTTTTGTATATAAATACCAATTTTGAGTCTCTTTCCTGTAGGTTCTTCTTGTTTTTTCTATCCTCATTTGGCACAGAGTCAGCCGTATAGAGTGGAAGAAATTCTTGTTTTTTGTCCTAAAGTATAATTGCAGACGGAGGCTTCTATATGGTATAATCAATATAAAATTATGCTTGACAGTTAAAACGGCAAAAATAGCTCACCTGAAAGGATATAAAAATATGAAAAGTAAAAAATGGCTGGTACAAGGGATGGCAATACTCATTATGGTGGTATTATTTTCAGTGACGGTTTTTGCGGCTGATCATCAAATTTCGGCTGCTAATACAGAGAAAGAAAATCCTCTGGAACATTCTCTTTATATAAGGGGGCAGGAGGAAGAAGCGCTGTTGACCAGTGTCAGCGAAGAAGAGTGGAAAGAATTGAAGAAAGAGGGAAAAAGGGACAAGCAGGAAACTGCTTTTGTAGTGTTTCAATCCCAGAAAGCACCGACAGAAGAAGTTACCCAAACAGATATATCCGAACTTGCAACGGAAACGGAAACGGTTGTAGAATCACAAGAAACTAATTTGCCAGTGTCAGATGAGGTATATGAAAAATCAACTGAAACCCAAAGATCTGAGCCAAGTGAGACATTTGAAGTAATGAGCGAGGCTCAAATGTCTGAGCCAGGTGAGGCATCCGAAGTAATAACCGAGGCCCAAATGTCTGAGCCGGATGAAACATATGATGAAACAGCAGCCAAAACGCAAATGTCTGAGGCAGATGAGACATACGAAGAAACGGCCAATACCAGAATGTTAAAAGAGAATGAATTGCCGGTAAAAATCCCGGAGACAGAAATGATGGAGACAAGCAATCCGGTAAAAACTGTAAATCTTACAAAAAAACAGAAAAAATATATTAAAAAAGTATCAGATATATTTACAGAAGTAGTAGTTATCTTTAATGGCTGCTCTCCAGAAGATGAATTGTTTTTGACCGAATACCCCAATGTAATCGTAAAGGTTTTAGAAAAGGAAGTTAAAGAAACGGATCTGGAAGACATAATGAAAGCTCTTAATATAGAAGAAACCAGAAATGATTACAATCATCATATCGATGAGATTAGAGTGAACCGGAGTGAAGGGGTGGAAAGCGAGTCTGAAAAACCCAAGATATTGAATAAGGAAACCAGAAAAGATAGTAGCCTTGAGAAAATTTCTGCTTCCGAAAATCCGATCACGTTGGTTGATGGTGGCGGTCTGCCGTCTGTCAGGGCAGCTAGCTCAAATAACAATGACACAGATACAGGCAATAATAAAAATAATGAGATAACCCTTACGTTTACCATTGACGACATGACCGCAGGAGAAGATATGCTTATAGCAACATGTGCGATTTCGTCGAAGAAAGAAATAACGAATGGAAAATTAACATTTACCTATGATAAAAACATAATGACTCTTGAAAGTGCCGATACAGAGGATTTAGAGGCTTATGATAACAATGATATGACATGCCAGATCAATGATGCGAATAATGGTGCTGCAACAGAGGGAACAATAGAGATGACTATTTCTTCGGCGCAGGGAGTTAAGCTGGAAGGAGATATGCTTTATTTATATTTTGATCTAAAGTCAATGGCTAAAATGGGAGATGTTTACGAAATAAAACTTGAAGTCAATGAGATGAAAAATGGCTCTGAAGATTTACCTACCAATGTCAGGCAAAGCTCGTATACCGTAAAGGAAGAAGACGAGCTTGAAAATGAAGAGGAAGAAGATGATGGAAGTGACGGCGGTGTGGATGATGGCGAAGATGATGATGAGAGCGAGCCAGAAACACAGAGAACACAGGCTGCGAACAAATCAAACACAACAACATCTGAATCTGGAACAAAAAAAACAACAACAACCGCAACCAAAACCGCACCAAAAACCGGTGATGAAACGAACACGGCACTTTGGTTAATCATGGGACTTGCATCTATGTTAACTGTACGGTATACATATAGAAAAAAAAGAAACGCATAATAGAGAGAATCTGTAAGAAGCCAATACACGTTAATTTTACAAATGTGTATTGGCTTTAATCGTTTTATTGCCGAACATAGAAGCTTTTTTGGATTCGCGTGACAGACAGCGGAAATGGATTAAGCAGTAAGGCAGACTTGATAGAAAGCCGAATCCGTAATACTGACGAAAGAATATGACGGGAGAAGAGAAAACATAACAATAAATGGAGGTAATCTTAAGTAATTTTTTATAAAATAACAGTAGAAATGAACTTATTGGATAGTGTATACTATAAATAGTGTTGCTATATTTGTGAATAATCATTCCAGAAATTGAATGAGTGATGATGATATAGTCTGGGTACACTATGGATAAATACATAATTTCAGAAGAGGATGGATAGCCATGTGTGGAATTTGCGGATTTGTAGGCAATGTAACGGATAAAGAAACAATTTTGGGAAATATGATGGATGTTATTAAACATAGAGGACCTGATTCAGAAGGAAAGTTCTGTACCGACGAAGCTGCTCTGGGTTTTCGCAGACTGAGCATCATTGATTTGGAGAGTGGATCACAGCCTATGTTCAATGAAACAGGTGATTTAGCCTTAGTATTTAACGGTGAGATTTACAACTGTCTGGAACTGAGAGAGCGTTTTCAGAAAAGGGGACATGTTTTTGCCAATCGTTCAGACTCAGAAGTACTTTTACATGGATATGAAGAATACGGTGAAAAATTAGTAAATGAACTTCGTGGTATGTTTGGATTTGCTATCTGGGATGCTCCAAATAAGAAGTTATTCATGGCAAGAGATTTCTTTGGAATTAAGCCGGTTTATTATGCAATGATAGAAGGTAGCCTGGTTTTCGGGTCAGAGATTAAAAGTATTTTAGAATTCCCCGGATTTAAGAGAGAAGTAAATGAAGAAGCCCTGGAACAATACCTTTCATTCCAGTATTCTGCTATGGCGGAGACTTTCTTTAAAGGAATATATAAATTATTACCTGGTCATTACCTGACGCTTCAGGACGGCAGGCTGGAGATCACCCAGTATTTTGATCCGACGCTGGCACCACAGAAAACAAATGAGACCGAAGAAGAATTAATTCAGAAAATAGATAATGTGATGAGTGAGTCCGTTGAAAAACATATGCTGGCAGACGTGGAAGTAGGTGCGTTCTTATCAAGCGGTGTAGACTCCAGTTTCATTGCAGCCAAATATTCCGGAAACAAAACCTTTACGGTTGGATTTTTTGATGAAAACAGTCCTTATAATGAGACACAGTTTGCGAAAAAACTTTCGAAGCATCTGCATCTGGAAAATCACAGTAAAATTATATCTGAACAGGAGTATTGGGATGCGATTCCAAAGATCATGTATCATATGGATGAACCGCTTGGAGATGCAGCAGCAATAGCACTTTACTTTGTAGCGCAGGAAGCAGCAAAACATGTAAAAGTTGTTACTTCAGGTGAAGGAGCTGACGAATTTTTTGGAGGATACACAATTTACCGGGAACCTCTGGCATTAAAATATGTACAATGGATTCCAAAGCCAGTCCGCAGGGCTTTTGCTTCTGTAGCGATGAAACTGCCGGAACACATGAAGGGGAGAAGTTACCTGATCCGTGGAAGCAAATCCGTACAGGAACGTTTTATCGGAAATGCCAATATCTTTACTGCAAAAGAAAGAAAGTCCATCCTGAAACATCCTACTAAGGTTATGACACCGCAGGAGTTCCTGGATAAAAATTATAAAAAAATGGCGAAGTATGATGATACTACTAAGATGCAGTACATCGATCTGACCAACTGGCTTCCAGGGGATATTCTGCTGAAAGCTGATAAGATGAGTATGGCACATTCCCTGGAACTGCGTGTACCATTCCTGGATAAAGAAGTATTTGATGTGGCCAGAAAAATTAATACAGAAGAAAAATTAAAAGACCATACAACTAAGTATGCATTCCGTAAGGTAGCTGAAAAATATTTACCGAAACAGACAAGTGAGAAGAAAAAACTGGGCTTCCCGGTTCCCATCCGTGTATGGCTGAAACAGGACAGCGGTTATGGAAGAACCAAGGCTATGTTTACCGGTGAAAGTGCTGGAAAGTTCTTTAATCAGAAACAGATCATGCAGCTGCTGGATGACCACAAGGCAGGCATTCGGGATAACAGCAGGAAGATCTGGGTAATCTATACATTCTTGATCTGGTACCAGGTATTTTTTGTAGAAAAGGAGCATAACTTCGCATGACAAAACAGGAATTTGCAGAGTGGGCAGGGCGGGAAACCATTATTCTGGATGGGGCAACGGGATCTAATCTGATTAAAGCAGGTCTGGGGCGCGGTGTCTGTACAGAACAGTGGATCCTGGAACATCCCCAGGTTCTTATTGATTTACAGCGGGCATATGCGGATGCCGGGAGTAATATTGTTTATGCTCCCACCTTTGCAGCGAACCGCATGAATTTGAAATATTATGGACTAGATGAGAACATCAGACAGATGAACCACGATCTTGTGCGGCTTTCAAAAGAAGCGGTACAGGGGAGAGCTTATGTCGCGGGCGATCTGACTACATCCGGTAAGATTATTGGAGCTTCTGACGAAGTGACTTATGAGTCGCTATTGGAAATGTATAAGGAACAGATCATTTATCTGGTAGAGGCAGGCGTAGATTTACTGGTTGCTGAGACAATGATTAGCATTGATGAGACGCTGGCAGTGTTAGATGCAGCTGCAGAAGTCTGCGATTTGCCGGTGATGTGTTCCATGACTCTGGAAGCCGACGGAAGCGTGTTTGCCGGAGGAACTGCATGGGATGCGGTAGAATCCCTTCAGGAAATGGGAGCTTCTGCAGTGGGGCTTAATTGTTCTGTGGGACCGGATCAGCTGGAATCGGTAGTTGCTTCCATGAAAAGAGTTGCATCGGTTCCAATAATGGCTAAGCCAAATGCCGGAATGCCCACTATCACGGAAACAGGAGAAGCCATATACAATATGAATGCTAAAGATTTTGCAAAGCATATGATGGTGCTTGTAAAAGCGGGTGCCGGAATTGTCGGGGGATGCTGCGGTACTACCCCGGAATATATTGAGTTACTGGCCGGGAATATACGTTAATATAAGGGATTATAATCACATACTAAAAAAGGGTTGCTTTACACATAGGTAAAGCAGCCCTTTCTTAGTATGTATCTTACTACTCTCTGAATTCAAATAAAGCTTTTACCGGAATACCCAGAACATCGGAGATATCAAATAACTTGTCCAATGATATTGATGTGGGCATATTCGGAGCTTCCAGATTGCTGATATGTGTCCGGCTCAAGTTGGTGTGTTCAGCCAGCTGCAACTGGGTAAGGCCGCGCATTTTGCGGTAATAAGCAACGGTAAGACCAAGCTGCTTATATTGACTTTGGCGTTTTTTGTTCATTTTATCCATATGAATTCCTCCTTGCATATAGTTTATTCTTTGTGAGGAAAAAACGAAACAAGGCATAAACCAACATATGCAATATTTAATTTTGCAAAGAGGGAATAAAGATTTCAGAATACAATGTAAAGAATTGCAAAGATTAGTGATGCCTGGGCTTTTGAAGACTAATTTTAAACTGTATAAATTCCTGCACTTCTTTTTGCAGTATAGGGCTTAAGTGATTGTAGCTGTATAATAATTCCTGCTCTTCTTTTGTCAAAATAGTGGAAATCAGGTCATATTGCTGTCCGCGGATCAGATAATCCATGCTGATACCAAATAAATCAGCCAACTGTACTAATGAATCCAGCGGCGGAGTCCGGTAACCATTTTCATAATTTGTATATGTCTGACGTTCTACGTTCAATATCGTACTGACATGCTCCTGTGTATATCCGCGGTCTTCACGTAAACGGCGAAGACGCTGTCCTAAAGTTGATCTCAACATAAGATACCTCCAAATATTTTAAATATTATAGCAAGTAATGGTAAATATTTCCTTTTAGGACACGAAATGAAACTGAGATGCCACATACTGAATTTATCGAAAAATACTAGTCTGAAAGGAAAAATTATGTCTATAAAATTTTTGGAATATGATAAAGAGTGTAAACAAAAAATATGTTCACATTTCTTATTTATGGCAGTATTACAGACAAGCTGCCCTATGCAATGGGTATAAAAATGAAACTACAGGAGTGTGTGGGAGTTTATAATAGAAAAAAGAAAGAGGTATGACATTAACAGAATCAGCAGAATGCATGGAGAGAACTGCATCTGTAGAATAAGAATATCCGGGAGAAGCCTGTGGGCAGACCCTCCCGGATATTCAGAATTGTATCTGACTCAGATAGCTGTTGTGATAACGGCCATCGAATGTTACATCTTCCTGAAACCAATCAGGCGGGATAAAATTATCCGCAGTTTTTTCGTCGGGGAATTCTACCTCAGCCAGTATTAAGGGGGCAAATGGAATATCAAAGATATCCAGTTCTATTTTTAAATCCTGTTTAAGGGGGATCACGTATCTCTTTTTGGAAATGATGTTCCCATCTGCTTTCGGTTTTAGGTGTTCGTAGGCATCCTTTGTAAGAGGAAGGTTATATTCTTCCCGCACCATCATGCCCTTTCCTTTGTAAGTTAGAATATAATCATCATCCTGTCTTCGGATGCGTACCACAGGCTCTGTACATAAATACCCCTGTTCAATAATATGATAGGGGTAGGAATTCAGATTTGCCGGCAGATCTTTAATTAAATATTTTCGTTCAATCTCCATATCGTTACCTCCTTTATGAGATTAATCATAATATATTTAGATAAGAAAGTAAATTGTTTTTCTAAACTACTGGTATATTGAAAATTTTTTTGGTAGAATAGAGAAAATAGTCAAAGGAGGCTTATAAATGAGCAGGATATATATTTTTTTAGCAGATGGGTTTGAAGAAATTGAAGGGCTGACTGTAGTGGATATGCTGCGTCGTGCAAATTTAGATATTACTATGGTATCCGTAACGGGTGGTCTGACTGTGACTGGTTCCCATGGAATCCAGGTGTTGGCAGACGCTGTTTTTGAGGAGGTTGATTTTTCAGATGCAGGGATGCTTATTCTGCCTGGAGGAATGCCCGGAACTTTAAATCTGGGCAATCATACAGGGCTGGTCAGTTTACTAAAGTCGGCTCATGCAGATAGTAAAAAGATTGCTGCGATTTGTGCCGCACCCAGTGTACTGGGTTTAAATGGTATTTTAGAAGGAAAAAGAGCGGTTTGTTATCCTGGCTTTGAAGAGAAACTGCTTGGTGCACAAGTATCGGATGATCCGGTGGCAGTGGATGGAAATATCATCACCAGCCGGGGGATGGGAACAGCAATTGATTTTTCCCTGGCGATAATTGAAAGATTTCTGGGAGAAGCGGAAGCACGAAGGATAGCAGAGTCAATTATATATAAATAGAAAAGGAAGATAGTGAGGAAAGTCTATGTTATGGACCAGATATGAATTAAAAGACAGAGCGAAGAATGTGCTGCGGGGCTGCATTTGGTCTGCAATACTGGTGTGCCTGATTACAGGTCTGCTAAGCGGGGAGTTTGGCGGAAATGGATCCGGCGGCAGGTCATCCGGTAACAACAGCACTATAGAATGGTTCTCGGGAGAAGATACCGGGGATAATGATATGGCAGATGAAGATGGAAGTGTTGACGGACAGTCCGGGATAACCGGGAAAATAACCGATGGCGCCACGGGATTATTAAAGGATGCCGGTACCAGAATCAGCGGACTGCTGACAAGAGGCTTATTCCCGATCTATGTCTATATGGGACTGATGATGCTGTTATTCAGCATTGTAATGCATCTCCTTATCGGAATGCCGATCCTTGTGGGCGCAAAAAGGTTTTTTATGTGCAGCAGGGAAAGACGGACCGGAGTGGGCGAACTGTTATACGCATTTAAAAGCAAATATGTGATCAATGTTGTGCTGACTATGTTTTTGCGGGAAGTGAAAATTTTCCTGTGGACTCTTTTACTTATCGTACCGGGAATTATTAAAAGCCTGCAGTATATGATGGTTCCTTATATTCTTGCAGAGAATCCGGATATTGAACGGAAAAGGGCTTTTGAACTCAGTGCGGAGATGATGAGCGGACAGCTTTGGGAAGTATTTATACTAAAATTATCATTTATCCCATGGATGATTCTGGGCGGCATATCCTGCGGCATTGCAAATGTGCTGTATGTGAATCCCTATATGGCTGCCACTGAGGCGGAACTGTATGGCGTATTAAGAACATATGTGATCGAAAACGGGTTCAGCAACACCTATGAACTGCCCGGATTTGCTGAAGAATGTTTATAAAAAGTTCACGAATATCAAATAAAAAAAGTATAGCAATTTAGAAAGGCTTGTGCTATACTATTAAAATGACTGTAAGTATGGGAAAATATAGCGTTCTCCATACGATTGATTAAGGAGGAAATTAGATAACATGAGTTTACAGGTAGAGAAGTTAGAAAAGAACATGGCGAAGCTGACTATTGAAGCTTCTGCAGAAGAGCTGGAAAAAGCAATTCAGGCTGCTTATCAGAAAAATAAAGGTAAAATTAACATGCCAGGTTTCCGTAAAGGAAAAGCTCCAAGGGTTATGATAGAAAAAATGTACGGCCCGGGCGTTTTCTATGAAGATGCAGCAAACGCATTAATTCCAGACGCATATGCAAAAGAAGTGGAAAGCTGCGATTTAGATATCGTTTCACAGCCTAAGATTGATGTTGTACAGATTGAAAAAGGAAAATCCTTTATCTTTACAGCAGAAGTTGCTTTAAAACCGGTTGTAACACTTGGCGAATATAAAGGTGTGGAAGTGGAAAAGCAGGCAATTGAAGTAACAGATGATGAAATTATGGCAGAGATTGATAAAGAGAGAGAAAACAACTCCCGTACAATCGATGTTGATGACAGAGCTGTTCAAAACGGCGATATGGTCAAATTAAATTTTGAAGGATTTGTTGACGGAGAAGCGTTCGAAGGCGGTAAGGGAGAAGACTATGACCTTACAATCGGTTCCGGAAGCTTTATCCCTGGATTTGAAGAGCAGTTAGTTGGTGCAAAGATCGGAGAAGAAATGGAAGTTAACGTTACTTTCCCGGAAGAGTACCAGGCAGCAGAATTAGCTGGTAAAGCAGCTGTTTTCAAATGTACAGTAAATGAAATCAAAGTAAAAGAACTTCCGGAAGCAGATGATGATTTTGCGAAAGATGTTTCTGAATTTGATACATTAGCAGAATACAAAGAAGACATCAAGAAGAATCTGGCTGAGAAAAAAGAAAAAGAAGCAAAAACAGCAAAAGAAAACGCAGTAGTTGCTAAAATTGTTGAAAATGCAACAATGGAAATCCCGGATCCAATGGTAGACGGACAGGTTCGTCAGATGGCTGATGATTTTGCAAGAAGAATCCAGTCCCAGGGATTATCCGTAGAGCAGTACTTCCAGTTTACAGGAATGTCAGCTGAAAAGTTATTCGAACAGATGAGACCGGAAGCTGAAAAACGCATCCAGAACAGCCTTGTATTAGAAGCAGTTGCGAAAGCAGAAGATATCCAGATCAGCGATGAGAAGGTAGAAGAAGAATTAGCAAAAATGGCTGAAATGTACAAAATGGAAGTAGAAAAACTGAAAGAAATCATGGGCGATTATGAAAAAGAACAGATCAAAAATGATTTAGCTATTCAGGAAGCTGTAACCATGGTTACCGAAGCTGCTAAAGAAATCTAATCAGACTTTTGGTGAACACATAAATTATAGAAGATAGACAGGAGGAGTCATCATGAGCTTAGTACCTTATGTCATTGAACAGACAAGCAGGGGTGAGAGATCCTATGATATCTATTCAAGATTATTAAAAGACAGAATTATCTTTCTCGGTGAGGAAGTGAATGATGTCAGTGCCAATTTAATTGTAGCACAGTTATTATTTTTAGAATCAGAAGATCCTGGAAAGGATATCCACCTTTACATTAACAGTCCGGGTGGTTCCGTATCATCAGGATGGGCAATTTACGATACCATGCACTATATCAAATGCGATGTTTCTACTATTTGTATGGGTATGGCAGCCAGCATGGGAGCATTTCTGCTGGCAGGCGGTGCAAAAGGAAAGAGATTTGCACTTCCCAATTCACAGATCATGATTCACCAGCCTTCCGGCGGTGCACAGGGACAAGCAACCGATATTAAGATTGTTGCAGATCAGATCTTAGGTACCAGAAGAAAATTAAACGAGCATCTTGCTGCAAATACGGGTCAGCCCCTTGAAGTTATCGAAGTGGATACAGAGAGAGATCACTATATGAGTGCAGAAGAAGCAAAAGCATATGGCATCATCGATGATGTGATTGCGAATCGTTAAACTATGCATGAAGATAAGGCTCCTGCTCTGTGAGTGGGAGTCTTATATAGATTTGGAAGTAATAAAAGGGCTGTTCTTTGCAGCCAAAGAAATCATTATGAGGTGGAAAGATGGCAGGGAAATATGCAGAACCAAAAGTTCGGTGTTCGTTTTGCAACAAATCAGAAGATCAGGTTCGAAAACTGATTGCAGGCCCCAGCGGGGTATATATCTGTGATGAGTGTATTGAAATCTGTTCTGAAATTATTGAAGAGGAATTAGAAGACGATTTCGGAATGGACAACGGGGACGAGATTAATCTCATGAAACCCGAAGAAATTAAATCATTTTTAGATGAATATGTAATAGGACAGGACGAAGCGAAAAAAGCGTTGTCCGTAGCAGTTTATAATCACTATAAGAGAATTATGGCAGGAAAAGATCTTGGTGTAGAGCTTCAGAAGAGTAATATCCTGATGCTTGGACCGACCGGTTCCGGTAAGACACTATTAGCGCAGACTTTGGCAAAATTATTAAACGTACCGTTTGCCATTGCAGATGCGACCGCATTAACAGAAGCAGGATACGTTGGAGAAGACGTAGAAAATATTCTGCTTAAAATAATTCAGGCAGCAGATTACGATATTAACCGTGCACAGTACGGAATCATTTATATTGATGAGATAGATAAAATTACAAGAAAATCAGAAAATGCATCCATTACCAGAGATGTATCAGGAGAAGGTGTACAGCAGGCATTGCTGAAGATTCTGGAAGGAACTGTTGCAAGTGTTCCGCCTCAGGGCGGCAGAAAGCACCCTCATCAGGAATTAATCCAGATCGATACAACCAACATTCTGTTTATCTGCGGTGGAGCTTTTGAAGGACTGGACAAAATCATTGAGACCCGTATGGATACAAAGTCAATGGGATTCAATGCTCAGATAGCAGATAAAAGGGAAAAAGACATCGGAGAAATCCTGCGTCATGTACTTCCCCAGGATTTCGTTAAATTTGGTATGATACCGGAAATTATCGGACGTGTGCCGGTAACAGTTTCTCTGGAAGCATTAGATAAAGAAACCTTAATCCGTATCTTAAGAGAACCGAAAAATTCCATTATCAAGCAGTACAAGAAGCTGTTTGAACTGGACGGGGTAGATCTGGACTTTGATGAAGGAGCAGTCGAGGCGATTGCCGAGAAATCTCTTGCCAGAAAAACCGGAGCCAGAGGCTTGCGTGCAATACTGGAAAAATCCATGATGGATCTGATGTACACTGTTCCTTCGGATGAAACCATTGAGAAATGTGTTGTAAACAAGGAAACCATTGAAGGTACGGGAGATCCCGAGATTATGCACCGGGATGAAAGAGCACTTCCATCAAAAGGTACCCGCAGAAAACTAAAGATAAGTTCAGAGACTGCGTAGAGCCTGACTGACAATGCCTTGTACTGACGAAAATATCAGGCACTCTATTCTCTGAAATTTACGAAATACTGTACTAGAGGGATAAAAATGAGTGAAATAATAAAGAATATACCAGCAGTTGCACTTCGCGGAATGACAATTTTACCTTCTATGATTGTACATTTCGATATCAGCAGGACAAAATCTATCAGAGCTATCGAAGAGGCAATGTTAAAAGAACAAAGGCTGTTTGTAGTGACGCAGAAAGACCCGGATCTATCTGATCCGGAGTTAAATGACCTGTATCATATTGGTACAATTGTTGAGATCAAGCAGGTGGTCAAACTGCCGCAGAATATTTTCCGCGTTCTGGCTGAAGGGCTGGAACGTGCTGAACTTCTGGATTTATCAGAGACAGAGGAATATCTGGTAGTTGAGGCAGGTACCTTTTCCCAGGAGCCTGCGCAGCCAATGGATGACTATATGAAACAGGCTATGGTTCGGAATTTAAAAGAAATTTTTGAAAACTATAGCAAAGAAAACGGAAAAATGAGTAAAGAACTGGTACATCAGCTTTTGGAAATAACAGAGATCGAAAAGCTGGTGGATCAGATTGGTATTAATATACCACTTTATTTTGAAGATAAGCAGCGCCTGTTGGAAGCCGTAGATATCTTTGAACGTTACGAACTGCTCAGCGTGATACTGAGTAACGAGATCAATGTTTTGAAGATTAAGCGTGATTTACAGGAAAAAGTAAAAGAACATGTGGATAAGAATCAGAAAGAATATCTTCTGCGTGAACAACTCAAAGTAATTCGTCAGGAATTAGGCGAAGATAACCTTTTAGGTGATGCCGATCATTTTAAAGAAGAACTGAATAAACTCAAGGCTTCAGGCAAGGTAAAGGAGAAGATCGCAAAAGAGATTGAACGTTTTAAAAGCGTTGGATCCAATTCTTCTGAAAGTGCAGTTATCCGGGGATATCTGGAAACATTACTGGAAATGCCCTGGGATAAGGCATCCAAAGACAACAAAGATCTGAAAAATGCCCAGAAGATCCTGGATCAGGATCATTATGGACTGGAAAAGGTAAAAGAGAGAGTCCTGGAGTTTCTGGCTGTCCGCATTTTGACAAAGAAAGGGGAAAGCCCTATTCTCTGTCTGGTAGGACCTCCCGGAACAGGTAAGACTTCCATTGCGAAGTCTGTTGCCAGAGCACTGGATAAAAAGTATGTCCGTATCTGCCTTGGCGGCGTACGGGATGAGGCTGAGATCAGAGGTCACCGCAGAACTTATGTTGGCGCCATGCCGGGAAGAATTGCCAGTGGCATGAAAACGGCAGGAGTTAAAAATCCACTGATGCTTTTAGATGAGGTGGATAAAGTCAGCAGTGATTATAAGGGGGATACATCTTCTGCACTTCTGGAGGTACTGGATTCTGAGCAGAATAATAAATTCAGGGATCATTATCTGGAAATCCCCATTGATTTGTCAGAAGTGCTTTTCATAGCCACGGCAAATGATATGCAGGCGATTCCAAGACCGCTGCTGGACCGAATGGAGATAATCGAAATCTCCAGCTATACGGAGAATGAAAAACTTCATATTGCCAAAGAACACCTGATCAGAAAGCAGATCGAACGTCATGGACTGAACGCAAAGCAATTATCCATCAGTGACACAGCACTGCGGACAATCATAGCTTCTTATACAAAAGAGGCAGGAGTTCGTAACCTGGAACGAAAAATTGGAGAGATCTGCCGAAAGGCAGCACGGGAAATCTTAGAAAACAAGAAGTCTCGCATTACAATTACAGAATCTAATTTGGCCAAATACCTTGGCAAGAAAAGATACAGCTTCCAGGGCTTGAATGAAACAAATGAAATCGGGATTGTCCGGGGACTGGCATGGACCAGTGTCGGCGGAGATACCCTTCAGATAGAAGTTAATATTCTTCCGGGAAAAGGTGAGTTTTTACTGACCGGACAACTGGGAGATGTAATGAAAGAATCTGCACAGGCAGGCATCAGCTATATACGCTCTTTGAGCAAAGCGTATAAGATTCAGGATGATTTTTTCAAAAAGCATGATATTCACATACATATTCCGGAAGGGGCAGTACCCAAAGACGGTCCCTCTGCCGGAGTAACAATGGCAACCGCAATGATTTCAGCAATTACAGAAACACCGGTCCGTGCAGATGTCGCGATGACCGGGGAGATCACTTTGAGAGGAAGAGTTCTTCCCATTGGAGGACTGAAGGAAAAACTGCTGGCTGCTAAAAATGCAGGAATGAAGACGGTATTCGTTCCCGCCAAAAATAAACCAGATGTAGAAGAAATATCAAGCGAAATTAAAAGGGGACTGGAAATCCGGTTCGCCGAGACGATGAAAGACATTCTGCCTGAGGCACTGGTTAAAGCTTAACCGGGAAGATGTTTGAAACCGCAGCAATAGCGGTATGAGAGGAAAATATGGTAATAAAAAATGTAGCATTAGAGACAGTATGCGGAATAACCAGCGTGCTTCCGGATAATGATAAAATGGAGATTGCATTTGCAGGGAAGTCCAATGTGGGAAAATCTTCCTTAATTAATGGGCTGATGAACCGGAAATCCCTTGCGAGAACCAGTTCTTCGCCTGGAAAAACCCAGACAATCAATTTCTATAATATTAATGATGAAATGTATCTGGTTGATCTTCCGGGATATGGTTATGCAAAGGTTGCCCAGGCGGTAAAAGAAAAATGGGGGAAACTGATCGAGCGTTATCTCCATGAGTCAAAACAGCTTAAAGCAGTGTTTCTGTTAATTGATATCCGCCATGAGCCGTCGGAAAATGACAAAACCATGTATGACTGGATTCTGCATAATGGATATGAGCCAATTATTATTGCAACGAAACTGGACAAGCTGAAAAGAAGCCAGGTTCCAAAGCATTTAAAACAGGTCAGGACAGGTCTGAATGTGGTAGAAGGAACTCAGATAATACCTTTTTCTGCAGAGACAAAACAGGGCAGGGATGAAATCTGGGCTTTGATTGACGAGCTGTAACTAAGCGGGAAGATAACGTTATAGATTTAAAAAATCGCGATAGCAATAAACATTTGCATCGCGGTTTTTCGATTTCACAAAACTGACTGACTGGTCGGACGGAAGAACACAGGAAATTATCTGCAAATAATATGATTGTGGGGTTATACGCAAAGGAAGGAGGAAATATGATATCTCGATATAGTGTGAAACGGCCGTATACGGTAGTAGTGGCTGTGGTTCTGGTAATTATACTGGGGGTTGTGTCATTTTTAAATATGAAGACAGATCTGCTTCCGGATATGACATTGCCTTATGCAATTGTTATGACTACGTACCCGGGAGCAAGCCCGGAGGAGGTAGAGTCGATGGTCACCAAGCCTGTGGAACAGGCAATGGCAACCATTAGTAATATTGAAAATGTTACCTCAGTATCCAGTGAAAATGTATCACAGGTTATACTTGAATTTTCCCAGAGTGCCAATATGGACGCAGTCACCATTGAAATGCGGGAAAGTCTGGACCAGATCAAAGGTTACTGGGATGATGCCGTGGGAAGTCCGATAATCATGAAGCTGAATCCGGACATGATGCCCATTATGGTAGCGGCAGTGGAAGCCGGTGATATGAGCAGCTCAGAACTTACGGAACTGGTGAAGAACAAACTGCTCCCGGATCTGGAAAGTATTGAGGGTGTAGCTTCCGCATCTACTTCGGGAGATGTGAAGGAAGATATAAAGGTTGTCATCCGCCAGGAAAAAGTAGATGCAGTGAATCAGAAAATTATCGCATCCCTGGATGCTAAATTTGCGGATGCAAAAACGGAAATGGATCAAGCCCAAAGCAAGATCGAAGACGGCAAAAAGCAGTTAGATTCAGGACAGAAAGAACTGGCTGACCAGACTGCAAATGCAGAAGCTCAGATTAGCAGCGGTAAGGACGAACTGTTGAAAAACGAAGTACAGATCGACTCAGCGCTTGCCGCTATAGCAGAAAAACAGCAGACATTGGAAACATCCAGATCTCTCATTGAAGTATTGGAAACTAAGTTTACCCAGGGACAGGCAGAACTGGCAGCCAAGGAAAGCGAGCTTGCCCAAAGCGAAGCAGAATTGGAAAAAAAGGCAGAAGAATTAAAAGATGCGGCCACTCAGATGAAGTCTCTGCCGGAGCAGCTAAAAGAACTGGAAAACCAGATACAGCAGATTACAGATGCCGAGGCAGCTTTAACCCAGGCGAAAGAGAAGCTCCCGGCACTGCGAAAGGCGCAGGAAGAACTTACAAAGGCACTGGAGCAGCTGCGGGCACTGGGTGAAATGGCACCAGCTGATAAAATAGAAGAACTGGAAAAGCAGCTGCAGCAGACAGAAGCAGGTATCCGTGCAATAGAAGACGGTTTAAAAAAGATGGGTATAGAGGAAAGCCAGATTGATGAAAAGCTGGCTGAACTGACAGATACCAAATCTAAGCTGACTCAGAGCAAAGCCCTGCTGGAAAAAGCGGTGGAGGCATCCGCAGGCAAAGATCAGACTGATGTGGGAGCTGCGCTCATCGAAGAAGGAAAAAAGCAGGCCGCCCAGGGAAAAGAACAGATTGAAGTACTGAAGTCCCAGCTTAATGAGCTTCAGGATCAGATCACAAATGGGAAAGCACAGCTGGATGAGGGCGCTCTTCAGCTGGAAACTGCGAAACAGCAGTTAGAGACAGCGAAGACGCAGATAAAAACAGGACAGTCCACCGTAGCAGAAGCACTGGAAGAGCTGAACAGGCAGAAGGTAACGGCTACGATTGAACTGGCAGCCACAAAGGCAGAATTAAGCAGTGGGGAAAAAGAGTTAAAATCTGCAAAAGACCAGCTGGATTCTCAGCGAGATGCGGCATACGATAAGGCCGATCTGGATCAGATTGTAACAGCAGATATGGTAAAAGGGATTCTGGCTGCCCAGAACTTTACCATGCCTGCCGGATACGTTACGGAAGATGGCGTGGATTATCTGGTAAGGGTAGGCGACAAGATTACAGAGGTGGAAGACTTATCTGACCTGGTTTTAATGGATATGCATATGGATGGAGTAGAGCCCGTTAAATTGTCGGATGTGGCAGATGTTGCAGTAACCGATAACAGCGATGAGGTATATGCAAAGATTAACGGCCATGCAGGTATCTTATTTACCATGCAGAAGCAGTCCGGATATTCCACCGGAGAGGTATCAGACCGGATCAAAGCCCGGTTTGATGAACTGACACAGTCCAACCCCCAGGCTCACTTTATTACCCTTATGGATCAGGGGGTATACATTGATCTGGTAGTAGATTCGGTTATTCAGAATATGATTATGGGCGGTATACTGGCAATCCTTGTGCTGTTTTTATTTTTAAAGAGTTTCCGCCCGACACTGGTTATTGCATTTTCCATACCGATCAGTATTATGACCGCTATTGTGCTGATGTATTTTACCGGGATTACCCTGAACGTCATTTCCTTATCCGGGCTGGCTTTGGGAGTGGGGATGCTGGTGGACAATTCCATTGTTGTTATAGAAAATATTTACCGTCTGAGGACGGAAGGACTTCCGGTGAAAAAGGCGGCAGTAGAGGGGGCTCATCAGGTTGCAGGTGCAATTGCGGCATCCACCCTGACTACCATCTGCGTATTTGCACCGATTGTGTTTACCAAAGGCATTACCAGGCAGCTGTTTGTGGATATGGGGCTTACTATTGCGTTTTCCCTCCTGGCAAGTCTTGCAGTTGCATTGACTCTGGTGCCGATGATGGGGGCAGGACTGTTAAAAAATACTGCCGAAAAGCAAAGTAAGGTACTGGACCGGCTGATTGCGGGATATGGAAAAATTATAAAGCTGGCGCTTAAGTTTAAGCCGGTTGTTCTCATTGGTGCAGTGGTTCTGCTGATATTAAGCGGTGTACTGGCGGTATCCAGAGGTACTGCATTTATGGCTGACATGGAGAGTACCCAGATGAATGTGAGCCTGACCATGCCGGATGAGGCTACCCTGAAAGAAACCGGAGAAATGTCTGATAAAGTAATGGAAGAAATACAGAATATCCAGGATGTTGCCGATGTGGGAGCAATGGCGGGAAATTCCGGTGCAGGTATGTTCGGAGGCGGAAAATCAAAAACCAATAAAGTAACCATGTATGTACTGTTAAGTGAAAATAAGAAAGCCTCCAACGACAAAATAGCAGAAGAGATTAAAAACAGGACAAAGGACTTCCCCTGCGAAATCGAAGTAGAGACTTCCAGCATGGATATGTCAGCGCTGGGAGGAAGCGGGGTATCCATAAAGGTTAAGGGTCGTGAGCTGGATACGATCAAGGAAATAGCAGCAGATGTTGCCGGGATCGTAAAAGAAGTAAAAGGTACGCAGGATGTGTCTGACGGTGTGGAAGAGAAAACACAGGAAATGCGTCTGGTCGTAGACAAAACGGCAGCTTCTGAATATCAGCTGACGGTTGCGCAGGTCTTCCAGTATCTGCAGGGGAAACTGGCAGATGCAAAATCAGCAACTACGATTTCAGCAGATGCCAAAGACTACTCAGTTATGGTGGTGGATGGTGCAGACAAATCCCTAACCAGAGAAGAAATTAAAAAACTGCGTATTACCGGAAAAGATGCAGAAGGAAAAGATAAAGATGTACCACTTATGGATATTGTAAAATTCGTGGATACAGAAGGCTTTACTTCCATTAACAGAGAATCGCAGACCCGTTATGTAACTGTAACGGCCGGTCTGGACAAAGATGCGAATATCGGTATTGTATCAGATGAAATTAATAAAAAGCTGGTCAATTACGATGTACCAAAGGGCTATACCGTAGAGATGGCAGGAGAGGATCAGACAATAAAAGAATCGATGACGGAAGTATTTAAAATGCTGGGTCTTGCAGTGGTATTTATGTATCTGATCATGGTTGCACAATTTCAGTCTCTGCTGTCACCATTTATCATTATGTTTACCATACCCCTTGCATTTACGGGTGGTTTACTGGGACTGTTTCTCACCAATAATCCAGTCAGCGTCATAGCCATGATCGGATTTGTAATGCTGTCCGGTATTATTGTAAACAATGGTATTGTTCTGGTTGATTATATTAACCAGCTTAGAAAAGGCGGTATGGAGAAAAAAGAAGCAATTGCAGAAGCCGGAATGACCAGACTGCGCCCGATTATTATGACGGCGCTGACAACGGTTTTAGGGCTTTCCACCATGGCCATGGGAATCGGAATGGGTTCCGATATGGTTCAGCCTATGGCAATTGTAACGATAGGCGGATTAATTTACGGAACATTGCTTACGCTGGTGGTTGTTCCCTGTATTTATGATATTTTTAACCGGAAAGAAGACATCACAGAGGAGGAAATATAAATGGACGCAGGAAAGTTACAGGATTTGCTGCAGCTGAATTCCCCAAAGGTCACGGCTATGTATGAGGCAGTGAATGAACTGGTGCTTGATGGAATGAGTTTACATTCCATCAAAGTATCGGATATTACCCAAAAGGCGGGCATAGGGAAAGGTACGGCATATGACTATTTTCAAAGTAAAGAAGAAATCATAACAAAGGCGATTCTTTACAATATCCATAAAAGCATCTGTGATATGGCACACTGTGTAATGAAAAAAGATTGTTTCGAGGATAAAATATACGAGATCCTGAACAATATGGAGAATAATTATAAGACCAGAAGAAGCTGGCTTCAGTATCTGTGTTTCCATGCACAGTCCATCACAATGGAGCAGGAGCATCTGGAAAGCATTCTGAAGCTGGAAGGGTATGACAGCGGACTGCGCTGCTTTGTCACCGGGCTGGTGAATCAGGCTTACAAAGAAAAGCTGATCCCTCAGCCAATATCCTATTACCGCGCAGCAGTTGGGCTGTTTCCGCAGATAAGCGCCTTCTGGTACTATCTGGATGGAAAAACCGGAACGGATGAGGTGACTTTGGCAGAAGCTAAGCAAATTGCATATGAAAATGTGCTAAAAGTTTGGAGATAAAGTAAAATTGCACGTTTCCAAACAAAAACCTTGTATGTTTTGTATTTATTTGATATAATAGCAACTATAAATTTGTGCAGAATGCGAGGACGGAGGTATTGACATGAAAAGAAATGTTATTGTAGGACAATCGGGGGGCCCGACAGCAGTTATTAATTCCAGTTTAGCCGGTGTTTATAAGACTGCAAGGGATAGAGGATTTCATAAAGTGTTTGGTATGCTTCATGGGATTCAGGGATTTTTAGATGAGAAATACATTGACCTGTCTAAATATATCAAGAATGACCTGGATATTGAATTACTGAAGAGAACTCCATCGGCTTATCTGGGATCCTGCCGTTATAAACTGCCGGAGATACATGAAGATAAAGATATCTATGAGAAGATATTCGAGATATTAAACAGGCTGGAGATTGACAGCTTTATCTATATCGGCGGCAATGACTCCATGGATACCATTAAGAAGCTTTCCGACTATGCAATACTTACGGGACAGTCGCAGAAATTTGTAGGCGTGCCGAAAACCATTGACAATGACCTGGCACTTACTGATCATACTCCTGGTTTTGGCAGCGCGGCAAAATACATTGGAACATCCACAAAAGAAGTAATCCGGGACGGTCTTGGACTGTCATACAAGAAGGATATTGTTACAATCATCGAAATTATGGGAAGAAATGCAGGCTGGCTTACCGGCGCGGCAGCCCTTTCAAAAGGAGAGGACTGTGATGGACCGGACTTAATTTATCTGCCGGAGCTTCCATTCGATGTATCAAAGTTTTTAGATAAAATACGTTCCCTGATAAAGAAAAAACATTCCATAGTGGTAGCCGTTTCCGAGGGAATTAAATTAGCAGACGGAAGATATGTATGTGAACTTTCCCAGAATTCTGACTATATAGATGCATTTGGACATAAGCAGCTTAGCGGAACAGCGGATTATCTGGCGAACCTTATAGCAGCAGAGATTGGATGTAAGACAAGGGGCGTGGAATTCAGCACGCTGCAAAGAAGTGCATCCCATGTGGCATCCAGAGTGGATATTAACGAAGCGTTTATGGTAGGAGGTGCTGCCGTTAAAGCAGCTGACGAAGGAGATACGGGAAAGATGGTTGTCATTGACCGTGTATCGGATGATCCATATCAATGTGCTACCGGTATTTATGATGTGCATAAGATCGCAAATGATGAAAAACTGGTTCCAAGGGATTGGATATCCAAAGACGGAACGTATGTTACCAATGAATTTCTGGCATATGTGAAGCCGCTGGTACAGGGAGATTATCCTCCGGTAATGGTAGACGGTATCCCGAGACATCTGGTTTATAAATAAAAAAAGTGTAACATATTGTAATTAATATAAGCTCTGACGCGACAAAAAAACGCGGCAGGGCTTATATTTTTGCGGGATTACTGAAAAAAATACGTAATATAGGGTTATTAATGCGGTTTTTCACTTGACTAGACTAGGATATGTGTTAAAATAAAACTGTGCGCAAAGCTCGCAGATATGGTAGTTATGCAGGGATCAGATACTCTGTACTAACATATACAAATACATTTTAGGAGGAATTAGTAAAAATGGCAAAATGGGTTTACTTATTCAAAGAAGGAAACGCAAGTATGAAAAACCTTCTTGGTGGAAAAGGTGCTAACTTAGCTGAAATGACTAACTTAGGACTTCCAATCCCTCAAGGTTTCACCGTTACGACAGAAGCTTGTACTGACTATTACAATAGCGGCAAGAAAATTACAGAAGAAGTGCAGGATCAGATTTTCAAAGCAATCGGAGAACTGGAAAAAATTCAGGGCAAAACATTTGGTGATAATGAAGATCCATTATTAGTATCTGTACGTTCAGGAGCTAGAGCTTCTATGCCAGGTATGATGGATACAATTCTTAACTTAGGTTTAAATGATGTTGCAGTAGAAGGATTCGCTAAGAAAACTGGAAATCCAAGATTCGCATATGATTCTTATAGAAGATTTATCCAGATGTTCTCAGACGTAGTTATGGAAATGAGCAAAACTTTCTTTGAAGGTATCTTAACAGATGTCAAAGAAGAAAAAGGTGCTAAATTCGATACAGATCTTACAGCAGAAGATTTACAGGAAGTAATTGCAAAATATAAAGCAATCTACAAAGAAAAAATGGGCGAAGAATTCCCACAGGATCCTAAGATCCAGTTAATGGAAGCTGTTAAAGCGGTATTCCGTTCTTGGGACAACCCTCGTGCTATCGTATACCGTCGTATGAACGATATCCCTGGAAGCTGGGGAACAGCTGTAAACGTTCAGGCAATGGTATTTGGTAACATGGGCGAAACATCCGGAACAGGTGTTGCGTTTACACGTAATCCATCTACCGGTGACAATGGTATCTACGGTGAATACTTAATCAACGCTCAGGGTGAAGACGTTGTTGCCGGTATCCGTACACCACAGCCAATTTCTAAATTAGCAGAAGATTTACCGGAATGCTATGAAGAATTCATGGCAATCGCTAAAAAATTAGAGAATCATTACCGTGATATGCAGGATATGGAATTCACAATCCAGGAAGGTAAATTATACTTCTTACAGACACGTAACGGTAAGAGAACAGCTCCTGCAGCTCTGAAAATCGCTTGTGATTTAGTTGATGAAGGAAAGATCACAAGAGAAGAAGCAGTTTGCAGAATCGAAGCAAAATCCCTGGATCAGTTATTACATCCTACCTTTAATGCAGCAGCATTAAAAGCAGGCGAAGTAATCGGATCAGCTCTGCCGGCATCTCCAGGTGCAGCAGCAGGTAAAGTATACTTCACAGCAGACGAAGCAAAAGCAGCTCACGAAGCTGGTGAAAGAGTTATCTTAGTTCGTCTTGAGACATCTCCTGAAGATATCGAAGGTATGCATGCAGCAGAAGGTATCTTAACAGTTCGCGGCGGTATGACATCTCACGCAGCAGTAGTTGCACGTGGTATGGGTACAGCTTGTGTATCCGGTTGTGGAGAAATCAAAATTGATGAAGAAGCAAAATACTTCGAACTTGGCGGACACAAAATTGTAGAAGGAGATTACATTTCCTTAGACGGTTCTACAGGTAAGATCTATTTAGGCGACATCGCTACTGAAGAAGCATCCGTAAGCGGAGATTTCGGAAGAATTATGAGATGGGCTGATAAATTCAAAACATTGAAAGTTAGAACAAATGCAGATACTCCTGCAGATACAGCTAACGCTGTTAAATTAGGAGCTGAAGGTATCGGTCTTTGCCGTACAGAGCATATGTTCTTTGATGCTGACAGAATTCCTAAGATCCGTAAAATGATCCTTTCTGACAGTGTAGAAGCAAGAGAAGCAGCTCTTAACGAATTAATCCCATTCCAGAAAGCCGACTTCAAAGCAATGTATGAAGTTCTGGAAGGAAAACCAATGACAGTTCGTTATTTAGATCCTCCTCTTCATGAGTTCGTACCTACTGATGCAGAAGATATTGCTGCATTAGCGAAAGACATGGGCTTGACACCAGAAGAAGTAAAAGCTAAATGTGACGACTTACACGAGTTCAACCCAATGATGGGACACAGAGGATGCCGTCTTGCTGTAACTTACCCTGAAATCGCAAGAATGCAGACAAGAGCCGTAATGGAAGCAGCTATAGAAGTAAAAGCTGAAAAAGGTTACAACGTAGTTCCTGAAATCATGATCCCATTAGTTGGTGATAAAACAGAATTAAAATTCGTTAAAGATGTTGTTGTTGAAACAGCAGAAAAAGTAAAAGAAGAAAAAGGATCTGACATCGTTTACCACATCGGTACAATGATCGAAATCCCAAGAGCAGCTTTACTTGCTAACGAAATTGCTGAAGAAGCTGAATTCTTCTCATTTGGTACAAACGATTTAACACAGATGACATTTGGTTTCTCACGTGATGATGCCGGTAAGTTCTTAGATGCTTACTACAAAGCAAAAATCTACGAATCAGATCCATTTGCAAGATTAGATCAGAACGGTGTTGGCCAGTTAGTAGAAATGGCAGTTAAGAAAGGCCGTTCAACAAATGCAGGCATTAAACTTGGTATCTGTGGAGAACACGGTGGAGATCCTTCATCCGTAGAATTCTGCCATAAGATTGGTTTAAGCTATGTTTCCTGCTCACCATTCCGTGTGCCGATCGCTCGATTAGCAGCAGCACAGGCAGCTTTGAATAATAAATAGGAATTAATATAAGCTGAATACAGCCCTTATCATATATGATAAGGGCTGTACTTTAGTTTACAGAGAATTGTGAATCCCGGTTAAATCTACACCATCTCCCCGGTAATAATCTCCACCGGAATCTCATAAAACTGATCTTTTGGAGTCTGTTCCTTTACAAGAAAATCAAATAGTACCTTGATAAGCTGGTAGCCTTGTTCTTCTGCACTTTGACCCAGAACAAAATCAACAATGCCATTTTTTAATAAAGTACTTGACTCCGGAAGCAAATCGTGGCATATTAATTTTATACGACTCTTATTGTTAGATAATGACAGTGCGCTGGCAACGCCGGTGATCCCACCGCCAGCCAGGTAAATACCTTTCAGATTAGGGTATTTGTTGCAATATTCCAGTGTGATACGGAAGGCATCTTCTTTCCGATCCTGGTTCTCCTGAATATCGACAATGGAAAGGGGAATCTTACTTTCTGCAATTCGTGTTGTAAATCCCGATAAACGGTCCTGATGGCAGGACAGATTTTTTGTACTGATAATAACTCCGATGTCCCCCTCTTCCGGGACAATTTTTTCCATAAGTCCTGCGGCTATTCTTCCGCCTTTGTAATGGTCTTGTCCGATAAAGCAAATCTCATCAATGCCCCTTAATCTTGAATTAAAAGTTACGACTGCAGTGCCTTCTCCTGCTATTTGATTGATCTTAGCCTTTACCTGGGCATCGTCCATAGGAAGGATAGCCAGGCCGGAGATATGCATTGCCTGAAATTCATTCAGGATACTCATAAGTTCAACTGGCTCTAAAGATGTCAGCATTTTAACCGTAACATCTATTCCAAAGTGCGAAAATTCTTTTTCTGCTCTTCGGATTCCTTTGAGGGTATATTGTATGTAGGTGTTATATTCCGGTGTTAAAATAATCCCCAGTTTAAATGGATTTTTACTATTTACCAATGCCTTTCCGATCAGGTTAGGCTGATAATTTAATTCTTTCAGGATCGTCAGGATTCGTTCTTCTGTTTCTTTTTTTACACCCGGTCTGTGATGAATCACTTTATCTACAGTTGCACGTGACACATTAGCCAGGTCAGCGATTTCTTTGATCGTAACGGCCATAAACTTCTACTTCCTTTCGGTCAATCTCTTTTTTTCATATTATCATATAATTTCTGTGATGTCTATTCCTTTAGAAATCAAGAATATATGTACTTGAATTACAAATTCAATGACAAATTTTATCTTTGGTATATAGTTACAAATTCTAATATAAAAAATAGGTAAAATTAAACTATTGATATAAAATCTATTGCATGTTATGATTTATTTACCTAATGAGCACGAGCACAATTTGAAAGGAGATTGAAGAATGAAATTTGGAGTGTTATATTCCTACTGGGGAAATGAATGGAGATGCGATTATATCGAAACAGCTGGAAAGATTCAGAAAGCAGGTTTTGATATTATGGAAGTAGGGGCAGGACATCTGCTGGAGATGTCGGATTTACAGCTACTGGAACTGAAAAATACCTGTAGTGAACTGGGGCTGCAGATTACGGCGAATATAGGGCCGGCGAAGGAGAAAGATGTTGCTTCTAAAGATCCGTCAGTCCGGGAAGCCGGAATCTCTTATTTAACGGATATTATGAAAAATATGGTGAAGATAGGAGCGAAGAAAATTGTAGGAGTGATGTATACATATTGGCCTAATGATTTTTCGGACCTGAATAAAGATGAAATCTGGAGTAGAGGTGTTGAAAGTGTAGGAAAGATGGCTAAGACGGCAGAGGAACTGGGGATTGAGATGTGTCTGGAGGTAGTAAACCGATTTGAAACTCATATTCTCAACACCTGTGAAGAAGGAGTAAAATTCTGCAGGGAAGTCGGGTCACCTAACGTGAAGCTGCTGTTAGATACATTTCATATGAATATCGAAGAAGACAATATTGCAAAGGCTGTACGATGTGCCGGCAACTATATGGGAGAACTCCATGTAGGAGAAGGAAACCGTAAACTACCGGGGCAGGGAGCACTTCCCTGGGGAGAAATCGGCAAGGCACTTCAGGAGATTGGATATGAGGGAAGTGTTGTAATGGAGCCATTTGTGAAGATGGGCGGACAGATAGGTAAGGATATCAAAGTATGGAGGGATCTGAGCAATGGGGCTGATGAAGAGAGGCTCAGCAGAGAGCTTGCGGATTCTCTGGTCTTTCTGAAAAGTAAGTTCAAAAAGAAAACGATATAAAAGGAGGTTAAACGGATGGCAGATATATGGATTATGGGTGAGATGATTGTAGAGATTATGCGGATCGAAGAGGGGGTTTTGCTGGATCAGCCGGGTTTATTCAAAGGTCCGTTTCCAAGCGGGGCTCCGGCAATCTTCATTGATACGGCAGCAAGGCTGGGGCACAGCGCCGGGATAATCGGCGGAGTCGGAAAAGATGACTTTGGTAAAAATATTCTGAATCGTCTGAGAGGGGACGGAGTAGACTGTTCCTGTGTGATGGAAAGCGATACAGGGGCAACCGGAGTGGCATTTGTAACCTATTTTTCCGATGGATCCAGGAAGTTCATTTTTCATATGGGCAACACTCCTGCAGCCGAAGCTAAAATGCCCGGCAGGGAAGTAATGAATGGTGTCAGATTTTTTCATGTTATGGGATGCTCTCTTCTTTCTAATAAGAATTTTGCCAAAGAGATTCTTGATACCATGAAACTTGCAAAAAGCTTAGGGGCAAAGATTTCTTTTGATCCCAATATCCGCAAGGAATTAATGCATGACCAGGAAGTATCAGGGATTGTGGGAGAAGTCATGGCTAATACAAATATTTTTTTACCGGGCGTGGATGAGCTTCTCCAGATTACAGGGAAAAGCACAGTGGAGACGGCAGTAGAAGCCTGCTTTGAAAACCCGGAGCTGGAGATACTGGTGCTTAAAAACGGTTCCAGGGGATGCAGTATCCACACGAGGGAAGGAAAATCAGATATCTGTGCTTTTTCGATTGAACCGGTGGATGCAACCGGTGCCGGAGACTGTTTTGACGGAGCATTTATATGTGGTTTGCTGGAAGGCAGAGATTTAATTGAGGCTGCCCGGATGGCATCGGCCGCAGGAGCGTTGAATACAATGGCATTTGGTCCAATGGAAGGTAAGATCAGTCCGGATTCAGTAAAGGCGATGATGGAAGGGGTAAAGTAAGCAGGCAATTAGAACACACTGCGGAAAAGAGGAAGGAATGGAAAATAACGTAAAACTGGAATTAAGAAATATCTGTAAAAGCTTTCCCGGTGTCAAGGCACTGGATCACGTTAATATTTCATTGCGTAAGGGAACGGTACATGCCGTGATGGGAGAAAATGGTGCAGGAAAATCTACCCTGATGAAAATCATCAATGGTCTGTATCAAAGAGATTCCGGACAGATACTGCTGGATGGGAAAGAAGTGTTTTTTGCAAGCCCGCTGGAATCCTCGGCAGCGGGAATAGCAATGATTTATCAGGAATTAAATTTCTTTCCCGATCTTACCATTGAAGAGAATATTTTTATGGGAAAGCATCCCGGAAAGGCCGGAGTGGTTGATTGGAAGAAACTGCGTAATAATGTGAAATCTATTTTCCGGGAGAATGGTCTGGATTATGATCCGGGAATGAAAATTAAGGAGCTTTCCGTTTCTAATATTCAGATGCTTGAAATTGTAAAAGCAGTAGCATTTAAGGCGGAAGTAATTATTATGGATGAACCTACATCTTCCATCAGCAATCAGGAGGTGGAAGCTCTTTTTGAGACAATTAACCGTCTGCGCAGTAAGGGAATCAGTATTCTTTATATTTCACACAAAATGGAAGAAATTTTCCGGATAGCAGATGATATAACGGTGATTCGGGATGGACAATCGATTATCACAGGTCCGGCAGCTGATTTTAACAATGACACCCTGATTGCCCATATGGTAGGAAGACCAATTTCCAATATCTATCCCAAAGAGGAGGTTCCCCTTGGAAAAGTAATCTTTGAAGTTCGGGATTTATCCAGCAAGAATACCTTTGAAAAGGTAAATCTCACCTTAAGAAAAGGGGAAATTATTGGAATGGCAGGACTCGTGGGAGCGGGGCGGACGGAAGTCGCAAGGGCGATATTTGGACTGGACCCATATGATTCAGGGGAAATTATTTTAAATGATAAGAAAGTAGAGATTAAAAATGTTTCTCAGGCTATTCGTAACAAAATACTGATGGTATCAGAAGACCGCAAGAAAGAAGGGGTGGTGGGAATCAGAAGTATTCGGGAAAATATTGCGCTTGCCAGTCTCCGGGTAAGGAAGGGCGGTTTTCTGAACCTTAAAAAAGAAATGGAAGAAGCAAAATCAATGTCTTCCATGCTGAACGTGAGAGGCGCTGGTATAGAAACTGATCTGGGATCTTTAAGCGGAGGAAATCAGCAGAAAGTAATACTGGCAAGATGGCTCATGCTGGATGGTGAAGTACTGATACTGGATGAACCGACCCGTGGAATTGACGTGGGGGCAAAGCTGGAGATATATAATATCATGATGAAGCTGGTGAAAGAAAAAGGACTCAGTATCATTATGATATCTTCTGAGCTGCCGGAATTAATCGGAATGTGTGACCGCATATACGTTATGAATAAGGGGTATGTGACGGGTGTCATTGGAAGAGCTGAGTGTTCCCAGGAAAGAATTATGAAATTAGCTACAAAAACCGGGGGAAAAGGAGAAACGGGTGAAAGAAAATTTAAGATGGAAAGGTAGCCACACTGTGATACTTTCACCTTTACTATTTTGTGGCAGTATTGCAGACAGGCCTGCAATATGCAAGGGGTATAAAAATGAAAAGTAATGTAAAAACGAGAATACAAAAATTTTCTACATTTTTGATTTTGATTGTGATGGTGGTGATCTGTTCCTTTTTGTCACCGAAATTCATGACATCAACAAATCTAATGAACATATTAAAGCAAGTGAGCATTGTAACAATTTTGTCTTTTGCCCAGGGTATGGTAATTATCAGCGGTGAAATAGATCTTTCCATCGGAAGCCTTGCGGGAATGGCTGGAACTTATGCATGTATCTTATATGTGGCTACCGGCAATCTGTTCCTGGCTATTTTATTCGGACTTCTTCTGGGGGCTGTAGTTGGCGCTTTAAACGGGTTATTTGTAGCCCATTTTGGACTTCCTTCGTTTATCGTTACCCTGGCGATGCAGACGATAACCTTTGGCAGTATCTGTCTGTATACCGCTGGAAATAATGTCTATAAGATTGGCGATTTTAAGATTCTTGGACAGGGTACCGTATTTGGTGTAATTCCAATTACCGTAGTGTTTATGGCTGTTATGTGCCTGATCACCCATATTTTATTAAAATATACAAAGTTTGGAAGATACATATATGCAATTGGTGGAAATAAAGATGCAGCAAATGCAGCAGGTATTCAGGTTAGAAAGACAAAATGGGTCACCTTTATTATTTCAGGAGTTTTTGCAGCGATTGCCGGCATGATTTTAATGGGAAGATTAAATGCAGGAATTCCCAGTGAAGGAACAGGATATGAGACAGATGCCATAATGGCCACGGTTGTGGGAGGAACCAGTTTTGCCGGAGGTGTGGGTACGGCTTTTGGAACGCTGGTTGGTTCATTAATTATTGGAATATTAAATAATATTATGAATCTGTTAGGGGTAGAGTCTTATTCCCAGCAGATCATCAAAGGTTTTTTGATTATTATAGCGGTATTGTTTGATATTCGGTCGAAAAGAGGTAAACGGAAAATGAAGATTATGGAAACTACCTCTGAAATAGCTCAGAGTAGTAAATAAATATGAAATCAAGGAGGGTTTAAAATGAAAAGAAGAGTATTAAGCGTAATGTTAGCAGCGGTTATGATGGCGGCATTGTTTACAGGATGCAGCAGCGGCGGGGCAGAAGGAGCGGTAACGGAAAAAGAAGAAGCAAAAGAGACGGCAGAGACAGCAATGGAAGCAGTATCAAATGCTGCCAGTGATGCAAAGGGAGAGTTTGAAATTGCACTGCTTCCTACTGACATGTCAGCAACTTTTGCTGCCTGGCTGGCACAGGAACTTCAGATTGCAGTGAAACAATATCCCAATATGACCCTGACGATTCTGGATTCTAAGAATACATTATCTACCCAGCTGGCGAATCTGGAAAATTGTGTTACCCAGGGATATGATTATATTATTCTGCATCCATTGGAGCCCGATGCGGAAGCAGATCTGGTAGATCAGTATGTACAGGATGGAACACCGATTTTGATGGTTAACCAGAGCGACGGCGGTAGCCAGTACGCATCCAATGTAGATTGTGATCCCATAGAACAGGGGTCTATTGTAGCAGAAGTTGCAGCACAGAAAATCCCGCAAAATGGGAAAGTTGTAATCTTATTGGGACCATCCGGAAATTCTCATTCAATTGGAAGAAGAGAAGGTTTTCAAAAGACGTTGTTTGATGCAAGACCAGATATTGAGATTCTGGATGAGCAGATTGGAGACTGGGAAAAATCAAAGGGGATGAACTTTATGGAAGACTGGCTGCAGGCATATGATCAGATTGATGCAGTGGTTTCGATGAACGACGCCATGGCTCTTGGAGCCTTGGAAGCCGCGAAAGATGCGAAAAGGGCGGAAAATATGACCTTTTACGGTGTAGACGGATTGGCAGATGCAGTGTTGTCCATCAAAGATGGCGGGTTGACTGCTACCTGTGTCCAGAACGCAAAAGTAATGGCTGAAACTACATTTGGGATAATTGATAAAGTCCTTTCAGGCAAGGAAGAATTTGAAAAAACTTTAATTGAAGGACAGTTGATAGATGAGAAGAATGTAGATGAGTGGATTAAGATTCATACCGAAAACGGACAGATTAAATAGAACTGAAACTACTTATTATTGCAGTATCACAGGCGGGACCTGGGATATGTAGGAGGTATAAAGATGAAAATAGCAACATTGACAAATCCGGAAGAAATTTTAATTACAGAAACGACCAAACCTGCAGCAAAAGAAAATGAGATTGTGATTAAGGTGGATTATATAGGAATCTGTGGTTCTGATATTCATGCCTATTATGGGAAGCATCCTTTTATTACATGCCCGATTACTTTAGGACATGAATTCGTAGGCAGGGTGGTGGAAACCGGGAAAGAGGTCAAAGGGGTACTGCCCGGAGAACTGGTCACGGCAATGCCGCAGATTTTCTGTCACCAATGTGAGCCCTGCCGGAGCGGCAGATATAATATATGCGATACCCTGAAAGTAATAGGATGCCAGACTCCGGGAGCTGCGTGTGATTATTTTGCTTTTGATGCTTCTTTGGTGAAGAAAATACCGAAGGGAATGCCAAAAGAAATCGCAGCTACCATAGAACCTGCAGCAGTAGGTGTCCATGCGGTACATAGAGGCGCTGATGTTAAAGGAAAAAATGTAGTTGTTATGGGAGCTGGTACAATAGGGAATCTGACAGCGCAGGCAGCTCTTGCGGAAGGGGCTAAGCAGGTTCTGATTACGGATTTATCCGATTACCGGCTGGAGGTTGCCAGGGAATGTGGAATTTCGCAAATTGCAAATACGGGAAAAGTATCTGTGGAAATAGCAATGAAACAGGCATTCCAAGGGGACAAAGCAGATATATTTTTTGAATGCGTTGGCATTGGTGCTACCGTTAATCAGGCAATAGAACTGTCTAAAAAGGGACATGATATTGTTGTAGTGGGAGTATTTGGAAATCGACCGGAAATCAATATGAGTCTGGTGCAGGATAAAGAACTGCGGTTAATTGGGAGTCTTATGTACGTGGAAAAAGATTACGATCGAACGATTGATCTGATGAACAGAGGTATGATCCACACAAAGCCTCTAATTTCCAAAACTTTTGAATTAGCTGATTATGCAAAAGCTTTCCGGTATATCGAAGAACATAAAGACAGCAGCCTAAAGGTACTCATTCAGGTTTCTGAGTGATCATATTGGGGATCCGATAAGGAAGAGAGGTGTTTGAATGAATCCTGAGATAAGTTATAATAATATGAATGAAGACTTTACATTGGATGGAAAGAATGCGGTTATTACCGGTGCTTCCAGTGGCATAGGGTTGGAGATCGCTAAGATGTTCGCCAGAAAAGGTGCAGATATAATTGCATTTGATCTGGAAGATTCCCCGGAGTTGAAGGAATATGTATCCGGACAGGGAAAAAGATTTCTGTCTTGTTCCGGTGATATTACAAGTAAAGAAGTGGTTCAAGAGACGGTGAATGAAGCTATAGGAACATTTGGTAAGATTGATGTCCTTGTGAACTGCGCCGGCGTTGGCTATCTGGAATCTGCAGAGGAAAGTACGGAACATGTCTGGGATCTGACAATGGCAGTTAATTTAACAGGTGCTGTGCGCATGTCACTGACTGTTGGGAAAACAATGATAAGGAATGGCGGCGGAAGCATTATAAATATTGCTTCTCAGGCAGGAGTAGTGGCATTAGAACGTCATCTTGCATATGGAACCGCAAAGGCAGGTCTGATTCAGGCGACTAAGCAGCTTGCACTGGAATGGGGAAAATACAATGTGAGAGTGAATGCGATTTCCCCGACTATTATATTAACTCCTATGGGTTCCATGAATTGGAACAATGAGCAGGGAGATGCGTTTAAGCAGATGATTCCATCCAGACGTTTTGGTTATCCACGGGAAGTAGCAGCCTGTGCAGTTTATCTGGCAAGTGATGCCGCCAGTCTGTTTAATGGTGCCAATTTGATTCTGGATGGGGGATATACAATTGCTTAAACTATAATTAAAGAACTCTAAAATTACAAAAATAATGATAATTATAAATAATCAGACAGAATTAATTAGTTGAGAATATAAAACCAGTGCGAATGATAATCAGAAGAATCAGATCATGTGATGCTTCCGAATATCAACACTGGTTTTTTGTATATATTTTGTAAAAACATGAATAATTGTACTATAAATATCTTATGTTTAGCATGTACAAAAAGAAGAATTCATTGTATACTGATCTTCATGAGTATGAAAAAGGACAGGAGGGAAATGCATAAAATGAAGAAATTTTTAACGCTGACGACTGGCGGGACAATTGCATCTAAGGAGAGTGAGCATGGGCTGCTTCCGGCTCTGGGCGGCGATGAACTGCTTTCATATATACCGGATATCGAAGGGCTCTGCACGGTAGATACTTTAGAGATCTGCAATATCGACAGCACCAATATGAACTATAGTTACTGGTGTAAACTGGTAAGCTGTATCCAGGAAAATTATGATCGTTATGATGGATTTTTGATTGCTCATGGAACAGATACTCTGGCATATACGGCAGCTGCCATGTCCTATATGATACAGAATTCAAAAAAGCCTGTGATTTTAACCGGGGCACAAAAGCCGATCTCTTTCGAATCAACAGATGCAATGATGAATCTTCGTGACAGTTTCCATTATATGCTTCAGGATGATACCAGTGGTGTACAGGTAGTATTTGGACAGCGTGCAATTGCAGGAACCAGAGCTAAAAAAATAAATACGCTGAGCTATCAGGCTTTTTCAAGTATTAATTTTCCGGATATTGCAGTGATCCGCAATAGTCAGGTGATCCGTTACATTACCGCCCCCAGGGGAGGAAATGCCGTATTTGAATTAAACCTAAATCCCAAAGTATTTTTGCTGAAACTGACTCCCTGCAGCTCTCCGGAACTTATTGAAGAAATATACCGGCTGTATGATGTAATTATTATAGAAGGATTTGGTGTGGGAGGGATTCCGGATCAATTGCTGGATACTTTTTGTAAATGCCAGAACAGCTATAAGCCACAGGAGAAAGTGCTGGTAATTACAACCCAGGTTATGTCTGAGGGAAGCCATATTTCAGTCTATGAAGTAGGGAAACGACTGGAAGGAAAGATCCGCTATCTGGAAGCGAAGGACATGAATCTGGAGGCAGTTGTAACAAAATCAATGTGGATTATGGGCAAAAAGCCTGCGTCCTGGGAAGAAATAGAAACGTTATTTTACAGGACTATTAATTATGATATATTGGCAGGATCCGGAAGGTAGGCGCCAGAGCGTGTTTGAAAATTCATTCACCCATCTGCATGCCCGGCTTTGCGGCATATTTGCCCCGAATGCAGGTTACGTAGCCCGCTACGTGCCCTTCATCTTAGTACGTTAGTACGCTGAAATTAAATAAAGAATATTGGAGATGAATCCCCATGAATTTAATAGTTAAATATCTTAAAAATTACAAGAAAATGTTTTTATTAAACATTTTGTCTGTCTTTGGATTTGCACTGGTGGAACTTGGCATACCAACGATTGTAGCCAGGATGATTGACCAGGGTGTTTTGACAGGAGACAAGAATTACATTTTTAAAATGGGTGGCATTATACTGGTGATTTCCCTGTTAGGGGTTGCGGGTACCATACTGCTGGGATATTGCTGTGCTTATTTATCCACTGCCATTACCCGTGATATCCGTACAGAGATGTTCCGGAAGGTGCAGGGATTTTCACACAGTGAATATCACCAGTTTGGTGCAGCATCCCTGATCACAAGGACAAACAATGATGCATTCCAGATACAGATGTTTATGAATGTGCTGTTTCGTACAGCGCTTATGACACCGGTTATGATTTTTGTCAGCTTTAGTCTGGTACTGCGTACGTCACTGCCATTATCGCTGATCATTATTTCTACGGTCCCGGTCATTATAGTGGGTGTAATCGCAGTTGCTAAGATTTCTGAGCCGATCAGTGAAAATCAGCAGATGGCAATGGAGGCAATTAACCGTGTTTCCAAAGAAAATCTAAGCGGAATACGTGTGATCCGGGCATTTAATAACGATACACATGAGCAGCAGCGTTTTAATGAAGAAAACAATCAGTATATGAAATATTCCAAAAAGCTCTTTAAGCTAATGTCTATGACCCAGCCGACTTTCTTCCTGTTAATGAATATTGCAGGAATGGCTATTTTTGCAGTTGCAGCTAAAATGATTGACAAAGGAAATCTGGAAATCGGAATGCTGGTGGCATTTATGGATTACCTGTTTCATGCTATGTTTTCCGTTATGCTGTTTTGTCTAGTCTTCATGATGTATCCCAGGGCAAGAGTCAGTGCAAAACGTATTGAAAAAGTAATAAAGCAGGATGTAAAGGTAAAAAATCCGGAGAATGGAAAACAGATGGAGTGCGAGGTAGAGGAAATCAACTTTGATCATGTGACTTTTGTGTATCCGGACGGAGAGGAAGCAGTATTAAAAGATGTCTCATTTTCAGCTAAAAAGGGGGAAAAGGTTGCCTTTATTGGCAGTACCGGTTCCGGAAAAAGTACCCTTGTAAATCTGATACCCAGAGCATACGATGTGACTGCGGGCAGGATCACCATGAATGGCACAGACATTCGGGAATACGATCTGAAAAGTCTGCGTAATACGATCGGATTTATTCCACAAAAAGCAATGCTTTTCCGCGGTACGATTGCTGACAATATCCGCTTTGGAAACCCGGAAGCTACCATGACGGAGGTGGAAAAGGCAGCAAGAACTGCTCAGGCTTATGAATTTATTATGGAAAAGGGAGGATTTTCCGAAAACATTACGGAAAATGCAACGAATGTATCGGGAGGACAAAAGCAAAGGCTTTCTATTGCCCGGGCATTAGCAAAAAGGCCAAGAATCTACATATTTGATGATTCATTTTCTGCACTGGATTTTAAAACCGATGCAAAATTGAGGGAGGATCTGAAAAAAGAAACCGGAAATGCAATTGTCCTTGTGGTGGCACAGCGTATTGCAAGTATTATGGATGCGGACAGGATTATTGTATTAAATGAAGGAAAAGTTGTTGGCAGGGGAACCCACAGACAGCTTTTAAAGGAATGCCCGATTTATCATGAAATAGCAGCTTCTCAGCTGAGTGAGGAGGAATTGGATCATGAGTAGTAATAAAAAAGGCAAGTTTATTAAAAATCTGAAGCAGATGAAAAGGTATATTGCTCCGTATAAATGGAAATTTATCGGTGCTGTACTGATGGTTATTGTATCGGTAGCTGCCATGACGGTGGCTCCCAGAGTAGAAGGTATGATCACCACACAGCTTTCAAAAGATGCAATGGATATTATGAAAAAGCTGCCGGATGCAGGTGTTCACTTTGAGATAGTAACTAAAATTCTGGTTCTGCTGGCTGTAATTTATCTGATTAAAACATTTTCTCAGATCATCAGTGTATATTTGCTGACCGATTCTATTCAGAATGCCATGCATGACCTGAGAAATGATGTTCAGGACAAGATACGCAGACTCCCGGTACGCTATTTTGATACGAATAGTTTTGGGGATGTTTTAAGCCGGATAACTAATGATATCGACACCGTATCCGGAGCATTGCAGCAGAGTTTTAGTCAGGTCATCAGCGGGGTTCTGACATTGATTCTGGCGATTACAATGATGTTCACCATACAGCCGGTAATGGCATGTATGGCAATCTGCATTATACCATTGGCACTTCTGGTTACCAGATTTATTGTAGGAAAAAGCCAGAAGCAGTTCCGGGCGCAGCAGGATTCCGTGGGAGAACTAAACGGTACGATTACAGAAATGTATACCGGTTTTCAGGAGATATTATTTTTCAATAAGCAGGAATCTTCAGTGGAAGAATTTGTAAATATAAATGAGGATCTGCGTAAACATGCATTTAAAGCACAATTTATGTCCTCTGTCATGTCACCGCTGATATCCCTGATTACTTATCTGACAATCGGCAGTGTTGCAGTAGTGGGATCTGTTTTTGCCATCAGTGGAGGCATTTCAATAGGTAATCTGCAGGCGTTCATTCGTTATATCTGGCAGATTAATGACCCATTGTCCCAGGTTTCCCAGCTTTCTTCCCAGATTCAGGCTGCATTTGCAGCAATGGACCGTATATTTGAGATACTTGGTGAAGAAGAAGAGGTTAAAGAAGCAGATCCGGCTGTAGAGCTTCCGGATGTTCAGGGCAAGGTGGTATTTGACCATGTATATTTCGGATATGGGAAAAAGCCTGTTATCAAAGATTTTACGGTAGAGGTACATTCCGGACAGATGGTTGCCATCGTCGGTCCAACCGGTGCAGGAAAAACAACACTGATTAACCTGCTGATGCGCTTTTATGATGTAAACAAGGGCAGGATTTTAATCGATGGTGTAGATATCCGCCAGATGAAGCGCAGCAGCCTGCGTTCCATATTCGGCATGGTATTGCAGGATACCTGGCTCTTCTCCGGAAGTATTTTTGAAAATATTAAATATGGTAGACTGGATGCCAGAAAAGATGAAGTCATCGATGCAGCAAAGGCGGCAAATGTCCATCATTTTATCAAAACTCTGCCCGGGGGCTATAATATGGTCATTGATGAGGAAGGCGGAAACATTTCCCAGGGAGAGAAACAGCTTCTGACCATAGCCAGGGCAATTTTAAAAGATCCTGATATATTAATACTGGATGAGGCAACTTCTTCTGTGGATACCAGAATTGAAAAAATGCTGCAGGACGCAATGAAGAAGGTAATGGTAGGAAGAACCAGTTTCGTTATTGCACATCGTTTATCAACAATTAAAAATGCAGATTTGATTCTTGTCGTAAAAGATGGTAATATTGTAGAGCAGGGTACGCACAATTCTCTGTTGGAGAAAAAAGGTTTCTACGAACAGTTGTATCATTCTCAGTTTGCAGGGCAGCAGGCATAAACTAATTTAAATAATAGAAAGCTCTGGTAAGTTTTCTGTTATTTCGTTATGGAGGTAATGTAATGAAAAAATTCAAAGAATGGTTATCAGATAATTTAAGGTATTTCGTATTGGGGATTGCAGTAATTGCAGTGATTTGTATTTTATTTTTCGGTTATAAGCTGCTTGGGAATATGATGACAAACGGCGATGGCAGCAAAAAACAGACAGAAGAAACAAAGCCCGGCACAGAAAATGGAACTGAGAATAAGAAAGAAACAGAAAAGCAGCCAGAAACACAAAAGCAGACACAGAAATCAGAAACCAATAAATCAACAGAAAAAACAACGGAGAAAACAACAGAGAAATCAACAGAAACTCCCGGGGAATCTACAAAATCATCGGAGTCAGTAAACGGTGGGGGATCCACAAATGCCGGGGCTCAGGCTAATGCACAGACGAATGCACAGACGGAAGCAACAGATGCGGCAACAGCACAGACGCAGGCACCGCAGACAGATGCACCACCTCAGACAGAAGCTACAGAGGCACCCGTACCCCAGACAATTTACATGAATGCAGCAGCTTACATACGTGAAGCACCAAGTTATGACGGAGCCATCCTGGATACACTGCAGGCAGGACAGGCAGTTACATTTTTAGAAGATGTAGGCGGATGGTATAAAGTAGAAGCAAACGGACTTGTTGGTTATGTAGGAGCCAGATTTTTTAACTAAGAAAGGCAGCAGCTAAAGAAAAGGCAGGGAACAGCGCAAATAATCTGTTCCCTGCCTTTCTATGCATTGAATACAGTGCTAATCAGGCAATCCAGTTAATTCTTATATAATTATCAAGTATATTTGAAATGATAAAAGAACTGATAAGTGCCATAAAAAACAAAAAGATAAAGTTTTTATAGCCTTCATCACGGCTTCTTCGCAGACGCATAAGCAGCTTGATAAAACAGAGGAGAGATATAAAAACGGAAAGAATCGCAGGAACGTAGAGAAGGGAAGGATTACCTGTTGCTGTGACAAGCGCAGTTCCGGTATTCAATTCATCAATTCTTACTGACTGCCCGACAAAGACAGGAAGCAAAAGAGAAGCACCCCATGCTATAATTCTCAGACAGGAATTACAAAGAGCCAGTGCCAGAATGATCATTTTGGTAAAAGGGTTTTTAAAACGGATTTTGCAAAACAGTAAGGTGAATATGACTGCCAGCGTAAGTGTCAGCAGAACACTAAAATCCATAAGTGTCTTAATATCCAGATCCAGATTCATGCGGAAACCGGAATCTCTGGGGTAGAGATACACATTGCCAATTCGTCTGAAACCTGTACTTACAGACTGACCAAGCCGTGCCATGCTAAAACCGTGAATACATTCATGGAGAAATGTAGATAGTAGAAAAATAATATTGCAAATGGCAAACCATATGTATTTTCTCTTTGACATGGATTTCACCTCCTTTTTTCGTTACTGTTATTTTACATCTGCCATAGAATAGAAGCAAGTTATATTTCTGTTACAAGTTTATGGGAAAAATTAAAAAAGTTTGAAGATATATATGGAAAAATGATTAATTTTGTTGAAATATACCTACAATTTTGTTAAACTGATTTTAACTCTGTTCTTTTAAGCAGAGGGTAAGACAATCTTAATTGGAGGGCAAAATGGAGAAAAAAGGACAATGGGCATCTAGCCTGGGTTTTATCCTGGCAACTGCGGGAGCAGCGGTTGGGCTAGGAAATCTGTGGAAGTTCCCGTATTTGATGGGAAAGAACGGTGGATTTCAGTTTTTAATTACGTATTTAATTTTTATAGCGGTATTAGGGCTTCCGGTTATGATTACGGAGATGAGTATTGGAAGAATGACAGGAAAAGGTCCGGTTCAGGCATATGAGAATTTAAATCCCAAATCAAAAATCATTGGTATTATGGGGATTTTATGTGCGTTTATTATATTATCTTACTACAGTGTTATCGGTGGCTGGATCTTAAAATATATTGCAAGTTATGTTACAAGCATGAATGCACCGGCAGATTTCGCAGCTTATATCGCAGAGCCGGCATCACCTGTAATCTGGCATCTGGTATTTATGGCATGTACAGGATTTGTGTGTTACAGAGGAACAAAAGGGATAGAGAAAGCATCGCGGTTTATGATGCCGGCACTGTTAATTTTGCTGGTCATCATTGTTATACGTTCCCTGACACTTCCGGGGGCTAAACAAGGTGTGGATTTCGTTTTTAAATTGAACGGAGGATTTGACCTGAAATCTGTACCGGCTGCGCTGGGACAGGTATTTTACTCACTGAGTTTGTGTATGGGAATCACGATCACTTATGGCAGTTATTTGAACAGAAAAGAAAATATACCGAAAAATGCCCTTATTGTAGCAGGTCTTGACACCTTTGTTGCAATCTTAGCGGGGCTTGCAATCTTTCCGGCAGTATTTGCATTTGGGCTGGAGCCGGCACAGGGACCGAGCCTTACATTCGGAACGCTTCCGAAAGTATTTGAAAGTATGTCCGGCGGCTGGATTTTTGCGTTGCTGTTTTTCGGATTGATGTTTTTTGCAGCATTAACTTCCGCTATAGCACTTCTGGAATGTGTGGTATCTTCCGTATTGGATCACTTTAAGTGCAAAAGGAGAACGGCTGTGTTTTTCGTGGCATTGGGTGTATTTCTGTTAGGAATCCCAAGTGCCTTATCATTCGGGGTACTGGGTGACGTAACCATATTGAATTATTCTGTATTTGATTTTATGGGTATGCTGACGGATAATATTCTGATGCCGATAGGCGGAATTCTCATGTGTATCTTCGTTGGATGGATATGGGGACCAAAGCGCATTTTGCAGCATGTGGAATCAGACGGGATTTCTTTCAAACTGAAAAAGGCATGGCTGATCTGTATTCGATTTATTACACCGATTCTGGTAGTGATTGTTACCGTTATGGGATTCATGGATGTTTACCGGACGATTATGAAATAGCTGATATAAAATCAGTCGGGTTTAGAAACTATAGCTTTACTCCCTTAACTATTTGTGGTATTCTTATCAAAGATAAAGAAGGATGTGTATTTCATTGAGCTTACAAAAGGATTTGAAAAAAACTAAATATTATTTTCGGAATATAAGCAGGTTTAGCAGGTTACTTAGTAACCTGCTTTTTTTGTGCTTTACTGTAGTAATATAACAGAATCCTTTATAAATGTAGTTTATTGCTTTTAAGATATAAACGTCAGTCTTTAAAGGATATTTAGTTAAAATGAATTAACAAAAATCAAGAAACAAGAGAAGAAAAGAATTTTAGAAAGAGGGGATCTTATGTTATCGCAGTTATCAAAAATGAAAAATGTTCTCTATGTATTTTTAGGGAATACGATTTATGCACTTGGAATCACCATATTTATTCTTCCAAATCAAATGATTACGGGAGGCACCACGGGGCTGGCATTATCTTTTCATCATTATTTTCAAATTCCGATATCAGCATTTGTATTTTGTTTTAATGCCGTTATGTTTATTGTGGGAGCCTGTATCCTGGGCAGGCGTTTCGCGCTTACGACGCTGATCAGTACCTTTTACTATCCGATTATTCTGGGTGTGTTTCAGAAAATCCCCATATTAGGGCAGGTCACCAATGACCGGATGTTATCTACCATCTGCGGTGGAATTATGATCGGTTTTGCAATCGGAATTGTGATTCGTGCAGGGGCTTCCACCGGAGGTATGGATATCCCGCCGCTGGTATTGAATAAGAAATTCGGGCTGCCGGTTTCGGCAATGCTCTATGTTTTTGATTTTACGATTCTGATACTGCAGATGCTGTTTTCGGATTCGGAACAGATTGTATATGGAATTCTCCTTGTACTGATCTATTCGGTAGTTCTGGATAAAATCCTTTTTATGGGAACCTCTCAGACCCAGGTGAAAATTATAAGCGAAAAATATGAGGAGATCAACCGGGAGATATTAAAGCGCCTGGATCGGGGAACCACCTTTATTCATGCGCAGACTGGATATATGCAAAATGAACAGCCGATAATTCTGACTGTTATTTCAAACCGGGAACTGGTGAAGCTGAATCAACTGGTTATGGAGGAAGATCCCAAAGCATTTATGGTGATCAGCCATGTAAATGAAGTACGGGGAAGAGGCTTTTCCGCTAAAAAAATTTATAAATAATGAAATCTACCTTGACAGCTGCGTTTAAAGTGCTATAATAGCCTCAATATAAGAAAAGCTATGAAGGAAACAGTAACTGTCAGGAAGCAGTCAGAGAGAGAAACAGATTGGTGGAAGTTTCTCATGTGAAATGTCAGCGAAGACCATTCCCGAGCAGCGGTGCGAAGTCGAGAGAATAAGCATTGCCGTATGCCTGCGTTAAAGGCTTGGATTTGTTAGAATCTGAAAGAGAAAAATTAAGGTGGAACCGTGCATTCTGATTAGTATGCACCCTTAAACGTGTTGGCAGTTATACTGCTGTACGTTTGAGGGTGCTTTTCTTATGTTACTGCAATTTGGCCAAATTGTTATAGGATTTTCAGCAGAAGTTTATTCCCTATCATAAAAAGGTAAAGGAGCATGGAGCAGATGAAAGAAAAAATTGATAAGAGTGTGTTTTATCATACAACGGCACATATTTTAGCACAGGCAGTGAAACGGTTGTTTCCGGAGACAAAACTGGCAATCGGTCCTGCAATTGAAAATGGATTTTATTATGATTTTGACTGTAAGATCCCTTTGACAGGAGAAGACCTGGATAAGATTGAAAAAGAAATGAGAAATATCGCAGAGGAAGGTTATGAGATAGAATCCTTGGAATTATCCAGAGAAGAAGCGATTTCTTTTATGAAGGAAAAGGAGGAACCTTACAAACTGGAACTGATGAATGACATGCCGGCAGAAGAGAAATTTCGTTTTTACCGGCAGGGTGAGTTTTGTGATTTGTGCAAAGGGCCTCATTTAAAGAATACAAAATGTGTTGGTGCAGTGAAGCTGACGGCACTTGCAGGAGCTTATTGGAGAGGCTGTGAGAAAAACAAAATGCTTACCAGAATCTATGGTATTTCTTTTGAAAAACCATCTCAGCTAAAAGCATATCTGCTGCAGATGGAGGAAGCAAAGAAAAGAGACCACAGAAAGCTCGGGAAAGAACTGGGGCTGTTTACCATGATGGATGAAGGACCTGGATTCCCGTTCTTCCTGCCAAAGGGAATGGTGCTTAAAAATCAGTTAATTGAGTATTGGAGAAGAATTCATCAAAGGGAAGGCTATGTAGAAATTTCCACTCCTGTCATGTTGAACCGGAAACTCTGGGAGACATCCGGGCATTGGGATCATTACAAAGAAAATATGTACACGACTTCTATTGATGGAGAAGATTTTGCCATCAAGCCAATGAACTGTCCGGGTGGGATGCTGGTCTACCAGTCAGAGCCGCATTCATACAGGGAGCTGCCCATGCGCATTGGGGAATTGGGCGTAGTACACCGTCATGAAAAATCAGGTTCCCTTCATGGATTGATGCGGGTGCGCAGTTTTACGCAGGATGATGCCCATATTTTTATGACAAAAGAACAGATCACGGAGGAAATAAAAGGTGTTGTCCGATTAATTGATGAAGTGTACCAGAAGTTTGGATTTACGTATCATGTGGAATTATCTACAAAACCGGAAAACAGCATCGGAAGTGATGAGGATTGGAATTTGGCTACAAACGGCCTTAAGAATGCTTTAAATGAACTTGGTATGTCCTACGATGTAAATGAAGGGGATGGAGCTTTTTATGGACCGAAGATCGATTTTCATTTAAGGGATTCCATTGGCAGGACATGGCAGTGCGGAACAATACAGCTTGATTTCCAGCTGCCCCTTCGATTTGGAGCAGAATATATCGGGGCAGACAGAGAAAAGCACCGGCCGATCATGATTCACCGGGTAGTATTTGGCTCTATTGAGCGTTTTATCGGAATCCTGATTGAGCATTATGCAGGAAAATTTCCGGTATGGCTTGCACCGGTTCAGGTCAAGATATTACCGGTATCGGAAAAGTCCAACGCATATGCCATGAAAATCACAGAACAGTTAAAAATAGCAGGTATTCGTTGCGAGATGGACCAAAGAGATGAAAAAGTAGGATATAAAATCAGAGAGGCCCAGTTGGAAAAAGTGCCTTATATGCTGATACTGGGCCGGAAGGAAGAAGAAGAAGGCACAATTTCACTGCGTGGCCGTGACAGCCAGAGCACCGGTCAGATGTCTTTGGATGCATTTATAGAATTCATCCAAAAAGAAATCGCATGTTGATTGCCGGTATCTTTTCTTGTGACAAGTTCTTTTCGGATTTGTCCCGGGGTACATCCGTAGATATCATAAAACATTTTACGGAAAAGTTTATAATTGGTAAATCCATGCATTTCCAGGAGAGTAAGCAGAGGTGTATCCGTGCTGCCGAGGTCCTGATAAATACAGTTGAATCGATATTGATTTAAGTATTCCACAAAGGTGATGCCAATGTGCTTTTTGAAGAAACGGCAAAAATATTCCGGAGTAAATCCCGCATAGGCAGAAATCTCGTTTAAGAGTATTTTTTCACTGTAATGCTCTTTCACATAATCCAGGATTGGTTTCAAACGTTCCAGATTCCGGGTGTCTTTTTCCATTGTTTCAGGATCAATCGGCACCTGGAAATTATGGTAGAGAAGATAAAGCATCTCAAACAGCAGGCTGGTGAATTTCAAATGGGAACCCAGAGGCTTCACATCAAACAGAACCAGCATCTGCTGTATAATTTCTTTGATTTGGCGCAGCTTCGTCTGGATAATTGGATTTACTGCGGGATTATTGATTTCAAATCGAATCGTATCAATATCCGGAATATAGTTTTTGAGCATAGGGTATGGAATCTGGAGAAGGATATAGTCACAGTAACTAAGGCATCTGGTGCTGTGTAAATCCCGTGGATTTACCAGGATAAAGTCATCCTTTTTAAGTATAAAAGTCTGATTCTTAATGATCGTTTCCAGACATCCGTCTTTCATATAAAGTATCTCAATACTTTCATGCCAGTGACCTGGAATGTACATTTTAGAAATCAGAATACGCTCGAAATTCACATGAAGATCTGAAACCAAACGGGTTTGCTCATAGTAATAATTATCCATGGTAAAAATGATGCCTTTCTTTAATAGAAGTAATCGTCGTGTTTGTATTAAGAATAGCATAGGAGAGAAGAGGGGTCAAGAAATACGCACTTCAAATTAAACTGATTTTCTAAGCAGAGTCCCGGAGATTGCAGCAGGATGTACGCTGTTGGCAGTAATATTATATGTTATGCTGAGTATAAATAACAGAGCCAACACAAACCAGATTTTCTATAGTAGTATCCTGATGATATAATTTTGGAATGATGATTTTTTCTCCCTTGAGTTCTGCCAGGTCAACATAAAGTGTTTCGTCCGGCTGAATTTCTTTTTGGATGGTTTCCGCTGACGTTTTCAGTGTCAGATAATAAGAATCGGAAGCGGAGTGATAATATCCGGGTTTGTCTGTAGGAACGATTGAAAATGCTATGGAGTTGTTATTCTCATCCATATTACTTTGCAGTACAGGTCCTTTAGAAATACAGGTCTTCTGGGAATGAACGGCATCAGCAAGTTCCTGGGAGGTATTCCCATCTTTCCTGCCGGGTATAAAGGTGGCAAACTGTCCGCCCATGTCCCATTTTCCATGGAGATCCATGCCACAGGTCATAGCTAACCGGTGTCCGTCCAGAACCAGGGATTCCCACCACAGCAGTCCCCGTTCATTCACTTCGTGCAGCGGTTCCGGATTATTAAAGATTTCAATAAAATCCAGAGAAGAAAAGTCCGTAATTTTCATGTCAAAGCGGCATCCTCTGGCAAATGGGTGTCCATAGGAGAAGGGATGTGCAACCCCCGTCAGAGCCCCTTTTTCTTTGGCAGCCTCAAACAGCAATTCCGGTTTATGAAGATTGATATTCTCCCAGGGGACATATTCGTGAAGGTTCAGGCAGAGAATGTGCCCATAATAGGTGGTATATTCCATTCCGTAAATGCAATCGATGGGATATCCCCGATTTTCTAACAGCCTGCGGATTTTGCCATGTCCGGAAATGGTATTATGATCGGTAATTGCAAAAGCATCGGCTTTGTCCTTTACCATCAGGTCAATCAGTTCTTCACAGGTAATGCTGCTGTCAGATTCCGTGGTATGATTGTGCAGTTCTAAACGTTTGTACATGTTGTGTTCCTCCCTCCTGCAAATACGGATAATTCATAGTGTGTATCGTTTTGTATTACATTAAACACCAGCAGAGTCACTTTTAAAACACCTTCAAAGCAGGGCATGGCAATGCAGCCTTCTGTCGCTGTCAGCGGGGTAAAGTGCATATGGCGAGCGGTAAGCTGGCGGTGTACGCATCCGATAAATGTATCATTTAATGTAGCAAGCGTATGTATTTCCGTTTTCATATCATTTTTGATTACCCTTATAATTTCTTCTTCAGAAGAAGCAGTAATGCCATATTCCTTTTCCACTAGAGATTTCATTTCCTCTTTTAATGCATCCGTGATATCGGTATAGTGTTGTTTGTCAAAGGTAAATTCGATATCCAGTTCATCGTAAGTTTTATCCAGGCAGACCGTATATGAAATCTGTCCAACAAAGCCTTCATTCAGCGTACCCGAAACATGATATAATTCCTTCATAAGTACCTCCGGTTGTGTATTTTGATAAACTATACTACATTTAAATATCAGTTACAAGTGGAAAAAACTATAATTATGAATGGATATAATGTGAAAATAATGTGGAAAATAGAAGATTTTATGATATACTGTTAACTAGTTATTTAAAGTTGAAAGAAAATATCTAAGAGAAAGGATGCCACGCTGCAGATCTTTCAGCTTTTGTAAGGTAGTGGCTGTATTGCAGGCAAACCTGTGATATACAATGGGAATTATTATGATAGTTGGAGTGCCAAAAGAGATTAAAAATAATGAAAATCGAGTTTCAATTACGCCGGCAGGTGCATATACGCTGGTGAATGCGGGACATCAGGTGATCGTGGAGACAAAGGCAGGAGAAGGAAGCGGATTTATGGATGAGGAATACATAAGTGCGGGAGCCGAACTTGCAGCAAATGCCGCAGATGTATTTGCAAAAGCGAATATGATTGTAAAGGTAAAGGAATATGTGGAGTCAGAATATCAATATTTAAGAGAAGACCAGTTGGTATTTACCTATCTGCATATAGCAAATGATGCCTCTCTGGCAGATGCATTACTGGAATCCAAAACCACAGGAATAGCTTATGAAACCATCCGCGGCAAAAACGGAGGACTTCCGCTGCTGGCTCCTATGAGTGAGGTTGCAGGCAGAATGTCCGTACAGGTTGGAGCTTATATGCTACAGAATTATAATGGAGGAAGCGGGGTCCTTCTCGGTGGAGTTCCCGGAGTTATGCCTGGAAAGGTAGTTGTTGTAGGCGGCGGAGTTGTAGGGTTAAATGCTGCGAAAGTGGCCACAGGCATGGGAGCAGATGTCACTGTATTTGATATCAATGCTGAAAGAATGGCATATATTGATGACATCAGCGGAGGCAGAATCCATACCCAGTTTAATAATCCTTATAACTTAAAAGAAGCAGTAAAAGATGCTGATCTGGTAATCGGAGCGGTATTAATACCGGGTGCAAAAGCGCCGAAAGTGGTAACAGAGGATATGGTTAAGGAAATGAAAAAAGGCAGTGTCATTGTAGATGTTGCAATTGATCAGGGCGGCTGTGTGGAAACTTCGACCAAGATTACAACGCATGACAATCCGTGTTTTGAAAAGCATGGTGTAATACATTATTCCGTTGCAAATATGCCGGGTGCGGTCTCCAGAACCTCTACCATTGCCCTTTCAAGCAGTACCCTTCCTTATGTCTTAAAGCTGGCGGATAAAGGTGTGGATGCGTTAAGAGAAGATGCTGATTTTATGGCCGGTCTTAACACGTATAAGGGCAAGGTTACCTTCAAAGGTGTTGCAGATGCTCTTGGCAGAGAATATACAGACCCAAAGGCTGCTTTGCAGGAAGCATAACGGTTAAGTGTGTTCGACATCAAGAGAACGTCTTTTTAAAAAAAGTCAATATTGACCTATAAAGAAGCCAGAATCTCTCTTTTTTTGACTTATAAAATGTAATATAATACGTTCATACAGGCAATATCCAGTAGATAATTTTTAATCAGGAGGATTGATTATGAACGTAAAAGAATTAATAGGTCAGATGACAGTAGAAGAAAAAGCCGGGTTATGTTCCGGTCAGGATTTTTGGCATACAAAGGCGGTAGAGCGTCTGGGAATCCCGGCAATTATGGTAAGCGACGGACCTCACGGACTGCGCAAACAGGATCAGGAAGCAGACCATCTTGGAATCAATGACAGCATCAAGTCAGTTTGTTTTCCTGCTGGCTGTGCATTGGCAGCTTCCTTTGACCGCCAGATGACAACCAGGCTGGGAGAAGCCCTGGGAGAAGAGTGTCAGGCAGAAAACGTTGCAGTAATTTTAGGACCGGCAGTGAACATCAAACGTTCCCCGCTGTGCGGAAGAAATTTTGAATACTACTCAGAAGATCCTTATCTGGCATCTGAAATTGCAGCAAGCCATATCAAAGGAGTCCAGAGCAAAAATGTAGGAACCAGCATCAAGCATTTTCTGGCTAATAACCAGGAACACCGAAGAATGTCCTCCAGCTCTGAGATGGATGAACGTACTGCGAGGGAAATCTATCTGGCTGCATTTGAAGGAGCAGTAAAGCAGTCTAAGCCGTGGACTGTGATGTGTTCTTATAACCGGATTAACGGTACATATGCATGTGAAAATAAAAAATACCTCACGGATATCCTGAGAGATGAATGGGGATTTGACGGCTTCGTAGTCAGTGACTGGGGCGCTGTAAATGACAGAGTTGACAGTCTGAAGGCTGGATTGGAACTGGAAATGCCATCTTCCTTTGGTATTAATGATAAAAAAATTGCAGAGGCAGTAAAAGCAGGTACACTTTCAGAAGAATGCCTGGATGAAGCGGTGGAGAGAGTATTAAATATTGTATATAAATTTGTTGAGAACCGTAACGAAAACGCGGTATTCGATAAAGAAGCAGACCATAAGCTTTCAAAGGAAATAGCAGCAGAATGCATGGTTCTTTTAAAAAATGACCAGATTCTTCCATTGGATGAGAAGGCAAATACCGTATTTATCGGTGCATTTGCCAAAAAACCAAGATATCAGGGTGGAGGAAGTTCTCATATAAATTCATTTAAGGTGGAATCCGCGCTGGATGCAGTAGCAGGAATGGAGCATATAACATATTCACCGGGATTTATCACAGAAAAAGATGTGATAGATGAAGCGCTGATAAAGGAAGCGGTAGAAGCAGCGAAAAAAGCAGAGACAGCAGTTGTATTTGCCGGCTTGCCGGATTCCTTTGAATCCGAAGGATTTGACCGCAAGCACATGAGACTTCCGGACTGCCAGAATGAGCTGATCCGTCAGGTAGCAGCTGTGAATAAAAATACCGTGGTTGTACTTCATAATGGATCTCCGGTAGAAATGCCATGGATTCAGGATGTGAAAGCCGTATTAGAAGCTTACCTGGGTGGCCAGGCAGTAGGCGCTGCAACCGTGGATATTCTGTTCGGAAAAGCAAATCCCTGCGGAAGACTTGCGGAAACATTTCCCATTCGCTTAGAGGATAATCCTTCTTATCTGTACTATCTGGGAGAAGGCGACAAGGTAGAGTACAGAGAGGGTGTATTTGTAGGATACCGCTATTATGATAATAAAAAGATGGATGTTCTCTTCCCATTTGGTCATGGACTGAGTTATACCAGCTTTGTATACAGTAATCTGGTGCTGGATAAGGAGAATATGAAGGATACCGAGACCCTCAGAGTTACGGTAGATGTAACAAATGCAGGAACAATCAAAGGCAAAGAAGTTGTTCAGTTGTATGTGGCTCCGTTAAATGGCAGTATCATCCGTCCGGTACGGGAATTAAAAGGATTTGATAAAATTGAATTAAATCCGGGCGAAACGAAGACAGTCAGCTTTGAACTTGAAAAACGTGCATTTGCTTACTTTGATATGGAAGCAGGAGACTGGAAAGTAGAAAATGCAGACTATGAGATCCAGATTGGAAAATCATCCCGGGATATCGTTGCTGCAGCATCTGTTCATGTGGAAAGCACAAGTAAAAAAACCAGATCATATAATCGCAATACGACCTTTGGTGATTTAATGAAGGATGAAAAAGCGATGGAGATTGCAGGATATCTTCTGAAAGAAGTGGCAGTTTTAGGGGATGCAGCAGATGATGCACTGGGTGAAAGTACGACGGCCATGAATGAAGCGATGATGATGTATATGCCAATCCGCGGAGTAATTACTTTTGCACAGGGTAAAGTAAGTGAAGAAGAACTGGATGCATTGTTAGAGAAAATTAATCAGATCACCGAATAGATCCAATTTGAAAATCATACGTGAACAGAGACACAAGTTTTGATTCATGCATTGTTTAGAAAGCAAATAGCACAAGGCCATTCACATTTATGCTGTGAATGGCCCTGTTTTTTATTCGTAACCCTGAAAAATTTTGGCAATAGGGGAATCTTCCGAGAGAATCACGGTTTTGTCATCTCCGGTCATGGAAGCTTTTAAAGCATCCAGGCTTCTTACATATGAGTAAAAATCTGTTTTCCCTTCATCTGCATAAGCGGCTGACAGAATTTTCATATATTCAGCTTCGCCTTCTGCTATGAGGATTTCCGCCTGCTTTTCAGCTTCGGATATCTTAATGGCAATTTCTTTATCGGTTGTGTTTCTGATAACCTTAGCTTCTGATTTACCTTCTGCTGTATAAGTGGCGGCTATGTTGTTTCGCTCTGAGATCATACGTTCAAATACAGCTTCCTTGTTATCATTGGGCAGATCCAGCTGCTTCGTTTCGAAAACCAGAAGTTCGATACCATACTGTTCCATATTATTACCGATATTTTTCATAACGTTTGTAGAAAGTACACCGTCACGGCTGGTAATTACCTCATCCTGGGTCATACTGCTGATTACATTTTTCGTTGCGTTATAAACGGCAGTGTTAATTCTGTTTTCCGCATTAGTCTGGGAAGAGTTTAAGGTTTGTGCAAATTTTAAAGGATCTACAATTTTCCATAATACATAACTGTCGCTGATCATAGTTTTTTTATCTTTAGTAATTACATCAGACGGTACTAAATCAGAAAGCAGAGTTTCTTTTGGCAAAGTATCTGCAGTCTGGATAAAAGGAATCTTTAAATGGATTCCGGGGTCAGCAATTACACGGCTGACCTTACCGAACTGGCGTACCAGCTTATATTCATTTTGTCTGGAAATCACCACGGAAGAAGCCAGTGTAACCACAACAACTACCGCAGCAAAACAACCTATAACAACTTTTTTCTTCATAATTCATAGTCCTCCTTATTGTGCATCCGTTTGTGGCGTTTCCGGGTTTGTAGTTTCGGCAGTTGGATTTTCGGCGTTATTGGTCTTGTTTTCCTTTGGCGCATCACTCTCTTGGGTATCGTCTTTTTCTGGTTTCTGCCCATTAGCTGCTGATGTATCGTTTTCTGTAAATGGTGCTAAAGGCAGTACCTTCTGGACGCCGTTACCGCTGTCAATTACTATTTTCAATCCCGGAAGTACACTTTCCATTGTTTCGTAGAACATACGCTGTTTTGTTACAACAGGATTTTTCTGATATTCTTCATACATGGCTTTGAATCTGGATGTCTGTGCAGTTGCTTCGTTAATTCTGGTCTGTTTCTGGGCTTGTGCATCTTTGATAATCTGGTCTACTTTTGCATCAGCTTCCGGTGTTTTTTCATTCCGGTATTTGTTGGCATTATTGATTGCGGTTTCTTTTCCCTGCTTTGCAGTTTCCACAGCTTTAAACGCCTGCATCACTTCCTGGGTAGGGGGAGCGGAGTCCTGTATGGTAATATTCACCAGCTGGAGACCGAGGTTCTGTTCTTCAATTTTGGTTATGATCATTTCTTTGATCTTAGCCTGAATTTCGCTTTTCCCGGTAGTTAATACATCATCTACTTTATAGCTTCCGATCACAGTACGGATACAGCTTTGGGAGATACTTTTTAAGATATCCTCCGGACGCTGAGAAGCATATAAATACTGGACCGGTTCTGCAATACGGTATTCCACGAAAAAGTCTACATTTATAAAGTTATAATCAGAAGTTATCATAATGCCTTCGGTATCTACAGTCTGGTTATTTTCAATCGTATAGCCGATCGGAAAACCCTGAATTGTGGTATTTACTTTTTTTACCTGCTGAATTCCAGGAATTTTAAAATGAAGACCAGTCTCAGTGACAGCTTTGGGTTTTCCAAGGGTGGTAAGTACAGCCTGCTCCTGTTCCTGAATCTGATAAAAGGATCCGGATACAATGAAGACGGCTGCCACAGCCGCTGCGACGATAATAACTACTTTTTTTACACCTTTGGCTGTTTTCTTAACGTTTTTCTGGAAATTCTTTTTTGATTCATTAAATATGTTATTGTTCATGTTCGGGTTCCACATACAAATCCTCCTCGTAATTGTCCGGCAGATAAATAACTTCCATGGCAGAAATTTATGTGCCGTTCCCTCTAAGAGTATGCCTTATAAATGATCATTTTTAAGACAAACTCAAGTTACAAAAGAAAAAGGTATTAAAAAAAGACTTTTACCCCAGACTGACTGCTGGAATAAAAGTCTTGCTAATTACTTACATGACGCGGATATCGCTATCGTTCTGACGCCTTCATGTACCATCTGATTAATAATTACGATGGTAGCTACTCCCTTTTCTTTGTTAAAAGATTATCACAAATTGTCGAAAAAAGCAAGTACTTTTTTAAAATTTCAGATTATTATGCCATTTAGCAGGTAGCGCCGCCTACCAGATGTAGTTTGGCATCCAGAATTTCCTGTTTACGTTCTAACAGATCGTTTGCCAAAAGCTGTGATTCTGCATTTTCAAAGCCCAAACGTTCTATTGTTGTGGAGAAACGTTCACCTGTTTTTCCCTGTTCACGGAAAAGGAGGATTGCTTTTTCAATAACATCCAGTGCTTCTTCTTTGGAAGTAAATACTTTATTTAATGCTTTGCCTATAGCAATACGTTTTCCCCATCTGCCTCCGATATAGATTTTAAATCCTGGTACACCTTCTTCAATGGCATCAAAGCGGCATTTTCCGATACAGCGGCCACAGTTATTGCAGGCTTCTTCATCAATTTCCAGGATGCCGTCAACTACTTTGGCAGCACCCACCGGACAGGCTGTTTCTACGGAACATTTTTTACATCCGTTGCAGCAGTCTTCTTCGAAGACAGGAGTCATCTGACCGATGATTCCGATATCGTTCAGATCCGGTTTTACACAGTTATTGGGACATCCCCCAACGGCAATTTTAAATTTGTGCGGCAGTTTTACCGTATTGTAGCCCACATAGAAGCGCTCATGAATTTCTTCGGAGATTGCAAAGGCATCTAACAGGCCGTATTGACAGGTGGTTCCTTTACAGGCTACTACCGGACGTACTTTAGATCCGGTGCCGCCGGTTACTAATCCGGATTTGGAAAGATAGGTACGAAAGTCTTCGATTTTATCAAAGGGAATGCCCTGTACTTCTATGGTAAGTCTGGTGGTCAGGGTTACTATCCCGTTTCCATATAGATTTGCGGCTTCCGAGATACACTGCATTTGCTGCGCTGAAATTTTACCGTTTATCGTAATGATTCTGCCGGAAAAATTATCCGTTCCTTTGTTGCTTAAAAATCCTAAAGCTTTTACTCTTTTTTCTTCTTCTGGGCTGATTGTTAAAGTTGCCATTTCTTTCCTCCTGAGTTATGTAATTATATTTGTTTGTTCTGAGTTACTTCTTTATAGCTGCTGATATCCGGTTATCGCTTATCCTTCTATTTCATTAAATGCTGTTCCGCCTTCTAAGACTCTGGTATTGGTATATCCATAGTATTTCATGCGGTTCTGAAGCATATAGGCGCGTTTTCCTTTGCTGCAGACGAGCAACAGCTTGTCATCTGTATTTAATTCCGGTACAGGACCATTTACGGATGAAAGGTCTATATATCGTGCGCCGTCAATCTGAGGGGTTATGGAAGCATCAATGAGCCGATATCCTTCTGCTTTGCCTTCCTGGTATTCAACCGGTGTGAAAGTTTCAAATTCTCCGCTCAGTTTATTTAGTAATATGTTGACAGTCGAAGAGAATGGATGGATAGCTGTGGAAAATGGAGGCGCATAGGCAAGATCCATATTTTCAACATCCTCTAACGCTGCATGCAGGGAAATGGCGGCAGCTGCAATATCTACCATTTTATCAACTGCACCTTTTCCGGCAGCCTGTAATCCCAGCAGTTTATGCGTTTTTTTATCTGCAATCATTTTTACGATAAAAGCAGAGGCTCCGGGATAGTAGTGAGCTTTGTCGTCGACTACGGAAATAACACTGACGGCATCAAATCCGGCAGCAATGGCAGCAGCCTCACTCAATCCGGTTTTGCCTACATTTAAATCCGGTAGTTTGCAGACCCCTGTACCGAGAACGCCATTGTAGGAGAGATTTTTCCCACCTATATTTTTTGCTGCAATACGGCCTTCAATATTTGCGGAAGACCCCATTGGTGACCAGGCAGGTTCTTTTGTTATGGCATTTATGACGCAGGCACAGTCACCAATGGCATAAATATCCTGGTCATTGGTCTGTAAGTGCTCATTTACTTTTACGGTTCTGTTTGGCATTAGCTCGATACCTGTGTCAGCCAGAAATTCTGTGTTTGCACGGATACCGATAGAGAGAATAACGGCATCTGCTTTCATAGCACGCCTGGAAGTCTGAACCTTTTCCACTGTGTCTGTTCCGAGAATGGCTTCTAAACGTGTTCCGGTAAAGGACATTATGCCGTGATCAGCCAGGTGGTTTTCGATATATGCGGCAAATTCGGTATCGAATCCGGGTAAAATCTGATCCGCCATATCAATGACAGAAACGCGCACACCTTTAGATGCCAGATTTTCTGCAACCTCAAGGCCGATGAAACCTGCCCCTGCAATAACCGCACGTTTGATACCGGATGTTTCCAGCGTTTCCCTTAAAGAAATTGCATCTTCGGGTGTTCTCATATAGAAGACATTTTTTAAATGAATACCATCGATTGGAGGTATAACGGGACTTGCCCCGGAAGCGACAATTAATTTGTCATAAGAATAAACAGTAGATTCTTTGGTCTTCAGGTTTAAAGCGGTTACTGTTTTTTCGGACCGGTCGATATGGGTTACTTCGGTTTCAGTGGATACCATGACACCGGTCTGTTTAGCAAAACTCTCCGGTGTATTCACGATTAGTTCTTCCTTATCCTCAATGATGCTTCCCACATAATAAGGAAGACCGCATCCGGCATAGGAGATCTCAGCACTTTTTGTCAGAATCTGTACCTCATATCCTTGGTTTTCACGTTTCAATTTAGCAGCAGCTTTGGTGCCGGCAGCGACGCCTCCAATGATTAATACTTTCATATGTACAAAACCTCTTTTCCTGTTATATGTATTACTATAACACTTGTTTATTAATAATAAAAATGATATTATCTTATTATAAACATAGGTAAAACCTATAGATAAATTTGGAAGAAGGAATGGATATGACAATCAGGCATCTGAGGATTTTTGTGATGGTAGCAGATTGCGGGACAATGAGTCTGGCAGCGGAAAAAATGTTCCTGTCCCAGCCTACGGTGAGTCAGGCGATACGGGAATTAGAGGAACATTATGGGGGACTGTTGTTTGAACGGTTGTCAAAACATCTTTACATAACGGATCTGGGAGAAAAGCTTTTAGGGCATGCAAGGGATGTCCTTCGTCAGTTTGAATATCTGGAAGAGCAGATGCTGAGCAAAAAGCAGATGAAAATACTGCGAGTAGGAACCTCTATGACAGTAGGCACCTGCCTTTTACCGGACATGGTTCAGCGGTTTAAGCAGATGCAGGAGGACGTGGATATTTTCGCCTGTGTGAATAATACAAAAGTGATAGAACAAAAGCTCATGGATGCGGAACTGGATATAGCGGTGGTTGAAGGACAGGTTAAGAGTCCGGATCTGTTGATTAAACCGATGATTGAAGATGAACTGGTTTTGGTATGTGCAAAAGAACATCCTTTCGCTGGAATGAAAAGGCTCTATTTCTGTCAGCTGGAAGGTCAGAAGTTTGTGATGCGTGAAAAAGGAAGCGGAACAAGGGAGCTTTTTGAAAAAGACCTGGAAAAACACGGGGTTAGTGTAAATGTTGCCTGGGAAGTAGTGGGAACGGAGGCAATTAAGCATGCGATAATTAAGGATAATTGTCTGAGTGTGATCGCTTACAGACTTGTGGAAGAAGAAGTGCGTTCCGGTGAGATGTACATGTTCCGGGAAGATACAAACAGGTGGAAACGCAGTTTTGATTTGGTTTACCATAAGGATAAGTTTATCAATGTGGGGATAAATTCTTTTATTGAATGTCTGAAGTTTTTCGGGAGTAGAGAGGGGTTTGAAGGAATACAGATCGGAAAGCTGTCAGAGGGGTGAATACATAAAATGAGAAGAACAGGATTTCTTTTATTTTTTTTTATATCTGTTATAGTATTGGGATCAGGAGAACTGCCGGTCCAGGCTGCAAAGCGTCCCGGAATTCAAAATGAAATGGTGAACGCGGAAGAATACACTGTTTCCGGTAGTGTAAAGAAATACAGAATGGTTTTATCACCATATATGGATCCGGTTATTACTTTGAATAATTCGGCTATGGAGCAGGTAAAGATTCCCGGAGAAATAGAGGTTTTGCTCTATGAGAAAAATGAAATGGATGGACAGGATTCTGCGCAGCCTGCTTTGCATGCAAGCTTACCGGTTGTGTGGTCCGAGGAAAGTTTTCAAAAAGGCCTGGCAGTGGGGCGGGATTTTATTCTGGAAGGTGAATTTGTATTAACGGATGGCCAGAAGGCAGGCATTGAGAACTGGGAAGAGGTAAAGCCCCAGCTTGCGATCCGCATGACTACAGCTGCAAATGCCAGACGTCTGAAAGTGAAATGGAATCAGAAGAATCTGATTATTAGTTATGATAAACCATGGGGTGCAGGACAGCTTTGGCTTGAGTATTCCAATGACCTGGTAAACTGGACCTCCCGTAACGTTACGGATTCCATGAAGAATGATTATTATGATGTGGGAACATGCATGTTGTATGTGTCTCTGGATCAGGTCTATTATGTGCGGCTTAAAATTATGGATTTTGTCTATGAGGGATATACAGATATCTGGAAGGCGGAGTATGCTACGGGTATATGCAGCAAGTACCAGCCGTCAGAAAGTGTAAACCCACCGGATACCGATGAAACTACCGGTAATAATACCTCGAATGGAAGCGGTTCTGGTACGGAGACGGAAACAGATCCTAAGGAAACAGAACTGGCAGACGGAGGCAGCGGAGGCGACCGGGGCGGCGGGGGAACGAAAGAGCCGGACCGACGCCCCAATACCCCTTCGGGGGGCGGCAGTCTTTCTTCCGGATCAGGGAACAAGCAGAAACCGGATAAAGGAAATAACGGGTCTGGAGATAGCGGGCAAGAAGATAAAAATGAGAGCCAAGGCAAGGCAGATCAGGAAGTATGGAACGGGAGCCAAGGCAAGGCGGATCAGGAAGTATGGAACGGGAGCGAAAGCAAAGCAGATCAGGAAGATTTGAATGGAAATAGCGGCAAAACGGATCAGGGAGTTACTGCTGATCCGGCTGCGCAGCCATTTAGTGGCAGGCAGAAGGGAACCGGCAGCATAGAAACGGATCTTACGCAGGGAGCAGTAAGCACCCCGGAAGATGGAGAAACATTGGAGGAAAAAAGTGAAGATACAGGCATTCAGGGTGAGTCATCCACGGAACTATCCTCAGAAGCGAAAGTGAATGCTGCGGAATTTATAAAGAGCAATAATGAGGATTCTACTTTGGAGCAAACAGACGGAAAATCCCACCGGAAATCAGGTGGAGCTGCGGCCTTTACCGAGCCCAAGCCGGTGAATGAAGCGGGAAAGTCCAATAAAAGAATAGTAGCAGCAGTTTTTTTCCTTTTGGCGGGGAGCGGTATGGTAATTAACCATAAAGTTACAAAACATTAAATTAGTGAGATAGAAAAGGAAATGATTCGTATATAAGATTAATAGAAATAATCCAGAGCATATCGTAATGTACATCGAAATTGGGCAATTGTAAAACACCACGCTCTATCTTGCTCTGGGAGTTAAAAAGGAGAATAGATAAATATATGTATCGAATTCTAATCGTTGAAGATGACCGTGCGCTGCGCACTGTAAATAAAATTTATTTTGAACAGGCAGGATTCCAGGTCTGCGAGGCAGAAAATGTGGAACAGGCATACAGTATGATGGAGCAGTCAGAAGCAGACTGTGTTGTTCTGGATATATCCCTTCCGGATGGGAATGGATTTGAAGTCTGCAGTAAGATGAAAGAGAAGAGAGACATACCGATTATATTTGTATCCAATCATCTGGAGGAAGAGAATCGGATTAATGGATTTTTGGCTGGAGGGGATGATTACCTTACAAAGCCATACAGTCTTAAGGAGTTAGAGCTGCGCATTTATGCCAGGCTGAAGCCCTATGGTACACAGGAGGCCGCGGATCGCATTTTACATTTTCCGCCCATTGAAATCTATGTTTCTACAAGAACGGTTTTATGCGGGGATAAAAAAATCACTTTTACTGCCGCGGAATTTAATATCATCTATTTTTTGGCAAGGCATCCGGACAAGGTGTTTTCAGCCGCAGAGATCTATGATAATGTCTGGAACCAGCCAAACCTTGGCGACGCACATACCGTCCAGGTTCATCTTGCACAGGCACGCAAGAAAATGAACAGTCTGAGGGAGGGACACAATTACATTGAAACGATTTGGGGAAGAGGATATAAGTTCAATTCATAATTATAAAAAGATCATTTCCGGGTTGTTAATGGTTTGTGCCATTGGAATCCTTATATTGGCGGTGTTTGGCATTTTGGATAAGCTGGATAATAAATATTCCCATTTTTCTGCACAGCCGGTAAAAGGAGTACTGACTATTGATGGGGATACTTTTGCGAATGGAAGTTATCTGTGCCCGATTGATGATTGGGAATTTTATAAAGAAACGCTTTTTTATAGTGGTTCCGGGGAAAGGGTAAAACCCCGGTATATATTTATCGGACAATATTCCGACTATTCCATGCGTCAGAAAAATGAAAGTGCATTTGGGAGTGCTTCCTACCGTCTGAAGATTGTGAACCTGGGGGAACCGGTGATTTTAAGCATGGAGGTGCCGGAGCTTTTCAGCGCTTCCAGGATCTATATCAACGGAAAATCTGTGGCTGAGCTTGGTGACTTGGATAAGGATACTTACCGTGGTGTTGTTCAAAATCAGGTGGTGAGTTTTGAAGCCGGAAAAGAAACGGAGCTGGTGTTGGAAATCACCAATTACGAACATTATTACAGCGGCATGTTTTATCCGGTGATTCTTGGAACTACAGGAACCGTAACGGGGATTGTGTTTGCACGCCTGATTGTTTATGGAATTCTGTGTATTGCAGCATTAACTATGGCACTGTTTTCTCTGGTGGTCTGGAGAAATGGAAACAAGAAAATATATGTCCTCTATGGTGTATTATGTCTGGCTTATGGGATACATGTAAGTTATCCTTTTGTACGCTGGATCGGGGTTTTGAATGTGAATTTCCTGTATGCGCTGGAAGACAGCAGTGAGTATATCATGATCGCCTGTGCAGCAGCGATAAGTGCTTTGGTTGCAGGGGAGGACAAAAAACTTTATTTTAAGAAGGGTATGCTGCCCTTATGTATCGGAATGTGTCTTTTTTCTTTTTTTGTTCCATTATTAATATTAACAAAAGCGCCCAGTCTGAATGGAATTTACGGCAGTGTAATAGACGGATATCAGATTTTTATCAGCTGCTATATGCTGTTGATGGCATTTAAAGGGATTCTCATGGGAAAACGTGGATTCTACCTGATGCTTGCCGGCAATGTGATATATGGAATCGGAATCCTCTGGGATGTATTTACCAGTAATCTGTTCGAACCGGTCCGGGGAGCCTGGCCAAAGGAATACGCGGGTTTCTGCCTGATCATTGTGTTTTCGGTTATGTTGCAGTTTTATATCCGTGAGATTCAGGAAGAGAACGAGAGGCTGACCAGGCATCTGGAGCAGGAGGTCAATGTGCGTACCCGGGAATTGACCGGGCTTCTTCATGAAAGAAAGAAACTGCTCTCAGAGGTTGCTCACGACCTGAAGGCACCGGTATCTTCCATTCAGACTTTTATTGAATTTATGAAAATCAGTAATGTACGAATTGACGACGAGACGCGGGCCTATCTGACAGCCATTGAACAAAAGTCGGAAGAGGTACAAAGCAGAGTTGCAAATCTGCAGGAGCTTTCTGTGGACGACAGAATTATATTTAAGAAAAAAAGGCAGCTTCTCAACGATTTTTTACAGCAACTCTATGAAAATCATCTTCCGGATGCACAGGCATATGGAATTTATTTTAATATCAGCCTTCCGGAACAGAAGATCTATATGGAACTGGATGAGAATTTATTGGCCAGGGCGTTTGGAAATATTATTTATAATGCGTTTGATTTCACCCCCTTTGAAGGTAAGATTCATATCCGGATGGATATAAAAAAAGAAATACGGATTACAATCAGTGACACTGGAAAAGGTGTTGCACCGGAGGATCTGCCACATATTTTCGAAGCAAATTATTCGAAGAGAGCTTCCGGCGAACCAAAAGGAAAGGGACTGGGACTTCATATCGCAAAGACAATTATTGATGGACATGGCGGTTGGATAGAAGCAGAATCCCATCTGGGAAATGGAACAACATTTACAATTTATTTTAATGTCAGACAAAGGGGTAAAAGTCATGAGTAATCATGGCTTTTTTTCTTTCCTTATAGATTTCTTATAATTGGGCTGTATGATACTGGTATCAATTAAAAGAGAGGAAACAGTATTACAGGATTGCCTGTAATGAATAATAGGTGAGAAAATGAATGTTATTTTAGGCACAAGTAATTTATGTAAAAATTTCGGGGCACAGAAAGCGGTTAGCAATGTATGTATAAAGATACCGGAAAATTCCGTATATGGGCTGTTGGGCGCCAATGGGGCAGGAAAGTCTACCATATTAAAAATGCTGACCGGTATGCTGCGGCCTACTTCAGGAGAGATCTATTTTGAAGGACATCAGTGGCAGAGGAAGGATCTTGCCAGGATTGGGGCGCTTATTGAATCGGCACCTCTATATGAAAATCTGACGGCAAGAGAAAATCTGCTGGTCAGGACAACCGCTCTTCAGATTCCGGAAAAAAGAATTGAGGAAGTATTGCAGACGGTAGAATTAACGGGTACGGGTAAGAAAAAGGCAGGACAGTTTTCTATGGGGATGAAGCAGCGTCTGGGGATTGCCATTGCACTCTTAAATCATCCGAAGCTACTAATACTGGATGAACCTACTAACGGACTGGATCCTTTTGGAATCCAGGAATTAAGGGAACTGATCTGCTCGTTCCCGGGAAAGGGAATTACCGTTATCATTTCCAGTCATATACTCAGCGAAGTGAATCAGATGGCAGATTATGTGGGAATTATTTCAGGTGGAATTCTGGGATACCAGGGTAAATTCAATAAAGAAGATGACCTGGAAGCTTTATTTATGGAAGTGGCGGGAACATACCGCAGAGAGGGGGAAATCTAATGTACAATTGTATCATTTCAGAAAGAATAAAAATAAGACATACGTTTTTGAAAGTATTGTTTTTTGCGGCACCGCTAGTCACTTCCTTTATTTCCCTGTTCCTCGCCTCTAATTATGCACAGATTGATAATTTTAACTGGTGGTATGGAATGATTATGCCCGGTATGCTGACGATTGCCTGTACGCTAAGTGCCGGAATTGACAAGAAATTAAAAGACCAGGCAGTATTGGTTATGCCGGTTAAAATGAAACATATATGGTATGCGAAGACGGCTGTTATGGCAGAACGGTTTGCCATTTCCTGCCTGCTGATTCTAATTGTTTCATTTGCGGAGGGAATATTATTTAAAGATACCGGATACCCCCTTGTTTCCAATTTATCTATGCTGGCTGGAACGGCACTGATGATCATAACTTCTCTGTGGCAGATTCCACTGTGTATGTTTCTGGGGTATAAGATTGGTATATTCCCAACCTTTATTATAAATCTGGCGGCATATATTGTATTTAGTGCAACGGTTTCCTTAAGTAATTGGTGGATGGCAGTACCTTATACTTATACGGCAAGGCTGATGATACCTGCTATTGGAATTCTGCCCAACGGACTTATGGCTGAACCGGGAAGTTATACCTTTACACCGGAACTCCTTTCAAAGGGTGTTCTTTTGCCGGGAATTATATTATCTTTACTGCTGTTTGCCGTAATTACTTATCTTACAGGCAGATGGTATAAAAACAGGGAGGCGCAGAATTAATGAGAAGCTTATGGTATTTGTTAAAGGCAGATTTTATGAAGATGAGACATACGGCATTTTTTCCGGTGCATATTCTGGTGCCATTGCTTGGGAATGTTCTCTTTCTGGCATATTTTGTGATTTCTCCCTGGGAGCCGGCAGGTAAAGTACAGGCATATTTAGAAGTAGTGGCAATTGCGTTTCCACTGATTGGAGCAGTAGTAACCGCTATGGCGGCAGAGCAGGAGGCAATGGCAGGGGGATTTAAAGAAATGCTGTCACAGCAGTATCCAAGATGGAAAGTCTGGATCAGTAAATTTATTATGCTGTTTTTATCCGGTATGGCAGTAGCTGTTTTTACAATTGGAACCTTCTGGCTGGGATTTCGTTCTCTGCCGGGAACAGGTCAGGTTGATTTTTCTCTATTTGCATGGGCGGCGGTAATCATAATTTGCTGTCAGGTAATAATGTATACGATTCATCTTATGGTGGGGATACGTTTTGGGAGAGGCGCACTTATGGGGCTTGCAGTGGTAGAATGCCTTGTGACAGCGCTGATGCTTACCGGGCTTGGTGATGAAATATGGGGCTTTTTACCTTGTTCCTGGGGGGCTAGACTGTGTGATTATTTTTTGTTATACTACCCACAGGGGCAGATGGAAATGTTTCTGGACGCTGGAAAACCGGCAGGGATGTTCATTGCCACTATGGTTGTATTTCTGATATCACTGGTGTTTATTTCCCGTTTTGAAGGCAGAAAGAGTACATCTTAGAGGAGCAGGTATGGCAGAAATTTTAGCAGTGGATGACGAAAAAGGAATCCTTATGATTATTAAAAGTGCGCTGGAAAAATCCGGTCACCATGTCACGGCATATGACCGTGCGGATGAAGTATTGAAAATAAAAAAATATAATTTTGATTTGATATTACTGGATGTAATGATGCCGGGAACAGATGGTTTTACCCTGTGCCGGGAAATACGGGACAAAGTGGACTGTCCAATCTTGTTTCTGACGGCTAAGACCATGGAGTCCGACCTCATGACCGGGCTTAGCATCGGAGGCGATGATTACATTACGAAACCTTTTGGCATTGGAGAACTGAGGGCTAGGGTGGAAGCACATATTAGAAGGGATCACAGGCAGAAGAAAAATGCCTTTCATCTGTCGGGGCTGACATTCCAGCTGAAGGCAAAAGAAGTCTGGTTTCAGGAAAACCAGATTCTTTTCACGAAAAGTGAATATGAGATTTGTGAATACCTTGCGTTGAACCACGGACAGGTTTTTTCCAAAGAGCGGATATACGAAGCGGTCTTTGGTTACGATAAAGAGAGTGACATTGCGGTAATAGTGGAGCATATTAAGAATATCAGAGGCAAGCTGTCTAAATATGACTGCTGTCCGATTGAAACGGTATGGGGTATGGGATATAAATGGAGAGATTAAAAAAGAAGACGACAATTACAAATATATTTACAAGATATGTGGTCTTTCTCGGGTTTGGAATACTGGCGGCGGCAGGAATTGTGATACTGATTCTGCAGGCATTGGCATACAGCGCAAGTGTGCTTCCGGCAAACTATTATGAACGCCAGATAGAGGCGTACAGGGACCAGATTGCAGAGAGTACAGATGTATCCGCTTTTATTCCCAGGGGATGCCTCTATGGCATATATGATGAAGATGGCATTTTCAGAAAGGGAAGTATAGAGGAAGACTTAAAGGATGAGGCTTATGACAACGCTGTAAAGGGAGCGAATACCATTCGGGATTATTTTATTAAAACGGTACCTGTCACGGGAGGAACCTGCGTTATCTTATATAAGATAGCCATGAGCTTTACCAATCCGGTGCTTCAAAAATATCTTCCAAACCCGCTGGTGTGTCTTGCAATTATATTTATACTGTTGACTTTGGGGATCATTATCTGGCTCTCCAGGCGGTTTGGAAAATTATTGTCCCGTGAGATTGCCGTACTGGAGCGGACCACGGAACAAATAAGGATGGAAGAACTTAATTTTGAGATGGAGAGTTCTGATATTAAAGAAATCAGCAATGTTCTGGATTCTTTTGCAAAACTGCGGAAAAATCTGAAAGATTCTTTGGAACAGCAGTGGAAACTGGAAGAGAGCAGAAGAGATCAGGTGGCGGCATTAAGCCATGACTTAAAAACACCGCTCACTGTTTTGCGGGGAAATGCAGAGCTTTTATCCGAGACAGACCTGGATGAGGAACAGCAGATGTATAGTGGTAATATACTGCATAGTGCAGCAGAGATGCAGGGTTATATCCGTATGCTGCTGGATATTAACAGTGCCCGCAGGGAGTTTGAAATTTTTCGAAAAGAGACCAATCCGCAGGTTTTGATGGAAGAAGTGGTATCTCAGGCAAAAATACTGGTTTTGGAGAAATCCATAGGGATAGAAGTGGACCTGAGGAATCTGCCGGAGCAAATGGCTTTGGATGAGTCTGCTTTTTGCAGGGCAGTCATGAATGCATTTGCCAATGCAGTGGAATACACACCGGATGGGGGAAAAATAAAGATCAGTGGATTTGAAGAAGACAATCATCTGGCAGTCTGCATTGAGGATTCAGGCAGAGGATTTACAGAGGAGGAGATCAAACGGGCTTTTGAACAATTTTACCAGGGTGATAAGAGCAGAAATTCAAAACTTCATTATGGGATGGGACTGTTTATTGCAAAAAGTGTTACCGAGGCACACGGGGGCCGGATTGAACTGGGTAATTCCAGGGGACTTGGGGGTGCAAGGGTGTTAATGGTGTTCTGATGAACGTAATTGCTGCATCCAGTTTTTTTGACATTTGCCGGTTTGGGAAGTATAATAACTACACAGGAAAAAGGAGGGCATTGGATGCGTATATTACACACCGCCGACTGGCATCTGGGTAAAAATCTGGAGGGCAGAAGCCGGCTGGATGAACAGGAACTGTTCCTGGAAGACTTTGTGAAAATAGTAGAAGAAAATAACCCGGATCTTGTGTTGATTGCGGGTGATATCTATGATTCCGCCAACCCGTCCGCCCGTGCTGAGAAGCTTTTTTACGATACCTTGAAAAGGATATCAGGTCAGGGTAAAAGGATAACGGTGGTCATTGCAGGAAACCATGATAATCCACAGCGGCTTGTAGCAGCGACGCCTCTGGCTATGGATCATGGTATTATTATGGTGGGTACGCCAAAAACGGTGATTTCTCCGGGGCGGTATGGACAACATCAGGTGACGGAATCCAATGAGGGATATGTAGAGATCGATCTGGGTGCGGAAAGGGCGGTAATACTGACGATTCCGTTTCCAAGTGAAAAGAGATTAAATGAAGTGCTCTATGGAGATATGGATACGGATGAGCAGCGGCTGCTTACCTATGGGGATCGGATGAAGCAGCTTTTCACCTCTCTGGAAGGACATTTTCGGGAAGATACGGTAAATCTTATCGTATCTCATTTGTTTGTCATGAACAGTGTGGAAGGCGGGTCAGAGCGAAGCATTCAATTGGGCGGCAGTTATATCGTAGGCGGGGATATTTTCCCTGAAAAGGCCCAGTACATTGCGCTGGGACATATTCACAAACCGCAGGTAGTGCCGGGAAACCACATTGCACGTTACAGCGGGGCACCCCTCCAATATCACAGAGGGGAAGAGATCTATCAGAAGCAGGTGCTTTTGGTGGATGTAAGTGCCCATGGAGAAGCAAAGATCACGTCGATTCCTCTGAAACAGTATAAGCCCATTGAAGTATGGCGCTGCAAAAGTGTAACGGATGCGATTTCCCTGTGCCAGGATAATGCAGAGAAAGTCTGCTGGGTTTATCTGGAGATTGAAACGGGACGGGCGATTCTGGAAGATGAGATCAAACAGATGAAACAGTTAAAGGAAGATATCCTGGAGATACATCCCATTTTTCCGGAGACCCAAAGAGAAGAGGGTGAATACCGGTTTCGGGAGAGGCCGTTTCATGAGCTGTTCCAGGAATTTTATCTCCATGAACGGGGTGTTCCGGCTCCGGAGGAAACCATGGAGGTATTGCTGGGGTTATTGGGAAAGGATGTGGAACATGAGACCGATCAGACTTAAGATACGGGGACTGAACAGCTTTGTTGAAGAACAGACAATTGATTTTACGGAGCTTGCCAAGCGTGGCTTCTTTGGAATCTTCGGTCCTACGGGAAGCGGAAAATCTACCATACTGGACGGGATGATTATGGCATTGTACGGAATAAAAGCCATGTCCCGGGGAACAAATGAATTTATTAACAAGAACTGCCAGAGCGCTTCTGTCAGCTATGAATTCCAGGTTACCGGTGTCAGGGCAAAGCGCTACCGGGTAGAACGGGAATTTAAGCTGACTACCCAGGGAACGAAAGCCGGGAAATGTAAACTGGTGGATGTTACAGAGGAAGAATTAATATTAGAGGATACCGTGAAAGGAGTGGATCGTGCCTGTGCGGATATTATCGGACTGACTGCTGATGATTTTATGCGGACAGTTGTACTTCCACAGGGGAAATTCAGTGAATTCCTAAAAGTCAGCGGGAAGGACAGAAGAGAAATTCTGGAGCGCCTGTTCCGTCTGGAAGAATACGGTAAAGGGTTGGAGGAAAAGCTGAACAGTGCCTTGAATGAGGAGAGGGCAAAACGGTCGAATATCCAGGGGCAGATGGAGGCCTATGTTCTTGCCAGTGAAGAACTGCTGGAGCAGCGCAGCAGGCAGCTGGAAGAGGGAAAGCAGCTTCTGGCTAAGACAGAACAGGAGTTTCGGATTACGGGGGAAACGTACCAGGAATTTCTGACAGTCCGTTTTTTAATGAAAGAGCGGGAGGTGCATGAACAAAGGCTTGGTGAACTGACAAAACAGTCAGAAAAAATAGCCCTGCGGGAAGAAAAACTGAAAGCTGCAGACCGAGCCGGGGGTATAGCGCCCATGCTGGTATCTTATGAGGAACTGGCAAGACAGGAAAGAATGCTGCAGGATCAGATCCGGGAGTGGGAGCTCCGGCTGGAAGAGACGAATGCAAGGAAAAAGGAGAAAGAATTATCATTTCAGAATATTGCAAGGCAGAGGGAAGAGCAGGAAAGCGGCATCCGCTTAAAGCTGCAGAGTGCCAAAGAGGCATGGGAGCAGTGGAAAGAACTTCCGGGCATGCAGCAGCAGCAGCAGGAGCTTCAAAAGAAGTTGTCTATGCAGCAGGAACAGTTGAAAGATCTTGAAAAGAAACAGGAACATCTGATTCAGGAGGAAATAACAGAAAGCCAGAATATTCATAAACTGGAAACGAGCCTTCTGGAGTTAAAAGTAACGGCAGATTACCGGGATCAGATTGAATATGGTATTCATCAGAGTGAATCCGTAAATAAATCTAAAAAGGATCTGAACAGCCAGGAAAATAAGCGGACAGCCGGCATCAAAAAACTTCAGAAAGAAGAAGTTACTGCAAATGAATTCTCCGAAAAATTAGAGGAAAAATTCAGGGAAAGACAGCAGATTACGGAACAGTTAACAAAATTAAAGCAAGGTATCAGAGACAGGCAGATAGCACTTCTTCGCAAAGAACTGAAGGAAGGAGAGCCCTGTCCTGTATGCGGTGGGAGACACCATGAGTGGGGAAAAGACACTGAACAGACAGATGGCTTTCAGCCGGGTGAAGAAAACCAGGTAGAAAATCTGGAGGAAATGCTGGAAACATGCAATGCTGAAATCCAAATGCTGGAGCGGAAAAAGGACAGCCAGGCAGGTATTATAAATCTTCTGTCCCGCCAGCAGGAGGAACTGCAGGCAGAGATTAAAATAGCCGGGACTGACTGGGAAAATCAGAATGCCTTATTACTGGATTTGCAGTCACAAACGGGGATACTGGATTTTAAAGAGGAAAAGAAAAGGATTCAGAGCCTTGACAAAGACAGGGAAGAAAGAGAAGAACAGCTGCAAAGGGCAAGGCAGTCACTGAGTGATAACCGGGATTTACAGAAGAATATCCTGGCAAATATCAGTACAGGTAAAGAAGCTGCAAATAAAATACAGCTGGAGCTGATACCTCTTGAGAGCAGTATTCGGGAGAAGAAAAGGCAGGTTGCAGAAAAAATCGGAAATGAAATGAATCCGGAAGCCTGTGTAACATTACTGGAAAAAGAACTTTCTTCACTGCTGGAGAAATACGAGAGATACAGACTGGAATTTCAACAGGCAACGGAGGAAAGCCAGTCGATAAAGCAGCAGTCAGATCAATTGCTTGGGCAGCTTGAAGGTAATAAGAATGCCCGTGTGAAATCGGAGGAGAGCTTAAAGCAAGAGATGACCCGTCTGAACTTTGCAGATATGGAAGAAGTGAAAAATGCTGTTTTAGACAAAAAGCAATATCAGGAGTTTGAAAAGTCTATTGATAATCATTATAATGAATTAAGAGAGTGTTCTTTGAAGATAAAGGAAACCGGTGAAAAGCTGGGTGGAAGAGCTGTATCGGAAGCAGAAATAAAAAAATTAAATGTGAAGTGCCAGGGGCTTGAAGCTGCGCTGAACAAACAAAAGGAGCAGCTGGGTGAATGGAAACAACAGGTGAAAAGTATTAAGGGCAATCTGGAGAAAAAGAAGAAGCTCAGGGAAGAACTGGATGCCGTGGAGCATCAGATCAGTATTCTGGAGGATTTAAAAGGGGTCAGCCGGGGAAAACGGTTTGTAGAATATATGGCGGCAGAGCGCCTGAAGTATATTTCCAGAAGTGCATCCAGACGGCTGTCAGAGATTACAAACGGTAATTATGAGCTGGAAACGAATCTGGAAGGAGAATTTGTGATTCGGGACAATAAAAACGGTGGGGTGTTAAGAGCTCCGGCAACCCTTTCCGGCGGAGAGACATTTGTGACTTCTTTAGCGCTTGCCTTATCCCTGTCCGAAGAAATCCAGCTTAAGGGAACAGCGCCGCTGGAACTGTTTTTCCTGGATGAAGGATTTGGTTCCCTGGACGAGAATCTTCTGGATGTAGTTATGACATCCCTGGAGCGGATTCACAATGAACATCTGAAAGTAGGAATCATCTCTCATGTGGAATCAGTAAAGGCAAGGGTTCCGGTACGGCTGATTGTCAGTCCGGCACAAAGCGGTATCAGCGGAACTAAAGTGGAGATAGAGCATGTGTAAAGGAAGAAGGAGCATAGTATGAAGGCATATTTAAGAAGACACTGGCTTATCATTACTATCATAGCCATTATTTTATATCTCGTAATCGGAATGCTGGCACCTTTTCTGGAAATGAAAAAGGTCAGTGCAGACTATAAGGCGGGATCCAGTGCAGATAAATATTATTCCGATACCCTGTCGGTAGACCGGGCATATATTGTGGAAGACAGTATGGATGCTCTGGATGAGCGGATCAGGATGATTGAGCAGGCAAAGGAGCGGATTATTTTATCCACCTTTGATATGCGTCCGGGATACAGCACAAGAGATATACTGGCGATGATCTTAAATGCGGCAGACCGTGGGGTGAAAGTTCAGATTCTGGTAGATGGAATCAGCGGCTTAATCCGAATGGAGGGAAAAGAGCTTTTTTATGCGGTTTCCAGTCATCCCAACATTGAGGTGCGCATTTATAATATGCCAAACCCGGTAAAGCCCTGGACATTTCATGGAAGAATGCATGATAAATATTTGATTGTTGACGATCAGTATTACCTTTTAGGCGGCAGAAATACATTTGACTATTTCCTTGGAAGCTATATCGAAGATGACAAGAGCCTGGATCGGGAAGTTTTTATTTATAATACAGCGGCAGGGACGGACCGGACTAAGGAAAGTTCCCTGTTTGAACTGGAGTCCTATTTTAATGAAATGTGGGATTACAAGTACTGCAGAGTCTTTCATTCCGACAGCAGGCTTCAGGAAAAAGACAGTGTAAAAGCCGAGGTGGATTCCTTAAAACAGCATTACCGGGAAATAAAAAAAGAAAAACCGGAGTTATTTGTTAAAGATGATTATTTTGATAAGGTGACGGTTCCAACTAATAAGGCAACACTGGTTTCCAACCCCAAAGATATCTATGGAAAAGAACCCACTGCATGGTATGAAATGCAGCAATTGATGGCACATGCAAAAGAGCGGGTGGTATTACATACCCCATACGCTGTCTTAAGTAACGATATGTACCAGGGAATGAAAGAAATCAGTGAAACCGGCGTTGATTTCACCATGCTGATCAATTCGGTGGAAAACGGTGATAATATTGTTGCTTCATCGGATTATCTGAAAAATAAAGGAAAGATCATTGATACCGGAGTGCAGATCTATGAATATGACGGGGGTGAGTCTTATCATGGGAAATCCATCTTAATTGATGATGATATTTCGATTGTAGGATCTTATAATCTGGATCTTCGAAGCACTTATGTGGATACGGAATTGATGCTGGTTGTAGACAGCAAAGAGCTAAACAAACAATTAGAGGGTTATATGGACAAACTGCAGCAGGATGCCAGAAAAGTCATAGATGAAGATACTTATGAGACACCCGCACATGTAAAAGTGGCGGAGGTTCCTTTTATTAAGAAAGTGATCTGGAAGGTGCTGGGAGTAGTGCTGGGACCCTTCCGCGTGATGATCTGATGCAGGACAAATAAGGAGCTGGGTCATAGATGGTTTCCCATCTGTGATTCAGCTCCCTTTCTGCTTAAAAAGCGATTATGATAACTCTACGATCGATACTGCACCATGTGGAGCGGTAGCTGTCAGAGAGGAATTAAATAAAAAGCTCAGTGTTGTAGCTGCAGTGGCGTTAATAAGGAAAGTTCCCGATACGCCAGGGTTTGTCGCAGATAGTGTGGAGGTGCTGTTTGTCACAAAGTCGGCCTGTGCAGCGCCGTTTACCTGTGGTGTTACTCCAATAAATCCAGCTAAAGTTACGGTGGCATTCACAATATAGGATACGGAATAAACATGACCTGCTGCTAACTGAAACGTAGTAGTTGTAGGTGCGGTGATGTTGGTGCCGTTATTGAAAACAACACCAAAAGCAATCGCTGCATTATTTGTTAAGGATGAAGAGGTTACCGTATATCTTGCATTTGTCTGGGTAGGAGAAGGTCCGGTAGCACCCGTAGCACCAGTTGCGCCTGCAGCGCCGGTAGCTCCGGTATTACCATTTGTTCCTGCGGTTCCGGTTGGCCCTGTGGCACCAACGGCGCCCGTCGGTCCGGTGGCCCCGTTTGCTCCGTTTGCTCCGGTAGCCCCGGTAGCGCCTGCAGGACCGTCTGCCCCGGTTGGCCCTGTGGGACCTACTGCCCCGGTAGCCCCGGTACTTCCCGTAGCTCCTGCCTGGCCTGCAGCGCCGGTAGGCCCAGTGATTCCATTAGCGCCGGTAGCACCTGTTGCTCCCGTAGCACCGGTGGTGCCATCAGCCCCGGTCGGTCCGGTGGCACCAATAGGCCCGGTAGCCCCGGTGATTCCATTAGCGCCGGTAGCCCCGGTAGCGCCGGTCGGTCCGTCCGCTCCGTCAGCGCCGGTAGCCCCGGTAGTGCCCGTAACACCGGTAACCCCATCAGCCCCGGTAGCGCCGGTAGGTCCGACTGCGCCGGTAGCGCCTGTATCGCCGGTAATTCCAGTGGCCCCGGTACTTCCGGTAGCGCCGGTAACTCCGGTGGCTCCGCCAGCGCCTGTGGCTCCGGTAGGTCCTGTGGCGCCAGTTTCGCCTGCAGGTCCTGTATTTCCGGTCGGTCCGGTAGCGCCCACAGCGCCATCAGCGCCGGTGGCCCCGGCAGCTCCTGTGGGTCCGGTAGCTCCGTCTGCGCCCGTATTACCAGTAGGCCCGGTAGGTACTCCCGGATTTGTACAACACAATCAAAAATAATTGAATTCAACAGATACGATTTCATTTTTTTGGTTCACATTAATTTTTTTAATAATATGATGCCAGAAACGCTGCTTTCCCTGCCTGCCCAGCCTTCTATAGATTTCATGAAAACCGCAGTTTATAACAGTTTCTAATTCGGACAGATCCTTTTTTTGTTGCGTTTTAGTGGAGACGGACTCTGTTTCATGCAGTTGCCGGGTCAGATCGCTATATTCATTTTCATATTTTTCCAGACTGATTCGGCTTTTTTGAAAGAGAAAATTTAATCGTTCTATTTCCTTTTTTATTTTATCCGGAGTACCAATTGGTTTTGATTTTTTTACTTCATCAATTCTAATACATCTGGTTTTGTATCCGGCATATCCCTTAAGTAAGTGTTCCAGTAAATAATTTTCTATTTTAATTTCATTCAGCGGGTTAATCTTGTGCAGTTTATTATTTGTTCCATAGGAGCAGCGGTAGTAAATATATGTTTTTCTGGCACCAGTTTTTTTATACAGAACTCTAGTAGAATAGGATGCAGACAATGATCTTCCGCAATAGGGGCATTTAATCAATCCAGTAAAAAGGTATACTCTTTCTCCGGTTGGCTTTCTTACATTCCGGTTTGCTGCTTTCTGAATCATATCCCATGTTTGGGAAGAAAAGTAGGGTTCACAGTATGTGGTGTTATCCCTGTATTTACCAATATAGAATTCACTTTTCAACATACTGTTCATGATATCATAGGTAAAGGTTTCATCAAAATTTGTGCGGATGTGTTCAGCCGTGGAGCGTTTGCTTTGCGACATCAGAAAAAATCGTGCCCATTCATGGACAATTGCCTCTTTTTCTTTATCAATTACCATTTTCTTAATTCCATTTATGTTTTGTGATGTATATCCATAGGGCATGGAGTTTTTTCCAAATATTAATCTGCCCTGGGAGATGGAAGCTTCATTTACAAATTTTATTCTTTCGGATGTGGTATCCACCTCATTTTGACCGATAGATAGCATAATATTCAGATTTAAACGTCCATCCCGGGTATCCAGGTTCATGTTTGGTTCGGCAACTGCAAACCATTTCACATGGTGTTGGTCTAAAACCTCCTGTACTTTATAAAAGTCGGATACGTTTCGGAACCATCTGTCCATTTTCCAGAATAATATTACATCGATCTCGTCTCTTTTTACCGATTCCAGCAGGGCATGGATCGCTTTTCTTTTTTTTAATTCCTTCCTGGCTGTTTTCCCCTCATCCGCATATATACCTGCAATTTTATAAGAATTTTTTACGGCATGTTCTTCCAGATACATTCTTTGGGCTTCCAGGGATTTTCCGTGCATTGCCTGTTCGGATGAAGATACCCGGATATAAAGTGCGCAGCGTGTGACAGGCTGGGATGAGTATTCTAATATTTCTGGCAACATTTTGTATCCCTCCTTATGTTAAGCAATTTATGAGAAATGGCAGTGGATTATGAGCCCTGATGTGATGTAGCAGGATAAAGGGTGAAGCATAGTTTATATGGATGAGGTACAGAAAGGCTGCAGGAATATGGAAAAACCGGAATATAGAAAACTGGAAGAGGAAGTGACTGGAGCAGAAATGCAAGGAGCAGACCGTTCGGACGAAGAATGGTCTGCTGCAGGTAGGCAGAAAATAAAACTGCCGGAAGCAGAGAGCGTCTTTCAACTATTGATTGCGCTTCTGGAAGAGCAGGAGCAGGTAAAGATAGATTATGAACTTCTAAATTAGAATACCGATACATAAAATGGATGGGATAAGCATATAAGCTGAGATATAGCGATTTTTTTCTTTTAAGTTTCATCAATGTGCACAATAAATTAATTGTATTTTAGGTCGAAATTTGTTATAATCAATAACAAGATAATTCAGTAAAAAGAAGATCAGGAGGATTTAATATGTACCGTATTTCGAATTTAACAGAAAATGATGATATTAACACACTGGAATCTATGGGACCTTTTACCGTAATAGAGTATGAACGTGATTTAAGCGTAATGCCTTCAGACGCACAGAGAGCATATTTCTGCAATGCAATGAATATTCGCAAGAGACAGGTAATCTGTGATATGACCAAAGCCAATATTACACTTCAGGCAGGAGCAATGCAGTGGATGGTTGGTAATGTAAATGCCACAACCGGAATTAAAGGCGTGGGTGATTTGTTCAGTAAAGCCGTACGTGGAAAAGTTACCGGTGAATCAGCAATTAAGCCGGAATATACCGGAGACGGCACCTTAGTGCTGGAGCCGACTTACAAACATATTTTGCTGATCGATGTGCAGGATTGGAATGGTTCTATTGTATTGGATGACGGTTTATTCCTTGCCTGCGACTCTAATTTAAAACATAAGGCGGTAATGCGGTCAAATCTTTCTTCAGCGGTAGCCGGCAATGAAGGGCTTTTTAACCTCAGTGTGAATGGTGCCGGTGTGTTATGCCTGGAATCTCCGTCTCCCCGGGAAGAACTGATTGAGATTACTTTAAATAATGATGTACTGAAAATTGACGGGAACATGGCGATAGCATGGAGCGGCAGCCTGGATTTTACAGTTGAGCGTTCCGGAAAAACACTGATCGGTTCAGCTGCATCAGGTGAAGGACTTGTGAATGTTTACCGTGGCACGGGAAAAGTACTCATGGCACCTGTGGATAAGGGAATTGCTTAAAGCAAAATGAAAATGAATGAAGAATAAGAAACATTTTTTAGAAAGCACGTCTGAGCGGATGTGCTTTTTACTTTGCAGCAATTTACCGGACCTTACCATTACGTTGTCCGTGGAAATTAAAATTGATACGCGTTATAGAAACGTTATTTTTATATGCTAAGATCATTTCTGTAATAGACAGGAACATGACTTGGAACTATTACAGGAAAGGATGGTTAGATATGGGAAAAATGATATTGGAAACAAAAAATTTATCAAAAAGATTTGGAGAGCAAATGGCAGCCAACCAAATTTCGCTGCAAATTGAGCAAAATAGTATCTATGGGCTTCTTGGTCCCAATGGTGCAGGGAAATCCACAACCCTTAAAATGATTGTTGGGCTTCTCAGACCTACGGAAGGGCAGATTATCTTTAAGGGAAAACCCTGGAAACGGGAATCTCTTGCAAAAATAGGTTCTTTGATAGAGGCACCCGCTCTATATGGAAATCTTACAGCAGAGGAAAATTTACTGGTGCATACAAGGCTTCTGGGAATCCCAAATGAAAGAATTCCCGAAGTACTGAAAACGGTTGATCTTAAAGATACCAAAAAAAAGAAAGCATCACAGTTTTCAATGGGAATGAAACAGCGGCTCGGAATCGCGATAGCCCTGCTTAATAATCCGGAATTACTCATTCTGGATGAACCTACCAATGGGCTTGACCCTTTTGGCATTCAGGAATTACGTGAATTTATTTCTTCTTTGCCGGAAAAGGGAATTACGGTAATTCTATCCAGTCATATCTTATCGGAAGTTGCCCAGGTTGTTGATGAAATCGGGATTATCAGCGGAGGAAGGCTTTTATTTCAGGGTGTGCCTAATCCCAATGAAGATCTGGAAGCGTTTTTTACGGAAGTAATTATCAAAGGGGGAAAAGCAGGATGAATGGTTTAAAATCGGAAATGTTAAAATACAAAAGAACATTTATGAGAAAACTGATTGTATGGATTCCTTTGTTTTTTGCACTCTATTCCTTAGTGATCAGAATGCTGGTCCCGACCCTTTCCAACTCATGGAGAGGTATTATGGTTTTAGTATTTAACTGGTGGCCATTGATATTCCTGCCCCTTGGTATGGGACTGTTTGCCGGCATGGCAGCCGCTCAGGAAAAGAAAGCCGGAGATTACCGCGCACTTCTGGTACATGATATCTCGCCGAAGGCTGTCTGGGTACATAAGGTGGCAGCCATGGCAATTCACAGCCTGTTATCAGCACTGGTTCTGTTTTTTTCCATTATAATTTCCGGACTGTTCTCCTCAAAAGGTGAGATACCCATATACCAGATGATAACCGGTTGTCTGGTATGCTGGCTGGTATCTCTTGTGCTGATTCCCATACAGCTATGGGCGGCTGCCTGGAAGGGAATCCTTTTCAGCATGGGAGTTGCGTTTGCAGGGATGATAGCAGGGGTAATGGCAGCACCGCAGTCTTACTGGTTTCTGGTACCCTGGTCCTGGGCAACGAGGTTAATGTGTCCGATTATTGGGGTTCATCCCAACGGTACTGAATTGAAATCCGGTAATCCGCTGCTGAACAGCTCTGTAATCCCTGTTGGAATTGCTGTGTCCGTAATTCTGTTAATTATCATAACTGCAATTTCAGGCGTTTGGTTTAGAAGGAGGGAAATACATTGATCAGATTATTATTATCAGAATGGTTGAAAACAAAACGAACAGCGATTCGATGGATTACTTTTTGTATGCCTGTAATCGTTGCCCTTTGCATAGTTGCCTATCTGTCAATCCGCAGTGGCGTTACATCTGAGTTTGTTTATGAAGGTTTTTTTGTTGTGTGGACGGCAATGATTATTCCGGTAGGGGCGGGTGTTCTGTCAGGATTTATGATACAAGAGGAAGAACTGGCAGGAAGTTTTACCGGGTTTTTGAACAATCATATTTCCAGAATGAAGTTGTATATGGGGAAGTTTCTGATGTTAATTTTCTGCCTGACGTGCTGCACATTTATTGCGATACTTATTCTCTGTATCGGAATGAAGGTGGTTATATCTGATGGAGGTAATATTTTTTTATTTATATCTGCGGCACTTCTTGCTGTAGTTGGTGCACTTCCTGTACTGTCCATACATTTGTGGGTAAGCCTGCTGTGGGGAATGGGGGCATCTATCGGAATCAGCATGGGTGGAATCCTGATGGCTGCTTTGATCGGGGCAACCGGTCTTGGAGGGAAAATTTGGATGATCATTCCCTGGTCCTGGCCGGTAAAAATGGCAATGCTGCCGGCAGTTTGTTTTCAGACCGGGTCTTCAACTGCAAATATTTCCGGGAGCGGAATATTAATATTAGAACTTATCCTGACCGCATTCGGGCTTTTTATTTTTCTGGCTGGCGGAATTATCTGGTTTAATAGATGGGAAGGCAGAGAATTAAGGGAATAACTGCCAAATACGGTAAGTAGTGATTACCAACTTTTTCATAAACTTGACCAATAGGGAAAATTGGCGGATACTATATGGGCAGGCTTTTAAAAGCCTGTCCTAAACGTTTTGGAATGGGAGGCGATGTAAAATTGAGTAAAATATTAATTATTGATGATGAAAGAGAATTGACTGCTTTATTAGAGAAAAAACTAAAGTCAAAAGGGCATGAAGTACTGATTGCAGATGACGGCAGGAGAGGTATTGAACTGGCAAAGAGACAGCCGGATCTTATTATACTGGACATTATGATGCCGGAAGCGGACGGTTTTGAAGTCTGCCATGCCATACGAAACGATGTGTTATGTCCGATTATATTTTTAAGTGCCAAACAATCGGAAACTGATAAAATCAAGGGGTTGACTCTTGGCGGGGATGATTATATCACAAAGCCCTTTGGATTAAGGGAGTTAATGGCGCGAATTGAAGCTAATTTACGGCGTGAAAAACGGTCTCAATATATCAATACAGAGCAGAAGCGTCCGAAACTGTATTTTGGCAGCCTCTCCCTGGATTTACGGGGACGGACAGTTCACATTGGCAATGAGGAAATTTCCCTTACAAAAAGAGAATATGAGATTGTAGAACTGCTTGCCCTCCATGCGGGGCAGGTATTTTCAAGAGAACAGATCTATGAAAACGTATGGGGATATGATTCGTGTGGAGATGATACAACGGTAGTTGAAAGGATTAAAAATATCCGCACCAAGTTTGCAGCTGTCACGCCTTCTATTCCTTATATCGCTACGGTTTGGGGAATTGGGTATAAGTGGAATAAAATGTAGAAGGGGAAATCACTATGAAAAAACGGTCACTTGCAGCGCAATTCCGTATCACACTGGTTTTAATTGTAGTTACCAGTTTAATTGCATCATTGCTTACCTATGCAGGTGCAATAATGCTGTTTCGTCAGGCTGTTAATAACAATGAGATCAATCCACAGGATTATTATGAACAGCAAATTCCCAGAATAACAGACTATGTCCGGGATAAAAAAGCAGATATTCTGTCTTTATCCAGCGAAGAGGGTCTGAAAAATATCATTCAGGAAACCGGACTTACTTATCAGGTAGTAAATGGGGAAGGCAATATTTTATATGGCACATATCCTGACCGGCTTTTTAAAACGAAAGAAGAGCTCTATGACAACCTGAATATGACGCTGCTCATCTCCGGAAATTATGTTCGTATAGTACCGGTTATTGGCGATGACGGAAAAATACAAGGAGCAGTTTCCCTCGCCTATCAATTAAGCTTATCTGCTGTAAATAAAGGGAATGAATGGCTAAACTATGCAATTATCCTTGTGGCTTTCTCACCAGTGTTCTATTTCATAGCATGTATTATTCTGTTTTCCAGGAGGCTGACGAAAAATATAACCAGTCCACTGCAGCTTTTAAAAGAAGGCTCCCGTCAGATAAAAAATAAAAATCTGGATTTTGAAATCGATTATCATTCCGATAACGAGCTGGGTGAACTTTGCACTGCTTTTATGGAAATGAAAGATGAACTGAAAAAATCCCTGTCAGCCCAGTGGAGGATGGAACAGGAACGGGTAGAAATGGTGGAGTCATTGGCACATGACCTGAAATCGCCGCTGTCTGTGATAAAGGCATACGCAGAAGCGTTGATTGATGATACAAAAGTGAATGAGGAACAGCTGCAATACCTTAACGTTATCGAAGAAAATATAGAAAAAAGTGTCTCACTGGTACAGCAAATGCAATATACCTCGGATCTTGAAAGATCATCTGTCAAGCTCCATCTGATTCCGGTAAATCTGCCTGAATTTATGGAGCAGAAAGTACATGATTATGAAGTCCAGGCGGAGAGAAAGGATATCTCCATCCAATTAAATATCCGGGGAGATATACCGGACCCGTATATAACAGATCCTGGCAAACTGGAGAGAATACTGGACAATATTTTATCGAACAGTCTGCAGTATACCCCAACGGGAGGGAGAATAACAATAACGGTAAATGCTGTAGATCAATGTATCTCATATGAAATCAGTGATACAGGTATAGGATTCAGTACGGAAGACACACAAAAAGTATTTGAAAAATTTTACAGAGGCGATAAAGCCCGGCAAACCAAAGACGGACATTCCGGTCTGGGATTGTATATCGCCAGGCAGTTAGTGGAGCTACTCGGTGGAACTATTAAAATCGGTAACCTGAAATCCGGTGGGGCGTGTGTTGTATTTGAGCATAAAATCTTTGTGAATGAGTGAATAGAAACGAATGGGAAGCTTTATGGGGAGATTTTATTTTGTGGAATTGATGTTTCCGAAAAGGTGAGAAAAGAAATGAATTTTCAATGATTATGTGGTAATATATGGATAAATGTTCTGTTTCGGCAGTATATGGAGGTACGATTATGACAAAAATTGAAAATCTTAAACCAATTATATTTCAAATTGAGGATAATGATGCTTCATTAAAAGAATTTGAAGAGAGACTGCAGACTGCTGAATCGGAAAAGGTGCAGGATCTCATATTGAATTATCCAACTGTTTATATCCATAACTGGCAGGAATCAAATGATTATGAAGTCTATATAGGGGAATCAAATAATGTAATTCAGAGAACAAAACAGCATTATAAGGAAGCAAACGATAAAAAGAAATGGCAATACCAGCTGCATAAGAACAGAGCAAGGCTGTTTTTGATTGGTCATGAGCATTTTAATAAATCTCTGACCCTTGATATTGAAAACCGGTTGATGCATTATATGATGAGCATAGAGCATGTTAAAAAAGTACATAATCAGAATGAAAATCCCCAAAATAAGTACTATACGGTTGAGGAACTGGATGTTATTTTCCATAATATATGGAGTAAATTAAGAAAAGAGGATCCGAATCTGTTTCCAACAGAAACAGAAATTAAAGATTCAGCTATATTTAAGGCATCTCCGTTGCATAAAATGACACCGGAGCAATTGCAGGCAAAAGAATTAATTATCCAAAAGGTGATTCGTGCAATGCAGGGGAATCAGACAAAACAACTGATATTTATTGAAGGGGAAGCGGGAACCGGAAAGACCGTGTTAAACAGCAGTACCTTTTATGACTTGATTACAAAAGCAGGGGATCTGGGCATGGATCAATTACAATGCTATATGATGGTAAACCATACTGAGCAGATAACGGTATATGAGCAGATTGCAAAGAAACTTGGCATAACGGATAAATTTGTATGCAAACCCACAACATTTATTAATCACCATACAACGGAAGATCCGGTGGATGTGGCATTTATAGATGAAGCACATTTATTATTAACCCAGGGCAAGCAATCCTATCGGGGAAAAAATCAATTGCAGGATATTATTGACAGAGCTAAAGTGACGGTGGTCATGTTTGATGAAAACCAGATACTGACAACAGAGCAGCTTTGGGAAGCTCAGGTACTGGATCATTTTAAAACGCTGGCGAAACAAAACCATAATTATATGGAGTTAAAGAATCAGTTAAGAATATCAGCGGATAAAGCAACCGTAAATTGGATTGATGCTTTTACGAAATCCCGGAAACTGAATAAGATTCCAGCTGACAAAACCGGCTATGAGATTAAAATTTTTGACCAGCCGGTGGAACTTGAATTGGAGATAAAGAGGAAGATATCTACAAAAGACTGTGCACTCTCCAGAATGATTGCTACGTATGACTGGGAATACAGCGCTAAAAACCGGGCAAAAGACAGGTTAAGGAAATATTGGGAGGTTAGCATTGGAAACTGGCATAAGCCCTGGAATTATGAGTTGGAAAAAGAACTGGACCGGAAACAAAAGAAGAAAATCAAATCATTGTCCTGGGCGGAACAGCCGCAGACGGTAAACGAGGTGGGATCAACTTTTACCATTCAGGGGTTTGACTTAAATTATGCAGGTGTAATATTAGGACCGTCTGTAAAATACCGCAATGGAAAAATTATATTTGATCCGGTGGAAAGTCATAATGCAAAAGCTATTCAAAATCGTACCTTATCAGACGGAACAAAAGAAAAGTTTGGTGAGATATTAATACAACATGAGGTAAGAGTGCTGATGACACGTGGTGTAAATGGACTTTATATTTACGCCTGTGACGCTGAACTGAGAAAAGCGCTGAAAGAAGCTGCAGCCGCTATTTAGTGAGGATAGAATATGAATGAAAATACAGTAAAAGAATTAATGGAAAAAGTTAAAAATTTTTGTGAAGAACGGGATTGGGACCAGTTTCATAATCCCAAAGACCTAGCCATCGGAATTTCTACAGAAGCAAATGAACTGCTTGATATTTTTCGGTTTAAATCAGAGAAAGAAATGAGTCAATTCTTCACAGATCAGTCAAAGAGAGAGCATATAGAAGAGGAATTGGCGGATACTTTGTTTTTTATTCTGCGGTTTGCCCAGATGAACCATATAGATCTGGGGGTTATATTAGAGAATAAGATTCATAAGAATGGCGAGAAGTATCCGGTGGAAAAGATTAGAGGGAAGAATTTGAAATATGATGAGATATAGTAGTAGCAAGTAGCAAGGGTAAAAAATGCTTTCTGCAGGCTGTGCGTAAACGCTGAGTGTATATGCTTGTATAAAGAGGTACACTCACGAAGAAAATTAATCATTAAAGACTGTCTAGAAGGAGGTATTTTTAATGTTAATTAAATACATTCTAATCTATGTTATTATTTTGTTGGCAATTTATTTTGGCAATGATAAAATTGTTGATTTATTAAGTGGAAATCAAGTACTTATTAGATTTGTTGAACTGACACTGCCGTTAACGATACCGAGTTTAGTATATTTTTTTCAAGTAAACAAAGATAGACACGAACGTGTAGAAAAAGAAGAAGAGAAAAAAGGTAAAGCCCAAAAGGATGAGGAGGATAAATTCGAGAGATCATTACCTTTTTTTTATGTAAGGAATGGTACGATTTTCGCAAGGAATCCACAAAAGTCGCCCATCTTAAATGTGAAAATTCAAATTGGAACTATTAAAAATGATTTTTCGGTATTAGGAAAAATAGGCACAAAAGGAGCTATTCATTCAGAGGATAATATTCCTATAGGTGGCATGGTAGACGGAGATGAAAAAAATATAGATAGTCTTTTGGAAAACAATAACATCTTTAAAGATATCAGGTGGTTTGTATTGTCTGCTATAACGGCAACGAATGATACTGTTTATTTTACTTATTTACCATGTATGAAAATGGGGTGGCACTTTTACAGAAAAGATGATTCTGACAAATCAATGATAGTTAAATATATCGGTGATAATAGTTATTGTGAACTGGCAAAACTACTAGTGACTCATGTTGAGGAAAATGGAGTTCAATTTTCTTTTAGAGAAAGTATTCTGAATGATGCAGTCGCTTGCCTGGAAGAAAATGATCTACAAGGAGCCTTTGCTCAGATTATTAAACTAGTTAGATGTGTGAAAGAATTACCCAAATGTGAAATTCTTTATGTGTTGTACAACTCATATTTGATGCTACATCAGTTGGAAAGTTTCCAAAAGATTGAGCCTAATTATTTTCAAGGGAACTTATCTGAAAAATGTGATTTTACAGATAAGTACATGAAGCAATTAGAAAACAGGGATCAAGAATCTATGATGATAGAGTATCTGCAAGATATTATTAAAATTGTAAATGAAGATGGAAATGTATCTTTAGATTTTTGGTTACGCAATGTGGAAGTTTATATTCGAGACCAGAGCCGTGTTTCGAATGCAAATTGTTTGAAGGTAAAACTCAGACAAACAATACCACCGCTTGTGGGTGGTTTAATTGATTAGATGATATGGAATGAAATATTTAATTATGCGATTTTATTATTTTGCTCAGATAGAAAAAAGTTATATAGTACACGATACATGAAACTTTTTGTAAAAAACAAGAGTTTAACAAACCCCCAAAATAGCATTTGATTAATTATGAAAATTATCAATATTTATAGCAAAAAAGTTCTAAATATATCTACTTAAAAACGAGATGAAATGAGTATGCTAAATAAATCAAAAACTACACCAAGCCCCTAAAATATAGGTGGAACAGGTGAAGGGAAGGAATCAAAATATGATAAAAATCCTATTCGTCTGCCTTGGCAACATCTGCAGATCCCCCATGGCAGAATTTGTTTTCAAAGATATGGTAAAAAAAAGAGGTCTCAGTGATTTATTCATCATTGACTCAGCTGCAACCAGCAGCGAAGAAATTGGAAATCCGGTTCACCCCGGAACAAGGAAGAAATTAAAGCAGTACAATATTTCTGCAGATGGGAAAAGAGCTATACGCCTGACCGGGAATGATTATCAGAAATATGATTATATTATCGGAATGGAGCAGGCTAATATCCGGAATATGATTCGGATTATGGGAGAAGACAGGGATAATAAGGTATTTAAGCTCCTGGACTTTACTAACAATCCCGGAGACATTGCGGATCCCTGGTATACCGGTAATTTTGACCGGACTTATGAAGATATTTACGAAGGCTGTGAGGGATTGTTAGAATATGTTTTAAGGGAACAATAGCTTGAATGCAGTTGTACGAATCATGCAGTACCGGTAGGACCCTCAAGACCGTCTGCTCCGGTCGGTCCGGTAGCCCCATCGGGTCCGGTGGCGCCGGTAGCCCCATTTGCGCCGGTAGCGCCTGTTAAGCCGGTAGGCCCGACAGGACCATCGGATCCGGTAGCGCCGGTAGCGCCGTTTGGTCCGGTAGGACCGGCAGCCCCATCTGCCCCAGTAGACCCCGTTGAACCGGTAGCGCCTGTTGGTCCGGTAATTCCGTCTGCCCCGGTTGGCCCGGTAGCCCCAATAGGTCCGGTACTACCGGCAGCGCCGGTAGCTCCCGTGGCACCGTTAGAACCTGTGGGTCCGGTAATTCCGTTTGCGCCGGTAGCCCCTGTGGCACCCGTTATTCCGGCAGCGCCGTTAGCGCCTGTAGGCCCGGTAGCTCCGATTGCCCCGGTAGCCCCGGTGTTTCCGGCAGCACCGGTAGAACCCACAGCTCCGGTGGGACCCGTGATTCCGTTTGCACCAGTAGCGCCAGCAGCACCTGTGGGTCCGGTAGTACCGTTTGCGCCGGTAACACCTGTATTACCACGTGGTCCGGTGCTTCCGGTGGCTCCATTTGGTCCGGTAGCGCCACTTGCACCAGTGGGACCAGTGATCCCATTCGCACCGGTAGATCCGGTAACCCCGGTAGGTCCGGTGGAACCATTCGCGCCGGTAGCCCCTGTGTTGCCCATCGCACCGGTGGCGCCGGTAGCTCCGTTGGGTCCGGTAGCGCCGCTTGCGCCGGTAGGACCAGTGATCCCATTCGCGCCGGTAGGTCCGGTAACTCCAGTGGGTCCGGTAGAACCATTCGCGCCTGTGGCACCCGTGCTGCCGGTGGGACCGGTACTGCCGGTAGCGCCGTTTGCTCCTGTAGCACCTCTGGCACCAGTGGGTCCGGTTGAGCCATTCGCACCGGTAGCTCCTGTAGCACCTGTAGGACCTACACTTCCATCTGCGCCGGTGGGACCAGTCGGCCCTGTAGGCCCGGTTGGCCCGGTGGGTCCCGCATCCTGCAGTAAATCAATGCCATACAGCTGATTATCGTTATACATATCTATCACTCCTTTAATACATTTTTTGTTACATCAATAAAAAAACAAATATTATCAATGTACTATTAAATATGCAGGGAATTATAAAGTAGTGAAAATGAATAGAATTTCTGTCATAATATGCAAGGATCTCCGTCAAACTTATATTTATAATTTCAATAGAAGATATCTTTATTCCCATTTTCCACCACAAAACCCCCAAATAAGTGCTGACTTTTTTATAATGGTAGTGTATAATAAATGCATATGTTCACATAAAATAAAATGCAAGGGGAAAAACTATGACTGAGGAAAGACAACAGGAACTTAAGAAATTATTAGTCAGCAATGACTTTCAGGTTGAAAAATATAAAGAGCTGGATATGCAGGAGATTATCATTTTATGCCAGACTGGCAGATCTTTAATGGAACAGAATAAAGAAGATGAAAATGCATTTAAGTTTTTTGAGACAAAATCCAAGTTTCTCTATAATGTAGTTTTGGAAAAACTGAAAGTGTTAGAAGAGATGTTTGTTTTATTTTCCAAGGGAACCAACATGCCTTATATTCATTGCGATGAAGATACATTTAATGACCAGATTTTTATATTCTCCAGAGAGCAGTTTGCTCAACGGGAAGCAGCAAAATTAAATGAGGAAAAGAAACCGGTACAGATTATTAAATTCAATAAGGACCAGTTCCTTGGTTTTTACATAAATTTATTCCCGATGGGAGCAAATGCAGTTGTAATTGACCGTGGAGTGAATTCTCTTGAAATCCAATTGGAAGAATTATGTAAGAAACCGGACTATACCAATGCTCCAAAAGAAAAAATACCGGTTTTGAATCCGGAACTGCAGCTGACAGCTCTTTATTTCATGCAGGAACTGAGAAGACCTGTTGAAAAAGAAGAAAAACAGGGATTACGGGAATTAGAAGAAGAAATGCTGGTTAATATAAGAAGAGGCAACTATCTGGTGCCGATTCAATTCAAGGAATTAAATGAAGGCGAAGAAGAGCCAAAAGAACTGACCAGAGATAATAAAAATATTATGGTACCATTTGTAAAATACGAGAATGGCGATGTTTACCAGCCGGTATTCACAGACCCCGGAGAATTCCATAAATTTAATAAAGAAAAGAAATTCAGGGCTATTGCAATGCCTTTCCAGAATCTGAATAAAGTAGTTGTGGAGCAGGCAAAGGGAATTGTCTTAAATCCAATGGGCTTTAATCTGCTTCTGGTAAAAGGACAGCTGAATACCAAAGGAGAATAGAATGACGATAAATAAACCGCTCAGACTGGCACTTAAAGCGTTGTCTTATGGAGGAATTGAAATAGATTCAGCCAGACATATGGCTAATCTTAAGGCAATTGATCCGCTGAAGATTTTCTATAAGACAATCGATGATAAGATATACAATGGTGATTATCAGGTGCCGGTCAGAATCTATATGCCGGATGAAGATATTCTGACCGGGGAAGGAACAAAAGGAAACACCTGCCCGGTTCTGATTTTCATTCATGGCGGCGGATGGGTTACGGAAAGCGTTGAGAATTATAACCGTGTTTGCGCCCGTATGGCGAAAAGTACCGGTCATGTAGTTGTATCGATTGAATACAGGCTTGCGCCGGAACATCGTTTTCCTATCGGGCTTATGGATTGCTATGCAGTAGTTAAGGCAGTCTATCAGAACCGCATGATTTTAAATGTTGACCCTGAGCGAATTACAATTATCGGAGACAGTGCCGGAGGCAATCTGACGGCAGCGATCTGCCAGATGGCAAGGGACAGAAAAGAATTCGTACCCCAGAGGCAGATCCTGATCTATCCGGCTGTCAGTAATGATTATTCTGAAAAATCCCCCTTTCTATCCGTGCAGGAAAATGGGACGGATTTTCTTTTGACTGCCAAGAAAATGAGTGATTATCTGGATCTGTATCAAAGTTGTGACGAGGATCGGCAGAGTCCGTATTTTGCACCGCTTCTGGCACAGGATTTTTCCAGTCTTCCTAGAACACTGGTTATTACGGCAGAATTTGACCCTCTCAGGGATGAAGGGGAGGAGTATGCAAGAAAATTAATAGAAGCGGGAAATGCAGTGGAGGTGCATCGTATTAAGGATGCCCTGCATGGTTTTTTTGCGCTTGGGATTATGAGTTATCATGTTCAGGAGAGTTTTGAAATTATAAACAGTTTTTTAAAGGGGGTCTAGGAAATGGCTGAGACCAAGCTGGCCCGTTGGCGAAAATTAGATAACGCGGCGAAAATATTTCCGGCTACCAGCGGGAAGAAGGATACCAGGGTATTTCGCTTTTCTTGTGATTTAAGGGAAACGATCCGGGAAGAAATCCTTCAGGAGGCGCTGGATAAAACCATTGAGGCTTATCCGATGTTCTGCTCTGTGATGCGGAAAGGATTTTTCTGGTTTTATCTGGAGAAAAGTTCCCTGCATCCTGTTGTAAAGGAAGAGAGTAAACTTCCCTGCAGCAATATCTATGTCCGGGATAAGAAGAGTCTTTTATTTGAAGTAACCTATTTCAAAAACAGAATTAACTTTGAGGTTTTCCATGCACTGACAGATGGTACGGGTGCCATGCAGTTTACCAGGGAACTGGTGAAAAATTATATTCTAAAAGCCCACAAAGAGGAATTTCCGGAAGAGATACCTCTGGACAGTCAGGATCTTACCGATGCAGATATGGAAGACGACAGCTTCTTTAAATATTATTCTAAAACAAAATCAGATGAGAAACAAAAATCTGTTCATTCCTATCAGCTTCGGGGATTGAAATCAGATTATGAAAATATGCATATTACGGAAGGAATGGTGTCCGTAAAGCAGCTTTTGGAAAAGTCCAGGGAATATGGTGTGTCGATGACCGTATTTCTGACGGCAGTTTATCTGTGTGCCATTCACCGGGAAATGAGTCCCAGACAGGAGAAATATCCGGTAGTTCTGATGATTCCGGTTAATCTGCGCAAGTACTTTCCATCCCAGTCCATGCTTAATTTTTTCAGCTGGATTGATGCCGGATTCCAGTTTGAAACGGGAGTTACCACATTCAAAGACGTGGTAAACCATGTGAAAGAGTTTTTTAAAATTGAACTTACCAAGGAGCGGGTTGCAGGCAGGATGAATGAATTCATGAACCTGGAACAGAATCCTTTTTTGAGAGTGGCACCGCTGGCGCTTAAGAATCTCTGTCTGCAGGCAGCGGCAAAGTTTACCTCTAAAAATGTAACCGCAATCTTTTCGAATATGGGTGTTGTGGACATGCCGGAAGTATACGGGCCTTATATTAAATGGTTCCATGTGTTTACCAGTACGCCGAAAACGGAACTCTGTATGTGTTCCTTTGAAGACCATGTTGTTTTAAGCTTTACCTCCAGGTTTGAAAGTGAAAATGTTCAGCGGAATTTTTTCCGCATTCTAAACGAACAGGGCGTTGAAGTGGAGATGCTAAAGGATAAATACCCGGAAAAGCGAAAACCGGTGTATCCCGGAATGCAGTTCTTTAAACTGTTTTCCTTTTTATGTCTGGCGGCTGTGGTAATCTGTGTTATGGCAAATGTAATTATTACACCTCATAGTATCTGGTCACTCTTTGTGGGGGGAGCCATGCTCTGTATGTGGCTGGCACTTGCAGTTGGATTTTACAAACGACGAAATTTACTGAAAAATGCCATGTGGCAGCTGCTGCTTATCATTGCCTGTTGTCTCGCCTGGGATGCTTTTACCGGGTGGAACAGGTGGTCCATTGATTATGTACTGCCGGGTATCAGCCTTCTGACTACGATATCGATCCTGACAATTTCCAAGGTACAGCAATTAGGACCACCGGAATATATGATTTATTACGTAATGTCCGCAGGTGTTGGAATTGTTCCGTTTCTGCTGATATTGACTGGATGTGTAGGTGTCCACTATCCTTCTGTGATCTGTTCCGGACTGTCATTTTTATTTATTGCAGCATTGGTTATATTTAAGTGGAAAGATTTTATGGTGGAACTGCATAAGAAATTTCACTTTTAAGGATATAAAGCGGGAATCCCCGCTTTTTCATTTCCGCAAAGTTCACAAACAGGGTTCGTATTTCAGGGAGGATAAAAAGATGCTGGTAATAAACAGTTTAGAAGAAGGCGCTTCGGTTTTTAAAGCGTTGGGCTCTGATCTCAGAGTGAATATCATAAAGCTGCTTATAAAAAATAATGAAATGAATATGCGGGAACTGGCATCGGCGCTTCATATTACAAACGGTGCCATTACCAGCCATATAAAAAAGCTGTCAGAAGCAGGGATTATCGATGTGCTGACAGAATGCGGCGGCAGGGGAAACCAGAAAATCTGCAGGCTTAAGGTGAATGAAATTCTGGTGGATGCAAAGGAACAGGATAAAAAAGAAATGACTCTGTTAGAGACAGAATTTATGGTGGGGGATTATTGTGATTACGAGGTATACCCCACCTGTGGTCTGGCTACCGGGGATCACCGGATTGGCGGATGGGATAATCCGGAAGATTTTGCAAGACCTGAGCATGTGGATGCAGGTATTATCTGGTTTACCCAGGGATATGTAGAGTACAATATGTCCAGACTGCTGTCACCGGGGCACCATATTTCCCAGATTACGCTCTGTTTTGAGATTTCATCCGAGGCACCCAGTTATAACAATGAATGGATGTCGGATGTTACTTTCAAACTCAATGGGCAGTCACTTGGAAAGTGGACAAGTCCCGGAGACTTTGGAGGAAGACATGGCATTTATACGCCGCTTTGGTGGAGCAGAAGCCTGAATCAGTACGGTCTTTTAAAACTGGTAGTCATCAGCCGAGGCGGTACATATGTAGACGGTCTCCAGATATCGAATGTGGGGCTGGATCAGTTACGGCTGGAAGATGCAGGGGTAATCCGGTTTCGATTTGAAGTAGAGAAGGAATCGGAACATGTGGGCGGACTCACGTTATTTGGTGCGGGATTCGGGAATTATAACCAGGATATTATGGTCCGGGTACATTATGAAAATGAATAGATCAGGGCATGTATTCGCTCTTAAGACCAGCTTTGTGGCGACAGCCTGAATTTCGAAAAGATGGGGCATAGAGGAATTGCGTGGACGTCTGCGGTCAGTCGGCAGAGTCCATGTAATTCCTCTATGCCCTATCTTTTCGTATACGCCCCCATCCGCATAGCATCTATTTCTCAACAAAACCTGAATTTATTAAATCTGTAGCTTTAAAAGTGTTAACTTTAAAAGTTTATCCCCCTATTTTGACATTCCCGCGTTTTTGTTATATAGTAAAAAGTAGGGAAAAATATCAAAGTATACAGATTTTTTTAATAGGACGGGGGGTTCTATGGAAGAAAGACGTCATCATCAAATCATTTTCCAGCTAAAAAGCAAGATTATTGTTATTTTTGTTGTCTGTGTTATTATTCCAAGTATTTTCTTTTTAGGCTTTTTTGTAAAAAGCTATTTTTCTTATGCGCTAAAGAGCATCATTGCCGAGAAGCAGAACATCATGAAAGAAACCCATAAAAATATTGAATTACAGTTCTCCAGTTTCAAGGACACTTCAATGTCCCTGTATTATAATGAGGCTGCCAAAAATTATATTAACAGAGAAGACTATTCCAAAGAGGATAAGTACATATCCCAGTTGCTAAGCAGTATTGTGAATTCTGAGAAATATATTGTTTCCGCAGTACTGGACCTGAATGGGATTATATATAATTCGGGTTATCACTATCTGAATTGGGAGGAGTACCTGGATGAACATCTGGAGCAGGTCCTTGATAAAAAAGGGAAGGTGATCTGGATTCCAACGCAGCAGATGTCTGCATCCTACAATCAGAGACCGAAAAACTTTGCACTGGCGAGAGCGATCAACTCTGCGAATCAAAATGTAGGTACCCTGTGGCTGTTTTTCTCAGAAGATCTGTTCACGAATATTTTAAAAAATCCCATATATCATGAAGAAGGCACGGATTATTATATTGTCTCCAGGAACAGGCATATCGTTACCAGCAATTATGAAGAAGAGACAGGGGTGTTTCAAAATGGAGAACTGTTTACGAAGGCGCTCATGCAGCAAAACGGATCCTTTTCCTATCAGGACCCGGATACAGGAAAAGAAAAGACGGTGGTTTGTTCCTCATCCGAGGTGAATGACTGGGTACTTTTAACAGTGACGGATCAGAGTGTTATTTTTAAGGATGTAAACTATATTAAATGGATGGCTTCGGTGATAGCATGCCTCTATGCGGTTTTTTTGTTTACTGCCTATTATATTTTGTCTCACTATATTTTCAAACCAATGCAAAATCTCAGTACGGGCCTGCGCAGAGTATCAGAGCGGGATTTCCAAAGGATCAGGGAAACCGGAAGCGCAGATGAAATGGGAATGCTGACAGCAAATTTTAATTATATGGTGGATGAAATACAATGTCTGATCCGGGATATCAGGGAAGAAGAAAAGGCCAAGAATGAAGAAAAGATCAAAGTGCTCTCTATGCAGATTGGACCGCATTTTATCTACAATACCCTGAATACCATTAAATGGATGGCAGCAGCCAATAAGCAGACGAACATCAAGAAGATGATAGAGTCCCTGATTAAACTAATGGTCAGCGTTACCTATAATACTAATGAGGAAATCACTCTCCGGCAGGAAGTAGAACTGCTGGGCTGTTATGTCTATATCCAGAAAATGCGTTTTATGAATTTTGATTTTGAATATGATCTGCCTATGGAATTGGGGAATTTAAAAATATTAAAGCTGATTCTGCAGCCTTTTGTGGAAAACTGCATTCAGTATGCATTTGGAGATAAGCCGGATGGGGGCAGAATCCTCATGGAGTTTTACAAAGAAGATGCACTCTATGTAAAGATCACAGATAATGGAAAAGGGTTTAATACCGGTGTTCTGGCGGATTGTAATGCGAAGGATACCTCAAAAGGAATGGATCACGTTGGCATTGTAAACGTAATGGAGCGTATCCGCCTGAACTATGGTGAAAGCTATCACGTGTCTATCGTAAGCCATGAGAACGAAGGAACGGAGGTTTTACTGCGGCTTCCGGTTATTGGTGAGGAGGAAGGTATAAATTTTGATTAATATAGTAATTGTAGAAGATGAAATGCTGGTCCGCCTGGGCATGAAAATGTGTCTGGATGAATATTCCGCTGAAATGAAAGTGGCTGCGGCTTTTGGCTCCGGTGAAGATGCAGAACGTTATTTTCAGCAGAATACGGCAGATGTGCTGATTACGGATATTCGTTTGACCGGTGAGACAGGGCTGGATCTGATCAGGCATCTGAAATCCCAGATGTCCCATATGGCAGTCATTGTTCTGAGCTGCTATGAGGATTTTTCTTATGCCAGAAGTGCCATGGAACTTGGTGTGGATAAATACATATTAAAGCATGAACTGTCAGAAGATGAGCTTCCCAAACTGGTTTCCGAAATTTATCAGAAAAAATTAAAAAAGGGCATGATCTCCAAGGGCAGAAATGATAATCCGGTTTTTTTTGAAGACGGAAATGGAGATAAGCGCTATCGTATTGCTTATATAAACCTGAGAGGAACCGGAGAGCGGACAACAATCAGTGAAGAAAATACAGATTATGATTTTCTCGTTGAGATCCTCCAGGAAATATTGAATATTAACCACATGGGAGAATGTTTTTTGAGACACGGAAAGGAAGTCTTCTGTATTATGCGGTTTGAACCGGAAGAGACATCCGATCAGATCAATAAAAAAGTACTGGATTTTTATCAGAATGCCAGAAAAAATATGAAGAATTATTTTAATAAAAATCTATTTCTGTCCATTACGGACATATTTGACAGTCTGAGTCAGGTGAATCATTTTTATAAAGAAGCCAAAGAGGGATGCAGCCTGTCTTTTTACTATGAAACTTCCAGACTGATAGAACTTCACAATTCCACGTCCCGGGAGCAGATAATGCCGGCGCCTGTATTTGAAAAAGAAGAGGCATTTAGTGAGCAGTGGATGGAACAGGCATCTGTACAGATGGAACGGTTCTTAAAAGCGGAAAAGGAAGCAAACCGGCCGCCGGAAGAGGTAAAGCTGCAGGTGGTAAAATTTATACATGATATGGAAGATTATCTGAGTAAATATTACCAGACAGAACTTTATAAATTATTCTCCAAGGAAGAATCCCCCAACTATATTCTGGTAAATAGTTTTGATTCGGGGCAGGAGCTGCTGCTATGGCTGTCCGATATCCGAAAGCGGGTACAGGCTTATCTCATGGACAAAGAGAGTATGGCTGAAAAAATGGAATCCTATCTGGAAGAGCATTATGTCAAGGATTTGCCGCTGAAAGAGGTTGCTGAACATTTTCATATGAGTACAGCCTATTTCTGCCAATATTTTAAGAAACATACGGGGGATACTTTCGTTCATTATCTCAATTGCCTGCGGATTGAAAAAGCAAAACCACTGCTGCTAAAGGGGGAAGAGTCCGTTGAGGAAATTGCTGCAAAGGTAGGAATTATGAATAGCAATTATTTTTTCCGGGTATTTAAACAGATCACCGGGAAAACAGTAGGCGAGTTTAGAAAAGGCGTTTTTATGGATTCTGATATAAATTATGTGAATAAATCATAATATCGTGAACAGGCAGTTAGGAAAGTGGAAAAGACAGAAAAATATTGAATAAATGAATAAATTTTCTTACTAGTGATAAAGAAGCCTTCTTGTTAGAATAAATATATCAAATGATATGGGAGGTATCAATATGAAGAAGAAAATGATCAGTGCTTTATTGTGCGTAAGTATGGCGGCAGGTATTTTGTCGGGATGCGGAGGCGGTACGGAGCCGGCACAGATGCAGGCCAGGGATACAAAGGCTTTGGAGACTACAGAAGCGGCGGCTGAAACAGAAAAAGCAGAAGAAACACAGGCAAAGGCTTCTGAAACCACCGGGGCAGTGACAGAGAAGACGACAGAAAAGAAGACAGAAAAAGAAAGTACGGGCGGGGATGCAAATGCGGGAGACATTGGCGGAAAACTCGTGGTATGGGAGCATACGGCGCAGTTTGAGGCACCTCTGAAAGCTGTAATCGAAGGATTCAATAAGAAATACCCCAATGTGGAGATAGAGTACCAGATTAAGACCTCCGATCAATATTACAATTTGCTTCAGACAGCGATGCAGGCGGGCGAAACACCGGACTTGTTCTGGACAAACGGCACAGCTACCACGAATCTGGAGGCTTACGTAAAACAGGGACTGTTAATGGATCTGACCGATAAAGTGGATTTTTCTTTATACGACGGAACAAATGCAATGAGCCTGGTTAAGGTAGACGATAAAACCTACGCATCTCCTACAGCAGAAGTAGGTGGACGAGCTGTATTCTATAACAAAGATATTTTTAAAGAACTGGGACTGGAAGTACCGAAGACATTCAGTGAATTTGAATCGGCTCTGGCAAGTATCAATGATGCAGGTTATCTTCCGATTTCCTTTAGTGCTTCCGATCCGTGGGCAATCTTATTCCAGTTTGAACCGGTCCTGGCAGCGACGGCATTGGATTGGATTCAAGGATATGTAGATACCGGAGAAGCGAAAGTAAACGATCCGAAAGTGGTAGCCGCATATAACAAGATGTTAGAATGGGCAGATAAAGGATATTATGGGCCTGGATATACCGGAGTGGATGAGTCCGGTGCATTGCTTGCATTCTCCAAAGGTGACGCGGCAATGTGTATCGAAGGAACCTGGAATATCCAGACTATCCAGGAAAATAACCCCGAGCTGAATTTTGGCGCATTCCAGCTTCCTACGGAAGATGGTAAAAGACCGTTTGTAGGAACCAGTTCCGTTGGTTTTTCCGTCAGCAAGGACACGGAAAATCCGGATGCAGCACTTGCATTTGTGAACTATTTTTCTAGCCTGGAAGGGCAGACAGCCTGGATTAAATCTTTAGATTCCATTCCGTGTACCGATAAAATTGTATCGGAAAATGAAGTAATTAACGAAATTGCCCAGTTTGATATCCAGACGGAAAGCTACTACAATATTCTGGGATATTTGGAGATAGAGGGGGAAAGCCCCAGAAATGTATGGGAAGAGGATCAGACAAAAGTATTTACCAAAGGTATGACAGCACAGGAATTTACGGATGAACTTGCGGCACTGACCCGTTAAAACAGGATAAACGGATAGGAAAGGGGTGTTGTACCATCCAGACGGGTGTTTGTACAGCACCCCCTGATTTTATAATGAAAGGGGTGCCTGCAATGAGAAAAAGAAAGGCATACATCGGTTTTATAGCACCGGGATTTTTGATTTATACCATATTTATGATAGTACCGATTATATGTGCCGTTTATTTCAGCTTCTTTGAATGGAGCGGCATTGGAGATATGAAATTTATTGGTCTGGATAATTTTAGAAAGCTGATGTTTGATCCCAGAATGTCGAAAATATTCTTCAATGCACTAGGCAATAACATTAAATATCTTGTCTGCGTATTGCTTGTAATTACACCGCTGCAGATCTTTTTTGCCTACATGATCTATATAAAGATCAAATTCCATAAATACATCCGTATGATGTTATTTTTACCGTACGTAATCAGTACGTCAATTGTTGGGTTTTTTGCAATCATTATGCTGGATCCCAATATTGGAGTTCTCAATGAGATAGTGGGAAGCCTGTTTGGCAACCAGGCAAAAAGTGCATGGCTGGGCAATCCGGAACTGGTATTTAAAATATTTGTTATGGTGGTAATCTGGCAGTGTATCGGCTCCGGTATGATGATTTTTTATGCTGATATGCAGGAGATACCGGAGGAAATTATTGAAGCCAGCATTATTGACGGGGCGAGCGGATGGAAGCGGTTTCGGTATGTGGTACTGCCGTCACTGAGCGCTTCTATGTCTACGAATATTACCCTGAGCGTGATCTATGCTCTGACGATGTTTGATATCCCTTATATTCTGGTTGGTCCCCAGGGTGGAGTGAATAATAAGATTGATTTTGTCAATATGGTGTTCTACCGTTACGCTTTTGGCGGTACTTATTTCGGGGAAACGTCTATCGGATTTGGTTCCAGCATCAGTGTTGCCATGTTTCTTATTATTCTTACGTTTTCTCTGGTCACTACAAAATTATTGAAGCGTAAGAAGGATTAGGAGGGGATATAATGGGGAATATGATGAGAAAACGGCAAAAAAAGTCAAACAGAAGAATTGAATCAAAACGGGCTGTAATCGGGAAAAATATCATCTCGGTAATCCTGGTTATTTACACCTTTTTATCTATCTTTTTAATCGGAAATACGATCCTTTCATCTTTTAAGACAAAACAGGATCTGATCAATAATACCATAGGTTTTCCGAAAGAATTTACAATGAATAATTTTAAAATTGTTCTGGGGGATGATGGATTTTTACGCTACTTTTTTAACAGTATTTTTCTGGTTGGAGTCTCTTTAATGCTATTGGTTATAGTGGCTTCCATGGTTGCATACGGACTTGCCCAGTATCGGTTTAAGAGCCGTAAATTTTTGCAGACCTATTTTTTAGTGGGGCTTATGTTTCCTATCCAGTTGGGAATACTGCCACTGTATATCATGCTTTCCAGGCTTCATCTGACTAATAATCTGCTGGGATTGGCGCTGATCTATACTGCAAATATGTCTTTTCCGGTGTTTGTCTTTACGAAATTCTTTAATGAATTGCCGGAATCCCTGATTGAGTCGGCGCGAATTGACGGAGCAGGGGAGTTTCAGATATTTAAAAGCATCATTACACCTATTTCAAAACCGGTAATTGCTACCGTTGGGCTTTTAAACTTTGTTACGATCTGGAATGATTTTTATCTGCCGCTGGTATTTTTGACAAAGGCTTCTGTGCGAACTCTTACGCTGGGCGTATATTCCTACACTGCAAATTTTCTTGCAAATTGGAATAAGGTTTTTGCAGCAGCAACTGTTGCGCTGATTCCTGTCATTATTATATATTTTCTTTTCTCGGATCAGATTGTGGCAGGGCTTACAGGCGGAGCCGTGAAGGGGTAGGTGCGATATGATATATGATATGCTGGACGGTTTTTAAAAAATACGATTATTGTACAGACCAGGAGGTATTATGATGGAGGGAAAGTGGATCTGGATTTCAGAACATCAGGAATCGGAAAATGAAAGGGGCTGCTTTACCGCAGAATTTTATGCCGGGTGGGAGCCGGAGGATATAAAACTAATGATCTGCGGGGTTACCAGATACATTGTTTATTTAAACGGAAAAGAAATCGGACGGGGACCGATCCGTTCCGGACCGGGTGAATTATTTTATGATTTGTATGATATGACCCCGGATGTTAAGCCTGGCAGCAACTTTCTTGCAGTGCGGGTGTGGAGTTACGGATGGTCTACCTATCAGACTGTTGCAGAAGAGGGGAAAGTATGGTTTCAGGTTGCTTCCAATGATGAAGTATTAACAGCTTCCGGGGAGAAAACGAAATGTGCAAAAGACAGCGGCCATATTTCTCATACGGTAAAGAGAAATGTGAACCTGGGCTTTGGAGATTATTACAATGCCAATAAATTTGACAGCCGGTGGATGGAAGAACTGGAGATATCAAAAAACTGGGGAACAGCCAGGGTATTGGAATACAGCCAGGGCAGGTTAAAAAAGAATCCGCTGCGTCAATTCCAGAGGGAGGCAAAGACCCCTGCAAAGATTAAAAGGATACAGGAGGTAATGCCGGGGTGCCAGCAATTTTCTGTAAATACAAGAAATGCTTTCTTCCCGGGGCGCAAAGATGCAGACGAGACGATATTTTCCGGGTTTTTGGGGTGTGAGATTATTGTACCACAGGATATGGAGGGTGTGATTGCATTTCCAAACAGGACCTGGAATGGGATAATCGGGGATTTTACTATAGATGGAAAGCTGTATGAGGTTTCCAATGAACATAGGGAAATACCGGTATTTCTAAAAGAAGGAAAGCACTTCTTCCTGCTGCAGATATCGGGGAAATTTGATGATTTATATTGCCATATGGAATTTTGCTTTCCGGAGAAGCTGATGGTGGCAGGAAACTTTTTCGTAAAAGGGCCTACATCCAGAATCGTTCCAGTGGTTGATGGATATAAAAGGGTATATGGAGGTTTGGATGAATATAACCGGCTGGAGGATTATCCGGATATTCATAAACGTTTATTCACGGTATCCTCACTGGAAGAAATGGTGGAGGCAGGAGGTCCGGTTACCTACATAGAGCCGCAGTATATTTTTAGTGATGCATATATCTACTCCCTGGCGAAGAGAGATAAAGTAGTTGCAGAATCAGCCGTGGAGCCCCGGCATCTGGGAATGCTGTGGGACAATCAGGAAATTACCGTGTTAGACCCTCCGGTATCCAATGGCTGGAACCGGATGATTGTGGACTTCGAGGATATCTACGCCGGGAGTCTGGAATTTACAATAAAAGCGCCGGCGGGAACTATTTTAGATATCTACTGCTTTGAAAATATGTATCAGGGGGAGATCGATTATACCATAGGTCTGAATAACAGCGTGCGTTACATCTGTAAAGAAGGATGGCAGTCATACCGTTGTATGGCACGTATGGGGATGCGTTATGCCATGCTGACCTTCCGGGAATGCAGGAATATAGTGATGATTCGGGATTTCGGAGTCAGCTATGCAACTTATGCGCCCAGTAATTTCGGAGGATTTGCTTGTGATGACTATCTGTTAAACCGGATTTTTGAAATGTGCCGCCATACCCATCAGCTTTGTATGGAAGATAGTTTTACGGACTGTCCAACTTATGAACAGGCTTTCTGGATTGGAGATGCAGGCATCAGTGCCGTTACAAATGCCTACCTTTTTGGAGAATATGACCTGATAAAGCACAGTATAGAGCTCTCTGCAGAAGCCAGGGCAAATACACCCCTGCTAAATGCTTTGACACCTACGGACTGGAATACTTCTATTCCAATGTGGACCATGAACTGGATCATCTCAATTTTCGAGTATGCAAAGGTGAGCGGCGATACAGCTATCTTCCCGCAGATGTATGGTGTGGTAAAAGAAACCCTGAATTATTATGCAGGATTTATACAGGAGGACGGAGGTTTCTTAATTAATGCCTGGAATATGATGGATTGGGCAGATATGGATATTCATAATCATGGTGTAGTTACGGGACAGCAGGCTGTTCTGGCATATTGTTACGGATTAGCTGCAGCGTATGCGGGAAAAAGTGATCATGAGGAAGACGCAGCCTATTTTGGGGACTGCAGAATGAGGCTTTTAGCTTATATGGATACGAAGCTCTGGGATTCTGATAAAAAAATGTATCGGGACGGCTATTCTCCCCAGTATGGACCTTCCCGTACATTCAGCATACAGACACATATTCTGCTGCTGCTTTATGGCGGAATCCTGGATGAAGATAAGAAGAAAATAGCAGAGGATTACATTCTTCATGCTCCAAAGGAAATGATACAGGCCGGTTCTCCATTTATGCTTTATTACCAGTATGAGTGTCTGGTGAGACAGGGCAGACTGCAGGATATTATGGATGATATTAAAATCCGATGGGGTGAAATGCTGAAATATGATTCCACTACCTGCTGGGAAGTATTTCCGGGCTTTTACGAAGTCAGCAGAACCAGAAGTTACTGTCATTCCTGGTCGGCTTCACCCGCATATTTTTTCATTAAATATGCCCTTGGGGTACAGATGCTGGAGGCTGGCTTTGCAAAAGTAGAAATAAAAGATCCGTTATGGGATATGAAGTGGTGCAGAGGAGATGTGCCTACACCTCATGGAGTAATCCATATTGAGTGGAGCAGGGAAAGTGGAAGGAAAGAATGCAGAGCCAGGATACCGAAGAAAATACAGGTTGTATATGAGGAAAAGTCTGATTGTGAAATGAGGATTCACCGGTTCGGATAAAGGAAAGAGCCTGCAAAAATGCCGGTAAATTTGACAACATGTCCGAAAGGTGTTACACTTACTCTATCAGCATCTCCTGGTGAAAGGGCGCTGAGGTAAATTAAATATGAACTCGAAACAAGTCACTTTTATAATGAAAGTGGCTTTTTTTATTTCCTACAGGGAAAAGAAAGATATGAGGTCAATATTATGGGAGACAAAAATCCAAAAAAAGGCAAGAAGAAAAAGAAAAGTGCAGTATTGCCATCTGCAGTGACTACAGAAGCAGCTGAACCGGAACTTGTGCAAAAGAAGAAAAAAATACAGTAAGAAAGTTGTGTTTGCCCAATAGAGAGAAGGACAATGTTATCAAAAATAAAAAAATAAATATAGGGATTGGTTTTGTAACAGGCAGAAAGAATTTTCGAAAGGTAGTAAGATCGTACCTGAATGACTGGAAAGATTCACAGACGATTGACATCAAAAAATATGCACTTCATTTATTTGTGGCATATGACCTGAAGTTTACCAACACAGAATTGTCGGATTATCAGATTGTGGATGAAGAAATACTGGATTTGATAGACTCGGTGCACTATTTGGGAAAAGCAGCCATAGCAAATGAAGCATCTGCCTTAGTTTCAAAAAAAATTCTGAGTGTCAGAGATGCAAAATTAATCTTTGGTGAAGGATATGCCATGAAGCGTAACGCAGTGCTATATTTCGCCATGTTAAATAAGATGGATGAATTGATATTTCTGGACGATGATGAGTATCCTATTGCCAATGTGCAGATGGGTGAAAGTCTAATGTGGGTAGGGCAGTCAGTGCTCGAGTCCCATATTCAGAATATTAAGGGATCAGATATGACAAACGGCTGTCATTGTGGTTATATCTCTCCAATTCCCAAGATATCTTTCGATGAAAATTTCACGGAACATGATTTTCAGATCTTTATAGAAGCCATCAGCAATGATATTATTAACTGGGAATCCGTCAGGGAAAAGATGGAGAACGGCGGCGTTACCTATGCAGATATAGGTAAAATCGACCATGGAGTTGTCAGTGAAGTAAAAGAAAAAAATGGTATGAAGTTTATATCAGGTGCCAATCTCGGCATTAATCTGAAAGATCCAGACAAACTATTTCCGTTTTATAATCCTCCCGGGGCGAGAGGCGAAGATACTTTTTTAAGTACTTGCATTGGAGAGAATATCATTACAAGAATCCCGTGTTATACTTTTCATGATGGGTTTTCTGCGTATGGAAGCTTATTATCCGGAGCACTGCCAAATGAACTAAAAGCAATGAAATCCAATGGGGGAAGTATTTCCAAACGATTTTTAAAAGCATCCATTGGCTGGGTCAGGTATAAGCCTCTTCTGTTATATATTACCCAAAGAGCGAAGTATGAGGACGCAATGGAGAATATTGAAAAGAGTCTGAAATTTACCATACCGAAAATCTGTAAACATTTTGGGAATGATGATTTTTATGTATTATTAGAAGAATTGGATTTTTTCCGAAAGCACGTAGCTGAACATTATCAGGACTTTGAAAATACAAAGCAGGCGTGGATGAGAATTATGCACTCAATGACACTAAATAAGGTGCTGACAACCGTTGACTGCAATTTGGAACTTTCAGAGTCGGTCTGATATCATTATATCTTTCGCTTTCATGGATAACTAAAAGAGTTCCGCTGCCAGTGTTATGGCGCGGAACTTTTTTGTTACTATGTAAGAACTTCTTGGCCTGATCGTACCTATGGGGTAATAGTTTCGGATTATGATGTTGGAGTCTCTGTAAGAAGTAATACAAATAAATTTGGGTTTTGCTGATTAAAGACGCTTTGTAGATGTAGGTAGTGTACGGAAAGATGGGTGTGGGAAACTGGCATGGGCTCCGTCAGCTGGCCGCAGAACTGGTATTTTCTAACCTTTCCGAAGCGCTTTTTGGCGGCACGCGGGCATTCACCGAGAAATCCTGATGCATTTCTCGGTTCAGTACCCGCTTAGTATCCGATGGGAGCCAGTCGAATACTATCCGCCAAAAAACACTCCGGAAAGGTAAGTAAATACTCAGTTCTGCTCTACGCATCCTCCGCCCATGCCAGTTTCCCACACCCATCTTTCCGAGATCCAGGTTGCCGCCACAAAGCTGGTTTTCTCAGCAGGTTGGAACCCCTGGGCTGTGGCTGGCTGTTCTTTATTGGATGCAGCGCAGTATGTTTCGGCTGTTTGCGTAAAAGAAGATGGAAGTTTGTTCCTTTTTCTGGTTACAGAATGGAAAACAAATTCTGTTTTCAAGATCAGTTGCTTTACGCCAATCACGTCCGGCATGCCACAACCCCAGGGCCCCATCATGCTGAGAAAAGCAGCTTTGTATCAACGAATGCTATCTCGGAAAGAGAAGGGGGCGGACCAGGACATTGGTTTGGAAGGCGTATAGCAGAGCTGAGCATTTACTTACCTTCCCGAAGTGCTTTTTGGCGGATAGTATTCGACTGGCTCCCATCGGATACTAAGCGGGCAGTGAGCTGCGAAATGCATCAGGATTTCGGAGCGAATGCCCGCGTGCCGCCAAAAAGTGCTCCGGGAAGGTTAGAAAATGCCAGTTCTGCGGTAAGCCTTCCAAACCAATGTCCTGGTCCGCCCCCTTCTCTTTCCGTACACTACCTACATCTACAAAGCGTCATTACTTAGCAAAACCCAAATTTAATGTCTAGTAACTTTAAGTCTTATACTAACTATATAAGATGTTGGAGGGTCCGCTTTAATTAGATTCAGATAAAGATCTCGGGTTCTTTTTGTGTCTCAGAACAATTTGCAATTAAGAACCCCCTGAACTTCTTGTAAAATTCTGATTCCATAGCCTTAGCATTCTGCGGGCAGGTTTTTATACAGGCACAGCAATGCAGGCAGCTGCCTGGATCCGTAATATTTTTCGGATCTTCCCGGTCAATGATACCCATGGGACAGACGGTGGCACAGATTCCACAATTATTGCATGAATCCATAGTAACCGGACCCCATGGAATGCCCGGGGCGGAACGTTCTTTATAAGGATGGTTTCCCGGAATATGTAATGGTTTTATAGCTTCGTGGGAGTCAATACCAGTGATCTTATCCCGGACGGCTTCAGCAAATTTTTTAGCTTCTGCGAGGTCAAATACATTGGGGCGTCCGCCTGCAATTTCACTTCCATATGAATGTTCCCCGATAAAAGCACCCGCGCCTGCAGTTATAAAGCCCTGCGCTTTCAGCAGATCAGATAATTCAAGAAGAGCATCTTCAAAAGCCCGGTTTCCATAGAGAACAACAGGAATACAAAGCGTCTGGTTCCCATGAAGGCGGTGAAACAGATCTTCTAATATTGCGGGGATTCTGCCACCGTAGACAGGGATGCCAACGATCAGCAGATCTTCACTGGCGAAATCGGGGAAGTCTTTTGTTCTGTCATAGGTTACGTCATGATTATGAATTTTGGTTTGAAAAACAGCAGAAATAGTATCTGTAATTTTTCTTGTGGTGCCGGTGGGGCTAAAGGTTAAACAGTGTACACTTTTGATATTCATGATATTCCTCCTTGGTTTAGTTGGGGTAAAATGTTAGTTATGTGTTTATTGTACTGCAAATGATTAGGAAAAGCTACTTGATACGTAAACTATGTACGGACTGCAGAACCGACAGTAAAGATTTACCTATTTTTACAAAATCCCTTGACAAATCCCCCCATCTTGATTATTATGGAAAATATATCACAAAAGATATCATAATAAAAAGGTAGTGAGAAAGAGGAGTACATTCAAAACCCTGACAGAGAGAATATTTCATCGGCTGGAAGAATATTCAAGGCAGTGTGAATGGAAGGTAGCTTTTGAACCGGAGGATTGAACCGGATGAAATTGTGGATAACCTGGCGGATTTGCCGGATATCTGTGGATAAGATTTCATCGTAAAGTAGATTTTCACGTATCATCCACGTTATCGGATGACTGAGATGTATTTGCAGAAGATTTCTGTAAATATAAATAAAGGTGGTACCGCGGATTATTCGCCCTTTGCAGAAGCAAGGGGCATTTTTTTATGCAAAATCAGGCAGGGAAATGGGAATCCGTATATTTTATAACCCATATATGTATGTGCAGAGGGATCTGCACGGGCAGCTAAAAATGAAAAAGGAGATAATAGGACAATGAGCAAAGAATTAGCAAAGACTTATGATCCGAAAGGAATTGAAGACCGCTTATATGATAAGTGGATGAACAAGAAATATTTTCATGCAGAAGTAGACAGGAGCAAAAAACCCTTTACGATTGTGATGCCGCCGCCGAATGTTACGGGACAGCTTCACATGGGCCATGCACTGGATAATACCATGCAGGATATTCTGATCCGTTATAAAAGAATGCAGGGATATAATGCTTTATGGCAGCCTGGAACGGATCATGCAGCGATTGCGACTGAAGTCAAAGTCATAGAGAAGCTGAAAGAACAGGGAATTGATAAAGATGAGATCGGCAGAGATGAATTCTTAAAACATGCCTGGCTGTGGAAAGAAGAGTACGGCGGAAAGATCATCAACCAGTTGAAGAAGTTAGGTTCCTCGGCTGACTGGGACAGAGAACGCTTTACCATGGATGAAGGATGCTCCAAAGCGGTTGAAGAAGTATTTATCAAATTATATGAAAAAGGTTATATCTATAAGGGTTCCAGAATTATTAACTGGTGTCCGGTATGTCAGACTTCCATTTCAGATGCAGAAGTAGAGCATGTGGATCAGGACGGAAATTTCTGGCACATTAATTATCCGGTAGCAGGGGAAGAAAATGCTTTTGTTGAAATTGCTACCACAAGGCCTGAGACGCTTCTTGGAGATACAGCGGTTGCAGTAAATCCGGAGGATGACCGTTACAAACACCTGGTAGGCAAAATGCTGAAACTGCCATTGACTGACCGTGAAATCCCGGTTGTTGCAGATGAATATGTTGACAAGGAATTTGGAACCGGATGTGTTAAGATTACGCCGGCCCATGACCCTAATGACTTTGAAGTGGGAAAACGCCACAATCTGCCGGAGATCAATATCATGAATGATGATGCCACCATCAATGAACTGGGCGGAAAGTATGCGGGCATGAGCCGTTATGAAGCCAGAAAAGCAATGGTTGCGGATTTAGAGGAGATGGGACTTCTCGTTAAAGTAGTTCCACATGCCCACAATGTTGGTACCCATGACCGCTGTAAGACCACCGTTGAACCTATGATCAAACAGCAGTGGTTTGTAAAAATGGAAGAAATGGCAAAGCCGGCGATTGAAGCATTGAAGAACCATACTTTAAATTTTGTACCTGAGCGTTTTGATAAGATTTATCTCCATTGGCTTGAAAATATCCGTGACTGGTGTATTTCCAGACAGCTTTGGTGGGGACACCGGATACCGGCGTATTATTGTGATGACTGCGGTGAGATCGTAGTATCCAAAGAAGTACCAGCCGTTTGCCCGAAATGCGGCAGCACACATCTGACACAGGATGAGGATACCCTGGATACCTGGTTTAGTTCTGCACTGTGGCCTTTCTCTACTTTAGGCTGGCCAGACAAAACAGAAGACCTGGATTACTTCTTCCCTACGGACGTATTGGTAACCGGATATGACATTATCTTCTTCTGGGTTATCCGTATGGTATTCTCAGCGCTTGAGCAGACAGGGGAAGTTCCGTTCCATCACGTACTGATTCATGGACTGATTCGTGATTCCCAGGGACGTAAGATGAGTAAATCCCTTGGAAATGGAATTGATCCGCTTGAAATTATCGAACAATACGGTGCAGATGCACTTCGTCTGACCCTTATGACCGGAAATGCACCGGGAAATGATATGCGTTTCTATATGGAACGTGTGGAGGCAAGCAGAAACTTTGCTAATAAGGTATGGAATGCGTCCAGATTTATTATGATGAACCTGGAAAAAGCAGAGGTTCCATCCCGGATGAATCTTTCAGACTTAACCGGAGCAGACAAATGGATTTTGTCCAAAGTAAACACGCTTGCAAAAGACGTTACAGATAATATGGATAAATACGAACTGGGCATCGCTGTTCAGAAAGTATATGATTTCATCTGGGAAGAATTCTGTGACTGGTATATTGAAATGGTGAAACCCCGTCTCTATAACGATGAAGATACTACCAAATCAGCAGCACTGTGGACATTAAAGACTGTTTTGGCAAATGCCCTGAAACTGCTGCATCCTTATATGCCGTTTATTACAGAAGAAATTTTCTGCACTCTTCAGACAGAAGAAGAATCAATTATGATTTCCGAATGGCCGGAATTTAAAGAGGAATGGAACTTTACGGCAGATGAGCAGGCAGTAGAGACTATTAAAGAAGCGGTACGTGGAATCCGAAATGCCCGTACCGGAATGAATGTTCCGCCAAGCAAAAAAGCAAAGGTATTTGTGGTTTCCGAAAAGGAAAATATCCGTGAGATATTTGAAAATGGAAAGGTATTCTTCGCTACCCTGGGATATGCAAGTGAGGTCACTGTTCAGGCAGACCGCTCGGGTATCGGGGAAGATGCAGTATCCACAGTGATACCGGAGGCAGTTATCTATATGCCTTTCGCAGAGCTGGTAGATATTGAAAAAGAAATCGATCGCTTGAAAAAAGAAGAAGAACGCTTAGGGAAGGAACTGGCAAGAGTAAATGGAATGTTAAGCAACGAACGTTTTGTTAGCAAAGCGCCTCAGGCAAAAATAGATGAAGAAAAAGGTAAGCTTGCAAAATATACAGAAATGATGGAACAAGTAAAAGAGAGATTAGCGCAGCTGCAATAAAAGAGACACAAAGTAAGGAATAATTTTAAACAAAGAAACGCCGAACCACTGCATAAATATAATGTTAAGCATGGGTTCGGCGTTTTTTAGACCACCCTGATGACGGTGGACACGTTATTTCCTTCGAAATATGAAACTGAGAATAATATTCGTTGCGATTGCAGCGCAGCCAGTAATAAAACAAATCTTAGCAATCAGGTGGTGCCCGTGTTTTTCAAGGTAACCAGCACCTATGATCAGGCCAAGAGAACCGGCATATGATATTGCTCTAAAGAGAATACGGACCGCTCTGTGCTTTGCAGCAGCTTCTAAAGAATTGTCAACTAAACTTGCCACACCTTCCACAGTATTCTCAATTACATCACCCGCATGTTCCATCATTTTCTCAAATCTTTCTTCAGTCATAATTAAAACCTCCTTATATATACATACAGAATGTATGTAAAATTGTAAAAAATAAATTGCTATGCAGCAATCTATCTTTCCGGAAATATTGTTTCCAGTTTCTCAAATACAGTAAGCAATTCATCATCGATAATTGGCAGTCCCACGCTGTTAAGTATATTTGCGGCATATCTGAGCTTGATTCTAAAGTCTTCCCGGTTTTCCATAAAAATGAAAGGGCATAGCCATATTTCCATAAGGACGGAAAGCAGCTCCGCCACAATTTTGGGGTTTTCTGCCTGAACAGATCCATCTGACATTCCTTCTTTAATAAACTCCAGAAAGATCCCTTCTGCATTTTCTTTCACACTGTTCAAATACGCAGCAACCAGTTTTGGATTATCAAGAAAAGTCTTGGATAATGCCAGAAAAGTATTCACCTGATCCTCAGACGACACCGAGCAGAGTACGATTTTTCTTAATTTTTCCAGAGCAGTCAGTGAAGTATCTTCCTTAATTGTTTCAAAAGGCACTGCTTTATGAAACATGTAGGTGGTAACGGCATCTACCATTTGTTCTTTATTTTTGAAATGATGATAGATTGCTCCGCGTGTCATGCCCATAGCATCTGCAACGTCCTGTAATGTGGTCTGTTCATAACCTTTTTCTATGAACAGCTTCATGGACAGTTCAAGTATGCGGTTTTCCGTAATTTCCGGATATTTATTCCGTGCCAAATTTTTTCCTCCTTTCCAACATGCTATATTAGATACATACTGTATGTATCTAATATAGCATGTTGGGTATTTTATGTCAATATCTTCTTAAAAGTTTTTATATTTTCATATTTAAGAACTTAAGGAAATATTTAAAATATTTTTGAAACCCTTTTTTCAAATTTAGCGTCTAATATATAGTAACATCTAACTGTCTGCATGGTTTTGTACAATAAAGTTTACAAGTTGGATACAAGCAGATGCATTTTTTGATGCATTTATTCGTTATAATGAAAAAATCAACCGATAAGGGGGAAAGTGGAATGCACTATATGCTTAAAACATATCTGAAATTATTGCAGCAGGCCAATTTAGTAAAATCCTGTTGTTTATATGGAAAGAAAGATCAGATCATTGAAAATTTAACTTTTGATTCCAGGGAAACGATGAAAAGGGGACTATTTATATGTAAAGGAGCAGCATTCAAAATAGACTATCTCAGGCAGGCTTTCAAAAATGGAGCTGTCTGTTATATTGGAGAGGAGCATTTTCCCCTGGATTATGAAGTTCCTTACATACTGGTAAAGGATATCAGAAAAGCAATGCCTGTTTTAGCAAAGCAGTTCTATGAGGACCCCTCCAGGGAACTGGATTTGGTTGGGATTACAGGAACCAAAGGAAAGACAACCACTTCTTATTATATCAAGGCGATTATGGATGAGTATCAGAAATCCATTGGTCTGCGCAGTATGGGAATTATTTCATCTATTGAGGTTAAAGATGGTGTGGAACATAAAACATCCAGCATGACAACGCCGGAATCTATGGAACTTTACCGGCATATGAAAAACGCCGTATCATCCGGAAAGCGCAGTATGGTTATGGAAGTTTCCAGCCAGGCACTGAAGTACCAGCGGGTGCGGGGGCTGAACTTTGATGTGGGTGTTTTCCTGAATATATCAGAGGATCATATCAGTCCCTCGGAACATGATGACTTTGAAGATTATTTCAGTGCAAAACTATCCATTTTCCGACAATGTCAGACAGCGTGCATTAATCTGGACTCAGATAAGGCAGACCGGATTCTTCAGGCATCCAGGCTGGCGAAGTCCGTTATTACTTTTGGTACAGGACAAGCCGATCGGATTGATGGAGACGTTAAAAATGGCAGAATACCCGATATTTTTGGGTATGATATCCAACAGGAAAAAGGGAGGATTAATTTCCGGGTAAAAAGCGGACGTTTTGATGAACGATTCACACTTGGTATGCCCGGAGTTTTTAATGTTGAGAATGCATTAGCTGCAATTGCGGTTGCGTATTTATATCATATTCCCGTTGAATATATGATTGCCGGTTTGAAAAAGGTAAAAGTGAAAGGTAGGATGGAGCAGTACGTCAGCCACAAAAGAAGGCTTACGGTGATCGTGGACTATGCCCATAACAGACTGAGTTTTGAAAAGCTTTTCCAGTCAGTATTAATGGAGCATCCTTTCTCTAAGATTGTATCTGTTTTTGGCTGCCCCGGCAATAAAGCTTATAACAGAAGAAGGGATCTGGGACTGATCGCGGGCCTGTATTCAAAAAAAGTATACCTATCCGCAGATGATCCGGGAGAAGAGCAGTTTACACATATTTCAGGAGACATCGCACGTTATGTAGAAAGTGTCGGCTGTCCCTATGAATGTATTGAAAACAGAGGAGACGCAATCAAAAGGGCTATTGAAGAAGCAGAAGAAGAGAGTGTGGTACTGGTATTGGGGAAGGGATGTGAGACACATCAGAAAATAGGAAAGGTCTCCTGTGCATATCCTACAGATGCTAATTTCGTTAAAAAATATTTATAAGGTTATAAAAAACTTATTTCTTGTGGGATGATCCCTCTAAAGCGGCTGTGTGAATGGAAACACTGCTGTTTTGGAGGGATTCTTTTTATGTCTTAAAAGAAACAGGTTCTAGAGCGAACAATTTCTTGAATTTGGGTTTTGCTGATTAAGGGACGCTTTGTAGACGCTCTGGCATAATCCCATATGGAAAGTTATTAGACAACAGCGAGGTTTTTTGTTATAATTTAACAAAATATGTAGAAAAAGGGAGTATGAAATGAAAAAATGCATGAAGACCAGTGTGGGTCTGTTAATTATTTTTGTGCTAATTATGACTGTATTACCGGCAAAAGCCAGGGATCATCTGCTTGAAATTCAGTTTTTTTATAACAATGCCTGTGCCTCATGTAAGGAAGATGAAAAGATTTTTGAGCTTTTCAATAAATGCCTTACCCCGGAGGAGAAAAGCAGGGTTACATATGAAATCCGCACTTATAATACATTCCAACCGGAGGATAAAAAGAAATTCGAAGAAGTTTGTGAAGCTGCAAAGAATGAACAGGATGGTCAGCTGCCCGTTCTCATTGTGGGATCCAAATGGATTTGGGGATATGAGGATATAGAAAAAAATCTGAAAGAGGTTTTTTTCAGTGAAAGTCAAAAAAATGCGGATGAAGCATTAGATATAGCTGCGGGGAATAGCAATTTTGATTCAGATAAAGTTACAGAGAATAGCAGTGCGCAAACAGATAAAGTTACAGGGAATAGCAGCGAGCAAGCAGATAAAGTTACGGAAAATAGCAATGTGGAATCAGAGGCTGTGGAAGTAAATACACTGATTGCACAGTTAAAAAGAAAAAACAAAAACCCGGAACAGAATTTTGTGGTGTATTTTTCTACTTATTCCTGTAGTGATTGTGAGAAAGTGAAAGCTTTTCTTTTGGATAATGGTGCCGGAGATAAATTTGAACTGAATGAATATAACATTGCTGAGGCCAATCATGTTATGCTGGTGCAGGAATTCTTCCGTCAGTATCAGGTACCTAAGGAGAATCAGAAGGTTCCTGCTTTATTTTACGGAGATTCGTATCTGACAGGCGCAGTAGATATTTGTGACCGGTTTTTAGAAGATCTGGATGGGGGAAAGGCACAATTCGAAGATTTTGACCGGTTCGTAAGCGTATCTGCCGATCATAAGACGGATAAGGGTGTGACGGGGAAGGATTTTTTTACCTTTGCATTATCTGGCTTTTTAGCTGGATTTAATCCCTGTGCGGTATCCATGCTTCTGATGCTGCTTTCCATTTTGCTGACCACGGATACATCGGTTTTAAAAAGCGGATTGTTGTATCTGGCGGGCAAATATATTACCTATTTTACAATTGGGGCAGGTATTTATTATGCGGTATCCTGGATTGACCAGGGAGCATTTGCAGCAGCAAGAACAGCAATAAATATTGGTATTACGGTTTTATTCCTGATTGCCGCGGTATTCTATTTTATTGACTATTGGAATGTAAGGAAAAAAGAATACGGTAAGATCAGAATGCAGCTTCCAGCAAAACTGCGGGGTTGGAATCACCGCCTGATTAAGCGGGTTCATGCGGCAAGGCCCATGGTGCTTTTATTTGTGGTTTTTGGATTGGGGATAGCAATTTCGCTGGGAGAATTCTTTTGCACCGGGCACATCTATATGGCAAATATTTTATATTTGATGAAGCATGCAGCAGGCAATATGTTCTGGATTTGTCTCTTGTTTGTAATATATGTAACGTTTATGTGCCTGCCTTCATTTGTTTTTATACTCATAATCAGCAGGACAAAAAATGTCAACCGGGTATCCGGGTTTATGCTTAGGCATATGGGAGCTGTGAAGCTGTTTAATGCCGCATTGTTTTTGGGGTTTGCAGTATATTTTTTACTGCTCTGATATAAAAGTGAATTCTTCCATGTGGGGAAGGTCAACATATTCAGTTATAAGCGGACAGTGTGATAAAGCTGTCTCCTGCTGAATTTCACGAAGCAGTTCTTCTGTTAATCGCACGCGGACAGCACTTCTGTGGATGTAACAGGGATCCGGATCATCAAAGAAAGCTAAGCTCTTTTCTAAAATAACGGATTCTTTGAGGGGAATATCTTTTAATTCACCCTGATAGAGTAGTTTGCCTTTGCTGTAGATGCAGAGAATTTCTTTTGGTTTTTTTGATTTAAAAAACATAGGCGGCTCCTTATCTGAGGACTGTTTATCTGACTTCTGATATAACATTATCATAAGCGTGCAGGATTGACAAGCTGTGGATTGTCAGATTTTGTAAAATATAAGATTTAATTGCTTTATGCATGGGAGGAATAATGTGAAAAATAAAAAAGAAATTACAGGGATTTTGCATCATAAAAGAATTTCAATACAGTTGTTTTGCTCTTATATTATAATTTTAGCAGCTCCAACTCTTGCAATTATCGTGATTTATTTTATGGCGCAGTCGGCATTGCTGGATGTTCAAAAGGAAAAGGCGAACCGGTTTCTGTCAGAGGCGGTTACCAGCTTTGACCGGCAGATGGAAGAAATTAAGAACGTGGGAATTTACATCAGTGAGGACACGGAATTATGCAGAATGGCAGATTCAGCTTACAGCAAGGATAAGTCAAAGGAATTTTATGAAATGTATCTCTTATCCAGGAGGTTTCCGGATTATTCCACTACAAATCAGGTAATAAAGGCAGTTTATCTGCTTTTTCCAGGCAAAAATTATCTGATTAAAATGCCTACGGTGGCACCGGTAACGAAAAGCGGCTATAACACGGTAAATGGATTTGGAAGTATGGAGTATGAAAATGTAGTAGATACTTTTTGCAAGAAATATATGTCCGGAACAATTGTAGATATACCGACGGAAAAGAAAACTGCCCTATTTATGGCACAGACCGTACCCAACAGCAGCTTTCAGGATGAAAAAGGAGCTGTTGCGATTGCATTAAATGACAGTGCCATTGAACATCTGATGAGCGGAGCCAGGGTGGATGAAAAAGATGATGCATTTATTATGGATGAAAAGGGTAATATTATCAGCTGCTTTATTGGGGATGAAGGACAAAAGGATACTTCTTATCAGACGTTTTCGGAGTACCTTTCTAAAAATGATATGAAACAATCGGAGATTGTTACAACTTCGGTGAAATCCACTTATACGGAATGGACATTTGCCACAATTACTCCCAGGAAGGTAATGATGCAGAAGATCGGGTATATGAAGTATATCATCATTATATTCAGTATCACTTCCATTTTGATCGGCTATGCCATTTGCTTTATTTATTGGTTTAAAAGAAAGGATGCCGTAAAAAAGTACTGCGACTGCAGTGATACCATTGTAGGTGCGGATGGAAAGAAGCCGCGTAATTTTTGGGAAGGCCTGTATCCGTTCTTAGAGAGTGTGGAAAGTCTGCAAAGCAGAGTGGTGTATCAGGAACCGATTCTGCGTGCCGCAGTTATCCAGAAGCTGTTGTATGGAAGATACGATTCCCGGGATGACCTGCGTGCCGATCTGGAATGCAGTAAACTGGAACTGGATGCAGAAAGGTATTTTGTAGCTGTGCTGGAATTTGAAGATCCGCTGAAAGACAACATTTTCTCATCGGTGGAAGAATTTCAGGAATACGTCCAGGAACATTTCCGGGAAAATCTGGATCTTCCCCATATGCTTTATGAGGTAAACCAGCTGGTGTATGCAATGATCATTCCAGAACTGGAATACTATGCGGAAGATGAATTAAAGCAGAAAATAGAGAGCTTGAATTATAAGTTTTATTACGATAAAAGGCTCTATATTTTTGCAGGACTCAGCGGTGAGGTTACTGACCTGTTAAAGCTTGGGGAAAAGTATGATGAAGCACTGGATATCTGCAAATACGCCAGGTTCTATGGTATCCGTATTCCCCTTTGCAAAGAGGACCTTCCTTCCAAAATGGAGGTGTCCATGTTCCCCATTGATATGGAGATACATTTGGAAAATGCGATTAAAAAGGGAACAGAAGAAGAACTGGAAAAAATAATGGCGGATATCAATGATTGCTATTTAAAGAAAACAATGAGTCTCTCTATGACGGAACATTTGCTGGAAATGGTTCGGTGCACGGCGATCAGAAGTCTGGAAAAAGTACAGAAAGAAGAAGCCGTTGCAGATATAATGGAAGCCATACAGAAGGCTGAGAACCAGGAAAAGCTTTTTCGGGCAATCGGTGAGGCGAAACAGTATTATCTGCAGTATACCAAAGTGACAGAAGAAGGGTATGCGGTCCAGATGAAGGAATATCTGGCAAGCCGGATTAATTCCGGGTATTCCAATCCAAACTTTGCCCTGGTACAGCTGGCAGATGAACTTCACATTACGGAGAACCGACTCTACAAAGATTTTAAAAGTTATTTTGGAATTACATTCAGTGAGTTTTTGGAGCAGGTGAGAATACGGAATGCATGCCGTCTGTTAAGAGAAGGATGTCCTGTAAAAGAGGTTGCGGAACAGACCGGATATGGCAGTGATTACTCTTTTCGAAGAGCATTTAAACGGGTAATGGGAACGACACCCAGTAATCTGAAAAAAATAGAATAAAGATGAAAGAAGTACAGAAGCAGTACTTTTTTATGATAAGTGCAGTGAAAATCCTCTAAAATCAAGGTCTGACAAAAATTGTATGTCCAAAAAAAGATTTGTACGTTGCTATTGCGGTGATAAAAATGTATAAAAAAGAGTGTAAAAACCTAGTGCGTACTGTGAAAAAACACAATGAAAAGTACGGAGTAGACCTGGTAACCGAAAAATTACTTTGTCTATAAAGTACAGATTGAATTGTGAAAAATCTTTTCAAAAGTATAATTGCACATTGGGCTTGCTTAAAATCATTTCAAATTTTTATGTTTGTAGTTTTAAGCCTGCTTTGGGACAACAAGAAAAAAGAAAAGGAGGAAGAATCTATGAGAAAAAGATTCGTAAAGATCACTGCACTTTTATTGTCTCTTACGATGGCAGTCAGTCTGTCAGCATGTGGAGGAAGTACCGATACGGTAGATGGCAAAGACGCAAAGACAGAGTCAAACGCAGCATCTGATGAAAGTAATTTAAATGAGGTGGGAACTTATCCGATCGTAAAAGAACCCATTGAAATGTCAGTTTTTACTATGACAATGCCAAATGTTGAGGATTTGGCGACAAATGATTTTACAAAGTATATGGAAGAGAAGACGGGAATTAAGCTGACGTTCCAGACTGGTACCAGGGATGACTGGAGAGATAAGCTGAATATGGCACTGCAGTCAGGTGACTATCCGGATGTTATTCTGGGTGTAGACCCTAATTTAGCAAAATATGGGGTAAAAGAGGGCGTTATTATTCAATTGGATGATTTGATTGAGAAGAATATGCCGAATTATATGAAAATGATGAGCCAGTATATGGATCTTACCCGCCAGACGGATGGGCATATTTATTCCATAGCGGAAATTAATGATTGTTACCATTGTATGTATGGAAGAAAAATGTGGGTAAATAAGAAATACCTGGATGCGATGGGTGTTGAGATTCCTACAACAACAGAAGAATTCATGGAAGTATGTAAGAAATTCAAAGAGTACAAGCCGGATGGTATTGCAATTGCCGGGGCAAATGCAAAAAATGGCTGGTATGCAAACTTTGAAGAATGGATGATGGGATCATTCATTTTAGACCCGGGAAAACAACAGGCCGTACGGGATAAGACTGCAGTAACGCCAGAAGGAAAAGTAGTCTGCGTTGCTACAGACGATAAGTACAAAGAAGGCCTTAAATATATGAGCGAGCTTTACAAACAGGGTTATATCTATGACGGAGATTTTACCCAGACACAGGAACAGGTTAGAACCCTGATGAACCAGGAAGACGAACCGGTATTATTTGTACCAGCAGGTACCCTTTCCGATGTTATTGACCCAGCGGAAAATAATGAATTTTACCGGGACTATGTTGCAATGTCTCCAGTGAAGGGACCGGACGGAACACAGATTACTCCATTTTTCAAATATTCAGGAGTAGACGAATTTGGGTTATGTATTACGGACAAATGTAAAGATCCGGCAGCAGCACTTCGCTGGGTGGATACTTTCTTTACGGAAACAGGGGACTTAAGTTCACAGTACGGCGCAGAGGAAGGCAAGGACTGGGTACTGAATCCGGAAGGAGAAGTGGGCTTAAACGGAAAACCTGCTTTATATAAAGTAATCAATGCATATTCTCCGGATACTCAGAATCATGACTGGCAGGATATCGGAATCCGTGTGGCACCGGCTGATTATCGTCTGGGACAGGCTGTAGATCCCAATGTTGATATCGGATCGGCAGAGGGATTAGAAAAAATGCTCTATGAAGCAAGCAAGAACCTTCAGGAACCATATGCGCAAAAAGAAGGGGAACTGGATATTATGCCGCAGCTGAAGCTGACGGATCAGGAGGCAACCGATATTCAGACTGTAGGCGTCGAAGTAGAAAAATATATCGCAGAGAACCAGGTAGCATTTATCACAGGACAAAAGGATCTGGATAAAGACTGGGAGTCCTTTAAACAGGGGCTGGATAATGCCGGACTGCAGACCTTATTAAGTGTTTACCAGACTGCATATGAAAGACAGATGGGTAAAGACAAGTAAGAACAGAAATGGAAGAGGCCGTTGCATAAGACAGGTTATGGTGACGGCCTTTTTTTGGAAGAAGGAGGGATTTGCTTGAAAGCGATAACAAAAACAGCAAAGATCCGTGTGGATAAAAAAAATAAAATAAAGTCTTCTAATTGGCAGTTCTGGCTGATTATTGCAATACCTGCAATTTATGCATTTGTTTTTGCATATATTCCTATGGGCGGGATACTGATGGCATTTAAGGACTACAGTATCCGAAAAGGGATTTTTGGCAGTGACTGGGTGGGGCTTAAATATTTTCAGCAGTTTCTGATGTCACCTTCCAGCTCAAAGGTTATAATTAATACCCTTGTGCTGGGCGTTTATACATTATTGATTAATTTCCCCCTGCCGATTATACTGGCAATCGGGTTAAATGAAATGCGGAGTGTGCGTTATAAAAAGACAATACAAATGGTTACTTATGCACCATATTTTATTTCTACCGTAGTGATGGTAGGAATGATGATGCAGATGATGGATCTTCGAACGGGAGTAATCAATATTCTGCTTGGTAAAATTGGGATTGATCCCATTAATTTCTTTGGGGATGTGAAGCTGTTCCGTGGACTGTATGTGTGGAGCGGGTTATGGCAGACAGCGGGTTATTCTGCAATTATTTACATCGCGGCTCTGGCAGGTGTAAGCCCTGAATTAAAGGAAGCGGCAAGGATGGATGGTGCGTCCAGGCTGCAGAGAATCTGGCATGTGGATCTTCCGGCAATCCTGCCCACGATTATCACAATGCTGATCTTCAACTGCGGAAGTGTCATGAATATCGGGTTTGACAAAGTATTTTTAATGCAGAATTCTCTAAACAGCGGGGTGTCTGAGGTTATCTCCACCTTCGTATACAAGGTCGGTATTGTGAACTCCGACTTTGGTTTCTCGACGGCGGCAGGCCTGTTCCAGTCCATTGTCAGCTTTGTGCTGCTGGTGATTGTAAATAAGGTCTGTAAAAAAGTTACCGAGACAAGTCTGTGGTAAGGAGGAGAAGACATGAATAAGAAAGAATGGTCAAGGTTTGTAAACTCCTCATTGGGAGATAAAATATTTATTATAATGGTATATGTGGTATTGACGGCTGTATTTTTAATCGTTGTACTGCCGCTGGTCTATATTGTAAGCGCATCTTTTTCCGATCCCCAGGCAGTTGTCAGTGGAAAAGTATTTCTGTTTCCCGTAAATCCTACCCTGCGGGGCTATGCGGCTGTATTTAAAAACACGAAGATTATGAATGGATTTTTTAATTCCATTTTATATACGGCGGTAGGTGTTGTGGTGAATCTTGTAATGACAATGCTCTGTGCGTATCCGCTGTCCAGAAGAGAGTTTGCGGCAAGAAATAAACTGGCAATGCTGTTTGTATTTACCATGTATTTCAGCGGCGGACTGGTACCAACTTATATGGTAGTTCAGAAACTGGGCTTAATTGACAGCAGGCTTGCAATGATTATTCCTAGTGCAATGTCTACATACAATATGATCATCTGCCGTACGTATATGGTAAATTCTATCCCGGATGAGATGTATGAAGCGGCAAGTATTGACGGGTGTACACCATTTAAATACCTTCTGAGAATTGTAACTCCGCTCTGTAAACCGATTCTGGCCGTATTGACCCTGTACTATGGTGTCGCCAAATGGAACTCCTATTTTGATGCGATGCTTTATTTAAAGGATCAGAAGCTTCAGCCACTTACCATCATAATGAGGGAAATACTGATACAGAATCAGATTGACTATACCATGATCAGTGATGTATCGTCCGTGGCGGCACAAAGGGGATTGACAGACCTGCTTAAATATTCCACAATAGTGGTAGCTTCACTTCCAGTACTTTTGATCTATCCATTTGTGCAGAAGCATTTTGTAAAAGGTGTTATGATCGGAGCTGTGAAGGGCTGAGCCTGTTTGAAAATTCATTCCCGATGGGATGATTTGGAAAGGAACGATATAGAATGTTTTCAGAAGAATACGAACATAAGATCACAGAGGCTTACAAGAAAAAACTCTCCCTGTTGGGAGAAAAAAGAGAAGAAATTGAAAAGAAGGCTGCCGTATATCCGGGCAGCCTGGGGTTTGCGCTGAAATATCTCTATGCCATAATGCCTCTGAGTGATGCGGCAAATTATGATTTTGAGATATTTTTAGATTATGCCGAAAATGGAATAGCACTGTGGGAAAAGGAGCCTTACTGCAGGAATATGCCTGGGGAAATTTTCTTGAACTATGTACTCTATCACCGGATCAGCAGTGAAGAGGTTGTACCCTGCAGAAAATTTTTCCGGGAGGCGGCAAAGGACTGCGTTACCGGAGAAGACAGGATAGCAGATGTGATCCGCTTAAATTACTGGTGTGCCAAAGAAGCGGCTTATCAGACCACGGATGACCGGACGGCACCGCCACTTACCGTTTACCGCAGCGGGGCCGGAAGATGCGGGGAAGAATCGGTATTTGCAGTTTCGGTATTCCGAAGTCTGGGGATTCCTGCCAGACAAGTATTTGTGCCAAGATGGTCCCACTGCGATGATAATCATGCCTGGGTGGAGGTATGGTGTGACGGAAAGTGGTATTTCCTGGGGGCCTGTGAACCGGAAGAGATCTTGAATAAGGGCTGGTTCACCGGTGCTTCCTCCAGGGCAATGCTGGTAGAAGCAAGATGGTTTGATGTGGAGGCACCACAGCATGGAGAAGTCCTTCAAAATGGCAGCGCAGTATCGGTAAATCTGACCCGTCAGTATGCAAGAACCCGGAAAATCAAAGTGAGGGTGCTGGATCAGAATAACCTGCCCTGTGAAGGAGCAAAAGTAGATTTCCAAATATTAAATTATGCCCAGCTGGATACGGCGGCATCTGTACGGACGAACCAGAACGGGGAAGCAGAGCTTTTGACCGGGCTGGGAAGCCTGTATTTGTTTGCAGCAAAAGACGGAAGCTGCGCAGAAAGATGTATCGATACACGGGAAGAGAATGAAACGGTTCTGCAGCTGTCCGGTGAAGCCTGGCAGCCAGATGTCTGGGAGGATCTGGAATTCTATCCTCCGGCAGCAGCTTCGGTAAATCCGGTAGCGTTAACCGAAGAACAGAAAGAGCTGGGACGAAAGAAAAGTAAAGCTGCGGCAAAGGCACTGCGCAGAAAGATCGAAGGGTTTGATCAGGAAGTTGTTTTCGCAGGGATTGCAGGGAGTGCTCCGCAAGGGAAAGCAGATGATGCAGGATATGCACTTCCAATACAGCAATCCGTAGATGATGACAGACTTCAGCCGATTTTAAAAGCAGCCAGGGGAAACCGCGATGAGGTGATCCGATTCCTGAAATGGAATTTATGGCAGCAGGAGAGCGGGCAGATGGAAAACCAGTGGGAGGATAAACTTTTATTGCTGGAAAGCCTGAGGGAGAAGGATTATCAGGATCTGAAAGCAGATATCCTGGCAGAGCATTGCAGGGAAGCGAAACCCTATGCAGATAGGTTTCCAAAGGAAATATATGTGCCGTACCTGCTTTGTCCCAGAATATCCAGAGAGCCGCTGAGCTGCTGGCGTACCTGGCTATGCGCATATTTCAGTCCGGAGCAAAAGAAGGATTTTATTAATAATCCGCTTCTGCTATGGAACTTTATTGCAGATCATGTAAAGGAAAATCCGGAGGCTGAGCAGGAGAACCTGATCACCTTTCCCTGTGCCTGCTTAAAAGTAAAATCCGGTAGTTTTCTATCCAAAAAGATTCTGTTTGTGGCAGTCTGCCGGTCAATAGGGATACCGGCAAGGCTTACGGAAGCAGAAGGGGCAATGGAATATTATGACGGGGAGCATTTTGCTGCTGTTTTGGAAAAAACGAAACCCGATGCCGCCGTTACGGTTATGGGGGACGGGTCGGAAACGGAATGGATTTATTCCGGAAACTGGAGTCTGGGCAAACTGGAAAAAGAAGGCTGGAATTCCCTTGTTCTGGAGGGGCAGCGCTGTGGTAAACAGGGTCTTAGGCTGCCAGCAGCAGCAGGAGAATACCGTTTGATTACCGTCAACCGTCTGCCAAATGGTACGCAATTTGCCAGAAAATATTATTTCTCTTTGGCAAAGGGACAGGAGAAGCATATTACCCTATCCCAAAAAGAAGCAAAAATTTCTGACATGTTAGAAGAAATAACGGTTGATAATTTTAAGCTTTTGGATGAAAATAAGAAGGAGATCATGGCATCTTCCCTGGATGCATCCCACATGCTTTTCCTTTTTTGGCTGGAAGAAAATAAAGAGCCTTCCGACCACATTTTAAATGAATTGTATGACAACAGGGAAGCATTTTTGAAATCCGGGGCAAAGATGTGCTTTATCTTCCGGCAAAAACCGGACAGATCGGATGAGGCGCTTCATAAAGTGCTGGATGCGTTCCCGGATATACAGATATTGTATGATGATTTCGGGGAAAATGTACAGACTCTTGCCAGGAGCGTGTATGTCGATCCTGATCAGCTGCCCCTGGTGGTGGCGTTAAAAGAAGATCTCTGTGCGGTATACGCAGTCAGCGGATATAACGTTGGAACCGGTCAGATGCTGCTCAGGATTCTTGAGAATGTGTAAGTAATTTAGAAAATGAACAGGAGGATATGCAATGAGTGAAAAAATGGGAAACCAGGTAGTAGAAGCGAGAACTGAGAGAACGAAATGGTATTGTGACGCAAGATTTGGAATGTTTATTCATTGGGGACTCTATTCAATTCCTGCAAGGGGAGAATGGGTGCGCAGTACCGAACGGATGCCAAAGGAAGAATATGATCAGTTTTTTGATGAATTTACCACAGAAAATTATGACCCGAAAGAATGGGCGAGACTGGCGAAAAAAGCAGGCATGAAATATGCGGTATTAACTGCAAAGCATCATGACGGATTTTGCCTTTATGACACGAAACTGACAGATTTTAAGTCCACCAATGCCCCTTGCAAAAGAGACCTTGTACGGGAATTTCTGGATGCATTCCGTGCCGAGGGAATTCGTGTGGGACTGTATTTTTCCATTATTGACTGGCGCCATCCCGATTTCCCGCATTATGGGGACAAGTTTCATCCAATGAGAGATAATGAAGACTTTAAAGGGAAAGAACATGACTTTGACCGGTATCTCACCTATATGCACGGACAGGTAAAAGAGCTGCTGACAAATTACGGGCATTTAGACCTGATGTGGTTTGATTTTTCTTATGGTCCGATGAATTGTGAAAAGTGGAAAGCATCGGAACTGATTGAAATGGTAAGAAGCATCCAGCCTCATATCGTAATTGATAACCGCCTGGAAGGAAGTGCGGAAAATGCCGGGTCTATCCGTACCCTAAATCCTACCGCATATTCCGGGGATTTTGCGTCACCGGAACAGATGGTTCCGCCGGAAGGCATCCGTGATGAAGCCGGAAACCCGATACCGTGGGAGGCATGCATTACCCTGAATAATAACTGGGGGTATGCGGCTCATGATTACCATTATAAATCAGCTAAAATGGTAATTCATATGCTGGTAGAATGTGTCAGCAAAAACGGCAACCTGATCTTAAATGTAGGTCCCAATGCAAAGGGAGAGATCCCGGTAGAATCGGTAGAAATTCTGGAAGAAGTGGGAACGTGGATGAAGCAGAACGGCAGAAGTATCTACGGCTGCGGACTGTCAGAATTTCCAAAGCCTGAGTGGGGAAGATTTACCCAGAACGGTAAAAAGCTGTACGCCCATGTTATGGAAGAACAGGCGGGAGCAATCTGTCTGGAAAAGATGGCAGGAATGGTTGACCATATGCGTTTATTAAAGGATGGGTCGGAAGTGAAGGAAACGTTTTTCTGGAACTTAAAGGAATATGCGGAAAATGCATTTTTCTTCTTTGATACCCATAGCAGTGACTGCTATCCGCTGCCGGATGAACACGATACGGTGGTAGAGATAACGTTAAAATAGAAAAATGGGATGGCTGCAGTATCCATCCCACAAACTGGTACATACAGCTGTCAGAAAGCAATTTCAAACACTGTAACTAATAATGGGAGGATCTGAAAGGAGTGTATTATGATATTAATTGGAAATAACAGCTTTGCAAATTGTATCGTTCGTTTTTATGGGGAAGGGTCTTCTGCAATCGAAAAAGATTTCAAAAAGGCTTCTGCTGTTTTTCAGGGGAAATATCTGCAGAGCCGGGTTTTAACAGATGGGGAAGGCAGAGTATGTATTTTGACTGGGATGGGAAATCCGGAAGAGATTACCATTCTGAAATTGAAAGAACTGCTGGCAAAAGCAGCAAAAGAAGTGAAGAACTGTGAAATGAAAGAAGCGGTAATCGATATTTCTGAGCTTCTTAAAATCTTTGGTATCCAATGTGTTGAGAAATGTGTGGAGAGCATTCGGCTTGGGCTGGCTGAAGGACTGACTTATAAAAAAGATGCAAAGACAGAAGAATATAATATTTTCCTGTCCGGAATCCCGGAGGATCAGCTGGCATTGGCACAGGAACTCCACCGGGAAGGGGAAGTTCTGGGTGATGCAGTGATCTTTACTAGAAAGCTGGTGAATATGCCGGGAAATAAACTGCGGCCCATGGATCTGGCAAAAGAAATTGAAGAGCATGTGAAGGACTGCGGTATAGAATACGTATTGTATGATTACGATAAACTTCAGGAAATGGGTATGGGTGCATTAAATGCGGTAGGTGGCAGCAGTGAATTCCCGCCCTGCATGTGCGTACTGCGTTATAATGGAGATCCGGACAGTAAAGAGATCACCGGACTGGTTGGAAAAGGCGTAACGTCGGATACCGGCGGCTATTGTCTGAAATCCCGTGATTCCCTGATTGGTATGCACGGTGATATGGCAGGCGGTGCAGTGACGGCCTCTGTGATAAAGGCATTGGCGAAAAGCAAAGCAAGAGTCAATGTGACTTGTGTAATTCCCATCTGTGAAAACCGCCTGACAGCCGGAAGCCTTCTTCCAGGGGATGTCATTACTTCCTATTCGGGACAGACCATTGAAATATTAAATACCGATGCGGAAGGCCGCCTGATACTTGCTGACGGAGTGAGCTATGCCGTAATGGAGGAAAGGGTTACCAGGGTGCTGGATATTGCTACGCTCACAGGAGCTATGGCAAATGCACTGGGGAATCATGTCACAGGTGTAATCGCCGATTCCGACCAGATATGGAATGAGCTGGAAGAAGCGTCCGCGGGCACCGGGGAATATTTCTGCCGTCTGCCGTTTTACCGGGAGAATGAAAAAATGCTGGAAAGTGAAATTGGGGATATTAAGAATATGGGTGAAAGCTTCTGCGGTGCAATTACGGCAGGACTTTTCATCCGGCATTTTGCTAACCAGGTGCCATGGATTCATCTGGATATTGCCGGTACGGCACATGTTGGAAAGCCGCTGTATGAATTCCAGGCGAAGGGCGCTACGGGGGCGACGATTGATACGATTTATCGTTGGCTGAAGGGCTGAGGTGTCTGGTTTGATTAATTAAATTATGTTGGTGTAAACTTCTTCGCAGCTTGCTGCGGGGAAGTTTTTTCGTTATGGAATTTTAATGAAGCAGATATAAAATAATGGATACTTTTATGCATGATCGTGCTCTTCCAGGAACTGGCAGTGGGAAAAGATTTTTTGTTATATCCAGCCCCCCTTTTTATGACGTAAAAGGAGCTATTCAATACATTATGACAATATATGTGATGGATATATGATAACATTGTAAAAATATGTCGAAAAGGAGAGGGAGTTATGGATATGAAAAATAAGTTATTATGTAGAAAGTGGAAAAGATGGACGGCGCTGGTCATGGTAGTTGTAATGATACTATTGCAGCCGTGTACGGTTCTGGCTGATGCCGGGATACGCAGGACAGAGACAGGAGCAGAAAAAGCTGATGTGAATGAGTCAGCAGAGGATATAGAGAAGAGCTCACTAGAAACAGAATCTGAGCAGAAAGAGGAAGCAATATTAAATGGGGATTCAGAAGAAACATCGGAGGAAGAACTACTATCAGAGATGGAAACGGAGGTGTTTACAGAAGCGTTTACCGAAATAGAGACGGAAGTATCTTATGATATAGAAACGGAGGACTCTACTGAGGAAAATTTACTGGATATAGAAACAGAGGAGAAAGTTACGGAGGATATGGAAACAGAAGAACCCGGGGAAACAGGTTCAGACATCCTTTTGGAAACGGAATCGGAAACAGTAGTTTTCGAGGGTAATTTTTCACAGAAGAAGATATCAGAAAAAATGTATACGGTAACATTTTTTGCAGATAATGTAATCGTAGATAAGCAGACAGTAACGGAAGGGGAAGCAGCAGAAGAACCGGGAGCTCCGGAAAAACCAGGGTATACCTTTCTGGGATGGAGCGGAGATTATACCAGGGTGACAAACAGCCGGAATGTATATGCACAATATGCTGTCGGGGAATTTGCAACCCATATTGTTACCTTCATGGATTATGATGGAAGACTTGCGGGAAACCGGCAGTATGTACAGGACGGCGGCAGTGCCGGAAGTCCTGTGATGCCGGAAAGGCCGGGTTACACCTTCTTAGGCTGGGATGAAAGCCGGTTCTATATCAAGGGGGATAAAACGCTAAATGCCCAATATCGGGAGGGCGTATACAAGACGTATACACTAAATTATTACGGATACCTTAATAACAAAGCCACTGAGCAAATCTTAAAAGAGGAAATTGTAGTGGAAGGAGAGGATGGTGTACCACCCGAGCCGGAAGAGGTAGAGGGCTATACTTTTGCAGGCTGGGACAGGAACATTCTGTATACGAATGTGTACCGAAGCCAGAACATTAAGGCGCTGTATTATAAGGGGAAATACAGTACGCATAAAGTCGAGTTTGTGGATTATAACGGGAAAGCACTGATGAATCCGCAGCATATCCCAGACGGAGAGAGTGCTTACAGCCCGTTAAAACCAGTACGGGAAGGTCATACGTTTATCGGCTGGGACAAGAGCCGTTTCTGGATACATAAGGATACGAAGCTGACTGCCCGGTACCGGGAAGGTGAGCATAAGACCTATACGCAGAACTATTATGGTTACCGTAATAACAAAGCCACTGAGCAAATCTTAAAAGAGGAAATTGTAGTGGAAGGAGAGGATGGTGTACCACCCGAGCCGGAAGAGGTAGAGGGCTATACTTTTGCAGGCTGGGACAGGAACATTCTGTATACGAATGTGTACCGAAGCCAGAACATTAAGGCGCTGTATTATAAGGGGAAATACAGTACGCATAAAGTCGAGTTTGTGGATTATAACGGGAAAGCACTGATGAATCCGCAGCATATCCCAGACGGAGAGAGTGCTTACAGCCCGTTAAAACCAGTACGGGAAGGTCATACGTTTATYGGCTGGGACAAGAGCCGTTTCTGGATACATAAGGATACGAAGCTGACYGCCCGKTACCGGGAAGGTGAGCATAAGACCTATACGCAGAACTATTATGGTTACCGTAATAACAAAGCCACCGAGCAAATCTTAAAAGAGGAAATCGTAGTGGAAGGAGAGGATGGTGTACCGCCCGAGCCGGAAGAGATAGAGGGCTATACTTTTGCAGGCTGGGACAGGAACATTCTGTATACGAATGTGTACCGAAGCCAGAACATTAAGGCGCTGTATTATAAGGGGAAATACMGTACRCATAAAGTCGAGTTTGTGGATTAYAACGGGAAAGCACTGATGAATCCGCAGCATATCCCAGACGGAGAGAGTGCTTACAGCCCGTTAAAACCAGTACGGGAAGGTCATACGTTTATCGGCTGGGACAAGAGCCGTTTCTGGATACATAAGGATACGAAGCTGACTGCCCGGTACCGGGAAGGTGAGCATAAGACCTATACGCAGAACTATTATGGTTACCGTAATAACAAAGCCACCGAGCAAATCTTAAAAGAGGAAATCGTAGTGGAAGGAGAGGATGGTGTACCGCCCGAGCCGGAAGAGATAGAGGGCTATACTTTTGCAGGCTGGGACAGGAATATTCTGTACACGAATGTGTACCGAAGCCAGAACATTAAGGCATTGTATTATAAGGGGAAATACCGTACGCATAAGGTGGAGTTTGTGGATTACAACGGGAAAGCGCTACTGAACCCACAGTATGTCGTAGATGGAGGTAGTGCAGTAAGTCCGTTAAAACCTGTACGGGAAGGATATACCTTTATAGGCTGGGACAAAGAAAATTACCGTATTTCATCCCCGTTAAAAATACAGGCATTATATAAAGAAGGAATTTATTTAACCTGTCCAGTATCATTTTATGTTAAAATAACAGGGAATCCATCTTGGCAGTTGTTAAAAACGGAGTATGTACCTGTAGGGGACGATGCGCATCCGCCAAAGCTGCCGGTCAATGCCGGATATACTTTCCGGGAATGGTCCGGACAGATAACGGGAATCCAGACAGCTCAGAATGTATATGCCCAATATAATAAAAATACGGAAACAGAGACAACATACACAGTCCGCTTCTGGTGTAGAGGGGAAGTTATAAAGACAGAGGAGGTAGCTATTGGGGGGAATGCAACTCCGCCATCTGTACCGGGATTAAAAGGATACAGCTTTGCAGGCTGGGATAAAAGTTATGTGAATATTAATCCGGGCACGCGCTCTATGGCAGTAGACATCACTGCACAGTACCAGCTTACCAGCGGGATGCAAAATGCAGGGAGTGTGTCAGATCTTGTAAATGCATTAATGGCACTTGGAGTGCCGGTTGCAGTGAAAAATGGGTTTTCTGCATTAGGGGCGGCAATTATAAATCCATTTGATGGAATCATTTTAGATGTCTTGGCAGCAACTGCATTGGTTGGAACCATCATTTACTATTGGGATGATATAAAAGAGATATGGGGAGATATTAAGGTCATCTTCAGGAACTTTGCTGGAATGGACGCTGCGGGCGAAATATTAGATAATATTGAGGCTGGGGTGGATGAAGGTGTTGATGATAATAAAGACAAAGAACTTCACGATGCCATGAATAATCCAATTTATAAAGATCTTGTGGATAATATTGATTGCGCAGAAATTGCAGAAGATTTGCTGAAAATACAAAAAAAGGGAACTATTTATAATATAACCGCTAAAGATGGTGGTCGACTTAGAGTTTATGAATATGGAGAAGTAAAATCATACATATATCATAATGTGTTTTCCTATAAAGGGTTAATTTATGATCCTAGATACTTTGTTACACCGGTACTGAAAGATATTTATTTTGCCAATTTGAAATCTATTAATCCAAATGGAATAAATGTATATGAGATACATTAGTTCATGTTTAGCGAAATGAAAGGAATGCGAGTTAATATGTTAGATTATACATGTGCCATACCAGAACTCTTATTTAAAAAGTATAATGTTAAACAAATAAGGTGGGAAATGTATGACAAAAAAAATATTTATAGTAATGTAGCTAATGTGACATTTTATTTAGAAGAAAGTAGTTCAAGTGATGAATCTTATATAGAGATTTCGAATGTTTTAGAGTCTTATAAAGGAAAATTAAAGTGGGTATTAAAAAAAAGTATTGGTTCTAGGTACAATTATTCTATTAAACCAGAAATTATATATAAAGTAGAAAAAGATAATTTCGATGAATTAAACAAAAAATTTGTCAGAGCAAAAGATTTATTGGATGAAAAAACATATAAAAAAATATGTGATGTGGCAATTCAAGATATCCCAGATTTATATAAATATATGTTAATGCACCTATAACGTGTCTGAAAATCATTATTACAAACAATCAGCATGCTCAACTTAGCAGTTTATTTCAGCAGATATTTCGTTTTGATGTTTACAATATCCCAACATGCCAGAAAATACAGTTAAAAACAGGCTTAGAAACTTTGCAGATTGGAAAATGCGTCAAACTATAGTATACTTGTAGAAAAGAAGAAAAGAATTATCGTCATAAACAAACTTAGAAAACTTAATTAAACATCAGAAATAAGATAAAGATCCAGAAAGCCGCAGGTAAATAAAATGACAAATATATTACTACTAGAAGATGATGAAACAATCGCATTCGGAATCAAAGCAGCCCTTTCCCGAAAGGGCTATGCGGTTACGCATTGTGAGACTTTGGAAAAAGCGAAAAAGGAGTTTCACCAGGGATTTCAACTGGTGTTACTGGATCTCAATCTTCCGGATGGTAATGGGTACGGGTTCTGCAAATGGGTAAGGGAACAGGGGAATACCAGCATTATCTTTTTAACTGTCCGTGACGAGGTGGCAGATATCACAAAAGGACTGGATATGGGGGCAGATGATTATATTACGAAGCCTTTCCATATTGCTGTGCTGGAATCGCGGATTGCAGCGGTTTTAAGGAGAGTGCCGGAAGACGGCAAAGAATGGATTGCCTGCGGAGATATCCGAATCGATAAGGAAAAGATGCAGGCAGTGCTGAAAGGAGAAAACATCGCTCTTTCAGCACTGGAATACCGTTTGCTTCTGGTTCTCATGGAGAACAAAGGCAGAACACTTCCGCGGAATCTTATCCTTGAGAAGTTGTGGGATTCGGAAGGAAACTTTGTCAATGACAATACTTTGACGGTTACTATGAAACGTCTGCGTGAAAAATTAAAAAACACCAGTCATATTTTAACAATACGTGGAATTGGATACCGAATGGAGGAAATTATACCATGAGTCCAGGGTGCAGAGCATTATTAAGAACATGTTTGCTTTGGCTGATTCCTGGCATTCTGACAGGCTTGCTGATGGCTGCATATTTGACAGTACATGAATATCATATGACGGCAGACCTGGTGGGCTCTGTGCTGCAAAACGATTCCCTGCAGGCAGGACTTAAACGGGCTTCAAAGGAACAAAGAAGCGCGGGCAGAGCATATTTGGGGAAATACGGTTACCGCCCTCTGGGTAAAATAGGTGATCATATGTTATTAACCTCATTCATAGGTATCGGACTTTTTGAAGGTATCGGGGGGATTCTGTTAATGAAAAAGAGAAGAAAAGAAATTAAGCTGGAGATCAGAATACAGGAGTTAACAGAATATCTGAAAGCCATAAATTATGGAGAGGCAAAGACACTCCCACGGATGGAAGACTGCTTTTCCCAGCTGGAGGATGAGATTTATAAAACGGTATTGGAATTAAAGTGTACGAAGGAAACGGCGGTACAGGACCATCAGGTACTGTCAGAGCGAATTGCAGATATCGCCCATCAGTTAAAAACACCTTTGACCTCCATGTCTTTGATGACTGAACTTTTGGAAGACTATCAGACGGAGGAAACGAAAGAATATCTGGTACATTTGAAAAATCAGGCGAAACGGCTTCAAAAACTGGTATCCGGGCTTTTAATTCTGGCAAAGCTGGACTCCCATGTCATTGCCTTTGAACCAAGTCAGGTGGAGGTCTCTGATTTAATCAATGCAGCATCAGAACCTCTTCTGGAAATGATGAATCGTAAAAAAATTTCACTGGAAGTAAAATGCGGAAAACCAGGGGGGCCGCCATCCTGGATTGTGACAGACATGCAGTGGACCAGTGAAGCACTTCTGAACGTATTAAAAAATTGTGTGGAACATACACCGGAAAAAGGAGCCATACAGGTATCTTATGAGAAGAACCCGCTTTATGCAGAACTACAGATTGTTGACAGCGGCTCCGGGTTTTCCAAGAAAGATCTTCCCCATTTGTTTGAGCGGTTTTACCGGGGTGAAGATGCATCAAAGGACAGTGCAGGAATCGGGCTTGCACTTGCCAGACTGATTATTGAAAGGCAAAACGGACATATCTACGCAGAAAATACTTCTGATGGACATGCCCGTTTCCGGCTTCGGTTTTATGTGTGAAAACGAACTGCTGTTAAACGCTGATAGATGATCGGCAGATATCACTTATATCGTGTCATCTTTTACAGCAGTGATAATATTATCTTTTTGTATTCTCTGCCCTCCTATAAAGTAGGCGCTTATAATTGCCAGTAAGATTAAGACCGTGTAGCCAAGAATGGCTGCAAACGGTGCATAAGGCAGATATTCCAGCAAAGTAACCTCATTGATATAAAGAAATAAGGTCAATATGATTACCTGGAAAGGTATGCTTAAGAGCAGAGGCTTGAGTCCAAGGGTGATTCCTTCGAGAAATAACATTTTCCAAAACTGCCGGGGTGAAAGGCCCGCGGATTTTAACATACCGAATTCTTTTCTTCGCTGTCGAAGATTTCCCGAGATGCTTGCCCATACATTTGACAATCCGATCACAGCTAAAAGACCTGTGAGAAAGGCAACGATCAGATTCATTACTTTAATTTCTGATTCATCCATTTCCTGCATCATGGCAAGGTCAGTGATCAGGTAGTCTCCGGTTCCATAATAGCGGGTAAGAAGGTTTTCCACCTCTGCAGATACTTTCTGAATTAAGGGGTAAGAGATGCCGCCATTATTGTCTGTCAGGAGCAGAGTGTTGACACTGTTCGCTGTTGACTGTCGTTTGCTGCTGCAGGAGGCACCGATTTCTAAAACATGATCCATAGGCATGATTGCTGCTAGTGTGAATCTGGAAAGTCTGAGATCGATATTCGGCAGCTTCTCTGCCAATAGACCGGCAGTAAGGTTGAAGGTAAAGTCTCCGGTATCCTCATCGTATGCCTTTTCCGTAAAAGTGAGCTCCTGGCCCAAACGCAGATTTAAGAGTTCCCGCAGGACACTTTTTTTTCTGGTACTTACATCCGGGTCTTCCGTATAATTATAGAAGATAGCCTTGGAAGAGTCTTCCAGATAAGGTTTTGGGTCAATACTCAGTTCATTGCAATAGTCTATAAAGCTGTCTTCTTCCAACCCAATTACTGTGGTGGAAATTCTAAATTTGCCGTCTCTTTCAATGGGAGAATATTTTTTTCTGGAAACAATTTCATCATAACCACCAAAATAAGTTTCTATATCATCAGATGCGTCCTGTTCGGTTATCCAGGTGGCGCAGGGAAGTTTATCAAAAATGACGGTTTTGGTGATTCCCGGAATTTGTTTTATTTTTTCCAGAACCTCCATATCCGGAGTACGGCCGTCACTAATGTTAAACTGTATGTGGCGAATCTTATCGAGTCCGGATTGATAGATGTTCTGTGCTGCTTTCTGAGTTGAAATAATATATAAAAATCCGGTTAACAGCAGGAAAGAAAGACACAGGGAGATCGTTGCCGTCCGATAGGAGTTTTTCCTTGCAGACACTGCATTGGCAGCTAGTTCACCGGTGATTCCGAGGCGGCTGGTAATGCGGCTTTTCCGTAATCTTTTCTTTTTTATTCTGCCGTCCTGTTTCAAGGCTTCCACCGGAAGCAGTTTCGCAATTTTGCGTGCAGGTATGAGCGCAGAAAGCCATACGGTCAGCAGGGACAGGAGAATAGCGGGAAGGATTGCCGGTAGTCCAAAAGTCAGAACAATATCCGGGGCGGTTCTGCCAATATCGTTATTTGTATTGATGAGCTGGAATAATTTCATATCCAATATCCAACCGGAGATAACCCCAAGTGGCAGCGGGAAGATGGTCAGAATCAGCGCTTCTGAAATTACGGCGGACTTAATCTGCCGTGGAGAAGCCCCGATTCCGGCCAGTGTTCCAAGCTGGGAAAGCTTTTCGTTTGCAGAAAGTGCAAAAGCATTGTGGATAACCAATACAAACAGGCCCACTAGCATTATGGCTACTATCAGAATCATCAGCGGAAATGCCAATGCGCTAAGCTGATTCATAGAGCTTAATTGTTCGTTGGAGAAGATGGCGTACTTGGATAACAGATCCCCATTAAATTTGAGATTATATTTTCCATATTCATCCGGTTCATATCCGATGGATGCGGCAAGTGCCGGAAGCTCTTCGTAAGTTTTTCTCATTGGATCAAAGCGAAGATATACGGTAATCTCATCTTCAGGCTGTATGGAATTTTCATCCAGATATCCAAGGCCGGTATATGCAGGAACGGAAGAGGAGGTGGTCATATCCATTTTTCCGACAATTTTATAAGTTTTTGTACCGGTCTGCCGGAAGGTTTCATCCTCATCAAAGCCTTCTGTTTCCACGCGGATTTTTCCGTCCAGGATACGTTTGCCGACGGGCAGCGTAAGGGTATCGCCGATATTTATTTCAGGGTGGTTGTCAAAATATTGTTTTGATAAGGCGATTTCATTTTCACTTCTGGGACGTTGACCTTCGATGATAATATTTTTTTCGGACATAGACTCCCAATATTCATTGTTGGCACCCCGGGTAATAAGATAGCTGCGCTTGCCGGTTTCATCCAGTCTGGCAACTTCCCAGTTTCCCTTTATCATGACAGCGGAAACGGAAGCATAGTTTTCAATATGTTCTAAATCTTTTCCATAAGTAATATCAAAAAGTTCCCCATGCCAGTCTCCGTTCTCCCATTTGCTAAGCGTGATAGCATCTGTCCACATGGTATAAAAGAAACCACAGACGCAGGACATAAGTGTGGTCATTAAGAACAGGGCGATTATGATTGCCAGGCTGGTCCGTTTGTTCTTACGGACCGTATCCCAGACATACTCACGTAATATTTTCATCAGGACACCACCTCATCATGTAAGATTTTACCGTCCTCCAGTGTGATGATCCGGTCTGCCTGCAGGGCAGTTTTTTCATCATGGGTTATGAGAAGTATCGTCTGGTCATATCGCCGGTTGGAAAGCTTGAGCAATTCAATGGTTTCTTCAGAAGTTTTTCGGTCCAGGTTACCCGTGGGTTCATCAGCAAGAAGGATCGCCGGCTGGTAGATCAGGCTTCTAGCAATTGCCACACGCTGCTGCTGTCCACCGGATAATTCCTGTGGCAGATGGGTGAGACGGTCAGTTAGCCCTAAGGAAGAGACAATCTGTTCAAATCTGTTTTTATCTGGTTTTTTTCCATCCAGCAGTATTGGCAGCAAAATATTTTTCTGCACATTCAGAGTGGGAATCAGGTTATAAAACTGATAGACTAGACCCACCTTACGTCTTCGAAAGACCGCCAGCTGCTCCATGCTGAGCGTTGAGATATCTGTGTCTTCAATGTAGATATTACCGCTGGTAGGGCGGTCTACACCTCCCAGCATGTGTAAAAGTGTGGATTTTCCAGAACCTGACGCCCCGATAATCGCCGTGAAGCTTCCTTTTTCCAAAGCCAGGCTGACGTGGTCCAGAGCAGTAATCCTATTGGATTCATTTCCATAAGTTTTCGTAAGTTTGTTACATCGCAGTATTTCCATTTATAATACTCCCTTCCGTATTGATGATATCATATTAACTGTGTTAAGTGACAAAAAAGTGACAACTAGTGTAATTGTTTCCTTTTCTGCCTAGTAGGTTTTAGAGGGGTTACTATTACGTATAAATTTGGGTTTAGCTGAGTAAGGACGCTTTGTATATGATAGGTAGTGTACGGAAAGATGGGGGTGGGAAACTGATATGGACTCCGTCAGCTTGCCGCAGAACTGGTATTTTCTAACCTTTGCGGAGCGCTTTTTGGCGGCACGCAGGCATTCGCTGCGAAATCCTGATGCATTTCGCAGCTCACTGCCCGCTTAGTATCCGATGGGAGCCAATCGAATACTATCCGCCAAAAAACACTCCGCAAAGCTAAGTAAATACTCAGCTCTGCTCTACGCTTCCTCCGCCCATATCAGTTACCCACCCCCATCTTTCCGAGATTCATGTTAACGCCACAAAGCTGGTTTTCTCAGCAGGTTGGAACCCCTGGGCTGTGGCTGGCTGTTCTTTATTGGATGCAGCGTATTATGTTTCGGCTGTTTATGCGTAAAAGAAGATGAAAGTTTGCTATTTTTTCTGGAATGAAGAAGCAAATTACGGTGATAAGTTCAGTTTCAGTTGCTTTATGCTAATCGTTTTCAGCATGATAGATGCCCTGGGGTTTAAGCTGTCTGTTCTTTATTGGATGGAACGCAGTATATTTTTGGCTGTTTATTCGTAAAAGAAGATGAAAGTCTACTTCTTTTTCTGATCACAGAAAGAAAAACAAATCCCGTTCTCAAGATCAGTTGCTTGACATCATTAGCTTTATGCCAATAACGTCCAGCATGCCACAACCCCAGGGTTCCATCATGCTGAGAAAACCAGCTTTGTATCAACGAATGCTATCTCGGAAAGAGAAGGGGGCGGACCAGGACATTGGTTTGGAAGGCGTATAGCAGAGCTGAGCATTTACTTACCTTCCCGAAGTGCTTTTTGGCGGATGGTATTCGACTGGCTCCCATCGGATACTAAGCGGGCAGTGAGCTGCGAAATGCATCAGGATTTCGGAGCGAATGCCCGCGTGCCGCCAAAAAGTGCTCCGGGAAGGTTAGAAAATGCCAGTTCTGCGGTAAGCCTTCCAAACCAATGTCCTGGTCCGTCCCCTTCTCTTTCCGTACACTACCTACATCTACAAAGCGTCTTAATCAGCTAAACCCAAATTTAAACCTTGAATTATCCAAAGTAGTGTTAGCACCCATTTTAAAATTCCCATAGTATTTGAAAAAAGGTTGCCAAATACCGGCCTGACGGGTTAGAATTGACTATAAATGAAACTTGGAGGGTCTATTTATGTCATTACAATTAATCCTGGGAAATTCCGGAAGCGGAAAGTCCTATGAACTATATAATAAGGTAATTGAAGCTTCTATCGCTGATCCAAAGGGGCATTTTATCGTGATTGTACCGGAACAGTTTACTATGCAGACCCAGAAAGAGCTAGTCAGCCTTCATCCCAGAAAAGGGATTTTGAATATAGATGTGCTTAGTTTTCAGAGACTCGCGTACCGCATATTTGAGGAACTGGGATCGGATAAACGTACGGTTCTGGAAGAGACCGGGAAGAATCTGCTGCTGCGTAAAGTTGCAATCGAGAAAAAAGATGAACTTCAGGTGCTGGGAGCTCATTTAAATAAGCTTGGCTATATCACTCAGATGAAATCTATGATATCGGAGCTGACCCAATATGATGTGACCATGGATAAGATGGATCAGATGATCGCTTCTGCCGGAGAAAAAAAGCAGCTGTATTATAAATTGCAGGATGTGGGTATTTTGTATGCCGGATTCCGGGAAAAACTGCAGGGGCAGTATATTACGGCAGAAGAAGTGCTGGAAGCCCTTTGCCAGGTGGCTGACCGGTCTGAGATTTTAAAGGGCAGCGTACTTGCATTGGACGGTTTTACCGGATTTACCCCGATTCAGCAAAAATTATTGGAGCGGCTTATGGTGCTGGCAAAGAGGGTCATGGTGACCATAACTATGGATGCCAATGAAAATCCTTTTAAAATTTATGGAGAGCATGAGCTTTTTTATCTGAGTAAGAAAACGATCCGCAGCCTGACTAAAATTGCAAAAGAAAAGCATGTAGAGATATCAGATCCGGTTTTACTGGGAAAGGGGCAGGTTTATCGTTTTAAAGATACCCCGGTACTGGGATTTCTGGAACAGAACCTTTTTCGGAGAAGGAGAGGGAAATACGAGTTCCCCATAGATGAAATTTCTATTCACAATGCCAAAAATCCAACGGAAGAGGCTAATTTTGTGGCGCGCACGATTAAGCAGCTTACAGGTGCAGGGTACCGCTATCAGGATATCGCTGTAATCACCGGAGATATGGCGGCTTACAGCAGTTATATCCGTAAAGTTTTTGAAGCCTGCCGGATTCCATGTTTTATTGATGAGACTAAGACTATTTTGTTAAATCCTTTCATAGAATTTATCCGTGCGGCTTTGGAGCTGGTGCAGAAAAACTATTCCTATGAAAGTGTATTTCGTCTGATGCGCACCGGGCTTTGTGATGTGTCACGGGAGGAAACGGATCTGCTGGAAAATTATATACTGGCGGCAGGTGTGCGGGGGTATGGTAAATGGCAGAAACCATTTGAAAAAGTTACCCAGCGAAATGATGAACAGGTGTTAGAACAGTGTAACGAAATCCGTGCAGCCCTTATGGAGAAGCTGGTGCCATTTACAAAGGTGCTGAAAAATAAAAATGCAACCGTAACCAAATGTACAGCGGCTTTGTATGAGTTTATTGTTTCCTGTGATATTCAGCGTAAGCTAACGATTTATGAAGAGGAATTCAAAGAGCAGAACCGGTTGGATATGGCAAAAGAATACAGTCAGATCTATGGGATTGTGATGAATCTTCTGGATAAATTAGTGGAACTTCTGGGGGAGGAGTGCTTATCCTTAAAGGATTTTGCTCAGATTCTGGATGCCGGTTTTGAAGAAGCAAAGGTAGGAATTATTCCCCCTGCGGTAGATCAGGTTGTTGTTGGTGATATCGAGCGAACGAGGTTAAAAGCCATAAAGGCGCTCTTTTTTGTAGGGCTTAATGATGGCTGGGTGCCAAAAGCAGGAGGAACGGGGGGGATATTATCTGACCTGGAACGAAATGCCCTGGAATTAAGCGGTGTGGAACTGGCTCCTACCGCAAGGGAAAATATGTATACGCAGAAGTTTTATTTATACCTGAATTTAACAAAGCCTTCCAGCCGGCTGTATTTGTCTTACAGCAAAGTGGATTCAGATGGAAAGACACTCCGTCCCTCTTACGTGCTGCATGATATGGCAAGACTGTTTCCGGCGGTGCCCCAAAAGGATGAAGATCTGTACGACAGCATGCTGGACCGGGTGGCATCACCTGGCAGCGGAATTCCGTATCTGATAGAGGGACTGCGCAATATCAGGGAAGGATGTCCCATGCCGGTGGATGAATGGATGGTGATGTTTGACTGGTATAATCAGAATGAAAATTACAGGAAGAAGATAGAAGGCCTGGTGGATGCCGCATTTTATAAGCGGAAGGATGAAGGGCTTCCAAAGGCAGTGGCTTCTTCCCTCTATGGAAGTGTGCTGGAAAACAGCGTAACCAGACTGGAACGATTTGCAGCCTGTGCATTTTCGCATTTTCTGATGTATGGACTGGACTTAAAGGAGCGGGAAACTTATCTGTTCCGGCCGATGGATATGGGGAATATCTTTCACCGGGTGATCGAGCTGTTTTCCAAAAAGGTGGAACACAGCCAATACAACTGGTTTAGTCTGCCGGAAGAAATAAGGGATTCCATGATTGAAGAAACGGTAGAGGAAGTTTCTTCTGAATATGGGGCAAAGATTCTCTACAGCTCTGCGCGGAATGAATATGCCATCGAGCGGATGAAGCGCATTATGCGCCGCACGGTGTGGGCACTACATGAACAGATTAAAGCCGGGACATTTGTGCCCAGCAATTACGAGGTATCTTTCTCCATGGTGGAGGATCTGGAAGCAGTCAATATTGCGCTGACAGAGGAGGACAAGATGAAGCTTCGTGGCAGGATTGACCGGACTGATGTGAAGGTGGAAGAGGATGAAGTATTTGTGAAGGTAATCGATTATAAGTCTGGAAATACAAGTTTTGATCTGGTTGCACTGTATTATGGACTCCAATTGCAGCTGGTGGTTTATCTCAATGCAGCAATGGAACTGGAACAGCGGATTTATCCAGATAAGGAAATTGTACCCGCGGGAATCTTCTATTACAACATGCAGGATCCCATGCTGGACCGTGAAGGGGGAGATACGCAGGAAATCATTAATCAGAAAATCCTGAAAAAACTCCGGCTGGACGGACTTGTGAATGATCGCAGAGAAATCATTGAGAATCTGGATACTCAGATTGGAAAAGATTCCAGCGTTATACCGGTTTCCTATAATAAGGATGGCAGTCCCTCGAAAGCATCCAGTATTGCCAGCAGGGAACAGTTTGGACAGATTTCTAAGTTTGTCAATGATAAGATTACGGAGATTGGAAAACAGATTGTAGACGGGCACATGGAAGCTCTTCCCTATGAGCGAAAGGACAAGACCGCCTGTGATTACTGCATATACCGGGAGATTTGCGGATTTGATGTGAGAATACCGGGCACCCGTTATAATCGTTTAAAAGAATATAAGCCGGACGAAATATGGAAAAAAATAAGCGGGCAGACGCAAGCCGAAGCAGAAAGTGAGGAAAGGTAAGCATGGGAGTAGCATGGACCGAAGACCAGCAAAAGGTCATTGACTTAAGAAATCGTAATATTCTGGTATCAGCGGCTGCGGGCTCAGGTAAAACTGCGGTGCTGGTGGAGCGTATTGTAACCATGGTAACGGATAAAAAGCATCCGGTGGATATCGATGAGCTGCTGATTGTAACCTTTACTAAAGCGGCGGCAGGCGAGATGCGGGAACGTATTGCAAAGGCACTGGACAATAAAGCAGCAGAAAATCCTCTGGATGTACATTTGGAACGCCAGCTTACGCTGGTGCATAATGCTCAGATTACCACTATTGACAGCTTTTGCCAGTATGTTATCCGTAATCATTTTCATGCAATCGGACTGGATCCCGGATTCCGTGTAGCGGATGAAGGAGAGCTGAAGCTTTTAAAAAGAGATGTGGCAGAGCAGTTAATTGAAGACTGTTATGAGAAAAAGGAAGAGGCATTTCTGAAATTTATTGAATGCTATGCATCCGGAAAAAATGATCAGGGGATTGAAGACCTGATTTTTGGACTCTACAATTTCTCTATGAGCTATCCCTGGCCGGAAAAATGGCTGCAGCAATGCAAGAAAGCTTATGAAATAGAATCTGCGGAAGAATTTTTGCAGTCGGACTGGCTGAAGAAATTAACCGATAACCTGAAGCGCCAGCTAAAGGACATAGAAGAGAAGACAGAAGAGGCACTTCGCATTGTCAGGGCGGAAGATGGACCTTATATGTATGAAGATGCTTTATGCCAGGATCAGGCGATGATCCGGAAGATACGTCAGGCAGATAATTACCGGGATTACGCACAGGCATTTGCAGCAATGGGTAAATACGCCAGACTCTCCACAAAAAAGGATGAAGCTGTCTCTGAAAACAAGAAAGAACAGGTAAAAGCAATCCGGGAACAGGTGAAAAAAAGCCTGAAGGGACTGCAGGAGCAGTACTTTTTTGGTGATTTAGAATCCGTGATTTCCGATATGCAGGAAAGCCGGGAAGTCATGGGCGTTCTGATTGATCTGGCATGTGAATTTACGGAGCGTTATGCACAGAAAAAAAGAGAAAAAAACGTGGTAGATTTTAGTGATCTGGAACATTTTGCCCTAGATATTCTCGTAGAGGATAAGGAAGGGGAAGCGGTGCCTACACAGACTGCAAAGGATCTGGCAGAACATTATGAAGAAATTCTGATTGATGAATACCAGGACAGCAACCTGGTCCAGGAATTGATCCTGACCAGCATATCTAAGAAATGTTTGGGAAAATATAATATTTTTATGGTAGGGGATGTCAAGCAGAGTATTTACCGGTTCCGACTGGCAAGGCCGGAATTGTTTATGGAAAAATATGATACGTATCCTGTCACTGACAATATATGCCAGAGGATTGACCTGCATAAGAATTTCCGAAGCAGAAGCCAGGTATTGGTCAGTGTAAACTATATCTTTGAGCAGATTATGGCAAGATATCTTGGAAATATCCAGTACGATGCAGATGCGGCCCTTTATCCGGGCGCAGATTTTCCCGAAAAGCAAAATGAGGTGGATGATTTTACGAATACGGAGATGCTCCTGGTAGATCTGGATACGTTGGATGAGGTAGTAGAGGATGTAGAAGAGAATGCCAGAGAACTGGAAGCCAGAGCCATTGGCAACCGCATTCTGGAGATTGTTGGAAAAGAAGAAGTGCTGGATAAATCTACCGGAATTTACCGAAAAGCCAGATATGGGGATATTGTGATTCTTTTGCGTACCATTTCAGGATGGGCGGATTCTTTTGCAAGAGTTTTAGAAAGTCAGGGAATACCGGCATATACCGGATCACAGACCGGATATTTTTCAACGGTTGAGATACAGACGATCCTGGCATTTCTGAAGATTGCAGACAATCCAAGACAGGAAATTCCCATGGCGGCAGTTCTGAAGTCTCCGATTGGAGGACTGGATGCCAGGGAACTGGCGGCTATAAAAAGTGCAAACCCGGATATGCCATTTTACGAATGCTGCAGGCTGTATGCAGCTGAGACAGCAGAAGAGGACAATGATCATTCTTTCCTGAAAGAAAAGTTAAAGAAATTTTTCGAAATTCTGGATCATTTCCGTATGCTGGTACCCTATACACCTATGCATGAACTTTTGTGGCAGGTGCTGGAGATCACCGGATACGGGGACTATGCAGCTGCAATGCCTGGAGGAGAACAGCGGACTGCAAATCTGAAAATGCTGGTGGAGAAAGCCATGACCTATGAGACTACCAGCTACCGGGGGTTGTTTAACTTTATCCGGTATATCGAGAATTTACAGAAATACAATGTAGATTACGGCGAGGCGAGCACTGTGGGGGAACAGGAAGATACGGTCCGTATAATGAGTATCCATAAAAGTAAGGGACTGGAGTTTCCGATTGTGTTTGCAGGAGGAATGGGCAAGACATTTAACCAGCAGGACAGCAGGAGCAGAGTGCTGCTGCATCCGGAGCTTGGAATTGGCTGTGATTATATTGATCCCGTTCTCCGTGTAAAAAGCCCGACCCTTTTGAAGAAAACCATACAGAGGGAAACCATCAATGAGAACCTGGGAGAAGAGCTGCGTGTATTGTATGTGGCTTTCACAAGAGCAAAAGAAAAGCTGATTATGACCGGTGCAGTAACCAGGATCGCCGATAAGATAAAAAAATGGAGCCAGATCTGCCGCAGGGAAGAGGAAAAACTATCTTTTACCGAGTTATCAGGTGCATCTGCCTATCTGGACTGGGTGATGCCTGCACTTATGCGTCACAAGTCCGCCCGGGAGCTTTTGGAAGCCTATGGGTTTACCAATAACCCGGCACATGAGCTGTATCAAAAAGAAGCATACTTTTCCATCCGGGTATGTCCGGTGAAAGAGCTGGTCACGAGAGAGGCGGCTCATCAAATGGCAATTAAAGTTTCCAAAGAAGAACTTTTGGAACGGGGACACCGGATGCTGAGTGAAGAACAGCTGGAAGCCTTGAATATGCGTATGGATCCGTTATATCCCTATGAACAGGATGCGGATATTCATGGTAAAATTACGGTTTCCGAACTTAAAAAATACAGTCAGTCAATGGATAATCTGCTGAGTATGGGGGAAGAAGAATTTTCTATTTACGAAGAACCGGATATTGTTCCTTTCATACCCCGGTTTATGCAGCAGAAAACCGAAGTACCCGGAGCAGTACGTGGTACGGCATATCATAAACTTTTAGAGGAACTGGACTTTGCCGCAGCTTCCAGCGGTAAGAAACTGGATGAACAGATTGAACGGCTCCTGGAAGAAGGAAAGATGACCGGGGAGGAAATAGATCTGATTGATAAAAGGAAGATGGTCCGCTTTGCCAATTCGGTTCTGGGAAAACGGATGGCAAAGGCCGAACAGAAGGGGAATCTGTACCGGGAACAACAGTTTGTACTGGGGGTTCCGGCATCTGAAATAAGAGCACTTTCAGGCCGTTTACCCGGGCAGTATCACAATCCGGCCTGCGATATGCCTGAGGATAATGAAGAAATTGTATTGATTCAGGGTATCATTGATGCATTTTTTTACGAAGATGAGGCAATAATTCTGGTTGACTATAAGACGGATTATGTACCGGATGACCATGCCGAAATACTGGTGGATAAATATAAGATCCAGCTGGACTGCTATGCCCGGGCATTGGAGCGTATGACCCGGAAAAAGGTGAAGGAGAAAATTCTTTATTCCTTCTGGATGCAGAAGGGAATCCGGATCAAATAAGAAGGGAGGGACCTTTTTGTTCCTTTCCATGTTAAGGAAGTTTTAAGGGGATTTCACACAATTATGGTTGATTTTTCAAATATCAAAAGCTATACTTAACACGACAGTATTTTAAATGAGGAGTGCAAAATGAACTGGATAAAAAAATTGTTTAAAAATCAGGCGGTCCGTTACATTTTCTTTGGCGGATGTACCACACTCGTTAACCTGGTTTCTTATACGCTTATGCGTACAGTATTGGGCATCGACATTACTATAGCCAACTTTATTTCCATATTGCTGGCAATTGCTTTTGCCTATGTGGTAAACAAAATCTTTGTATTTGAGAGTAAGCGAAATACCGTTTGGGAAGTCATTAAAGAATGTGCGCAGTTTGTAGGAATGCGGCTTTTGACCATGTATATTGAAGTATTTGGGGTCGTCCTGCTGAGCTGTGTCTGGGGCATGAATGATTTAATAGCCAAGCTGGTAATTCAGGTTGTAGTATTAGTATTAAATTATGTTTTCAGCAAAGCGTTTGTATTTAAAGAAAAAAAGGATATTTCTGAATTGACGGAAAAAGAATTGAAGATCCGCAGGACAAAGAAATGGTGTGTCATTGCATCTGCGGGAATTCCGGCAATTGTTATGCTGATTGCATACATTGCGAATGGAGTATTTCCGTTTGGGGATCATGGTGTGTTGATTATTGATTCCCTGCATCAGTATCTCCCGTTTTTTACGGATTTTCATGACAAGCTTGCTGCCAGTGAGTCTTTACTTTATTCTTTTGGCGGAGGTCTGGGATATAATTTCTGGGCAACGTATGCTTATTATCTGGCAAGCCCGCTGAATTTCCTGATCGTATTATTCCCGGCAAGGAATATGATGGATGTGATGGCTTACCTGATCATTATCAAGATCGCTTTATGCGGGGGATGTTTTGGATATTACTTAACCACGCGCAATAAAGGGAAGAATTTTACTCCGGTAGTGTTTGCCGTAATGTATGCCCTCAGCAGCTTTATGATTGGATATTATTTCAATTTGATGTGGCTGGACAGCATTGCCCTTCTTCCTATTGTCATGCTCGGCATTGAACGGATTGTAAAAGGGGAAAGCGGAAGGACCTTTGGTCTTTCACTGTTCCTGGGGCTTTATTGTAATTATTATATCGGATTTATGCTGTGTTTATTTTCCTGTCTATATTTTCTGGTACAGTGGATCGCAGCAAAGAGATTTACCATCAAGGCATTTTTTAAATCCGGAATTAACTTTGCCTGGTATGCACTGCTCAGCGGTGGAATGGCAGCGCTTGTTCTGATGCCGGCATATAAGGCGCTGGGAATTACAGAATCCATGGATGACAATGGATTTCCGGATAAGATCAAGTTCTTCACCAGCACCATCGATCAGCTCACCAGCCATTTTGCCTTTGTGGAGCCTATCAACATTGCGGACGACCAGGCTGGGGTAAATGCTTACTGCGGCGTCATTATACTGATCCTGGTAGTACTTTATCTGCTGGATAAAAAGGTGAGCCTGCGGGAACGAATTTCAAAAATTCTGCTCTGTGCACTTTTGGTGCTGAGTTTTAATTTCAATATGCTTAACTTTATATGGCATGGATTCCATACTCAGAATGGTCTGCCTAACCGTTTTTCATTTATTTATATCTGCTTAATTCTGATCATGGGGTATGAAGCTTTCACCCATGTGAAAAATATGCATGCAGTCAAAATTATAATATCCTGTCTTGTGCCCATTGGATTTGTGGTATACTGCATGATTACAAAAGCCGGGGAACGAGATATGTATGTTTATCTGGTAACGCTGGGACTGCTTGTGATTTACAGTATCCTGTTATTGCTCTACCGCTTTATGAAACTTCGGGCGGTGGTTGTACAGAACGTGATTCTGGGTGTTATGCTGGCGGAGATGATCACAATGGGAATCTATGGTGTCTGCAGTAATGGTACTGTTGGAAGAAGTACTTATCTGGATGAGCAGAGTGCCTATAAGAAATTAATGGCGGAGCAGGGAGATAAAGATTTCTACCGAAGTGAAATTGACAGTCAGAGAATGCGTAATGAAACGATGTTCATGGGCGGTAATGGTGTAGTGCTGTTTTCATCCACAATGCCGGCTGCTACGGTAAATATGTGCAAAGGTATTGGTATGGAAGCCCGCACAAATAAGAATGGCTATAACGGTATGACAAAATTGTTTAATGATGTATTTGGAGTCCGTTATCTGGTTTCCAAAGCCGATTCAGATACTCTTTATAATATGAACCGCGTCGGTTATGAAGAGCCACTGGCCCTTTATAAAAATGAAAATGCACTGTCACTAGGCTTTATGGTGGATTCAGCCATTAAGGACTGGCAGATTGAAGGGCTGGTTCCTATGGAAATCCAGGATCAGTTTGCCGGATTGGCTACGGGCAGTGATCCGATGTATACTTTGAGAGAAGAGTACGACATTGAAGAAGGTCCCACATATATTATCCGTCTGTACCCGGGCGAACAGACCTATCTGGAAATGACCTCCAATGTGGAAAAACTGGTGATCAAGACTCCGCAGTATGAGAAGACGATTAACGGTTATAATACCAATCTCTTTGATCTGGGAAGAGTAACCGAGGATGGCAAAGCTAACGTGACCATCACTTATAAAGAAGGAAACGAAAATCCGGTTGGAGTCCGTGTCTATACCTGCAAGGATGAAGATTATGCGAAGATGTATGAAAAACTTTCAGCAAACCAGATGAATGTAACAACGGCGGAAGATGGAAAAATAAGAGGCAATATCGATGTGAAAACAGCAGGAACCCTGCTTACCTCCATTCCATATGATACCGGCTGGAAAGTAATGGTGGATGGAAAAGAAATCGAAACGTATGCTGTTGGTACCGCGCTCATGGGATTTGACCTGAATGAGGGCGCACACGAGATTACTATGGACTTTACGCCGGAAGGATTATGGTCCGGAAGCTTTATCAGCATTGCCAGCATTGTTCTGTTTATGGTTACAATTATGCTGGAAGGAAGAAGCAGAAGGAAAAAAGGCATAATAGCTGAAAGCGAAGAAGAAGATATCGATGACGATGATTATGATGAAGATTATGAAAATGATTATCAAGGTATGACTGGAGCTTACGAAGAATCTGGGTTTGGAGAAAGTTATGAGGATTCAGGAAAATCTGAGTATGAAACAAGATATGGGACTGCAGGAGAATCTGAGTATGAGGAAGACTATGAGTCTGCAGGTAATAAATCTGAATATGAGGAAGACTATGAGCCTGTAGTTGATGAATCTGAGTATGAGGAAAACTATGAGCCAGCGGGTGATGGAACTGAATATGAGGAAGACTATGAGCCAGCAGTTGATGAATCTGAGTATGAGGAAAACTATGAGCCTGTGGGTGATGAATCTGAATATGAGGAAGACTATGAGCCTGAAGGTGATGAATCTGAGTATGAGGAAAACTATGAGCCAGCGGGTGATGAATCTGAATATGAAGAAAGCAATGAGTCTGCAGGGAAACCGGAATATAAAGAAAGTAAATAAGTCTTCATTAGCATCTGGCTATGAATAAGGTAATGCGTTTATAGGAGAACCTGAGCAAAAACGAAGTAAGTATAAGAGTAAAAATAATATGGTTCAAATATACAGCAGATACTGCATGTGTATTTGAACCATAAATTTATTGAAAATGAACAAATAAAAGCTAATCAGGTAAATTAGTTAAGTAGTGTCACATACATCGGAGAAAAGAGGGTTAAAAACGTTATGAATATTACATTTTCCAATAAGTCAAATATGTTTCAAGCGGGAATATTTGCCGTGCTCAATGAAAAAAAGGAAGAGTTAATCAGGCAGGGAAAGAAAATATATAATCTTTCGGTAGGTACACCGGACTTTAAAACCGCTCCACACATCATAGAAGCCGTATCTGAGGCTGCAAAAGACCCGGACAACTACAAATATGCCCTGGTAGATATTCCGCAGCTTATACAGGCTGTACAGGACTTCTACCAAAAAAGATTCCAGGTTGCGCTGGAAGCGGATGAAATTATGTCCATGAATGGATCCCAGGAAGGAATGGCACATTTTGCATGGACATTGTGCAACCCCCAGGATGTGGTGCTGGTTCCGAATCCTGGATATCCTATATTCAATATTGGTCCATCCCTATGCGATGCAAAGACAATACAGTATCCATTATACAAAGAAAATAATTTTTTACCCCGGCTGGATGAAATTCCGGAAGAAACAGCAAAAGCCGCAAAATTTATGGTAGTAAATTATCCGGCAAATCCGGTCTGCGCAGTTGCTCCTGACAGTTTTTATGAAGAGCTGATCGCATTTGCCAGAAAGTATGAAATTGTAATCTTACATGACAATGCCTATTCCGATATCATTTATGGCGGAAGAAAAGGAGGTTCCTTTTTGCAGTTTGAAGGGGCAAAAGAAGTAGGTGTTGAATTTTATTCCCTATCTAAATCATTTAACTACACCGGTGCCAGAATGTCCTTTGCCATTGGAAATAAAAAAATTATCGAGAAATTCCGGGCGGTCAGAACCCAGATCGATTACGGTGTATTTCTGCCTGTTCAGTATGGGGCAGCGGCAGCACTGAATGGACCGTTTTATATGGTAGAAGAGCAGTGCCGGGAATATGAAAAAAGAAATCAGGCGCTTTGCGGCGGACTTCGCAGCATCGGCTGGAATGTGCCAGACAGTGAGGGCACAATGTTTGTATGGGCGCCATTGCCGGATGGTTATACAGATTCGAATGAATTTGTAATGGAACTGATGGAAAAATCCGGCGTCATCTGTGTACCGGGCAGCAGCTTTGGAACTTTGGGTGAAGGATATGTGAGATTTGCCCTGGTGGAGAATGTGGAGCGGATAGAGGAGATTGTGGAGAGTATTCGGGCCAGTGGGATCTTATAAATAGTCTGATAAATTTACTCCGTATTACTTAGTGTTTATAGATTGCATTTATTGTATCAAGGAGAACATTTAAAAGTACTTAATGATAGAATATATTTCTGTAAAATTCACATAGTAAGAGAAATCCATCAAAAAGAGGGCTTGAAATAAAGCCCTCTTTATTGTATTATAGGGAGTAAAGTACAGGCCAAATAAAATGACTTTTATAAATCGGTACAACGATACCGGGCAGCCGGTCAAATTGCTGGTCTATTTTTCCGGTTTAAGGGTATATATGGTACTGGATATAAAAACAGATTAGGGGTAAAAAGTGAATCAGGATTTGTATAATCAGTTGTGTGAGATTGTCGGAAGTGACAATGTACATGTAGATGAAGAAATGAAGAAACATACCACTTTCCGAATTGGAGGTCCGGCAGATTTTTATGTATTGCCTCATTCCAAAGATGAAATTGGACGTGTGGTGCAGGTGTGTAAGAACACCGGAGAGCCGTTTTATGTTTTGGGAAACGGCAGTAATCTTTTGGTGGGTGACAAAGGTTATCGCGGAGTCATTATTCAAATTTTTAAGAATTACAGTGATATTATAATAGAAGGAACGCAGATCACTGCAAAGTCCGGGGCTTTATTGTCGAAAGTAGCTAAGAAAGCTTTAGATGCAGGACTTACCGGATTTGAATTTGCATCAGGGATTCCTGGAACAATCGGTGGTGCGGTAGTTATGAACGCAGGTGCCTATGGCGGAGAAATGAAAGATGTAATTCTTTCTGCCACGGTCATGACACAGGAAGGCAGCATTCAAAAGCTGTCAAATCAGGAACTTCAGTTAGGGTATCGAACCAGTCTGGTAGCCAGACAGAATGATATTGTATTGGAAGTAAGTCTTGAATTAAAAAAAGGTGATCCGGACCAGATCCGAAGCCTCATGGAAGAATTGAAAAATAAAAGAGTTACAAAACAGCCTCTGGAGTACCCCAGCGCCGGCAGTACGTTTAAACGGCCGGAAGGGTATTTTGCCGGAAAGCTGATTATGGATGCAGGACTGAGAGGATTTTCCGTTGGAGATGCTCAGGTTTCAGAAAAGCATTGTGGATTTGTGATTAATAAAGGGAATGCTTCTGCCAGAGACATTGTGGCACTGATGGATGAAGTTACCGGACGTGTGAAAGAACAGTTCGGTGTGACATTAGAGCCGGAAGTGAAAAGATTAGGAGAATTCTAAGGATGAGATTCGTAATTGTTACGGGAATGTCCGGAGCAGGTAAAAGTACGGCGCTTAAGATGCTGGAGGATGTTGGTTATTTTTGTGTAGATAATCTGCCGATACAGCTCCTGCGTAAGTTTGCAGAACTGGCCTGTACACCGGGAAACGAGATAAATAAAGTGGCAATGGGCGTAGATGTGCGAAACGGCAGGGCATTAAAGGAACTGGAACATGTTTTGGAGTCAATGGTAATAGAAGGATTCCATTATGAGATCCTCTTTCTGGATGCGGCAGATGCAGTTCTTGTGAAACGTTACAAGGAAACCAGAAGAGCCCATCCACTTGCAAAAAACGGCAGAATTGATAAGGGAATTGCCGCAGAGCGGGAACAGCTGGTTTTCTTAAAACAGCATGCGGATTATATCCTGGATACCAGTCAGCTGCTGACCAGGGAGCTGAAGCTGGAACTGGATAAGATATTTGTGCAAAACCAGGAATTTAAAAATATCATGATTACTATTTTATCCTTCGGCTTTAAATATGGGATACCAAGTGATTCAGATCTGGTATTTGATGTACGCTTTCTGCCAAATCCTTTCTATATTGAAGAGTTAAAGCACAAGACCGGAAATGACAGGGAAGTACAGGACTATGTTATGGGATATGACATAGCACATGAATTTTTGAATAAACTGACCGATATGGTAGAATTTCTCATACCGAATTACATTATAGAAGGAAAAAACCAGTTGGTTATCAGCATTGGCTGTACGGGAGGGAAACACCGTTCAGTAACATTGGCAAACAGGCTGTTCGAAACCCTTGGTCCCAAGGATGAATACGGACTGAAAATAGAACACAGGGATATTAATAGATAAGAGGGTGTGTTATGTCTTTTTCAAGCGATGTCAAAGAAGAATTATCAAGACAGTCCAGCAGCGCGAGACATTGCCAAATTGCAGAAATTACCGCAATCATAAGTATGTGCGGTGGTATATCCATCTCCAGCAAAGACAAATACAGTGTAAGAATCCAGACAGAAAATATCGCAGTCGCAAGAAAGTACTTTACTTTATTGAGAAAAACCTTTAATATAGAGACGGAGGTTTCTATCAGACAGAATGTGTCTGTAAGAAAAAGCCGCGTGTATATGGTTTTGGTAAAACGACACGAAGATTCACTTATGATTTTGAAGGCTGCCAAGCTCCTGAATAAGGATATGGAAGTAGAAGAAAATCTTTCCATAGTGAATAATATGGTGATTCAGAACACATGCTGTAAAAGGGCATTTATCAGAGGCGCTTTTCTGGCAGCAGGTTCGATCAGTGATCCGCAGAAGTTTTATCATTTTGAAATTGTCTGCACGACCATACATAAGGCAGAACAGCTGCAGGCGATTATTAATAGTTTCGATCTGGATGCCAAAATCGTAGCCAGAAAGAAATATTATGTTGTCTATATAAAAGAAGGCGCACAAATAGTCGATATATTGAATATCATGGAGGCACATGTGGCACTTATGAATTTAGAGAATGTCCGGATTTTGAAGGACATGCGCAACGAGGTGAACCGAAAGGTTAATTGCGAGACGGCTAATATTCATAAAACAGTCAGCGCGGCAGTAAAACAAATAGAAGATATCAAGTATATTCAGTCAACGGCAGGATTTGAGAGTCTGTCCGAAGGATTGGCTGAAATGGCAGAACTACGGTTAGCCCAGCCGGATGCGACACTAAAGGAATTGGGAATGTTGTTAACACCTCAAGTTGGAAAATCAGGAGTAAATCATAGATTGAGAAAATTAAGCAATTTAGCGGATGAGCTAAGAGAGAACAAGGAGGAGAAACATTATGATTAAAAAACCTATCACAATTCAGATTCCAAGTGGATTGGAAGCAAGACCGGTAGCACTTTTGGTGCAGGTGGCAAGCCAGTATGAGAGCGATATCCATGTAGAATGTGGTGACAAGAAAGTGAATGCTAAGAGTATAATGGGTATGATGACTTTGGGCCTGGTAGCAGGTGAAAATGTTAATGTCATTGTAGAAGGCAGCGATGAGCAGGAAGCTATGAACAATATTGAAAAATATTTAAGCAGCAAATAATAATTATAAAAGCAACAAGAAATAAGGGGAGTCGGGAGAACCCGGCTGAGAGTAAACTACACCAATGTTTAGACCCATAACCTGATCTGGATCATACCAGCGTAGGGAAATATACCAATGGAGCAGTTTTCGGAACTTTAGATAAATTGCAGCTGATTGATAAAACCCTATCGAGTAGATAGGGTTTTTGTTTTATATAAAATAATAATATAAGAAATGGAGAAATGAAAGATGAATGCAAGTGTAGCGATCCAAACTTTACCGAAAGCAAAAAATGATGAGGAATTAATCCGTATTGTAGATGAAGTTATTGCGTATATTAAAAGCACGGGTTTAAATTATTATGTAGGACCTTTTGAGACTGCAATCGAAGGTGATTATGATGAGTTAATGGATATTATCAAAGAATGCCAGCACATTGCAATACGCGCAGGTGCACCGTCTGTTGCGGCATATATTAAAGTTTCCTATAAGCCGGAAGGAGATGTACTTACGATTGAAAAGAAAGTTACAAAGCATCACCAGTAAGCTTTATTGTATCAGTGCGATCCTGGCTTTGCTTGTTTTATGGCAGGCGGCATCATCATTTGAACTGGTGCCTTCTTTTATGCTGCCGTCGCCGGTGGCTGTCATCAAAGCATTTGTAAGTGATTTCAACTTATTGATGATGCATTTGGGGACAACGCTGATTGAGGCTTTTCTGGGTCTGGGAATCGGCATATTGACCGGATTTCTGGCTGCGGTGTTGATGGATCGTTTTGAAGGGGTGTATAAGGCATTTTATCCGATCATGGTGATTACCCAGACGATCCCTACAATTGCCATTGCACCGCTTTTAGTATTGTGGATGGGATATGATGTTGCGCCGAAAGTTACATTGATTGTAATCGTAACTTTTTTCCCGATTGCAGTGGGACTTTTAGAAGGTTTCCGGGCGGCGGATAAAGATACCATGAATCTTATGAGATCCATGGGGGCAAGCCAGGGACAGATTTTTCGCTATGTGAAACTTCCCGGTGCGTTGGGCAATTTTTTTACAAGTCTTAAAATTTCAGTCTCTTATTCTGTAGTGGGAGCAGTGATTGCGGAATGGCTGGGTGGATTTCAGGGGCTTGGAGTATACATGACCCGGGTGCGGAGTGCTTATTCTTTTGATAAAATGTTTGCAGTAATTTTTCTGATATCAGCAATTAGTCTGGTTCTGATGTGGCTGGTAACAATACTGCGCAAGAAGTTGATGCCTTGGGATCATTTAGAATAATACATGAAAAAAATGTGATTTATAAATAGTAAAAACATTTGCAAATATTTGCAACAGTGAATGTAATTCGATTAGTGAATATATTTGAAACAGAGAATTTAGAGGAGAATACAAATGAAAAAGAATTTATTGGCGGTTACGTTAAGCCTGACTATGGTTATGGCTCTGGCAGGCTGCGGAACCAGTGCGTCAAAAGGAGAAATAACCGGTGCATCCGGTGATACACAAGCTGTAGAGACAGAAAATCCTGCAGCACAAAAGGACAGTACGGCAGAAGACGGCGGAGAAGCGCAGTCAGAGAGCCAGGCAAAAACAGCAGGAGAAAAGACAAAGCTCACATTTGTACTGGACTGGACACCAAATACCAACCATACCGGACTCTATGTAGCTCAGGAAAAGGGATATTTTGAGGAAGCCGGTCTGGAAGTTGAGATTGTACAGCCTCCGGAAGATGGTGCTACGGCACTTGTTGCTTCCGGAAAAGCACAGTTTGGCGTGGATTTCCAGGATTCGCTGGCTCCTGCATTTGCAAGGGAAGATCCGCTTCCGGTAACGGCAGTTGCAGCTGTGATCCAGCATAATACATCCGGAATTATTTCCAGAAAAGGGGAAGGCATGGACGCACCCAAAGGGATGGAAGACCATGTTTATGCTACCTGGGATCTACCGGTAGAAAAAGCGATGATTGCAAATGTAGTAGAGCAGGATGGCGGTGATTTCAGTAAAGTGAAACTGATTCCAAGCACAGTAACAGATGAAGTGACTGCTCTGAAATCAAAACAGGTGGATGCTATATGGGTATATTATGCGTGGGGTGGTATTGCTACAGAGGTAAATGACCTGCCAACAGATTATTTCGCATTTAAGGATATCAACCCGGTATTTGATTATTATACCCCTGTTATTGTAGCCAATAATGATTTTCTGAAAGATAATACGGATGCAGCAAAGGCATTTATGTCGGCTCTGGCAAAGGGATATGAGGATGCCATTAAGGACCCGGCTGGTGCGGCGGATATTCTCTGCAAGGCAGCACCGGAATTGGACAGCAAACTGGTTCAGGCGAGCCAGGAATATTTAAAGGACCAATATCAGTCGGATGCAAAGAGCTGGGGATATATCGATGCGGCAAGATGGGATGGGTTTTATGGCTGGCTTAATGAAAACAAGCTGGCAGATAAAGAAATTCCTGCAGGATACGGTTTTTCCAACGAGTATTTACCACAATAAGCAGCACGATTCAGGGGGACAAGTGTGAAAGAAAATCGCTTTCACACTGCTGATTAAGATATAGCACAGCTTTCACACTGCTGATTAAGGAATAGCACAAGCCAGCTTGCACGATTCAGGGGGACAAAATGATAAAATTAGCGGCAAACCATATATCAAAGGCATTTGAAGATAAACAGATATTATCAGATGTATCAATAGAGGTAAGTGAAGGGGAACTGGTCTGCCTTCTGGGGGTCAGCGGTGTGGGAAAGACCACACTCTTTAACGTTATTTCAGGGCTGGCTTCACCGGATGGCGGAGAAATTTTACTGGATGGAAAAAATATTACCGGACAGGCTGGGTACATCAGCTATATGCTTCAGAGAGACCTGCTGCTTCCGTACCGGACAATCGAAGATAATGTGGCGCTCCCCCTTCTGGTAAAAGGTATCGGTAAAAAAGCGGCGAGAGAAAAAGTATCTTCCTATTTTAAAGAATTTGGATTGGAAGGAACAGAGAAAAAATATCCCAGCCAGCTATCCGGTGGAATGAGGCAGAGAGCGGCGCTGCTAAGGACCTATATGTTTTCTCAGGGAGTGGCACTTCTGGACGAACCGTTCAGTGCCCTGGACACGATTACAAAAGGTGCAATGCATAAATGGTATCTGGATGTCATGGAACATATCCGGCTGTCAACCATATTTATCACCCATGATATAGACGAGGCCATTATCCTGTCGGACCGCATTTATTTATTAACCGGGCAGCCAGGGCAGATTACAAAAGAAATCCGGATACAGGAGCCAAAGCCCCGAAGGGCTGATTTCAACCTGACAGATACATTTCTGGATTATAAGCGGGAGATTATAAAAGCGTTAGAACAATAAGAAAAGCTGTTATATGAAGGGAGACCTTGATATAATGGCTTTTTTTAGGAATGAGAAATATTGTAAAAAAGCAAACAAATGTTTGAAAAATAGTGTGGGCTGTGGTATACTAGGACACAGTTAATAATGATGAAAAAAGAATCTGAAGTTTTTGCAGAAAGCGAATTTGAATAATATCGGATTTTGCAGGACAAAGAGTATGTGAGCAATTATGATGGATTATTGTTGGAAAGCAGTGAAGGATTAGCGTAACCTGCAAAAGACAGACATTCTTTGAACCTATACTTTTTCGGTCACCACGGAGGTAAAATACATTATGGAGTTCAAATTACAATCAGAATATCAGCCCACCGGCGACCAGCCGCAGGCTATAGCCGAGTTGGTTCAGGGCTTTAAAGAAGGCAACCAATTTGAAACGTTACTTGGAGTCACAGGTTCCGGTAAGACCTTTACGATGGCAAACGTCATCCAGCAACTACAAAAACCAACCCTGATTATCGCACATAATAAAACCCTTGCTGCCCAGCTTTACGGTGAGTTTAAGGAGTTCTTTCCGGAGAATGCGGTGGAGTATTTTGTGTCCTATTACGATTACTACCAGCCGGAAGCCTACGTCCCTTCATCGGACACCTATATAGCGAAGGATTCATCCATAAACGATGAAATAGATAAGCTTCGGCTTTCAGCGACCACATCCCTGGCAGAGAGAGATGATGTTATCATCATATCCAGTGTTTCCTGCATTTATGGATTGGGAAGCCCGGTGGACTATAAGGAGATGGTAATCTCACTGCGCCCGGGAATGGAAAAAGACCGTGACGAAGTGGTTCATAAGCTGATTGACATTCAGTATGACCGGAATGATATGGACTTTAAGCGTGGTACCTTCCGGGTAAGAGGGGATGTACTTGAAATATTTCCGGCAGATTCCAGTGATACGGCTGTAAGAGTGGAGTTCTTTGGAGATGAGGTTGACCGTATCGTAGAAATCGATGTATTAACGGGTGAGATTAAAAGTTCATTGGAGCACATTGCCATTTTCCCGGCGTCCCACTATGTTGTTCCCATGGAGAAAATACTGGAAGCAGCAGCCAATATTGAAGAAGAGCTGAAGGAACGAGTGGCATATTTCAAAAGTGAAGACAAGCTGCTGGAGGCTCAGAGAATTTCCGAGAGAACGAATTTTGATATAGAGATGATGAAGGAAACCGGATTCTGTTCCGGTATTGAAAATTATTCCAGACATTTATCGGGATTAGAGCCGGGAGCTACCCCTCATACACTGATTGATTATTTCCCGGATGATTTTCTGATGATTATAGATGAGTCTCATAAGACGGTACCCCAGATTCGGGGAATGTATGCAGGTGACCAGTCCAGAAAGAGTACCTTGGTTGATTATGGATTCCGGCTGCCCTCTGCAAAAGACAACAGACCATTGAACTTTGAAGAGTTTGAAAACAAAATTGATCAGATTATGTTTGTCTCTGCAACACCGGGAGATTATGAAGAACAGCATGAACTGCTGCGAGCACAGCAGATTATCCGGCCGACGGGACTTTTGGATCCCCAGGTTGAAGTTCGCCCGGTAGAAGGCCAGATCGATGATCTGGTTGGAGAAGTAAATAAAGAAGTAGATAAAGGCAATAAGATTCTGATTACAACCCTTACTAAGCGCATGGCTGAAGATTTGACAGATTATATGAGGGAAATTGGAATTAAAGTGAGGTATCTGCATTCGGATATCGATACATTGGAGCGGTCTGAAATTATCCGCGATATGCGTTTGGGTGTATTTGATGTTCTGGTTGGAATTAACCTGTTAAGAGAAGGCCTGGATATTCCGGAGATTACCCTTGTTGCAATTCTGGATGCGGATAAAGAAGGTTTCCTGCGTTCCGCTACCAGTCTGATACAGACAATAGGACGTGCGGCCAGAAACTCAGACGGGCATGTTATCATGTATGCAGATGTGATAACGGATTCTATGAGACTGGCAATTGGCGAGACACAGAGAAGGCGTGCCGTGCAGGAAGCTTATAACCGGGAGCATGGAATTACCCCTCAGACCATTAAAAAAGCGGTACGTGATATTATCAGTATATCCAAGGCAGTGGCTAAAAATGAAATGGAATTCGAAAAAGATCCGGAATCCATGAGCAGAAAAGAACTGGAAAAACTGGTTGGAGAGGTTCAAAAACAGATGAAGCAGGCAGCGGCAGAATTAAACTTTGAAGCAGCTGCAGATTTACGTGACAAGATGATCACACTAAAGAAACAATTACAGGAGATAGAATAGAATGGCAGTAAAAAATGGTAAGCAGTATATAAAAATAAGAGGAGCTAACGAGCATAATTTAAAGAATGTTACTTTGAATATTCCCAGAAATGAATTTGTGGTTTTGACCGGGCTAAGCGGATCGGGTAAATCTTCCCTGGCATTTGATACTATTTATGCAGAAGGGCAGAGACGATATATGGAGTCTCTGTCATCCTATGCAAGACAGTTCCTGGGACAGATGGAAAAACCTGAAGTAGAGAGTATTGAAGGTCTTCCGCCGGCGATTTCCATTGATCAGAAATCAACGAACAGAAACCCCAGATCCACAGTTGGAACGGTTACGGAAATTTATGACTACTTCCGTCTGCTGTATGCCAGAATTGGTATCCCACACTGTCCGAAGTGCGGGAAAGAGATCGCGAAGCAGACGGTGGACCAGATGGTGGATCAGATCATGGCCTTGCCGGAAAAATCAAAGATTCAGCTTCTTGCACCGGTAATCCGGGGCAGAAAAGGCGAGCATACGAAACTGTTTGAGCAGGCAAAGCGCAGTGGCTATGTCCGTGTCCGTGTAGATGGGAATATGTATGAGTTATCTGAAGAAATAAAACTGGATAAAAATAAAAAGCATAATATCGAAATTGTTGTAGACCGTCTTGTTATAAAAGAAGGGATACAGAAAAGGCTGACAGATTCCCTGGAAAATGTATTGAATCTGGCAGAAGGACTGGTTCTGGTAGATGTCCAGGATGGAGAACCGGTGCGGTTCAGCCAGAGTTTTTCCTGCCCGGACTGCGGTATCAGTGTTGATGAGATCGAGCCCCGAAGCTTTTCTTTTAACAATCCTTTCGGTGCATGTCCGGATTGTTATGGATTGGGATACAAGATGGAGTTTGATGAAGAACTGATGATTCCGGATAAGTCACTGAGTATTGCGGACGGAGCGATTACGGTAATGGGCTGGCAGTCTTGTACTGATAAAGGCAGTTATACCAGAGCGATTCTGGATGCACTGGCAAAAGAGTATAAATTTGATTTGAATATGCCGTATCAGGATCTGCCGGAAAATATCCGCCATATGCTAATTCATGGGACAAATGGAAAAGAAGTGAAAGTATATTACCGCGGACAGCGTGGAGAAGGTGTCTATGATGTTGCGTTTGAAGGGCTGATCCGTAATGTGGAACGCCGCTACCGGGAAACAGGTTCCGATTCCATGAAACAGGAATATGAAGCATTTATGAGAGTAACACCTTGTAAGACCTGTGGAGGACAGCGACTGAAAAAGGAAGCCCTGGCGGTTACAATTAACGATACCAATATTTTTCAGGTGACGGCAATGTCTATACGGAAACTCCAGAAGTTTTTGGATAGTATGGTACTGACAGAACACCAGGAAATGATTGGACATCAAATATTAAAAGAGATTAAAGCAAGAATCGGCTTCCTCATCGATGTTGGACTGGAATATCTGACACTGGCAAGGGCAACCGGAACTTTATCCGGTGGTGAAGCACAGCGTATCCGCCTGGCTACGCAGATCGGGTCAGGTCTTGTAGGGGTTGCGTATATTCTGGATGAGCCAAGTATAGGACTGCATCAGAGGGATAATGATAAGCTGCTGCGTACACTAAATAATTTAAAGGATCTGGGAAATACTCTGATTGTAGTAGAACATGATGAGGACACAATGCTGGCGGCAGATTATATCGTGGATATTGGACCGGGGGCAGGAGAACACGGCGGTGAGGTCGTGGCTGAAGGAACGGCAAAACAGATTATGAAAAATAAAAAATCTGTGACAGGTGCATATCTCAGCGGAAGAATTAAGATTCCGGTTCCGGAAATAAGAAAAGAGCCGGCAGGATTTATTAAAGTCGTGGGTGCAGCACAGAATAACCTGAAGAATATAGATGTAGAGATTCCCCTTGGAGTTATGACATGCGTAACCGGTGTATCCGGATCCGGTAAAAGTTCTCTGGTAAATGAGATCTTATATAAGAGGCTTGCAAGGGATTTGAACCGGTCAAGAGTGATACCCGGAAAGCATGTAACTATCGAAGGAATTGATCAGCTGGATAAGGTGATTGATATCGACCAGTCACCAATCGGACGTACTCCAAGATCAAACCCGGCTACTTATACCGGCGTGTTTGACCAGATTCGTGACTTATTTGCATCTACCTCTGATGCAAAAGCGAAAGGATATAAGAAGGGAAGATTTAGTTTTAATGTCAAGGGCGGCCGTTGTGAAGCCTGCAGTGGTGACGGTATCCTGAAAATAGAAATGCATTTTCTTCCCGATGTATATGTACCCTGTGAAGTATGTCAGGGGAAAAGATACAACCGTGAGACGCTGGATGTTAAATATAAAGGTAAGAGTATCTATGATGTCTTGGATATGACCGTGGAAGAAGCTATGACATTCTTCGAACATATTCCATCCATTCGCAGGAAAATAGAGACTCTATACGATGTGGGATTATCCTATATCCGTTTGGGACAGCCGTCAACCACCTTATCAGGTGGAGAGGCCCAGAGAATCAAGCTGGCAACAGAATTGAGTAAGCGTAGTACAGGAAAGACGATATACATTCTGGACGAGCCGACTACAGGTCTTCATTTTGCGGATGTTCATAAATTAATCGAGATATTACAGCGTCTGTCAGAAGGTGGGAATACGGTAGTGGTAATCGAGCATAACCTGGATGTAATTAAAACGGCAGATTATATTATCGACATCGGCCCGGAAGGCGGAGACAAAGGTGGTACCGTTATCGCTAGTGGTACACCGGAAGAAATCGCCCGTAATCCAAAATCTTATACCGGACAGTATGTAGCTAAATACCTGAATTTAGAAGAAGCATAATGGTAAACGGTAAGGGTGAAACAGAACCCGGTATCATCCTGGTTTTCAAGATAAGTTTTCTATATATAAATAATAAGAAAACTTATCTGTGGAATCCGGCATGATACCGGGTTTTTGCTTTAGGTAAAATGAGATTATTTCGGAAGGTATTTGACGAACTTCGATATATTGTTTAGAATGATTACTAAAGTGCGCTTCAGGCACATTCTAAGTTAGAGCTGGATGAGCATCAGATCAGGAGGTAATATGACTCAAGATGAATTAGATATTTTTTTGCGTTCTTTTACGGAACAGGAGAAGGAAAATCTGGTAAAGGGGACAGTGGATTTTGAAAATCCCAGGATTCATAGAGAATATAGTAAATATAGTTCCATGGAAAAGGGAGCATATTTATTTGAAGGGGATTATTTTATGAATCCTTATGAGAATATCGGCGTTAACCGGCAGGACCGTTTTGTGGATATTAAGCCCCATGCCCACAACTATATTGAATTGAATTATGTGTGGTCAGGAACTTGTGTCCAGATGATTGAAGGAAGAAAAGTAGTCAGTCAGGAAGGAGATGTGTGTATCTTCGATACCAGTGTGGTGCATTCCATAGAAAAAGCAGGTGAGAATGACATTATACTGAATATCCTGATGAGAAAAGAATTTTTTGCATCTGCATTTTTGTCACGAATGACCAAACAAGGGATCTTATCCCAGTTTTTGATGGAAGCGGTGACAAGAAATCAGCAGAAAAAGCATTATTTATACTTTCCATCTCATAACAATCCAAAGGTCAGAAAGATCATGGTTGAGATTCTGCTGGAATATTATAATAAAGACCTGGGAGTACAGGAAGTACTTGACAGTTATATGGTCATACTTTTTACAGAACTTTTGAGAACCTACCGGGATGCGTCCAAAGAAAAAGAAAAGGATGTTTCCCACAATGTTCAGATTCTCTCAGTATTATCGTATATAGAAGAAAACTATGAACATTGTACCCTGAGCGGGATGGCGAAATATTTCGGATTTAATGCTGCGTATCTGACCAATCTCCTAAAGGAAAAGACGGGTAGGAGCTTTGTTGAGCATGTTCAGGAACAGCGTTTAAATAAAGCGCTGGTCCTGCTGGAGAATACAGACCTTCCGGTAACGGAAATTGTAACCATGTGCGGATATAACAACATGAACTTTTTTTATAAGAAATTCAGGGCTGCTGTGGGATGCACTCCCGGAGATTACCGGAAAAGCACAACCTAAAAAATGGTCAATAGAAGCATAAAGAACCGTTATTGTACAACCTGCTGTTTTCATGTAATCTATATAATATAAATATGGTAACTGAATGTTGGATGGGCATGGAAACAAATATAAAAATGGAGGTAGTACAATGTTGAAAATAGCAAAGTTAAAAATGAATTACCAGGAAAATCCCGTGGGAGTTACTGAGGTACCACAGTTTGGCTGGATATTAGAAAGTAATAAACGCGGTGTTATGCAGGCGTCTTATGAGCTGCAGATTGCAGCCGATGAAGAATTTGAACATTTGCTTTTTAACAGCGGGAAGATTACAAGCGATGAATCCGCTCACGTGTTTGCAAATGGGTTACAGATAAAATCTTCTGAAAAATATTTTGTACGTGTGAAAGCTTCTGATGCGGATGGAGAATCCAGCGAATGGAGTGAGACAGGATATTTTGTGACGGCGCTGTTCACAAGTGAGGAATGGAAAGCAGAATTCATCTCTGCAGAGACAAAAGAGAATGCAGGTGAGTCCAAAGGGACTTATGTAAGAAGCAGTTTCGGAGTGAAAGGAAAAGTTAAAGCAGCGTATGCATTCACTACTGCCCTGGGATTATATAAATTTTATATTAATGGTCAGAAAGTTGGAACAGATGAATTAACACCGGGCTGGACTTCTTATCTGAAGCATTTAACTTACCAGACATACGACATCACCACGCTTTTGAAAGAAGGAGAAAATGGTGTAGGAGCAATGCTGGGAGCAGGATGGTATAAAGGTAAAATGGGATTTGTGGGCAACCGCAATAATTATGGTGATCAGACAGCATTTTTAGGACAGATCTGTATTACATATGAAGATGGAACCACAGATACAATAGTGACCAATTCTTCCTGGAAGGGATGTAATGCACCGGTTTTGTTTTCCGAGATTTATGATGGAGAGATTTATGATGCCAGAGAGGAAATAGAAGGCTGGGCAGAAGCCGGATTTGCAGCAGAAGGCTTTTGGGATGTAGAAACTGTTTCTTTCAATAAAGAAGTGCTGGAAGCACAGAGTTTCAGCAAAGTAACAGAGGTAGAGCCGGTAGCGGCAAAACGAATTTTTAAAACACCACAGGGTGATACCGTGATTGATTTTGGTCAGAATATGACTGGCTGGATTCATGTAAAGGTAAAAGGAAAAGCCGGAGATAGAGTAGAACTTAACTGCTTTGAAGTATTAGATGCAGCCGGAAATGTCTATCTGGATAACTTAAGAGGGGCAAAAGAGACTCTTACATATATTTGCAAAGATGATCAGGAAGCGGAATACCATCCTAATTTTACATTTATGGGATTCCAGTTTGCGAAGATTGCAGCTTATCCGGGTGAACCTAAAATAGAGGATTTCACTGCATATGCGGTACATTCTGATATGGAACAGACAGGTACCTTTACATGTTCTAATCCGGATATCAACCAGCTTCAGCATAATATTTTATGGGGGTTAAAAGGAAACTTCGTAGATGTGCCTACAGACTGCCCGCAGAGAAATGAAAGACTTGGATGGACCGGAGATGCTCAGATCTTCTGCCGTACTGCAAGTTATCTCATGAACACTTATCATTTCTTTGCAAAATGGCTGAAAGACGTAGCAGCTGATCAGACACCAGAGGGAGGAGTTCCCCATGTAGTACCAGACATTCTTTCCGGTAAAACAGATGGTGACTGGCTGTTAGAACAGGGAAGTCATTCTGCAGCGGCATGGGCTGATGTAGCAGTTATTAACCCATGGACAATGTATCTCACTTATGGAGATAAAAAGATATTAGAAGATCAGTATTCCAGTATGAAAGCATGGATCGGTTTCATGGAAAAACATGCAAAAGACTATATCTGGAATTATAAATTACAGTTTGGTGACTGGGTGGCATTGGATGCACAAGAAGGCAGCTACTTTGGGGCTACCCCGAATGACCTGACCTGTACCGCATACTTTGCATATTCAACCGGATTATTTGTGAAGATTGCCAGGATACTTGGGAACAGCGAAGATGAGAAGCAATACAGTGATCTGTATGAAAAAATAGTGGATAAATTCCAGAGAACTTTCTTTGACAGTGAAGGGAATATGACTGCCCAGACACAGACAGCGCACATTGTAGCCCTGTATTTTAACCTGGTTCCGGAAGCATACCGGGAAAAGACAGTGGAAGGGTTATTGAGATTACTGGATAAAGAAAATGGACATCTGGTTACCGGATTTGTGGGTACACCGTATTTCTGCCATGCTTTAAGCCAGAACGGACATACAAAAGAAGCTTATGAACTGCTGTTAAAAGATGATTTCCCATCCTGGCTGTATCAGGTAAAAATGGGAGCGACTACAGTCTGGGAACACTGGGATGGCATGAAACCGGATGGAACCATGTGGAGCCCGGACATGAACTCCTTTAACCATTATGCTTATGGTGCAATTGGTGAATGGCTGTACCGTGTAGTTGCCGGAATCGAAGCAGACGAAGAAAAAAGTGGATATAAATTCACCACTATATATCCAAGAATTGGCGGCGGACTGGATTATGTGAAAGCAAATTACTGTTCGGTATATGGAGATATAACCTCCCAATGGAATGTTTCCGGCGATGAAGTAACTATGAAAGTACGTATTCCTCATAATACACAGGCTAAGATTTGTCTGGATCAGGCAAAAGAAGTCCTGGACGGGGATGGTCTGGAGTTTGTGGCAGAGAATGGTTTTATGAGCGCAAGTGCAGGATCAGGATGTTATAGTATACGCTTTAGAAAATGATTGTCTCCCTTTCTGAGTTTCACCTGGCAGCTCTCAGCTTCTCATTGAATTTACAGATTGGATGCGGTATAATAATGGAGTTTAAAGGGAAAAATTAAAGCCATTTTAAATGAAATATTACAGCATTTGAGGGGGAGCAGACTTGGCAAAGATATTAGAATTGGATATGACAAGTGAAGAGGAACTTTGCAATGTAGGGAAGGCGCTGTCTTCACCTATTCGGATAGAGATATTAAAACTCTTGTATGAAGAGGGGTTAATTATTGGAGACATTGCAAAGAAACTGGATATTCCTGCGTCAAGTGCGGCGCTGCACTTGAAGATTCTGGAGAAGGCGGGATTGATTAGAATGGAGACGCAGCCGGGAACCCGGGGGTCTACAAAGCTCTGTAACCGAAAAAGAGATTTTATTACGATTGATTTGTCAGCAGTGAATACGGATATTGATGAAATCACAAGCATTGAGATGCCGGTAGGTGCCTATTGCGCGTGCAATGTATCGCCAACCTGTGGATTATACAGCAGATCCGGAGTGATTGGAATGGAAGATGCGGAGTACAGTTTTTATTTGCCGGAAAGGGTAAATGCCCAGCTCTTATGGACATCCTCAGGTTTTGTGGAATATAAGTTTGCAAACGCAGTGCCTAAAAAACGATTACCGAAACGTATCAGCGTTTCTTTAGAAATCTGTTCCGAAGCGCCAAACTACAGAGAGGACTGGAAATCTGATATAACAGTCTGGATTAATGGTACGGAGTGCGGAACCTGGACAAGCCCGGGAGATTTTGGGGCGAGGCGGGGAAGGCTGAATCCTTCCATATGGCCCAATGGTTCTACACAATATGGATTGCTCATGACATGGGAAGTTCGCAAGGATGGGGCATATATCAACGAAGCCAGGGCTTCAGATATCAAAGTAGAGGAATTGAATCTAATGTCTCTGCCGTATATAGATGTAAAAATTGGAAATAAGGAACATACAAAATATGTAGGTGGATTCAATATATTTGGCAGAGGATATGGAGACTTTGAACAGGATATCGTAATGAATATCGAATATTAAAAAGTGTAAACAGTATTTGAAATTAAAATACAGGTAATGGCTGTTTTAAATAAACGGCAAAGAAAGATTGGCTTTTAGGGCTGATCTTTTTTTGTTTACCTGATTACAGACAGAGGGACGTGAAGAATCTGTGCTGCAAAAATAGAACTATGTGAGAAAAATATACATATTATGACATGATTTATGGTGATAAAAAATAATAGAGCAAAATAAATGTGAAATTATACAATTAATGCAAAATACATATTGACAAAAATGGTAAAATAACGTAATATACAAAATATAGAAACAGAAATATTGTTATAATAATATTTTTTGATTCTCTATTTTATCTATTTAAACAGTAAATATGTTTAAATAACTCGTTAGTGCCGGCAAAACTAACAGGGAGCAGCTTAAAAACCTATAATAATGTTGGAGGTTCTTTATGAAAAAAAGAATAGTGAGTGTGATTTTAGCGGTTTGCGTTTTAGGAACAGCATTGGCTGGATGTGGAAACAGTACAACGGCAGATAATAAGGAAGGGAGCAAAGATTCAACAGAAATAAATACCCAGGCTGACAGCGCTGGTGCACAATCAGACAGTTCATCTGATGGAGAAACAGCGTCAGGTGCTGTAACAGATGTAAACGAGGATGGTACCGTGAACAATCCGGAAAATGTGAAAATAGATGATGGAAAGCTGGTTTTCTGGTCCCTGTTCAGTGGCGGTGACGGAACATTTATGGATCAGATTATTTCAGATTATAATGGGGGAAGTCCCAAAATGGGCGTGCAGTCAATCATGTTAGTGTGGGATGATTATTATACAAAGCTGCAAACGGCTGTTGCTGCCGGGAAAGGACCGGATATCGGAATATCCCATGTGTCCAAACTGCCCGAATTAGTAAATGAAGGATCTGTAATTGCATTAAATGATTATCTGGATCAGCTGGGCGTGGATTTATCCGGTCTGTTCTCACAAAACTCTCTGGATAGTGTAACTTTTGACGGAGATGTATATGCGGTTCCTCTGGATACACATGCTGAAATTATGTATTTTAACAAAGATATTCTGACGGATGCCGGTGTGGAGTTAAATGAAAACGGTCAGCTGGATATTGGAAGTACAGACGAGTTTTATGCTGTCCTGGATAAAATAAAAGCAGTTATCCCGGAAGGCAGCAGTGCATTATCTTTAACTAATTCCGGTGATGATCCATACCGTTTATGGTGGGCTTCTTACTATCAGATGGGTGGAAAAGCCCTGGTCAGCGATGATGGCACACAGGTAACAATGGATAAAGAAATAGCCGTAAAGGCAGCAGAATTTGTGAAAAGTCTTTATGACAAAGGATACATATTAGAAGGAATAGATGATCATCAGGCATTTTTCCAAAGCGGTAAAGCAGGTCTGCTGTTTGCGGGAACATGGGCGACAGGAGCGCTTGAGAGTACGGAAAACCTGAAGTTTGGTGCACAGACGTTTCCACAGTTGTTTGATAATGATGCTTGTTGGGCAGACTCCCATACACTGATTATTCCTTTCAGCAAAGAAAGGACAGAAGACGAGACTCTTGCGGCAGTGGAATTCGCACTGGCTGCATCTTCAGACGGCGGTGCGACCTGGGCAAAATCCGGTCAGATACCGGCAAACCTCAAGGTTCTGGAAAGTGATGATTATTTAAAACTGCCATATAGAAGTGATTATAAGAGTGCATTAGACAAAGCGGTGATGCCAACTAAAAATCCTAATTTCTATGGTATGAAAGCAGGTATGATAGACAGTCTGAATGCATACTGGACGGGACAGACCGATGCGCAGGGTGCAATCGATAATCTTTACGGGGAATTGGAAGCGAATCTGGAATAACAGATTCAATTTCCAGGAAAACGGGAGGTTAAGAAATGCATAAAACAAGAAATAAAAGAAAACAGCTTTTCATTGCACTTGGTTTTGTAGCACCGTTTTTTCTCTTGTATACCGTATTTACCATATGGCCTGTGGTTCAGGGGGTTTACGTCAGTCTTCATAAGTGGACACTGATGGGGAAATTAAAATTTGTAGGACTGGATAATTATCTGAAATTTATAGGAGATAAAAACTTTTGGGGAGCGCTTCAGAATACTACGGTATTTGTGCTGATCACTGCACCGCTTCTGGTGATTACTGCTATGGTTCTGGCACTGCTGGCAAACCGCCCTACCAGGATAAAAAAAGGCCTCAGAATCTGTTATTATCTGCCAAGTGTCCTTTCCGTTTCGGTGGCGGCATTTATTGCAAAATATATGTTCGCACCATACAGGGGGTTTATCAATGGATTTCTTCATGCCATAGGAGTTCTGGGGGCAAACCAGGAACTCCAGTGGCTGCAGGATGGAAACCTGGTTTGGGGGACGATTACATCCATGACGGTATGGTGGACAGTAGGATTCAGTATGATGCTTTATCTGTCAGCGTTACAGGATATTTCGCCCCAGGTGTTTGAAGCAGCAGCAATCGACGGGGCTACGAAACGGCAGAAATTGTTTTCTATCGTATTGCCACTGTTAAAATCTACCACGTATCTGGTAGTGCTGCTGCAGGTAATTGCCTGCTTTAAAGTATTCGGACAGATTTATATGATAACGGGAGGTGGCCCGGCATCTTCTACAAGGCCTTTAATCCAGTATATCTATGAAAATGCCTTTAAGAAAAACAACATGGGCTATGCCTCGGCAATGTCCTATGTCCTATTCCTGATTCTGGTCGTACTTTCGCTGGTACAACAAATGATACAGAGGAAGGGGGAACGAGATTCATGAAGAAAATAAAACCTGGAAATGTGATATTATCGACGATTTCCATAGTAATTGCAATTATTTTTACAGCGCCGGTATTATGGTCACTTGCAGTATCATTTCAAATAGAAGGAAAGCAGATTACTTCGGTTGTGGATTGGTTTCTTCCGCCCTATACGCTTAGTAACTATCCGGAAATCATTCTTCACAGTGAGGTGGCAAGATGGCTGATGAACAGTTTGTTTATTGCAGTTATTACTACGGGACTGACGGTATTATTATCGGCAATGGCAGCTTACGCTATCGCTAAAATAAATTTTAAAGGAAGTAAGGCAATATATTTTTATTTTCTGCTGGGTATTATGGTACCGGCAGAAGCAACCATTGTTCCTCTTTTTATTACGGCGAATGGCCTGAATCTGATTGATTCTTATGCAGGCCTGGTTTTACCGGCTGTGGCAGGGTCTATGAATATGATTATAATGGTTACTTTTTTCCGTGGACTGCCCAATGAATTAATGGAGGCAGTAAGAATCGATGGAGGCGGAGAAATGACCATATTCTTCCGGATATTACTTCCATTATCCAAAGCAGTAATATCAACCGTATGCATATTTGCGTTTATCGGAAGCTGGAACAATTATCTTTGGCCTTTGTTATGTGCCATGAGCAGTCAGAAGTTTACACTTCCAATCGGGATTCCTACTTTTGCGGGTACTTACACCGTAGATTATGTGAAACCTCTGACAGCAAATATGGTGGCATCTGTTCCTATCATTCTATTGTATATTTTATTTGAAAAACAGATCGTACAGGGGATTACCATGTCCGGTGTAAAAGGATGATGTGATATAATGAAGGTAAATGAAAAAGGATGAAAGATAAAATCAGAGAAGGGAAAATGCCACAATATCATTCTTTCATCCTGCTATATGTGGCAGTGTCATAAAAATTGTGACAAAAGGTATATATGATGAGAAGTTACAAAAAAGATTATCCCAGACCCCAGCTGGTACGTCAGGAGTGGGAGAACTTAAACGGTACATGGGATTTTCTGTTTGATGACAGAAACGTGGGAGAAAAAGAAAAGTTTTATACTAAGTTTCCCGGAGAACTTAAGATTGAGGTTCCATTTACCTATGAAACGAAGTTGAGCGGGATTGGAGATGAGAACAGGCATGATCATGTCTGGTACCGGAAAAAGTTTACTGCTGACAAAAATCGTCTGGAAAAAGAAAAATTAATGCTTCATTTTGAAGGAAGCGATTTCCTGACAAAAGTGTGGGTTAACGGGGAACTGGCTGGCTCCCACAGAGGCGGATATTCCAGATTTTCTTTTGATATTTCCAATTTTATAAAAGATGGTGAAAATGAAATCATAGTAAAAGCGGATGACTCCTTTGATATGGCGCAGCCCAGAGGGAAACAGCGTTGGAAAGACGAGAATTTTGGCTGCTGGTATGTGCAGACAACGGGAATCTGGAAAACTGTATGGCTTGAATATGTACCTGTTATGAATCTGTCATCAGTAAAGATTACGCCTTTGCTGGAAAAGGATTGCGTAGAATTGGAACTGGAGATTACGGCTGACTCATATCCAGGGAATCTGGCGGCAGAAGTAGAAATTTCATTTCAGGGAACGATTGTAAATAAATCGGTAATTTCCGTTTTGGAAAGCCGTGTGGAAACCAGAATGAATGTATTCTCCCGGGAAGCAGACGAATGGGGCGTTCGTACATGGTCACCGGAACGTCCTGACTTATATGACATCTCCATTCGAATATTGGAAGATGGAAAGGTATGCGATGAGGTTCTGTCTTACTTTGGAATGAGAGAAATTCGAATTGACAGGGGTAATATTCTGTTAAACGGAAGACCTCTTTATCAGCGTCTGATTCTGGATCAGGGATATTGGGAAGATTCCCATCTGACCCCTCCAAATGAGGAAGCGCTGGTAGAAGATATCGAGAAGATTATGAAACTGGGATACAACGGACTTCGGAAGCATCAAAAAGTAGAAGACGAGCGGTTTCTGTACTGGTGTGATGTGAAGGGAATGCTGGTTTGGAGTGAAGTACCTGCGGCTTACCGTTTTTCTGATGACGCTGTCCAGGAATTTACTGAGGAATGGATGGATATTGTAAGGCAGAATTATAATCATCCAAGTATCATTACCTGGACACCTTTTAATGAATCCTGGGGAATATCCAAGGTGGAGACAGACAGAAAGCAGCAGCACTTTACAGAGGCGGTTTATCATCTGACAAAATCATTTGACCGGTTCCGGCCTGTAATTGTAAATGACGGATGGGAACATACGGTTTCTGATATTATTACGCTGCATGATTATGAAGAATATGGAGATCTCTTCTTCGACCGTTATAACCGTTATAAGGAGGAAATCCTCAGTACCGATATCTATCACAGTAATCATAAATCTGCTATGGCGGACGGATATGCATATAAAGGACAGCCAGTTATCATCAGTGAATACGGCGGAATTGCTTTTCAAAATGGGGAATCAGGCTGGGGATATGGCAATAAGGTAGGAGATGAAGCAGAATTTATTAAGCGATTTGATTCGATTACCACAGCAATAAAAAAGACTCCCTATATCTGCGGATTTTGTTATACCCAGGTAACGGATGTACAGCAGGAGATCAATGGACTTATGAACATTGACCGCAGCTTTAAGGTAGATCCTGAGGTGATTAAAGAGATTAATGAACGCCCCGGGGGATGCTGGAGAGCAGAATAAGATATCATTTTGTGCTGAAAAGTGCATGGAGAAAGATTTGATTCTCCATGTTCTTTTTTTTACCCTTATGTTAAATTAAATACATCAGGAAACAACAAAACGAAGTAAAGAAAAGGGAGGAAACAAAATGAAGATCAGAAAGGTAACAGCACTTTTACTTGCAGCAGCAATGGCAGCCGGCAGTATTATGGGATGCGGAGGAAGTGAAACAAAGACGACAGAAGCATCAAAAGCCACGGACGCAGCAACTGAGGCAAAGACAGAAGCACCAGGCGATGCAGCAAAAGACACAGAGACAGAGGCAGCGAGTAAAGAAGAAGGTTCCGAAGCTTCTACAACGGCTGCAAAAGCAGATGGGGAATGGGAATATAAAGAAGCAGACCTGACCATGCTGATTGACACCGATATGACTTTGGCCGGTATTGAGGCAGTTTGTAATCTGGCAAAAGAGAAATTAGGCATTACAGTAGAGATCGAAACCAGAGCTGGCGGAGCAGATGGTGATAATATTGTTAAGACTCGCCTTGCATCCGGCGATATGGCAGATTTATGCGGATACAATTCAGGTTCTCTTCTGGCAGCACTTAATCCTGCAGAATACTTCATTGACATTTCCGGTGAAGAGTGGGCAAGTAAGCTGGATGATACATACAAAGCATCCGTTACCGTGGAAAATGGGGTATACGGTGTCCCGGCAGCTTCTACACAGGCAGGCGCTATTCTTTATAACAAAGAATTATACGAAAAATATAATCTGGAAATTCCTAAGACATGGGATGAGTTTAAAAAGAATTGTGATGTATTAAAAGAAGCAGGTGAGACAGCCCTTATCGGTACATTTGCAGACAGCTGGACATCACAGGTATTGTATCTGGGAGATCACTACAATGTTCAGGCAAATGAACCTAACTTTGCAAAAGATTTTGAGGCTGGAACAGCAAAATATGCAACGACTCCTGCAGCCCTCAGAAGTTTTGAGAAATTAGCAGATACAACACAGTATTATAATTCAGATTATCTTGCAACTACCTATGATGACGGCTGCGATATGATCGTAAATGGAGAAGGTGCTCATTGGATCATACTGACACAGGCATTATCCAATATCTATGAACTGTACGGGGAAGATGTTAATAAAGTAGGTGTATTTGCAGTACCTGGCGATGACGCGAATGATAACGGATTAACGGTATGGATGCCTACATCATGGTATGGAAATAAAAATTCTGATAAAGTAGATGACATCAAGAGATTCATGGAATTTTACATCTCTGACGAAGCATTAGATGCATATACGTCTGCAATATTACCGGATGGACCATACTGTGTAAAAGGATACGAACTTCCGGACAACGCATATGATGCGGTAAAACAGGAACAGGCATACTTTGATGCAGGAAAGACATCTACAGCTTTGGAATTCCAGACAGCAGTAAAAGGGTCAAATTGTCCGGCAATCTGCCAGGAATGCGGCTCTGGTCAGACAACAGCAGAAGAGGCAGCGAAAGCATATGACGAAGATTGTTTAAAACAGGCAGTACAGTTAGGTCTGGATTGGAAATAATAAACATTCGGAAAGGGGCTGGAGCAAAACAATTGCAACAGCCCTTTCCAAATTGATAAGCATGTATGACGTGCTGTTAATAAAGACTGTTTCCCATGCATGGTTATCAGTCTGGAATTACATAAGTACTGCAGACAATAATTATAAAAGAGAGAAAGGGAAAATGTATGAATAAGAAGAAGATTTATACAACCTGGTTTATGGCACCGGCACTGATCATATTTACTATTTTTTTCATTATTCCAATGCTTACGTCGTTGTTTTTCAGCTTGACAGTATGGAACTTTAAAGATTTCACCTTTGTTGGACTGGACAACTTTAAAATGTTTTTTTCAGAGAGGTCTTTGAATATCGGTATCAAGAACACATTAATCTATGCATTTTTAACTTGTAGTTTAAAGGTCGTAATTGCATTTTTTATTGCCGTATTTCTCACAAGCAAGATAAAAAGTAAAAATATTCTGCGTTCCATCGTATTTTTTCCAAATCTGGTGAGTACCGTTGCGGTAGGTATTGTATTCAGTGCCATGATGCATCCTTCCAAAGGACTCATTAACACAGCGCTTCAGGCAATTGGATTAAATGGGGTAGACTGGCTGGGGAATACCCATCTGGCTCTCTTTTCCGTAATTGGTGTCGATGTCTGGAAAGGAGTCGGTGTTGCAACAGTGATCTATATCGCGGGCATGCAGTCCATAGACAAAACATATTATGAAGCAGCTTCCATCGATGGAGCAAGCGCGTGGCAGCAGCTGAAGAGTGTGACTATTCCACTTTGCCGTCCGGCAATGAACTCTGTTATTATACTGGCATTTATCGGTGGTATGCGCTGCTTCGACCTGATCTGGGCAATGACAGGCGGCGGTCCCGGTTTTGCTACAGACGTTGTAGCATCCATAGTTTACAAACAGTATGCGGCTGGTTTTTATGGATTATCAACGGCGGGTAATGTTATTATGTTTGTAATGATTGCGATTCTGGCATTCCCGTTACAGAGATTCTTGTTAAGTAAGGAGGTTGACTAAATATGAAGAGAAAGAAAGCGCTTTATGCAGCAGGAGATGTGATTGGAATTGTAGTTGCATTTTTTATCTTTATTATTCCATTTATCTTCATGTTTGTAAATTCCCTGAAAGAGAGAAGAGAAGCCAATCTGCTCAGCATTGCATGGCCGAAAGAATTACAGTGGGATAACTTTAAGCAGGTATTGACAACCAGTAATGGTATTGTAATTACGGCATTTAAGAACAGTTTTATTCTTACGGCAGGATCTGTTGTAGTATTGATTATAGTATGCGCTATGGCAGGCTATGTTCTGCAAAGAAGAAATGATAAGACCACTGGTGTTGTAAATGCTCTCGTAATGTCTGGTCTTATGGTTCCGCCGGCTATTCTTCCTACAATCTGGGTAATGCAGGGTTTACATATTTATAAAACCATGTTTGGAATGATCATGGTAGAAGTAGCATTACAGATACCGTTCACAATTATGCTTTACCGTGGATTTATGGGTTCAATTCCGACAGAGCTGGAAGAGGCGGGATATATCGATGGCTGTACAAGAAGCAAACTGTTTACTGCAGTGATCTTTCCACTGCTGAAACCGGTAACTGCAACGGTTACAATTCTGAACGCAGTTACGGTATTTAATGACTTTACTAATCCGTTATATTTTCTTCCCGGAAATAAAAACGCAACTGTCCAGCTGACGCTATACAGCTTCATGGGCAAGTATTCAAGTTCCTATAACCTGCTTTTTGCAGATGTTCTGATAATTACAATACCAATGTTAATTCTGTTTATTATTTTTAACAAAAGAATTGTAGATGGTATGGTAGCCGGAGCCGTGAAGGGCTGAAAAAGAAAAGTAAATAACCGGTACAAGGGAGAAGAGGTTTATTCTTTACTTGTACTGGTATTTTAGCATATCTGCAGTTATAATATTCCCGTAATAAAATGGTGAAAAGACATAGGAGGGACATATGAGATTTCGGACAAGAATGATATTATCTTATGCAGTATTTGTGTTGATGGCAGCGCTTATACTAGGGCTTGCGTACAACCGTTATACAATTCGGGAATATAAGAATAACGAATACAATGATACGCAGTTTATTTCGGAAAGGCTGGCAAATCAGTTTGATGAATCCATAAAAACCATGAAATCTATTACAGACTACATATTGTCAGATACCGGAATGCTGTCTTCCATACGGATGCTGGCAAGTACAGATCACAACAACGAAAGCCAGTCGGGTTATATTGAAGAAGCGAAGACGACAATTCAGTCCGGGATCAATACGGACTATATGATCAAGAATTTCTATCGTGTTCTGGTATTCAATCAATACGGAGATGTAGTAGGAAGTTCCAATTATGAAAACAGGATAATAAATCAAAATAAAAAAACGGAGGATCTGTTATGGCTCTCTAAAGTAGAGGGACATCGTGGAAAACCAGTTCTGATCGGGATACATAAAGATGACTGGGGACTGAAAAGTCAGGAAATGGTCTATTCAATTGCCAGAGAAATACAGGGAAAATCTATGGGGTATATTGAAGTACAGAGAACTGTAGTGCCACCCGGCGTAAATAACTTAAAAGAGCTGTTTGAGCTGCCGAAATCAGGAATGGATGTGGCAGCAGTGACCGAAGACGGAGAGATACTGTATTCCACTTTAAAAGGAAACCAGAATGATTTTTACCGAAAGCTGGCCCAAAAAGATAAGCTTGGAGTGGCCGAATACCGAAATGATGTTACAAATAACAAAGAACTGATAGCTATCAGCAATTCTAAAGAAACCGGTGTTAAGATCATGGTCATAGAAAATATGAACCAGCTAGAACGGGAAATCGGATATGTAGCACCCTTAACCTTTGTGATTGCGGGATGCTTTTTTATGATTTCCATGGTATTTGTGTTTATTGTATCCGGGCATTTGACAAAACCTATTCAAAAATTAAGAGAGCAAATGGAGAATACCAGGATCGAGAATCTGGATCAGGAGGTGTATTTAGATACATCTAACGATGAGATGGAGGCGCTCAGTAAATCCTATCAAAAGGTGTTAACCCGTCTGGATGAATCGATTGTTAAGGAAAAGCGGCTGTCAATTTTGCAGCTTCAGGCGCAGTTTGATACTCTTCAGGCACAGGTGAATCCGCATTTTCTGTATAATGTTCTTAACGTAATTGCAAACAGGGGAATGAACAGCGGGGACGAAACAATCTGTGAGATCTGCGGCAGTCTGGCTGCAATGCTCCGGTATGCCACCAGTACGGTAGAGCGCTATGCTGCCATCGGTCAGGAGCTGCAGTATCTGGAACAGTATTTTTATCTGATTAAATCCAGGTATGAACACAAACTGCAATACCATATGGAAGTGGAGGAAGAAATCAAAGCAGAGATTATTCCCAAAATTGTATTGCAGCAGATTGTAGAGAACAGTATCAACCACGGATTTACCCAGACCTCCCATATTATGGAGATAGATATCAAAGGCTGGAAAGAGGACGGATTCTGGTATATTCAGGTATCGGATAACGGACAGGGGATAGAAGAGGAGGTGCTGAAAGATCTGCAGCATAAAATAGCCAGGATTCGGGACAGGCTGGGCAATAAACGCAGCAACGTGGAAATGGAAATCGGAGGTATGGGACTGATTAATACCTATGCAAGACTTTACCTGTTATATAATGAAGATCTTGTATTTGAAATTAATAATTGTGATACGGGAGCAGTAGTAAAGATAGGTGGAAAGTTAAAAAACTGAGGCTGTATTGCAGGCTATGCCATGGGAAGTAATGAGAAGGTAAGGAGAAAAAGAGATGTTCACAGTAATCGTTGTAGATGATGAACCGGCTGCACTGAATCATATTTGTACTATTATAGAAAAAAAGTGTCCGGAGTTCCAGGTGATTGAACGGGCGGAGAATGGAAAAGAAGCAATGGACAAGGTAAGGCAAAATAAGCCGGATGTGGTAATTTCCGACATTAGTATGCCTATTATGAATGGGCTGGAGCTGGTTGCCGGGATTAAAAAAGAATTTCCCTGGATGATTTCCGTTATTGTAAGCGGATACCAGGATTTTGAATATGCCCAGGGAGCGATCAAATCAGGTGTTACGGATTATATCTTAAAACCGGTTATGCCCTCGGAGCTGAAAAGCCTGTTTGACCTTTTGGAGGAAAAGCTGAGAAAACGTTATTATCTGGAGCGTAATGACGTCATGCGTAAAATATGCCGGGGCATTGATATAGATGAGGCGGTTTTGAAACGGTACTTTCCACAAAACCAGTATTATGGAGCAGTGGTGAGACTCAATGGACTGCCCAGGCGTTTTATGAATGGGGCAGGACGGGAAATATTTTCAGATATTCATGAAATGATGTTTGTATATGGCAGGGATGAAATGGAAGCTCTGTACATCTGTCCTGCTGAATTGATTTTTATGACCAGTTTTGAAAGCATGATACGGGGAAAGATCGCAAAAGAACAGCCGGTATCGGCTTATATGACAGCTGTGATTATGCGTAATCCCTTTGAAGTAATGGAAATGGAGGAAACGGTTAAGCGTCTGTACCGGATGATTGATAAAAAGACAGTACTGGGAAAGACCCAGATTCTGATTATGGACGAGCTTGATAAAAGATGTGCCGGGGAGAAGTTTGAAAACCATCCTGAGTATCTGAGGGAATTTGAGATACTGGCTGAAAAGCAAAAATATGATAAAATGAAAGGAGAAGTCAAGCGTCTGCTGAACTTATGGCAGGATGAAAACCGGCCCCAGATCTGGGTAGAGGGGATGGTGAGACAGATATTTTATATGATGCAGCGTTACAGTGGGCAGATAGAAGAGAACAACGACTATGAATTTATGCTGGAAGAAGCTTTTTTCTACTCCGGGAACGCTGAGGAATTGGCTGAAAATGTGAATGAAGTCCTTTTTAAAGATAAAAAAGAGGAAATCCAGAGCCAGACAAAACTGGATACCCAGGGCTATTTTGAAAGCATTAAAGAATATCTGAAAAAGCATGTAGCCGAACCGGTTACATTGGGCATGGTATGTAAGGAGTTTGGAGTATCACAGACATACTTGAGCAAACTGTTCCGAAAATACGAAGAGTTGTCTTTTAACAACTATCTGACAATGCTGCGTATGGAGCGGGCAAAAGATCTGATGAGTAATGGAGGCAAGGTGTTTGTAAAGGATGTTGCATTACAGGTGGGATATAGCGACCAGTTTTATTTCAGCCGTATTTTTCGCTCCTATACAGGAGTTTGTCCCACTGACTTTATTGAAAATATAGAAAAACAAGAAAAGAGGTAGAGCGATGCTGTATAAAAAAACAGGGGAATTATCAAAAGAAACATTTCAGAATCCGTCTTCTGAATACCGGGGGGCGCCATTTTGGGCATGGAATTGCAAAATGGACAAAGAAAAAGTTGACCATACCTTAGAAGAGTTACAGAAAATGGGCATGGGAGGCGGTCACATTCATTGCAGGACAGGGATGGCAAATGAATATCTGGGCGAAGAATTTATGGATCTGGTGCGCTATACAGATGAGGAAGCGAAAAAGAGAGGAATGCTGGCGTGGCTTTACGATGAAGATCGCTGGCCATCCGGAGCAGGCGGAGGGCTTGTGACCAGAGAAGAAAAGTACCGTATCCGGTTCCTGGTTTTCAGTCCCGTCCCGCTGGAAGACAAGAATGAGAAATCCAATCAGCTATCTTCCAGCGGACAGGCGGTACGCAGCAACAACCGCAGACTCCTGGGACGTTATCAGGTAAAAATAGAGAATGGTTTTCTAAATGATTACCAGATGCTTAAAGAGAATGAAGAAATCCGATCCGGTTACCAGCCCTGGTATGCATATCTGGAAATATCGGGTGATAATCCATGGTTTAATAATCAGGCGTATCTGAACACACTGGATAAAGCGGCTGTGAAGCGGTTTGTAGAAGTGACACATGAGAAATATTATGAGAAACTGGGAGATGAGTTCGGTAAATCCATCCCGGGAATATTTACGGATGAACCCCAGTTTTCCCATAAGACAAGGCTGGCATTTGCAAAGGAAAGAAAAGAGGTTACCATACCATTTACGGATGATCTGGAAGATACCTATAGGGATGTATACGGACACAGTCTTTTAGCAGGGCTTCCCGAATTGTTCTGGGAGCTGGGAGAAGGAAAGTTTTCAAAGATCCGGTATAACTACCACGACCACATTTGTGAACGTTTTACAGATGCATTTGCAGATACCATTGGCGACTGGTGTAAAGCACATGATATTCTGCTTACCGGACATATGATGGAAGAGCCTACGCTGGAATCCCAGACAGCGGCACTGGGAGAAGCAATGCGATCCTACCGCTCTTTTACACTGCCCGGAATTGATATGCTCTGTGACAGAAGAGAATTGTCCACCGCAAAGCAGGCAGAAAGCGCAGCAAGGCAGTACGGAAGACCCGGTGTCATCAGCGAACTTTACGGGGTGACCAACTGGGATTTTGATTTCCGGGGACATAAGCTTCAGGGTGACTGGCAGGCTGCGCTGGGAGTAACTGTCCGGGTGCCCCATCTTACCTGGACATCAATGGCGGGAGAGGCGAAGAGGGACTATCCGGCTGCCATCGGCTACCAGTCCCCATGGTATGAAGAGTATCATTATGTAGAAGATTATTTTGCAAGATTAAATACGGCCCTTACCAGAGGAAAACCTTCCGTAAAAGTAGGTGTCATCCATCCCATTGAATCTTACTGGCTCTATTGGGGAACGGAAGAACATACGGGAGGTATCCGCCGGGAAATGGATGAAAATTTCAAGAATCTGATTGAATGGATGCTCTATGGCCTGGTAGATTTTGATTTCCTTGCAGAGTCTCTGCTGCCGGAACTGACAAATGAGATACAGGTGAAGGGTAAGAAGCTTAAGGTAGGAGAGATGGAATACGAGACGGTTCTGGTTCCGGGATGTGTAACCATCAGACGTTCTACCCTGGAGATCCTGAAACAATTTAAGGCACAGGGAGGAAAGGTTATTTTCATGGGAGAGGCTGCGAAGATGGTTCAGGTAGAACCAAGTAATGAGGTTAAAGAACTGGCACGACAATGCCTCTGTATTCCCTATAACCGTAATTCCCTGCTTGGGGCATTAGAAGAAGAACGGGAACTGGATATCCGAAATGAAGATGGAAACCGGACGGGGAACATCATCTACCAGCTCCGTAATGAAGGAGAAGAACGCTGGCTGTTCCTGGCACATGTGATGCCTATGCCTAACAGTGATATTCCGGCAGAGGAAAAACTTTCTATACGCATCCGGGGAAATTATAGGATAACCCGCTACGATGCCCTTACCGGGGAGATTCACCAGGTGGATACAGTGCTGGAAAATGGTTATACGGTACTGGAAAGAAGCATGTTTGAACATGACAGCCTTCTTCTGCATTTAAAAGCAGTAAACTGCGGCAAGAATTTATGTGATGTAGAGAATCGGAAGGAAGAGGCACTAAAAGACTGTAGCAGGGAGAAACAGATTCAGCTTCCGGAAGAAGTACCGGTAACCTTAAGTGAGCCAAATGTATACCTTCTGGATATGGCGCAGTACCGGTTTGATGAAGAGGATTGGCAGGAAAAAGAAGAAATTCTGAGAATTGATAATCTGTTCCGGGAAAAATTAGCATATCCCCTTCGCATGGAAGCCTTTGCGCAGCCGTGGCTCAATCAGGAAGAGGAACCTTATGAACATAAATTAAGTCTTCGTTTTAGCATATATTCTGAAATTGAATTACCGAAGGTAAGTCTGGCACTGGAAAATGGGGAAGACACCCTTGTCTTTTTCAACGGTGAGCAGATGGCCGGAAAAAGAACCGGATGGTATACGGACAGGGAAATCGATGTGATAGAGCTGTCGCAGCTTAGAAAGGGTGAAAATGTACTGATTACAGAAATCCCCTACAACTCTAAAAGGAATGTGGAAGCAATGTATCTTCTGGGAGATTTTGGCGTCAGGGCACAGGGCAGCAGTGCAGTGGTCATAAGTCCGGTGACATCCCTTTATTTCGGAGATATAACAAGACAGGGACTGCCATTCTATGGAGGAAATCTTACCTATCATATCACCGTAAATACGGAAGAAGCGTTCCTGGCACTGGAAGCCACCATGTTCCGCAACCCGGTATTAAAGGCAGCAATAGACGGAAAAGAAGCAGGATATATCTGTTATTCACCTTATCGTCTGGAACTTGGGAAAGCAGATGCCGGAATCCATCGAATAGATCTGACGGCATTTGGAAACCGGGTAAACACATTTGGTACCATACACAATTGTAACCGCACAGAAGACTGGATCGGACCGAATGCCTGGAGAACAGAAGGAAGCAGCTGGGCATATGAATATCAGCTGCGGGAGACCGGACTTTTAAAGGCACCGGTATTAACAAAAAGAAACGTAATAATTAAATAGCACAAAAAGAAAATCCTCAGCAACGCACGCTGAGGATTTTCTAAAGGAAAGAGAAAAAATTAAAAATATTTTGAGGGAGTACTTCGCAGCGTGTGGGGGCTGCGAAGTGTGAGTTATGAAATATATTAGCTTGTTTGCTAATATAAACATAGTATAAAACATAAATGTGTTCAAACTATGTTCTAATTATAAAGAAAATGTTAATTTACTAAAAAATGCTTTTCATTTTTGTAATAATTGTATATAATAAAAGGCACAACAGTTTTTGGAAAGGGGTAGTAAGATGGCGTCGTCAGATATCGGTATCGATTTGGGTACGGCCAGTATCCTTGTGTATGTCAGGGGAAAGGGCGTCGTATTAAAAGAACCTTCAGTGGTGGCTTTTGACAGAGACACAAATAAGATTAAAGCAATCGGGGAAGAAGCAAGAGTACTGCTTGGCAGATCTCCGGGTAATATAGTAGCGATCCGTCCGCTTCGTAAAGGAGTAATATCCGATTATACTGTTACGGAGCAGATGTTAAAATATTTTATACAAAAGGCAATCGGCAAATTGTCATTTCGCAAGCCAAGGATCAGTATCAGTGTTCCAAGCAGCGTTACGGAAGTTGAGAAGAAGGCAGTAGAAGATGCTACATATCTGGCAGGAGCCAGAGAAGTGCAGATTATAGATGAGCCTATAGCGGCAGCAATCGGTGCGGGCATTGATGTATCAAGACCCTGCGGGAATATGATTGTGGATATCGGGGGAGGCACCTGCGATGTTGCAGTTATTTCATTGAATGGAATAGTGGTAAGTACTTCCATCAAAGTGGCAGGAGATGATTTTGATGAGGCGATTATCCGCTACGTAAGGAAAAAGCACAACCTGCTTATTGGAGAACGAACGGCAGAAGATATTAAAATTCATGTAGGAACGGCAATTGAGCGTCCTCAGCAAAAGGTGATGGAAGTGAAAGGAAGGGATCTGGTAACCAGCCTTCCGAAAACAGTGAAGATTACTTCAGAAGAAGTGAGGGAAGCGCTGAAAGAAGCAACCACACAGATTGTGGATGCAGTCAGAAATGTACTGGAGAAGACCCCTCCGGAGATGGCGGCTGATGTGGTAGACAGAGGAATTGTGCTTACCGGAGGAGGCGCGCTGCTGGATGGACTGGAAGAATTAATAGAAGAAAAAACAGGCATTAACACCATGACTGCAGAGGAACCCATGACTGCAGTAGTTGTTGGTACCGGAAGATATATAGAGTTGATGTCTGCAGAGAAAAATTAGAAAATGAGGCTGTGGTTTAGGTTTGCCGGACAAGCAGAGTGATCTGACGCCGTGAAACTTAAGCGACAGCCTCAGAGCGTGTCTGAAAATTCATTCCCGCCATCTGCACGTCCCGCTTTGCGGTATATTCGCACCAAATTCAGGTTACATAGCCCGCTATGCGCCCTTCATTTGACACGAATCTCCCACAAAGTGTGACGCACAGCTGCCGGAAAGCAAATTTCAGACATGCTCCGGAGCGCGTCTGAAAATAACACGGGTGCGTGCAGACAGCAGGCACAGGAGAAGTTGAATGGAAAGAATTGAAGGTTATGTAGATCATATTGTATTTCGGAACAGCGATAATGGATATACGGTGATGTCTGTTGTCAGCAAAGGGGATGAAGTTACCTGCGTTGGCATGCTTCAGTATATAGGAGACGGTGAATTAATCGAAGCCCAGGGGCATTATACAGAGCATGCTACCTATGGCCGCCAGTTCCAGATAGAAAGTTATGAGATTAAGGTGCCGGAAGATGCCATGGCGATAGAACGGTATCTGGGCTCCGGTGCAATTAAGGGAATCGGCGTGGCGCTGGCAGCCAGGATTGTGCGCCGTTTTAAAGATGATACATTTCGGATTATTGAAGAAGAACCGGAACGTCTGGCAGAAATTAAGGGGATCAGTGAAAAAAAAGCCAGAGAGATTTCAGCTCAGGTTGAAGAAAAACGGGATATGCGTAAAGCGATGATTTTTTTACAGAAATACGGTATTTCCACTGCCCTTGGAGTGAAGATTTATAAAGAATATGGACAGAACCTCTATCAGATCATCCAGGAAAACCCATATAAAATGGCGGATGATATTGATGGGGTGGGATTCCGCATCGCAGACGAGATTGCGTCTAAGGTTGGTATACATACTGATTCTGATTTTCGGATTAAGAGCGGAATTCTTTATAGTCTGCTGCAGGCATCCCAGGAAGGACATGTGTATCTGCCCAGAGAAATCCTGTTTCAAAGGGCAGGAGAACTCCTTGGCATTGCGCCGGATCTGATGGATAAACATCTGATGGATATGGCAGTCGACCGTAAAGTCATTTTAAAGGAAGAAGCAGGTAAAGTGCTGGTATACAGCGCATCCTATTATTATCTGGAACTCAATACGGCAAAAATGCTTCACGATCTGAATATTTCCAGCGTTGTTTCTGAGGAAAAGATCCTTTCCCGGATCAGTACCATTGAAAAAGAAAATGAAACAGAGCTGGACGAAATGCAGAAGTCTGCAGTCACAGAAGCAGTCAGAAACGGACTTCTGATTATCACCGGAGGTCCGGGTACCGGTAAGACAACGACTATTAATGCACTGATTGATTATTTTGAAACAGAAGGATTGATGATATCCCTGGCGGCTCCCACAGGAAGAGCTGCGAAACGTATGACGGAAGCTACCGGTTACGAGGCTCAGACCATACACCGGCTTTTGGAGTTATCCGGAGGGATGGAGGAAATGGCAGGCAGGGTACAGTTTGAGCGGAATGCCCAGAATCCCCTGGAGGCAGACGTCATCATCATTGATGAAATGTCCATGGTAGATATACATTTGATATATGCTCTTTTAAGTGCCATAACTGTGGGAACCAGGCTGATTCTGGTTGGTGACGTGAACCAGCTGCCGTCGGTGGGACCTGGAAGCGTTCTAAAGGATGTGATAGATTCCGGTTGTTTCCCGGTAGTGCGCCTTACGAAAATATTCCGCCAGGCAAGTGAAAGCGATATTGTAGTCAATGCCCATAAGATTAATCAGGGAGAAAAAGTGGTACTGGATAACAAAAGTATGGACTTTTTCTTTTTGCAGCGCAATGATGCAAATGTTATCATAAGTGTGGTTTTGACATTGATACAGAAAAAGCTTCCCAAATTTGTAGATGCCTCTATGTTTGACATTCAGGTTATGACACCCATGCGCAAGGGACTGCTTGGGGTAGATCGTTTAAACGGTATACTGCAGCAGTATCTGAACCCGCCGGAGAAAAGCAAGAATGAGCGGGAACATGGGGACGGTCTGTTCCGGGAAGGGGACAAGGTCATGCAGATTAAAAATAATTACCAGATTCAGTGGGAAAAACGCGGAAGATACGGAATTCCCATTGAAAAGGGTGATGGTGTTTTTAACGGTGATATGGGGATTGTCCGCGAGATTAACACTTTTTCGGAACTGCTAACCGTAGAATATGATGAATGCAGGTTTGTAGAGTACTCATTTAAACAACTGGATGAACTGGAGCTTGCCTATGCGATTACCATCCATAAAGCCCAGGGCAGCGAATATCCCGCTGTAGTCATCCCGCTGCTAAATGGCCCCAGAATGCTGATGAACCGTAACCTGCTCTATACGGCAGTAACCAGAGCAAGAAAATGCGTAACGCTGGTAGGAAGCCCAAATACGTTTTATCAGATGGTAGAAAATGAATTTGAACAGAAACGTTATACGACACTTCAGGAGCGGATCAAAGAATTAAACGATCTTAGGCAGGGAGAATTACAATAAAGATTCTGAAAAACTCTTTAATACTGAAAAACCCTTGGGAGAGAGTTTCAGGTAGAAAATGAATCAAATAAAAGAGCTGCTTCTTGGCATTTTATTTCCCAGGAGGTGTCCCCTCTGCGGAAAAATTGTAAAGCGGACAGAAGGAACGGCATGCAGAAAATGCCGGGAAAAAGTAAAACCCCTCAGTGAGCCTCTCTGCAAAAAGTGCGGAAAGCCAATTTTATGGGAAGAGGCAGAATATTGCTTTGACTGCACCCGGCACCCGCATACTTATGAGTGCGGAGGGGCAGTGTATCTTTATGAGAAAGAGATGAAGGAAGCTGTCCGTCAGTTAAAATACAATAATAAAAGAGAATACGCTGACTTTTTTGCTGAAGAAATCTATAAGCATCTGGGAACCCGGGTTCACAAATGGAATCCGGATGCTGTCATTGCGGTTCCCATGTATTGGAGGAAGCAGCAGAAGAGAGGATATAATCAGGGAGAAGTGCTTGCCCGGAAAACGGCGCACCTCCTTTCCGTTCCCTATCGGAAAAAGTTGGTGAAAAAGGTAATAAATACAGATTCCCAGAAGGATTTAAGCCGCAAAGAGCGAAAAAAGAATCTGAAAAATGCTTTTAAAATCAAACAGCCTGATGTAAAATTAAATGTGGTTCTGATCATTGATGATGTTTATACCACAGGCAGTACGGTGGATGCCGTTGCAAAAGTTCTGCGGGAGCATGGAGTTGGAAAGGTATATTATATCAGTCTGTGTATTGGAAAAGGAAGTTCCTGAACAATAAACTTTTCAATAGACTGTTTTTGTGCTATACTAAATAAAGTATAGCTATGTTTGAGGAGGCCTGTATGATTAATGAAAAACGCATAAAGCTCATGACAAGAATGGCCATTTTTGAGAGTAGAAATGAAGAGGAATTGTATAAAGTAAAGAATTATTTCCGCAGTGATTATATTGGCGTACATATGATTAAAAATGCAATCCGTATAACAATTGTTTTTTTACTGGGGTTATTGGCATGGGGCTGTTATAATATGGACAAACTGGTAAAAGAGATAACCAGTATGGACATTGGCGCACTGGTAATGCGGATTGTTGTTGTATATGTAGTGGTTTTGGTTGTTTATTCAATCATCACCTATATTATTTTTTCATTTCAATATATCAGGGCAAAAGAAGACCTTGAGTATTACCAGATACTGCTGGAAAAACTGGAAAAAGAATATGAACGTGAGGAAGCAGGCCTGCAATCTGCATCGGGTATCAACAGGGATCGAAGTAAAACACTGGGAGGAGACAGGCATGGGAACGTTACTGGAGTTTAAGGAAATTATAAAGAATTTCTATGGAAAGTATGATTCCTATCTGGTTTCCATTGGAAAGTTCTTAATAGCACTATGTGCGTTTATGATGATTAATATCAAACTGGGGCAGATGCATCTGCTGAATAATCCGGTCATTGTAATAATATTAGCATTAGTTTGTTCATTTTTGCCGTTAAATGCAATTGTTTTGTTTGGCGCGGCATTTATAATCGGGCATTTATATGCTCTGTCACTGGAAGCTTTTCTGATTGGCACCGGAATACTGGTGGTAATGCTGCTGCTTTACTTTGGGATTGCCCCCAAAGAGAGTCTGGCAATTATTCTGACACCAATTGCATGTGGGCTTAATATTCCCTGTGCGGTACCTTTGGTACTGGGGCTTGTCAGGACACCTTTTGCAGGAATCGGGATAGCATTTGGAACCATAGGATTTTATACCGTATCTGTTTTGGATGACAAGGCAAAAGGCGTATCGGCAACGGCGAAAGATGCTACCGAGGCCATGGTTCAGAAACTGACGGGCCTGTTGGACAGCATCTTAAAAAATCCGGAGATGATTATCGCCATTATAACGATGCTGGCAGTCATTGTTATGGTCTATGTAATTCGACGCATGGCGATTAAATATGCCTGGTCTGTTGCTATTCTGGTAGGAACATTCATATTCCTGATCAGCACCCTGATGGGTGGAATGGTTATGGGAACTGGAAAAAATTTCCTGGCAGTCATTCTTGGCACAGCAGTATCGGCAGCTATAGGATTTTTAGTAAAATTGTTTCTATTTGAAGTAGATTATAAGAGAACACAAAAGGTACAATTTGAAGATGATGATTATTACTATTTTGTGAAAGCCGTGCCGAAGACGATGGTAAAGCCAAGGCAAAAAGAGATACGGCATGAAGAGCCGGCGCGTAAATCAAGAAATGAGGGGAGCGGCGCTGCCAAGAGGCCGAATCGGGTTCGAAGAGGGGAACCGGGAAGGTCGGATTTGGATATTAAAGATTATTAATTAGAAGGGGCGTGAGAGCAGTGGAGGTTATAAAGAGATTTTTTATGGTAAATCTTTATAAGCTGACGGAGCCTATCTCCAATATTAACTACAGAGATGTGATCGAAATAATTATCCTGACATTTATCGTTTACCGACTTCTGGTATGGATAAAGGATACAAGGGCATGGACTTTGTTAAAGGGGATCCTGCTCCTGGGGCTGTTTGTTTTAATAGCCAATATTTTCGAACTGGATACCATAACATTTTTGATTAATAAAGGAATTGGTTTTGCATTTATGGCAGTAATGGTAATTTTTCAGCCGGAGCTTCGCAGGGCATTGGAAGAATTGGGAGAGAAAAAGATATTTACAACATTAACGCCATTTGATACAGCCAGAGATATCAGAGAACGTTTTAGTGATAAAACGGTAAATGAATTGGTGAAAGCAACAGTTGAGATGGCAAAGGTTAAGACGGGTGCATTAATTGTCATTGAAAATAATGTTACGCTGGCTGAGTATGAAAGAACCGGGATCGCTATTGATTCCATATTAACCAGCCAGTTACTGATTAATATATTTGAGCATAATACGCCGCTTCACGATGGGGCAGTGATTGTAAGGGGGAATCGGATTATTTCCGCTACCTGTTACCTGCCTTTATCGGATAACCTGGCGCTCAGCAAAGAACTTGGAACCAGACACAGAGCCGGTGTTGGAATCAGTGAGGAGACTGATTCATTGACAATTATTGTTTCAGAAGAGACGGGAAGCGTTTCACTTGCCAGCAAGGGCAAACTAATGCGGGATGTTGACGCAGCAGTATTGAGACAGCAATTAGTGATTCTTCAGGATAAATCCGTAGACACGAAAAAGTTCAGACTTTGGAAAGGAAAGGGTAAAAATGAAGAAAAGCTTGGTGAATAACTTTGGTCTAAAACTGATTTCCATTGTACTGGCATTTTTTATCTGGATGATCGTGGTTCAGGATAATGATCCGGAAAAAACGAAGCCATTTACCAATATACAGGTTGAAATGGAAAATCAGGAGAGTATGGAAAAGCTGGGTAAGGTCTATGAGGTTCTGAATAATACAGATACGGTTACCGTGTATGTTACAGGAAGAAATTCAGTGATAAAGGAACTGGACAACTCTGATTTCAGAGTAACGGCTGATCTTGAGAATCTTAATGACCTGGGGACCGTACCGTATGTAATAACCTGTAAGAACTCATCCATTAAAAAAGAAAATATAAAGGTAGAGCCGTCTTCCCTAAAGGTCAGAATTGAGCCCAAGGTAGAAAAATCATTTGCGGTAAAAGCTGTGACTACGGGAAACCCCAAAACAGGTTATGTTATCGGAAATGCAACCGTAAAGCAGGGGGATTCGATTATTGTAGCGGGACCACAGTCTTTGATTAATATTATCAGCCGTGTCGTAGTTGCAGTGGATGTTAACGGACTGAATGAAAGTAAAAGCCTGAAAGGTACACTCAAAATCATCGATAAAAATGATGAAGAGTTTGCTGAGACGAAAATGAAGAGTATGGAATGTAAGACATCCAGTGGTGTTCCAATCACAGAATTAGGATCTGTGGAGGTCTTTGCAGATCTGTGGAGGGTACAGCCCGATATCAAGCTGGATGTGAATGTAGTGGGTATGCCGGCAGTTGGTTATAAGAAGACAGATACTACGATAACACCGGAAACAATCAGCCTTGCAGGAACAGAAAGCGCTTTAAAGGAATTGAACGGTCATTTGCAATTGAATGAGGATGTTTCAGTAGAAGGGGCAACTTCTGATGTTACAAAGAAGATTGAGCTTCAGGATATGTTGGCGGAACAGCATGATTTGAAGTTGGTGGAGACAGCAACGGATACCGTTACTGTAACGGTCGGGATTGAAAAAGCAGGAACAAAAACGGTGTATTTACCGGTGAACAGGCTAAATACGAAAAATATTCCGACAGATTTAAAGATAACACTGACGCCATCGGATAAGATTCCAATCATAATCACAACTACAACAGGTGAGCTAAATGAGTTTGATGCAGAAGATATTAAGGCGACACTGGATTTAAGCGATTATAAAACAGCTGGAACTTATAAAGTAACATTAAAAGTGGAACTGCCAGAAGGATATGTTTTGGCATCTGATGTAATAATTGTTGTGAATCTGGAGAAAAAAGAAGAAACTGCAATTACAGAAAAAAGTACGGTGGAGGAATAATTATGGTTAGTCAAAAGGTAACAGTGAAGAATGCGACGGGCCTTCATTTAAGGCCGGCAGGGGTACTTTGTAAAGAAGCGATGCAATTTAAGTCCTTAATCACATTTACAAAAGACAGCAGTACGGCAAATGCAAAAAGTGTATTAAGTGTGTTGGGTGCCTGTGTCAAATGCGGCGATGAAATTGAACTGGTTTGCGAAGGTGAAGATGAGAATGAAGCATTGGAAACACTTGTAAATGCCATAGAGAGCGGACTGGGAGAATAAGGAAAACCCTGCAGAGTTCAATCTGCAGGGTTTTTTATATCAGTAATTTATTCAGGCAAAAAAGAAAAGCTGCAGGAGATGTTATCCTGCAGCTTTTCTTGTATACATCCAGTACATCCTTGCGCAATTCAACTTTTAAATACGCTCTAGTGAAATAACGGATCAGTCGGATCATGTGTTGCATTGGCATCCATATACTGTAATGCAGGTTTTCCCAGTGGTCCCGGGTTACTTGCATCATCATAGATGGTTACTTTTGTACCAATTGGACAATGATCATAGAGCCATTTTGCATCTGCTACAGTCAGCCGGATACATCCGTGGGATGCAGGTTTTCCAAGCTGATTATAAGTAGCTGCCGGTAAGGAGTTCGGATCTCTGTATCTGGTTACCGGTGCAGAATGGAACAGGATCTCCGGGGTCAGGTGAGAACAATACTGTCCCCAGCTGGGTCCGTCTAATTCATGCCAACGCAGTTTATCCAGCATTGTAAAGTTACCTAGTGGAGTCCATCCAACCTGTATACCGGTAGAACAAAGCATTGCTTTGATTGGTTCACCGTCTGCATACACGGTAATGGTGTTTGCTGCACGGTTTACTTTCACGGTAAGTGTTCCGGTGGATAATAAATCAATTCCGCCGCTGGAACCAAAGTTGTATACTTTTCCATCAACGGTTTGTCTGCCTTTTAACATAACGCCTTTACTGTTGAAGTAATACTTCTTAGCATCATAGGTCAGCCAGCCGGTACGTCTTGATCCCGTATCTGTTTCCAGGTAGTAGGTCTTGGATCCAAGATTCATCCAGCCTTTTTTCATGGCACCGCTGCTCTTGTTAAAATAATAATACTTGCCGCTGATTTTCTGCCATCCTGTTTTCATGGCGCCTGTCTTAGAATCTAAGTAATAAGTAGATCCGCCAAGAACTCTTCTGCCGGTAAGCATTTTACCGTTAGAAGCGAAATAATACCATTTCTTATTAATCTTTTCCCAGCCTGTCTGGCGTACACCCTTGGAATTCAGGTAGTAAGTACTCTTACCCCTTTTAAGCCACCCATTTTGCATAACGCCGGTGGATTTGTTGTAGTAATAATAATTGTTTTTGTATTTTACCCAGCCAGTATACAACTGTCCTTTTTTATTTGAATAATAGGATTTTCCGGAATCTGTAAAACGTCCGATACGGATCTGACCTTTACTGTTTGCAAAATATCTTTTGCCTTTGTATTTAAAAACTCCGGTTTTAATACGTCCATATTTGTCTGAGTAATATTTTTTACCTTTGTATGTAGTGATTCTGTCTGTACGGACAACACCACTGGAAGAAATGAGGTATCTTTTGCCACCTATTGTTTTCAGGCAGTTTTTATACATGGAAACATTAAATGCATAGTACTTTGAACCAATTTTTTTGACTGTTTTTGTAACTAGTGTTCCATCCGGATTGGAATAATATTTTTTCTTATCCGCTGCTGTATTCCAGCCGTTTGTTTTGATTTCCCCGTTCGTCATCACAAAATAGTATGCATTGTTGATTTTCATAGCACTGTTCTTACCGATAATTAAAGAACCATCGCCATTAAAGTAATACTTTTTGCCGTCTACTGTCTGCAAACCAGTTACTAATACACCGTCCGGATTGGAGTAGTATTTTTTGTTTGCATAAGTGTTCCAGCTTTTAAGCTTGATTTCTCCGGTGGACAAAACGAAATACAGAGTGTTATTGATCTTCTGTGGTGCATTGCTTCCTATCAGCATGGAACCGTCTGCATTGTAGAAGTATTTTTTTCCGTTGATCGTCTGAAAGCCAAATCTCATGATGCCATCCGCATCAAAATAGTACTGTTTGCCTTCGATGGTAACCTGACCTGATACACGAATACCGTTCGCATCAAAATAATATTTATTGTTATCGATTTCCTTTATTATCCCTTTCAGGCGCTCTCCATCCTGAATGTAATATGTTTTGCCATCTACGGTATGCCAGCCGTTTTCTTCTATAACAGCTTCGGTTTCGTCCGCTTGCTTAGGAGCAGTTGTGGATGGCTGAATGGGAGCTTCTGTTGCAGGTGGTGTAGCAGGTTCCGTAACAGGTTCGGTAGCATCTGTAACAGGTTCGGATGTCGTCTCAGCTTCTGTACCTTCTGTATTTTCCAGTGTTTCTGTTTCCGAATCACGTTCATTAGTAAGCTGAGTGGCAGTTTCTTCCGTAACAGGTTCTGTGTTAGACTCTGTCTCTGATGCCGTGTTGACGTTGGTTGTCTGAACAGTCTTTGGAGCAGAACCATCGGGTGATTCAGCTGCAAAGGCTACGGAGGACAAGCCTAAAGTCAGACATGCAGAAAGACAAAGAGCCGCTAATACTTTTTTCATTTTCATAAATAAAGCTCCTTTTCTAATTGTGCATAAACGTTCTCCCCACTAGTGTAATATATTAACTTTATATTTTCAATGAGAAATCCCCCTATACCGGAAAAATTAAGAAAAACTTATTAAATAGAACGTCAGTTTCCGGTAAGACATCCGTTGCAATAACAATATGTGCATTTTCTGCATGTAAATGTAAATCCTAAAACTCCAAAACCATCATGAAAGGGTTGTATGTTACGAATTTCAGACTCCTGACAAGACAATTGACATGATATATCTTCTAATATTGCCGATTTACTATTGGTTAAATAAGAGTCGTCAAAGCTGCGTAATTCCTCTAAAGAATCAAATTCCATAATGGAATCCCGGGGATATTTTTTTATATATAGATCCAGTTCGGAAATATGCCTTATATATAAATGTTCCCACATAAAATTCTGAATAGAAGGATCCTGGTATTCCTTTTCCAGAATTGATCGGAAGCGCGAAGAAAAACGGGCATCCCAAAATACATGTCCAAGCATATACCAGGCATCTGTTCCGCCGATATTTACCTGAGTAATTAATCCGTTGGGATCTGCTGCAATACACCATTCATCTGTAGGTCCGTCCGCATACACTGCCGCGTAAAAGGCATGGACTTCCTGACAGTGAAATGGATTCTCAGGAAAATAATTATCGGATGAGCAGATATAGCTGTTTTTTAAATATTTTCTGGCTGCATAGATAGAAGAATGGTTATTACGGGTAGAATACTCTGTATTTTCAATCAGGATTACCCCATACTTTTCTTTCAGATAATTATACTGTTCTTTAAGGTATCCGGTAACGACTATGATTTCGTTAATGCCGGCTTCTTTCAATTGCTGTATCTGCCGTTCAATGAGAACCTCTCCTTTTACGACGGTAAGCCCTTTGGGGTACTCCAGTGAAAGAGGTACGAAACGTGAAGCAAATCCGGCAGCCAGAATAATGGCGTTTTCGACTTTGATTTTCATTATGAAATCTCCTGTGTGATATTTGATGTGACTATTGTAGAAGAATTAGGAGAGAAAGTCCAGAAAAATATTTGGGTTTTGCTGAGAAGGGAGACGCTTTGTAGATAGAGATGGTGAACGGAAAGATGGGAGTGGGAAACTTGTATGGACTCCGTCAGCTTGCCGCAGAACTGGTATTTTCTAACCTTTCCGAAGCGCTTTTTGGCGGCCCGCGGGTATTCACCGAGAAATCCTGATGCATTTCTCGGTTCAGTACCCGCTTAGTATCCGATGGGAGCCAGTCGAATACTATCCGCCAAAAAACACTCCGCAAAGGTAAGTAAATGAACTGTACCCTTTGTCAAGGACATTTTAAAAAGTGGGGCACTTTTTTCGCACCTTTACTTCCAAAGTATCCTGCATACAGGTACACCTCTTTAAATGTCATGGTATTCTATGAAATTTTTTAACTATCCGTATTTTTCTGATATAATTGGCATCCAAGTTCTTCCGGTTTYTTGGCTATGACCGGATGCGCAGGTATTTTGGGAACATCCAGTGGATATTCTCCAGTGATGACAAATTTATAAAACTCATTGGGTGCAAGCTTCGCCAGATGCCATTGGTACCGCTGA
>NZ_JTGN01000023.1 GCF_000797495.1 Robinsoniella peoriensis
TCCCGAATGTGTCTGGCAATGCTCCATACCCTGCGGTCCCCAAGGACGGCAGGATCATAGCCATGATCTGCGAGGATCTGCCGCGGAATCTCCCCTAACTGGTATTCCGAGTAAAAGATCTCCTTGAACTCCCTGGTAAAGGTTAATTGGAATTTGGACACCTTGTAGGTGTAAGGATTTTGACGAAGCAGCAGCATTTGTTCATTGGTAAAAGGGTTTTTGGTCATGGTATTCCTCCTGTTCTTAGATAAGAATACCATAAGCCAAGAGAGGTGTCTAAGCCAAAAGAGGCCTCAGCAATCATCCAAGCCAGTTGTCCCAGAAACAGGGTATACCAGCAAGGCATGTCCACAATTGGGGTTCTGAAAGGTGAGGGGGTGTCCATTTATATGGAACTAATGGGAAGGGATGTCTAAAAAAATGGGAGCCCCGCTAAATGATGTGTCCACACTTATGGGTACATTATAAAATGCTCAGATCTGCTATACGCCTTCCAAACGCCTGCCATGGTCCGCCCCCTTCTCTTTCCGGGATGCAGTTTATTGATACAAAGCTGGTTTTCTCAGCATGGTTGGGCCCCGGGGTTGTGGCATGCTGTACGCTATTGGCATAGAACACTTTAAAACCAATAAACCAGCTGGATGTTATCACTGTGAACTGTCTCGAAATTCTACCACAGTATATTTGTGGTTATAGTACCTACATCCAGTTAAGTCTGTGATCAGGAAAGCAGGTAAAATTTCGTCTTATCATCCCCCTTTCACACTGAACTGCCGTAACACACTCTGCTGCATCCAAAAACGAACAGACCGTCACAACCCAGGGGTCTCCACCAGGCTGAGAAAACCAGCTTTGTATCAACGAATGCTATCTCGGAAAGATGGGTGTGGGAAACTGGTATGGGCGGAGGAAGCGTAGAGCAGAGCTGAGTATTTACTTGCCTTTCCGGAGTGTTTTTTGGCGGATAGTATTCGACTGGCTCCCATCGGATACTAAGCGGGTACTGAACCGAGAAATGCATCAGGATTTCTCGGTGAATACCCGCGTGCCGCCAAAAAGCGCTTCGGAAAGGTTAGAAAATACCAGTTCTGCGGCCAGCTGACGGAGCCCATGCCAGTTTCCCACACCCATCTTTCCGTACACTACCTATCATTTACAAAGCGTCTTTAATCAGCTAAACCCCAATCTGTTCACCATACTAATAATCACCAGAACTGAACAGCGATAACACAACACGCTCTATATTGAGGTAAACGTATGACAAAGAAAATATTTGTAGAAGTAACTGCCCGCTTTGGAACAGACGGTACCATTACACCGCTGAGTATCCTGTGGGAAGATGGCCATATATATACCATCGACAAAATTATAGATATCAGACGGGCGGCTTCTCTAAAAGCCGGTGGTCAGGGTATGCGGTATACCATAGCTATCGGCGGGCACCAGGCTTATCTGTTTTATGAAAATCCAAATTGGTTTGTGGAGGGAAAATTTTAATGTGTGGAAGATATAGTTTGTTTACAGAAGAGGACAATCAGGAAATCATGAGAATTGTGCAGAATATAACTGCAAGGTATCCGGAAAATAATATGAAGCGGGGTGAAATATTCCCAACTAATACAGCACCTGTTTTAAAAGCCGAAAACAGTCAAATTGATACCGATCTTTCCATATGGGGCTTTCCGAACTTCAGAACAAAGGGAGTCATTATCAATGCCAGGTCTGAAACGGCTGAAGAAAAAAGAACCTTTCGGGAAAGTCTCCATTCCAGAAGATGTGTCGTCCCCAGTACCGGTTTCTATGAATGGGCTCAGGATGGCAGTAAGACAAAATATCGTTTTACCCTTCCCGGGCAAAAAACGCTTTATATGGCGGGAATCTACAATGTATTTAAAGAAGAAAAACGGTTTGTCATCCTGACCACAGAGGCAAACAATTCCATGGCTGACATTCATAACCGCATGCCTGTTATCCTGACCAAAGATAAGGTAGCGGACTGGATCTTAACGGAAGAATTTGCCGTTCCCTATCTGCATGCAGTTATGCCGGTTTTAGACAGAGAGCAGGTGAAAACCTGATTCCTCAATCCTGCATGGAAAGATTCGTATTTCTGAAAGTCAGCTATTTTCCACGATCACCCCGTCCTGCACCATTATAATCCGGTCACTGCACCTGGCCGCTTCCTGTGAATGCGTTACCATAATAATAGTCTGACCGATTTTATGGTTTATTTCTCTCAGCAGCTCCATAATTTCCGCCCCCGTTTTACTGTCCAGGTTCCCGGTAGGTTCATCGGCAAACAGAATTTCTGGGTTTCCGATTAAAGCACGTGCAATAGCCACACGCTGCTGCTGGCCTCCTGACAGTTCCCGGGGTGTATGTTTCCGCCTGTCATCCAGTCCCACGATCCCTAATATTTTATCTAACTGCCCTTTATATTCTTTCATTTTTTTACCGTCCAGTAAAAGCGGCAGCATAATATTTTCCTCCACATTCAGATTTGGTATCAGATTATAAAACTGAAATACAAATCCTATATTTCTGCGCCGGATTATACTCATTTTGTCATCATTAAAATGAGAGATATCGGTCCCGTTCATCAGCACTTTTCCCTTTGATGGCTTATCCAGACCGCCCAGAATATATAATAGAGTACTTTTTCCTGAACCGGACTGCCCCATGATAGATACAAATTCTCCCTGCATCACCTCTAAAGACAGACTTTTTAAAATCCTGTTTGTTGTACCTCCAACTTGAAATTCCTTTATAACGTCTACTGCTTCAATTGCCTTGTTTTGATATTTCCTGCTCATGATGATACCTCCTGGTAAGTTGTTATTCAAATTTTATCTCTTCTACTATTTTCATGTTCTTGCTTTTTATAATCGGCACTGCCGAGCCAATGAGAGTAACAGCGATTCCTAAGATTCCAGCCAGAAGAAATGTTTTAAAATCCAGCTTGGGCATCATGGAAATCTTTGGACCCGCAACTATGAAAATTGTCTGAATTTCCATTGCGGATATGGCCATTCCAATGACTGCCCCCAGAAATCCGGAAGTAAGTCCTTCAATCATCGTCATTTTAATATTTTGCCTGTTACTTTGCCCCACAGACTTATACATGGCAATAGACCGCCGCTTTTGTATATAGTTAATCAACAGATTATTTATGATGCCGATTGCCGCAAGCAAGAGTATAAAATAAGTCATATAGTTCATAGGCGCTAAGAATCCGCCGATGGTGCTTAGCGAATCATTATTAAATTCTTCAACCGTCCGGCTCCAATTCCATGTATCGCCGAATAGTTCTCTCACCTGAATCATAATGGCATCCGGATCGGCTGCAGTATACGCCATAAATCCAAAGACGGACTGGCTAAAATCCTCAGCTGCATAAGCGGATGGTATTACAGCCTGAACATCGCTTGCGCGGGATTTAAAACTGCCGGCAATTGTATACGGTACATCTCTATTTCCGTTTGACAGCTGAATTGTATCACCAACATCACAGTCCAGCACCTTAATGGTATCTTCATTTAAAATGATTGACCGCTTCTCTCTAAATGCTTCTGCCGCCTGTTCCTTCATTTCCGGATCTGTATAATTGATCGCTAACATCGAGCTATATGTCTCAATGTCATCGGTGCCTTCTACCCTTGTAAATGTCATATTTTTGCAGGAAATTTCATGATCCATCACATAAAGAGGCAATACTTTTTCAATCCCCTCCATCTGTTCTACCTGATCTATAAATTCCTGATTCATTTCACCATCTGCAAACCCCTGCAATTCGGCATCACGAAACACATCTCCTACATAAGTCTTAACAAAATCCCCCACTACACTGATTGCAATTACTGCTGAAATACTGATAAACAGTAACGTAATATTCTGTGTGATATTTTTATTCTTCTTCATATTCCTGGCAGCAAGTTTTCCCTCGTTTCCCCATATTTTTTCGTAAATTATCTCAAAAAATGCGGATGCCAGATCGGTAAACAGCGGGATGAGTATAATAGCAGCCGCTATTAATCCCAGCAGAGAAAATCCGCCAGCTATATATAACGCATTGCCCGTTGCTATTTGCGGCAGTATAACAGATGCAATTAGCATAACAATGCCCAAAATTAAAACTGTACTGTTTGAAACATTCTTTTCCTCTACTGTTCCTAAAACCACATCCTTTATTGGAAGACGGCTGGCGCGTTTGACCGGTATATATGCACTGAGCAATGATGCAATAATAGAAACCGCTACAGATACCACAACTCCCACAGGCGCTATTACCGCAGGTATAGATATTCCCTGATCCAGCGACTGGCCCAATCCTTGCAGCATAATATTAAGTACCACAATACCACTAGGAATCCCAAGTAATCCTCCGAAACACCCATACAGGATACTTTCCATCATAAGAATTTTCTTGACAGTTTTCTCATTTGCTCCAATGCTGCGAAAAGTTCCTATGATTGGAAGGCGCTCTAATGTAATCACTTTATAACTGCTGAAGATAATAAAAACGCTCATCGTCAATGAAAAGAAGCTGATTAAAAAGAATGGCATTGTTTTCTGTCTGGCACCGGAGACAATCTGAGCTTCATTTACCGTATTGCTGACTCGATATTTTCCAGTGGGAAGCTGTTCTGACAATTTATTGATCAGACTTTCTGTGTCAATACCTTCTTTTTGTTCAATCAAAATTTCCGTATAGCCGCCGGCTTTCTTCATTATCTCAGCCAGGGTACCCCAGGGCAGCAATGCAGTTGTGCCACGGGTGTGTCTTAAAAATACGGTATCATATGCCGCAATGTCCGCCACTTCAAATGTATAGGATTTTCCTCTGATATCCAAAGTGATGGAATCCCCCTGATTTATGTTATACTTTGATGTAAAACGATCCGGCAAAATAATTTTGTCTCCTGTAAAATCAGAGATCTCATTACCATTTAACAAGCGCGGTTCATTAATCTGTTTCAATTGTTCCAAATCCGACGAGATCAGGTCAAAAGATTCAAAATAGCCATTTTTATGGTAAATAGCCGAACTCTCTAATATTCCTGCTATTGATTGTATCTCATCTAAATCAGGGATATCTTCCATTCTGGCTAATACGCCTGAATCCGCACTTTGGACCGATATAGTTGCCGTTCCAGCCTTTCCCCTTGCCATTTTTCTTTGGGCACTTTCGTAAGAGGAACCGATAGAAAATGAAACAAACAGCAACATGGTTGACAATACAATGGATAGCAGCATAACTGCGGTTCTGGTTTTACGTTCTTTTACATTCGTGAGAACATACTTTAAAATAATTTTCAATTTTACACCTGCTTTCTCTCTAATTTTCAATTTTTTGTCGTTCTAAAATTTTCAAAAAATAGTTTCACCTTCAACAGAAAAAAGGTTGACAGCTACCATAATTACATGATAACCTGTCAACCTTAATCACACTTTCATTGAACCTTATTTATCCTTAATACCCAGCTTTTCTAATATTTCGGAAAAGAAATATGAAACACTGTACCTGTTCCCAGCGAACTTTTCACGATAATTGTTCCTCCATGTATTTCTACGATCTGCCTGGCTATTGCCAGACCCAGTCCGGTACCTTCCGTCTTTTGCGCTGTATTGGTTCCCCGGTAATACCGCTGAAACAGATTGGACACTTGTTCCTCCGTCATACCCTCTCCGTCATCGGAAAGGAGAATCCCGATATTTTCATCTATTGTAATATGTATCTCCACTTTCGTATTGCAGTTTCCATGTACAAATGCATTTATAATCAGATTGCTAAATGCCCTCTTCAACAGTTGATGATCAAAGTCAAATCTCAGGTCGGAAATACCACTGTCAAAAACAATTGCATTGGATGCATATTCAGGTGAGTTTAAAATATCTATGGATAACTCCTTTAGAAATCTGATCAGATTATCATTTTGCCGTTGAAAGGGCAGCATCCCATTTTCCAGTTGATACGTTAACTTCAAATCATTAACCAGCGTGTTTGCATATTCTATATTCCGAAGCATAATGGAAGCATATTTTTGTATTTGTACCTGAGAAGGAAGTTGCCCGTCATGTGCCAGAAGTTCCGCATATCCTTTGATTGGTGCCAGCGGCGTTTTCAAGTCATGGGTTATATTTGTAATCCACTCTTCCCGCATGATATCTGTTTTCTTCTGTATCGCATCACTGGCATGAACTTGTTCATTAAGGGTATTCAAGCTCTTATAAACATCCGAAAATGTTCCATTCTTTTTAATGGGCAGATACTCCCTCTTTGCAATATCACCCACTGCCACTGTTATCCTGGAAATGAATTTCGTTACCCAATACCCATATCCGATTCCGGAAATCAATATGATTAAAAACAAAATACCTGCTGCAGAAAGTATAATCGTTTTTCCCCCAGTAAATTTGCTCCCATCAAGAAACATCGTTACAGTTGAGATGGAAACAGGAAAATGTATGATGTAAATAAACTCATCCGTCTTGTTTGTTACGGTTCCCAGATATACCGTTCCATCTGTTACATATCCCTGACCGGATAATCTCAACAGTTCCGCATTGGAATAATGATTTTGCTGATTTTCCGGTTCCTGGAAACCATAAACCCTGTTCCCCTCCCCGTCCAATACCTGCATCCACAATTTCTGTTCCTGAAGCTGTACCATTGCGGATTGTTTTATACGTGGTTTATCATCTATAAAAATAATCTGATCCGCAAAATCTTCCGTAAATGTTTTTGGAAAATCGCTCCTGATATATGTACCATTTGGCTGCCGGACCGTAATCAGAGAATCGCAAATGCCTATTCCGGCTAGCATCAGAATAAAAATGACAAGAAAAAAGGCAACGTACGTCTGCAATATTGTTCTATAACCAGATTTTCCCATCTATTCCACTCTTTCCAGAAGTTTATATCCTAACCCTTTTATCGTAATCAATTGCTTTGGTTCTGAAGGGTTTGTTTCTATTTTTTCTCTCAGATGCCTGATATGGACCATTATCGTATTATCACAAATACTGCTGTATTCACCCCAGATCTGCTCATAAAGGCGTTCTTTGCTTATGATTTTATTCTTATTTTGTACAAGAAATGAAAGCAGTAAGAATTCCCTTCCCGTTAAATTCAGTTCTTTTCCTGAATTATAGGCATGGTTGCTTTCCATATCCACACTCAGTCCACCCGCCGTATATACCATATGATTTGCCTTAGAAGTGCAGGCGCAATATCGCTGCCTGCGTAATTGTGCCTGCACACGGAAAGAGATTTCTCTGGGGCTGAACGGCTTTGTTATATAGTCATCTCCGCCGTTGGATAATCCCAGTATCTTGTCTATATCATCATTTTTAGAAGATAAAAATAAAATAGAGCAATAAGAAAAACTGCGGATTTGCTTACATACTTCGATACCGTCCAAATCCGGCAGCATAATATCAAGTATGACCACGTCCGGTTCAAAACATTTGCACAGGTTCACGGCGTCCCTGCCGTTATATGCCTTTCTTATATTTCGAAATCCATCACCTTTTAAGACTTCCTCTATTAGATCTGTTATATCTTTTTCATCATCAACTAATAAAATTTTACTATCCATTATTTTCCCTCCTCTGTTAATTACAAAATGAAAGCCAGATCAGATATTGTAAAGTATCTTCACTAATCCAAACTCATTAAATAATAAAAACCTTCCAAGAAACATAACACCCATATAGATAATCGGTTCGTATCTGCTATAATCTGAACGCTTATGATCCCATTTTGTAATTTTAATAAAGAATAAAAATAATAGATAACCTAAGATTGTACCAAGTGTATTCATAATCAGATCATCCACATCCGTTCGCCTATGGTTGCACAACTGGCTGATCTCAATCAGCAGGGAAAAACAAAATCCATATAACAGCATATACGGGAACTTCCCGGTTTTCGGCCATATGACAGGCATCAGAAATCCAAGCGGAACAAACAGCAGGATATTCAGCAGATAACCCGAGAGATCTATATTCTTAGAAAATGGTAATAAATTGACTTCATTTGCCCGTACCTCTATCCCATACATATTTAAATCGAACAGCGTACCTGCCCCGGTCAGATAAAAGACTGCATAAATATAACATGTAAATAGGAGATGCAGAACAAAATAACTCTTTGTACCTGCAATGCCTTTTTTCTTATATTGTTTATTTCTTATTATGTAAAGGATTAAAAGGGGGGTTAAGACCGTTAGAAATTCATAGAGTTTTAAAATATTCTCATTCATTTGTACTCTCCTTTTCGTTTTTCATAAGACTGGCGATCAATTATCAAGAGTATGATTCCATGAAGACTTGATTAATATAAATATAATAACCTATAAACCTTAAACTAATTTTTATTTTATCTTAATTAACCTTATTTTATAGGGATAATACTTATCTGTATACTTTATTTATGTGGAGAGCCATTCGCTCTATAGCGGTTCAGGTACTCCGCTTTTATCTGAGCCGTATTAATTCATAAAAAAAAAAGGCTGTCTGAAACAGCCTTAATTTAACTTTCCCTTGTCTTTCACTATGAGAAATGAATAGAAATGTATGAAACTACAAAAAACGTATCTTCGCTGTCTCTTTCTGTGCAGTTCGGTGATATGTTACTCCCGAATACCCCAGAACCAGCGTAGCGATAACTCTGTTTTTGCGTTTTAAGCCAAGTGCCTTGCGTAATGAACGGGACATATTTGCAGCCATGCAGAAGAAGCCGCTGTATAGCACACCCAATCCGTTGGCCTCTGCCATAAGAGCCATGTTAGAGGCGGCAAGTGCTCCGTTTATTTCATCTTTCGCCACAATCACAATTACAGCCGGTGCCTTATTAAAGAAAAAGTGGTCATCAATTTCCTTATTTTTTGCCATGGGATTCACAAGCCGAGCAAATGGCAGCAGCCTTCTAAAAAAACGGACTGCCATTTTTTCATAACGCTCTATATGTTCCTTTAACACGATATAGGATACATCCTGTGCATTTTCCCCGCTTGGTGTCAAGCGCCCGGCCTCTATAATCTGTGCAATCACTTCTGGAGCAACCGGCTGATTTTTAAACTGCCGTATGGTTCTTCTGGTTCTGATAGCATCCAGTAATTGCTGCGGATCTAATACAGTGGGCTTTTTAAATTCCATTGGCGGCTCATCAAAACCCGTCATGGAAACAGCCGCCTTGGGACAGACAGCGACACAATGCCCGCACTTGATGCATGCCTGGGATTCAATAACCGCTTTTTTATTTGTAATTGAAATATTGCTTGCCGGACAATCTCTGCGGCACATACCGCATCCGATACACTTTGCAGTGTCTACCTCAATTCTATGCTCTTTCATAATACAATCTACCTTTCCCTATCATACTTTCTAATTATTTCATTCTTCCATAATGTAATGGCGATGCCGGCCTTTTGAAGACTTCTTATATTCAATAGCTTCTACCGGACATCCTGCGATACATGCCATGCAATGGGTACAATTTCCTTTCCATAAAGGTTTGCCATTTACCATAACAATATTGTTTAAAGGGCACCTGCGGGCGCATTTTCCACAGGAAATACATTCACTGGATGCAGTGAATCCCCTGTCATGTACAAGGAGTGGATAATATATGCCATTAACCGGACCGCTTAATATTTTGTCTCGAAACGATATTGCCGGTTCCGGGAATTTTTCTCCTTTTTGTATCTGTATGGCAAGTTTTGAAATTGCCGGTTTCGCAGCTTCTACAATATTTTTACACTCCTGTTCACTAGGTGTTGGGAACATCGCCACATAATTCTCCGGCATAGGAATCGAAGCAATTCCATTAAATTGCATCTTTTTTTCTTTGCAGATCTTTTTTGCGTAAGCATTTGCATTTCCGCTGCTGCCATCGCAGGTAAGAACAAAATAGGCATTTCGATTTCCCGCGAAATCAGTCTCATCAATCCATTGTTCCACCACTTTTGGCATACGCCAGGCATAAGTTGGCGTTACAAACACCAGGGGCTTTTTTGATTGGAACGTATTTTTTTTACCCTTCTTCAAACAGTTATTAATGGAAATCATCTCATCACTGGTGGTTTCAGCAATCATCTTAGCCGCTAATTGACTGTTCCCGGTTCCGCTAAAATAGAAAATCATATTTTCCTCCTCTTGACATTTATAGAAACGTTTAATATGATATAAATTGTATCACATCAATCCTTCCTGTCAACTATCCAACCTGATACAAAATAAGGAGAAATGTTTCATGGACAAGAGAAAAATAGCAAATCAGTTAGTGAAAGACCGGCTGCTGTCCGCACTGGTTGCCCTCATGCAATACAAAGACTGGTCTAAAATTACAGTAACAGAATTAATTAAAGACTCCGGCGTTGCCCGGGCTTCTTTTTATCGTAATTTCAAATCAATTGAGGAACTTGTTGAGTATGGGCTCCATCAGATGACACTCAGCTACCACGAGGGAAGTCCCTCCCCGGTGGAAGACTTTCATAGTTGGGATCTGATGCGTTACAAGTTTCGGTTTTATGGAGAACACGCAGCACTTATCCTGGCTTTTCACCGTGCAAAATCTTCAATTTCCCTGCTTGATGTGGTCACAGACTGTGTGATTGAAGCACATGGAGATATGCCCGCAAGTTCCATCCTGAAATATGAACTATATTACCATGCCGGGGCATTTTACAACATGGTGCTGTGCTGGCTGGAAGGTGGGGCGAAAGAATCACCGGAAGCGATGGCAGATGAATTTTTGCGTATTACAAATAATTCCTGATACAATAAATACTAATAATCAAATGCAAAGTTACGGAGCACTTTATGAACTTAAGAACAATTATGGTATTTCCAGATTTCAAAAATATGGACTCGTTTAGTACCATCGTTCATAAAGTATCCGTTGAAATGATTGGGGAAAATCAGGAATCTGTGATTATAATAGAGAAGCATTTATATTGAATTACCCGATTTTAACCCCCTCAAAGGAAAGTGTAATGATCGTACGATAAATGTGCTCTTCGTATGAGGACTGCAGCACCCCATCATATTTTAAAACAGCCGATTCAATATTCTTCATCCCGTACCCATGCAGTGTCTTATCTTCTTTTGCTGTATTTCGTTCCCCATCACTGTTGTATTCCGGCTGAAGGCTGCTGTTTTCCAACTTTATAATCAATATATTCTGAATGCGTCTGATGGTCAGATAAATAAAGGGAGACTCCTGCGTTCCCATTCCTGCCGCTCTTTCACATGCCTCGATTGCATTGTCTAAAAGGTTCGAGAGTATGGTACATAGATCATTGGGCCGGATATTTGTATTATTGGGAAACTCAATATTCATCTCCATTTGGATACCTTTTTCTTTAGCCTTTGAATATCTGCTGTTAATAATATAATCTACGGTTTCGTCCCCGATCCATATAACAGACGCAATCTCTTTTAGCGGTTCACTTAGATTTTCAATATATTTTACCATATCTGTGTCCTTGCTTTTATTTGCCATTTGCAGCATGATCTCTAAATGTCTGTGAAAATCATGAAAAATTTTAGCATTAACAGCGTACGCCTGATTTAGAGCAGAATAGTTTTTTTCAAGCAGTTCTTTCTGCATATTAATTGTTGAAATATATTCCTTTTCTTTTTGATATCTAATATGGCTGTACACCAGAGAAATCCGCAAAAAGATCACAGCAAGCAAGATTCCCCAAATAATAAAAACCGTAGACTTGTCACCTATGGAAAAAGTTTTGTAACTCAAAAATGAAATCCCCATAAAACCAACTATAGGCGTTCCGTAAATAGAATTATAGTAAGGCTTTATTTCTTTTAAAATGCGTTTATTTCCAGGAAACAGCAACATCCAGATATAAAAAAAGATTTTTAAGCTGATCCAGATACATACACACATAATTAGGGATAGTTGTAAAAATTCTTTTAACAATAACCAAACCACAGTATCAAACAAATATATTATACTCAAACATAAACAGACGGAAGAGATTAGAAGTTTTGGCTTTACCCGTAACAAATATTTTGATAATCCCGCAACAGCTATGACAAGAATAAGCTGTTCCACTTCAAAGATCTGGAAAAAACTCTTCCATAGACATAAACAGACAGCGAGTCCAGCACTTGCCGCACATCTTGGAAATGATAAGGCTCTGCCTTTTTCCTCAGTAAACAAAATTTCACTCCAGCTGATACACAGGACTATATTCATAAACAAAATCAGAAATTTCAGTACGAAATTCATCATATACGTTTCCCCCAATAGGAATTCAGCGCAATTTTTACCCCCTGTAAATGGGATCTGCTGATTGGTAATTCTATTTGATTCTTTAGATAAATCATACTATTTTTTATTTGCGTTACTTGTATCAGATTTACGATACATCCCCGTTCAACAAAAATAAACTCTTCCGAATCCAGTTCTTCATGAACAGTCTGAAGACTTCTCCTCACCTTTATGACACCATGGAAAGTCGTTATTGCAGAATTCTTTCCATCTCTCTGAATATAAAGAATATCCTGAAATCTTACTTTCTCCATACGATTTGCCGTCAAAACTATATAATTTTTATTACTCTCCAGCATAATTAATTTCAGAGCATCTGTCACTGCATACGTCAACCTTTTCTCCAGATCATCTTTTGGCACATAGCGGAAAATAGATAGCTCAAAACTATCTATTGCATACTTAATATGGGAAGTGATGAAGATTACCCGCATATTTGGCATCTTAGGTTTTATAGACTGCACAATCTCCATACCGCTTATATTTGGCATCTCAATATCCAGTAAAATCAAATCGTAGAAAAAATCATCTTCTAATATATCCGATAAAAGCATCTCTCCATTGGAATAAGTGATAATATCTGCAATGCATTTCATCTGGCTAATACATTCCTGTAAAATCTCCTCGTTTCTGTGAATAGAATCGGACTCATCATCACAAATGGCAATTCGAATCAATCTGTTCACCTCCGGCTAATTCACCCCGAACGATATGTCCAATTCCGATAACAGCCTTTTCCGTAGCAGCCATTCCATTAATTATGAAGTCGGCTTTCCACTTTGTCGGTTCTACGTATTCATTATGGCGATACCTGACCAGTTCCAGATAAACTTCTGCAATTTCTTCAAAGGATTTGCCCCATGACATGTTTCTTCTCAATCTTCGGATGATTCTTTCGTCTGCGGGACAATCCACATAAAGTTTCAAATCAAGCATATCAAATATGTTTTTCTCCCATAACGTCAAAAGTCCTTCAATCAAAATAACATCATATCCCCCGGAATCCATATGGATTAGCAGATCTGAATACACGCTTTTCAAATCCATAGTATCCGGATGGTTATCGTCTATATACTCTTTGCCGCTGACCGGCGCTTTAGAAACAGGGCGTTCAGTCTCCGGTTTGAAATAATCATCCATATGTATGTCTATTACCTTTAATCCCTGTTTACCCAGAAATTCCGCAAGCTGCTCACAAAAAGCAGACTTCCCGCCGGCAGTTCCTCCTGCTATGCCAATTACATAACAAGTTTTCATTCTCACACTTTCCTCCTTTTAAACAGGCTGTTTAAAAACCTGGCACATTATGAGCTGCTCATTATATGCCAATCTAATTGTTTTTTTCAGTATATTTCATTTTTATTAATAATTCCAGCACTATTTTATAATTTCCAGAAACTACAGGATAACTTATCTGCATAGATAACTTGCTATATTTTTACCTCTATAATAACTAAGCCACCGATAGGTTGATTTTATAATAGCATTAAAATCCTGTCAATCAGAAACCGGTAGGAATATCCAAAGAGATATGATAAAATAATTACGCTCATTTGCAGCCGTCTCATGTTAATCTGCGTTGCTTGCCGCAACGGTACTTTTAACATAAATTGTACTAGGTATAATTATTAGTATAATTGTGATAAATATCATTATGATAATCGTTAGTGTGGTTTCTTTTAACATCTATGACAGTAAAGGGAAAGTGACCGTTATAGCTCAATCTGAGATGGTGTTACCAGACGAATAATATTTTAAGCTTATAAACCGTTTGAAAAGTTCAATATAACCGGTCCTCGTTGGAAACTATCAGACCGGTTATATAGACATTTATTTTCTATTACTGGGCATTAACCACATTTACAATACTCAGCTTCTCAATCTTTTTCGATGGTGAAATGACTGCTATAAATGTCGTAAGAGCAGAGGCTGCAATTGTTACCCCCAATACCAGAAACGGCGGCTGCCACTCCACTCCCCAGTTTTCAGTAACCATCATGGTAAATACCATTTTGTGACATAACATACCTAATATACTTCCTGCCAGACTTCCTACCACTGCATAAGAAGCAGCTTCTGCCCAAACCATACGCTTTAATTGTCTGGCACTCATACCTACCGCACGCATCATTCCATATTGGTTGATACGGCTGGAAACGCTGCCATTTACTGTATTTACTATATTCAGCAGAGCTACAAAAGCAATGACCATTAAGAATCCATACACAAATACCGACATTGACAGATAAGCTGCCTGCACATCCTGGTTCGCACTCCGTTTGTCCAGCAATGAAACCTGGGATCCCCCCGCTATTTGGCGGATTTTTTCATCCAGGTCAGAGGGGGCATTTGCATTTACCTGTACATCGATAATGGTGTAATCACTGGTTCCGGTCAACGACGTAAACGTATTTTCTGAACAGATTACAGCCTGTTCCCCCGCAGCTCTGTCATAAGGGGCATCTGCTAAGATGCCTGCAACACGCAATGAAGTTTCACCTTTTGGTAAGTTTACGGTGATCGAATCACCCACATGCCAGTTCTGTTCCTCCGAGTATATGACCAAAACTCCGTCTCCATCCTTCGCATCTTCTATATTTCCCTCAATCAGCTGATCTTCTACCCAATCGAACTGATACTGTTCATGAGAGATCAGCATAGCAGTATTGACGTGATCTCTTCCGGTTACCGGAATGTTGTATGCAAACATACGGCCATATGTTTTTTTGACGCCATCCAATTCACTGATTTCTTTGGCCAGGTCATGCTTAATGGACGGTGCATTTTCTTCAGCCAGTATACTGATATCCGGAGCATAAGGCCGAAGGGGATTCAGTGCATGGTTCATAAACGTGATCAAAACTGTAAAACACAGGAATAAAACAATACTGATGGCAAATGATCCGGAAAGTAAAAATGTATTCTTGCCGCTCTGGAACGCATGGTTTACCCCCATCCCGGTCTCCACATGAAAGAGACGGGTATTTGCCGCTTTTCCGGCTGCTTTCATTCCACCTACGCTGCCAGTCAGTGCTGCCTGAGGCGAAACTCCTGCTGCTTTTTTACATGGAGTATTGGATGCCAGCATGACCGTCAGAAAACCAACACCGGCACCCGCTAAAAGTGCAGGCACGCTGATCTGAAACAGTGGCATTTCCGCAAAAAATGCTGCGTTAAAAAATTTAAGGTAAGCTGATGCCGCCCACATCATAAGCGTACCACCCAGTAATCCAATTGGAATTCCAACTGCACACAGGCGGAGCCCTTCCAGCCTCACATAACGTTTTACCTGCTTTTTCGTCGCCCCCAAACAGCGCATCATCCCGAAAAACTGTACACGCTCCGTCACCCGCATTGTAAAGCTGCTGGAGATCATAAAAGTACCTGCACAGAGTATCAGCACAAACAAAATACCTGCTACAAGATACAACTGGTACATTCCACTGTCATTTCCCTGTCCCAGTAAACCAAGCAGCACCCGGTTCGTACCTACCTGATCATCGGACAATCCATAATCTGTTTTTATTTCCTGTATCGCCTGGCGCATGTTGGCACCTTTTTTAAACTGGATGTAATATACCCCATACACATCACCAGTTGACAGTCTTAAAATTCCTTCTGTAGTAAGGTAAATGGCATGCCGGTCAAAAGACTTCAGGGAAACAAAATCGCTGCTGATGCCAGTAATTTTAAACTGGCGTACAGTTCCATCTGCCAGGGTAATATCTGCCGAATCACCCACTGAATATCCCAGCTTCTGCATTGCTGACCTGTCCATCATTATTTCTTCCGGAGATTCTGGAAAACGCCCTTCTGAGGCTTCCATATTCATCTCCCTGGAAATTGCCTCGTCGCCGCCGGAAATACGTACCTCCACATCTCCGGTTTTTCCGCTCTCAATTTCATAAAACCAGCCCGAAACTGCCACATCCGGTCTTTCACCAATCTGTGTAGCAATTTTAGAATCGGGGTTCATAACAGCAGCATGATAATTACCATAAGTCTTAATATGTTCATTCATTTGTGTCTTCACGCTCATTTCAGCCATGCCGAATACTGCCACAACTAACAGTACGGATACGGCAATACAGGTAATGGTTAAGCGATTCTTCTTTTTATGCACTTTTGCATATTCAGAAATCAATCCAAGATAGCTTTTCACTCTGCATACCCCCCTAAATCAGTGAGTACCCCGTCCGATACCCGTAATACCCGATCTGCTGTGGAAGCTATACTGCGGTTGTGGGTAATCATCAGGATCGTCTGGCTGTACCGCTTGGATGCAGACTTAAGCAGGGAAATTACTTCACTGCTGTTTTGCGTATCCAGGTTTCCTGTTGGTTCATCAGCCAGAATCATCATCGGACGGGTAATGAGCGCCCGCCCGATGGCGACACGCTGCTGCTGTCCGCCGGATAATTGGCGGGGTAAATGATTGCGTCTTTCTTTTAAAGACAAAACCGACAGCAATTCTTCCACATAATCCTGATCCGGCTTTTTATAATCCAAAAGCAGGGGAAATATCATATTTTGTTCAACAGTTAACTCCGGAATCAGATTGAAAGCCTGAAATATAAATCCAATATTCCGCCTCCGGAAAATCGTAAGCTTTTCATCATCCATCTCCAGAATTTCCCTTCCGTCAATCTGAATACATCCAGAGGTAGGCGTGTCCAGAGCCCCAATCATATTCAGCAGTGTACTTTTTCCTGATCCGGATTCACCCACCACGGCTACAAACTGACCCTTTGGGACAGAAAAAGATACATTTTTCAGCGCCTCCACTGCAGTCTCCCCGCTCCCGTATGTTTTGTATAATTCCTTTACTTCCAATAAATTCATTTTAAAATCCACCTTTCTAAAGCATGTTTAACAGGCTTTCATTCGATGGGTATAGTATAACATAGCTACCTTGCATAGAGGTGACTCTTAGATTACACATGTGTAAGATTCCTAGAGATAATATATCTTCATATAAGTCCTCAAATGCTGATATTTACTGACTTTATATCCTCTGAGAATTACACAACATATTATAACTGGTATATATTTACACGGTGTAATGGTGTAAACTATGGTGTAAAATAACGTAGTTTTAACATTTACACCATTTAGGCTTCCAGAATACCAATTCTAATCATATTTTTTTCTACGCGATCAACATTTACATGGTTATAAACATCGTTAGTTATTTTTGAACTGCTGTGCCCCATTAGATATTGTATAACCTTTAACTCCATTCCATCTTCTGCTTTTCTTGTACATCCTGTGTGGCGTAATATATGCGCAGAAATTTGATCTATTCTAAGATCAGACTTTACACTTTTATTATAGTTATTTACCAGAACTTTTAAGGCACTATTAAAATTCGCACAATTTGTTAGATTTCCCCGTTTACTGTAAAACAAGAAATCTGTATACCCATCAACTTCATATTCTTTAGGTGTATTTTTTCTTATCTCTTTAACTATTTTATAAACCCTTTTTGACATAGGGATGGTTCGAATACCGCAATCAGATTTGGGAGGGGCTATGCTGTATTTTTTAAAGTATTTTAATTGATGATTAATAATTATCCTCCGTTTTTTCATATCGATATCGTTAATTGTTAGACCAGCAAATTCACCTATTCTACACATCGTATCTAATAAAAAAACTATTTGCAAATACATTTGATAATCATTTTCTCTTGCAAATTTGATTAAACCTTCTTCCTGCTCCCGTGTGAGTGCAAATCTTTTTTTTTCGATTCCACATATTTCATTTATACATCTTTTGACTGGGTTCTTTAAGATCAACTCATCATCCAGTGCCATATTGAATATAGCATTAATTAATTTATTGAAGAATGTTATCGATCCATAAGAAATTCCATCATCTTGCAACTCTTCATATATCTTAATAATATCATTGCGTTTTATCTCAGAAATTCTTTTATTTGCTTCTCTTTTATCTCGAATATGCTTGTTCCACATCCCCATATAATTTACTTGGGTTGACTCATTTAGTGGTCGCCCTTTGTGCTTTTTCCGTATAATGTATTGATCAAACATATCGTTCAGAGTAATTTTGCTATCATAGATTCCCTTCTCTAACTTCTTTTTAATGACCTCTTCTTTTTCTCGCAAAGAAGTATCATCTCTTTTTCCCGCAGGAACTCGGTCTGTAGGAACTAATTTCCAGCTATAAATGGTATGTCTTTCTCCTTTTAGATCTACATATCTATATTGATACTTTCCTTCCTTTCTTTGGCTTTCCCCTGTTCTTAATAATCTCCCTCTTAAATCTTTACGTTTTTCAGACATTATTCTATCTCCTTTCATATTTTGAAAAGAGCTTTGATATGATCTATTTATACTATCATATAATAGCCTCTTTCTCAACTATATAGCCTGGAGTGTATCGTTAAATTTTTCAAATTGTTTACGTTTAATCATCTTGTGAGTACCTTTGCGTAATACAAAATCACAATTAGGATCATTTGTCAATTCATCAATTCTATTAATACCTATACCAGAATATGCGGCTGCTTCTTTAACAGTAAGGTTCATTTTGCACCAAAATGGGATCTCGTTATACAAATTAAATTTATCCATTTTTATCTCCTTTTCTTACCTCGATGTTTACAAATTCTCCGAATAACCACCTATTCGGAGGTCTACCCAAATATTTACCGTTCACATTATCAAATACCTATAAACGATGCTGATCTGTGCTCCCAATTCCACCATTCCTAATTGCGGTAACATCATCATCAATAGTTATGCCGTATTCTACAAAAATCCCCTGCATAAAAGCATCTCCTGCTTTAAGTTGTACTAGTTTGCCCTCGTTACTTTCGTTTGAAATCTTAGCAAAGATATGCCCTTCATTGTCAGAGTAAAAGTAATCGCTATCTATAATCGAAACTGTATTGTTCAGCCGAAGACGATATTTAAAACCCAATCCGCTTCTGGGATAACATTTCAATACCCAACCTCCTTCCATTTCCACTCGAATTCCGGTAGGGATTTTAACTGTACGCCCCGGAGCCAGTGTAATATCCTTTGGAATATAGAAATCATATCCCGCAGAGCCGGTTGTGGCTCTTTTGGGAAGTTTGACTGCTTCATATAGTTGTGCAATTTTAAGTTCGGTAAATACGGGGCATTCTTCTCTATAATCTTTTAGAAATTGGTTATAACTTACTTTATGGAATTTTGCTATTCTCTGCATTTCTTTCTCCTTTTTTACTTAATCGCATTTGCTCCATCCACAGCTTTTACATATATTGCATCCTCCTTCAAAGGAGAGTGCTTCACCACATTGTGGGCATGGATTTACAAGGATTTTCTTTTTATTCTGCTTAATAAGTTTTGAATTCATATCTTCATAATCTTCATTAATTTCTTTAATGAATTCCTCATACATATCAATCAGCCCATTACCAATAGCAACTGGACAACAAGATCCTTTTGATGTATCTTTTTTTGTTGCTGATCTAACCGCATATGAAGGGCATGAACCACAGCTTTTTAATTGGTCTACAATAGAATAAATATCTACTCCAGCCCTAGCAGACAAAGATATCATTCTTGAAAGACCGATCATAAAATTGTTACATCCGCCTTGTGAGCCTTTGCTGAAGTATGTTTCCAATAAGTCTCCTGTATCTGGATCAAAGAATGCCTCACAATGTAAAGTTCCGCATCCCGTTGCGAGTGTACGTTTTTTCCCTATACAATTATCATCTGCTTTTATAATCATTCCTCGGGGCAGTACTTGTTCTCCCCATTTTTCTGCTGTTTCTGCTTTACTTGGCGTTGTAAGTATTCCAGTACGTTTACACCCATCCCGAAAGATTGTCACTCCTTTTAGCCTTTTTTCCCAGGCATATAAATAAAGTCCCCCAATTTCAGTCTGAGTTGTGCTTTCTGGCAAATTAACTGTGGAAGAAATAGCTGTGTCCACATGTAACTGGATTACAGATTGCATATCAATACGATCTCTCCAATTGATATCCGCAGAACTTACAAACGTACCTGGGAATTTTTTTGAACCAAATTTCTCTATATACTGTTTTGCTACATCTATATACACATCATAATATGTATCAGTACCATTTAAAGTTTCTGTTTTACGTTTGTATGATATTTGGAAAGCAGGCTCACAACCAGTGCTAATATTCAACATGGAGCCTATACTGCCTGTGGGAGCCAAGCTTATTAAACTACAATTTCGCAAACCATACTTCTCTATGCCTAATATTTTCAAGTCATCGTTCGTAAAATGTTTTCTGATGATTGATGACCTCAGAACATCTTGCGTATATTTAGGGAATGCCCCTTTTTCTTTTGCTAATTTGTTACTAGCAATTACGGCTCTTCTAAACATAAACCCCATTAAATTGTCAACAAATGCCTTGCTTGAGTCACTTCCATATTTTAAGTTAAGTTTACACAGCATATCCCACATGCCCATTACACCTAACCCAATATTGCGAAAATCTAAAGACATTTTTTTCTGCTGTGCCAAAGCATGATTATCTTTGTTTTCGTCAATAATTTCATCAAGCGCTCTAATCCCCTCATCAATAGCTACCCCAAACTCTTCAAAATCAAACATAGCACTCTCTGTAAATGGATTAATAATAAATTCAGATAGATTAATACTCCCAAGATCACATGCTGCATTTTTAGGTAAAGGCTGCTCTCCACATTGGGCAGTTAGCACACCATTAAATATGCCTGAATGATTACTGAGTTCAGTGAAACAATACACGTCCTCACGATAATCTAAGGCTTTCACACTTTCAACTGTAATGAATCTTTTGGAGGTACGATTAGGAATTATAGCGTTGTTTATTCTATACGGATTAAACCCGAGCCTGTTGAGCTTTAATATATCACTTGCGCTTATAGTCAATCTATATAATGCTTTGGTGTTATAAAATTTGTTTCCCATCCCTTCTGGAAAATATTTAGTTTCTTCAACCCTACATTTATTATAAACAGTTGACACGCCAAGCGTTTCTAACATATAAAATATATTCTTTATAAAATTAGAATCAATTGAAGTAATGCAAATAGAACCGTCTAAATTATTTGAGCCATCAGAATCAACTATTCCTTCTAGCCACCTAAGTTTTGAATTTACAGTATAGCCATTAATTGGAACAAAGGATTTATCATGCTCCACATCCACAGAATATGTATCTCGTCGTTCTGAAATTTCTCTTGCATTAATTGTTGCACAATGTTTCGATAAAGGTTTTTTATGTTTACCATAGAATGAAATATATTTACAATTTCTATCCGCACATTCAAACCCATCTCCACTAAAAAATCCTTGGGTATATGCATTTTTCAATTCTTTACTTCCATCAATTATAGGAAATAAACATTTTATTAATTTATCTCCTGTTTTTAATTCACTTGCTGCGACTCTGCTTCCGTCACTTAAAATAAATTTATGATATGGAGTACATTTTAAAGAACAGCCATTGGAAAGTTTCACCTCAACCAGTTCTTGGTCTTTCGCAGTTTTTTCAGGATGCACTCTGGAAAATTTATATCCGTTCCAAATATTTACTTCTTCTCCAACTAAGTCCTCTATCGGAAAGTGCCCTTTGTCAGTAAGTACTAAAGTGTCTTTTGTAACGCAAGGATTGCATGTCTCAATATTGTACGCATTACAAAACTCCATTAAATTGTAATTCCTAAATTGGTTTGTAAAAATACATCCAGGTTCTGCCCAATCATAAGCCTTCTCCATCATTAATCTATATAGTTCAATCGGAGTAACCTCATACTCAATTTTGTTTCCATTGAAATTTTTTACTATCCGCTTCGTTTGAACTTTTCCATAATCATAATATTCTTTTACACAAGACATAAATTCATCATCAACTTCCAAAGAAAGATTTGCTTTCTCAATCTTTCCTTCTTCCGATTTGATTTTAATAAATTCAGGAGCCTCTTTATGCCACGCATCTAGGGATATTAGAAGTGCACCTTTTCTACTTCCTCCTTGAGAAATACTTTCAGTTGTTCTATTATATAGCTCCATGAAAGGTACTATTCCGTCTGACTCAAACTGACCATTGTTGATACCACAACCTTTAGGACGAAGTTTACTCAGTGAAAGACCTTGCCCACCTTGTGTTTTAAATGTAAGGGCTATATCCGTATTAGCTTGCATGATATCATCTAAATTATCTTCGATGAATCCCCTTGAATAACAATTCATCATACTGGCTTTTTTACCTGTATTCCTATTTGCTGTAGTTCTACCTCCAAATAAAAACTTCTTTTCTTTAATCAATCTTCGTAAATTTTTATTGCCACCCGAAACCCTATCTAACCACTCGTCAAACGTTTCATTATTGAACTGGTACTTTTTACTCCATATATCTATTCCTAGTTTATTATCTTTACCTAACCAATCTTCTACAGTCAAATTATTGCCTCCTTATTAGTTGTTATTGCTAATTTATATATTGCATTATTTGCGATGAAACAGTGATTTTATTTATGTTTCTCCATATATAATTCTTTATTGTCTTCCAACTCCCTCAATCTTGTCGAAGCATACTGTAACATATGTATTAATCGGTACTTCTCGTTTTTATAATACTCTTTAACTTCGTCAATAATCTTAATTTCTAATTTATCTTTTCTAGGAAAATAGCAGTCACACATGTAACATTCTTTGCTAATATTTGATCCGACATTTCCTTCACCATCTCCGAAAGCACATTTTAAGCAGCTGCTTCCTCTTGATCCGTCATTGTAGACGGTTATAGAGACACAATCACAATTGGGAAATCTTTCATTATATGCATTGATTTCTTCTTTTGAATAAATACTGTATTGCTTACACTTTTTATGTGGTAATTCCCCTAATCTATAATCAATCCAATCTTGAGGTTTCATAACACAAGGATTCCCCGCACCATTAGCAAATGAATTTGCAAATAATTCTTGAGACTCCAATGGTAGAGAATTAATAAAATTATCAATATTTGATTCAAATTTATATTCTTCTACATAATCAGAGTGGGTAGGAGTTTCATTTACCCATTTTTCATATTCAATGTTTGCACAGTCGTTGCACAATTGAAAATACGTATTAACATCATCATACATACTTCCATATCCCCGTCCATGAATTGAATACCTGTGTATAGATTTTTTATTTAAGCATTTCATGCATATATTTTTATCTGTAATAGCTTTAATTCCCTTGGTATTTATACCATCCACTCTCCTTTTAATTTAAATTGATCCTACGCAATCAGAATCCTGTTACCATATCAGTTGCAACCCCTAAATCAATAGAATCTTCTGGGTAAATATACCAATCTATTTTCTTCTCCTTAATTTCTGCTAACCTTGCTTTTGTAATCTTCGTCTGAGTGCAGATATATTCTACAAGATCCATCCAGAGCCTATCATAGTTAGTCATTGCCTCTTTCATGTCCTGATAAGTACCTACCATTCCACCTGAAAATTCATGACAACACATTTTCGTATGTTTTGTAATAAACCTCCTATGCCCAGCAATAAAAATAAGAAATCCGCAGCTATCCGCATGGCTTGTGCTGTATGTATAAATTGGAGTCTTGCTGTTTAGAATAATATCAACCAATGCCCACATATCATTTGTAAAACCACCATATGAATTAATGAATAATTTAATAGGTTCCCTTTTAAATTTCTTTTCTGCTTCTTCTTTTTCGTTGTCTTCATTAAGCAAATGTAAAAGATTATAACATACCATACTCATACTATCCTGATCAATATCATCATGAATATAAAATATTCGTTTACTTGTATCAATAAACACATTTTCTCTTGCCAAATTTATACCTCTTAAAATATTTAAATTTTTTCTTTCACTCTTTTGTATTTTGCCATTTCATTACTTACAATCCTTACTCCTTTTACTATTGCTTCTTGTATTGTGCCTGCATTTAATATATGGTAATTCCATACTGCTCTTCTCTCATATTCTGAAAATTGCTCATTCTCCATATCATACCTCTTCAAATATGAATCAAGACTTTCACCTCGCTGTTCTGCTCTTCTTTTCCCTACCGACTTCGGCACTCGGATATAAATAATTACAAACTCATATAGATCTGTGCACCTTCTCTTTAAATCATCCAAACCCTTTGGGTCAATGACATAAACATCGCAATCATTAAGGATCTTCTTTGTTGTAAAATACTCAAATCCATTGATGCTTGTCCATGCTGCCATATCGTTAGAATACTGATCTACTTCGTTTTTCTGAATGAATATATGATCACTTTCTTCTGGCGTCTCATTTGTACGTATCGGTCTAGTAGTATAGGACTTGACTTGTTGCAAATGTAATTTTTCACATATTCCCTTAGCGATTGTTGTTTTCCCAGAGCAGCTTCTTCCAATTAATAAAAATACTTTTTTCTTGTCCATATAAAACCTTTCATTGGCTCCAGCTTTTTGTTATCTAGCCAGAGCCCCTTATACTTACCTGCTAACCGTATTTCCGCAATTTAAGCATTCGTACCACATGTCCGTAAATCCTGGAAAATCCAAATCATACCGCTCACTCATTGGATACATAACTCCTCCACATTTTTCACATGCTGGATGATTTGCTAACCAATCATCTTGTACCCGCTCCTCTTCCATCACTTCACCCCATATTTAGATATTTTTGTATAAAAATCATCTGCAACCGCCTTATCTGGAGTTAATATTTCTGCTTGTACCGTCTGTGACAAATCTGCCGAAAAAATTCCTATAATACTTTTCCCATCCAAAATGTACCTGCCTGAATATACGTTTACATCATCCTCGTATGTACTGCAGAGCTTTACAAATTCCTGTGCTTTACTTACTTCATTTAAATTAATCTTCATTCCTCTATTCATTCTATTTCCTCCGCTATTCTATCATTCTTCCACATCTTGTACATTTTCTGGAATATATAGTTTCCATTGATGGGAATCCAAAATATTCACCTCTGCTTTCCATGTGGCTGCTAATTTCAAGTTCTCCAAAACACCTTGGACACAATTCATTTTTTCTGCAAATGCTGTCAATCTCATCATTTAGACTTGTTTTAAAATTATCGTTCGTCACATTGTCAGAGAGTTCCTTGAACATACATAGTCGCAGATTTTTATCATCCAAGGTGTAATTTTTTATTGCTTCCACAAATTCGTACCCAAATTCTATTTCTACCGCCCACTTTCTGCATATTAATAACATTCTACAATTGGATCAATTTTACATTTCTTTCTTAGTTTATGTATAAATTTGTCAAAACACTCCGGACATAAGTCTAAATCCACTTTATCTCCATCATGTTGGGAACCAAATCCGATTCTCCAATGTACTCCAAATTCAAAATCTTCATCGAAATCATCAAATTCTTTCCCACAAATATTACATCTTATTATTCCTTTTGCCATTTCCTTTTCCTTTCATTAAAAATTTTTTAACTATGTTATTAAATTTCAGTTTGCGCCTTTAAATATTTTCTGATTTCCTGCTGTATTACCTCCGTAAATACCCTTGCAAATACTTTCGCCCCGCTTGGATAATCAGTTTGTATGCACTCCCACAGGTCAGAATATTCTTCCATCCCATCTATATTATCTAAAGAATTCATGAATTCCTTTTCACTGCATGTATCAATTGAATAGACTTCTTTTATCATCCGTTCTGACTGTTCTTCATTAGAAATCCAGTCTATAACTGTCTTTTTTGTTTCCTCCAAATCAAACACAGTCCTGTCTGAAATCTTACTCAGAAGATAATAACTATCTATTTGTTGCATCAATTCAAGAAATGTTCTCCCGCCTGATTCCACGCACCAGCTGTATGAATAATCCCCCGCATCTGATTGCGCCATCATCGACCAATTTTTATTATCAAACGTCACTCTCGCCCACATGCATTGCTTACAAAGCTCATCTTCTTTATCCATCCTGATATAAAACTGAATTGTGTCAGGTTTTCTTATTTCTACTTGCATTCTCTGCCTCTTTCCCGGCTACGACCGATGATTTAATCTTGTTGTGTGACAATTCCACCAACCCCATTACGTTTTTTATAACAAAGATACGTGCGATCCAGATCTGCAAAACTGTGCGGTACCGGTTGCTTAATATGCTTCTGGTTTCTCTTACATCGGAGATAACAGCAATTATTTTTACTACAATATGTAATATCCTCCTTCATGACTTCTCCTAACTATCCGACACTCAACAATCGTCGGATAAATTTTAAATTAATCTCTATGGACTTCTCCTAAAATAATTTTTCTTAGAATGCTTTCAAATATATTAACCGGTATGCTATTTCCAGCCTGATTATATAGTGCTGTGTAGTACCTTCCATTTCTTTTTTGAACCGTCTTTGCTTTGTAGAAATCTTGATCTTTGTATCCTTGCAGCCTCCAGCACTCCAATTCTGTTAAGTATCTAAACCGACCATTCCCGCAGTCAATAACCTGTGCCGGTGTTCTGTCTTGCCTTGTTGTTATTGTATATGCGAATTCTTTTATTACCGTTGCTCTTTTTATGCCTGTTTTTCCAATAGCAGAATATACACTAGGCTGCGTCACATCGTATACCGCAGGAACTTCCTCATTACTTATTAGTAACTCTGTTAAATCTTTCATTGGTGTCCTAATCAAGTCATCAAAAGTGAATTTTTCTCCGTTTAGAACTGATACTGTAAACACTCTTTCCCGTGCCTGTGGTAAACCAAAATCTCTTGCATCCAGAATACTATAATTGCTTACATATCCTAATTTCTCCATTTCTGATAAGTATCGATCAAAATTTGCTTTCATGTGTTTCGACAACACATTTTTCACATTTTCCCATATAACATATTTAGGTTTCCATTCACCCATGTTCTGTATGATCCGGATAGTTTCCCACATAAGGCTGGATCTGGTTTCGCTTCCTTGATCCGCCCCTTTTTGATGTCCTGCAATACTAAAATCTTGACACGGTGAACCATGTATTAAAATATCTGGCTTTAAATTCCAACCTACTACGGATTGTGTCTTGTAATTTAATTCCTCACTGAACATTGCATTGTATGATCTTACCGCCTTTTCATCTATTTCCACATAATCAATTGCTTTTACTGGAATCCCTAAATTTCTTAATGCTATTCTCGGTGATCCTATCCCGCCGAACAATTCTAGTATTTGTATCATATTTTATAAAGAGAACCCAGGTTCATGTGCGCACATCTCTGTCCTCCTATCTTAGTTAAATTTTAATTTACCGTATAACCAACTGTTAGTTTTAAAAGCATTTTTTCCAACTCTTCGTTAGCACTTCTAATAGCAGTAACATCAATTCCGTCCATACATCCCATATGCATAGACTTTTCATTTTCCTCTATTGTCTGTTTTAGAAACTGAACGGCTAATACTTTTGCAGTTTTTATGTTTTCAGGTTCCAATTCAGTATTTTCGTATTGTCTAAGTCGTTCAAGAGCTTTGTCTATTTCATCACAACAAAAATCACCGTAACAGTTTGATTTTTCTATGCAATTGCAGCATTTTATTAATGCCGCTTGTGGAATCGTCGTTAATCTTTTCATATTATCCTTCCTCAGATTCTCCCTGTTCTTTTAATTGTTCTCTATATAAATCTTCAAATCTATCCCAGAATTCAGCTGGAACCCCTAGAGCGTGTTTGAAAATTAAAAGTTGCACAAAACAAATGTTTTGCATCCCCGTTTTATGGTAAAATAAAGAAAAAGGGGTGTTTTATATGTTGAGACGATATGAATTAACAGATGATGAATGGAATCATATAGTAACTTTACTTCCTCCTGAAAACACAGGAAAACCAGGTCGTCCCTCAAAAGAAAACCGTACCATGCTTAATGCAATGATTTGGCTGGCGCGAAGCGGAGCCCCATGGCGTGATCTTCCTGAGCGTTATGGGCCATGGGAAAGTGTATACAGCCGTTTTCGTAAGTGGATTGATGCTGGCGTACTGGATAATATTTTTCGCGTTCTAAGCCTTGAAGCCGCATTGGAAGAACTTTCGTTAGATGCATCTATCGTTCAGGCGCACCAACATAGTGCAGGTGCAAAAAAAGGGGGCCTTCTAGCGAAATAGCACACAGCCTGGGCGGAGGCAGTACATAAATACACGCCATTGTGGATGCTTATGGAAATCCAGTGTATTTAATGATCAGTGAAGGACAACGCAACGATATTAATTTCGCGATTCMCTTATTGAAACATGTAAATTTAAAAGGAAGTAACATACTTGCTGATCGTGGATATGACAGTGATAAACTGATTGACTATATCTATGAGCAAGGTGGTGAACCAACAATTCCATCAAGAAAGGGAGCAAAGTTTGAACGTCATTGCGATTGGTGGCTATATAAAGAGCGGCATCTGATAGAAAAACTCTTTTTAAAGCTAAAGGCATTTCGTAGAATTGCCACCCGCTATGACAAACTTGCATTCACCTATCTGGGATTTTTGTGTATCGCTTCAATATTAATTTGGTTAAAATGACCAATGTGTAGCAATTTTCAAACACGCTCTAGCGCGTGTTTTACACTTATTACTTTTTCTTTACATTGATTACTATCTTAGCACTTTTACCATTAAATGTAGTTACCTTAATGGTTGCTTTTCCTTTTTTCTTTGCAGTAACTTTTCCGGTTGATGAAACAACAGCCACTGATGAATTGTAAGATTTATATTTTAGCCTATAACTGGCTGTCTTTGATGGGAAGTTTACTTTTATCCTCCAGGACTTTCCTTTCTTCAGATCCTTTGTTTTTGTACTGATTGAAATTGCCTTTGGTGCTTTTTTTACAGTGACCTTGCAGTAACTCTTTTTGCCATTTGCTGTCTTTACTGTAATCGTAGCCTTTCCAGGCTTTCTTCCGGTGATCTCTCCCTTTGACGTCACCTTCACTACTGACTTCTTGTTTGAACTCCAGGTAACTTTCTGAGATGCATTTGCGGGTTTAACTGCTGCTTTTAATTTTACCTTTTCTTTGGCTCCAATGGTGATTTTTGTTTTGTTTAGTGTCACTTTTGATGCTTTCGGCGTTTCCGGTACCGGCGGTTTGGGCGGAGTCTGGTTCTTCGTAAAGTTTGCTGTCAGCTTTTTGGATGCTGTTATATTTCGGTCACTTCTCTTTGCCGATTTTACTCCGTCACTCCATCCGGTAAAGGTATATCCTGTATTTGCCGTTGCCGTTACTTCAGTTGTGGAACCGCCCTTCACTATGGTCTGGACAGCTGTTCCGCTGATTTTTCCACCCGTCTGTGCCACGTACTCTACTGTTACCTTTTCTTCTGCTTTTTTGGTTACGGTTACCTTTAAAGATACGGTACTGTATGCATCCAGTAATTCTTCTTCATAGGTCATTTTTAATATAGGTGAGCCGTCGGCTGTCCAATGTACGCGTTTTAATCTTGCATGGCGGCAGGGGTCGTTCAGTGGCTCTCCGTTATAGGAGCTGTTATTACCATTATAATCAGAACCGCATTTCCGGTAATTATGGGAAGTTGGCCTTGCGTGGTATACGAAGATCGCATTCCCGTCCTGATCTACCGTAAAGGAGTTGTGTCCAGGTCCTTCTTCTCCATTTACATCCCTTGATGTAAGCAGCGGATAAGGGCTCTTCGTCCAATTGGCTGGATCCAGCAAATCTTCCCCTCCTTTTGCACTGCACATACCAATGGCGTATTCTGACCCGGTTCCGGATGCAGAGTAACACATAAATATATTGCCGTCTTTCTGTAAAACAGTTGCTCCTTCATTTACGCAATAACGGATCCGTTCCCATCCATAATCAGAACAGGTAATACGGGTAGGCTCTGAAGTCACCAGCCATGGCTGCTGCTCATCCACACTGGCTATAAATAAATCAGTACTGGAGCCCTGATAAGCTGCGGTAGGTTTGCCTGCCCAGATTACATAGGACTGTCCGTTCACTTCATCTTTAAAGTAAGTCATGTCCAGACAGAAGGACCTGCTAAACGGATTTTCCGATACCTCTGAAGTTACACCCAGTTTATAGTCTGTCCATTCGGATTCCTGACCGGATGCCTGTAATGCAGTTTCATAAGGATCACGGTCTCCGGGCAGTACCAGTGCATGGCAATAGATATCAAATAAATTACTGCTGTGGCTTTCTGTGAAATAGATAACCCAGTTATCACCCACTCTGTGTATTTCCGGTGCCCAGATATAGCGGTATCCTCTGGAGGCGTAGTCTGCTCCATCATAGAATCCCTGGTTTCCGGCCTTCCAGACGGTTACCTGGGTACTTCTGTCCTGCAGCCCTTCCAGTGTCTTAGAACGTCTTAAAACTACACGGTCATACTGTTCCAGCTGATCGTTTGAATCAATCTGATCCTGATCCTCCGGGAAATATGAACCGGTCATATAATAATATCCGCTCTGTTCATCCCAGTAAATGCAGGGATCCGCCATGCCTTCCACGAATTTTGTCTCATCGTAATATACCGTACCGGTTTCTTCATTATAATTATCCGGATCATCCGGATTTGCATTCTCCGGATCATCTTCCGGAAGGGTGCTTCCATTTAATTCTTTTAATTTATTGATATACTGGGTCTGAACCACCTTACCGGTTAATGTATACTCTCCCGGTTGGGATAAGCTGATGCCCTGCAGCGCTCCCTCCCAGTCGATACTGAATTTCTGACTGGATCCGTCTGTATAAACTGCATTAACACTTGGGTACAGTTTTTCCAGCTCCTGTTCCGTAAGCCCCTGCTGCGCATCTACATTTAAGCCGGTCAGGGACTCCAGTCCATTATTTACAACTGTCCCCAGTTTATTTACGATATACCGGTACTCTTCTTCTGTCAGGGAAACCGCATTTCCAAGGGTGATCTGCTCATCTGTGTCTAATATATTTTCCCCATTCAGCATTAATGTAAAATTAGAACGTTTCAATGGCAATGCATTTAATTCAGTTTCTGATACCATAATGTCATCATAATAAGCTACTCCATCTGTGGAAGTAAACAGATGGATTCCCCTGGAGGACGTCGCATCCGGCGCCGCCACTGTAAATCCCTCTTCTGTCTTAAAGATACGGGGATCTGTAACCTGAAGCGTGCCATTGGTATTCTTGGAGAAAATCACTGCACCACCATTGTTCAGAACTTCAAAGTTTTTTCCGTCTTTGCTCACAGCCATGTAGACACTGCGGGTTTCCTGGGCTACATTTGCTGCGGAGGCATAGAAGTCTGTAGAAGTGGAATATACAGCTGCATAATATCCCTCCTGCAGTTCCCTGACTGACTCTACTCCATGTACTGTAATTTCAAATGCTTCTGATTCCATACCGCTAACGATTGCTGTCACATGTGCAGTCCCTTCGGAAATTCCTCTTGCAACACCCTTTTCGTCTACCGTAAGTACCTCTGGATTATCAGATACCCAGGTTACTGTCTTGTCTACATTTGTAGATGCGGGCTGCAGTGTAACGCTGAGGCGGATACTTTTATCTTCATCCACCGTATTTTTGCCTGAAATAGTGACACTCTCCAAGGGGATTGGCACCATGGTTTCCTGATATAGAGCAGAAACTTCATCATCAGTCAGTGCTTTTCCATAGAAGGAAACGTCATCCAGCATAGCTCCGGCACATTTCCAGTATGTTGCCAGGCTGGCGCCCAGACGGACATTGGTTGCGGATGGATCTTCGGCAAGGCCTCCTGTGAGATCGCTGATCATCTGCCCGTATTTCTCGGAACCGGAGGTAATGGTATGCTGCTTTTTCACACCGTCGCTATAAAAAGTGATTCCGGACTCTGTGACTGTCATGGTAACCATTTTCCATGCATCCTTTTGGTCTAGTCCCAGGCTGGCAACGGAAAAATCTGTATAAAAAGTATTCTGGTCTGTGGTATTCCAATAAACCATCAGCTGGTTCACCGCAAATGTACCCGCTCTTTTACCCGTAGAAGGTGCTACTTCAAAGTCTATCAGACATCTGTCACCGCCTGCTTTGCCCGTAGTCTTTGTCCAGAAATTGAGGGTAAGGCCATTCTCCGTCTCCTGCCCTGCAAAAGGATTTCCCGGGAGCAGTGCATATCCGCGGTTGTTATAATCCGCCTCATTTAACTGAAGCACCTGTCCCCTGTATACATCATTTACCAAGGACGGTTTTTTTCCGCTTCCAACAGTCTCCAGTAAAAGCTTCTGACCGTCATATTCAAGCGCCTTTCCATCCGATGACAGCTTATAATCAGTAAAGTCATAGTTCTTAAGAGCCGTGGAGGAGATTTCCCCGGTTGCTTTATTTTCCACGGACTGTTTCTGATTACCGGGCTGTTCCAGAACTTCATCCAGATCTGTGTTCACGTCCTGCTGATCCTGTGGTTTTTCTGTCTGTAACAGAACCTCCGATTGATCTGTCTCCTTAGCCGATTCACCGTCCTGCTTTTCTGACTCAGGTGTAATGGCTGCACTATCCTGTTCCTGTATTTCGATTGCCGTATTTTCGCTGGCAAATACGGTACCTGACATCGGTGTAGCCGCCACTGCTACCGCGGTTACCACTGCCAAAATCTTTTTATATATTTTATTTTTCATTTTTATACCCATTGTATATTGCAGGCTTGCCTGCAATACTGCCACAATAAAACAGATTGAAAGAATCACACCGTGGCATCCTTTCTATAACATAATTTTCTTTCAACCTTTTCCTCCCTTTACTGCTCATCAAATGTAAATGAACTTCCATAAAAGCATAATTTTGAAATCCTCTCCAGTCTGCAAGCCGGAGCTTCTGCCCACAGGCAGACCTGCAGATCATTTCCGGAAGCTCTGAAGTTCTATTTTATTTTGATTGTCTTCTTCATGGTCACCCCTGATACCTTTGCTGTTACCACAACCCCGCCTTTTTTTAAAGCTTTCATTTTACCTTTTGCCGATATCCGGGCTAATTTTTTATTATTTACCGACCATTTCACTTTACCTGAAATACCGGCAACTTTTAAGGTAATTGATTTTTTTGCTTTTACACTGCTTTTTCCGGTTATTCCACCCACCGATATACTGACCGATCGTGTAATACTCTTTCCATCAACTGCAACCGTTACTCTAACAGTCCCTTTTCCGGTTTTCTTTCCCGTTACTTTTCCACTGGAATTTACTGTAACTGCACCGGATGCCTGATAAGTTATCTTGGGATTTTTGGCTTTGACTTCATTTGGACAGCTGACTGCTATCTTCGTTGCAGATCCTTTTGCAATTTTAGTCTTTGCGGATTTTGCAGTCACCTTTGACAAATCCACAACTGCTGCTGGAGGCTGTTTCTCTTCCTCAACTGTTGCTATCGTTATAAAATCCACCGGATATCCATCTGCCCCTGAGATAACTCTGGCAGTGAGAAGTGCATACCCTGCCTTTTGTGCAACTGCTGTACCATTTTCATATTTCACCACATCCGGAGCACTGGAACTGTAGCTTACGGTAACGCTATTTTTTAACTGATCCGGCAGGCGGAATATCGTTGCTGTTCCCTTTACTTTTAATGATACTTTAGAAGCAGGCTCGGCTTTTTTCAGCGTATCCCATACACTGTCATAGCTGTTCTCAAAGCGCAGACTCTTCACTGCCCTTTTTAACATGGCGGCTGCTGCATCTGCTTCCCCCTGGGAAACAATCCCCGCTGCTGACTCCAGTGCTGCATATAACTGTTTCCTGGATATAGCACTTAAATACGGCGTATCATAAGACCGTGCATCCTGTACAAGTGCATTGAGCTCTATTAGATTCAGTGCCTTTACCTTCACGGTAAATGACTTTTCGGCTGTAACCATTCTGGCTGTGAGAACCACCTGGGTATCAGCGGATGGGTTGTTAACTTTTCCCAGCCCCGTCACTACCTCAGGCACCGATGATTCCCAGACTACATCCATGGCATTAACTTTTAAAGGCAGCTTTAAATCATAAGCTACTGCATCCATACTTCCATTTCTGCTTCCCAGCAATATGCTATCCGTTACCGCATTATCCAGCTTTTCCTGAATGGCTTCCCGGTAAGCGGAATTTGTTCCTGCCACATCTAAATCGGACAAGGCTTTATTGTGAATTTTAAAGGATGAAATTTTGCCCTGGAAATTATCGTCACCTGTCCAGCAGGATTTTCCTATGTATCCCAGTATGTCATTTTCCGTACCCGGAGTTACTACATCATCCATGATGCTGTAACCGGTCTGTTTTTCATCAATTTTAATTCCGTCCACATAGAGGGTGATGGTTCCCCGGTCAAATACCATAAATACAGTGTAATATTCCTCATTTTTATTCAGCGGTGTATTCTGGAATAGAATTTCGGTATTGCTGTCCTTGATTCCTCCCCGAAGATTTCCGCCGGAAAAGGATGGACAGCAGAACATATAATTAGCTCCGCTTTTCCGGACTTTAGAGCCAAGGGTGAATAACCAGGCGTTCGTACCGCCGCTTCTGCTGTAAGTTGCTTCAACGGTAAACTGCTCTTTATCGGCAAGATCATCCATAATGGATACCGGGAACTGTACATAGCTGTTTTTCCCTGTTATATGCATAACATCCCGGTCATTTTCCGTATCAAAGGATACGCCTTGCGGATTTATAATCGTTCCATCATTCCCATGTCCGGATATGTCAAGCAGCCGGTCGCCGTCAACAGATGCCATCTGATATTCAACTGCCAGATTCTCATTTACTTCTTCCGGGTCATTTACGGTAACCGCAGTTGTCTCTGTTTTGGCTGTTTCACCGATACTCACCGTAGTTGTAATCTGCGTATTTCCTTTTTGGAGTCCGGTAACCATTCCCTCTTCATTTACTTCTGCTATAGTGCTGTCCAGAGACTCATAGGTAATCGTTACGTCTTCCGGTGTTACGCCTGCCGGAAGGCTGACATTAATCTTTGCCGCTTCATCCTTCATAAGCAGGATGCTCTTCTGTACATGAAAGCCTTCCTCACCCAGAATCTGCTCCGGAGAAAAGTCTCCATACAGTTTCAGGATCTGTGTATCGGTCAGCGCCTGATCATAAATGCTGATATCATCCGCCAGACCTTTGAATTCTTCATCCCAATTACTGACTCCCAGATAAATATCCTGATTTTGTCCGCTTAAGGCACTGGATGCCAATCCATAGCCGACCTTTTTACCATTTACGTAAACGGCTGTTTCTTCTCCATTTCCGGAAAGGGTAAGCATACTCCATTCTTCGGAGGGGATGTCTGCTTTGGCAATGACTGTCCAGGAATATGAGGTGCCCTCTTCCCGGGTCCAGAGCTTGTAATTATTTTCCCCTTTATTGCCGGATAGAGCCACCCATTTTTCCGGTGAATGATACCCAAGAAACAGGATTGGACTATTGTCTGTGATAGGGGCATCCGGTTTTACCCACAGGGATATCGTATAGGATTCTCCTATATTCTTCTGATTCATTTTCAAGCCATATTCGCCAAGCTCAATTGCCTGATCAGCTTCTTCTGCACTCCGGCCCTGGGCAAATGTTACATCTCCTTTGTAATCGCTAAGCCCCGTTACAATAGCCCGGGGACCTTCAGTCATTCCGTCATTAAAGTCATAATATGCCAGCGGCACAGGATCTGGCTCCTGGGCTAAAGCTGTGACTGCCTGAACACAAAAAGCTGTTGATACAGCCATGACTCCGGTAAAAGCTGCATATAATAATTTTCTGAACTTCATATTCATTCTCCCCCTCATTATGAAATCTTCTTCAGTTTCATGGTCTTCTTTTCAAACCCTGTCTTTGCAGTGATCAGTTTATTAATTGTTTTATATCTGGAAGAAGGAATCTTAAATACTGCCTTTTTATTGATATTTTTGAAAGCATTTTTTCCTATGCTCTTTATATTTTTTCCCATTGTCACTGTTTTGACTTTTGTCTTTTTATAGAATGCTTTGCTTTGAATGCTGGTTACTTTAAATGCATATCCATTTATTTTTACTTCAGCCGGAATTTTTATGGATGACGGATTCTTTTTTGAAGTTCCTGTCACAGAAACCGTTCCATTTCTGGCTGCTGATTTCGTTACCTTGTATTTCAGTCCCCCGCTTGTATAAGCTGCACCTTTTTTAGGTATGGTCTTTTGCGGCTGCACCGGTTTTGGAGTTTCCTGCCCGCTGGACGCTGAAGGTTTTTGTTCTACCAGAATTTTAATATCCGCCGATGCGGTTGTCCCCTGATCGGTATAGCTGACTTTTAAAGGTTTTTCACCTGACGTCTTCATATCCAGTGCACTTGCATTCGTACTGAATCCCGTTACTTTTTTACGGCTTCCGTCTGTATAGCAGGCCATTACCTGAAGGTCATTGGTGTTCAGGGTATCCCCGACAAGATAAGTACGTTTGGTCTTTAATACACGGATACCGCTTAACTTTGCCTGTTCTTCCGGTTTTTTATCTGCATCTGTATCTATGACAAACGTACACTGTTTTTCATTTGGATTTGTCTGCAATACCAGCTTTCCATCCTCACAGGCGAGATAATATCCAGGCTTAGCCACGCTCTCCAGGGTAACTCCGTAACCTGCAAATCCTTCCAGGGTACGAAAAGTCATATTATCTGCCTCCTGGGCAGTTCCATATGTATCCTGAGTCAGCACTGTCTCTTCTCCTTTTGCAGACAGGTACAGTCCCGGCTTATTGTAGGATTCAATGGAGACATAGGATGCTTTCGTCTTATCCGCCTTACCCGGCACAATCTCCCAGGAGGCATCTTCTATTTCCGCACTGAGGCTGGTCATTACCGAAGCACTGATCGGATAATACCCATCGTTCCAGCTGTTCACAAAATTCTCATGTGCCACCGGCACTCCCGAATAGTCATAAATGCGGCTGACTTTTCCGGTCAGGCCCGTAGAAGTCTCCTGGATCATGTCAATGCTTCCATCTGCCTGAATGGAAAATTCTTCTACACACACGGAACGCCGAAATCCGCTTCCATGAGGAAGGGAGCCATTGTGGTAAATAAAATATGTTTTTCCCTTAAAATCAAATACTGCCGGATGATTTGTATTGGAAGTGGCAGTAGGGGGCATCAGCAGGCCTCCAAAATTCCACTTTCCGTCAGTGAGATCATCGGTGGTGCAATATGCCATGCCTTCCCGCCAATTTGCCGCAAAGAAGAGATAATAGGGTCCGTAATAATTTCCGCCCTCATCCTGCTGGCGGTAGAGATAAGGCGCCTCCGTATAGGTATAATCCATGCCTTCTATGGTCTGCTGCCAGATATCATCTCCCATGGTAATCTTTCCATCCTGGTTCTGGTCTTTTACCGATATCATATCCTGGTTCAATTCACACAGGTAGAGAAGTCCGTTTCCCCATGAAAGGTAGATATGTTCTTCTCCATTTTCATCTGTCTCTATCCAGGCTGTAGGATCAATATCGTTCCAGGTACTGGTTTCTGGTTCTGTTACGTATCCCTTAATCATAGAATAACCAATATCCCGAAACGGTCCCGTAGGGCTGTCCGATACAGCCACACCGATAGACTGTTTCCCCCATGCCGTATTATCCCAGGAACAGAAATACATATAATATTTGCCGTTATGTTTCATCACCTGCCCTGCCCAGGCAGAGTTATTGTCGCCCCAGGATACATCTGTCATATCCATCATTACGCCCTCGTATTGCCAGTTCTCCATGTCCTGGGTGGAATAGCATAGATAATTTGGCATAACATAGCTTTCATTTTGTGCCACATCGTGCCCCACATAGAGATACACGGTATCTCCGTCTACCAGGACCGATGGATCTCCCCCATAGGTAAGATTCTCCTGATCATCGAATCCGAGAATGGGATTTCCAAGCGTACTCTTTTCTACCACCGTTTCCTTTGGAACGGTATTCCCTGCCGCCATCGATTTTAGTTCCATTCCGGGAACAATACCCGCCTGAAGCAGAATGGAAGCAGTTAGAATGCCTGCCATTACTTTCTTTTTCATTACCCTTTTCCTCCTTTTTCTATCTGAAAACTGCTGAGCGTATCTTAAAAATACTTTCTGCAAGATTTGGGTCACAATTTGCGGCAGATTTTTCAGACACGCACTTGATATATCAATTATCCCATACCCCTATAATTATTCAATTGAGTTATTTCTTCATTTGTTTCGATTATTTTGTATCTTTTTGTGTTTATCCGTGACAGGGTTTGTTTTTTTATGTATTTTGTAAGAAATCTTTTGATCAGAATGCAAAACAGGATCCACAGCCTTTTATCAGCCATGGGTCCTGTTGTGTTACTTTCATCTGTTTCTTATTTTTTTACTACCTTGATTTTTATCTTTTTATACTTTCCGTTAAATGCTTTTACCTTGATTGTTGTTGTTCCTTTTTTCTTGGCTGTGATCTTACCGGTGGAAGAAACAACTGCAACTGATTTTCTGGTGGAAGAGTACCGGATGTTATAGCTTGCCGTCTTGGACGGAAGATTTACTTTTAGCTGGAAACTCTTTCCTACCTTTAATTTCCTGTCTTTCGTATTTAGAGAAATTTTACTTGGAGCTTTACGAACGGTTACGGTACACTTATAAGATTTCTTATTTGCTGTTTTCACCGTTATCGTAGCTTTTCCTGTTTTCTTTCCTTCAATCTGTCCCTTGCTGTTTACTTTTACTACTGATTTCTTGCTGGAGGACCAGGTTACTTTCTGGGAAGCTCCTTTCGGATATACAGTAGCTTTTAATGTTACTTTTTCTTTCAGCCCAATTGTTATTTTTCTTTTGTTAATTTTTACACTTTTTGCCGCAGGTGTTGCCGGTTTTGGTTTCTCTGTGGATGGCTGAGAAGGTTTTTCTGTTGACGGCTGGGACGGTTTTTCTGTTGACGGCTGGGACGGCTTCTCTGTGGGCGGTGTTTCTGTTTCCGGTGCATCGGTAGGTGGTGTTACCTGGGTTTTTACAAAGTATGCCGTATAAGTAACATCCTTTTCTGCCAGATCGGTACGTGCCGCCTGGGTACTGCCGTCACTCCACTTACTAAATTCATATCCCGAATCTGCCACAGCTTCAACCTTGGTGCCAACCGTTCCCTTTTCCAGTATCTGGGTAGCGGTACCTTTGATTTTGCCATGTTCCCCTGCTTTGTAAGTAATGGTGAATTTTTCTGCTGCAGGTTTTTCACCATACTTATCCGCAACTTCTTTTGCTTCCATTGCACGGTTATATACTTCAATATTGTCGAAATAACCTTTGAAATAATTGTCTTTGCTGTACAAGGATCTGCCAAGGTAAGCAAACAGGTTGGTGCCAAGCTCTGCCATCTTAACCGTAACTTTCTGCTCTCCTAAAAGCTTTCCGTCTTTATAAACTGTAATCTTATCCGGTGTTACCACCATAGTAATATTCATCCATTTGCCTTTAATGGCAGATGTCGTTCCGCTGGCGGTCTGTTCCGAACCGTAAGAACCGGTGGTTATCGATACCCTGGATTGTGTATTCTGTGTTTTTAATAAAAGGTATCTGTTGCTGTTTTTACCAATACCAAACGTAAAGAAGTCTCCGTCAACCATTTCTGCCTTCACATCCATTGAAATGGTCATCTTATTTCTTCCGTCAAAGAATCCCTGTGGCAGTTCCGCATAAGTTCCCTTGGTACCGTTCAGATACAGAACATTTCCTTTTACCTGATCCTCTACATAAGCTGCATTTCCATAAATCTTGCCGTCATGGCCTTTTCCGGAATCATCTTTTATGGTATTGCTGCCGGCAGCATCTTCAAAGCTATATTTAAGTACTGCATTTTCTTCTTCTTCTTCCGTATTTACGGACGCTTCATCATACCATTTTTTCTGGATAGCGTCATACTCCTGACGGGTCAGTGACATAACGGTACCATGTCGCATGGTGGACGGGAAGGAATACTTACTGCTGTCCAGTCTGGTAAATGCTCCGCTGCCCAGATCTGTTGTAATCATCGGATAATATCCCACTCCGCCAAAGTCATCCAGAAGCAGGCACCACTTGTCCTCTCCATTGAACTTAAAGCAGGTTCCACCTTCTACATAGCGCTGGTCTTTTAAGGATGTTACCTCGGTCCAGCCGCCAATTAAGGAGTTACTCTTTTCCACGATTGTGTATTTTCCAGTGCCGCCCTTTACATCATGATCTTCTCCAGCTTCATTTTTAGAAAAACGGTAGTATACTTTCTTACCATTTTCCATGACGGAAATCACGGAGGTATCTATCACGCTGATTGCATTACCTTCCTGGTTGTGAAGCTCTATCCAAAGCTCCGGTTCTGTAAAGCTGTAGAAGTCTCTGGTCTTGCTGTAGTACACTCTCTGTACACCATAGTTGTCTGCGCTGGTCTTGGATGCCCAGAATACAATATATTCTCCTGTCTTTTCGTCATAAAAAGCTTCCGGTGCCCAGGTGCAGCCTGCATCATCCAGGGCAACCTTAGCCATACGCTGATTGGACCAGTTTACCATATCCGTTGATTCCCAGACCATAATACTCTGGCTTCCGGCTGTCTGTGCAGCTCCCCAGCCATTGCCGCCGTTAATCTTCAGATCCGTTGCGATCAGATAGAATTTGTCCCCTTCCGGTGAACGGATAATGAATGGGTCACGGAGTCCTTTTTCTCCCAATTCAGATTTGAGCACCGGTTCCCCGTCATTCATATCCTTCCAATGCAGGCCATCTTCACTGGTAGCAAAGTATATCTGTTCGCCTGTAGCTGATCCCTCACCTTTAAAATAAGCAAATACATAAGCTTCAAAATCTTCTTCTGTTATATCGGATTTTGCCTTTACGGTTACAGTTATCTCCTTTGTATCCTGTGCTTCACCTTTGGAGATCAAAGCAGTAAGAACAACGTTTTTGTCCTTTTCCCCTCTGTTAACCACGCCCGCCGGGGTATTGTCATAGTTTTCATTTACAACTTCTTTTGCACTGACAACCTGCTCATCGGAACTTGTCCAGGTAATTTTTGTTCCATCCATTTCTGCCGGCAGTGTAAGATTACCAAGGATGGCATCTGCATTTGGAATTGTCAGAGCTTCTTTTACTTCTGCTACAGTTTCCGCATCCGTTTTCTGGTATTTTGCATCTTCCTGCTCATAGTTTTCTTTTATCTGCTTTCCGGACAATATGGATTCCACGAATTTTACTTCACGGATTCCACCCTGGAAATCCTTAAAGGAATCGTTGTTGCCGGTTCCAATATAAGCATAAGTAAGTGTTCCCAGACTGGAGATGGATGCAGGTGTCGTTGCCGTACATAACAGTTCTCCATTCATGTAGTATTTCAGTGTTGTTGCAGGTGTTCCGTCTGCTCCGGTTACATCCCGGATTGTCACAGCGATCTGATACCAGGAACCAAGAGGTGATTTTTGATTACCGGGTGTATCCCCCAGAATACTGGTTCCGTCCTGCGCTCCCCATGCGCCTCCGGCTTCTTTGCCGTTTAACATAAATGTCGTTCTGGCACTTGCCCAGTTCAGTGTTGAGAACGCATATCCGTTTTTCTCATCACTTCCAAAAGCAAATACAGTTGAACGGTCATTAGAATTGGTATTTGTCACATCATTACGTACCCATGCCGTAACGGTTAATTCTTTTGCATCCTGCAGTTTTGTAAGTATACCGTCATCCAGCTTAACATAATTCTTGCCTACGGATGCCGTACCTGCCGGGAATACAATGCCGCCTTTGTCATTAACTGCAAAGTCAGCCTGACCTGTCAGGGCACCGTCAAATCCATTATTTGTACCGTCTTTCAGATCATTTGTCAGCGGATAATATGCGAATGGTTCTGTTACTGCTGCATCTTCGTCATCCTCTGCTTCTGCTTTCCCATATGCCTTCATAACTGCATCATACTCTTTCTGAGTCAGATTCAGAATGGTGCCATGGCGTTTTTTCAGGGTATCAAAAGAGTACTCATCAGATGCTAATTTCTTCCATGCCGTTCCGGTTTTATCATTTAAATCTGTAGTAATAACCGGAAGATATCCTTTTCCTTCTGCAAACTGGTCGCTATACAGTCCAAAGGTTGTGCCGTCATTAAATTTAAACAGCTCCGGACCTTCCAGTTTCCTGCCGGTCATATCCCCGCCTAATCCAAGGCTGTCCAGATTGGTTACAACTTCCCAGTTTCCAAAGATGGAGGTACTTCTTTCCAATGTGATCTGTCCGTCTGCTGATGCACGATAATAATATCCGTCGTTACCCTTAATCATGGTTGTATCAATTATGGATTGATCTGCTCCACGGGTTATATATTCTTTTGCTTCCGTGAACGTAACAAAGTCTCTGGTCTTCGCATAATAAATCTGAAGAACGCCGTCACCGATATCATCGGTCATATCATTGGTTGCCCAGTATACTACATATTCACCTGTTGTCTCGTCATAAATTGCTTCCGGCGCCCACGCACATCCTCCTGTAGGAGCAGATACTGTCACCGCCCGTGGCTCTGACCAGTTTACCAGGTCAGTAGATTCCCATATGATCAAATCCCTGCTTCCGGTGGTGGTTCCCATTGCCTGTCCCCAGCCTCCCCGGTGATAAATGCTCAGATCGGTTGCCAGCATATAGAAACGGTCTCCTTCTGCGGAACGCATAATGAATGGATCACGTACTCCCTTTTCACCCACAGTGCTTGTCAGTACCGGTTTGCACTCATTCAGATCCGTATAGAAATATCCATCCTTACTGGATGCAAAATAAATCTGCTCATCAGTATCTTTGCCTTCTGTTCCTGTAAAACTTCCAAACAGATATGCAACATATGGATCCTGTTTCACCGCTTTTCTTACCGTCAGCTCAAATGTTTTGCTGTCCGTTACATCTCCGCTGGTGATCTGCGCGGTCAGGGTAACCTTCTCATCTTCTTCCCCTCTTGTAACCACACCCGCAGGTGTTACGATATCATCCTGACTCTGTGCCTTGGAGGTAATCACATCTTCATTACTTCCGGACCAGGTAATCGCTGCACCTTCCAGCTCATCCAGAAGTGTAATATTACCACGTATATCATCAGCATTTGGGATATCCAGTGCTTCTTTTGCTGCTGCTACCTTTGCGCTGTCATCCCGGCTGGCAGTCTGGGAGATCTGCTCCTGGGTCAGTGCCTTATCATAAATTTTAAAGTCTGCCACTTTTGCTTTTAAACCAGGATCTGCCGACCAAAGAGATCGTCCGATATAACCCATAACGTTATTTTCGGTTCCATTCTCCAGAATTTCTTTTACGCTGGTATTAAACTTAAAGGTTGTTATAATCTCCCCATCCAGATAATAGGACAGGATTTTATCTTTATAAGTAATGGTAATCGTTCCATAGGAACCGTCTTTTGGAAGACTGTGGCAGCCGCCAAAAATCCGTTCCTCTGTTTCTCCTTTGATTCCTCCTCTTACATAGCCTGTGCTGTAGCAGGGATCTACATAGAGATAATTGTTGCCGGTTCCTTTTACCTTTGAACCAAGGCACCAGAGCCAGTGATATGCCCCATTGGATGTACTTACCGTTGTTTCAATGGTAAATTCCTCATCCATAACACCTTCCAGCATGGGCAGTTCTATGTACTGGTTTTTATTTCCGGTAAAGTTCAACGCCGGAACCTCCTCAACTACCAGGATATTTTCCTGTGTCATGCCAACTGCATTCGCATCATTTTTAAGTCCGCTGACGTCCTTTAGCTTTCCGTCTTCAATTGTACTCATATCATATTGTACTAATAATCCGCCGTCTTCCACTACATCCGGCGCAACAGGTTTAACCGGTTCCGGATTTTTAATTGAGCTATGTTCTTTGATAAACTCCGGAGATTTTGCCGTATTGTAAATCTTTACATTATCAATGAGTCCCTGATAATATTCTCCGCTTCCCCAGTTTGCCTTACCAATCTGAATAATTCCACCGCTTTCACCCAGAATGTCGCTCAACTTGTAAGTACTGATCTGTTCTCCCACTTTTTCCCCGTTCACATACAGAGTAGAAGTATCTTCTGTAACAACCAGATCCACATGTTTCCATTCCGGGGAAGATCCTGCCGAAATATTATTTCCAGGCCTTTTTCCGGTATTGTTATAACGCTCTACCGTAAGTCCCGATGCCTTATCCATAATACCAAGATAGTGTTCATTTGCAGGATTCCCTACCTGGGCATTCAGATTTGGCGCTGCATAAAATGCCCATCCGTTTCCACTGCCGGATGCTTTGCTGTCATAGGATATTGTAATTTCATCCAGTCCCTTTAAAAGGGGAGTTTCATCTTCTTTGGCGATGCCAAACCAGTTAGTACTGCTTATGGACATTGCCTTTCCGGCATTATCATAGCTGTCTTCCAGTACCGGTGTTCCATTTACCGTTGCTTTCGCCCCTGCTCCTGCAAATCCGTTTTCTTCGTCATCAAAGGTGAAACTGGCAATCAGATTCTCATCTGGTATCTCCTCATCTTTTTCAAACGTTGCGGTTACTTCGAAACTTTCGGTTACATTCTCGTCTTTTCTCACCGCATCGGTAACGCCATCGCTCCACTCTTTAAAGTGATATCCCACGTCTGCAACCGCTTCCACTCCGGTAGTGCTGCCGCCTCTTGGGATCTTCTCTTCTGTTACTCCCTGAAGAGTACCATTGCTGCCAGCTTTGTAGACTGCCGTTACCTGATCCTTGATCTCGTCTTCCGTTCTGGCATAATTATAAATCTGGATATTATCGATCTGACCTCCGAAATATTCTCCGTTTCCCCAGTTTGCCTTGCCCAGCTGAAGCACTCCGCCATCAGCTCCCAATATATCCGTCAGCTTATAATCGCTTGTATTTTCGCTTTTTACACCATCTACATAGAGAGTTGTAGCATTTTCCTGAATAACCAGATCCACATGCTTCCACTCCGCTGAAGAGGTTCCCAGAACGTCATTTCCGGGTCTGGTTCCTTCGTTATAAAAACGTTCTACCTTCATACTGTCCGTTTTGTCTATAACACCAAGATATTTTTCATAGTTAGGGGTCTGTGCCGCCCCGCTTTGAGCTGCAAAAAACGCCCATCCATTTCCGGTTGTCCCGGCCTTGCTGTCATAGGAAATAGTAACTTCTTCAAGATCCTTCAATAAAGGTGTATCATCATCCTTGGTAATATTAAGCCAGCTGCGGCTTCTGCCACCATCCAGGCTCAGTGCCATATCCTGCGATTCACTTCCATGATCTGTAAACAATGCAGCTGCTGCGGAGGCCTCTCCCCCGGTAAATCCGGTTTCATAATCATCAAATGTGAAATCCGCTAACAGTCCCACATCAGCTGCTTTTGAGGTATCTGCAATCTGCTCCTCTGTCAGCGCACCGTCATAGATTTTAAAGTTATCCAGAGTTCCACTGTAGTATTCCCCTTTTTCCCAGTTCGCTTTTCCAATCTGCAGTACTCCGCCGTCTGCTCCCAATATATCAGAAAGCTTAAATTCACTTTGCTGTCGTGCAGTTTCTACACCATTTACATAAAGTATGGTTTCCGTCTCTGTTACAACCAGATCAACATGCTTCCATTCAGAGGAAGTAGGTGCTGAAATGTTATTGCCCGGTCTCTTACCGATATTGTTATAACGTTCTACTCCCAGGCTTGTCTGTTTGTCGATAATGCCCAGATAATGTTCCTGCTGATACTTTTGCTCATTGGTATTAAGTGCCGCATAAAATATCCAGCCTCTGTTTGCCGAGTCCGCATCGTCTCTGCTGTCATAGGAAATGGTAATATTTTCTTTCCCTGCCAGCAAAGGAGTTCCGTCTGCTTTTGTTACATTCAGCCAGTCTTTGGTTGAGGAAGCAAGGCTTAATGCTTTTCCCCCGTCATCCATATCCACCAGCGTATAATCCCGCATCAGAACTGCTGCCGCACCTTCTCCTGCCAGAGGTGTCTCGCCATCGAAGGTGAAATTTGCAATCATCTTCTTTTCCGTGCTGTCCGACACTTCCTCAGCCATAACATTTACGGGTATACTCGTAACAACCATTGCAGCCGCCAGTGAAGCGGCTATCATTTGTTTCGCATACAACTTTTTCCTCATAAAACCTATCTCCTTTTCTGCCTGATTTGATTATCTGCAGCTTGATATAGATATTGTAACAAATTTGACTTTTTCTTGAGTTTAATAATTTTTGCATTGATTACGATTTTATTGGAGATTTTGCGGGATTTTAGTTTAAACTTATGTTTTTTTACGATTTTTGTATTATATTTTATTATCGTTGCAGACCGATCGTCTGATTGCACAAAAAAAGGCACTGCAAAGCTCAATGCCCTGCAATACCTTCTCATATTTCTTTATTTCATCCTCCATCCCGGATGATATTTGTTTTTTAAAGTCCCATTTACCAGCTTGCCCCATCCCAACGGGAATCCATTGATACAGACCAGCTGCCACCCTTTGCTATGCTTCACTTGCAGATCATCAATATAAATAGTTTCTCCACGCAGATATTTTCCTACACGGCTGTCTGACCAGTTAAAGTTTACGGTGGAAACATACTGCCCCTTATGAAGTGCCATTGCAAATGACTGGCTGGGCTCAAAGCGGTCTTTTTTCAATTCTCCAAGGTAGAGCCCGTTTCTCAGAAAAGCCAGACCTTTTCGATCTCCTAACAGACCCGGTACATAATATACCTGCCCTTTTCGGACTTCTACATAATTTATATCCATATCCATGGAGATATCTTTCAGGAAATCGTTCAGTATGGTGCGGTCTGCTTTGCATATTTTTAATTTTACTCCATTAGCTTTCACATATTTCTGCGCTGTTTCTTCCTCAGACGGTTCTTTTTTCATTAAAAGCGCAATAAAATGTCCCTCTCCTGACATCTTGTGAGGCCAGATCCGGATACATTTAGTAAGGTCCGGATGTCCACCCGTCTTCACGAGATCTGGACGCCCCCCGGAAAATCCTTCATATCCCGGCATCTCCTGTATTTCAAACTCCGGGCACTCCTCCAGGAGATATTGAATCACTTCTTCATTTTCTTCCGGAGAAAATGTACAGGTAGAATACAGCAGCTGACCTCCCGTGCGCAGCATCTTTGCCGCCTGCATAATGATTTCTTTCTGCTGTTTTGCACAGAGCAGCGGTTTCTGTTCATCCCAGACTTTTGCAACTGCCGGATCCTTACGGAACATCCCTTCTCCGGAACACGGTGCATCTACCAGAATTTTATCAAAAAATCCCTCAAACTGCCCCGCCAGCTTTCCGGGTATCTCATTTGTGATAAAAGAATTCGGGATTCCAAATACCTCTACATTTTTCAGAAGTGCCTTAGCCCTTGATGCACTGATATCATTGGCAACCAAAAGCCCTTCTCCTCTGAGCTTAGCACCTAATTCCGTGGCTTTTCCACCCGGAGCCGCACATAGATCCAGCACTTTTTCCCCTGGCTCAACTGCAAGTCTTGATGCAGGAGTCATGGCACTTGGTTCCTGAAGGTAATACATGCCTGCATAGTAAAATGGATGCCTTGCCGGTGTATCCTGCTCCTCATAATAATAGCCGTTTTCCACCCAGGGGATCTTTGTCAGGTGAAAGGGGGCAATCCGTTCAAATTCCCCGGCAGAGAGTTTTGCCGTATTAACACGCAGCCCAAAATTGCGGGGTGCATCATAACTTTTTAAAAAATCGTCAAACTCATCTCCCAGTATCATTTTCATTTTTTCTATAAAAGCTTCCGGTAAATTCATAAATATCCTCTGTTTCTGTCATTTTATCTTTGTTTCCATAATTCCTATTCCACACTCTTCAATGATTCAACCATATCAATTTTCTTTAACTTGAAATACATGACAACATTTACAATCAGCGAAAATCCACAGGTGAATAATATAGAGTATATAAAACTTGGAAAGTTAATATTCCTTCCAAACATACATGCATCTACCTCAACTGTAACTATAACAAACCGATGCAGAACAATGCCAAGTACAATCCCCAGCAGAACGCCAAAAAACGTAAGTAAAATATTTTCCCGGTACACGTAGGCACAAACCTCATTATCATAAAATCCCAGTACCTTGATGGTTGCCAGCTCCCGCTTTCGCTCATTAATATTAATATTGTTAAGATTATAAAGTACCACAAATGCCAGCATACCTGCTGAAACAATTAATACTACAATTACCACATCCAGCGAACTCAGCATATCATCCAGCTGCTTCATTACACTGGAGGTATAGCTGACGCTAAGAGCCGCCTTATTCCCCAGAATATTCTGCCCAACATCTTCCACGTGATCTTTGGCATCCGGTACCGCCTTAAATAAAATGCTGTTATAATCCGGATTTTTTCCCGTGACTTTTTCATATAGTGACGGTGACATATACACATAATGTGCCAGATAATTTTCACATATATCTGCAATTGGTGCTTTTATAGTGGTTCCGTCCTCATTATGAAGTTCTATGATATCGCCTTTTGACAGTCCCATCATATTAGCCGTTTTCTCTGTTACAATCACCCCATCGTCTCCAAAGCTGACTTGCCGTTTTGTCTTCCGGTCTCTAAAATTCACAAAGGTATCAAAACCATACATCTCTTTTGGTACGATGATATAAACACTCAGGTCTTTTTTCCCTACTTTTACCGACATTTTCTGCATCATGGAATCTACAGATGCATCAATCTGGCTGTCCGTTTTCATATAGCTCTCAAGATCTGCCCTCTTCTCATCGGATGCATCTTCATCGACTAATACGGTTCCATCATACAGCTGTATCTCCTGATACTGTAAAACTGCGATATTCCGGACAGAATCTCTGATACCGTATCCAACCAGAAGCAATGCCATACATCCTCCAATCCCGAATATAGTCATAAAGAACCGTTTCTTATATCGAAAAAGGTTGCGGATTGTGGACTTCCAGGTAAAACTCAGATGCTTCCAGATAAATGTTACCCGCTCCAGCAAGACACGCTTTCCCTCTTTCGGTGCAGGGGGCCTCATTAACTTTGCCGGTGTCTCTGCAAGCTCTTTGTAGCATGCCGCAAATGTAGCAATCATCGTACAGCACACCGCTGAAACAGTGGCAATTGCAGCAAACTTCAGATTATACGGAAGTTCTACATTAGGCATATGATGATACATAATCCCGTAGGCTGTAATGATAATATACGGCAGGATTTTCTCACCTACCAGAACACCCAGAATACTTCCTCCAATAGTAGCAAACAGCGCATAGTTCAGATATTTGGATGCTATGGAAAACTTGCCGTACCCCAGCGCTTTTAAGGTACCGATCTGGGTTCGTTCCTCTTCTACCATTCTTGTCATCGTTGTGAGACTGATCAGCGCTGCTACCAGGAAAAACAATACCGGGAATACTTCCCCGATATTTTTAATCCGGTCGGCATTCTCACCGTAACCTGTGTTCTCAGGAAGTGAGCTTCGGTCATTGACATGCCATTCCGGTTCTTTCAGATCATCGATCTCTTTCTCCGCATCTGCAATCTTCGTCTCTCCGTCAGAAATTTCTGTTTTGGCATCCCTCTTTGCCTTTTTATATTCTTTTTTACCATCTTTTAATTTCTGCTCATTCTCTGTTATTTCTTTTTCGCCATCCGTTATTTCCTTCTCAGCATCTGATAATTTAAGAAGTCCGTCTTCTATCTGCTTTTGACCATCCGCAGTCTTTTGTACTGCGCTGTTCAGCTCAGATTCCTTTGATGCCAGCTCTTTTTTTGCCGCTGCCAGCTGGGCTTCTCCCTGGGAAAGTTGATTTTTACCTTCCTGCAGTTCCTTTTCTTTTTGAATCAGCAGTGCACTCTGGCTGTCCAGTGTCTTCTTTCCATCATTTAATACTTTCGTCTGCTTATCTAACTCTGTCTTGGCACTAACCAGCAGAGGTTCCTTTTCATCAATTTCTTTTTTCGCTGATGCCAGCTTTTTTTGGTTGGTATCTATTTCCTTTTTTGCTGCTGCAAGCTTTTTCTCATTTTCATTAATCTGTACACTTGCTGCTTTAAGGGCTGCTTCGTTCTTATCAATTTCTGCTTTGCCAGCCTGTAACCCCGCCTCGCTTTTTGTCAGTTCCGCCTGGGCAGCATTGATTTTCTGCTGTCCTGCTTCTATTTGCTGCTTCGCCGGCGCCAGCGCTGCTTCCATCGCTGCTGCTTTCTGCTGTTCTATCCTCAGTTGTTCATTTTCTTTATCCAGTTCCGCCTTTTTCTGGGCAAGAACCGGCTCGCTCTGGGCAATCTGCTCCTTCAGCTGCCCTGCCATGGCGATTTGCTCCGCTGTTGCAGTTCCGGCATCGATAGCCGCCTGGAGCTGTGCCAGTGCATTTTTAGCCTGGTTGAGTTCTGCCATCTTAGCTTCATATTCAGCTGCTGCTGATGCCAGCTCCGCCTGCTTCCCGGCAATCTGGCTTTTAGCGGCATCCAGCGCTGCTGCATTTTTATCATATTCTGCTTTGCTGATGTCAAACTTTTCTTTTTCTGCCTGGAAGTTCACCTTTGCCTGCTGTAGAACTGCTGCATTTTTTTCATATTCTGTTTTCGCGGCTGCAAGTTGGCCTGTTCCGGTTTCATACTGCTTTTTCGCGGAGTCAAGCTGGGAAACTCCGTCTTTATATTGCTTGTTTGCCTGATCCAGCTGGGCTTTACCCGATTCATACTGCTTTTTGCCCTGATCCAGCTGCTTCTTACCGGCTTCGTACTGTTTACTAGCTGCTTCCAGTTTCTTCTTACCGGTTTCATAGTCGCTCTGAGCCTTACTGATCTGGGTTTTACCTGCTGCAATTGCTGCTTCCCCATCCTTTATCTGCTTAGATGCTTCCGGATATTTTGCCTGAAACTCTGATTCTTTTGAAGCAAGGGTATCTTTTCCGTCTTTTAACTGTGTCTTAGCCGAATCCAGTTGTTTTTTAGCGGAATCCAGCTCTTTTTGCTTATCGGTAAGGGTTGCTTTATTATCCTGAACTTCTTTTTTGGCATCGGCAAGCTTTTTCTTCCCATCCTCCAGTTCCTTTTCGCCGTCCTTAAGTTCCTTTTTGGCATCGGCAAGCTTTTCGTCCGCTTCCTGTTTCCCATCCTCAAGCTCTTTTCTGGCATCGGCGAGCTTAATATCCGCTTCATCTTTTACTTCAGCAAAGCGTCTGGTGCATTGAACAGATTCTATCCCTTCCACATTTTTTGTTACATTATCAACCAGCCTGTCGTATTCTTCCGTATAAGATGTCAGATCCCTGGAGCCTTCTGCTTCCACATATGCAAATGTATATGCCGCCTGATCAAACTCTTCCGGCATTACATATCCATATCCGGATACCTCTCCGGTGCCCAGGGTGGTATTCCCCTTACTAAAAGAAATATAGGCAGGACTATTACCGGTTCCAACAATTTTGAACTCTTTGTTCTTTAATACTTTGTCACTGTCCTTATTTTCTTCAAGCTGTATGGTATCCCCCACCTTATATCCGTTTGCAGATAAAAATTCTTCGTCTACAATACATTCACCGGTAGTTTCCGGCAGCCTGCCCTCTGATACAGACAATTTATTCAAAGTAGGCAGCATCGATTCCATATGAAGTACTTTCTCATCTTTTCCGCTGCCGCACAATACATCCGTCATATATCCTGATTCTGCTTTGCTGACTCCATCTACCGCTAAAATAGCCTGTATATCCTTATCGGTCAATCCCAAAGTACCAATTATTTTCAGATCCATCAGATTATTCTCATCAAAATAAGCATCACCGGAAAGACGCATATCGGGTGCTGCCGATTGAATCCCAGAATAAAATGCCACTCCCATGGCTACAATAAAAAAGATCGATATAAATCGATTAAAACTCTTTTTTATCTCCATAAAAAAATCTTTATGTAATGCTTTTTTCTTCATATGCCCACTACCATTCAATTAATTCTACCGATATCGGTTCATTATTCATTCTCATACTGGAAACTTTTCCATTTTTAATTTTGATCACCCTGTCAGCCATCGGTGCCAATGCTGAATTATGAGTGATAACAATTACGGTCATCCCTTTTTCCCTGCACATATCCTGGAGCAATTTTAGTATTGCCTTTCCCGTCTGATAATCAAGTGCACCGGTGGGCTCATCGCATAACAATAACTTAGGATTCTTAGCTAAAGCTCTGGCTATAGACACTCTCTGCTGTTCCCCGCCGGATAACTGGGCCGGAAAGTTATTCAGTCTTTCTCCAAGCCCTACTTCATCCAATACATCTTTTGCTTTCAGCGGATTTTTACATATCTGAAGCGCCAGTTCAACATTTTCCAGGGCTGTCAGGTTTGGAACAAGATTATAAAACTGAAATACAAAACCTATATCATCTCTGCGGTATCCGGTTAATTTTCTTGGATTATACTCCGCAATATTCTCACCATCAACCCATACTTTCCCCTTTGTGGCAGTATCCATCCCTCCTAAAATATTTAATACCGTCGTTTTCCCGGCACCACTTGGACCTACCACTACTACAAATTCACCTTTTGTAATTTGAAAATCTATGCCGTCCACTGCATGAATGTCTACCTCACCCATATGGTATGTTTTGGTTACACCGGACAGTTCAACGAAATTCTCATGATTTCTTTCTGACATCTGAATCCCTCTTCATTATTATTCTTCTTATGCATTGCATTTTGCATGTTTCTTTTTATTTTATCACATCAGGTTTGAAAAAACACTGTTTTACTTATTAAAAAATAATAAAGAACCACCCGGTTAGATGAAAATATTTTCTGTTTGAGACCATTGACAAGGAAAAAAAATTAGTGTATTCTTCTTATTGAACAAAGGCGTTCATCGTACAGGGCTTGAATTTCAATTCGAACCTTGTACGATGAACGCTGTTTTTTAATAATCCTTTTTAGAACGTATTCGAAAAATGCCGGTGTCAGAATCTTCAGATAAATGCATTGATTTTTCAATATACTCTAACCCAAAAATCAGGAGGAATTAATTATGGATCATACAATACAAGAAGTTTTGGAGTTTGTCCGGGACAATGACGTAAAATTTATCAGACTTGCTTTCTGTGATTTATTCGGCACACAAAAAAATATATCTATTATGCCTGACCAGCTGGAGCGGGCTTTCCGTGAGGGAATCTCCTTTGACGGCTCAAATATACGTGGATTCTGCGGTGTTGAAAAATCAGACTTGTTCCTGATCCCGGATGCCGCTACTTTAAGCGTACTCCCGTGGCGTCCCCAGCAGGGCCGCGTAGTCCGTTTCTATTGCAGCATTAAAAACCCGGATGGAACTCCCTACGTATGCGATACCCGTCATATTCTGAAATCTGCCATTAAACGATGTGAAACCATGGGCTATCTGCCAAAAGCCGGAACAGAATGCGAATTTTATTTATTTAAAACCGATGAAGATGGTAATCCTGTTTTTCAAACCCATGACGAAGCCGGTTATTTTGATATTGCGCCTCTTGATAAAGGGGAAAATGTCCGTCGTGAGATCTGCCTGTGTCTGGAAGAAATGGGAATCACTCCGGAGTCTTCCCATCACGAAAGCGGACCCGGTCAAAATGAGATTGATTTTAAATACTGCGATCTCCTGGGCACCGCTGATAACTTGCTGACCTTTAAATCTGTCGTAAAAGCCATTGCCGCAAGAAATGGCCTCTACGCATCTTTTATGCCTAAACCCATTTCTTTTGAAAGTGGAAGCGGACTTCATATTAATTTATCGCTCTCACAAAATGGTAAGAATATTTTTCTCAGTGGTGAACAACATAATCCTGTAGCGGAAAGCTTTATGGCAGGCATTATGGAACATGCGGCGGAAATGACCGCTTTTCTAAATCCGCTTCAGAATTCCTATGAACGCTTTGGATCCTTTGAAGCCCCCAAATACGTTTCCTGGTCTCATCAAAACCGTTCTCAGCTTGTACGTATTCCCGCACAGGCAGGAGAAAAAGCAAGAATGGAACTGCGCTCACCGGATCCTTCCCTGAATCCATACTTAGCATTTGCCATTTTACTTCATGCAGGTCTTGATGGAATTGAACAAAGTGCCGCTCTGACAGAGGCTGTAGATGTTAACCTTTTTACAGCTGATAAAACAATCATAAACAAGCTTACCGCCCTCCCCGGTTCTCTGGAGGAAGCAATCCGCATAGCTTCTAGTAGCAGCTTTATTCGGAAAACCTTAAATCCTGCACTATTAGAAAAATATTTTCTCATCAAAAAAGAAGAGGTGCTTGCTTTTGATAAAACCGCGAACAAAGAGGACTTCTACAAACAGATCTACTTTAAGCTCATATAAGCAACGAGAAAAGCAGTCCTTAGATTGTATCAAAATAAGAAAGGCGGCGATGATATGAACAGCGTTCTAATTATATCCCCCACAGAAAAAAGTATTGCAGTTTTCCGGGATATGCTTTCACAAAGTTCCTACCGTGAGCTGGTCACAGTATCGAATTGCGGAGAAGCCAGACGCTTATTGATCGAGCGCAGTTTTGATCTGTGTATTATAAATTCTCCTCTGCGGGATGAGACAGGTGTCAGTATGGCAAGGAATATCGCCACAGACGGATCTACCCAGGTAATTCTGATCGTGAAAAATGAGCTTTACGACGATATTTCTATGAAAGTGGAAGAATACGGAGTATTCACAATTGCCAAACCAATCAGCAAAGTACTTTTCTGGAGCGCATTAAAGTTATGCCAGGCATCCCATAACCGCATGTCTATGATGCGCAATGAAAATAAACAGCTGCTGCAGAAAATCGAAGATATCCGCATAGTGGACCGGGCAAAGTGTATACTCATTGAATATCTGAATATGTCGGAAGCAGAAGCGCATAAATACATTGAAAAGCAGGCAATGGACACCCGGGTGACCAGAAGAATTATTGCTGAGCGTATCTTAAAGACCTATGAGAATGACTAGAGCGTGTTTTAAAATTGCTTTCTGGCAGCTGTGCGTCACAGTTTGTGAGAGATTTGTCCCGGATGAAGGGCGCGTAGCGGGCCACGTAACCTGAATTCGGGGCAAATCTCCCACAAAGTGGGGCGTGCAGATGACGGGAATGAATTTTCAAACAGGCTCTAGTGCCTCCCTGCTTTTTATGATAAATACCACAAGCCTTTGTCAGTGCAGCAAAAATTTACTGCACTGACAAAGGTTTTAATATAAAGCGAGTTTTTCCATGCGAATCCACTCTGCTTCTGACAGATGGTATTTTTTTCTGATTTCACTTATCGGTATCTGATTATGTATCTCCTCCAAAGCGTTGAGAATGTTATCGGTGGTCTGACTTACTGCTTTATTTACTGCTTTATTTACTGCTTTATTTACTGCTTCATCCAGTGCTATCTTTACTTCCCTCTCTAAACGTTCTTTAATAAGATCTTCTAATGCTGCACACAACATATTTTCATTCACCTCCTTAAAAATACGGATATTGTTTTTCACTATGATATCCATCGCCGAATTATATAACTTTTCATCCTTGTGTTCATCGTACTCTTGGATCAGGCTGTTTACCATATCCTTTGATTCTAAATGCAGGTTTAAACTTTTAAGCCATAAATTCTTTTCTTTTGACAATTTTTTTGTGTTTATGATCTGTATTGGAAATATATTGCCGCTGACATAATATATCCCCCTCTCGATTTTCTCTACCTCCCATCCCCTTACCTGCTTCAGGTGTTTGACTAAATTTCTTGGAAAACCACTGCTTACCAGTGTTAATGTAATTTCTGAAATATTGATCTCATTTTGTTTATTCCCATCCGACTTGTAAAAACATACATAGCCATAACATTTATAAAAATCATCTATACTGAGATAGTCCTCAGGACTTTTGTACTCAATAATATTATGCATTCTGAAAATACGTCCAATATTCTTTTTTATGGTTTTATTTACAGATTTTTTTATTACCAGTACATCGATCTGCTTCGGTTTCGTCCCTATCATATGTTCATTTTTAAATGTTAATTCACCTGATTCTTCCTGGAATTCGATCTGCCATGATGCAAAAAATGCCGGGTGCCACTGATGCGCATATGAATTATAACACGCCATAGATCCCCCTTTCATAATGGAAACCCTCATGACGTAATGAATAAAAAGATATACTTACATACACAATCATTTCCTTTATTAATTTTTTCATTGTGATTTTGAAGACGGAAATGTCTTCTTAGAATTGGATATTTAGATTTTATGTTTGTATTATATCACCCTTCAGATTTTATTTCAAGTGATTTTATTTTATATTTAAAAACATCACTTTATCAGAAAGTGATGTTTTTAAATGTTATTGCAGATTATTTGATTTTGGAAAAATATTTTTTCGTTTCTGATACGATAACGCCGCTTAATACCAATATTGCAATTAAGTTGGGCAGTGCCATTAATGCATTGAAAATATCCGCAATTATCCAAACTGCAGATACGGTCATAAACGGACCGATAAAGACTGCCAGGATATACAGCCACCGGTAACCATTTAATATCTTTTTATTATATCCGCAAAGATATTCCAGGCACCGTTCGCTATAATAATCCCAGCCCAATATTGTGGTGAATGCAAAAAATACAAGGCATACCATCAATATAAATGCACTGACCGTATTACTGAATGGAAGCCCCTGCTGAAATGCCGCTGTGGTCACCGCAACCCCTTCCAATCCGATATTCCAGGTATCCGTAATAACGATAGTAAGCCCCGTCATCGTACAGATTACAATTGTATCAATAAAAGTTCCTGTCATAGAAACTAATCCCTGGCGGACCGGCTCATTTGTCTGAGCCGCCGCTGCTGCAATGGGAGCACTTCCAAGGCCTGCCTCATTTGAAAAAATTCCGCGCGCTATTCCCTTCTGCATTGCCACCATTATGCTTCCCAGCGCTCCTCCTGCCGCTGCCCGAAGGCCAAATGCTCCCTCAAAAATTGCTTTAAATGCATTGGGGATATGCTTATAATTCAACACTAAAAGCAGCAGGCAGGCAAATATGTATATCCCCGCCATAAAAGGTACAACAATCTGGGATACACTGGAAATTCGTTTGATCCCTCCAATGATTACCATACCAACGGCAATCGTCAAAATAATTCCTGCGATTACCACTGTCCAGGAATAATCCCTTCCTAAAATAGAAACGCTCCAGGCATTGCCCGGATCAAAAAAATTATTAACGGCATTGGAGATACCATTCACCTGGGTAAAGGTACCAATTCCCAGAAGTCCTACACCCAGTCCGAAGAATGCAAATAATTTTGCAAGCCATTTCCATTTAACTCCCATTCCATTTTGAATATAATAAAAAGGCCCTCCGATTACATGCCCGTCATCATTGATTACCCGGTATTTAATCGCCAATACGCCCTCTGCATATTTTGTTGCCATACCAAATAATGCAGCAACCCACATCCAAAATAATGCACCCGGTCCGCCTGCTACGATCGCAGTAGCCACCCCGACTATATTACCAGTTCCAATGGTTGCGGAAAGCGCCGTACAAAGAGCCGCAAAGCTGGTCACTTCCCCATGGCCGCCCTCTTCATTTTTAAACATATACTTAAGCGCTTTGGGAAGTTTTGTGATTTGCAGCCCTTTCAGGCGGACCGTCAAATAGATACCCGTAGCTAAGATAAGTACAATAAGGGGAATCCCCCAAAGGAAATCATCAATGTTTCCTAATATCGTGTTCATTTGTTTCAGCATAATTCTCTTCTCTCCTTTATCTGTTTCAATGCAATAGAAAAAGAGCTGATAAAATAATCAGCCCCCTAAAGAGTAGAACTTATACAGATATAGCCCTGTCCTTTTGCCTGAGAGATAGGCGGGTCATTATATTATACCCACTGTACACCTTCGGCGCCCGTTCTTTGAGACTCTCCAGAGTTGTCATTGTATGCCCTAATTGGACATTTGTCTTTGACAGGAGATACTATACCATATGTTAACCGTTGTTGCAAGGAATTTTCTTGATTTTGTACACAAAAGAATTGGGCTTTGCCGATTAAGGACGCTCCAGCCTTCTGGTATTGGCAAACTGAAATAAAATTCCTGCCAATGCAAGTACCAGACCTGCCACAACTGCCATAGTGTGGTCCTTCAGACCGGCTGCTGTTAAAATAGCACCAACCGAAGATATTCCGCCATGGATTCCGGAACTTACAATAACAGCCGGTCTCACAAACTTAACTGCAATAAGCCCGATTAACAGACCTAAGACAATGCAGATCACAAATTTCCACCAGATATCCGGTGACATTATTTCATTTATGGCAAAATAGGCAAGTGCTCCGCAAAGAATAAATACCCCTGCAAGATAAACCTTAAATGCCAGTCCCATCAATACAACACCACATATGATTGCCGCAATGACTGTAATGATTGAATTATGAATAAAATAATCGGCAATAAAATATCCAGCTCCCGCTCCGGTAACAAATCCAAATAAAGATACCCAGAATTTAAGCAGCCGATATCCGAAAAAACAATTAACCAATGCCATTATAACCGTAATCGCCAGAAATACACCTGACATTTCTGCCGGCAGCCGTTCTAACATGCCTTGAACCTGACTCATATTAGTCCCCTTTCAACAGCGGTACACCAGCTGTTCCAAATTACGTTTCCAAAAAATAGAAATATTTAATAGATTTTAATCCCATTTAGAAATAGTGTCAAGATTATTGTGCGAATTATTATGCATTTCATGCAAAATTAAGCAAATCTTTAAATTTTCAAGACAGGCAAAAAAACCCGGCGCAGCTTCTTTGTATTAAGAAGCCCTATCCGCCGGGATATTTTTACATATACTTCACATCATTGCTCCATACAGACCTTTACCTTATGAATTACTCACATAAATTCCATAAGTTCCATAACTCAACATGAATTCCAGCACTATCATGATTTTTTGCTGTTTCCATCTTCTTTGATCAGTTTCCGAAGTGCCAGAACAGCATTTGTGATAGCTATTTCCGTATCGTGAACAACTTCATTGCTAAGCCCCTGCTTTTCTCTTTCCTGATTCGCCACTACCAGAAATACAGATCCCACTCGGACTCTTAAATAACTTCCCACAATAAACAGTGCAGCCGATTCCATTTCAGAAGCTTTGCATCCCAGGCGCAGCCAGGCATTCCATTTACTCTGAAGTTCATAATTTACCGGCATCTTCTCCGGTTCATGCTGTCCATAGAATGAATCCTTGCATTCTACCACACCTGCATGATAGCGGAAATTTAAATCCTTTGCCGAATTGATTAACGCATTTACTACTTCTATATTTGCTACCGCCGGATATTCAATAGGTGCATATTCCTTACTGGTACCTTCCATCCGAATTGCCCCGGTTGCAATAACAACATCACCGCTTTGTACATCCAGATCCATTCCTCCGCAGGTTCCCACACGAATAAAGGTATCTGCACCAGCCTTCACAAGTTCTTCCATTGCAATCGAAGCGGATGGCCCGCCAATTCCCGTTGATGTGACACTTACTTTTACGCCGTCCAGATATCCTGTATAAGTCACAAACTCTCTGCTGTCAGCAACTAATTTAGCATCATCAAAATGTTTTGCAATTTTTTCACACCTTTTTGGATCTCCCGGTAGAATTACATATTTACCTACATCCCCGCTTCTTACACCAATATGATATTGTAAACCTTCTTCTGCATATTTCATAATAATAATCTCCTTTTCAACCATAAATATTTTTACTTCTTTTCATAATTTGCTACTTTGTCTGCTATGAATTCCTTCATTTTTAGATACTGTTCCTTATTTATCTCAAGCGTATAACCCTTTTTTGTGATATATCCGTCCTCTTCCATTGCCTTCACCGACCGGTTTACCGTCTTAACACAGAGACCTGAACTTTCCGATAATTCCTGCCTTGTCATCCGAAGATCACAGATTCCGTTTTCCTGATTGTGCTCGTATAGCCGCATAAACAGGAGAATCATCCGGTCTGCACCCTGCAAAAACAAAAAAATGCGTTCCTTTTTTGCCTGCTCCAATAAATAGTTCCCCATACTTTTTATTTCCATAAGCAGGACATGCCGGTCACTTCTTACCCACTTTTCAAATTTGTGCCTGGAAATCACCAGTAATGTGCAGTCCGTAACGGTAGAGAGAGTCGTTTCATATATTTCTCTGTCCAGGAGGATTTCCATGGTTCCAAAGACTTTAATCGGTTCAAACCGCATATAATCGTAGGCAATTCCCAATACTCTGTGATCTACTGCCCGGACAACTCCCTTTACCAGAATGTAAATCATATTGACTTCTTCTTCCTCGCGTATAAAGATGGTTCCCCTGGGCAGTCTCTGAATCTGGAATGACTGCATCAGCCAGAGCGGTGCCTCTGCCAGATAATCCTCCAGATATTCCCGCTCCTGCCTACCCAGACTTTCAATCAGAGACAGCAATTGTTCCATAGAATCTTGACGCAGCATGGCAATCCTCCTTTCCAAATTTCAATTCGTTCTATACACTTACTTAATTAATTCCGTCACCAGGATTTCAGTCGGGATGCCTTTTGCATCCTGTGCCACATCATCTTTATAAATCTGTATTTTTCCGTCCACGATCATTTTGTAAATTTCATCATAGTCCGCCTGTGAAAAAGTCTTAAACTTTGAAGTTTTCATAGGAAGCAGTACATTACCCGATTCTGATCCGAGGACAACGGATACGCCGCCTTCAAACTTTCCTTTGTAGAAGCTGTCCAGGACATCATATACGGATTTCTGCAAATTCTTCACTGCGGAAGTAATAACCGTATCCGATTCACCGGACTGGTCAACGTCAACCCCTATTACGGTCTTATCTACGAACATTGCCGCCTTCATCACGGAATTTCCTACTCCTCCGCCGCAGGCAAATATAGTATCTGTTCCCTCGTTATACCACGCCGCTGCTTTTGACATATTATCAGGGGTAGCATCGAAGTTTCCTACATATGTATATTTCATCTCCAGATCACCCTTCGAAAGCCCTAATTGCTTTCCGGCATAATCTGCTCCCTGTATAAATCCATATCCAAAACGGATAACTGCCGGTACTGCAATTCCACCCATAAACCCAAGCTTCCTGTTCCCATCCATCACTGCTGCATAGCCTGCCAGGAATCCCGCCTGTTCTTCTGCATAAAAAATGGAATGGGTATTATCCAGAATTTCACTGTTCCCGTTGCCGTCATGAGGTGATCCATCCAAAATCACAAACTTTACATCCGGATATTTTTTCTGCATGTTGTATACCGGAACCTCGTACAGATAACCGGGGCATACCACAATTTTTGCTCCGCCTTTTACTGCAAGTTCCAAAGATTTGGTATAAGCATCATCCGATTTTTCGGTAGGTTCATAGTATTTGCTGGATAGATTATGTTCTTTGGCATAGGCCTGAACCCCCTCCCAGGACCCCTGGTTAAAGGAACGGTCATCTATGGACCCCACATCCATCGACAATGCCACTTCATACTTTTTATTTGATTCCGATGATTCCTCTTCCCCACCCTTCTGACAGCCTGCCATAGTGAAAACCATGGCTGCCGCTATCAGAAATGCAATACATTTTTTCTTCATATCCCGTTCTCCTAATATTCTTTTGCTGACCTGCCCTTTAACAATTCAACTGCGGAGCTGGTTCCAATACGGCTGCATCCTTCTTTGATAAAAGCTTCCATATCTTCTATGCTTCTGACTCCTCCGGCTGCTTTTATTTTTACCGCCTCTCCTATTTCCCTTTTAAACAGGCGGATATCCTCAAGTTTTGCACCTGCTGTGCCAAATCCGGTACTGGTTTTGATAAAATCAGCTTTGGCATTTGTAACTGCTTTACATAAAGCTGTTTTTTCCGCCTCATCCAGATAACAGGTTTCAATAATAACTTTTAAAATAAAATCTCCGGCTTCTTTTTTTAATGCTGCGATTTCTTTTTCAACTTTATCAAAATCCCCATTTTTCACATCACTGATATTTACTACCATATCAAATTCACTGGCACCGTCTTTCTTAGCCTGTCGAATTTCTTCTGCTTTCGCCTCCGTTACACTGTATCCCAACGGAAAACCAATTACCGTACAGATATTAATCTGATCACCATATGTTTCTTTTACCCTTTTTACATAGCAGGGCGGGATACATACGGATGCTGTATGATATGCAATTGCCTCCTCACATAATTTCTGAATATCTGCCCAGACTGCAAATGCCTTTAACTGGGTGTGGTCTACATAATTTAATACATTTAATTCGCTCATATTTTCCTCCATTAACGCTTTATGCGTCTTTTATTATTTATTTAGTGTGTTTAGAAAAAGGATATCCCAGGCTGCCTTTACCTGCTGCCCTTACCTGCTGCCCTTATCATATGGTATCCCTTCTGCTTTTGGAGCCTGGGAATTCTTGGATAAGAATGCCAGTACCACAAGCGTTGCAACATAAGGTATCATTTTATACAATCCATCCGGCAGCGGAAGATCCTTTAATAACGGTATTCCGGAATAGATACTGGAAAGAGTCTTCATGATTCCGAAAAATACTGCCGCCCCGAAAATTCTCCCTACTCTCCATTGCCCGAAGATCAGAACTGCAATTGCCAGGAAACCATATCCCGCCACACTTGCACTGAAATTAGTGGATGTTGGTACTACAAATGCCAGTCCGCCGATTCCGCCAAGGACACCTGAAATGATTACACCTGCATAACGGATCTTATATACATTGATACCAACTGAATCTGCCGCCTGGGGATTTTCCCCGCAGGCACGCAGCCGAAGCCCGAATTTCGTTTTATTAATCACAATCGCAGCTGCAATTAATATGATAATCCCCAAAAATGTAGTCAGATATGTATGTTTAAAAAACATATCTCCAAGTACTGGAATATCGCCAAGGAGCGGTATCTTTTTAATATGGAATGTATCCAGAAAAGAAATCTGCTGCTTTCCCTGCACCATTCTGGCTACAAAAATTGCAAATGCCGGTGCAAAAAGATTCAGTGCGGTACCGCTTATAGTCTGATCTGCTTTCAGATTCACAGATGCAAATGCGTGAAGCAGGGAAAATACACCGCCTGCAATGCCGGAAACCAGGATAGCCAGAATCATAAACGACTGTCCGCTCAGAGTATTTTCAAAGGTATTAATAAACAGGATACCGGCAAAGGCTCCCATAACCATGATACCTTCCATTGCGATATTAATGACACCGCTTCGCTCTGCAAACATAGCGCCCAGAGCTACCACCAGAAGCGGTATGGCAAAAAACATGGTCTGCTGAACTACGAAATAAAGAATATTCATGATTTTTCAGCCTCCCTTCTCCTTCTGCTTATGAATTTTATAATAACATTTTTAAACAGTAATGCAAACGCCCCAAAATAGATGATCACAGATATAATAATATCAATTACTTCCGGTGCAAAGCTCAATAGCTGAAGATTGTCTCCCCCTACGGTTATATGACCGATAAATAAGCCCGCAAAAAGAATACCGATAGGATTTGAAATTCCAAGCAGTGCAACGGAAATTCCGCTGAACCCTTCCGGAGAAATCACATCCAGTACCTGGATACATTTACCCACATCAGCCAGATACATCAGTGCTCCGCCGATTCCTGCAAGGGCACCTGCAATTGCCATAGAAAGGACAATGTTCCTTTTTTCATTAATTCCCGCATATTTACTCGCCTGTGGACTTAACCCGCAGGCTTTTAATTCGTATCCAAAGGTTGTCTTATTAATTAGTATGTAAATGACGATTACAAGCAGAATTGCCACCAAAATTCCGATATTCATATTTGCTTCCGGAAACAGCCTGTCCAGACCCGCCTTTGGTATGGTTGCGGACGCTGCAACCGGAAGTGACTGGTTTTTGATCTGGTCATAAATCGTACCGGCTACCAGCATGTTTACCAAATACATTCCAATATAATTAGTCATAATAGATGCGATGACCTCATTCACGTTCCGGAAAGCTTTTAAAAGTCCGGGTATCATTCCCCATAAGGCACCAAACAGTGCAGCTCCCAGAATTGCCACAATCCAGTGTATTCCAGCCGGAAGCCAGGTCCATTTCACGCCAATATAAACTGCTGCAAAAGCGCCCATGGTAAATTGTCCGGATGCTCCGATATTGAATAAACCGGTCTTAAATGCAAATCCAACCGACAAACCGGTCATAATAATAGGTGTTGCAATATACAGCATCTGTCCCACCCCATAGGAACCGGAGGTAAATCCTCCCTTTAAGATCATAGAGAAGCCTTCCAGCGCCTCCGATGAATTGCTAAACAGCAAAATAATAAGCCCTACTGCCAGACCAGCCACAATTGCAATCAGGGAAGCCGAGAAATTAAGCAGCCCTTTCCGCTCTTTTTTATTTTTAAGCTTTTCTTTCATAACCTGCGCTCCTTTTCGTTCCTGCCATGTAAAGGCCTAATTCCTGCACAGTGACTTCTTCCGGTTTAACATCTGCAACAATTTCCCCCTCGTACATTACCAGTATCCGGTCACTTAACTGCATTACTTCATCTAATTCCAGGGATACCAGGAGAACAGCCTTCCCCTTATCCCGCTGCGCTACCAGCTGTTTGTGTATATATTCAATGGCTCCTACATCCAGACCACGGACCGGCTGGACCGTTACGACAATATCCGGATCCCTGTCCAATTCCCTGGCAATGACTGCTTTCTGCTGGTTTCCTCCTGACATTCCCCGGACTACGGACTCTTCCCCCTGCCCGCACCGGATATCAAATTGTGTAATCAGCTTTTTTGCATATTCGCGGATTGCCTGGAATTTCAGGAATCCATGATTTTGAAACCGGGGCGTATAGTAGGACTGCAGCACCAGATTTTCCTGTAAATCAAAGTCCAGCACCAGACCGTGTTTATGCCGGTCCTCGGGAATATGAGCCATCCCGTCCCGGCATTTTTTCCGGATACTTTCTTTCGTAATGTCCCTGCCATTTAAGGAAACACATCCTTCATCCAGGGGCATTAATCCGGTGATGCCATAAACCAGTTCTGACTGTCCGTTACCGTCAATTCCTGCAATACAGACAATTTCCCCTTTTCGCACCTGGAAGGAAACATCCTTTATAATATCCTTCTGGGAATTTGCAGATTTAATGGTAAGGTTTTTAACCTCAAGTACGGCATCCCCCGGATCCTGCTGCTTTTTCTCCACATTTAAATTAACTTTACGTCCTACCATCATTTCAGACATTTCTTCTTTTGAAGTTTCCTTTACATCGATGGTTCCAATATATTTTCCTTTGCGCAGTACACTGCAGCGATCGGCCACTGCCTTTATCTCATTTAATTTATGGGTAATAAAAATCAGGGATTTTCCTTCCTTTACAAGCTGTTTCATTACTTTCATCAGCTCATCAATTTCCTGAGGCGTCAGAACTGCAGTCGGTTCATCAAAAATCAGAACTTCATTGTCACAGTAAAGCATTTTGAGGATCTCCACCCTCTGCTGCATTCCAACCGTTATATCCGATATCTTCGCATCCGGATCGATTTTAAAGTGATAGCGTTCACTTAATTCCATGACCTTTTTCCTGGCATCGTCCATTTTTAAAAATCCATTTTTCAAGGTTTCCCTGCCCAGAATAATACTTTCTAATACCGTAAAATTATGTACCAGCTTAAAATGCTGGTGTACCATTCCGATCCCCAATGCATTTGCATCATTGGGATTATTGATCTTTACCTCTTTTCCGTTCATTTTGATCTGCCCTTTTTCCGGCTGGTAAAGTCCGAATAATACACTCATCAATGTAGATTTTCCTGCCCCGTTTTCTCCTAACAGTGCGTGAATCTCACCTTTTCTAAGCTGCAATGTCACATCGTCATTGGCCTTGAAGCTGCCAAATTCCTTTGTGATATGGTTCATCTCAATAACAAATTCCGCCATATCCCCACCCATGCATGCCGCAGTCCCCTCTGCGGCGCTTCCTTTCATAAATTATAATCGTTTTTGCCTGTATCTATAAGTTATCTTTTGAAAAACTCAGTGGAAATAACTCTTCCAGCCGGTATGTCCGGTAATCCGTTTCGCTTTTTGCAAGCAATACCATAAATTCTTTTGGATTACAGAACTCTGCCATCACCTGCCTGCACACACCGCAAGGAGCGCAATAATCCCTTTCCTCGTCTAAAGCACCCTCTTTATTCCCTACAATAACAATCTTTTCAAACTCCCTCTCCCCGACGGACACCGCTTTAAAAAATGCAGTTCTCTCAGCACAGTTCGTTGGCGAATATGCTGCATTTTCTATATTGCATCCGGTATATACACATCCGCTCTTCCCCAAAAGCGCTGCACCTACCTGAAATCCTGAGTAAGGGGAATAAGAGTATTTCTGGGCTTTATATGCCTCCCGAATCAGCTCCTTGTCTTCCATTAATCTCGTACCATCCTCTCTTTTATTACTTGCTTCCATTACTGTTACTGCTTCCATACTTCCCTTAAAAAACTTTCTCCGTCCACCTGGTTTTCGATTCCGAACAAATCCAATACCGTCGCCGCGATATCCGCAAAGGTTTTTCTTGTTCCCAAGGAGACATTTGCTTTGATGCTGTTCCCATAAATCAGCATCGGTGTATATTCTCTGGAATGATCTGTGCTTGCAGTTCCGGGATCGCAGCCGTGGTCTGCGGTGATTATTAAAATATCGTCCTCTTTCATTCTCCCCAGAAATGTTCCAAGCTGCTTATCAAAATCTGTGGCTGCCTTTGCATAGCCGTCGATATCATTTCTATGTCCATACAGCATGTCAAAATCCACCAGATTCACAAAACAGATTCCGTGAAAATCACGGTCCTGAAGTTCTATTGTTTTCTCCATACCGTCTGTATTGCTCACTATGCTTCTGGTATCCTGTATTCCCCTGCCCGCAAATATATCATAAATTTTTCCAATGCCAAGTGTATCGAAACCTTTTGCTGACAAAACATCCAGCATGGTGTTCTTGGGCGGAACCAGGGAAAAGTCATGACGGTTCGTTGTACGCTTAAAATCCGGATATGTCCCTTCAAAAGGCCTTGCAATCACTCTTCCCACACCATGTTCTCCACAGAGAAGTTTTCTTGCGATCTCACAATCATGATACAATTCCTTCATCGGTACCACGTCTTCATGAGCTGCAATCTGAAAGACACTGTCAGCCGATGTATATACTATCAAAGCTCCGGTTTCCACATGCTCTTTCCCATAGTCCCGGATTACATCCGTGCCGGAATACGGTTGGTTACAGATCACTTTCCTGCCTGTCTCTTCCTCAAATCTTTTAATAATCTCTTTCGGAAATCCATTTGGATAAACAGGAAGCGGTTCCGGGGAAATTACACCAGCGATTTCCCAATGTCCGATGGTGGTATCCTTTCCCATAGACGCTTCTGCCATTCTTGCATAAGAACCGGTCGGGGTCACCTCGCTTTTCCCTTTTTCTACCCCTTCGATGTGAAACATTCCTAAATTCTCTAAATTCGGTGTGAAATACTTCCCTGACTTACGTATTGTTCTAAGTGTATTGCTGCCCGTATCATGAAATTTGTCCGCATCCGGAAGTTCACCGATTCCAAAACTGTCCAATACAATTAAAAACACTCTTTTTGCTTTCATTCTCTTACCTATTGCATATTGCCGGTTAGAGGGTAGGCTCTAACCGGCCTTACTGCCCTTTCTTACTATTTTTATATCTTATATGAATCCTCGTACATTTTGCTGTCGCTTGATAAATAGATCATAGTCCCTTGTTGTATTTTTAGATAGGACTTCTGTCCTTTCTTTTATCTAAAATATTCATTTCGTCTTATTTTACAATTTTTGTCTTCTGTATTTGGTCATAATTCACAATTGGTTCACTTCTTTATTATCTGAATAGATAGAAAAAGCTATACATATTCTTTAACAATACTTTCATTAATTTACAATCATTTTTAAGGAGGAACGCATTATAAAAATTTCTAGAATTGATATCCAGGAAATAGATATTCCGCTGGTAACACCCTTTCGGACAGCGCTGCGTACCGTAAGTTCTATCAATGACATTGTAATCACTGTTCATACGGATTCAGGAGAAACCGGCTATGGAGAAGCTCCTCCAACCGCAGTCATTACAGGGGATACCAAGGGCTCCATAATCTGTGCCATTCGTAACTTTATCGCCCCTTCCATAATTGGTAAGGAGATTGATGACATAGAGGGCATCATGCATGCACTTCACTCCTGTATCCTGAATAATTCATCCGCCAAAGCAGCTGTAGATATGGCAGTTTACGACCTCTATGCCAAGAGCCTGCACCGTCCCCTCTATCAGATACTCGGCGGTGCAAAGCAGACGCTTGAGACCGACCTTACCATCAGTGTAAATCCCACAGAAATTATGATACATGACAGCCTTGACGCTGTAAACCAGGGCTTTCAGATTCTGAAAATCAAAGTAGGAAAAGAGGGCATGAAAGATGTAGAACGCATTTCCCAGATCCGCTCAGCGCTGGGCCCCCAGGTCACCATACGGGTAGATGCTAACCAGGGCTGGAATCCCAAAGAAGCGGTCCGTATTATAGCCCGGATGGAGGATCTGGGACTGGATATTGACCTGGTTGAACAACCGGTCCCGGCTCATGACCTGTATGGCATGCAGTATGTTACGTCTCACTCCTGCACTCCCATTCTGGCAGACGAAAGCATATTCACTCCCCGTGACGCCATTCGGATTTTGGAAATGCATGGAGCGGATATGCTCAATATCAAGCTGATGAAAACAGGTGGTATCCATCATGCCCTGAAAATCTGCAGTATCGCAGAAATCTACGGTGCAGAATGTATGATCGGCTGTATGCTGGAAAGTAAAATTGCTGTCAGTGCCGCCGCACATCTTGCTGCGGGAAAAAATATTATTACAAAAGTAGACCTGGATGGACCATCGCTCTGCAGAACTGATCCATTTGAGGGCGGACCGGTCTATGAGGGTTCCTGTATCAAGATGAATCAGGATTATGGGATTGGTATTACCCAAGTGCCTAAACCCATATTTAAAACACTAAAATAACTTACTGAAAAGTGCTTGTATCTAATTATGCGATCCGTTTTCTTACGATGGGTTGTCATAAATATTTCTTTCATGCGTAGTATTATGTGAAGAACAATTCCCATGAAAGGGTATGCCATGCAGACATTGGTCCACTACATATCTGTCCTGAATGATACAATTAACCGTTTCGTCTGGGGAGTTCCCATGCTGGTATTTTTTCTGGCTGTGGGAGTTCTCTATACAGTTGGAACCAGATGTTTTCAATTTCGTCATTTTAAGCTCTGGTTTTCCGAGACGATTCTCACCTGTTTTAAAAAATCTCCACCAAAATCACCTGAGCCCGGTTTACAATCCGGTAAAAAGAAAAACTCCATATCTCCCTGGCAGGCAATGGCTACTGCCCTGGCCTCTACCGGCGGTGTAGGAAATATCGCCGGGGTTGCCACCGCCATTACGGCAGGCGGACCCGGCGCTCTTTTCTGGATGTGGGTTTCCGCTCTCCTGGGTATGATGACTCATTATGGTGAAACCGTACTTGGCATCTGCTTTCGAAATAAAGATAAGGACGGACACTACAGCGGAGGCCCCATGATCTATATGGAAAAAGGTCTTCACTGCAAATGGCTCGCCTGTTTTTTTTCACTTTTTTGTATCGGCGCAGCACTGGGCATGGGCAATATGTCCCAGTCTAACTCCATGGCAGATGCCCTGAACCATTCCTGGGGTACCCCAAAGCTGGCGATCGGAATTGCTGCTGCTCTTATTACGGGACTTGTTATAACCGGGGGAATTGGCCGCATTACTATCGTAAGTGAAAAACTGGTACCAATTATGTCTATCCTGTATATTATTGGTGCACTCCTTGTAGTTCTGACTCACATTGGAAATGTACCGGCTGCCTTTAGCTCTATCTTTCATGAGGCATTTAACTTTCGTGCCGCAGGGGGCGGAATTCTCGGATACGGAATAGCATCCGCCATGCGTACCGGAATTTCCCGCGGGGTCTTTTCCAATGAGGCAGGACTTGGAAGTTCCGTTATGGTACACGCCGCCGCAGATGTGGATCATCCGGCTATCCAGGGTATGTGGGGAATCTTTGAGGTATTTGCCGATACAATGGTGGTGTGCACCATTACCGGCCTGGCTATCCTCTGCTCCAATGTCTATGACCAGACGGCTTACTTAAATGCCATGCAGTTAGACCAGATGTACCAGACTACCCGCTATATTGATGCGCTTCCAAATGGTGTACCGCTTGCGTCAGCTGCTTTTGCTTCCACCTTTGGCTCGATGGGAGATATCTTTGTCTCCTTTTCTATCCTGCTTTTTGGTCTGGCTACATTGCTTAGCTGGTCCTATTTCGGAGAGCAGGCAGTCATCTACCTCTTTGGCCACAAAGTTGTGCCTGCATATAAGTTTATATATATCTTTTTTATCGTAATCGGAGCTGTTGCCCGGCTGGATTTCGTCTGGAGCGTCTCGGATACGCTAAACGGACTTATGGCGATTCCAAACCTGATAGCCATTACGGTACTGTCGCCTACGGTATTCCGGGTAACAAAAGATTATTTTGTCAAATACAAGGGCGGGTGATTTACAGAAAACGTTAACACGGAGTAATTCTTATGTCAGGACATACAAAAGCGCTGCTTTTCTTTCCGGGAAGGTATATCCCCGGGACCCAGCAACGCTTTTGTACAATAAAGCTTTTATTGTATAGCAACTATTATTCTTTTTACAAGTACCTCCCCAATATATCTGCATTTTGAAAAAGTATTAAACAACGATATCCGCAAACTCAGCTTTCACCAGACTTTGCAGGGCTAACGGCGACAGCCTGATCGTGGTTCCAAGTTTTCCGCCGCTGATATAGATTTCATTATATTTCCGGGCACTGCTGTGTATGATTGTCTTGTATTGCTTTTTCATTCCAACCGGGCTGCATCCGCCCCGGATATATCCGGTTATTTTATTGATATCTTTTACATGGATCATCTCCACTGACTTTTCACCCACTGCTTTGGCAGCTGTTTTCAACTGTACTTCTTCTGCAATAGGGATCACAAATACGTAGTATTCCCTGCTCTTTCCCTGGGCCACCAGTGTTTTAAAGGATTGCTCAACGGGCGCACCAGTTTTTTCTGCTGTATGGAGACCGTCTATGAACTCATCACATTCATAGGTGATGAGTTCATAGGGTATCTTATTTTTTTCCAGTATCCGCATTGCATTGGTTTTTTGCTCTTTTGCCATTTCACTTATGCCTCCTGATTGTGTCCATATAAATATGTTCCCAGCAACTCCATTTCATCCTGATAAATACAGTGCTTAAGTTCTCCGTTTTCCATCTGATTCATGCATTCCCGAAAAGATAGCCATATTACGGATTCCACCTCTGATGTCTGCAGGATAAACTCTTCGGGGTTCATATCCCGGTAAAGCACATAAACTGCACTTAACTCATAATTCCGCCAGGGTTTTCCGTAGAATTCTGTTTCCAAAAGGGCATCATGGCGCCCTATATAGTGCAGTTCATCCGCTGCCGCCACCACGCCCAGCTCCTCCTTAAGTTCCCGTATTGCCGATTCCAGGTAGTCCTGCCCTGCCGGTATGTGTCCGGCCGAAGAAATGTCATAACAGCCTGGGAAGGAATCTTTGTCACTGCTTCTTTTTTGCAAAAGGATATCAAAATCCTCATCTGTATTTTTTCTAATGATCCATACATGGGAAGTCCCATGAATATCTCCGTCTCTATGCACCAATGAGCGTTCTTTGGTTTCTCCCGTGATGTTTCCATCTAAATCACGGATATCAAAATATTCCATATAACCTCCAAGAGTCTGTTTTAAAAATGCTTTCTTTATGGATTATCATAGTTTTTCTATTACCGATCATAGATCAAATTTATCCATTTGTAAAGCAGATATGGAGATTTCTCTTCTTTGTCACCAATGCAATTCTCTTCTTACATATTTTTATTGTATCTGCTGATATAAAACACATTTGCAAAAATAACAATCAGATATGCCACGACAAGTGTAAGTGTAACCCAAAGTTCTACCTGCATCAGGGCATATACCAGCATGAGTGCTCCAAATACATAGATCATTAGATCATAAGCTTTGCCTTTTGCCTGGTTCCTTATCGAGACATTTCGCTCGTCATTTGTATCAATCCTAATCTGCTTTGCTGCTTCCGGATTTTTCCGATAAGAAAGGTTTGTAAATACAGTACCAATATTCTGGCCAAATACACCTGCCCCTATACCGATCATAATAAATGGCAGTACAGCCATAATTCCTTCTGCGTCACCATAAAGCTTTGCCAATACCGCCCCTGATGCTCCTAACACCAGACCAATCACTGTAAATATAACATATTTTCCTATTTTATACCCCATATCTTAATCCTCCTCATAAATAAAAATATCTTCAATTGTCATTTCAAAATACCTTGCGATCTTAAATGCCAGTAAAATTGAGGGATTATATCTTCCGTTTTCCAGTGATCCGATTGTCTGCCTGGAAACCTCAAGATCCTGTGCCAGCTGTTCCTGACGGATCCCTCTTTCTTTTCTTATTTCCTCTAACCGGTTTTTCACCTCACCGCCCCTTTCTCATTATGGAAAGCTTCCTTTACATTTTCATCATATACCTTATTTTCAGAAATGTCAAGCTTACTTTCCATTTTTATTTTTTCTTTTGGTGTAGTGTTGGTGTGGTATTGATTTTATACTTACTCAATTAGATCATTGTAATTACCCGGGTTATCACAGAGGAGGCCTTACATTTGAAACGACATTTACCTTTGCTAATTTCCGTTCTTTTATGTACGATATCCTTACTTTCTGTTATGCTTCTTATTTACTCCATACAGGAAGAAAATAATTATAAAAATCCTGAGAATCTTACCTCTGTGCAATTCATTGGAACTTATCAGGCATCACCGTCAGATCTCCCAAGAGATCTGACATCTGAAACCTATATTAACGGAGCAGAGGTGCCTTCACTAATTTTAACCGGACATTTTGACCACGAAATACAGGATAATGAACAACTCCTTTTCCGGCTGAATAATGTCCGATTTAAAATTTATATAAATGGCAGGGAATATTTTTCCTATGGAGAAAAGGGAACTTACCCCTCATTTGTAAAATCTCCCGGTAATATATGGATTGGCGTTATGTTCCCTCACATTACTTTACAGGATGAAATAAAAATCGAACTAAGCAGTATTTACCATAATAATCTCTCGATATCATATAATAATTTTTACCATCAGATATACAAGGGAGACTCTGGTGCACTATTTCAATTTCTGCTCAAGAATAATTTTACTAAAATTTTCCTGGGGTTTTTTGTCGTACTGTTTGGTATGATGCTTTTAGGAGCACTGATGCTATTGAAAATTTTAAAGACACCCATATCTCCGGCACCTTTTTACCTGGCATTTTTTACGATTGTAAGCGGAATATGGGTACTGATCGATTTCAATCTGATCTCGCTGATAATCCCTTATGGACTGTTCACCAATATTTTAGATGTTATCTGTTTATCACTGGCACCGTTACTGCTCGTACTTTACATGCTGAACTTTGTGACAGGAAATGCCAGGTATTTCCTATTTGCTGTTGCCTATTCCCTGTTAGGATTTCTTTTGTTCTTTATTCTGACCCAGGGATGCGGTATTTTAGATGGTTATGAACTTTTAACCCCGCTGTGCATCTTACTGGGCATTAGTTCTATCGTAGCATTTTTCTGCCTGCTGCATGAAATCAGGCATAATTCGAATAAAACGACTAAATTTATACTGCAGTCCTGCTGCCTCTGCTTTTTAGGCGCAGGTGATGTAGTGAATTATTTTTTACAGATCATTCCCTTTAATATTTGGTTCATTACAGGATTTCTGCTATTTATGATAACCCAGTTTATATTCGTCGTGCGTTATCTTAACAAAAGCATTAATAATGCTTACCTGACCAGACAATTAGAAAGTGAACTGGCACAAAGCCGTATAGCGATAGCTCTAAGCCAGATACAGCCTCACTTCCTGTATAATTCACTGACTGCAATCAAACAGCTTTGCGCCATTGATCCTATCCGCGCAGAAAAAGCAGTTGGTGATTTTGCCAGTTTCCTAAGGGGCAATCTGGATTCTCTCTCAAGCAGTGCCCCCATTCCTTTCGAGAAGGAACTGAATCATATTAAGAACTATTTATCCCTGGAACAATTAAGATTTGGACGCCGGCTTCGAATTGTTTACGATATCCATGCAAATGGATTTCTGATTCCTTCCCTGACTGTCCAGCCTTTAGTTGAAAATTCCGTTCGATATGGTGTTACCAAAAAAATTAATGGAGGTACGGTAACCATATCAACTAAAGAAACTGAGAATGCCTTTATCGTTACCATCTCTGATGACGGCATTGGATTTGACCCATATAAAAAACAGGATGACGGACGCACTCATATTGGCATCGAAAATGTTCGAAAACGCCTTTATTCACAGGGGGGCAGTCATCTGTCCATCACAAGTATTCCCAAAGAGGGAACTACAGCTGTCATTACTATTTACAAAGGAGCGACTGAAAAATGAATATTATAGCCGTAGATGATGAAGAACTTGCACTTGCTTACTTAGTCAGAATTCTGGGGGAAGCTGAACCGGATTGTCAGATACAACCTTTTCTGGATCCTTTTGACGCTCTTCAGTACGTGAAATCCCACCCGGTAGATCTTGCATTTTTAGATGTGGAAATGTATGGACTAAATGGGATTGACCTTGCAAAACGTTTTAAAGATACTCAGCCTGACATTAATATTATTTTTGTGACAGGTTTTCCTGATTATGCCGTAGATGCCTTTTCCCTTCATGCCAGCGGATATCTTCTAAAGCCTGTCTCCGTTGAAAGTATTCATTCGGAAATAGCCTATCTGCGTAATCCAATCGTCAAAAAGACGGATAAAAAAATTCGTGTACAGACCTTTGGCAGTTTTGAAGTATTTAACGGAAGTATTCCACTTGAATTTTCACGGATCAAATCCAAAGAACTGTTTGCTTATCTGATCGACCGTAAGGGCGCAGGATCAACTACTGCCGAACTCAGTGCAATTTTATGGGAAGACCGGGAGTACAGTATTTCTCTTCAGAAACAGTTTCAAACGATTGTCAGTGATATGATGAAAACGCTAAAAAGCGCAGATGCAGATGATGTAGTAATAAAAAAACGTAACTTTATATCAGTGGACACCTCCAAAATAGAATGTGACTACTATAATTTTTTAAACGGAGATGTTCGTGCCATCAACAGTTATGCCGGCGAATATATGTCAAACTACAGCTGGGCAGAATTTACCACCGGCTTCTTATACCGGCAAATTCATGAATAACTTCTTAAACTATTCATGTATGCCGCATTCCGAACAGAAAGCAGGAATTTTTCATGGAAAAGAGTACCCTTATACGGACAAATATTATTATTTGCGTGATCATCACACTGGGTTTTACAATTACTTCAATTATTAGTTATCGCTCAAATATAGGCATTTTTCAAAAAGATATTGAAAATGTATCCGCCCTGGCTTCAGATGGCATCTACCATAAAATTGATTCCATCTTTGCTAAACCGGTAAATGTTTCACTTACCATGGCAAATGACAGCTTGCTGGTTGATTTTCTCTCCAAAGAAAAGAATCACATGGAAGATGATACTTACATACAGCAGCTTCGGGAATATCTGAATTCCTATAAAGAAAAGTATTCCTATGATTCAGTATTCCTGGTTTCCACAAATACAAACCGCTATTATCACTTTAATGGCATTGACCGGTTGATTACTGTCGATAACCCGGAAAACAAATGGTATTATGATTTTATCGAACACGAAAATGAATATTCTCTCAATGTGGATAATGACGAAGCCAGTGATAACATCATCACCATTTTTGTAAACTGCAAAATCAAAGCAAAGGACGGGAGTACTTTAGGGGTAGTGGGTGTTGGATTAAAAGTAGATCATCTTCAGGAACTTCTAAAAGAATACGACCGGCAGTTTGGAGTCACTGCCAGATTAATAGATCATGATGGTATTATACAGGTCTCTTCCTCAGAGACGGGCTATGAAAATGTTAATATTTTTAAAGATTCATCACTTGTTGATTTCAAGGATACCATTCTGCAAAATACAACAGGGAAAGAAACTTTCTGGTGTGACTCCCCTCAATACCAAAGCGAATACTGCGTTGCCCAATATATCCCTAACTTAAAATGGCATCTGGTTGTTGCTAACAATTCTACTGCAGTGAGCCATCAGCTACATCTGCAGCTTGGAAGAAATATTGCGATTATAATATTTATTATCATGTGTGTACTCCTGACGATTACAAAGGTAATCCGTAAATACAATAAACAGATCCTAAAACTTTCCATTGATGCCGAGCTGGAATACCATAAGCTCCTTCATGAAGCAACGGAAGGTCTGTATGAAAATATTTATGAACTGGATATCACCCATAACTGTGCCTGCGGTGAAGGTACCAAACAATATTTTGAAAGCCTTGGCATAGAAAGGGATTCCCCCTATGATAAAGCACTGAAGACAATTGCACAAAAACAGGTGAAAGAGGATTATATCCAGGGATATATGGAGATTTTTTCTCCCCAGCACGTATTGGAAGTTTATAAAAGCGGTATCAATACCCTGACTTATGATTTCTTATTTTTGGAATCACCGGATAAATACCGTTGGATGCGGATTAATGCCAGAATTTTTTTCTGGGCATCCAACCAGTCCATTCGTATGATCACATACCGCCAGAATATAGACGCGGAAAAGAAAAGGGAAATTATGCTTCTTAAAAAATCACAGATTGATTCCCTTACCGGTTTGTACAACAAAAGAACTACTGAGGATATGATATCAGGTATCCTTTACAAAGATGCTCCTAACAGGCTGCGTCATGCATTTATTATATTTGATATCGATAATTTCAAACACATCAATGATACTTTTGGCCATACCTTCGGTGACTCCGTCATTACAGAATTTGCGGCAGAATTAAGATCGCAATTCCGGGACAGCGATATCGTAGGGCGAATTGGCGGGGATGAATTTGCAGCCTGCATGAGAGATTTCCATGATATAGGTTCTGTTATTCATAAATTAGAAAGGTTCTGCTCTAAATTGAGCCGGAAGAATTTTGGAAAAAACAGTGAATACTATATTTCTACCAGTATTGGCGTGTCCCTGTTCCCGGATCATGGAAGCTCCTACACGGAATTATATGAAAAAGCCGATCAGGCATTATATTATACCAAAGGACACGGAAAAGGCTCTTATTGTATTTTCAATAAAAATATTGAAGGAGATTCTGTGTTTCATGTCAACCAGCAGGATATGCTTGCATTAATCAGTACTTCCATTGACGGCATTTCCAAAATAGCATGGGTGGATGGCAAATTCAGAATGCTGTATTTCAATCAGAAAAGAACTGAGCTTACCGGCACCACCGCAAAAACATTTTCCGATCCGGATTATGATGTCCTCTCACAGATTCATCCGGACGACCTTCCCGGCGCTTTGGACATTTATTATAAATCTTTGCCGGAAAGAGTTCCTTTCTCCTTATCTTACCGGCTGCGCCACTCCGATGGCCATTATATTCCCGTGAAAGCCAACGGCCTTTTTGTGGATGAAGTGTATAAAGAGAAATACCCCGTGTTTTATGTGATCTATACAGACATGTCCTCTGTTCTGGATTTCGAAAAAACAAACAAAATAACTGATAAAAATCTATAAAAAGTCTATGCTTTTTTCAAAAGTCGTCTTATAATTAAATATAAGAAATTTATGAAGGAGGTATACATATGACAAAAGTAACTATTAATCCAGGTGTCTGCGGGCTGATCACCAGTATAGAAGCTTCTTCTGAGGATCAGATGGAAGTTACAGTAAAAGTTGATTCCGGGTGCGCAAGTATCCAAAAAATGTTTGACGACCTGGGGGATACCTTTGATGCTTATGAGGTCTGTCTTGGAAAACCGGGCACAGGCCCCTTATATGAGTATGCATCAGAACATCTCCCCGGACATGCATCCTGCCCCGCTATCGCAGGGATGATTAAGTGCATGGAGGTTGAGTGCAAGCTAGCACTTCCCAAAGAGGCATGGATACGATTTGAATGATCTGCATTGTAACGGAAAGACTCATTAGCGATATGACAATTCTTATCGATAATGAGTCTTTTCGTCAAACTAATCTTTTAGTTTATATCTAATTAATCTCCCACCCCCACTTTTTATAATAAACCCCTTCTTTGTCATTTCCCGCAGCAGTACAATTGCTGTTGCCTGTGATACTCCAACGGCTTCTTCAACATCTTTTCGAACAATATAATCTTTTTTATTAAAAAGATTAAGAATTTGCTCCTCTCTCTCCGTATAACGGTTAATACTTGCATTTATATGTTCGTGTGTAAGCCTATTGGCATAAAAATTCCTATTTGGCAAAGTAATCTTAAAGGCATTATTCGTCACATCAAACCGAGGCTTTTCATCAGCCTCTTCATAGCTCTCCACAATCTTAGGTACCCCGGTTCCATATGCTTCAATCAGGTTCAGACGATAGAATATATTTGCCAGTTTTTGATTTCTTAAAATAGATACACCAAGCAAAATATCATCTAATGTCATTCCTTTCACCAAACCGCCTACCGTCACAAATTCAATTCTATCTTCAAAAATACTAATCAATGTACTGGCGCTAAACGAATAATCCCGATGTACAATCGCATTCAAAAGAGCTTCACGCAAGGCTTCTTCGGGATAATCCCTACGATCAATTCTATTCAGACCTTTAAATTCAGCTCTGGTACGATTATATAATTCGATATATTCATATGCATCCTCTACCTGTCCTAGCAGCGATCCGGTAAACTCCTTTCTCTCCTTAAAAACTGCTTTTTTACTTCCCTCAAATACTGCCAGTTTTATTGTATGCTGGCATTGTTCTGACAATAAAAGCCCTAAACACGTATATGCCCCATCCATTCCAATCAAGCCCAGAGAAATCCTTTGATTATCCTCAAACGCAACCTTTTTCCTCTTAAAGTAGTCTGCCGTCTTTACAAAAGTAAGCTGCTGTTCCAGCGACCGTGCTGTTTCATAACAGTCACCGCTAGTTTCCTTGATCATATTTCGAATCCCGGTCTCTGTTGCCGGAACGGTAGACGCTCCCTGCCTTACATATACCCCTTCCGGACGCAATCCTTTTTTAGATATATAATAAGGGCGTGCTGTCCCCCTCTGTACTGAAACAACAACGACTTCTTTATCTTCCATTACTTCATTATTACATTCTACAAAAAGTGTAACATCCGGCCGTATTGCATCTCTGACGGCATTGGTCATACGCAGCATGGTATCATCCACATCATTTACTCCAACGACTGATCCATCATCCTGTATACCAATATATATTGTACCACCGTCAGAGTTAGCAAAACCAACCACTGTTTTCTTTATATCATCTGTAAACTCTCTTTTAAACTCAATTGTTTTACTTTCATTCATACCCGTTTCCTCATAATTCTTTCTGATTATCGTTCTAATTATTCTAATCATTATAATAATTATTATATCATTATAAAATACCTTGTCAACGCTATAAATATAAAATTGTTTAACAACTGTATTCTCCAATCAATATGCACCTCAAAAAAGCTGCCGGCACCTGCCAGCAGCTTTTCCTGTTTGAAGAGATTCATACTATGGAATCATGGTTACAAATCAGAAAGCAGTATGGAATTAACGTCCCGCCTTGTCTTGATCCGGTCTGTGTGAATTCCTGGAAGCCATCATTCTGCGGCTTACAAATGGTCCTACCTCTTGTACCAGTTCCATGCATTCATTATCATGAATGATCATTTGAATATTTTTTGCAGAGCTTAGCGCCAGAGTTCCCACCAGCGACTTTGCATCAACGATATGGTGTCCATACCGCAGGTCTACATCTACATCATATCTGCTGACAATATTGACGAACTGGACAGCGTCATCCGGGGTCTGGAATGTAATGGGTATTTTGATCATGTGTTTATACTCCTTTCATGAGATGTTTCATTAATTGGAGTATATCCAGTTTCTGGAATTATAACGGTTAATATTTCATTCTACAGGAAAATATTTATAACTTCTGTCTGATATGCTTTCAGTCTGCAGGAAATTTCTTTTCCTTCCACCTTTACCAGTGTTTCCTGTTCTGTATCCGTATTATTAATTACTACCAGTGCGTGTCCGTCAGGAAAATAAGCGCATTCCGTATTCAGATTCGATGTGACTCCCTCCTGATCCATTTTCTCCCCTGCCCCGAATAAAATGAGATTTTGCAGCATTCTGGTATTCGCCGGGCAAATCCGGTAAGATGACAGATAGATTCCGCAGCCCCTTCCAAATGAATGAACCGTTAATAACGGCTGACCTTCTTTTTCCAACAGCACCCTGGCTGATCCGTCTGTGAGATACATTCCTTCCCCGGATTTTATGCCGGCTCCTTCGGGGATCAGCCCGGGAATTTCCTCGGCTGTAAATTTCCATTTTCCATGGCACACCCTTGCCCCTGTGTCTTTATCCACTCCCAGTATATGCGCCATTCTGAAGTAAGTATCGTATCCATCCACAGCGGAAGGCTCATTTACACCAATAAATGCGCCTCCATCGTGGGCCCACTTAGTCAGTCTTTCTACAATTTCACAATCCTTCCAGACATCTCCGCCGCTCCATGCCGTACCTGCCGCGCCTGCATTGATCAGAACGTCTATCTGGTCCAGTGCTCCCTTTTTCACATCTTCAAAATTGATAAAGCTGACCTCAAAGGGAAGACCTGACAGACTTTCATTGATATGGATCAGATCATGCATATAAGTCTCATGAAAATGCCCCGACAGCGTCCAGGAACGAAGTCGCCCCCAATAATGCAAAACAGCAACTCTTGGTCTGAAATTCATCGGTGCCCCTGTTTTATGTAATTCCCGGATCTTACGGAAGTCATCTGCCAATTCTTCCATATAATCGGCAAACTCCGGTTTTCGCTCAACCAGATGCAGATAACCGCCCAGCCCGATACGGTCGACCGGCTGCCTTAAAATTGCTCTTCGTACATCTTTCCAGTATCTCTGTGCCTCCGCCTTTGGATCACCGTCAGCCAGAAAAGAGGGCGAACCGTCCACTCCTGTTGGAAACAGATAGGGATGAAGTCGCAGTTCATGGGTCTTTACCCTAACCCCGCTGCAGAGTCTGGATTCAAAACCACTGAAAACCGCTTTGATGATGCCATCAAATCCAAACTTTTCAAAATTTTTTCCATAAGGTTCATTTCCAACCCAGCTGTCATCGTAGAACACATAGGCTTCCTTACCGTAGTCGTGGACGATTTTCACTAGCTTTTTTCCAAACTGAATTACAAAATCGTTTATAAACTTCATCCAATCGGCTTTCTTTTTGTCTCCGGGCATGTGGGTAACATGGAATTTACCCTTATTTACAAAATCTTCTGCCGTCATCGAGTAACCATATTTCTTCTCAAATTCATCCAGGGCAAGGGGACTGACGGTAAAGTCATAGGACGCCCAGTCCGTAAATAAATGTCTGTTTCTTTCACTGCTTCCCCACATCCACACAAAATTATAGAACATGGAAGTAAAACGGACCACTGTGGTATCCGGGTGCGCCTCACACCAGTCCTTCATCCACCCCAGCATATATTTCTGTGTCTCAGGATACCTTGGATCAATCTGCATCAGATGTTCCTTGTCCCATCCATTAGTAGTATGGTTATACATGGAAATTTCTTCCCAGATGCGGTATGCCAGAAAGCTTACGGTATACTTGTGCCAGAGTGCAGTTTTATTTACCTTCACCGTCTTTTGTTCTCTGTCATAGCTCCACTTTTCCCGGGATATCTCTTCATTACTGGTCCGGTCATATACCTGCCAGTATTTCATTGCATTTTCCGAATCATTCACCTGAAACTGCCCTTCAAAAAAGTCTTCCATCAACTGAAAGGAAACGCTTTCCTCCACAGCCGTTTTCGGCTGTGTCACCAGAAAGGTCTGCTGCAGTTTATCCATATTCTTTTTCGCCCAGTCATTATGGTCCCGGATAATGCAGATTGTAGAATAAATTCCGTAACCTGCATCCAGTATTTCCCGGGATAGTTCGGTGCCGTCACTGTCACGGATTACATCTGCTCCCCACTGCTTTGCCAGTTTTAAGGTGAGTTCTTCGTATCCGGCTTCACCCGGCAGAGTAAATCCACCCTTTCTATTTTCTATATTCATAGATTCCTCCTGTTAAATCGTTAAATACATTTATTTTGATCCAGTTTCAGAAACGGAATATACAGAACTACTTCCGTGCCTTTACCGGGCGTACTCTTAATTTCCATTCCATAATTTTTTTTACCAGTTTCATTTTTACATCCGTTTGCCTGTCTGCTGCCAGACTGTTTCCCGTAGATATGCTCAATTCTGCTCTTGACGTTTCCCACACCAATGGTGCGCATCTGTCCCTGTATGGAATCATCCTGATTCAGAATACGTTTTACAACATCTTCCTCCATTCCAAGACCGTTATCACGTATGGTAATTCGTATGTCATCTGTGATCCCTTTTATACGGCAGATAATAATCTCTAAAATCCCTTTTTCTGTTTTCCCCGCCAATCCATGAAAAATAGCATTTTCTACTATGGGCTGGATCAGTACATTGGGAACTGCTGCCTGACATACACTTTCGTCAATATCATAGATGACATCAAACCGCTGGGGATACCGGTAAGATTGCAACAGCAGATAATTCTTTATATTTTTCAGTTCCTGCTCCATGCTGATAAAGATACTGTCTTTTTGTACCCGAAGGGTATCCTGAAGTAAAGATATAAAAGCATTGGAAAATCTCACGATCTCTTTATTTCCTTCTATTTGCGCCATATAAACAATGGAATTCAACGTGTTATAGATGAAATGAGGATTGATCTGCAGCATGAGCCGGTTAATTTCCATTTCCTTTGTGGTTTTCTCGTATTGAATGCTCTCTTCCATTCTTCTCTTAATATCGGCAACCATAGTATTAAACGCTTCTCCCAATACCATTAATTCGTCGTTTGTACGGATATCTACTGCAATTTCAAAATCGCCTTTCCCTACCTGGACAGCCGCTGTATGAAGCTGTTCCAGGGGTTTGGTAATATTTCGGATACAAAAATATAAAACCAGGGCCAGGATACTGATTGCACCCATAAAAATAGCAAGGAAGAATAATTTTATATATTTTAACTGCTTCAGAAGCAGCGTATTCGATACTTCTGATACCATCATCCAGCCATCATCCAAACTGCGGTTTACCAGAATGGTATTTTTATTTATAAGCTGTATCTGTCTGCCGGTCTGTTGTTTTACTTCCGGAAATGGCATACTGATGGAACCATTATGCAGTATTGCATTTCCCCCACGGTCATACAGTGCATATCCGCTTAGGAGACCGGTATCCAGTTTTGCGTATTTTTCCATCTCCGGGACACCGGCATGCAAAATGATATCGCCCAGAATATCTTTGCCATTTCGAATGTCCTTAAAACTCATGATATAACTTACCACTTCTTTTTTTTGGATTCCCTGTTCCAGGGTATAAATATGCGGTGCAGAAAATCCTTTGTACAGGCCGGTATCCTTAAATTTTGTATACCATATTTCCTCTTCCGGATTAAACTTTCCTTCCGTCTGGTTGCTGGAATAAGAATCCATTTCGGGAGATACAATTGTGACTCCATAAATGTAAGGAAACTGATTGATATAAGTACGCAGTGTCTGTTTTACGCTGCGCTCGGTAATCAGGCTTTCCAGTACATCTTCATTGCGCTCTTCTCTGAGCAGATTTTGCACCTGCTCATCGATTACAATCTGTTTTGCAATATTAATTACATTATTTTGGATATACTGAAGCTGCCTTGCTGTCTGCGCCAGCTTTTGATCTTCCCCCATAACCGTATGGCTCTCCAATATGCGGTAAAAATATTGGGATGCTCCAATGCCGCTGATTAAAAATGCCGCTATAACGGGAATAAAAACCATCAGCATAATTTTAGTACGGATTGTCCGCTTCATGATTTTTGCCTCCTGCATCCTACTTACCTCCCGTTCTCTATAATGATTTCAGAAATTCGCTGGGAGTAACACCCTCGATCTTTTTAAACACGTAACTAAAATACTGGCTGGACGTAAATCCAACCTTTTCATAGATCTCCGAAATTTTATACTCCCCGCTCTTCATCATTTTTTTAGCCCGCCGGATACGGTAATTTGTGAGATAATCAACCACTGTAATATTCAGTTCATTTTTAAAACATTTCCGCAGATGTCCCTCTGAAATATTTGCCGCATTTGCAATATCCTGGACAGAAATATTTTTTTCAAAATTCTTATGAATATATTCCAGGCACAATCCGATCATTCTGGAATACTGTTCTCCTTTGTATGAATGCAATCTCTCATAGATTTCATTCATGCCTTCATATAACCACTCTTCTACCTGCAGGACGCTGGCAAATACATGATTTTCCCAAATAATCCCCGCTTCCACTTTTTTACGTTCCGCATATCGTTTCAGGATACCACGTATTTCCCGCAAAATTCTGGTGTATTCTGTTTTGGAGTAAGCAGCTTTGTATTTTTCCATCATCTGATGCAAGGTAAACTCTGATGCATTCTGGTCTTCTTCATCCAGGGTATACATCAGCTGAAGCATGAGTCCATCATAATCAGGGTCTGTTTTACAGCACTTTTGCAGTTCTTCCTGCCAGAGAACCCTGTCCCCACCACAGAAAAAAGTATAGTCAGACAGATCCGCCAGTTCTTTATACAAATCCGGCAGTTCCAGAAACTTTTTTGTAGCCCTGGAAGCTATACAACTGACGTGGATTCCTTTTTGCAGCATGGCACTGCGGATCACTTCTCCTGCCTGCATTAACAAATCTTTACTTACTGCAACATTTACATCAATAAAAAAAATGGTACACCATCTGCCTTCTCCCATTGCCACAGCACTTCTGCATACAAGGCCCCCTGGATATTCCAGCATTTCCAGCAGCTCCCCATCGTATACGGACAGCCGTTTGTTCTCACCATCCAGACTCAGCGGCTGATCCTCACAGATATACAGCAAGCCATATCTTTGCAGGGGATGGTTGCGGTAAATAATATCCTCTTCCTCTGCCGCCTGGCTGGTCAGAAACTTTCTCAGATTGTGTTCTGCATACATATGGGCTTTATGACGTTCTTCCTTCAGGATGCTCATAATTTTTTCTATTTCTTCTTTCAGGGTCTCCCCGGTCAGCTCATTTTTCAGCATATAAGAGACAACGCCCATTTCCATGCCTTTTTTCACATAATCAAAATCCCGGTAAGAAGTCAGCAAAACAATTTTCACTGTTTTATCCGCTTTCAGCAATTTACCGGCTAGTTGAAGTCCATTCATCACAGGCATACTGATATCTACAAATATGATATCCGGCTTTAGCCTGCAGATCTCAGGATATGCCGCCGCACCCTGCAATGCCTCCCCTACAATTTCAATATCATCGGATGCCTCCCTCACCAGGGATTTAAAATAAGCGATCGCCATCATTTCATCATCTACAATATAAATCCTAGACTTTTCGTTCATAAACCTACCTCCAAGAATTAAACGAATATGCCCGTATTCATCGAAAGCATTTTCGGCATGCTTAAGCCCACACATGATATCAGAAAGCACCTTTTCGCCTTTATCTGGTGACTATTATACCATGGACACTCACCCTTTGACTGCTCCCGCAGTCAAACCGTTGATAAAGTTTTTGGATCCCAAAATGAACATCAGTAAGAGGGGGATTGTTGCAAACACCAGTCCTGACAGCTGAGCACCATAATCTGTCCGGTATGCATTGGCAAGCCCTTTGATAAATATAGGAATGGTATTCAGGCTTTCGTTGTTTACAAAAACCAAAGGAACCAGATAATTATTCCATGACCAGAGGAAAATCAACAGGCACAGTGTGAGGATACCCGGTTTAATGCAAGGCAATACCATTTTAAAGAAAATGCTCATTTCCCCGGCTCCGTCAATGCGGGCACTTTCCACTATTTCCACCGGAAGGGAGCCGCCGATAAACTGAATCATCCAAAAAGCACCAAATCCATTTGCGCACCACAGCAGAATCATGGGCCACAGGCTGCCTGTCAGATGGAACGTACGCATTTCAATCATGTATCCGATAATTCCAATCTGGGTAGGTGCCATCATGGTCAGCATGATGAAGTTGGTGAGTGCTTTCTTAAACCGGAATTTATAAACGGTCATGGCATATCCTACCATTGCGCTGACCAAAACGCAGATAAACATGGATAAGAAGGACACCAGCAAACTGTTCATATACGTCTGTACAAAGTTTGATTGGAACACTGTCTTAATATTCTCCGCAAAATATCCTGACGGTAAAAATGGAAGACCTTTGAAAATCTCTTCTGTTTTGTAGGTAGACATGGTCACCATCAGATAAAAGGGGACCAGTGAAACAAAAGAAATGATGCCTAAAATAATATAAGAAGAAATCTTTGCTGTTCTTTTCATATCAGTTTTCCTCCTTCCGGTTCATAAACCGCATACCGATTAAAGATGCAGCAACAATAATAATGAATAGTGTACTGGATACCGCTGTTCCATACCCAAGCCTTGCAGTAGAGCCAAATGCCACATCGTAGAAGTTCCAGACCATAGTCAGACAGGAACGGTCCGGTCCTCCGATAATACTGGTGGTGGAAACATTAAACATCAGATTCGGTTCATCAAATAACTGCAGTGCATAAATCAGGCTTGTAATCGTAATAAAAATAGTAATTGGTTTTAATAAAGGCATGGTAATCTTAAAAAATGTCTTTACAGTTCCAGCCCCATCAACCTTTGCTGCCTCATAGATATCTGTCGATATGGAAGTAATGCCTGCAAGGTAAAGTGCCATATAATAGCCGGTACATTTCCAGATAATCATAATACCGATTACAACCGGTGCAAACTTTGCATTTCCCAGCCAGTTGATTCCTTCACCTCCAAAAAATTCAATGATACGGTTTATGATCCCTGTGTTCCAGTCAAACAAAAAAGTGAAAATAAGCCCGATTGCAACCGGAGTCGTAATATATGGCAGAAAGTTAATTGTCTGAAACAGATTTCTGAATTTTTTCAAATTGCTTAAAAATGCTGCAATTAAAAGCCCCAGGAATACAGAGATGGGAAAACCCAGCACCATGATATATAAAGTGTTCCAAAGAGATTTTAGAAAGGTCGTATCTTTGGTAAATATACGGATGTAGTTATCAAGGCCTACAAAAACTTTCTCACCGATTCCGTTCCAATCTGTAAAGCTTAAGAAAAAAGAATAAATGATGGGAAATAAATTAAAAGTAAAAAAGAATATTATGAATGGTGCAATAAAAACTACAGGCCAGAATACACTATATTTTTTATTTCCTTTGCTGTTCATCTTAGAGATCCTCCTTATAACATTTATTTTTGAGCATAAAAAACGGAGCAGTGTTTTTTACACCGGTAAAAGCTCCACTCCTCCGCTTTTTCATACACTATTTGATTTCTATACCGCTGTCTGTTATCCGGTTGGTACATTCCTCCAGACCTTTTTGGATTGCCTGGTCTGCCGTCATACCGGAATCTGACATCACAGCTGCCGCCAGCAGATCACGGATATCGATCACTGTCTGATCATAGATGGAAGACTTGGGAAGTTTAATGCTTTGCGCAATCTCTCCATATAAGAACCCGCCTACATCCTGTCCTCCAAAGAAATCATCTTTTCCGGAAGCATAAGTAGCATCTTCATAAAATTCTTTTGTCGGTACATAATATTCTACTTCTTTTTTAGCTGTATCTACACCTTCCTTGGTGAAAAATGCCCAGTTTAAAAATTCCCATGCTGCTTCTTTCTGTGCATCTGTGCTTGTATTTGTAATACCAACCGAACATCCTCCATGGCTGTAGCCGCCGGTTGCAGGCATCATTAAGCCCCAGTTTCCGGATCCATCCGGATCGTTGGCTTTGATGTAATACGTTATTGCCCAGTTAGGACATGGATAGAAGAGATGATTCTCATCTGAGTAAGTAGCGTTTGCCTGGGGTGTTCCATTTTCAAAGGTGTCAACCACTTTGTTATCTCTCATGTCGCATAAAAGCTTCATAACAGGTGACATTTTCTCTGTAAAGTTTACTGTATTTCCACTCTGCAGATCCGTAGTATCCGCAAAATACAGCCACTCTGCTACTGCACCGCCGGAATGGAAGAGATAATCCTTTCCGCCTGATTTTTCCTGCACTTCTTTTCCATACTTAATATAATCATCCGTTGTCTTGAAGATTTCTGCTAATTCTGCGGGATCATCTGTTCCAAAGTATTTTTTCGCTAAATCTCTTTTATAAGCAATTGCAGAAGGAGATACCGACTGTTCAATACCGATCAATGCTCCGTCATCCGTCATGGCACGTCCTTTAATAAAGTCAAAGAATTTATCCGGATCTACATTATATGGATCTTGTGTAAGATCTTCAAAAATCCCCAGTTCTTTATAATTTTCAATCAGGGTACAGCTCTGCTGAACCATGGTCGGCAATTCGGAACCCGAAGCAATTGCCTGCTGGATTTTGGTAAAATAGTCGCTGAATGCTACCGTAGTCGCTTCTATTTTGATATTGGGATGGGTTTTTTCAAACTCTGCAAACATTGGTTCATACCAGTTGGTATCCCACCCCCAATAGGTCAGTGTGGTCACTTCACCATCTGATGCTGCTTCACCCGCTGCTGCTTCTTTGGTTTCCTCTGCCGCAGATGTGGTGCTGCCGGCTTTATTATCCTGCGCCGTTGTCTCCTTAGTTTCTGCTGCTTTTGAACCGGTATCCGCTCCTGCTGCGTCCCCTGATCCCCCGCAGCCTGCAAGCGTTCCCGCCAGCATTGCCGCTGCCAATACAAGACTTAATACTTTCCTTCTCTTCATAATACCCTTCCTTTCGTTCTGCTGTTTAAGAACCTGTGTTTTCTTGATGAATTTATGATATCACAAAGATTTCAGGATATTGATTTCAAGATTCACTCATTTTGTTCGAAATCCGAGCATTCACTACTGCTTTCATTTTACGGAGCAGTTCCCAGCCGGAATAGCCGCTGACTTGGGTCATATATAATACTACCAGCTGCCTGGAAGTATCAATGGAACAGTACGGACCGCTCCATCCGTCCCAGCCAAATTCTCCGATGGGTGAGTTCATGCCCGATACCCCGGGCTGCATATGGATGCGCATCAGGTTTCCATATCCAAATCCCCTTAAATGGGCAAACGCTTTGCACAGATCTTCTCTCTGACCGAGTCCCAATTGATTCCTTGCCAGCATATCCACCGTATCTTCGGACAAAATCCGCTGCTTTTTATATATACCTTTTGCCGCCAGCATATTGGCAAAATGAGCATAATCTTCTAATGTAGAGTAAAGTCCGGCTCCCGCTGATTCAAATGCCGGCGGTTCTAAACCAAAACCCAGCCCCAGGTGGCGCTCATGATCTTCCTGCAATACCGTCCCCTCCGGAGTGACCTTTTTACAGTAAAGCTCTGTCAGACGCTCCTGTTTTTCCAGGGGCACATAGAATCCCGTATCCTCCATTTCCAGTCTGTCAAATATATTTTCCTGATAAAATGCACTTAATTTCTGACCGGTAATTACTTCGATTACACCGCCCAGAACATCTGCACAAAGCCCGTAGCGGAAGTTTTCCCCCGGCTGGAAAGCCAGCGGCTGGGATGCAATAATATTCATGATCTCTCTTGTGGTATAAGCCTCCTGTGTCCCCGTTTTTTGCTGAATATCATCAAAAGCCTTCTGCATAATTTTCCCAGGCCTATCCTCATCGGGATAAACAATTCCCGCCGTCATATTCAGTAAATCCCATATGGTAATCGGTTTACCGGACTTTTTAAGTCCATCCGGTGTCCAGACTTCCATTTCTTCAAATTCAGGCAGAAAAGTACTGACCGGACTCAAAAGATCCAGCCTGCCCTGCTCAAATAAAAGCATTGCCGCCACAGCTGCCACCGGCTTGCTCAGCGAATACAGGCGGTAAATAGTGCCCGGCTGATATCCATATGCATGCTCATATACCGGTAATCCATTGTGATACACACCTATCTGTGCCCCTTTGATCTGATTTCTTTTTACCTGTTCCCATAACAACTCATCTAAGCGTTCCATTTACATTTTCCTCCCTAAATTCTTTTAGATCATCATATCATAGTTCGGACCCGGCGGTATTTACAAAATACGGTTCATTTGTATAAAATCGGAAGAATTTTATGCCTCAAAAAAAGACCGCGTTATATGCTGTTTTCTTTCCGGCATATAACTGCGGTCTCTTTTACAAATTAGAATTCTCCTATTTTCTCTGAAGCATACTGTAATATCCGTGCTGCATCATCGCTGTCTGTAACTCCATCACGATTCACATCTGCAGCTTTGCCCTGCTCATCCGTAAGTTCTTGTAATTCTGCCGAAAATTTCAGCACATTTGCAGAATCATCTGTATCTACTTTTCCATTCAGATCCACATCTCCCATCAGCCGGGCTTTCAAAATTTCGTTAATCAGTTTCTTCAGAATGGTCCCCACGGTATCCGTATCTGCGCTTTCATCTTCATACACGGCTCTGGCTTCCTGATCCACAGTCTCCAGACCGGCAATGCTTTCTTCCAGGTATCTGCCGGATTCCTGCAGAATCTCTTCGGCTTTTTCCAGTGCATTTCTCAATTCTTCTTTATTTGCCTTTCGCACAAGGGCTGTTATGGCCTCTGCCAGACTTTGATAAGCCTCATTGATTTCATTCTCCGTTGCCAGACTGTTTGCATTGACTGCCCTGGCTGCCTCAAGTTCTGTTTTCAGTTTATCCACGCTTTCCGTGGTGTATTTGTCTGCATTTTTCAAAAGTTCTGCTGCTTTTTGAATGAGAATACCCAGTCTAGCATCTGCTTCTTTCACCAGCAGATTGGTCACCGCGTCCATTAGCTTTCTGGATACACGGTTGATTGTTTCCTGGTCTGCACTGCTCTCAGCAAATGCAAACCGTGCCTCTTTTAGGGCTTCTCTCACTGCCGCAACACTTTCCGGTGTGTATTCAGCCATTGCAGATGTATCTGCCAGAATAGCTTCCGTTCCATCAATGACTGCTTTCAGACCGGATTTCTGTACACCATTTTGAAGGAGATTACATGCCGTAATTAATTCCAAAAATGCATGGTCAATCTCATCCTGTTCTGCATCCGTCTTCATTAATGCTCTTGCATTGTCCAGTGCCTCCTGCACTGCCTGCCAGCTTTCTGTAGTATAGCAGCTATATTCTGACTGCACTTTCTCCAGCTTTTCAGCCATTGCAACTGCCAGTTCCAGTTCTCTCCATCCTGTGGTTTCCGGCTTCAGGCACAATGCTTCCCTTGCTGCTTTCAGCTCCTGAATTGTCTGTTCCACCTGTGCTTCTGTATACACGCCTTGCTTAAGCAGAGCCAGTGCCCTAAGATAAACCTCCCGGTAGCTGTCCCAGCTCTCTTTTGTGTATTTGTATGCTTCTGACTCTACTACGGTATATTCCAGTATGCCTGCTTCCAGAACAGAGGTAAGGGATACCAGGTTATTCCAGGCTTCCTTCAGTTCACTGACTGCTCCGTCAACTTCTGACTGCAATGCATCCGCTTTGTCCAGGATAATCCGGGCCTGGTCATATGCCGCTGCATAAATTTCCCAGGATCCTGCAGTATAATCACTTTCTTCAGTCTGTTCCAATTCCTCAAGGAGCTGTTCCAGTTTCGTCTTATCAACCGTTTCGTCTTCCGGCACACTGAAAAGATAAAATGCGTCCACGGACATTTTCGGGGCTTTTCCTTCCTGATTCTGATTACCCAGCAGCTCTACCGTCACGGTATGGATACCTTTTTTCAGATCCATGTATTTGAATATGCTCTGTCGCTGGTATCCTTCACTGTGAGAATCATAAAGGGAAACTTTCTCGCCTCCCGGTATATCCTCATCGTCCACCGTGATTTTTACATATCCCAGTCCCGGGTTCTTATTGCCCATCATCTCAAATCCAATTCCATCAAACCGGAAGCTAAAAGCTGCGCCGGGATCCGATGTATAAATTTCTTTCTCTGAGAAAAGCCTGTCATCAGCCCATTCCTCCCACTGTCCGGTGAGGTTTACCGTCCTGTCATCATTATAAAGCAGACCCGGACGTTTCAGATTGTCAATTGCCTTTTTTAAAGCCTTATATACTTCCTGTATGTCCGCTTCCGGTGATTCCGCGGTAATCTGCTTTGCCCTTTCCAGTGCCTTTAATAGTCTGGAAACAGATCCCGGCTCATACCCTTCTGTGCCGATACTTTTTCCATACGCTATGGCATTTTCCAATCCGTCAAAAGCATTCACTGCCTTTCCATAGAATTCCAGTTCCGCTACATTGCAGTACTCTGAATCTCCACTGTAAACCCGGTAATAAGAGTAGGGCTTTAAGGGCCTTTCTTCTTCGGGAAGGTCTGCAAACCAGACGCTGTTATATACCGGATGATCCAGGCTTTCTTCAATGGTGTAAAGGGTATCCCAGTTGGTCATGTCATCGGAACCCTGAACCCGGACTCCGGGCCATCTGTCGCTAAAACCTCCCCGCACAACATACCGAAAACCTTCCAGGGTAAATGCTCCCCCCATCTCTAGTCCGGCATACCCGCCGTTTTGACCGTCATACGCTGTATCTGTATTGCCGTCAAATGCCAGGGCCGGGGGAGAACCCGCTTCCCATTCCCCTTCCTCTCTGCCGAATACCGTGCCCATGAGCTTATCCTGATCTAAAAGTCCCTCTTTAATCTCATAAACTTTTTCCTGTACATAACGGGGCGCTTTCTTTGGGGATACCTGAACGGTTACGGCGCCTGCTTTTTGGGCTGTCAGGACGCCCTGGGCATTGATCTTCGCCCTTCCCTGGGTTTCCGTCACACTCCACTGCAGTTCCATATCGTTTTGCATGCCCTCCGCAGTTTCCACCAGGGCTTCCAAAGAAATAGATTCACCGCTGCGTATACTTTTGGGACCTGTTATTTCAATACTGCCCACAACCAGGTTTTCTTCTGTATATTCCTGAGGTACCATCTGGAAGACCGCAGCCCCACCGGCATCACCGATTACGGGCACCCCATTTTTTATTATAAGAGCTTTTGTTCTATCCGGGGTAAGAATCCGGCAGCCTTCCTCCAGCTCCTCTATCTGCCATATATCTCCATGGAGCGTCTGCACCACCTTGCCGTCAGCAGCGGAAAGTGCATATCCTGAGTCTACACTGGTGATTAAATACTGTCCGATTCCTCTGCCCGTGAGATTCCACTTCTGGGCTGCCGAATCTGCCGGAGTCCCAAGCACTACATCTGATGATTCGTCCGTATAAACAGATTCCAGGCTTTTGTCTTCGGCTATTATCTGATAGGTTCCCTGGCTTATCTGCCCTCTGACAAATCGTACCTCAGCGGTCTCACCTTCCTCCATCGTCAGCCTGACAACACCTTCCCCTGTTATGATCTCTCCTCTGCCTTCCAGGATCACAGCGCTGCTGCTGTCCATACCACAGCTTAAATCGATCTCCTGTGCAGCATCCGACCTGATCATGGCTGTGACTTCTCCTTTTTCCATATCCCAATCCAGACGCTCAATTTGCGCACGTGACCTTGCCATCATTCCGGTAATGCTGCCTTTTCCCCAATCATCCGGAAGTGACGGCAGCAGTTCAATTTTCCCGGTATCTGAATAGGCCAGTGTCTCCAGTATAATAGAAGGTATGGTAATCAGGGCATCTGTGCAGTATGCACTGTCCCGGTTCCTGTCATGATTGGTCATCATGGAACTGTAATACAGTTTACTTCCCGTGAACAGTGGCAGAAGGCTGTCTGTCACTCCCTGCGCATTTTTCAGGCGTGCCTCTGTCAATGCCTGATGCAGCCAGCCGTGGCTGGCATTGTCATCTCCCGTGTTATATTTCTTTCTGTTCTCAAGCGCCTTTTTAGCACCTTCCATTAGTTTGGAGTCATCAGCGCCATCATGGGCCGGCCAGACTCCATACATATGACTTACATGCCTGTGGTTATTCTGTTCTGAGTAATCCCGTAGCGCCCATTCCTTCAGACTGCCGTCAGTGTCATATTTATATTCAGGCAGCAGTTTTTTCAGCGACTTCCATTTTTCTACTGCTTCCTCATACCCGGGACGCTGTACAGCCTCTTCCATTGCGATTGTCATATCCAGTCCGTCTCTGGCTGCGGCAATATCCATGGTAGAATTTGCAGAAATTGCAATTCCTGTATTACCCGGTTTATTCTCCGGCGAATACCCCGGAAGTATCAGGTATTTTTCATTTCCTTCCAGGGATGTCTTCCCCCCGTCATAATGTTTATATCCATCTTCCCCTTCATAATATCGGGGATCTGCCATCTGTTCCCAGAAATTCGCCTGCTTTGTCAGCAGCGGCAGCAGCAGGTCCTGCTCCAGGTCAAAATACCCCCGCTCCTCTATCTGGCTGATCTGTGCATCCGATAAATCCTGGTCCTGGATGGAAAGCACCGAGCGCAGCGCATTCAGGTCGATATCTTTGCCCAGGGGAATCTGGCTGTTGCCAAAGCACTGCCAGTATTCGTATACCGGGAGTAATAGCCAGCTCGCCCCCGCGTTCCAGTAATTAAATGGATAGTCCGCATTGAAATGCACCAGGTTCCCTCTGTCCCCGTCTGTCCTGGGCGGTGCCAGGAGCGCATCGTGCATGCCATAAACCTGGGTGGCATTCATTTCAAAATCAGGAAGAATCCTGAGAAGGAAATTAATATATCCCTCAGAGGCATTTTGCAGATTTCCGATATTAACACCGGAAATCTGGAGATTCACATTTGCATCCGTGGTATAATCCGCCTGCCAATATCCATTCCATGCCCCGATCCACATGCCGCTGAGTCTGGATGTACTATAACCGGAGGTACATACCTGTGCATATCTTCCGGCATAGAAGGCACGCTCCAGCATTGCATGGTTCAACCGGTCAGAATTCCTCTGTTTTGAGATTAATTCTTCGTTGGTCAGGCTATCATCTGCCTCATCTCCTGCCAGATCAAATTTAATCTTATTAAATTCACTGCCATGGAGCTGTTCGTGTGGCGCAAGTGCCTTGCTGTAATCAAAGTATCCGTTTGTCCGGTACGCTTCATTTTCCGCAACTGCCCGGGTTTCTTCAATCAGACGCTGTACCAAAGGCAGTTCATTTTGTCCGGCAAATGCAGATGCCGGGCCCATCTCTTTATCCCTGGCAGATTTTGTGATCAGTACCACGCCCTCTGCATCCTTTACCTTTATTCCAAAGTTATCCTCTGTTCCGGCATTCAGGTGATCCTGTATATCTCCCAGCCTGACCCTCTCTTTTGTTCCACCGATATTTACCACATAAGTAACTCCGGCGAACCCCGCTTCTTTCAGCTCACTGTTGTCATACACGGGATAATGAGCAGTCAGTCCCAGATAGCTTCCATCCTGTGCCGCAATCTTTTTGTATTGAAGCCCTTCATCTATTTCCCTGCCCTGGTCAATCGCCATATCGGAAAGGTCATCGATTGACAGCGTTGTATTCAGCCTGCCGCCGTTCTCCGGCTGACGAAGCCATGTTATGGTCACATTGTCCTCTCTGGATGTAAATGTGCTTCTCTCCCATGTCTCACCATCCGCCTGAAAACTCACCCCGATCTCGGCAGTTTCATAGTCTGTCCATCTCTGATAATCGGATACATCCGTCTCTTCCAGATCATCCAGCCTCATCCGAAGCTGATGGCCCGGGTGCAGTGTATAGTCATAGTCCAGTTCCGGCTGTACCTGACTCCAGAAATTCCAGTTGTTCATCACGGCCTCTCTGGCATCTCCCAGCTCTCCTGTCAAATCCATGGTTTCCCTGTAATCATCCGTAGGCATGTTAAATGTAGTATTTTGGAAAATAAAAGTATCATTCACAGGATGGCAGGATTCCATCACCCCGTTCTCCCCATTTCCGCTCACCATAGCCTCTCGCCAGTTCAGGTTGCCTTTCTGCGGATCCTGGTACGTATCTGAGAACACTTTTCCGGCAAATAATGGTTCTTTATTTTTAACCTCCGCCCCCAAAACAGGAGCCGGTATGCTTCCAGTCAACAGCACCGCCGCCATTCCTGCACCAATGCAACGGTAAATTTTATGTCTCCATTTTTTCTTTTCCATGCTTATCCCCCGTAAATTTTGTAATATGTTACTGCTGTTATTATCATAATTTTAGCATGGGTTAAAAAAAACACTTAGGACTATATTTTAAAAAATTAGAAATTTTTCAGGATACTTTTTATATTTTAGGACTTTCTTTTGAGATTAGGACATATTCGTGTTTACAATTCTGTCTAGTATTTCAGCAAATAGTTTAGAGATGGCTTATGGCTCATTATTCAAAACAATTTTATGAGTCATTACTTGAAATTGAGACTCACTGCAGGTTTATTATATTGGGGTTTAGCTGAGAAATGACGCTTTGTAGATGTAGGTAGTGTACGGAAAGAGAAGGAGGCGGACCAGGACATTGGTTTGGAAGGCTTAACGCAGAACTGGCATTTTCTAACCTTCCCGGAGCACTTTTTGGCGGCACGCGGGCATTCGCTCCGAAATCCTGATGCATTTCGCAGCTCGCTGCCCGCTTACAATCCGATGGGAGCCAGTCGAATTGTATCCGCCAAAAATCACTCCGGGAAGGTAAGTAAATGCTCAGCTCTGCTATACGCCTTCCAAACCAATGTCCTGGTCCGCCCCCTTCTCTTTCCGAGATAGCATTCGTTGATACAAAGCTGGTTTTCTCGAGGGCACTGAAAAACATATGTTTTTAAATCCTTCCTTAATAATAAAACACAAAATCCACCAGACTCAAATTTTTCTGGTGGATTTTTGTGCATTTTCTATGGATGATTCCTTTTTCTGAACTAGGGATTCCTTTATTTTTCCCCCATCACTTTCATGATTCGTTTGAGGTTCACTGCAAATATTGCCATCGCTCCCTGCATTTCCATGCCAATAAGACCTGATGATGACGCAACGTCATAACCATGTCTATGTTTTAACTCGCTGTTTTTTGCTTCTATCTTATAACGCTCTTTTACTTTTTCTTTAAAATATTCCGTTTCCTGAAATTGTGCCTGTTCGCTATGGGTATCACTGATGACCGTCTCTGTATATGTCTTTTTTTTCGCTCCCTCTTTGTAGC
>NZ_JTGN01000027.1 GCF_000797495.1 Robinsoniella peoriensis
TGGCTTATTATAATAATCAGCKGTACCAATGGCATCTGGCGAAGCTTGCACCCAATGAGTTTTATAAATTTGTCATCACTGGAGAATATCCACTGGATGTTCCCAAAATACCTGCGCATCCGGTCATAGCCAAAAAACCGGAAGAACTTGGATGCCAATTATATCAGAAAAATACGGATAGTTAAAAAATTTCATAGAATACCATGACATTTAAAGAGGTGTACCTGTATGCAGGATACTTTGGAAGTAAAGGTGCGAAAAAAGTGCCCCACTTTTTAAAATGTCCTTGACAAAGGGTACAGTTCATTTACTTACCTTTTCGAAGTGTTTTTTGGTGGATAGTATTCGACTGGCTCCCATCGGATACTAAGCGGGCAGTGAGCTGCGAAATGCATCAGGATTTCGGAGCGAATGCCCGCGTGCCGCCAAAAAGCGCTTCGAAAAGGTTAGAAAATACCAGTTCTGCGGCCAGCTGACGGAGCCCATGCCAGTTTCCCACACCCATCTTTCCGTACACTACCTACATCTACAAAGCGTCATTAATCAACAAAACCCCAATTTAAGCTGAATTTGTATATTACTAAAGCGCGTCTTCATATAAGATACCTATATCATGTATTCTGCGCTTCATTTCTGTACGGATATGTAACGGCTCTAAGCACTCACATTTATTCCCAAAACTAAAAAGAATATTGTAGTAGTATTCGTTCTCTATGAAAGGAAAACTAACAATATAATGATCATTGCCGTCAGGCGTAAAGTGTTCATAATCGCAAAAATCAAGTACCCTGTCTTTGACAGATTTATGAATACGGATTTTGATTGTATTTTGCATAGTTGCTAAAATATCCGCAAAATCTAGAATTGGTTTTTGATAATCTCGTGGTGTAAAAGATTCCTCTTGTATTTGTAGATTTGATATGCGGCATATTTTGAATAAGCGAAAATCATTTCTTTTAAGGCAATACCCTTGCCAATACCAATGGCTATTTTTCATAACAAGCTGATACGGCTCGGCTGTTCGTGCAGTTATGTTGCCATAGCGGTCTTCATATTCAAAGGTAAGCAGTTTGCTTTCCAGTAAAGCTGTTTTGATGTTTTCTAAATATGCCTGAATATTTCTGTTGCCTATCCACGGACTTAAATCTATGTGAATCTGATTTGCTTTTAATTCAATGTCTTTTGCTCTGTCAGCGGGTATAAAGCTCTTAACTTTTGCAAGGGCATTTACCAGTTCATCCCCTCGTATCATGGTAGGAAGATTGGAAAGCCCCATCAGGATAGCGGAAAGATCTGCCGTCGAAAAAACTTTTTTATCAATCTTGTATTTCTGCATGATTTCAAATCCACCGCCAACTCCAGGTGCAGAACAAATGGGAATCCCCGCCATGTTTATAGTGTCTATGTCACGGTAGATTGTGCGGGGTGAAACTTCAAACATATCTGCTAACTCCTGTGCGCCTATGCGCTTTTTTTCAAGGAGTATCATTATAATGCTTACAAGTCTGTCAATTTTCATCTGACAGCCGCCTTTCAATTTTTAAAGATTTTTATTTTTATCATTATAGATTATTGCCATAATGTTGTCAACAATTACATGATACAATAAACAAGCAAACAAATCAATCTACCTATCAGGAGGAAACACTATGCAGAAAAAAGCCTTAGTAATAATTGATATTCAAAATGATATAACAAAGAATTACAAGGATATCATTGACAATATCAATAAATCTATTGATTGGGCAGTCAATAATAATATTCATGTTGTTTATATAAGGCATGAAAATTTATCAGCCGGCACGAGGACTTTTAAACCCAATACAGAAGGAGCAGAATTAGCTTCAGACTTGAAAATCGTCTCAAAAAATGTTTTCAAAAAATGCAAAGGAAATGCATTAAGCAGTGAGGGTTTTACGGACTTTATTAGTGAAAATGAAATATGCGAATTCTACATAACAGGAGCAGATGCTGCTGCTTGTGTTAAATCAACCTGTTACAACTTACGCAAAGCTAATTATAGGGTTAATGTATTATCAGATTGCATTACAAGTTATGATAAAAGGAAAATTGACGAAATGCTGCACTATTATGAAAGTAAAGGCAGTAAGATCATTGGTTTAAATGAATTGTCATAAGTTTCATTTTTTAATCCTCTGCCAAAAGATAAAAACCGTCATTTAGTAGTTGATAGTTCATGTTCAAAAATTAATGCTTAGCTGAACAGCGGTTTTAAGAAAATAAAAGCCGCTGTTCTCTGCAGTTAGTAAATTGAATTTTTCTCCTTATAACGCTCCCACAATATTGTGGGGCACATATGATTCTTCCAGATAATTCATTTCATCCTGTGACAATATAACCTTAAAACTGCCTGCTGCATCATCAAAATACTTTGCTTTTGTTGCACCGATAATTGGCACTGCAACGCCTTTTGCAAACTGCCAGGCAAGGGCAATCTGAGTCATGGTTGCATCTTTTTTCTCTGCCAGTCCGGATACTCTCTTTACTATTTCCATATCACTTTCCCGGGTCTTATCATATTTACCTTTTGCCGTTACATCCGTTCTGCTTCTTAAAGTATCTGCAGACCAGGTAGGACGTGACAGCCTTCCGGCAGCCAGCGGACTGTACGGTGTTCTTGCCACATTCTGATCTTCGCAGGCCGGGATCAGCTCTCGCTCATCCTCACGATAAAGCAGATTATAATGATTCTGCATCGATACAAATTTTGTCCAGCCATTCTTTTCAGCGGTATACTGCATCTTCATAAACTGGTATCCATACATAGCGGAAGCACCAATGGCACGAACCTTACCTGATTGGACCACCTTATGCAGGGCCTGCATGGTCTCTTCTATTGGCGTATCATAATCAAAGCGGTGAATAATCAGCAAATCTATATAGTCTGTTCCCAGGCGTTTGAGCGAAGCTTCCACCTCTCGCGGTATTGCTTCCCCTGAAAGTTTTCCCTCATTGAAATAAACCTTTGTGGCCAGAACGACTTTATCTCTTGCTATATTATTTTTAACCGCCCTGCCCAGATACTCCTCACTTGTTCCTGCGGAATAACAATTAGCCGTATCAAAAAAATTAATCCCCAATTCTAATGCATGTTTGATAATCTCTTCACTTTCCTGTGGGTCAAGGGTCCATGCATGCATTTTGCTTGCCGGGTCACCAAAACTCATACAGCCTGCACATAAACGTGATACCTCAATGCCTGAATTTCCTAATTTTATATATTCCATTTTCATTCCGTCCTTTCCCGATTGCTATTAATTGTCATCCAGTTTGCTATGTCTTTTTTAGACCTCTGTACAGCGCTTCCATAAATGGGCAGTCCCGCCTCTACCATTGCTCCGGGACATAATCTGCTGATATCACTTGTACTGCTGCCCATTCCACTGCCCTCGTGAGTGCAAAAAGGCATAATGGTTTTTCCGGTGAAATCAAAGTGTTCCAAAAAGGTAAACACCGCCATGGGCATAGTCCCCCAGTAATTAGGAAAACCCAGATAAATTACATCATACGGATCAATACTTTCCGGGTACGTTTTCAATTCCGGTCTGGCATTCCGTTTCTGATCTGCCTGAGCCTGTGCAATACATTCGTTATATTCCTTTGAATATGTCTGTATTGGCTCAATTTGAAACAGCCGGGCACCTGTCAATTCCTGTATAATACCAGCTGCGGCTTCTGTGTTACCGATATCCAGTGTCTTAATTATACCATTAACATAATTTTCATCCCTGCGTGAAAAGAACGCTATCAGTTCTGCCATTTAATCTACCTCTTTTCTATTATTTTTCTTTGTATTTTCCTATAGTTTATCTTAGTTTTCATTGACTTGGAATCTCCGATATGTTATCGTTGTATTAACATAAAGTTTATACACTTTAATTTTAGGAGGTAATATATGTACAATCAGATGCTGGATACATTTATAGCAGCTGCGGACTTCGGAAGTTTTACAAAAGCAGCAAAACATCTGTATATCTCGCCTACCGCCGTTATGAAACAAATAAATACATTGGAAAATCATTTGGATATAAAGCTTGTGGAACGTACCCCCTCGGGCATCCGTTTAACAGACTCCGGAGCTGTCATATATCAGGACGCTAAATTCATGATAGATTATTCAAAAAAATCCATTGCAAATGCCAAAGCCGCCAACCATGCTAAGGACACTACCTTTTGTGTGGGCACATCGCTTCTGAATCCTGCAAAGCCCTTTATGGATTTATGGTATCGTGTAAATAAAGATTTTCCGGAATATAAACTGCATCTTGTACCGTTTGAGGATAATTACGAAGGAATTCTTGGGGAAATAGGACTGCTGGGAGAAAAGTTTGATTTTCTGATAGGGGTATGTGATTCCAAAGCATGGCTTAGCCGCTGTAATTTTCTTGCCCTGGGCAGATACAAAAAAATGATTGCAGTCCCCAGAGAACATCGCCTTGCAGGAAATTCCTGCATTGATATCGAAGATTTATACGGTGAGACTCTGATGATGGTAGCTCACGGAGATTCCGGAGTGAATGATTTCCTCCGCAATGACCTGACGAAACACCATCCCAAAATTCAAATAGAGGATACTCCTCAATTTTATGATTTATCAGTATTTAACCGCTGCGCAGAGACCGGAAATGTCCTGCTTAGCATTGAGTGCTGGCAGGAGGTTCACCCGGGTCTTATATCAATTCCTGTGAATTGGGATTACAGCATCCCCTATGGCTTACTTTATAGCCTGGATGCACCAGAAGATGTCCTCAGATTTGTTAATATGGTAAAAACCATGGTATAGAATGACCGCTTTCGCCTTCCCACATATTATTGTATTCTTATTATAATTAATTAACTAACCTGAAAGGACAGTTCTTATTATGAAATGCCAAAGCTGCGGAACCATACTGGATGAAACTATAGTGAAATGCCCCTATTGTGGTTCCACGAACTTCCCCGGTGCCGAAAAAGAATATATGAATGAGCTACATGAGCTGCATCAGAATCTGGAGAAATTAGAAGATGTCCCTATGGACTACTTTGAAGATACTATAAAAAGTGAATCTTCACGTGTAGGAAAGCGCATTGGTATATCGCTCCTGATTTCCGCCCTTCTGGCACTTGGGATATTTTTATTGTTTCAGTTTAATGACAGCCAGTTAAAAAAACAGGACGCTGCCCAGACAGCCTGGGAACGTACGGCATTTCCGAAAATGGATGTCTGGTATGAGGAAGGAAATTACGACGCTGTTCTGAACTACATACTGACAGACTCCGAAACACAGAAATTTTCCACCTACAACTGGAAGCATTCTGACTTTATCTGGGCATATGCCGACTATCTCATAATTACGGACCCGGAGAACAACCGTGAAAAAGATATCATGACCGCCATGACTTCTCTTCTGATCATGACACGCCTTGAAGATATGCGTAAGGAAGATTCTGCTATGGTAAAAGCATATCAAAAAGAAGCAGAACAGATTTTAAATGAACGCTATCACATGAGTATAGATCAATTAAAAAAGCTTTATGATGAGGAGGTTAAAAAATGAAGTGTACTTTCTGCGGGGCACCCTTAACGTTAAAGGATGAAAAATGTCCTTATTGCGGTTCCCAAAATCCCGATATTTTGAAACACCGTTCTGATATGAAACATTATCAGTCGGAATTCAAAAAAACTCAGAATGACGTTTACACTACAACCCATAGATTTACAAGTATCAGTGTACGCACAAGCATCATTGCCATTTTGGTGATCCTGAATGTTGCCGCCTTTATCCTGGTCGGATCCGCCTGGCCCATATACAAAAGCGTTACGAAAAGCGCCTTACATAAAAATGAAGCTATCCATAAAGAAACCATGGATAATTTAATAGAAAACAAAAAATATATCGACCTGAATGCTTACTATAACTCAAACAATTTGTACCTGGGTGACGAATTTGATTCCTACACTGCAATTACCCGGGCTTCAGAGAGTTATAATAGTATCTTTGATTCCATTAATTCGCTGATTAATCCTGAACTTCATAGCAGCTGGTCTCCCAGATACCTGGTCTCCAGCCTCTCCTCTTATTATGAAACCATATCGGGAGAATATTTTTTATATGAGGGGAAATACCAGGCTGAACATCTGGCTGCATTAGATGATATTGATCAGAAGATTCAGCTGCTGCTGTCTTCCTTCTGCAATATGACAAAGGAAGATCTGAGTACGCTTCCCAACCTGTCTGCAAACGGAGTTCGAGATATACTGGAAAGGAGATTAGACATCCATGAAGAAGAAACGAGTTAGTATATCGGGCATCCTTATCATCATTCTGTCGATTCTATTTGTCTTATTACTTGCTATGGGGATCGCACGCCTTAAGGAAGAATTCCAGGGCTATACAACATTCGATGAACAATCTTTTTCCGGAGATCTGAAATACCAGGATTATGGGTCTATACTGCGAAAAACTTCACAAAACGAAGCCCGGGGTGCTAAATCAAATGAAATACTTGAGGAATATTATGCTCTGGCCCGCTACTATGAGGCTGCCGTAAATTACAGACTTTATACAGACAGCAGGCAAACAGAAAAAGCTGCTGCCTATAAAACCGTGATGAAACAAAAAGAAAAAGAAATGGGGCAGCTTCAATCAGAAATACCTGCCATTCTGGATATCCTATCCATAAAATAGAAAAGTATTAAAAAGCGCTTGTCCATGATGTTATCATATTTTCATGAACAGGCGCTTTTATTACCGTTTAATCGAAATCATTTTCAGATGAATTTTCTACACGATCTCATCCAGCGGGCAGATCTCTGCCAGATTAGTATCCGATGGGAGCACGCCTGCCATGGTCCGCCCCTTTCTCTTTCCGGGATACAGTTTATTGATACAAAGCTGGTTTTCTCTATGATAACTTCCACGCCATGCTCTTATTTTGCAGTTCTACCATATGTCTGTACATTCCCTTTTGTTTCAGAAGCTCTTCGGGTGCACCCTGCTGCACAATTCGTCCGTTTTCCAGAACAACCACCTTGTCAGCACTGGCTACTGTACGCATCCGATGTGCAATAATTAAAACCGTTTTCTTGCGAATCAGCCTGGATAATGCATCCTGGACTGCACTCTCGTTTTCCACATCCAGACTCGCCGTGGCTTCGTCCAGAAGGACTACAGGTGCATCCTTTAACAACGCCCTCGCTATGGAAATTCGCTGGCGTTCTCCTCCTGAAAGGGTAGAGCCATTTTCTCCGATTACTGTTTCATATCCATCTGTCAGGCGCATGATAAATTCATCACACTGCGCTGCCTTTGCTGCTTCGATTACTTCTTCATCTGTGGCCCCCTTACGTCCGAGCCTGATATTTTCCATAATGGTATCCCGGAACAGGACAACGTCCTGAAATACAATCGCATAATATTTCAGTAAGGCTTCCGGATCTATTTCAGAAATATCTCTGCCACCTAATTTAATTTTTCCTTTATTCACATCCCAGAATCTGGCTGAAAGCTTTGCTGCTGTAGATTTTCCGCCGCCAGAGGGACCCACAAGAGCTGTGACCTCCCCCTGTCTTGCCATAAATGTCACATCCGATAGAACCCCTTCTCCGTCTCGATATGAAAAATCCACGTGTTCGAAACTGATGTCAAAGCCATTTGGTTTAAAATTTTCCGTTCCTGTCTGTACCGGCTCTTCCTGAATCGCACGCATACGGTTAATCTGAAGTTTTGCGTTAAAGGTTGCCGCCATATTCATAAGAACAATGCTAAGGGGATCATAAATTCGTGCAGCTGCAAACAGAAATCCAAGAAAATACAGTAGTGTAAGCTCTCCGCGTACGTAAAGGTCCGCCCCTGCCAGAACTGTTGTCGCCATTCCAATACGTAAAAATGCCTGCGCAGAACTTACAAAAGTGCCTGCCGCCAATTCTGACCGGATGGCTGATTTTTCTGCGGCTGCCGTTTTTTGCTCCAGCTCTTTTAAATAAACTTCCTGTTGATTGCAGGCCTTCAGATCACGATTGGTTTCCAATCCTTCCTGGATATAGTCAGTAACGGCACGTTTTGCCAGAATGTTTTTCGTACCATATGTATCCTGCAGCTTTTTGGAGCAAATCGTCAAAAGCAGCGCTGCCGGAACAACCCACAATACAGCCAGTGCCATTTTGGGATTAAAACAGAACATACTGATTCCTACAATAGTGGTGGAAATAACAGCCGCAAACAACACTGGAATATAATGAGAAAACATCTGATCCAGACTGGAACAGTCTGCAATCATGGTTGCTGTCAGATCGCTTAAATCTCTTTTTCCAAAAAAGGAAAGCGGAAGCTTGCGCAGTGTTTCAGCCAGTGCAATTCTTCGGTTGGCACTCTCCTTATATACCGACAGATAAAGGGCCGCATATTGAATGTAATGAAGCACAAACAATACAACCAGGATCACTGCCGCTATCCCGGTATAATACAGAATTTTTGCTCCTGTATTTTCTCCGTTGGGAATCGCTGCAAGCATATATTGGATCACTGCCATAATGACGCCTACCGGAAGCATCAGACTGATGTTGCATACTACCGTCAGCAATACTGCCTTTACAAAGTCCTTTGCCCCCTGATGACTGAGTGCAAAAAGATGTTCAATTCTTGAAATCATAATGTGCTCTCCTTTCCAACCTTCCACTTTGCCGACTTCTGATAATCCCTCCACATTTTAGCATACAGTCCCTGTTTTTCCAAAAGTTCACCATGTGTTCCACACTCCGTAATCTTCCCATTATCCATAACAAGAATGTTATCTGCATTTTGAATCGTGGATAGTCTGTGGGCAATCATAAGTACCGTTTTCCCCCGAATCAACGACTCAAAGGCTTTTTGAATCTGTGCTTCATTTTCCGGGTCCGCAAATGCCGTTGCTTCATCCAGCACAATAATTGGTGCATCCTTTAAAATGGCCCTGGCTAACGCAATTCTCTGTACCTCCCCGCCGGACAAATAAATTCCTTTCGTTCCCACAACCGTATCTAAGCCGTCCGGAAGTTTTTCAAGAATATCATCGCACTGTGCAGCATGGGCGGCACGGAGAACCTGCTCCCTGGATGCCTCCGGTTTTGCTGCCCTTATATTATCAAGCAGGCTTTGTTTAAACAGCCGCGTATCCTGAAAGACAAAAGCAACCTGATCCATCAAAAGCCTGTTGTCTATTTCACGAACATCAACGCCGCCAATCTTCACCTGCCCTTCCAATACATCCCAGAACCTGGGAATGAGACTGGCTGCTGTAGTTTTACCCCCACCGGAAGGCCCCACCAAAGCTACTGTCTGCCCCCCCGCCACACGAAAACTGATATGGGAAAGTGCAGGCCTTGTGGCTTTCGGATAAGTGAATGTGACATCCTTAAACTCAACCGTTCCATCGGAGGGTGCCGTGGTATATGTCGCATTTTTCAATGGTTCCTGGGATAAGACTTCCTCCATTTTAAATACAGCCTCATTTGCTTCCATGACAGACTGTGACGCATACATAATCCGGTTAATCATATTTCCACAAGCCGGTGCAAACAAAGCATAGAAGATAAAATTGGGAATGACACCCCATCCGTCACTGACAGAAGCAATATAGAGCGCTGCAGGAATCAGGAGTAGAAATGTTCCGTTAATGGCACTTAAAAAACAAGTGTTGCCCATTTGGCAGCTCATAGCGTATTTGCCGGCAAGATCACTGTAGGACAAAATTGCTGCATAAAAGGCCTTGAAGGAATATACCGTCTGCTGAAATACCTTTACGACCGGAATACCTCTGACATATTCCACTGCTTCTCCACTCATTTTTTCGATTTCCTGCTGATACCGGTGAAAAAAGTTTGCATTTTTTCCACTCATCATCATACCCATAGATGCCAGTGCCAGGACCATGGTGAAAAGGGATAGTGCACCCATTCGCCAGTCAAACAGGAGCAAAAAAACAATTGCTGCCAGAGGTGTCACGACTGCGCCAACGGTATCAGGCATCTTATGCGCCAACAAATCCTCTGTAAGCGCTGCATTATCATCTACCAGCTTGCGAAGCTTGCCAGACTGATTCCCGGTAAAAAAACCAAGAGGTAATTCCACCATATGCTGCATTGCTTTCATTCGCATGTTTCTTGCTGTGCGAAATGCAGAAATGTGGGTCATCATTAACGCTATAAAATACACTGCAAGATTTGCTACTGAAAACCATACTGCAAGCCATCCCCACTTAGCCAGATTATCTGCCGCCGCAAAATTGGGATATACCGCAAGCGCATCTCTTGCCACCAACCATACAAATACATACGGCATTAAGCCGATGACGGCTGCAGCCCCTGATAAAATGCAGCCCAGGATTGTCAGCCAGCGATAATTACCGGCATATTGAAGTAAAACAACAATACTGCTTTTCTTTTTCGTTTTCAATTTCTTTTTCCTCTCTTTCTTCCTTTCTTTAATCTCCCCCACAAAGAGGAGCTGAACACTTACACTTTTCCATATTTCAAATGCAGCACATGGGTGCAGCTTCCCACAACCAGCTCCAGGTCATGGGTAATCACAAAATCCACACACGCATTCTCCTGATTTTCCCCCAGCATAGTTAGCTTTACCTAACCAATAATACAAAATTGAGGAATATTCTTCCACTCTGTTTAGTCAAAATACTCCATTTAGCCATTTTTTCTATATTTAATTGGTGTTAAACCGTAGATACTTGAAAAAGCTGCTGAAAACTTACTTGGATTCTCGTACCCGATTGCGTTTCCTATATCCGCTATGGATTCATTTGTTGTTTTCAGCCTTTTAGCGGCCCATTCCATGCGGCATCCTTTTAAGAATTCATAAGGACTGCAACCATAAATGACTTTAAAATTATCCTTAAGTCCTGTCTCCGATATATGGAAATGTGCAGCCAGCTCCCTAATGGTAAAATGCTTCTGCATATTCTTTTCTATATAGTTTTTGATCTGACTGATTGTTTCTGTTTTCTTATCTGTAACGACATGATATTTCTTCTGTCTGGCTCCTTCATAATGGACAAATTCTGTCAGCAAGTGTAGAACATGTATTTTCATATGAATATAGTCGCCCTCTCTGGATGCTTCATACAATGCTTCAAGGACTTTTTTGATATGACCGTCACAAACAAATCGTTCAAATCGTTTACCCTGAAGGTGCGTTTTAAAAAGTTCGTTAATATCAATCGCAAACAATCCGAGAAAGTCAATTGCTTCTCCTCCTATCATCTGCGGATAAAAAATGATATTGATTCCCTGAAAATATCCCATGGGTGTATGAGAATCAAAACTCTGATACGTATTTGTCATCATGGAAATTTCACCCTCAGAAAGTCTAAGAAACCGATGCCCGTCAATCCTGCTTTCATAAACACCTTTATGGGAATATGCAATCTGATAATAATTGCATTCATTCACCTTTCCATAAAAATGTTCATGTGTCTGATAATCTGTGCAAAAAATCTCAACTCCCGGCAAAATCATATAAGCTGTTATATGTACTTTGTTTTTCGGTTCATTTATGCTATATTCTTGAATCAATTCGTTTACTTCCCTTTTTGAAAAGCCAAATCCTCTAAAATCCATCCGTACCGATGATAAATCTATTCCGTTCAATACTTCACCTTCTTTTACTTTTATACATAGAATATCATTACCTATCCCCATATCATATTTCAAAGCAGATATATGATGCTTGGTTATAGCCCACATAGTTAGCTATATCTAACCGCATTTTATCAGCTTTTCTTTTTATAAGCAAGCATATATTTGAGTTTCCCCAAACTTTCCGGCAGCCGGGCTCCAAGCTGAAATACCTGCCATTCTGGAAATACTTTCTAACAAATAAATACGTTAATTCAAAAAACGCCTGTTTCATGATATAAACTATCATGAACAGGCGTTTTTACAACAATTTCCAATAAATATTCTATAGATCTTACACGATCTCATCCAGCGGGCAGATTTCCACGCCTTCATCTATCAGTGTTTTACGGATCTTTTCTACAAATGCCAGAGCTTTTTCGCCATCTCCGTGCACACACACTGAATCTGCTTTAATCGGTATATCTTTTCCGGTAATCGCAGTAACCTTTCCTTCTTTTACCATACGGACAACTCTTGCTATCGCTTCTTCTTCGTCCGTAATCATAGAGCCTTCTTTTCTCCGGTTAACCAGAGTTCCGTCTTCTTCATAAGCACGGTCTGCAAATACTTCCAGTGCAGTACGAAGCCCACAGTCGGCAGCTGCCTTTGCCAGCTCTCCGCCGGATAACGCCAAAACTATCAGATTCTTGTCAAATTCATAAATTGCCTCACAGATACCCTTTGCAAGTTCATAATCCTTTGCTGCCATATTATAAAGGGCTCCATGCGGTTTTACATGCTGCAGGCTGATACCCTGTGCTTTACAGATTCCGGCCAATGCTCCGATCTGATAAAGCGTATAGGCTTTTGCTTCCCCTGGTGTGATGTCCATAACGCGTCTGCCAAATCCCATAAGATCCGGCAGTCCCGGATGCGCACCTACCCGCACCCCTTCTTTTTTCGCAATCGCTGCTGTCTTTTCCATAACAACCGGATCAGAAGCATGATATCCGCATGCCACATTTGCGGATGTGATAAATGGAATCACACGGTCATCCATTCCAATTGTATAGTGTCCGAAGCTTTCGCCAAGGTCGCTGTTTAAATCCACTTTATACATAGGAAACTCCTTTCATCTCACTTTATGAATATTTAGATATATCATTTTCTAACTCAGTTTCATCAACTGTTCAATAAATCCGGTATCGGCTTTTCCCTCACAAAATGTAGGGTGCTTCAGGATCTGATACTGAAAATCAATGTTTGTCTCGATTCCCATAATCACCATTTCATCCAACGCGGAACGCATCTTCTGTAATGCTGCTTCTCTGTCCGGTGCGTGGACAATAACTTTTGCAATCATAGAATCATATTCGGATGGAATGCGGTACCCGGTATAAAGCCCGGTATCCACACGCACTCCATTTCCTGCCGGAAGATGCATATGTTTAATCACACCCGGACTTGGCATAAAGTTTTTCTCCGGAATCTCGGCATTTATACGGCATTCAATAGCATGTCCGCGAAGAATAATGTCACTTTGGTTAAAACTCAATTTTTCACCCATAGCAATACGGATCTGTTCTATAATTAAATCCGTACCGGTAACCATCTCTGTAACACCATGTTCTACCTGGATACGGGTATTCATTTCCATAAAGAAAAAGTTGCCTTTTGGATCTACAATAAACTCTATCGTTCCGGCATTTGTGTAATTTACGGTCTTCGCTGCCAGTATTGCATAGCGGTTCATTTCCTCCCGCATTTCCTCTGAAATAGCAGGTGATGGCGATTCCTCAATCAATTTCTGGTGATTTCTCTGCACCGAACAGTCACGCTCTCCCAGAGCTACTACATTTGCATATGCATCTGCAATAATCTGTATCTCCACATGCCTTGGATTCTCAATAAAACGCTCAATGTACATGGTATCATCACCAAAAGCATTGGCTGATTCCCGCTGCGCCATATTAAACTGAAACTCAAATTCATCTTCATTTTTTGCAACACGCATACCTTTACCGCCGCCGCCGGAAGATGCCTTAATCATAACCGGATACCCGATTTCTTTTGCAATCTTTGCACCCGCCTCAGCCTCATAGACCGGTTCTTTTGTTCCCGGAACAACCGGTACGCCTGCATCCATCATTGTCTTTCTGGCATGGGATTTATTGCCCATACTGTCAATTACATCAGCGGATGGACCGATGAACGTGATTCCATTCTCATCACACATCCGCACAAAATCACTGTTCTCAGATAAAAATCCAAATCCCGGGTGTATAGCATCAGCAGCCATATTATTTGCCGCACTGATAATGCGTTCCATATTTAAATAACTGTTCTTTGCAGGACCCTCGCCAATACAGATACGCTGGTCTGCCAGCTGTACATGAAGGCTGTCTTTGTCCTCTTTGGAATATATCGCTACACTGCGAATGCCCAGGTTACGGCATGCGCGGATAATTCGAACTGCTATCTCACCCCGATTGGCTATTAATATTTTTTTAAACACAGTCCAATCCTCCCTTTATGCCTATAATTTGTTTACGCGAAACAGCGGCTGTCCATATTCTACTTTTTGTTCATTGCTTACCAGAACAGCTTCAATTTCACAGTCAAAATCGCTTTCAATCTCATTCATCAGCTTCATCGCTTCCAGTATGCAGACAGTCTGTCCGCCCTTTACCACATCACCTACTTTAACAAATGCCGGTTCATCGGGTGATGCCGCCGCATAAAAAGTTCCTACAATAGGAGATGTTATAAAACACTGCTCTTCTTCTTCCACTGGATTACCTTCCTCCTGAGCTGAAGTATTAACAGTCATGCCTTCTGCTGCTCCAGGAGCATACTTAATCTTGCTCATAGAAATCTTTACGTCTCCTTCTTTGATGGAAAACGTTGTCAAAGATGACTTTTCAATTATTTTTATCAATCCCTCTATCTTTTCTAAATCCATTTAAATACCTCTCTTTCTTATCTGCTTTTATCTATGAAAAGAGTTTTTCCAACCGCTTGGCAACCAGACGGCAGTCCAAAACTTCTTTACAGGGCCTGTGTATTTCTTTTCGGAAATCATCCATTTCTCTTATCTCATCCAGATAAAGACTCTGGGCTTCTGTAACAGTAATTGCCTGAAACCGTATCTTATGATCTGTCTTTCTCTGTACCAGCTTCGGGATATCCACTGATGCAACGGTTGCGATCTTGGCATAACCCCCGGTAGTCTGTCTGTCAGACAACATAATAATCGGCTTTCCATGGGACGGAACCTGTACAGATCCCATTGTAATACCATCTGAAATAATATCCGCCGTATCTTTATAAGCTACAAAAGGACCTTCCAGCCGGCATCCCATACGGTCAAAGTCACTGGTTACCTCATATTCACTGCCCAGAAAGCTTTCCATCCCCTGCTTTGTGAAATGACTGTCCTGGGGTCCTAACACCACTCTCAGCGTAGCATCCTCCTGGTCAAATTCATCCAGATCCAGATTTCTGGATAAAAAGTATGGCAGATATCTCCTTTTTATACGGAATCCCACATAATCACCCGCCTGAAGTTTTCTTCCTTTATATCCCCCTACCCTGCTTCTGATATTGGTGGAGCGGCTTCCCATGATAACAGGGATATCCAGATAGCTTGAAAACGCAATATATGCCCTGCTGCCTGTTCTGGCACTCTGGAATTCCAGTATATCACCCTTATTCATGTAAATCGCCGTATACATTGGCGCCGGTTTTTTATTAATCATCGGCTGGAAATCCCCTCCGGTAATGGCAATAATCGTTGCGGATGTGAATTCCAATGTAGGACCAATCAAAGTGATCTCAAGCGCCGCTTCATTTTCCGGATTGTCTAAAAGCAGATTTGCAATCTTAAAGGAACGTACATCCATTACTCCTGACACACCAAATCCCTGACTCTGGTAACCTGTTCTTCCTAAATCCTGTACCGTTGTCAGCATGCCTCCTTTTAATACGCGAAATCCCATCTTACACACCTCCTTCATGAACGATACACTGATATTCGCCCTTATTGGCTAATTCTTTTATGCGGTAAAACTCTGCTTCATCGATAGGTACGAAACGGATATAATCTCCAGCCTCAAATAAAATAGGCACTTCTCTGTTCGGATCATATGTCTTCACCGGAGTTAAACCGATCAACTGCCAGCCTCCCGGAGAATCCAGTGGATAAATTCCTGTCTGGGAACCGCCGATGCCTACACTTCCTGCATTAATCTTAATTCTGGGATTAGCCAGACGCGGTGTATGAAGACGCTCATCCAGACCTCCCAGGTATGAAAATCCCGGCAGAAAACCAAGCATATAAATCAGATAATCTTTGGAAGAATGCAATTTAATCACTTCTTCCCGGGACATTTTTGCATTTTCGGCAACGGTTTCAATATCCGGTCCAAAATCCCCGCCGTAGCAGACAGGGATTTCAATAATCCGTTTTTCACCAACCTCAGCCATAACATCCACTTTTACTAATTGCCGCATGCGCTCCACAATTTTCTCATATGAGATAATTCTGGGATCGTAATTCACCAGTAAGGAGCAGAAAGCGGGAATTGTGTCAACAATTCCTTCGATCTGCTGTTCCTTAATCAGCTGTACAATAGCCGTAATTTTCCGATTGATTTCCGGGCTGATCTCTTTGCCAAACTCAATCAAAATCGCAGAATCACCTGCTGTTAGAATTTCAATTTTCAGCATTATGCTCTCTCCTATTTCAAAAAGGTGCAATCATAGTGACTACACCTTTGTATTTTCTATGCGAATAACTTACCAAGACCTGAAAGTGAAGTAACTCCAAGATATGCTGCAAGCAGAACTACCAGGATACCAAGAATCAACAGCCACTTCGGATGCTTATAATCTTGTCCCATGATACTCTTTTTCTGGGATGCCACAAGGCATACACCTAAAGTAACCGGTAAGATCAGGCCATTTAAAGCACCAGCCAGAACCAGAAGAGTAGCCGGCTGTCCAAGAATCGCCATAACCAGAGTTGATACTGCAATGAAAGCAATGGTAACCCATTTTTCATATTTTGCAACCGTCTTGCTCAGAGTCTTCATGAATGAAACGGATGTATAAGCCGCACCTACAATAGAGGTAACTGCTGCACAAAGCAATACTAATCCAAAGAATCGGTAGCCCAGCTCACCTGCACCCTGGCTGAATGCATCCGCTGCCGGGTTGTTTGGATCTAAAGTAAGGCCTTTTGCCACTACACCAAGAATTGCAAGGAATAAGAAAATACGCACGATCGTTGCAATTCCGATACCCATGATAGAACTCTTGTTAACTTCTTTTAAATTCTCTTTCTTTGTAATGCCTGCGTCAATCAGACGATGGGCACCGGCAAAGGTAATATAACCTCCTACGGTTCCTCCAAGTAACGTTAATATTGCAGGGAACAGCGCTACCGCACCGGTAGACGGGATAAAAGTTTCTTTAATAGCCTGTCCAACAGGAGGCTTTACAATTACGATAACCACAAAAATTACAACAATCATCACTCCGCCGAGCACTTTTGTCAGAGTATCCATTGCCTTTGTGGCATTTTTAAGTAAAAATACAACGATGGCAATCGCTCCGGCTAAAATATATCCGGCTGTCAGCGGAAGGCCTAATAAGGTATTGAATCCCAAAGCACCGCCGCCTACGTTGCCAATATTAAATACCAGGCCGCCTAATACAACCAGCAATGCTACAAAATAACCTAATCCCGGGAGTAACTTATTTGCCACATCCTGTCCGCGCATCCCGGATACACAAAGCACACGCCAGACATTCATCTGAACGACGATGGCCAGTAAAATAGAAACTAAAATAACAAATCCGAAGCTTGCCTGGAAATCACTTGTAAACTTTGCTGTCTGTGTTAAAAACCCAGGACCAATTGCTGATGTAGCCATGATAAATGCAGCTCCCAGCAGTGCACCACCATTTGATTTTTTCTTTTCTTCCATACAATTCCCTCTCTCTTTCTTTTTTTACCATAGTCACATACATAGAGTGACTGTAATAGTAAAATTATACATTAAAATTTATTTCCAGACAAGTATATATTTTAATTTCACGGATATCTCATATTACATGAAGCTGACATTCACCGGAAAACCAGAAAAAAAGGCGGATGCCGTCCGCAAAGCAGGGAATCCAATTAAGAAAAAGAATTTTCAAACACGCTCTAACTCACTAAAAGCTTTCATAAATTCTTTCACTCCATAATTTTCAAACTCTGCCACAATCATAAGGTCATCTTCTTTTAATATCTTACCCGTCCCATATTTCTTATGTTTTACCATTCCCTGGGAAACCTGCTCTTCCGGTACCGCATTGGATGACTTTTCCTTTGCCCCCTCATTTTTTGCTTCCTGTATCTGCCTTTTGAGTTCCTGCAGATTCACTTCACTTTTTACACCAGCATCATCCTCAATCAGATGGGCGGGAATCATATGGATATATCTGCTTTCACCGGGCATCACCCGATAAAAATCCGGATTCGTATAATATGAAATTTCAAGATAATCTTTTGCCCTGGTAATGCCTACAAAAAACAGCCTTCTTTCCTCGTCCTCCTCTTCGAAATCCTTTGTCCGTAAAGGAATCAGTCCATAATTCACTCCCGTAATAAAAACATGGGAAAATTCCAGCCCCTTAGAAGCATGCAGTGTCATCAGCTTCACCGAGTCTTCCTCACTGTGAACATCTTTCTGTAATATATTTATCCCATAAAGTGCTGAAGAATTCAGGAAATCCGTCAATCCATCCAAAAACACCATCTGCTTTTCCTTAATATAGGAAAAGATAATCTCTGCCAAATCTATGACCGCCTGCCTGTCTTGTGTATAAGCAGATGAAGTAGGCATAAGATACTCATCCAATGCAAAATACCGGAAAAGTTCTAAGGGATTATGTAATTCGCTGCTCTGTTCCGTAAAAGCCAACATTTTATCATATAGTTTTGAAATACCCACATGATTCCCATTCTGGTCTTTTAACAGTTTTACGGCTTCTTTTTTCGTCAGCCGCTCTCCATAATCCCGATTACTTAACACATAGATCCCCGACAAATCGTCATCCGGATTTACACAAAAACGCAGCAGTTTCACCATCCACTTTAGAACCGGAATATCCTGTATCGTCTTTTTCATGGAAACTTCAAATGGGATTCCATTTTCTGCAAATACCTTCTCAAAGACTTCGGACTGATTCTGCAATCGGTAAAATACAGCAATTTCATTAAGCGGCACACCTTCCGACTGAAGTTCCCTTATTTTACCGGACAGATAGCAGGCTTCGTTAAAGGGATTATAATGGTTCTTCAAAATAATTTTATTCCCTGTGTCCCGCATACCCTTTAACGGAGTTCCATTCTGTAAAAAACACTTTGCTACTTCTAAAATAGAACTGCTGGAACGATAATTAATGGGAAGGGATAATTCCTTAGCATGATATTTATCCTTTAAAATATAAAATACATTCCAGGTGCTTCCTCTCCAGCTGTATATAATCTGGTTTGGATCTCCCACAGCAAACAGTCTGGTGTCTCCATTCATAAATCTTTCGATAAAATCCAGCTGCATTTTATCACAGTCCTGCACCTCATCAATAATTATCCATTTGGCTTCCATACTATGATCTTCCAATAATTGATTTGTATTCTGCAAAAGATCCGAAAAAGACATTTTATTTTGATGTACCTTCTCTTCTTTCAACAACTTCACCAGTTTGAAAATATCATCCCGGATGCTGGAATTATTTTCTGTTATCTGCCCCGTCATCGCCTGCTCCAAACGTTTCTTTAAACGATTTTTATATTTAATAACCAGTTTCTCTTTCTCGATCACCTGCATTGCAATATCCAGTTCTTCTTCTGGTTCTATCACAAGAAAGCCCTTTGTATACCCAATCTTTTCAAGAGGCAGCTTACTTCTTAAAAGATGGAGTGCAACACTGTGAAAAGTCCCGAAATTCTCCAGCTCATCCATTGGAATTCCCGCATCAGTACCAGTCAGACGTTCTTTTATTTCATTTGCCGCTTTATTGGTAAACGTAAGTACTACCATATTCTGATATGGAACATTTCTCACATTATGCAGGTACATGATCTTAGAAATTAATACCGTCGTTTTACCGCTGCCCACGTTAGCATTTACGATACAGGCATCGCTTTCATCCAGCACTGCTTCCCTCTGGTACTGGTTCAGCCGTTCTAATTCTTTTTCAAACTGCATGGAAACCTCCTATTCCATCAGATTTTCATATCTTCTCTGTAGTTTATCCTTTATTTCACTTCGGTCTCTTCCCTTCTCCATTTGCTTAATCTGCAAACGGATCCCCTGAGGCGCTTCCGTGTAAAAAGATATTATATTTAAAAGGCTCTTTCTATTATTCTCCTCCAGAATCCATTCCTTATAGAAATTGCTGTCCGTAAAAAGAATCAGGTCCGCTCCATCTGTCTCTACTTCCGGTATCGTATTGAAAAAAGCTGCAAAGGTATCTCCCCGCTCCTTTAAATATTCACAGAACTCCTGCCACTTTTCCGGCAGTTCTTTAAATTGAAACTGTTTTTGCATAAAGGTAGAGGGGGCATATTCTACAAGCTTCACTTCTTTGGGTACCGGCTCTTCCTCCAATAGATTCTGCAATCCCCAGAGAATCATGTTTTTATCTAATTTATAATCCCCGATACACACCGCACATCCTTTTTCACATTTGCATCCATTTACCAGGGTGATTGCATTACGGATAATCTGTTCTGTCAGGTCATAGACCTTCTCCGAATATCCAAGACCTCCAATATACTTATCATAGATAAACAGATATACCTCTCCACAGGCAAAGTTTTCCCCCATGCCAATTGCATTTCCGGACATGACAACACCGATATCCTCCTGCTCTGTCATCGTAGCCATCATTGCAGCATTCTTAATTGCATAGCACAAGCCTTCAAAGTGATTATTCCTGATTAACTGTCCATTGGGGCTCTCCTGAAGCAGGCGTCTGTATGCCTGTACTACGTTTTCAGGAATCTTAATCCAGGTACTCTCCGTATCGTAATCCTTAGACAACGGCTGTTCCAGCTGCTCATACCCCAGATTCTGATGATTATGGAATTGCAGCTTCTTAAACATATAGACCATCTCATCCACATTTACATCTCCAAATGTAATTGTTACACGTTTATAAGCTCTTTCTTTGCTTCCCTGAATGATCCTTATATTGGTGTTACTGCCCGGCATTGTATAATAATTTCCCTGAAAGGTCACTGCATAAGCCGTTTTACATTCCAGATCCAGTTTTAGAACCTGATATTGTACCCCGTCATGCATGTACACTGCACCCTTATGAATTTCCCGGAATGCCTGCAGCTCGTCCATTTCCGTAATTTCCTTCTGATTGTCCTGATTCATCAGTTTATACCTGGATTTGTCAATATTTCTCAAACTGAAATCTCCTGCCGGAAAGGCATTACCTGTCCAGGCAAATTTCCCCCCCTGGCTTGCCAGTTCCTTTGCCCGGATCAATACAGGAATTGTCTCGCCCAGATCCGGAAACAATGAAATATCATCCAGTGTCAGCGGAATCTCTGCTGCCGCCGCACGGATATGAGAAAGCTCTATAAGCAGATTATTCTTATCAATAACCGCATTCTCACTGCCGGATTCAAACAGCCACTCCGGATTAATGGCTATATACTGGTCAAAAGGAAGATTATCCAGAATCAGATAATTGGTGCAGCGATTGCTGCTTCTTCCAGCCCTTCCCGTTTGCTGCCAGAAGGAAGCCCTCGTGCCCGGATAACCGGAGAGCACTGCTGTTTCAATTTTTCCAATGTCAATACCAAGTTCCAGCGCATTAGTAGAAACTAACCCGCACAAAGCTCCCGAGATCATCTTACTCTCAATTTCTTTTCGCTCCAGCGGTGTGTATCCGCCCCGATATCCGGAAATCCTGTCTGTAAGCGATACTCCGAAGAAACTTTCTGCTTCCAGCTTATCCCTTGCTTCCTTTAAAATAATCTCTACATTCTTTCTGGATCTGGCAAATGCAATAAAGCTGTGGCCATTCTCCACTAATTCCGGAAGAAGTTCTGCTGCCACAGCTGTGGACTGTACCTGTCCATAATATTGCTTATCTTTTCCCATAATCCTGGGTGGCTGAATCAATTTATAATTTCTCTCAGACGCACCCGAACCATCCCGTTCAATCCGCACAAATTTCTGCCCGCAAATACCTTCAGCCAGCTCCACCGGATTGGCAATGGTTGCAGAACTGCAAAGATACTGGGGTGAAGAATGGTAATACCTGCATACTCTTCCCATCCGGCGAAAAACATTAGCCAGATGGGAACCAAAAGCCCCACGGTATGTGTGAAGCTCATCAATCACTACATATTTCAGATTAGAAAAAATAAAATCAAAACCGAATTTACTGTGATTTGGCAGAAAAGCACTGTTTATCATTTCCGGATTAGTCAAAATAATATTAGCGCTTTTCCGGATTCTGCTTCTTTCATTTACCGGTGTATCTCCATCATATACCCCTGCCGCTATTCTGTTCTCACCGAAATACTCCAGAAATGGCTTGATTGCCCTGAACTGATCACTTGCCAAAGCTTTAGTCGGATATATAAAAATAGCTCTTGTCAACGGATCTGCCAATATTTCCTGGATAACAGGGAGCAGGAAACTCAATGTTTTACCGCTGGCCGTAGAAGTTGTGATTACAATATTCTTTTGCTTTGCAGCCTCCAGAAACATTTCAGCCTGATGGCAGTAAAGTTTTGTAATTCCCCTGCATGACAGATACTCACATATTTCCTTTGATAAACCATCCGGGAAATCAGCATAAACGGCTGCCCTTTTGGGAATCGTTTTATTGTAAATAATATAATCCTGTATATTCACGAAAATGCTCCTATTCTATTCAAACATTATTGTTTTTATTATAGCGCATAAGACTGTGAATTACATCTGTTTTTTCATGTTTCATGCCGTGCTGTCATTCTGGCTGCTTTCCTGCTGGTTTAAAAATTACGAGTTCTTTTCAAACTGGGCATTATACTGAAGACAGATACAAATACGGGTATTGCACCTGCTGCTATCAGTCCTCTTAAATTCATCACTTCCAGAATTTTACCATGAGGCTGCATAAATAAAAGATTTACCACGCCTACAACCGCGGTTGTAAATAAAATCCCCGATAGAAAACCGCATACACATACCAGAAGATTTTCCAGCCAAAGCTTGCGTGATAACTGTCCGCTGGTATAGCCAATAGAATGTAAAATCATCATTTCATTTTTCCGATTTGCAAACAGAATGGCATTTAAGTTTCCCAATGCAATACACAGTACCAGAACCATTGCCGCCGTCAGGACATAGGTCAGGGACTGCATCGAAAGGAGTGTGGCACCATATTCCTGTTCGTAATATGAGCGGGTTCGGGTTACCACATTTGAGGGCAGATCATTAAGCTGCAATGCCTGATTATCTACGCTGAGAGGCTGGCTTCGATACATCACACTTCTGCTTATAATCTGTTCTTTTGTTTCCTCCCCCGGCTGGCAGGTAACTGCGAAAAATACGTCTCCCTCTGTTAATCCGCAGATTCTGTATTTACCATACAGCATATATTCATCAGACACTTCCGTACCCACAAAATCACCTACCTCCAGGTTATTCTGCAGCGCATACTCCCCCGGCACAAGAAGCTCTGATTGGTTATTCCCCGGAAGCCTGCCGCTGACAAGCTGCACACCGCAATTTTCCAACACTGAAGATACATCATCACTGAACAAATTAAATGTCAGCATCGTCGTACCGCCCATTCCTCCCCGGTAATAAGAAAATCCGGGCAGATCCATCTGTACCGGAATTGGATCTGCTTCCTTCATGCTGTTCAGCTGTTCATGGAAATTCAAAGGCAGAGGACTGTCATCGTCAGTATATACAATATTGTATTTATTCATCACATCTGTTGACGCCACACTCATCATCTTCTCTGTTGTTGCACTAAAAAGAGAATAGAAGTAGATCATAAACACCCCAACCAGCAGTGAAAGGTAAATAGGCAGGACTTTTTTAAAATTATTTTTCAGATATAAAAAAGCATTCAGCGGTTTCATCGTCTTTCCTCCTGATCGGGTGAATACATCTGCGTTATGACTCCATCTTCTATCTGAATCATCGTATCTGCATTTTTAAGGATACTCCTGTCATGGGTTACGATAACCACCATCGTATTTTGTGTATATTCCGTAAGCAAATCAACCACTTCCATGGCGCTTTCATGATCCAGTGCGGCAGTTGGCTCATCCCCGAATATCACCTTGGGATCGTTCATCAGTGCACGGGCAATAGCTGCCCTCTGCCGCTGTCCTCCGGATAACTGGTAGGGATATTTGCCGGCTTGCTTTGCGATGCCCAGACTCCCCAGCAGCCCCATAGCCTTCTTTCTTGTCTGCCTTGTATTAAGATTTATTGGAACCAGGGCATTTTCCAACACAGTCATATAATTAATCAGAAAATGCTGCTGGAATATAAATCCAAAATCCTGCCGGCGCAAATTGGCTAAAGCCGTGTTATCCATTGCTGTCATGTCATTTCCATCATATACAATCTGACCGGAAGTAGGAATTTTCAATCCTGCCATGGCATATAAAAGGGAACTTTTGCCGCTGCCCGAGGGTCCCATGATTCCAATCATACCACTTTCCTTCAGAGACAGATTCACATTACTTAAAGCTGCTGTTTTTGCTTCTTTGTCCATATCATAGATCAGACTAACATTATTTAATTTGTAATTCATTATGGTTCCTCCTCGTATAGAGGATCGCAATTACGATCCTGTTTATATAAAATAATTGTTTTTACCACCGTTTGCTCTAAAGCGTGTTTTAAAATAGCTTTCTGGCAGCTGTGCGTCCCACTTTGTGGGAGATTTGACCCGGATGAAGGACGCGTAGCGGGCTACGTAACCTGAATTCGGAGCAAATATGCCGCGAAGTGGGGCATGCAGATGGCAGTAATGAAATTTCAAACACACTCTAGTTTTGTTCCACTATAGAAACGGCATCTACGCTTCGAATCAAGCGTCTGACAGGAATCAGTACAAAGACACCAGTAAAGAGCGGCGCCAATACTGACATGATAGCTGCTTTCCCATAAAACACAATTCCCGTCCCGCCGATGTCATCAAAGAGTCTGGGAATAATTGCTGAGGTCAGTAATATTGCAATCAGTAACCCGATGATTAATGCGATTAAATTTGTTACTATCACTTCCCGAAATGTACGGGCTGTCAACTGCCTGCGGGTATAACCCAATGCTCCCAGTACTCCAATCTCACTTTTCCGAGAAAAATGCTGTGCATAATTGGAACACACAAGACAGATCACCATTGCTAAAATTGCAAGAATTACCATCATATCCAATATCTGAAATGTCTGTTGATTTTTCGCATAAGTTCTGTTGTACAACTCCAGCGTCCAAACAAGTAATCCCTGGCTGTTCAAAGCAGCTACCTCTTTTTCTGCTCCTTCAAATCTCCCGGTTCGGGGAAATACTACAATTCCGCTATCCCCATACTTAATGGATTTATCACCTGGAGTGGGGGAACCTATCAGGGAAATATGACTGTCACTTTCCAGTATGCCAACTACTATATAATCCCCGGGGAGTGATTGTGTCTTATCATGCTTACTCCCCACCTGACTTCCTATCTGCAGTTTGTTATTCAGTGCTACATTTTTATCAATAGTTAACTCGTTTGTACCTTCTTCCGGCAGTCTGCCGCTGCTTAATTTCATTTGAAATCTGTCTAATAACAATTTCTGGTCTTCTGCCGAGCAACCGAATGCAGCTGTGTGAGTAGTGGAACCAGGTACCGAAAAAGTAATCTTTTCAATTGCAATGGGCACGGTAACATCAATGCTGTCACTGCTTTCCAATTCCTCTATGGTTTCCCGGGGAATTTCCGGAACCGCAGACGTAGATACTACAACCATGCCATAGTGAAAACGGTTCGCATCCAATGGATAAATAGAGCCCGCAATGGAAGCCACAAAACATTCCATAAGATATACCAGGCAGATCGCAACAACAATTATAATAACGTTAGATAACAATTTCCGCTTATTGTGACGAAAAAAATTAATGGTTGATAATGGGTTCATAAATTACCTCGATTCTATTTTTTTATAAAACAACGCAAACAGAGCCAATAACTGCGATTCATCTCATTTTGATTCGCAAGTTATCGGCTCTGCATCTGTGCGTCTGGCTCTGTGATAACGGATATATTCAGTTGTTGGACATTTATCAGGTGTTCCTGCCTACACTTAGGACAGTATAGCGGAAAATTTAAAAGAACAGTATCTGCCCGAACCCGTGTGCGGGTTTTGTTATGGCAGGCTGGACAGATAATCCACATCTCTTCCTGTTTTTTTAGTTCTTGGTTTAGTTCTTTGTTTAGTTCTTGTTTTAATTTCTGGTTTAATTCCTGGTTTAATTCTTTGTTTAGTTCCTGGTTTAGTTCCTGGTTTAATTCTTGGTTTAGTTCCTGGTTTAATTCCTTGTTTAATTCTTGCTTTAATTGCTGCTTTAATTGCTGTTTAAATTGTTGATTTACTTCATTAATCAAATTCGTTTCCTCCTTAGAACATATAAATCTACTGCATAACACAGAGCAGTTAATACAAGACAACATCCGATCTGGATAAACACATTAGGATGAAATATAATTAGACTGAAAAAACCTTCCAGGACATTTCGAAGTACAGGCACCGGAATAAATACACTAAGGACTACAACAAGCAAAACATCTGCCAGCCAGCCCAGCCAAGAACTTTGCATTTCTGTCATCATATGTACAAACACAGCCATTAACAATAGAAAACAAAATTGTTGAATAAAACAGATTACTATGCCATGACTCAGCCAACCAAATATTTCAGCCAGATTCTGAATGTTAACCAAAGAATCAAACAGCGCTTTGCTGCAAAAAAACAGTATCATATTACCCAGTGACGCTGCCGCGGCAATTATAATATAGTTGGCAAGGCATCCCCAATAATAATCCTGCTTCTTACCATTCAGATGCATAATTCTCTTAAAGTTTCTCCCTGCAATAAAAATTGGTGCTAATACAACAAAAACATACAGATAGTTACCTATTTCAACATAGATATTTCCGGTAATACCTGTTGATGCACCAATCAGATTCCATACGCCAGCCAGCAGGAACACGGCAGTGATTATATAGGCCGGCAGTAAAAACCGAAAATTTATCTTTGCTATAACCAATGCTTTTTTATTCATCTGCATTTCCTCCAACCATATTCACAAAGAACTCCTGCAAGCCAACAGATTGTACCGAAACTCCTGCCGGAATCTTCCCCCTCTCATCATAAATAAAAGCAGAAGTATGGCTCCCCAATATTTTCTTACTGATTACGTTCAGATTTCCCACTATAGAAACCACATCGGCAGTACGGCCTGTGATCACATAAGCCTTTTCATCAATATCATTAATATCCGCCTCGAAAATAAGTCTGCCTTTATCCAGAATCATGACCCGCTGTGCACTTTTCGCTATTTCATCAATCATATGAGTAGAGACAATGATTAGTTTCGGATGTTTTTCAAAACTATCATTCAGCATTTCGTAGAACTCTTTACGCATAACAGCATCAAATCCTAAAAGTGGCTCATCTAAAATAACAACATTTGCATTGCTTGCAAGCCCCATCAGTGTGGTCAACATGGTCTGCATCCCAAAAGACAGCTGCTTATATTTCTTATGTAAATCAAGCTGAAATCTATTTGCCATGCTTTTGGCAAAGTCGTAATCAAAATCATCATTGAGATTACCTGCCATTTTTAACAGCATTCCCACCGTTGTATTAAACTGTGTCATCTTGTTTTCGATAAAGTTGACATTTTCCGGCATCACAGACGTTTTTACCTGCCTGCCGCAGACTTCAATCTGACCGGAAGAAGCATTAATATGTCCGGCTATCATTTTGAGCAGCGTCGTTTTGCCTGCTCCGTTCCGGCCCAGGAGACAATATATCTTATTTTCTTTTAATTCAGCCGTAATATGGTCAATTGCTATTGTTCCGCCATAATGCTTTGAAGTATCGTTTAAGCTAATCATTATGTTCCTTCTCCTTCCGAATCGTTTGAATTAACTCTGCTTCAGATATTCCCAGTTTATCTGCTTCTGTAAGCAATTCTGGAACAGCTTCTTCAAAAAAAATCTTTTTCCGGCGGTTTAGTATTTTATCCCTTGCACCGTCAGTGACACACATTCCAATTCCCCTTTTTTTATATAGAATTCCTTCCTCTGTCAAATTACTTACAGCCTTTACAGATGTGGTAGGATTCACAGACAAGAGTTTTGAAATTTGAGTTGTTGAAATAATAATATCATCAACTTGATAAGTCCCGGAAATAATGTCATCCTCAATCATTTCCATAATTTGTTGAAAAATAGGTTTGTCATTATTCAACTACTTATTCCCTCCATTTCTTAAGGGTATTTGGTTAGTGATGTAACCCACTAACCAGAATTTAGCACATAAATACTTGATTGTCAACAATGATTTTATTCGGGTTTTAAAATTATAAGATCATAACTCAAGCTAATATAAGATTTTTCCAATTAAAATTAGAAAAGGATATGGATGAAAAATAATAAAAAGGAACTAGCAAAAGAAAAGAGACAGAAAAATAAACAGCTAAATTTGTATCTGATTTTAAACTTAATTATGTTAAATAAAAATAGAGTTGCCACATTATTTTTGTGACAACTCTGCTATTGTATTGTAATAAATTTTTTCGTTTAAGTAACTGGATTAGGATTATTTTTCAGATATTCTGACAAAACTCTTTTTATTTCTTCTTCCCTGCCAGCTGGAACTGTTATATTAATCCTTCTCATAATAATTGGATCATCCAGCGCCTCTGCAATATCTTCTTTTTTTCTCATGCTCTTTTTCAATGACATAATCTTATTATCAGTAAGACGATTATTGTATTTTTCGTAGATCCACTCCTGCATCATTTCATCAAATAGAGCCAGCTTTAATGCAGCTTTTCTTTGAATTTTTTTATCAAAATACATTTCCTGAAACTGGGGAATTAGCTTTTCTCCGATAGTTTTCCATTCATAAACCGCTGATTTTTGAATCCCCATTGACTTTGATAATTCTTCAATCGTTTCTCCTGCCTTATTCTTCAGTTCTTTTGCTCTTTGAATACGGCGTTTAACCATATCGACTGTCATCTTTGTATTTTCAGGACGCTGCAAATAATTTGTATCTTCTATAATATCCCTGGCTTTTTCATCTGTTAATTCATTTTCCTGATATACTATGGAAGGAAGATATAAGAATCTTTTCTTTTCTTCTTCTGGCTGATCTTTATATTTTTCATATAAATCCTTGTTACTATCTCGTCGATTATGTCCAGCCAACAACATATATCTGCCATTTTCTCTCTGCCATAAAATCAACGCATTTAGTGTACCATGTTGTTCAACTGACATCATAAGCTGCGCATAGGTTGCACGATCACTATCCTTAAGCCTCGGATATCTGTTCCAATCAGCAGGAGCATCATCCATTAACTCCCAGCTAATATATTCTAGTATTTTACCGGTACTCTCTACCAACTGTTTATATTTTGTATCTTCCTGCATCTGCTCCGCCTTCTGCATATCCTCTTTTGCAGTACCGGCAAGTGCTTTCATAAAATCTGTAGAACTGAATCCTGTCTTTTTGCCTTTAGCTGCCATTTAATTCCCACCCTTCATTTTCTCTTTAATTCGACCTAAAATTTCATCTGTTAAACTTCTAATCTGTTTTGAGAATCTGGAGTTCCTTGTTTCCCCATACGCACCTGCCGGCATAAGCACACGCTGCGACTTTTCAACTGCGGCATCATTAGAAATAAATGTTTCAAATGCCGGCCAGCTAAAAAACGAATTTGCATCATCAATCGCATTTTTAACTTCATTTTTTCTTAAATTAACTTTATTGAAAACCAGTCCTAAACAATCCAGTTTTTCATTAGTCTTTTTTACTATTTCGATCATCTCGGTGATTGGTACTAAAGCCTTAGTAGAGTAGAGTGCACACTCAGCAACTACAATTACGTAATTAGCTCCATTTAAAAACGATTTATTAACAAGTCCCATCGTCTTGTCCACATCTACAATCACAAAATCATAATAATTTTCATCTTTAAGCTGTACTAATGTATCTTTAAACATAGAACTTACATGTTTTTCCTGCATAGTAGCAACCGTACGTTCCAATTCTTCCATAACACCAGATGCTGGTACCAGATCCAAATTCAAATAATCAGTTTCTACCGTAAAATCTTCAAGGGATCTATGCAATATCATTGCGTCATATATATTTTTATCTCTGAATTCCGTATATCTACACTGTAATGTACTGGACATATCAGCCTGGCTGTCCCCATCAACTGCAAGAACATTATAACCTCTGCTTGCCAATTCATATGCAACATTTTCTGCCAAAGTCGATTTTCCCGTACCTCCTTTTCTGGCACCAAAAACAAGTACTTGAGGTTCATCAAAACGCAGCATTTTTTTCTTTTTTGCCTTCTTAGTTTCATCCAGCAGCCATTCAGCTTTTTCTTCATCCAACATAATTTTTTCTGCCATAATATCAGAAAGAAGTCTTTGCTTAATACCGGTTGCTCTTGCCCATTCTTTCATATCCCAATCGCGTTGATTTAACAATCTTGTAATCTCGCTCATTATTTTTTCTCTTCTATCCAGCCTGTTCATAATATACCTCCGTCCAATGATGTTCCTACATTATAATACATCATTCTTTTTAACAATTCAAGTTAATATGTGTTTTTCTTCGCACAAACAATAAATTAGTTTGCGCAGTAATTTCCGCGGGGCGGAAAAATTGTTTTTATGCTATTGGTTAGGGTTGTGAAAAGAAAAGGTTTGTTTGGAAAGATAGATGGTTTTAATAATAGATTGACGTTATAAATATATTTAAGTGTGAGGGGGGGGGTAGCATTGTATTTTCTCTTTATTTTATAGAAAAGTTATAAGTATAATTAACTTTTTATAATGTCTGGACTTAAGTGTAATTGTATATATGTGATTATTAGGGTAAGAATAATACTTGTAAGATTTAAAAATGAATAATTAAAGATATATTTTTTCTCGATAAAAAGAATAGTAAAAATATATATTGACTAACTATAAGAATACTTTTTAGTATCCAAACAGAATACTAAAGCAGTAGTATATACTGTATGGCTTTTAATGATTAATCCATGTTGTTTTAATGTCACAAGACAACATCTGTAAGTAATTGTAAGTAATTTGTAAGTAATTTTCAAAATTTTTATTACATAATGCTGATTAAAAAATTTGAGTATATAATATCTAAATATTTATATATAACTTAAAATTCCGCCCCGCGGAAATTTAAACACAAAATAATATCTCGACTCAATTAATATAGATATTTAATTATCCTTTAGATTTACATGTTATGTTATGATATCATATTGTAATATATAAAATATTTCTTTCTACATATTATATATATTACTGTATAACAACTAGTTTTCAAACGGACAGTAGTATATGTACAAATATTTTTTGTAGTTCCCTTACACGACCTATAAATAACATATACCGGCCCCCCCCTAACAAGAAAACAGTAAAATCACTAAAATTGCCCTGGATAATTACTCCATTGTCTTTGAAACTTTTTAACAACGCTAATATTACACCTATAAATCTTTCGTTAGATAATAGCGTTTTCCTGATATAGGATATTCTTCTAAAGTAAACGCTTCACTATAACCATATCTTTTATAAAACTCTGGTGCCTGAAAACTAAATGTATCTAAAAATACATACTTACAGCCCCTTTCCTTCGCAGTCTGCTCAGCTTGCTGTAATATACGGCTTCCAATACTTTGTTTCCTAAACGCTTTCTTTACCCATAAATATTTTACAAATAACCAATTACCATGAGTATTTCCTATCAAACCTCCAACTTTTTCTCCCGTTTCATCTTCTATATAAATTCCCAGGTCCTTTAAATTTTTATCTTCAATCCTGGTTAAATTATATTCCAATAATCCTTGAAAGATAAGTTCTTCATCTTGTTTTTCTATTTTATCAGTAATTAAGAATTTCATATTACATACACTCCTTGTTTATAAACAGCAGTAGCATTTATTATGAGATTTGTCCCCATCAGGTCACGTATCAGACTACATAACATGCATTTGGAGCAAAATATACCACAAAGTACGACGTCTAGATGGCGTGAATGAATTATCAAACACGTTCAAATAGTCCATACAGTTTGATAATTACTTTTATCATGAATCTCATAACATTTTGTGATATGGATGATACAAATTAGGGAGGCATAGTAGGTTTAGCAGACTAAATTTGGCCCGTTGTTGTAGCATTATTATTAATAAAAGCGGTAGTAGCTCAAAAATTTAATATCTAAAAATCATCATATTTTAGATATTTCAGCTTTGTTTGAATGCTTCTCTGTAATTCCTCCAGTTTTTTAATTACAACTGGTATTTCAGATGTTTTATAGATCGCGTCACCTTCCAAAACTTCGCATAATTCTTTTGCATTTTTTAAAATTGCCTTTGTGCCATTTCTTCTCCTCACACGCTGCGGTTTTTTTTCTAATTCCTCTTTTCTTTTTTTCTCTTTTTCAGGATATAGTGCAATATCATTTCTATCAAACTGATATCCCCGTTCTTCTCTGACATATTTTAGCTCTGAAATTTCTTTTTCCAGCCAAGTTCTCGTCACTCCGTCTTTATTATATAATTTTAATCTGCCATTAATTCGCCTGTAAAGCATTTCTTGAGCATACTTTGTCATGGTAGAAGCAGCCGATAAAGTAGACCATGATATCCCATTATCAGCTAGTTTCTGTAACTCCGGAATCAAATTTAGCAATGCTTTATATTTTGATACCTGTGAAGTTGAAATCTCTAAATCTTGAGCAACTAATTGAATAATCGATTTTTCGTATTCACTTCCAGCTTCTTTCTTAGCTCTCTGTTCTTCTTCATGTGCATCATACAAAAACTGTGTTTCTTTTGCAATAATCATTGGTGTCCTATTTCTTGAATGTAAATTTGCACGTCCCAGTCTTAAGGCCCTTTCCCATTCAGCAACTGGGGGATCTGTGATAAAAACTGGATATTCTTTTATGCCAGCCTTTCTACCAGCGTACCTTCTCCTATGTCCCGATTCTATTCTATACTTTCCCTGATATGGATAAGCCAATATAACTCCCTGGAACCCATATTGTTTCATATCTTCAGCCAATTCATTGACTTCCAATTCGCCATATACTTCAGTATTTATAGGATCATCTACCAACATGTCATCCGGTAAATACTTAAGCTTACTGGCGAGCGACTGATCTAGATCCTGTACATTCATTTCTTCCGTAATCTGTTTCAAATCTTCTTGTTCTGATTCAGTAACAGTCGCTTTTACAATATCTGCCGTCATATTTTCTTAGCTCCTTTGTATTATATAATCTATACTTCATATTTTATTATCCATTTAATAGTCTATAGAGCTTATACATCAAATAGATATAACTTATTATTCAAAAACTTTTCAACTACTAACTTTAAACTATCTATAGGGTTCGTTGATTCTACAAAAATAGACAATTATATCTACTTGTAAGTTAATAAACTACTTATAAAATGAAAAACCTCACGGTGATGTTTTTCATTTTAAGATAATTATTACATATTAGTAGCTATTATTCAAGATATATTTTTATTATTAGACACTCTTATAATATCATATTATGATTATAACGAGTCTTAACTAGTCTCAGCTTCTTATAATTGTCGTTTATTGTCGTATTTACTTTTTTTTAATAATTTTATTCTTAATAATAGCTTTATTAAATAGGATGCCTCCTTTATTCATTACAATAAAGTAAACAGGAATCGATTTCCGCCCCGCGGAAAATAACGTGTTAACAATTATTATATACGGTATGGCATTTTACAATATTAAGATAATTGTACCTAGCGCGAATTCTTTAAAATATGATATCATTGCCTTTCCTTTTTTGGTATAATTAAAAAAGGGGACTGGTATTATGATAAATCCTACAATGTTCGATCCTAAATCGCAAAAGAAGCTTGGTATTCTGATGATGAAAATCTTCAACTGTTAAAAACAGAACTGGAAACCTATCTTTTATTATTTTCCTTGCTTTCAGTCAGAACCACAGCGGAAACTGTTCCAAACCTTTATCTATGGGCTGCTCCAACAGTTCTTTTCCCGCTCCCCATTTGATGAACAGTCTCTTTTGAATGTATATCAGAAAATGCTGTTCCGGCAGATTGATGCACAAGCCGGGGCGCTGTCTGTGGATGATACAAGCTTTGTAAAAAAAGAATACCTTTCTGTTGGTGTAAAACGGCAGTACTGCGGCCGCTTGGGTAAAACAGAAAACTGTCAGTCTGGCATAAGCAAGAAATATGCCAGACTGACAGTTTTCTTGCTTATGCCGGAGACAACGGATATGGACTCGTAGAAAATCATCACTGTACCTCCCTAAGGAATGGTACAGTGATGATTTTCTACACTGCGTGAAACTTGCCATATCCCTGGGGAGTTGGCCTTCTCCACAAAAAACGCGCTTGCTCTGGAGCTGCTCAACCGCGCACTGGGGAGCGGCCTGTTTCATGCACAGTGGTTTGGCTGTGATGCGGCATATGGGAATGACCATGACTTTTATGGACAGCCTAAAGCTACCGGAAGGGGTATGGTATTTCGCAGCAACTAACGCAAAGGAACAGTTATTTATCCGGTGCTACTCGTGCCTTAAGGATGGAAACCGCAGTTATGTCAAGCCCGGCTATGCAATATGGCTGTATCTAAGGAGATATGCAGACGGCGAAGTTAAATATTTTGTATCGAATGCCCCGGAAAGTCTACCCCCTGAGGAACTGGATCGTGCTGCCACCTTAAGATGACCAATCGAGCAGTGTTTTGAGAAATGTAAAAGCAACTTAGGAATGAGCCATTATGAATGCCACAGTTATCAGGGCTGGAACCGACACATGTTATTTGTAATGATAGCTCATTTATTTACCACAAGGATACGGGAAATTTTATAAAAAAGCAATTTCGTTAACACTGGCGATAGTAGTAAAACTAATGCATGAGATTATGAATCATGCAGTTACCAATAAGAGAATCATTGTATGTTACCACATACGTAGGAATCACTGTGCATATTTATCGCATCGAAAAACAACACTTTTAAAATGTTCGCTGTAGTACTAGAGCGTGTTTTAAAATTGCTACACATTGGTCATTTTAACCAAATTAATATTGAAGCGATACACAAAAATCCCAGATAGGTGAACGCAAGTTTGTCATAGCGGGTGGCAATTCTACGAAATGCCTTTAGCTTTAAAAAGAGTTTTTCTATCAGATGCCGCTCTTTATATAGCCACCAATCGCAATGACGTTCAAACTTTGCTCCCTTTCTTGATGGAATTGTTGGTTCACCACCTTGCTCATAGATATAGTCAATCAGTTTATCACTGTCATATCCACGATCAGCAAGTATGTTACTTCCTTTTAAATTTACATGTTTCAATAAGGGAATCGCGAAATTAATATCGTTGCGTTGTCCTTCAC
>NZ_JTGN01000022.1 GCF_000797495.1 Robinsoniella peoriensis
GTGCGCTTATGCGGTATTAGCAGACATTTCTGTCTGTTATCCCCCTGTATGAGGCAGGTCACCCACGCGTTACTCACCCGTCCGCCGCTCAGTCATAAAAATTTCATTCCGAAGAAATCTGTTTTTATGCTTCGCTCGACTTGCATGTGTTAAGCACGCCGCCAGCGTTCATCCTGAGCCAGGATCAAACTCTCAAATAAAGTTTTGATCTTAGTTCAAAAATCAACTACTAGCTAATTTTATCCCTTTATTACTGTTTTAAGGTTGTATCATTTCTGATACGGTTCTTAATTTTGAAATCTCTTTTAATAGAATCTTTCAAGGTTGTTTCACTGTTCAATTATCAAGGTTCTGTTTGCTTTTCTTTGCTGTTGTACTCTTTAGCGCAACTTCTATATCTTATCACACTGCCAAGTGTTTGTCAACAACTTTTTTAAAAAGTTTTTTGTGATGTTTTCTTTGCTGTTTTGACAGCTTTTATAGTTTATCACTTAGCTTACATATTGTCAAGCACTTTTTTACATTTTTTTACAAATGTTTTTGTACCATATTACTGTTTCCATCTTTTAAGATTTTAAACAGTGTTAGAAATAAATTAGCGGAGAAAGAGGGATTTGAACCCTCGCGCCGCGCAAACGACCTACACCCTTAGCAGGGGCGCCTCTTCAGCCACTTGAGTATTTCTCCTGAATCATTATTTCCTATATAATACTGCTTGTCACCTATTGTGGTGACGCACAAGTTATTATACTAAAGGGACTTCTATTTGTCAATCACTTTTTTTAAAAAAGTTTTATTCATTATCTTTAATCGTTTTTTCTATTCTATTTTTTACTAAAGTGGCTATTTCGGTGGACTTTAGCTCTTTGTAATCTTCATAATATATTGGGCTTAAATAGTGAACCTGTACGGTGATCCTTTTTATAGAATGAGTATCAAAGGATTTATAAGAGTCTATTAGCGCTACAGGAACAATGGGGCATTTTGCTTTTATTGCAGATTTAAAACTGCCGCCCTTGAAATCCAGCAGATCATTAGGATGCTTTGTTCTTGTTCCTTCTGCAAATATAACGTAATTTCTACCCTCCATTACTTCCCTGGTAACATCCATAATTACCCGCATAGACTGCTTGATGTCTTCTCTGTCAATTGCTTTTGCACGCATAATTGCAAACACCTGCTTCAGGAAGGGTACATTTGCTACTTCTTTTTTCATGACAACTGACAGCGGATGGCTACTGCTTTCCACTAATGCCAGTACATCGAATAAACCCTGATGGTTTGGAAATAGTACGAAGCCATTTTTTTCCGGCAGATTCTCTTCTCCGGTTGTCTGAATGGTAACTCTTCCTCCTTTGTTTGCATTGATCGTTATCTTTCTTAATAATGCAAACCTTTCCTCCTCCGTATGCTTATCATTCTCTTTTGCATATGAAATCAGCTGGCATGCCCAATAAGGTACAAACAATATATTTCGTAAAACCATCAAAATTATTCTTTCCACTAATTTATCAGCTCTCTTTCTTATATTGTTTTATTGCGCTCTCATAGAGATTGTTACCTTTGCAGTCTGCAACTACGATAACCGGAAAATTCTCTACTTCCAATTCTCTTATTGCTTCTGTGCCAAGATCATCATATGCAATTATCGTTGATTTTTTAATTCTTTGAGATAACAATGCACCGGCTCCCCCTACTGCGGCAAAGTAAACGGCATTATTTCTTTTAATTGCAGCCAGAACTTCCGGTGTCCTTTTCCCTTTGCCTATCATACCACGCAGACCCAGATCCAGCAGTTTCGGCGCATACTTATCCATCCTGCTGGCAGTTGTGGGACCCGCCGATCCTATTGGACGTCCTTCCCTTGCCGGAGATGGTCCCATATAATAGATGATATTATTCTTTACATCTATAGGAAGTGTCTCATTTTTATCTAAAGCTTCCTGCATTCTTTTGTGGGCAGCATCTCTTGCTGTGTATATTTTCCCCGTTATATAAACATAATCGCCGGCCTGCAGTCCTTTTGCATCTTCCTCACTTATTGGTGCATTTATATATTTATCCATACTTATTCCCATTAAGTATTACAGGCAAGCCTGTAATACTGCCACAATCAAACAGGTTGAAAGAATCACATCGTGGCATCCTTTCTGCATCATAATTTTCTTTCAACCTTTCCCTCCAGTGCCGCACTGTTTCTTATATTATATCTATTTTATATTTCCCTTACACTATGCCGGTTAACATGGCAGCAAATATTTACGCCAACGGGAAGTCCAGCAATGTGGGTAGGATATGTATTAATATTTACGGCAAGAGCAGTTACTCTTCCTCCCAGACCGCCTGGTCCGATTCCAAGACCATTTATTTTATCCAATAACTCAATTTCCAGTTCTTTTACATATTCTACTTCTGAATGGGAACCCGCTTCCCTGGTTAGTGCTTTCTTAGCCATAACCGCACATTTTTCGAATGTACCTCCGATGCCAACACCTACGACCATTGGCGGACATGCGTTAGGACCTGCATCTTTTACTGCAGTTAATACTGCATTCTTTACGCCTTCTATACCATCAGCCGGCTTCAGCATAAATACACGGCTCATATTTTCACTTCCAAACCCCTTTGGCGCTACAGTAATCCTTACTTTATCGCCGGGAACTATTTCATAATGAATGATTGCAGGTGTGTTGTCTTTGGTATTTTCCCGTATGATGGGATCATTTACTACTGATTTTCTTAAAAACCCATCTACATATCCCTGACGTACGCCTTCATTAACAGCATCTTCCACACTTCCGCCTTCAAAATGTACTTCCTGCCCTACTTCCAGAAATATAACTGCCATACCTGTATCCTGGCAGATGGGTATCATATCTTTTCCTGCTATTTCCAGGTTCTCCTGCAGCTGGCATAAAATCTGCCTGCCCAGATCAGATTCTTCTATATCTACAGCCTTTTTCATTACCTTATCCATATCTTTGGATAAATAATGATTTGCCTCTATGCACATCTCTTTTATATTTTCCGTTAACTTGTCCACATGAATTGTACGAATCATGGTATAACCTCCTAGATTTATTCTTATCTTCTATAATATAGTATTCAAATCTCAACTTCAATATAAAAATGGATTTTCAGAAAAAACCCAGGAAAAAATGCAAATAGTACGTTTCGATTCTGGTATATCCGACCCAATTCCGGCTTTGCCTATGAACATTCCGAAATCAGGAATGTGGTAATAGGGCAGTCCCCTATTGAAGATGTAATTTCTGCTTTATATGGAAGCTGGATGTAATATATTTTTCAAACATATTTTAAAAGGTTTTCCTATACTCCAACTTGTTATTTGAGTAATCCTATGATATGATTTTAACTAGAGGACTAGATTACAGACAATACTTTTACAACTGCTTGGGAGAACTTTATGAACGATAAGAAACGCAGTTTATCTTATATTATAATGCTAATTATCTGTTTTCTTTTTTTAATTTTGGGCTGCATCTTCGTATATTTTATGATGCGTCAGAATGAAAAGAACGATTTGAACAATTTGTATGACCTGGCGGCTCAGGAGAAGACAATGATCTTAAAACAGATAAATGGTGACTGGGAAACTTTATCGGGTATATCTATCTGTCTTGGTGATCTGAACATCACTGAGACAGATCAGCTTACACCCATTTTAACAACGATTAATAATGCTAATACTTTTATCCGCATGGGTTTTATTAACACCGAAGGTATTGGGGATCTCATAGACATTAATGGGAATACATATGAGCATGTGGACTTTTCCAATGATTCTTTTTTTCAGGAAGCTCTGGCCGGGCATAACTCTATTTCTGAGGCCATCGAAGATCCATATTCAATCGGGTATATTAATTATTACGGTGTTCCTGTTTATCAGTCTGAAAAAGTGATTGGTGTTTTATGTGCGGTTAACAGCACTGATATTCTCCGCAACATCGTGGATGCAACCCTGATCCAGGGCGGTGGATTTTCAAATATTCTGAAAAGCAATGGTCAATATATTATCAGGTCGGCACATCACTACAATGTGGACAACATATATAAATTGGCGGATTTGGGAGATTTCTCGAAAGAAGCATATGCCAATATTCTGTCGGATTTTGCTGCAGGATCTGAAAATACAGTTCGCTATAACTACAAAGGAAATAAATACTGGGCTGTCTATATACCCGTTGACGTCAATGATTGGTATATTATAAGTATCGTACCGGAATCTATCATAAATGGCAATTACAATTATACTCTGGGTGTTATTCTTATCGTAAGTTCTGCTTTTATTATATCTATGGTTTTTGCTTACCGTATGAATCAGATGACCAGGAAAAACAAAGAACATCTGGAACAGCTTGCCTATTCCGATCCGATTACAGGTTATTCCAGTTTTGTTAAATTTCTGCTGGATATCGGTTCTCCACATGATCATAGGCAGAATTCTAACTATGCTTTCTGGTATTGTGATATTAAAAGATTTAAATATTTTAATGATTTGTTTGGGTATGACGCAGGTGACGAAGTGTTAAAGTATTTTGCAAACCTGATATCCCGACATACTCTGAAAAATGAATTTTTCTGCCGGGTAAATGCAGATAATTTTACCGGACTTAAATACTACAATGACAAATCCGAACTTGTAGAATGGTTTCAGACTCTGAATGAGCAGATGAATCACTATATAACTTCAGAAAATCAGGAATATCACCTGGATTTAAGCATTGGTATCTACTGTGTGAATGATTTTAAAGATGACATCACTTTCAATGATATGATTAACCGGGCAAATATGGCGCAAAAAGCGATGAAACAATCCGGCAGTGACAATTATGCTTTTTATTCTCAGGACATTCGCAAACAGATTCTCATGGAAACTGAAATGGAATCCCGAATGCATCAGGCACTGGAAAATGAAGAATTTAAGATTTTTGTTCAGCCCAAAGTAGATATACAGCATGGGAACCGAATTGCCGGAGGCGAGGTGCTGGTCCGCTGGGTCAGTGGTCAGGGATCTTTGGTTGTGCCCGGTAAATTTATTCCTTTATTTGAAAAAAATGGTTTTATTATTCACCTGGACCGCTATATGTTTGAGGGTATCTGTAAATGGGCAAGAGGATATCTGGATGCAGGTAATCCTAAGATAAAGCTGGCGACAAATGTCTCCCGCCTGGGACTATTCCAGGATGATTTTCTTGATTTCTATATTAATACGAAAAATAAATATCACCTTCCGGACGGTATGCTTGAATTAGAATTTACAGAAAGTGTCGTTCTAAATAATAATGAACTGTTTAAAACTTTTGTTGAGGCTTTACAGGAAAATGGATTTGTCTGTTCATTAGATGACTTTGGATCAGGATACTCCTCTCTGAATGTGTTAAAAGAGCTTCCTATTCAGGTATTAAAGCTTGACATGATCTTCTTCCGAAAAGGGGCAAACACAGAACGAGAGCAAATTGTAATACGCAATATTATTACTATGGCGAAACAGTTGAAAATGAGGACAGTATCCGAAGGCGTGGAAATGAAAGAACAGGTTAATTTCTTAAGAGAAGTGGGCTGTGACATTGTACAGGGTTATGTTTTTGCAAAACCTATGCCGTTGCCACAATTTGAACAGCTTTTAAAAGATAAGACTGATGGATTTCAATTATAAATTTTAAAATAAAAAAAGAAACAGCGCTTTGAGTTGCTGTTTCTTTTTTGCATTGCAGTTTTTTTACTATTTATCTAAGGTTACATAATTTACATCCAGAATATCTGCTATTTTTTCATACAGGGATGCATTATGTCCTACACTCATTGCAAAATGGTGGGTTGGAGCTTCTGCAAACCACTCATCCATATAACTGTCCGGATCTTTTTTGAATTTAACCGGAGTCTGGGTATTTCCTATGGTCATAATTGTTCCATCTGTGGATTCAGCCTCAGTTATGATGAATTTTAATCTTCCGTCTATAGTCTGGCTGCATCCCAGAGTGGTAATTGGTCCGGTTTTTACTTTTGCTTCAACGGATACCCCGGTCCCCTGTTTTCCATGATACAGGCCCATGCCGCGAAGGATTGGTTTTCCATTTGCGATTTCCAGATGAAATGGTCCGTCATGTCCCAAAAGGATGGTTCCTTCTTCATAATCCGTTACAACGATTTCGCAGAAGGATCCTCCTTTATTAACAATGTCACAGATTTTCATTGCAAGACAGGTCTTAAGATCTCCTTCTCCGGCACATGGTATCCCCTTAGCCGTCAGCAGAGAATGTCCTACGATAAAGCCTCCCTGAAGTTTTTCATACTCTCCGCCCGGTGCGCCATGATAATAATAAGTAAGGGCATCCAAATCGTATTCTTTTACTAATTTTTCCTGTGCCACTGCCACTTTAGCGGACCACTCTAATTGTTCTTCTGTAGGCTTTTTAGCCAGCGGGTCTGCTGCCGAATCTTCACTTATTCTAAAAAACTCTGCTATCTCTTCGCGTTTTTGGGCTACTTCGTCCGGTGTTACAGTCTCCATGGCACGATTTAAATCACACATTTCCAGTACTTCCAGATGTGCTCCTGTCTGCCCCTGAAACATGGTAAAATCACTGTACATATCCAGCATACCGCTGTATGTATTTCCAAGAAAGCCAAATCTTGCTCCGGAGAGTCCGCTTTTTACACTGGCAGCCAGTACCCACTCTTCGATCTTCTTCCATGCCTGAATGGCTTCCGGACGGTTGGCGGTATTTTCATCGGTCAATGAAATCTCAGGTGTATAGTCCAGTCCCAGCAGTCCATTTATCACACGGTATTTAATTCCCGCCCGGTTAAATGCATTGGAAATCTCCGGAACTGGACATGCTCCGCAGTGAGCAAGCCATTCACCCGTCGTTGTCTGTGCATAATTAATTTTAGCCGTAGGCTGAAGATTTAAAATTACAGTATGTGCCTTGCAGTCCTGATGTACCGGCAGTATGGATCCGCTGGTCACATAAGTTCCCGCATGGGCAAAGATCAGGTCTACATTATTTGCATTAAAATACTCTCCTGCTTTATGGCCTTCCTGCTCACAGTCTACCAATCCATAAAAGAAAACCTGTGCATTTCCCATTGCCGTAATTCTATCTGAGATAAACTGCCCATATTCTATCATTCTTTCGCGAAGTCCGGGAAACTGTCCCCAATAATGTTTCAACCCCATTGTATAAACACCGATACGCGCTTTTCTGGTTTCTTTTAACTTTGCCATTTTATTTCCTCCTGATTTTATTATTATATTATGTTGTTGTCCTGTTATCACTTTACAAATCCATTGTAATCATTTATCATGGAATTATCAATCAAGTTTATTGTGCAAAAATAACAGAATCTTGCCAATCATACTAAGCAGGATTTTACCGGATTTCACCGGATTGGGAGGCTATCAATATGAAGATAAAAAATGATCAGAACTATGAAGAGCGTGCATCATACAGCTGGTCTGAGGACTCTGTCCGCTTAATTATTACAGCCAGTAATGTGGCAAAATCCATTTATTTTTACATCCAGGAAGCCGGATATTTTAAGACCAGCGATTCTTATTTTACAGAACGTAAAAATCTGAATTCTTTTTTGATCGTTTATACCATATCCGGCCAGGGATATTTAAAATATCAGGGATGCAATTATTATCTTACTGCGGGTCAATGCTTTTATATTAACTGTACAGAGCATCATTACTATGAAACTGCCGGGAACAGCGACTGGGAATTCTTATGGATTCACTTTAATGGAAGCAGCGCCCTTGGATATTACGAGGAATTTGTTAAAAATGGTTTTAAAACCGTTCAGGTTCAGGACACATTTTTTATGGAAAGCACCCTTCGCAGAATTCTGGCATTAAACCAGAAGCGAAATGCCTCTACCGAAGTCCTAACTTCTAACCTGATCACTAATATCCTGACGGAACTCCTTGTACAGACAATTACTTTTGATGCCCAGACTATATTCATGCCTTCCTACATAAAAAATGTATTGAAAGATATAGATCAGAACTTTAAGTCCCCTCTGTCACTGGATGAGTTGGCATCCCGCCACGGAGTCAGTAAATTTCATCTCTCGAAAGAGTTTAAAAAATATACCGGAACTACGGTAAATGAATACATCATTGCAAACAGACTTTCTTACGCAAAGGAACTGTTAAAGTATTCTAATGATTCCGTCAATGAAATTGCTTATAAAGTAGGCATGAATCATGTGAGTCATTTTATTAATCTGTTTAAAAACAGGGAAAATACAACACCCTTGGCATATCGCAAGGAATGGCAGATTTAAAGAAGACTTTATTCTCTATTTAGTCAGGTAAGCATCTACCTGTTTTAATAATTCTTCTTTCACTTTATTGATTCCTGCCGCTTCAGCCTGCTGGTTAAATTCTGCAAGCGTTTCTTCTGCATCTTCCACAAGTCCCAAATCCAGCAGAGGAACATACTTTGTTTTTACGTTATTGAGATTAGCAAGTTCATTCTTAATATTGTTATCATCCAGGATAAAACCTGCTAATAGAGTATTTTCCTGTGCTGCGGTCCACTTTTTAGTCAGATCAACCTCATCCGGAAATTTATCCTCACGGCTCTTTTCAAACTTGTTATTTTTAAATGCCCAGGAGAATGCTGATCCAAAAGGATATTCTTCCTGCTTTTCACCTGCTCTCCAAAATCCTTCTTCGCCTATCTCTTCTGTGGGATCAATCCAATGAATATCTTTTACCCCAAGCCGAACAAGGTTGTTGCATTCTTCGTCAAATTTCAAAAGGTCTATGAGCATAAACGCACGTTCCTGATTTTCAGATGACGCAAGAACGGCTGCTCCGTCACCGGTGTATGCTCCCAATATTTTTTTGCTGTCAGGTATTAAGTCATATATTTCGGGTTTCCATTGAGGATGTTCCTTTTCAATCTGGTTTGCCACAGCCCCGCAGGTTCCAAGGTTCCAAACGAGTGACGCACTGGTTCCATTTGTAAAGGCATCTCTTGGATTGGTGTTATTTGCCACTGCATTCTTTGACCAAAAACCTTTGTCTGACCAGCTTTTCATCTTTTTTATCCACTCTTTATATTCCGGTGTGTCATAGAGCCAGAAAATATCTTTTGCATTTGTCTTTTCATTTACTTTATAGTAAAAAAACTGATCTACCCCATTTAATCCAACCATATTATAATTGTTGTTCAGCATTGCTATACGCATTTCATAATTGTTCTGGGATGCGGCATATGGAAAGATTCCCTTTTCATTTTCAATTACTTTATCATAATACTCTTCCAGGTCATCCAGTGTCTTTAATCTTTCCAGATTATATTTTTCTCTTAAATCACCTCGGATTACAACTGCATTTGTCAGAATAGTTGGGTTATTGGCGGGTACAAAGTATGTTTTTCCGCCGATCGATGCCTGTTCAAATGCCTCCTTTGGCTCTTGCTCTTTTGTTAAGGGCATATATTTCTCTAAAACATCTGTACTGACTTCCGCAAATGCCCCTTTTGTCGCTTCCTCTGCATACATTGCCCAGGTAGAGGTATAGATTAAATCAAACTTTTCTCCTGATGAAATTAAAAGAGAGTACTTCTGGGCATAGTCACTTAAAGACATGTGATTTACTGTAAGGGTTGCATTAATCTTCTCTTTTAATTTCTTATTTAATTCTTCCAGTACGGCTTTCTCTCCCGCCGCTTCATCTCCAATTACATACATAACCAGATCTGCGGGCTGCGATACATCCTGTCCATTATACTCTTTTACACTCTGTGCACTTTCCGTTTCCTGTACCTTAGCTTCACTCCCGGTTGCTTCCCCACAGCCGCCAAGTATTGCTGCTCCCAGACAAATTGACACTAACAAAGCAAATCCTTTTTTCAATCCATTCATATTCTTATCCTCCATATCATATATTGCACCTACCCCTTTACTGCTCCTACCGTTAGACCTTTTACAAAATATTTCTGCACAAATGGATAAAGCAGTACTATTGGTCCGGTTACAACTACCGTAAGTGCCATTTTCATTGATTCTATCGGAACCGTCTCCATATTCATCCCTGTCTCATCCATAATTCTCCGCATTTCCTGAGCACTTCCTACCAGCTTATACAATAGGTACTGCAAGCTGTACATTTTTTCATTGTTTATGAAAAGCATACTGTTATACCAGTCATTCCAGTATGTCAGAGCCGTAAACAGACCAATTGTAGCAACTACCGGTTTCGAAAGAGGCAGTATCAGCCTCACAAAAATGGTGAAGTCACCGGCTCCGTCTATTTTACCAGATTCGGTAATTTCGTAGGGAACCCCCGCCATAAATCCTTTTACCAGCAGAATATTCCAGACGGATACGAGCGACGGGAGAAAAAGTGCAAATAAGGTATCATTCAAGTGAAGATATTTCACACATAATATGTACCACGGAACAATGCCGCCGCTGAACAACGTGGTAAAGAAAAAGTAAAATGATATTTTATTTCTCCACTGGAAGTCTTTTCTCTGCAGCACATATCCGGTCATTGTATTGATGAAAATTCCCAATGCTGTACCTGTTACGGTCACGATGGTAGTGACTCCGTATGCTCTTAAAATTTTTACCGGATTCTTAAATATTGCTGCGTAGCTTTGCAGCGTCAGTTCTCCGGGTATCAGACTGTAACCATTTTGAATAATATACTGTTCACTTGAAAACGAAGATGCAATAATAATTAAAAAAGGAATCAGGCACAATGCTGCAAATAATGTTATGAGTAAGTATCCTACAGCTCTAAATATTTTTTCCTGAACGGACATGTTTTTCCAGACAATCATCGTATCCCCCCTTAAAACAGTGCATAATCTGCTTCTGCTCTTTTCACGATTTTATTCACTATGATAATCGTGACAAAGCATAAGACAGACTGATAAAGACCAACTGCTGCTGTTTTCCCTATATCCCCGGATTGAATCAGGGAACGGAATACATAAGTATCAATTACATCTGTAGCGTCAAAAAGCGCTCCGTTGTTTCCAATTAGCTGGTAAAACAGATCCAGGCTGCCTTTGAATATCTTTCCTACTGCCAGCAGCGTCATAGTAATTATAGTTGGTGTTATGCTTGGTATGGTAATGTAGCGAATTCTGTGAAATATGTTTGCTCCATCTATCTGTGCCGCCTCATGCAAAGAGGTATCCACTCCCGCTATTGAAGCCAGGTATACCACCATTCCATAACCGACTCCTTTCCAGGCCGAAAAAGCTACGATAATATATTTCCACCAGGATGGTTCAGCATAAATATTAACGGGCTGGATACCAATAGCAGAAAGAATTCCATTTAAAGTACCATTTTCAAAATTAAATAAACTATAGGCAATGGAACTGACGATAACCCAGGATATAAAATAGGGCAGAAAAATAATTGACTGAAGTGTCTTCTTTACAAACTTATTCACAATCTCACTTAAAACAATAGCAAATCCAACCTCCAGTACGGTATTGATCATGATAAATGCCAGATTATACAATACGGTATTCCTGGTAACATTCCATGCATCTCCGGATTGAAAAAAGAATTTAAAATTACTTAGTCCGACTGTATCACTTCCGAATATCCCCAGATCATACCGAAACTGTTTAAATGCCAGGATCAGACCTCCCATTGGAAGGTAGGCAAACACAAATGTCAACAGCGCTGCCGGCAGAAGCATCAGCAATAATGTACGGTTCTTTTTCACATCATAGAGAATTCCTCTCCTTTTATGGACTTTCAATACATACACCCTCTCTCTTTCTTATTATTGAAGTTTTCTTCATATATAGATTGTATCAAGAGAACGTATTTACCGAAATCGTAATATCTTTATATGGTGTAGTAAATTATTGTGTATATTTCAGATGTATCTCTACCGTTGTCCCCTCCCCCTCTTTGCTTTTATATACCAGTCCATATCCCTGACCGCAGAGTATTAATATGCGTTCATGTATATTTCTTACTCCATATCCGCTTCCTGTCTTTGACTGGATTTCCCGGGTCAGTATCTTATCTGCATTGTTTTTATCCATTCCAATTCCATCATCCTTTAGAGTTAACACCACGTGGTCTTTTAAAACACTACCCGTTAATGTTATGGTTCCCTCCGGGTCGTCCTTTTCCATAATCCCATGCAAAATGGCGTTTTCAATCAATGGCTGCAGGGTTATTTTCGGAATAGGACATTTTAACAGATTCTCCGGAACGGCTAATTCTGCCTTTACCGCATTTTCAAATCTCATATTCTGAATTGCCAGATATGCCCTGGCATGTTCTATTTCATCTTCTATTGTTACTATACTTTTCCCCTTATTCAGAGTCATCTTATAAAATTTGGCGGTCTGAGAAACAATCTCATTAATTTCTTCGGTTTTCTTTCCGTAGCTGTACCACTTAATCATATCCAGGGTATTATACAAAAAATGCGGATTAATCTGAGACTGAAGTGCCTGTAATTCTGCATTTTTAACATGTTTCCCCAGTTCGTACTTCTCGTTCATCAGATCATTTGTTTTATGGATCATAAAATCAAAATTCTGGTATAGGGCTCCAATTTCATCGCCCCCTCCCTCTCCGATCTCTACATCTGTTTCACCTTTTTGAACCTTTTTCATATGACACATTAAGCGTTCCACCCTGTCTGTTATGGACCTGCCGGTCAGATATATCATAAAAAACACAAATATGGATGAAATCAGCATAATTCCAAAGAATCTTATCTGCATACTGCTGATATCCCGCATAATTGTCTGATACGGAATTACCGTGAGCATTGTCCAGCCAGAATGATATAGATACTTTTGACACATCAGCATCTTTCTGCCATTTACCGCTATTTCTGTAAATCCATCATCTTCTTCTATAAATTTCCTTTCCGACTCTTCCGGGTCAATAATAACACGGGGTGTACTGCCATTGACAGAGCACGCGATCTTCTCATTATCCTTATTTACAAGACAGGTCATACTGTCTTCTGTAATGTCAGCCCGTTTCAGAATGTTTTCAATATTTGATTTTCGGATATCTACCCGCATATAGCCAATAGTCTGGCGGTAATCTACAATACTTTTGATCCGGGAGGCAAAAGAAAGTACCGGATTGTCCGCAAATCCCAGAACCTGTTTCTGGCCATTCTCCATCTGTCTGATCCATGACGCTTCCTGAATATTTCCCATACCAAACATATTGATCTGGTCTTCGGCATATAAAATATTATCGTCCACATATATTCTGATCCTGGATACATCTTCCTGGTTTTCTAATTCCTGAAAGGTCTGTCTGATGCTTAGCATATTCCAATACTGCTGCTTAATATCTTTATTCACCATATCCCCTGTTATCATCTGCCTGATCTCCTCATTGTTAGACAACTGGTCTAATACGTCGGTGACTTTAGAAAATTTATAATCCAGAAAATCATATGTCTGGGAAAAACTTTGGTTAGCAGAATAAATCAGCTGTTCTTTCATACCTTCGGAGTAGGTTTGAAACACAAAAAAAGACAGCATAACCAGCGGAACCAGAATTAAAAATCCATATACCCATAGCAGCTTCGTCTTTAACTTCATTTGATGAAAGAATTTTATTTTGCAAGTATTTTTCTTTTTCATATTTATCCTCCTGAATAGCGCAATCTGGCTTTCCCCCTCTGCATATCGGCTGCGACACTGCATTAATAAGAAGTGTGAAAGGGATTTTCTTTCACACTTCTGCTTCCTGTCTATGTATTCTTTTTCTGAATTCTGCCGGTGTTTCCCCTGTATACTTCTTGAAGACCTTTATAAAATAATTACAGTCAATATATCCGGTCATTAAGGCTATATCCTTGATTCTTCTGCTTTCTTCCGCCAAAAGCTTTTTTGCCCGGGTCATTCTATAATCAATAATATACGCTGTTAATGTCATATTGCATTCCTTTTTAAAAAGAATACATAAATAAGAACTGGTCAGGGAAAGCTTCTGTGCTATGGTTGAAAGAGAAAGATCCGGTTCACTGTAGTTACAAGACACAATATATTTTACTTTTTCAGATACTGCCTGCTTTCCACCGTCCTCATTTACATTGTGGTAATATAACTCCAGCTGTTCTATCATATATGCTTCCAGCTGGCTTAAAAACCGGTATTCCCAGACAGTTTCCCGGATGATGCCCCGGGGCTGCTCCATAAATTGGGCAATTTCCTTTTGACAGGCAGTATCGGACACTTGTATTAACATTCTAAAGAAAAATTCCTTTACGGAAAATATAAATTTATGAGGATGTTCCCTCAATCTCAATAGAATGGATTGTATAAATTCTACTGCTGATTCAAATGTACCGTATTTTATAATGTCTTTGAACTGCACCAGATATTCTTCCGATAATACAAATTCTTCATTTCGCCTGTCTTCATAATAAATGATTCTGCCGGTCTCATAATAAAAGCTCTGAAGCATCGCTGCTGCTGCATTATTATAGGACTCATAGATTTTATAAAGGTGCTCCACACGGCTTCCAACTGAGACAAAACTATAACATAAATCATCCAGCAGCTCTTTTATCCACATTGCTGTTCGTTCTGTCCTGCGCACCAGAAAGGATTCTGCTTCCTTCCCAAGATCTATATGCAGCAATACCAGATGCTCATCCTTGCTTCCAATCAATGCCTGCATACCTTTCTCTGTGAATTTACTTTCCAAAAATAATTTTACATTTGTCTGTATGCTCTGTTCCTCTTGTATGAAATGATTGCCGGTCCTAAAACTGCCTTCATTTTTAATTCCCACAAGATCTACAATGATTGTAATAAATGCATGATCCGGACATATCCCCGGATAAGCCATCTTTATGTCAGACGTACGCTTTCCATTCTGAAAGCTTTTCTTAGTCAGGTCCAAAACCAGCTGATTACGAAGGGCTGCCATACTTACTTCCAGCTTTCCATCCATCTCGGCTTTCTTCTGTTCCCAGTTTTTTCTTTCCTCCTGCACATGTACAGCATCTCTGATTGCCTGAAAAAGTTCTTCCAGTTCTATTGGTTTTTCCACATAATTAATTGCGGACAGCTGTATTGCTGATTTGAGATATTCCTTATCCGAATATCCGCTCATGAAGATTATGCTGCAATGAGGCAGATGTTCCCGAATCGCAAATGCCATTTCAATTCCGTCCATTTTAGGCATTCTCACATCCGTGAGTATAATATCCGGTTCAAATTCCAATGCTAATTCAAACCCGGCCTTTCCGTTTTTTGCCTGCTCTATCTTGTCTACATGAGCGGTTTTCCAATCAATCATAGACAATATGCCTTCTCTTACGTGATTTTCATCATCTACTAACAGCAGCTTCATCTTCATTCCTCCCAGAACATTTATCTCTTTTCCTGTTTTACCACATCCATGCCTAACCCTTTTAGTTTGAGTGTATCAAAAACAGGTTTCTGATACAACAGCGAAAATCCAATTCCATTATCTTCTAGCTGAATCTCCTTCTCCTCTGTCGTATAATTTAAATAAAACTCATACTGCACGCTGTCATGATACCGTATGTGCTTTTCCACACCAATTGGTAATTTTTTAAAAGTTATCCCCAATTCACACATTATTTTCCCCAGCAGCTGTTCCAGACCGGAATCTTCTACTCTTGCCCCCAGATACCATGCTTTTCCCTTCCCAAAACGATTTACGGTAATTACCGGTGTTCCCTGGTAGAAATCCCCCGTATAACTTGCCAGAATCTGAGCAGTCACGGGCTTTATGATTTCACAGAAATCCCGGATTTGGCAGACTCCCTCCATACCGCTGTCTTCGGTAAAAGCGGCACCATTCCTTTCAGAAGGGTACAGGGAATCGATCTCCTCCGTATACAGCCCGAAAACATCTTTTAATGCACCTCCCGGAAAACCGCCCAGATAACAGAGCGTATTTTCATTTACATATCCGGTAAGATAAGTTGCCACCAGTTGTCCGCCTTCTGTTACAAACTGACTGAACCGTTCTTCCGTCCCGGGCTTTAACAGATAAAGCATTGGTGCAAACACCAACTTATACGGGGTTAAATCTTCTTCCTGGGATATCACATCTGCCTCTATGCCATAACGGAATAGTATCTGATACAGTCTTCTGCATTCCTGCGGATAATTTTTCTGTACACTTAACCCCGCCATATCGTTGATTGCCCACCAGTTCTCCCAGTCGAAGAGAATTGCTGCTGAAGCCTTTGGTACGCTGCCCTGTACTTCCTGCAGTAATTTTAAATTTTTGCCTGCTTCTTCTACTTCCCGAAATACCCTGGTATCGGACCGCCCTAAGTGGTCAATCACGGCTCCATGATGCTGCTCATATGACCCCCGGCTCTTTCTCCATTGAAAATACTGCACGGTATCGGAACCGCATGCTACCGCCTGCATACTAGACAGGTTATGGATACCTGGCCGCTTTAGCTTGTTTACAGGATGCCAGTTGACCTGGCTTGGAACACTTTCCATGAGCATAAATGGCTGATCTCTTTTAAAAGAGCGCATAATGCTGTGATCAAATGCCGTCATCGCAGCGGTATCAATTAGCTCCCTTTTGTCTGTACTCCATTCCGGATAACTATCCCAGGAAATGATATCCAGTTCTTTGGCCATCTTATGGTAATCCAGTCCTTCGTACAATTGCATAAAATTTGTCGTAACCGGAATGTCCGGCGTCCATTTTTTAAAAACAGCAATTTCTTCTTTCATATAATCGGTCATATTCCAGGTTGTGAATCGTTTCCAGTCCAGGTTTAATCCATGGATACTGGTCTCACCTCCCGGCATCGGCGGTTCTATCTGATGAAAGCTGTTATATCTATGGCTCCAGAACGTCGTCCACCATTCTTTATTCAATTCATCAATATTGTCATGATATCTTCGTTTCAGATATTCCTGAAATTGTTTTTTGCAAAGGCCGCAGTAACATGCACCGCCAAGTTCATTGGAAATATGCCATAGGATCAGTCCGGGATGGCTCCCATACCGTTTTGCCAGAATCGTATTGATTTCCCGGACCTTAGCCCGGTACAACGGTGAGGTCATGCAATGATTGTGCCGGACTCCATGGTGGTTTCGTACCCCCATATTATTAACCCGCATAGCCTGTGGATATTCCTGGTCCAGCCATGCCGGCCTTGCTCCGGATGGCGTTGCCAAGATGGTAAAAATGCCATTTTCCCAGAGCCTGTCCATAACTTCATCCAACCACTCAAAATGATACGCTCCTTCCGATGGTTCATAGACCGACCAGGAAAATACCCCCAGGGTGACTGTATTTACTCCTGCTTTCTTCATCAGCCGGATATCCTCTGCTAAAATGTCAGGGCGATCCAGCCATTGCTCAGGATTATAATCCCCACCGTGGAGAATTTCGTTTACCTTAGGAAATAATAGATTTCTATTCATTTTTTATTTCGCTCACTTTCTTCCGTTATCGGTATAAATGCAGTTCCGGCGGTGCTAATAATCCGGTAGGGGATAACTGCATATGGGTAGACTGTCCATCATGCAAGCTCCACACAAGGGTATTGGCTGTTTCAATTTTGAGATTGTTTTCTCCGTCTCTTAAATACGGCGTGATATCCACCTCATAGGGATTGCCAATCAGCATCCCCGCATTAAAATCATTGAGCCGCACATCTGCACAGTCTCCTACCGAGGGCAGGCATAGAATGTACCTCTCTGCCTTTCTGTCAGATACTGAAAAATCAAACTTTCCCTCATACAAAAATGTCCCAGAGAATCTTGGAAATCCATCTTTTCCATTCATATTCGGCAGCCTTTCCCCGGAAGGAATGTGCAATCTTTTTACGAAATCAGGGTAATCTCCCGTTTCCGCCAGGGAGACCTCCCAGTCAATGTCCAGTTTTATTACTTCTTCCAGAGTGGTTTTCTTTTGAACCGGTGTATCACTACTCCCCAGATATACAGCAGATTCTCCGGGCAGCAAGTGAAGTGTAAGGGCTTCCTCCCTGCTGCATCCCGGTTCTATTTTATTATTGATCCCATCGTAACGTACAATGTACTTTTGCTCTTCATTTAAAAACCTGACGGAAGTATCTACTGCATCAAAAGGACTTTCGTTAAAGAACATATAGATATTGGAATCTTTCTGCCTATAGCAGCATGCTCTGAGATCCTTATTATTTCCCGTAAAGAAAAAGGATGGTTTACCCGTTTCCCTTACTTTTTTGGCAAGTTCATCCAGGGAGACCACAATCACATGCTTTTCAAATTCCCGACTGACAGCACTTCCGTCTGTATAATAGCGGGGGCATTCTCCCACCATGAAAACAGGAATTCCATTTTCTGATGCATGGATTGCAAAATCTGCGGCAGCTTTTGGAATGCACTCACAGTAAGGAATAATAAATGATGTGTATTCTGCTTCATTGATCCTGATTCTTCCATCAGCGGCAGCCACTGCCTCTGACGTCAGCAAATCAGCCGGGACCACATCCAGGTCCAGCTGCCCTTCCAACAATTTACGGACAGGTTTTTGAAAAAGCATGGCCTGTTTTCCCGTCCACTCCGCTTCTGCATGATAGAGTACTGCCGCATCTGCTTTATGTACTCCCCCGTTCAGCAGATGACAGCATCTGTTCATGTACTTCATAAGCAGTGTAAAAAACCGGTACTGAGGATTGTTTCCCCTTGCATAGAAATGAGGCGGGCAGTCCCTGTCCGGAAAAGTGGGAGAAAATGCATGGGGCACAAAAACATTAATTCCTCTTACCAGCATATGATCTGTCAGCCACTTCATAAGGCTGATGCCCTCGCCCCATCCATAGGCACCATAGATTTCACATAAAGCCCTCCCTCTTTTTGCAGGATCCGTATGTGCAGAGGAACTGCCCAGCTTCGCCAGACCGTAGTGGAAGAATTCACCATCCCGGTCGGAGGCAATCCACTGATGATAGGTCCCCGTAAATCCCGGCATTATCTGCAGCAGAACTACATCGATTCCTGACATATCCTGACCCTTTTGAGCCCGGAAATAATGTCCGATGCTGCAGCCCAGCCGTCCATGGGCATTATCGTCCTCAATGATATGTCCAATATATTCTGCACCCCTGTCCCTGCACCAGTTTCCGATCTGTTGGCTGAAGCAGGTGCTGACCAGGGTGGAAACACAATTCATATAGCTGCTTCTGATCCCGGCAGTCTTTTGCCCCATATCATACCACAGGGCAGGCAGGTTCCCGTAGCAGTCTGCTCCCCACAGGTTCTCAAGCAAATGTTCAAGCTCACTGCTCCAGGGCAGTTTCACATCACTTTTTCCAAGCTTATCCTGAAAATCATATCCGGGTGTATTTCCTAATTCCGGCTCATCAGAAAAAAATCCGGCAAATGTTTTTCCAAAGTCATCTTTGTACCTCCGGTAATGGGGCTCATATACCGCATCCAGAAGAACTCTTACAGAAGCGCTGTCTATGAGATTCATGTAATTTTCTCTTCCGCCATTTTTTCTGGTCTTATAAATCACAAACACCCGGTAAAAACCTTCCGGCACGTCAAAATAAAGTACTCCGTCGTGCACCTGTCCGGTCAGATTCAGAATTCCATCCCCTTTAATATCCAGAGATTCCGTATCCGGTTTGGGGCAAGCCAGTACTGCCAGCAGTTCTCCCTCTTCGCCCAGAAACGGATCAATTACCACTGCACTGTCCTTCACAGGTCCTATTACATCCATATGCCGCTGTGCAAGATAGACCTTTGCCAGTCCGGGCTGCTGTTCAAATGCCCCATTTGCGTGTCCTGTAGGAAATTTATCATCGTCCAGAATCCAGATACGAAGCTCCCTTTTTCTTGCCTCTTCCATAATAAAATCTAAATCTTCCCACCATCCGGGACCTGCAAAATCAGGATGGGGTCTGGACTCCAGGCAGATTTCCCGAATTCCGCACCCGCAGATTCTATCTATTTCTTCTTTTATAATTTCTTTTTCTTCGCCATGCATCCATAAAAATGGCAGTATATAATTACCACCCTTACCTTTTATCAAATCCTCTAAACGCTGTGGATAAGCCATATTGATTTCCTCCTGTTTTTGTTGGTTTAATCTGTTTCCTCTATAATAAATGTCTCTTTTCCATAGAAAACATAACCATCGGATGTTGGTTTTGGTTTAAAAACACCTTTTGTATTTGGCGGAACTTCAACTTCAACCCATATTTTTCCCTGATCCCTGGTCCAGTTGGAATACACCTTTCCGTAAGGATGACCAATGGATGACCTTACATTATTAATTTCAGGTGAAAAGTACGGGCTGATAACCAGTTCCTTTAAGACATCCCGGCTCCTTACTCCCGGTAAACCTGCCAGACCACAGTAAAACCATTCTTCCACACTCCCAAGCATGAGGTGGTTCTGGGATCCATGCGGCCTTTGCGGATCCGGTCCGTCCCATTCTTCCGTCAGCGTCGTTGCACCGCACCGGACCTGGTAGCCATATCCAGGCGCGTCCGTCACATTTGTCATTTTTTCTATAATATCAGACCTGCCATATGAAGTCAGTGCCGTCATAACAAAGGGATGACCGATATCTCCCGCAGTTGTGGCATAATTTCTTTTTTCGATATCCTGAATCAGATAATCCAGTATGCCTGCTTCATCTTCCGGTTCTGCAAGACCAACAGCAAGACTCATTGCCTGTGCTGTCTGGCTTCCTGTGGCATATCTGCAAGTGGCTTTATCATAAAACTGAAGGTTATACTCTTTCTTTACCTCCCTCCCAAGTAACCTGTAATACTCTGCTTCCTTTTCTTTTCCAAGCAGTGTGGAAACAGCTGCCATAATCGTAACATCATAATAATAGATCGCCGTAGCAACTACAGGAACGGGGGTATTCTGTGAATGCGGTGTATTGGGACCAATATCCAGCCAGTCTCCCAGACCATGGTGGAGCACATGATGGTGGGTCATCCGGGTTAGATGGCTGAGATAATCCTGCATTACCCGGTAAAACCTGTCTAATATGCTTCTGTCTGCATACCTTTTATAAAGATACCAGGGATTGATGATGCAGGCGCTTCCCCACTCCGGAGAATCCAGATACCCATAATGCCATTTTTCAAATCCTGTTACGTACTCCGGGCAGATATCGGGGATCAGTCCGTCTTCATGCTGGGCCTCCTCCATATCCTGTTCTATCTTTTCATAAAGGCTTCTTATATCGTAACCGCACATCATTGACGGTCCTATCAAATGTGTCTGTTCCAGCCACCCCAGTTTTTCCCGATGGGGACAGTCTGTCAGGATGGACTTCATATTGCTTCGTACAGCCTGATTTATGATCTGGTGAATTTTATTAAATAGTATATTGGAGCATTCAAAACTCCCTGTTATTTCAATATCCGGATAAATAAATTCTCCTGTTATTTCTTCAATTACGGGCTGATCAGGCTGACTTCCATCCGCGGCAAATGCTGCCGGAACAGCCCCACTCACCTGTACATACCGGAAACCATAATAGGTGAATTTAGGCCGGTAATACTGGCTTTCTTTTTCATTACAAATATATTTCCAGCAGTATCCTTCACCGGTCACACGCTGGTCGGGACTACCATCCGAAGCAAGAATTTCAGCAGGCACCAAGGTAATGCAGGATCCCGCAATATTTCCATTTGTTCTGAGTTTCAAGCTTACCCATCCCGAGAAATTCTTCCCCATATCATACATGTACACACCGTCCGAAGTTTCCCAAACCCTTACCGGTTCTAAGGACTCCATCACTTTTAGTGGATTTGTCCTTTCCGCACACAGTTTTCCTTTTGGCGCTTCTACTACTGCTGCCTGCTGCCAGGAATCATCTTCGGTAAATTCAGGACGCGCAAATCCCTCCTGCTCCAATCTGGCATCATAATCCTCTCCGCCATAGATTCCGGAATAAGTTATGGGACTCTGAGCCATATGGAATTCTTTATCCGAAACAATTATGGTTTTACTCCCGTCCTGATATGTAACCTGAAGCTGCAGGAGGAATTTCATATTTCCATAAGTCCGTTCAAAGTAAACATATCTCTTTTTCCTTACATGAAACATGCCGTCACCCAAAAATAAACCAATACAGTTCCAGCCTTTCTGAACCTGTTTGGTTACATCGTATGTATTATACAGGCAGGACTTCTGATAATCTGTCCATCCCGGTGACAGCACACTGTCCCCTGCCTTCTTTCCATTGACCAGCAATTCATAATGCCCCAGCCCGCATATGTAAACTCTTGCCTCTTTTATGCCCTCTTTAAGATGAAATGGTTTCCGGAATATATGGCTTACAAAATCCTTCTGCTCACCAATCCATTTCCCGCTCCATTCTCTGCCGCTTAAAAATGCCGTTTCAAAATAAGAAATACTGCTGTACGCAGAAATTTTCTCATTCTGATCCCATACCCGGACTTTCCAGTAATACCTGGTGCAGGAAAGCAGGGGGGCTCCCGCATATATAATCTGAGTCATCTCACTGCCCTTCTGCTTCCCACTGTCCCAGATATTCCCATCGTCATTCTCTAGGCTTTTTTCGTTGTCCGATACCAGTATCTGATATGCCGTCTGAAACCACTTCTTCCCATCAACCGCTGCATTAAGCTGAATATTCCATTCAAAATGCGGTTTTGTAATGTCTAGCCCAATTGGATTCTTCCGGTATTGGACCTTTTGGCATGTTATTTCCATATAATCACCTGTTCCTTTTATCTTTACAAATCAATCCAGTATTCATTTACAGTGTATAACTTGCAGGGGATTGGCTGCTTACAGCTTACCAATCCCCTGCCCACTCTTAAATAGTAAAATATTTATATTGCATAGCAAATTTTATCTGGTTTCATATTATTCTTTTACCGAATATTCATTTAACATCTGCAAAGTACCTTCAAAATCATCTACCGCATACTTTACGGAATCTACGTAAGAATCCCAGTCTTTTTCTAAATCCATCTTTCCGGTAATAAAATCAACGGCTTTTTCTTTTGCAACGGTCTCGCAGGCATTCATCAGCGTAGCTTTTTCGGTAGCCTGGTCGGGATCCAGATTCAGGATTGGAGCACGGTCATAAGGAGCAACTGACTCTTCCCCGCCGTATTTGGAACTTGCAAGCCAGTATTTATCCATATGGAAACCGTCCTCTTTGCTCCACCAGGGTTCTTCTTCCAGCTGTTCTATCTGGGGCTCAAATTCCTGCGGAGTAAATACTACACCTGTCCTGCATGCCGCTGAAGAAGTCACACCGTAGTTAGCAAGCTCCTGTACCGGGTTATCCGCACCGGTGATTTCTTCCGTAAATGTTTTGGAACCATCTTCATTTACCACATAAGTCTTACCTTCAATACCCCAGTTCTGCAGTTCGATCATCTCCGGTGAATACTGGTAATCTATCATTTTTACAATCCATTCCGGATACTCGGTATTTCCTGAAATGCCAACTCCAAATCCGGTACTGGCAAGGGACAGCCCTTCTTCCTTGGAGCCCCACTTCCACGGTGTTCCATATTTTTCATTTTCCGGTAAATAGGCAAGCCCAAAATTAATATCCTGATCTTCTTTGTTGCGGTTCCAGTGCGCTGCCATACCGGACCATACGGTAGGATAAATCAGTACCTTTCCGGTAGCTGCCTTCTTATTGCAGGCATCGGCATCATCCGTAGCAAATTCAGGATCAATATAACCTGCATCATAGAGGGTTTTCAGGTAGGAAAGCATGTCTTTGAAGTTATCATCAATCGGACCAAATGCCCATTTTGTCCCGTTCCAGTAAAGTGTATCGGAAGTATGGTAAATGCCCGCAAATCCTCTGTAGAATGCATAGTTCTTATCGCTGTTGGAAATCGGATAAGAATCCGGATAAAGTTCTTTTAACTTTTTGCATAAATCACTGAATTCATCTAAATTTGTCGCCGGGGTCAGATTGTTCTTCTCCAGCAGGTCAAACCGGTATGCAAATGCTGTAAATGACTGTGCACCTATGATATCGTTATTATTTACAAAGCCGTCTTTAAAATAGTAAGAAGTTCCGTCTGCATTGTAAGCAAAATTCTCTCCGCCTCTTGTCTCTTCCACAAACTTGGAGTAATATGGCATGAACTGTTTGTATTTGGCAATGTCAAGCACCTGGCCATCCTGTCCATACTCGTTTATCGTGTCTCCCCAGGAATAGGTAAACACGTCTGGCATTTCACCGCTTGCCAGAATTACCTTCTCATTTTCCCGATAATCAAGCCATGGTGTATAAGTCCATTTAATATCCAGTTTGCATCCCAGGTATTCTTCCATTCTCTTTTGCCACTCTTTTTGTACTTCCGTATTGCCCGGATCTGTGCCAAAAGTGGGAATAGATGCCGTTATGGAAAGGGTGTTGTCCGGCAGTTCCGGTGTTTCCCCTTTGGCTGTCGTTTCTGTACTTTCAACTTTTTGCCCGCATCCCGACAGTGCTGCTGCAGCAAGCGCTGCTGCCAGCAATGCTGTTACCATTTTTTTCTTCATATTATAATCTCCCTTCTTTATTGGAACGTGCTTTTCAGACACGGTTATCCCTTAACTGCGCCTACCATCATTCCCTGTTCAAAATATTTCTGCAGGAACGGATAGACAATCATAATTGGTGCTATCGTTGCGATAATACATGCATATTGTATGTTTTTAGGGTTAACCAGCTGTTGATTCATCATCTCCTGAGCACCATTCATGCCGGCTGCACCGGAGGTAAATAATATCTGGCGGAGTATCATCTGAATGGGCTGCTTTGTGTCTGTTTTCAAATACAGCAGCGGCTCAAACCACATGTTCCAGTACATAACCAGGGAAAACAAACCAAACGTTGCAAATAACGCCTTTGAAAGAGGCATATAGATGCTAAACAGGATTCTGGCTTCCCCTGCTCCGTCTACAAATGCCGCTTCCCGTATTTCCGGTGATATTCCTTTAAAAAAGGAGCGGTAAATAAATATGTTATAAGCAGAGACACACCCCGGAAGAATAACAGACCAGATACTGTCCATTAGCCCAAGATTCTGGATTAATATGTAACTTGGAACCATTCCTCCATTAAAAAACATTGTAATTGTTAAAAAAACGGTCATGGGTTTACGCAGCACGAATTCCTTTATCATCAGTGAATAGGAAATCATAGCAGTAAAGATAAGGTTTAATGCCGTTCCCAGGGTTGCATACAGAATGGTATTTCCATACGCACTCCAGATCTTGGGATCCCCGAATACCATTTTATATCCTTTCAGATTAAATCCCACCGGCAGCCAGTTTACCTTACCGGTTGTAATTGCACTGGGACTGCTTAAGGATATGGAAATGATATTGATAAACGGATACAAGATTGTCACCATCAGCAGACACATGATGACCATCAGGATGATATCCGCTGATTTACTTCCAATATGAATTTTATTTTTCTGGTTCAATTTACTTCTCCTTCCCGTTACCCGAACACAAATGAAAACATGATTTACTTAAAGTCATTTTTATTACCATAAGCTGTTTTCAGCATTAACCTTCTGGGTGATTTTATTTGTAATGATAACCAGACCAAACGCTACAACTGATAGCATCAGGTTCACTGCCGTCGTATATTCAAAGCGGGCACCTACGATACCTTCCCGGTAAACAAAGGATGAAATTACATCGATTGCACTGCGGTTGGTATCATTCTGCATTAACAATATTTTCTGGTAATCAGAATTGAGTACCGTGCCTACATTCATAATTAACATAATCGTGGTTGTTGGCAATATGGTAGGCCATGCAATATTCTTAATCTTCTGCCATCTGTTGGCACCGTCTATATTTGCCACATCATATAGGGTCGTATCAATATTCGACAAGGCAGACAGATATATAATGGAGCTCCAGCCAAAGGTCTGCCAGATTTGGGAACCTACATACATGGGCATAAAATACTTTGTTCCTTCATTCATATTCACAGCCGCCAGCCCAAACCATCCACGGATCGTATTAAAAATTCCATCTATGGACCCAAAGCTGTTCAACATTCCCACTACAACTACAATAGAAATAAAATGGGGTATATAGGAAACCGTCTGAACCGCCTTTTTAAACATTTTACCCTTTACTTCATTTAAAAGAATAGCGAATATGATCGGCGCCGGAAAAGAAAACAGCATGGTTATTACTCCAATGCGAATCGTATTCCATATAATCTGGCCTGAAGATGGATTTTTAAAAAACGTTATAAAGTTTTTATAAAAAGGATCCAGCCAGTCACTTCCCCATACCCCCTTCGATGTTTTATAATTTTTAAATGCAATGAGAATCCCATACATCGAGCCGTACTTGAAAATTATGGTTAGCATAAGTGCCGGCAAACACAGCAAAATCAGAGTTCTTTGCTTGCCCAGCATCTTAAAAATACTGACTTTCGGCACGTAAGCTGTCTGTGCCGGTTTCTTTCTCTTCTCTCTCACTTCCTGCTCCTTTCCCTCATTTCTGAGTATCGTTTTCTTACCTGTCTGATATTATCTATTCTACTGAAAAAGGAAATTTTTTAAATGTTTATAACTCTGCTCTTTATGTAATATTCTTATGATTTTGGAAATTTATTAAATCTTTTAAAGAAATTTACATATATTTCTAATATTTTTACATAAAACATTTAATAGAATAGGCTATAATTTTTATACCTCTTCCTCTGGCAATGCCGTTAAATTGTTCCCATTTGAGTTTTTTACATAATTCCCTGACTTTTTTCCATACAAGTTATTGAAATTAAATTGTACTATCTTGGTAGACAACAACTTAAGAGGTTACTAAAAAAATGAAAATACAGTTAAAAAAATTTACACCACTGCCACTACGGCGCCAGATGATGGTTCTTTTAATGATTATGGCTGTTACCATGGCTGGAATCATGGCATTCAGTATGTTCTCCTATTATAAATTGCAGTACCAGTCTTTGAAGACGAACCAGGACGAAAAAGTAAATCAGGTGCTCCACGAGGTTGAATATAATTACACTTATTTTTCAAAACTCACAACCAGTCTTGCTTATAATGAGCTTGTACAGAGTTACCTCGTTGAAAAAAATCAGGAATCAAAGTTTGATTATGTCCAGCGGGTTTCCAATCTGCTGATCAATACACAGAACCAGGAGCCTTCCATCATTGATATTGCTGTGATTGGAGACAACGGCAATTTCAGCAACGTAGCCGGGGATTCTTCGATTACCAGCCGGCTCTTAAAGGAACTTCCAAGAGACCAGCATGACGTATTTTTCTTCGACAGGCAGAACTACTTTATCCATTCTTTAAATACCGTCTGTATTGTTGCCGGGCGCTTGATTTATCCGCTGGATTTAAGCAATGCCACTCCCTGCGGAGCCGTTTTCATAGCCATAGACCCTTCCAGGTTCCTGGGCGGCTCCTATTCTCTTGACAGTACAGACCAGAAGATGATTTTCCTGGATCAGAGCCAGAATCTTCTGTTAGGGGATGAGGAAATCTACCAGGCATACTTAAACAAACGGTCCGGGGATTCTGTTATTACCTATTCCAATACGGAATATACCTATGAATCCCATGGGATTCCCGATACGGGATATGAGTTAATCTCCATCATTCCAAAAGGCGCACTCTTCCAAAAGTTAATTAAAACCGTAGGCAGCCAGTATTTTATTACTCTGGTTATTTTTATTATAGTCTGTACTTTTTTAATTTACTTTATCTCCCGTTTTTTCAATACGATTGCTGAATTAACAGGGATTATGAACAAGATTACCTCAGGAAACAGGCGGGCGCTGAAAGAACGTATCCATCTTGACGAGAAATCTTACGTCTGTCTGGAAGCCCAGACCATTGGAAATGCCTTTAACCAGATGCTGGATGAAGTGGATACCTTAAACCGTGACATTTTTAATACCTGCACGAAGATGTATGAAACAGAGATCTACGCCAAAAAAACAGAACTTGCTTTTTTAAGAAGCCAGATTAATCCCCACTTTTTGTATAATACCCTGGCTTTAATCTGCGGCATGTCCACAGAAGGAAGGTCTGATGATATTATTAATATTTCTCAGGCTCTGGCGCAAATTCTGCGTTACAGCATTAAAGGAAATGAATTTGTAACTTTTCGGGAAGAACTGGAAATTGTGAAGTCTTATCTGATGATTCAATCCACCCGTTTTGAGGGGCGATTTACCATAGAGTACAGTATTTCCGATGAAATAATGGATGCATGTATCCCGAAAATGATTTTGCAGCCCCTGGTGGAAAACTCCATTGTCCATGGTCTGGAGAAACTGCTGGAACCGGGGCATTTGCAGATAGGAGGAATGCATGATTCTTCCAATGATACACTAATTATCTGGGTTTATGATACCGGTGAGGGCATTTCCGTCCAAAGACTGTCCCAGATCCGTGAAAGTCTGAACCGCCCGAAGACAATGCCCTCTTCTATGGAAGAATCCCTCTTCGTAGATTCCCCCGGCGAGGAATCCGAGAGCCTTGGACTTTTAAATGTAAACAGCCGTATCCGCCTGTATTATGGGGAACCCTACCATTTAATAATCGAATCAAAAGAACATATCGAAACGAATATTCAGATTCGTATTCCATTTCAGCTGCAAAGAAAGGAGTAATCATAATGTACAGAGCAGTCATTATTGATGATGAAAAATGGGTGATTAAAAGTCTGCGGGCACTTCTGCTTAACCAGGAATACTTTGAAATTACCGGTGAAGCGTATAACGGGCTGACAGGACTTCAATTAATTCTGGATCAACGGCCGGACCTTGCATTTGTAGACATTAAAATGCCCGGACTCGGTGGGCTGGAACTGCTCCAGGCAGCAAATCTGGAAAAGGTTGATACCGTTTTTACCATCATAAGCGGACATGCAGAATTTGCCTATGTGCAAAAAGCAATGACGCAGAATGCAATCGGCTATTGCCTCAAGCCATTTTCTCCTACAGAAATCCAGGACAGTATCCTGCGGGCATATGAAAAAGTGGAATTCCTGCATTCAATGGAAAAGAAGAAGAAAGAACAAAAAGAAAAAGACCTCCCGATATTTCCGGTTAAAAACCGAATTGTCAGGTGTATGCTGTCTTATATTCATGAACACTGCAGTGAATGCATCTCGATTCAGCAGATTGCGGAACATTGCAGCGTTAATCCAAATTATGCCAGCCAGTTGTTTAACCAGGAAATGAATAAAACCTTTAGCTGCTATGTGACAGAACTCCGTATAGAACAGGCGGTAAAATTACTCCAGGACACCGATCTCCCCGTTTCCGAGATCGCACTGAAGACAGGTTACCGGGATTACTTTTATTTTGCCAAAGTATTCAAAAAGACTATGGGAATTACACCAACCGCCTACCGCAACAGGGAGGATTGAGTTATGAAAATAAAAATAATGATTTTATTAATAATGTCGGCTCTCTTTTGTTTTCTCTGGGGCTGTAAGAACGGCGGGCCCGGTGAAACCGAAAAAAAACTTCCGGAGTCTCTGCAGAATGCTGATTTGAGCCAGCATCTGGAGATCAGCATTGGATTCTGGAATATCCAGGCAATGGAAAACAGCAAGGAAAAGGATGGGGTGTGGCGTTATCTGGAAGAACTGTTTAATATAACGATAAAACCCGTCAACCTGAACTGGTCCGATTACAACGAGCGCTATCTGGTAATGGGTGTATCTGATTCCCTGCCTGATATCTTTGCCGCAACGACAATAACGGGTACCTCGGAAAATAATGCGCTTTCCCTTTCGGATATGATCTCGCGAAAAATGCTCTCGCCTCTGCCGGAAGATCTCTCAAAATACCCGGAGGTTATGAAAACAGTAGACTCCCTGCAGCATTTTTTAGAGCAGAAGGACGGAAAAATATATACGTTTCCCAGAACTTCCTTTGGCGATATGGATCTGTCATCTTCGGATGCTGGACTGCTCGTGCGCAAAGACTGGATGGAATCGCTGGGGATAACAGAACCTGAAAATCTGGATGCATTTATTGACATGACGGTAGCTTTTGCGGCAGAAGATCCGGACGGGAATCATATCGATGATACTATCGGATACAATGTGGGAAACCGTACGGCACTTGGCAAATGGCTGATTCTTGGTATTGCACCTGAGTGTAATGTATATACCTGGGTAAAAAAAGACGGACAGTTTCTTCCCTCTTATCTTCTGCCGGAATTTGAAGATGTGGTAAAGGCGTATCGAAAGTTGTACGTCAGCGGCGGCCTTGACCCGGAGTTTTATCTTAAGAAGACGGTAGACTCCGTCTATGATTTTGCAAGAGGAAAGCTGGGTGCCCTGGAATATAAGACTTCTCCGGCAGCCCTTTCTGAGATTAAAGCTTATTGGAACCACTACCACGATGAGTCGGAACCATTTGAAGATGCCGTAAGTATCTTAAATATTTTCCCCTGTTCGGATGGGAAACGATACAGCAACAGCAGTTCCCCTTTCTGGTCGGAATCTCTGTTTTCTTCCCATGTTGACGAAGAAAAGATGGAAAGAATTTTATATCTGTACGAATACCTGCTGTCGGAAGAAGGATGGTATCTCACTAGATTTGGCATAGAGGGGGAAGATTATGATTTCAAGGACGGGAAATACTCCTGTCTTCCGGATGCCTCCAGTGAAAATGTATCAGAGCTGCTTCTCAAAAAGTATCCCTCATTAAATTTATTTACAAGTCTTGCCTCTTGGGGCGGGTCCAATGATGATTTTGTATCCAGCGAACAGAATAATAAAAGGTATGGACGAAAGATTATGGAAATGTCCAACGGAGCCCTTCACTGGAATCAGGAAAACACCACGATGGTTGAACGGCCCTATGATTTTTTGCAAATGTCAAAAGAAGAGTCTGATATATTTTCAACTTCAACTATGATAGATGAGTTCACCAAAGTCATTATTGGCAATGAAGACCCTGTAAAGATGTGGAAAGAAGTCATTAACCGCTGGAAGGAAGACGGTATACTGACTTACATAGATAATTTAAATAAACAGGCAGAAATGCTGAATATAAAATAAAGCTTAAAGGAGAGATTAGGATGACTGGAGTAATATTAACATCTGCCCCGGATGACTGGGCTATTATTCAAAAAGAGGGAGATTGTGGAAGCATATCCCTGAAAGGGCATTATTCTATACCGGATGCAGCCCTGAACGCGGGTGTAAAATACGCCATTCCGGTAGTGCGCATCATGCAGGAGGATAATAACTATCCGGTAGTTCCATGGACCCCTGCAGAATTTTCACTGCTGGATGAAGAACGGTTTACCGGCACATTTGAAATTACGCTTACACTGCCAAAAGGTGGATTATACCGGATTGAAACGGGAGTGGATTCAGCCAGTACTGACGGCACCTATACCTGGATGTTCCGTGGGGATGTGAGATTTCATATTGGGGTTGGAAATCTGTTTATAGTAGCCGGACAGTCAAATGCAGCCGGATTCGGACAGGATTGGGGCGGGGATGCCCCTGCTTTGGGTGTTCATGTACTGCGCAACAATAACCGCTGGGCTCTTGCCACCCACCCTTTGAACGAATCTACGGATGCCGGCGATGATAATGAAAACACTGAAATTCGTGTATCAGGCACTTCACCCTGGATATCGTTTGGGCGCCGCTTACAGCAGATCTCCGGTTGTCCCGTAGGTCTGATTGTCTGTGCAAAAGGCGGATCCCCCATTGATCTGTGGGACAAAGACGGCACCGGGTCACTTTACCGGAATATGCTTCGCAAAATAAATATGACAAATCAGCACCCCATTGGAATCCTGTGGTATCAGGGCTGTGCTGATACCACAGATGGAAATTATGAGGTGTACGAAGATAAATATCTGAATTTTATTTCCAATATAAGGCATGATCTCGGGTATGAAATTCCATTTTTCACCTTCCAGCTGAACCGGGAAATCGGATCTCCTTACCAGAAAGGATGGGCAGTAATCCGGGAAGTCCAGCGAAGAGCCGCACATACTATGCAGAAGGTATATGTGCTCCCCACATTAAACTGTTCTTTGTCAGATAACGTGCATAATTCCTCCGTATCCAACACACTTCTGGGTGAAAGGATGGCGAAACTTTGCGGATATGTACTTTGCAATGCCCCTGCCTTTCTGGCGCCGGACATTTACAGTGCAGAATTAATCCAGAGGGATCAGATACTGTTACGGTTCTCCGGTGTTGTCCGGACTTTGTTTCTTTACAGCCAGAACCCTGCCGAATGCGGTTTCTTAATAGAAGACAGCCTGGGGGAAGTTCTCCCTTACTGCATTACTTTGGCACCTGGCATTTTGGACGGGCTGCTGATTACCCTGGACCGGGACCTTCAGGGAGACGCGCAGGTTTCCTTCTGCCATGAATCTGTCCCCAGTTTTGTTCCGCCTGTAGATGCCGTTACGTATCTTCCCTTGCTTTCATTTTATCAATTTCCTGTGGATGCTCGTCAGTTAGGAGGTTCATTATGTCATCAAATTTAAATTGGAAACCTTATGAACGCCAGGCTCCGGAATGGTTCCGGGACGCAAAATTTGGACTTTTTTTTCATTGGGGTCCGTACTGTGTACCGGCTTATGAAAATGAATGGTATTCCCGGAATATGTACGGCAAAGGCCTTGCCCAGAATATCCACCATGAAAAAACCTATGGTTCCCTCCATGACTTTGGGTACAAGGATTTTTACCCTATGTTCACCGGAGAAAAATTTGACCCGGAAGAATGGGCTGACCTGGTTGTGGCATCCGGAGCAAAGTACGCTGGACCTGTCACGGAACATGCCGACAATTTTTCCATGTGGGACAGTAAGGTAAATCCGGTTAACTCAGTCAATTATGGACCGAAAAGAGATATTACCGGTGAGTGTATTCAAGCATTTCGGAAAAGAGGCATCAAAATACTGAGCACATTTCATCATCAGTGGCTCTGGGGCTGGTTCATGTCCTCCGATACAGATGCCGATGTCTATGACCCTGCCAATGCGCAGTATTACTGGGATGCTTTACCTCTGGAGACGAACCGGTACCACCCATATCGGCTGCCGGACGATAAATTTAACCAAATGTGGCTGGATAAGGTAAATGAGGTAGTAGATCAATATCAGCCTGACCTGATCTATTTTGACAGCCGCTCTTTTATTATTGACGAAACGTACCGTTATAAAATGGTCAGTCATTATTATGAAACCTGCAGTGGCAAAGACATTGCCATTTCTTATAAACAAAAGGATTTTTCGGCTGGCATTGGAATCTATGATATTGAATGCGGACGTTTTTCCCATGCGAAAGACTTTCCCTGGCAGACCGATGACCGGCTGGAAGACAACATCACCTGGTGTATTGTTCAAAACCCAAAGTATAAATCTGCCTGCAGCATCATTCACCAGCTTTGCGATGTAACCGCAAAGAATGGAAATTTACTGTTAAATGTAGGACCAGATGCAGACGGTTCCTTTCATCCTGATGCCGTTGCCGTTCTGCATGAGATCGGCTCCTGGCTGAAAATAAACGGGGAGGCTATTTACAATACCCGCCCCTTTTCGGCAGCTGCAGAAGGGCCTACTGTTGTATCGGATGATAATTATAATATTGAAAAAATCAACAGCCAGGTGGAAGAAGGGCTGGCTTCGGATATTAAGAACCATACCTTTACCTGGGAAGATTTTCGTTTTACGCAGAATCAAACCGCCGTTTATGCAATCACCTTTGGATGGCCACCAGACCGGAAGCTCTGTATTAAGACACTGAAAAAATGCAGTTCCTCCAAAACGGTTGCTCAAGTTCAACTGTTGGGAACAAACTGCTGCCTGGACTTTTATCAGTCAGCGGACTGCCTGGAAGTCACCCTTCCGGAACAACCGCCATGTGATCATGCTTACTCTCTAAAGATTATGTTTTAATGCTTGCTGCGGTTCATTAGAGCTTACCGGCTGCCCTGTAAACTTTAACTCAGATTTCCTTATTTATTCTCCAGGATTGTACTTCATTTTAAAATGTCATATAATAAACCTATCAAACCAGTAGTCGAGTTCAAGCTTTATGGACTACCAGAGCGTGTTTGGAAATTCATTACTGCTATCTGCACGCCCCACTTTGCAGGAGATTTGCCCAGCTGTGAGAAAGAATTTTCAAACACGCTCTAATGAAATATAAACAGAACAGGAGTGAGCATCATGTTATATGACCAGTACAAGAAACGAGAAACGTTTAAAGATTCCTTTGATACCCCGCTATTCGGGACTTTAGAGGCAGATTCACCCATACCGAAAAATGTCATCGGTGAGCATCCTCTGGAACCTGCCCTTGCTTATCAGCTGATTAAAGATGAACTGATGAATGAGGGAAATGCAAGATTGAATCTGGCTACGTTCTGCCAGACTTATATGGAAGAGGAAGCAGTGAAACTTATGTCAGAAACCCTGGAGAAAAACGCCATTGACAAGACAGAGTATCCGCAGACTGCAGAAATCGAACACCGCTGCATAAATATGATCTCCCATCTGTGGAACTCTCCTGATGAAGCAGATACCATCGGTACCTCCACGGTAGGCTCCTCTGAGGCATGTATGCTGGCAGGTATGGCAATGAAATTCCGCTGGCGTAAAAGAGCTGCAGAATTTGGACTTGATCTATCGAAAAAACCGAACCTTGTTATTTCCTCGGGTTATCAGGTGTGCTGGGAGAAGTTCTGTGTCTATTGGGATATTGAACTGCGGGAAGTGCCAATGAATGCGGACTGTATGTGCATAGACCCGAATACGGTACTTCAATATGTGGATGAATACACCATTGGCATCGTCGGTATTCTTGGAATCACTTATACAGGCAAGTTTGATGATATGCTGGCGATTGATCGCATACTGGAAACCTACAATGCATCTACCAGACATAAGGTTTATATTCATGTGGACGCAGCCTCCGGCGGACTTTTTGTTCCTTTTGTGAATCCGGATCTGCCATGGGATTTCCGTTTAAAAAATGTTATATCCATCAACTGTTCCGGTCATAAATACGGACTGGTATATCCCGGCATTGGGTGGGTTCTATGGAAACGCAAAGAATATCTTCCGGAGGAGTTAATTTTTGAAGTGGATTATCTGGGGGGCAAAATGCCCACAATAGCCCTGAACTTTTCCAGATCCGCAAGTCAGATTATTGGTCAGTACTATAATTTTATCCGTCTTGGAAAAGAAGGATATCAGCGAATCCAGCAAAAGACCCAGGACGTGGCTCATTACCTGGCTGAACAATTAGAAGAAACCGGCATTTTCCATATCTACCACGATGGTAGTGACCTTCCGGTTGTGTGCTATACGCTGAAAGAGGATGAAAAGCGGGAATGGACGCTCTATGACTTATCGGACCGTCTGCTCATGCGGGGATGGCAGGTTCCTACCTATCCATTGCCAAAGAACCTGGAAAACATTGTGATTCAAAGGATTGTGTGCCGTGCTGATTTAAATTATGACATGGCTGAATTGTTGATCCGTGATGTGAAAGAGGGCATACAGGAACTAAACCAGGCCGCTGTACTGGTTCATGGAAAAAAAGCAGAGCCGAAGGTCTATGGATTTACTCATTAATATCCTTAAGTAGAAGAACAGGGCAGCTGTTGTAATGATAAAGGACAGTTGTCCTGTTCTATATGTTTACTTTACTGTACAATATTTTTACTGCTAAAATCCTTACGGCAGCTGCCTTCCTGCTGCCATATACAACTCATACCACTCTTCCCTTGTAAGCGTAATATCCGATGCTTTGCAGATATCCGCCACCCTCTGTTTATTCGTACTTCCCACGATTGCCTGTATTCTGGCCGGATGCCGCAGTATCCATGCAATTGCAATGGCATTATTTGAAACCTGATATTTTTCAGCCAGTCGGTCAATTGTCTTATTTAGCAGCGGGAATTTTTCATTATTTAAGAAGACACCTTCAAACATTCCATATTGGAACGGTGACCACGCCTGAATGGTGATATCTTTTAATCTGCAATATTCTAATACCCCTCCGTCACGGTTTGTTCCAGCGTCATTATGAATATTTACATTAATACCGGCATCTATGATTCCACAATGAGCAATACTAAACTGCAGCTGGTTAATTAGAATTTTATTATCACAATATTTATTCAATAATTCCATTTGATATGGATTTTCATTGCTTACCCCGAAATAACGGACCTTTCCGGATTTCTCCAGTTCCTGGAATGCACCGGCTACTTCCTCCGGTTCCATTAAGGTATCCGGGCGATGAAGCAGCAGGATATCCAGGTAATCCGTTTTTAATCGTTTCAGGCTGCCTTCTACCGAGTTGATTATATGTTCTTTAGAAAAATCAAAACAGCATCCCGGCCGTATCGCACACTTTGACTGAATCAGCATTCTGTTCCGAAGCCCCGCGTCTGTCACATCACCAAAAATCTCCTCGGCACTTCCTCCTGCGTAGATATCCGCATGACCAAAAAAATTAATTCCCTGATCCATAGCAGTATCAATCAATGACCTTACTGCTTCCTTTGTCTTTAATTCTGTGATTCTCATACATCCAAGTCCTATTTCCGGCACCTGGATTTTTCCATTTCCAATGTTGATATTTTTCATGTTCATTTCCTTTCTACTTTATTATTTTAACTTTATTATAGCTGATTTATAAGTTCTGTAGAAAGTTACCAGAATCAGGGAACAATTGTGGACATTTGCAAACCTTACATGCAACCGCCTCAGCTTCCTGATATAGATGATATCATCACTAGATAAAATAAACTAATTATTATAATTACCATTATTTATCTTGAAATTTCTAATACTATATGCTATATTAAACACATAAAGAGCAACCGCCCACAAGGTGGGTTGACCTTATTTAGAGTAAGAAAAACCACCCGTTCGCTTGGTCAAAAGTTTCAGGGTGGTTTTTCTATGTTCATTAATGACAGATCATATAAATGAACGTCAGTAATCCTATAATAAACATTCCAAATGCCATTAAATCCTTGAAATCGAAATGTTTCATAGACATCACCTCCATTCTATGTAAAATGAAGGTCAGCATCACCCCGTAACACGATTGCTCTTACCGAGAAGTATAGCATACAGGACACTAATTGACAATATTTTTATCATTAAAATTTACTATGTTTTTTATTTTTTAAATATGCATCTTATTATATATAATTAGATCTAATTTCTTAAAAATTCTTCCGATATTCACTTGGCGTCATATGCGTAAACCGTTCAAAACATCTGCTGTATGTCAGCGTATTCTTAAATCCCACAGACTTTGCTATTGCATTTATGGACAATTTTGAGTAAGTCAGTAGTTCTTTTGATTTATTAACCCGGTATTCGTTTACGTACTGGTGTATTGTCATTCCCATATGATCTTTAAACAGCTTGCAAAAATAATATTTTGAAAAGCTTACTTCGTTGCAGATCGTATCCACATCCAGATCATTTTTATAATTACCGGCTATATATTTCAGGGAAAGATTTACTACTGTCTCCTGTACGGGTGTTATCTTTTTGGTTTCTAAAATACTGTTGGATATTTTATACAATTCAAAAAAAATATTATGTATAATCAGGCTTGCCTGCATATCATCCAGAACTTCTTTCTTAAAGGTTATCTGGCTCATTTCTAAAAACAGGTCCAGAATGCTGCTCAGTCTGTCGGTTGGGATTATACTGGACTTATTTCTCACCAGATTGTAATATAGTTTTGCATGTGTACCCCGGATTATAATATAGAAATATTCCCAGTTTTTACTTGTACGGGTGAATGTAAGCGGCGTATTGCAGGAAGAAATTACGACATTATCCTGGTAGATATACTGGGTGCTTTGGTTTTTTGTGAACCGGACAACTCCCGAAACGGAATATAATAAAATATAATCATAATAGTTATTTGCATTTCCCAGAATAAATTTTTTTTCATTGCAGAATCCACATTCTTTTACATAGAATGGCAGGCTCTCTGTCTGGTGGGAAATTAGATTTGTTCTTTTTGTGTAATGATCCGGTAAATTTCTTTTAGGTAATATCACAATGAAGACCCTCCAATTAAAAACTGTATTGTTAACTTTTTTCGTCATGCGTTAACATTCATTTAAAAATTATATAATAAATCCTTTATTTTTTCAAAAATAATAGTAAGATAGTCCAAAATAACAATTTTTGATAGCAGAAAAACAATTTTTGATATTGAAAAACAAAAAAATCGGGGTAGTATATGCTTATCACAACGATCACAACACACAGTACCACAAAAAATTAATAAGGGAAAGGGGAATAATGATGAATGATTTTATCTTAGAGTTGAAAGACGTTGTAAAAACCTTCGGCGGAGTAACAGCATTGAATGGTGTTCACTTTCAACTTAAGAGAGGTGAAATACATGCTCTTATGGGTGAAAATGGAGCCGGTAAATCTACGTTTATTAAAGTCATAACCGGGGTTCATCAACCGGACAGCGGTATTATGCTTCTGGAGGGTGAAAAGATCACCCTGCGCTCCACTGCTGATTCCGCCAAGCTGGGAATTGCAGCTATCTACCAGCATGTAACTGCATTTCCTGATTTATCGGTGACTGAAAATATTTTTATGGGTCAGGAGCTCAAAAATAAAGTTGGTTTGTATAACTGGAAGCTAATGACCCAAAGAGCGAAAGAACTGATTCTGCCGCTCAGCGGAGAAATTGATGTCAGCAAACCTATGGGAGCTCTCAGTGTAGCCCAGCAGCAACTGGTAGAAATAGCAAAGGCGCTGTCCAGAGATGCACGCATTCTGATTATGGATGAGCCTACGGCATCTTTAACCAGAACAGAATGCGAACAACTGTACCAGATTGCGGAACGTTTAAGAGATGAAGGCGTATCCATTATATTTATTACACATAAATTTGAAGACATGTATCGGTTGGCAAGCCGGGTTACGGTATTCCGGGATTCCAGGTACATAGGCAGCTGGGATGTGGAGAAAATCTCCAATCAGAAGCTGATAGCAGAAATGGTAGGGCGTGAACTAAGTCAGATGTACCCCACCAAAAACTCCAAAATCGAAGATGTTGTGCTGGAAGTAGAAAACCTGTCAAAAGAAGGTTACTTTAAAAATGTTTCCTTTCAGGTGCGAAAAGGGGAAATACTGGCAATTACAGGACTTGTTGGCGCTGGAAGGACAGAAGTATGTCAGAACATCTTTGGTATTATGAAACCAGATTCCGGTTCGATTAAACTGGAAGGAAAAGAAGTTAAAATCCGCACCCCCATTGATGCGTTGCAGTATGGAATTGGACTGCTTCCGGAGGACCGGCAGATACAGGGGCTTGTGAATGAACTTCCTATTTACCAAAATGTTTCCTCCGCCGTAATGAAAAAGTTTACAAAAGGCATTCTTTTACAGGAAGAGGATGAAATGAAAAATGCCATTTCTTTATGCCAGAAGATTCAGTTAAAAGCAAAAGATATCAGCGCGCCACCCTCCTCTTTATCCGGCGGTAATCAGCAAAAAGTAGTATTTGCAAAGTTACTGAGCTGTGATTTAAAGGTTCTGATCTTAGATGAGCCCACAAAGGGCATTGACGTGGGCGCTAAATATTCTATATATGAAATTATGAATGAGCTTGCAGCAAATGGATATGCCATTATCATGGTTTCTTCCGAAATGCCGGAAGTACTTGGAATGGCAGACCGTATTGTAGTTATGAAGTCCGGACGTGTCACCGGTCAGTTTGAGTCTGGCGGAACTACTCAGGAAATGATTCTGGAAGCTTCTTTAAAAAACAAAGACGGAAAGGAGGAGTAAGAGATGAAGTCGGATAAAAATACATTTATGGAAAAAATTACAGGCAACAGAAACTTTGGACTTTTGGTTGGATTTGCTGTACTGCTGGCCGCAGCTGCTTTTATCACACCTTCCATGTACTCCTTAACTTCAATACTGAACATGCTGCGAAACAATGCCGTATATGCACTTCTTGCAGTAGGGATGATGATGGTTATCATCACAGGAGGGATTGACTTATCTGTAGCATCTACATTAAGTTTAGCCGGAGTTATCTGCTCCTCTCTGATGAACAGCTATCAGAATATCCCGGGAATCGTCTGGGTTATTCTGGGTATTGCAGTCGGTATTTTATGTGGTGCTTTTAATGGATTTATCGTAGGTTATTTAAAAATGGTCCCCATGATTGCAACGCTAGGTACCATGTATATTTTCCGCGGACTGGCATTTCTCTGCAGCGGTGGCAACTGGTGGTTTCCTCACCAGTTTACAGATAATTATGTTACCTTTTCTTCCGGTCAGTTCCTTGGTATCTATAATATTTTATGGTTTGTAATCGTAATCTTTGTACTTGCCGGTATTTTTCTTGGCTATACCTCTTACGGCAGACGTATTTATGCCATTGGTACAAACCGGGAATCAGCTAAAGTTGCCGGTATCAAAGAAGCCAGGGTTACCTTTATGGCATTTACAATCTGTGGTGCACTTGCCGGACTGTCCGGAATGCTTTACACCGCAAATTACTCAATCTGCTATTATGGCATGGGTGAGGGTTATGAAATGCAGGCCATTGCCATTTGTATTCTGGGCGGTGTCAGCATCACCGGCGGAAGAGGTAAGATAGACGGTGTAATTATAGGATTTTTGATGATGAGCGTAATAACCTATTTCATCAGTTTACTCCCGGGACTTAGTGTGTGGCAAGATGCCATCCAGGGTGCAATCATAATTATTGCTGTAGCAATTAATTTATTTACACTGCGCTCCTCTGAAAAAAGAGTTTTAAAGGAAAGGGGTGCTTTGATATAATGAGCGGCGAACTTAAGACACCTGCCAGAGATCTGGCGGTGAAAGAAAAATTTAAATTATCCCGGTTTTTGGTTAAGTGGGAAATGATACTTGTCTATATTTTACTAGCAATTAATCTGGTGCTAATGGCTACCAGACCCGGACTTTACTTTTCCGCCGGTACCATTCAGTCCATTATTCAATCCGGTATGGATCTGTCCCCGCTTGTATTGGGTATGATCTTCGTACTTATGCTTGGAGACATTGATGTATCCGTTGCAGCAATCATGATTGTTGCTTCTATGGTTACCGGTTTAAGCATGGATGCCGGTATCCCAATGATCTTAAGTGTATTATTTGGAATTGCTGCCGGAGGTGTATGTGGTGCATTTAACGGATTTTTGATTGCTTACATAAAAATGCCTGCAGTTATTGTTACCATTTCTACCTCCATGCTCTTTCGCGGAATTGTAAAAATTATTCTGGATGTAAACGTTTTAAAGCATTTCCCAAAATTTTATACGGATATCGCATGGCTGAATATTGCTGGCATACCGGTTGCTCTATTACTGTTTTTACTGATGGCTGCAATTTTTGTACTGTTTCTTCACCGTTCATCCTTTGGGCGAAAGTTATACATTATCGGCAATAATGCTACGGTAGCCACCTATTCCGGTATTAGTGTAGAGCATACCAAAATGGTTATTTTTGTTTTAATGGGAGTTATGGCAGGAATTGCTTCCATATTTTTTGTGGGTCGTATGGGCGGCGGTGTAAGTTCCACCATGGGCACCGGTTATGAGTTAGATGCTATTGCAATTTGTGTACTTGGCGGTGTCTCAACGAACGGAGGAAAAGGCAAAGTATATGGACCTGTGATTGGTACGCTTATTATGGCTTTTCTCATTTATACACTGGGATTAATGGGTGTGGATGCCAACTCCCGCAAAATATTAACCGGTTTTATATTAATTATTGCCGTACTGATCCCTAACGTTAACAAACAGCTGATCGAAAACATCAAGCTGATGATACTTTATTCAAATAACAAAAATATTGAAGCAGTAAACTTAAAAGCGCTGGAAGAAGTGAAGACCATGAAAACATTAATTGCGCAGATTAAGAAGGACGAAAAATTAAGTGAACCGGAAAAAGCGGCAAAAATAAAAAAATATGAAGAAAAGATTGTAACTGTCCAGACAAAATGTAAAGAAACATCGGCATCCCTGAAATCAGAACTAAAAGAAGAAACAAAAAAGGCGAAGCAGCGCTTTTCCTGATGCAGAGAAAAAACTCTTGTGTTATAAACAATAGCAAGACCATCTGTCCTGATATTGCTTATATATAGTCAATAACCCAACACGAGGGGGCAGAAGCTGACCCTCGCGGCAGTGCAGCCGCCAAATGAAACCATAAGCGCGGCCGTTTAGCTAACTGCCCGGGAAAATAAAATGAAAATGGAGGATAACAACATGAAAAAGGTAAGAAGATTTTTAGCACTTGGACTTTGCGTATCAATGGTATTAGGATCATTAGCAGGATGTAGTTCAACAAAACCAACAGCAAGCGGGTCTGAGGCAGGCGGAACAGCAGAAACACAGGCAGCAAAAGCAGATGGCAATACTTCCGGAGGCTCCTCCGATTCTCTGGAAGGTTCACATGTATTCATGTTCAAAAGCACCGGAAACTCTTTTGGTGATCTGATGTTCGAAGGATTTGATGAGTATATGAAGGGTGAGGGGCAGAATGCTGTTTATAAAAGCCCCGCCGAAACAACGGTAGCCGCACAGGTTCAGCTGCTGGATGAATTAATTACACAAAAAGTTGCTTCTATTACCATCTCCACAAATGGCGATACCGGATATGACGAAGTATTTAAAAAGGCAAAAGAAGCAGGAATTCCAATTACCTCCATTGATTCCGAAGCAAATCCGGAATACCGCGTTACCCATATTAACCAGGCTGAAGTTCAGGATATTGGATCTAACCTGGTACAGGCGGGCGTATTAATTACGCTGGGAGTTGACTATCCGGAAGACGGTGACATGAAGGCTGCAGTTACAAAAGCGCTTAGTGACTACTCCCAGGATGAAATAAAACTTGGTGTACTTTCCGCATCCATTGACACTCCGGTACAGAACAGCTGGATTGCCGCCATGGAAAAAGAATTGGCTGATCCGGTATATGCCGGAAAAGTAAGTCCGGACTTAGACAAAAAATACGGAAATGATGACCTGACTGAATCCACAACCCAGGCACAGGCATTTATTGCAGAAAATAAAGTAGACTGCATTATCTCCCCAACAACCGTAGGTATCGCAGCAGCGGGACAATCTTTAAAATCTGCAAACAGTAAAATTAAACTAACCGGTCTTGGACTTCCATCCGAAATGCAGTCTTTCATGCCTGCCAAGGCTGATGAAGATGCTTTCGCATATGTCTGCCCTTATATGATGCTCTGGGATGTAATTCATCTGGGCGCCGTAGCCGCAGCTTCTACATTGGCTTCCCTGGACAAATCTTTTGACGGAAAAGCCGGCTCTTCATTTACCATGAAGGCATTCCGCGACTATCCGGAAGAGAAATACGAAGCTTACCAAAGCGGTGACGGTACAGCCGTACTTGCCGGACAGCCTTATATCTTCTACAAAGAAAATATGGTTGAGTGGATTTCTAAATTATAATACAGCTTACAGCGCCGGAGTTTGGGTTATAGACAAGGATTGGCTGTAAATCTTTATAGGATTATTCAATTACCCAAAATTATAGCCATGCGCCCCAGTATTTGCAGACGCATGGCTATTTAATTGACTTATTTGATTGACTTATTTAATTGACTTATTTGATTGACTTTTCCATTTGCATCGCCATCTTTTAATCTAAATGAAACACCGTCTTTAAATCAACAGATACCGGACTGTTATCCGGATTTGTCTCCATAATATCCGCCATAAAATCCCACCATTTGCGGTTGATTGCAGTATCTGCCCCTTTTGCCCAGAGTTCTTCATCCTCAATTTCAATATATCCGAATAAAGTCAGGGTCTCCTTGTCCAGGAAGATTGTATAGTTTTTGCCGCCGTACTGATGAATCATATCTATCATCTCAGGCCAAAGCTGATTGTGGCGGATTTCGTATTCTTCTTCCTTTCCTTCATACAACTTCATTTTAAATCCTTTTACCATTTGTGTTACCTCCTGTTTTTAATTTATTGTATCATACAAATATCAGATTGAAACTATAATATTTAAAAGTCCTCCACCTGTATGGGGTACAGGCAGAAGACTTTTTTATAAGGAAAATATGATATGAAAAAGTTTATTATTGGCAGTTGTTACGTAATTTTAGTATACGGATTTCCAGTCATTGATGTTTGATGGATCAAATTTGAAAGGAGGTCCAACGATGATTTCTGTTCCGCCATCATCTGCTGCTGTGATTTCGTATTCGCCCATGTCGCCAGCTGTAAATTTCTCACCAGCTGCGCCTGTGATTTCACCGGATACTAATGCCATTGATGTATAAGCAGATAAACGTCCTACATCAATTGGATTCCATAAGTACATGTAAGGGCAGGAATGTGTATCGTCATCACCGATATAATCAGCCATTTCAGAAGGAAGTCCAAGTCCTGTTAATTTAACTTTGCCTGCTACGCCCTGATCCTGAATAACTTTAGCTGCTGCCATGATACCTACAGTTGTAGGAGCGCAGATAACTTTAAGGTCTGGGTAGTTCTGTAATAAAGCCTGTGTCTGGTCAACAGATTTCTGGTATTCATCATCGCCATATGCAACTTCTACTAATTCAAGTTTGGAGTATTTTTCATCTTCCATAACTTTTTTCATAGACTCAATCCAAGCGTTCTGGTTTGTAGCCTGGCTTGTTGCGGAAAGAATTGCCCACTGTCCTTCTCCACCGGAGATATCAAGTACTGCATCCATTAATGTCTGTCCGATCTGGTCAACACCAGCCTGGTTAACAAATGTTTTACGGCTGTCCGGATTTACGTTAGCATCTAAGGAAGATACCTGGATGCCTTTGTCCATAGCTGCTTTTAATGCTGGCTGAAGAGCATCAAAATCATTTCCTGCTATTGCAATAGACTGAACACCCTGAGCAACTAATTCGTTGATCATTGTGATCTGAGCTTCTGCTGTAGCACTTTCCGGATGTTTTACTACGCATTTTCCACCTACTGCATCAATTACTTCCTGGAATCCGGTAGCTTCTTTTTCATTGTAAGGATTTCCTGCTGCTTTTGTAACAATTGCATAAGTATTTCCACTTACATCAGCATTTCCTTCTGTTTTGGCAGCTTCTGTTTCTCCACCTGCAGCTTCTGTTGTTGCTGCTTCAGATTTTGCTGCTTCTGTGTCGCCGCCTGCTTCTGTTGCTGCTTCTGTTTTCGCTGCCTCTGTTTTAGCTGCTTCTGTTGTCTTTGTTTCACTGCTTCCGCAGCCTGCCATCATTGTAGCAACCATGGACATACATAATAATGCACTAATTACTTTTTTCTTCATTCTTTATTTCCTCCCTTGGAATAAATAGTTTTATACATAACACCCTTTGGTGTAAGTACCGTTAATAGATTTTTAGTTTGCTGCTTCTTTTTTCTTTAAAAGTTTTCCAATATTTATATTTGGAATCATAACTGCTACTACCAGTAATGCTCCAATGATAACTAACATTACCTGAGATGGTACATTGATCAATCCTAATCCATATCTTAAGAAACCAATGATAAAAATCGCAATAACTGTTCCCGGAAAATTACCTTTACCGCCTGCGGTTGAGATACCTCCCAATACTACCATGGAGATCGCTTCCAGTTCATATCCCGCCGCTATATTGGAACGGGTACTTCCCATCCGGGCTGCCAGGAAAACTGCTGTTACTGCTGAAAATGTACCTGCGATCGTATATACGATCAAGCGAAGTTTCTGTACGTGGATACCTGCATATTCAGCTGCCAGACGGTTACTTCCGATTGCATAAATTCTTCTTCCGAAAGTGGTTTTATGTAATACCAGTCCAAAAGCTACTGCACAGATTACAAATACGATAAACATGTAAGGTACCGGTCCGATGGATCCCCAGTATAAATTACTAAACCATTCAACGCTAGTCAATCCTCCGGCTGCCTGGTCTCCTAAGAGAATTTCAGCAATACCTCTGAATAATATCTGAGTTCCTAATGTTACAATCATAGGTGCTAATTCTGTAAACTTCGTAAGAATCAGACCGTTTAAAAAACCACATGCAGTTCCAACCAATAAACAGATAATGATTGCAAGCCCCATTGGGACTCCTGCGTTATATGCCAGTGACATTAAAACCGCTGATAATGCTACAATAGAACCAACTGAGATGTCGATTTCACCCAGTACCAGGATATAAGCCATTGGCAAAGCAATGAATGCTTTTTCCAGGAAAGATGAGGTGGCCGTAAATAATCCTGATACACTTAAATAGTTGGGTGAAATGAAGGAGTTCATAACATTAACGGCAATAAACAAAATTATTAAAAATGTTTCCCATTTCAGAAGGGTCTGTTTCCATGATGATTTCTTTTCTGCTGATATTGTTCTTCCAGATTTTGTTGCCATGATTACATCTCCCTTCCTTTCAGATTATTCTTATCCATAACTCTCTGAGCCATAACATTCAGGATAACAGCAACTAATATAATAACACCTTTTATTGCGCTCTGCCAGAATTGGGATACTCCAATTAATGGAAGCGCTTTTCCTATAATAGCAATTGTAAGTGATCCTAAGAATACTCCGACCACGCTTCCGCGGCCTCCGGTTAAACTTACACCTCCAATTACACAGGCTGCAATAACATCCATTTCAATTCCGGTAGCCATATCTCCCTGAGCTGATGCATATACTGATACCCACATTGCACCTGCCAGACCACAAATGGCTCCCATCAGGGAATAAACTAATAACTTAATGTTGTCGATTCTAATACCTGAAATCTCTGCTGCTTCCGGATTACTACCGATTGCGTAGATCTTCCTTCCTGTTCTGGTCCATTTCATGACGATGAAGAAAATAATATAACAGATAATCATAATGGTAACCAGATTATTAACTAATCCAAATGTCAAATAATTGCTCTGAGCAAATGCCTTAAATTTCTCCGGTACCTGATATGCAGCTACCCATTGGCTGTTTGCAATCAGATATGTCAGACCTCTGTAAATATTCATAAAACCAAGTGTTGCAATAATCGGTAATACTTTTCCTTTTGAGATTACCAGACCGATTACAAGTCCGCATACCAATCCAATCAGAATTGACATTACAAAACCTAATAACGTATTTGAAAATACTCCATCTCTCATCATGAGAGCACTTCCCATACCGGATAATGCTATGGTGGATCCGATGGAAATATCAATTCCTCCGATCAGTAACACACACATCATACCAAGTGCAAGAATCATTGTTACGGAATAATTCTTTAACATTTCTACAATAACCGTACCCGTCAGGAAAGAGCTGTTTCGAAATTGTATAAAGATACAAAGTACGATAACTACCAGGAGCAAACTCATTTCACGAGAGCTGGTTAATTTTTTTAGACTGAATTTCTTTTCCATTTTGTTGTTTGCCTCTCCTTTCTAGTTTGCATCGCCGGAAGATTTGGCCATCGCATATTTTAAGATGCCCTCCTGGGTTGCTTCCTCACGGTTTAATTCTCCGGTTACTTTACCCTGACACATAACTACGATTCTATCACTCATACCCAGGATCTCAGGCATTTCAGAAGAAATCATTATTATCGCATAACCCTTCTTTGCCAGATCACCCATGATCTCATAAATTGCTGCTTTGGCTCCAACGTCAACACCCTTTGTCGGCTCATCCAGGATGATTACCTTAAGGTCTGAGGAAAGTAATTTTGCTACAACAACCTTCTGCTGATTTCCGCCGGACAGTGAACTTGCTTTATCAAATATGGTAACAGCCTTTGTATCCACTTCCTCTGCCAGCTTTTTCGCGGCTTCTCTTTCAGCTTTATCGTTGGTAATTCCATTTTTAGAATATTTGCTGAGTTCTGCAAGTGTAATATTTCTTCCGATTCCCCAGTCTAAGATCAGACCCTGATGCTGCCTGTCTTCCGGCAGAAGACCGATACCTAACTGCATGGCATCTGAAGGCTGTTTGATATGTACTTCTTTTCCTTCCAGGTAAACCTTGCCTGAATCAAACTTCTCTACTCCAAATATGGTCTGTACTACCTCGGTACGTCCGGCTCCTACCAGTCCGGTAAGTCCCAGGATTTCACCTTTTTTTACGCTAAAGGATACATTTTTGAAATATCCCTGTCGGCTTAATTTTTCTACTCTCAATACTTCCTGGCCAAGCTTAACATCCGGTTTCGGGAACAAATCATTAATTTCACGTCCAACCATGGCTTTGATCAGGTCTGCATTGGTGATTCCATCTACACCATATGTTCCGATATATTGGGAATCCCGGAATACGGTAACTTTACTTGCCAACCGATACATATCTTCAAATCTATGGGAGATGAAAATAATGGATGCTCCTTCGTCCCGAAGCTTTTCCGCTATTTTGTAAAGTTCTTCGGACTCTCTTTTGGTAAGCGCTGCCGTAGGCTCATCCATGATGATGATTCTGGCTTTCATAGACAGTGCTTTGGCAATTTCTACCATCTGCTGCTGCGCAACACTTAAGGATCCCATTTCTGCAGTTGCATCGAAATCTGCATTTAATTCTTTCAGGAGCTTATTTGCCTCTTCATTCATTTTCTTCCACTGGATCATGCCGTGTTTTACATCTTCATGACCCATGAAAATATTTTCGGTAACCGTAAGATGCGGATAGGAAGTAACATGCTGGTAAATTGCTGCGATTCCTACTTTCTGTGCATCCTTTGGACCTTTAAAATTTACAGGCTTGCCATCCAGGAACATCTCGCCCTCTTCTGCTTTATGTACACCTGTAATAACTTTTATAAACGTGGATTTTCCGGCGCCGTTTTCACCCATCAGTGCATGTATCTCGCCCTTTTTCAATTGAAAATGTACCTTGTCAAGAGCCTTTACACCTGGAAATATCTTTGTAATACCTTTTAATTCAAGAACATACTCAGACACCTTGTATTCTCCTCCCTTATCTTTTTTCATTTATCTTTGATCTATTAATATCCTATCATCTGGCTAATTTAATTTATACAGGAAAATAATTGGATTCAGGGTAAAATATTTTTGAATTTTGAATAAATTATGAACAATCTGTCCATATAATAGCTAAAAAGGTTTATTTATCCAGTATCTATGAGTTTATGATTTGTTAACAGAAAATCTATGATATGACTGATACAATCATACATTTATCTGCTATAATGATCACAGAAAATAACATCGCACTATTATCTTATAAGGAGGATTCTCATAAATGAAAATATTAATTGCAGATGACGACAAAATGTCACGCCAGGGGCTCACCTGTATGATCCACAAAGAATATCCCGGTCTTCATAGAATATTTGAAGCAAATAACATAAAGGAATTGGTAACGGTTTCAAAAGAAATGCACCCGGATCTCATATTCCTGGATATAAAAATGCCCTTAATGGACAGAATAGAAGGGTTTGAGGAAACAAAAAGACACTGTCCCAATGCCAATATTGTAATTCTCAGCGGATATTCAGACTTCCATTATGCCCAGAAAGCAATCCAACTGGGTGCAAAGGATTATCTGGTGAAGCCAATTACGTTAGAGGATATTAACAGAAGCCTGTTACAGGTCAGTAAAAAACTGGAAAAGTTAAAATGGGTCAGTTATAACAATTTTCCGCATCAGCTAATTCAGGATTATAATAGTTTCCAGTCTTATGGAGAGATTCCGGAGGACTATCCCGCCGAATACCAGGGATATGTACTGTATGCAGACTCCCCTGACTTTCATGAACAGTATTCCATGTATCAACAGATCCAGACCAGGATCCAGGATTATTTTTCAGCCAACTCATCAACTCCTGTATGCAATGGTTTTCTATATCTGGATGACGGTGCGCTTCTTATCCTATTAAAAGAAGACCCTATGCGCCGGGAGACCCTTACTTTTCTCCAGAACCTGACCAGGAAGAATCGCTCTCCGCTGAGTGTAATCTGCTTTTGCTGCAATACCTTACGGGAATGTTTTAAAATTGCTGAAAATATATCAGACCACGCAACCTTCCGGAGTCTCTGTGAATATGGCAATTTGATTCCCTATCACGATTTGGAGCAGTCTGTTGCTGAAGATGCCCTGCAAAAATTAAACAGGATGATTAATCTGATTATTTTAGGATTTTTGGAAAAAGAAGAATCTCTGCTTTATCAGGCGATAAACCCTTCTTTTCCTGTTTCCTCACTGGAAGGTGTTTTCGCCAGATGTGAAAAATACAATCTTTCCCTGTATCTGAAAGCGGTAACGGGAGATTTATTTCACACGGAATCATTTTCCTTCTTTATACAATCTGTACAGGAAAAAATACAGGAAATGCATGGAGCCTCGCCTGAATCTCCTGATTATGATTTGTCAGAAAAAATAAAACAGTATATCAGGAAAAATTATACCCATGACATAGAAGTACAAAACCTTGCCGAACTGTTTGGGCGTACCCCGGATTATCTCTTTCAGTTATTCCGTGAAAAGACCGGAATCCGTTATACAGAATATCTGGAAGAGATACGGATCGCAAATGCAAAACGGAAATTAAAGGAACAGCCGCAGCTTTCCATTAAAGAAATTGCTTCTTTAACAGGCTTTTGCAGCAGTCAGCAATTTACGAGAGTATTTACAAAATGCACAAATATGTCCCCTTCTGAATATCAAAGATGCATTAATAACGAGAATTTGTGAATAAACGGCGATTCCTATTGTAATCTTTTTATATTTTGTTAAAATGTAACTGTAGCTATCACAATCAGGGAGATTACAATAGATGAAATTACTAATAGTAGATGACGAACAATTAACAAGAGAGGGATTAATGTCTTCTGTGAACTGGAGATCCCTGGGTATATTTGACATTTTTCTGGCTGATGATGGAATTAATGGTCTTGAGACTGCAAAAAAGGAAAAACCGCAAATTATACTGAGTGATGTAAGAATGCCCAGAATGGACGGTATTGCAATGGCAGAGAAGATAAAATTGATCCTGCCGGATGCATGCATTATATTCATGAGCGGATATTCAGATAAAGAGTATCTAAAGGCGGCTATCAAATTAAAGGCTATTAATTATGTAGAAAAACCTTTGGATCCTCTTGAAATTGAAGAAGCTGTACTGGAAGCAATTGAAGAGAACAAACAGTTGAACCGTACCAAACAGTCAGAGACATTACTTTCTCTGGAACGATCCTCCAGACTGGCACTGCTTTTGACCTATCCATCCCAGGATGTGGAAGGAATAGACGATTTACTGCATGATTTTCAATATCCGCCCAGTTCCATCCTATACTTCACCACATTAATTGTGAAGTTAACCGACAACTTTAATGAAAACATGGGGAATTCCATCAATACCATACACAAACAGTTAGACTCATTCCTGCTGAAATACCATTTGCAGAGTATACACGTAAGTAAACACGAACAGCATATTGTATATCATATTTTCGGAACGGTAAAACCTTCTCCTGAAATTATACTGAAGTGTTCAGAATACCTGAAATCTCTGTATAGTGAGATAGGGACTTTTTTTATTGTCGTTGGCAATACGGTAAATGATATACATAAAGTTTACCATTCCTATAGCCAGGCTGTTATACTGCTGCAGAGCAGCTTTTTCTATGATTACAACAGCATCCTGACTGATGAGAATTCAACTACTTTATCTACTTCCGTGTTTACCGATCCTTCCTCTGCTTTTGCAGAAGCTCTGTCTGATAAAAATAAAGATGAGGCAGCCGGCATATTGAATCATATTTTTAATTATTTTAAAAATAACCGGTCTTATCTGCCGAATCAGGTACGGGATATATACTACAAACTGTTTATGATTGTACAGAACAGCTGTAGATCCCAGCAGGTAACCGCCGGGACCGAGTCCCAAATTGAAAGTATCTTAGAATATATTGAGAAATTTCAGACTTTGGCAGAGCTGCATAAATCACTGCTCAGTAAGATAGACGATTATTTTGAGGCACTTAATAACCAGGTTTCGGAAAATTCCACCATTTTTATGATTAAAGAATTTATTCAGAAGAATTTTATGAATGATACGTTGTCTGTGAAAGATATCAGCGAACATGTCTATCTCTCTACATCTTATGTCTGCACTTTGTTTAAAACAGAAACGCAGCAGACATTGAACCAGTATATTACGGATTACCGTATGGAAAAGGCAAAACAGCTCCTATCTGACCCCAGGTACAAGATTACCGATATTTCCTCTAAAGTAGGATATTCCGATGGTAATTATTTTAGCAAGAGTTTTAAAAAAATCGTTGGTCTCTCACCTTCTGAGTACAGGGAGAAGGTGCTGAAATGATAAAACCGCTACAGCCACTGAAAGATTTGTATTCTAATATGCGGCTGCAGTCCAAATTTATGATCACCCATCTGGTGCTGATCATTATTCCGACTATTGTAATTGCGTATTTTTTTTACGGCCAGATGTATGATACCATTGTATCCGAAACGATACGCCAGGAGCAGAACTTTTCCAAACACTCCTCCTCTACGATCAATGCTGCAATGGATCAGATCAATGTAGTAAGTGACTCCATTCTGGACAATGCCTATCTTACGGATATTTTAAATGAAAAAAATTCGTTTCGCTTACTACAGCTGCTCCGGTCTGCAAAAACAGAAGATTTTTATACTTTTACCAATTCAATGATTGATGGAAATCTTATTACGGATATAAAAATATATATGGATCTCCCCACGGAAGATTTTTATGATGATTATAATGGCCAGAAGTCCATATTTCTGCATTCCAGTGAGGCAAGGGGGTCTTATTGGAGCGGCATATTTAACAGTACACCCATTCCTTCGCTGTTCTGCCCGAAGTTCTACCTTTCTCCAAAAGAGGTAGAAAACTATGGATCAATGTCCTATGTACGTAAGATTAAGCCGCAGACCGCCGCCCCCGAGGACCCTTCTATTTATGTAGTGGTTTATTTTTCCCAGGAAAATATTGATCAGCTGCTTATGCAGGGAATATCAGAAAATAATACCGTCTCATATATAGTAAACGAACGAAATGCCCTTGTATCTTCTTCCGATAGTGCTTATGCAGGTACTTATCTGATGAACTACGATACGATTAAAGACTCGTTTATGCAGTCAAATAACTACATTACCAAAACTGTTCTCGGAAAAGAAGTATATGCCGGCTTTTATAACGTAACCCATACTTCCTGGTATATGGTTTCTATTTTACCTGCACAATCCCTGCAGAACAAAGGAAAACTTTTAATCGTACAGTTTGTTCTTTTTTACCTCTTCTTCCTGGGTGTGGCATTTATTATGGCTACCACCCTCTCCAGATCCATCACAAAACGTCTGGGTGCAGTTATTAACCAGATGAAGACGGTGCGGACAGGACGACCTGTATCTATGGAAACGGCACAGATTCATGATGAGGTAGGTGATCTGATTGATACGTATAATTATATGAGTACCGAGATGAATACACTGATGGATAATCAGGCTAAGTCAGCGGAAGATCTTAGAATTGCTGAATTTAAAGCCCTGCAGTCCCAGATAAATCCTCATTTTCTGTACAACACCCTGGATATGATTAACTGGCTCTCCCTGAGCCATCAGGAGGAAAAGGTGACGGAAGCTGTACAGGCACTGTCAAAATTCTACAAACTGACTCTGAATAAGGGTAATATAGCCATCTCCCTTAAAGAGGAGATTACCCAGGTTTCACTTTATGTAAAGCTGCAGAATATGCGTTATCAGGACAAAATAGAATTTATTATTGACGTCCCGGATGAAATGATGGATTACGAAATCCCCAAGCTGGTTCTTCAGCCTCTGGTGGAAAATGCCATTATGCATGGTATTTTTGAAAAAGAGGAAAAAATGGGAACGATTTTGATTACCGGTTGGCTGGAAGATGAAGTTTTAGTCTTAATTGTATCGGACGACGGTGTAGGAATCTCGGAAGATAAGCTAAAAATTATCCTCACCGGAGCCGGGGAAAGTATTTCAGGAAGTAATATCGGTATCTATAATACACATGAACGACTACAGCTTTTTTATAATAACACCGACTTTGGCCTTGCATACAGCAGCAATGAAGGAAACGGGACGGAAGTAGAGATCCGAATCCCCGCGAAGAAGATATCTGTTTAAAATATGCCTGGTTAAATTTATAAAGTCACAAAATAATTATTTAATTTATTATTTACTTCCAAAAAATATCCAATACAACATTGACTAATCCTCAAAAAATGTTATCATATATTTGCGGGGATATGATGGTCTGGTATTCGTTCACTCATTTTTTGTAAATGGTGTCTGTTATCAGATCATTTTCCTTTTCTATAAAAAATGCAAAGAACCAGAGCAAATCCCTCCCTGATCTGCTCTGGTTCTTTTTAATTTGCAAGATATACATCTGCCTGCTGCCGTCCGAATACACAGGCATCCTGATGATTATTCATATAGATATCCACGTGTCCATAAGGAGTTCCCCTATCTTCCACGGTATAGACTTCACCATTAATAATCAATCTGGTTCCAAATGGGATACCTCCCATAGCAACTGTTTTGCCCTGTACCGGCATAGCTCCGCTGGCTGTTGGCCCTCCCGACCAGACACCGCAGCAGACCGGGCAGCTGCAATAAGCTGTTAAGGTAAAGTTCCCCAGATGCTGTCCATAATCCTGTTCCCGGGCAAGCTCTGTGTCACCCTGGACGCTGCTGTCATTTTCCGGTCCGTCATTGATCATAACGTCATCTTCAATAATGCGGACTGCCCATACAGCGCTGTCGTAGCTGACGCTGTTGGTGATAATGCCTCTTGCACTGCTGTGCGCTTCAATATCCTGTCCGTCACCAATATACATGACTACATGATATACATATCCATTCCGTGCATAAAAGATCAGATCTCCCGGTGCTGCATCAGCTGCCGGAATCTGCATGCCAAATCTCGCCTGGTCCTCGGCTACCCGCGGTATGGAATATCCAAATTCACTGTAAATACTCTGGACAAAGCCTGAACAATCTGCTCCGTTTGTAAGGCTCGTGCCGCCCCAAACGTAGGAATTTCCTAAAAATTGCTTTGCAAAATCCACCATAGAATTGCGGAGTGCACTGGAAGCTGTAATTTCTCTTACGGTTGTCAGCGTATAATATAAGGATTTGTTTTCTTCCATAGGAATGAGTTCCCTGGCAAATTCATAATTTTCTTCCTTGTTCATTTTAACAAGTTCAACTGCCTTTTTGCCTTTGATCAGATTCTTACGCTGAACAAATCCACGCACATAACCGGATTCTACGTAAATCCATTTTTCATCCCCGTCAGCCAGCACATAGCAGAGCCCGCCTTCCGGTAAAACACCGATGACATTTGAATTTTCTTTTTTCCGTTCCTGGATACATACCCCATCCGTTTCTGCGATGGCATATACCTTTTTCACTACTGTTTTCTGTGCAGTTGTCTTTGTATAAGTCCAGGCTTTATTTTTTAACGGACTTACAAGGCAATCTGCTTTCAAAAGATTTTTTGCCTTTTTCTTTTTTACATAACTTTTCGCTTTTTTGCCCGTAAGAAGATTTTTTGTCTTAACAAATCCTCTTACATCTCCCGACTCTATATAAACCCAGCCTTTTTCATCTTCCTCTAAGATATAACACAGTCCGTTTTTTCCCAGTTCTCCCACCGGTCTGGATTTGACACTTTTTTCTTCGTAGATCTGCAGATTCTTCCTTTTGGACAGTGCATATACCTTCTCCACTGTTGTAATGCCAAAAGGTTTTTCGATCTCTTTTGGTTCTTCAATCTGCTGCTCTTCAATTAATGCAAGATTTGCATTGATTTCTTCCTGTGTCATCTCTGTTGCCGGTTCCATCTGTGGTTCCGTGCTTTCTTCTTCCCTCTTTTTGGTTTCCGATTCCGTCTCTTCTTCGGACTCCGTTTGTGTTTCTGTTTGTGTTTCCGTTTCTGTCAAGACTTCTGTCACTGTTTCAACAGGTGTTTCTGTGAGGACGGCTTCTGATTCTGTGAAATGCTCAGATTGTATAGAATGATCTGACACAGGCTCCGTAACAGGCTCTGTCTGGGGTTTCACCTCTGTTGTCCGTTCCGTGGTCCTCTCCGTCTGAGGTGCTGCCATCGCTGTGGATGGAATAATTAAAGAAAATGCCAGCGCTAATGCTGCTGCTTTATGTACTAATTTCCATTTCATATATTATCCTGCTTTCCCCCTTGAGCTTCATTCAAAATGATCCATAGGATGTCTTGTCTAAATCATCTTATCATCTCTGACCTATTTCTGTCACATGATCTGGTGCCGCATTCATTTGCTGTCCGGGGAAGCTGTGAAAAGCCTCCCCCAGATAAATGTTTTATACTTATTTACTTATTTTACACGAATAATGATTGTATCTGATTTTCCATTATAAGTCTTTGCTTTAATTGTTGTTTTTCCCTTTTTCAAAGCTTTTACTTTACCGGAAGAACTAACAGTTGCCACATCTTCATTCGTGGATGTAAATGTTACTTTTCCTGCGCTTCCGCTGGAACGTGTCACTTTTAATTTTAATGTTTTACCAGGTTTCAGGTTTTTAATTGAAGCACTGAGTTTTATTGATTTTGGTTTATTTTTTACCGTTATCTTACACTCTGCAGTTTTGCCGTTTGCGGTACGTACCGTGATTGTTGCCGTTCCTGTTTTCTTGGCTGTAATCTTACCTCTGGAATTAACTGATGCAACTTTCTTATTGCTGCTTGACCATGTAATCTTACTTGTTTTTGCATATTTTGGAACCAGCGTGCTCTTTAAGGTATATGTTTCCTGAACACCTAAAGTCTTTGTCTTTCTATTCAGTTTAATTTTATCAACTGACTGGGTAACGGTTACTTTACAGGATGCTTTCCTGCCGTTTGCTGTTGTAACTGTTACCGTAGCTCTTCCTGATTTCTTAGCAGTCATCTTTCCGTTCTTATCAACAGTCAGGACCGATGTGCTGCTGCTCTTCCAGGTAAGCTTCTTATTTGTAGTATTCGAAGGTTCAATACTGGTCTTAAATGTATATTTTTTGCCTTTCTTAATAGAAAGTTCGGATTTATTCAGGGATACTTTTGCCGCGAATACTTCCTGTGGCGCTACTTTATCCTGGGTTGCTGCAGATAACGTTCCCTTTAAATTCTCTGCTGATACAACCGCTGTAATCGGATAACCCACATCTAATTTCGTAAGCTTATAGCTTGTACCAATAGCCCCGTCAATCACCTGATTACCACGCATCCAACTGATTGACAGTTTGTCTGCATTCTGAACTCCTGTGATATCCAATGTAAGAGTTTGTCCTTCTTTTACGGTTCCCTTAATTACAATAACACCTCTTAAAGTATCCTTGTCTGTGGAAACCTCAAGTACTTTACCCGGCCTTCCTGCTTCATGTGTATCCGTAGCTGCAATTCTCTGATAGAAACAATAAACCGTATTCGGCTGTAAGCCTGTAAATACTGCTGAATTACCAAATACTAATTCCTGATCGCCGGTCTGCATTGCATACTCATAACCGGATATGGTCTTTAATGTAATACTGTCTACTGTAACCTTTGCTGCCGCAGGCTTTAACGGGTAAATTTCACTGACCGTTATTGAAGTAACATTGGTATATTCTACCTCATTATATGTCAATTTAACGGTAATATTTGCCTTTCCTGCATTCCTTGCATTAATTATACCATTTTCATCCACTTTTGCAACATTTTCATCGTCAGATTCAACAAAAAATGTTTCATTCGTCAAATCAATGGTTTCTCCAGCCTCATCTTTCATTGAAATCCCCAGGATTCTGGATGTTTCATCCCAAAGCATATTGGTTTTTTCAAATACAACCTGAAGTCCGTTTTCATCTGGTACAAGTCGTAAGTCAGCCCATACAAGTAATCCTAAGGTGCTTGTTGTAAAGGTAACCTCTGTCTTGCTTTCATCTGTAAACGTAAACGGCTGCTCTGTTTTTACGCCATCCTCTGATACATAGTACAATGCAAGCTGATCTGCATCATAGTATTCCGGTATTCTCATTACTGATTTTACTTCTTTTCCATCCAGAGATACCTCTCCCTGGTCAGAAATTAATGAGATATCAAGTATTGTAAATTCTCTGGTGACATCTTTTAATGCTTCTGCTACCAGATCCTGTCTGCTTCCGCTTTCCACTCTTTCTACCTTAAGCTGTGTATCTCCCGGCCATGTTTCGGTATCAGCTGTTAGAGTAACCCCGTTAGCTTCGTCAGTAAGAATCTGTGGCAATACAACCGGGGGTTCTTCCGGCTGCAGTTCTTCCATTGCTTTAAGTAGAACAGCGATGGCATCTGCAATTTCTTCCTCTGATGCATCTTCTTTCAGGAACATATCCTGTGCTGCCTTAAAAGCAATGTCAAAGGCATCTTTTGTTTCCTTGGAAGCTGTCTGATACTTGTCTGTTCCCATCATATCATTGGCTGCTTTAATTGTCTTTTCCAGCTCAGTCTTATCTGCCGGCTGTTCCTCTGCTGTCAGACCCTCTGCTGCTTTGGACAGAACTTCTATTGCTTTGGTTATTTCCTCAGCAGTTGCTTTTCCATTTTTTAAAACTTTCTCTGCTGCTGCCAATGCGGTATCAAAGTCTTCCCGGGAGTTCATTGTTGCATTTTTATATGTGTCTGTTTCTTTTAAATCTTTTGCATCCTGAATTACTTTCTTTAATTCTGTCTTGTCTGCTGCTTCTTTGTATGCGGTTTTAAATTCATAGGTTCCTGCCGTAATTTCAAATACTGCATTTCCTTCTACTGTATCCACATATTTAATGCCATCTTTTTCTTTCTCAAACTCATCTGCCGGAATGCCATTTACCGTAACTTCCATATCTTTTTCAACTGGAATATAAGCGGTTGCTGTAGTATTGGCAGGAATTGCTGCCGTATAGTTAAATCCATCTTCCGACCAATTCCATTCTGCGTTAATCATTCCATAAGCGGAATCATAAGATCCTTTTACCCAGGTAATCCGTTCCTGATTTGCAGGAATATCCTCGTCTGCTCTTCTGTCCGGCTGTGGTTTTAATATGATGTGCTTGAATCCCGGCTGATCTTCATCTGCTTTGATTCCCAGCATATCACTGTACATCCACTCTACAATAGCGCCATAAGAATAATGATTGAAGGAGTTCATATCAACCGGTCCGAATCCGTTTTCCTTTGTATAGGAATTCCAACGTTCCCAAATTGTTGTTGCTCCCTGATCAATACTGTACATCCAGGATGGATTGTCCCTCTGGAGTAACAGGGTGTATGCCATATCAACAGCACCAACTTCTGTAAGCGTCTGATTCAGCATAGCAGTACCAACAAATCCGGTACCAAGTTTATTTCCGTTAGCTTTAATCTTATTAACCAGAATATCTGTTGCTGCCTGCTTCTGGTCATCATCTTTAAACAGACCTACTTTTAAAGTGATTAAATATCCTGTCTGCGTATCTGCACCAGCTGCTAAAGTACCATCGTTATTAATATATTTTTCCTGGAAATGGTCTTTAATTTCATTAAATCTTGCTCTGTATGCCTCTGCTTTCTGTGTTTCTCCGATAGCATCTGACATTTCAGCCATTAACTGAGTATCATATGCGTAGTAAGCACATGCGATCAGATTTCTGATAATACCCTGGTTGTCCTGTTCATTTGGAGCCAGCCAGTCACAATAAGCAGTTCCGGCACCCTCAAAACCTCTGCTGTTAAGCCAGTTCATGTATTTTTCCATAGAATCGTACATCTGAGAGATGATCTGTGTATCCCCATACATCTTAAACATGGTATAAGGAACGATAATACCGGCATCTCCCCAAGCTGCATTACCTGCACCTACTGCTGCAGATCTTGGAATTGTATCGGTATACTGTCCAACACTTGTCTGGCTGTCTCTTGCATCCTGTCCCCATTTATTAAAGAAACCTGCAACATTTGCATTGTAAGATGCCGCCCCGATAAATACCTGTGTATCACCTGACCAACCAAGACGTTCATCTCTCTGCGGGCAGTCTGTAGGTACACTTAAATAGTTACTTCTCTGTCCCCAGAGTGTATTGCTGATTAACTGGTTTACGGATGAATTGCTTGTCTCCAGACTACCCGTTTCCGGAATAGCCGAACCCAGGACTTCTGCCCGGAAGCTGTCAATTGTAATATCAGCATCTGCCGAAATAGATACATAACGGAATCCATAAAAGCTGAATGTCGGACGATAGCTTTCTTTTTCGTCACCTTTCGCAATATAAATGGATGTGGATGCAGCTGATCTGTAGTTTGCCATATAAAGGCTTCCTTCCGGACCGTCATTTCCTCTGGAAGTTTTACCGCTGTCATTTAACATTTCTGCAAAATGCATGCTGATCTGTGCATCTTTTGGTGCTTTTACTGTGATATTTGGCCATCCTACCATATTCTGTCCTAAATCATATACTACTGTCTGGCCCTTTTTCAGTTCAATTACATCATCGGCATTGTAATCATCTTTGATTACATTTACAACACCGTAATCAGAACCATTGTCTTTGCTTCCCTGGTATACACTTGTAGTAACCGGGGTACGTTCCAGTTCTTTCCGAACCTGAATTGTCTGTCCTACCTGTGCAGAAATCACTCCGCCAAAGTTTGTGTCATAACTTACTTTGCTCCAGCTATCATCTTCTGTATAATCTGAAGTAGACATTAAAGCCGCACTTGGGTAATTTGCATCATAGGTTTCACCATCCCAGATATCTGCTTCACGGATTACACCTTCTTTACTTGTTTTCCAGGAACTGTCTGTGTTTAAGACTTTCTTTGTTCCATCGCTGTAAGTAATGATTGTCTTAGCCAGAAATGCCATATCCTTGGTTCCATAGGTATTGTAGGAAATTCTTCCTGTCCACCAACCGGTTCCTACCTGTGCCAGAATAACATTTTCCCCGCCCTTTTTCATTAAATCTGTAACGTCATGAGAGTAATATAATACTCTTTCATTATAATCTGTCCAGCCCGGCTTCATTTCATCATAGATCGTTTCACCGTTTTCATCCGGACGTCCTACTCTGGTTCCGTTCACATACAGATCATATACACCCAGTGAAGATGCATATACTTTTGCACTTACAATTTCTTGGTCCTCTGTTTCAAATGTTTTTCTGAACATTGGCATTCCCAGATTGGAATAATCTTTTGTCAGAAGTACACCTGCATTTCCTTTTACAACAAATTTGCCGTCTTTAAATGAACCTGAACTTGCCTGACCTGCACTTCCTCCAAATGGATTTATGCCATCATCAAAATCATAAGACAGTTTCAATGTTCCTTCTTCGGGTCCGCCTTCTTCAAAGACAGTCACTTTCAGATTGTCCGCCATAAATTTTTCTGTTGCTGTTCCTGAGCGGAAACCAACTCTTCCGTCAATAACTTTTCCCGGCGTTGCCGCAGTTACTTCGAAAGTATCTACCAGCTGGTCATTGATAAATGTCTTGATTTCCTGATTCGTTACTTCAATTTTTACATGAACTTCTTTGTTCAGAATTTCTGTATTATAATCAAAGAAACTGCTAATATCTTTTTCATACTTGTCATAATGTGGTGTACCATTCTCCCAGATATGAGGTCTTAAGTATAATTTTCCTTTATGGTCTGACCCGTTAATCTGCCACATGAACATATTGCTGCTGTCGGATGCTGAGAAGACAATGCCTGCAGAATCGCTGGTTACGGTGATATCGGATTCTACAGTGTAATGTACCGGTGCATCGGGTTCTGGTTCCGGCTCTGGTTTTCCGCTAAGTGCATTATTTATTAAAGCGGTAGTTTCGCCGGTAATGTGTAATCCTCCGTTTTCCACAGTCCCATTGTCAAAAATATTTTCCTGCGTACTGGAATCTGTGAATACTTTAGGCATTCCTGCAACTTTTACAATGATATTTTCATAAACTACATCATCACCTGCATCATTGTTAAAACCAAGCTTTCCATCAAACTGGAACTTATCTAGTTTGTCATGATATTTTGCTTCTACACCATCGATATAGATACGCACTTCCTGTTTATTCGTACATGTGAGAGTGAAGTGATGTTTTTTATTAACCATATCTTCTTTGGATACATTTTTGATATCTCCATGATCAAATTCGTATTTTCTTCCATCTGCTTCTCTCATATGCTGTACAACTGCGGGACCTGTTTTATAATTCGGATTTAACTGTGAATAATAGTACTGGGTTCCTTCCACGTTTGATCCATAGATGATACCTGCTTTACCGGATTTAATGGTAAAATCAGTGTCAAAACGGTAGTACATAGAACTATCCCTGCTAAAAAATACTTTATCCCCCTGTCCATCACCATAGGTTAAATAAAGTTTCCCATTTTCTACAACACCGCCGTCAAACTGTGTATCATTTTCCAGGGAGAAATCCTGATAAAACATAATTGTTCCGTCATTTGCAGTTACCTTAATATCATCAGCCCATACCTGTTCTTTGAATCCGCCTGCCGGATTGGTAGCCTGACGGAAACCGATTTTACCATATGATAAATCTGCATCTTTACAGTCTAACGAATTTACTAATTCATTATTAACATAAGTTTCCACTATATGAGTAGTTGTATTTACTATCAGCTTAAGATTATAATCTGTATTATTTTTAAGTTCTTCTTTTAACTGATATCCGTTATAATCTTTAATGTTTTCGGGATTAAACGTTCCCCCAACACCGTTCCATACATGAGGACGAAGCCAGCTTCCCTTAATACCCTGTTCCATATTATTGTTTAACTGCCACATATAGAAATGGGAATTATCCTTTGCTGCAAATACTACACCCACTGCATCTTTAAATTGTAAATTTGTTTCAATTGTATAAACGCTTTTATCAATTTCAGGTTCCGGTGCATCCGGATCCGGATCGCCGTTTTTCGGCATACGAATCCAGTTTACATCGTTAAATGCATCTTCTTCCAACAGACCCATCTCGAAGGTAGCATTACCGGATGCTATTTCATTGTCGTCTTTATCCCATACGGTTACATGCCACTGGTAGGTTGTGGAGGATGTCAGCGGATTTCCTTCATAAATAATGTCCACTGCTTTATCACTCACTACTTTACCAGTATTCCATACCTGAGTTCCGCCAAGTTCAGATACTTCGATCTGATAAGCGGTCTGTATCTGTCCCTGTACCGTTGAATCCATTTTCCATGAAAATCTTGGTGCAGTATTATCAATCCCTACCGGGTTAACTACGTTATCTACCATCAGTTCTCTAATTGCGGTGTTGCCTTCTGCAGCCATTGCTGTCAATGCCGTCGCGGGCATTAAGGACGTGATAACCATTGCGATAGCTAATATAAGCGATATCCATTTATTCTTTTTCTTCATTTTTTTTCTCCTTCTTTACTTATCTTCGTGAAATAAATTTATTTATGTGACTATCACCTCCTCTTCTTTTTGAATTTCAGTTGCGTAGTGGGACTGCGTTCCTTAAATTGCACAGCCAAACCCCGTTTCCTGTTATTTTACGGTTATCTTAATTTGTGCTGATTTGCCATTGTATAATTTAGCAGTAACGATTGTCTGACCTTTTTTTACTGCTTTAATTACACCCTTGGAATTGACCGTTGCAATTTTATGATTACTGCTTGTATAGGTAATCTTGCCTGCACTTTTGCTGGAACGTTTTGCTTTTAATGCAAATGTCCTGCCTGCCTTTAATGTTTTACTCTTTTCATTTAAGGTAAGCTTTACCGGTGCTTTTCTAACGGTTATCTTACAAATTGCCTTTTTACCATTGCTTGTTTTCACAGTTATGGTAGCGGTTCCTTCTTTTACTGCCGTTAATTTTCCCTTGGAGTTTACTTTTACAACCTTCTTATTACTGGATGTCCATGTGTATTTTTTATTGGAAGCATAGGAAGGTTTCAGCGTTGGTTTCAAGGTATAAGTTTCCTTTACACCCAGTATCTTGCTTGTTCTGTTTAATTTAACACCCGTTGGCCTTTGTGTTACCGTAACTTTACATACAGCCGTTTTTCCATTGGCACTTACCGCTGTAATAACAGCTGTTCCTGCCTTTTTCGCAGATACTTTGCCGCTCTGGGACACCGTAACAACCGATGTCTTGCTGCTCTTAAAGGTCACTGCCTGATTGGTTGCATTGGCTGGTACAACGGCTGCATTTAATACTGCACTCTTACCTTTTTCCAAAGTCATGCTTGTCTTATCCAAAGTGACTCCTGTTACTGATACTTCTGCCGGTTTTACAGCTTCTGTTGTTGTCGCGGTAAAGATACCAGCCATAATCTCAGATGTTACAACTACAGAAATCTTTTGTCCTACATCAGACTTTGTAAGCTTATAGGATGTTCCGTTTGCACCCTGAATACCCTGGTCTCCGCGTTTCCATACATATACCAGGTTCTTTGGATTTTGGATACCTGATGTATTTACGGTAAGTGTTTCCCCTTCTTTTGCAGTACCTGAGAGGCTGATAGTACCAGTCATCATTTCTTTGTCTGTGGTAATGCTCAATGCTTCACTTAAATTTCCTGCTGTATGGTTTTCATTTGCAGCGATTCTCTGGTAGAAGACATATTCCGTTGCCGGATTTAATCCTGTAAATACAGGATTCTCTGTAAATACTAATCCTGTATTACCTGTCCATAATGCATATTCGTACCCGTCTGCAGTCTGTAACGTTATACTGTCTTTGCCTGCTTCTGCTTTTACCGGATTTATGATCTGCGGTTCTGCTGAAGTTACTCTGACATAACCGGATGCCTGCATTTCATCTAAAGTAACATTTACAAAGATTTTTGCTGTTCCCGTATTTTTAGCTGTTATCAAACCAGTTTCATCTACAGCGGCAACATTACCGTTGCTGGTATCATATGTAATGACTGCATTTGTCAAGTCTACAATCTGGCCTCTGGTGTCATATGCCATAATCTGGCTTACCTTTGTTGTTTCATCCCATAGCATTGAAGGCTTTAATGCAGAGGCTTTTATGGTACTCAGTGTAGCTAAATCGCCGCCTTCACCTGCTCCGTCTGAAAGCACATAGCTTCCAAGAAGATCTGCCTGGAACCGGATATCTGTTTTATTGCTGTCTGTATAGGTAAAGGAAAGTTCTGTCTTCTCCCCATCCCCGGATACATAGAATAATGCAAGTTTACCGGTGTCATAGCCAGCCGGTACCTTCATAGCGGCAGTGACGTGGTTTTCACCCAGGGTTAATTCCACGTTATCAGCCCATAGAGTAATATCAAATGCTGTAAATTCATCGGTAACATCCTTCATTGCCTCTGCTACGGTTTCATTCTTTTCATGTCCTGCTTCAATCAGGGCTGTTCTTAATTCCACATTATCCGGCAGTACTCCTGCTTCTGCATGGATAGAAATTCCGTTTACTTCATCCACAAGGGTAATTGGCTTCGGTGCAGGAATCAGTCCGTCAATTGCATTTCTCATTCCCTGTTCTGCCCCATTTACCTTATCTGCATCTGCATCTTCTTCTTCCAGTACCGCCTGAGCTGTATTGTATGCTTCATCAAATATTTCCTGTGTTGCAAGAGTTGCTTCTAAATATTTTTCTGTCTTTCTTACATCATCTGCTTCTTTTAATACGTTTATTAATGCATCTTTGGAAGGAAGTGTTACTTCCGGATTGCTGTACACTTCAATTTCTGCAAGCTGTACACGGAAATTATTCGGGCTTCCTTCATCGGTTGCCACATCCCCAAGTCTGGTTGTGGTAATCTTAATGTACCTCGCGTCATGGGATGCAAAACTGTAAACCTGCTCTTTAAAGCGCGGGTTTGGCTGATCCACTACAGATCTCACTAACTGCCAGTTTTTATTGTCTGCACTTACATAGATCTTAAAGCATTCCGGAAACGCACAGCTTAAATTATCTCCTGCAGCTGCATTTGTCCTTGGGAATAAAGCTACCTGATTTACAGATTTCACTTCTCCAAGATCCAGAACAATATTATGAGGATCTTTACTGATATCTTTTGTACTGTAAGTCTGCGAAGTAAATCCATTAGATTCATTTGTTGAAATACGCTGTCCATCCACTAAATTGCTCTTATCCCAGGAACCGCCGCCCTCTGGCTTATCTGCTACAGTGACGATTACCGGAGTGATTTTTTCCACTTTTTCTGTAAGTTCAAAGGAAACATCAACATCTTCCCTGCCAATTGTCACCGTTGTTGTATTTCCATCTGTGGTACCGGTTTCTGTGCTCCAACCTGAAAATTCATAGTTTAACGGCAGCAGTACTTCTGCTTCAATAGTTACTTCCTGTCCTTCTTTAAAGGCCCCTGCAAATGGAATTCTCTTCTCTACACCGTTAATCTTAACATTCGCTGCATATTCCAAACCATTTGCATCAACGGTTAATACATGTCTTTCCTTTGGAATCTCTGTAAATACAGCTGTGAAATTTACATTCCGGTCTACTGTGATTTCCTTCGTATAAGGAACCTTGCTGTTTTCATCAGAAATAATTTCCGGATATGTACCTGTTATTTTCTGAATTACCCAGCCTTCTGCCGGTGCTGCAGTAACGGTTACTTTTTCACCTTTATTAACCTGGCTCTGGTACGGCACTGTAATATCTGCTCCATTTACCTGTATCGTTCCCTGTCCCACTACTTTTACATTTACATCGTACTGCTCTTTTTCTTCTCCTGTATATTCACTGCTTACAAATGAATACGTTCCGCTTTCTACTGTGAATGCTACATATTCATTGTCTTCATCCTTATAAGTAACTCCATCCGGTAAATCAAGAACAGATCCGTCAGCATAGATTGTCTGATCTCCTAACTGGATCATCGTCTGTTTGCCCTCTATTCTTGGAACATAGATATCAGCACTTTTCGAACCTTCCGGTACGGTTACTCCTAAAGTGATATCTGTATCTGTTTCTTTCACTGTTACAGCGATATCTCCATTAGGTGATGGTATTTCTGCATTGATATCCTTTAATCCTGCTGTCTGTGGTCTTACCTGGAAGCTCTCATATGCCGGGGTTAATGGTGTAATACCTGCATTGAACATATACATCATGGTAAGGGGGCCGCCGGACCATGCATGATTTCTGGTACCTGCATTTTTATCCCAGAACTCCCATAAGGTAGGGAATTCATCCTCGATCATCTCTTTATAACGGGTTTTCGTTCTAGCCATAGCCTCGTCATCATAACCCATCATGTATAAAGCTTCTAAAACGTATTTTTCCATGTACGGGCTGGATTCCATCTGGGTTTCCAGTAATTTTTCAATATCTGCATAACGGCCTGCCGGTGCAAGTCCTGCATATACTGCTAAAGCATTGGCACGGTCATCTGCTTTTCCGCTTCCGGTACTTCTGTAATAAGCATTTTTCGATTTGTCCCAGAATGCTTTATCAAACTTAGACTTAATGCTGTACATACGATCTTCCAGGAACTCAATATCTGCTGCTGGTTTACCCAGGGTCTGGGCCATGTTTAATACACTTTGCGCAGCTATGTAATACCATTCCTGTTCTATAATTTTACCATCCGGATTATTTCCCCAGTCCATCCAGTCCCAGGTTCCGCCTCTGTGGGATACAAAACCATCCGATTCAAGACTCCAGAGTTTCAGATAAGCCAATAAAGAATCGTATCCGTCAGTCATAGGCTGCGCATCACCGGAGTACATGTAGTACTGCCAGAAGGACATAACCCCTGCCAGTGCCTGCATTGGAAGTTCGGAAATAGCATCAATTCCATTTGGAGCTGTCGTAGGCAGCTGTCCTGCCGCATTCTTCCATCCAAGTACCTGGTTTAATGCTTTTTTGTAAAGAAGTCCTGCGTTGCTGTCCATAGCGTAGAATGCCATCTGCATTTCATTTACGGCATCTCCCCACCACTGTGCTCTTTCTCTGTCCGGGCAGTCCATGTAGTTGTCTCTCATGGTTACTAACAGGGTATCATAAGACTTTTTATACAATAAGTTTAAGTCCTCATCCTCGCTTGTGAAGCTGCCAACCGGTTCCGTATTATAAGTAGACGGGCGGAATCCTAATTCCAAAACTTCGACTGATTCCGGAATTTCGAAGTAAACATCATATCCGTTTACCCATCCCAGTGCTTCAAATTCCTGCTCTCCATCTTTTGTGATGTAGGCATGTCTCACTGAGTTGCCATTTCCTGCCGGCTCTTTCCAGGTATCGGTATACATATCGATACGTTTGCCGGCCGCTGATTTCACTTTGAGATAAGGTGTACCCTGAAGATTTGTTGCATTTCGGATGGTGTAGCGTTTTACACCTTCTCCAAGTTTTACCGTACCTGCCTGAATGATTGCATTTGTCTGAGATAAATAGTGATCCCCATTTTCATCTTCTTTAATTTGAGGATCAACAGCGCCGGAAAGTTTCTTAAACTGTGTCATACGCTTTCCAAGCTTATCCTTAGCAAAGTTATCCTTGAACAGCACTGTGCTGTTATCTGCGGATTTTACTTCCAGGCTATAAATACGTACTTTTTCCATATTGTCATTTCGAAAGCCAATGGAACCGCCTTTTAATGCTGTTGTATTAACTCTTTCCATAACAGCGCCATCTACAGTCGCATCAAATCCGTTAGCATCCACGCTTACAGTCATGGTGTGCTTTGTATTAAAACGCTTGTCTCCCGGAATTAAACTGCTGATATCATATGGGCCTTTTACATCCCATCCGCCATTAATATGAATATGAGGTTTATAATTCGCATAATCCTTGCTTTGCATACCATTTAAATCCGCCATACTTACCTGAGGCATATAAAAGTTATTATCATCTTTCATATTAACAGCAAGTCCCATGGAACCTGCAAATGGGGCATTTGACCCTGTTGTTGAAAGAGGATCTACCATAAATGTTAAAGATACGTTGTATTCATCCGGCAGTTCCAATGCTGTAAATACATCATTTGCGGAAGAATCTATATATTCTTCTTTCCAGGTACCTGTTCCATCTGTACCGTCTGCGGTGTATCTCACTACATCATCCACCTTCAGCTGGGGAATCGGACGTTCCCAAAGATCATTATAAGGAGCTTCTCCTGCTTTTGCCTGAATCACGGCATTTTCCCATTTGGAATCGTTAAACTCTGTTCCCTGCCAGCCTGTCAGTTCTGCATTGGCATCGTACATAATATTGGGTTCCGCCAGCCTGTAGTTGGAATCCATATCATGCTTTCCATAAGCAGGATCTTTCACTGCCTTCCAGCTGGTATCGCTGACAATTTTTGTTCCTTCTTTCAGTGCACCTTCTCCGAAGTCAGCGTCAAATAAGAAGCCCGGCTTACCGGAATCTTTGAATCCGTAACCGCTTTTACCAAAGTAGACAACCTGCACGGCAATCGTGTTCTTTCCTTCTTTCAGGAATTTAGCGATATCTTCTTTGTCATAATACATGTCTGATCTGTTCGGTCCGGTTTTTACCATACCTTCAAATACTGCCATTTCACCATTAATCCACAGCCAGTATTTAGAATCTGCCGCTATGTATGCCTCTACTTTTTCCGGCACTTTCTCCAAATCAAATGTTTTACGAAAACTCATCCACTGCCCGGCTTCCCTTGCATCATTGCTCCAGATCCAGTCAGCCGTAAACTCATGGCCCGGTGTTAAATTTTCCGCCGCTGTAACTGTCATTGGTAATATGCTCGTGATCATTAATACCATTGTCAGAATACCGGATATAAATCTTTTCCAACCTCTCATATTTTCCTCCTATGCCGCATTTTTTGCGATTTTAACCAGGTGAATGTGAATGTTTTACTTCCACATTCACCTGTATACTTGTGCCTCGAACAGAACCTTATTCTACTGTGATAATGCAGGAATCTTTCTTTCCTTGCGGTGTGGATACCGTAATGGTTGTACGTCCTTTTTTCAAAGCTGTAACAACTCCTTTTTGGGAAACTTTTGCTGCCTTTTTATTTGAGCTTTCCCATTTTAAAGTATCTGTACTGTTCTTTGGCTTTACAGTTGCTTTAAGCTGTAATGTTTTTCCTGTCTTTAATGTTTTCTTGTGAAGGTTCATCTTAACCTTCTTTGCCTTCACCTCCTTTACAGTGATTCTGCAGGTTATTTTCTTCTTACCGGATATCTTTGCAGTAATTGTCGCTGTCCCAGCTTTTTTGGCTTTTACAAGCCCGTTCCGGGATACGGTAGCAGCTTTCTTATTGGAACTGGTCCAGACCACTTTATCTGTTGCATTTGACGGCTTTAAGGAAGACTTAAGCTGATAAGTTTTTCCCTTATAAATGGTTTTGCTTTTTTTGTTCAGGGAAATTTTCTTTGCCTTAACCGTAGTAACTGTGATCTTACAGGATGCCTCTTTTCCACCGTCCGCTGTCCTTACTGTGACTGTTGCTTTACCTGCTTTTTTAGCGGTTACTTTTCCGTTTGCATCTACTGAAATAACGGAATTGTTGGAAGATCTCCAGGAAACCTTCTTATTGGCTGCATTGCCGGGTAGAACTTCTGATTTTAATCGTTTTGTTCCTTTGCCTTTTATTGTGAGACTGTTGTAATTCAGTTTTACTGAGGATACAGCAGTTACCTGGATCTTATTCAGGGTTTTAAAGGTTACATTTGCGCCGCCTGAGACATTTCCCGCCTGATCATATGCATATACGGTAAGCGTATAGGTTGTATTTGGCGCCAGTCCCATAATTTCAGCTTTAGTACCATTTGTTACCGTTGATACTATGTTTTCTTTATTCTTTACCAGATATTTTTTCACACCGGTATTATCTGCCGATGCATTCCAGGTAATCGTAACGGAATTTTCTGTTATACCGGATGTTTTTACATTTCCCGGAATGGAAGGTGCCTGTAGATCCCCTGCCGGTGTCAGTCCTTTAATTGCTGACTGAAGATCTTTTACAGCCTCATCCGCTTCTGTCTGAATAGCATCTTTCTTTTCCAGTACCTGTAATGCTGCATCCAGATTTTGTTTTAAAATTTGAAAACTTTCTGCTGTATATTTGGATTCCTGGGACAAATATTTTTTTGCATCCTGAATGGTATTTTCCAGAGCAGTCTTGTCTGCTCTTTTTATCAGTCCACTTATTGCATTTCCTAATGACTGCGCTGCTGTATCAATCTCCTTCTGCGTATTATTCTCATTATTTAATACATTTTCTGCAATTTTCAGTGCTTTGCTGAATATCTTCCAGCTGGAACTTGTGTAATCAGATTCTTTGCCTTCAAATGCCGCTGCCTGCTCCATTGCCTCTTTTAATTTTTGAGTCTGCAGCGAAGCCTGATTGTAAATTCCCATCTCTGCTAACTGAAAATAATGAATTTCACCAGCCGGTGGATTGCCAACTTTGGTTACTTGTATCCTTACTTTTCTGGCTGATACTGCTTCCTCCCATTTCAATACAGCCGGTTTTCCTTCAGGTGCCTGGTAATCAGTATAATCTCCTATGGTTGTATATTGGCTTTCTCCATCTTTACAAACCTGAATGCTGAAATCTTTTGGGAAGGACGGAGTTTTTCCATCTTTTGTGAATACATCGGTTCTTGGGTATAAATGAATTCTGTTAAAATTCATATTCTCTCCAAGATCGATTTCAACCCAGTGGTTTACATCCTCACCATCTGATCCATTTGTAGTGAATCCAAGGTTTCCCGCTACAGAAACTAACTGTCCGTCATTAATATTCTGAAGTCCCCAGTCTCCATTGGAAATGGAAGTACTTGCCTCTGCTTTCTTTCCAATTGCCAGACTTTCCCTCTCAATATTACTGTTTTGAATGGCTATCTTTGTTTCTCCATTGATCTGTAAGGTAATTTCTGAACTGTCTTCTTCAAAGCCTTCACCATACCATTTTGAGAATTTATAATCCACATCATTTTCTGGTTTAGCACTTAAGGTAACCTCGTCCCCTGTATATACACTTTCAATAACCGGTAATTTCTGTGGTTCACCACCGTTGATACTTACCAGGCTTGCCTTGCTTGAATTTTCATCCACGATGTTTAAAACAACTTGTTGCCTGAGTACGGTTGTGAACTGATACTGCCCTGATCCTGCCTCGAATACTGCTTTGCCATCCTCCATTTTTACAAATGAAAGCCCCTCACTCTGAGCTGCCGGAATTCCATTTTCCAATACCTGATCCTTATTTTCAGCAGGAACATAAATGGTAGCCGTCGTATTTGCAGGAATGGTTACGTTCATACAGAAGCTGTCTTCTTCCCCGTAGCTCCAGCTGCTTTGGATATTTCCGTATACTGATTCAAAGGAACTGTCAATATAACTCAATCCGCCGCCGGGATATGGTTTTAAGTTAAAGTGCTTGTATCCGGGATTTTTCTCATCGTATGAGATACCTGCTACGTAATTGTAGAACCATTCGCCTACAGAGCCTAAAGAGTAGTGGTTAAATGAGTTCATACCTACATCCCCAAATTGTCCGGTCTCGTAATCATAGGAATTCCAGCGCTCCCAGATAGTGGTTGCACCGGCTCTTACACTGTATAGCCAGGATGGATAAGTATCCTGTAATAACAGGCGGTATGCCACATCTGCGTATCCCATCTCGGTCAGCATCGGACAAAGGTAAGCAACGCCCATGAAACCGGTTGATAAATGCCAGTTCTTATTCTTAATATCTTCTACAAGATATGCTGCTGCTTTTTTCCTTGCTGCATCGTCTTTTAATAAATTGAACTTTAGTGCCATAAGGTAACTGGTCTGTGTTCCATTACCTACATGTCCTTCTTCATCAACAAATGCCTTGTTAAATCCTTTTTTAATTTCTTCAAATAAATTGCGGTATATAGCGGCATCTTCTGTTTCTCCAATTGCCTCTGCCATCTTTGAAAACAAATCACAGCTGTACGCATAGTAACCGGTACAGATTAAGTCAATAGGGGTCTCTGCTCCCACCGATAACCAGTCTCCATAATTATTTCCGCAGCCCTCAACCAGATGATCTTTGGTCTCCAGATGCTGATAATACCGAATCCATCCTTTCATCCCTTCGTAGCTCTGCCGGATAATGGAGGTGTCTCCGTAAGTGGTATACATGGTCCACGGAATGATAATAACACCATCTCCCCAGCCGGAAGCTCCGAATGAACCGCTCAGTCCATCTCCGGGTGTAACATAATTAGGTGTCCAGTCAGCAATTGCTCCGTCTGCCCGCTGGTTCGTGGTGACATCCATCATGAATTTTTCAAAGAATGTCTGTACATCCTGATTCATCGCTGCAGTACGTACAAATACTTGTGAATCTCCTGTGTAACCCAGTCGTTCGTCTCTTTGGGGACAATCCGTAGGTACACTTATGAAGTTATCTAACTGCCCCCAGGTAATGTTACTCTGAAGCTGATTTATATCTTCATTTGATGTGGTAAAGCTTCCTGTGGTATCTTGCAGGGAACTGATTGCTACACCTGTAATATCATCCAGAGTAGGTACTCCCGGATATCCGGTCACCTCAATATAACGGAATCCATGGAACGTAAACCGTGGCTGCCATGTTTCTCCATTTGGATCACCCTTTAAGGTGTAATAATCTGTAGCTGCCGCACTTCTTAAATTTGCAGTATACAGACTCCCGTCATTTTGCAGCATCTCACCGAAACGCAGCTTAACTACCGTATCTGCGTCTCCGGTTACATTCATTCTTGCAAATCCGGAAATATTCTGTCCCAGATCAAAAATGTAGGTACCTTCTTCCTGTTCATTTACAGATATGGGCTTTATTTCTTTGATAACCTTTACCCCGGGTCCCATATGTGCCACAATATCTCCGTCATAACCGGACTCTTTGACCGGATTCCAGCTGCCCTGGAAATTAAAGTCCGCTTCTGACCACCCCGGCATCTCCCTGGTTGCGTCATAGGTTTCACCCATCTGGAAATCATCTGATACAATTGGTCCGTCTCCGCTGGCAACCCAGGCAGAATCTGAAGATATCTTTACTTTTTCTCCGTCCGCATACTCGATTTCTAACTGGCAGAGCAGTTTGGAATCTTTTCCATAACGTTCTTTTCCGCCTACAAACAGTTTTCCGGAATACCATCCGTGACCGGTTATGGCTCCAATTACATTGGTACCATCCTTCAGCATATCGGTCACATCAAATGCCTGGTACATGACATAATTCCGGTCATCCTGATTTAATTCATAATTGGTCCAGCCCGGGTTGAAGAAATCATCTCCTACCTTCTGTCCGTTCATTTCCAATTCATAGATTCCAAGTGCACTAGCGTATACAGTAGCCTTCTTAACCTGTTTTTCTACTTCAAAGTCTTTTCTGTACATTGATGCTGCCGCTTTTGCATCATTTTGCAGTCCCAGCGCATTTGATACAACCAGTTCACCTGAATTAATACTTCCAATACTAAAATTGTTATTGATTCCGCTGTCAAAGTTATCCGAAAATAAAATATTCCCATCTCCGTCTCTCACAACGATATTGTCGTACGCTGCCTGTTCATCACAGTCTCCAGGAGCATATGACTGGCGAAAGCCCAATTTACCATAAGCCGCATAGTCGCTTGTTCTCTGGTCAATCTGGGTGTCATCGATAAACGTTGTAATCCGGTTACCGTCTACTTCAATATTAATATGATGCTGTTCCTTCTGCTCTTGTTCAGGAATAACATCTTCAATTGTAAATTCATCAATACATGCCGCTGCTCCTTTTACCCACTGATGCGGTCTGAAGCTAGTCACTCCTTTAAATTTCTTTTCAAAGGTGTTAATCTGCCACATGAGGAAATTTGAATTATCTTTTCCAGCAAATATAATTCCTGCATCATCATTGATAATTCGAAAATCCATTTCTACCGAATATTTATCCGGTGATGGTGCTGCACCCAGATCCAGCTCAATCCATTTTGCATCCCATGGAGTTCCCATCAGACCCATTTCCCAATAAGCTTCTTCTGCTGAAACCGCCGTGTTTCCTTTGTTGTCCGTAACCTGGACTTTCCAGAAATATCTGGTTCCCGGCTCTAATTCTTTACCCCCGTAGACAATATCCACTGACTGGTCACTCTCTACAACGGTGCTGTCCCAGACATCATAATTCCCGGCATCCAGATTATCTCTGCTGGTTGCAGCCATAATCTGATATGACGTCTGCATAACACCTCTTTGTGACGATTCTAATTTCCAGCTAAGTCTGGGCGTACTTTTATCAATCCCCAGGGGATTTACTTCTGATTCACATTCTAATCCATATACTGTGAATGCTCCTTCAGCAGCCTCTGCCTCCACACCGAGACCAGTAAACAACTGCATAACCAAACAAATTACTAATAACCATGCTGATAATTTCTTTTTCATCCTCTTTTTTTCCATACGTCTTCTCTCCTTCTGCTGGCAGCTAATGGCTGTCTGCAAAAATCAAATCACATCTGCACAACATAATATTGTATTTTCAATATAAATATTTGCAATAAATATGCAAAGCACAGTAGCAAAGTAACACAGGATATCTCTATCTCTGTGCACTTTGCTTGTTTTATATTACTTAACTGTAATGAGTACCTCTGCTGTTTTACCATTAAAAGTTTTTGCTATGATTTTCGCCTTTCCTTTTTTAATTGCTTTGATCTTCCCTGAAGAGCTTACAGTAGCCACTTTTTCTTTTTTAGAAATAAAGGTGACATTTCCTGCACTTCCGGCACTGCGGGTAACTTTTAATTTTAATGTTTTTCCTATCTTCAGATTCTTTTTCTTACCAACATTCAGCTTAATAGAAGAAGGTGCTTTTTTAACAGTAATATTACAGGTTGCTTTTTTACCATTTGCAGTTTTAACCGTAATAATTGCTGTTCCCTCTTTTAATGCCTTTACTCTTCCTTTCTTATCAACCGTTGCCACTTTTTTATTACTGCTTGTAAATATGATTTTGCTTGTCGCTGCCGTTGATGGAACAAGGGTTGTTTTTAAAGTATAAGTTTCCTTTCTGCCTAATGTCTTTTTGTTAGTATTTAATTTTATCTTTGCAGGATCCGTAGTTACAGTTATCTTACAGCTTGCTGACTTACCATTAGAAGCAATTGCAGTAATTGTTGCTTTACCCGCTTTTTTTGCAGTTACTTTTCCATTTTTATCAACACTTGCAATGGAGGATTTGCTGCTCTTCCAGGTAATAGATTTATCTGCCGCATTAGATGGGGATACCTGTGCAGTCAGTTTTACTGTTTTCTTTATCTTAATACTAACACTGGACTTGTTCAGGGTTACTTTGTCTACATCAACCTTTGCAGGCGGTGGTGTTACTGCCGGGAGAACAGATAAAGCCGTCTCTGTTGTCAGTGATCCCTCCAGATTTTTTGCTGTTACCACAGCAGAAATCTTATATCCTACATCTGCTTTTGTAAGAGCATATGTGTTTCCGTTTTCACCCTTTATCTCCTGGTTTCCCCTTTTCCATGTAATACTTAAATCACCTGGTTTTTTATTCTTGATACCGGTAGTATCTAAGGTTAATTTTTCACCCTCTTTTGTATTTCCTTTTATTGTAATTGTACCCTGGATCTTTTCTTTATCCGTAGATACTTCCAAAGCTTCACTTACACTTCCTGCATGATGTGTATCCGTAGCTGCAATTCTCTGATAAAACTTATAAGAGGTTCCCGGTTCTAATTCCTTAAACTCAGCCACATGGCTGAATGCAGCCTCTTCATTTTCTTTTTGAACTGCATATTCATAACCTTCTACGGTTTCCAGCGTAACACTGGTGGTTGTTTTAGATGCAAGTACCGGGCTAATTGCCGGTATTTCGAATACAGTTACTGCGAATTCTCCTGATTTTTCCATTTCACCTATAGTAATTGTTACGATAATTTTAGTACTTCCTGCATTTCTTGCAGAAACTTTTCCATTCTCATCAACAATCGCAATATTGGTATCCTCTGATCGATACACAATGCCGGCACCTGCCAGATTCATTTTATTTCCATCAGATCCAATTGCTGCAACACCTGTAATCTGTGTATCTTCATCCCAGAACAGTTCCGGATTTTCAATCTGTGCTTCTACAGATTCCAGTGCCGGTGAAATGGTAAAGCTTCCTGTCCACTGACCTGCGTATGCGGGATCCTCCGGTGTAACAGTTACCGTATAATTTCCTTCTTTTACGGGAGCACTTCCGTCTTCTGTATTGTAGGTAATAATGAATTCTCCGGTATATGCTTCTAACGTTTCTTTAATTACTGCACTTGGATTATCAAGTCCTGCATAAGGACTGCCGGTATAGATCACATTCCGGGCATTACTTGTAATTTCAAGCGGTATTTTTTCAGTCAGACTGACGCATACATTAACTGTTGTATCTTCGTAATTCTTCATCGTTACGGTAACCGGTATTACTGCAGTCTGCCCTGCCTCACCATTTGTGTTTACCGTAAAACTGAGATTACCCTTTTCGTCAACCGAAATTTTCGAATCAAGGATTCCAAATTCATCCGTAACATTTCCTACAGCAAACTTAACAAATGGCTGATATTTTTCCATAAGGTCTGCAATAGAAACCTGTCCTTCTCCGCCTGCTGCATACACAAAGTATTCTTCCTTGTCTTCTACAGCCGGAGCTGCCGCTTTTACGACTTCTGTTACATACGTATAAACTAACTTCTTACCATTATCTTCAACAGAAACTTTTGCTCCGTCAGCTGCTGTTCCGGCAAGCGTGTCTGAAAATGCATAAGTATTTGGAGCCTGGAAGGTTAATTTTACGTTATATTTTCCGGTTTCCGGATTTTTCTGAACATCAGCTGCTGTTTCATCCTGCATTTCAACTGACCACTTACCAGAGATATCCGTCTTTCCATTTATAGTTGCCTTAATATCTGCCATATCCACCAGCGGTTCTCCATAAGCTACAGCGGACTTTGGTGCTTCATAATCGGCTAATACAATCTCTTCTATTGTATTTTCACTGTGATATACTTCAAATTCACTAAGCTGTAAATAATAAAAATTATGATCATTTGCCTTAGGATTTAAATTCTTAGCAAATAATTTTACGTATTTTGCATTTGCTGAAGCAAAGGTAAAGCTGATCGGTTCATAGCTTGGTACCGGATAATTCTCTTTTGTAACTACCGTTGTCCAATCACTTCCATTTTCAGATACCTGAATTTCAAAGTTTTTTGGAAAACCATATCCGGAATTTTTGACTGCAGGATTTTTAACTGCAGGATAAATGGATACTGCATTAATATCCTGAACTTTTCCCAGGTCTATGCTAACCCATTCTTCATGGTCCTCGTTCTTAACATCGCCTGTATTACTGGAATATCCGGTGTACTCACCATCCTTATTCATATTTTTTCTGTCACCGTCATTTATAAGCTTGCTTCCCCATCCCCAATAACCATCTTCATGTGAAGTGGAAAATGCTACATTACCATTTAATGCTAAGTTCTGGAATAGATGGCTGTTCATTTCTGTTTCTGCATTTGAAAGTTTTAGAACCAGCTGGTCCATCTCTTCATTTGTTAACTCAACATTGGTACATCCTGCTTTTGCTGCATCATATGCTTCCTGATAAGCATCTGCATATTTAATAGGTGCCGCCACCGGATTTACTTTTTCATCAGCATTTTTTACTGCTTCTTTTAAAGCTACCCTGCTTTGGTTTACATGAAGCTTTAACTCAGCTGCAGCATCCGTAAGCTTTTTGACCATAGCGTCTATTTCTTCTTGCGCTGCATCTGTATTTGCATCTAATTCTGACGCTTCATCCAAGACTGCCTTAAATACTGTCCATGCATCCATTTCATAATCCAGCTGCTTTAAGCTGCCGGCATCTAAGATTGCCTTTTTCAGCTTTATTTTTTCAACACTTGTTAATTTTACATTTGTTTCAAATTTGTAATTTCCTGATCCTGCTTCGATATGTACTTTTCCGTTTTCATTGCTTACTGCATGAATTCCATCCAGTGATTCACTTAAAGGCTGTCCGTTGCATGTGATCTGGTCCTTATTGTTAGTTGGGAGGATAATCTCTGCTGTTGTACCAACCGGAACCTGAATATCAAATACTCCCTGACCTTCATTTAATGTCCAGTCACTCTGCAGCTGTCCGCGAACTGTATTGACACCTGCTTTTGCGTAAGTCAGTGTTTCGTTTAATGAGGGCTCGATGGTAACTGTCTTATATCCGTCCTGCATATCCTTGATTCCGCCAATCCCTTTGTAAAACCATTCATCGTAGGTACCAAGGAAATAGTGTCCAAGAGAACGGGATGATGTCTCCCACATTTCCCAGAGAGAAGTTCCTCTGTCAGCCATGAATCCCCAGCTTGGATAAGATTTCTGCTGAGCCACTTTATAAGCAACATCTGCATATCCATTATCTGTAAGTACCGGAAGAATAAATTTGGATCCCACACATCCTGTATCAAGGTGATAGTTTTTATCCTTAATATCATTTACCAGATTTGTTAAAACACCGTCTTTATATTCTTCCGGAACCAGCCCATATGCCAACGGCACTAACTGGGAGGTCTGGCGGTAACGGCTTCTGTTTGCCTGCTGTGACCAGGTTAATGTTCTGTAAATCTGGTTTTCTGCATCGTAGAATTTTTCATTAAATGCCGTATACATTTTTTCCATTGCTGCTCTGTATTCTGCTGCATCATCTGTTTTTCCCATTCGATCGGCGAGCTGAGCCATTACATCTAATAAATGATAAGCAAATGCAGTACCGCAGATACCGGAACCCTCACTGGGACTTTCGGAATACTGTAAATCCTGGTCAGCATCGCCCTGTCCCATAGGTGATACCCAGTCAGCTAACTGTCCGTCTGACCATGTCCATCCATTTTTTCTGCTCTCTTCCATATCCTTCAGCGCCAGTTTCCGCATTGCATCATACTGTTCATACAGATAACTTTCATTGCCGTAGGTATCAATCATCTGATCCACACCAAATACGAAGATTGAGTTCCATACTACTGTGTTATCATTTCCCCAGCCCTGTGTAGGTACCATGTTGGGTACATTATTAAACTCATTCTGACAATCTTCCATTGTTTCCACGAACTGTTTTAACATGTTCACAAAGCCAAAATTATAAGTCATGGTCTCAAGTGCAACGTTAGCATCTCCAAGCCATCCGTTCTTTTCCCATACGGGAGTATCGGTTGGTTTACCCTGCATATTGTTCTTCATGGTTGTAATCATCATTTGATGCATCTTGTTAAACAGTTCATCAGAAGATTCAAAGGATCCGGTATCTTCCATGTCATTGCTTACCCGGTAACAGATTACATCATCTGCAGTGAGTTCCGACGGATATCCGTCAATCTGTACATACTGATAACCTTTATAACTGAACTTCGGCTCAAACGTTTCTACATCTTTTCCGCCTTTACAGATATAATTATCCTGCTGGTTATAAGCACGCGGCCACCATCCTGAGTTCACACCATCTTTACCGCCAAGCTTTTGTACCTGACCATCATCATTTAATTTTTCTCCATAGGTAATGGTAACTTTATCTCCTGCATTAGCTCCTTTAATATCTAATTTAATCCATCCGGCCAGCATTTCCGGAATCGTTAATACATAAGAACCATTTTCCAGCTTTGTGATTTCAGACGGCTGCATTTCTTTGGTACGTCTGACCGGTTCCATGATCTGAGCTTTTAACTTTCCTTCCGGTGCATCCATTAACTGCACTGCACCCCAGTTTGTATCATCATAATCATTCAGGTCAAAACCATTCAGTTCTTTTCTGGCATCATAGGTTTCACCATAATAAATACTATTGGTAGTGATTGGACCTTCCTTTGTTGCTTTCCAGGAATCATCCGTTACCACAGATTCTTTTTCCCCGTTTTCATATTCAATTTCCAGCTCCATTCGCAGCTTGGGGGCATCTCTCCAACTGGCATCCTGCCAGTTCCATACCGAACAGGTCTCATTATAAAAACTGTTGCCAAGCTCTACTCCAATTGCATTCTTTCCTTCTTTTACTAATTCTGTTACGTCAAATACCCGGTAAAGAGAAGTCTGGTTATACTGGGTATTTGCAGGATTCAATAAGGTATCGTCCGGTAATTGTCCATTTATTTTAAGTTCAAAAAATCCAAGTCCGGAAACATATGCTTTTGCATCTTTTATAGCACCTTTGTCCGTTTTAAACTCTTTACGAAGAACCGTTGCAGCAAATGCATTTTCTGCGTTAGGAGCAACACCACTGTTCCATGGGCTATTTCCATAAGGTTCCGACTGATCCGGATTTGTCCACCCGGTATCGTTATAATTCTGATCACTCCAGCCTTCTTCTTTTGTTTTACTTAGTTTCCAGGAATTATCTGTAACATAGGTGTCTTTTGTCCCATCATTATACAGAACCTCTATCTTAGCCAGTAACCCGGCATATCCTCTGGAAGTATTATGTGCGGATGCGGCTATTACATTTTCTCCCTCTGCAGAAATCAAATTAGTTATATCGTATAATTTACCATTTTTCCAGGAATCCTCACCGCCGTTCTCTCCTGCTTTTTGTCCATTTACAAAAAGTTCATATTCATCATCAGCCGTGATTCCAATATTGACATTACTAATTGTTTTTGTCTTATCTGTTCTAAAACCTTTTCGGAAATACTGAACCCCTTCCGGTGATCCGTTAAAATCACTTCCATCCCTTCTCCAGATCCAATTGGCACCCAGGAAGTTCATATCTGTATTTTTAATACCTATCCATTCACCATTCCACTCATCTGTTGACATGATTCCGGTTTCAAAACTGGATACTTTGCTCCACCCGTTATCATTACCTTCCTCATCCCAGACCTGAACAGCCCAGTAATAAGGTGTACGGGATAGAAGCGGATTCCCCTGATAGGTAATATTATAGTTGTTTTGATTTTCATTTTTTCCTGAATCCCACACATCACCTACGTGCTTCTCTGCACCTTCTCTGGTTGAGGATACAACAATACGATATGCGGATTGTCCTTTATCATACCCATCAGATGCTAAGATCCAGCTAAATACAGGCTGCGAATCATCAATACCTAATGGTTCACTTAAATAATTTACCTTTAAGCTGCCAATCTGCAAATTCCCCTGGGAAGCTGCTGCGGTTATCGGTGTGATTGATGTTACAGTCACTGCTGTAGCCAATAAACATGACAATAATCTTCTTCTTAGTTTCACGACTTCTACCTCCACTATTCAGTTTTATTAGGAAGTGAAACACTTTATGGGAAATAAAGGATGACAGAAATAAGCATGTACGAATGTACACATTATGAAAAACTTATTACTGTTTATTTAGAAAATGAGATCATATCTTTGCGGGGAATATGATGGTCTGAAGACTTTTTTTCGTTAACATAACGATTTTTAAGTCCTTCATTCATTTTCACTCATCATTTTTTTCACTTCCTAATTTCATGAACAAATTCATTTTTAAATTTTTCACAAATTGTTCACATTTAGAATAACAATGGATGTACAAATTTACTAGAGTAAAATATTTCGCTTTGAGGTAATATTTTTCTGTCCCTGCAAAAAAAGTAACTTTTTTTGCTGTTTGGGTAAGATTTCGTGTCAGAAAAGAAGGGTTTTTTACTTTTTAGGGACTTATAAAAGTAAATTTAATTTACATGATATGTTTATTTGGTTCAAATCAAGTATAGCCGACACTAATTAACTATATGTTTGGCTCAAATGCTCTGCCTATAACAGCCAGATCACATACTATCTTTAATTTAATTATTTACGCTTTTTTTGAATTTGTAATTCAATGCATTTTAAATTTAATTGTTTTATACTTCACTTAGGCAGTCGTTCTGCAAGGGTGATTCCCACTTCCGATAGGAGGTGGTATAATGAGTACTTACGAAGAATTTATGATTATCATAAATGTAGCTTCTTTAATCGTTGCTATCCTTATTTACTCTAAACATAAAGATACAAAAAAATAATCACCCCTGCCATCCAAAGTAGTGGGTGATTATTTTTAATTAACCATAGTGGAAGTCACGCTTGTGAAAGCGACTGCCTTTGTATCTTTATCTTACACTCCATTTTCATTTTTGTCAACTTGTAATTTGCATTTATTTATAATCAATTTCAATTCATTTCTTATAAACAATTAATCTGCCTACGACAGTCAGATCACATACTATCTTTAATTTACTTATTTACACTTTTTTTGAATTTGTAATTCAATGCATTTTTAATTTAATTGTTTTATACTTTACTTAGGCAGTCGTTCTGCAAGGGTGATTCCCACTTCCGATAGGAGGTGGTATAATGAGTACTTACGAAGAATTTATGATTATCATAAATGTAGCTTCTTTAATCGTTGCTATCCTTATTTACTCTAAACATAAAGATACAAAAAAATAATCACCCCTGCCCTCCAAAGTAGTGGGTGATTATTTTTAATTAACCATAGTGGAAGTCACGCTTGTGAAAGCGACTGCCTTTGTATCTTTATCTTACACTCCATTTTAGTTTTTGTCAACTTTTACTTTGCATTTATTTGAAATTAATTCATTTCTTATAAACAATTGATCTGCCTACGACAGTCAGATCACATACTATCTTTCATTTACTTATTTACGCTTTTTTTGAATTTGTAATATCCTTATTTACTCTAAACATAAAGATACAAAAAAATAATCACCCCTGCCGCCAAAGTAGTGGGTGATTATTTTTAATTAACCATAGTGGAAGTCACGCTTGTGAAGGCGACTGCCTTTATATCTTTATCTTATACTCCATTTTCATTTTTGTCAACTTTTACTTTGCATTTTATTGCATTTATAAAAAAATCTAATTATCCAAGAATCTGCTTATCCCCTCTATTAAAATTGCATGATCTTCTAAATGAGGAAGCCCGGAAACGCAAATTGATCCTATTACGCTTCCTCCTTTTAAACGTATTGGAAACCCTCCTCCACAGGCAGCATAATCTTCTGGCTCTAAAAACCAGTCTTTAATCATATCTTCCTGGTTTTCTTCCAGCTGGGCATATGCTCTCAGAGTGCTCATCTCCATTACTTCCACCATATTACTTTTTCTTTTCAGCCACATTTCATGAAACTTTCCGGTTCCATCCGGTAGGTATTTAAAAACACTTACCTGGTTTATCTTTACTTCAATTGCTACTGTTTCTTTCTTTTCCTGGCTTACCTTTAGCATCTCCATTCCCAAATCAAAAGCATTTTTATGAGAAAAAGATGTAAACTGATATAGTTTTTCCTCATCCAGGCATCTTTCCATTAACGATTGTTCCATTCTTAATCCTCCTTAATAGCACAAACTGGCTTGCGCTATTTCTTAATCAGCAGTGTGAAAGTAATTTTCTTCCAAACTGAAACCGCTCTTTCTTCTACGCTTCATCCGGTAATGTTACAAAAACCTGAAACCTCGTCTTTTTATTTTCAGAAGGTCCTATAGAGGGTGCTGTTTTCTGCCTTATTGCTTCACTTAGACCTCCGGGCAGGGAATTCCACATCTCTAATGCCAATGTATATGCATTTCCGTAGAATGGATAATCAAATCCTCCTCCATACATCTGCCATACCCATAAATGTGGAAATACATCCTTTTCCCATCTCATTCCAAATCCGATCTGCAGCCTGTTGTTTTTAACAATAAATTCCGCTTCTTCTAAATTTGACAAGGAAAACTCCCTGTATGTTTTACTTTCCTTTTTCTCTACTTTGCTTAAATCACAAGGATTACCTGACTGGTCCGTCACTACAGGCCAGATACCTTCCTGACCTGCTTCCAGGCAGCTTACCGAACCCAGGTCTGCCTGTACCCCCTTTACAGCCGGAGTACCTTTTACTATAATCTCACAGGTCTCATCCAGAAAATTACCTCCTATTGCAGGATGGTGCCCCCACTGGTATTGCATTGTCTGCACACCGCTGTTTATAATTTCTTCCTCCACATAAAGAACTGAATCATTTTCCAGAAGTGTCAGTGTCTTTTTCAGAATAAACGGAAAACGAAGGGTCGCTACCGATAACTCTACTGTAATCTTTTTCTCTGAATCCTCCAACACATCCATGTTCCAGGGGAGCAGAGCAACCTCTCCATGCATTCCCATTTCAGCCCCATTTACCCCTTCTCCACAGCTTATTCCCGGAAATAACTCCTGCCATCCGCCTTCATAATAATCCATAAAATTTCCTTTGCCGGACGCGATCCCAGGCACAATATCTCTGTCCATATGAGTTCCCCAACTGAACATAAACTCAATATCCTTTGGTTTATATAAAAATTCATAGATATCTGCCCCTTTATCCAACGCTATACCTATTTTTATCAGGTTATTTTCTAATGACATATGGCGATACCCATTGATTGTAAATTCTTTTATTCTGCATCCATAGTTTCTGCGATTAAAATAATCTCTTCCCATATTCCAATCCCTCCTCTTAAATACTGATTTGCTTTTTTGGTGGTTTACACACTTTGAAAAATAGGTTACAATATATATAATAAAATATTTTTATAAATTAAAGGATAAAACGTTATGAAAAAATCAGGATTAAACCTTATCGGCGTAAAAGAATATAACCGTGCTTTAATATTACAATTGATTGCCACCGGAAATGGTACCACACGAAACAGTCTTGCACAGCGCTCAAAGCTTACTTCCATGACGCTGACCAATATTACCTCTGAACTATTACAGCAGAATATTATTGTTGAATCAGAAGCTTCCTCTGACTCCAAAAATCTGGGAAGGACACCAAAAATCCTTACCATTTCTCCTACTTCTCCTGTTGTAGCAGGAATCTGGATTTCAAAAGACTTTCTCTTTGGAATCTTAAGTGATTTAAGTCTGAAGCTGGTAGCAGCAAAACAGGAAGACTTTGAGGAAAATGAAACTTCCGAATCCATATTGGAAAAGGCATATCGTCTGGCTGAATACCTCCTTCACCTGACTGAACGTCCGGTACTTGGTATTGGTATTTCCACGATCGGTGTTGTAGATACCATCCACGGCGTAATCAAAAATGTAACTAACTTTTTTAATATTAAAGAAATGGACATTAAAAGTTATATGTCCCCCAGATTTGATATTCCCGTGTATGTAAAAAATGATATGCAGGCAGCCGCTCTTTGCGAAATGTACTATGGCATTGGACAGCAAAAAGAAAACTTCCTGTATATTGGTATTACAAATGGAATAGCTTCCGCCATAGTTTCAAATAAGCAGCTGTTAAATAACCTTACCGGCTCCTGCGGAGAACTTGGACATACCACCATTGATTTTAAAGGTCCCAAATGCAATTGCGGCAACCGCGGATGCCTGGAACTGTATGCCAGTGCTCCTGTTATCATTCACAGAATCAATGAAGCCTGCGGCACCAGGCTGACCACCTTTAAAGAAACCATGGAATACTGCACTACTTCAGTGAAAGCATACTCCATTCTGCAAAACATATCTGATCAGCTTGCCTATGCTCTTAATAACCTGATTAATATAATTGATATCAGTACAGTGGTATTTGGTCACTCCGCCGTATATTTTCCGGATGAAATACTGGCTTCTATAGCCTATACCCTGAACCAGATCAGTATTTTTCGCAATAACCGCACCATAACTCTGCATAAGACAAAATTTGAGGAAAATAGTCCTCTTTACGGATCTGTCTGTGTTATATTAGACCAGTTATTTACCGGAAACCTGACGATATAATATGATCTGTCTGGTAGTCCATAAAGTTTGGAAAATAGACAAGAATTTATTTGTGATTTAAGCTTTATGGACTACTAGATATTAAGAAGGAAAAGCAAATTCCTTTTCCTTCTTAATTTTAAAGATAGATCACCCTTTCTTTTTTTGCTGACTCATATACAGCATCGATAATTTTCATCGTATCATAAGCGTCTTCCATCGTGGTTCTGGGTTCTTTTCCTGTAAGTATACATTCCGAAAACTCGCTCAGCTGCTTTGCATACATATTTACCTGCTCAAACTCCATGGTCACGGCTTCTGCCTGCTTATTCCTAACCTGGCTACTCTCATACACCTTATCTTCCTGCTCGATGTATACTTTTATATCTCCGCAACCATCCTGTCCAATCGTGCCATTTGCAATAATGCTTCCTTTTGTACCATAGATTTCCAGAAAGCATTTTGCAGCCTGATCCGGTATATTAAAATAGGCATCAATATAACAGGTCGCACCTTTTTTCATCTTCAGCATAAAGGAAGCAGAGTCTTCTACCGGATAAGAAAAACTTTTATTTTCAATTATTCCCACTGTTTTCTCAGCCCGGTCATCCATTAGATATTTCATAAGGTCTATACAATGGATTCCCATATCCATAAGTGCTCCACCACCGGAAATCGCCGGATTCTGACGCCAATTTCCCTCCATAGGCGGAAACCAGCAGGTTAACTGACCTCTGCAGGAAACAATTTCCCCCAGATCTTTGTGACCTATCATCTCTTTTATCTTCTGATGTCCATCATGAAAACGCATAACCATTGCCACACCGGCACAGACATTTTTTGTTTTGGCACACTCCATAATTTCTTTTGCGGCAGATGCATGAATTCCAAGCGGTTTTTCAATTAACAGATGTTTTCCTGCCTCTAAAATTTTAATTGCCTGTTCTTTATGAAATAGTACCGGAGACGCAATATATACCGCGTCTATATCTGCATTTCTCAGCATATCATCTATGTTGCCATATACATCCGGAATATCGTATTCCTTCATCAGGTCAATCATTCCGTTGGTATTGGTATCCATGACTGCCTGAATCGATGCATTTGATATTTCATTAATAGCAGGAATCGTCCTTCTTCTTGCTATTCCACCCGCTCCTACAATCCCCCATTTAACATATTCCTTCATTTCATCTCCTGTTACATATTTATTATTGATAAAGGTTACATAGCATAGCGGGTCTTTTAATAATTACAGAACTTATTCTATTACCTCCATGCTCATTAACATACCTTTAAGTAAAAAGCTCTATATTAGATATTACTAAAAAACGCGCTAAAAAGTCTGGATACCACGTTTTCAAGCTAATTATTATACTTCTAGTTACAATCAGCTACTAACGGCCCTGCCAGTTCCTCCAAATAAAAAAGTGTCCCAGGAATTGTTGGAATATAAGAAGAAGTAACCCATCTCGAAGGTCCGTAACGGAGTGTCATCCACAGGGGCATACCCTGCCATTGCATTCCTCGTGAAAAAGCTCCATCAGCCCCTCCAATCATTCTGTCAGACTTTAAGAATAATCCAGGACCAATCGTATTTGCTGTACATGGAACAAGTGATGTCCGACTTTTAAAACTGGTTATTGCATTTTGTTCAATTGTTAATGGATGGAGTAATGCGCCTTTCCTATAACATTGATCTTTCCAGATAGTATCTGAATCAAATTCTGCGCCAAAATGTGGTTCCCAAAATGCAATATGACACATTCTACCAATTCCATATATTGTTATAAGTCTTGCCCCATTTTCTTTTAAACTGGTAATTTTATCTGGATATGTAGGAAGATTCTCCTTTGTTGCAAAATTTCTATGTGATTCAGGTACCGTTAATTTTCCCAATGGATTATAAAATGCATGTTCCATTGCATATTGAAAAGAACCGGGTTCTGTACTGTCAAGAGTGTTTCCTTCTTTATCCGCCCATTCATCCATATTAAAACAATACAAATGGTCGCAGGTAACATTCCATCTCTTTAAGTAATAAACAATCCATTCATACATTCCCATTGGTCCTACAGGTAAAATAAGTGCCAACGTCTGTCCCTTTTCTTTTGCCTCCCTAATCTCAAGTGCAATTTCATGCCCTAATTTTACATTAAACTCATCTACGGTTTTACAAGCAGCAATATCAAATTCTTTATTCCAGAAATCCTGCCTCTCTTTAATTTCATTTGGACTATGGCTGCAGCACTCATCAATCTTTTCCATATCCCATCCTTTTGGATAAAATCCTTCCAATAAACTTCCTCTAACTGTCTCATTAAAATTAATTTTCATAAATATCTATCCTCTCTTTCAATACATGTCATTGTTAATATTATTGTCATCTATCTGGGCAATAACTGTTTCGTTGTCATTCTTGGATAAACGTTACACGGCCTATAGCCTTCAGCAAATGCAACTCCACACTGATACCCTCGGTATCTGGAGCAGGTTTTAACCATATCTAAAAAGTCTATTCCATCATGTTCCAGCATCCATTTTATCTGTGATTCATGGCATTTCAAGGCTTCTAGCTTTCTGTCAATCTGCTGTGTTACATCTACGTAATGTGTAGGTATAAAATCTACTCCTGCCAGAGTATCCATAAAATAAATAGGCACAAATTCGTTATAAGCTGCATATCGTACAGATTTATGCGCCAATGTGGCAATAAAACTGCTATTAAAAGCAAGCCTGCTTGTTTCTATATGATCCTGCATATAATCCACATCATTATGAGTAATAATTACATCTGGTTTAACAATCCTCACAATATCTGCAAGTTCATCTACTGCTTTATTATCGTAACGGTTTACAAGTATATCACCTATATTTAGATTGAACACCTTCTTAACTCCAAGTATCTTTCCGGCCCTTTCTGATTCCATTGTCCTTATCTCTGCTAAAGGTTCCGGTAAAATTTTCACATGTCCCATATTTCCATTTGCAACATGGCACATATAAACATCTGCACCCTGATCTACATATTTTGCAAGTGTACCACCACATGCAATCTCCAGATCATCCGGATGACACCCTACCGCTAAAACATTCATCTTAGTTCCTCCAGTCTTTTGCTCTTTAATAATATTATATATGTAATCAATTAATCATTTTATCAATACAATATAATTCATTTGACTAATATTTTATCTGTTGATAATTGATAAAATCTACTGTATTTTTCTTTATCATAAATCTATCCATACTGATTATTTACAATATAAACTTAGTATCTATATTTCTTCAAACTCCTTTAATCTCAACTGTTTGAAAAGTCCTTTGTGGTTATTAATGGTTTAATAATATGCTTAAGACTGTCTATCAGACCATACATTGGGCCTTGCATATATTTTTACCAGAAAAATGTGTGTTTATCTGATTGACAGCCCTTATTCTATAATAATTTTTTAAGTTTAAGCCGGTTCATACCCTCATTAGGATATTGTAATCCCTCCATCAGCAACCAAAATAGCTCCATTCATATAGCTAGACTCATCACTTGCTAAAAACAAAGCAATATTTGCAATATCATTTGCCGTTCCCCAACGTCTAAGCGGGGTACCCTGAGTTAAAAAATGCTGTTCATTAAAAGTTGTCTTATTTAAATCACTTTCAAATATCATTGGAGTATAAATTGCAGCTGGAGCAATACAATTTGTTCGAATATTCTCAGGTCCAAATTCAACTGCCATGGATTTTGTTAGTGAATTTACCGCCCCCTTGGATGCACTGTAGGCATCACAGCCTGGTACTCCAATAATTCCACAACTGGATGACGTATTAATAATACTTCCTCCCCCTCTTCTACGCAATAGCGGCAATGACGCTTTTGAGCAGTACATCATTCCGAAAAGATTAATTCTGATAATCTTTTCAAATATTTCCACATCAAGTTTATCAATACTTTTATCAAGCTCCCCCCAGAATACTGAAGCATTATTATATAATACATCAATACCCCCGTAATGATCCTCAATATTACAAAATACCTTTTGTACCTGATTCCATTCAGATATATCCATGAGATATAATCTTGCATGTCCTCCAATGGCTATAATCTCCTGCTCTACTTCACGCCCTTTCACTTCATCTTTTTCCAGAAGTAATACAACAGCCCCTTCCTTAGCAAATAATTGTGCTGCTGCTTTACCAATGCCACTTCCTGCTCCGGTGACAGCAATTATTTTACCTTTTACCCTCATAATATTTTTCTCCTTCTTTTACCAAATCATATATCCTCCGTCAGTTACCAGCGTAGCCCCTGTCATATAATCTGATGCAGCAGAAGCTAAAAACACAGCAATATCTCCAATATCATCTGGTTTTCCCCAAGTTTTGAGTGGTATTTGATCTAATGAATCCATATAAAATTCAGGATGCTCTTTGACATAACTATCATTAATCTCTGTCATATAATAGCCTGGACAAATTGCATTAACATTGATATGATATTCTGCCCATACTCCTGCCATTAGGCGCGTCAAACACTCTACTCCTGCTTTTGACACATCGTAAGCACCAATGGTTGGATTTCTCATTGCTACTTTTCCCGTCATAGAAGCAAGATTAATTACCTTTCCCGATTTTTGTTTTTTCATAATTTTTCCAACATGTTTCATCATTAAAAATGTTCCTGTAAGATTTGTTTCCAGTATGCTATTCCATTCTTCCAGGCTCTCTTCTACCAGCGGTATATTACTCCTTCCCACTGCCGCATTATTAACAAGAATATCCAAATGCCCCGCATTCTGCATTACAAACTGACATGCTCTAACAACACTCAACTCATCTGTAATATCCAATACATAGGCATGGGTCATATTTCCAGATTCTTCTTCAATCCTTTCTGCTGTTTCCTCAAGACGTTCAAGGCTTCTTGCCATGAGAAATACTTCTGCACCAGCTAGCGACAACGCACGAGCAAATGACTTTCCAAGCCCCTGTGCAGCGCCTGTTACAACTGCTGTCTTGCCACTCAAATCAAATTTACTTTTCATTAACTAACCAATCCTTTCGCCATAACTTTGACTTAATCTGCCCTTTATTAGTAATGTATCTTTGAACAGTCAGGGGAATCTCTTCCCCTTAACTGTTATTAAATATTTAATATTTTACAGTGACAGGCTCTCTTGTCTTTGCTGACTCCATAATTGCCAGCAGTATCAGGGATGTATTGGCAGCATCCTCTTTTGTTACTAAAAAATCTCTGTTACTTATAATACAGTCTACAAAAGAACGAATACTTTCGTATGCGAAACCTTTTACTTTTCCATCCACTTTATTACGTACTATAATATCCGGAGTTATCACTTTATTATCTGTGACCTCTTGAATCATATTATGACTTGAGCAATCAATATTAATCATGCCATCTGTACCAAGAACCGTGAATTTAATATCATTAATACATGTATTTGCATTTGGCGTAATCCAGCCACTCTCCATCTGTGCAATAGCGCCATTTTTAAATTCCAGAGTAGCCTGATACATATCCGGAACATCTACTCCCAAATTTTTTAATACACCTTCCCTTGAAACTGCATAAACTCGCTCTACCTCTGACCCCATTAGGAATCGAAGAGTATCTAAACAGTGACTTCCTAGGAACCACAGAATTGAAGACTTCCCTGCCCAGGAGAGCATATCTGTTGCTACCCACTTAATGTCATTAAGACGACCATATGCACTTGTAGGAACTCCTAAATCTCCTGCATCTATTAACTGTTTTGCAGTATTAACTGCCGGATTCCACCTGTTATGAAGATCAACCATCACTCGTACTTTATTTTTTTCAAAAGCATCCATCATGCGATATACATCATCCCGTGTAGTAGCTAGTGGCTTTTCTATTAAAAGGTTTTTTTTCGCTTCTGCACAAGCTATTGCAATATCCGCATGCAGAAAATCCGGTGTGACAATAGCAATGGCATCACAGCTAGATTTTACTGCCATTTCCCTGTAATCCGTATAAACTTCTTTTATGCCAAACTTTGCTGCCAATGCCTCTGCCTTTGTCCTGTCTTTATCACAAATAGCCACCGTTTCCGCAAAAGGATGTTCATTATAAATACTCGCATGTGTTTCACCCCATATACCAGCTCCAACTATACCCATTCTTAATTTTTCCATTAACCCTTACCACCTTTCTTTAAATTTATCTTTAAAATATCCAAGTTGGTAATACCATTGTCATATTACAAATATTTTAAAAATCGTAATCATGAACATTTTCTTTTGTAAAAATAATGCTGGGAATATATCCTACATTACCTCCATCTTCCACGATTAGCTTACCTCCATATTCACCATAATCTTCATTGTTAAGTGGAAGCTTTCCTGTATCCATATAATTAACTGCCGCCGCAACAGCATCATATCCCATAACTCCCGGGTCCCATAGGGTAAGCTCCGGTATTACACCAGCATCAATATACTCCGCACACTGTGAAGGAAGACCAATTCCTATGGAAATAATTTTACCTGTTTTATTCGCAGATTGAATTGCCATGGCTGCTGCTGGAGGATTTACAGTTGACACTCCCGCTACCGCCTTTAAGTCGGGATACGTTTGTATTAAATTTTCCACCTGTGACACGCACTTTTCGAAATTATCATCACATGCCTCTGTAGCAACTACTTCTACATCCGGATATTTTTCCAACACCTCTTTAATAGCCTCCAAACGACGATTCAGAGTTTCTGATCCCAGTCCTCCTGTAAGTAAAGCTACCTGTCCCTTTTCTCCAACCAATTTAACCAAACTTTCCCCAATTGTAGCACCACTCTCTTCTGGATTACCAGCAGTTATGCAAAATAGCCTGTTGCTGTCTGGAGCATCAATATCAAATGTAAAAATGTCTACGCCTGCATCCATTGCCTTGTTAATTGTAGGAATAATAGCCGTACTATCTGCAGTAGATATCATGATGGCATCTGCGCCTTGTGTAATCAAATCTTCAATAAATGTTATTTCCTGATTAACATCCTCTGAGGATGGTCCTGTATAGGAAATAATTTCAGCATTTAAATCCGCTGCTGCTTTTTTTGCCCCCTCCGCTGCATAATCAAAATATGGGGCACCCATTTGTTTAACAACTATTCCTATCTTATATGTATCTCTTTCAGTGGTATTCTTTTTTCCTGATTCTAAACTTGTATCCTCTTTGTTTATCTCCGTTTCCAATGATTGTGGTTCTGACTTTTCAGATGTTTTTCCACTGTCGCTTCCACAACCGGTTACCATTAAAATCATAACTATCAAAATTGCTATTGCTGTAAATAATTTTGAATTTTTCATATTTTATTCCTCTTGAATATAACAGGTTATCCTATCATATTGCCACAAATAAAGTTGAAAGAATGTTTAACGTGGCTTCCTTCCCAATATAATAATTTTCTTTCAACATTTCATCATAAAATAGATAATTATATAGTATTTTTTCGTCTTATAAATTTAAAAATTGCAATACCACTCCTAAGTTTTGCATCATATCCAATAGCAATCAACAAAACAACTCCCATAAAGATCATTTGCCAATAAGCATTAACCCCAAGCAAATTAAAACCATTAATAATAAAATTTAAGATCATGATTCCAATCATAGTACCTACGATATTTCCTTGACCACCATTAATGCTGGTTCCACCCATTAATACTGCAGTAACTACATCAAATGCAGTGTTTCGACCCGCATCCGGTGATGCAGAAATTAACCTGGATGAAAATATAATACCTGCTGCTGCTGATAGTAAAGCACTAACTACATATACCATTATTGTAATCCGATCCACACTGATTCCTGCAATGTTGGTTGCTTTGGGATTTCCTCCTGTAGCATAGATAAACCTCCCATATTTTGTTGACCTCATAATCCATTGAAATAAAACAATAACTACTATTAAAATCAATATTGGAATAGGAATTCCAAACAACGTACCGTGCGCCAACTGGCTATAATTTTTTGGAAACGAGCTAACCGGCTTTCCGTCAGTTAACACATATATGATACTTCGCAGTGCTGTCATTGTGGCTAAAGTACCAATAATTGGTTGAAATCCAGCTTTTGCAATTAATATACCATTAACAAACCCAATTACTATTGCTGTAATGATACCCAAAATAATACAAATTCCAAAGGGAATGCCATTTCCATAAGAAATTCCAATAACAACTGGTACAATAGCCATCACTGTTCCCACTGAAAGATCAAATCCGCCTGCTATAATAACTACCGTCATTCCTACTGCTATAATTGCCACTTCGCTGACTCTTGTCAAAACTGTAACAATATTATTTAAGGCAAGAAATCCTCGGCCCATTAATCCCATGAAAATAAACCATACAGCCAAAAAAGCAAGCAAAACCAGTTCATATCCCATTTTCGTAAAGATATCGTTTCTACCTCTGTCTTTACCTTTCATCTCCCATTCCTCCTTTCCCCATAAATGTTTCTTACAGTATCCAGAAGCAGTGCTAAAATAATAATCATTCCAGTTATTAATCCCTGAAAATTTGCTGATATCTTTAGTAGCGTCATACCATTTAGAATTACCCCCATTAATATGGCGCCTAAAATTGTACCTCCAACAGTTCCCTTACCGCCTAAAAAACTAACACCTCCCAATACAGCAGCTCCAATTGCATCCATCTCATATCCAATCCCCGCAGCCGGCTGAATGGCTCCCGTACGACCTATAAATATCATGGCAGCAAGCCCTGTTAAAATTCCTGATACCATAAATACCATCACCTTAGTCTTATCAACACGAATACCTGCTAATTTCGCTGATTCCTCATTACTACCAATAGCATAAACATGTCTGCCAAACGATATATATTTCATTATTACAGTAAATAAAGTCAAAACAACCAGTAATATAACTGCAGGAACAACACCATTTCCAAAAAACAAAAAATCCTTAGGCAGATTGGTTATCCATTTTCCTCCAGAATATACATAAGTAAATCCCCTGAAAATATTCATAGTAGCCAAAGTCACAATTATTGGCTTTACCTGCAGCTTAACAATGAGAACTCCATTTATACCACCGCATACTGCTCCGGTTAACAGACAGACTAACAAAACTGCCCATGCCGGCAACCCCATTTTAATAAATGAACCTGCTACTACGCAGACCACACTTACCGTGGAACCAACCGAAAGATCTACACCTCTGGAAATAATTGCTAACATCATACCTACAGCAATAATCCCGTTTACTGCAATCTGTTTAGAAATATTTAATAAATTTGTACTGGAAAAAAAAGATTCTGACTGTACTCCTATAAATATAGAAATCAGAATAATTGATATTATAATTGTCAGTTCTGGAATGTTAATTAAAGCCTTTTTAAAGGATCTTCCCATTCCGCCCTTGCTTATGGCCACAACATCTTTTTTCACAATACCTGATACCTCCTTTATATAATTCTAATTTTTGCCTGCTCCTGTTGCATAGCTTATAATCTCTTCCGGTGTTACATCACCTTTATTGAATATACCGGCCACCTTTCCTTCCTGCATCACCATTATCCGGTCACTCATGCCAATTACCTCCGGAAGTTCTGAGGATATCATAATAATACCATAACCATCAGCTACAAGTTCGTTCATTAAATCATATATTTCTGCCTTTGCTCCCACATCAATACCACGAGTTGGTTCATCAAAAATCAATATTTTTGACTTACTCAATAGCCATTTTGCTATTACAACTTTCTGTTGGTTGCCACCACTGAGATTACGGGTCAATTGTTTTGATGAAGGAGTCTTGATTGTTAGTTTTCGAACATACTCATCAACTAATATCCTTTCTTTTTTGGCATTAATTAACGTATTTGATACATTTTTAGCCAATTTTGCTAGAGTTGAATTTTCCAGAACACTCATTAATAAAACAAGTCCTTCGTCTTTTCGGTCTTCCGGAAGGAATCCAATGCCAAGTTTCAATGCTTCTTTTGGAGATCTGGGGAGATTTCGCTTCTTTTTTCCAATAGTAATTGTACCGGAATCAGATTTGTCAATTCCAAATATTGCTCTTGCCATTTCCGTTCTACCAGCTCCTACAAGCCCAGACACACCAAGAATCTCTCCTTCATTTAAATAAAAACTTATATCTTCAAATACTCCTTTTGAAGATAGACCCTCAACGGCAAATATCTCATCTCCTATCTTGTTCGTCCGATCTTTAAATCTTATATTAACAGTACGTCCTACCATCATTTCCAACACCTTATCAATATTGGCTTCTGACGTATTAACAGTGTCAACATATTCACCATCCCGAAGAACACTGATTCTGTCGGAAATATCAAAAATCTCATTAAATTTATGAGATATATACAAGATTGATATACCATTTGCTTTCAAATCTTTGATAATTTTCATTAGTGTATAAACTTCATGTTCTGATAAGGAAGAAGTAGGTTCATCCATAATAATCAGCTGCGCATTCATAGTCAAAGCCCTTCCTATTTCTATTAGCTGCTGCGTTGCAACATTAAGTCTACTCACCTTTTCCGTTGGAGATACGCTTACTTCAAGTCTTTCAAGAACCTTTGCTGTCATAGCATTCATCTTAGCCCAATCAATTAGGCCATTTTTTTTTGGTTCCCTGCCAAGGAATATATTCTCCGACACTGTAATGTCCGGACAAAGAGTTAGTTCCTGATATATTGTGGATATACCTGCCTGTTGAGCTTCCCAAGGATAATGTACTTTTAACGGTTCTCCCTTCCATAAAATCTCTCCAGTCCAACCATTTAATGCACCTGTTAGAATTTTAATCAATGTAGATTTTCCTGCTCCATTCTCTCCTACCAACGCTAGAACCTCAGCTTCTTTTATATCTAACCTTACGTTATTTAAAGCAAGTACACCTGGGAATTCTTTTGTAATATCGGTCAGTTTTAACAAAGTTTCAGCCACATTCTTCACCTCTTATTTTCTATTATTCCAGATTTTTTACCATACCATATAACCGCCATCAACTTGAATTATCGTACCGTGTACATAATCAGAAGCTCGAGATGATAAGAAAAGAAGAGTTCCTGCCAATTCTTCTGGATTTGCCATATGACCCGCTGGAATCAACCCTAAGGCCAAATCATAAAAACCAGGATCAGCTTTAAAAAATTCTTTATTTGGGTCTGTCATGAAATAACCAGGAGCTATTGCGTTCACATTTATATTATACTTAGCCCACTCACTAGCCAATGCTTTAGTAAGTCCATCTATTGCTGCTTTTGACACATCATAAGACCCCCCATGCACTCCTTTATTAATAACTTTACCTGAAATGGAAGACATATTTATAATCTTTCCCTTTTTTTTCTTCAACATTTCTTTTCCCGCAACTTTAGCGCAAATAAAACTACCGTTTACATTTATATCAATAACCTTTTCCCACTCATTCAAGGTTGTTTCCTCCGGAGTTTTATTACATCGTCCAATTCCGGCATTATTAACCAAAATATCTAATTTCCCATAATATTTGATTATTTGATCTACACAATCCTGTATTTCATTTTCATGAGTAATATCTCCGTGAAAACTCATACAATCATAACCGGCCTCCTTCAACTCTTTTTCTGTCCGTAGCAACTCCTCCCTCTCAAAAGAAAGTAAACATACCTTTGCACCTGCATTTACTAACGTTTTAGCAAACATTTTTCCCAATCCCTTACTTGCACCTGTCACCAGTGCTACTTCTCCACTCAAATCAAATAAATCATTTACTACTGACATCTCTCATACCTCCTTGTAATTTTTTCATGGCTACCTCTTACAGTTGTCTAAAAAACTCAATTCCTTCTACTATGTATCCTATCAATAAGGCTATTGCCTTTTGACCACGTTAAATATAGACTTTACCTCAACATAAAAATGCTCATTCTATAGATTTATGCGTTAATATTTCTGTTAAATTAACAAATATTATGAAATACATAAAACTACGTTCTTTTTAATTTTTACAACAGAAAATGTTCTTAATGTTACTTAATTTTAAATATTAACATTCATCTCACTAACTTATTCTTAAAAATAATATTTTTAAATTATTATGAACCTCAATATATAATAAATTAATTTTAAATATGTTTTGTTTTTATAATAATTATAATACATCAACAAAATGACTGTGTCAATACATTTTTAAAATATTTTTATTAATGTTTTTAATACTTTTTAACAATTCTTATAAAAAAATTTGTATATTTTTACTAACTTTATATAAATATCCATATT
>NZ_JTGN01000008.1 GCF_000797495.1 Robinsoniella peoriensis
GTTCTACCAAGAGCATGGCCGGGTAGCCAAGTCGGGAAGGGATAAACGCTGAAGGCATCTAAGCGTGAAGCCCCCCTCAAGATGAGATATCCCCCGCATAAGCGGTAAGACCCCTTGAAGACGACGAGGTAGATAGGTTAGAGGTGGAAGTGCAGTAATGTATGGAGCTGACTAATACTAATAGGTCGAAGGCTTATCCATAAGGTTTAGGATAATGTCAATAAAGTTGATATGATCAACGAAGTTGGTAATGCAAGAACGGATGATATTTGATGAATTTCTGTGTGTGGTTTTGAAGGTATATAAACCTTACAAAAGAGTTGGCCCAGTGGCTCAGTTGGTTAGAGCGTCGCCCTGTCACGGCGAAGGTCGTCGGTTCGAGTCCGATCTGGGTCGTTCACATCAGTAGATGTGTAATTAAATAATTTTATATCCCATGGGATCTTAGCTCAGCTGGGAGAGCATCTGCCTTACAAGCAGAGGGTCATAGGTTCGAGCCCTATAGGTCCCATTAATGCCGATGTGGCTCAATTGGCAGAGCAGCTGATTTGTAATCAGCAGGTTATCGGTTCGAGTCCGATCATCGGCTTTTTGGATGGATTCCCGAGTGGCCAAAGGGGACAGACTGTAAATCTGCTGCAAATTGCTTCGGTGGTTCGAATCCACCTCCATCCATTGAGATTTACATCTCTATCAAAAAACTAAATAAATACTATCGCGGGGTGGAGCAGTCTGGAAGCTCGTCGGGCTCATAACCCGAAGGTCGTAGGTTCAAATCCTGCCCCCGCAATTTTTGGAAGCGCACCATTACGGAAGTATTCGGAAGCTCGCTTCCATTATGCTGTAAAGAGGGTGTACAACCCTAGGCCCAGATAGCTCAGTTGGTAGAGCAGAGGACTGAAAATCCTCGTGTCGCTGGTTCGATTCCGGCTCTGGGCATTATAAGACTTGAAACTGGTTTATGTCTTATAAAGTAAAATTTAATATGCGGGATATTAGCTCAGTTGGTAGAGCACTTGACTTTTAATCAAGTTGTCCGGGGTTCGAATCCCCGATGTCTCATTACAGAAAGAACCCTGCAGGAGTAACTATCCTGTGGGGTTTTCTGTTATTCAGTTTGTTTTAAGTTGGATTTAAATTGATTTTATACGATTTTTAAATATGGGAGTACAGTTAAAATAGGAATGAATAAGTTATAAATTAGTGGGAAGAATGACAGATACGGGATAAAGAGGTTTGCAGGCTGCAGCCTATGAAAGGATATGGTACGGGATATGGCAAATGATAGTAAGAAGGAATTACTTCTTCAGGGAAGCATTCTGGCGGTTGCAGGTATTATCGTAAAGTTGATTGGATTTTTATATCGTATTCCAATGGCTAACATGCTCGGTGAGGTTGGAAACGGTCTATATGGAGTAGCCTTTGGTATTTATAATATTGTTTTAACTTTGTCATGTTCCAGCCTTCCTCTGGGATTATCTAAATTAATATCCCAGTATGAGATTAAAAAGGAGTATCGGAGTGCTTATCGCTTATTTCGCAATTCCTTAATACTGGCGGTAATTGTTGGTGGTATATTTTGGGTATTAATATATTTTGGTGCTGATTTTCTGGAAATGTGTTATGCGAAACCAGGATTGGCAAAACCCCTCCGAATCGTAGCACCGACTACGTTTGTGATGGCTATTTTAGGTGTAATGCGGGGATTTTTTCAGGGAAAAAATACGATGATTCCATCGGCGGTTTCTCAGATTATAGAACAGATTATTAATGCAATTATAAGTATTGTAGCAGTTATGCAATTTATGAGAGTATATCAATCTTCCGCAGATGTTTTTGCATATGGGGCGGCAGGCGGTATTATGGGTACCTTGTGTGGTGCGTTGTCTGCTTTTGCTTTTTTATTAGTTTTATATTTACTGTATCGACCGGGGTATCTTAGAAGAGTAAGAAGATGTAAGAACCGTCATGTGGCATCAGATGGAAGACTGAACAAGTTATTGCTGATGACATTAATTCCTATTTCTTTAAGTCAGGCAGCTTATCAGCTCAGCGGGACGCTGGATGATTTAATATTTGGAAATATATTGAATTTTAAAGGTTTAGCTGTGGACTTTGTAACTGCAATTCAGGGTGTGTATAGTACGCAATATAATCTTCTTATTAATATTCCTATTGCGTTTGCTTCTTCTTTGGCGGTTTCTATTGTACCCAGCATTGTTGCTTCTAAGGAAAGACATGATAGAAGAGGAATATTTGAGAAGGTAAACTTTATTAATAAGTTCGTGATGGTTCTTACGATACCGTCAGTAATTGGATTTATGGTGCTTGCTAGGCCTATTATATCGTTAATATTTGCAGCTTTGACAGAACACAGAGATTTGTCGGTACACATGCTGCAGATAGGGGCTGTTTCGATTGTATTTTATTCTTTGGCATCCATATCTACAGCAATATTACAAAGTTTGAACAAGATGAGAGAGCCAATTGTAAATGCATTTATTGGTTTGGTGGTACATTTAGTATTTATTTGTCCTCTTTTGATTTTTACTGGATTGAATGCTTATATTTTAGTTGTGGGAAATATTATTTTTCCTCTGGTAATCTGTGTCTTAAACGAGAGATCTTTGAATAATGAGCTACATATCCATAAGGATGTGAAGAGGACGTATCTAATTCCGATCATTGCGTCCTTGATTATGGGGATAATTGTATTTTTTGTTTACTGGATTGTGGATAAGTTTATCGGAAATACAGTTGTTTCAGTGGTAGTGCCTTTAGCCGTTGGCGTTTGCAGTTACTTTTTCTTTATTTTTGCTTTTCACTGTTTCTCTTTAGAGGAATTATATGATTTGCCCATGGGAAGAACAATAGCAAGATTTACAGGGAGATTTTATCGGTAATGTTTTAAGTAAATTAAAGTTTGGAATGCAACTACGGTAATCCATTCGATTCCCGTGGAGATGGCGACTGCAGTCAATCCCGTCCGTGGTATTAGGAGGATGAAGGAAAGCAATGTCCGCAAAGATTTACGTATAAGCGTACCTATAAAAGGAATTATTTGTTATATTCGTTAGGTAATATAACAAATAATTCCTTTTTATTCTATATATTTTTAAACATGGGAAAGCGTATTTTTTTGATACCGGAAGAACCAGATGAACAGGGCAATTCCTTTTAGAGTACTGGATATTGTGATACTCCACCAAATTCCATTGAGACCTAAAGCGGTACCGGTCAGCAATAGAGCAAGAGGAATTCTGGCGGAAGTGAGTACAATACCAACTACAGATGGAGGTATGGTTTTACCCAATCCGGAAAATGCGCCTGCTGTTGCAATCTCAACACACATGAACAACTGAGAGATTCCCAGGATTTGCAGATAATCTATACCCATACTTAAAATTTCTTTCTCCGGAATAAATACTTGAAAAATAGGTCCGGGCAGGCAGATTAAGATGAATGTACATACGATACCCCATACGGTAACTGCGCCCATTGATACAGCGTAACCTTTCCTTACCCGGGTATTGTTCCCGGAGCCATAGTTCTGTGCTACAAAGGAGTTCACAGCTGCGGCAAAGCCATCTGCAGTCATCCAGGAGATAGACTCTATCTGGGAACCAACTTTTTGAACTGCTACGGCAGTGTCCCCAAAGCCTGCGATGAGTCGTGCTATGATCATGGAGATACCTGTAAATATCATACTCTGTATGGATGTGGGAAGTCCAATTCGTATTATTTCAGCCATATACTGCTTTGACGGTCTGGAGAATATATGTATTTTGTTAAAAATAATTGTATCTCTCATTGCAAAAACAATAAATACCAGAGTAACAATTGCCTGTGCAAGTACGGTTGCAATGGCAGCTCCCGCTACGCCCAAATTGGGAAATGGACCTAAGCCAAATATAAGAACAGGATCCAGTACCAGGTTTAGGGCAAGTCCGGTAGTTGTTGCTATTAAAGAATTTCTACTGTTTCCCATGGCGGTCATTATGCCGGAAAATATCTGGTTCAGGAAAGAAAATAGAACTCCGCCGCAAGTGATGATTAAATATATCTGGGCATCTGCCACAACCTTTGGGCTGTTCAGCTTGAAGAAGCCTATCAGTGGTACATGGAAAATTACGGAGGCAAGTCCATAGGCAATGCCAAAAAATATTCCCAGTTGTAAAGCGGCCCTGGCAAAATCTGCGGCAGTATGATACACTCCTGCACCAAAGGAGTGCCCAACCTTAACTTGTCCGCCCATTCGGCCAAGGGCTGCAAGTCCGTTTGAGAGCCACATATACATTCCTGCAGCACCAACAGCAGCGACGGCATTACTGCTGAGTCTGCCAATCCAGATCATATCAATCATGTTGTATGCCATCTGAATCAGGGAAGTTAGCATAATTGGTAAAGCTAGTTTTGTAAGTGAGGGCAGAATAGGGCCCTTTAGCAGGTTAATATTTTTACTCATAAGTACCTCGTATATTTATTAAATTCTAATATTCTGTTAGAGCAGGCTGGAGAGTATATTAAGAGGATTATACCATAGTTGGATTATGAATGAAAAGCATTTATATTGACTATAATAATTGCATTGTTTCTTAGAGATACAGGTGCTATAATGATCACATATACAGAATCTTAGAAACCGAGGAGGAAACAAAATGTTGGATAAAAAAGTAGCAGAACTAATTAATACTCAGATTAATAAGGAATTTTATTCCGCGTATCTCTATTTGGATTTTTCAAATTATTTTATTGAAACCGGATTAGAGGGATATGCCAGCTGGTTCAAGATTCAGGCGCAGGAAGAAAGAGATCATGCGTTATTATTTATGCAGTATATGCAGAATAATGGAGAAAAGGTAACTTTTGAAGCAGTTGAAAAGCCAGAGTTTGAATTTAAAAAACCAGGAGATCCGCTTCAGGCAACATTGGAGCATGAGCAATACGTTACGGGGCTGATTCATACGATCTACGAGGCAGCCTATTCTGTAAAAGACTTCCGTACGATGCAGTTTCTGGACTGGTTTGTAAAAGAACAGGGAGAAGAGGAGAAAAATGCGGAGGATATGATCAAGAAATATAAACTGTTTGGTGAAGATCCTAAGGGTCTATACCTCATCGATTCAGAGATGGCTGCCAGAGTTTATACAGCTCCGTCATTGGTGTTATAATGGGAAAAGGAAAATACATTTGTCCTTGTTTTAAGGTTTCTTGTGATGATATCCGTAAGGCAGTAGAAGATGGTGCGGATTCATTTAAAAAGGTAAAGAAGGTAACGAAGGTATCTGGGAAATGTGGACATTGTGAATGCAGAGTGAAGGAATTTACAAAGGAAATGTTGGAAGATATGGGGAAGGAAACTTCCGGTGATAAGATGGTAAAGGATAAGAAGATAAAGGTTAAGAAAACAAAGGATAAGGAAGCAAAGAATAAGGGGATAAAGGTTAAGAAAACAGAGGATAAGGAAGCAAAGAATAAAGGGATAAAGGTTAAGAAAACAGAGGATAAGGAAGCAAAGAATAAAGGGATAAAGGTTAAGGAAGCAAAGGGATCGAAGTGTAGGAAGACAAAGGATAAAAAGATAAAGAATAAACAGATTAAGGATATATCAATAAACGATAAAACTCTGAAGGATATAAAGCTCAAAGATGAAAATCCAATGACTGCTATGTCAATAGATAAGAGATTAAAAGAGAAAAAGTCTGAGGATGAAAAAACAGAAGCGAAATTGATAAATGGTCAGGTAGTAAAAAAAGATCATCAACAGAAGATTAGGGTAATTAAGTTAGATGACAAAAATTTTAAAGTAAAAGATATAAAGAAGAAAAAGAAAAGCAAAAAGAAGTAATGGAAAAAGTAAAAGAAGTAATGGAAAAAGTAAAAGAAGAATGAAGAAGAAAAAGCTGGAGACAGCTTTTTTCTTGTGGGGAGGAGGGTCTTGGCTATTCAGGTACAAAATACGAAGAGTTTGAAGGAGGATAAGCCTCATGGGTCAGCTTCTTTTCGCTGTGCTTTTTATGAGGCTGAGCAGAGTGAAAGTCTTTTTTTAGTAAAGCATCACTGGCATGATGAGATTGAATTGCTGCATTTTAAAAAAGGGAATTTTCATATGGAGATAAACATGGAGTCTTATGAGATTACGGAAGAATGTTTTTTCTTTGTCAACCCGGGAGAACTTCATTATATTACGTCGAATGGTCTATGTGAGGAAGATGCGGTAGTTTTTAACCCTTATGTACTTAGCTTTAATTCTTATGACACAATGCAAAACCAGGTAATTCAGCCTTTGATAAATGGAAATCTTTCATTACCAAGAAGTATAAATGCATCTCTTAAAGAGTTTCAGGATATATACAGAGAGTATGAGCAGATTCAAAAAGCTTTTAGTATGATGGAAGACACAGGGGAGAAACCAGGTCAAAAAAATGTAAGTGTATCGGTATCCCAGATGTTGATTAAGGCATCTTTGCTTAGGATACTTGCGATACTTACCGGGCAGGGGCTGCTTACCAGGCAGGAGAACGGAGTAAATCATCAGGTGGAGAGTATTAAGACGGTTTTAACTTATATAAGGGAGAACTACAGGGATAGAATTTATATTCGTGATCTGGCAGGGCTGATTAATGTAAATGAGCAGTATTTCTGCCGTTTCTTTAGGCGGGCAATAGGTAAGACACCAATGGAATATGTTAATGAAATTCGTATTCGCAGGGCGGCTGAAATGGTGATAAGTACAGATAATCTGATTATGGACATTTGTCTGGACTGCGGGTTTAATAATCTTGGAAACTTTTTAAGAGAGTTTAAAAAGTATACGGGAACGACTCCACGCTTGTATAAGAAGGAAAACCACAGCAGTTTTGCGAATGAGATGAAATGATAAAAAAGTCAAAATAGTGAAGTTTTTGAACAAATAAATGTAGGACTTATGTGAAGTGAAATAGTATAATATGTGCTATAAGTAATGAAAATATAATTGTGGAGGCACATAGAATGCAAAAAAAATGGTGGCAAGAAAAGACAGCATATCAGATTTATCCGAAGAGTTTTTATGATTCCAATGGGGATGGAATTGGAGATATACAGGGAATTATAAGCAAGCTGGATTATTTACAGGATCTGGGAGTGGATATCATCTGGTTATCTCCCATCTATTCCTCACCCTTGGCGGATCAGGGATATGATATTTCGGACTATTATAACATTGATCCCAGATTTGGGACGATGGAGGATATGGATGAACTGCTTATGGAAGCAAAGAAGCGGGGAATGTATATTCTTATGGATTTAGTAGTTAATCATTGTTCCGATGAACATGAGTGGTTTAAGATGGCGATGAAAGATCCGGAAGGGAAATATGGGAAGTATTTTTATCTGGAGGATAAGAAGGACGGGGAGCTTCCATGTAATTGGAGATCTTATTTTGGAGGATCTTGCTGGGAGCCGCTTTCCGATACCGATAAGCTTTATCTGCATGTATTTCATAAAAAACAGCCGGATTTAAACTGGGAAAATCCGGAGGTGCGGGAAGAGGTTTATAAAAATATTAATTGGTGGTTGGAGAAAGGGCTTTCGGGATTTCGTATCGATGCAATTATTAATATTAAAAAGGCATTGCCATTTAAAAATTATGAACCGGATCGTGCAGATGGATTAAGTAATATTGCCCATATGTTAGAGGAAGCTGAGGGTGTTGGTGAATTTCTAGGAGAAATGCGGGACAGGACATTTAAAAAGTATGACGCATTTACTGTTGGTGAAGTCTTTAATGATAAAGAGGGTGAATTGCCTGATTTTATCGGAGACAATGGATATTTTTCCAGTATGTTTGATTTCAATGAAACAATCTTTGGGCAGAATGAAAAAGGGTGGTACGCTCATACGCAGATTACGCCGAATGATTATAAAAAATGTTGTTTTGATGCACAAAAACGTGTTGGAGACATTGGATATCTCTCTAATATTATCGAAAACCATGATGAGCCAAGAGGTGTCAGCCATTACATACCGGAGGGAGAAGTCTGCGATGCAAGTAAGAAGCTTTTGGGGGCAGTAAACTTTATGCTGAGAGGCCTTCCGTTTATTTATCAGGGACAGGAACTTGGAATGGAAAATATGGAATTTACTTCTATAGACGAGGTAGATGATATTTCCTCCCTGGAAGAATACCGTGTTGCCATAGATGCAGGGCTTACAGAAGCGGAAGCTTTAAAGGTCATTTCCAAGTTCAGCAGGGATAATGCAAGAACGCCAATGCAGTGGGATGACAGTGAAAATGCAGGATTTACTACTGGTACACCCTGGCTTGCGGCAAATCCCAATTATAGCAGAATCAATGCAAAGAGTCAGATAGAGAATTCAGATTCCGTATTTTCTTTTTACAAACAACTGATAGCATTGCGTAAGAATCCGGTTTACCAGGAGGCTGTTGTATATGGTGAGTTTCTTCCGGAATGGGAAGATCAGAATAATCTGATGGCTTATTACCGTAAAGGACAAGAAAAGACATTGATGGTTATAGCTAATTTCCAGATGGACGGACAGACGGTGACTTTACCAAGTTCATATAAGAAATTATTAATTAATAATTATACGGATCTTGCTCAGGACGGTAATGATTTGCAGCTCAAAGGATATCAGGTTATAATTCTGGAAATTTAATCAAATGATCAAAGCAGCGGAAAATTTATCCGCTGCTTTCTAGAAAGGAACCAGTATGAATCACAAAGAAAGAATGCTGACGGGGCTTCCATATAAGGCCTGGATGGATGGCCTTGCTGAGGAACAGATTGAAAATAAGAAGAAAATTTATGAATATAATTTATGCAAGCCGGATGAAGCGGAGAAGATGGAACTGATGATCCGTGGGATACTGGGAAAGGCCGGTAAAAATGTAGCTGTCTTACCGCCGTTTCACTGTGATTATGGAAAAAATATTGAAGTAGGTGACAATTTTATTGCCAATTATAATTGTGTTATTCTGGATGTGGGAAAAGTTACTATTGGAAATAATACAATGTTTGGACCGAATGTGTCTATCATTACTGCAGGGCATCCGATTCATCCGGATTCCAGAAATTCAGGATATGAATATGGAATCGGCATCACTATTGGTGACAGCGTATGGCTGGGATCTAATGTTGTAGTTAATCCCGGAGTCCATATTGGCAACAATGTGGTGATCGGTTCGGGAAGCGTTGTGACTAAGGATATTCCGGATAATGTGGTGGCAGTGGGTAACCCATGCAGAATCTTACGGGAGATTACAGAGGCGGACAGGGATTTTTACTTTAAGGACAAAAAATTTGATGTGACTGACTACTAAAGCGTGTTTTAAGTTGCAAATTTTTTTAACATGTGGTAAGATCAATCTCATATTATAAAAGAAGAGCTTTTTACATGCGTCGCCGGATGCATGTATCATAAATAAGCATCGGACATCTATACCGTTAGGCCATTGGGTATAGATGACTGGTGCTTTTTTTGTGATAAGGAATATTTTTTCAACTGGCTCAAGGCAGAAAGGTGGAATTTTTATGGAAAGTAAAAGTTTGGGAAGGGTATTTGCAAAGTATGTATCTTTGAACATTTTGAGTATGCTGGGGTTGTCTTGTTTTATTTTTGTAGATACCCTCTGTGTTGCAAACGGTGTGGGGAGTAATGGGCTTGCGGCATTGAATCTGACGCTGCCTGTATATTCTTTTATGAATGGGATAGGTTTGATGATTGGAATGGGGGGTGCTACCCGTTTTGCGATGGCTATGGGGACAGGAAATGAAAAGGCGGCGAAAGCTTCTTTTACACTTTCCGTTAAACTGGCCCTTCTCTGTGGTGTGTTTTTTACATTAGTCGGTTTGTTTGCTTCCAGGCAATTGGGGGCTCTATTGGGAGCAGATGAGGCAGTTATGCAGGATATGATCCCTTATATGAGAACCATACTGCTTTTTTCCCTTGCGTTTATGGTAAATAATGTGTTGGTTTGTTTTGTAAGGAACGACGGGTACCCCCAGACGGCAATGGCGGCGATGCTGACCGGAAGTTTCAGCAATATTGTTTTGGATATTTTATTTGTATTCGGGTTTCGGTGGGGGATGTTTGGGGCGGCATTTGCTACCGGGATTGCACCGGTCTTAAGCATGTGTGTGCTTTCCACACACATAATCAAAGGACGAAGCCACTTTAGCCTGGTGAAAGAAAGAGTAAAGATTTCAGATGTAGTCCGGACAATTTCTCTTGGTATGTCCTCTTTTATTGGAGAATTATCTTCTGCAATTGTTATGCTGCTGTTCAATTTTACGATTTTAAAGCTTGCCGGGAACATAGGTGTCGCTGCATATGGAGTGATTGCCAATATTGCCCTGATTGTATGTTCCATATTTACCGGAGTTGCCCAGGGAGTGCAGCCGATCATCAGTTCCCAGTATGGGAAAAAAGATTTTGGCGGTATACGCTTCGTGATGCAAAGAGGGGTTCTGCTTGCTGCCGCCTGCGGAGTAATCTGTTATGCAGGCGGTGTGCTGCTGGCAGAACCTATTGTTGGAATCTTCAATGAATCAGGTGACGCCGGGTTTACGAAGATTGCCCTGGAGGGAATAAAGATTTATTTTCTTGCGTTTATCCCTATGGGAATCAATGTGGTTATGGCTGCCGTATTGTCAGCCAAAGATCAGCCGGCGCGCTCCATGCTGATTGCTCTGTTAAGAGGAGTAATACTAAATGTAGTTTTGATCCTTGTATTTCCAAATGTATGGAATATGACAGGGGTATGGCTGGTTGTGCCGGCTACAGAACTTTTAACGGCTGCAGTATGCGGTGCAGTACAGTTTGGCAGCAGTGGAATGCGGCGGAATACAGTTTAAGGAGCTATTATGCAACGGCGGAGTGCTTCATGGACATCAGTGGGACAGGATGGATAGTTTGACATCCGCTACATTAAATCCGTCTATGTTCTCCTGCTCCAGGAAACTCAGTACTTGATCTGCGCTGCCCTGTGCTAAAATACCATAGATCTGCATGCCGTTTTCCTTTATATATGCCTGAATATCCTGGTAAAACCAGGGGCCGATATTATTTACATTTGCCATTGCCTGTAAAAATTCCTGCCGGTCTGTGAGATAGCTTAAAAGTGAATCGAAGTGAGTCTGCCAGATTCCTACAGGGTCTTTATCAAGCTCCTCATTGTGGTCCACCAGGCTTAGATATGGATAATTTTTTTCCACTTCTTTGACAGATTCATATACATTGCCGCCGCCGCCAGGCTGGAATCCAACGGTTGCGCCCCTGTGAGTGCCAGTCCAGACTGCTGCATAAGTAATGTCTAATTGATGGTCTTCATCACCATACCATTTTAGGTAGAGTTTGTTGAATTCTTCCAGTGTAAGATTTTTTTCAAAAGTAAAATATGCCTCGACCTGAGATGATTTTGGCAGGTCCTTTAAGGCATCTGCCTGATATTGGATGTCGTCCTGTGGCTGCTGGCGGTACTCTACTCCGGATGCTTCCTGCCAGACCAGTGTGCCTTCTTTAAAAGCAAAACAGTTTGCAGAGGGGAAATGCCAGAAGTTTATAAGTGAGTTGCCGCTGTCCAGGAATTCTCCCCGTATTATTTTTCCGCTGAATACAGATTCCTTACCGGTAAAATAATGGTTCTGCCTGATCTGGATCTGATAGCTGCCCAGCCCGTCTCTTACGGCTTCTGCTGTATTGGTTGCATATCCGGGTGAATGTACTTCGGTAAAAGCCATGGTATCCATCATGAACTGTCCAAAACCGTATTCATCCGTGGGAATTCCGCGATTGGGGTCGTAGTAGTTCTGATTGATAATCAGAATTACTGCCGCAGATAAAACGAGGATGCTTAATATGGAGATAAAAATATTTCGGCGGAGTTTACGGTTTACGTGTTTTTTTACATTTTTGATCTCTGATTCTTCTGTTTCAGACAGCAGGTCCAGATTCAGATTTTCGCCCATCTGGTCCGTATAGTATTCGGTAATGCTTTCGTATTTCTCCAATTCTTCTTCTACCATCCGGATTTCTTCCGGTGTGGCTGTGTTGGATTTGTATTTTTCTAAAAGTTCATGGAAATTCATAGTATCCCTCCCTTTCTAATATTGAGCGCAGCTTATCTCTGGACCGGCAGAGGGCTGTTCTGGTGGTTCCTGTTGATTGACTTGTAAAATGAGCAATTTCTTTTAAACTGTAATTCATAAAATAGAACATGTAGATTAATTCGCGGTAACGGTCGGGTAATTGTAAAATACAGTGGTAAAGTACCTTTGCTTCCTCATTTTGAATCATTCGTTCCAGTACATTGTCATAAGACGGACTGCCGATATCTTCTAAAGGTGTAACAGGTCTTCTTTTTTTCTGCCTTGCCTGGTCTATAAAAATATTTTTGCATACACGCAGAAGCCAGTATTTGATGGATTCATTCTGAAGCTCGGCACAGAGGAGGGCCTTGTAGAAGGTATCACTGGTGATCTCCTCTGCTTCCAGCGTATTTTTACATAGAGACAGAGCGTATAAATATATTTCATGGTAATAGGTTTTATATATTTGTTCCAGGTCATCCTTTTTCACAGTTCCCCTCCTTCCTGTTCATTTAATAAACGTTTTCCATTACAAAAGGTTACACTTTTTTTGTAATTATTAAATTTCCATAAAAATTTTATACCCATACAGTACTTTTTATAGTAAAATAAATCTGTTGTAAATTTCGTGACTTGAGATTTACCAAGAAACTACTAAAGGAGAAAGAAATGAAAGCAAATGTAAATTCAAATGCCAGGGTAGAAAATATCTACCAGCTTAACGGCCGTGTGCCCATTTCCAAGGCGATTCCCTTTGGTTTGCAGCATGTACTTGCAATGTTCGTGGCGAATATAGCACCGATTCTGATTGTGACAAATGCAGCAGGCCTTACGCCTGAACAAAAAGCGATGTTAATTCAAAATGCAATGTTTATTGCAGGAATCGGTACGTTAATTCAATTATATCCGGTATGGAAGGTTGGGGCAAGACTGCCAATTGTAATGGGGGTAAGTTTTACCTTTGTAACAATTCTGTGTTATGTTGCAGCCACGTTTGGCTACCCCGCCGCTATTGGCGCGATTCTGTTCGGAGGTATTATTGAGGGTACTTTGGGGCTTTGTGCAAAATACTGGAGAAAGATCGTAGCACCCATCGTAGCGGCTTGTGTTGTTACCGCAATTGGTTTTTCTTTGCTGAATGTAGGAGCTTCTTCTTTTGGAGGAGGTGCCGGCAGTGAAAACTTTGGATCTGCACAGAATCTGATTCTGGGAACTGTAACATTGGTAAGCTGTCTGGTATTTAACATATTTGCGAAATCCTTCTGGAAACAATTATCCGTGCTCTTTGGACTTGTAGTGGGGTATGTCTTAGCAATGGTAATGGGCATGGTGAATTTCTCGGAAGTGGCTTCCGCCGGTATTGTTGCATTGCCAAAGGTATTGCCGTTTATTCCTGAATTCAATGTAAGCGCGATTATTGCTGTGACGGTTATCTTTCTGGTATCAGCTACGGAAACCATTGGAGATACTTCTGCCATGGCGGTGACAGGCTTAAAGAGAGATGTGACGGACAAGGAAATATCCGGATCGCTAGCCTGCGACGGATATCTGAGCTCGGTATCTTCTCTGTTTGGCTGTCTTCCTATTACATCATTCAGTCAAAATGTGGGACTGATCGCCATGACGAAAGTGGTAAACCGCTTTACCATTATGACAGGTGCCTGTGTCATGATACTTGCAGGCCTGTTTCCGGTTATCGGAAAACTGCTTGCCACACTGCCGGATGCGGTTTTGGGAGGCTGTACAATCATGATGTTCGGTTCGATTGTCGTAAGTGGTGTCCAGATGATTACAAGGTGTGGATTTAATCAGAGGAATACCGTGATTACGGCACTATCTCTGGGAATTGGAATTGGGTTCACACAGGTACCAGCCATTTTCACAATTTTCCCGAAAATGGTACAGGAAGTTTTGGCTAATAATTGTGTTGCGATTGTATTTATCGTTGCAATAGTAATGAATCTGGTGCTTCCGGCTAATATGGAGGTATCCGGAGAAGGGGACAGCGAAGAGAGTTGTTCTTCTTAAGATTTGTGATTTAGATGAAAAGCAATGCGGTATTCGAATTGGGATGCTGTATTGCTTTTTTATTATTTTCTCCACATCTGACAATGGTAAAGTCTCGTAAACTTTGCTATAATACATATAGTTTCGTAACCAGTAAACATATTAGCTAAAGGAATATAAGAAACCGGAGTGAGATATGGGATTTGCAAAGTACCGGATTCTTATGCGCAGTGGTTTTCGTGCGGTACTGCGTGAATGGAGGAATTTATGAAGAAAAGAACAGTTAAAAAGGCAGCTGCAAAACAAGGTGCAATTGTTCCGGAAGGTCAGGAGAAGGTTCCGGAAGTGGCGATTGCAGGGGAAGTGAAGAAATCAGTACCGGGAGCTGTGAAGGAGGAGTCAAAAGAAGCATCAAAGGAAAATGTTTTGCCTGTTCTGGAAACGTTTTCGGAAAGTTTGAAAAAGACGGTTGCCGCTCCGGATGCAGTATACGCAGAAGAACCGGATAACACAGAAACCGCAAAAGCAACGGTAAATAATGACAAATATCAGGAACGATTTAACAGACATGTGAATGAACTTAAGTGGCTTTATATGGAGTTATATAACAATGATTACATGTTTGATGAACTTTGTAAAAATATGTATGGGTTTTATCAGGAACGTAAGGCTGCGCTTAAGAATCTGGATAGTAAAAGAGAGCTGAGACAGGACTGGTTCAAACAAAGTGATATGCTGGGCATGATGCTGTATGTGGATAATTTTGCCGGAAACTTGCAGGGAGTGAAGGGAAAACTGGATTATATTGAGAAATGCAATGTGAACTATGTGCATCTGATGCCTCTTCTGGAATCACCGGAGGGACGTTCCGATGGCGGATATGCAGTATCTGATTTCCGGAAGGTTCAGGAGAATCTGGGAACCATGGAGGATTTGTCTGAACTCGCAGAAGAATGTCATAAACGGGATATGAGTGTATGCCTTGATTTTGTAATGAATCATACTTCCGAGGATCATGAGTGGGCAGTAAAAGCAAGACAGGGTGATGGAGAGTACATGAGCCGGTATTTTTTCTATGACAATTATTCGATCCCTGCAATGTTTGAGCGGACGGTGCCCCAGGTATTCCCTACAACGGCCCCGGGAAATTTTACTTACCTGCCAGAGAACAGACATTTTGTAATGACCAGCTTTTACCCTTATCAGTGGGATTTGAACTACGGGAATCCAACGGTATTTAATGAAATGATGTACAACTTCCTTTTCTTCGCGAATCAGGGTATTGACATTATCCGTATCGATGCGGTTCCTTATATCTGGAAACAGATTGGGACTGACTGCCGCAATCTGCCTCAGGTTCATACCATTGTCCGCATGATGCGTATGATTGGAGAAATTGTATGCCCGGGAATTCTCCTGCTGGGTGAGGTGGTTATGGAGCCGGAGAAAGTGACGCCATATTTTGGATCTGTTGAAAAACCGGAGTGCCATATGCTGTATAATGTTACGACTATGGCAACTACCTGGAATTCCGTGGCAACTAGGGATGTGAGGCTGTTAAAGCAGCAGATGGAGATTATCGGCAGACTTCCTAAGGAATATACGTTTCTTAATTACCTCAGATGCCACGATGACATTGGATGGGGACTGGACTATAAGACCCTTAAGAACTGGGGCATGGATGAAAGGGCACACAAACAGTATATCAATGACTTCTTCACAGGAAGTCAGGAAGGCAGTTTCAGCCGGGGTGAGTTATATAATGCCGATCCGGTCACGGGTGATGCACGCTTCTGCGGAACAACGGCCTCTATGTGTGGTGTGGAAAAAGCAGGGTTCGAACAGAATGAGCAGGAGATGCAGCAGGCAATCCAGCTGGATATCATGCTTCATGCATATATGTTCATGCAGTCAGGAATTCCTGTGATCTACAGCGGAGATGAGATAGCCCAGGTAAATGACTACAGTTACAAAGAGGATCCCCACAAGGCACCGGATTCCAGATATATTCACAGGGGTGCGTTTAAATGGGAGCTGACGGATTATATCGGGGATGACAAGACTGTTCAGGGGCAGGTATTTTCCAGATTAGGGCAACTGGAAAATATCCGCAAGAGTCATGCTGCGTTTGTGTCTACGGCAGAGACATGGACACTGGAAACCTGGGATAACAGTGTATTGTGTCTGGTACGTATGGCAGGCGGTGAAAAAATTATAGGTCTTTTTAACTTCAGTGAAAATGAAAGAATGTCGTGGATTAATGAAGAAGATGGAATGTATCAGGACTTAGTTACCGGCAAAGAAATGAGAGCATCAGGGGTGAAAATGCCGGGATATGGATTTTACTGGCTGAAGAGAAAATAATGGCAGCATCTGGCATTGTACTTTATAAGTGCAGTGCCATTTTTATTGAATACGTGGATTCCTGCTTGTGAATCAGACAGCCCCATGATAAAATAAGCTCAAATTTGCTTTTAAAATGGAGAATGGAAACTCTAAGGGTAATGGTTTGCAAAAGAGGAGGAGGGTTACAGTGAAGAGATATTTAAAATGGAGTATATATGTGGTGTTAATGGTGGTGGTATTGACTGCAGTTATGCCTGTTCGGGCAGAGGCAAAACTAAACCGGCCGGAAAAGGTAAAAGCTATTTTGGGTGACAGGACGGTAAAGCTTACCTGGAAATCAAGCAAAGGTGCAAAGTATTACCGGATTTACCAATATGATATGAAGAAAAACAGTTATAGGCGTGTTCAGAAGACAACCGGAACGAATTTTACTTTCCGTAAGCTGAAATGCGGAGTGAGCTACCGCTTTAAAATAAGAGCATATGCCGTCAAAAAAGGAAAGACTCTGACAAGTTCTTTTTCTAAAGTAATCACAGTATTGCCCAAACCTGTTGTCAGGAAGCCTTCAGGGCTGAAGGCGAAGGCTGAAAAGGACAGTATTTCACTGAGCTGGGATAAGGCAGGCGGGGCAACCGGATATTCAATCTATCAATACAGTGAAAGCCGTAATAAATATATTAAGATTGCATCTACAACAAAAAGAAACTATAGTGTTAAAGGATTAAAAGCAGGGCTGACCTACAGGTACAGGATTAAAACCAGAAAAAAGGTGGATGGAAAAATTTATTACAGTAAATATAGTGCTATTATAGAAGCAAAAGTGCCCAAAGCTCAGAAAAAAGGAAAATCCACGCTGAAGAAATTCCTGGAGACTGCGTTAAAGCCGGTAGGCAAGACTATGTATGTCTGGGGCGGGGGCTGGAATGAAGAAGATACCGGTGCCGGAACAGATGCCAGAACCATAGGGGTTAGTCCTGAATGGGAGCGGTTTTTTAATAAACAGAACAGCAGTTATGACTATAATCAGACACGTTATCAGATTCGTGATGGTCTGGACTGCTCCGGATATGTGGGATGGTGCATATACAATATCATGAACACTTCCAGTGGAAAAGAGGGTTATGTCATGAAAGCAGAGGAGATGGCATCTGATTTTGCATCCAGAGGCTGGGGACAGTATGTGGGCCGTTTCAGCGTCAAAGATTATCAGCCGGGAGATATAATGAGCTCATCCTGCAGTGACTGCGGCCATGTATGGATTGTAGTCGGTGCATGTCAGGATGGAAGTGTGGTACTGGTTCACAGCAGCCCTCAGGGGGTGCAGATAAACGGCACCGTAGACCGCTATGGGAATACTTCAAGTGAGGCTGTAAATCTGGCAGCCTATTACATGAAGAACTATTTTCCAAAGTGGTATAAGAAATATCCAAACTGTATGCGGGGAGAAAGTTATCTGTCCCACTATGCCCAGATGCGCTGGGATTTATCGGGAAGTTCAGTTATGACAGATCCGCAGGGGTACCGGAATAAATCGGCTGCCCAGATATTGCAGGATTTACTGGGATGAAGAAAGGAATAGGAAATGCCTTATTTATATGATGAATTAAGGAATTATGCCAAATCAGATTATTATCCTTTTCATATGCCGGGACATAAGAGGCGTCTGGGGGAATTTATGAATCCAATAGAGGCAGATATAACAGAAATAGAGGGATTTGACAATCTGCATCATGCAGAAGGAGTACTGAAAGAGGCTCAGGAACGGGCGGCAGGAGTCTATGGTTCTGCTAATACTTATTTCTTGGTGAATGGCAGTACGGCTGGAATTCTGAGCGCAGTATCTGCGTGTACTTCCATAGGAGGTAAGATTCTGATGGCGAGAAATTGCCATAAGGCCGTTTACCACAGTGTTTTGATAAGAGAATTGGAAGCCGTATACATTTATCCACAGCAGGAACAGGGAATTGGGCTGAATTGTGGATTAAGACCGGAAAAAATACGGGAACTGTTGATAACTTCTCCGGATATTCAGGCAGTGATCATTACGTCCCCTTCTTATGACGGAGTGGTATCGGATGTAAAAAAGATAGCGGAAATCTGTCACATATATAAAAAACCCCTGATTGTGGATGAAGCACACGGCGCACATTTTGGATTTCATCCGTATTTCCCGGAGAATTCCATTGGAAAAGGGGCGGATATTGTAATTCACAGTCTGCATAAGACATTGCCGGCATTTACGCAGACCGGTCTGATTCATTTGAATGGCGGTCTGGTAGATAAGGCAAAACTCGAGAGATATCTGGGGATTTACCAAAGCAGCAGCCCCTCTTATCTGCTTATGGCAGGTGTGGATCAGTGTATACGCATGCTGGAGGAATCCGGCGACAGGCTGTTTGAAGAATTTGTGGAAAACCTGAAGGCATTCAGGAGGAAAGCAGCAGATTTTCAACGGGTTTGTCTGGCGGGAAAAGCACAATTGGCAGGAGAGAAGGAGGTTGTGGACCTGGATCTGTCCAAGCTGATCCTATACGTAAAAAATGGCGGTATGAGCGGTAATGAATTATATGAAGAACTGCTGCAGCACTACCATCTGCAACTGGAAATGGCAGCAGGGGATTATGCCCTGGCATTAACCTCCATAGGGGATTCCAGGGAGGGATTTGACAGACTGTACCAGGCGCTGGCAGATATAGACCGGAGATTGAGTGAAAATGATAATGTTTTAAAGAAGATGGAAAAAACAGAGGATAAAGTAGATCGGGAAACAGATGGAGAAACAGATTGGGAAGTAATGCCAGTATGCCGGGCGATGGAAAAAAAGATGGAGCCGGTCCTGCTGGAAAATGCATCAGGCCGGATAGCAGGGGAATTTGTATATCTTTATCCGCCTGGAATTCCGTTAATTGTACCGGGTGAAAAAATAAGTAGAGAGTTTGTGGGAAACGTAATACAATATAGGGAAAAAGGATTTACGCTTCAGGGAATGCAGGATTATTCCGGGCACTTTATAGAAGTTCTGGAGCAGGTCTGAATATACATTGCAGCCGGGAAGAAGCAGGTTTAGGGACGTTTTGGAATGATCTGGCACCGTTAATAATTTACAGAAAGAGGATATTTATGGGAAAGATATTTTACATCATGGGAAAAAGTGCAACTGGTAAAGATACGATTTTTAAGGAGGTATTGAAGAATAAGAAATTGCATCTGAAAAATGTAATACTTTATACCTCCCGCCCTATCCGCGCCAAGGAAAAAGATGGGGTAGAATATCATTTTGTAGATGAAGCCAGACTTTTGGAGCTTAAAAATGCAGGAAAAGTAATTGAAATGCGATCCTATGATACCATCCATGGTATCTGGAGTTATGCAACAGTGGATGATGGACAGTTTCATCTGGATCATGAGAATTTTCTGGCAATTGGGACACTGGAATCTTTTGAGAAGATGAAAGCTTATTTTGGAGATGAGAAGGTAGTGCCTATTTATATTGAGGTTGCGGATGATAACCGGCTTGAGAGGGCTCTTAGGCGGGAACGGAAGCAGGAACAGCCCAAATATGAGGAATTATGCCGCAGATTTTTGGCTGATGCCCAGGATTTTTCTGAAGAAAATATTGCAAAAGCAGGAATTACAAAACGTTTTGTAAATGATACGGACAGAGAAGCCTGCATGAATGAAGTAGTTGATTACATCTACGATATTGTAAAATAGCCAGTGAGCCTGCCTCCTGACTGAAGGCGGCTTTAATTGACAGCCGGTGTTACGTTTACAGGCTGGTCTGTGAACAGTAACAGGTTCACAGACAATTCATACAATTTACCCAAAAAAGCTAGGTAAATGGATGATGTTATGTTATAATAGGACTTATTAAGACAGATAGGCCTGCATTTGGTCCAGGCCAGAGACTGTTTGGAAATTTATTCCCGCCATCTGTACACCCCGCTTCACGTGGAATCTGCTCCGAAATAGCCAGTGCAGCCCTCTGCACCTTGTATTCCCGGAACAAATTCCACGCAAAGGGTGACACACAGCTGTCAGAAAGCAATTTTCAAACAGGCTCTGGTGCAAAGAGGCAGTGAGGAGTGATATTATGCCAGGATTTAATAAGATTATAGGACACAAACAAATAGTGGAACATTTACAGAATGCGATGAAGATGAACAAGGTTTCTCATGCTTATATATTTAATGGTGAAAAAGGTTCTGGCAAGAAGAGTCTGGCTAATATATTTGCAATGGCATTACAGTGTGAAGGAGAAGGCGCAAAACCATGTGGTATTTGCAGATCCTGCAAACAGGCTGAGAACGGGAACCATCCGGATATTATCACGGTGACCCATGATAAGCCAAATAGTATTGGAGTTGAGGATATCAGGGAGAAGCTGGTGGGCGACGTTATGGTGAAGCCTTACAGCAGCCCTTATAAAGTATATATCGTGCCGGATGCTGAGAAAATGACAGTCCAGGCACAAAATGCGATACTGAAGACAATTGAGGAACCGCCGGCTTATGTGGTAATTCTTTTACTGACGGCTAACGCAACCTCTCTTTTAGCAACAATATTATCCAGGTGTGTGACTTTGAATATGAAGCCGGTACCGGATGAAATGGTTAAAAAGTATCTGATGGAAAATGTGGAGGTGCCTGACTATCAGGCGGATGTATGCGTGGCATTTGCTCAGGGAAATATTGGAAAAGCAGTACAACTGGCATCTTCTGATAATTTTAATGAGATTAAGGCGGCAGCACTGCATCTGCTGACACATGCAAAGGATATGGAGATCAGTGAAATTATTGCGGCAGTAAAAGCTGTTTCCGAATTTAAGATGGAGATACAGGATTATCTGGATATTCTGGCTATCTGGTATCGGGATGTGCTTTATTTTAAAGCAACGAAAGATCCCAATGGGCTGGTATTCCGGGATCAGGTAAGAGTGATTGCCGATCAGACGAATATGAGTTCGTATGAGGGGATTGAGAAGATATTAAGTGGACTGCAGAAGGCGAAGGCCCGTCTGAATGCAAATGTAAACTTTGATTTAACGATGGAATTATTGTTCCTTATGATAAAGGAGAACTAGCAATGGTTAAGATTGTAGGTGTTAGATTTCGTAATGCGGGAAAGATCTATTATTTTGATCCCAAGCATTACTCTATGGATCCAGGGGATCATGTAATCGTAGAAACTGCAAGGGGCGTAGAATACGGTACCGTGGTAACGAAGGTTACGGATATGGATGAAAAGAAGGTGATTCAGCCTTTAAAACCGGTAATCCGGGTAGCAACCCAGGAGGATGCGGACAGAGAACTGAAGAATAAAGAAAAGGAAAAAGATGCTCTTCGTATCTGCCAGGAGAAGATTAAGAAACATAATCTGGAAATGAAACTCATTGATGCAGAGTATACTTTTGATAATAATAAAGTACTGTTTTATTTCACCGCAGACGGAAGAATTGATTTTCGTGATCTGGTTAAGGATCTTGCTGCTGTATTTAAAACCAGAATCGAACTCCGGCAGATCGGGGTACGTGATGAAACAAAGATTCTTGGTGGTATAGGAATCTGTGGAAGGCCTCTCTGCTGTAATACATACCTTGCTGAATTTGCACCGGTATCTATTAAAATGGCGAAGGAACAGAACCTTTCTTTGAACCCGACGAAGATTTCCGGTGTATGCGGAAGATTGATGTGCTGTCTTAAGAATGAAGAAGAGACATATGAATATCTGAACAGCAGGCTGCCAAATGTAGGAGATCGTGTTCTTACAGAAGACGGACTGAAAGGGGAAGTACAAAGTGTAAGTGTACTCCGACAGACTGTGAAGGTTATCGTGGAAGTAAATGATGAAAAAGAAATTCGTGATTATAAAGTAGACCAATTGAAATTCAAACCGAAACGGAAAAAGGAAAAAATCAGCGTTGATAAGGAATTGAAGCAGTTGGAAGACATGGAGAAAAAAGAAGGGAAATCCAAGTTAGATGACAATTGAGCTGTATCCCGGTGAGCGCCTTGATGATCTGGAGCGCAACGGATATAAGATTATTCAAAATAATAAGACATTTTGCTTTGGAATGGATGCAGTGCTGCTGTCCGGTTTTGCTCATGTAAAGCCGGGAGAGAAGGCACTGGATCTGGGAACAGGGACCGGGATTATCCCGATTTTGCTGAAGGCAAAGACTAAGGGGGAGCATTTTACCGGTCTGGAGATCCAGGAAGCCAGTGCAGATATGGCAAGGCGGAGCGTTCTCTATAATCATCTGGAAGATCAGATTTCTATTGTACAAGGAGATATCAAAGAGGCCCATACATTATTTGATGCGGCTTCTTTTGATGTTATTACAAGTAATCCGCCTTATATGACGGGAAACCATGGTCTGGTCAATCCGGATATGCCTAAGGCGATCGCCAGACATGAGATCTTGTGTACGCTGGATGATGTAATTGGACAGGCATCTAAGCTTCTGCGTCCGGGCGGAAGGTTCTACATGGTGCACAGGCCATTTCGAATGGCTGAAATCATGACAAAGATGACCGCGCACCGTCTGGAGCCCAAGCGGATGCGGTTAGTATATCCTTTTGCAGACAAAGAGCCGAATATGGTACTAATTGAAGGCCTGAAGGGTGGAAAACCCAGAATAACAGTAGAAAAACCATTGATCGTATACAAAGAACCCGGTGTGTATACGGATGAGATTTATGATGTGTATGGCTATTGATCTGATTTTTAAGACAGCCTTTAGAAGGAGATGACTCACATGCAGGGAAAATTATATTTATGTGCTACACCAATTGGTAACCTGGAAGACATTACGATGCGTGTGCTGCGTATTCTGAAGGAAGTGGATCTGATTGCAGCAGAGGATACCAGAAACAGCATTAAGCTGCTGAATCATTTTGATATTAAAACTCCTATGACCAGTTATCATGAGTACAATAAGATTGACAAAGCCCATTATCTCATTGAACAGATGAGGGACGGGAAAAATATAGCCCTGATAACAGATGCAGGGACACCTGGGATTTCAGATCCCGGTGAAGAACTGGTTCGGTTGTGTTATGAGGCAGGTGTGGAAGTAACTTCCCTTCCGGGGCCAGCGGCATGTATTACTGCTTTGACTTTGTCGGGGCTTTCTACCAGGCGTTTTGCATTTGAGGCATTTCTGCCTTCTGATAAAAAAGAAAAGAAGGAAGTTCTGGCGGAACTGGAAGGGGAAACCAGAACGATGATCCTGTATGAGGCGCCGCACAGGCTTGTCAGGACACTGGAAGAACTTTTCGGGGTACTGGGGAACCGGAAGATTACTGTGTGCCGGGAATTGACGAAGAAACATGAGACTGCTTTTGTGACTACGATTGAAGGGGCGTTGGCTCATTATAAGGAAGTGGATCCCAGGGGGGAATGTGTGCTGGTCATTGAGGGCAGAAGCCGTCAGGAGATCAGGGAAGAGGCACGTAAAGCCTGGGAGGAATTAACCATAGAGGAACACATGAAGCGCTATCTGGATATTGGGATGGATAAGAAAGAAGCAATGAAATGTGTTGCGAAAGATCGTGGAATTAGTAAACGGGATGTTTATCAAGAGTTGATATAGAGAGAATCGGGGAATGTCGTCTTCCCCGATTCTCTTTTATTGTGTACAGCAAGCCCGGGGACTCGCGCACATGTCCATTTTGGAGGCTGCCGCAAGGGTAGAATCCTCCACAACCTGCAACGGAGTTTCACTTTCTGGAAATATGAATCATTGCATCTCTTTTTATATGCTGTAATACAAAGACCATATCCTGTTCCGGGATTGCTACACAGCCTGCAGTGGCGCCGCCGCCAAAACAATGGAGAAAGATAGCGGAACCTGCACCTGGAGTACAGGCAGTGTTGTAATTTATGGAAAGTGCATAGGCGTAGGCGGTTGGATACTCAGATAGGTGTTCTGCGCTGTTCCAATCCGGCGATATTTTTTTTGTGCTGACAAACTTGTTGTAATATTGTGAGTTTGGATCATCTACCCAATAGTGGGATGGGTTTACCTTGGTATAAGGGAATGCGGTGCCCGGATTCGACTTATTGCCAAATGCTACTCCAAAGCTGTATGTTCCACTGGGTGTGGTAGCAAGGCCTTCGTATGTTGCACCCACGCCGAGACGTCCTACATAGGCGGTTGTACTTAAGATTTCATTCCAGGTTGTATCATTTTTCCGTTCCAGCATGGTGAATTCTGCCATGCTTTCGGTTGCTTTTACGAAGATCATCTGGCTTGCTTTGTTATAGGATGAAAGAGAACCGTCTTTTTTAAGATAATACCAGTCATCCTTTACTTTTGCCCAACCCTTCATCAGCTGTCCGCTCTTATTAAAATAGTATTTTTTCTTTTGAATGGTCTTCCATCCGGTGGCCATAATACCTTTGGCACCTACGTAATACTTCTGTTTTTTATAACTAATCCATTTGTTGGATGCCATCGTCCCGTTTTTATTAAAGTAATACCATTTCTTTTTATATTGAACCCATCCAGTTGCCATGTCACCGTTTTTATTCAGATAATACTTTTGTCTATTATATGTTTTCCAACCGGTATCCATGTACCCGCTTTTTTTAAAATAGTAATACCTGCCGTTTATTTTAAGCCAGGTATTTTTTGCGTAGGTTTTGTTGGTATAGCGGTATTTCCATCTACTTCCTTTCTTTATCCAGTCCCCTTTTTTGACAGGAGCTTTACGGACGTCTTTTAAAAGTACTGTGGACGCTGCCCGGGTGGGGAGTGATATGGCAGATGCCATGGTTAGGACGAGCGCGAATAAGAAGAATAACTTTACTATTTTATTGGCGTTGATATACTTTTTCATGTGGTTCCTCCCGTTTGGTGTTTCTTTTGTGCTGTTGATTTTATTATAGGTGGGGAGCGGAGGTTTGTCAAAAGTAATTGGGAAAATAATGTGTCTGATGTATAAGTGAAAAACAATCGAAAAAAAGCAGAAAATATTTGAATAACGATTCTGGGTTAAAAATGGTAATAAAGAAAGTTATTAGACATAATTGACATAAAATGTTATAATAAAAACTTGAAATAACCGTACCCATCGGGACTGTATGGCACAATGGCTAATTTGACGCTAAAATGCAATGAAATTCATGGAGCAGTCGCCCTGTACAGTTCTGTGCTGAATGGTTTGATTAGTTGCTGATTATTGTTTATTATTATAATATGGGAGAAGATTATGACTAAAAAACAGATATTAAGAATGATATGTTTTCTGATGCTTGCAGGTGGTGCTTTTTATGTGATGAATGGAATATTTGTTAAACCGGCTTCAATAGAAATTAATGACCGCTATGAAGCATTTTATAAAAGAGAGACAAAGAATTCATGGGATGGTGCACTTATTGGCAGCAGTGTGGTAGACCGTGCATGGGCAGCTCCTCTTGCCTGGAATGAGTACGGCATGGCATTATATCCTATGTCTACGGACAGTCTGCCATTACCATTTGTTACTAATTTGATAGAAGAAATACATAAAAAGCAGAATACAAAGTTCTTTATTATTGACTTACGCGGATTAAGAAGCAGTAAATTAGAATTACAGGAGTTTAAGATCCGGCGTCTGACGGATAATATGAAGTTTTCGAAGAACCGGCTGGATGTTCTAGGCAAAGCTTTTACATACGCAGAGAAATATAATGAAGATAAGTCATTCCTGGATCACAAGATGTCTTTTTATATTCCATTTATTAAATATCATCCGAGATGGGAAGAGTTGAATAAATACGATTTTACAATACCGGAGAGGCAGATGAAGGGTGTCTATGAAAAAAATGCATTTACTGTAGAAACCCAGAAAAGACCTAAGACAACCGATAAAATAGGTGATATATCGGAACTTCAGTCAGAGATTTTGCTGGAAATATTAGAATATGGGAAAGCGAATGATTTGAAGTTCTTGTTTACTTCTATGCCAGGATCAATGTCTCAGAATGCACAAAAGCAGATGAATAAGGTATTTGAAATTGTAAAAGAGTATGGATTTGATTATATTAATTTTAACAAACAGGATCTATATGATGAATTAGGCATCGACTTTACAACGGATTATATTGATCCGATTCATTTGAACTCGAGAGGTGCCCGGAAGGTAACGGCATATCTTGGACGTTATATAAACGAGCATTATGATTTTAGTGATAAACGTGGCGATGAGGCATACACAAGCTGGGATGATGCATGGAAGGAATATGATACATTCTATAATAGCGGATGGCAAAATGGTAATCCCCAGGCATAAATAGACAGGAGGCATTCCCTATGAATATCTTAGTAACGCTGCCAATGGCTGAGGCACAGCGCATGGACCTGGAACAAATAGATCCGGGCGCCAGCTATCAATATACAAAGTATAAGTCCGTAACCAGGGAACTGGTTCAGGAGGCAAATATTATTATCGGCAATGTGCCGCCGGAATTTATTGAAGGCTCTGCCAATTTAGAGTGGCTGCAGCTAAATAGTGCCGGTACGGATGGTTATTGTAATCCGGGAGTGCTGGCAGAAGGTACGATTCTGACCAATGCTTCAGGAGCATATGGTCTGTCAATTGGGGAGTTTATGGTGGGGCTAACATTTGCATTAAAGAAAAATACCGCATTGTATGTCCGCAACCAAATAAATCACAGATGGCATTATGAGAGCGGCGCAAGTACAATTATGGGAAGTACTGTCCTGGTGATCGGTCTTGGAGATATCGGGATGGAGTATGCCAAAAGGATGAAAGCCCTGGGGAGCCACGTAATTGGCATTAAGCGCAGGAAAAGCGAGAAGCCGGAATATGTAGATGAGTTGTATTATGAAGAGGATGTGGACAGACTTCTAGGAAGGGCGGATATTGTGGCGCTTTCCATGCCGGCTTATGATAAGACGATTGGGTTCATGAGCGAAGAACGGTTTAAAAAGATGAAGAGCTCTGCAATCATATTAAATGTAGGAAGAGGAAGTTTAATCGATACGGAGGTTTTATATCGGGCCTTGAAGGAAAAATGGATTGCCGGTGCGGGACTTGATGTCATCACACCGGAGCCATTTCCAAAGGATCACCCTCTCTGGGATCTGGATAATCTGATCTTAACACCCCACGTTTCCGGTGGGTATTCTATACCTGAAACTTTGGAGCGGATTGTAGGGATTGCATTAGAAAACAGGAGAAGGTTTGCCGTAGGAGAACCTCTTAAGAACAGAATAGATTTTGAGACGGGATATCGGCTGTAATATGGATTTTTATCAAAGAGTGGCAGTGGTATGTAAAACAGTTCCCGCGGGTAAAGTGGCAACCTACGGTCAAATTGCCCTTTTATGCGGAAAACCTAAAAATTCACGACAGGTCGGCTATGCGCTTAAGCATAATTTCTCCGGGGATAATCTGCCTGCCCACAGGATCGTAAATCATCAGGGATATCTCTCCGGTGCAGGATGTTTTCAGGATCCGGATAAGCAGGACGTGCTTCTTATGGAAGAAGGAGTGGAAGTGAGTTCGGATCTGAGAGTGGATTTGAAAAAATATGGTTGGAAGAATACATTGGAAGATGCACTTTGTTTGAGGGCATATTTTGAAAAAACAGGGATATAGAAGTCCCTGTTTTTTGTGTTTTATGGATATGTAGAAATTGGGGGGGTTGCTGAGTAAGGACGCTTTGTAGATGATAGGTATTGTACGGAAAGAGAAGGGGGCGGACCAGGACATTGGTTTGGAAGGCTTACCGCAGAACTGGCATTTTCTAACCTTTCCGGAGCACTTTTTGGCGGCACGCGGGCATTCGCTGCGAAATCCTGATGCATTTCGCAGCTCACTGCCCGCTTAGTATCCGATGGGAGCCAGTCGAATACTATCCGCCAAAAAGCACTCCGGTAAGGTAAGTAAATGCTCAGCTCTGCTATACGCCTTCCAAACCAATGTCCTGGTCCGCCCCCTTCTCTTTCCGAGATAGCATTCGTAGATACAAAGCTGGTTTTCTCAGCGTGGTGGGACCCTGGGGTTGTGGCATGCCGGACGCGATTGGTGTAAGCTAATGATGTCAAGCAACTGATCTTGAGAACGGGATTTGTTTTTTTTCTGTGATCAGAAAAAGAAGTAGACTTTCATCTCCTTTTACGCATAAATAGCCGAAACATACAACACTGCAACCAATAAAGAACAGCCAGCCACAGCCCAGGGGTTCCAACCTGCTGAGAAAACCAGCTTTGTATCAACGAATGCTATCTCGGAAAGATGGGTGTGGGAAACTGGTATGGGAGGAGGAAGCGTAGAGCAGATCTGAGTATTTACTTACCTTTCCGGAGTGTTTTTTGGCGGATAGTATTCGACTGGCTCCCATCGGATACTAAGCGGGCAGTGAGCTGCGAAATGCATCAGGATTTCGGAGCGAATGCCCGCGTGCCGCCAAAAAGCGCTTCGGATAGGTTAGAAAATACCAGTTCTGCGGCCAGCTGACGGAGCCCATGCCAGTTTCCCACACCCATCTTTCCGTACACTACTTACATCTACAAAGCGTCATTCCTCAGCAAAACCCAAATTTAAGCTGAATTTGTTCGCCCTATATAGACTGTCGATATGCAGTGGGCGCAGTACCAACAGTTTTCTTGAAGATCCTGCTGAAGTACAGCGCATTCTGATAGCCGATCAGGTCACCGATTTCATTTATGGTAAGATCGGTTGTCTCCAGTAATTCTTTTGCTTTTGTCATACGGATGGAAGTAATATACTGCATAGGCGTCATGCCCATATATTGGCGAAAGTTTCGGATAAACCAGCAGGTACTGATATGGTTTTTGGCGGCATATTCCTGAATACTCAGCTCCTGAGGAAAATGTTCGTTAAAATAATGTACCGCTGTTTCAATTTCTGTTTTTTTCTTTGTTCTGCCAAGGCGTTTTTCCTGCTGATATCTGCAAATTAACGTGAGGAACTCCCGGAAATACAATGCCAGTAACTCGCTGTGTCCCGGACGTTTTAACTGGAGCTCCCGTATCATTTTATTCATAAGCTGCGTGTATTCAGATGTGAATCCGATCTCCAGGATATCCTGTTCTTTAAACCCGGCAGCTTCTAACAGCGCTTCTGCTCCATAACCGGAAAAATGTACCCAGAAGAGTTCCGGCGTATTCTTTGCATAGTAATAGTATTTCTGGGGCTCCGAAGGACGGTAAAGAATCAGACTGCCTGCAGCGAGTTCTTTTGGAACATCATCTTTTTCAAAATCGGCTTTACCCTGGGCAACGTAGATCAGTTGATAATCAAGGCGTCCGTTTGGGCGGAGGGTAACCATTTCTTTCCGGGATATGAAGCGGTAATTACCGCAGCTGTAAACTGAAATTTCATGTTCCTGATCCAAAATATCAATATCAACATCATTAAAATAGCCTGAGTTAGAATACATTAAAATACCTCCGGTCTGATATAATTGCAGCAACCAGCTGATATCCATTACAAAGCACCAGCCATTTGTCCAAACTTACTGCGTTAGATTTTCTGGTCGCAGCTATGTTTTCATTATAACGCGGGAAGATTATAGTTACAATAACATATGTATCATTTTGTGCATATATTCGCCTATCCTGGATATGGAAATTTTATGATCCGGAATTTATAATCAGTATTAAACATGATCAATGACAGATCAGATACGGTTTTGTATTTCTATAAAAATTACAGGAGGATTCTAAAATGATAATTCCAAGATATTATGAAGATTTGAAAGTTTTACACAAAAACACAATGCCAAACAGAAGTTACTATATTCCTGCTTCCGGCAGAAGAAATGATTTGGTGGGGAACAGAGAAGCATCTGACCGGTTTTTTCTGTTAAACGGAACCTGGAAGTTCCGGTATTATGACAGTATTTATGATCTTCAGGAAGAGTTCTACCAGACCGGCTATCAGGCACAGAACTTTGGAGAAATACCGGTGCCGGGCGTTTGGCAGAACTTTGGATATGACCGCCATCAGTATACGAATACCAGATATCCATTTCCCATGGACCCGCCTTATGTACCCCAGGATAATCCATGCGGAGCTTATCTTCATACTTTTGAATATCATAAATTACCGGAGGCTCCAAGGCAGTACCTGAATTTTGAAGGAGTGGATTCCTGTTTTTATGTATGGATGAACGGCGCATTTGTGGGGTATAGCCAGATTTCCCATGGAATGAGTGAGTTTGATGTAACGGATGTGATGAAAGAAGGCGAAAATAACCTTGCTGTTCTGGTCTTAAAATGGTGTGACGGCAGTTACCTGGAGGATCAGGATAAATTCAGAATGTCCGGAATTTTCCGTGATGTTTATCTTCTTGCCAGGCCGGAAGAAATGCTATTCGATTATTTTGTAAAGACAGATATTTCCCAGGATAATGAAAGGGCAGAGGTTTGTGCAGATCTTATTTTTAGCAGCAGAGAGATTCCGGTAGAATACTGTCTGGAGGATCATCAGGGGAATATTGTTGCAGAAGGCAGATCACAGGGCAGTAAAATACAGTTTGCTGTCAGCCAGCCTGTATTATGGAATGCAGAACAGCCTTTTCTCTATACTCTGGTATTGAAAACGGATAATGAAGTAATTACAGAGCGTTTGGGATTCCGGGATATTACAATTCAGGACGCTGTTTTATATATTAATAATGTTAAAGTTAAGCTTCGTGGAACAAACCGCCACGACAGCGACCCTGTTACGGGATCGGTAATCAGTGTTACCCAGATGAAAAAGGATCTTGAATTGATGAAACAGCATAATATGAATGCAATCCGTACCAGCCATTATCCAAATGCGCCTCAGTTTTATCAGTTATGTGACGAGTATGGTTTTTTTGTGATTGATGAGACGGACAATGAGAGCCACGGTACCGCTGATGTCTATATGACGGAGGAAGACTGGCTGCAGAGCTTTGCCCGTACGGCACATTATATTTCGGATAATCCAGATTTTATAGAATCCACATTAGATCGTGTTCAGCACTGTGTGGAGCGTGATAAAAACCGTCCGAGTGTTATCTGCTGGTCCATGGGGAATGAATGCGGGTACGGTTGTACTTTTGAAAATGCGCTGCGCTGGACGAAGGAGTTTGATCCTTCCCGTCTTACCCATTATGAAAGTGCTCTTCATGCAGATAAGAACAGGGAGAACGATTTTTCTAATCTGGATACTTTTAGCCGAATGTATGCATCTGTTTCTGAAATTCATGAATACTTTAAAAATGGAATGGATAAGCCATTTGTACAGTGTGAGTATTGTCACGCAATGGGAAATGGACCGGGAGATCTTGAGGATTATTTCCAGGTAATTCAGCAGTATGATGGATTTATGGGAGGTTTTATCTGGGAATGGTGTGACCATGCAATCGATGTGGGAAAAACAGAACTGGGTAAGAAAAAATATGCCTATGGCGGTGATTCCGGTGAGTATCCTCACGATGGAAATTTCTGTATGGATGGACTGGTTTATCCGGACCGCACGCCTCATACAGGTCTGTTAGAATTTAAGAATGTACATCGTCCGGTACGGGTAATGCAATTTGCCCAGGATACCGGGGAGGTTACCATCCGGAATTTTATGGATTATTTAAACCTGAAAGACTATTTGACGATTACATATGCGGTACTGCAGGATGGAAAAATTATTGAATCCGGTGAGATTACAGATGCTGCATTGCTGGATCTGAAACCCCATCATGAGAAGAAGCTGTCACTTGATTTTACGATTCCAAAATCAGGAAAATGTTATTTGAAACTGGAATATCGGGCGGCTAAAACAGATGGTCCGATTCAAAAAGGAGATCTGTTGGGATTTGATGAAACGGCTTTAGCCACTGAGGATAATTGCAATCAGACCGTGAAAGTTCTTCTGGAAAGTCTGAAAGATCTGGAGAAGAAAGATAATATTAAAAAAGAAATTGTTAAGGAAGACAATATTAATAAAGAAAATATCAGTGAAGGTCTGATTATCCAGGAAGATGACCGTTATATATATATAAGCAGACCAGAGTTTTCCTACGTATATAATAAACTGACCGGGGCATTTGAGAAAATGGTATACCAGAATATGAATTATCTGGAAAAACCCATGGAATTTAATGTATGGAGAGCGCCTACCGATAATGACCGGAATGTGAAACACCTTTGGATGAAGGCAAATTACGATAAAATTGTTACCCGTGCCTATGAAACCAGTTACAGGACATGGGAGGGATGTGTGGAAATAAGCACCAGCCTTTCCCTCTCCGCAATTTATACGCAGCGGCTTGCTGAGATTCAGGTATGCTGGACCATTTATCCGGATGGAACAATTGGTACACACCAGGAGGTTCGCCGTCCTTCCGGCTTACCATTTCTGCCAAGGTTCGGACTTCGTCTTTTCCTGCCAAAAGAAATGGAACAGGCAGAATACACAGGACTCGGACCGGTTGAAAGCTACATTGATAAATGCCGCGCCAGCTATCATGGTAAATTCCAAAGTCCGATAGAGAAAATGCATGAGGACTATCTCCGTCCACAGGAAAATGGAAGCCACTATGATTGCGATTATGTGAAAATATGTGGAACCAGAGCAGAACTTACGGCTTACGGAAAAGAGACATTCAGCTTTAATGCCTCTGTCTATACGCAGGAAGAATTAACCCAAAAGGAACATAACTATGACTTAGTTCCCTCCGGGTACACAGTACTTTGCCTGGATTATATACAAAGCGGTATAGGTTCCAACAGCTGTGGACCGGAGCTGGCTAAGGAATATCGCTTAGATAAAGAAGAATTCGTGTTTGAGTGCTTTATAAAACCAGGTCGGTGTCAGTAAGGGATCAGATCATAAATAAATTTATGAAATAAATAAAGAACTGCCTCCAGCATGTAAGCATATTAAAGTGCTTTTGTCTGGCAGGGCAGTTCTTTTTTGCGGATCAATAGGAATTTTTGATAGTTTTTAATATATGAAAATATAAAGTAGTTTGGTATAATGTACGGGGCATATTTAGAAAAAATTTATGCGTTAACACGCTTAAGGAAGAGAGAAGAGAATGGAAGAGCAAACAGGGCAAGTGAGAATTAATACAACGTCCAGGGTATTTAAAATGTCAATTCCGATTTTTGTGGAACTGATGCTGCAGTTATTAGTAGGAAATATTGACCAGATCATGATCAGCCAGTATTCACAGAAATCGGTGGCGGCTATTGTAAACGGAAATCAGATTATGAATCTGGTTATTATTGTGCTGAATATGATCAGCATGGCAACCACGGTGATACTGTCTCAGTTCTTGGGGGCAAAGGATGACGAAAATGCATCTAAGACCTGTATGGTTTCGCTGACCTTGATAACGGGAGTCAGCGTTGTCATTACTCTGATTGTAATGCTGGCAAACAAGCCGATATTTACTATGATGAAGCTGCAGCAGGAAATCATGGGCGAGACCAGGTCATATCTGATGATCGTAGGCAGTTTTATTTTGGTTCAGGGGTTATACTTGAATTTTGCTGCAATTCTGCGTACATATACTTTAATGAAAGAAGTGATGTATGTTTCGGTAATTATGAATATACTGAATATAGCAGGAAACGCAATATTAATAAACGGATGGCTCGGATTTCCCCAACTTGGGATTGCAGGGGCAGCTACCTCTACGGTAATTAGTAAAACAATAGGACTTCTGCTGATTATTCTGTTGTTTGTAAAGAAGGTCCGGCTACCTCTTGGACTTCGGTTTTTAATGCCGTTTCCGAAGAAATTACTGGGGAATCTGTGTAAGATCGCTTTTCCGTCAGGGGCGGAGAGCTTTTCATACAATGTATCACAGATCTGTATTCTGGGAATTGTAAATACGTTTGGAACCATGGTAACGGCCACAAAGGGATATTGCAGCATTTTAGCAAATCTCTCATACGTTTATGCAGTTGCGCTTTCCCAGGCTACCCAGATTGTACTGGGATATTTATTGGGGCTTAAGAAGATTGAAGATATTCAAAAGAGGGTGTGGAGCACTATGAAAATCTGCCTCTGTGTCTGCCTTGGTGTGACCCTATTGCTATTTATAAACAGCAATCTGGTATTTCGAATGTTTACCAGCGATCCGGAGGTTCTGGCTTTAGGAAGAAGGATTTTATTTCTGGAATTCTTTTTGGAAATCGGCAGGGCAATTAATATTATTATGACACGTAGCCTCATAGCAGTGGGAGATGCAAAGACTCCGATGATCGCCGGGATTACAGGAGAGTGGCTGATTGCTTTTGGTATGGCTTACGTATTTGGCATAACATTTGGCTGGGGGCTGGAAGGGGTATGGATTGCTATGGCACTGGACGAGTGCACCAGAGGATTGGTTTATGTGATCCGCTTCCGACAAGCGAAATGGAAACGGCTGGCATATGGAAATGCTGCTTAAGCAGGTATGGAGATGCAGCCGGGAAAAGTATGGATATGCAGGCTGATGAAAGGGATTTTTAACAGGTTTTTGTAACCGAAGTGGCAGGGAGGGTTTGCAGATGAGATTACTGTTAGAAAATGATAGGACGATATTGCTGGTGACTTTCATTTTGACCGTTTGTTTTGGAAGTGCATATTGCCGCCGGGCGGATAAAATTGGCATGAAAGCACTGGCTTTAAAGGCGTCAGCAACTTTTATGCCTGTGATATTGGCTACTTATGGCGTTTTCTGCCAAGGGGAAGCGGTTAACTGGCTTATCTTTATGGGAACGTTGCTTTGTATGACTGCGGATGTTTTACTGGAGATATATTTTATTGCCGGAGCCTCTGCGTTTGGCTTAGCCCATGTTTGCTTTATAATGGCATTTGCAATGGATGGCGGGGCAGAATGGATTACAATCATTATTTTTATATTGATTTATGTGGGAATAATCTATGGATTCCGCAAAGAAATTCCGGGTTTGTCCAGAATGAAAATCCCGGCGTTTCTCTATATGGCGGCTTTAAGCGTTATGGCATCCATGGGAATTACAGTTCTGATTGCAAAGGGAGGAATGAGTGGCGTAATGGCTGCTGTGGGCGGCATTTTTTTTGTATGTTCCGACTGCATCCTGGGCTTCCGGCTGATCCATAAGAGGAAAGAAAAAATTTACCGGTATGCGATTATGTCCTTGTATTATGGGGCGGTGTACTTGATTGCTGCATCCGGAGTATTTTTAGGTAGGCAGATATTCTGAGAAAAGTGGTGATCTTTAAAATTGATCAACGATAATTACGAATCTAAAATGTCATGAAAAAAGAACTTGTTTCATATATTAAGCCAAGAGAGTGTATCATTGAAAAAATGGTCTGCAGTACGAACTGATTGGGGGTATATATGAATTATATCTGGGGTGGAATGATTGTAATAGGAATTATTTATGGTGCGTTTACCGGAAGAATGCAGGAAATTACAGATGCGGCTCTTACTTCATCGAAGGAGGCGGTAACGCTTTGCATTACTATGGTAGGAGTGATGTCGCTCTGGGTGGGGATTATGGAGATAGCTTCTGAGGCCGGTTTGATTAAGAGTCTGTCTAAGAAAATCAGGCCCTTTGTTCATTTTATGTTTCCTGAGATTCCCAAGGATCATAAAGCAAATGAGCATATTACCACAAATTTTATAGCGAATTTTCTGGGTCTTGGATGGGCGGCTACACCGGCGGGGTTAAAGGCGATGGAAGAACTGGGAGAATTGAATCATCATAAACCTGTCGCCAGTAAATCTATGTGTACATTTTTGATTTTAAATATTTCTTCACTTCAGCTGATACCGGTAAACATTATTGCATACCGGAGTCAGTATGGGAGTACGAATCCAACTTCGATCGTGGGGGCTGCAATCGTGGCGACCTGCGTTTCTACTCTGACAGGGATTGTGTTTGCGAAGATTATGGGGAATGGAAAGCGGAGCAAGACTTGACAAACCCCGTGCTGTTTTTTGAAATATAGATTAATACAGGCCAGGGGCACCTTCTCAGAAAGGTGCCCCTCTTTAATGTGAATATGCGTATTGTGTAAAAAGTATAAGTATATGTACAAATACATGGGCTTTACTTTCGCATATAATGGAATTATATGTAAAAATAATTAAAAAAAAAGCCAAATACTGTACTAAATAACCAAGAATAAAGATGAAAATCAAAGTCAGAGGTGATGGAAGTGCAATGTTGAGTATTTCAGAAGGAGGTAATATAACAAGAGTATTGTTTCGGAGGAGCTAAGAAAACAAAAAAGATGATTGGAAAGGAAGGTAAATGTATGAAGAAGAAGCAGTTATGGAAAAAGATTCTGCCGGTGTTTTTATGTACCTGTCTGGCGGTTCAGCCGGTTATGCCGGCAAACGCAGCAGGGGGCGCTGATGAGAAAAAGTCCGTATCCACAGCTGACCTGAGTGGACCGGAGGGCACTGATGGATTATACCAAAAGGATTTTTCAAAAGATAGTATCGACGGGTTTACGGTTAAAAGCGGGACGGGCACATTGACTCAGGGGGATGGAAAACTTCAGGTACCTGCAAGTGGTACAAAACTGGTAATCGATGAGAACTCGCCGGAACTTAAAAATACGGAGGTAGAATTTGAAATTGACCCTGCAAATAATAATGGAAACTTTTATGCAGTTGTACGGTATGCAGGACCCGATTCCTATACGGTAATTGGTAATGGCGGCGTTGGAGGGAATACATCGCCCTGGTATCTGAAAACCAGCGGCGGTCGTACCGTGTCGCTTTTATCCAGCGGCAACACTTACGGGGATGGTCAGAGGCTTTATGCAAAACGTCTGAAACCTTATAAGCTTCGCGTAAGGGTTGTTGAAAAGGTTGTTACGGTATTTTTGGATGATGCAGAGATCTTTAATGGTGAAGTACCGGAAATTACCATGGATACCGGAAAGTCCGGCATGTATTTTGAAGGTTCCGGCGGCGGTATCCGGAAATTTTCCGTGTCTTCCTCAAATACTATTGAACCTGTAACAGGCAGTATTACGGAAAAAGAAATTTCTTCAGACCAGATGTCAGTAAAAGTTGATGCTGATTTTCCAAGAGTAATCAGCTATAACCTAGACGGCAAGGTTATGCAGGGACAGGAAGTTCCGTACCATGCCCTGGAGATTAATAATAAGGCATATGTACCCGCCGTGACTTCAAAAATTGAGGGAAACAAGGCAACGTACCATATGGAAGCAGGGAGCATGTCTTTTGATACCGTGTTGACGGTGAGGGATAATGTAATGGTGATGACCCTGGAAAACATATCTGATGGGATTAAAACCATTCATTTTCCAAAACACAGCCTGGTATCTGTAAGCAGTGATCAGGCAGGTGCAGCACTGACCGTGAATGATAACAGAACCCAGAGCAGTATAGACCTGACAGCAAATCCTGCAGAGGATCCGGCATACAAGTCAGCAGTTATTACGGTTGTAAATAATAATGAGCTGGCGGCATCTATCCGGAACGATTCTTCAAAAGATTACAGCGGCGTGGCTTACCAGACGATGAAAAACGGTGACCACTATACAACAGGGCTGTGGACAAATGAGTTTCTGGTGAAAGGTTTGGATGACAAAGATTTTGAGAAGCCTTATACGGCGGTTGCGATTACGGCGGACCGGAATGCAGATGGTGCGATTGACTTTCAGGATGGTACAATTGCGTATAGGGATGACTGCTATGCGGATGAATCAGATCTGAAGATTCCGGGGGCAGAAGATGTTATGCAGTCCTACACCAGCGTGGCAATGAACGTGGGCAGTGCAGCACAATATCCGTTCCTGCGTATTTTAGATAATGTTAAGAAGTTTAATCTGGGAACAGATGGATTTGAACAGATGATTATCCTGAAGGGATATCAGGGGGAAGGGCATGATGCAAGTCATCCTGACTTTGCAAACTATAATAACCGTGCAGGAGGTCTGGAAGACTTTAACACCATGCTGTCTGAGGGTGAGAAATATAATGCAAACTTTGGTGTGCATATCAACCATACGGAGATGTACCCGGAAGCGGGCCAGTATGCAGTAAATGAACTGAATACCGGAGTAGGTGCATGGAACTGGTATGACTCCGCAGTAAATATGATTCGTGAAAACGATATATTAATGGATGGAAGTACGATTCCGGGAGGCAATATGGAGCAGAGGCTTCAGCAGCTTAATTCAGATACAAACGGAAAACTGAAACTGATCTATGTTGATACTTATTTTGATAACCGCTGGACGTCGTACCGTCTGCAAAAAGCAATCAACGAACTGACTGACCAGGGAATAGCGGCAGCGACAGAGTATCCTGAGAAAATGACAGGAAGGAGTGCCTGGGCACACCATATTAACAGTACTTATTCGGGTGCGGGGAATATGGTACGTTTTGTCTACAACGGACAGAAAGATATTTTCGGACAAACAAGCCTGTTCCGCGGCGAGGGCGGACGTGTCAATGGTTTTAACGGCTGGCAGGGAGCAGATGATTACTATGCAACCATGAGAGATTTCTTTACGAATTTGTTGCCGAACCGTTTTCTGGCCCAGTATCCGATCAGCCAGTGGACCAATAATAATAAAGCGGTTTTAGGCAGGAACAATGAAGTTGTGACAGAAATGAGAAATGGTAAGAATGTGATCAGCCTGAATGGAAATGAAGTGGCAATTGGCAATCAGATCTTCATCCCATGGACGATTGACGGACAGGACAAGATCTACCATTATAATGAAGCCGGAGGGGAAACAACCTGGACACTTCCGGAAGACTGGAATTACACTACGGTAAAACTATACAAACTGACATCTACCGGAAAAGCAGATGAACAGATCATCAATGTGGCAAACGGTGCTGTCACCATCACGGCAGATGCAAGGCAGGGATACGTGGTATATCCGGGAAGTGCAGCAGCAGACATACCGGATATGGCATCTTATGACTGGAGCACAGGCAGCCTGGTAAAGGATATGGGATTTGACAGTCATACTTTCGAAAATGGTTGGACAAATATCAATAATAATCCAAATGTTACATTTACAGATACCAGTATCGGAAATACAATGATTCAGATTAAAGGCAGTGAAGAAGGCGGAATCGAACAGGAGATGAACGGGCTTACCGGTGGGCAGAGCTACTCCGCGTCTGCTTGGATCCGCACGGCATCCGGAAGAAAAGTACATATATCAGTAGAAGATCAAAATGGCCGGGAACTGGCAGCAAACTATATTGATAGTTCCAATGTAATATATGGTGTTCACCATACAGATAAATACAAAGAATATTTCCAGAGAGTAAAACTTACCTTTACTGAACCACAGGGGCAGACATCGGCAGTCATAAAGATCAAGGCTGATGCAGGCAGCGAGGATGCCGTGGCAACTATCGATGATGTACGCGTGATACCAGTCGGTCTGACAGATCAGGGAAGCCATTATTTCTTTGAAGATTTTGAAAATGTAGACCAGGAATACGGGCCGTTTGTGTCAACGGAGTCAGACCAGAGTCACTTATCTGAAATAAATACGGTTAACCCTGCATTAACAGATGATGTAATTGAAGGACGCTACTCATTAAAAGTCCGCAATGGTGATTATATGAGGACACTTTCCCATCGTGTCCGCTTAAAACCAAATACAGCTTATACGGTAGGCATCGATTATAAGGCGAAGGCACAAAATGCAGTTGTCCTTGGGGTGAAATCCGACAAGGCACTGGCAGCAGAAGATACAAAAAATGCAACGCTGATACTCAAACCATTGAGCGGTACCGGATACGGGCAGAAGGAAAGCGTAAAAGTAACTTTTACAACCGGTAATTATGATGATTATTATATTGACCTTACAAAACAGAGCGCTTCCGAATATATCTTTGATAATTTCTATGTAGACGAAGGGAAAGCAGCAGATATTCAGGAGTATACATTAAGCTTTGCACCTGGTGAAGGAACTGTCACAGGGACAAACCCGGAAGCAGTCACAGCATCAGAAGGTACGGCAATTGTATTGCCAAAGAATCCTTACACCAGAAAGGATTATAACTTTGTCGGATGGAATGACGGGAATAAAACATACGAAGCCGGTGATACCTACAGTATGCCGGGACGTAATACTACGTTGACCGCTATGTGGGAAGAAGGCGGAATTACTTATACAAAAATTCCAAGTGACGAATTAACAGCTGTTGCAGAAAGTCAGGAGAACAATACTCCGGGAGCGGGAGATGGACCAGGCAGCAATGCAGTGGATGGAAATGAAGATACAATCTGGCATACAGCGTATGGTCATGCACCACAGGCAGATATTCCAAATGACCGTTATAATGGAATTACCATTGATCTGGGCGGGACGTATGATATCGGTAAACTTGAATATGTTCCAAGAAAAAATGGTCCAAATGGAATTATTACGGGATATAAATTATACTACAGTGAAGCTGAAACGGGAACATATGAAGAGGGTGCATTTACGGAAGTTCCGGGAGGAAGCGGTACCTGGGCAGCAGATGCTTCTAAGAAAACCGCAAAGTTCTCTGTGGTGACTGCACGCAGGCTGATGCTTCGTGCTACGCAGGCTGGAGGTGGATTTGTCTCAGCTGCTGAAATCTATGTATATCAGGCACAGAAAAATGATTATGAATATGAAAAGGTGGAAGTAAAAGCAGCAGCGGCAGAAAGTACACAGCCCGGATATCCAATTACCAACATGCTGGCAGATAATGATTCGATCTATCACAGCAGTTGGAGCGGCGGAATCAATATGGCACAGGGAATTAACAATAAGCTGACCTTTGATTTTGGGGATATCTGTAAAATTGGCAAGCTGGAATATCGTCCAAGGCAGGACGGAACGAATGGAATTATCAAGGAATTTAAGCTGTACTACAGTACCACGGCAGACCAGGATGACTGGCAGGAAGTTCCGCAAGGACATATCGTATGGGCTGCAGATAAAGAGAAGAAGACAGCTGCATTTGCGCCGGTAGATGCCAGAAGGCTGCAGATGAGAGTGCTCCATTCTATGGAAAATGTAGCCTATCCGGATGCAGATCCAGCAGATAAATATATCTCCGGACAGTATATGGCATTCTACAAAGCGGTGGAAACGGAAGAGCCGGGTGATGACAGCCTGGTTATTACACCGGGTTCATGCGGGTGTACTTTCAGCGGCCTGGTTTTCGACAACCGCAAGATTGTTATACCGAAAAATGCAGACCAGATTACAGTAAACTTGTCCGCAGAAGGAATGCTCGTACCGTGTGAGACACCAGGCCATGACCAGGAGGACATCAGCTACTCCTTTGAAATTGCAGAAGGAGTTGCAGGGGCAGCCATATCCGGAACAGAGCTCAGGGTTGGTTCTACGGGAGTTATAAAAGTACGTGCTATTGCGGAAGTAAACGGAGCAAAAGCAGTACGCACATCCGTATTTACCATAGTAAAAGGTGAATATACAGTAACTGCACAGGCAGACCCGGCAGAGGGCGGAACTGTGAAAGGGACTACAGATGTGGAAGCGGGCGGAACTGCAGTATTGACGGCAGAAGCCAACGAAGGATACACATTTGGCGGATGGTATCTTGGGGAAGAAAAGGTAGGCGAGGAACCTGCTTTCACTACGCCGGAGATCACAGAGGACACCGTCTATACAGCTAAGTTTATAAAAGACTTAAAAGACGTAACAATTACAGCCCGTTCGGAAGACGAAGCAGCAGGAAGCGTATCCGGCGGCGGTACAGTTAAGGAAGGGGAAAAAGTCACCCTTACCGCCAAGGCACATGAGGGTTATACCTTCGAGGGCTGGTATCTGGAAGGCGTAAAAGTATCCGATGAATCCGTATATGAAATTGAAGCGGCAGAAGATGCAGAGTATATTGCCAGATTTATAAAAAATGCACCTGCCAGGGTAACCATTACCGTACAGTCTGAAGATGAAACGGCAGGAACGGTATCCGGCGGCGGAAGTGTAAACGTTGGTGAGACAGTAACCATATCTGCCACAGCCAATGAAGGCTACACATTTGAAGGCTGGTATCTGGGAGAAACAAAAGTATCTGACCAGGCGGAACATAAAATAGAAGCAACAGAGGATGCCGTATACATTGCACGGTTTACGAAAAATGCGGTACAGCAGGTGACGGTTACCGCTGAAGCAACAGAAGGCGGAACGGCAGAAGGGACTGCAACGGTAGATATTGGAACAACGGTAAAACTTACTGCAGCAGCGAACGAAGGCTATGTATTCGAAGGCTGGTACCTGGATAATGTCAGGGTATCCGAAAATGCAGAGTATGAAGTGGTAGCAAAAGAGGATATCACTTATGTTGCGCGGTTCACAAAAGCAGAAGAGCCACAGCCGGAAATGGTGAACATTACCGTACAGTCAGCAGATGAAACGGCAGGAACCGTAAGCGGCAGCGGAACCGTTAAGAAAGGTGAAGAATTTACCATAACGGCATTTCCAAATGAAGGCTACACATTTGAAGGCTGGTATCTGAATGATGAAAAAGTATCGGATCAGGCAAGCCTGACCTTGAAGGCAGAAACAGATGCTGTGTATACAGCACGATTTGAAGAAAAGCCAAAAGAAATGATCACGATTCAGGCAGTGGCAGAAGCCGGAGGAACCGTAACCGGCAGCGTGACCGCAGAATATGGAAGTGCGGTAACCATTAAGGCATATCCGCAGGAAGGCTATGTATTTGAAGGCTGGTATATAGGGGATATGAAAGTATCATCACAACCGGAATATACAATAAATGCTTTACAGAACACCGTATATACCGCAAAATTTATTAAGAAAGAAGCGCCGAAGCCACAAAAAGTTACCCTTACCGTGAAAGCGGAAACAGGCGGTACAGCAACAGGCGGTCAGACAGTGGATGCCGGAAGCAAGGTTGATTTAACGGCAAAACCATCCGTTAAGTATACGTTTGAGGGCTGGTATCTCAATGGAAAGAAAGTATCCACAACCGCAAAGTATACGGTAACGGTTTATGAAAACGTAACTTATACAGCTAAATTCAAAAAGATTACGGCGCCGAAAAAAGTAAGCGGATTAAAAGCATCTAATCTGAAAACTAACCAGATGAAATTAACCTGGAATAAAACCAGCGGTGCAAAAGGCTACGAATTAAGCCGCTATAATCCGGATAAAAACAAATGGTACGTAGTAAAAAACACAGGCCAGACAAGTTATACGGTAAAAGGCTTAAGCGCCGGAACAATTTACAAATACAGGGTAAGGGCATATACGTTATCCGGAAGTAAAAAGCTGTTCGGTAAATATTCAAAATACTTAAAGACAGCAACGACACCGAAAAAACCGGCACTCTCTGCTAAAGCAGCTTCTAAAACAAGCGTGAAGCTTTCCTGGAAAAAGGGAACAAAGGCAGATGGATTTGCCATTTATATGAAGACCGGAAAAGGTGGCTTTACCAGGATTAAAAACGCATCTGCAGCACGTACTGCATATACAAAGACAAAACTGAAAAAGGGTAAGACTTACCAGTTTAAGATGCGTGGATACAAGAGGGTTGGAGATACTAAAATATATGGAAATTATTCGAAGGTTCGAACAGTAAAATTGAAATAAAATAAGATATATTAAAACACCCTCTGAGCAGGGCAGTGATTCTTGATATTTATAAACAGGTTATGTTTATAAACAGGAATAGCTGCCTTGCTTTTTTTCTGTCATGGAATACAAAGTATCAGAATCGGGGATAATGTAGAAATACTTCATATATCGGAGGAGAGATAAATTATGGATGACATCATTGTAAGGCTGCATTCGGTAGAAATAAAAAACTTTAAAAATACTGCATATGGAAAAGTAGAGATGCCTTCCCGGATCCATCAGGGCATAGTGCTGGATACTTCTGAAATATTGGGGATTTACGGACAAAATGGCTCCGGAAAGACTACGGTAATTGATACGCTTTTCTATGTGCAGAAGATAATCATGGGGCTTAGTATTCCGGAAGAACTGGTTAATTATATTACCAGCGGGCAGGATTATGCTAAAGTAAAAGCAGTGTTTCTGGTGACCGGAAAGGAACGGCAGTTTGAGGTGGAGTATGAGCTTTGGTTCCGCAGAACAGAAGAAAATACTGCTGTTATTTCAAAAGAATCATTATCGGCTGCTAAGATCGTACAGGGTGAGTACACACAAAAGTATTTATTTATGGAATATACTGCAGAAGATACGGAAGGTGTATTTACGCCAAAAGAAATGCTGGAGGATGTGATTCTTGGAAATGAAGAGAACGGTACGAACCTGATTGTAGCAAAAAAAGTTGCCCGGATTCATAATTGTTCCTACATCTTTGGAGAGACCAGCCGGGAGATTTTCTGTAATGAGAGTGGGGAGAATTTTCTGGATTATGCATTTTTGATTCAGTCCCTATACAACTATGCAATGATGGATCTATTTGTTATCCGGGATTCGCACTCCGGTGCAATCAGCGCGGATTTTCTTTTGCCCGTGGCATTTCGGGTTACAGACCGCAAGTCAGCCACCAGAGGTGATTTTGTAATTGCTTTAAAAGAACCCACTCTTGTGGAGGAAAGCCGTTTTGAACTGTTGAAGCAAATTGTGGGGGAAATAAATATCGTACTTGCCACCATTATACCGGGTATGACATTGGATATTAAAGATTATGGACAGCAGCTTGTGGAGAATGGCGGTGTCGGGCGAAAGGTGGATCTTACTTCCAGGCGTGGTGAGATGGAGATTCCCATACGATTTGAGTCAGATGGAATCGTTAAGATTATTTCCATCCTCAATGTGCTGATCCGGGCATACAGCGATCCGGGCATCTGCCTGGTTGTGGATGAACTGGACGCCGGTATTTATGAATATCTATTGGGAGAGCTTCTGGATATATTCAATAAAGGGGCAAAAGGGCAGCTGATATTCACTTCCCACAATCTGCGGGCTTTAGAAATGTTGGGCAATGACAGTATCTTGTTTTCCACAGCCAACCCGGACAACCGGTATATCAGAATGGAGCATACGGGAAACAGCCTGAATCTGCGGGATGCCTATATTCGCAGCATCACCTTAGGCGGACAACAGGAATGTATCTATACCGATACGGACAGTATCAAGATTGCAAGGTCATTTCGTAAAGCAGGGAGGGAAATTATAAATGCCAGATAAAGAGAAGAAAGTGATTATATTTATTGTGGAAGGTCCCAGCGATGAAGGAGCAATCGGATCTATTGTGAAGGAGTATTTTTCAAGCAGTGAGGTAAAGTTTCACGTAATTCATGGGGACATCACGGCCCGGGGAAATGTGAACTCTGACACGATTATTAAGAGAATCAATGACTGTATGGAGGATGTTAAAACAAAATACAGATACACGGATGAGGATATCTTAAAAGTCATCCATCTGTCTGACCTGGATGGTGCATTTGTGACTGCGGAAAATGTCATACAAAAAAAGTCAGGTCCCACGGTTTACTATACCGACCACATTGAAACCTCAAATGTAGGTTCTCTGATAAAGCGAAATCAATTGAAATCAGAGTTGTTATATAAGCTCTCAGCTACCGGTAAAATTAACGAAGTGCCTTACTGCATTTATTATATGTCCTGTAATCTGGAGCATGTGTTATTTAATGAACTGAGGGAGTTTAGCAGTGAAGAAAAATGGGAGTACTCGGATACTTTTGCAGAGAGGTTTGAGGGAAAGCCGGAAGAATTCATTGAATTTTTAGGAAAAAATCAGGTGGCGGTAGATGGAACCTATAAAGAAACCTGGGATTTTATACAGGAAGGGGAAAATTCGCTGAATAGGTTTACTAATTTTCAATTGGCATTTCAGGGGTGAATAGCGTAAAAAAAGTGATTGACATAAAATTAGTTCGGCGCTATAATTGTTTGTGACCAAACAGTTATAGCGCTAATTTTATGTAAGAAAGGGATCGTAAATGAGAAAAAGAGACGTTGGACGTGAAATACATGCACTTTCCAATCTGCTGGGCCGCAGGATAGAAGCAGAGAAAAAGCAGCAGGGAATGCAGGACGTTACACCCATGCAGACCTGGATTATAGGCTATCTCCAGGAACATAAGGGGCAGGATATCTTCCAGAGGGATATTGAACGCGATTTTACGATTACCCGTTCAACAGTAACCGGAATACTGAAGCTGATGGAGAAGAATGGATTAATATACAGAGTCAGCGTTCCGGAGGATGCAAGATTAAAGAAACTGATACTTACGGAAACGGGAGAAGCAATGTATCAGAAAGTCAGGCAGCATATAGAAGATACGGAACGGATGCTTGTCCAAGGGTTTACGGAGGAAGAAGTGGAAGCCTTATTAAACATGATGGACAGGTTAAGAGTAAATCTTGAGACTCTTTAGGCGGCTGCTGTACGATTGCAGTAGGAACTGGCGGACCCGGCCGGTAAGCTGGGATAGATATGAGAAACATGCATCTGCGTGTTTCTTATATTTTCCCTATAATGTTTGGCTACAAACAGTATGTATACGAATTATTCGTGTACAAACAGATAATGTGGAGGTAAAAAAATGATTAAAAAATTAATGAAAAGTATACGGGAATATAAACGGGATTCCTTATTGACTCCTTTTTTCGTATCGCTGGAAGTTGTAATGGAGGTAATTATACCGCTTCTTATGGCAATGCTGATTGACTATGGAATCGATGGTAAGGATTTGGGATACATATGGAGAATGGGGATCTTTCTGGTAGTATCCGCCATGATATCCCTCATATTCGGGGCACTTTCAGGCAAGTATGCAGCCAGCGCCTCGGCAGGATTTGCAAAGAATCTGAGAAAAGATATGTATTATAATGTACAGAACTTTTCATTCTCTAATATTGATAAATTTTCAACGGCAAGTATCGTTACAAGGCTTACCACAGATATAACAAATGTGCAGAACGCTTATCAGATGATTATACGAATGGCGGTGAGAAGCCCGATTATGCTGGTGTTTTCCATGATTATGGCATTTGGCATTAATGTGCAGATGGCCTTTATTTTCTTATGTGCCATACCTATACTGGGGATTGGACTCTGGGTGATTATGACAAAAGCGCACCCCATATTTGAACGGGTATTCCGTACCTATGATAAATTAAATAATGTTGTCCAGGAAAACCTTCACGGAATCCGGGTGGTAAAGTCCTATGTACGGGAAGAACATGAGAACGGAAAGTTTAAGGAGATTTCCGGCAGTATTTATTCTGATTTCTCAAAGGCAGAAAAACTGCTGGCTTTTAATATGCCGCTGATGCAGTTTTGTATGTATGCATGTATGCTGCTGGTTTCCTGGTTTGGTGCAAGGGCAATTGTGGCATCCGGAAATAATCCGGCAGTGGGGATGTCAACTGGACAGTTAATGAGTTTGATTACTTATGCAATGCAGATACTGATGAGTCTGATGATGTTGTCCATGGTATTTGTAATGATCACCATGTCAAGAGCTTCTGCCGAGCGTATCGTAGAAATTCTTACTGAGGAAAGCAGCCTGAAAAATGGGGAACATCCGGTAATGGAAGTGAAAGATGGCTCCGTAGTATTCGCAGATGTAAATTTCAGTTATGCAGATGATCAAAATAAATTGTGCCTGAAGAATGTAAATCTGGAAATTAAATCCGGTGAAACCGTTGGGATTATCGGTGGAACCGGTGCGGCAAAGACCACCCTTGTCCAGTTAATACCAAGGCTGTATGATGTGACTTCCGGCAATCTTCTGGTTGGAGGCAGGGATGTGCGCAGTTATGATATAGAAACCCTCCGGGACCAGGTAGCTATGGTGCTGCAGAAGAATATTCTCTTCTCCGGAACGATTAAGGAGAATCTCCGCTGGGGAAATGAGTCTGCAACGGATGAAGAATTGATACATGCATGTATATTGGCCCAGGCGGATGATTTTGTACAGAGTTTCCCCAATAAATATGATACTTATATAGAACAGGGAGGAAGTAATGTATCGGGAGGCCAGAAGCAGCGCCTCTGTATTGCCAGGGCCCTCCTTAAAAAGCCAAAGATATTAATTCTGGATGATTCAACCAGTGCCGTTGATACCAGGACCGATGCCATGATACGAAAAGCATTTGCAGAAGAAATTCCTGATACAACGAAATTTATTATCGCCCAGCGTATCTCCTCCGTACAGGATGCGGACAAAATCATTGTTATGGACGGCGGGTATATACAGGATGTGGGTACCCACGAAGAACTGCTTGCAGGCAGTAATATTTATAGAGAAGTATATGAATCCCAGGTGAAAGGAGGCGTGGAAGATGAATCAGAACAGTCAAAATAAATCAGAAAAGAAAACAATGGAAAAAGTAAACGGAAAAGTAGTGAAGAGACTCTTGTCCTATATCGGGCAGTATAAACTGCGCTTTACCTTAGTGCTTATCTGTATCCTGATCAGTGCACTGACCAGTGTAGCCAGCTCTTTGTATCTGGAGACGCTGATCGATGATTATATAACACCGCTTTTACTGGAAGCGGCGCCTGTATTTACGCCGCTTCTGAGATCTGTCCTGTTTATGGGCTGCATCTATCTGGCTGGTGTTGTGGCAACGCTGCTCTATAACCGGCTTATGGTTGTAATTGCCCAGGGAATTCTCAAAGATATCAGAGACTCCATGTTTGCAAAAATGCAGACATTGCCCATCCGGTATTTTGATACCCATGCCTATGGAGATATTATGAGTCATTATACAAATGATACCGACACGCTGCGTCAAATGATGGCTCAGAGCATACCGCAGATGTTTTCTTCAATGATCACCATTGTGTCCGTATTTTTTGCAATGCTGTTTACCAGCTGGCAGCTGACCATATTTGTGCTGATTTTTGTATTTATTATGCTGAACGTGACGAAGCTGATCGCGGGAAAGAGCGGCTACTATTTTATCCGCCAGCAGGCAGCGCTGGGGGGGCTGAATGGTTTTATTGAAGAGATGATAAACGGGCAGAAAGTAATTAAAGTATTCTGCCATGAAGAAAAGGCTAAGGAAGAATTTAACCAGAAAAATGAGGAACTTTGTGCTGATGCCACTCAGGCAAATGCTTTTGCCAATATATTAATGCCTGTTATGGGAAATCTGGGAAATCTCCAGTATGTGTTAATTGCTATTTTGGGAGGGACACTGGCGCTGACAGGAATGGCCGGGCTTACCATCGGAACGATTGCTTCCTTCCTGCAGTTGAGCAGAAGCTTTGTAAATCCCCTCAGCCAGATATCCAACCAGTTAAATATGGTTGTTATGGCACTGGCTGGCGCAGAACGTATTTTTAATCTGATGGACGAAGAACCGGAAGTGGATGAAGGGTATGTAACGCTGGTAAATGCAGTCTATGACAAAGCAGGAAACCTGACAGAAGCAAAAGAGCGTACCGGACTATGGGCATGGAAGCATCCTCATGGGGATGGAACACTGACCTATACAGAACTAAAAGGAGAGGTACGGTTCTACGATGTGGATTTCGGATACAATGCAGATAAGATCGTGCTGCATAACATAACGCTGTATGCAGAACCGGGGGAAAAACTGGCATTTGTCGGTTCAACGGGAGCAGGGAAAACAACAATTACCAATCTCATCAACCGTTTTTATGATCTGGCAGACGGTAAGATCCGTTATGACGATATTAATATTAATAAAATTAAAAAAGACGACCTTCGGCGTTCCCTGGGTATTGTATTGCAGGATACCAATCTTTTCACCGGAACCATTATGGAAAATATCAGGTATGGAAAACTGGATGCTACTGAAGAAGAAGTATTTGAAGCGGCACGCCTGGCAAATGCAGACAGTTTTATCCGGAGACTGCCGGATGGATACGATACGGTAATTACCGGAAACGGAGGCAGCCTCTCCCAGGGACAGCGGCAGCTGATAGCAATAGCCAGAGCGGCAGTGGCTGATCCTCCGGTTATGATTCTGGATGAAGCCACTTCTTCCATTGATACCAGAACGGAATCTATTGTTCAAAGGGGAATGGACGGGCTGATGCATGGAAGAACGGTATTTGTAATTGCCCACAGATTATCCACGGTACAGAATTCAGATGTGATCATGGTATTGGAACAGGGGCGGATTATAGAACGGGGAAGCCATGCAAAACTGATCAGTGACAGAGGGAAGTATTACCAGCTCTATACAGGAGCTTTTGAGTTAGAATAAGGGGATATTTTGTATAAAAGTATAAGAATATCATAAATGTGTAAAAAATACTCAAAAAATTGCAACGATAAATGCCAATTGCTAGTGCTATAATGTCAAAGACAAGGTGAAAATTCGTATATAAATTGTACGATTTACACAAAACAAACCTTAAGAAGGAGGACATTATGGGCAAGAGAAGAAAGAAACTATTGAGCATGGCATTGGTTGTCGGTATGGTAGTATCCAACCTGTCACCGTATACGAATGTACTGGCGGCAGAACCGGATAATGTGTCCACGGGGAGTGCAGAAACAGCGGAGTTAAATGAAGACCCCGGCGATGCACTGCCCCCTGGGACTGCAAAGGCAATTAAGGAGACAGAGTCAGAAACAGAACCAGAAACAGAACCGGTCAGCCGGGTGGAGACAGAAACAGAAGCAGTAAGGGAATCAACGTCGCAAGCAGAGACAATTGCAGAGACAAACCAGGTGGAAACAGAAAAAGAAACAATGAGTGAAACCGAGACACAGCTGACAGAAGAAAACGAGACTGAAACTGCCAGGGAGACAAAGAATAAAAATGCAGCAGCAGTCAATAATGTGGATGTAAATGGATTGTTTGCAGAATATTATACGACTTCCGGTAGTGGAAAGAATGTGAAACTGGATGCACTCAAGTCAAAAGGTATTGATTATAATATTAATTACGGGGATTTGAATGCCAAGCTGATGCTTACAACGGGAAAAGATGATTATGCCGGCATCCGCTGGAGCGGCAGAATCCGGGTACCGGAAACAGCGGATTACACCTTCTACGGTCTTGCTGACAATGGAATCAGACTGTGGGTGAATGGAGAGCAGCTGTTTAATTACTGGGACGGCGAGTCCTGGGATATATTACAGACAAGTAAAGGAGTAGCATTAGAAGCAGGAAAATTCTATGATATTAAAGTAGAATATTTTGACTACAGCGGAGGCGCACATGCCACTTTATCCTGGAGTAATAACAAAGGATTGAAGGACAAGAGTACCATTCCGTCATCTGCATTTTTCCTCCCCTCTGATTATAATGGAATTTATATTGGAAGCATCGATACTTCCCAAGCGAACCTGAAGGAAGGCGAAGACTTTAAGGGGGATGTAACAGTAAATGGTTTTGGACTGGATCAGGTGGAAAGTTTTGAGATTGTAAAGACTTCCGGTGAATCCCTGAAGACTCCTGTCTACGCAGAAGTAACCTCACAAAAAAATGAAGAAGCAAAAATTGTAATCCCAAATATGGAAACCGGTACATACAAGCTGAAAATCAAACAGAGCAATACTGCCGTGATTTCAAAAGGCCTTATCATTGTAAAACCGGGAACAGAGGAAGTTCCAACAAGAACAGAACGTCCAAGGGCAGACTGGGAAAGAGAGTCCTATGTAAACTTAAACGGAATCTGGGAGTTCGACTTTGACGCAGATGAAGAAGGAAAAAATGCAGGCTGGTATAATCCGGATCAGGAATTTTCAAGATCCATTAACGTACCGTTCTGCTGGGAATCTTCTTTAAGCGGTATCAGTGACCCTGATTATAAAGGTCAGGCATGGTACAAGAAAACAGTTCGTGTAGACAAGTCCTGGGAAGGCAGAAAAATCTTCTTAAAGTTCGGAGCCGTTGACTGGAAATGCAAGCTCTGGGTCAATGGGGAAGAAGTCGGAGAACACATTGGCGGGTACAGCGCATTTGAAATGGATGTCACAGATCATATGAAAGCGGGCGAAGACAATGTTATAACGCTCTGGGTAGAGGATAAAGGAAGCTACGGCGATGACAGCTATCCGGCATTGATTGGTAAACAGGGAAGAAACGCACCTTGCGGATATATCCATACAAGCGGAATCTGGCAGACAGTGGGTATGGAAGCCAGAAGTGCAACCTATCTGGACAATGCCAAAGCAGTTTCGGATATTGACAATGCTACGGTAACTTATGATCTGGATGTAACCACAGATAAAGACCAGACACTTACAGTGGAATATGATTTTGCAAGCACCGTATATGACATGGAAAATGACGTGGATATCCCTACCGGTTCCGTGGTAGAGGGAAGCCAGGAGATTCAGGTAGAATCAGGTGACAACGAGGTGGAACTTTCCCCGATTGCCATTGCAAACCAGAAACTCTGGAATTACGATGATCCAAATCTTTACCAGGGTACCCTGACCGTTAAGGATATGGATGGAAATGTACTGGATGAACTTTCTACTTACTTTGGACTTCGTAAGGTAGAAGCGAAATATTACAATGAAGACCTGGGTGTAAAATATATTTATCTCAATGATGAACCTGTTTATATGTCAGGACTTCTGGACCAGGGCTTCTGGGAAGAGGGAATCTATACCGCACCATCCGAAGATGCTTTAAAATATGATATTCTGGCAATGAAAGAAGCCGGATTCAATATGATCCGTAAGCATCTGAAAATTGAAGATCCGCTGCAGTATTACTGGTGTGATAAATTAGGAATGATGGTATGGCAGGATATGCCGCATGCAACCGCTATGGTGCCCTCCAAAGAAGGCGGCGAGGCGCTTGGCAGAAAATATTATGAAGAATGCCTGGATGCTGCAATGGAAATGAACTATAACCATCCGTCAATTGTGTCCGTTATGCTGTTCAACGAAACCTGGGGACTGTATGCGGCATATAATGATAACGGCAAGAACCGGAACGTAAAAGCATCTGACGGCAAGAGTACGGCAGAGTGGGTAGAGTACTTATATAATAAGACAAAAGGGGCATATCCGAATATGCTGATTGAGGATATGAGTCCCTGCAACAGTGACCACGTTCAGCCGTCTGACCTGAATACATACCACATGTATCCAAAATCTTATGACGGTACTGTAGGTGATGTGGAGAACAGGGTTAACAATGCATATGTAGGATCAGAAAATAACTATAAGTTCGGCTTTAAGCAGGATGGCGATCCCCTTTTGAACAGTGAGTACGGCGGTGTTGCTGCTTATGACGGCGATTTTGACATCTCCTATTGCTTTAAATTTATGACAGATGTTCAGAGAAGATATGAAAAACAAAGCGGATTTGTATATACAGAGCCATTTGACGTAGAATACGAGCGCAACGGAATATTGACCTATGACAGGCAGAAGAAGATCTTTGGCTATGATGAAATTGCATATGGCGGTGACATGGGAATCCAGGATTTAGTACAGGAGACCTATATCGGAATCGTAGACAGTCCGGTTAAAAATGTAAAACCGGGAGCAAAGATAAAAACAAAGATTATGGCAATGAGCTGGACAAATGATGTACCGGAAAATACCGTTGTAAAATGGCGTTTCGACGGAACAGACATCTATGGAAACAATATCAGCACAGACCTTGCCGGTACACTGGGAATGGAAATTATCCCTTATGAAAAAGCAGAAGCAAGCCTTTCCTTCCATGCGCCTGCCCAGGCTTGTGTTGGAACTTTAACCGTATGGATAGAAGGACCGGATGGAGCAAAAATTGCGAAAAACTTTACCAATATCGTAGTTGCAGATCCGTCAAGCGAGAATAAAGAACTGGTTCTGGATAATGAAAATGGTTCCATTACCATGAAAGCAGCTGTTAATGACCGCAGGATGGTTACCACAGAAGGAACCGGAAGCCAGGATTACAGCTATACATTGCCGGAAAACTTTAACCTGGATACGTTAAATGGCCTTAAAATTATTGCTGAGGCATCATCCTTCAAAGGTCAGACAGGAACTGATAAGAACCATTCTTCTTTCAGCTCTGCATACAGCCAGACAGCAGAGGGCAGGGAGCGGGCATCGGATATGACCGTTTATGTAAACGGCATAGAGGTTGACACGGTTTATCTTCCGGACAACCCAAGGGATATGAGAGGAACACTTTCCCTGAATGCTCCATATAACGGTGCAACCAGTGCAGGTGACTTTGGTTATCTGGTAAATTTAAGTGTATCAAAGGAAAAACTGGCTGAAATTAAAGCCGCTATGGGTGACAGTAAAGTAATGAAAGTTACTTACGCTGTAAAAGAGGATGCAGCAAATCAAAACGGACTTCGTATTTACAACTCCGTATACGGAAGATATGCTGTAAATCCTACCATTATCTTAAATCCAAAAGACATTGAAAAAGCAGATCAGGTAACGGCAGTAAAAAATATTAAGACAGATTCTGATAATTACAGTGTTGAAGGTGTCTTATCCGGCAATTCCAGCCTGAACGTAAGAACGGGCGAAAAAGAAGGATATGTTATCGCTCTTGCAAACGGCGGAAGCAGTATTACCGTTACAAATAAGAAGACAAACCAGGTGATTGGAGATGCAGCAGAATTGGCAGCAGGAAACCATCACGTAAAAGTAACCTTATTTGACGAACAGATTCGTGTATTTGCAGATAACAACCCGGAAGCTGCTATAAATGTATTTGACAGAAGCGGTTTTACCGGAGGAATCACGGTAAATGCATCCGGAACCAATCCAGTAGCAGATCTTGTGGTTTCACCGGAATCCTATGAAGCAGTTAAGTCGGAAATCGATGATACCGTAAAAGATGTTGAAATAACGGATGATTTCAGCGATGCAGATTATGCAAAAAGATATGAAATCATGGGTGGTGCATGGAGTGGAAACGTCGTAAACGGCGCACTGAATATGAGCGCTTCTGATCAGGGAGATAAAATGATAATGAAGGGCATCTCCATGTCAGACGGTATCTACGAAATGGATATCAAAGTAACCAACTCATCAGGAATAAACGGAAATGCAGGATTTTTATTCCGTTCTTCTAACTATAATATTGGACCGGATGGTGCCAATGGATATTATGCAGGTATTGGTGACCGTTATGTACAGCTTGGACGCATGAGCCAGGGATGGAAAGAGCTTGCTAAAGTTACCGTTCCGGAACTGGTTGTAGGAAGTACACATACACTCCGCATTGCAGTATTTGGTTCCCGGATCCAGATCTATGTAGATGATGCCCAGGTTCCATGTGTAGACATTAATGATTCTACGTATCTGGAAGGCGGCGCAGCTGTCAGAGGCTACCGTGTAGCAGCCACATTAGACAACATCCATGTGGCAAGCATCCCGCGTTATAGCAGCACATTTGAAAAAGGCAGTGATGAATGGGAAGCAAACGGAAACTGGAAGACCGTGGACGGAGCTTATACTTCCGCTTCTAAGGGCGCATACTCCCTGATTGACAGCAATAAAATAAAAGATGTTCTGTTTGCAGCAGATGTAAAACCGGGAACAGAGGACTCCGTAACCGCAATGCTGCTGCGTACCGTAAGCGGGTCAGCAGGAATCAGAGGCTATCAGCTGGTTGCAGATGCAGAAAATGATAAAGTACAGATTGTAAAATCGGAAAATGGCAGGACTACTGTTCTGGCGGAAACCGGCATGCGCCTTCAGGCAGGCAGGACATACCGTTTAACTGTGGAAATGCAGGGCTCAGTTATCAAGGCTTATAAAAATGACAACAGAGAAGCGCTTATGATAGCAGAAGATTCGGCATTTACCGCAGGTCAGATTGGTATCATGAATGTAAATGGAACTTCGGCCATCGACAACGTTGCAGTCAACAACCAGTTTATTGACGGCGGGTTAATGAAACCGGCAGATCCAAAAGCGCTGGATGAAATCATTGCAGAAGCACAAAAAGCAGATGCGGGCAAATATACCGCAGATTCTTACAGCAGACTCAAAGCAGCTCTGGATGCGGCCCTGGATGCGGATCGTTACGATCAGCAGGAAATTGACGGGGCAGTTACAGCAGTCAGAGAAGCGCTTAACCAGCTGGTATTAAAACCAGTTGATCTTACGGTATTGAACAGTAAAATTGCAGAAGCGAAGAAATTAGACCCAGGCAGATACACGGCAGATTCTTATGCCAAAGTAAAAGCAGCACTGGCAGCAGCGGAAGCAGTGAATAAAAAAGACCAGGCAGCAGTAGATGCAGCAGCAAAAGCATTAGGTGATGCCATTGGACAGCTCAAGATAAAACCTGCAGACTTAAGTGTATTAAACCAGAAGATTGCAGAAGCGAAGAAACTGGATGTGAACAAGTATACCGCCGATTCTTATGCTAAGGTAAAAGCGGCACTGGCAGCAGCAGAAGCAGTTAATAAGAACGACCAGGCAGCAGTAAATGCGGCAGCAAAGAACTTAAGTGATGCAATGGCACAGCTCAAGGTGAAACCGGCCGCTCCGAAGGTACCTAAGAAAAATGCAGTCTATACCGTCAACAGTCTTGTATACAAAGTAACAAAATCTTCATCCAAAAACGGAACCGTAAAAGTAATGAAGGCAAAGAAAAAATCATATACCTCCATCAGTGTTCCAAAGACCGTAAAATTAAATGGTTATACCTTCAAGGTTACGGAGATCTATAAGAATGCATTTAAAAACAATACCAAATTAAAGACAGTTAAGATTGCAGATAATGTAAGCAAAATCGGCTCTTACGCATTTGCAGGATGCAGAAAACTGAAATCCGTTACAATTGGTAAAGGACTGAAAAGCATCGGAAGCAAAGCATTCTATAATGACAAAGTATTAAAGAGTATCGTAATAAAATCAACAAAAGTCAGCAAAGTTTACAGCAAAGCATTCAGCGGAATCCATAAGAACGCTTATATTAATGTGCCAAACAAAAAGGCATCTGATTATAAGAAAACCTTCAAAAAAGGGAATCCGGCAAAGACGGTAAAGATTAAATAATTGAGAAAAGACTGCTCCGGTTTTTATGGCTGGAAGCAGTCTTTTTTTGATTTTTGGCGGATCGTATTCGACTGGCTCCTATTGGATACGAAGCGGTCACTGAGCCGGGAAATGCATCAGGATTTCCCTGCAAATGCCTGCAAATACCCGCAAATGCCCGCGAATACCCGCATGCCGCCAAAAAGCGGCTAAATCCCATTTATCAGTTTGTATCTTCAAAAGCTTCATGTTATAATCGGAAAAGATAATGAGGATTTGGGGGATGAGTTATGTTTACAGAAAAGAAAAACCGTTTACAATTTACGTATTACAGTAGTTTTTTATTGTTAATTGTGATTCCTATTCTATTTATTATCATAGGGTCGTTTGCCATAGTCAGGACGATGATGCTTCGTTCCGCCACAGAAAAAATTGAACTGGTTCAGGCTAATGTAGAGAAGACCCTGGAAGAAGAGATAGACAATGTCTCCATGCGTCTGTCTCATCTGTGTAATGTAAATAACAGTGATGTATTGGCTTTGGCGGCACAGACAGATGACAGCAATGCATTTAACAAATATAACTTTGAAAAGATTTTACGGGAAACTTTCAATTATATGATGATCCCAAGTGATGATATGCTGGCTTCCGTGTTCTATATGGTCAGCGGGGACAACACTTATATCAAGGATGACCTGGTAATACCCCAGACTGAGATCAAACAGTCAAAGTGGTATCAGCAGGCATTGTCGAACAAGAATAATGTGTGTATAGGCAGTTATTCGTCTAAAGTAACCTATTCTCTAAAGACAAAATATCAGTTTACCATTGCAGCGGGGCTGTCCCCGGACAACAGTCTGGACAGAACGAATAAAATTGAGATGGCAACCTTGTTTATTCAGTCTGAAATCGGAAATATGCTTCGGGAATATAACAAAGAAAGCAGTCTTGGAACCATGTACCTGGTGGACGAAAACAAAGAAGTGCTCCTGAATGTCAGCGATCAGGAAATCCAGCTTCCAAATGATCTGGATCTGAACCAGAGTATATATCGAGAGCGCTTAGGTTTAACGGCATTTACATATCTGGTAAAAGAGATTACCCCAACCGGTTGGAAGCTGGTAAGCGTGGTAGATTCAGAGATTCTGTTGGAGGAATTTAATAAAATTGCTTGTATTATTATAGTGATTACCGTAATACTCTTCATTTTATTTTACCTGTTTTCCAGCATCTTCTTAAAGCGTATTATACATCCGGTCAATGAGGTCATTGAAGGGCTGAAGCAGGTAGAAGGAGGAAGCCTTGACATTCATATTCCAATCAGCGGACAGTCAGAAATCAGAACCATGATCCATTCCTTCAACCGCATGGTGCGCAGGTTGAAAGTACTGATTCATGACAATGAGCAGCAGCAGCAAATGAAACACGAAGCCGAGATACGGGCACTGCAGTCACAGATTAACCCGCACTTTTTGGTAAATACACTGAGTTCGATCCGCTTTATGGCTCAGGTATCAAAGTTCGATGGGATTAAAAATATGGCGGAAGCATTAATTCGCATTTTGTCCTGTTCTTTTCGCAGAAACGGAAGTTTTTACAGCCTGAAGGAAGAGCTGGAGGTGCTCAGCAGCTATATTTTCTTGATGAAAGTGCGTTATTCAGATGGATTTGAATATACAGCAGATGTAGGGGAGGCATGCATGGAGGACCGGGTACCCCGGCTGATTCTGCAGCCGATTATAGAAAACTGTATCGTCCATGGATTTAGTGAAATGGAGGATATCGGGGAAATACAGCTGCGGGCTTATCATGAAGAAGACAAGCTTTGCATTGTCATTGAAGATAATGGAAAGGGCATGACAGAAGCTCAGATTCGTGAGATATTAAAACCAAAAGAAGATAAGGAGGACAATTACAGCATTGGAATATCCAATGTTTACAGCAGGCTGAAGCTGAATTTTGGAGAGACGTGTGAGATGAAAATTGTGAGTGAACCTGGAAAATACACCAGAACAACTATTGAGATACCGCGTAAAAGTATGGGATAGCTCATGAATCAGAGAGGATGATGAAGATGTACAGAGTTATGTTTGTAGATGATGATATGATTGTAAGGACAACACTGCATACGATCGTGGATTGGGAAAAGTTTGGGTTTGAAATTGTGGGTGATGCCAAAAATGGACAGCAGGCATTGGAAAAGTTAAAGGATACCTGCGTAGACCTGTTAATTACCGATATGAAAATGCCAATCATGGATGGTATTACATTGATTAAGCAGGTAAACCGGATGGAACAGGTACCAGTAATTCTCGCGCTTAGCGGTTACGATGATTTTCTGCTGGTGCGGGAGGCATTCCGGCTGGGGGCACAGGATTATCTGCTTAAATCAGATATCAATGAGATTATGCTGAGCAGCCATCTGGAACGCATCGCAGATCATCTGCAAAAGGCGAAGGGGAGCAGTCCGGTGGGGAAAACAACAGTAAAACCAGTGGGAGAAAGCCAGATTCTGCAGGATATGGCTCTTGGTAGGACGGAGTTAAAAGAATCTTTTTTTGCAGATTATTATTATATTGTCCGTTTTGAAATTCTGGATTTCAAACAGCAGGTATTGCGATTTGGCAATGACCTGGAGGATGCATTGATAAAACCGATGCTGGAAATTGCAAATCAGATACCCATGGTTGCTTCCAAATGTACGATCTGCTCCCTGTCGCCTTCTTCTTATCTCTTGTATTATCGTGCGAAGGATGCCGATGAAAATAGAAAGAACCGGGTGCAGTCGGTAAGCAGACAGATACTGAATAACTGGAAGAATTATATGAATCTCCCGGCAATTGCAGGAATCAGCCAGATCGGTTCAGGTGCATCCGGGTTCCTGGAATGCTTACAATCGGCTGGAGTTCTGCTCACATTTCAAAGTGTTTTCGAAAAAACAGATGTATTTACCACGGATATCCAGCAAAAGGTCAATTTACAGGAAGCTATCCAGGCGGGAATCCGTTACCAGGACTTAAAAGACAGCCTGAAATCCCTGGATAATGCGGCATTTGAACAGAGCTGTCAGAGAATTTTCACTAACTTTTACCAAATGGGATTTGAGCAGGCAAAAATAGAAAGCATCTACATGATCTACCAGGTGTCGGTGTCTCTGCGGGAGAATAACGATGATATTCTTAAGGTATTTCCCCAAGAGGTGGATTACTACGAAAAAATACAACGGATAACCAGTTTAAAGGAAATGGAGATCTGGATGACCAATTACCTTCGTTGGATTATGGATTACCTGGAACATAACTATGACAGAAGGCAGAACGATGTAATACAAAAAGCAAAGCGCTTTATCTGGGATAATTATGCCAATCCGGAACTTTCCCTGGGTAATGTGGCGGATTTTGTAGGATTAAATGAAAAATACTTCAGCACACGGTTTACGAAAGAGACAGGAACTACATTCAGCAGTTACCTGATGGAATTCCGTATCTCTAAAGCAAAAGACCTGATTCGAAAGACGGATATGAAAATTTATGAGGTCAGCCAGAGCGTAGGATATAACAGTGTGGAACACTTTAACAGGATATTTAAAAAGCTTTGCCAGATGAGCCCGGTTCATTATAAAAAGGGCGGGAGCAGAGTATAAAATAAACATGCTCTAATACTACAGGGAACAGTTTATAAGTGTCCTGTCATTGTCTATCGCATTCTCGTTCCGAACACCCCCCAGCTACAAAGCGTTCCCTTCATAAAAAACACAAATTTAAGCTAAAACTGTACGCCGTAGTACAAAGACATCTGGATTGAAAACCTTTGTTTTCAAACAGATGTCTTTTTTGCAAGTGTGGGCTGCATTCTCATACCTGACTTTAGATCAATAAAAACAACCAGGGTACAAGGAAATAAATCAAGTTCAATGATAAAATGAGACCAACCAGGTGGGAAGGAGTGGAATAATATGGTAAAAATGAAAAGTTTTAAAGCGTATATCCTGGCAGCGGCAGTGGTTTTAATCGTTGCAGCAGGTATTCTTTTTGCATGTTTTACGGGAAAAAATAAAAAAGTTGTGGCTGCAGTGAATGACATTCCCATCTATCAGGAAGAAATCATATTTGCAGCATCCGAACTGCGGTTGTCAATCCGCAATGAATGGATGAATACATATAACCTGGATTCGGAAGGGTTTTCCTGGGAAAAAAGTTATGACGGAGGGGAAAGTGCTTTAGCTTGCGTAACGGACAGGGCTGTCCGGATAATTGCAGGAGATAAGCTTCTTCAGAAAATTGCCCTGGATAAGGGATTGATGGAAGCCATCGATTACCCATCCATTCAAAAGCAGATGGAAAGTGAGAACGCACAGCGGCAGGAGAAAAAGAGCAAAAACGAGGTGTTTTACGGGATTACGAGTTTTCCTGAGAGCCAGTATTATGATTATCTGAACCAGAACCTGAGACTTCAGGTGATCCGGAAATTAAGTGAGGACGAGTTGCTTGTATTATCGGATGAAGAGATGCAGGAGATCTACAATGAGAACATGGAATATTTCCAAAATGAAGATTTTGAATCGGTGAAGATGAGTGTAAAAGACTTAGGCTTAAAGGAAAAATTTGATCAATATATGGAAGATATGCTTGCGAAAGCAGACATTCAAATAAACAAACCGGAGGTGATGGAGCAGGCAGTTAAGAAGGCAGTGATGTAGCAGAAAAAATAGAAACAGGCTATATCAAAGAAAAAAGGAGGAAAAGATTGATGAGATTGAAAAAGCAATGGACAGCCAGGGCAATGAGCGTTCTTCTGGCAGGCGCAATGACAGTTTCCGGAATTCCGGCTACGGCACAGGCAGCAGAGCCGGAGACAGTTACAGAGTCAGTTACGAATACAGTTACAGCGGTACAGCACGGGTACCAGGCAGTGATAAATGAATATGTACCTGTGACAGACGGAATGATCTATTATGTGGACAGTGAAACGGGAAGCGACGAAAACGATGGAACATCAGCAGATAAAGCATTTAAGACTCTGGAAAAAGTAAATGCAGTAAACCTCCAGCCGGGGGATTCCATCCTGCTGAAAAAGGGAAGTATCTTCGATAACCAGCGTCTGTATCCAAAGGGAAAAGGAACAGAGGAAAGACCTATTCTGATCAGCAGCTACGGTGAAGGTAATATGCCGGTGATCAATGCAGGCGGTTTTCGAAAGACAGGGGCTGCCAATCCAGACGGAACACCCGGATATGCAGGGTATAAAGAAGCAATTTTGATTGAAAACATGGAATATACTACGGTTACCGGTATTGAGGTAACCAATGACGATGATTTCACGGTGAACTGGCAATCCGGTGCATCCAACAAGGATGATGAACTGCCAAGAAGGCTGGGAATCCATGTAACGGTGGATGAACGGGCAGTAGAAACTTATAAAGGGCTGGATGAGCGTTCGTATAAGGGCATTGTGATTGACGGCTGCTATGTTCATGATGTAGATGGAAATGAAAACAGAGGTGTGAATAAAGTCGACGGTGGCATTGGGATTGAGGTTATTTTTAGTTCCAAAGCGGGCGTTTATCCTTATTTTGACGGTGTTACCATTCAGAATAATCAGATTGAGAAATGTGACCGTACCGGAATCAAAGGAATCCGTATTTCGGATTTAGACAATTTCCGACACAATGATCCCAGTAAAAGCGATTATGATCCCAATAATGACGCGGACAATAATGGGGCAAATGACGGGTCCCGCAGTAATAATATCCGTTACAAAGATCAGGCTCAGAGAAACTATAAGGTTCTGAATAATGATGTATCGGATATTGGAGGAGACGGAATTCTGGTATGTGAGACAAAGGGAGCAGTTGTAGAAAATAACTTACTCCACAATCATACCATGCGTGCCACTCCGGGAGCCAATGCGGGAATATGGTCCTGGAATGCATTTGACACCATGTTCCGATATAACGAAAGTTATGGCGGACCTTCTTATAATCAGGATGGATGTTCTTACGACAGTGATTATTACAGTGCAGGGACAATTTTTGAATATAACTACAGTCATGATACTCCAATGGGATTTATGCTGTTAATGGGTGGTAACGATACAGATGTTATCCGCTATAATTTAAGTCAGAATGATGGTATGGTAATGAGGCACATTGCAGCTGGAAGCAGTACGCCAAGTTATATCTACAACAATGTATTTTATTATAATGGAGATAACTGGAAGTGGTCTTTGGGATCTCCTAACTCCGTAGCATCAAACTGGAATTTTTACAATAACATTTTCTACAACACCAGTACCAAGAGTAACGGGGAATGGGGAAATGTGGACTGGTCAAAGGCAGGCACTGCCAATAACCTGGTCTATAATGCAACCGGAACTTATTCGGAAAAAGAAATTGCAGGTGCAATCCACGGAGATCCGGAGTTTGTTAAACCCGGAGGCGGTGCAGACAGGGCAGATGGAAATAAGGATAATATCTGGTCCTCTCTGGAAGCTTATCAGATTAAGAACAGTTCAATAGCGATTGGAGCAGGTACCTATGTAAATGTGGTGCCCCAGACCAAACAGTCTAATGCAGGACAGTGGGATTATACATCTGACCGTAATGCAACACAGGATTTCTACGGCAATCCGCTGTATAACGGAGTACCGGACATTGGTATCCACGAAACTGCAGATACCGGAACCCGTGATTTCACAATAGAAAAAAATGCTGTTTACCGTGTTATGAACACAGATCAAATGTCTTATCTGGAAATAAGCGGAAACGAACTGGCATTGAATAAAGAGGAAGACAATAATCAGGGATTCACATTTGTGGGAACAAAAGACGGAGTAAAGATCCGCATATGGGATTCCGAAGCAAACAGTTATCAGTATCTCGCTATTGTAAATGATACATTTGCTTTATCCGAGACCGATCAGACCGTATGGCAGACAGAAGATCTTCACAATGGACTGTTCCGTCTTCATGATGGAAATCAATACCTGAGTCTGGCAGACGGAAAAGTCACATTAGAAGCACCGGCAGATACAGCGGCACAGCAGTGGTATCTGAAACTGGCAGAGCATTCTTCTTCTTTTAACAGCGGCGGCGGGGAGATTGAAGGATATTCCCCTGATCAGGCATTTGATGCAGAAAAAGGGAAGTCCGGTTATTATGGTGAAGTGAAACAGATCAGCGGTACGGCAGCAGGAGCAGATGAAGTTTATAACACCGCTCTTACCGGTGCAGAATTTGGCTATAAGATCTATGCCAAACAGGGCGAATACAACGTGAAGCTGAATTTTGCCGAGTTAGAAGGCGTAAAAGACAGAACGTTTGATATTCTGGTAAATGGTGAGCAATACGATGTCTATACAATCACGGATACCGCCTCTGTAAAAGAAATAGGTTCGGTATATCCGGTGGACGGAATCATTGATATTCGTCTGGCAGCCGCATACAATGGAGACGGAATAGAAACAGACGCTATCTTAAACGGTATTTCACTGGAAAGAAATGCAATGTCTGATGTCAATATGCGACTGAACTGCGGTGGAGATGCTTCTGATGGTTTATATGCAGATGCCCGGTTCCCCGCAGGCGGCAGCGGATATTATGGAGAAAATACAGAGACAGAGGCAGGCAACAGACTGCCTGATCCTGATGCAGGAATGGGAACCGTTTTAAAATCTGCAAGATCAGGACAGGATTTTGGATACAAATTTAAAGCCCAGCCTGGAAATTACAGAGTAAAATTGTACTTTAATGAAGTAAATGATGAAGAGCATATCTTCAGCATTGCCTTAAACGGAAAAACTATTAAGGAAAACTATAGCATTAAAAAAGAGGCAGGCGGAAAAGAAAAAGCAGTGGACATTACGGCCTATACGGAGTCTCAAAATGGTTTGATTGATATTCACTTTACTGCAGCAGAGGGATCTTTGGCCATGGTGAATGCTATTGTAGTAGAGCCGTATGCAGGTATCGAAGGTGACAATCTGGCAGTTGGCAAAACAGTGAGCGCCAGCTCCGAAAAGGGCAGCAATACGGCAGACAAGGCTATTGATAATAATCAGTCCACACGCTGGTCGGCTGAGGACAGCGGAGACCAGTGGTATCAGGTAGATCTTGGAAAGAACTACATGATTAACAATGTGGCGGCAGACTGGACCCCGGGTGCTTATGCCACCAAATACCGTGTGGAGATCTCCGAGAATGGTGTGGATTTCACTACGGCGGCATCTGTAAATGCAGCATTGCCGGGATTAAATGTAACTACCCTGGATTCAGAAGTGGCACGTTACATACGGATTACAGGAGAAGAAAAAAATGCTTCCTGGGGAATATCCATGACAGAGCTTGGTGTGTATGGAACAGAAGTACGTGGAAATGCCCGGGTGAATGTTGCGACAAACCATGCAGACGGCACAGAAAATAATTATGATCTGATTATCGGTGCCCAAAATATCTACAAACGTTATAAAACAATGACGGTTAAAATGAGTTATGACAGCCATCTTGCAGAATTTGTGGAAGCAAAGACAGATTTAAACACCGGAGCACTGGTCAATGTCTCCACGTCGCAGCCGGATCTTTCTAACCCGGACAATGCGGTGGTAACATCTGTCTTCAGTATCAAAAAAGCAGATGGATTTATGGAAACGGCAGAAATTTTATCCGCCAGATTTAAGGCTTTAAGTCAGGAGAAAACGCCAATCTATACGGAAATTGCCCTGACCAATGCGGCAGGACACGTAACAACCCTTCCGGTAAAAAAAGTATTTATTCCGGATGAAGTAAGCAAGGAGCAGTTAGCGGCATTTATTGAAGAGGCAGTTGTGCTTCATGATGAAGCTGAAGTAGGCGATATGCGCGGACAGTATCCAAAGGAAGCGAAAGATGCATTCCATGAGGCCATTCGGTCAGCACAGGAAACAGCCGGGAATCCGGATGCTGCAGCGGACAGCTATAAAGAATCTTATCTTGCGCTTGAAGAAGCGGTGACAGTATTTAAGAACAGCGTAGTTGTTGCAAAATATACCAACTACCACAGAGATTATAACATAGATACAGAAGCCAATTATTCCGGCGGAACTGCAGCGGTTGAGAACCAGGCACTGAAGCTGAGTCTGTCAGGAGGCGGAAAAGTACATGTAGTAGACCAGGATTCCACCCCATTAAAAGAAGGCACTTATTATACCAGATTCTCCGTAAATAATTTATCAGACCAGACAAGGTTTGTAATTAAGCTTACAACCGGGAACGAGATAGTAGTGGGAATTGACGGAAACAGTAACTGGTTCTGGGAAGACGGCAAAACCTATGGATACTTTAAAGGCTTTGGTGTAAGCGTTAATACAGAATATGAATTACAGGTGAATCTGGTGATGACCGGAGCGAATACCTGTACATTAGAACCAGTTGTGAATGGAGTTTCCCTTGGAAAATCCGGAAATATTTATCATGACGGCGCAGCAGGCAAGGCAGGATTCTCTACCAGAAATGTTGCAAGAACCTTTACCGTCAAAGAGTTCTATTTCACAAATGCACCAAAACACGTGATCAATGTAACGGCTTCGGGAAAAGGAAGCGTCAGCCAGACCGGCGCAGTAACTGCGTTTGAAGAAGCGGACAAGACGTTATTCTTTACTCCGGAAGAAGGGGAGCGTATTACGAAGGTTCTGGCAGACGGTGTGGATGTAACAGACGAAGTACAGGACAACAGTTATACTTTTGCGTATATTCGTAATGACCATACTCTGGAGGTCACATTTTCAGGTGACGGAGGCAGCGGTGAAGAGACAGAAAAGGTTACCTACCATCAGGACTACAGCGTAGACGATAGGGCTGACTATGCGGGAAATCTGATGGAGAGCAGTGTAGTAGAAGAAGATGGCGTAAAGATTAAGCTGAACAAGGGCAGTGACAATAATTTCCCAATGGCAATTGATACAAATGCTCCGGAAATTACAGAAGGAACTTTCTATACCAGGTTTGCCATTGATAACCTGAGTGACCAGAGCCTGTTTGATATCAAGACAGGGGACGGCGGATTTATCCGCATTGGATACGAAGTAGATCCCCAGGCGGCAACACCAAGGGCGGCATGGTTCTATGATAAGTCCGGCAATAATCCGGGATGGGGAGATTTTAACCAGACAACCCCGCTTACAGCAAACCAAGAGCATACGCTAAAAGTTACGTTTACGAAAAATGGAACAACAAATTATGACATTACACTTTGGGTGGACGGCGAAAATCTTGGAACAAAAACGTTAGCTTATGCACAGACACCCGGAAAGTTTGGATTTGGTGCCAGAAGAACAGGTAAGACTTATACAGTCAAAGAGGTATATTACACTACAGAAGAGGAGTATAAGATTGATGTAACAGCAGGGGATCACGGTGCGGCAAGCCAGGAAGGTGATGTAACTGTATTCGGACTGAGCAGCAAGACCATTTTCTTTACACCGGATGACGGATATGAGGTGGACAAAGTACTGGTAGACAACGTAGAGACAGAAGTAACCGATGCTCAATATACCTTTACGGATATTACAGGAAACCATACCCTTGCAGTATCCTTTAAAGAGACAGAGGCTCCCGCCGTTGATAAATCAGCTTTACAGAATCTGTATGATGAAAACACCGGTAAAAAAGCAGAAGATTATACTGAAGAGAGCTGGGCAGCTTTTGATACGGCAATGAAAGCAGCGAAAGCAGTATTAGACAGCGGGACAGCAGACCAGGCGGCAGTGGATGCAGCGAAGGAAGCGCTGGAAACGGCAGCTGGAGGCTTACAAGCAGCAGAACCTCAGCCGGTAGATAAAACAGAATTGCAGGGATTGTATGATAACAATACCGGTAAAAAGGCTGAAGATTATACCCTGGAGAGCTGGAATACTTTTGATGGGGCAATGAAAGCAGCCAAAGAGGTACTGGACAGTGAATCTGCGGACCAGGATGCAGTAGATGCAGCAAAAGCGGCACTGGAAGAGGCAATTAAAGGTCTGGTTCCGGCTGAAATTCCGGATCCGGCAGATAAAGCTGAATTACAGGCACTTTATGACCAGAATGCAGATAAGGCAGCAAAAGATTACACAGAAGAAAGCTTTGCCGTATTTGATCAGGCTATGAAAGCGGCAAAAGGGGTACTGGACAGCGAAACAGCCACACAGGACGATGTGAATCAGGCGCTGCAGGTATTAAGAGATGCCATTGCTCAGCTGAAAGATGCAGGAACAGAGGAAGATATCAAAGGGGCGCTTCGGCTGCTTTATGAGGCAAATACCACTAGAGAAGAAGCAAAGTATACGCCGGATTCCTGGAAAGTATTTGCAGATGCCATGGAAGAAGCAAAACGAGTGCTGGATGATCCGGATGCAGTGCAGGAACAGGCAGATGCAGCAAAAGATGCATTACAGAACGCAATTAATGGTTTGGCAGATGCAGATCCAGTTCCGGAAGTCAATAAAACAGCACTGAAGAATCTGTATGATGCAAATTCCGGAAAAGACCAGTCGAAATATACGCAGGATAGCTGGAGTGCATTTGTAAATGCAATGAATCAGGCTGAGATGGTATTAAATGACAGTGAAGCAACTCAAGAACAGGTTAATGCAGCTCATGCAGCATTAGAAAAAGCAGCGGCAGGACTTACTGAAATTCCGGTACCAGTTATAAAAGTAACGGGAGTAAGCCTGGATAAGCCGGCAGTGACCTTTACAAAAGCAGGAGAAACTGCACAGTTAAGGGCTCAGGTTGCTCCGGAAGATGCGGCAAATAAAAATGTCACCTGGAAATCTACCAATACAAAGTCGGTAACCGTAGACCAAAACGGACTGGTAAAGGCAGCGGCGAGCGGTTCCGCGGAGATTATTGTTACTACGGAAGACGGCGGAAAAACAGCCGTTTGTAAAGTAACGGTAAGCATTCCGGATCCGGTTGTAAAAGTAACCGGCGTGAGACTGGCACAAAAGAGTGCAGTTTTATCAGCGAAAGGGGCTTCTGTAAAACTAAGTGCAGCCGTATTGCCGAAAAATGCATCAAATAAAACAGTGACCTGGAAATCTAAAAATAAAAAAGTTGCGGTGGTTGATGCAAAGGGAAAAGTAACTGCAGTTGGAAACGGAACCACAAAGATCACCGTTACCACAAAAGATGGTAAAAAGACTGCAGAATGCACAATCGAGGTACAGATTGTGAAGAAACCGGTAAAAGTAACAGGAACAAAGGTAAATAAGACTACCAGGACCACCTTAACCGTATCCTGGAATAAAGTAAAAGGCGCTGATTCTTATAAAGTATATGTTTATAAGTCAAATAAGAAATGGAAAGACTTTGCGGCTACAAAAAAGACAAGCATTACATTAAAAGGTTTGCCGGCAGGAACAAAGTACACGGTGAAAGTCGCAGCGGTGAATAAAGGCGGACGGGGAGCTTACTCTTCCGGCGCTTCTGCAGCAACAAGACCGGCAGCAGCCAGATTAAACCTTGCGAAGAAGAATGGTTCAGGCAGTGTAAAGCTTTCTTATAGTAAAGTCAGTGGAGCCAGATACGACATTTACATGAAGACCGGTAAAGGAAGTTACCGGAAAGTAACCACAGCCACGAAGACAAATGCAGTGGTAAAGGGGCTGAAAAAAGGAAAAAACTATCGTTTTAAAGTACGTACTTATATCAGAACCAATGGAAAGAACTACTACGGCAGTTATTCCAATGTATTAAAGTATAAGGCGAAATAAAGGGAATCAAGGTATTATTACCTGTCGGCATCTGAAAATATATCAAGAAATCAAACGTTTGTGCATAGTCCCCACCGGATGCACATGGTAGAATACATTTACAAAGTGAAAGGGAGGAAACAAATAATGAAGAAAAAAGTAATTAGTGCAATTCTTTGTGTATCAATGGTTGCAGGTATCTTAGCAGGATGCGGCGGCTCAACAGGAAGCAGTACAACGGAGGCCGGGAAAACAGAAGGAACGCAGGCAGCCGCAACACAGGCAGGTACAACCGAAGCCGGCACAGACGAAGCTAAGGGGGAAACAGCTGCAGCAGATGACACAGAGAAAGCAGATGCAAATACAGAACTGAGCGGAACATTGGTGGTTGCCCTTTGGGATAATGTTTCCATGCAGTTATTTGAGGATCTGGATCTGGCCGGAAAATTTCAGGAAGTGTATCCGGATGCCAACATTGAATTTGAGAAACTGAAAGATGATTCTGAGTACTGGAACGCAATGAAAATGCGTGCATCCGCCAATCAGCTTCCGGACATTATGTTTAATAAGACCTTTACCCTGTCAAGATTTAAAGATTATTTAGTTGACCTGTCTGATACAGAGGCTAATAAAAATAACAATATTGCAGAGGGCTATGCAGTTGATGGAAAAGTATTAGGTCTTCCGGAAAAAATGACAGCAGAATATGTGTATTACTGGAAAGATATGTTCAAAGAAGCAGGCGTAGAAGTGCCCTCAACCTGGTCAGAGCTGGAAGAAGTTTCTAAGAAGCTGCAGGAACATTTCGGAGCAGATAACGGTGACTTTATGGCAATTGCAATGGGCGGCAAAGATGAATGGCCAACCTATCCATTTACCGAGTTCATGCCGGCACTGGAAAGCGGAAACGGACAGAACTGGAATACAATGGCAACTCAGGACGAGCCATTTTCGGAAGGAACGGATTTCTATAAGGCATATACAAAGATTAACAGCTTATTCACCTCCGGCGTATTTGGAAAAGATCCGGTAGGTATCGGTAATGATCAGGCTACTGCATTATTTGCACAGAAGCAGGCAGCGATGGTTGCATCCGGCGGATGGGCACTTACCAGTATCTCAGAAGGTGCTGACAGCACAGATGAACTGGGAACCTTCTACCTGCCAACCAGGGAAAAAGCAGAAGATCCATTCAGAGCAATTACACAGGGTGATAACTTTATGTCTATTACCACACATGCAAAGAATCCGGAGTTGGCAAAAGCTTTTGTAGAATTCTACTTTAGTGATGCATGGTACCCGGAATACATCAAATCCCAGGCGGATGATAATACCATGAAGACGGTTCAGAAAGACAAAGACCCGATACTTGCACAGGCTGATGAGTTACAGCCGGACAAAGAACTTGTTATGTATGACGGCGGCGGTGATGACTTTACTGCACTGGTAGCAGAGACCACCTTTGATTATAAAAAATTAGGGGCTGAAATGCTGGTAAATGGATTTGATCTTCCGTCAGCACTAAATGACCTGAATACAAAATGGAAAGCAGCGAGAGAAAAATTAAGTATTAAATAAATAGGATAAGGGCTGCCTCAGCACAACTGTTGCAACAGTCTGTAATGGGGCAGCATTTTTTATGCAAGTAAGGGCGTATTTGAAAAATGCAGAACAATTTTCAATCGCCATCCAGAGGAGAAATGGAGGGATCTCATGAATAGTTTAACGAAAAAAAGGAATCGATTTATCATTCTGAGTCTGTTAGTTCCGGTTGTATTACTGGTGGCATTCGTTGTATTTCCGGCAGTGGATTTATTTCGAATGAGCTTTACGAATTGGGACGGGTACTCAGCAAACAGCAATTTTATTGGAATTGACAACTACATATCCATGTTTAAAAATAAAGATCTGTGGCTGTCCCTTCGCAATAATGGTATCTACTTTGCAGTCCATCTGTTAATGATTCCGGTGGAAATGGCAATAGCGGTCATCTTAACCTCTAAATTAAGAGCAGCAAAGGCCTATAAGACAATCGTATTCCTGCCCTATATCATCAATGGTGTAGCAATCGCATATGCATTTTCTTACTTTTTTTCACCGGTAAATGGTGCATTTGATTCTATATTAGAAGCATTGCATCTGGGCGGACTGAGCAGAAACTGGTTATCCGATCCGAAGATCGTAAACTTTGTTCTGGCATTTGTATCTTTATGGAAATTCAGCGGTTACCATATTGTATTATTTATAGCCGCATTACAGTCCGTACCCAAAGATATTGTTGAGGCAGCAAATGTAGATGGTGCAAATGCATTCCAGATCTTCCGTTACATTCAGGTTCCGTCCATTTCCCTGGTACTGGATTTCATCTTATTTGACAATATCAGAGGTGCATTACAGGTATTTGATATCCCGTTTGTTATGACCCAGGGAGGTCCGGGATATGCTTCTTCCACATTTACACTTTATACCATTAAGACGGCATTTACCTTTAACAACTTTGGTCTGGCTTCTACTATGGCAGTTGCAATTATGATCCTCATTGTGATTATCTATGTAGTACAAAACAGAGTGCTTCACATTGGGAAACCAAAGCCGCAGAAGGTATTAAAAATCAGAAGAAAGGGAGGGAAATAATATGAAGTCAGGTAAATCTAAGAGAATTATGACCCAGTGCGCAAAGCAGCTGATTTGTATCGCCATGGTTATCATTGTAGTACTTCCTATTATACTGACTCTGTTTGCAGCCTTGAAGACAAGGGGAGACATGATTAAGACATCCCCTCTGCTCCTGCCGGCACTGGATAAAATTACCTTTGAAAACTTTGAAAGGGTATTGGGAGATAAATATTTATTAGTAGGGTTTAGGAATACGTTTTTAATTGCATTTATCAGTATTATTTTCAATATCATGCTGGGATCGGTAACCGCATTTATTCTGGAACGTTTTGAATTCCGTTTTAAGAAAGTTGTATTTGCACTTTTTTTCCTTGGAATGCTGATTCCTACCTTTGTTACCGAAATTGCAAGGTTTAAGATAATACAGGGAATCGGGGCTTATAATACCCTGGGTGCACCAATCATTATTTATGTGGCATCGGATCTGATGCAGCTTTACATTTACCGGCAGTTTATATCCAAGATATCCGTATCGCTGGATGAGAGCGCTTTGCTGGACGGATGCGGTTATTTTGGGCTGTTTGGCAGAATAATTTTTCCGCTGCTGGCACCGGCAACCGCAACTGTGGTGATTATTAAAGCAATTACAATTATTAATGACATGTACATTCCATACTTATATATGCCAAAGAATTCTCTGCGGACACTTACTACATTCCTGATGAACTTTGCCAATGCCCAGCAGGGATCGTGGCAGAGACTGGCAGCAGGTATTATTATCGTAATGATACCTACGGTTATTATCTACATTTTCTTCCAGAAATACATTTTGGAAGGGGTTTCAGCAGGAGCTGTTAAGGAATAGGTTAAACACCCCTTTGGCCTTTGTAAAATACCCGGATATCATTGTAGGACTTCAAATTCCATGCTATAATAGGGATTATGAATTATGGTCATAAATGGCATCAGGAGTAATAACAGACAGAGGGGATTTGTATGGAGAAAGATGATAAAAAAGCATTGAGCATGCAGAGTTTCGTATTTGACTCGTTATTAAATAATATGAATGCTGTGTTGTATGTAAGTGACATAGAAACGGACGAGATTATATTTATGAGTAAAAACATGCAGGAGATCTTTGGGGTGGAAAATCCGGAAGGAAAGATTTGCTGGCAGATTTTACAGCGGGGAATGAACCACCGGTGTTCTTTTTGCCCGATTGCACATTTGCTGGAACAGGACAGCGAAACGCCTTTCTTCGTCTGGGAAGAAGAGAATACGGCTACGGGACGTATATACGAAAATTATGACAGTCTGATCAGATGGGCGGACGGCAGGCTGGTTCATTTACAGCATTCCGTTGATATTACGGAATTCAAGCGCATTACGGAAATTGCAAGTAAGGATGAGTTAACCGGGATGTTTAACCGGCGTGCAGGGAAATTAATGCTGCAGGAAGCTTTAAAAAAACTGCAGGGAACGGAAAGAACCCTGTGTGTATGCCTTTATGATCTCAACGGATTAAAACAGATCAATGATGTATATGGGCATTATGAGGGAGATAAAAGCATCTCCTATATAGCGCAGGCTGCACTGGATAATTTAACAGCGGATGATATGGCATTCCGGCTCAGCGGAGATGAATTTGTAATTATTTTCATGGATATCTGCCTGGAGGAGGCAGATGGCAGGGTACGTTCCATTCAGAAAGATCTGAAGCAGATTGTGAAGGAAAAGGCAGTTTCACATGAAGTATCCTTCTGTTATGGGATTGTGGAAATAACAGGAAAGGACGAATTTTCTGTATCCAAAGTTATATCCCTGGCGGATGAGGAAATGTATCGTCAAAAAAAGGTGTATCACATCAAAAAAGCAGAAGAGAGATTAAGCGGAAGTCTTTCTGAATATCAGGCTGCAGTAGAGGATTTTGATTATGATAAAGAGCACCTGTATGATGCTCTGATGGAGAGCACAGATGACTACATATACGTAGGCAACATGAAAACCGGTACTTTTCGGTATTCTCCTGCCATGGTAGAAGAATTCGGGCTTCCGGGGCAGGTTATCCCTAATGCGGCAGCCGTCTGGGGGAGTCTTATTCATCCGGATGATAAAAAATGTTTTCTGGAAGCTAATCAGGAAATTGCCGATGGAAGGGTAAATACTCACAATGTAAAATACCGGGCACAAAAACCCAGTGGGGAATGGATCTGGTTAAGATGCAGAGGTTACCTGATCCGCGATAAATATGATATTCCGGAACTGTTTGCAGGATTTATATCAAAAGTGAAAGATCCTTCTCTGGATTGAATATAGCGATAAAGCATGGATGCCATATTATTCTGGCAGAGGATATCAATGCTTTATCGCTTTTGTTATTGAATGGGAATTTCACAGGACATAAAACAGGACGGTCTGACATATGCTGTGAGTAAGAGATGTACAGGCAGGAGATACGGATGAAGGTACTCGTCTTTCTTTCTACTTTTATGATTCCCTTTGTTATATTTTATATTGTGGGATACGGACTGCTAATGAAGAAAAATGTTTATGAAACATTTATAAAAGGTGCGGTGGATGGATTTCACACCGTAATCCAGATCATGCCTACGCTGATCGGGCTTATGGTTGCAGTTGGAATACTGCGTGCTTCCGGATTCCTGGATATGCTTTCCGGTGTGCTGGGAGGGCTGCTGCAAAATGTGGGTTTCCCGCCTCAGCTGATGCCGGTCGCAATTGTAAGGATGTTTTCTTCCAGTGCGGCAACGGGGCTGGTATTGGATATTTTCAAGGAATATGGACCGGATTCGGCAATGGGGATACTTACTTCGATTATGATGAGTTGTACGGAGACCATATTTTATACCATGTCGGTTTATTTTATGACGGCAAAAGTAAAGAAGACCAGGTATACATTGGCAGGAGCACTGGTGGCTACGCTGGCGGGGATAATTGCAAGCGTTGTCCTGGCCGGGAGGATGTAACCGGAATTGACGTGCCTATTTTTAGATGCTAAAATGAACTCAGCAAAGTGCTTATACAAAAGCATTTACTCAATCAGATGAGTAAAAGGAGAGGGCAGGTAGCATCATGTTTAAAGTAATGATTGTAGATGATGAGATTTTCATTATCTCTCTGATCGAGAAACTGATCGACTGGGAAAAGTATGGGATGTGTATTGTTGGAACGGCAGATAATGGAATGACAGCTTTAGAAGAGGTGAAGCGGCTGCAGCCGGATATCATTATTGTAGATGTCCGCATGCCGGGGTATGACGGAATTACGTTTATGCAGAAAGTGCGGGAGTTAAATGATAAAGTAAAGTTCGTGGTCATCAGCGGACATAAGAAGTTTGAATATGCAAAAAGTGCAATGCAGTATAATGTGGAAGACTATCTCTTAAAGCCTGTCAGTAAAAATGAACTGGAGCAGATCCTGCAGAAACTGGGAACAAAGCTGGAGTCGGAGAAACAAAATGAAGCGGTTCTGAAAAAGCTGGATAATCAATTGGGCGTAAGCAAGGGGAAGCTTCGCTCTTATTTTTTTGAACGTATATTAAATGGCAGTCTGAATATTCCTCCGGAGGATCTCGCGGCAGTGAACCAGACTTTTTTTACAACTTTTAGTCTGGGGATTTTTCAGGTTATCTGTGTGAAGTTAGATGCAGCAGAGTCTATTCCGGATAAGAATTTTACGGATACGTTAATCGGGCGGGTACAGGAGCTGATGGCGGATGGGCTGGCTGGCTGCTGCTTTGAGTGCCTGGTTAAAACAGAACAAAATAGCATTACTATGCTGTTGAATTACCAGGCAAACCAGAGAGAGGAAGTCTGGAAAAAGCTCAGGGATAATTTTAAAGGAATCCAGGAAGTGTTGGTTAAATTTGAACAGTTATATATTACAATGGGGATGGGAAGAGAGGTAACGGGGCTTTCTGGTTTTTCGGAGAGCTATGGCTCTGCTGAAAAATGCCTGTATACCAGAACCGCACTTGAAATTGGAGCTATTATACAGGATTCTATGGTTAAAGAAGATCCCGGAATAATTGATATTATATTTTCAGATGAAGCCAGGGTAAGACTTGCAGAGTCATTTAAAAGCTTTCAGGTTGACAAGATTAAATTACAGGTTCTGGGGGCATTTTCGGCGGGGGATGAATACCGTTACCGTGATACATGCATTTATCATGAGATACTGCAGTTTATTCACCGGAAGTTTTATGAATATCTCAGGCAGATTGACATTTATAAAGGCAGTTATGAAGATTTGGAAGTACAGCTGATGGAAAAGCTGCTCTGGTGTTATACGCCCAGGCAGACAGCAGCCGCGCTGATGGATCAGATCAGTATTTTTATTGAAGAATATACACAGAACAGCAAAGGTGGTGAGAACCCTTCCATACGAATTGCGAAAAAGTATATTGCCGAAAATTATGCCAAGAATATCTCAATGGCATCTGTAGCAGAGGTGGTCAATCTGAGCGGTGTATATTTCAGCGTACTTTTTAAGAAAGAGGTTGGGACAAACTTTGTTGATTATCTGAATCAATACCGGATTGATATGGCGAAGAAGCTGTTAAAAGATGTGAGGTATAATGTAAACGAGGTGGCAGGACTTGTGGGATTTTCCGATGCCAGATATTTTTCCAAGATGTTTAAAAAAAACGTAGGGGTTAAGCCAACGGAATATCGAAGCAGAAATGTAACGTAAATGATTTGTTAAAATTGAATTACGGAGGTACCCATGAAAAATATTAAGAAAAAATTCATGCCGGGTAAATTAAACAGCAGCGGAGTGATGCTGGCTGCAGCGGTAAATCTTCTGCTGCCAAGCTTCTTATGCCTGATTGGAAAAGAAATAGCAGATTTTCAGATCATAAACAATTATATAGAGGAAACATCCATTGGATACTATCAGAAAATCGTCTTCTTGTGCCTGGGACTCAGCATTGTAATCCTGGGGGTAATAGATTATATTTTTCTGATCAAGCCGGTTTTTCATCTGGAAAGCACAGTAGAAGAGTATAAAACCCTCACCAGGATGGAGGACAGTGCGGTATATGAGAAGTATCTTGCAGACTCTTCCATAGAACGGATGTTTCTGGAAATGCTGGAGGAACAGAAGTTTATCCAACAGCAAAACCAGATTGCTGAAAATCAACGGCAGGAGACGGAGCTGCTGGCACTGCAGACTCAGATTAATCCCCACTTTTTGTATAATACCCTGGACTCCATCAGGGGGCTCGCCCTGATTCATGATGTGGAGGAAATAGCGGCGATGACAGAGGCTCTATCCAGACTATTCCGCAATATGATTGCCAAAGATGGGAAACTGTTAACCTTGCGGGAAGAGCTTGAAAACGTGGAGAATTATATGCTGATACAGGAATTTCGCTTCCAGGGGAGATTTGCCTACATCTGTGAGGTGGAAAAAAGCCTGCTGGACCGCTATCAGATTCCCAATCTGATATTGCAGCCGATTGTGGAGAATGCTATTATGCACGGATTAGAAAATAAGAACGGGAGAGGGCACCTGGTAATCAGTGGATATGTAACAGAGAAGCGGCTTGTTCTGAATGTTACGGATGACGGTGTGGGAATAGAAGAGGAGGCACTGGAATACCTGAAGAAGCGATTAAAGAGCAAAGAGCGGTCATCGCCCAGGGAAGCGGCAAAGTTTCATACCGGAATTGCACTTATTAATATCAGCCAGCGGATTAAGCTGCGTTTTGGTGAGATCTATGGAATTGCCATAGAGAGCACACCCGGTGTAGGGACGACTACGGAGCTTATATTGCCCTGCATTGAAGTGGAGGACAGGCAGGTAAAGGGAAGTATCTATGAATAGAGAAATTCTGAGAATGGAAGAAATAGAAAGTTATCTGGGAGGGAAAAAAATTTTAAGCGGTGCCAGGCTAAACTTGTTCCAGAATGAGATTATTGGAATTATCGGAGTAAATTATTCTGGAAAATCTACCCTGATTGGGGGGATAGCAGGATTTTATCCCTATGCGGCAGGAAGATCATATCTGAATGAGGAAAGTATTCGTATCACTTCTATTGAACAGGCGAGAAAAGCGGGTATATTTTATATACAGAAGCAATCTTCATTAATTGAGGACTTTACAATATTAGAAAACCTTTTTCTGACGGTAAAAGAGAAAACCGTTCTAATAAACAAAAAGGAAGTGAGAAACCAATGCCTTGAGATTATGGAATTATTGGAAGTTCAGGCGGATATTACGGACAAGGTGGGGACGCTGTCTTTTAAAAACAGGATCTTGGTGGAAATTGCAAAGGCAATTGTCTATGATGTAAGGATATTGGTTATGGACGATGTATTAAACGGAATGTCACAGGAAGCGCTCAAGTGGTTTTCAAAACTTTTTTACATACTGCGTTCGCTCCGCATCAGTATTATTTTGGTTGAGACAACTTTACGCTGTCTGAAACCATATTGCGACCGGTTATTTATTATGCGGGATGGGAAGACGGCAGCGGTTTTGGATAAAAAGCATCTAAAAGAAGATGAGATCATTTCTTACATGATCGGTTATCCGCTGAACGAAAGAGAAGAAGGGATTCGTGCAGTTCCAAAAGAGCTTCCCAGATTAGAAAATCTTCTGGAATTTTCAGATGTATATTTTGAAAATATTCTCCATGGTCTGGATTTTAAAGTTACTAAAGGCAGCATTACCGGGATGCTGAATGTGAATAAAAACTCCGGGAAGGCAGTGGAAAGGCTGCTTATGGGTCTTGGCAGTGCGGATAAGGGAGAGATTATATTTGATGGGAAAACGCTGCTCCTAAAGTCCACGGAACAGGCATTGCAGGCAGGGATTGCTGTAGTGCCCGAAGATGACCGGATCTTCTGGGAATTCAGTATAGAAGAAAATATTATGATGTCTGCACTTAAAATGAACAGAGGGCTGGCAGGACGGTTAAACCGTGGGGAATTAAAATACATATCCGGGGAATTATTTTCCGACTATATGAAATCCGCATGCCCATACTGTACTTTAGATTCTTGTGTGCCGGAAAGCCGGTTAGCTCAGAAGAAAATAGCACTTTGCAGAGTTCTGGCATCTGATCCTGCGCTGATAGTCCTGGTAAATCCCGCACAGACTATAGATGTGATATCCAAAGACAGTATATACGCAGATATTATGACATTGAAGGCAAAAGGGAAAACTGTACTTCTCATAACTTCTGATATTAAGGAGATGTTCGATGTATGCGACAGAATTATTGTAGTAAACCAGGGAAAGACAAAGGCGACATTTAGCGTAACGGATGGAAACAGGGATCAGTTGCTGCAAAGCTATGGGGAGAGTCTGAGGGATATCTGAAACGGATTATGGATGCTGGTTAAAAGCGCCCGGCAGAAGTTGTGTCAATGAAAAACAACAAAGGTTTCTTAAAAAATATATACAATGAAATAGAGAATATTAAGATAAGGATATCATAAATGACACATTGTCATTGTGGTATCTTTATTTTTATGGTCTAAAATATATAAAAAATAGTGAAAAAAGATAAAAATGAACACAATATATTAAATTTAGTGCATTGTTGCGGCTCCCTGGGACAGATATAATAGGTACAGAAACAAAAACAAATAATTCTTGCAAGAATTGAGGGTGTAAACAGGAGGAAGGTTATGCTAGGCGATACAATTTTAAAGTTGAATCATATTTCGAAATTATATCCCGGCGTGGTTGCTCTGGACGATTTAAATATTGAATTTAAAGAAGGCGAAATTCATGCAATGGTAGGGGAAAACGGCGCAGGGAAGTCCACAATGATTAAGACAATTTCCGGAGCTGTACAGCCAACCAGAGGAACGATTGAGATTAACAATCATACATATGAACAAATGACGCCAACCCTGTCCAGGCAGAATGGGATAGCAGTTATCTATCAGGAATTTACGCTGATTCCGGTACTCAGCGCATCGGAAAATATATTTTTGGGTGAATTCATTATGAAAGGGATGGTTTTAGACCGGAAGGAAATGGATAAGAAAGCAGAGGAGCTGTTTAATAGGCTCCATGTAGACATCGATCCTTCTACAAAGGTAGCAGATCTGACTACCGGTTATCAGCAGATTGTGGAGATAGCAAAGGCGGTTTCTAAGGATGCTAAGATTTTAATTATGGATGAGCCGTCTGCCCCTCTTACCACATCAGAGGTTGAGGCGATGTTTAAGATCGTAGATACCTTGAAGACACAGGGAGTGACCATTATCTATATCTCTCACAGAATGGAAGAGATCTTTCGGTTGTCGGACCGTGTATCGGTACTCCGGGATGGAAAATATATTACTACAGTAAATACGGCAGATACCAGTAAATCAGAATTAATTAAGCTGATGGTGGGCAGGGAGCTCAGTGAGACATATCCGGAACGAAAGAATAAAGCCTCTGAAACCGTACTGTCTATTAAAAAGCTCACGGGTAATGGTGTAAAGGATGTTTCCTTTGATGTAAAACGAGGTGAGGTATTAGGCCTGGCAGGGCTGATTGGCGCCGGCAGGACAGAATTGGCACAGCTGCTTTTTGGATATGAAAAGATTATATCCGGAGAAATAATTTTAAATGGAAAATCTATTCGGCCAAAAAACTGCATAGAGGCAATAGCGGCGGGAATTGCGCTGGTTCCGGAAGACCGCAAGCGTCAGGGGCTGGTATTGGAAATGAGCATTAAGGAGAATACAACCATGCCAAGCATGAAAAGAATTTCCACGCTTGCAGTGATCAGCAGTGACCAAGAAAAAGAGATGTCCCAGTCTTATATGGACAGTCTTCGTACAAAAGCCCCTTCCATCGAACAGAAAACGAAAAATCTAAGTGGTGGAAATCAACAGAAAGTAGTACTGGCAAAGTGGCTGGCGATGGATCCCCAGGTGTTAATATTTGACGAACCCACCAGAGGAATTGATGTGGGAGCAAAACAGGAGATCTACAATATTATGAACGAACTGGCGGACAATGGTAAGACGATCCTTATGATTTCATCAGATATGGAAGAATTAATCGGAATGTCAGACCGGATTGTGGTGCTGTGCAAGGGAAGAGTTACCGGGCTGCTAGAAAAAGAAGAAGTCAGCCAGGAATTAATATTATCAAAATCGGCAGGGAGTGATACGGATGAATAAGAGTAAAAAGTTATTTAAATCTAAGGAACTGGGAATTTTTCTGGTATTGGTGGCAATGTTTCTGGTATTTAGTATACTATCGCCGCAGTTTTTAAAGCTGAACAATATTTTTAATATCACAAAACAGATTGCAACCCTTGGTATCTGCTCAGTGGGATTCACCTTCGTCTTAATAACAGGCGGTATAGATTTGTCCCTGGGTTATCAGATATCGCTGATTAATATCATTTGCGCCTATATGATGACCAAAATGGGGGTTCACTGGGTGGCAGCCATAATGATTTCTATTCTGGCTGGTATACTGATCGGGCTGATTAATGGATTAATTATTACAAAAACCGGAGTGGCGCCTCTGATAGTGACCCTTTCCATGATGACTATTTTAAATGGTCTGAGTTATTTAATATCAAAAGGACTGCCTATGTTTGGATTCCCCAGGAGCTTTTCCTTTTTAGGACAGGGTAGTATACTTTCCGTCCCGGTATCCCTGATATTTTTGCTGATTATAATTGCAATAGGGGTATTTATCCTGAATAAGACTTATTATGGAAGATATTTCTATGCTATCGGAAGCAATGAAGAGGCGACAAAGCTTTCCGGTGTTAATACAGGCAAAGTGCGGATATTAGTATACAGTTTATGCGGATTTTTTACGTCAATCGGAGCAATATTAATGCTTTCGCGTCTGAATTCAGCGCAATCCGCAACAGGAGCAGGTTTTGAATTTGATGTACTGACTGCCTGTGTCCTGGGCGGTGTATCCAGCAGCGGCGGAAAAGGAACAATGCTGGGAGCATTTATCGGAGTGTTAATTGTAGGAGTTCTGGATAACGGACTGGTACTGCTAAATGTCAGTGAATACGTACAGCTGGTAATCAAAGGATGTATCTTACTGATTGCAGTGGTTTACGATACGATGTCCAGAGCAAACAGTGAGAAGATAAAGAGAATGAAGGCTATAAATGCTAATAATGCGTAATATTCACATTATCTTGTGGAAAATGTGGATACAAAATCAGATAATATGAAAAAAATGTGGATAACTTTTAATGCATTTTAATATTGAGTGTATTTATGACGAAATGAAGATAAAAAAATAAAATATAAAGTGATGAAAGGGAAGATTATGATGAAAAAAAGATTATTAAGCATGGTAATTTCTATAGCTATGATAACAGGCATGCTGGCTGGATGCAGCAATCCGTCAGACAGCGGAGGAACAACTGCAGCAGCATCAGCACAAACAGAGGGGACAAAAGCGGGAGGAGAAGATGGAACAGCAGCAGGAGCATTAAATGAAAACGGGGAAAACAGTACAATTACAGAAGCTGCCGGCAAAAGTGAGAGTAAGGATTCTTATAATGTAGGAATTACATTTTCAGATCTCAGTAATCCGGTTTGGGCAGAGCTGGTTCAGGAAGCAGAAAGCTATGGTAAAGAAAAAGCAATGTCAGTTACTTATGTAGATGCACAGAGTGATGCGACTAAGCAGGTTACCCAGATTGAGAACTTTATCCAAAATGGAATGGATGCAATTATTATCTGTGCAGTGGAGGCAAATGCTATTGCCGATGTGACAAAAAAAGCAAAAGAGGCAGGAATCTATGTAGTTGCCTACACCCAGGTATTAGAAAATTATGATGCCCAGTACCTGGTAGATCCTTATAATACAGGCTATGCATGCGGTAAAAAAGCTGCGGAGTGGATTAACGAAAAATATGGAGATGAAGAAGTTGTGGAATGGGCGCTTATGGATCTTCCGGAATTTCCTGAAATCATAGAACGTGCCAATGGAATCAAAGCAGGTGTGGAAGAAAACGCAAAGAATGCGAAATTAGTCGCTACTTCTCCGGCATTGACAGCAGAGCAGGGTCTCAGTAACGCAGAAAACTTTTTACAGGCAAATCCAAATCTAAAAGCAATCTGCTGCATTGGCGGCGGAGGAAGTGTAGGAGGAAATGAAGGGATTAAGGCGGCCGGCATTACAGATTTTGAATCTGTCGGACTCTTTGGGATCGATGCTACGGAAAACGAAATTTTAAATATCATCAATGGGGATCCTCAGAAATCTTCCGTCAGCCTTGGCGGCGGAAAAGCACACGGAAGAGCCTTGATTGATATGACAAATGCACTGCTGAAAAATGAAAAGATTGAGGAAACCCAGTATATGCCCATTGATGTGATAGATTCATCCAATGCACAGGAATATTACGATACAATTTATAAAAAATAATGAAAAAAGATAAAAAATGAAAAGCAATGAAACAATATTAGTTGCTAAGTAAAGAATTATTATAAAATGGAGGAGCACCAATATGAGTAAAACAATGAAAGCGCTGGTATCCTATGCGCCATACGATAACCGCTACGAAGACTTTCCGGTACCGGAGATAGGGAAAGGGGAACTGCTGTTAAAGGTAAAGGGCTGCGGGATCTGCGCAGGCGACGTAAAATCTTACCATGGGGGAATCCGTATCTGGGGAACTTCAGAAGAAAACAGGTACATAGAAGCGCCGTGCATAGGGGGACATGAGTTTTACGGAGAAATCGTAGAAAAAGCAGAGGATGTTACGGGATATGAGGTTGGAGAAGTTATTACGGCGGAGCAGGTAATTCCCTGTGGTGAATGTAAATTCTGCCGGGAAGGAAAATACTGGATGTGTACCCGGTCAGCAGTTTTTGGATTTAAGCAATATGCCAATGGCGGTTTTGCAGAATATGTTAAGATTGACAAGAATTGTATAAAACACAGAATTCCGGAAGGATTTACACAGGAGCAGGCAGTTCTGGTGGAACCAATCGCCTGCGGAATGCATGCATTGGAACGTGCTGATATCAAACACAGCGATGTGGTAGTGATTGCAGGGCTTGGAGCAATTGGGCTGTCCATGGTGAATATAGCCAGTCTTTATCTTCCCGGAATGGTGATTGGAATTGATGTAAAGGAGAACCGGCTGGCAATGGGAAAAGAATTTGGAGCGGATTTAGTATTGAATCCGGCAGAATGTAATGTGGCGGAAGAAATTATGAAACTGACAGACGGTCTGGGCTGTGATGTCTACGTAGAAGCGTCCGGAAGTCCCGGAAGTGTCACACAGGGAATGGATGCACTGAAAAATCTGGGGCGTTATGTTCAGATGGGTGTATTTGCAAAGGAAGTACAGGCGGATTGGAATGTAATCGGGGATGGGAAAGAATTAACGATAATCGGATCTCATTTGTCGGCGCTGACTTATCCTGCTGTGATAAAGGGGATACAAAAAGGGTTGATACGGACCGAAGGACTAATCTCCCACCGGTTTAAGCTGGAGGACTGGGAAGAGGCTTTTGAAACGGCGGAAAAAGCGGAAGATGCTGTGAAGGTGATGCTGGTTCCGCAGGAATAGAAATGTACTTTTTGCCACTTACACTCCCATAACCGCCCACTTACTAAAATAATATAGATTTCTCCCGGAATTTATTATAATATAAGTCCATAGGGAGGGGCAGAAAATGAAAGTAGTTATTAAGAAGATCCCGGAGGACAAAATAGAATATGCGGCGCTGCATGTGCATGAATTAACACCTCAGGCTGAACAGATTTCATCATATATTGAAAATGAAGAATATAATGCGGTCATTGTTCCATGTACTGCGGACGGGAAGATTTACAGGATCCCAAGTGAAAGTATTTATATAATTGAATCGGTTGACAATGTCCAATATGTTCATACCAGAGAGAAGATATTTGAATCTGCGAAAAAATTGTATGAGTTAGAAAAACTGCTCCCTGTAAAATTTGTCAGAGTTTCGAAATCTGTAATTCTGCATTTGAATAAAGTCAGCGTTTACAGTCCCCTGGCAAATGGACTTATGAAGGCGGAGCTGGATAACGGGGCATCTGTATATATTTCAAGAAAATATTTAAAAGATCTGAGAGCGTTAATTCGGGAGGGATTACGATGAGTGTGGAAAATCGAAAAGAATGTGGATTAAAGGGCAGCATTTTGGGTTTAGTGTTAATGATGAGTTCACTTTTAGTAGTGAGTTTCACCGGTGATGCAGCGGGCATTGTTCTGGCGCTGCCATATATGCCTGTTATCTTGGCTGGTTACCTGATATTGGGTGTCTTTTTCTGGTGGATACATGGAAGAACGCCAAAAGAACACAGTCTGTTAACCGGTGCAGCATCCAGCTATCTGGTGTTTCTTGTAGTAGTAGCGGTGATGACGATAGCTGCGTTTTTGACGCAGACAGTGCGTTACGTGATACTGGTAAATATTGTAGTATTGTTTGTGCTGTGGCTGATGGAATACGTATCTTTAAAAAAAATAGCAGATGAGCTGAATCAGGGAATGCCTCAAGGCAGATCTGCGTTAGTGGTAGATCTGGATGAAAAGCCAGCTACCATGGAAGCCTATTTTCATGAAATTGAAAAATACTGTGAAGCCAATCACTGGAATCTGGAATATATCAAAAAAGAGAAACCGGCTCTAATCAGGATAAATGGTAAAAAGTACGCTGTAAAAATGGGATTGTATTATACACCTATTGGAACGATTGTGTATACAATGACCTTTTCCAGCGCAGGTGAGCAGGATTAATAACTGAGACTGTAAGGGGAAGAAACGCCAAAATTTAATTTTCTGGTGTGTCTTCCCCTCTTAAGAAAATTTACCGGATAAATGCAACATCAATACGTCCATTGCTGGTCTTCGCAACAAGATGTTTTTTCTGATCCGGATATTTACTGTTCGGCAGATTATTAGAACCATTTACCGTGTGGCTCTGGATAGCGTAATCACGGATATCACCGATGATGGTACCTCTGACAGCACCATTGCTGGTTCTCATTACAATGTTATCTCCATTCAGGTTCTTACCTTCTACGGCACCATTGCGTGTAGAGAGCAGGAGTCCGAATGTAAAAGTACATCCAAATGCAGTAACACGGCCATTGTTCGTCACGGCCTCCAACTGGTCACCGGATAGGTTATTCAGATCCAAAGATGCATTGGTACTCTGTATTAGAACGGAATTGCAATGGATGTCGTCAACCCTGATCCGCGCATTACTGGTAATAAATTGTGAATTGGTCAGATGTTTCAATCCGTTTACAGAAATTGAAGCATTGGAGGATTTCACCCTCAGATTACCTGCAAAATCTACGGGAACTTCCAGAGTTAGTATCCAGGGACCACGGAAGAGATTGCGCCAGTTCCAGGAAAGGAAGTTACGCATGGTATGGCGGAAGTTAAATTCCCCGTCATGTTCTGTAAAGGAAACGTAATCACAGTCTTCCCGTGGATTAAATAGTACCCGGATGGGACCGGAGGTCACGGGAATTACTTCAATTCGTACATTTTCGGCTTCCACGTTAATTGTGTGTATGGGAGTAGAGGATGCATAACCCGCATCTTGAATGTTTTCCTGCCCGGTATTAGTTTGGGTATATCTCGGTCTGCCGATTTCCCTGTATTCTTCTTTAATTCGTTTGACAATGGATTCGACGGTACCAAATCCGGCAATGATATTTTCTTCATCACGCCCCAGCTCCAGACCGTCACAGATCAATTCCTGATAATATTCTTTTAACTGCTCTTTGTCAGCGTCTGGTATCTCCGATAATTGTTCCATTAATTCTTTGAAAAATTCTGCTTGCTTCATAGTGATCCCTCCTGGCTGTTTTTTTCTATGAAAGTGTAAATTTGTTTCATTTCTTCCCACTCATTTAAAAATTCCTGAATCTTTGCAATACCTGTATCCGTAATTTTATAATATTTACGGGTGCGCCCGTTGTATTCCTGCTTATATGTTGTGAGACTGCCCGTGGATTCCAGTCGTTTTAAGATAGGATATAAGGTTGATTCGGAAATCTCAATACATTTTGAAACCTCTCCATTGATCAAATATCCATAAGACGGACCTTGTTTTAAGACGGACAATACACAGATATCCAGCAGACCCTTTTTTCTTTGCGTATCCATGTAATACCTCCTGATACCCTGTTATGCATACTATGCATTGTATACTATGCATAGTATAGTATTGTGGTTAAAAAATGTCAAGAGGTTTTTTTGTTTTAATTTTGCCGTTTATCTGCCTTGAAAGCTGGCAGACTCTAAAATTCCAGAAGTTTCAGAAGACACTCCTTTAATTCTTCAGTATAAAAGGAGTATCGTGGATTTTTAAGCCATACAAAGGACATTGCATAATTATCAATCAGGCAACGCCAGATGTTGGCAATGGTATTTGAACGGGTTAAAGACATACCAGGGCAGGATTTTCTGATATAATTCAGCATTAATTCTGTAGCCTGGCCTGCCCATATATGTAAAAGTGGATAATTATAAGATATAGCAAGTTTCTGGCTGATCGGATAAAGCTTGATGGTTATTTCATTGTGTCCATAGTCATATGCTTTCTTTATAATATAATCAACCATTTCTTCGCCGGAGGGGTCTTTGGGTGCGAAAGTTATCATTTGTCTGGTATGTCCGGAAACATACTCATCCCAGATCTCAATAAACAGAATCTCTTTGCCTTTAAAATGTTTATAAAAGGTTCCAAGTGAGCATCCGGCGTCTTTCACGATGTCATTGATACTAGTATCATCAAAGCCATTTTCCAAAAAGAGATGAAGCGAGATGTCTTTAATTTTCTTATGTATTTTGTGATATTTCAATTCTTTTGCTAAACTGGCCATTTTGTCGTCCTTCTCGTTTGTATGTTAGAGGTTATGTAAAATTATGTAAGTAGGTCTTTGTCCAAAATGTACATTAAATGGAATAAATTATACAAAGAGTACGTCATAAATGACATTATAGCTGATTTTAAGAATGGTGTCGAGTGAAAAAGCTGTTATATTTGTAGTAAAATAGTCCGGCGGCATCTGCCAGAAACCAACCGATGGGGATTGCCCACCAGATACCTAAAAGCCCAATGGAAGGAACCGGAGCCAAAATATATGCCAGCAAAACACGGGTTCCCAGCGATATTACGGTGAGAACCACGGAAATTCCCGGTTTTCCAATACCCCGGTACAGACCGTAGAGAAGGAAGAGACATCCGATACCACAGTAGCACATGCCTTCAATGCGAAGATATTGAGTGCCGATGGAAATAATTTCCTGCTCCTGCGGCTGGATAAAAATCAGCATCAGTTTATCAGCAAAGATAAATACAGTTGCTGAAATAAAAAGGCAGAATATTACTGCGGTGCCAATCGCAGACCGGATGCCCTGGCGGATTCTTTCCGTTTTTTTAGCCCCAAAGTTCTGGGCAATAAAGGTAGAAAAAGCATTACCAAAGTCCTGTACCGGCATGTAGGCAAACGAATCTATTTTTACTGCGGCGGCGAAGGCGGCCATAACCTGAACACCGAAGCTGTTAACCAATCCCTGAATCATTAGGATTCCAAAGTTCATGATGGATTGCTGGATACAGGTAAGGGATGAGTATTGTATAATATCTCTTGTTAATTCCCGGTTAAATTGCAGGTGCCGCCTTTTTAGCCTTATATTCGGCAGGCGTTTCAGGCAGTAAACAGAAATACCGGCAGCAGAGATGCCCTGTGCGATTACAGTTGCCAGAGCGGCACCGCCGACTCCCATATGAAATGTAAGAACAAACAGTAAATCCAGCAGGATGTTTATCATTGCTGAAACAGCCAGAAAAATCAGCGGAGCCATGGAGTTGCCCATGCTTCGCAGCAGAGCCGCAAAATAATTATAGAGAAAGGTAAACATGATGCCAAAAAATATAATGCGCAGATAGTCTTCTGTCTCTGTCAAAATATCTGCTGGTATCTGCAGCAGAGAAAGCAAAGGGGAAAGCAGGCATAAAACAGCGATATTTATAATGAGACTGACCGATCCAATCAGAACAAATGAAATAAAAATACTGTTTTTTAAGCGTTCCATGTCCTGACCGCCGAACAGCATAGAAAAAACAATTCCGCTTCCCATACATAATCCTAGAATAATGGATGTCAAAAATACCATAAGTGTAAAAGAAGACCCGACAGCTGCCAGAGGGCCTGCACCCAGGTATTTTCCCACAATCAAAGTATCGGCTACATTATAGAGCTGCTGGAGCAGGTTACCAAGAATCATGGGCACTGCAAAGCGGAGCATGACAGAAGTAACCTTTCCGGTTGTAAGATCTTTTTGCATAATATCCTCCTGGTTCTACGTAACTTACGAAACGTAATATAAAATATTCATTATGTAAGTAGGGTAACATTTTGAAACAGGGATGTCAAACGAAAAGTGAAAAGTGGTACAGGGCTTAAAAAATCTTGTGATATAACGCAGAAAATGATATGATTAATGGTACTATAAAAAGCAGTACATTGGAACATACAAAGATAGTTATTACCAGGAAAGAAGGGGCAGGCAGAATGTTCTTAAGCGGTCTGGATGAAATAGATCAAAAAATTACAGCATTACTGTTACATAATGCAAGAATGTCTTATTCGGATATCGGTGAAGCAGTGGGGCTTTCCCGGGTAGCGGTAAAGTCCAGAATTCAGGCACTGGAGGAAAGGGGTGTGATTGAGGAGTACACAACGGTAATCAACCCCCAGAAGATAACCGGTGCCATATCCTGCTATTTTGAGATAGAAATGAAACCCGGTAAACGACCGGAGATTATCCGGATTCTAAAAGAGAATGATACGGTAACCCAGATCTACCAGGTTTCCGGAAAATGTAAGCTTCATGTCCATGCAGTTGCAGCGGGGCATGAGGAAATGGAAATGTTTTTAAAAGAAGTTATATACAAGCTTCCGGGTGTGACTGACCTGAGCTGCAACATTATATTATCCAGGATAAAGGATATTAAAGGACTTCGGTTATAAACACGCTATGGTGGTACAGTCTTAATATAATAAATACAAGAAGGTAAAGTATGCAGTTACTAAATGAAATACCAGAAAGCTTCTGGAGTCTGTTCCGTTCTCCCAATCGGAATACATACATGGAAGCTTTACTGAAGATAAATGAAGAATACCAATATAACAGTTATTTCTTAAGCAGGGAGGTCTGTATTCAGATACTTGGGGACTATTTTGCACAGCGGCGGGTAATGATGCAGAAGGAGGAACTGGAGTCTGAACTGGATATACTGGAACCACCGGCCACCAGGATACTGAACTGGCTGCTGAAAGCCCAGTGGCTGAAGAAGCTGGATGATTACTATATGCAGGTAACCAACATTATAATTCCGGATTATGCCGCCATTTTTATTGATGCATTTGAACGACTGAACAGTGATGAAGAAGATGACACGCAAATCTATATCCAGAATATCTATGCAATTCTCTTTTCTTTTAAAAATGATCCCCGGGCAAATACCAGTCTATTAAAAACAGCACTAGTGAATGTACGAAAGCTGAATAAATCCCTGCAGGATATGCTCCACAATATGGATAAGTTTTTCACCAGCCTTCTGGAACAGAAAAATTATGCAGATCTGTTAAAGGAGCATCTGGAGGGGTATGTAGAAGAGATCATCAACAAGAAATACCATATCCTGAAAACATCTGACAACTTTTATCTGTATAAAACCGATATTAAAGGATGGATACGGGAGATGCAGTCGGATATGGAGTGGATTTCACTGATGAGCCGGCGGGAGCAAAAAGAAATCAACGAGGGGGATATGCTGCGCATACTGGATGATATCGAGCGGGGATTTGATGATATTGAACACCGGATTTCCTTTATGGACAGAGAGCATATGAAATACGTGCGGGCTACCGTAACCAGGCTGAATTATCTCCTGAACGGGGAGGCAGACAGGCGGGGGCTGGTTATTCAGCTGTTAAATGAACTGTCAGCTGGTCAGGGGCAGGAAGATAAAATTAAAGAAGTATCCGCCAGGATGAATTTGTCTTCTTTTGAAATTCTCTCTGATAAATCCCTCTATAAAAAGAGGCGGGCGAAAAGCAGCTTTCATGCAGAGAACAGGTCTGAGGAAGTCAGAGAAGAGTTAAGCAGGGAAGAAATTTTAAAACTCAACCAGCTGCATAACCGGTATAGCAAAAAGCAGATTGAAGAATTTATTGAAAACAGGATGGAAAATGGCAGGATGAAGGTATCAGATTCCATGATAGAGACTATTGAGGAGTTTGAACAGCTCATCCTTGCATATGACTATGCCATCCGAAAGGGCAGCGGCTTTGCGGTGGAAAGCCAGGAAGTGGAATTTATTGAAAATGGGAAGTACCGCTACCCTAATCTGACGTTTGTGAAAAAGTAAAGTACACAGGAAAGAAGACAGGAAAGAAGACAGGTATAAAAATGATTACGTATTACGATGAATTATCACTGGAAGAAAGGCAGGAAGTAACTGCAGTAATCCAGACTTTATATAAACAGACGTTTCTTTTAGAGCGAAAATTTGATAAGAGAACGGGCAGATTCCAGTTTAATAAAGATTACCGAATCTGTAATAAACACCTGGAGTTTGTCAGGGAATATCTGGCAGTCAGCGGTATTGCGCTTCTGGATAACAGCCAGGGCGGGATTATATATATACAGGGTGAAAATATTGTGGGGGAAAAGCTGCCAAGGCTGGCAACACTTTATATTCTCCTCCTGAAATTAATCTATGATGAACAGATGTCAGCCGCATCTACCAGCGTAAATGTCTATACGACTCTGGGAGATCTGAATGAACGGGTAGGGAGTTTTCATTTGCTGAAGGACAGGCCGTCAAATACAGAAGTGCGGAGGGCTGTTGCGCTGCTTAAAAAGTATCAGATTGTAGAGCCCCTGGATGCCATGGAAGAACTGGATCAAAATGCACGCCTGATTATATATCCCTGCGTAAATGTAGTTCTGATGACAGATGATATCCGAGCCATGTTAGAAGCGCTTAAGGCAGAACCGTCAGAAAAGTTTATGGAAACAGAGGAAGCTGGAGACGATGACGGAACAGGAGAAGCAGCAGGAACAGAAGAAATAGAAGGAACAGAAGGAATAGAAGAAATAGAAGAAATAGCAGATGCTGATGAAACAGAAGGAGACGAAGATGAAGGAACCGATGACGAAGATGAAGCATAAATTTGAGGCATTGTCCAGAATGTGTCTGAACAACTGGCATTACATAGACCGTAAAATTCTCTCCTTTAACCAGGAAATTAATTTTTTTACCGGACATTCGGGAAGTGGAAAATCAACAATTATTGATGCTATGCAGATTGTGCTGTATGCAAATACAGATGGCAGAGGATTTTTTAATAAAGCTGCGGCAGATGACTCTGACCGAAGCCTGATCGAATATCTTCGGGGGATGATCAATATAGGGGATGATAATGAATTTTCTTATCTGAGAAATGAAAATTTTTCCAGTACTATTGTTCTGGAGTTAACCCGTACGGATACTTTGGAATGCCAGTGTGTGGGAGTGGCATTTGATGTGGATACTTCCACAAATGAAATCAGCAGGGTATTTTTCTGGCACGATGGTCCTCTCCTGGAACATGACTACCGGATCAAGCATAGAAGTATGTCTGTGTCTGAAATAAAAACGGAACTGCAGCAGCGGTTTACAAAGGAAGAGTGTTTTTATACTTCACATAACGAGCGTTTCAGAAGACAGCTTTACGATGTCTATCTGGGCGGACTGGACATGGAAAAATTCCCATTGCTGTTCAAACGTGCGATCCCATTTAAAATGAACATTAAACTGGAGGATTTTGTAAAAGAATACATCTGTATGGAGCAGGATATCCATATAGAAGATATGCAGGAAAGCGTTATGCAGTATGGCAGGATGCGTAAAAAAATAGAGGATACCTGCAAAGAAATTGAAGAATTAAAAGAAATACAGGCATTATATCAAAAGGTCTGTGAGAAAGAGCAGGAGCGTAAAAAATACAGTTATTTTACAGATAAACTGGATATTCTTCAGCTTAAAGAGCGGGTGGTCACTCTTCAGAATAAGGTAATCCTCTATACCCAGGATATAACCGGACAGAAGGAGCAGATCGGAGTTCTGGACCGGGAAATAGAAGAGCTGGGAAAAACCGGGGATGAGGTATTAAAGCACATTTCAGCCACCGGTTATGAAGAGCTAAAGCAGCAGTTGATCAGTATCAATGAGCTGTTGGAACGTATGGGAAAGAGTAAGGCACGCTGGGATCAGACCGGGTTAAGGCTCAAAGAGTGGATTGATCACGATATGACATCTAATTCTGTAATATGGGATATAGAAAAATTCATTAAATATGAAATTTCAGAGGTGGAACTGCATCATTTACAGGCATCCATCCGGGACCTGCAGACTGAGGTAACTGAACAAAAGCAGGATCTGGATATAGATATCCGTGCCCTAAAGACAGAGCAGAAAAAGATTCTGGAGGAATTAAAAGATCTGCACCATGGAAGAAAATCGTATCCCAAAGAGCTGCAGGACGCAAGACAGCAGCTGGCATATCAGCTATGTGAAAAAGCTGGAAAACCGGTAAAGGTGGATATATTGGCGGATCTTCTGGACATCAGGGATGAGAAATGGCGAAATGCCGTTGAGGGTTACATGGGAAACCACAAACTGGCCATTATTGTAGAGCCTTCATTTTCTAAAGATGCCATGGAGATTTACCGGAGCATGGATAAAAAGAAATATTATCAGGTAGCCGTACTGGATACGGAAAAAATTATGCAAAAAGAGTTCCGGGTAAAAAAGGGTTCTCTGGCAGAAGAGGTCATTGCAAAAGAAGACCATGTCAGGGCTTATATTAATTTTCTCCTTGGAAATGTTATGAAATGCAGCAGTGTGGAGGAACTCCGTGAGTCCTCTATTGGAATTACACCGGAATGTATCCTGTATCAGGGCTTTAAGCTGCAGCATATTAATCCGGATAACTATACCAGGTGGGCATATATTGGTGCGGACAGTCTGCGCAGACGGATGAAACAGTTAAATAAAAGAAGCCAGGAGCTGGTAAAAGAGTTAGATCCACGTCTGGAAACCAGAAAGTCTTACGACAAAATGCTTGGGATGGAAAGCCTGTCTAACGATGCGGCTGACTATCTGGATTGGCTGGCAGATATCAGGGACTGCAAGGCGAAGGAGAAAAGTAAAAAGGATCTGGAACTGAGAATTCAAAAACTGCGGGATAAAGATATTGCTTCTCTGGAAAAGAACAGAAATGAATTGCTGAAGCTTCAAAAGGAAAAGAGAAGGTGGCGTGAAAGTATCCAGAAAGCAATGTGGAAAAAGCAGGAGGAGATTATCGAAGGAAAACGCCTGCATTTGAATCTGGGAGAAGAACTGACGCAGAAAGAAAAGAAATTTCCTTCTGATCCGGCGATGGATGAGGAAGTGCAGGAATATTTGAAGAAAAAGACAAATCCAAACTTCGAGAAACTGCGGGACTATTTTACCGGGCAGGTGAATGCAGCCCTTCGTGGGCAGGATGAATTTTTCCGGGATCTATGTGCCCTGCGTCACCAATACCTGCTTCACTATCCAGCCAGAGGATTTGCCCATGACAAGGCAGATAACCGGGAATATGATGAGTTACTGGAAAGATTAAAATGTGATAACCTGCCAAAATACATGGAGATTGCCGGGGAGCGGGCACGACTGGCTACCAGGGAATTTAAAAATGATTTTATGCTGAAAATCCGCAGTGCCATTGTAGAGGCAATGCAGCGCAAAGACGAACTGAACCGGATTATCAGCAGGCTGGACTTCGGTAAGGATAAATATCAGTTTATTTTTGCTAAAAATAAAGGGCCTGATGGAAGATTTTACGATATGTTCATGGATGATTCCCTGGAAATTAATCCTTCGGATCTGTCCTTGTCTATGGAAAACCAGATGAATTTATTTACCATTGCCCATGAAAGCCACTATGGAGAGCTGATATCAGAGCTGATCTCTATCTTTATCCCTCCTGAAAATGCAACACCGGAGGAAATGGAGGAGGCGAAGCGCAATATGGATAAGTACGCGGATTACCGTACCTATCTCTCTTTTGATATGCAGCAGACTATCCAGAGTGAAAATGAAACAATCAAGATACATCTGAGCAGGATGTTAAAGAAAAATTCCGGCGGAGAGGGACAAAATCCCCTCTATGTAGCCCTTCTTGCAAGTTTTGCCCAGGCTTACCGTTTTAACCTGCCGCCCAAGCTCCAGCGCAATCCCACCATACGCCTGGTCATTTTGGACGAGGCATTTTCCAAAATGGACGGAGAAAAAGTAGCGAGCTGCATCAAACTGATCCGGGATCTGGGATTCCAGGTAATCATCAGCGCCACCAATGATAAGATGCAGAATTATCTGGAAAATGTAGATAAAACCTTTGTTTTCGCCAATCCAAACAAGAAAAGTATTTCCATCCAGGAATTCGAACGTGTGGAATTCCGGCAGTTGTCCGGTGAGTAAGTGACGCTTAGCAGCGAAAGCCTGAATCTTGGAAGAGGTGTTGCGACAGGGGCACCGCAATTGTCGCGCCTCACCTCTTCCGTACACATACCTGATTACACAAAACCTTCTTGTTTTCAGCTACCCCTCCTAATTTTTACTTACAATTTACATAAATAGTATAAGATATTAACAATGTCCTCCTAGAATATAACAGAAATGATAACCGGATTGCTGACAGATCAATGATCAAATTGTTATGGAGAATATCTGGAAAACAGGAGGACAATATGAAAAAATTACTAGTAATGGCAACAATGGGGTTAATGCTTACGACATTTACAATGCCTGTTCTAGCGGCTGACCAGAATGCTGCAGTGGATTCACTCTCACTTGGGGTTGGTGCTGATGAGACAGAGATCTATGTAAACTGGTACAGTAAGTCTGCTAATGCCGGAACCGTTCAATGGGCGAAAAAAGCAGATATGCCAGGCGAGGATTTCCCGCAGAAACATATGGAAGCAGCAGCCGTTACAGCGGCAGCTGAGAATAAAAGCGGCTTTTACAGCAATAAGGTTGCTTTAACTGGGCTGGAAGCAAATACCCAGTATGTATATCGTGTAGGAAATGATGGAAGCTGGTCGGAGATATATGACTATGACACAGAAAATTTTGACGGCGGATTCAGCTTTCTTCTTGCTGGGGACCCTCAGATAGGGGCAGGCTCCCAGGCATCGGATCAAAAGGGCTGGGAAGATACGCTGAATAAAGCAATGAACCAATTTCCGGAAAGCAGTTTTCTGATATCTGCAGGGGATCAGGTAAATACAAATAATAATGAAAGCCAGTATACCTCTTATCTGGCACCGGAAGAGTTGAAAAGCCTTCCGATTGCAACGAATGTTGGAAATCATGATACAAAAAGCAATGCTTACAGCGAGCATTTCAATATTCCGAATGTAGACCAGACAACAGTTACTGCAGGAGAATTCAGTGGAGATTACTGGTATAAATATGATGACGTATTATTTATGTCCATTAATTCCAACGATAGGAGTACTGCAAAACATAAACAGTTTCTGGAAGATACCGTAGCTGCACAGGGATCAGATGCAAAATGGAAAGTCGTAACCTTCCACCATTCCGTTTACAGTACTGCATCCCATACGCAGGACTCGGATATTATCCAGAGAAGAAATGAGCTGCCTCCTGTATTTTCTGATTTAGGCATAGATGCGGTCCTTATGGGACACGACCATGTTTACACCAGAACTTATATGATGAATGGAACAAATCCGGTTAAAACAGATAATGTAGAATCACAGGTTGTAAACCCTGCAGAGGGCGAAGTGCTCTATTTAACTGCAAACTCAGCCAGCGGAAGTAAATTTTACAGTATTATGAATTATGATTATCCATTTGCAGCCGTAAAAAATCAGGAAAGCGTACCAAATATAACAAATGTGAAAGTTACGGATACTTCTATGCAGTTTACTACATACCGTACAAGTGACATGAGCCTGGTAGATGATTTCACTATATATAAAGGGGTGGATGCAAATGGTGATTATACGGCACCGGTAATTACCGCCCCGGATAATGATACCGTTATTCTGGGAAAAGCATTTGATCCATTAGAAGGTGTAACGGCAATTGATAACAAGGATGGAGATATTACAGGTAAGATTAAAGTAGAAGGCACGGTAGATATTAATAAGGTGGGACAGTATACGTTAACTTATACCGTATCAGATACTGCCGGAAATGAAACAAAAATTGTACGTACAATAACAGTATTGGATGAGGATAAGACGGCACCTGAATTAAATGTGCCTGCGGCTACGGAGCTGTATACAGGCGATGAATTTGATCCAATGGATGGTATTACCGCAACGGATGAACGCGATGGAGATATCACGAAGTCTGTTACGGTAGAAGGCAGTGCAGACACCCAGACACCAGGGACTTATGAATTAACATACCGTGTTTCTGATGCTGCTGGAAATGAAACGGTCAAAAAGAGAATCGTTACAGTAAAAGAGTCCACCACAGAAGAGACAACGCTCATAACAACCCAGGATACTATCTGGAGGTATCTGGACAACAACACCGATCCGGCAGAAAACCTGGAAAGCAGAACCGCATGGACAGAAGAAAGCTTTGATGATTCTGTATGGAGTACCGCAAAGGGAAGCTTTGGAGCAAAAAAAGGACAGATCGCTGATCTGGGCGGCGGATGCACTCCAAATACCCTTTTGACACAGTATATTGAAGGCACAAAAGATGATATCCCAACTTATTTTTTCCGAACAACATTTGATCTGGAGGATGCAGAAAAAGTTGTGGGTATGACTGGAAGCCTGATGTATGATGATGCGGCTATCGTTTATATCAACGGTGTAAAAGCAGCTTCCTATTACGAGCCGGAAGGCGGTTTTGAAAGCAATATGTCTTACGGCGGTTCCAACAAGAGTAGTCCGTTGAATGGAACCTTCCAGCTGGAAGACTGGAGTATGTTAAAAGATGGTGTAAACACAATTGCAGTGGAAATCCACAATGGACGTATCGACAGCTCTGATGTATATTTTGATTTCCTGGATCTTACGGTTACGACTGAAAAAGAAATTGCGGATACGATAGCACCTGTGATCAGCTTCCCGGAAAAAACAGAGATTTATGTAGGGGATGTATTTGATCCTATGGCAGGCGTAAGCGCATCAGATAATGCAGACGGAGATGTAACAGCAGATATTCAGGTACAGGGTAAGGTTGATGTATCCAGACCGGGTACCACGGAACTGGTATACACAGTTACGGATAAGGCAGGAAACAAAGGTGAAGCCGTAAGAAAAATAACGGTTATGGAAAAGGAACAGCCGGTGGTACCGGATAAGTCAGCACCAGTATTGAACATTCCTGCAAGTACGGTAATTACAGTAGGAAGTAAATTTGATAAAATGCAGGGAGTCAGTGCGAAAGATGACAGGGACGGTGATATCACTGCGAAGGTAACCTGTACCGGTGAGGTAGATTCTTCAAAACCGGGAACTTATACACTGACTTACCGTGTAAGTGACAAGGCAGGCAATACCGTAACCCAGCAAAGAACAGTAATTGTAAAGGCAGCACAGCAGGGAACAGATAAGCCTGCGGTTGTAAAAGCCTCGGGTGTAAAATTAAACCACAGCAGCATTACCATTCAAAAGGGTAAGAAGTATACTTGGTTAAAAGCAGCTGTTACTCCCAAAAACACAACCAATAAAAAGCTCACCTGGAGTTCCTCGAATAAAAAGGTAGCCGCTATAAATGCAAAAGGTGTGGTTACTGCTAAAAAAGAGGGAACGGCTAATATTAAAGTAAAGACAGCAAATGGCAAGAAAGATACCGTAAAAGTAAATGTTGTAGACAGGAAAATTAAAGTCTCTAAGATTTCAATGGATAAAAAAGCAAGGATGTATAGAGGGACAAAATTGGAACTGGATGCAGCAGTAAAACCAGTAAATGCTTCCAAGAAGAAAGTATCCTGGTCAACATCAAATAGTAAAATTGCCACAGTTAGCCCTAAAGGAGTTGTAAAAGCGAAAAAGACCGGTACGGTTAAAATTACATGTACGGCAAAGGATGGAAGCGGTAAGAAAGCGGTATGCAGTATTACTGTTGTATCTAAGAAAAAGTAAATCACCATTTAGTTAGGGTAGAAATCCAATAATATAAATACGAATATGATTTGAATAAGAAATATTTGAAACAGAGCTGCTGCAGTTAAACCGGAGTCCAAAAGGCTGAGTCAGGCGCCTTCTTCCTGCTGTTTACTGCCACTGCTCTGTTTTTGCGGAACAGGAGATTACAGATGTTAAAAAAATACTGGATGGATAAAAAATGGCTTGCATTTTTAGCTGTATTTATACTAACAATTGCAGCAACGTTCATTTTCTATCAAAAAACGGATATGTCCTATGAGTTTGCGGACTCCAGCACCATTCGCTACGTTAAGGGAAAAGTAACAGAGGTTTTGTCTGAGGAATTAGAGAAAGCAGATGGAAATGATCCACGTATACTGGGGACCCAGAAGGTAAGGGTATATATAAAAGAAGGGGAACAAAAGGGAAAAGAACTGGAATTTGACAACGTACTATCCACGACCCACAATATTTATGTAAAACCGGGACAGGGTGTTTTAATCAAGGCTGATATGCCAGAGGGGGCTGCACCTTACTACTCTATTTTTAACTATGACAGAACCGGGGGAATTGCAGCAATTGCAGTAATTTTTATTCTTCTGATGGCGCTGGTTGGCAGAAGTAAGGGAATCAAAAGTGTTATCGGGCTGCTCTATGTATTCCTATTAATCATAGGATTTCTCATACCTGCGATTTACAGCGGCTGGCCTCCTGTACTGGCGACGGTACTCATGGCAGTAACTGCATCTGCGGTATCCATGATTCTTCTGAACGGATTTTCGGCAAAAACCTGGACAGCTATTTTATCTACTGTCGCTGGAATCTTGATAGCAGCATTTGTTTTTGCCATATTTGCCTGGATATTATCCGTAGACGGATATAAGCTGGATGAGGTAGAAGAATTGATTCTGGTTTCCAACAGTTCCGGTATGAAGGTTGGGGATATTCTGTTTGCAGGTACACTTGTTTCGTCACTGGGAGCCATTATGGATATGACCATGTCGGTGGCTGCGCCGTTGTATGAGATGCGAGAAGCTAATAATAAGATGAGTTCCAGGGAGATCTATAGAACCGGATTAAAGATTGGGAAAGATATGATAGGTACTATGTGCGAGACATTGGTTTTAGCATTTACCGGTACGGCAATCACTACGCTGCTGCTGTTAAAAGCCTATGGAATTCATATGGATCAGCTGTTAAGCTCTGATTATATTGCCATAGAACTGGCACAAGGGCTTACAGGGAGCATAGCTGTGATACTTGCAGTGCCGATAACTTCTCTGTTGGCGGGATTGATTAGAAAGAAAGGTGTTCATTATTTGTAACAGAGTAATCTGACTAGTGCATCCCGGCGTAAATACGTCGGGCGACACTAGACAGCAGAGCCTGTTTGAAAATTCATTCCTGTCATCTGCGCGCCCCATTGCGCATGGAATTTGCCCGGAAAATAGTCAGCACAGCCCGCTATGCCTCATATTTTCCGAACAATTATCCCCACAAAGTGTGGCGGACGGTTGTCAGAAAGCAATTTTCAAACATGCACTGGTTTCTTGTGCTTTATATGCAATATCAGTTAACCGCCCCAAATGACGACAGGTTACTTATATTTCTCATAATATTTTTCAGCTGAAGCATAATCCAGTTTAAAGCATCTTAGAAGTTTTTCAATAATTCGTTCACGGCAGATTCCCTCTTCAAGGTTATCCCTTATTAGGAATTCGATGCATAATTCTCGTTCCTGTTCTATTCCTATCTTGCGTCCGCGTTCTATGCCTAATGCAATTCCATTTTCCTGCCCAAGCTCCAATCCTTCCTTTTTTGCCATATATATAAGATGGTTATAGTCACGGATTGCTTTTTCCCTGGATTCGTATTCTATTCTTTTTGCGTCATCTGCACTTATATTTTTTAAGATCTGATACGCTTCATTTATGTACTCGTTCTTCTCTGCCATATCCTTGAAATCCTCCTCCCGCTTTCCGTTCAGAAATTTCGCCCATTGTAATAATTCGTTTTCCGGTTCTTCCCGATTCCCCAATTTGGGCAGTTCCAGTACATGGAACTCCAGTTTATCAGAATATAAGCTCCCCCGCGTGTCTTCCCGAAGATGAAAACAGGAATACCATTCATCCGTATCCTTTAAGAAATCAAAGTCCAGTATACTGATTTGGATACATTTCACAAGAACATCATAATTATCTCCGCTTATGATCTGATCTGTATACATCTTACAAGTGTAGAACAGGGTACGCTCTTCCCAGCACTGAAAAGGCAGGACCTGCATTTCCAGGTCTATCTGAGTGTTGTCATACATCATTACTCTTACATCCAGAATGCCAAGCTTTTGTGAATCACTTTCTTTTCGCAGGATAGTGTTTAGTAATACTGTTTCCTGAATCTCCTTCGGATCCAGATTTAAAAATGCTGCGATTAAACCTTTTCTGGCTTTCTCACTGTACATCAGCTCTTTAAAACAGAAGTCAACAGTAGGCAGCATGATAAACGGTTCTTTTTTCTCGGGTTCAGTATGGCTGTTACTTATTTTGGGCGAATTGTTCATGGTTAGTCCTCCTCTTACAGAAAGGCAGTTATCCTTTGCAGCGTAAGAGGTTGTTAGATATATTATAACGACTCACAGCTTGCATGGCAACGCCTTATATGAAATTTTACTTGTCGATTGGAAATTACCTGGCAGAATAGCCAGTGTTAAGAAATTTTATATAACAACATATTATCATAAAATATTATTTTGTGCAACACATTTTTAATTGAAGTTACTTATTATGAAATAAAAATAAAGATCCTCTTAATAAGTGATTAACGGCAGCACATCGTGTTCTGATGATATACGCACAAAATGAGTTTGCCTGGTAATGGATAGCCAGAAATAGGGGAAGTCATGATTCGTTCGAATCACAACTACCCCTATTTCAGGCTATGCGTAGATATAAAAACAGTTAAAAAAACGGGTTTAGCTGATTAAGGGACGCTTTGTAGATGGAGATGGTGCAACGGAAAGGTAAGTAAATACTCAGCTCTGCTCTACGCGGTTTTCTCAGCAGGGTGTAGACCTGGAGTTGTTCTTTTCTGGATGTGCAGAGTGTGTTTCGGCAGTTCAGTGTGAAATGTGCGAAATACGATTAAGTTTTGCTTGCTTTCCTGATCACAGACTTAACTGGATATAGGTACTATAGCCATTAGTAGAATGATGAAACCATCTGCAGTGATAATTATATCTGCTTTCTGCCAATAGCGTCCAGCATGCCCCCTTCTCTTTCCGTACACCATCTCCAGCTACAAAGCGTCCTCTTCTCAGCTAAACCCCAACTAAAGATAAAATTGTTCGCTCTACCCCTCCACAAAGCAAGATCAAAATACCACTATTTCAAAGTATTCATTATTTCACGTGCCTCGTCCGGTGTGGCAGTTTCAAAACCAATAGCCCGGATCAGATGTGCCAAACGTTCCACCAGCTCAAAGTTCATGGATGCAGATTTGCCGGGTGCCAGATAGGCGCTGTCTTCAAATCCAATCCGGACGATACTGGCACCCATTGCAATTGCTGCGGCTAGGAAGTTCCAGTTGTCACGTCCAAAATGAGTCACACCCCATTTGGCATTTGCGGGAACAAAGGAACGGAAAGCTGCAAGGCTTTCGACCGTAGGCTGCATACCTCCTTTGTGTCCGAATACCAGGTTATAAATAATCGGGTCCCGGAAGGGATATTCTTTTGCAGTCATTTCTATATTATGAATCATACCGATATCAAAAACTTCAACTTCCGGTATGGTTTTCTTATCATATACGGCTTTTGCACAGTAGCGGATATCCTCAAAAGAATTCTTGTATACGGCTTCACCAAGATTTGTGGAGCCGCCATTCAGGGATGCGGATTCTACTTTTACATAATCCAGAGGAGTGCAGCGTTCTTCAATGGTCAGATCGGAAACACCTCCGGTAGATGCCTGTACAAGTACATCTGTTTCAGCTAGTATTTTTTCAAAGCATTCCACCATAAATCCGGTATCCGCGGTAAGGGAACCATCCGGACGGCGGCAGTGCAGATGACACATTGCAGCACCGGATTCTACTGATTTTTTAACATCCAGCGCCAGAGCATCTGCATCAATGGGAGTAGAGGCAGCTACCGGTGCCAGAGAAATAATAACTTTATTCATATTTATACCTATTGCATATTACAGGCTTGCCTGCAATACTGCCACAATAAAACTGGTTGAAAGAATCAATCGTGGCATCCTTTCTATATCATAATTTTCTTTCAACCTTTAGTCATTTCTATTTGCTAGTACTACAGTGAACGTTTTGTAATGTTCTATTTAATGCATTATATTTGGGTTTCGCTGAGGAAGGACGCTTTGTAGATGATAGGTAGTGTACGAAAAGAGAAGGGGGCAGACCAGGACATTGGTTTGGAATGCTTAACGCAGAACTGGTATTTTCTAACCTTCCGTACACTACCTATCATCCACAAAGCGTCCTTCCTCAGCTAATCCCATTTAACAAATCTCTTCTACAATGTCCCGCAATGTATTTACTTCCCCTACATTTCCGGGGAAGATAATATATGGCGTATTTGGAAATTTACTTTCATCGCCGGTCAGCCATACAGGGATTCCTTTTTTGATCTGGCCCATTACCAGTGCTTTTTTAACCTGAAGTCCTTTTGTGCCCACATCGCTGGATGTAATACCGCCTTTGGCAATGATAAAACGAGGCTTTACGGTGAGAAGACGGATGATACTGGTCAGGGCATCAGAGATGTGAACGGATGCCATAAGAATTTCATCTTTGTCTGCGGTATCAGGTACCAGAAGCCTGCGGCTGGTGTAGATGATTACTGTTTTGTTGGATCGGATCAGTGATTCTGCCTGATCCAGGATACGCTGTACTTCTGCCTTTAATCCGCCATCCTGAAAATAAGAATTTACATTAAACTCCAGAAAAGTCAGGTCTTTTTCTGATTCCAGCAGGGCGTTTAACTGGTCTGTTGTCTTTTGGACGTGAGATCCAATAATTACAATTCCGCCTTTATCTTCCTTGCCGGCTATGAGGTCTTTCTTTGAAAGCAGTGGCACATCAGTTATCTGTCCCAGTACCTTTGGCAGAGCGGCGGCACTTCTTGCTATGAAATTTTTGCCCTGCCTGAGGGCACGTATCAGGCAGATACAGAATATCTTGATGTCTATGTAATCAATAGCATTTACGATAATTTTGGCAAAGCCGGATGCAGACATCAGTTTATCTGTAATGTTGTCCAGCTCCAGTGATCTTAATTCTTCCAGTGATATGGTGATGCAGTCTTCTTTGCGGAATCTTCCTTCACTTTTTTCTTCCACGTATTCCGTCAGATCGGAAGAGGTATAACCGAAGGTCTTATCTTTGGAAAATTCTGTATTTCCGGCTGGAATCAGGAAGCCGCCTTCTTTTACATAGTGGATATTGTTGATGGTGTATCGTCCGCCCTCTTTGAAAAAGGGACAGATAATTTCCCCGTCTGTAGGAATGTGGCAGTCTGTCTCCAGGGTGTCTTTTAAAACTTCTGTTTCCAGCGGATAGTGCCCACGCAGGGTAGAATCGCCCCGGGAAATCAGAAAAAATTCCTGACCGTTTTCTACAGCTGTTTTACCGATACGACGGGCAATCTGTGTGTGTACCCGGATGGTTTGTTCCCTGAAAAAACTACGGGAGTTTGTTAACAGGAAAAACATATCTTCTTTGGATGTAAAAGCTTGATTTATGGCAGACTCTTCCCAGTCCGTATAGACATATACGTCATGAACAGTCTGGATGCCGGTAGGATCATCATCCAGAACCACTATTTTTTTATGAAAATCCTGGTATTCCGACCGCAGCATAAGGTCGATATGTTCAGTATCTACAGAAGGGTATTTGTCCAGGACATCTAATGTTAAGGCCTCTGTAGTTTGCGCATTCTGTTTCATAGATAACATCTCCTTTGGGATTTAGAGCGAGTTTAAATTACCTGTTTCCAAAATTTATAATGATCGTTAATGGTTTGTTCGATTCCGGTAAAATCTTTCCTGGAAATCATGGTTAGCATTTCAGTATGAAGACGGATAAAATCGTCGGTATCATCTTCCGCTAAGACCATTTTCACAGCATTTTTCCGGGAAGGTATGGTAATACGGTCCACATAGGTATACATGCTGAGCAGCAGCTGATTTTGGGAGGCATTTGTCAGAGCCATATGAAAATCTATGTCTGCATTTAAGACGGTCTCAATATCCTTATCTTTTTTGGAAACGGCATTTATCAGGTTTTCCAGGCAGCCTTCTATATGGGCAATCTGCTCCGGTGTAATGGTGTGCATAATTTGCTGCATAATACCGATATCCAGTACTTTTCGAAGCTGGATAATTTCATCCGATGAATTCTTCTCAAGAAGAATACCATAGAGCATAGGGTCTAGCATCTTCTGGCTGTACCGGTCATTTACGAATGTACCGTCGGGGCGTTTGATATAGACTACACCGTAGGCTTCCAGGATTTTGATTGCTTCCCGGATGGAGTTGCGCCCCACCTCGAAGGTGGCGCAGAGGCTGGTTTCCGTAGGCAGCTTATCTCCGGGCTTTAATTCTCCGTTTATAATGGCATCGGTAATTTGGTTTACGATCCGGCTGACAATTGATTTGTTTTGCAAAGATCTCGAAAGGATAGGTGTGTCAGTTTTTGATTGGGCCATAAAGGCACCTCCTTTTCTGGGGTAGTGGAAGCAGCGTATCTTTTAGGATACGCCTATTTATAAGCCACAGGCATCCAGATCTTCATTTCACCAAAACCCCTGTTGTCCCATGCAAAGTATGGGATCAGGCGGATATGGGTCGTGGACATTCCGTGATATCGCAGGGTCTGGTAGAGGGAATCACGGTTGTATTCTTCTCTGTTAATGCGGTATACATCACCTTCCAGTGCGGCAAGGTCCCTGCCGCCTATAGTATAGGCAACCGGAGTGAATTCGGCGTCCAGTTTCCATAAAAGGTCATCTAAAGTTTCTACATCTGCATCCGGGCTTTCTATACAGTATACCAGAGGTCCGCGCTCAAGTGCAGCCTGATTATTCGTTTCTTCCACCAGAGCATGCGCAGTAGATAAACGGGCAGGCATATCAAATGAAACTGTTACATCGGATACAGTGTCCGGGTTGATACAAATCTTCTTATAGGTCTGGCTGTCATTTTGGGTAAGACAGATGGTCGTCTCTCCCCCAATGGTAATAGTTCCGTTTTCTACCCAGCCCGGAATGCGGACATTTAGATAGATTGGTGTCTTATGATCCGGGGACGCATATTTCAGGTCTTCAATGTGAAAGGATATATTTCCGTCATAAGGATAGTTCGTATCCTGGATTAGTGTAAAGGATGCGCCGCAGGGAAGCTCAATCTGGGAGCGGCTTGCACCGTACATACCCATCCAGAGGGTGTCATCCGATACGGTATAGGCATATTCACTGGACTGGGCAATGGTTCTGGCAAGGTTTGGAGGGCAGCAGTAGCTTAATATATACTCGCTTCTTTCCAGTGGCCAGATCAATTCGTAATCCAGTTTCTTTGCTCTGCGCAGCATGTTTTCATAGAAATATTTCTTGCCATCCATGCTGACAGCAGCGAGGTTTACATTCAGCATAGTACGTTCGATAATATCAAAATACTCAGCCTTCGGATCAGCCTGGAACATACGGTAAGCCCAGAATACACTTCCGATAGAAGCGCAGGTCTCGTTATAAGCGGTGATATTGGGAAGCTGGTATTCATATCCGTAAGCCTGGTGGATCTTCTGGTCAATGAAGAAGTTGCCATAGGGTGAGGTTCCGTTATAAAGGGCTCCGCAGCCTCCGGTTATGTAGAGCTTCTTATCAACCAGGTTGCGCCAAACTTTATCCAGCATTTCCTTATATTCTGACTCGCCTGTTTCAGCATACAGATCCGCAACACCTGCATACAGATAGTTGGAACGCACTGCATGTCCTAAAATCTTATCGTGTTGTTTTAGGGGGATACGGTCCTGGTTATCATCGGTACCATCTTTTACAGAGTCACGTAACTCAATAGCAAGCTTTGCAAGCTCCAGATATTTTTTGTCACCTGTTGTCCGGTACATTTCAATGAGACCCATGTAGTGGGATGGGCATACGGCGGTCTGTACTTCCCCGTTTTTAGCGTTATCCTGATACATCTGGTCAAGGTAAACGGCAGCTTTTTTAGCAATCTCCAGAAAGTTCTCTTTCCCGGTGATCCGTTTGTAAAGGCAGGCCGCAGTAAATAAATGGCCAAAGTTGTAAACCTCAAAATCATTGATATCACCTAAACGTGCAATACCGTTATTCTGGCGTTCGCCCAGAATCTGCTTGGTGGAAATATATCCATCTTCCAACTGGGCACGTCCGATGAGGTCTATATAATCATCCAGCTGATCTAAAAGTTCATGATTTCCGTTTTTAGCGGCGCTGTACATTGCGGACTCCATCCATTTGTAAAAGTCCCCGTCGCCAAAATTGGTTCCGTCAAAGGTACCTTCTGCCTCTCCGGCACAAATCCGGAAGTTTTCCACAACATGGCTGATATCCTTAGCTTCAAACATACTTTGTAAATGAGGAACTGTATCACCGGCGCATGCGGTAAATGCATCTGCCCAGAATCCCCTGGTCCAGTTAACGGCATTCCAGGGGAGAGGGGATACTTTTGAAAAAGGGGATTTTGTAGTATTAGTTAGCATGATAAAACCTCGCTTTCCATATTTGATTAATTATTAATAGTATCTGGTAGTCCATAAACTGGGAACTTCCATAATATGTATTTCTGCGGGAAGGGAACCGGACGGCAGGCCTGCGGCGGGGAGTCTGGTTCAGAAATTAAATCAGACCTTTCATACGCAATGCTTCTTTTAAAGCTGCCGCCCCGTAACGTGGGCTGGAAACTACCGGCTTACCATAAGTTTCTGCGATTAACTCTTCGCAGTAAGCCATGGAGCCCTGACATAAAAGAATTACATCTACATCCTGACAGATTTCCCCGGCTTTTTTCAGAAGAAGTTCCCTGAACTGTTCCTGATTCAGTCCGAATGCACCATCAATTAAGCCGTCTGTCAGTGTTACTGGTTTTCCGATTTCCCTGGCAACACGCAGGATGGTATTTTTAGTTGGTTCTAAAGTGGTGGGAAGTGTAGCCAGTACTCCGATACGGGAACCCTGCCTTGCAGCATCCCGGCACATTTCTTCATCTACCCTTACGATAGGCACACCGAGGTATCTGCCCATGTCCTGTACACAGTCAGCCGCTTCTCCCACAGAAGAGCAGATATTCAAAACGGCATCTGCGCCATCCTGAACTGCTTTCAAGAACATGGTAATCAGTCTGGCAGCAGCATTTGCAGTCACATATCCATGATCTCTTGTTTCAGAAAGGATGGTAGGGTCTTCGTAACTCATCAGTGTTACTTCCTCTGGGAGCTGGCACTTTACTTCACGTTCTACTAATTCAATTAATTCTGGTGTGGTGCTTGTATACACTAATCCTATTTTCATGATTTTACCTATAATATATTGCAGGGTTGCTGCAATACTGCCACTTATTAAACGGGTTGAAAGAATCTCTGTGTGGCTTCCTTTCTATTTCATAATTTTCTTTCAGCCATTTTCCTGTTACGCAGTTTTGGATTTATAACTTCTTATCCAACGTTCAACGTAGGATGTTAAAATATAACCCTATATTCTCACATAATACAAGATTTGTAAAGATAGGAATTGTGCATAAAATAAAAAGGTTATTTTGTAAGTATTGTACAAGATCTTTTGTGAAAGAAGAAATTGGCATTGTAAGACTGTAAAGATTAGTGTATTTTAAAGTAGAGTGCAGATGAAAAATGCAGTGATTTTTCCGCTTTTTGAGATTTTCAGGAAAAGTGGAATTGAAATGGAGAAAACGAATGAAAAAGATTGCAAGATGGTTTGGAAGGTGTAAGATCAAGGATCAGATCAGAACAGCGATTATTGCCCTGGCTGTTTTTTCGACGGTATTGCTGGGAGTTCTCAGTTACTTTCTTTCCAAACATATTATTGAGCGGAATTACCAGGAGGACTTTTCCTATAACCTGGAGATCTCGGATGAGATTACCGATATTCAGTTAAATAATATAATAGAGCTAACCAGAAATCTTCTGGTGAATCCCAGTTTTATGTCTGTTTTTAAGGAATCCGGTACAAATAAAAACAAGGATTTTTCCAGTACCCAGAGGCATACGCTGGAATCCTATCTGGGCAGAATTGCGACCCAGGAAACCCTGATTGGTGAGATTATTGTATTGGATAACACAGGAAAACTCTATACATATTCCGCTAATTCCGGTGAGAGTGTTTCCTATCATATCCAAAATGTGCTGGAAACCAGTTGGGTGAAGGAGATGAACGAAGCTAACGGGAAAGAAGTATTTTACGGGCAGAATATTCTGAATCCGGATAAGAACCGGGGAATGGTATCCATGGGGAAATTACTGGTAGATCCGGGGAACTATGAGGGAATCGGATATATGGTGGTAAATATTCGGCAGAAGATATTTGAAAAGGCCTTTGGATCTACTCACCGGGCCAACCAAAGCGTATCTTTTATGGTGGTAGATGATAAAAAACATAACTCCATTATGTATTTCAGAGGAAACGAAGAAGATCAGGAACAGATTGAACAGGAGTATTTCCGGGGCTCCGGATTTGGGAATCAATTTGTATTTGCCAGCGTGGAAAATGACCCCACCGGCTGGAAAATGGTGAGTATTATACGAAAAAGTGAACTTACCAGGGACAGTAATGTAATCGGGGCTATCATAATGGGAATCATTCTGATGCTGGTAATTTTAGGATTTTATATTTCCCGGTTTATATCCGGTAAAATCTATGAACCTCTCCGAAAACTGGAGAATACCATAGAGGAAGTGGGTGAGGGTAACAGAAATATCACCGAAGAATTTGATTCCAGTGAAGTTGGGCAGATTGGCAATAAATTCAAGCAGATGGTCAACAATAACCTGGAACTTCGTGAACGTCTGCTTTCCAGTGAGTTAAAGGAAAGAGAATCGGAACTACTGCTTTTGCAGTCTCAGATTAATCCTCACTTTTTATATAATACTATGGATTCCCTTTATTGTATGGCGGTAATCCACGAGGCGGATGATATGGCACAAATGGTAGATGCGCTGGCCCGTACTTTTAGGCTGAGCCTGAACAAGGGGAATAAACTGATCAAAGTCGCAGATGAAGTGGCCCATATTAAGTCTTATATGGAAGTACAGAACTTCCGTTATAATAATCGCTTTGAACTGGGGCTTGATATCCCGGGAGAGTTGGACGATGTCTATATTTTGAAATTTATCCTCCAGCCGTTTGTGGAAAACGCGATGTATCATGGGCTGGAACCACAGTTAGGAAAAGGGAGCATTCAGGTAGGTGCTGTCAGGGAAGAAGAAAAAATTATTTTTACCATTGTGGATGACGGCGTGGGAATTGCTGATTTGTCTGTATTGGAAAAAGGATATGGAGTACGAAATGTAAGAGAGCGAATTGCGCTGTATTACGGAGAAGGATATGGAGTCAGATTTGACAGTGAGCCGGGAGTGGGGACAAAGGTTACGGTCACGGTAGGCTTGTCTTATCAGGAAGGAGTAATTGCAAATGAAAAGAGTAGTGATCGTTGATGATGAATATATTGTAGTAAATGGAATAAAAGCCATGATCGCCAGAGAAAAAATGGATTTCGAGGTAGTTGGATTTGCCTATGACGGGATTGAGGGGCTGCGTGTGATCCTGGAAGAAAAGCCGGATCTGGTTATTACGGATATCCGTATGCCCGGTATGGACGGACTTTCTTTAATTGAAGAAGCAAGAGAATACACGCCGGATACAGTTTTTGTAGTGATCAGCGGATATCAGGAATTTGAGTACGCCAGAAAGGCCCTCCTGCTTGGTGTCAGGGGTTATATCGATAAGCCCATAACAATGGACAAGATACGTGACACCATGCAGATGACCGAAAGCCTGCTGGCTTACAGGGCGGATCAATCCCGTAAAGAGGAAACCCAGACCAGGAAGAAAGAATTTCAGGATATCAGTCAGGAATTAATGCATTCCATAGAAGAAGCTGATATTAGATCATATGAAGAAATACTTTCCGCTACGTTAGAAGCGCTTCAAAATTATACGGACACACTGGAAGAATATAAGAAAGAAAGCTACAAAATGGTCTGTCTTGCTCTGGGCATTTATTTTGAAAAGCGCAGAGAAAGAAAGGAAGAACAACATTTTCCATCCTATCAAAATGTGGAAAATATGGAATCTTATGAAGAGGTCAATACATTTGTAGAAGAAATATTCCGATCCATGCTTCAAAGAATGGAGGTTACAAAGATCGGAGGGATGCACCGTACTGTAGAAAAGCTGCTGACCTATATTAATGAGAATTACCATCGGGATATCGGACTTGCGGAACTGGCGGATATGGTAGCTATGAATCCGGCATATCTTAGCATTCTGTTCAAAGATGAAGTTGGTATGAGTTACATTAAATATCTGACTAAGACCCGGATGGAACATGCAAAAGAACTTCTGAACCAGGGCTATAAGGTCATAGAGGTCAGCGAGAAGGTAGGGTACAGCAATTATCGTTATTTTTGCGATATTTTTAAAAAAAATGTGGGGCAGACGCCGAATGAGTATAAGGGTACGGTGCGGAGGAAAAGTGAGTAATGAGGGGGATGAGGTAGCGTCCCCTTACTCAGCTAAACCTAGGACAAATCCTTCCGCATAAAAAGCCTCATCTAATAAAAGCTTTTCAGTGTGAATCAGAGTCTGCCCGCCCTTGCATTCAAAGGGGAGGGACTGCCCTGTACGCATGGAGCGGATTTCCCGGATATCAGCATCAATGGTCAGGGATAGCATATTGGGAAGGTCAGGGATTTCATCATACAGAAAGTAAGCATAGATATTCCCTGATTTTTGTGTATATTTTATCCGCTCCTGGAAATAGGGTGGAATAATTGATGTCTCATAGATTCCATCACCGAACAGAGCCAGCCATTTTCCCATATTTTTAATGGACTCTACGGCCGGTTTCGGAAGTTCGCCGTCGGGCTGAGGGGCAATATTGAGCGCAAGGTTTCCGCCCTTACTTACCACATTCAGCAGCATGTGGACCAGTTCCCTGCCTGTTTTAAAATGATCGGTATAATGAAAGGAAAATCTTTCTCCAACGGTGGCACAGGTCTCCCATGGAATGAACAGTGGCTGGTCAGGAATCTGTTTTTCCGGAGTGATAATATTTTCGTAAGGCCCTCCAACACAGCGGTCACAGACGATCAGATGGGGCTGTGTGGTGCTGCGCAGGGTCTCCACTACCTTTTCCAGATGGATGTCCTGGTCCAGATTATCCTTGCTGACCCATCCGCCATCCAGCCAAAGCACATCTATTTTTCCGTAGTTTCTTCCCAGTTCCAGAATTTGCCGGTGGGTGAATTCTTCAAATTTTTTCCACAGATCAGGGTGTTCCTTGATGTTATAATTCATATTCCTGGTTGGTGCCGTCCCAAATTCGCTGTGCCAGTAATAATCGCAGTGCCAGTCCGGTTTGGAGAAGTAAGCAGAGATGGCAAGTCCTTCTTTGCGGAAAGCATCATACAGGGAGCCTGCAATATCAGCATAGGGGCTGGTGTGAAAAGGACAGGATTCATGCGTAATTTTGTAATCGGTAGTTTCTGAATCAAACATGCAGAATCCATCGTGGTGTTTGGTAGTGAACAGGAGATACCGGAAGCCGCATTCCTTAGCCAGGCTTGCCCAGCGGTCGGGACGGAATTTCACTGGATTGAAAGTCTTATTTGCATTTATATACTGCTCCTTGAAGGTGGGGATGTCGGTCCAGTCCACGTCCTCCTGTGACCAGGACCCGTCTCCGTCAGAGAGAGGCCAGGATTCATAAGTTCCCAGCTGGCACCCGGGCGCCCAGTGCATCATAAGTCCCAGTTTTAATCCCATAAACCAGTTGATGTGTTCCTGTACAGCAGGACTGTCCGCAGGAACATATTTTTCGGCATCGGTATAGGTATGAATTCCATTAGTTACAACTTGTTCTTTCATCGTTATTCCTCCATTTTTAGGTTAAGGTGTTTCAAATGTAATACGGGCAGTGAGAATGCCCCGCTCTTTTCGGTAAGTCAGTCCGCTTGCTCCCTTGAAATTTAAACGGATCCGCTCATTGATGTTGCGGATGCCAAATCCGTTGGATACTTTTAGTGCGGTGTCTTCCGAGTGGTCTAAGAATTTGTTGAGTTCTCCTGCATCACAGCCTACACCGTCATCTGTAATGTCAATAATGACAGTACGGGCTGAGCGGTAAATATGTACCAGGATGTGAAGATCTTTTTTACTTTCCACCAGACCGTGGGAAATAGAGTTTTCAATCAGCGGCTGGAGGGTAAATTTGGGGATGTATACGGTGTTCAGATCCTCCGTGGCATCAACATCCAATACCAGGTTCTGGGAGTGGCGCAACTGCTGGATGTTGATATATTCCTGAATGTTTTGCAGTTCACTTGAGACAGGAACAAGCTTATCCGGTTCTGTAATGCTGTACCTCATAAGGTTTGCAATGGATGAGACAATCTCTGCAATTTCATCTTCGTTTTTTGAAAGAGCCATCCAGTTCACGATATCCATGGCATTAAATATGAAATGTGGATTGATCTGGGCCTGTAGTGCACGCAGCTCGGAACGTTTCTGCTGTTCAGTCTGCTCCTGAATATCCTGAATTAACTGGTTATTGTGGGAAATCAGCTGTGAAAAGCTGTCACAGAGCATGACAATTTCCTTATCTCTGGAAAAATGCAGGGTATCTACTGAAAAATTTCGTGTATCGTGTATTGTGCTGATCGTCTGCGCCATACGGATGATAGGGCGTGTAAAACGATTGGATATCAAATAAATGCCCGCCATCAGCACGAGAAAGATCAGGAATACAAACAACAGATAAAAGCGCATCAGATGGCTGAGCTGAGTCTGGATATCCCTGTAAGGTGTCAGAAACAATATTTTCAGATCATACCGCTGCAGGGAATTCAGACTCATTACATACCGCTGGTTATCCAGAGTGACAATTTCGCCGCCAAATGCCTGTCTTGCCATAAACCGGTCACAGGCTTCCAGGTACAGGGATTTTTGGGCATTGCTTAGGAATAAAAGTTCCTGCTGGCTGGTGAAAATTGCATATCCGCTGTTATCACTGATCGGATCAAGAGAAAAAGTACGTGCCAGGTCTTTGGCTGCAATGCTGATTACCATCACCCCCTGTCCTTCTTTGGAATAGGGGCCTGTATAGTAGTTATTATGAATAATCTGTGCAAAACAGAAATTCTTTGTTTCCGGATCCAGAAAAATACGGCTTCTTTTTCCTGATTCGATCAATTGCAGATACCAGCTCTCTTTCTTTACCTCGGTATCCGAAAAAATGTTGCTGGAAGAGACAAAAGGATTGGTATTCAGGGTCTGACTGTCGAAGAATTCTGCAATCGGAAGGCTGTCGTTCAGAAACAGCGTATTTTTCAGATACAGGCTGCTGCCCAGAATCTGACCGGTGGAATAATGGGAAAACTGGTTTGTAATGGATTGCCGGATCTTAATTTTCTCCAGGGAGTCTTTCACGGTTCCGGTGCTTAGGTAAATGCCGATTGCTTCGTCCCCAATGATTCTCAGGGAGGTCTGACGGATGGAATCCAGGAAACTCTCTACCATATTTGAATTCATAGTAACAGCTGATTTCTGATAACGCATAATTTCAGTTTCATATCCCTGGCGGAAGAGTATGAAGATAAAGGCATATGACAAGAGCGTGATTACTAATATTCCGCAGGAAAAGGCTAAAAATATTTTCTTTTTAATTCCCATGTTTCCTCCGTCTACTCAGATGTTTTTTTCAGATTCAGCGACTTTTGAATACATAAGTTGCGGTACTCGCTTGGCTTCATATTCATTTGTTTTTTGAAATATTTTGCAAAATATCTGGAATCCTCGTATCCGGATTTCAGAGCTACATCAGAAATGGAATACTGTACGTCGCTCAAGAGTTCCTTTGCCTTTTCCATACGCAGATTCGTCAGATAAGTACTCAGATTTTCACAGGTAGATTGCTTGAAAATGGTACTTAGATAAGAGATTGATACATTCATGGAATCCGCCAGATACGAGATATTAAATGACGGGGAATCAAAATGTTTCTGCATATATTCCCGTGCCGTCTCAATTAACGTGTCGGTACTTGCATGGCGTTGTCTGCTGCTGGCAGTCATTACGTCGCTGTAGCGGGTGATAATAAAATTTATCTTTTCCTCAGGGCTTGGAAGATCATAAAACTGACTCAGCGTTTTGGATTTCGATGTGTCTAATACAGACTGAGAGATATTCAGCTGTTCAAAATAGGAATACAGATAATTCAGAAGCTGGGTTCCCAATGCATTGCCTTCCTGACTTTTCATAGGAGCAAAGTATTCTTCAGAAGAAAAATAAGAATCAAAAAATTTCAAATCACATTGTCTTAGCGCTGTTAGTATCTCATCTTTTAAAGAAGGACTCCATGATTTCAGATATGTGTCCTTGCTGAATTTTTTTTCCTGATTGATACGCAGCAGCAATCCTTCCAGATCCTGGAGCTTCTGTCTTGTTACGGGCTTTAGAATGTAATCCGTCACTCCGTATTGGATTGCTTTCTGGGCATATGTAAACTCCCCGTGGGCACTTAACAGAATCAGTTTTATTTCCCAGTTCCGCGAAAAAATCTCTTTCGCCAGTTCCAGTCCATCCATCACAGGCATCTTGATATCCGAAATAATAACATCCGGAGGAGATAGCTCTATCAGTTCCAGAGCGTCTTTGCCATTGGAAGCAGTTCCGGTCAGGGTTCCTTCAAATCGCTTCCAGTCCAGCATGGATATCAGGCCTTCCACAGCGTACTTTTCATCATCAATTAATAATATATTCATAATTCTCCCTTCATTCATACAGGTATTTTGGCCTTTTGTTTGCACTTTCGCTCCATTTTTAGATTATAGCGGATTTTATAGGAAGAGACAAGTAAACGGGATGAATGCAGAAAAATAGTGCACCTTATCAAAAAAAAGTCAAGTTGTTCTGGCAGGGTTAATACTTGTATAATGGAAAAGGTAATAGAACCGGGGACATGTACAGAATTGAAAGGAACCCTGAGATGGTCAGGGAATGGAAAGGAGGAGATAATGCATATGAAAACAAAGGGGAACAGAACCGGAATTTCCGGTACTGCCAGAAAGAGAATGGTTTATTTTAAGAAAAACCTGCCTTTGACCTTGATGGCACTTCCGGCGGTTGTGATTATGATTTTGTTCAGATATCTGCCTTTAAGCGGGATTCTTCTTGCATTTAAGAAATTTAATGTTCGAAAAGGAATCTTTGGCAGCGAATACATAGGATTAGATAACTTTAAGTTTTTATTTAAAAGCTCAGATGCATTTATTATTACAAGAAATACGCTGCTTTATAATATCTTATTTCTGGTCATTGACCTGGTGATTGCGGTTGCAATTGCTATTGTGCTGAATGAACTATGGAATAAGAGGAGATCAAAGGTCTACCAGACGATATTTATGGCACCCTATTTTTTATCCTGGGTAGTAGTTTCTTTTGTAGGGTTTGCATTGTTAAGCGTAGATAACGGATTGTTTAACCGGTTATTGGAGATGTTTGGAAAGGAAGGGGTCAACTGGTACAGCGACCCGAAGTACTGGCCGGTGATCCTTGTTATTGTACAGATCTGGAAAACTGTTGGATATTCTACGGTAATGTATCTTGGATGCCTTACGGGGATACCAAATGATTATTATGAAGCCGCTGTTATGGATGGCGCTACCAAGTGGCAGCAGATCCGTTATATTACAATTCCATGTATGCGGTCTATGATGATTATCCTGTCCATTTTGGCAATCGGAAAAATCTTTTTCGCTGATTTCGGGCTGTTCTATCAGATGCCAAGAAACAACGGGCCATTATTCCCGGTGACAAATGTTATTGATACTTATTTATACCGGGCGCTGAAGGAAACCGGAAATATCGGAATGGCTTCGGCTGCAAACCTGTATCAGTCTGTGGTGGGCTGCGTATTGGTGGTGGTATCAAATATGGTTGTGAGAAAAATAGATAAAGAAAGTGCATTGTTTTAAGGGAGGGAATCGGCATGAGTGCTGGAAAGAAAAAAAAGAAAGAGGAGATTTTGGAATCCAATCCGGATTTTAACCGTATATCGGGAAAGTCCAATGTCATCTGGAATATTCTGCTGACGGTTATGGCATTGTCCTGTGTGCTGCCGCTGCTTCTGGTGGTAATTGTATCTTTTAGCAGCGAAAACAGTATCTATCAGAACGGTTACAGCTTTTTTCCATCCGAACTGAGCCTGGAAGCATACCGGTATTTTTTCCGGCTAGGAGACCAGATTGTCCGGTCTTATGGCGTGACTATATTTGTAACGGTCTTTGGCACATTGTTCAGTGTATTTATCACCTGTCTGTTTGCCTATGTATTATCCAGGTCAGATTACCGTTATAATAAAATATTGACGTATATGATGCTGTTTACGATGCTGTTTAATGGGGGGATGGTACCGAGTTATATTGTGAATACCCAGTTTCTGCATCTGGGGAATTCCATATGGTCACTGATACTCCCCATGAGCTTTAATGCTTTTTATGTGGTGGTACTGCGAACGTTCTATAAGAGTATTCCAATGGAGATTATCGAAGCGGCAAGGATCGATGGATCCGGAGAATTCAATACTTTTCTGAAGGTGGTTTTTCCGCTGTCAAAACCGGGAATAGCAACGATTTCCCTGTTTACCATGATCGCCTACTGGAACGACTGGTTCCTGGGAATGCTTTATATTATGGATCAGAAAAAATACCCGATCCAGACATTGCTGTGGAGTGTACAAAACAGTCTGGAATCGGTAAAGCAGTCGGCATCCAACGCACTTGAGTATGCGGAGGTTGCAAAATCCGCACCTACTGACAGCGGGCGTATGGCGCTGACCGTTTTAGTTGTGATACCTATTCTGCTGGCATATCCATTCTTCCAGAAATACTTTGTAAAAGGGTTGACGGTTGGAGGAGTGAAGGGCTGACAGATAGTAAATAAAAAATTAGTTTAAGGAGGAACAGGTATGAAAAGAAAGACAATTGCAGCGGTATTGGCTATTTCTATGGCAGCTGCGCTATTGGGAGGGTGCTCGGGCACTGGAGAGACAGGTTCTACGGCTTCTGAGACAAATGCCAAAGGCACGGAACAAGGGGCAGCGGAGTCAAACGGCTCAGAAGAGTCTAAGGAGACAAAGACGGCTGGTTCGGATGACATTGTAAAATTAAAATGGTATATGTCCATCAACCCTGTAGCACCGGACACCGATAAGGTCATTGAGAAATTAAATGAATATACCAGAGATAAAATTGGGGTTGAAATTGATTATCAGGTAATTGCCAATCCGGATTATAAGGAGAAGATGCCTACGTATATCAATTCCGGTGAATACTTTGATATCTGTTTTACTGCAAACTGGACGACAAATTATGCCCAGTTTGCCACAAGAGATGCATTTATGGATATCACAGAGCTGCTTCCCCAGTATGCGAAAGAAACCTATGACTTTATTCCCAAGGAGGAATGGGATGCGGTAAAAGTAGACGGCAAGATATACGGAGTGCCCTCTTATAAAGAGATGGGATGGCAGGGTTCGATCTATGCTAACAGTGATATGGCAAAAGAATATGGTATTGATTTGAGTAAGGTTAAGACATTAAATGACTATACAGAAGTTCTAAAAACCGTCAAAGAAAAATCTCAGGCAGAAGGAAAAAATGTGATTGGGTTATCAGGACTTAACAGTGGATTCCAGCTGGGCGTTCCATTTGAATCCCTGACAGGTACGCCTACTTTACCGGGTGCATCTGCAATTCCGGAAACGAACCTCTTCGCAGACCAGGAGGAAGTGTTCAACCAGTATGCCACACCGGAATATATGGAATATTGCAAGATGGTTCACGGATGGTATCAGAATGGCTACATCTCTAAGGACCCGGTACAGTATGATTCTGACATTGCAAACAGAGATAACGATTTTAACAACGGAAATCTGTTTTCCTATGTGACAGCGAATGCCCCCGGTGCGGCACAGATGCTGGAGACAACGGCGGGACACGGAATTACATCCATCGACCTGACTATGCCGATTTTTGAAACGAGAAGCGCTCTTGGCGGACTGCTTGCAATCTCATCCGGAAGCGAACATCCGGAAAAAGCCCTGGAATTCATTAACCTGCTGAATACAGACCAGTATGTGGGAACTTTAATCCGCCATGGTATTGAAGGCGAACATTATACAGCAGTGGGTGACAACCAGATTGACCGGACTATGGGCGGTACACTTTCACCGGAAAAGAACGGGTATGATTACACTTTTGGATGGCAGTTTGGAACTCCCTTCAATCAAAAATGGGATATCTCATATCCTGAAAATATTGTAGATTTGTTCCAGGAATACAACGGTAAGAGCATTACAGCAAAACACAATGGATTTATGATTGACACTACTACGGTAGAAACGGTAATTGCTTCTGTGACAAACGTGGTGGCACAGTATGGACCGGCGCTGGAATCCGGTATGGTAGATCCCGAGGAAAAGATTCCGGAATTCCTGAAACAACTGGAGGAAAACGGTGTGGATGAACTGTTAAGTGAGATCAGCAGCCAGATTAAGGACCACAAATAAAATGAAAGAAGGGAAGGAAAAACCAAATATCGTATTTATCCTGACGGATGACCAGGGGGCATGGGCAATGCACTGTGCTGGAAATGAAGAAATCAGTACTCCGAATCTGGACCGCCTTGCAAAAGAAGGAATGAGGTTTGAAAACTTCTTTTGCACTTCCCCGGTGTGCTCACCCGCAAGGGCATCCATTCTCACCGGAAGGATTCCGTCCCAGCACGGCGTGCATGACTGGATCCGTTCGGGGAATCTGGACCTTGAGAGCCTTGGCGGAAAAAAAGAGGACCCTTATTATGCAAGTGAAGAAAAAGCGATTCCCTACCTGGAGGGAATGCTTACTTACACGGATGTACTGGCGGCGAACCACTACAGCTGCGCCCTTGCCGGGAAGTGGCATCTGGGTGACAGCAGGAACCCCCAGCATGGATTTACACGCTGGTATACCATTGCCAGAGGGGGGTGTCAGTATTATAAACCGGATATAATTGAAGATGGTGAACTACACTTTGACAACCGGTATGTAACGGATCTAATCACGGAAAAGGCAGTTTCTTACCTGGATGCAATGAGCGGGGAAGAGCCCCCGTTTTATCTGAGCATCCATTACACGGCTCCCCACGACCCCTGGGATGAAGACCAGCATCCAGGAGAATTTGTGGAGCTGTATCGGGATTGCAGCTTCCGTTCCGTCCCGGATCTTCCGGTACATCCAAACCAGATTAAAAGCGCTCCCTCCGGTACCGGAGAGGTCCGCAAGTCGCTGTTAAGAGGCTATTATGCGGCAGTATCCGCTATGGATGCAGGGGTTGGGAAGATACTTGACAGACTGGATGAACTTGGGATCAGACAGAATACCATCGTTATGTTTATGGCTGACAATGGTATGAATATGGGTCACCACGGAATCTGGGGCAAAGGAAACGGAACATTCCCGTTCAATCTATATGATACGGCAGTAAAAGTACCGTTTCTTGCATCCTGGCCCGGAAAAATACCGGAGGGTATTACAGCGGAAAGCATGCACAGCCAGTATGATTTTATGCATACGCTGCTGGATCTGGTTCAGATCCCGGTAGAACTGCCCGGGAATCTTCCGGGCAAGAGCTTTAAAGAGGTATTGCTTAACGGTGATCAAAAGGATGACGGAGAGGTTGTGGTCTATGATGAGTATGGTCCCAACCGGATGATCCGCACCAGGGAATGGAAGCTGATCCACCGTTATCCCTACGGACCGGATGAACTGTATCATTTAAGCTGCGATCCCCGGGAGACGGATAACCTCATTGGCAGGGCGGAATATGAAACCGTGGAGAAAGAGCTTCTGGACAGGCTGACCCGGTGGTTTATCCGGTATGCAGATCCTAAAATGGATGCGTCCAGGGAAGGAGTGACCGGTTTTGGCCAGTTGTGCAGACCGGGGTGGTATTCCCAGGGAAGCAGCACTTATGCAAAATCTGAAAAATATCAAAACAAGGAGTAACGGAACTGATTTTATGCCCCGCAGCCAGTTATAGAACGTTTAGGGGTGGGGTTTTCAAATGGAAATAGGAGGAAAAGGGTATGGGAAAGAGACTAATCAGTATGTTTTTGGCACTTATCCTGCTTTTGGCAGGTATTCCGGAAATGGGGCTTCTTGCAAAAGCGGCAGAACCGGGAAGTGCGGATCTGTTGAAACTGGTTGTAAATGAGGTGCCGATGATTCAGCAGGAATTTAATCCGGAGCAGACGGAGTACAAGGGCACCGCATATATGAGCGTTAAAAAGCTGAATGTATGGGCGGTTCCGTCCGATCCTGAAGCGGAAGTAAATATCAACGGTAAGAAAGTGGATTCTGCAAATGTCTCAAAAGCTAATAATTACGGCAGACAGGCAGTGGAATTTGACCAGAAACAGCAGGCGGACATTACAATACAGGTAACCAATGGAGACAGTGCAAAAACATATCATGTGCTGATACAGAAGGAGGATACGGACTACCGCGGCAGATCCTTAATTGAAGTGAAGAGTGTTTCAGCCAAAAGTGAGCAGGAGGGATTTGAAGCCGCAAAGGCCATTGACAAGAATGAGTTGGTGGGCTGGAAACCAATTGCTGCCAACGCAAAAGAGGTGGTTGGACAGTACATTGATTTTGATTTAGGACAAAATTATGTGGTGAGCAGAATGACGGCACTGCTTAATACCCCGGAAGACTGGGGACAGAACAGCATATGGAAGAACATGGTGGGAGTGCAGGTTCGGGAAGACGGAAGTGAGGAGTGGACAACGGTATTTGAAAAAGGAAATCTGCGAAACCGGACTCCAAGACAGGTTACCGATCCATCCAGACAGTTTCACCGTTATGAGTTCGGAGATAACTACACAGGAAGATACATCCGATTTTCCTATACACAATATGAAATGAGTCTGATTCCAGAGATAAAAGAAATGATGATCTACGGCTATGAGCCAGGTGATCCCAGTATTCCTGAGCCATCCAGTGAAGAGATCAATCAGGAGTGTGTCGTACCCTCCAACCCCAACATTTCACGTGGACAGGAAATTCTGATGGATAAAGGATTCCAGTATACTTCCTGGGTTGCCAGCGGTGATTACGGAAGGGGAACTTATGATGCAAAAGAATATAAGGGCAGCGAACTGACCGGATTAATTTTTTACGATCCGCCGCTGGAAAATACAGAATTTTTTAAGTATACGCCGAATGCACAATGGGGAATTGCAAAAGCACCATGGGGAGGCAATGCCATGAGTGGAGCCGGAGAGCCAAGGGATTACCTCCCGGAAGAGATGCGCCCGTATGTTGCCAACTTTGTCAGCTCCTGTTTTGGGGATGAAGGACTATACAGCCTCACAGAAGTAAATTTATTTAAAAAGTGGTTTGACTGGAGCAAAGAAAACTATCCTGGCGTCATTCTGCATTCAAACCAGGCTCTCGGCAGAGGTTGGGAGAATAATAATGCACAGCCAATGCATGTATTTACGGAAATCGCACAGCCGGATCTGCTGACCCATGACAACTATTATTATAACGGTACCGGATGGGACAATGAAACCGGGTCTACAAGAAACGTAATTATGTCCAGCAGCTGGCAGAGAGAAGCCGCACTTGCCGGACTCACCGGAGATGGAACCATGCCCATTCTGTTTGGACAATATGTGTCTGCTTTTGACCGTGACCTGACAGAATCCCAGAAATATATGATCAATAATGTTTCCCTGGCAATGGGAATGAAGTGGCTGGATTTATGGCGGACAGAATTTGCTTTTGATGAATGCTTCTTATTTGACTATGACGGAACACCAAAACGTTCTTACTATGAATGGGCTGATATTATCCGCCAGACAAAAAATATGGGGGATGCATTGATACGGTTAAACAGCGATACCCTTGTAACGAAGACCGGGCTTAACGCCAGCGGGAATCCTAATACGGCAGCCAGCCGGCCGGCTACGGATGTAGTTGGGGGAATGGGAAGCTTTGAAGACAATACAGAGAAAAACACGGAATATTATATATCCGGTGTGGAAGCTGAGAATCTGGGTACCGTAAATGGAGGAAATCCGGGAGATGTGGTTCTGGGTTACTTTAACCCCCTTCCGGGGCTGACCTCCAAAGAACTGACTGATTATTTCGGATGCAGTTATCCAAAGGGATTTATGGTAGTAAATGGTCTCTTTGATGGAATGAAAAAGGCTGCACAGTCAGGAAACAATGGAAAGAACTGGATTCAGGTGGATGATGGAAGTGAAGAAGAAACAATGCAGCATATCACTTTGACTTTTGCAAAGGACCATCCGCAGCTGAAGAAGGTTAACCGAGAAACAGGCAAGATAGAGTCAGTGGAGATTGGCGCAGACAATACCCTGGAAATTACCATGGGCGGTGGAGCGGCAGAACTTTACTTTTGGTCTGATGTGTCCGCAAATGCTTCTTCCAATCCGGAACAGGCAGAAGCAGCCTTCGACCAGAATATTTCCACCGCTTGGGCAGCAGCAAGCGACGCTGTTTATCCCATCACACTGGATAAGAAATTTTCCGGTTCCTACATGATCAATAAAGTTACCATAAATGAATCAGGAAGTAATATCACCGGGTTTGATCTGGAATACCGCACAAGTGAGGGGAACTGGGAAAAAATTCTGTTAGACGATGCCGGCACCGGAAGTATAGGGGTGAGTAAAACCGTGCAGTTTGCTCCTGTGAAGGCAACAGGAATACGGCTTGTGATCCGGGCAGCAGACAAGGTTCCGGCCATCCGGGAAATCCGCTACTTTAAGTATGATGAAGCGGCAGATGATACCGCTGAAAAGACCGTTACCATTAATGACAATGATATGGGAGAAGGTATCAACCAGTTCTCATTTGATGACAATTTCACCTACCGTGAAACAGAAGATGGCAATTTCCCAACCACAATCGGGAATGACGTTCATTTTACCAATGTAACGGGAGCAGAATCTACCCTGCATTTTTATGGCACAAAGCTGGAGCTGTTTTACAGAAAGTACAACAGCAATGCCAATATCAGTGTATCTATCGATTGCGGTGAACCGGTGACAATTGACACGTCAGCCGGTGGCGAAAAGTTTGCTTCTACCGTCTTTGCAGATCTGGAACTGAAAGAACACACTGCCGTAATTCGTAAGACATCGGAAGCTCAGATAGCCATTGATGGTGCAAAGGTTACCTATAAAGGACAGCTTCCTGACAACACCGGACGGAAGGTTCAGACTTATGTCAATGACAAGTCTGATCAGATTACTTATAACCCGCAGGCAGTGTCCACCACAGCAAACGAAGAGCCGGATAAAAGGGCAGCAGGATGGGCACAGTTTACGCAGACAGATTCCACCAACACCGGCTGGACCTCCAGCAGTAAAGAAGGGGCTTACTATGAAATTGCATTCTATGGTACGGATGTGACGGTTTATGCCCCCAAGAAGCTTCGCCATATATTCGGAGGAAACGAAACGATTCCCTGGGGAGAAGCAGAAATTACACTGGACGGAGAACCAGTAGATGCCGGATATGATGTAGATAATGAAAATGGCAATGTGAACTTCGGACTTCCTGTTTTGAAAGTCCATGCCAGTGACGAAAATGCAGACCATAAGCTGCGGATTACCGTTAAAAGCGGTGTCAGCCGGATTGACTATGCCGTAGTGGGAAGCATTGCAGAGAAAGAACCGGCTGAAGTAACTACGGCAACTGTTACAGCGATTGCAGGAGAGAACGGAAAAGTTGAGCCGAAGATCCAGGAAGTGAAGCTTCATGATGACGCTCTGCTGCGTGCGATACCGGATGAAGGCTATATGCTGGATCAGATAGAATCAACGGGTAACTATTCCGTAGAAGGAAATACGATACTGCTTCCCGATGTTCAGAAGGATCATACCGTAACGGTGACATTTCGCCGTATTGCAGATAAGACGGCACTTCAGACCGCACTGGAGGCGGCAGAAGCTTATATTCCCGATGGATATACAGAAGGGAGTTATGCCGTATTAAAAGCAGCAATAGAAGAGGCAAAGGCTGTTTTGGAAGATGAAAAAGCAGAGCAGGATGCAATAGAGGAGCAGATTAACAAGCTTTCGGAAGCCATTGCCCAGCTGGAAAGCATTCTTGCCGACCTGACACAGCTGAAGTCCTTATACAATGCTGTTTCACAGATGGATATGAGCATTTACACAAAAGACAGCGCAGCAACCCTGAAAAATGCACTGGATCATGCAGCGGCTGTCGTTGAAAAAGAAAATGCTACAAAAGTGGAAGCGGCAGAAGCAGAGTCAGGTCTGTTGGTAGCGCTTGCCGGACTGGAGAAGAAAGAGACAGAACCCGAGACCGATAAATCATTGGCTAAGGCACTTCAAAATGCTTACAAAGACCTGGATCTGTCCGGATATACCCAGGATAGTGCAACCGTATTTACGGAAGCCCTGGATCGTCTGTCCGGCGTGATTGATAATGAAAATACCACACAGGAAGAGGTTGACAATGCCATAGCAGGGCTTCTGTCAGCAGCAACTGCACTGACAGTATCGACGGAAGATCCCGAAAAGCCGGAAGTAACGGTAGACTTCTCGCTGCTGAAAGTACTCTTCGATGCATATAAAGGAGTTGACACCACAAAGTACACAAAAGACAGTGCCGATGCATTCCTTGCAGCACTGAGAGCGGCAGAGGAGGTACTAAATAGTAAAGAAGCAGATCAGGCAGTAGTTGACCAGGCAGTAGTTGACCAGGCAGTGGCAGCCTTGGTGAAAGCAGAGGCAGATTTAACAGAAGCACCGGTTGTCACAACAGACACCACAACGCTGAAAGTACTCTATCATGTATACTCCGCACTTGATACCGGGAAATATACGGACTTTAGTGCAAAAGTCCTGAAGGATGCAGTGGCAGCGGCATCGGCTGTTTTAAATAATCCAAATGCAGCCCAGGATCAGATTGACCAGGCGGCAGCAGGACTGATGTCAGCAGCAGTGGGACTGGAATTAAAACCGAATGAGGCTCCACAGCCTGTGGTACCGGCACTGAAAAAAGGCCAGATTCTGACGTACAAGGGACTGAAATACAAAGTAACCAATCCTGTAGCGGGAAAAGCAGCTGTAATGGTAGTTGGAGCTGCCAGCAGGTCAGTTAAGAAGGTGAATGTTCCATCTGCGGTAACTTTAAGAGGTGTAAAATGCAAAGTTACAAAGATTGGACCGAAATCATTTAAGAATTACAAGAGGCTGCAACGGATTACCATTGGTGCAAATGTAACGGCGATTGGAAAACAGGCATTTTACGGAGACAGCAGTCTTACCAGAATCACAGTTAAGTCTAAGGTATTGAACAAAGCCTACAGCAATTGTCTGAAGAAAATATCTTCTAAGGCAGTGATCCGGGTTCCAAGATCGAAAGTCTACGATTATAAAAAACTATTTAAAAACAAAGGACAAAAGAGCAGTGTAGAAATAAAATAGCAGAATGGGATTGTAAAAAATGATTCCAACAGGGAAGTGAAGCACATGTATTAACTGGGAGGGGGCATATATGCCCTCTCCTCGTTGATTCTTTATACAGGCACCTATGATTATAAAGTTTCTGCTTATCGGTATGAGTCTGTTTAGTGAAAGGATAAAAATAATGGATTATAAATTTAAATTAATAAGTTCTCTGAATAAAGTCTTTCCGGGAGTGGAGCCCGGGGAGGATTTGGAAGGCATAACGTTATCGGGCTTTTGGGGAGAAACCATTTCCCTCCAATGTGCATACCGGGCGGATTCTTTGTATACCGGATATGGAAGGTTAGTAGTAAACGGAAGCTTAAAAGATGCGGTGCGGATACGTGAGGTAAAGCTCATGCCTTCCGTTCTGCCCTGCAACGGGGAATGTGATGGACATTATCTCTCCAAAGAACCCGGTCTTTACCCTGATTTGATAAGCAGTATTTCTCTAGAGCGGATAACATATATCCCACGTCAATGGCACGCTTTGTGGATTGATCTGGAAGCAGAAGAGGGAATGGAGGGAAAGCAGGATCTCATATTGCAGTTTTATAATGAAGAACAGATATTGGTGGGTGAGGTTCGGACAGAGATCTGTATATATCCCATACATTTGAAGCCCCAGACCTGTTTTCATACAGAATGGTTTCACTGCGACTGCCTTGCAGACTATTATCAGGTAGAACCCTGGTCAGTGCCGCACTGGGAGATCATGAGAAATTTTATCACCTTGTATGGCAAACGTGGCATGAATATGATATTAGCCCCGGCATTCACTCCGCCGCTGGATACCGCCATAGGAGAAGAGCGTACTACAGTTCAGCTGGTGGACGTAAAGGTTATGGGCGGAAAATATATCTTTTCCTTTGAGAAACTGTACGCCTTTTTCCAGATGTGCATGGAATGCGGGGTGAAATATTTTGAGATCGCTCATCTGTTTACCCAGTGGGGGGCGAAAAGTGCACCGAAAGTGATGGCAGAAAAGGACGGTACCCTGGTGCGGATATTCGGCTGGGAGACCGACAGCCAAAGCTTTGCATATCAGGAATTTCTGGGACAATTTCTGGATGCCCTGGTGCTCAGGCTGGATGAGTGGAATTTAAGAGGAAGGGTATTTTTTCATTTATCAGATGAGCCGGAAGAAAAGGACCTGGAAATGTACCGGAAAGTCCGGGAATCCGTATCCGCCCATTTAAAGGGTTACCCCATTATGGATGCAGTGTCCAGATATGCCTTTTATGAGAGCGGGGTGGTGGATAAGCCGGTCCCGGCAGTTGACCATCTGGAGCCTTTTTTAAAACATCAGGTGCCGGGACTTTGGACCTACTATTGCACAGCCCAGGGAAAAGATGTGACAAACCGCTTTTTTGCCATGCCTTCCGGCAGAACCCGGATTCTGGGGGTACAGATGTACCAGTACGGACTGGAGGGATTTTTACACTGGGGGTTTAATTTCTACAATTCCCAGTATTCCCGGTCCCATATTAACCCTTTCCAGGTCACGGATGCCGGGGCAGCGTTCCCATCCGGCGATGCATTTTTGGTATATCCGGGAGAAGATGGCTGCCCGGAAGAATCTCTCCGCCTTATGGCATTATCTCAGGCGATGCAGGATATCCGGGCATTTCAGATGCTGGAAGAACTCACATCCAGGGAATATGTAATGGATTTGATCAGACTGGCAGCAGAAGAACCCATAACCCTGGTTTCTTATCCGTACAGCAGTCAGTTTTTTCAGAATCTCCGGGAAATTGTAAATAAAGAGATCGCGGACAGAAAATTTTAGGTTTTCCTAAAAAATCCTAACATTTTATAAAAAATTAATGACTATAATTATTTTTAAAAGCTGATATGATGTATATATAACAAGTTTTTCGAAAAACTGACAGCACTTAAATTATAAAATGAAGGATTTATGGAGGAAAATAGAATGAAAAAACGTATACTTGCAGCGATTCTTTCTGCGGCAATGGTTATGGGGGCTTTAGCAGGATGTGGTTCTTCTTCGGGAGAAACCTCAAAAGAGACACAGAATGCTGGAACAACAGCAGACTCAGCAGCAGATTCAAAGACAGATACAGATGCAGCAGCAACAGGAAATAATGAGGACGGAAATGATACGGCATCTGCAGACTCTGACAAACCGGCTAAGAAATTTAAAATTTTGTCTATCTGGGCAGAGGATACAAAAGAAGGAAAATTATTATATAACCTGACAAAACAGTATCAGGAAGAAGTAAATCCAAACTTTGAATTTGAATTTGAGCTGGTTTCAGCAAATGACCTGACCACAAAGGTTGCTACTTTAGTCGCTTCCAATGATCTTCCGGATGCGTTTGCTTATGTGGCCGGTCAACCGCTTACGGAACTGATTAATGCAGATAAAGTTGTAAATATTTCAGAGCAATTAGAAAAACTGGGTGTATCGGATCAGATTGAAGAAGGCGCAGTTACCCTGTTAAAAGGACTTTCTAATACTGACAGCATCTATGATCTTCCACTGGGATTGAATATTGAAGGCTTCTGGTATAACAAGAAAGTATTTGAAGATGCAGGTGTGGAAGTTCCCAAGACCTGGGATGATTTAATCAAAGTATGTGACACGTTAAAAGAAAAAGATGTTCAGCCAATGTCAATCGGCGGATCTGAAAAATGGCCTTTAAGCCGTCTGGTGAATGCATATGTAATCCGTACCATGGGTGTGGATGCACTGACAAAAGCTACATCAGGAGAGATTTCCTTTACGGATCCTAAATTTGCAGAAGCAGCGAAACAGGTATCAGATATGGCTTCAAAGGGATACTTTGGCGAAGGTGTTACAACCGTTGACCAGACGACTGCAGGAAACATGATGCTGGCTGGTGAGTCAGCAATGTGCTACAACGGAAGCTGGTTTACAGAAGACATCACAAGCGAGAATAACCCGGCAGGAGAAGAGGGAATCGGATATTTCAGTATTCCTGTAGTAGATGAATCCGTCAGCCCGATCACCGAAGTTCCGATGAACTGTGGTAATATACTGGCACTTTCCAAAGATAAATACGATGATGCAACAGCAGACTGGTTAAAATATTTCGTAGAACATGCAGGCGATTATGCAATGAAGGAAATGGGTTCTGTAAAAGGCTACAAATATACGGTTGAAGGTGAATTAAGCCCGATCAACCAGGTGGTTGTAGATACTATTGATTCCGTAACAAATGCAGCAACCTGGTTCGAAGCGATGATGAACAATGAAACCAAGACAGCAGCACAGGATAACGTTCAGACCCTTGCCAACGGAGAAATGACACCGGAAGAATATATGCAGTCCATACAGGATGCTTATGATTTGAGCAAATAACATTTGCGGCAGCAGTTGAATGGACACATGGGCAGCGCATGCTGCCCAAGGAAATAAATGAACAGAGCGATAGATTATGGGAAAGACAGCAGCATGGAAACGTGTATCAGACTGGATCTCGGCCTGTCGCTCTTTTTATACCCAAAATGCAGACAAAACACGTACTTAAGGCAGTATTGTAAGCAGGCTTACGATATGCAAATGGAGGCAAGTATGAATAAAGTATTAGGAAATAAAAAAGCAATTGCTTTATTTGTAATACCTGGCCTGATCTTATATGTAGGGCTGGTATTCGTTCCGGTTATCTGGTCATTCGTATATTCATTCTACGATGGCACACCTGGGCTGAACTGGAGTTTTTCCGGTTTAAAAAATTATGAAAAGTTATTTATTGATGCACGTTTTAAAGATGCCCTGGTAGTGAACTTAAAGTATATCGGCATGGTTATGCTAGGACAGGTTGCACTTGGACTGTGTATGGCGCTGGTATTTAAATTCTGGTTAAAGCGATTCAAAAATGTAATCCGTACCCTGATCTTCTTTCCGGTAGTACTGCCAACAGTAGCGGTAGGCCAGTTGTTTGCAAAAATTTATGAGATTCAGCCAAACTACGGTTTATTAAACAGTATTCTGGCAAATATCGGTCTGCAGGACTGGGTACAGCCCTGGATTGGACAGGCAAGTACAGCGCTGAAAGCTTTAAGCGTCATGGATGTATGGGTTTCAATGGGATTCTACGCAGTTATTTTCTATGGTGCGCTTCTGGATATTCCGGATGACGTAATGGAAGCTGCGAAGATTGACGGATGCAACGCATGGAATTTGTTTAAAGGCATCCTCATGCCGCTCCTTCGCCCGGTAACTATCACCTGTCTGGTATTCAGCTTCTCCGGTACGGTGAAGATGTTTGAATCTGCAATGGCTCTGACCGGAGGCGGTCCCGGAAATGCAACGACTTCACTTTCCATGTATATGTACAATGCTTCTTTTGGATTTGGAAAAGTCGGATACGGCAGTACCATAGCAATTGTCATTTTTATTATCTGTATTATTGGAACTACAATTATTAAGAAATTCGACAGACAGGGATAGGAGGAGCGGATATGAACGGATATAAAGAAAAAAAAATAACAAAATCTGTATTAATTAAAATCTTTATTTTTATCCTGGTGATTATCGAAGTATATCCAATCTTCTGGATGCTGACTGCGGCGCTGAAGAAACCGGCAGAATTTGTAACAAAAGCAGCTTACGCTCTTCCCGATGGTCTTTATTTCCAGAACTTTATTGATGCGTGGACACGAGGAAACATGGGACTTTTCTTTAAGAATAGTTTGATTAACACGTTGGTCTCCCTGGTATTTATCGTAGTCTTCAGTATGACAATCGGTTTTGCCGTAACAAAGATGGAATGGAAGCTGAGAGGATTTTTCGAGAAATTCTTCTTAATGGGGATCATGGTTCCGGTGGCTACAGCGCTGATTCCATTGTTTCAGATTTACAATAAGATGGGACTGGTGAATACCCGGCTTTGCCTGATTCTGACTTACATAGCATTTGGACTGTCACTGTCTGTATTCCTGGTGACCGGATATATGAAATCTTTATCCAATGATATAATGGAAGCTTCCGTTATTGATGGGTGCGGTATCTTCAGTATGATGTGGCACATTGTAGTACCCCTTATGAAAAATGCGGCTGTAACCGTATTGGTACTGCAGTTCTTCTACAAATGGAATGATTTGATTTTCTCCATGACATTTATCAGTGATACCAAACTGAAAACCATTCAGACCGGACTTTTATATTTCCAGAATGAATTCGGGGCAAAAAACTGGGGAGCCATATTTGCTTCCGTATCCATGAGTGTTCTGCCTATGCTGATTTTATATATGATTTTAAATAAAACCGTAATCGAAGGTATGACAGCCGGAGCGGTTAAGGGATAATAAAAAGGAGGCGTTTTCCAAACGGCCTCCTTTTTGCTGTATGTTTTTAAGCTTTAATGATTCTCTTTGATCAGATGTTCAAACTCTTCCAGCGGCATTGGCCTGGCGTAATAGAAACCCTGCGCCCGGTGGCAGCCCATCTCCATCAGCATTTCAGCCTGTTCTTCATTTTCCACACCTTCACAAATAATGGAAATATTCAAACCATGGATTATATTAATAATTCCTTGTATAATGGTACGCATGCGCTTTTTCGCAATACCTTCCTGGAGAAAGCTGCGATCCAGCTTGATTACATCCACTGTAAGGTACTGGAGCATTCCAAGAGAGGAATATCCGGAGCCAAAATCATCAATGGATATGAGAAAGTTAAGTTTCTTCAATCGACCCAGATAATCCAGAACTCTTTCTTTGTTTTCCATAACTACACTTTCCGTTATTTCCAGTTCCAGATATTCATGGGGAACCTGGAATTGATCTGCTATCCGGCAAAGGGTCTGGGGAAAGTCTTCGTTTCTAAAATGAAGTCTGGAAAAATTACAGGATACCGGTTTTACTTCCAGACCCTGGTCGATCCAGGAACGGATAATCCGGCACACGTTAGTATAAATACACAAATCAATTTCTACAATAAAACCATTTTTTTCAAAAAATGGAATGAAAGAACCGGGATACTGTATTTCCTTTTTTGTGTCAATCCATCTAACCAATGCTTCACTTCCAATAATGGAATGATCTGCCATATTGTATTTGGGCTGAAAATAGGGGATAAACTCATTGTTTTCTAATGCGGCATGCATTACGTTTGCCAGTTTTCGTTCCTGCAGTTCTTCCTGGCGCATATTTTCATCATACTTGATTGTCAGGCTCTTATGGGTGATCTTTGCGCTTCTTCTGGCGTAATTTGCCAGATCCAGCATCAGGGATACATCCAGGGGATCGGTATCCTGTAAGAGATAAACGCCAAAGATAATAATCAGCCGGTAGGTTTTATTTTCTGCTATCAGAAGGTCATTCATTTGGTGATCAATGGACTTTGTCCGTTCCGTCATCTGGGTCCAGTTTTCATAACGCAGCATCAGCACAAACTGGTCAGCGGATACCCGGGCACAGCATTCACCTTCCCGTATATTTTCACGCAAAATATTGGCAAAATTACGTAGCAGCTGATCGCCTTCTGCAAAACCAAAGGTATCATTAATCGTTTTGAATTGATTAATATCAGCATAGATAAATGCATAAGTCCTGTTACCGGGAATGCTCAGTATTTTTTCTGCTTCCAGCCGGAATTTATTTAAGTTCCAGATGTTTGTAAGATCATCTAAATACATAATTTTTTCAATCTGCCGGTGATTCCTGGATTTCGTAATCAGAATGTAACTGAATACACTGATTACCAGGATAAAAACCAGAAATATAATACTCATAGTCTGCACCGGATATTGATAGAGCAGGTCGCGCCAGTTTACAGAGTGTGAGTTTAAACTGTTTTTCAGAACCAGTTCATTAATCATGTCATTAGAGGTATATTGCAATACCTTGTCCAGGATAGAGAACAGTCTGGGATCTGATGAACTGGAGATACCAAGGCTGATTTCATCGGAGTAATTTGTCATCGTAACAATAGAAAATGGCTCATATCTTGGATCAGATAATAGGTGTTCCGCAATATAGGTATTGGAATAAGTAATATCTGCATCACCCCGGGCTAATGCCTGAAAGCATTCTTCTGCTGAGTCATAATACAGAATTTCTTTATCCTGATTATCTGCTGAAATACTTTCAGAGAGAAAAAATCCGTCAGACAATGCCAGTACGGGTGAAGAAGTTTTCCGGTTGGCGCTGATCATTGCTACCGGCGCCCGGAGAAAATAGGAAGTGGTAGACAGCTGATTCTGTGCTGCCCACAAATAGTCATTGGCTACGCTGGCAATAATTTCAGCAGAACCATCCTTCACGGCATCAAGCGCATCTTTATAGTTTTCTTCCGGAATATAGGTAAAGCGAAGTCCCGTGGTATTACTGATCATTGTGAACAAGTCTGCCACTACTCCGGAAAATTTCCCCGCTGCAGTGTCCAGATAGCTTAAGGGAGACTGATTGGAGCTGTAAACCACATTAATAGGTGCCGTATCCTGGATGAACTCCTTCTCCGATGGGGTAAAGACAGGTTCCTGGGTGGTGCTGACTGAAAAATATTTTTGATAAAGTTTGATATCATAATAGGGATCTCTTAATTTAATTCTGTTTAAAGTAGAATTTAACTCGCCCAGCAGATCGGGTCGATTCTTTGAAACAGCCATATAGATTGGTTCCGGGGAAAACTGGGCAATACTGCGGTAAGTACTGCTTTTTCCAAGGTGTGTAATAGCGATGGCGTCTAAAGTCCGGTCATCCAGCGCTTTTAAAAGAGCCTGCGTTTCATCATAGGGAATCGTATCTACCTTAATATTATTGGACTTACAGTAGGCCTTAAAGTTTGCTGCATCCACACTGTCCCGGATAACACCGACCTTCATTCCGTTAAAAGAGGAAAAGTCTTCATAATCATAGCGGGTATCATCACAGCGTAAATTCAGCGTACTGTAAATATTGCACATGGCACTGTCAGGAAACAGAAGATCTTCTGCCCTGTCTTTTGTATAGTATAAGGCAGGCAGCATATCAATTTCACCTGAAATTAACATATCATATGCAGAAGTAAAGCTATTTGCATCCACAATTTCATAGTCCCAACCTGTATATTTAGCTATTTGCTGAAGATATTCGAAGTTAAATCCAACATAGTTACCTTCATCGTTCCGACTCATATAATCCCCGTCTTCGTAATAACCGATACGTACTTTTTCGGAAGCATGTACAGATTGGGAAAGAAGGGAAAAACAGCATAAAAACAGGCATAAAAAGAACAATGATTTAAAGATGCTTGAATCGCTTTTCATGGTGAACCCCTTTCCGCGCTAGAGAGAGTTTGAAAATTGCTTTCTGAAATATGTGCGTTACACAAAGTGGGGTGTGCAGATGGCAGGAATGTATTTTCAAACAGGCTCTAATTATGTAATATTATATATTCTTTAGGGAAAAAAAGCAATAAAGGATGTGATACAGGTGCAAATATTACAATAGATGATCAATGCAGGAATTGACACAGCGTCCGTCCGCTGTGCCGGTTCCATTCTTTTTTCATACAGCGGTATTTCTACATTAATACTCATTAATGCAAATAGGTCCCGCCAAAACCTCTCTGCAGATAGCAACCGTAAAATCTTTTCTGGTACAGTAGGTCCACTTAACCAGGGTAAAGCAGTGTTTCTCAATCTCAATGCCGGTTATGCATCTGGGATGAACGCAGCTGCCCGTGTTAAAAAATGGTGTTGCTGATACGTCTGCCAGCATTGGGCGGTGGGTATGACCGGTAATCAGTATGTGTCCTTCGTTTTTTGCCCAGGTGCTTAAATTCTGTTCTATTTTACGTTTCCGTATATTATTTTTTGCGGCGCTGGTAGGGTCCAGAATTCCGATGTATTCCAACGGCCGCCAAAGATAGCGTACCAGGAAACGGGAAAGATGCCAGAGCTTTGTATTGAAAAAATCTGCCTGGTGGCCATGGGCAAGGTAAACGTCACGAATACCCGGTATGACATCCAGGATCAGTCCCTCATAAAATTGTATGCCGGGCAGCAAAGGGGTATAGTTTCTGGACTCAGGACAGTAATATACCGTACAGTTACGCTTGGCATATCCAGGAAAGCTCTTCATAATGTCATGGTTGCCATAGATCAGATAAAGACGGTTTTCCTCATAAAATTTAGACATTAGCCAAAAGGTGTTGCTGTGTATATTTATAATCTGGGTCATGGACCGGTTTTCCCACAGTTCATCCCCATCGCCCAGCTCAATATAAGTAAAATTATTCATATAATAGTATTGAAGTGCTGCAAAAAAAAGATTCTGGTTCTTTAAAAAATTATCGGTAGAGGTGCCGTTGCCCCGATGGCAGTCACTCATCAGAATATATTTTGAATCAGGTGTTAGCGGCAGATGCAGAGCATTTTCAAACGCCTTACTAAGACGTGTATAGTAGCTCATGGCTTTTGGAAGCGTTTGCCTGAGATTCCCATGCAGACGACTTTATGATAGAGGGGCGGCAGATAAAACAGCAGATAAGTAAGCCGGTCCTGGGTATTCTGGAAGGGGCGGGTAAGCATCAAGTAGGTTTTCATGTATATCCGATTGGTAAAATTCAGATAGGAAATTCTCCGGGAAGACAGGACTTTTCCAGGTACAGTCTTGGGGGTTGTAAAACAAAAGGCTACGGTCAGCTGATAGAGAGACAGGTCGCTGAGTGCATAACCCAGAATTAACAGGCTGTCAACAAAGGCATCCATCATGCCGGTGTTGGGAAATGTAATAGATACCTGCATTCTAAGAGAATCCGGTTTTGAAAGATTACCGGTAAGAAAACCGGATAGTTTTTGATGCATAGCGGAAACGGTAAAGAGTGTTTCCGATCCCTGTATAAGCCGGAAGGAATATTTCAGCACTTTGTTTTGGGTGACATTTTCAAAATGTATTTCATTCAGGAAGACAGATGATACAAGGTGGTCTGCTGCATAGATGCCGATTTCAGCGCCCGCATGAATTCCATATTGTCCTTTCCAGAGTTCAATCAGCCAGGTTCTCCCTTCGTAATCAAAGTAGACAGGTTCACAATCGTATATAATATGGAAATGAGCAGCTTTTTCATCATATACTCCGGTATATCCGCTGTTTTGATTCCAGTCGTTTAAAGCTGTAGTGAAAATATGTTTTTCTGGATGCCAGGCCAGGCCAAAGGGGTTGACAGAACGGTTCAACAGCACTGTTTTTTCATAGTCAGTAAGAGCAGATACCTTTTTTATCATTTGCTTCCGTCTGTAATAGATCAGTATAATGCAGACAGCCGCCAGTGTATACAGCAGATAGAGAAGAATATACATAATGAACCTCATAATAAAATCCCTTACCATTATATATATGCAGAAGAATGGTATTTGGGTATGTTATTCGGACAAAATATTTGAAGAAACTGGAATTTCAGCAGACCTCTATATACAAGGCATTCTTTTTTCTTTAATTCGTTTTTTATGTAAAAATATTAATATGTAACAAATAATAAAAAAGTGTTGCAATGATTGTTGCATTGTGATACGATAACTGTATGAAAAACATTCTATACCCTGGCTGTTCTGCCAGTTGATTTCCAATTGATAATTAATTTTTCTTTGAATAATCAATTTCTATCAGCTGATTATTGTAAACATGTTCTGGAATAGTACCATTATCAGGCGGCATATTATAGTTAATAAATTCTAATAATCTCCCATGAATATTGTATGTAAATTAATATATGCACTATATATAATTAATTTGTAACAGTAAATTCAAGGAGGGTGTCTATGAACAGAAGAAAAGAACATATAAACATTTTTATTGCAGTTTTATTAGTAATCAGCATAATACTGCCTTCGTTAAGTGCAGCTGCAAAAGAAAAGGAAACTGTGCAAACCCAAAAAGCAACTGTAATTGATGTAACCGATTATGGGGCGGACCCAACCGGAGTAAAGGACAGCACAGAGGCGGTCTGGGATGCCCTTCAGGCAGCAAAAGAACTGGAGAAGAACGGAGAGCCCGTAACGCTGAATTTTCCAAAGGGTGAATATCACATCTATAAAGACAAGGCTCAGATAAGAGAATATCACACTTCTAATACAAACAGTATTCAAAGCCCTCAGAAGACGATTGGCATTTTGCTAGATGGTCATGAGAATTTAACAGTCGAGGGAAATGACTCCTTATTTATGATGCACGGAAATATGATGGCAATTGCTGTCGTAAACTCTGAAAACGTTACGCTGCAGAATTTTTCATGGGATTTTGCAGTGCCTACGGTATCCGAGATGACCATAACCGGGATGGGGACGAAAGAGGGGAAACAGTATACCGATTTTTTTATTCCCTCATGCTTCCCGTTTGCGATCAAGGAAAATACAATTGAATGGCAGAGCGAACCAAGTCCATATACAGGAGATCTTTATTGGACTGAAACCGGAATTCATAATGCCTATTCTATCGTGGCACATCACCCGGAAGAAGAAATGACCAGAGCATATTTTACTTCCGATTCTCCATTTAGCAATGTATCAGGCATAACAAAATTAAGTGATACGCAAATAAGAATTACCTATCAGTCAGCAAGACCTTCTATGCAGAAAGTAGGGATGCTGCTAGAACTGGCAAGCAGTGCTTACCGTGAAACAGCAGGTGCTTTTACCTGGGAAAGCAGGAATGTGCTGGTTCAAAATGTGAATGTACATTTTATGCATGGCTTTGGTTGGCTTTTGCAGATGACCACTGATGTTACTTATAGAAACTGTAACTTTATGCCAAGAGAAAATTCAGGTCATTATACGGTAAGTTATGCAGATATTATTCATGCATCCGGGGCAGCAGGGGAGATTAATATTGAAAATTGTAATTTCTCAAACTCCCATGATGACCCGATTAACTTACATGGTACATTTACCAGAGTGGAGCAGAGAAGAGATAACCACACGCTTCAGTTAAAATATATCCATACACAGCAGGGAGGTTTTCCCCAGTATCATGTGGGTGACCAGGTTGCATTTTTTACCAGAGATACGCTAGAGTCTACGGATCATGAAAGTCTTTATACTGTATCGGAAGTGGTTTCCAATCCAGGGGAAGATGAAAATGATTTGAGAACAATGATAATTAAGTTCCAGGAGGAATTGCCGTCTGATCTGTCCGAACAAATTGGAGGACAACCCAGGTTTGTAGCGGAAAATGTTACCTATGCACCGCAAGTGACGGTAAAGGGATGTACGTTTAAGAACGTGCCTACCAGAGGAATTCTGTGTACAACCAGAAATCCGGTATTGATTGAGGACAACACTTTTTTAAATATGTCTATGGCTTCCATTTACTTGTCTAATGATTCGGATGAGTGGTATGAATCAGGTCCTATCCGGGATATGACAATCCGGAATAACACCTTTTACATTAAAAACATAGGAAGAACCTCATGGGAATATGCCCCGGCAGTTTATATTCATCCGGTTACTAAAGGAGGCGGTCTGCCTTCTGAAGATAATCCCATCCATAAAAACATTCTGATCGAAGGGAATACCTTCCATATGGATACGGATACGGTGGTAAAGGCAGAGAGTGTGGAGAATTTAACCATACGGAATAATAAAATCCTGCGCACCAGCCCGGATATCCAGATTCAGATTGAGTCCGTTCAAAATCAGATCATAGTGGGTGAATCCAAAAAAATAAATATGACGTCTTCCGGGGACAAGCACGAAAGACCGCAGGATAATGTTTATGAGTTTACCAAATGTAAAAATGTATTGATTGAAGGGAATACATATGATGACGGATTAAAGCTTTATGCAGTAAAGCATCCGGGAATGTCGGATCATAATCTGGTAATCCGTGATAAAGAGATTAAAATGGTGGAAGACAGGAATCAGCCCGTAGCAGACCCTGTTCGCAGGATCCACTATGCAAGTACGAATCCGGAGGTTATTTCCGTGGATGACAATGGAAATATGACGGGAAAAAGCAATGGGAGATCACAGATATTTGCCTATTATGAATGGAATGGGACTATAATTAAATCCAATTCATTAGAGTTAACAGCAGGAAGCGGAACCCCATCAGAAGATGTATCCGTCACTATTGAGGAAGAAGACAACCTCCTGTTGGATACGGAGAATCTGGATAGTGAAAACATGTCCTATCAATTTACTGCAGCAACGGAACCGGAAGCAGAAATTACCTGGTCCGTAACAGATTTAAAAACAGGAGACTTATCGGATACGGCGTCAATTGATGAGAATGGGTTACTAACAGCCAAAAAAAGCGGCATTGTCTGGGTAAATGCTTTTGCAGGAAATAATACTGCAAGAAAAGCAGTCATTATAGTACTGCCACAGACGGAGACACTGAGTAAACAATTTTCGGTAGTAAGAGAAGATAAAGATAGCTATACCCTGACTCCGGATGGAGTTACCATCGATCTTCAGCCCGGCGACCTCTATCAGATCACAGGCAGCAATAATGTGAAGAATTTGTTTTTATACGAAATACCGGAAGGGATGAATAAGGATAATCTTCGCACGGTCATTAAAGCAGATAACCTTCCCGTGAAAGAAGGCGGGCAGTGGGATACCGGTTCCTTTATCCTGTATCGGGATGACGATAATTATGTTACCATAGGAAAAAAATCACATTATGATGGAATTGCTTCTGTAGTGGAGATAAATGGCACGGCAGTTGAGAATGGAGGAAATGCTTCCGAAAATGGGGTTTCTGCTGCATATTTGGGATTTACGAAAACAGATGAGGGAATTTCTCTGGACTACAGGCTGGAAGATGGTGAATGGCAGCATGTTACAGATATCCAGGAATCACCGCTGGGAGATAATTATAAAATTGGATTTGCAGGATGGGAAACCAACGACAGAGGGAAAACAATTAGTTTTACCGGACTCAAAATGGGTGATGCATCCCTGACGTATGAGGAAGTGGAGGCATTAGAGCCGGTTTCATTTACCGGATTTGAAAATCAAAAGCCCAGTGCAGCCAACCTGGCATTTCAGGAACAAAATTACCAGGCAGGCGACAAGGTAAGCATCCTTTATGACTTTGAAGACCCGGACGGGGACAGTGAGGGAGAGACGCTTTATCGGTGGAATTTTGCCCAAAGCGGTAAAACGGTTGTCACGGCGGAGCCATCCATAGAAGCAGAAGAGACAGGGGTATTGACCTGTCAGATCTATCCTGTTGACCAATACGGAACACCAGGGATACCTGCAGCAGCAGAAACAGTAATTGGAGAAGGTGAAGCAACAGCGGAATTAAAATCTTTAAAGCTAAATGGGCAGCAGCTTTATAATAAAGGCGGGGACCAAAAAGAATTTACATTCAATATCCCGGTTGAACTGGAGAAAGCAGAGCTATCGTATGAATCCGTTAATAACGAAGTTGGATTGATAGAAATAAGCAGAAATGGGATGCAATTGGAAGGAGAACTTAAAAATTCCGACGATATTGTAATTCCAATAGACAATGGTGATACTTATACAATCAAACGAAGTGACACGGATATTTACGTGATTCATATCAAAATGATACAAGACAGTAACACTCAGATTGATCAGATTGCCTTAGATGAATTAGGATTTTCAGAACAGCGGCCACAGGAAAAGAGCTATTTTCTGAATGCAGAGGCAGGCAAAACAAGTGGAAACCTTGTGATAACGGCAAATGACAGAATTGGTAAAGTGGATGTACTGGAAGGGGAATATCGGAAAGAGCTGTCTTTGACAAAGAATGGAAACACCTGGTCCGTACCGGTATCATTTATAAATGGATTGAATTCCTATTATATCCGGGTAACTGCAAAAGACGGCATGACCGTGAAACAGCATATGGTCCATGTAAACTATGAAGCAGATACTTCAGCTTTCTTAACAGGCATACAAATTAATGGAAAAGATATAGAAAATTTTGAAGCAGATAAACTTAAATATCTGACTACGCTGGATGAGGGGGCCGCAACACTAGAACTGGCTGCTGTTCCAAATGCAGGTGCAGAAATAAAAATTGTTATTAATGATGTTATTACCGAAGGAAATGAAGCCGTATCGTCCAATCTGCAAAAAGGCAGAAATCTGATAAAAATTATTGTTACGGCACCAGATGGCATCAACAAAGTAATTTACAATATAAATGCAATACTTCCCTATAAGGAAAACGTAAACCTACAGGATATTTTGTTAAATGAGAAGAACGTTGCGGCAGAATTTGGCGAAGAAAATTCCATAACAGAGTACATTTCAGGGGACACGGTTCAGGTTAAGGCAGCAGCCCAGGATAATGGAGCTAAGGTGGAACTTGTCTGCGGAACACAAAAAGCGGAAGGAATCCAATCGGCAGAGGGTGAATTTTTCATACACAGGGAAAATCCCCAGATAAAAGTTAAAGTAACGGCACGGGATGGGAAAACAACAGATGAGAAAGTTATCAATCTGAAAAAGGCAGTATATCTGTCTGATCTCACCTATGAGCCGGGAGCTACCGTTGGATATGGGGAAATACAAAAAGACAAATCATCTTCCGGAAATGCACTTACACTTGCAGATGATCTGGGAAAAGCTGTTACCTTCCACAAAGGCATCGGAACCCATGCGGAATCCGTTATAGAATATAACATAACGGGGAAAGAGTATGAGAAACTGGAAGGTTATGCAGGTGTTGACTATGACCAATACAATGCAGAGTATGGAAGTGTACAGTTCCAGATATTTGTAGATGGAGAAAAGAAATTCGACAGTGGGGTAATGCTCCAGAAAACGTCTATGAAAAAAGTGGACCTGAAAATAAAAGGTGCTTCCAGAATTACCTTAAAAGCATTAGCGGGAGAAAACAACTGGAATGACCATGCTGACTGGGCAGATATGAAATTGTTGTCAGAGTTTCAGGAACAGGCAATCAATGAGTTTACCCAGACTATTCAACGGCCGGAGCATGGAACGATTACATCCAGTGTGGAAGGAACTAAATTAACGCAGGGAAGCACAGTAACCTATACCTTTGCTCCGGAAGAAGGTTATCGCTTGAAGAGTGCCGCCATAAATGAAGCCTTAATTAACCCGGAAAATGGTATTTACACCATAGAAAGTGTTGAAAGAGATATTACGGTAACAGCAGAATTCGATAAAATACCTGCACCGAAGTATACCGTAATTTTTGATTCCAATGGTGGAAGCAAAGTAGAAAATCAAATAGTGCAGGAACATGAAAGGGTAACGCGTCCGGCTGATCCGGTCCGAAACGGTTATACATTTGGCGGGTGGTATCAGGATTCTTCACTGACAGTTAGCTGGAACTTCGAAGCTAACCAGATTCTGGCAGACACCACAATCTATGCAAAATGGAAAAAAGATGTAATTCCGTCACCGGGTAAAGTAAATAAAATTACACTTAATAAAAAATCTGTAAACCTGGCGGTAAAAGACAGCGTAAAAATTTCAGCCATTGTCCTGCCGGCAAATGCTCAGAATAAAGCAGTGGAATGGACTTCCTCCAACAGCAAAGTGGCAGTGGTAGACAGCACAGGAAAGGTATCGGCAAAGGGGGCAGGAGAAGCAATTATTACTGCAACAGCAAAAGATGGCAGCATGGTAAAAGACCAATGCAGGGTAAAAGTGGGGTATCGCATCACATATAAACTAAACAAGGGGACAAATGCCCCGGCAAACCCTTCTATTTACATTAGTGATCAATTGATTAAATTGAAAAAGCCATCCAGAAAAGGATATTATTTCTCAGGCTGGTATAAAGACCGTAAATTTAAAAAGAAAATAACCAGGATTTCTAAGGGAACAAAGGGAAATCAAACTGTGTATGCAAAATGGTCCAGGGTAAAAACAGAAAAAGTAAATAACCTGGAATTAGCAGGGAAAAAGAAAGGAAAATTGAAAGTCAGGTTCCAAAAAGTATCAAAAGCTTCCGGATATCAGATTGTATATGCAGCAAACAAGAAGTTTAAAAAATCCCGAAAAATAGATGTTACCCGCACATTCAAAACAATTAGCAAGCTCAAAAAAGGTATTTATTATGTTAAAGTGCGGGCTTATAAAAAGGACTCAAAGAATGCAAAAGTATATGGTAAATACAGTATCGTAAAAAGTATACGGATAAAATAATAATATTCGCTGTGGATCATATAAAAAAATTTAGAGACGCCATAAGATAACGGATGCTGTTATTTTATGGCGTCTTTTCCCATGCCGTTTGCAACTCCCATTTACCGGTATCAAATATTTGCCTTAAAAAATGACTCATATATTCCAGCTTTTTTCGAAGTGGAGGATATTGGAAATAGTCAATACCCTGTGGATGCATGGCATTTTCCATAATCCGTGCCCGGTCTTCGGATGGAAAACTTTTGGAATAATAATCAATAAAATATATGTTGCCGCTCTGGGAAGCAGCAGTAAAATCAAGATCTTTCTTGTCTTCATTTGTCCGGTAACTGTAATCATAGGAGAAGCCCGATGGATTCAATTGATTGAATACATCATCCTCATAATCATTAAGACCTTTCCCGGGTCCGGCGATTTTAGCATACCGGTCAATGGCATGGCTTATTTCGTGATAAATCGTACTTTCCAAACTGCTGAAATTGGATGCATTGAGAACAAGATACTGACTGCCATCCTCATAAAAGTAGACACCATTGGCATGATCCGGATTATTGTTTCCCACAGTACTAAAATTACCGGCAATATAGATGCCCAGCTTTCCGGTTTCCGTTGTGTTGAGTTGTTCAAAGAAGTCATCAGGATAGGAGGAAAGAGCTTTTTCTAATAGTGAAAGACTTTCTTTTAGCAAACGGGTCTGGTAAACGGGTTCTACATGATAACCCGGAAATTCTCTTTTACAATCATCGGCCAGGAAAATATTTACACCATACCGTTTGCCTAGTATTTCGGCACGATCTTTCAGTGCCTGAATCCCTTCCATGTCGGGCTGATCGGAGAAGTAATATTTTGTAGTATAATCCACAGAATCCTGTGTGAGTTCTGTCTTCTGATTCAGATCCCAGAGTACAATATGTGAGTAGTTATGTTTAAACTGGAATACTGCCATATGGATAGAAGGCAGATATACCAGGTCCTGGGGAGATCCAACAAACTGTTCACTGCCGGACTGCAGGGAAAATGAGGTTTTATATGTATTTTTTCCAGTGGACAGATCGTAGTAGTAGAGATCACAACTGCCGTAATCGGATGTGCTTTCCTGGAGTTTTGGAATGGAAGTCAGTGCCAGTCTGTTATCTAAATCAAACATGAGATTCCCATAGCCCAGGGAATCATCCAGTACCAGTTCCCGGATCTCCGGCTTACTGTCTGGAATCTGATAAAGTGCTTCCATTAACCCATCCTGGTATAGTGCACCAAAGGAATCATTCTGGGAGGTTAGCTGTATGCTGCCGGGAATAGTGCGAAGTATTTCATTGGCGGAGATATCTATAAAATTCGTAACATAAGAATTCTGCTCACTTCCCGTACCGTTAACCGCCAGTATCTTACCGTCAGAAAGCAGCTGTAAAGTTGTACAGAAGTTATTTTCCACCAATCCGCTTTTTATTGGACGGAGAGATTGGTCTGCAGTGGACAGCTCCTTCAGCCCGGATCCATCGGAGGCAAAATAATAAATCCATTTTTTATCCTCCGTAATCAGAGGTGTGCGGATACAGGGTTCTAACAATGAAATACGTCCGGTTTCTTTTAAACGGCTGTTGAGATAAATGAATTCCTGAGAAACGCTGTCAAATAAGCGGAGTTCTTTTTTGGAAACCGCAATATTCTGCTTATCCAGATGAATGGCACCCGTAATGGCAGCTGTGTGCAGGATTTTATTTTTAAGCGGGTCATAGAGATAGAGGGAAAGTGCATTATGATCCTGCTGGATTACCAGTAATTGTCCCTGAAATGACAACAGTATCTGATCCGTGTATTCTTTCTGGAAAGGATAATCCAGGTCTGAAAGGCTGCCGCTTTCATTGAGGGGAGTACCATTCTCCTGTTCGGTCTCTTTCGTATCAGATGTATCTAATGTGTTCGTATCAGGAGTAATGATGCCTGGCAGTTCCGACCAGGGTGAGCTGTTTTTAATGCTGGGGAGTGAAAGGATGGCTGAGTCAGTGCCCGAAAGGATGGAAGGTAAAACCGGCAGGTGCGCGTGTGACTGCAATGACTGAGCAGGAGTGGACGCCAAAACAGAGGCAGCAAGATTTTGCTGCCCGCAGGCTAACGGTATGATACAGATTGTAAGGATACATATTCGGGTTACTCTTTTTTTCATCACATCACCTTTATAATATCGTATGTCCGCCTGTCTGACTCAGTAACGGAAATTCAGTTACAATCTCAAAGCGTCCTTCCCGGTATGAGGAAGACATAGTGCCGCCGGATTTTTGCGCAAGAGCTTTGGCAATATTTAACCCAAGCCCGGTATTGTTGTGAGATCTCGCCCGGTCGGATACGTAAGTGCGGTCAAATACCAGGGGAGCTTCATCAATGGAGATCAGGTCCGTATCGTTGGAGAAGGTAAAACAAACCTTGTTGTCCGTCAGTTTTAGATTTACAATCACACAGGATTTCGAGTATTTCAGAGCATTTTGTGTAAGATTTGTAAATATGCGGACAAGGGCATTGCGATCCAGATTCACAAGAGGAAGATTTTCCTGCAAGTCCATATGTACCCGGATCTCTTTTTTCTCGAAATCTTCATAAAATGCCAGGACTACTTCGCATAGAATTTCATATACATTCAATGGCTGGGGGTTAAGCCTGTAGTCTTTAGAATCAATCAATGATAAATCATAGAAGCTTGTGATCAGAGACTGAAGTACTTTTGCCCTTTTACGGACAATCTCCACATAATGCTTCTGTTCGCCGGCGGTGGTATCCGGATCATCCATCAGTTCCAGATATCCGATAATTGACGTAAGGGGAGTACGAAGATCATGGGAAATATTGGCGATCTCCTGGCGGAGCTTATGTTCTTTCGACTCATATTCAATTCGAAGCTTTTGTTTTTCATCTAATTCCATGTTAAGGTCAATAAGAAACTTCTCCAGATCTTTATCCGGGACAGCCTGGTGGATGCGAAGATTCGTAACCGGCAGATCTTTGAGATCTTTAAACTGCCTCCTGGCATCTCGGATACCATGGCGCAGGGAGAAGTAAAGAATGGCAAAAACCAAGGCTGTTAGCCCGGATATGACGCAAAATATAGCCATATTCCCCCCTCCATTCCTTATCAGAGTATGTTTGTGTCACTATTTTACTTCTTTATTCAGGAAGCATTTATAACCAATATAACCGAATATCAGAGAAAAGACAATACCAACTATCCAGCACCGAAGCATTCCCAAGGGAGTATCCCAGACCATATTTAAGAAGTAGGAACCCGGTTGTTTCCCATATTCATTGAAGATTCCCAGAGGTAACACAGAAACAACTACCCTTGGCCATTCGTATACATTTCCAAAAATTTTCAGTAAATAATAAGGTCCGAAATGGATTAAGGAAAAGACTGCGATGATTGTACTGCTGTTATCAAACAGGAAGAACAGACAGTGAAAGGTAACCAGTCCGGCTATCCAGAGCGGAAGGGAACCCAAAATAGCGCGAAGCAGAGCATAGAGGTTTTCGTTTCCGCTGTTTTCCAGTGTCAGATAGGACGAAGCAATGATAACCACAAATAAAAACAGTGTAATAACCATGCACAGAACGATCTCTGTGATAAACTTTCCAAAATAAATGGAGAGTCTGCCGGTTCCAAAGGATACGGAGTTTTTCATGGTGTGGTTCTTAGATTCCTCTCCTATGATCAAATTTGATATGAAAAAGGTGAAGATCATGGGGAGAAACATAGCACTTGTTACATTCATAAAAATAAACCCGGTATTGGAATAGGGAAATCCGGCACCCGCCATGTTTTTAATTGATAGTGTAAACAAACAAAGTCCGATAAAGGTAGCAGCAAGTACCGCTGAAAAAATATATAAAAATCGTTCCCGGAATCCCCGGTACAGTTCACTCCTGATATAATTAATCATTTTTATACCCATTGCATATTGCAGTCTTGCCTGCAATACTGCCACAATAAACAGGTTGAAAGAATCACACTGTGGCTTCCTTTCTATATCATAATTTTCTTTCAACCTTAGAGCGTGTTTGAAAATACATTCCCGCCATCTGCATGCCCTACGTGCGGCATATTTGCCCGGAATTCAGGTTATGTAGCCCGCTACGTGCCCTGAATTCCGGGCAAATCTCCCGCAAACTATGACACACAGCTGTCAGAAAGCAGTTTAAAAACACGTTCTATTTCCTCCCATAAGCGACAGATAGTATGCTTCCAGGTCAATACCCTGGGTCTGCATTGAAAAAAGCTGAATCTGGTTTCCTATGAGCAGGGAAGAAAGAGCGGGTCCCTGATCGATGCAGCCAAACAGATGAATTACACCGTCCGGAAGTACATCATAATCCGTACAATGCAGGTGCTGCTCAATCAAAGCAGATGCTTTATCCGGCTTATCCACACAAATTTCTAAATAAACACGGCATTTTTTTTCAAGATCCTTTGTTGAAATCTGTTCTATCATAACGCCTCTTTCAATAAATCCATAGCGGGTAACAAGATTTTCCAGCTCAGAGAGGATATGGCTGGAAATCAAGATGGTGATTTTCTGCTGATGGTTTAAATTTAATAAAAGGTTACGAAGCTCTACAATACCTTCCGGGTCCAACCCATTAATGGGTTCATCCAGGATTAAAAAAGAAGGGTGGCTCATCAGTGCAAGCGCAAGTCCCAGCCGCTGCTTCATACCAAGGGAGAAGTCTTTAAACTTTTTCTTGCCGCAGTCGTCAAGATGTACCTGTGCCAGAGCATCTTTCATATACTGCCTGCCGGTAATTCCACGTTGTATACGGTAATATTCTAAATTTTGCACTGCTGTGAAATCAGGGAAAAATCCCGGCGTCTCAATAATGCAGCCGATTTTGTGCCGGGAGATGTTCAGACCTCTTGCAGAATCTTCGCCAAACAGGCTTAGATTGCCTGAAGTAGGGGCTGTCTGTCCGGCAATTAATTTTAACAGAGTTGTTTTGCCCGCACCGTTGTTGCCTACCAGTCCGTAGATATCACCGGACTGAATCGTTATATCTGTAGGGGCAAGTGCTGTAAAATCCCCATATTTTTTACAGATCCCACTGGCGGTAAATATGTTGGCATTCATTTCTTAAGTCCTTTCCAAAAGTGATATCTGTATTATAAGGGATGAAAAACAAATAAGCTCTTAAGCAAACTTAAAGAAATCATAAAGATGATTCGATGAAAGTCATGCATTTTAAGATTATGCCATCTTAAAGCCAATTCCCCATATGGTCTTAATATATTCTTCATCCCCGCATATCTTTGCTATTTTAGAACGAATATTGCTGATATGCACATTGATAGTATTGTCTTCTCCAAGGTAATTTCCATGCCATACTTCCTGATAAATGGCATTTTTGGAAAATACCCGGGATGGACTTTTTACAAGCAGCAGGAGGATGTCATATTCATAAATTGTAAGATTCAATGGAATCTCATCAATGGCAGCGCTTCTGGCATCTGCATCAATCGAGAGACTTTTGTATGTAAAGACCGCTTCATGAACAGGAATTGCTGAGTAGCTCTTGTATCTTCGCAGCTGGGCTTCCACTCTTGCAAGAATTTCGTCTCTGGCAAAAGGCTTCGTCATGTAATCATCAGCACCTGATTTTAAAAGGTGGACTTTGTCGTCCAGAGCAGTCTTTGCCGTCAGGACAATAACGGGTACATTGGATTTATTTCTGATATGCCCAAGCAGTTCTTCGCCGGAAATTCCCGGAAGCATCAGATCCATAATAATCAGATCATAATGGTCCAAAGAGAGGCAAAGTCTGGCTTCTGTACCAGAATAGGCAGAGGTGGTTTCATAGCCCTGCTTTTGGAGAATTTTTGACAAGAGCCGGTTAATATCATTATCATCCTCAACGATTAAAATCTTTTCCATAATGGGGAATCCTTCTTTCAGTCTTATTTTTATCGGATATGGTTATTGTTACTTTTATGTACCTGTATGGAAATCTTGGTAATATATTGTGAATCATCTTTTTCTGCAATTTCATCTATGATTCCCTCTTTATAGGAATAATCACAGATTTCATAATGGTTTTCTTCAATAAAGTCCAACAGCTGCTGATATGCACTGTCTGCATTATAGTAATTTCCTTTAAGATAAGTAACCGCATAAAATCCGGCGGGTTTAAGAAATAATTGCGGGAGAGACAGCTGAGTAAGTACTTTGGTGAAAAAATATGCATAAGTATCAAAGGCTCCGCCTAAGAGACTTTCCTTGTCGATCATGGCGCCGAAGGGGTGACCGACATTTAACTGATTTTGAAAACAAAAAGATAAATGTTCATACAGGGTTTGTATGACAAGGTCATGATTGCTGCTGTGGATGGGGCGGCTTAAAATCAAATATTCTGCCGGGCACTCGACCAATATAACCTTTCCGGGATCTATCTGCCGGCTGGAGGTTACCAGTTCCATTTTTGTCTGTATGAGCCGGTTAATTCGCTCCAGATGCCGGATTTCCTGGGAAACTTTCTTTTGCTGTTCGGTGAGAAGCGCCATCAGTCTTGGCGGATTGCGGGAGTCCAGATAGGACTTAATCTCTTTGAGCGGCATACCGATTTCCTTTAATGCCGTAATAACAGCAAAGACATCGCATTGCTGTTCGGAATAATACCGGTACCCCCGGGCATCTGTTTTCACAGGAGAAAACAGACCGATTTCCTCATAGTGAATCAGTGTTCTTTTATTGGTGCCGCATAATTTGGCAAAAGCTCCGGTATTTATACATGGATTTGAATTTTTTTGCATAATTATACAATCTCCTCTTGACTATACCGTAACGGTATACCTTATTATAAAGCTGCTAATGAATTAGGTCAACTACAGGATACATTATATAGAAAAAAGAGAACTGTTGCTATCGAAAAGGAGAACAATTATGCCAAAATTAAGCGACCGCGTAGGTACATTTACAGACTCTGTAATACGCAGAATGACAAGAATCAGTGATGAATATGATGCGATTAACCTTTCACAGGGATTTCCGGATTTTGATCCGCCAAAGGAAATCACCGATGCCCTGGCAAAAGCTGCAAAAGAAGGACCTCATCAGTACTCGATTACCTTTGGTGCTGAAAATTTCAGAGAAGCGCTTGCCAGAAAACACGGAAAGGGAATTGGAAGAACCATTAATCCGGAAACGGAAATCGTCGTAACCTGCGGAGGCACCGAAGCCATGATGGCAGCCATGATGACCGTCTGTAATCCGGGAGATAAGGTAGTTGTATTCTCACCGTTTTATGAAAATTACGGTGCAGATGCCATTTTGTCTGGAGCAGAGCCAAGCTATGTACCGCTGGTTCCGCCGGAATTTAATTTTGATGAAAAGGTTTTGGAAGATGCATTTAAGCAGAACGTAAAAGCAATTATCGTGTGTAATCCCTCAAATCCATGCGGAAAGGTATTTACCAGGGAAGAGCTTCTGACCATTGGAAGGCTTGCCGAGAAATACGACGCATTTATCATCACTGATGAAGTGTATGAACATATTATTTATAAGCCTTATGTGCATGTACCAATGGCGGGGCTTCCGGGAATGTATGAAAGAACCATTACCTGCAGTTCCCTGTCCAAGACGTATTCCATTACCGGATGGAGACTGGGATATCTGATCGGACCGGAAGAGGTAATTGAAAATGCAAAAAAAGTGCATGATTTCCTTACGGTAGGAGCGGCATCCCCATTACAGGAAGCAGCAACGGCAGGGCTGAATTTCGGTTCGGATTATTATGAAAATATGCAGCAGATGTATACGGAAAAAAGGGAGTATTTCTTAAAAGGACTGGATGATATCGGAATTGCCCACACTGTACCCCAGGGATCTTACTTTGTGCTGGTAGATATATCCAGGTATCTGGAGAATGAGATGTTTGCAGGATATTCGGATATGGAGTTCTGTGAATGGATGATTAAAAATATTGGAGTTGCAGCAGTTCCCGGCTCCAGCTTTTTCAAAGAAAACGTAAATCATTTGATTCGGCTGCATTTTGCAAGGGAAAAATCAACCCTAGAAGAAGCACTGCGCAGACTGAAGAAAATGGAACAGCTTTTAACAGATAAAAATGACGGTAAAACAGTGGATTTATAGAAAACATGGAACTTACATCTAATTGCATATAAAGTTCAGGAGAAAATAAAATGTCAGAATATACGGTTTCATTTACAAATTATACAATTGGTGCAGATGCATATCAGTCTTTTGGAACAGTCTGCGTAAAACTTGGCAAACGTTTTGTATTAATCGGAGGAGAGACAGCTTTACGCAAGGGAAGAGAAAAGCTGTCAGCATCCATAGAGGAGTCAGAACTTCGGATGGTGGAGTGTATCGCCTCCGGAAAAGACTGTACATATAGCAGGATACATGAGCTGGCAGGACAGATTAAAAAACTGGGAGCAGACTTTATCGCAGGCATGGGAGGCGGTAAGGCGCTGGATACGGCAAAAGGTGTTGCCTGTGACCTGCAGATTCCGGTAGTGACACTGCCCACGATAGCAGCTACCTGTGCGGCTTCCACAGCTTTATCCGTAGTTTACCGTGAGGACGGATCTTTTGAGAGTTTTTATTATTTTGAAAAACCGGCGGTACATACATTTATCGATACAAAGATTATTGCAGAAGCGCCCGATTGCTATCTGAGAGCTGGAATGGGAGACACCATTGCCAAACACTTTGAATGTCATCTTTCTGCAAGAGGAGACGAACTGGATCACAGTTCCGCAATGGGAAGAGAAATCAGCAATCTATGTTATGAACCGGTATTAAAATATGGGCACCAGGCATTAGAGGACTGCAGGAAGCATCAGGTTACCTATTCTTTAACGCAGGTTATCCTGGCAAACGTGATAAGTACGGGAATGGTATCTCTTCTGGTTCACGATGATTATAATGGAGCAATTGCCCATTCCGTTTTCTATGGACTGGCAATCCTGCCAGGATTCGAGGAGCAGAATCTTCATGGAGATGTGGTTGCTTATGGTGTTCTGGTTCAGTTAGCAGTGGATGGACAGATAGAAGAGATGGAACGCCTGTATTGCTTTCTGAAGGAACTTTCCATGCCGGTAAAACTGGAAGATATGGGAATAAAAAACGACCGTGGGGGAATGGCTGAAGTTTTAAAGGAAATTGTACAGGGACCGGATCTTAAGCATATGCCTTATCACGTGTCAGAAGATATGATATTTGAGGGAATGCAGCAAGTAGAGAAATTGAGTATAGAAAATATGTGAAAGCCTATGGTATGCATATTAGAGCGTGCTTGAAAATTCTGATAAAAGTAATTTTGAAATACGCTATAGGAGGAAAGAAAAATTAATGAACACATCAGATGTAAATGTAAAAAATATAATAAAATTTGTCCTGTTCTCTGTTTTTGGCATTGGAATGTTTTTGATTCCCATACCAAAGGATAATTCCTTTACTACAGGAATTTCTGAACTGCAAAGTGCTGTTAAATCCTGGATGTCAGCGATTCTTCCATATTTTGTATTGATCCTGATGCTGGTAACAACAATTGTATCTGCAGTTGACTTTATCTGGAAACCAAAGTGGATCAGGGATCATAAGGCATTAACAAGAATATTTAAGGTGACGCCATTTTATCTCATAACAAAAATTTTAAGTCTGGTTATTACGGCTATGGTTATATTCAAGGTGGGGCCGGAGTTAATTATTTCTGCGGATACCGGGGCAAATATGGTGAGTCTGGCGGGTTCCCTCGTATGCATTGTACTGGCATTTAGTTTTATTATGCCTTTTCTGACCGATTGCGGAATTATGGAATTTTTGGGAGTCATAGCAAAACCAGTGGTAAGGCCGCTATTTCGTGTTCCGGGAAGAGCATCTGTGGATTTAATTGCATCCTGGTTCGGGGCATCTAATGCTGCTGTAATTCTAACCCGTGAGCAGTACAACGGAGGATATTATACCGGAAGGGAAGCGTCTGTCATCATGACAAATTTCTCCCTTGTTTCCGTTCCGTTCTGTCTGTTAGTTGCAGAGACCCTGGAGATCACCCAGGTATTTCCAAGCTTTTACTTTGTAATCTGTATTGTAGGAATCTTCCTGGCTTTCGTACTCACAAGAATTCGTCCGCTTTCAAAAATACCGGATGAGTATAATCCGAAGACCGGAAAACGCATTCAGGAAGAAGTACCATCACACATTTCCACCCTGGGCTGGGCAATGGAACAGAGCTGCAAACGTGCCGGAGAATTTGGTGTACATACGGTAATAAGCTCTGGGATGAAAGTGCTGACCGGAATGTTTTTTGACCTGATCCCAATTGTAATAACCTGGGGAACGGTCAGCCTCATATTGGTAGAATATACACCAATTTTTCAATGGATCTCTTATCCAATGGGGTGGTACCTGCAGTTACTGGGTGTGGAACATGCATTCCAGGCAGCACCGGCAACCCTGGTCGGGTTTGTAGACATGTTTATCCCGGCATTGTTAATCAGTTCCATCACCTCTGTGAAAACAAAATTTATCATCGGGGTACTGTCTCTTGTCCAGATTATATACCTTACGGAAGTAGGGGCGGTAATTATTAAAAGTAAGGTTCCTATGGGATTAAAAGAGTTGATTATTATCTTTTTGGAAAGAACAATTATAAGTTTGCCGATTATTGTTTTACTGGCTAATATATTGATTAAATAAATACTATGTATAATGAAGCGGGGCACGTTTACTTTTTCAGTAATCGTGCCCCGTTTTTATAGGTTTTATTATGTCTATCTTGAAGATTATATTTATAATTAAAAATATTCTGTAATATGCTTAATTATTTGAAGTATAGCCGATTATGTAGAATTAGTACCTCAGCAAACGATTTATCAACAGCTCACAATAGGAAATAAATTTGGGGCAAATATGACGTAAAGTGGGGCGTGCAGATAGTTTTAAATACGATCTTGCTTACACTTCTAAGAATTTGCTTTAATTTCTATACTGAAGTAATCTTTCTCCTGAGCGCAATATATTATTAACTGATCAGAGTATTCTAAGTTTGGAGTGACAGTTCCAATTTTAGCACTATTTATATAATCTATTAAGACTTGTTCTTTATAATCTTCTTTTAGGCTCTCTAATATAGTTTTCAGCGTTTCCAAGATTTCTTTTCTTAATTTTATATTATCTAAAGGAGTATTATTCTTAATTGTGTAAGAAACAGAATAGACTTTTTCGTCAGCATCGCTACCCAAATAGATGTCAATAGTGTCAGCCTCATTTTTTAAGTGTATGTATGATTCACCATTAACACCGTCTGATTTGTCACTTAAAAAATTATTATTTTCCAATAATGATTTTCTTAATATAATGGGTGAAATGGAGAGGAAAGTATTATTATTCATTGCCTCATTTTCTTCCGCAATTGCTTTTCTTTCTATATCATTTTCACTCTCTTGATTTATAGAATTACTCTCAGTAGTCACAAGATTATTTTCTGTTAAGAATTTTTTGTTTGTAGAATATTCTGTATTTTCAGCCTCTTCCAAAGAAAAATTTGTTGAACAGCCGCATATAAAAAGAAAACAAAAACATAATACTAGTATTTGTGATATTTTTTTTATCATTAATTAGTCCCTTTCTTTTATAATGGCACCATGATCAAGCTCATATACTTTATCGCAAAGTAATTCAATATTTCTTTCATCATGACTTGTAAGTAGGATAGTTTTACCACTTTTTTTAGCATGTATAATCACCTTATGTATAGCATCTACCCCTTCCTTATCCAAAGCATTAAATGGTTCGTCTAGTATCAATATGGATGGGTTTTCCATAATTGCTTGGGCTATACGTAGGCGCTGCTTCATCCCTAGTGAATATTTTTTCACTTTTTTTTCTTTTTCAACCAATAAACCAACCGCTGATAGTGTATTTAAAATCTCATTATCATCTATTTCTTTTCTAATTTCAGCTAATACTTTGAGATTATCATAACCACTTAAGCTTTCTATAAAAATGGTTTCACCAATCACAACTCCTGCATCTTGAATAAATGCAATATCTTTACCAATAATTTTGTCATTTATACATATTTCTCCAGTATCTATATTCATAAAACCACAGATAGCGCGTAGTAGCATTGTTTTTCCAGAGCCGTTATAACCTATAAATCCATAACACTTTCCATCCATTAACTCAAGATTAATGTCAGATAAAATTTTTTGATTTTTTAATGTTTTAGTTACATTATTTAATTTTATCATTTTGTCTCCTTAATAAGGTAATTGTATTGATCGAACTGGTTTTCTATATTTTACAAGTAAAAAGAATACTATGTTTAGGATGATTCCATCTATAAAATAATTTTGGTTGTTGAAAAGTAGTATATTTATATTTGCTATTGTCATATCGGCAATAGTTATTATAATCAGTGCTATTGTTCCTGTAAAAAATGCCTCAGCTACCCCTTTATTACAATAGACTTGAAATATAACTTCTTGTAAAAAATTAATGAGTAAAATGCTGTTAATACTATGTAAAATTAAGAGACTTATCAGTTGATTTTCTGAAATTAATAGTCCGGATAAATAGCATTTATGTGAAATTATATATAACATACAGTTAAATACAAATATAAAACACATGGACATTTTCATACATGGACACTTCATTATTTTGATGGACTTTGATTTGCTGCCTGCTCTTGTGTATATAAAATTGAAATAGCTTCTATCTTTTAATAAGAATGAACTACACCCAATCATCAAACTAATAAAATAATATGATATGGGTAGAAAAAGTATGGTTACGTCGTTTTTACTTAAATAAGGATAAATACTATAATTATCAGAAACAAAAATTATTTGAAAAAGATCTATTCTTGTTAATTCATAATCGTTATTGTTTATATATATGCTCAATTTATCAAGACCCATAATTGCTGAAAGAAGAGCAGTGCATACACCCCAAATTATAATTATTGTATAGGTTAAGTATTTTCTTTTTTTAGGATACAATCTCTCTTCTTCTCCTTTTTAAAAATATCCATACCAATAAAAAGTCTAGAGCTGCCAACGGTATCAATGGGATAACCGTTTCTAGAGTAGAATAGGAACTATTATAAGCAATTACAGAGGATGGAATATGAAATAAATGTAATCTAAATAATGAGTATGTATAATATTCGAGCATATAAATTAAAATGGGAATAAACAATACATAAAACTCTTTCCTTGTATAAAGAGCAATGGCACATGAAAGTCCGGCAAATACACATCCGATTAAGAAATATATCGTCATTGACATAAAAATAAAAAAAATATAAGGAAATTTAGAGTAAAATCCTTCAGGAAATATTGATGCAAAGTCACTTATATTATCAAGAGCAGGAGTCATAAAAAAGCTGCCAATAGTAAAATATATTATAAACGCTAAACAAATACAAAGACCGCCTTCTAATGTATAAACTAAAATAGCCTGAATTAAAGTTTTGTTATAACTTTTAAATCTACCTGCACCAAAAACAAAATAACTTTTACGCTCACGTAAAAAAGGAATTGTAGGTACTACTGCAAAGAGCGGAAAAATATATACAATATAACGAAATGCTGAGTCAATATATATCTCCCAATGCATAATACTATCAAGAAAAATCTTTTGATACTCACTTTTGGTAAGTTCAGTTAGGTCAGGAGCATTATAATCCATAAAAAACATAATCTCTGCAAAAGTACTCTCAAAAAACCAAGAAATACCCAAGCAGAGAAGCAATGCAAAAAAACTAATAAAAAAATACGGATTACATATTCTATATATATTGATTTTTTTCATTTTATTTTCTCCATACTTATTTTGTGGGGGCGCCCCCCGCTATTTCATATAGTACCTATATACCATTGTCTATTATTATTATCCGTTAAATTTACAACTGCATTTAAATTTGTTGTAGCCATAGTTGCATATGCTGTATATGCTTCTGAAGTTTTAAATTGTATGTAAAAGTTTATCTTCATTGAATTCCCTTATGCTAAACAGTTATTTCAAGCGGAGACCTGCTCCAGTTTCCCTTCCCATATGCTTTGTTCTGATCTTTATCAAGTTTCAGATAACTAACATTAAACGCAGTGTTTATTTTTTCAATCTGCCAATATAATTTTTAATAGAAAGTTCAAATATTATTTTCAAGAACTTATATAATATTGTAATTTACCTTTTATATATTGTCAATATATTTCTATATACAATATATAAAAATGTATTGTATATATTTTTAACGTTTCAATACTATTAATTGTTGACAATTACATTTTACTATGGTATTTTTGAAGTATTATTGTAATTTAGATCGTTGATATTATTAAAGAAATATTGAAAGCAAAAATGTGGGAATCTATTGGAACGGAAAGTATTTATAGATCCAGGAGGTGATGATCATTAAAATTAAATTAACAAAAAAAGAATTAGAGATAATGAAGATATTATGGGCATCTAAAACAGCATTGTCTGTAACTGATTTTATTGAACGAAAACCAACTTTAGTAACCAGCACTATACAGGCGGCTCTTCGTTCTTTGTTAAAAAAATCCTATATAGAAGTAGAGAGTATTGTTCAGCATAATAAAGTATATGCCAGAACATATATACCAGTACTATCAGAAAATGAATATATGATGGAAAGCTTTAACACATCTTCTCTTGAAACCAAAATATTTTTGGCGGCATTGATTGATAAGGAGAATAACTTAGATACACTTGAACAATTAGAAAAGTTAATTCAGAAGCAAAAAGTAAAGATAAATCCAAAGGAGGACTAGGTAAATGGATCTGACAATAACATCCGTTATTTCTCTGGTTATTTGGGGGAATCTAGCGATCCTGGTACTTTCTGTATTGTTCAGTTCGTCAAAGGTATTTAATTCTATGAATTGTAACTGTATGCTTTTTTTGCTGGTTATTACGCTGTTAAGATTCCTGTGCCCTTTTGAGTTCATATCTATTTCTGTACCAATTTTATCTCAAAAGCTTCTTCCGCCAGTTTCAGATTTTCTACGCCTTACTTCCGTTTCTTTTGCAGGAAAAGAATTTTATGTATATGAGTTTCTACTTTTTGTGTGGATTACGGTTTCACTTACGTTACTCATAAAACTTCTATATCAATATATGCGATTTAAAAGTAAACTAAAATTATTAGTTTCTAACAGCAAATGCTTGGAAGTATTCGATATCACATCTCCAATATCGGAGGAAAAAATCCGTATTTACAAAAGTGCTTATATTTCTGGACCAATAATAAGCGGAGTTGTTCATCCTGTTATTTTATTACCCGATTTTTCATATTCAAAAAAAGAACTGCAATTGATATTGCAACACGAAATTCAGCATTACCATCTTAAAGATGTTCTTTTTAAAGTGGTAACTGAGCTTTTTTGTATTTCTTACTGGTGGAATCCACTGATTTACGTCTTGAAGAAAAAATTATTTTTTTTATTGGAGATTAGGGCAGACTCATTAGTATGTAAATCTTTCTCAGATACAGAACGTCTGGAGTATCTGCAGTGCTTAAAGGTATTTTACCAATATAAAACTACGTTTTATAGGTTTAGCTTAGGGTTTTCGGGTTTTAGAATCGAAAATTCACTTGTTCGAAGAGCAAAGTATTTAGTTGAAAACAAGCATGAAAAGAAAACTATGTTTTTTTCCAGTGGAATAATAATTCTAATGTTAATTATTTCTATATTTTATATTTTTGAACCATATGCTCCTCTTCCTTCAGAGATAGCCGAAACTACATTTACACTTTCACAAAACAATTACATTATACAAACTGAAGATAATTCTTATGAAATGTATGATAATGACAGCTTTTTAGGAACAGTAAATGACCCCTATTCAGATTTTCTTAAAGAACTGCCGATTTATTACATTAACAAAAAAGGAAAGGTTATTAGATATTGAAAAACAAATTAGTTCCGTGCGTCACAGTTTGTGGGAGATTTCTCCCGAATGAAGGCGCGTATCGGGCTACGTAACCTGAATTCGAGGCAAATATGCCGCAAAATGGGGAGTGCAGATGGCGGGAATGAATATTTCGACGCAGTCTAATGTAATTGCAAATTTAAATTGTCATATACTCCTTCTGATCCACCAGATAGTTACTAAATATCAGTGGATCAGGAGGAGTTTTTTGTCTATTTGCTTTTGGTAGTGTAAGCAATGGCTCCGCATGTTCTGAGAACTCGCCTTTTTCCTAATAGGAATCAACAAGTATCTGTGCACTTCAATTTAGTTGAAAATATGGTACTTTCATGCTAAGATAAACATAATATTAAATTTTACGGAGGGGTATCATGGACTATAGAACATATTTGAGAAATTATCCTGATAAAGATGGTCGATTCGGACCTTATGGGGGTGCTTATCTGACCGAGGAATTAAAACCGGCCTTTGAAGAAATTGCAGATGCATATCAGACAATCTGTCATTCATCCCAGTTTATCAATGAATTGCGAAGAATCCGCAAGGAATTTCAGGGAAGGCCGACACCGGTTTATCATTGCGAGCGTTTATCAGGACTTTTAGGAAACTGCCAGATTTATTTAAAAAGAGAAGACTTAAATCATACAGGAGCACATAAGCTGAACCATTGCATGGGTGAGGGGTTACTTGCAAAATTCATGGGCAAGAAGCGTCTGATTGCAGAAACAGGGGCAGGACAGCATGGAGTGGCACTGGCTACGGCAGCTGCATTTTTTGGTTTAGAGTGTGAAATTCATATGGGAGAAGTTGATATTGCGAAGCAGGCTCCAAATGTGACAAGAATGAAGATCCTGGGTGCAAAGGTAGTTCCCGTTTCCCATGGTCTTAAAACTTTAAAAGAAGCGGTAGATTCTGCATTTGAATCCTATGCCAAAAATTATAAAGATTCTATCTATTGTATCGGATCAGCACTTGGACCACATCCATTCCCTTTGATGGTAAGAGATTTTCAATCGGTTGTGGGATATGAAGCGAAAGACCAGTTTAAGGAAATGACAGGACTGCTTCCGGATGTTGTCTGTGCATGTGTAGGCGGAGGAAGTAATTCCATCGGTATGTTTATACCATTCCTGGAAGAGGCAGTGGATATTGTGGGAATCGAACCCCTGGGGCGTGGATCAGGACTTGGGGATCATGCGGCATCCATGACTTATGGAGAAAAAGGGGTTATGCACGGTTTCGAGAGTATTATGCTGAAGGATGACAAAGGAGAACCGGCACCAGTTTACTCCATTGCCAGCGGGCTGGATTATCCGTCTGTAGGTCCGGAACATGCATTTTTAAGAGATTTGGACAGAGTACAGTATACAACTGCCAGTGACGAAGATGCAATGGAAGCATTCTTTAAGCTTTCACGCTATGAGGGAATTATTCCTGCAATTGAAAGTTCACATGCAGTAGCTTATGCCATGAAGAAAGCACAGGAAATGAAACAGGGATCTATCCTGGTATGCCTGAGTGGAAGAGGCGATAAGGATATTGACTATGTGGTTGAACATTATGGATATGGGGAACAATTCCTGTAAGAAAATATTGTATAACCCACGGAAGTAGTGTATAATACTTTGTATATCAAAGTAAATTAATGGCTAACAGCCAGGTGAGGATCCAAAGAAAGAGGTGATAATGTGAATACGCATGATACGATAAATGATGTGTTGGTTAATTTGTTTAATGACATTATGGCAATAGAAGAAAAAGCGATTATTACAGGTGAATTTAAAGATATATCCAACAACGATATGCACATTATCGAGGCAATCGGTGAAAACGACGCAAAAAATATGTCTACTGTTGCAAAATCCCTTTCAGTAACCATGGGTACACTGACGATTGCCATTAACAGTCTTGTGAAAAAAGGATATGTGGATAGAATCCGCAGTGAAAAGGACAGGCGTGTCGTGCTGATTTCTCTTTCTGAAAAAGGAAAGCGGGCATTTAGCCATCACAAACAATTTCATGAACAGATGGTTAAAGCGACCATAAAGGGACTTTCCAGGGATGAGATGAAAGTTTTGGGACAGGCGCTGTCCAATTTAAAAGAGTTCTTTCGGAACTACTAGAGCGTGTTTTAAAATTGCTTTCTGGCACCTGTGCGTCACAGTTTGTGGGAGATTTGTTCCGGATGAAGGGCGCGTAGCGGGCTACGTAACCTGAATTCGGGGCAAATATGCCGCAAAGTGGGGCGTGCAGATGGCAGGAATGAATTTTCAAACACGCTCTAGTGCATCCAGGCATAAATATGCCACTATATAGCACCCGCTATCCGCGCCAGCTGCACGTCTGTGAATCTAGTCGTAGCCCGCTACGCCGTCGATTCACAGACGCACACCTAACGCAGATATCAGGCACTATATACCGACGTATTTACGCCGGGATGCACTAGTTTTAAAAAGATCAAATGCAGGAGAAGCCGAAAACTATAAAATTAGTTTTCGGCTTCTTTTTGTACAAATAATAGTAGCATTGCCCACAACTATTAGACGAAAGTGCATAGGAACGGTTGAAAAAAAGAGGTAGATTAATAGCAGTGTATCTAGTGCCGCCCGGCACTAGTCCATAAAGCTTTTAGAAAACTGAAATGAAGAGGAGAATAGTAATGCGGCAGACAAAATGGGTATGGGGGCAGATAAAAGGGTTTCAGAGAATATATATAATTTATCTGATGCTTTCTATGATTCCCCAGGTTATGATGTTGATAAACCCAATGATTACACAGCGTATTGTGGATGAGGTTCTTTATCAGATTGCGGACTTTCAGGGAAATATGGATCCCCTTATCAGACACTTAATTATGCTAATTATTTTAATGATTGTGTTTACTGGTATACGGACACTGATTCGCTATATTTCCATAGTCGGTATAGAGGATTGCGGGCAGTTGTTTCTGGTTTCAGTAAAGGATAAGATTTATGGTAAGCTGCAGCGCCAGGATCGGGCTTTTTATAAATGCCATAAGACTGGAGATCTGATGACCAGAGTGACCGGTGATGTGGAAATGGGTAAGCATGGTCTGGTTCATCTTCTGAGAGGATTTTTGGAGTGTGCCGTTCTTTATGGGGCAAGTGCGATTTATATGTTTACAAAGGATGTGGTACTCACGTTTTCCCTGATGGTATTTACGCCTCTTATTTTTATTGTTACATATCGGTTTGCAGTCACGGCTCATCCATACTATGTTGCACTGCGTGAGAAGTTATCTGTTTTAAACAGCAATGCGCAGGAGAATATCGAGGGAAACCGCATTGTAAAGGCATTTACCCGTGAGAAATATGAAAAGGAAAAATTCAAGAATAAAAACTGGGAGTTCAGGAACGCAAATCTGAAAGCATCGTTGGTATGGCTGCGCTATTATCCTGCCATTGAAGGATTTTCCCAGGCACTGCCTGTAGTGGTATTGATACTGGGAGGATATTTCCTGATGACAGGAAGGATTAGCGGAGGTACTTTCCTTGCTTTCAACAGTCTCTGCTGGACGTTAGCGGCGCCAATGCGTACCCTGGGTATGCTGATTAATGATACCCAAAGATTCTTTGCGAGCATGGATAAGGTCATCGACCTCTATGAAGCAGAGCCGTCTATTAAAAATAAAGAAGACGGCAGTCAGTTAAAGGTGGACCGTCTAAAGGGAGCCATTGAATTCCAGGATGTAAGTGTTCAATTAGAGCATAGTGACATATTAGAGCACGTAAATCTTAAAATCAATCCGGGTGAGACGGTAACCATTATGGGCGCAACCGGTTCTGGAAAGACTACCATTATTAACTGTATCTCCCGGTTTATTGATGTGACAGGAGGCCGTGTCCTCCTGGATGGTATTGACGTAAGGGATTATGATCTTGATACACTTAGAAGAAACATTGGAGTAGCGAATCAGGACGTTTTTCTGTTTTCAGATACGGTTGATCAAAATATTGCTTTTGGAAATACGAATTTGCACCGCCATGAAATAGAGCGGTCGGCAAAACTTGCAAAGGCCGATTTTATCTGGAACATGGGACAGGGATTTGAAACGATAGTCGGAGAGCGTGGAACCGGTCTTTCTGGCGGGCAAAAGCAGAGACTGGCGCTTGCAAGAGCGTTGGCAGTGAAACCACCTATTTTGATTCTGGATGATACCACTTCTGCAGTTGATATGGAAACGGAAACCTCTATCCAGGAAAATCTGGAGCATCTGGATGCTCAATGCACAAAACTTATTATTGCACAGAGGTTTTTTACTGCACGAAAATCCGATAAGATTATTATTTTGGAAAAGGGGAAAATCGTGGAATGCGGAACCCACAAAGAGCTTTTGAAAGCAAAAGGATATTATGCTGATATTTATATGCTCCAAAAGGGGCTGTCCACTATGGATGAAATAGATTTGGAGCTTGAGAAAGGAGGGGAGCAGGATGGCTAAAAACAGATTTGATCAAGACGAAAGCCTTGAAAAAGAATTTGACTTTTCTCATATGAAAAGATCAATTGTATACGTGAACCGCCATCGTAAGAAGATGATTATCTCACTTCTGCTGTCGGCAGCATCCGTTATCTGCTCCCTGATTCCGGCAAAAATTATCGGTTATGCAGTGGATAATACTATTCCGAAAAAAGATATGCAGCAGCTTATTACGCTTACGGCAGCTATGGTAGTATTAATTGGGATCAGCGTGGCGCTTGCCGTGGTGCGGGCTAAAATTATGGCATATGTAGGTCAGGATATTATTTTTGACATTCGAAATGATTTGTTCGAAAAGCTGCAAAAGCTGCCGTTTAAATATTATGACGAACGTCCTCATGGAAAAATTCTGGTCAGGGTAATCAATTATGTAAACAACGTTTCAGATATGCTGTCCAATGGTATTATTAACTTTATTCTGGAAACATTCAATATTATTTTTATATTATTTTTTATGCTGACGACCAGTGTTAAGCTGACACTCATTGTTTTGGCAGGAATTCCGGTTTTGGTTGCAGGTCTTCTGTATCTGAAGCCAAAGCAGCGTAAAGCATGGCAGTCGGTCAATAATAAAGGATCTAATATGAATGCATATTTTCAGGAGAGTATTAATGGGGTTACCATTACACAGAATTTTGTGCGTCAGCAGGAGAATGAAGCGATTTTTAAAGAGTTAAATACTGAGAATTACAATGCATGCATGCGAGCTCTCAGACTGGCATATCTGATTTCTCCTATTGTGGATATAGTGGCAGTGGCTGCGGTGGGGGCCATGTATCTGGCAGGTGTGGCATGGCTAAAGCCTGTGGTAAGCTTTGGTGTTATCCTTGTGATGGGGGATTATGCATGGAGAATGTGGCAGCCTATCATTAACATTGCCAATCTTTACAATAACCTGTTAAATACAATGTCTTACCTGGAACGTATTTTTGAAATTATGGATGAGCCGGTGGACATTGAAGACAAACCAGAAGCAGTCAAGCTTCCGCCCATCACGGGACAGGTTGATTTTGAGGATGTAACTTTTGCTTATGAGGGGGACCAGAATATACTGGAGCATATGGACCTGCATATAAAGCCGGGAGAGCATATTGCGTTGGTTGGGCCTACTGGTGCAGGAAAGTCTACAGTTGTAAATCTTTTATCCAGGTTTTATGATGTTAATGCCGGAAGGATTCTTGTGGATGGGCATGACATCTCAGAGGTAACGCTTCATTCTCTGCGGGAACAGATGGGAGTCATGCAGCAGGACAGCTTTATATTTTCGGGGACGGTGTCAGATAATGTGCGCTATGGCAGACTGGAAGCCAGTGATGAGGAAATCGAAAAAGCGTGTGAAACAGTATGCGCGGCAGAATTTATCAGGGAGATGGAGCATGGTTTTCAGACAAATGTGGGAGAGAACGGAGGAACACTTTCACAGGGACAAAAGCAGCTGCTTGCATTTGCAAGGACACTGCTGCGTAATCCTAAAATACTGATTTTGGATGAGGCTACCTCATCCGTGGATACGAAGACAGAAAGGCTCCTGCAGGAGGGGCTTCAGAAACTTATGGAGGGAAGAACATCTTTTGTTGTAGCACACAGACTGTCCACCATTAAGAACTGTACCAGAATCCTCTATATTTCCGATAAGGGAATTGCTGAGAGTGGAAGTCATGATGAACTCATGTGCCGGAAGGGACTTTATTATAATCTGGTTATGTCACAGTCTAAATAATAAATCATGGTAAACTCTTTCGATATTCGTTAGCAGTTTTCCCGGTAATTTTTTTAAAGGATTTGTTAAAAAACCGATAGTCGGAATACCCTACCTGATTGCTGATTTCCGTAATGGAAAGGCTGGGATCTAAAAGCAGCTCACATGCCTTCTCTATTCGGATGTGCTGCAGATATTCTACAATGCCGGATCCGGTTGCCTGCTTAAACAAGCTCGACAAGTAACTTTTACTTAAGAAGAAATTACCGGAAAGTTCTCCAATGGTAATTTTTTGAGAATAATTATTCTTTAAGTATTCGATGCAGTCTGGGATTAACTGGTGGAGATAACGGTTATCCTGAGTGCTTGCCGGAGTAGTTTTCATTTTATAGAAGCGATGGATTTTCAATAAAAGCTCGCAGAGAGTAAGCTTCAGTATCTGGATGTAATTGATACCCTCTGTAGTAAATTCCAAATATAATTTTTCATAAAGCTGTTCAATATCCGTGCGCATGGAGCCCTGGAGACGGAGATCAGGGGTATAAATGATTTCTTCTGCATAGAGCGATTTGTAGAGCATGATGTCCGTCAGCTCTGTCAGAAGCGGAAGGCTTATATTTATATCCGAAATAAACTGGGGCAGAAATGCCAGGTTATATACAACTAAATGCTCAGAATTTGTCCTGTCAGTAGGATAGAAGCAGTGTGCAGTCTGGGAATTTATAATATAGAGTTCACCCTTGCTTACCGGATAGGTAATATCGTTATACAAATGAAAGCCCTTTCCGTCGCATACGTAAGCAATTTCTATAAAATCGTGGGTATGTACCTTCAAATCTGAGAATTCGGTATGGTAATATTTTTCTATATAAAAAGAAAGTTCTTTTTTGGGAAATATATGGTCCGGTGTTAGATTTGGAATATCCATGGAAAATCCTTTCTGTATGGCTGGCTAGTGCCTCCCGGCGTAAATACGCCACTATATAGCACCAGCTATCCGCGCCAGCTGCACGTCTGTGAATCTAGTCGTAGCCCGCTACGCCGTCGATTCACAGACGCATACCTGACACAGATATCAGGCACTATATATCGACGTATTTACGCCGGGAGGCACTAGTCACGTTTATTTGATACCTTTATAATCATTATATAAACAAACAGTAAATTGTCAACTGGATCTGGCAAGAACGTGAAATTCCGCAATAAAGTAGAATAAGCACACTTTTGCATGAAGATACCGTATATTCCGCAAAAACTTACTATGTTATTAAAAAATAAAACATTACGATTCAGCAGTTACTATCCCCAAGGCAATAGCAGCAAAGGAACTGAGTAAAGGAATTGAGCAAAGGAATTGAGTAAAGATTCTTAATAAAGACACTTAGTAACGGCACAAAGTTGTGGGGATTATTAATCAATCAGAGAAACAGGAGGAAAGGACATAATGAATTTAGAAAAACGTCAGGAGTTGTTTCAGCATCCAACAAGGAAATACCGGGGCAAGCCATTTTGGTCATGGAATGGAAAACTGGAGGAGCAAGAGCTTTTGCGCCAGATTGATATTATTAAGGAAATGGGGTTTGGTGGTTATTTTATGCATTCCCGTACAGGACTGGAGACAGAGTATCTGGGTGAAGAATGGTTTGAACTGATCAATAAATGTGCGGAGTATGGCGAAAAGGAAGGAATGGAGTCCTGGTTGTATGATGAGGACAGGTGGCCATCAGGCAGTGCCGGGGGCATGGTCACAAAAGAAGAGAAATACCGTGCGATGTATGTGGAGATGATCTATAAAAATGAGGAGGAACTGGCAGAACTCCAATGGAACGAAAACATTGCGGCTGTGTTTGCATGCAGGGTAAGAGATGGTATTTTTAGTAGTAAGCGTTTGTTAAAAGAGGGAGATTGTCTGCCTGGCGGCGAAAAGGCTGTGGTATTCCGCCTGCGCCATTCTCAGTGTAACGATAATTACAATGGTTACTGCTATCTGGATACGATGAACAAAGAAGCGGTACAGCGCTATATTGAAGTAACACACGAAAAATATAAAGAAAAAAGCGGTGATAAATTCGGGGTGGAAATCCAGGGTATCTTTACAGATGAACCCCATCGGGGAGGCTGTTTTACCGACTTTGCAGAGGGGGAAGTCAATGCGGCGCCATATACACCGGGTATGTTTGCGGAGTTTGAAAAGCGATTCGGGTATAGTCTGCTTGAAAATCTGCCAGAACTATTTTTACGAAAAAAAGCAGGAGAGATATCTAAGGTAAAGCGGGATTATTTTGAATTGTGCCAGCAGCTTTTTTTAGAAAATTTTGCAATACCGATCTACAATTGGTGTAAGGAACATAAATTAATTTTCACGGGTCATGTTTTGCATGAGGATTCTCTTTGTGCCCAATCGGTTATGCAGGGGTCCCTGATGCGCTTTTATGAATATATGGAATATCCGGGAATTGATCTACTGGCAGAACATACACAGTGTTATTGGGCTGCAAAACAGATTGATTCGGTTGCACGGCAGCTTAAAAAGGAGTGGGTACTGTCTGAGCTGTACGGATGTACAGGGTGGCAGACTAATTTTGAGTCCTATAAGAATATTGGTGACTGGCAGGCACTTTTCGGAATCAATTTAAGATGTCCGCATCTTTCCTGGTATACCATGAAGGGAGAAGCAAAGCGGGATTATCCGGCAAGTATTTTACATCAATCATCCTGGTATACCGATTATCATTATGTGGAAGATTATTATTCCAGAATTCATGCGATTTTGCATGATGGTAAGGCGGAATGCGGGCTGCTGGTAATCAACCCGATCGAAAGTGTCTGGGCGCGCGCATACAGCGGAGCTTTTAATGGACTGAGTGCAGCAGATACACAGATAGAACGGTTAGAAAGACAGTATGCGGAAGTATTTCATGCCTTAACGGACAACCGGATTGACTTTGATTACGGTGAAGAAGATATCATGGCACGTCATGGCCGTGTGGAAAATGGAACCCTGTATGTGGGAGCCTGTGCCTATACCAAAGTTTTGGTAGCCGGTGCAGATACTCTGCGGGGCAGTACGGTAGAACTTTTGCAGAAGCTGGTAAGACAAGGGGGCAGGGTCATTTTTGCGGGCGATATTCCTGCCTATATGGATGCAGAGGCATCAGAGGAAATAAAACTGCTGGCAAAAGAAGCTGTAATCGTTCCATATGAAGAGGATGCGATTGCGGGTGCCTGCAGAAATGGACAAGAGATAGAAGTTACATCCGAAGGAAGTCATATGATTTATGCCAAAAGTATGGTGGTTGAGGGTGGAAGAGTCGTTATGCTTTTAAATACAGACAGAAAGAATGGATATGACAATGTAAAAGTTAACCTTGGAAAAGGAACATACCCGGAGTTGTGGAATGCCCGTGATGGTAAAATTACAAAACCGTTATATAACATACAGGACGACCGTATAGAAATCACGATTAATCTGGAGGCTGGGGGAGAACGGCTCTATATGATCTCCGATACAGTGCGGGACTTACCTGCCGGGGAGATTTGGGAAGGTACAAAGGAGGTCACACTTCCGGAAACCTTCTCCTACGCTCTGAGTGAGGAAAATATCTGTGTGCTGGATATGGTAACCGTACAGAATAAAACCGGTTTGAAATTACCAAGGCAAGAGGTATTAAAGGCAGATCGTGCATTGCGTGATTTCTATAAGGTTCCCTACCGTGGAGGTGAAATGCTCCAGCCATGGTATGAGGTCAAATTCGGCGGTGGAGATAAAGAACTGCTGACGCAGCTTACTACAGAGTATAGCGTAGAGATTTCTGTACTTCCGTCAGGCGTTCATCTTGTGGCAGAGGATTTAGCGCATATTTGCGGGGTAATCATAAATGGAAGGGAAGTGCCGGCAGTCAGTGCCGGAAAGTGGATTGATATCTGTTTTGACAGAATTTCTATTCCGGATGATGTCTGGAAGGAAGGGCATAATACAGTGACCCTGGTTATGGACTATTTTAAGACCTGCGGACTGGAGTCTGTTTACTTAACAGGCGGCTTTGGAGTGGACTTCCATGACGGAAAACCGGTGCTGGCAAGGTTACCAGAAAAACTATCTATTGGAGATATATCAAACCAGGGACTCCCTTTTTATTCGGGCAGTGTGATTTATCATGTGGATGGGTGTGAAGATAAAAAGGTATGTGTAAGTGTGGAAGAATTCGGAGGGGCACTGGTCAAGTTAATTGGAAAAGAAGAAGTGATTCTCGCCTTCCAGCCTCATAGGGCAGTAATTGAAAATTTGCGCGCTATTCAGGTTGTGCTGACCAGACGAAACACCTTTGGACCATTTCATCAGATTCCTAAAGTGGCATATGCTTACGGACCAGCTAATTTCCTGACAGAAGGAAAAGAGTGGCAGGACGAATATGTGCTTTATGAGCAAGGGATTTTAAAGAAACCAGTCATACAAAGCTAGACATCTATAGAATTACAGGATGGCAGCATACAGCGTATAAACAACTGCTGATGCTGCCATTTTTATAGCTATACAGTTTAGCAGAAAAATAGTAATCTTATCAGAAGATTAGCGATTTGCCTAATGAATCACCTGTTTACGAAAACTGGAAGGTGTAAATCCTGTTTCCTGTTTGAATTTACGACGAAAGCTGGAAGTGTTTACATATCCTACTGATATACTGATTTGGTCAATTGACAGATCAGAATTCATCAGAAGTTCTTTTGCTTTTTCCAGGCGGATCGTCCATAAATAATCAGAAAAGTTTTGATCGAACTTTTTTTTGAACAGATAACTTATATAAGCAATACTTACATGAAAAGTATCAGCCAGGGTGGAAATGGAAAAGTCGGGTGAAGCATAATTATCATGGATGATTTGCCTGATCTGCGTAGTATGTATCGCAGCATTTTCGTGCTCTGTTTCAAAGGTTTTCAGTAGTTTTTCTATGCTTTCGGCAATCTCCAGGCTTTTTTCCTGATAAGGACAGCTGCGGCACAAATATAGGGTTTCAAAATACAGGTCACTAAATGTCCTGAACTTGATGCTCATTCGGTTCATGCTATTGATGATGATCGTGAGAATATCAATCAAAACACATCGGACGAAGAAGTCTGGAAAAGCATTTCCGTGTTTTGCAGCCTTGTCAATCAGAGATAAGAGTTCGGTTATCTGTGTTCGTGCATTGGGGAAATCCTGAATTTTTAGATATCCGCTCAGATTGTCCAGCTGTTTATAAGGGTAGGAAAAGCTGGTACCCGGAGGGAGTGTGGACTCGATTTCCGGATATGAAATAATGGGGGCCTGGGACCAGTAGCTGCTTGCACGAACAGCATTTTCATATAAGGAGGGAATTTCAAGCGGCGATGTGGTGCTGTTGCTGAGGGCAGCCATACATCCCGTTTCATCATAAAGATCGGACAGAAGCAGCAGGAGAACCTCGTCCTTGTTTTTTTCTATCCCGGTGTAATTTACCATAAATGCCGCATAGTCCTTATCGGCCTCAAGCATAGCACAGGAATTGTGCCCCGGCAGTGCATCATCCAGAAATGCCAGATATTCATTCCACAAAATTGATTTTCTGGGAATGGGGCTGGATACTTTGATTACAAAAATGTGGTTATCCGGCTCCATGCTGAAAAATTGATCAATATCAGGAAAATGATCCAAATTAGGGTGGTCAATATTTGTAACAATGGAATCCAGAATGGATTTCTGCATGGAAAGGCGGTATTTATCAATTCGGTTTTGCAATTCTTCATTTTCAGAAAGGGCGGTAGTAAAAGCACTGTCTAGCTGCTCTACATAACTTTGATTTGGCACAAGCGTATGTACCATCTTCGTAGTAAGTTTATGAAGAGGCCAATAAGTAACACGCATTGCCCATAGAATTAATATCATTCCCAGTAAAGCAAGCAGCAGAAGCACTATATAAGTATTGCGAAATGCAATATTTACCTGATTAAGAATTGCTGCATTAGAAAAAAGTGCCAGAAACGAAAAGTCGCTGTTTAGCTTTTTTGATATATAAAGGGATTCCTCCCGGTTTAAGTGAGAACCATTGGACAGCTTTTCAGGATCTGATAAATAGGGAATCATCGCACTTGTGTTGCTTCCGGAGACAATCTGATGTTCAGGAGTGGTCAGACAGATGGAGGTAATTCCGGTGGAAATATCAGTTGTCATGATATTTTCCAGCTCGCGGCCGTTGATGATATAAAAGATTGCATATTTCTCAGACCCATGGTTGGCGGGAAGATAAATCAGCAGCTCAGAGGTATCATCAAAAAGGTATATTAACTGTCCCGTTACTGCATCCAGATAGGCATTCAAATCAAATGAAAGATAACGGGAACCGGTATAAATTTGGTATTTTCCATCCTGCTTGCGAACATATTTGCCGGAGGAGAGGATGGAATCACTTTGCAGATCCGTATATACGATCGTATTGATAAAGCTGTTGCTGATTACATAGTTATTTAGTTGTTTGGCAGCCTGATAGCGATACCAGTTCTCATTTTTGTAACGGGAAAGAATTAGATTGATGTCTTTCGTAAGCATAGACTGTATTTGATTGATATCAGACAGTCCATTTTCAAATTGTTCCTGAACATGGGCAAGGCGTTTAACTGTCTGTTCACTTAAGTCTTTTGAATAAATATTTTTCAGCTGAGAGCGAACAGCAAAGAAAAAGCCAAAGAATAAAAGACTTAAAATGATAAAGTAAGATAAAAAATATTTAATCAGGGTAGTGTTTTTTCTGCCCGATGTAAGTTTTTTAAGATATTTCATATAGACTCCTTAGGACAAGTATCCGTTACGAATAAAGTTAATATATCCACGATACCGGGGCAAAAACTTATGGTACTATAATGTGGGCCTTTTGAGCCAGGTATCTAAATAGCTTATCTTCGCCTTTTTTAGGATTGATTAGCACATTTCAATAAAAGTAGACTTTTTTTTACGTATGATATATAATCAAAATATAGGAAAAAAGGCACGAAATTACCAGTTTACAGACTGTCAAAAAAAGTCTACTTTTTTGTCATTTCCGGCATGATATATAGTGTGTATACATGGAATATATAGACGAAAAGTGTTTGAAAATTCATTCCTGCCAGATGCACACACCATGCCATCAAAAGTAAGGGGCTGTCGGTTAATACCAATTTTTAGCCTCTGATTTATAAGAAAGAGATAACCTTGTAGAATTCAGGCTTTTTCAAAGCCTTGAACCGCTACAGGGTTATCTCTTTTTTGGGACCTATTTATTTTAGGGCGCAGAAACCCCTTGTTTTGATTTTGGGAAGTGCTTCCTTGGATCCCAGGCACAGGGCGGATATGATTCCTGCTGAGCGGGGAATCCCTGGAAAAATGCAGGAAGCTGCTGCAGGGAGATAATAAAAAAGTAGTTCGTTTTCGAGAGATTCCAGTTTGAAAATAGTATGGTATTTAAAGTCAAAAAAAAGTATAAATGAAGCATAGAAACAAATACCTGTTTAAGTATTCTGGTGATATGTCAAGCGATTTTTCAAAAAGATTTTGATATGTTTTAACTAAAAAAGGGTGCACTTAATAGGTGTATTGGTGACTCTCCGGCGGTTGGCGCGCTTTTGTATGGAGACAGCGCTGATAAGTACAATATTTAAGCAGTTTGCTAAAAATCTTGTTTCTTGTTATTTGATAAGAGAGCTATCTATAATAAATCAGAGCATGTTTGAAACTTTCACTGATCAAGAGGTTTAGTTTAGATTGATAAAGAGATCTTCAAACAGTTCTCACACAGCGAAACTTACAAAGAAAATAAGGAGATTATAATGAAATTTTCAAAAGACTTTATATTTGGAACAGCCACCAGTGCGGCACAGGTGGAAGGAGCTGCGTTAAAAGATGGAAGGGGGAAGTCAATCTGGGATGTATTTGCCGGAATCCCCGGTAAAATTGTGGATGGGTCCAGTCCTGAGACAGCTTGTAACATGTATAATTCGTACAAAGAAGATCTTAAGCTTGCGAAAGAACTAAACATGCAGTCTTACCGGTTTTCTTTTTCCTGGTCCCGGATTTTCCCGGAGGGGAAGGGAAGCGTAAATCAAAAAGGACTTGATTTTTACAAACGTATGGTAGATGAAATGCTTAAAAATGGATTGATGCCCAATGCCACACTATACCATTGGGATTTACCCTATGAGCTGGAAAAAGAGGGAGGCTGGTTAAACAGGGATATTGTAAACTGGTTTGGTGAGTATGCATCCTTGCTGTTTCGTGAATTTAGGGATGTGATACCTATGTGGGCAACAATCAATGAGCCGATAGCCACTTATGTGGGATACGGTTTGGGGGGCTTTGCGCCAGGCCATCAGGGTGAAGATTTGGGGCGCCAGGCTAACCATCATGTTCTTATGGCACATGGGGAGGGGGTAAAACGGTTCCGTTCAGAGCAGGCAAAAGACAGCAAAATAGGCATTGTAATAGATATGTGGAACCATCATCCGTTTCGCAGGGAGAATCCTGAGGATTGTAAAATCGCGGAATTAGAAAATGAAAAATCATATCGTTCCTATTTGAACCCCATCTTTCGGGGGTGCTATACCAGGGAACTGCTTCAATATATGAAGGAAACCAACAGCACTCCGAATATGAAGGATGAAGATATGATGCTGATCCAACAACCCCTGGATTATTTTGGGCTGAACTGTTATAACCGGGTACTGGATTGCGCAGATCCCACATTGCTTCAGGATGACAGGAAAGAGAAAAACAAGGGCGGCAACTATATGGACAATGGAAGTGAGTACTATCCCAAGGCGGTCTATGATGCAATACATATTTTAGAGGATGATTATAAAATAGGAATACCGATTTATATCACAGAAAATGGAACTTTTAACTGCGGGGAGGAGATACAGCCGGATGGAAGAATTCATGATACACAGCGTATCCGCTATATCGAAGGATTCCTGAAGTGGATTCATAAAGCAATTGAAGAAGGTGCTGATGTAAGAGGTTATTATGCATGGAGTCTGCTGGATAACTGGGAATGGAGCGCAGGCTACACCTACCGGTTTGGTTTGGTGCATACTGATTTTGCTACACAGAAGCGCATTTTAAAGGATAGTGCTCACTGGTATAGAGATGTAATTGCTGCAAGAGAACTCTAGAGCGTGTTTGAAAATTAATTCTCGTCATCTGCACGCCCCACAAACTGTGACGCACAGCTGCCTGATCTTAAATTTGGGTTTGCTGAATAATGACGCTTTGTATATGCAGGTAGTGTACGGAAAGAGAAGGGGACGGACCAGGACATTGGTTTGGTTCGTTTCTTCATTCTACAGACGCAGTCAGGGCACAATATTCAATCATTATTGGTTGAATATTGTGCTTTTTTTATTAGAATAAAAGAATATTATTCTGTAATCTGCCAATTAGTGGATGCAATAATTAAGCGTTATATCAAAAATCTTGTCTCTTGTTCACTGGAAAGAGAGCACCTATAATGAATACAGAGTTTATCGAGAGAGGCGCCTCAAAGAGAACGAATATCAAAAACAGGAGGTATTTATTTATGAAGTTTAGAAGATTTATGTCGCTGTTGTGTGCAGCAGTTATGTTGGTATCTGTAACGGGATGTGGTGGCAGCAAAGATACTGCAAATGTGGAACCTGCGGATAAAACGGAAACTGGGGCAGAGGCCGACGGGGGAGAGATTACGTTTCCGCTGAAAGATACAAAGGAATACAGCGTATTTGCAATTCTGGATGGGGAATATGATCTAAAGGATAATGTTGCAATGCAGAAGGCTTTAAGTGATGCAAATATCTCCTTTAACTACCAGTCTGTTATGGGCGCGGATTTGTCAGAAAAGAAAAACCTGGTATTAGCTTCCGGCGAGTATCCGGATATTTTCTACAAAGCAAGTTTTACAGCAACAGAATTAGATAAATATGGAAAACAAAAGATTCTCATTCCATTAGAGGATATGATCAGGCAGTATGCACCTAATTTATGCGCACTTTTAGATAAGGTTGACGGATGGGATTATATTACTGCTTCGGACGGGCATATCTATTCACTGCCGGAAATTGATAAAGAAACGCCGCTATTATCCCCTTATTGGCTGAATCATAGGTGGCTGGAGAATCTGGGGCTGAAAGAGCCGGCTAATCTGGATGAGTTGTATACAGTATTAAAGGAATTCAAGGAAAAAGATGCAAATGGAAATGGGGACGTAAACGATGAGATTCCAATCACGGGTACGGATGTTGTAAAGCCGGAGCTGCTGCTGCCTTACTTTGGAGTTCCTTATGATGCGGTAACAAAGGCTGCTGTTTTAGATGGAAAATTAACCTATATTCCAACCTCCGATGTATACAAAGAGTTTGTTGCATACATAACAAAGCTATATCAGGAAGGGCTGATGGATAAAAACGTATTTACGCAGAAACATGAGCAGCAGGGAGCAATTGGACAGTCCGGAGATGTTTTTGGTTCTTTCTTTGATGCAGGTGCATTCCTGACGGTTGGACGTGATAATGATGATGATTATGCTATTCTGACGCCGTTTGAAGATGGAATCTATCCGATTTCTTCCGGTATCACCGCAGGAACTTTAGCCATAACAGATACCTGTGAAAATCCGGAAGTTATTATAGCCTGGGCAGATCAATTTTACACAGAAGAGGGCGGAATACTGGCATGGCTGGGTGTAGAAGGTGAGACGTGGAAAAAAGATGCTGAAGGCAATTGGGAGTGGATCATTGGAAATGGATATGGAGATGACATTGCAGCGGTACGCAGCAATGGTACGATTCAGGGTGCAGCGTATCATCCGTCTATTCAGCCGGAGTATTGGTTTAGCGGTATGTCAGAAGAAGTTGACCCGGATGAGGTTTACTTAAATAAAGAACGTGCCAAGGTAACAGAAAAAGGTGCGATACCCCTTCCGGTAATGAGATACAGCGACGATGATGCAAAGGAAATATCCACCTTAAAGGCTGACCTGGATGCTTATATTGATCAGTATTTGGCACAGGTTGCAACCGGAGAACTTGATCTGGAAAGCAGTTGGGAAGAATATGTTACTACGATAAACAATATGGGTGGAGCCCAGTTGAGTGAAATTTATCAGAGAGCATATACAGAGGCCATGGCTAAATAAGCTGCTGAATATGATTTAAAAAGAGAAGCCGCTGTATGGCATACAGCGGTACTCTCTTTCTTAGACCATAGAAAAAAGGAAAAGGAGGATTTCCGGTGATAAAAAAATTAACAAAAAGGAATGCATCAATACAGAAAAACACAGCTGTGGCATTTACAACAAAAGAGAAACTCCATAGCAGATTAGGAAAGGACATGAAGAAGAACTGGATACTTTATGTAATGATCCTGCCGGTCGTTATCTATTATGTTGTATTTGCATATGGCCCGCTCTACGGCATACAGTTAGCGTTTAAGGACTACATCATCAAAGATGGAATATGGGGAAGTCCCTGGGTTGGATTTGAGCATTTTACCAGGTTTTTCAGCAGCTACAATTTTGAATTATTATTAAAGAACACGATTGGAATCAGTCTTTACAGTATTTTAGTGGGATTTCCTATTCCGATTATGTTTGCTTTATTGTTAAATTATTTAAAAAACAAACATCTCAAGAAAACAATTCAAATGGCATCTTATGCCCCTTATTTTATATCCACGGTAGTTATGTGTGGTATGATTGTCATTTTTCTAAATCCGGATACAGGTATTTTTAATACTATCAGAGGGTGGCTCGGACTGGAATCTATTGATTTCCTGGGAAAACCGGAACTGTTTAAATCTATTTATGTATGGACCGGGGTATGGCAGGGACTGGGATGGAGCTCTATTATCTATATATCGGCATTATCCGGCGTAGATTATCAGCTTCATGAAGCAGCAATTGTGGATGGAGCTACAAAACTGCAGCGCATTTTCCATGTGGATCTGCCATCTATTAAACCCACCATTGTCATGCTGCTGATTCTTCAGATGGGATCACTGATGAGCGTAGGCTTTGAAAAAGTATTTTTGCTGCAGAATACCTTGAATAAAGGAGCGGCGTCTGTTATTTCTACGTATGTATATGAGGTTGGTTTGATTAATAGTGACTATGGGTATTCTACGGCAATCGGACTGTTTAATTCCGTGATTAATCTGACTTTAATCGTAGTGGCTAATCAGATTTGTAAAAAGTTTGCAGATGAGAGTCTGTTCTAGAGCGTGTTTGGAAAGGAGTTGGGTAGAAAGATGAGCAAAATAGCGAAAACAGGAAGAATAAAGCATTCTCATGCAGATAAAGTATTTGACATTGTAAATATCATACTTATGGCAGTCCTCTTAATAATATTTATATGGCCGCTATGGTTTGTGGTAATAGCGTCCTTCAGCAATCCCTCAGAGGTATGGAATGGCAATGTGGTTCTTCTGCCAAAGGGGTTTACAATGGCTGCATATGAAGCAGTCATCGAATATAAGGCCATTTGGACCGGATATGTTAATTCTATTTTTTATACGGTGGCGGGCACTCTGATTAATCTGGTTTTGACCGTATGTGCGGCTTATCCATTGGCAAGAAAAGATTTTGTGCCAAGAAATGTACTTATGTTTCTTTTCATGCTGACTATGTATTTTAGCGGTGGTCTGGTTCCTACCTATCTGATTGTGAATAAACTGCATTTGACCAATACACCATGGGCAATGATGATTCCGGGTGCAATTTCCATCTATAATGTTATTATCACAAGAACCTATTTTATAAATAGTATACCATCCAGTTTGCAGGAGGCAGCAGAGTTGGATGGTGCCAATACATACCAGTTCCTGATAAAAATAGTACTTCCGCTGTCCAAGCCTATTCTGGCTGTTATTGGACTGTATTATGCGGTTGGTCACTGGAATGATTTCTTCTCCGCATTAATCTACATTAATGATAAAAATCTAATGCCTTTACAGTCCTTCCTGCGTGATTTATTAATGACGAATAAGATGAGTCTCACAAATCTGCAGGGTCTGGATGCAGCTGCAGCAGAAGCAAAAATGCAGCTTTCCCAGACATTAAAGTATAGTGCGATTATAGTTTCTACGGTACCTGTATTATGTATCTATCCTTTTATACAGAAATATTTTGTAAAGGGTGTTATGATTGGTTCCGTCAAAGGATGAGCGCGTACGTTTTTTATTATTGTTGAAATAGAAACAATAATTTAGTATAATTATTGTATATAGTTTTCCAGAGCGTGGTTGGAAATTGGTGGAATGTATTTCAAAACACGTTCCGGAATAAATTGGACAGGAGGACAGGTCATGAATAAGGGAGGACAGGTTGTAGGTGCATTCTGGGACGTATTAAACAAGATGATGTGGCTTGATAAGTATCGTATGAAAAGCAGTCTTAAGGATTATAAACCTTCGGAGGTTCATTGTATCGAATATATTGGCAGCAATGCGGATTCCAACGTGACAAAACTTGCAGAGTCCTTTTACATGACCAGCGGTGCCATTAGTAAATTATCGAAAAAGCTTATACAAAAAGGCCTTATTGAAAGTTACCAAAAGCCGGATAACAAGAAGGAAATTTATTTTAAGCTTACTGCCCAGGGGGAAGCGGTTTACCGGGTTCATGAAGAATTACACAAAGAGTTTCAGGAGCGGGATAGAGCAGTCTTTGAGCAGGTAACAGAGGAAGAATTTGATATCATGCTTCGATTTGCAGAAAAGTATGGTGCGCATTTAGATGCCGAAATAAAGAAACTGGGTGTAGACATGAAGTCGGAAGACTATGATAAACTTTGAAAAATGAATAGGTAACGGAAGCAGTCCCATTCTAACTGGATCGGGCTGCTTTTTTTAATTTCTGTTTTGTTGACAAGGAAACAATATCATGGTAGTATAAAATTGTTTCCTAGGAAGAAAAAACGATACAGTTTTAGCGGGCAATCCGGAAGCTTATGTTATAGCTGTCACGCTTTGGAAAACACAATTAAACTATGGAACTATATACAATGATCAAAAAGGAGAACCATTACGATGCGTAATGAAACTATATTTAAAAAGGATTTTATGCTTGTTGCTGCCGGTCAGATTATTTCTTTATTTGGAAATCAGATATTACGGTATGCACTGCCGCTTTACTTATTAAATCAAACGGGCTCGTCTGCTTTGTTCGGGACAATATTAGCCTGTTCTTTTATCCCAACGCTCTTACTTTTCCCAATAGGAGGGATTTTGGCGGACCGGGTTAATAAAAGAAATATTATGGTCATTCTGGATCTTAGTACAGCTATTTTAATTTTCCTGTTTTATCTGCTGTCAGGGCAAATGGACATTGTGCCGCTTATGACTGTTACTATGATGATTTTATATGGCATACAGGGAGCTTACCAACCGGCGGTTCAGGCAAGTGTGCCTTCTCTGGTAGATACGGAACATATCATGCAGGGAAATTCAGTAATAGATTTAATCAGTTCCCTGGCAAATATGACCGGGCCGGTAATCGGAGGCATTTTGTTTTCTGTTTTTGGCTTAACCCCTATTCTGTATGTAAGCTTTGGCTGCTTTCTGGCATCGGCTGTAATGGAGATGTTTATTCATATTCCATTTGAAAAAAAGAAAACCACCGGAAATATCATTGCTATGGGATTTCATGATCTGAAAGATAGTTTTGGATTTATGTTTAAGAAGCAGCCTGTGTTATGGAAGGTATCTTTAGCATTTGCTTCGATTAATTTGTTATTAACTTCTTTAATAATGGTGGGAATACCAGTCATTATTACGCTGCATTTGGGGTTTGCAGCGGATACGGCAAACCGCCTATACGGATACGCCCAGGGAGCCATCGCCGCAGGCAGTATATTAGGAGGTCTGCTGGCGGGAGTATTTTCAAAGAAATTAAAGTTAAAGTCAAGTCCATTTATCTTAGCGGGATGCGCGCTGTGTATTCTTCTGGGAGGGTTCGCACTGCAATTGTTCACAGAATCTATGGCAGTCTATATTGCCCTGATAACCGGCTGCAGTCTGCTATTAGCACTGACCACCTTATTTTCCATCCAGGTACTGACTTGTCTGCAGATTTTAACACCCATAGAGTTAACAGGAAAAGTACTGTCATGCGTGCTGTGCATATGTATGTGCACAAATCCTCTCGGTCAGTTTATGTATGGTATTGTTTTTGAACATATAGGGAGCGTCACCTATGTTCCGTTTTATGGGGCAGGTCTGATTATGCTGGTAATTAGTTTGCTGACACGGCGCATTTTCTTTGGGATTGATCAGCTAATGGAAACCCATACGATTGTGAAAAAAGGAAAAACATAATTATAATTCCGAAATATACAAAAAAATGTGTACAATATTCCAATAATTAAAAGACATAGGTGATAGATATGGCTAAAATATACTTTATAAGAGAAAAAACAATATAAAAGAGCACATTATAGACAAATGCAAATGAAAAAAATAGAAAATAAAAAAAGTTATGATTACAGAAAAAAGTTCCTTATTGTGGAATGAATGGTAGAAAGAGAGGGAATATGGACAATTTGGAACAAAGTACAGTTGATTATGAAAAGTACCATAGATTTATATTAATGAAGAGGAGGATTAGGAATGCATCGAAAGACAGCGCTGATTACAGGTGGAGCAAGAGGGATTGGGAAACAGATTTCTTTGGATTTAGCTGAAGAAGGATACAATATTGTAGTGAATTACCGCAGTGATAAGGAAGCAGCCTGTGAGATATGTGAAAAAGCAAAAGAGATTGGTGTAGATAGTCTGGCTGTCTATGCGGATATGGGAAGTGTCAGAGATATTGAGAAAATGTATCAAATTGCCTTTGAGAACTTTGATGTCATAGATATAGTTGTGAACAATGCAGGTATCAGCCCCGAAGTGTATTTTCTGGATGCAACAGAAAAAATGTTTGATGATATGACTGCAATTGACTGGAAAGGCCTGTTCTTCAGCAGCCAGATTGCCGCTAAAAGAATGGTGGCAAAGGGTGTGAGCGGAGTAATCATTAATATTTCATCTAATCAGGTGGAAGGGTGCTGGCCAAGAGCAACTATATATGGACCGACTAAAGCGGCGGTTACAAAGTTTACCAAAAATGCGGCTATGGAGTTGGCATTAAAGGGAATCCGCATGGTTGCCGTGGCTCCGGGCTATACGGATGTAGGGTGGGATTCTGGTGATATCCGGCTGGAGGCGGCAGAACGGCTTCCTTTCAAACGATTTGCAACTACCAGGGAGATTGCCCAGGCAGTTGTCTATCTGGCATCGGATAAAGCGGCATATATTACAGGGACCTCGTTGCTGATAGAAGGAGGCGCAAGTCTTCCTGTGGTTGCCGCCAATGATTTTGTGGAGGTAAAGTAGAATGGAAGAGTATCAATACTATAATCAGCTTTTAAAAGGTGATGGAGGTGCTCTGAAAAGGGCGTTGTATAAGTCCATGGGATTTACAGATTCCGCGCTGGAAAAACCATTGATTGCCATAGTCAATACATATACCAATGCAACACCGGGTCATTATAACATAAATGAAATGTGTGAGCAGGTGAAAAAAGGTATCGAATCCAGAGGCGGTACAGCCATGGTATTTGGCAGCATTGCACCATGTGACGGCATAGCGGAAGGGCATGATGGAATGAGGTACATACTACCTTCCCGGGATTTGATAACCTCTTCGGTTGAATGTATGGTCAGGGCTCATAAATTTGATGGACTGGTATTGCTGGGTTCCTGCGACAAAATTGTGCCGGGCCTTTTGATGGCGGCTGCAAGGCTGGATATCCCATCCGTTTTCTGCAATAGCGGCCCCATGATGCCTGCCATGTATAAGAATAAACATTATGATGGAAATATTGTAACAGAGGCAGTCGGCTGGAAACAGCGGGGAGAAATCTCACAGGAAGAATTCCGGGAAATCGAAAATCTTGCGGAGCCTTGTGTTGGTTCCTGTGCCATGTTAGGTACTGCAAATACTATGGGTTGTCTGGCGGAAGCGATGGGGATGAGTTTACCGGGGAGTGGAACAGTGCCTGCAATTTATTCCAAACGCATGCAGATTGCATACTCCACGGGAGAGGTAATTGTTGATCTGGTTGCAAAAAAATTAACAGCCCGTCAGATCATTACAAAAGAATCCATTTATAATGCAATGGCCGTTTTAATGGGAATCGGCGGATCAACCAATGCCATTATGCATTTGCAGGCGATACACAAAGAAGCCGGATTAGGGGAATTGCCTCTTACACTATTTGATGAATTAAGCAAAAAAATACCTCAAATAGCATCTGTCTATCCGGCATCTCCTTACGATATGGTGGATTTTTATGAGGCCGGAGGTGTACCTGCGGTCATGAAAGAGCTGGAGTCTCTGCTCCATATGGAATGCCTCAATGTCTCCGGAAGTACCATGGAGGAGTCATTAAAACAGTTTGGCTTTAGCGGACGCAGGGAGGTAATCAAATCCATCAAAGAACCGTTTCACTTAACAGGCGGGGTAGCAGTCCTGAGAGGAAATTTAGCACCCCTTGGAGCCGTTGTAAAACCGGCAGCCATTCCGGCTCACTTAATGAGAATAGAGGGGAAGAGTCAGGTATTCCAGAGTGAACAGGAGGCCTGCCAAGCTATATTAAATGGGATGGTGGAGGAAAATACCATTATCATTCTTCGCTATGAAGGACCCAAAGGCGGACCCGGTATGCCGGAAATGTATCGTCCTATGAAATGCCTGGAAGGCATGAATTTATCAGACAGCTGTGCATTGATTACAGACGGAAGATTTTCCGGATCCAACCGGGGATGTTTTGTTGGACATATTTCACCGGAAGCCTACGAAGGAGGAATTCTTGCACTGGTGGAGGACGGGGATATGATCCGGATTGATGTGGATAAAAGAGAGCTTTCCTTATTAATAGAAGATACCGTATTAAACGAAAGAAAAAAACATTGGATCCGTCCGGAAAAAGAAGTTTTAGACGGATATCTGAATACTTACAAAAAAATCAGCCAGTCAGCGGCACAAGGCGCAGTGGTGGAATAGGAGAATCGTATGATTGAATGGAAAAATGATGATGAATTATTTGAATTAATGAGGAGTGAAATGTATTCAGCCGTAATCGGTGATATTTTAGATAAAATGGGGTATTTTCATCAGTTTCTGCCCCAGAAAATACAGCCGGTCAATTCCAAAATGGTAGTGGCGGGACGTGCAATGACGGTGTTAGAGGCAGATGCGTTCGAAGAACTTTCCAATGGGCAGAACCCGATTATGAAGAAACCCTTTGGATTGATGCTGGAAGCTTTGGATGATCTGAAAAAGAATGAGGTATATATTTGTACCGGTGCTTCTCCTTCCTACGCTCTGGTAGGAGAACTGATGTGTACCAGAATGCAGATATTAGGCGCGGCAGGGGCGGTGGCCAATGGTTTTCACAGAGATACAAATGGAATAGAGGAATTAAAATTCCCCTGTTTCTCCTATGGCAGATACGCACAGGACCAGGCTCCCAGGGGAAAAGTTATTGACTTTAGAGTGCCTGTTGAGATCGAGGGAGTGCGTATTAATCCAGGAGATATTATTTTCGGCGATTTAGAGGGGGTTCTGGTAATTCCCAAAGCAGTAGAAGCGGAAGTCATCCGGAGGGCATATGAAAAAGCTATGGGAGAAAAGATGGTGGCGGAAGCAATAAAAGGCGGAATGGGAGCGAAAGAATCATTTGACAAATATGGGATTATGTAAATAACCGGGATTTCCATGCCCGGGCAGATATGATATTATGATACCGAACATTGCACTGCTGCATTTGGGATGTATTGCACAATGGAAGTAAATGGGGTGTCGTATGCAGAGAATCATGAAAAATATGCAGATTCATGACTTCGGGAAACAGAGAAATGTGGAGAGGAGGAACTGCGAATGAAACATAGAAGAGATGTCATCGCCACCGGTCTCCAATTAGGGGAAGGGTGTATATGGGATCAGGCACGAAGTAAGGTACATTTTGTGGATATCGAAGGGTTTACTATTTACTCTTATTCCTTGCATGACAAAACCCTGGAAGCATTTAATATGGGAGATTATGTTGGCTGTATTGCGTTAAATGATCAAGGCGATTTGATTGCAGCGGTCAGGAACAAAATCATACGATTGAATCTGAGCACCGGGATGCAAGAGCCTGTTATGCAGATCAGCCTGCCTGCACATATTCGCTTTAATGATGGAAAACTGGATCCATATGGAAATCTGTGGGTCGGGACTATGGCTATTGATCAGAACCATCCAAAAGCGCAAGGGGCGGGATCCTTGTATTGTATAAAGGAAGGCAGGGTTATTTCTAAATACGATGGATTCACTATTTCTAATGGATTAGTCTGGAATCCATCAGGAGATAAATTCTATCACATCGATACCCCAGCCCAAAAGATTGACGTATATGATGTGGTGGAAGAAGGTGTCTTAAGCAATAAAAAAACAGCAGTTTTCATTGATGAAAAGGAAGGGGCTCCCGATGGAATGTGCATGGATGGCCGCGGTCAACTATGGGTTGCAATGTGGGGCGGAGGAAAGGTTCAATGTTATGACCCCGGTACAGGGGCCAAAATCAAAGAAGTGCAGGTGCCGGATCCAAATGTATCCTGCTGCATAATAGGAGGTGGGAATAAGAATTTATTATTTGTAACCACAGCTCAGGATGAACATAATAATTTAGGAAAGCTGTATATGTTTACCGGGGATCACATGCAGGAAGAGTGGTATTAGCTCTATGATGTGATTGGAAAAGGGCAAGGAAGAATAGGCAGGATATTTTTCCTTGTCCTTTTTTTGTGTGAAAATATTATCAGGTAATTTTGTAAAAAAATAAAAAGCAGACATTAAACACCTGTAATTGTGAAAAAAAGGAAAAACAGAATAATAATTCCGAAATGTACAATGAAATATGTACAACATACCGATAAGTAAAAGACATAGGAGGCAAATATGGTTAAAATATACTTCATAAGAGGCGAAAACGATATAAAAGAACACATTATATACAAAATAAAATGGGAAGAATTGCAAATACAAAAAACCATACTTACAGGTGAAAGTTCCTTATTGTGGAATGAATGGTAGAAAGAGAGGGAACATGGACAATTTGGAACAAAGTATAATGGAGATTTTGGCAAAGGGATCCTGTCAGATACAGATTCGAAATTCAGGAATTTTTCGTTTCCCGTCGGCGTACCGATTTAAGGACCATAATCATAAAGAAATTGAAATTAATTGTATTAAATCGGGCCATTGCATCATGGGAGTGGAGGGACAGTATTTTCCGCTGAAAGAAGGTGACTGCATGGTGGTTTATCCGGGGGTGCCTCATTGCTTTATTGTAGATACTCGGGAAAAGTGCAGTATTGCTCAATTGGAGTTTTGTGTACAGGCGCCGAAGACTTTGGAAGGGATATTGAGCTTTTTATGTCAGGAACCCAGATACCACAAACTGTCCAATTGTGAAATGGCATGCTGCCTTCTGGAGAGCTTGTGTAAGATTTACCGGGCGAAGAAAGAGGAAGAACAAAAAAATATTCAGCTGAAGTTGTCTATTTTTCAGCTGTTCATAGAGTTATCCGATAAAATTACAGAGAAAATACAGCAGCAGGAAAGTCATAGTAAGGCTGGAAAGATGGCAGATATCATCCGTTATATTAATGAAAATTATGAGATGGATATTAACAAAGAAAAGCTTGCGGAGCAGTTTGGAATCAGTTCCCGGTATATCCGTAAGTGTTTTGCAGAGGAGACGGGAATCAGCTGTCAGCACTATATTAATACTCTGCGGGTTGAAAAGGCAAAGGAGCTTTTGTGGTTTACATCCAATACGGTGACAGAGATTGCATTGAAAGCGGGTTTTAACAGTGCACAGTATTTTTGCCGGGTATTTCAGCAATATATGGAGATGTCGCCGTTAGAGTACCGGAATTTATGGCAGGGAAGTAAAGCGGAAGAGCTTTGCACTATAGAAGCATAGAAGGAGGAAGAATTATGGGAAGTGAATTGGAATTTGCACACATATCCAAATATTTTCCGGGTGTAAAAGCTCTGGATGATATTTGCTTTCGGGCATATGGGGGTGAGGTGCTGGCCTTCCTGGGAGAAAATGGTGCCGGTAAATCTACATTGTTGAAGGTTCTCAACGGTGATTACCAGCCGAATGCGGGGAAGTACCTTCTGGATGGAGAGGAAAAGCACTTTCGATCCCCTCACGAGGCAATTGAAGAAGGGATCAGTGTTATCTATCAGGAACGGCAGATATTAATGGAGCTCTCTGTGGCAGAAAACATCTATCTGGGAAGAATGCCGGTAAATAAATTGGGCGTTATCAATGTGAAGCAGGCAAATGAGATGGCACAGAAAATCATTAATGAATTCGGGCTTCCGATCAGGGCAAATGAAAAGGTGAAGGATTTAAGTATTGCTTATCAGCAAATGGTTGAGATTATGAAGGCTTACAGCCGAAAAAATCTAAAAGTAATCTGCTTTGATGAACCAACTGCCAGTTTGAGTGATTCAGAAATCGACAGCTTATTCAGTATTATTGAAAAGCTGAAAAAGGAACAGAAAATAGTAATCTATGTATCACACAGAATGAATGAAATACAGCAAATTACCGACAAAGTAGCTATTTTTAAGGACGGGCGGTATGTTGATACGGTTGTAACCGGAAAAGTATCAGAAAAAGAGATGATACGGATGATGGTAGGCAGGGATTTGGGAAATATTTATGAAAGCCTTGACCGCAATAAAAAGATTGGTAAGGTACTTCTGGAAGTGAAGAATGTTTCTTCTGATTATGTGAAGCCGGTATCTTTTGTACTTAGAGAAGGAGAAGTGCTGGGATTCTCGGGTCTGGTAGGAGCCGGGCGGACTGAGGTGATGCGTGCCATTATCGGAGCCGACAAGCTCCAGAGTGGAGAAGTAATCCTGGAGGGAAAGAAAATTACGAACCGGTCTCCGAAAGAGGCTATGAAAAACGGAATTGTGCTGGTGCCGGAAGACAGAAAGATGCAGGGAATTTTGTCAAATCTGAGCGTGTCGGGTAATATCAACGTATCCCTTATGGATAAAAATTCTAATAAATTTGGAATTATCGACAAGCGGAAAGAAGAGGCAGAGGCTAAAAAAGGTATCGAGTCCTTTAAAATTAAAACACCTTCCCCAGACAAAAAGATCGTTGAACTGTCCGGCGGAAATCAGCAAAAATGTATTGTAGCAAGATGGATTACCACGAACCCCAAGGTTCTTATTCTGGACGAGCCTACAAAAGGAATTGACGTAGGGGCAAAGTCAGAATTTTATCAGATGATCTGTGAATTTGCAAAGCAGGGGCTGGGAGTTATCCTGATTTCATCTGAACTTCCGGAGGTTATCGGACTTTCAGACCGCATTATTGTAATGCGTGGGCTGCATATATCAGGTGAGATTATGAGAGAAGAAGCGACAGAGGACAGGCTCTTAAGCTTGGGTATGATAGGAGAGGAAACAGAATGAAAAATACAGAGAATAAGGGAATGAATCAGAATAGCAGCAGTAAAGTTAAAGCAATAGCAGGATATATAGGAGGCGACAAGCTGGTATTGATTGGAGCAACTATTGTGGTATTTGCATTGTTTACTTCAATTAATAAAAATTTTCTTTCAATTCAGAACATGATTAACCTTTTGGTGGCAGCATCACTGGTTGGGATGGTAGCTGTGGGACATACCTACTTAATTATTGCGGGACAAAACGATTTATCCCCGGGATCCCTGGCAGCATTTTCCGGTGTTATGGTTGCACTTTTAGTGGCAAATGGAACACCCATAGTACTTGCAATTCTTCTGACCCTGGGAGCATCGGTAGTTGTTGGATTGTTCAATGCATGGATGGTAAATAAAATTAAACTGGAAGCATTTATCGCTACTTTAGTAACACAGTCCATTGTACGTGGATTTGCATTTATTATCTGTAATGGAAAACCGGTAGGTATTGCAGATGTAGGATTTTTAAAGCTGGGAAAAATTCGTTTCTTAGATATCCCGCTGGCAGTTTGGGTGATGATTATCTGTATTATTGTATTTGGCTTTATTCTTCAGAAGACAAAGTTTGGACGAAGTATCTATGCAATAGGTGGAAATAAAGAAGCTGCAAGACTTGCGGGACTGAATCCTGAAAAAATTGTTACATGCTGCTTTATCATGATGGGCGTGCTCTGTGCTATGGGAGGTATCCTGTTCTCGGCAAGAATGAATGCCGGACAGCCTTCCGCAAATGTAAACCTGGAGTTTGACGCAATTACCGCAGTTGTATTAGGCGGGGTATCATTCACCGGCGGAGTGGGAAGCATGGGCGGTACCGTACTGGGTGTTATTTTAATCCAGGCTTTTAACACAGGTCTTATAATGGTCAATGTGCCTACATTCTGGCAGTATGTTGCCCGCGGATCATTGCTTCTGTTTGCACTTGCATCCGATTATATCAGGAAAGAAAAGAGAAACAAAGAACTTCTTGCAGCAAGTATGAGAAATGCAGAATAACGGGAACAAATCACACAAAAGTGTGTTTTGGATACATATGTAAAAAGTTTTAAGGACCGGGTGCATTAATTCCATGGAGTGGTTCGGGAGCTTTTCATATCAAAAAGGAGGATAATCATGAAAGCAAAAAAATTATCAGCATTATTAATGACAGTCGTATTGGGGGCAGCAGCATTAACAGGATGCAGCAGTGAAACAGCGGAGACAGCAAAAGAAACAACGAAAGAGACAACAAAAGAAACGACAAAAGAAACAACAAAAGAAGCGGGGGAGACAACAAAGGAAACGTCACAGGAAGAAACTAAAAGCGCAGAGAATACTGCGGGAGAAGGGCAGGATAAAGATTTATTAGTCTATGGTATCTATAAAGCAGGCGATCAGACTTGGTTTATTGATGAAGGCGAAGCAGCGAAAAAAGCGGTTGAGGCTGCCGGTGGTGAATTTGTATACGTTGATGCGAAAATGAACCCGGAAGAATATTTAAAGGCAATTGATAATGCGATTGCAAACCAGGCAGACGGTATCGTGACCTGTATTCCCGATCAGACGATGTCACAGGCAGTTATTGATAAATGTACAGAAGCAAATATTCCGGTTGTAGCGGCTGATGACGCACTGCAGGATGCAAACGGCGAAAAGCTGGCACCATGGGTAGGCATCAACGCATATGTTATAGGTGAAGCTAATGGTGAGTGGATGGCTAATTACGTAAAAGAAAATAACCTTGCGGCAGATGAAGAAGTGGGAATGCTGCTGATGACAATGGATACCGTATCCAGCTGTGTGCCTCGTGCAGAAGGTGAATATGACAAATTTACAGAACTGGTTCCGGAATTTGATACAGCTAAGATCTACCGCGCGGATTATGACGGAACAACAGATAAAGGAAATACAGCGGCAGCAGCGGTAATTACAGCACATCCTGAAATTAAGAAATGGCTGGTAACAGGAGCAAATGAAGAGGGCGTTATCGGTGCAGCAAGAGCATTAGAGAGTGCAGGACTGGACAAGGATGCCTGTGCAGTAGGTCTGGGTGCTTATATGGCAAAAGACGAGTTTAAGAAAGAAGGCGGTTCCTGTGTAGTTGCTTCCGCATATTTTTCAGCAGATTCTGTAGGTGCAGGTTCCGTAGATGTTCTCCTGGGATTGATCGAAGGAAAAGAAGTTCCGCAGGAAACAGCAGTAGATGCTGTAGTAGTGACTGCAGATACTTATGAAGAGGTAATGGGCGAAGCAGCCAAATAAAGGGCAAGATGAAGGAGCAGGCAGAAGATGACAAACAGAGAGAACTTCCTGTCGCTGATCAGGCGGCAGGGATATGAATGGATTCCGGTAGAATTTGTACTTTCTCCGCATCAGCAGCAGGTTTGCAAAGAACAGCTTGGTGCAGATGATTATGAGGAATATTTCAAATTTCCATGGCGCAGGGTAGAAGATCTGCGCCTGCGCAACCATGACACAGAAAAATATCGTGTATATTATCAGACACCGCTTGCAGAGGGTGCGGATATCGACATCTGGGGTGTTGGGCATGAGAAATCGCCAAACAGTATGCATATGACCTATATGCGTAATCCACTGGAAAACATGGAAACCCTGGAGGAGATAGAGAATTATCCATATCCGGATTTTGCGAAGGCAGATGGATCCCACCAGGCGGAGCAGGTTGAAAAAATAAAAGCAAGAGATCTCATTGCGATAGGTGACATGCAGATGACAATATGGGAATGCGCCTGGTATATGAGAAGTATGGAAGAGCTGTTCTGTGATATGATGGAGGAAAATGAAATAGCTGAATTTCTATTTGATAAGGCGGCAGAGCAGTCCACAATAAGGGCTGCTGCCTATGCAAAAGCCGGGGTGGATGTATTGTTTATTGGTGATGATATCGGTATGCAGTATACGCTTATGATGAGTGAAGAGCTTTACTGCAGATGGATTAAGCCAAGACTGGCGGCACTGATTCGTACAGTAAAAGAAATTAACCCTGAAATCGTAATTTTTTATCACTCATGTGGATTTATCGAGCCCCTGATACCCCATTTAATAGAAGCAGGGGTAGAAGTTCTGAACCCTATTCAGAGTGAATGCATGGATTTTGAAGAAATCCATAAAAAGTATGGTCAGCAGATTTCATTTCACGGTACAATCGGCACACAGACTGTTATGCCTTCCGGCACCCCTCGGGAAGTGAAGGAAGCAGTCTGGAACAATCTGGATATTGCAGGGGAAAAAGGCGGACTCTTTGTGGCACCGACCCATATGCTGGAACCAGAGGTTCCACTGGAAAATATTCTGGCTTATGTGGAGGCGTGCAGAACTTATAGAAAAAAAGGCGGGAATTAAGCTGGCGGCGGGGATGAAAAACTCCAACCTTTCAAATACGCTCCGGGGAAGGGAGATTATATAATGAAAAATAGAAAAAGATGGATAAGTATGGCTTTGGCGGGGGTCATGATATTTCAGATGAATGGAATCCTCGTTTTTGCGGAAGCTGCATCTTCAGACGTTCAGACGGCTGATGTGCAGGAAGTGGCAGAAACAGAGATAGGCAGTGATGTTTGGGATACACCGGTGATTCCGGATGCAGCCAGGTATATAAAAGGGATAGAACAGACCGAGGTCAGCCTGAATGAGAAGACGGGAGACGGAACTTGGAGATATCTGTTTGATATTCCTGATTATACACAGGCAGGGGGAATTGCGGCACCCAATGAAGAGAACCAGGATTTTGATTTCAGTAAATGGGAAGAAAGAGACTGGAAAAACATAAAAGTGCCTGGAGAGCCGCTTATGCAGGGCTTCGACATCCTGACAAACAACGAGTATTATTACCAGCGTGAGATTACGGTACCGGAAGACTTTGCGGGAAACAGGGTATTGGTAAGGTTTGACGGTGTGTACAGCAATTCCCGTGTGTGGATTAATGGAAAATATATCCGCACTCATGTAGGTGGATTTACCACCTGGGATTGTGATATCACAGAATTTGCAGCACCGGGTGAGACAGTCACCATGACAGTGGGAGTTGCAGAAATATACAGTACCACAAAGGGAATCTGGAACCCGGAAGGAAAATCAGTCAACAATCCGGCAAATGCTACAGAGTATGCCCATCACAACATGGGCGGGATTAACAGGGATGTAAGCCTTGTTGCAGTTCCATATGACAGTATTGCACGGACCTATGTAAATACCGACTTTGATGAGACATTTACGAATGCAGATCTGGAAGTAACTGCCCAGCTGAACATGGTTTCAGGCGAAGGCGCACTGCTTGTGGAATTGCTTGACGGGGAATCAGTAGTTACCTCCGGTACAATAGATTTTGATCGGGATACAGAGGCTTTAAAGAATTTACCGGAACTTGTTGAGGAAGCAAGTACTTTATTAAAAGAAAATGAAACGAATCTCTATGAAGGAAATTCCGGTAAAACAGGACAGTACTCCAAAGCAGCATTTGAAAATATGCGCAAAGAAAGGGACAATGCTTTAAAAGTCCTGGCGGGAACGGGAGAACTCTCAGCTGCAAAGAAACTTACCCTGCCGGTTACAGAGCCGAAGCAGTGGGATGCCGAACACCCAAATCTGTATACGCTGCGTACCACATTACTGGTGAACGGGGAAGCGGTACAGATAAATGAGGAGAATGTAGGATTCCGTGAAATACATTACGGAGGCGCAGACGGCACAGATACCAATAAAGTTTATGTGAATGGAAAAGAAGTAAAACTGCGCGGTACCTGCCGACATGATGTATCCGATGATCTGGGACGTTCCATGACCAGAGAAGAAAGTTACGCCGAGATTGCAGCGTACAAGAATGCAAATATAAACCATATACGTACATCACATTATCCGGCTTCTGAAGATCTGCTGGATGCCTGTGATGAAATGGGAATTTATGTGGAACAGGAGACAGCTGTCTGCTTCCAGGGGCCATGGGCAGATGTCAGCAGTAAGTACGAAGATTTTCTTCCTCAGTTTACGGAGATGATTGAACGTGACCGCAACAGGCCGTCCATTCTCATCTGGTCTCTGGGAAATGAATCAAATTACAGTAAAGTAGCGTCACAGTCCGGAGGAAATGCATTCCAGGATGAAAGAGAATACTTAAGAGATGTGGACACAACCCGTCCATGCGTATTCAGCTTCCCGGATACCGGAGAACCTGCAGGCTTTGCCGATATCTACAGTGCCCACTATGCAAATGTAACAGGCGGCATGGGGAGAGCTGACAAACCCGTTATACATGATGAATATGCACATATTTCCTGCTATAACCTGGATGAACTTCAGCGGGATGTAAATGTACGTAATTTCTGGGGCGAAAGTGTAAAAAAAGGTTGGGAAAATATTTTCACCAGTGACGGAGCCCTTGGCGGAGCTTTATGGGGCGGAATCGATGATGTATTCTACATTCCGGAAGGTACCACAGAGCGCTGGCAGTCACATTCAGATGGCCAGACAGCCGGATATGGAGAATGGGGAAGCGTATTGGATGCCTACCTGAGAGAGAAGCCGGAGGCATATCTTACTAAGAAAGCCTATTCGCCTGTACGTGTGGAGGAAGAGGCATGTTACATATCTGACGGTACGATGTATATTCCGGTGAAGAACTGGTTCGACCATACAGATACAAATGAATTGAAGCTTGAATATACCGTTGACGGTGAGCAGAATGAAATTATGGTTGGGGAAAGTATTGCACCTCACAGTGATGGCGTGATTACCATAAACGGGGTATCCCAAGATGCACAAGCTGTAAATCTGAAATTTTATACACCGGATGGAATTATGGTGGATGAGTATAATGTTGCGATTTCATCGAAACAGTACAACTTCACACCGGCTGGGGATCAGGCACCGGCTATTGAAGAAAATGAACAGGATATTGTTGTAAAAGGCAAAGACTTTTCAGTTTCTTTCAGCAAGGAAAGCGGTATGATCTTAAGCGGTCAGTTTCAGGATCAGGTTCTTGTGACAGGCGGTCCATACCTTCATGTAACAGGAATGAGCCTTGGAGAGTGGAACCTGGCGGAAATAGATGGTATTACAGCTGAGACACAGGAGCAGTATGCTGTAGTAACCGTAAATGGTTCTTATGCAAATGGCCAGGGTGTGCGTTTTGATATAAAGATATCAGGAAATGGCATAATAACCACAGACTATACGCTGACAACTGCACCGAAAGTGACGAGCGGACTAAAAGAGGTGGGTATCAGTTATGATATCGACAAAGATACAGACAGTGTAAGCTGGTTAAGAGATGGTTTATACACAGCTTATCCGGAAGACCACATCGGACGTAATAAAGGAGTGGCTCTCAAGGTAAGAGAAGGATCGGATGTGACACCGGATCAGTATGGGGTGGAACCGCAGTGGTCCTGGAAAGATGATATGAAGAATTACTTCGTATATTCTACGGATGACCCCAATAATGGACTGGTAACCAATGACTTCAAAACCATGCGTGAGCATGTGTGGTCCTATGATGTAAACTATGGACTGGAAGCAGACGCACCCCGCATCAGTGTAGAAGCTCCGGATGCCAACGTGGCAGCCCGCGTTGCAATTACCTTTGATCTGGGCTATGTGGATGACAGGGACGCAGCCATTAAGTATACGGGCGGATGGGCGACCTATGATTCAAATTCTGATTATGCGGGAACAGAAACATTTAGTTCAAAATTAGGTGATTCCTGCGAATTTAAATTTACAGGAACCGGCATACGCTATATCGGATCGAAGCAAAAGAATACGGGCCTTGTAAAAGTGTATGTAGATGGTGAATTCAAAGAAGAAATTGATACCTACAGTAATCTGGGAAATGATCTGAAGCAGACGGTGATTTACAGCATAGAGGGACTGGAGAATGGTGAACATACCATTAAACTGGAAACGGCAGGCGGAAAAGCTAATTGCATCGTAGTAGATGCTTTCGAAGTTTTGAAGCCGGAAGGAAGCAGCGCTACTGAAAAAGCACAGCTCATCATTAATAACCAATGGTATTATCCAAACCTGGGATGGGGCAACTACACCGGTATTCAGGGAAAACTGGCAAATGGTTCTACAGGATCAGGAACAATCCGTCTGACAAATGAAAATAATCTGACGGAAGAGACGATTACATCACTGGTTAATTTAAAGATATCAGCAGTAAATGAAGAAGAATTGAAGGTTTCCTATCATGTACAGAATGAAAGTGAAGCTACAGAAGTGAAACTGCAATGGTACCGGGTAGCAGCAGGCGATCCGGACAGTAAGGCACAGGTAATTGAAGGTGCTGAAAATGACATACTGAACATAAAGGGACTGGAAGCAAACAAGGTTTACTGTAAGGCTACGCTGTTGATTGACGGAAAAGAGAGACAGACCGTAAAGAGTAATGGAATTGAAATAGGACAGGATTCTTATCGCTACTATGATATATTAGATGACTCGGATGAATTTGTATTTTCAGGAACCAAAGGTACAGATTATAAGACTGATAAAGATAAGTCCTGGACTGCAAATGCTTATGGTAAATCTGTCACCTACCTTATGGATACAAAAAATGAAGCAGGTGTTTCCTTCAAGTTTGCGGGAAGCGGAATCCGCTGGGTAGGCGCAAAAGAAAACAATCAGGGTATAGCAGAGGTAACGGTAGACGGAGGAAGTCCCGTAGAAATTGACTTGTTTGATGCGAACTCCAGCACGGGCAATCAGGTAAATGAAGTGCTTTTTGAGCAGGTATGGGATGAACCGGGAGAACACGAGATTACAATCAACCGCACAGGAAGAAAGAATCCGTTATCCTTAGGCGCAAATGTCAGCCTGGACGCATTTATTATCATCAATGATGTAAGTGAAAATGTCAGAATCAGTGATGTGGCAGTAAATGAAAATGAAGATGGAAGCCTCACGGCGGGTTGTACCATCACAAACGGGGCTCCAGAAGATTTAGAGTATCAGTGGTATGCAGCAGATGCATATAGTGCACAGGGATACGATAAAGAAACTTATGTAGCAATTGAAGGAGCTGTTAGTCAGAATTATATGCCGTCAGACACGGATGCAGGGAAACTGCTGCGCTGTGATGTGTGGAGTGCTGATGCCAGTACACCGGTTAGAAGTGCCAATGCCATATTGGCAAAAGCGCTGATGATTGATGATACGGATGAATCAGTACAGTATCCGGAAGGAAGCATTCAAGATACTGCAGACGCATCATATTTAGCAGGAAATAAACCATATAACAATACGATTACTTATTTTAAAGATGGAGAAGTGAAACTTCAGTTTAATGGTACCGGCATCGTCTGGCTGTCCGGTTATGATCAGACACTGCGCAGTGCAGCCGTAAAAATAGATGACGGCAGCGCAGAATCCGTGGAAATCCGTGCAGCTCAAGGCGGAGGATGGGATTTTAACCAGTATAAAGTATATGGAGTGACAGGACTGGAGCCTGGAAACCACAGCATTACCATTACGGCTGGTACCCCCGGAGTTTATAATAATGCAGATGCATTTATGGTATTGAATCCTGGAGAGGAACAGCCGCAGACCGGAAGTATCTCTGAGGATGTTCAGGAACCCAAGATGCAGTCAGGGCTTGAATCAGAATCAGAAGCCAATAATGGTGAAGATCAGGCAGAAACAGATAATACGGTTATGACCCAGACCGGGACAGCAAGAAAAGCAGAAATAAGAATAAATGGAAATGCCGTTATGACTCAGACCGGAACGGTAAATAGAACAGATTCGCAAGATAATGGAAATTCTGTCATGACCCAGACCGGGACAATTGACAAATCCGTATCGGAAGATATAGATAATGCAATTGTAAAATTAACAAAGGCGATATCAGACTTCAAAGCATCCCGCATTGAGAAAGAACCTGTGGATAAATCAAAGCTGTCAGCACTCATAAATAGTGTTAATGGCAAGTATAATGAAAAATTATATACGCCGGAGAGCTGGAAAGTATTTATCCAGGCGCTAAATGCAGCAAAAGGCGTAAACGCAAATGACAATGCGGTTCAGGCGGATGTATCAAAGGCAATATCTGCACTGGAGTCTGCAATAAGAGGATTAAAGCCCGCCCAGGCAAAACCGGTGCCCGTTGACAAGACGGCATTGAAGAATCTGTATCAATCATGTGCATCCCTTAAAAAAGCGGATTACACGGCATCCACCTGGTCGGTATTAGAAGCAGCTATGAAAAATGCAGCAGCTGTTATCAATAACCCAAATGCAACAAAAGAAATGACAGACCAGGCGTACAATGCTCTGAACAAGGCTAAGAGCGGGCTTTCAAAAATTCCTGCACTTCCGAAAAAAGGAAGCACCTATCAGACAAGGGGACTGCGTTACAAAGTAACGGCTTCTACGAGCAGAACAAAGACAGTAATGCTGGTAAAACCTGCGAAGAAAACATACAGATCCATAACGATTCCGTCCACTGTAAAAATTAAAGGATATACCTACAAGGTAACCAGAATTGACGACAATGCATTCCGGAAAAACACAAGACTGTCGAAGATTACAATTGGAAGCAATGTGACGAAAATTGGAAAAGAGAGCTTTGCAGGATGTAAGAAACTGAAATCTGTTACGCTGAAATCTAAATCAATTACAAGTATTGGAAAGTATGCGTTCAAGAATATTTCAACAAAAGCAAAGATCTATGTTCCGAAGAAAAAATATTTATCCTATAAAAAGATGCTGTCAAAAGCAAAACTAAGCAGTAAAGTAAAAATAATTAAAAAGTCAATGTAAATTAAGAATCCGCCGGTAAATGGTATCAATAAGGCATTGGAAGTAAATAGTGATGGAGACGAGAAAGAACCCATGGCTCCATACGTTTTGCCAGAGGATACTGATTATGAAAATGAAACTTAAAATTATGGATTCTTGATAGAATCACAGGTATAATGTTACGGATAAACATAAAGACTGTGTACAGTGTTTATGGAGTTGAATACATTCAACTTCATAGCGCTGTACACAGTCTTTTTACGTTTTCAATTTATTAAAATTAAATCAGGATGTTGTTCTTTTTAAATACTCTGTTGTTTTCACAAGACTTATCATATGTCCATCAATTTTTCTGCTGACCGCCAGCAACTCTTTTCCTGTTAACGGTTTTCCTTCTTCAACCAATCGGTCTAATTTTTTCCCTTCTGCAGCTAATGCACATTTGTACCAGTTCTTTTGAATATTACATAACATTCTTCTCATATGTTTTCTCCTTTATTCGCTCTATTAGTGTGTTAGTGACTCTGTTAGACACAGTATAACACAGTCCGATTGTCGAAGTCAGTCGAAACCCGTAGCAAATATAAGAAATTTTCGTTTTTTATGAAAAATTTATCTTTTCGGGAGTAAAACCGTCGAAAACGTAGGAAAGATAGCGGGTTTTGGGTGTTTGTGATCTTTATCCAAGCTGATAATAATTTTCCAGGTATTTTTCCAGGACTGGAAATGGGGCAGGCCCAATTGTCAGAATCTGTTCATGGAATTCTTTGAGGTTGAATTTATCACCCAATTCTTTTTTGAATTTATCCCGAATATCCATAAAGCTAAGGCAGCCCACATAATATTTCAGATAGTTGGCAGGTGCTTCAATGATAATGTCATACATGTTGTTGGCGATCTCCGGGTCTGAAAATCCAATCTGATTTAAGTAGGCAGCAGTTGCGTTTCGGTCGTAGCCATGGTAGTTGATGGCGATATCCAGCAGAGAAGATATCCCGAGCATTATGGAACGGTTCAGGCGGTAAAGGGCAGCCACGTCTTGATCTACATCTGCGTATTGGTATGACTGGAATTCTACATAAGTTGCCCAGCCTTCACTGTAACCCCCAAAGTTTAACAGGCTTCTGACCGGATCAGCGTTGGTACTGCCGGAATAAATAGTCTGGTATAAATGTCCCGGATATCCCTCATGCGCCAGTGTGGTATAGAGCTCAAGCCCCGAGTAGTCAGATGCCTGGTTGATATAGATCACATTGTCAATGAGATTATCTATAGGCGGTGACAGGTAAAAAGCAGGACTTAAGTATTTTTCCAGGGAGCTGTGGACGTATTTCACATTTACGTTCACCTGTGGAGAGGTGGGAAAATCATCTGCCATTTTCTTCTGAAGATCATTTAAGATTGCTTCCGGTGAGGAAGCAGCCATGCCCGATACAGAAGACAGGAGTGTGGGGTTTTTCGCCAGCAAAGTCTGTAGCTCAGTAAAGTCAGTCTGCACCTGGTCCATCAGACGTTTCTGAATCTGATCAATGGAAGCATTGGAACCGGTTGTATCTTTCACCAGGTACTCATAATATTTCTTTCCATCAGGGAAATTACATAAACCGGCATTGTTTTTTCCGGTTCCTTTTAATGCGGTCAGTCCTGTAATCAGGTTTTCATATGCCGGAATTACTTTCTTTAAAATAATGTCCTTATGACGGACTTTGAAGTTGGCACATTCTTCAGGGGTGAGTTCTGGAAAGGAATCCACCTTATCATTAAATATTTCAATTAAAAAGTTATTATCCGGGTCAGCAATAAAGGATTGGCATTGAGCTATAATTGCATCTGTATTTGCATCACTCATAAACAAACCTGCGGAGGATTTGGCTTTTTCATACTCCAGAAGGGATGCATAGTATGTATCCAGCTGTGAAAGCAGAGACAAATATTCATCAACGTCTGCTTTTTTGTTAAAAGTGTATTCCGCAAGCAGAACCGGAAGCTGTGCCTGAGTGCCGATTGTGGGTCCCAGAGGCTCTGCATACAGAGAAAAATCCTTTCCATTATTTTGGTTCTTCAGGTAGTATGCAAGAATGTCATAAGTAAGCTGATTATTTTTAGACAGTTTCTTATAAGAAATCTGATTCAGTGCTTCCTGATAATTTTCCAGGACAGCGGTAGATGCAGCGAGAGATTCTTCATCAGCGGCTCCAAGTGTTACCATGTAATCATCAATCCCGAAAGACTTTGGGTCCGACAGGGTATAATGAAGATTCAACGTGTTGGAGGTGACTTCATCCACAAACATGTTGTGGGTAAAATCTGTGAATTTGCGGTTTTCCTGATGATGGAAAGAGCTGTTGATGTAAATGCCGATAGAAATCAGCAGTAACAGGGAAGCCGGAATCAGCAGGAAGCGAAGAAGAGACGCGGGGTTGATTTTACGCATAGGGTTCACCTGACAATAGGGTCTTTAGTGTAAAGATATGCAGGAAGACATGCAAAAATTACCATTAGGGACACGAAAAAAGAAGGAGATGATAAAGGATATACGTATATAACTGGGTAAGCCGAAGAAAGACTGTTCGTACGCAATAAGGAGGTATTTATGAAAAAATATGGTTACGTAAGAGTATCTACAAAAGAACAAAATGAGGACAGACAGATGATTGCGCTGTCCAGATGGGGAGTCCGGGATGCTGATATCTATATGGATAAGCTGAGCGGCAAGGACTTCAACCGCCCCCAGTACAGAAAATTATTAAAAAGGATTAAGCCGGGAGATCTGATTGTAATTAAGTCCATAGACCGGCTGGGAAGGAATTATCAGGAGATTATTGACCAGTGGCGTGTGATTACAAAAAATAAAGGGGCAGATGTGCTCGTTCTGGACATGCCTCTGCTGGATACGCGGAAAGGCAAAGATCTGATGGGAACCTTTATCGCAGATATGGTGCTGCAGCTTTTATCATACGTCGCCCAGACAGAGCGGGAAAATATCAGGCAGAGACAGGCAGAGGGAATTGAGGCTGCAAAAATCCGCGGTGTACAGTTCGGGCGTCCCTGTAAGGATATTCCCCCGGAGTTTCATCTCATCCGGTCCAGATGGGAAGTAGGAGAGATCAGCGGCAGGGAAGCGGCACGTCAGCTTGCAGTCTCACATAACACGTTCTTTAAGTGGATTAACTCGGTACAATCATAAATTTGGCGAATAATGTAGACTTTTTTATCCAGTTCATTCTGAAATATACATAGATAGTAAATTTAGCGGTAATTGCATTTTAGACTACTTTTGGGCCCGAAGAAAGAAAATTCCATGCCCAGAAAAATTTTACCACGGTTGGTAATAAAAGTCTGATTATTTATCCGGAAATTGGAATAAAGAAAAATAAAGGATGGGTATGAAATGATGGAAGGTAGAAAAATGCCATATGATGATGTAGTAATGGAAAAAATGGATATTTCAGCGCTTTGTATGGAAACAATTGAAAGATATCGAAGCTTTATGAAGGGGAAAACGCCGGAGGCGCCTGTCCTGAAGCTTTTGATGCCGGAATTTCTGATTAAGCTGTCTGTTTTAAAAAGAGGAAGAAAAGATAAGCTTGTTCCCACTATAGCCGGTCTTCTGATGTTTGGGAAAGAATCCTGCATAAGGGAAGAGTTTCCAAATTACTTTCTGGATTACAGAGAGGAGCTGCAAGGTGTAAAGCTGGGCTGGAATTATCGTATGACCTCGGATGACGGATCTTTTAATGGAAATATTTTTGAATATTACAATAACGTAATAGGCAGACTCGTTGCTCATGGAGATCATGAATTTACAGTAAACAAAATGAAAAATGAGGTTGGAAAAGATCTGGTGGTAAGTGCATTGAAAGAAGCGGTAAGCAATGCCGTGATTCATGCTGATTATTATGGGCGGCAAGGCATTGTTATCAGAAAAAAAGAAAATCTCCTTACCATATCAAATCCGGGCAGGCTTCTGATTCCAAAAGAAGAAATACTTGCAGGCGGAATCAGCGACCCCAGGAATCCAACAATATTCAAGCTTTTCAACATGATTGGAGTAGGAGACCGGGCAGGAAGCGGCATGGGCAGAATCTACGATGCCTGGAAAACCCAGAACTGGCCCAAACCGGTATTTGAAGCAAATGCAGACCCGTATAGAGTTACTTTGAAGCTGGAAGTATATTAGAAGGGGAAAAATACTTCATATACCTGCCCAGAATATTTTCCTTTCATACTTGACATCCAACATTCATTGTGATAGCCTAACTACATATAGACAAACGCAATGACGAAGAGAGTACATCGGATGCAGGCATTACAGAGAATTCCCGGATGCTGAGAGGGAAGTGTGAGTATAGATGGAAGATGGCTTCTGAGTGGTGCACCGAACATGGAAAAGGCAAGTGGCTGTGGACATGGCCCAATCTGCCGGTTTTGTGCAAGGCTGCAACGGGAACCGCCTGTTACAGCGGTGTAGTGTACGATTGGAAAATGGTATTTTAATATCAGCTCCAGGGATGTGCACTTGCAGAGATTTGTTTCGCGAGAAATGAATGAAGTGAAGTGGTAACACGGGATGATAACACCCGTCTTCTCAAATGGGAAGGCGGGTTTTTTGCGCATTTTGCCGGTCAATGCAGATAATGCATTTCGGGCAAGACAGTAATTTCGGACACACTTCAGGCATTCGGAAAGAATAAGAAAGGGATTTATCATGGGAAAAGAAAAATATTATATGACTACGGCGATTGCCTATACTTCTGGTAAACCGCATATTGGCAACACCTACGAGGTAGTACTGGCAGACAGTATTGCAAGGTTTAAAAGAGCACAGGGATATGATGTGTTCTTTCAGACGGGAACAGATGAGCATGGACAGAAAATTGAGTTAAAAGCGGAAGAAGCAGGTATCACCTGCAAAGAATTTGTAGATCAGACTGCCGGAGAAATCAGGCAGATCTGGGATATGATGAATACTTCATATGACAAGTTTATTCGTACTACAGATGAAGACCATGAAAAACAAGTACAGAAAATATTTAAGAAACTGTACGATAAAGGTGACATTTATAAAGGACATTATGAAGGAATGTACTGTACTCCCTGTGAGTCATTTTTTACGGAATCCCAGTTGGCAGATGGAAAATGTCCCGATTGCGGAAGAGAAGTGCAGCCTGCAAAGGAAGAGGCATATTTCTTCAAAATGAGTAAATATGCAGATCGTTTGATTGAACACATCAATACCCATCCGGAATTCATACAGCCGGTATCCAGAAAGAATGAAATGATGAACAATTTCCTGCTTCCGGGACTTCAGGATCTCTGTGTATCCAGAACTTCTTTTAAATGGGGAATTCCGGTTGATTTTGATCCAAAACATGTTGTTTATGTTTGGCTGGATGCCCTGACAAACTATATCACCGGTATTGGTTATAACTGTGATGGAGAAAGTACGGATCAGTTTAAAAAGGACTGGCCGGCAGACCTGCATTTAATTGGGAAAGACATTATCCGTTTCCATACAATTTACTGGCCCATATTCCTTATGGCACTGGATCTTCCCCTTCCTAAGCAGATATTCGGACATCCGTGGCTGCTGCAGGGAGATGGAAAAATGAGTAAGTCCAAAGGAAATGTTCTCTATGCAGATGAACTGGTTGATTTCTTTGGCGTGGATGCAGTACGATATTTTGTATTACACGAAATGCCATTTGAAAACGATGGCGTTATTTCCTGGGAGCTGATGGTGGAAAGAATGAACTCTGATCTGGCAAATACCCTTGGAAATCTGGTAAACAGAACCATTTCCATGTCAAATAAATATTTTGACGGTGTTGTGGCAGATAAAGGGGCAGCAGAGCCGGTAGACGAAGAATTAAAAGCTATTGCACTGGAAGTTCCGAAAAAAGCAGCAGAAAAAATGGAAGAACTTCGTGTTGCTGACGCTATTTCAGAAATATTTACTCTGTTTAAACGCTGCAATAAATATATAGATGAAACGATGCCATGGGCGCTTGCAAAGGATGAGACAAAACAGGACCGTCTGGCAACCGTACTTTACAATCTGGTAGAAAGTATCAGCATCGGCGCTTCCTTATTGGATTCCTTTATGCCTGAAACCTCCGGGAAAATTCTGACACAGTTAAATGCTGAGAAAAGAAGTCTGGCTGAAATGGAGCAGTACGGCATCTATAAATCCGGCAGCAAAGTAACAGAGAAGCCGGAAATCTTATTTGCACGTCTGGACATGAAAGAAGTATTGGCAAAGGTAGAAGAGATTCATGCTTCAGAGAAAGAAGCAGAGGTGCCCGCAGAGCCGGTGATTGATATAGAAGCAAAAGAAGAAATCTCTTATGATGATTTTATGAAAATGCAGTTCCAGGTCGGTGAAATTATCGCTTGTGAAGAGGTTAAGAAATCCAGAAAGCTGCTTTGCTCACAGGTTCGTATCGGGAGCCAGGTAAAACAGATTGTTTCCGGAATCAAAGCCAATTACAGCGCAGAAGAAATGGTTGGCAAAAAAGTTATGGTGCTTGTAAACTTAAAGCCGGCAAAACTTGCGGGTGTTATGTCTGAAGGAATGATTCTGTGTGCAGAGGATGAAAACGGTGAACTGGCTCTGATGATCCCGGAAAAGAAAATGCCTTCCGGAGCTGAGATCTGTTAAAAGAGTAAATGGTATATCTATGATTGATTTTAGGAAAAGAAGAGAAATACAGAATAAAGAAATTAATAATTAGATCAGATATATAGTAAAGTTCATAAAAAAGCAGATGAAAGTAAATTACTTGACTTTCATCTGCTTTTTCAGTATCCCCGGTCTCTTTATGAAACAGTCTTTCAATTAGTTTCCTGTTATAAATTAACGGTGATAAAAGATTATTTATAGGAATTTTTCCATTCATATTCCGTCATCGGCATTGGCTTGCTGAACAAAAAGCCCTGCACCGTTTTCACACCGCAATTTTCAAGTACTTCCAGCTGGGATTCGTTTTCAACCCCTTCTGCGACTAATTGGATATTCAGTTTTTTACAAACGCTTACGATAGCTTCTACTATCGTCTGTGTGTTTTCGTTGGATATAATATCTTTTACAAAACCCCGGTCAATTTTGAGTATATCAAATTTCGCCGTTGCCAAAAGTGCCAGGTTGGAACTTTCGGCGCCAAAATCATCAACGGATATCCGGAATCCTGCATTTCGAATCTGGCTGATTTTGTTTCTTAAACTTCTAAAATCGGTAGAACAAGTGCTTTCCGTAATTTCAATTTCCAGATATTCCTTGGCAATACCATAGTTACTGACAATGGATTCCAGTCTTTTTAAGAAGGCATCATCCATAAACGTACTGCGGGAAAAATTGCTGGAGATTGGAAAAATTGCTTTTTCCTGTTTTTGCCACTCCTTTAGCTGGGCACAAACCATTTCAAAGACATAAAAGTCTATTTTACTTATTTGGTAGGAACGTTCCAGAATAGTAATAAATTTATCCGGGGACTGGACTACACCATCATCATCTATGTATCGGACTAATGCTTCTGCACCTACTACACTGCGGCTCTCCAGTTCAATTTTAGCCTGCAGATAGACCTGGAACTGTTTGTTTTGTAACTTTGTTTCCAATACGTCCGGATCAGAGAGAAAATCTAATACATCATTGCGGTGTCTGTAACGTCCTGTTTCGCGATGATTATGATAGAATTCTTTTTTATCGGCATACATATTTTCATCGGCTGTTTTTATGATTGACTGGATATTATGGCAGTCCTCCGCCCATTCATAACCAATGGCGGCTTTACAATCATTATGGGCAAAATTATATTTCAGCTTATGAATGTTTTCGCTGAAAATCTCCTGGCTGATATCCGTACAGATAATGATAAATTCATCTCCCCCGATTCGATAGTAGGAACCTTGATTAAAGCTGTTTTGCATTAATTCAGCACATTTCTTTAAGAGATTGTCACCACTATCATGTCCATAATGGTCATTGACCTCTTTCAGTCCGTTTACGTCCAGATAAACAATGCCGATCGGAATATTTTTGTCTTCCAGACTGTTGATATCCTGTATATAACGGTTTCTATTATAAAAATTAGTCAATGTATCCAGGTAGCTTAAGCGATACAGGGTCTCTTCATCTTCATTCCTGCGAATAGCAAGCATAATAAAATAGCGAAGTGTTTCAAGGAAAGTCACGGCATTTTCCTTGATACTGCATGACGGATTATCCAGACCAATGCAGCCATCTAATCTTCCTTCACGTTCTAAAGGCACCATAATTACACTCTTGATACCCTGCTGGGTCATAAACTCGTATTCAAGTTTCATGGTTGATTTAATATTTTCCAGGTCATCGATCACAATATTTTCCTGATTTCTAAACATATTAAACCAGATAGCAAAGTCTGACTGCGGAAGATTCTGAAGATAATCTATCTGCGGTATGACGTCTTCTCTGCACCATTCTGCCACATTTGACAAGTTGTCCCCATGAAATAAAAAGACATAACTGCGTTCTGCTAAAAATAACTTTCCTACTTGTTCTAAGACATAGGAAGTAGCTTCTAATGCATCATGATTTCGGTAAAGCTCCCTTATGCACTCAACTAGAATATTATCCCGCTCCAGTCGGTTTTTCAGTTCTCTTTTTTCATTGGCTGCGTCTGTAATATCAAAGGCGATCTCCATCCGGGCTGCGTGACCTTCCCACTCCAATAAACGGTCTTTTAGTAAATAGTGCCGTTTGGTAATCGGGTTTGTATGCTCCCAGGTATAATTCTCATCCTTTTTCAGGCGGGAGTTCGTACAAAATGGACAGGGGGAATCAAATCCCTGCAACACTTTATAACACTTCTGCTGTTCCTCGGCACTGATTTGGAACGTTTTCTTTCCGGCTTCATTTACAAAGAGCAATTCATAGGTGTTGATATCTGATACATACATTAGCTCGGAGATTTCGTTCATGGGAATAAGCAAATTTTCAAAACGTTTTGAAAGCTGTTCACTTTTTAAACGATTTTCATTTTCTGCTTCTAATAGTTTATCGCGGCGTTTACTCTGATAATAGGTGAATATGGCACATAAAGCGGTTAGTACGATGAATAAGAGATTCATAAAAAATAATGCGTTACGGGAGTGCTGAACAATTTTCTCTGTATAAACTTCGGCAGCAAGCACCGTTTGATCTGCTAAGTCAAAATAGTTTTCACTCATTTCAAATAAATGATCCCCGGAGGAATCGCCACTCCGGTAAAGATAAATTTCAGACTTTATATCATCCCAATCGTCCTTCATTTCTTCCAATAGAGCCTGATATTTACTATCATCCAGCCGGATTATATTATATTCATCGCTTCCACCGCACAATCCTGCAAGTACATCGTCTAAATGCGAGATTAATTTGTCGTCGGGTACATGATTTAGTTCTTTTTTGATCAGTCTTTGTGTAGCACCGCGGACAATTCCGGCATAGTTAATAACGCGTGCATCTCCCTCAAGATTCGTAATAGACTGTGCCGACTGAAATCCGGTCACTACCAAAGCAATACATAATATGAGCGGCATTGCACCACTACGTAGTTTAAAAAAAATCGTCTTCACTTTGAACCCTTTCTCTGTGTCTGATTTTTTATTTTTCTTGTGAGTATCGATTCAATATCTGTTAAAAAAATGCCTGTTTTTAAAATCTGGTAAAACACACCTTGATCTTATTATATCATATGTGCAAATAAGATCCTAGAGCGTATTTGAAAATTCATTCCATTTATCTGCACGCTCTAATTCGTGTGGAATTTGCTCCGAAAATAGTCAGGGCAGCCCGCTGTAAATGGATAAGTAATGGCATTTTTTTGTTTCTTATAGAAAAGCCTTTCTTTGGATAAACTGCACGCAGCAATTCATGACACGCTGGAAAGGGGTATAATCATAACTACTTCAAATGTTTCCCCCAGGTCCTTAAAATCTATTTCACCTTTATATTTTGCCACAATTTCTTTTACATTAGAGATTCCAAATCCATGTTGTTTCTTATCTGCTTTATCTGTTATAAATTTGCCGTTTTTGGTTGTGGTGGCATTTGTCTTGCTGTTGATCAGAGCGTAACTGAAATATCCATTTTTAATTCTGGCTTTGATTTCAATCCGGCGGTTGGACTTATCTGGGATTTTTTTACATGCTTCCAGTGCATTATCCAGGGTATTGGATAAGATGCAGCATAGATCCATATCGCGAAAACTCTCCAGCTTTTCCAGGCTGATTTTAGCGTCCACTGAAATATGATGATCTTCCATTGACTTTATCTTTTGGTTTAAAACCAGATTAATCACCGGATCCCCGGCATAGTTTTTCAGTACGGAATGATTAAGGGATGAAAAGACAGACTCAATGTAAGCGTGGGCTTTTTCATATTGGGTTTCATTCAGTAATCCATCTACAACCTGCATATGGTTGTTCATATCGTGGCGTATTTTTCTGGTATTTTGATGTTCCTGATCTAAAATATCATAATATGTTGCCTGCATTTGGAGCTGCTTCAAGTCGGATTGTGCCTTTAAGGATTTGATAACGGCAATAATCAGAACAAGAACACCGGTATTAGTAATTATGGTGGTACAGGAACCAAGTATAATTACAGCCACTTCACCTGTCTCCATCTTCAGTACAACCAGAAAGGTCATAAAAAATGCAGCGGTACAAATGATATCCATCAACAGCCACATTCGGTCGGTAAGCTGGTTGATGCAGTTTGACAGCCTGTTTTTAAACAAAAGATATACGGTGAGCCAGAATAAAAAGGTTACCGGGATGGTGAAGCGGGTTTTCATGCCTTCCGTACAGATAATGGAAACCGCAGTCATAATAGGATAAAACAAAACGACAATAGATATCCGGCTTATGGCTGAACCTTTAAAGCAGACCATGGTTAACAGAAGAAAAGCCGCCAGCCCATAAGAGATATTTACTAAATCGGAAAGAAAAATGACATTATAACAAATATACCCCAGGATCAGCATGGCAGGAATCTGAATAATTAACCGGGTTCTTGGCTGAATAAATAAACTAATCAAATGGAATACAAAATATCCCACAAGCAGTGACATGGTGAAAGCAATAAGTGCCGGCAGCATAAGGACCTCCTAATCCGGTTTTTCAAACAGGTTATAGCATTGACTTTGCAAATGTAATCATGACTTCTTTCGTTCTCTGCCGGCTGATGGGAAGCCTTATATTTTTCAGGAGCAGCTCCTGTCCCTCAATACCCGACGCATGAGTCAGATTCGCCAGATAGCGTTGATGGATACGCATAAAGGTATGGGGTACCTGTGCCTCCAGATCGTTTAATTTACCATAGAACTCATAGTTTTCCGTTCTGGTAAATGCCGTGACTTTCCGTTTGTCGCTGGCAAAATACAGAAGACTGTCCCAGGGAATTTTAAAGGTTCCCTGCTCACATTCCAGGAGAAAGAAGGAATCTTCTGTTAAATTCATGCTTTTCAGGGCAGTATCCAAAACAGCCTTGATTTTTTCTTCTTTAAATGGTTTCATAATGTAATTCAAAGCCTGAACTTCGTATCCGTCAAATACATAATCCGTAAAACCGGTAACAAATACCAGGTTAACCAGTTTATTTTCTTTTCTGATTGCCCTTGCGGTTTCCACACCATTTATTTCTTTCATTTCTACATCCAGAAAAATAAGGTCATAACTGCAGATATCACTTTTCAAAAGGGATTCTCCGCTGCCATATTCGTAGATGTGGTAAGCAATGTTTTTTGATTTCAGTATTTTCTCCACTGCTAATTGAAGCAGATATCTCTGTTTAATCTCATCGTCACAGATTGCAATATGTATCATTGTAATACTTCTCCCTCGTAAATGCCAATATTTTATTGCAAATCCAATCTATAGTCCTGCCAAATATTGTAAGTTTATGGAAATAAAATAACTACATTGATTTTATCATAAGATTCTGATTTTGGGAATAGGGTGGAATCCGGGTTTTGCTAACCCTATTTTACAGAAATTCATTGTACAAAATGCACAATAAAAACCAAAAGTTACAAATCAGCAACCAAAGATTACATTGAAAAAATCTTCGGATTGAACCCCGTCCGGTTCCGTGATATTGTGTGTCCATGAGGAAAACCAACAAAAATATTTTAAAAAAATAAGGATAGAAGAGAAGGAGAATTACCATGTTAGAGATTAAAGAATTACACAAATCATACGTAACCGAAAAAACAAAATATCAGGTGTTAAAGGGGGTTGACCTGAAAGTAAATGAAGGTGAATTTGTTGCAGTCATGGGGCCGTCGGGAAGCGGTAAAACAACATTGCTCAACTGTATTTCCTGTTTTATTCCCTATGACAGCGGAGAAATTTTATTGGATGGGGAAAAGTTAGCTGCTCTAAAAGAAGAAAAGATGGCAAAGATCCGAAATGAAAAGCTGGGATTTGTATTTCAGGATTTCATGCTGCTGGACGGTCTGACCGTATTTGAAAATGTATGTATTCCAAAGGTCATTAAAGATGAACCTTACCGCAGCATGGAAAAGAAAGCCAAGACTCTTTTAAACCTCTTTGGGATTGATGATATCGGACATAAGTATCCGGTTGAGATATCCGGAGGTCAGAAGCAGAGAACGGCAGTGGCAAGGGCTTTGATGAATGACCCGCTTATGATCCTGGCGGATGAGCCTACCGGCAACCTGGACAGCCGGTCCAGTGAAGCTGTAATCCATGCATTTAAACAGGCGCAGAAATCCCTGGGAGCGACAATTTTTATGGTAACCCACGACAGCTTTGCAGCAAGTTTTTGTGACCGTGTGGTAGTTATGAAGGATGGCGGCGTATTTACCGAATTAAGAAAAAGCAAAGGCAGAAGAGAATTCCTGGATGAACTGTTAGTGGTACTAAAAGAAATGGGCGGTGACGATGATGACAATGAATAAGATATTCAGTAAACTCAGAGATTATAATAAAAAGAATTATGTACAGATGGTATTCTGTGTGACCCTGTCTGTAATGCTGATTACCTCCTATGGGATCATGATGTCCAGTCCCACAGTTATGCAGGTACTTCCGGAGGGCGGAGACTCCAGGAAACAGGCTTATATGATTTTTGCTATCGCTTTGATTGGATGCTTTATATTTACAATTTATGCTGCCGGTTTATTTTTTAAATACAAGAGCAGGGAAGCGGGCGTATTCCTGGCATTGGGAACTCAAAAGAGTCAGCTTCGGAATGCACTGTTTGCGGAGATCAGCATTATCCTTTCTGGTTGTACGGCGGTCGGTTTAGCTTTAGGGGCTGTTGTTTCCTACTTTATATGGCAGTTGTTTTGCATTCTTGTTGTAGATAATGCGCAGATGAAGTACCAGGCTGATGTCACAGGATTTATCATCGGGTTTGTATTTGCAGCAGTAATGTCTGTCTGTATTATGGGAATGGCAGTGGGATTTATTAAAAGAACAAATCTCATGGATGTTCTGAACGACCATAGGAAAAGTGAGCCGTTAAGAGATGTAAGTAAATTATATGGAATACTAGGAATTGTCTTTAGCATTATGGGGTTTGTGCTGGGATATCTGGTTCCTGGAATCGCTGGAGAAATGGGAGTACTTATGCCTTCTGTATGGAATGCAACCTATCTGCTTTCATTTGCAGGTATTTATATGGTAATTACCTATGCCATTGTTCATCACGAACGGGGAAAAAGACCCCAGAAATACTACCGGAATATCATTTCCTATAACATGATGAAATTTCAGGGAAAACAAACCGTTCGAAATATGTGCATTATTTCCCTGTTGGTAGCAGCCAGCCTTTATGCCTGCTTTTATGCTCCGGGTATGTTATCCGGTATCAGTGAGATTGACAATAATCCGGTGGATTTTTCCATCCCGTCGAAAGTATCTTTTGGAGAGGTACAGAAAGAAGATATTGAGAAGCTGGCGGGAGATTACCAGATCGAAATTACCGGTTACCGGGAAGGGAACTTTGCGGAACTGCTTGGAAGCGGTGTATTAAGAGACTGGGATGACAATAATAAAATGATAGAAAATTACATGGAAAAGTATGAGTACAGTAAATATATGAGCGCCGGAGACTACCGGAAAATGACCGGGGATGATATTCAGGTGGACAGGGGAACTTTCTACCGGATCACATTTCCCCAGGAGCAGAACGGATTCTGGGATAAGTTTGAGGATATGGATTTAATCACGAATCCTGTAACAAAAGAGCAGATGAAAGTCAGGTTAGCAGGAACTATTGCATATGAAGCGTTAATGATAAACGGGGTAAACAGTTACATTCTGAATGATGAGGATTACCGGGAAATCACAAAAGAGCTGCCGGATAACAGACTGTATCATCAGATCTTGTTCAACATTCAAGATTCAGAAGCAGCTTTTGATTTTTCCGAAGCACTGTATGGTGAAATCCTGAAACGTGCGCCAAGAGAGATGCAGGTACAATCCGGATACGATGAATATCAGGAACAGCTGGCCATAGAGGCAGGAGAAGAATACGGCGCGGACCAACAAATGGAGATGTCGCCGGACAATTCCGATCTTATGGGATACTGGAAGTTCTACCCCAATATGAAGGTCATGAAGGAGAAGACATTTTTCCAGACTAATGCAGTATTTTTCATGCTGTTCATCTATGTAGCAATCATCTGCCTGGCAGCGGTGGGAATCATTGCATATACCAGAAGCGTTACCATAGGAATGAATAACAAACAGCTCTTTGATGACCTGAAAAAACTGGGCGGCAATCATAAATATCTGAAAAAATGCATTACAAGCCAGCTTATGAAGATTTATGCACTGCCCGTAATTATCGGAAGTATTTTGATCTATATCTTCACCCTGATGACTTATAAAGGCAATGATGGTGTGGTATCGTCAACGGAAATCTGGGCATTGGGAGTGGATTTCCTGCTGGTGCTGGGTGTGGGTGTGTATATGTATGTGGTTTACAGGGCATCACTGAGGAAGATTGAGGGAATAATTGGGAATAAAACAAGTTGAGAAAATATAGGGGATATTGAATATCTGTGTTATAATATAAAAAAATATTAGTGTGAGAAGGAATCTCCTGTTATCCGGGTGCGGACGATGGGAGGACTTCTTTGCGTTATAGTAAACAAAACAGGGTCAGTGCAGGGCTCAGGTATGCGGATGGATCCTTCATTTTACAAAAGAAAGGGACAATGATGCTGGATGTTGTAATTATTGATGATGATAAAATTGTAAGGCAGGGAATTAAGATGTCTGTCGATTGGAACGGCATTGGTTGTGAGCTTGTTGGAGAAGCATCAAATGGAAAAGCAGGATTGCAGATCATTAAGGAAAAGCGTCCCCACATAGCGATTGTCGATATTAAAATGCCGGTACTGGACGGATTAGAATTGGCAAGGATTGTAAGTGAGAACATGAAGGAAACCAGAATTCTGATTTTGACCGGCTACAGTGAATTCGATTATGCCCGGGAAGCACTGCGGTTGGGTGTAAAGAATTATTTGTTAAAACCGGTGACGTCAAAAGAATTAACTGAGAATATATTGGAGATACAGAGAGAAATTAAGGAACAACAGGACGCTTTGAGGCAGATGGAAGAAGAAAAGAAAGTTATGTCAGGTAATTTGGAGATCCTGAGGACGTATTTTCTGTTGCAGCTTTTTAGCAGTCAGGTTGTTTTTAATAATGAATTCTGGAAAAAAGCAGAAGATCTGAGTATTTCATTTAAAGGACCCGGGTATCAGGTTGTTATTGTGGACATTGATGATTATTCTGTGATTGTACCATCTAACAGCAATGATCAGATAAAGAAAATGCATGATACCATCAGACAGGTGTTTAATCAGGTTTTTGCCAGTATCTTTGAAGCAGATGCGTTTTATACCCATGATAATTTTCTTTGCGCTGTCTTAAATATAAACGAATCAATGGGGGAGCTGCTTTTAGACAGATGTAAAACTATGCAGAATAAAACGAAAATTGCCCAGAATACATCTGTTACGATAGCTTTGGGTGATGTACAAAAAAGTGTAGATGGTATTCCGGATTCTTTTACAAAAGCAATGACAGCATTGAAGACAAAAAGTTATAAAGGAAAGGGATGCATTATAGAATTTTCGCAGATTGATCTGTTAGAAAACAGCGGTACGGTAGATATCAGGGAAGAAGAGCAGCAGCTCATTGACAGTATAAAGATGCTGGATCTGAAGAAAGCATGCAGTATTATTGAACAGGTATTTGCTAAAATGCGAAGGAGCAACATTAGTTATGAGCAGCTGAAAAACTTGTCGGTACGTCAAATAATTGTAGCGCTGATTTCGGTTGAGAACATGGGAGTTGATTTCCAGGACGTATTAGGCAAAAATGCCAGTATCCTGGATGAATTGAATAACTGCAAAATTATGGATGATATTCAGTTATGGGTAGAGGGGTTTATCAAAAATTTAATTGAATTGCTTCGTGTTATGAATACATATTCATACAGCAATGTAGTAACAATAGCCCTCCAGTATGTGGCAGAGCATTATCAGGAGGAAGTAAGGGTAGAAGCAGTGGCGGAGAAAGTCTATGTAACGCCAAACTACTTCAGCCGCATATTCTGCCAGGAGATGGGGATTCATTTTGTGGATTATTTAAATCAATACCGAATAGATAAGGCAAAGATTCTGCTATTAGATAAAAGGTTAAAAACCTATGAGGTGGCACAGCAGTGCGGTTATCCAAATTATAAATATTTCAGTTTTATATTTAAAAAATATGAACGGTGTTCTCCCCGTCAGTTTCGGGAGAACGCAGGTATTTCACAGCGTCCGGAGTAATGGGAGGTCAAAAGGAGAAAAGCAATGGAAAATGAGAAAAAGAAGTCTTTTTTTGGTCTGAGTTACAAAGTTTTTATTTCAGCGATTGTGATAGCGATCCTCCCAATGATGATTGTGGGTACAATGTTATATGTTCAGTCTGCCAATATAGTTAAAAAAAATGAAAGTGCGGCAAAGTTAAATACCCTCGCTCATATCAGCACAAATGTACAGACAATTATGAATTATGTGGATGATCTGTCGGTGTTGCTGATACAGGATAATATTGTTCGGGAATGGCTTCACAGTGTTGAGGGGGGAAATAATAATACAGATGTTAAAAAAATAGCAGTTCAGCGGAGGCTGTCCTTTTGAGTGGGGAATAAAGACTATATGTCTGCCATTGGAATAGAAAGCCTGGGGGGTGATATCGCATTTACAGGAACTTACCGTAATAAAACAGCTGACAAAGCGTTGATTCATGATCTGGATGAGAAAAAAGGTAGATTAACCTGGGTTACGGACAGCGGGCAATGGGAGGATTTAAACCAGGGTGAAAAGACGATCTCTATGGTGCGTAATGTGAATGATATTAATACCGGGAAAAAGCTTGCAGTTATGAGAATAGAAATCTTAGTTTCGGAGTTATCTAAGTTATTTACGGATGAAATTGCAGACGAACACAATCTGACCTATATGATAGACCGGAGCGGTAATATAATTGCGTCGGAGGATATCTCTAAGTTAGGGGAGAAAGCACCTGCTGAGGTGATGGATGAAGCCAATGAATCAAGCGCAATGGCTGAAAAATATATTGGGGACGAAAATTGTCTGGTCACTTCGTATCAGATTACCCACAGTGACTGGATCCTGATTAATGTGGTTCCTACGAAGTATGTATTAAGTGACAGTGTTGTATTACAGCGTATTCTTACGGTAAGCCTTTTGATTAGTTTTATTTTATGTGCCGGATGTGCCTTCTTATTTTCTAAAATATGTACAAGGCCCCTTACTGTTTTGGCGAAGAGGCTGAAAGTTATGGATATGAAACATATCGATGTTATTCCCTCTAATGACGAGGTAGGGGTACTGGTAGAAACATATAATAATATGTCTGGTTATATCGAAAAGCTGACCGACGAACTGGTGAGAAAGAAAATAGAATTAAGGGAAGCGGAGTTTGCTTCCCTGCAGGCACAGATTAATCCCCATTCACTGTACAACAATCTAGATACGGCATATTGGCTGAGTCATATTGAAAATGCACCGAAAACAGGTGAGATTATAATGGCGCTCTCCAGATTATATAGATTGAGTCTGGATAATGTAAATGAAATTATGACAATCACAGAGGAATTGGATTATCTGAATAATTATCTGGTGATTCAAAAAATACGCCTGGAGGATACGATTGATTTTCAATTTGTGATTCAAGAGGAAGCAGAAGGATTGCATACGCTGAGATTTATTTTACAGCCCATTGTAGAAAATGCGATTCTTCACGGAATTATTCCCAAAGGAGAAGCGGGAATCATAAAAGTGGAAATAATGATAAAGGGGAACAGCCTGATGATTAAAGTTAGTGATGATGGCGTAGGCACCGACTGTGACAGGCTTAACTCAGTTTTAAATATCGACGATACAGAAGTTTCCGACAAATCGTATTTTGCTATTAAAAATGTAAATAGCAGGATTAAAATGCGCTTTGGCGAACGATTTGGGCTGCACTATGAAACAGACAGTGAGAATTTTACGGTAGCGGTTATTACTCAGCCGGTTTTATATGATATTCCGGTTATATAAACAGAAAAATAAAAATACCCAGGATTCTGTAAAAATGTATAGAATTTTGGGTGTTTTTATAGTTTTTAAGGTGTTCGAAAAAATGAAAATCAATATAATAAGAGTTGTAAAGAAAATTAATGAAACAGTATTGGGAGGAAAAGAAATGAAGAGAAGAGCAGTAGCAATGTTAATGGCAGCTATCATGACAGTATCATTAAGCGCATGCGGTAATTCTTCCGGGATTACGGAAGGTGCATCTAAGGCTGCAGAAGAGGTGAAGACGACTGACAATACAACGGAAGCAGAGCCTGGAAGCAAAGAAAATGTTCAAAAAGAAACGGAGGAAGATATTACCGAGACACAGGATAACGGACAGGCTAAGTCGGAAAAAGGAGAGGATTCGAAACTTTCAGTTATGGTGACCTGGAGTAATGATGGAGATGTGGTAGCCAGAACGGGAAATGAGTTATTAGAAAAACTGCAGGAGAAATATCCGGATTTGGAACTAAGTGTGGAAGTAGTGGCGCATGACTTGTATGAGGACAAGCTGAAGACTTTGATGGCGACCAATTCTCTTCCGGATATTTTCCAGTCATTACCCGGGCTGATGCCATCCATGTATGACAATGAACAGATTATGGATCTGGCACCGGAGATTGCAGCGGACAGTGAATGGAGTGGCAGAATGGATGAAGGGGCATTTAATGATTATACGTTTGATGATCAGATCTTAGGCGTCCCCCAGTCTATGATTGTAAGCAGTATGATGATTTACAATAAGGCAATCTTTGAGGAATGTGGAATAAAGGAGTTTCCAAAGACAGTGGAAGATTTTGAAGAAGCAGTAACAGCTATAAAAGATAAGGGGTATATACCTCTGGCTTGTGGAAATAAAGAAGGCTATATGATATCCAGCCAGATTATGCCAAGCATTTTGTTCCGGTATGCGGATTTAGACTGGTATGATAGCTTAAAAAATGGGCAGGGTGCAAAGTTTACGGATCCCTGTATGGTTGCTGCAATTACAGAATTAAAGAAATTGACGGATATGGGGCTGTTTAATGAAGATGTAAACAGTCAGGAAGAACTTTTAGGAAATTCTTACTATTATGACGGAAAAGCGGCAATGCTTATGGGCGGTTACTGGGTTACCGGAAATGTAGTAAAGAATGCATCGGATGAGGTATTGAAGAATTCAGATACGGCAATGTTCCCTCCAACCTCAGAAAAACCTGGTAATGGAAAGTATATGTCAGGAGGACAGGGATGGGGCGTAGCGGTAAACAGCAGACTGGAAGGCGCAGAGAAAGAGATTGCCATTGACTTTGTAAAAAGTTTGTCCGATCCTGACATACAGGCAAAAATTGCCGGGGAAGGTTCTATACCGTGTGCTAAAACTTCTGAAATTGACAATTCATCCCAGAGTGATCTTGAAAAGGCAATGTTTAAGATGTTTGAGGGATATGAAGTAGTTCCTAATCCTGAGATACAGTTTAATGCAACATATGTATCCACTGCAGAGGATGGATATCAGGAGCTTACAATAGGTTCTCTTACACCGGAACAATTGTCAGAGAAATTGCAGTCTGCTTATGAAGAAGGACAACAGTAGTAACTGGACATCAACTAGTATAAAGTAAGCAGAAACAGCAGAACAGAAACAGTTGAACAGAAACATAAAATGAATGAAAGAAGCAGGTAGGTTTGTCTGCCTGCTCCTTTTATACCTAAAAATAGAAAAGGGGAAGTGTAACATGCGTAAAAATCCATTGCAGCCAAAGGGATATAAGATTGCGCTGATGCTTTTAGCACCGGTTGGAGTTTATGTCTTCATGGTAATTATCCCAATCTTTTTTGCAGGATATTATAGTTTATTTAAATGGTCCGGTGGTAAAAATATGACTTTTTTGGGGTTAGAAAATTACATAAATATTTTTCGGGATGAGGCTTTTTGGATATCATTTAAAAACACAATGATTTTCACGGTACTCATGGTAATTGGTCAGGTAGGAATTGCTTTTGTATTCACTTTGTTTTTTACAATGAAGTGGATGAAGTTTACAGAATTTCATAGAAGAATCATGTTTACAACAAATATCATATCAGCAGTGGTAATCGGACTTTTGTGGCAGATTATTTATAGTAATCAAACAGGTATCTTAAATGAATTTTTGCGGTTGATTGGAAAAGAGGGCTGGATAAAATTGTGGCTGGATGATCCGAAAATAGTACTGTTCAGTGTGGCAGTCCCTGTAATCTGGCAGTTTGTCGGATATTACCTGGTAATTATGACAAGTGCAATAGCATCTGTACCCAGAGACGTATTGGAAATGGCTGAGGTGGACGGGGCAAATGGTTGGAAGAGAAGTATTTATATCACCATTCCTATGATATACGATACTTTAAAGGTTTGTATTATGGTTTGTATTGCAGGTTCATTTAAAGCTTTTGACCATATTTCTGTTATGACAGGCGGAGGACCGGGGAATTCATCTATGGTGCTTTCTCTGTATAACTATGATGTGAGTTTTTCCATGATGAAGATGGGATATGGATGTGCTCTTGCCGTAACAATATTATTGATTTCGTTAATTCTGATTCTTGGCAGCCGTCTGTTGTTAGGAGGGAAAAAGTATGCATAATATAAGAAAAACAGGAGGGAAGATATTTCGTTTTTCAGTTAACGCGGTAATCATGTTGTTTTCGCTAAGCTGTATCCTTCCTATCATTTGGATGATTATATCCTCACTTAGAGAAAACAAAGATTTTATGCAGAATGTTCTTGGATTTCCCCAAAATCCGGTTTTCCATAATTATGCTGAAGCTTTACAGACTGGGGATTTATGGCATTGTTTCCTGAATTCCGGTTACCTGAGTATTCTTACGGTTGTGTTGACTGTAATCTTTTCCTTTACAGTAGGTTTTGTGGTATCCAGGTATAAGTTTCCGGGAGCTCGTCTGATCTATTTGTTATTCATATCGGGGATGGTAATTCCGGTATTGTCCCTGATGGTTCCGGTATTTATCGAATTTAAAATGCTGAATCTCCTGGATCACTGGTTTACGCTGCTGCTGCCCTATGTTGCCTTTGCCATGCCACTGTCTGTATTACTTATGGAAAATTTTATTAAGACCGTACCAAAAGAACTTGATGAGGCAGCTTTTATGGAGGGATGCGGCATATTGCAGATGATGTGGAAGGTGATCTTTCCTCTTTGTAAGCCGATAATATCGGTTATCGTAATAACTTCTTTTATCAGTGCATGGAATGAATATCCATTTTCTCTTATCTTGGTTGGAGAGGCAAAATATAGAACGATTTCAATAGGAATAAGGTTTTTCGGACAGGCACATTCCTTTAATTATACTTTGTACTTTGCGGCTTTAGTGGTAAGTATTGCACCGATTTTAATATTGTATAGTATTTTTAGTAAACACATAATTGAAGGAATGACTATGGGAGCAGTTAAGGGATAAGTGCGCCCAGGAAAGGGCGGATAGTTTAGCGGGTGGAACACCCGCATGGCAAGGCGTAGCGAGCCACCATTAGCGAGTCTTGGGTTCTGACTGGTAACAGTCAGGGCTAAGCGTAGACAGTTAGGGAGCAGGGTTGTAATGCTATAGAGCTCCGAAATTTTACAAAGTCCCGAAGGCCGACGCAGTTTATCCATGCGGAAGGCAACATCATGGCAGACGTTAAGGATTCAGGAGCGAGTCTGTTGTGGCTTCGGCGGAGTCCGAGGGCCAATCATGTTTCACTATGGCTATCCAGTCAACTGGGGAGAGCCTGTGGTCTCTTGCGGGCAGACTGCAAGTATGGCGTACAACTATAAAACGGAGGAAACCAAACGGATCACAGGCAGTCGGATATTTCCGTACTACCAGAGAAACCGCTAATCACGGTGGAGGGAAGGGGAATACATAATAACACTCTTTCTGAGGACACATTTACCGTACTCAGGGGCGGGAGGATAAATGGAAACGAAATTAGAAAGAACAGCAGACAAATCGGCTCATGAAAGCCGACCGATATTTACATCACTATATCATCTGTTGAATGAGGAACTACTGTTGCAGTGCCATAAGGAATTAGACGGAAAGAAAGCAGCAGGAATCGATGAAGTGACGAAAGAAGAATACAGCCGGAACATAGGGGAAAACACTAAAAATCTGGTGGAACGGCTAAAGAATAAGGCATATAAGCCAAAACCGACATTACGTGTATACATTCCGAAAGCGAACGGTAAGAAGCGCCCATTAGGTATTGCATCCTATGAAGATAAGATAGTGCAATTAGGCTTGAAGAAGATACTGGAAGCAGTTTACGAACCGAAGTTTGAAGAAAACATGTATGGTTTTCGCCCGAACCGCAGTTGCCACATGGCAATAAAAGAAATGTGTGTCAGCATAGTAAGAAAACGTATCAATTACGTAGTTGATGCAGATATCAAGGGGTTCTTTTGCAGCATGAGCCACGAGTGGACTATGAAATTTGTAGGATATTACATCAAAGACCCAAATATTCTAAGGCTGATAGAGAAATATCTAAAGGCAGGAGTATTGGAGGATGGAATATATCAAACGAATGAAGTGGGATCTGCACAGGGAAATATTATCAGTCCAGTACTAGCAAATATCTATATGCATCATGTACTGGTATTATGGTACAAAGCATATTTCGAGAAACGTGGAGCGGGAATGAGTTTTCTGGTGGTATATGCCGATGATTATCTGGCAGGTTTTGAACATAAGCGAGAAGCGGAACGTTACTATAAAGAAATGCAGGAACGTTTAGGTAAATATGGGTTGGAAATAGAGACGAGCAAAAGCAGGCTTGTGGAATTCGGGAGATATGCGAAAGAAAGAAGAAAGCGAAGAGGAGAGGGGAAACCCGAGACCTTTGACTTCTTAGGATTTACATTCTATTGCGGAGAAACTAAGGCAGGAAGATTTTGTGTAAAACCAAAGACAAATGGAAAACGGCTAAATACGAAGCTAAAGGAAATGAAGAAGTGGCTGAAATGCAATCGTGCGATGCCATTGAAGGTATTGATGCCAGCACTAAACCGAAAGCTGGTGGGACACTACCGATACTACGGTTTAACGTATAACGTACAGTCGTTGGTGAAGTATCATTATTACACTACGCAACTGCTGTTTCAGTGGATGAACCGCAGAAGTCAGAAGAAAAGCTACAACTGGGAGGGATTCAAGCAGATGTTGGATTATTATCCGATGGTATATCCCAAGAGATATTTTAATCTCTATGCGTAGCTTGCAACTGTAAATGTTATTATGAAGAGCCGTATGCGGGAAAGCCGCACGTACGGTTCTGGAGAGGATTTCATATGGTGACATATGATTTTACTAAACGCGGGGAAGGGGGCGAAACAAAAGGGGCAGTCTTTGATAAAAAATTTTAAACTTAGGAGGAATTGAAGAGATGAAAAAAGTGAAAAGGTATTTCGCTGGTGCAATGGCATTGTGTATGGCTGTTTCGGGATTATCTGCTGTGCCCGCAAATTATGCCAGGGCAGCGGAGACAGAAGAGGTCTACTCGGCGGAGCCACAGTGGGAGGAGGTTTCAGCATTGCTGGATTCCCATGTTGGTGTCTATACAAAGCCATCAATTATTGAGCCGAAAACAGGGCATACCCCGGATGGGCCACTGATGGGTAATGGAACCGTACTGGGATTTTTAAGCGGTACTACGAGAGATGATAAGAAAAACCAAACGGTTTATCTTACAAGGCTGGATAACTTTGAAGAACTGACGAATGGGAATAGAGATAGCCAGTATGTGGGTTTTGGAGGTTTGGATATTAAGCGCACAGATGATGAGGGAATATACGGGACATATTCTATGACAGAAGATATGAAACTGGCTGAAGTGTCCGGCTCATCCGAGAGTGGTTATAATACAACAACATGGATTTCTGCAAAAGAAAACCTTATGATTACGGAAATTACAAATCATACAGATAAAATCATGGACTTAGATATTTCCGCATGGACAGCGACGCCGCCCTCCAATAACGGCGGTTTTTCCAGTGTGGAGTCAGCCATAGATAAAGAAAAAGGAATTATTACGGCAACGAGACATGCAGTGTCCAATACATATAATATAAAAGTACATGCAACACTGGCGGCGAAGATTTTAGGTAAAACACCAACCATAGAAAAAGTCAGCAATAACACAAGTAAGTTAAGTGTTTCAGTTGAACCAAATGAAACAATTCAGGTGGTATCAGCAGTAGAAGGCGGGAAAGAATCAACTACTTATTATGAAGATGCAATTAAGAAAGTAGAGCAGTATGATAGTGCAGATAAAATTGCAGATGCGAGAGAACGTCATCATCAGTGGTGGAAAGAATACTGGCTGAAATCTTATATTAAACTGGACGATAAATCTAATTCACTTGAAAAAGCGTATTTTGGACAGATCTACCAGATTGGTTGTGCATTACAGGCAGTCAGTGAACACCCTGCAGAAGGAGTTACGACAGGTTTATTCCCGTGGAGCGGAAGTTTAGCCCCAGACTGGACAGGTGACTATACCCTGAATAGTGATGTGCAGAGGCCAATGGGAACGGCCATTACCGCAAACAGATTGAATCATATTGATAATTACTCAGAAGTAATCGATGCCTATTGGAAAACTGGTGTGGAAAAAGCATCTGATCCCAGGCATTTGAATTCAGTTATTAATAATTCATCCAGAACTAAATTTACAGAAGGTATTCGTGGTTCTCTTTTCCCAACACATATAGGTCCATGGGGAATCCGTACAGAAAGCTTTAATGGTGGGGTGCAGGATTATTGGTGTTCTCCATCCAATGCTACCATGGCACTTCAGCCGATGATAACATATTATAAATCTACGTTAGATGAGGATTACCTGAATAATGTGCTTTGGCCTAAGTTGAGTTCCACTGCTGATTTCTGGGTGGACTATGCAGAAAAAGAGGGAGATCAATATAATATTTATGGTGCTACTTATGAAAGTACCACAGCACTTAAAAATGCTACATTAGATATAGCAGGGGCAGCTTATATTCTGAAACATGCAATTGAAATCAGTGAGTCAAAGGGTATAAACGCAGACGATCGGGTACAATGGAATGAAGTGTATACACATCTGGCTCCTTATCCAACCAAAACAATAGACGGAAAAGAGTATTATACAGTGGATGCTGAGGGAGGAAACCATGAACCTACATTCTCTAGTTTCAATGTATATGGATTTGCATTTTATGATTTAATAGGACCATCTTCATCACAGGAAGAGAGAGATAAAGTGCTGACATGGCTGGATAAGAAACAGGAGTTTGGGACCAGTGATAAGCAGACAAGAGCAGCAATGACTGCAGCAAGAGTGGGATATGACCCTGAAAAATGGTTAAATGCCATGAAGGCGGGTTATGTTGATGTAAAATCAAATGATACAGGGGTTTATGACTGGATGGGAATTCGGCCTAATAATACCATTGGAGATATGGGAGGAACGTTATTCTCCGGAGCGATTATGGAATGTCTGATGCAGAGCCATGAAGGATTTATTAATTTCTTCCCAACATGGTATCAGTCGCAGTCCGCTTCCTTTAAGAATCTTCGCGCATATGGAGCATTTACTGTAAGTGGAGAACAGAATGCATTTGGACAGACTACCCATGCCAGTATTTACAGTGAAAAAGGAACAGACTGTTCTGTTTTAAATCCATGGCAGGCAGAAGGTCTGGAATTAAAGGTTTTTGCAGATGGAAAAGAAGTAGAAACAATCAAAGAAGCAAATAGTCTTGGTGACGTTTATTCATTTGCTACAGAAGCAGGGATGCGATATGAGTTAACTTATACAGGAGAACTTCCAAGTGTAATTAATATTGAAGAAACAAGTGTAGATGTTCCGTTGAATAATAGTGTTAAAATTAATGTCATCAGCAATTCAGACAAAAAAATTATTTGGGAATCTGATAATAATGAAGTGGTTCCTGTTGATGCATATGGAACAGTGACAGGCAAACAGGAAGGATCAGCGACAATTACGGCGACTCTGGAAGGGACCAACATCAAAGACACCTGTATTGTTAATGTTATAAGTGAAAGAAAGATTCCGTCTTCACAGCTGACAGCTGTGGCTGACAGTGAACAAAACAGTGGTGCTGACGGTCCGGCAGGTAATGCAGTAGACGGAAATGAATCAACAAGGTGGCACAGTGCATATAATCATGATCCGCGGCCAGATATATCAAATGATATAAATAATAGCTTTACAATTGACCTGGGCGATATTTATGATGTAGGTAAGTTTGAATATGTACCACGTCAGGAGGAAAATGCATTTAATGGACGTATTTTAGGATATGAATTATGGTACAGCACAAATGCAGAAGGGGAAGATTTTGTAAAAATACCTGGTGGAAGCGGCACCTGGGAAAATACAATGTACAAAAAAGAAGCTTTGTTTGAAAGTGTTGAGGCAAGGAGAATACGGATTCGAGCAAAAGATACAACAGCAGGTAATCCGAACGAAGTAAACAAATTTATTTGTGCAGCAGAATTCTATGTTTATGAAAAATTTCTGCCGATCCCAGAGGTGCCCGCAGAAGAAGTAGTAATATCAGCGGAAAAACTTTCCCTGTATGAGAATGCTTCAAACACGCTTACTGCAGCTGTTCTTCCTCAAGATGCATCTTTCCCGGATGTAAAATGGAAATCTTCTGATAATACAGTTGCAGCAGTGGAAGGTGGAGTTGTTACTGGTGTGAAGACAGGAACAGCAATTATTACAGCAGTCAGTTGGGATAAACAGGCGTCTGCAATTTGCGAGATAACTGTATCAGCTGATCCGGAGTTGGTTGAACAGCTTCAAAATCTGTGTAATGAGTATGATCAGGTAAAAAAGGGCGTATATACATCAGAAAGCTGGAATGTATTCCAGACGACTTTGGAAAAAGCAAAAGTTACATTGGAAAATCCATCCAGGGTACAAAGCGAAATAGATGCTTTGAAGTCCGCTTTTGAGCAACTGAAGGAAATTGATGGTATAGAAATTGACCAGCAGGAAGTAAAGATTGAGGTTGGCTCTGCAGAACAGTTATCAGTACGTCAGAATGTAGATGGTGAAATTCAGTGGCGCAGCAGTAATAATGAAATTGTTAATGTTAGTAAAGAAGGTAAAGTATTAGCACTTGGGTCTGGAACAGCAACCATTACTGCAATGGTGAAAGGGACTGAATATCAGGACAGCTGTATCATCAAAGCAGAGGGCGGTGGATCGGGAAACCTTGCAGTTATGGCAAACCGGGTTACAGCAGACAGTCAGCACGATAACTTTGCTCCACTCCGTGTAATTGATGGAAAAACCAATGGAACCAAAGACGACGGTGCGGAATTTGCATGGGTATCCGCCAGCAAGAATATTGCAGAGCCACGATGGGTGCAGTTAGACTTTGATGAAGCAATCATCATTAATAAATGGAAAGTTTCGCATGTAGCTCTAAGGGGGGATATAAACAGCGTTGCAAAAGACTTTAAACTTCAGGTAAGTGAAAATGGAACAGACAACTGGCAGGATGTGGATTCGGTCACCGGTAATAAGGAAAAAGTAACGGAAAGAACATTGAGTGAACCGGTTACGTCCAAATATTTCCGACTTTACATTACCGTAGCAGATAACTATAATGGCCAGTGGCCAAAGAACAACGCCAGAATTGATGAGTTAGAACTGATAGCTGCCGATGCACCGGAAGTAAAGCTGACAGATGTGAAAGCAGCGGAAGACTTAAAGCTGTATTTTAGAACCACGGTAGAAGAACTGGAAGAACAGCTGCCAAAGACAGCTGAGGTAACACTGGGAGAGGATTTTGTAACAGAATATCCGGTTACCTGGAATACAGATGGATATAAACCGGAAGAAGAAGGAACCTATACATTAGAAGGAAACATCGCGGTTCCGGCTGCAGTTAAAAATCCGGAAAATAAAAAAGCAGGCATAAAGGTAATTGTTGAAAAACATGTAATCCGGTCCGTTGAATATCTGCCGGACATGGAAGCAGAACTGAATACACCAATAGAAGAATTGAATATTCCGCAAACATTGGTGGCAGTAATGGATGACGATTCCACGCAGGAAGTGAGTATTACCTGGAATAAAGAAATTTATGATGGGGCAGTTGCAGGTACATACGAATTAGTAGGAACAATTGCAGAAAACAGCACATATAAAAATCCTTATAAAGTAAAGGCAAAGCTTAATATTTTTGTAAATGAGGTACCAAATATCACAGAAATCGGTCTACAGGCAGAGAAAGAAGTAAGTTTTGGTACATCAGCTGATGATGCAGCTGCGGGTCTTCCAGCCGAAGTATTAGTGAGATTAAATCATGTGGATGTACGTTACCTTCCTGTAACATGGGCTTGTGAAGGCTATGACGGAACAGTGGCGGGTGTTTATGGTTTTACAGGTACAATTCCGGAAGGTACAGAATATCAGAACAGAAACAACCTGAAGGCACAGGTAAACGTCGTGGTTATGGAAGAGGGTGTACCAACTTCTGAAGAATTAGCAGAATTAAGGCAGAGTATTTTAGATGCAGAATCTATTGATGCCGGAAAATACAGTGAAGAGAGTTATGCAAAAGTGAAGGAAGCTTTAGCTGCAGCAAAAGCAGTGGCAGAGAACCCGGCAGCAGATGCAGGGGAAATCAAAGAAGCGGTGGATGCAGTAAAGGAAAGCATCCGAAACTTAGCATGCGGACATTTGGAAACGGAAACGGTAATACTTCATGAAAGCACCTGTGATCAAGAGGGTGTTCTGATAACAAGATGTAATATATGTAAAGAGATTATAAACCAGGAAATAATCCCGGCAGCAGGGCATGACTTTGGTGAATGGGAAAGGGTAAAGAATCCAACTATTTATGAAGAAGGAGAAGAGACGCGCAGTTGTAAGGCTTGTGACAAAACAGAGGAATCTCCAATTGCAAAATTACCATCCTGCAAAGTAATGTTCTTAAATCATGATAACCGTGTGCTGGGTGAGATGCAGACAATTGAGGTAAACGGGACAGCAAAGGCACCGCAGGTACCGGAAAGAAAAGGCTACCGCTTTACAGGCTGGGATAAAGCTTTCACAAATGTAACAGGTGATCTGGTAATAAGTGCAAAGTATGAGCTGTTAACGTATAGGATTAACTATGCTGGTATGTCAGGAGTAAATAATGCGAATCCAGCCGTTTATACAACAGTGCAGACCATTATACTTGGGACACCGGTCAAAGCTGGCATGAACTTCGGGGGCTGGTATCTGAACGGAACACGTGTTACAGAGATTCCGGCAGGAAGAACCGGAGAGATTACACTTACTGCAAAGTGGAGTGAGGTTCCGGCGAAAAAGGGTGATACCCTGAGCAGCGGAAGACTGAAATATACAATCACAGGCACGGTATCAGGAAAACGTACCGTAAAAGTAACAGTTCCTGTGAAAAAAACGTATAGCAGTATAACAATTCCAAATACAGTAAGGTTCAAAGGGAACACTTACAAAGTTACGGAAATTGGTTCCAAAGCATTTCAGAAAAACAGAAGGCTTAAGAGCGTTAAAGTAGGAAAATATGTAAAAACAATAGGCTCTTACGCATTTGACGGTGCAGGTAAGCTGAAGAGCATCCGTATTTATTCAGCTTCTTTAAAAACTGCAGGAAAGAATGCATTTAAAGGAATCAACAGCAGGGCTGAGATTAAAGTGCCATCAAAGAAATTTACAGAATATAAAAAACTTTTGGCTAAAAAAGGTCAGAAGAGCAGTGTGAAAATCAAAAAATAATGAGAAGACTCTCGGAAATCTAAATAATTTCCGAGAGGACTTTTTATATTACTGAAAGGATTGGATTATATATGAAAATACGAATGAAAGAAACATTTGAAACAGGGTGGAAATTCCATCTGGGTGATTGGAAAATCATACATCCCGTGAAGAGCGGTATGGCAGGTGGTATTACAGACTGCGAGGATATTGAGGATTGAGAATGGCTGAAAATCCTGTATCCGGATTTCTGTAACAGACAAATATAAAGGTGCAGCAAAGATAATAGGTACAGGAAATGGAGATCCAAGCAGCCATGAACCGGATAAAGCAATGGAAAAAAGTATGTTTTCAGGAAAATGTATGCTGATTATTCAGTCCAATGGAGAAGAGGGAGAGATTCTGGTAACTGCTTCTTCGAAAGGATTGAAGGATTGTATTATTACGTTAGCAGGGAAAGCTATATAGTAAATTTAGTATTGAAAAAATTGAGTTATAAATAGCAAGAGATCCAGATGAAAAGGGATTGTCGCTTTGCGGCAGTCCCTTTCCGTGGTCTCTTAATGAATTTTCACCTGAAAATCTAAACTATCAAAAGAACTCCATGCTTGATGTCCTCAAATACAATTTGGTTTCCGAAGACCGCTGATGGAGAAGTCCGGTGGACGGGAGCAGCGTAATGTAAAGGAGTGCGATATGTAAATTATTATGTGATATATACTAAAATTATGATAAAATAAATCTAATCTGAAAGCATAATCGAAAGCAGATAATAAAACTTTATATCTAGCGGGTCGAAATTAGGTGTTGGAGGTATGAGAATTTGGAAAATAAGTTAAAATCCTATTGGGAGAGGCTGGGTATACGGAATAGACTGCTGCTGATGTTCAGTGCGCTGGTCATAATTTCCGTAAGTTTGTGCGCGGCGGTTTTATCCATATACTGGTCCAGAGAGCGGATCAGCAGTTTCGACACATACGCTGATGAAATTACAAAGCAGGTAAGCAAGTCGGTGGATGCCTGTCTGCAGAATATAGACAGGCTGGCAATCTCAATTGCATACAGCGATAATATACAGCAGGTATTAAGCGTGAATTACAGACAGCACTTTGAAATGTATGCTTCCAATGAAAAATTAGCCGGCTGGTATCTGGCTAACGCTCAAAATTCTTATAATGGTATTCAGTCAATATATGTCTATGATCTTCAGGGACATTTGTTTTCCACACCAATGAATTTTATTAATTCTGACTATAGAATTCAGCAGGAGGAATGGCTTCCGGAATATGCGAGGTCTGATGCCCGGACATGTATTATCGGGCCATATGTCAACCAGCAGGAGACTTATCCCAGAGAAGAGGTTATCTCCATAGTCCGTAAAGTGAAGAATATGATGACGATGAAAGATGCGGGATATGTTCTCATTAATGTCAAAATTGAGGATATCCTGAATAATAATTTACAGAAAATCTGGGAAGCGGATGGAGGAACGCTGCTTATTGTCACAGATACAAATCATATTGTATTCGATTCAGGAAAGCTTTTCGGGGGAGAAAATGCCATGGATGTAGGATGGTTTGCCAAATTAGAGAAGAGTGACAACCATTTTGATTATAAGTATCAGGGCAGTAAGAACCGGGTGATTTTTTCACAATGTGAAAACAGTGGATGGTTTGTATTGCGTATTGCAGAGCATCAGCAGTTGTACTCCAGTGTACACAAGATGCTGATTTTTTCAGCTGTAATAGCAGGTTTAATTATAGTTGTTATTTTTTTGCCGATGATGGCATTTGCAAATGGTTTTGTATGGCCTATTATCAGGCTCCAGAAAAGTATGCTGCGTCTGACGAATGATAACTTTGATCCTTTTACAGAGCCGGAAGATGAAAATGATATTATTCTGCAGTCCGATGGCGGCAATGAAATTGCTCTGCTCACGGAGAGTTTTAACCATATGGCATTAAGGTTATATTCAATGATTCAAACAATTTACCAGACAGAGGATGAGAAGCATAAATTGGAAATTGCAGCTTTGTCGGCTCAGATCAATCCCCATTTTACATACAACACGCTCAGTACAATTAAACAGATGGCACTTTTGCAAAATGCCGGGGGGATCGCTGATCTGACAGACGCAATTACCAGTTTGCTGCGTGCAACTGCAAGATATAGTGATGGAGGCAGTACTCTGCAAAAGGAACTGGATTTGATCCGCGATTATATTTTCATTATGCAGATGCGGTATTATGAAAACTTTAAATGCAGCATTGCAGCGGAAGATGGGACACTGGAACAGCCAATGCCCTGTATGCTGCTTCAGCCGATTGTAGAAAATGCCATATTTCATGGTATCTATGGTATAGACCGCCAGGGCATCATTGATATTCATGCGCGCATTGAGGATGGAAAATTTTGCATTGCCGTGGCTGACAATGGGAAGGGCATCAATCCCGAACAGATGAAGGTATTTCTGGAAGGGCCTGGGAGGTCGGAAAACAAGTATGAAAACGTAGGTGTCTACAATGTACACAGAAGGCTTCAGCTGCATTATGGGAAAGAATATGGGCTGAAATTCGGACAGAATCACCCATATGGGACTACTGTAACGATATTGATTCCATTGAAGGAGGAAAAAATACATGTATAAGGTGATCATTGCAGATGATGAACCTCTATTGAGGTTTGCGGTGCGCAATCTGCTGAGATGGGAAGATTATGGCTTTGTTGTTGAAGGAGAAGCGGGAGATGGGCTTGAAGTATTGAAAATGGTACAGGAAATTAATCCCGATCTCATTTTTACAGATATCCGTATGCCTAACATGGATGGTCTGGAGATGGTAAAACTGCTGCATGAGGAAAGTGCAGCATCTGTTGTGATTCTGAGCAATTATGATGATTTTAATTATGCGCAGGCAGCCCTTCGTTTGGGGGTAGATGATTATGTGCTCAAGTCTGCTTTGGATGAGGAGCATTTGGAGCGGATTTTGGAAAAGGTACGAAGAAAACTTGAGGCATATCAGCAGCAAAATCCACCGCAGGAGAATTTGGAGAGAAAGACAAATAATATGACAACAATACTCAAAGAGATGATTCAACGAAAAGGGGTGACGGATATTATTGCAGAGGCAGAACCGCAGCTGCTTTCTCTGCTAAATGGGATGTATTATGTGATATTTGTAACGGATTCAGAAGCTGACTACCTGCATCGCATCTATGAGTCAGCAGAAAACTCTCCCATTTCTATGTTTAATAATTTCATAGAGAATATAGTGAGAGACAGGCTCCATAACCGGGGGTGCTATTTCTTTATTAAGGATGCAGGATGTGTTGTCGTGTTATCCCGTCTGGACTTTGATGAATTGGATGGAAAAGGTCTTTTGCATAGTATAACGAATTTACTTGAGCGATATACGAACCGGATATACCTGGCGGGAATCAGCCGCTTCGGACAGGGTACAGAACAGTTTTATACATTGTATAAAGAGAGTGTTTTTGCAGCTGACCGCTATTTTTTTGATCAGACCAAACGGGTGATTTCTTATGACGCGGTCAATGCACCGTCATCGGATCATATGCGCACTCTGTTGGAGCGGATTTTCGAACAGGCAGGCGAAATGTCCTGGGTCTCCGGCATACCGCTGACAATTTTGGAAATGTTGGATGAACTAAAAGATACACAACTCTTGTCTGCCAACTGCAAAACAATTCTCAGTAACGTTCTGTTGCTCTATGGAATGAAATTGACGGGTGACCATAATGAATTTATGAATTTAAATGAACGCTTTGCAGAGAAAGTGCAGTATGCCGGTACTTATTCAGTTATGAGGCAGGAAGTAGAATCCCTTCTGGACTGCATGGGAACCTGTGTAAATGAAATGGGTAAGTATTCTTTGCCAGTTCTCCAGACAATTCAATGGATTAAGGACAATTACAGAGAACGCATTACACTGGTGCTGGCCGCGGAACAGATGGCAGTACATCCCAATCATCTGAGCCGTATTTTTTCGCAGCAGACAGGGAATTCCTTCAGCGCATACCTCAATGATTACCGAATGGAGAGAGCAAAAGCACTGCTTTTGGACAGAGCACTTTCTGTCCAGGAAATAGGTGAAAAGGTGGGAATACCAAACGGAAAATACTTCGGAGATGCATTCAAAAAGTGGTGCGGTATGTCACCAAGGGAGTACCGCCAGATGGTTTTGAAGCAGAAATAGTTAAAAAAACAGGAAAAAAAGCTATCATAACAGAAATTAAAAATTACGGCTGAAAAGATGATACAGAATAGGGAGTATACGTTATCAAAAAAGGTTCCAAGTTACCGAAATATTATGTATAATCCAAACTACAATATACTTCATAAATAAAGAAATGGAAACGGGGGATTAGGAATGAAAAGGATGAAGAGTATCCTGGCAGTTGGTTTGGCAGTGGTAACGATGGGAGCAACGGCGGCTTGTGGGAATGCAGACAGTGAGAAACCCAAGGAAAAATCCAGTGTTAAACCCAAAATTGTTTTTTGGGATATGGTTTGGGGCAACGAGGAATCCATTACCATTGCCGAGGAGATGTGTGCCAGATACAGCGAGGAAAATGATGTTGAAGTAGTTTATCAGAGTGTGCCATGGGATAACTTTTACCAGACGTTTCTCACCGCAATTGCGGCAGGCGAGGCACCGGACTGCAGCAGTGGTTCCAGTTATATGCCGATGCAGTTCTATGATATGGACGCCATCTATCCGCTGGATGATCTGATTGCTAAAATGTATGAAGACGGCGAGATTGAGGATTACGCTTTGGAGGATTTGGTGCAGGGATACAAGTACAAGGACCACTATGTTGCTCTGCCATGGGGAATTGACATGCAGGTTGCATACTGCCGTACAGATATTCTGGAGGAGCATGGGCTGTCTGTTCCAACCAACTGGGAAGAATTTCGTCACTGTCTGGAAGTTCTGGCAGAGCCCAAGAACAATAAGTATGGTATGGTTCTGACCGGAAACGGGAATAACGGAAAGACCATGTTCCAATGGACAATCAATAATGGCGGCGGCCTTTTCAACGAGGCTGGTGAGCCGGATTGTGTCACTGACCGCAATATTGAAGCTGTTGATTATCTGTTGGGTCTTATCAATGATGGACTGGTGAACCCTGCCAGTGCAGGTCTGACTTCCGATGATTCAAAGTCCGCTTTTGCAAAGGGTGAAGCTGCATTCCACTGGGGGAATCCGGGACTGGTATCCCAGCTTCCGGAACTGGCTGATAAAATTGCAGTGCTCCCACCTCTCGAAGGACCTCATGGGGACAAGGGTGCAGTTTACTGGAATGCGGGACTAATGGCTTATTCTCAAAGCGAGTATCCGGAGGAAACCTGCGACTTTATGCGTTGGTTTGTTGCAAATATGACGTCCTATTGCGTGGACGGCAAATTCTCCATGTTCCCGGCACGTAACACAGTTTTGTCCGATCCGGCTTATGCCGAGGATCCGGTGGTTCAGGACATCGTTGACGAATATCTGCCTGTTATGAAGACTATTGCGGCAAATGGCACGGAGATGTTCAGTGAACTGAGCGCAGTTGAGTCTGATGGCACACTGGATGCAGTTATTCAGAGTATGTTTACTCCGGGTGCAACGGCGGAACAGATTCTGAAAAAGGAACAGGAAAATCTGGAAATGATTCTTGGTAAGTAAATCCCGATGACTTATTTTCGATGACTTATATGACGGGAACAATACGTTCCCGTCACCTCATAGATAGGAGGTTCAATGTGAAAGAGCAACGAAGCTTGGAGAGAAGAAAAAGAGATTATATGTTGTCCATGGGGTTTTTGTTACCCTCTGTCATACTGATCGGCTTCGTAAATCTCTATCCGGTAATCACCGGTATCCTCTACAGTTTGAAAGACGGAAATATTGTAAACACCGGAGACTTTGTCGGACTTCAAAATTATCAGTCAGTGCTTACCAGTTCCAGGTTCTGGAACGCAATGGGGTTCTCCCTTCTGTTTTCACTTGTTACCATTATAGGAAGTTATGTGATTGGTCTTACCCTTGCACTGATTCTTAACAAAGATGTGCCCGGCCGTGGATTTTTCCGTGCAGCATTTATTATACCCTGGGTTATACCGACGATCGTTTCTGTTTCAGCGTGGAGATGGCTGATAAATGATCAGGGCAGTCTGATTAACGTATTGCTCGGTTATCTGAATATTGAGCCGATTATGTTCCTTGCTGATCCGGTATGGGCGCGTGTTACGGTGTGCATAATTAAGATCTGGATCAGTTATCCCTTTGTACTCATATCTCTGCTGGCTTCCCTGCAGAGTATTGGTACGGAAATGTATGAATCTGCCCGTCTGGATACTTCCAGCGGAGCAAAGCTGTTCCGATATATTACCTTGCCGCATTTAAAGCCCACTTCGATCATTCTCGTTATACTATTAACAGTCTGGTCATTTAATGATTTTGGTCTGATTTATCTCCTGACGGGAGGCGGACCTGACATGGCAACAGAGAATATGGTATATCTGGCATATCTGTATCCGTTTACTTACAACAAGATAGGACCTGGTTCGGCTATTGCCGTTATAACGTTAATTTTGCTTATGATTCTGGCATATATAATGATGAAAATGCGCCGGAATGAAGAATAGGAGGTAGATAACATGAGAACAAAAACCCAAATCAGGAGATGGGTGCTGTTTGCTGTATTATGTGCTGCATTTGTCGTTGCGTATCTGCCTATATTCACAATCGTTGCCAACAGCTTCCGCAGCGAGGCAGAAATCTTGGCAAAAGGTTTTTTGGATTCTGTTTATACGCTTGATACATATAAGAAACTTCTGTCCAATTCTGAGTTTGTGGGATATCTGAAAAACAGTCTGCTTGTTTCGATGGCTAGTGCACTAGCTAATATTTGTATTTCAACCTTTGCAGGTTATGCAATTTCGCGTTTCAAAAACAGACTGGTTAAAGGCTACTCAAGCCTGCTGCTGCTTTTACAGATGTTTCCGCTGATTCTGTGTGCAGTGCCACTGTTCATCGTTTTCCGTTCTGTGAATCTGATGAACTCTTATACGAGCATCATTATATTATATACGGCAACTTCGCTGCCTTTCACCACATGGATGTTCAGAGGGTATTTTGATGAAATACCTCAAGAGATTGAGCAGGCAGCATGGATCGATGGCTGCGGTCGTTTCAAATCTTTTCTGAAAGTAGTACTGCCGCTGTCAGGACCTGGTATGGCATCTGTTTCCATTTATTGTTTCCTGCAGGGCTGGAATGAGTTTTTTCTGGCTAACATTTTCCTGATGGACAATGCCAAACGTACGCTTCCGGTAGGTATTTCCATGTTTATTAATCAGTATAGCCGCGATTATGGTCGTCTTTCCTGTGCGGCAGTACTGGCAATGATTCCTACATTTATATTCTTCCTGGTGGGGCAGAAGTATATTGTCGGCGGCGCAATTTCAGGATCAGTCAAAGGATGATGTGCGTCAAATCATTCTTGAAAAGATTCAAAAAATTATAATATGGAGGAAAAACAAATGAATTCAAAAGAACGTGTCAGGGCAGCCGTAAAATATGGCAATCCCGATAGAATTCCTGCAGCATTCGAGGCAGTACCGCCTGTAACATCCCGCCTATTGAAAGAGTACGGTTTTTCCAGCGTGGATCAGATTTATGATAAGTTTCAAATTGATATTGCCTGCATCCATTCGCGATATATCGGTCCAACGCTTAAAGAGACCCGGAATGCAAAAGGGGATACAGTGAGGGAAACCTACTGGAACTATGAAGAGACAATGTATACCACTAATGTGGATACTTATTTTACCACCACCCGTTACCCGCTGCAGAACTGCAAGACGATTGAAGATGTAGATAAGATGGGGTGGCCGGATCCGGACTGGTTTGATTATGAGCATATCAGGCGCCGGTGCGAACACTATAAGGATAAAGCTATCATTTTTGGTCACGAGGGTCCTTTTCAGATTGTCACCTTCCTGCTTAGTATGGAGGATTTTTTCGTACTGATGATCGAGGAGCCGGATGTGGCAAAACACATTTTAAAGCGTATGATGGATTTTGAACTGGAGTACTATGAACGTACATTGATTGCCGCAGACGGCCAGATTGATTTTATCCGTCCTCATGACGACTATGGTACGCAGATCAGTCTGTTGTTCTCTATGGATATGTGGAGAGAATTTTTTAAAATAAATACGAAGAAGCTGGTAAATCTGGCTCATAAGTACGGAGCATTTTATCAGCAGCATTCTTGCGGAGCTATTGCACCCCTGATCCCGGAATTGATTGACTGCGGCGTTGATGTTCTCGAACCGCTTCAGAAGGTTCCAGGTCTTTATCCGGAAGACCTGCAATCCCACAGGGGAAAGATCTGTTTCCATGGAGGTATTGACACGCAGAATCTCATGCCCCATGGGACACCCGGACAGGTAGCTGCCGAGGCCCGGTATTATATGGAGAATTTAGGAAAGGGCGGTGGATATATTCTCATGTCCAGTCAGGGGCTGGAGCCGGATGTACCAACGGAAAATATAGAGGCCCTTTTTACTGTCAGCAGAGAGTTTTAATCCGGCAAGTGGTGTTTTGATAAAAAGAAGATATGGAAGGAGAAATAAAAAGTATGTGGATTAAAGGTAATTACAGGCGCATGTTTCTGGATATGCATATAGCAGATGATAAGCCCGAATATTTAAGCAGGCTGGATCCTGAAAAACTGGTTGCAATGTTAAATAATGCAGGAGCACAGCAAATCGTGGTCAAATGTCGTACACACACAGGACTGGCACATTATCCCACCAAGATCGGATTGATGCATAAAGGCCTTCATGGACGGGATTACGTGAAAGAAATGATTGAGCTGTGCCACAAAAATGGCATTGCCGTAAAAGCTTATTTTTCTCAGAATTTTGATAATTATGCTTATGATATCCATCCTGAATGGCGTATGGTTAACGGCTTGGGGCTGACTTCACGTGAGGAGGAAAAGTATACAGCTGAAAGTATGTTCCGTAAAGGACGTTACGGCATCGTCTGTCCGAACAACGAGGAATACCGTCAGTTCGTGCATGACTGCCTTACAGAAATTACCTGGAATTATGAATTTGAGAGTATTTTTCTGGATATGCCATTCTGGCCGGAAGTATGTTTCTGCCCAAGCTGCCGCAAGAAATATAAAGAGTCATCCGGTAAGGATGACCTGCCGCGTATAGTGGACTGGTCCGATCCGGAGTTCCGTGAATATCAGTATCTGCGTGAAAAATGGATGGCTGAGTTCTGTGCCCTTAGTACTAAAGCGGTCAAGGATGTGAGGCCTGAGGTTACAATAGAGCACAATATGTGTGTAAATACGTCACCCTGGAGGCACGGCACCAGCGATTTGGTAGGAGAGGAGTGCGATTACATTGGAGGTGACCTGTACGGTGGTATCCTTGAAGAAAGCTTTATTTGTAAATATTTTCGTAATCTGACGAAAGAACTGCCTTTTGTATATATCACATCCCGCTGTGATCCGGGTCTGCAGAGCCATACTACAACTAAGACGATGGAGGAGTTCCTGCTTCATGCCATGACAGCGCTGGTGCATGACGGAGCACTGTCAATTTGTGACGGAGCAAACCCTGATGGGACTCTGTCAGATGAAGTATATGCAGTGGGTGGTCCGGTCCAAAGAGCCTGGTCAATCTCAAAGAACTATGAAAAATATGTAGGCGGCAGGCTGAATACGAATGCAACGATCTGGTTCCCGACCCACTCCAAGTATGACTGGTCAGAAAATGGTGATAACGTTTGTGTGGAAGAGGATTATAAAGAGCCTGATAAGAGGTTTATCTATGATAAGCTTGATGTATGCAAGATCCTGCGCACAGAGAACATCCCCTTTGATGTAATCCCCAGCAGGAGACTTGATGTAATCCCGAACAATCTGCTTATTATTTCGGAAGTGGTGAATATTCGTGATGAGGAGATGGAAAAGATCGAGAAGTTTGTCAGGGAAGGCGGAAATATTTATCTGTCCGGACACTTTGGACATCCGCGCCTGCCGGAGCTCCTTGACATAAAGCACCTCGGTCAGACTGACCATAATGTGACCTATATGAGCTGCACACCTGCCGGCCAAGATCTGTTTCAGGGCTTTACGAAGCAAAGTCCTATGGCGGTTCAGGACAGACAGGAACTTATGGAAGTGACAGGCGATGCGCAGGTATTGGCAACCATTACGCTCCCCTACACGATGACAGGAAGACGTGAATTTTCTTCCATCCATTCTGATCCTCCTGGTGTGAAGACGGATTATCCGGCCATGATCCTCAAGAACGTTGGAAAAGGTAAAATTCTGTACGCAGCCGCACCCATTGAGCGCAGCAGGCCGCTTATGAGCAGACGAGCATTTGCACGCATCATACGCAGATTAATGGGAACGCCGGTGTTCACATCTGATGCACCGGGTTTTGTAGAAGTGATAAACTGGGAGCAGAACAACGGTAAAAGTTACTTTACTGTTCTTAATCAGCAGGAAGAGGCCCCATATATAACGATAAAGGACATCACGGTTACAGTCCCTTATCAGATCAAAAGCGCCCATCTGGTTGAGACAAACGAGGCTCTGAAAGTGGAGTGTAACGGCAGCAGTTCGGTTATTTCTCTGCCAAAACTTGAAGTATTCCTAATGTTTGAGGTGGAAAAGTAAATCACTGGTTATAGCGGTATAGTACATCAAATGCTAGCGGTATAGCATACCCAATACTATATCGCTTTTCATAGTGTGCCAGGCATGGCATTAATCTAGCTGGTGCAAGTCCGGTCACGGGTATTTACCGCCAAGTGTAGCGAACCACAAGTTGGTATCAGTAATGGTATAGATGAAGGAAGTGGTGTAGCAAAGTTCCCCGCCTACGAACAGAAACTTGATCAGGCGATTAGGTGGGTTAGGTTGCTATACAAACCGAAGCCCCAAAGGTAAACGTAAAACCGAAGTTGTAAATCAAGAGGTTGTGAAACGAAAGATTAGTGTCTTACCCTCGGGAGACCCTACCCACATATCGCAGGATATGGTCGAAAAAGGTTCAGGGAGGGAGTCAGATGAAGTCATAGTAGGCATAAAGCCGAAGGACTGAAACGATTTATAGTACAAATCGTTATTAAGAGAATGATGCATAAGCCAGAAATCAGATGGATAGGAAAAATAGGAACGTAACCGAGAAATACTATTTATATCGGGAGGGGCGATGTGTATAAATTTTGTAATAATCAGAGGAGTAACAACAATGGAATTAATTGACGTGATTGCATCAAAGGAAAATCTGAATAAGTATTATAAGAAAGTAGTGGCAAATAAAGGGGCAGGCGGGATAGATGGAATGGAAGTGGAAGAACATGGTGCCTATATCAGGGAAAACAGAGACCTTTAGGCATACCGATAGTCCTGGACAGAGTAATCCAGCAAGCCATAGCCCAACCAATCATAGAAATTTATGAAGAAATATTCAATGAGTACAGTTATGGATTCAGACCTGGAAGAAGCTGCCACGATGCAATAAAACAGGCAAAACCAGAAATATAAAAATGGATTTGATGACCATGAGGCAATCTACAAGGTCGCAAACTCAAGGGTCGGCTGGTACAGAAGAAGTGGAATGAATGTAGTGAACTATATCATCAGTCCGGAGTTGCTTGAAAATAAAATAAAGGACTGAGCAGGGTTGCTCAATCCTTTATTTTACTATCTAAGAAAAGTTGGAATATAAGTTGTAGAGCCGTATACGAGAACCGTACGTATGGGTCAACGGGAGGAAAATAATGCTTGCCATTATTTCTCTACCCTATTCGCTTGTTCATTATATTTCTTCTGTTCCGCAAAATAATGTTTCACGGCATACAAATATTGTCTTTCAAATTCCACAATGGCTTTTTTGCTCACTTTTTTGAATGGGAGAAGCATATCGAATGCATGAAAACAATTCGGGTAGACATCAGTCTTTGCCTTCACACCGGCGTTCTTCAGGTTTTTGATATAAGTAAGCGTTTCACAGTAAAACGGATCATTATCACCTACAAAGGTATATGCAGGTGGCAAATCTGAATAATTGGTTTGCCTTGCAGGAGCAGCGTATGCAGGAACATTCCCTTGCCACAAATCACCCAGATATGCTTTCCAACCTTTATGATTGAGCTTTGTATTCCAAACAGGAGCGTGGTTATCACGAGAAGATTCAGTATCTCTGTCATCAATCATGGGATAAAGAGGCATCTGATATGCAATATTTATTTCACCCTTATCTCTGGCATACATACAGGTTGCAACTGTCAAACCGCCACCGGCGCTTTCACCGCCAATCATAATCTGACTGGTATTTATGCCTAATTCCTTCGCGTGTTCTTTTAAATATTTTAATGCTGTATAGCAATCTTCCAAGGCGGCAGGATAGGGAGCTGCTTTGGAGAGACGATATTCCGGAGTCACAACGACAGCACCGTATTTTTTCACAAGTCCTATTGCCCGAGAGATATAGAGCATCTTTGCCATTCCCGTAATATATCCGCCACCATGTATCCATAAAATTCCCGGAGTTTTATTCTTTGGCTTCACATTTACAGTAGGTTTCAGAATATATAGATCCATTTCTTTTTCGCCAGACAGAATCTGGATTTTTTTCATTGTATATTTTTTCATAGTATACCTTTACATTCTAGAGAGCGTTTTAAAATTGTTTTCTGGCAGTTGTGCGTCACATTCTGTGGGAGAATTTTCCCGGATGAAAGGTGCGCAGCGGGCTATGTAACCTGAATCCGGGGCAAATATGCCGCTGCGCATGCAGATGGCGGGAATGAATTTTCAAACACGCTCTAATATATCTTTCAGCATCATATTATATACCTCCACAAATTTCAGTTTAGTGCCACTGATTTCATGTACTTACATAACACATTATAAACTACCATATCGTTCTTGAAAAGGCTTGATTTTACGATGGTTCTTCTTGCTGAACTGTAATGCTTCCATCCCCACGCATCTGTTACCATTTGGGGCTTACAGAAAGTGGAGGTGTGGAATTTCCTCCATTACATAAAAAAAGCAGTACCGAAGTACCGCCCTAAGACTATTTTATATTGTATCGTTAATTAAAAATTGAATTCAGCTGTTTAAACAATGTTTTCACCCAATATTATTTTTGGCATTGTGGTTAAACAACGATTCCACCGTTTATAGAATTTCTCTATTCCAAGTTTTGATACTCTTGCATGAGCTTCCTCATTTTCCAATACCCAATACAGGACATACGTTACCTTACCCACATTTCTTATAAGACGAACAGGTAATTCACCTTCTTTAACTGCATTAAAATCTTTTTGTCTATGAGTGCGTTTTATGTAGTGAACATCAATTACGCCCTCTTGCTGCTGATAAAATTCGGCAACTTCCTTCATTAACTGTTCTATTTCATCAATCTTAGTTAATTTTGCTTCGTATATACATATTTCGTTAAACATAAAGCACCTCCACAAATACTGATTTATTTAATTCTATCATATGGTGAAATATATTGTCTATTAATATTACTTTGTATATCGATAATTTCTTGCCAATACTTTTAAAGTAATTTAGCAGAATTACGGTCATTTATAGCAGAGTAGATGATTGTGCTATCACTGTCAGATTGTTCTAAAACAATCATTTGTTGGCAAAGTGTTTTTGAAAGGAATATACATTTTGGACGAATGTGGAAACCTCACGATCTCCGCCTGAGTGACAGCTTACATATTGCGGGTGGAAAAGCAAGCTTTAAAATACTTAAAACATATCTTTATTTTTAGAATATCCTGCTAGCAAAAAGCCCCGCTGGAGCGGGGCTGGTATCGTTTCTTTATGTTAGGGTGAAATTTTGTGCTGTAAGTGCGCCTATCAATTCTTTGTTTTCTTTACCGATAAGGGTTCCGTTTCTGTCAATGATGTAATTGCCTACCGCGAAGCCATAGGTCGGGGCTTTCATATATACCAGAGCCATGCCGATAAAATTTCCTACAGCCGCCGCTAATTCCTTTCTGCGCGGGCCGGTTACATTGTAGTGGATTTCCATGCTGTCGGGTTCTTTTGCTTCGGATTGTTCCGTTGCCTGCTCGGCGGCTTCCTCTGTCATCGGTTCTGTTTCTGGTGTGGCTTCTCCGGTTGTGGGCGGTGCAATCTTTTTTTGTGTTTTGTATTGGGTGTGGTTCTACTCCTTCATGATATCGTAACGCCTCTTCCCCTTGGAAATAGACTTATACTCAATGGCCTCGGTGGGGCATCCACAGATGCAGGCCATACAGTGGGTGCAGTTTCCCTTCCATACAGGCCTTCCCTCCGCCATGTCGATGTTATTTAAAGGGCACCGCTTTGCGCACTTTCCGCAGGAGACGCAGGCATCCGAGACCGTAAAGCCTTTGTCCTTGATATAAAGGCGGTAATAGAGCGGATTAAACGGTCCGCTGATGAAGCGGCCTACAAGAGAAACTGGTATCTTGGGGAATGGCTTGCCCTGGCCGATCTGACTGGCTAGCTTGGAAAAGACTGGCTTCGCCCGGGCGATTATGGATGCGCATTCGCTCTCACTGGGCGCAGCAGATAAGGCAATGTAATTTTCCGGCATTTGCGCGGACGCAAGGCCCCGGTAGATTAAACCGGTCTCTGCGCATAGCTTTGCGGCGTAGGCCGCCGCGTTCCCCTGTGTGCCGCCGCCGCGGGTCAGGACAAAGTAGGCGTTTTGATTCCCCTCAAACCTGGTGGCACAAATCCACTGCGCCACCACTTTGGGTATGCGCCAGGCGTAAATTGGCGCAACAAACACCAGAGGACGTTCCGATCGGAATGTCTTTTTTTCGCCTTTCTTCAGGCAGTGGTTAATAGAAACCATTTCATCGCTAAGCTCTGCCGCTATCTGCTTTGCCGCGAGCTGACTGTTGCCGGTGCCGCTGAAATAAAAGACCATTTAAATCCCTCCCTTTCAATCTTCCATGATGTAATATCTACGGTTTCTCCTGGAGGCGGATTTGTACTCAATGGCCTCTGCGGGACACCCTCCGATACAAGCCATGCAGTGAGTACAATTTCCGTTCCAAACGGGCTTTTTATCCACCAGGCGGATATTGTTCAGGGGACACCGTTTCACACATTTGCCACAGGCGGTGCAGGCGTCCGATGCAGCAAAGCCTTTATCGTGGACAAAAAGCGTGTAAAACAGCCCATTGACCGGCCCGCTTACTATCTTATCTTTAAAAGTGACTGGAATCTCCGGGAACGGTTCTCCCTTTTTAATCAGCGCGGCCAGCGATGCTGTGCGCTCTCCGGCCTTTTTAAGAATCCCCTTATATTCTGTCTCGTCCGGCGTGTTGGATAAAGCCACATAATTATTGGGCATGATGAGCAACGTCAAACCACAAAAGCACAGTCCCTTTTCCGCGCATAGCTCTTTCGCATAGGCAGCGGCATTTCCCACGCTTCCGGCGCAGGTCAGGATAAAATAAGCATTTGAATTCCCCTCTAATTTTGTCTCACGAATCCATCCATCCACGACCTTTGGCATTTTCCAGGAATAGGTAGGTGCCACAAATACCAGTGGATCCTCCGAATGAAACGTATCTTTTTCGCCCTTTTTGAGATACTTATTCATAGAGACAATCTCATCTCCAAGAATTTCACTCATTTGTATTGCCGTCCTCTGACTATTGCCGGTGCCGCTGAAATAGAAAATCATATCCATATCCTCCTTTATTTTTGGTCGATTCCGCTGACCATCTGCGCTAAATATTCTTTAGCCTGTGTCTTGGAACACGCTTCTTTATCCAGGTATTTCCACTCCAGGATTAGCAGGATCACCTGGCTGTAAAGGTTTGCAGCCATCTTCTGCGGCACCTTGAAGCGGTGGGAATCCGAATTGTCCTGAAAGACCGCAGACATATTGGACAGCAGATAAAACCTTATTTGATTGATGAGATATAAATTGGGCGGGTTATTCTTTAGGATCGCCTGCACGATTTCTATGTTCTCATCTAAAAAATCAAAGCAGTTCTCCATCAGCGTATCCATCCGCTGCACACAGGTTCCTCCGTCCTGATAGCCGCTGTCCAGCCGGTCACGGACGGTCATGAAGCAATACTCCAGAAGGTCGTATTTGTCATCAAAGTAATTGTAGAAAGTAGCGCGGGGCAGCATTGCCATCTCACACAACTCTCCAACGGCAATCTCCTCAAAAGATTTTTTGCAGAGCAGAGACTGCATTGCGTTCTGGAGGGAAAGCAGGGTGCGGCTTGCTCCAATGGTCATCTTTTTTGATAAGTCATATTTCATATTTTGTCTCTCCTTTGACAATTTTTTACTTTTGTCTAAATATATACAACCGATTCATTTTGTCACTTGTCTTTCTACTAAAGCTATTATAGACTAAAATCAAGATTTAGACAAGTGCAAAAATAAAGACTTGTGAAGAATGTTTTATTAGAATGAATTTAGACCTAATAATTGTGAGGTGTTATGATGAGTTACGAGAAATTACTGCACAGGCAGAGAGTCTTTTTTAGAACTGGAGAAACGATGGATTATTCATACCGGATGAATGCTCTCACGGCGCTTCGTGAGGCGCTCGTCTATTATAAGGCCGAGATTTATCAGGCGCTTGTGGACGACTTGAACAAGTCACCCTATGAGACCTTTATATCAGAATACGGCCTTGTGCTCAGGCAGATCACTTATGTTGAGCGCAGGCTGAAAGGCTGGATGAAACCTCGCTCCAAAGCGGTAGGCATTACCGGCCTGCCCGGAAAGGCCTATGAGCTGGTAGAGCCTTACGGGATCGTGCTGATCATATCGCCGTGGAACTACCCGCTTTCACTGACTATGCAGCCGCTCATCGGGGCGATAGCGGCCGGGAACTGCTGTATCAACAAACCCTCTGAGCTGTCCCCGCATACATCAGACGTTCTTGTAAAAATCATATCCCGCGCCTTTCCGGAGAAATATATTGCCACGGTGCTGGGAGGGAGAGAAGAAAGTGAAGCCCTTCTGGAGCAGCGTTTCGATTACATTTTCTTTACGGGGAGCACGGCGGTGGGCCGTTCTATCATGGAAAAAGCCGCCCGCCATCTCACTCCGGTGACCCTGGAGCTGGGAGGGAAAAGCCCCTGCATTGTCACAGCCGATGCCGATGTTCGGGAGGCTGCCAAAAATATTGCATATGGCAAGATTATGAACAGCGGGCAGGTGTGCATTGCTCCGGACTATGCGTTGGTGGATGAGAAGGTGAAAGATCAGTTTTGCGGGGAGTTTGCGGTGCAGTGTCAGAAGATGGCCGGAGACCCGCTCACAAATCCCAAGTATCCGCGCATTATCAGCCGACGGCATTTTGAACGTCTGCTGGGGCTTATGGAGGGCGTGACAATCTTAAGCGGCGGGCGTTCCGATCCGGCGGCGCTCAAGATAGAACCCACCGTCCTTGTGGATGTGGGATTGGATTCCGCTGTGATGCAGGAGGAGATCTTCGGTCCCCTTCTCCCGGTCATTCCCTATCGGACCTTAAATGAGGCGGAGGAATTCGTGAGAGCACGGGAAAAACCTCTGGCGCTTTACCTCTTTACCAAGAGCAGTAAAACCGAGAAGCGGGTGCTGAACAAGCTGGCTTTTGGCGGAGCCTGTGTCAATGATACGATCTCTCACATCTCCAGTGACGGCTTGGCCTTTGGCGGGGTTGGCCAGAGCGGAATGGGAGCCTATCACGGCGTCCACAGTTTCGAGACATTCAGCCATCGCAAGGGCATCTATAAAAAATACAGTCTGTTTGAACTGCCCATGCGGTATCAGCCCTATGGGGACAAAATAAACGGCCTGCTCCGCTTCCTGATGAAATAAAGGCGCATTCCATTCAGGTGAAGCTGTCAGGTTCAGAGACAGACGAGGCGAATCATTCATCCACTAAAAGAATAGAAATGAGGTACAGAATATGGAGTATCCTAAATTGTTTTCCCCTATGAATATTGGCTCAGTGCAAATTAAAAACCGTCTGGTCATGACCGCCATGTGCGTTGGACTCGCCAGACATGACGGAGCGGTCAGCGACGCTCTTGCCGCTTATTACGAGGAGCGTGCCACCGGAGGTACGGGGCTCATCATTACAGAATGCAGCCGCGTGAACGAGACGGACGCCGTTGCCTATCCCAGCATGCTGTCCATGTCCCACGACCGGTATATCGAACCGCTTCGCAAGGCTGTGGAGCGGGTTCACGCCCACGGTACCAGGATGTTTGTACAGCTTTATCATCCCGGACGGCAGAATGTGGTCATCTTTCCCACCGTGTGGCAATTTAATGAGCGCATGGCGCGGGTATTCCCGTCTTATTGGGATTTATATTTCAAGGTGGCCGGAAAGTTTGACGCTTCTGCGATAGACGATCCTAAGACCGCGAAGCGCATGAAGAAGTACATGAAGCCCCTCCTGGCCCCCAGCGCCGTTCCCTGCGGACTTGCGGACAATCCCATCCGCAATCAGAAAACCGTTCCCATGACCATTTCGCAGATTAAAACGCTGATCGGTCAATTCAGAGCGGCAGCGGGACGGGCAAAGAAGGCCGGGGCCGACGGGGTGGAACTTCACGCCGCCCATGGCTATCTGATCCAGCAGTTTTTAAGCTCTTACACCAACCGCCGCGAGGATGAATACGGCGGCTCTCTGGAAAACAGGATGCGGCTTCTGAAGGAAATCATCGAGGGCGTCCGTGAGGAATGTGGCTTTGATTTCCCCATCAGCGTGCGTCTTTCTGTGGAGGAGTTCTACGATATGATTGGCTATCCCGGACAGGGAATCCTCTTGGACGAGGGGGTGGAGATGGCTAAAATGCTGGAGAGCTTCGGCGTTGATGTGCTCAATGTCAGCAGCGGCAGCTATGATACGGCGCAGACCTCCTGCGAACCCATAAGCTTCCCTCCCGGCTGGAGGAAGTATTTGGCGAAAGCAGTCAAGGAACAGGTCAAAATACCTGTCATTGCAGCCAATTTGATCCGAACGCCGGAGCAGGCGGAGGAGCAGCTGACAGAGGGGACGCAGGACTTTATTGCTATGGGCCGTTCCTATCTGTCCGATCCGGAGTGGGCGAAAAAAGCAATGGAGGGGAGGAGTGAGGATATTAACCGATGTATCTGCTGCCTGCGCTGCATGGAGGCTTTTCAGGAGAACATTATGAATGGCAGGCCGGTGGAGTGCGCGGTCAATCCCCGCGCCTGCCGGGAGAGCATTTACTCCCATACTTCGCCCAGAGACGGGCGGCAGCGGCCGGTGGTCATCGTGGGCGCCGGGCCGGCTGGGCTGACAGCGGCCAGGGAGCTGGCGGCGCGGGATTTTAAGGTGACTGTGCTGGAGCGGGGTTCTGCCCCGGGCGGACAGCTTATTCTTGCGAAGGCACCTCCGCTCAAGGAGAAAATCGGCTGGCTGATTGAGTATCTGACGCATCAGGCTATCCGGCAAGGCGCGGACATTCAGTACAATATAAATGCTGACAGGGAGATCATTGACAGCTTTCATCCATATGCCGTGTTCCTCGCCACCGGCGGAGAGGCGGCGGCCCCGAGAATCCCCGGCTCCGAATCGGACGCAGTGATGACGGTGACGCCAATCCTGACAGGGGAAAGGAAGTTCTCCGGCAGGGAAATTGCCGTGGTAGGCTCCGGTATGACCGGACTTGAAACAGCGGAGCTCCTGGTGGACCAGGGGAATACCGTCACCATAATTGAGATGGCGGACAAAATTGCCCCCGGCGCTTATCCAGTCAATTCCTCTGATGTCATTGAACGGCTGAAAAAAGGCGGGGTGCGGTTTCTGCCCGGCAGAAAGCTAGAGCGTATAGGCAGCGGAATGCTCTATCTGACCCGTAATGACGGTGTGTCGGAGGAGATCCGCACCGATGTGACGGTACTGGCGATAGGCGTGCGTAGCAACAACGCATTGGAAAAAGACTGCGACGGACATTTTCCGCGGCTCTATCCCATCGGCGATGCGGTGAAGCCCGGACGTATCAGTAATGCCACCGGCAGCGCTTTTCTATTGGCCCGCGGATTACAGTAAGGGATTACAAACTAGTAATCTTACACATGTGTAATCTAAGAGTCATAGAATATTCCTTATAAATACAGGGGTTAGCGCCTTTAGCTGCAATTAATTTACACCACTTTTACACCATTTGAAAAAAGCTTTGGTATGATTGGTATTTGGAGGAGATATCGGGATAAGATATCTCCTTTTAACACCCCAATTGTTTTCAAATACTCATTTAAATCTTTAGATAATTTTGCACTACTACGTACATCACATACTAACTTTGTTGTATGAGTAATAGTTTTGCTGCGTCTTTTATACAGACCTTTTTCTTTTGATTCAACTAGGATTATATATTCAAAAGGAGAGCAGCAGATAAAATCTGTTCTCCTATTGGCACCCTTTAATTAAATATACAATACCCATGTGTATTTATCTTAGGGCATTTTTCATCAAAGCAAAAATTCCCAACTTGACAATAGAACATATATTCGATATAATAAACACATAAAAAGAACAAATGTTCGACCGAAGAAGGATAAAAATTATGAACTATAATAAAAATATAATCACATTCGAAAACGAAAATGCCAGATTGTTATATCAAGAAGTAAAAACTAAATATCCGTCACTCGACCTCAAGGGGCAGCCATTAACAGAAGACCAAGCAGTGGCTATGTATTATCACGCTAAAGGTTTCCATATTCCTGTTACTAATAATAAGCAATACATTCCAGGCTATAATATATAGATATTCCTTTTGAGAATGAAAATGCAAAACTTCTCTTCGAATCAATCCGTATGTTCTTCCCCAAAATAGAATTAAATTGGGATGGGGAAGAGCGAATGGAGAGAGAAGTTTTAAAAATGTACTAGAAAGCGTGCCGCAGGCTGAAAGTCAAAACAGCTCCATACAACAATACTCAGATAATGGCTTAGCGGAGGAATAAATGAGCGCACAAACTCAAGTAATTAATAATAACATACAGGAAATCGCATGTGGCTGCTGGTATACATCCACTGGAAGAGCGATTCCTACAATGTTTCGATACCAAGATGAAGTGGGGAATATTCAGACTATACGAGATTTCAGAATTACCGAAGCCAAAGATCGTAACTATGTAGGTATCCATCAGGAAGAATTTCATTGTGAACTGATTCAGGAAGGGATTACATATAATTTTAAACTACTCAATCATATGACGAAATGTCGATGGTCTGTGATTTGGGGTAATTAGAAAGAGTCATAATGGGGTTCTTTTTTGCTTTCAAAGAATATAAAAAACTCCAGCAGGATGAAACTACTGGAGTCTTCGTCAACTGTTGTGAGGACAGTCGGCTATGGAATATATCAGCATTTGCTAATACAACTTGAATCTACCATATTCGACATACGATATCAAATAAAATCGTTCGACAAATGGTAGTATAAAACGACATTTTTAATTAACTTTTATAAAATGCCTGTATAAATCCTAGACAAACAGTCAATAATGATTTACAATAATACCAATAATGTAAATTATGGAGGATTAATATTATGGCAAGAGGACAGAGAAAATCAATTGATGATCAGATTGCAGTTTTGGACGAGCAGATCGCAAAAGTACAGGCTAAAATGGACGTGTTGTTAGAAGAGAAAAAAGGTTTAGAGCAGAAGAAACGTGAAGAAGCTTTAGGTCAGCTTTACGATATGATTCAGGAGAGCGGAAAATCTATTGATGATATCATGATGTTGATTACGGATTAATAACTGAAGTTTTAAAGTAGGGGAGAGGCATACATTGGTATGTCTTTTTTCTATTAACTTTACTATTGACTAAATGGTAAGATTTATTGATTATTTGGAATTAAAACAGTATATTTGAAGTAGATTTATACGAAATTTAAGAAGAATAAAAAGAAAAAATTTTTCTGGGATTAATTGTTTCTGTTTAACGTAGTAGTCTTAATTTTATGACGCAAAAATTTCAACAAAAATCATTAAGTTTTTATGCCATATTTAGAAGATTTATAAAAAAATATACAAAAAATAGATAAAATTGTCTTTGTGCATTTGTTAATTCATGCTCTTGGGAGAAGTTGACAAACAAAATAAAGAGGAATATACTTCAATTGTAACATTTACAAAATGCATTGTTAACCAAAGTGTGGGAGGTGATACCAATGCAGAATTTATATTTATTTGTTTCTTTGTATCTACAAACAGATAGTTTATTCTGGAGGGTAATAATATGAAAAGAACAAAAAGAGTTTTTGCAATAGTATTTAGTGCTATACTAGTCGTACAGCTATTTACAATATCAGCTTTCGCTTCTGAAAGGAAAGATGAATCAATTATAACGATGGCTGAAACAAGATCGGCTTCAGAAATGAATAATTTAAGATCAATTTATGCTCAACTTTTCCCTAATGAGTATCATTACATTGAAGAATACGAAAAAAATGGTGTTAAGGAAATGGATGCAAGTGAAGTAAAAATGATATTTTATGGTAGCGAAGATATTAATACCCAATCTTATGATCTTATTGTTATGAATAATGGTCAGATATTTACAAACATTTCAGATTTAGCTCCAACTTCAGATAATCCTCATAGTAGGTTAACGGTTACTACCACTGGTGAGTATACAGTAGGAGATCTAGGTCATTACAATACATTCAAAATCAATTATACGGTTAATTATTCAGGATATGATAGGATTAATAGTTGCGATAATATTTCTGGTTCTGGATTTTATTTATATCCAACCAATTTAAGTAAAAAATGGAATGAAGATGCGGATGGCCCAGCTCATTATTCATATAATAACGTTTCAATGAATAGCGATGGTTCCGGTGTTCTATATGATATTGGAGTTGCGGTAGGGAATGATAAGGCGAAAGGAGTTACACAAGTCTCAACTGGAGCCGATATGTGGTTGTGGGCATTTTTATATGGTCTATTCTTCTAATTCTGTTCTATAGGAAACGCAAACTAACAAAAGAAGTTTTAATGCTACAGGATTTCTTATTGGTATAAGTATTCTGTAGCATAATTATTTTTCTATATGATAGTAGGTGACATTTTATGAAAAAAAGAATAAAAACAATATCATTATTATTTTTAATATTTATTATATTGATGTTTACTGGTTGTGATGAATCTAAAAATGAGAGAAAGATAGATGCTATTGTGTCAAATTTTTTCAATGGTAGTTATGAATACAATAAGACAAATACATGCTTTGTTGATAATAAGGATCATAATAGTACGGTAACAGTAGTTGAAGGAAAGGTTACGCGTAATCCGTACAAAGAATATGTGAGAATTGTTGAGAACGCCGATAGTGCGCTATGGACTGAGGCATATTATTATGGCAATGGAAAAGTGGTTAATGCATTAATCAAAAAATCAGAAGGGTGGCAGAAAATAAAAATGAAAGCTGAACATCCATATGGTTACGAGCAAAAATTAAATTTCAAATTAGATAGAGAAGAAAAGATTAATGGGAGTATAAATGAAGTATATACCACAGAGTATAAAATAAATATAGGGAAAAAATATAGAATTAATGAAAAGCTAGAATGTACAGTGAAACAAGAATATTATTTAGATAATGAAAAGCAAATCTTAACGCGGATTGATACTGATCTGACTGATTTAAATAAAAAAACCTACATTGCAAATGATATCTCTGTAAATGGAGAGACTTTAGATATAGCAAAAAAGAATATGGAACAACAACAAAATTTATCTGAAATAGAGCAATTGGAAATATTTAATTTTAATGGTGGATTTGATATAGATATTCCTGAAGATGCCAGAATTCTAGTTGATAAATAATAAAAAAAATAGGAGAACAGAAATTAATCTGTTTTCCTATACTATAACAATTTTTTAAGATTATGCTGCATAAACGTTAATAGCCTGTGCGCCACGGTTTCCATCAGTAATATCAAATGTAACTGCCTGTCCGTCTTCTAAAGATTTGAAACCATCTGTTGCAATTCCGGAGAAATGTACAAATATATCTTCTCCTCCTTCATCGTTTGTGATAAAACCAAATCCTTTTTGTGAGTTAAACCATTTTACTGTACCTTTATTCATGAAAGATACCTCCTAATATTTTATTATACTTTTCATTAAAATAAAAAAATCACACATTTTTGTAAATCATTAGATTAAGAAATAATGACTTACAAAAATATGTGAAATCCTGATCTCATTTAAAATACTTTTTAATAATATCATAGGATAATGCTTATGTCAAGATGAATTTTTATTATTTAGTAAAGCTTATTTTATTTCTTGATATATATAGATAGGAGAACAGACGTTAATCCGTTCTCCAAAACAATTAAACCTTCTTCACGCAATCCAGCCAAAGGGCAACCCATCCATCTTTATTCTTCTGATAAGTCTTAAGCAATCCCCAAGTCCTATCCTGAGAATCTTTCTTTTCCTCGACAATCCCGAAAGTACCAATTCCAGTAAATCCTTTTGAAGCATAATTAGTACCGGCATTAGATCTGATATTCACATCCCCAGAGTTTACTTTGACATTATATGGTTCAAATGCCTTACCTACAGAACGGATATCACCATCATTGCACCAGTATTTACCGTCAATCTGATATGGGTTAGCTTTCTTTGGTTTTGTAGCCGTTATGGTTCCGCTAAGTGTTTTTATCACAGCTTTAGATATTGGATCAGCTGCTTTGTTATAGTAGGAGCTGCAATTAACATATTGACCTACCTTATACTTTAAATCCTTATCTGGAGTAGGGGCAGGAGATGGTGCAGAATTTCCATTGCCATCATATTTATCTAACTCAAAACGTTTGATAAGGTTGCAGATCTTATCTATGTATTTAGAGTCTGTCGCATATCCACCATTTTTGATAATAGTGATAGCTTCGTTATAATCTTTAGCTTCTTTTAATCCAGCGTATCTAAGCTTATCCCCATTTTTGGCTCCCAACAAATAAGCAGAATGATCTGAAATACTATCTTCAATACAGGGGTATCTGCGGAAATCAGCAGTAACCTTCGAGATTATTCCCGGAGTATATTCTTCGTTAGTGATTTTTGTATACTTAGATTTTCCATCCCATGTACTGTTTTTCCAACTATTATTGGAGAGCGTTGTCTTCATTCCAAAGCAGTTACATGCATCAACAGCCAAATCGGTTTTCACATATCCAGATTCCAGGATCATTTGAGCGGCAGTTACAGATGCAAGTATGCCGGTTTTCTGATAGTCTGCCTTTGCGAGTGCTAATATTTTGGCTGCTGCCTGAGATTCGGATAATCCTGCAAAAGCTGATGGCTGTGTTCCTTTTGATGTTGGAGCAGTGTAGACTATTTTCCCTTTCTCATCAAATACTTTATATCCGCTTCCACACACTTTGACAGCATTTTCTTTTGAAGTATAAGCACCTGCTTGGTTCATACATTTCCCATTCTGCCAGTCTGTTCCTACTCTGTAATATGATAAAGCAGGAGTTGGAGCAGAGTTGAATTTACCGGTTTCTATCATCTGTTTTACGTCATTTCTAAATATATCCATTGATTTCCCATGCTTAGGGAACCAATGAGTTACATCTATATGGCAAGTGCCTTCTCCGCGCTGATAAACTTCATAATGACATAAAACATGGTTTTTATCGGGTATCCATCCATACTTTTTGCAAAGATAAGCGCTCAGCCATACCGCTTTTTCATAAACGTTGTTGAAATACGAAACATTTTCAGGAGAGCTGGGATTATAATTTCCCATGCGTTCCCACTGACCATTATATTTGAATGTACCAGGTTCGCAGATTTCATAACTGATATAATAATCATTTGCGGGAGAGCCAGCGTGCCAGGAACGTCGATTTTCTGGAAGCAGTTGATATATGCCTGTGTCATCGATGATGTAATGGACACCTGCGTCAGGATTGGGCTGATTCCACAAATTATAAAAGTTTGTATGTTTTGCGCCAGGAGTAGCAGTGGAATGCGTAACTACACCTCTTGGGGTAATACGTCTATTGTTCGTGTAACAAGGTGAAGCATTCATAAACATTTCTATTATTTTAAAATTAGTTGCCATTTTTGTTTCCCTCCAATTAAAAAAGGTGACACCCATAAAAGTGCCACCAAACATCAACATCTAAGTTACAATTAAGTCTTCCCGTCCAGCATTTATCAACGATGTACTTACGTCATCTTTTAATCTTTCAGGTACATTGGCATAAACCAGATAGCCATTTATAATTCTACATGCTAAAAAATATGCCATTATACTTCACCTCCCATAGTATTAAGTATTAATTCCTGCAGAGCAGCATCTGTCACTGCCTGAGACTGCTTGATTTCTAAGATATCTGATTGCAGCTTTTGTCCTAATTCTGGTTTGATTTCTGAATCGTTTATGATATTAGAATTTGCTAATTCCTGATACCCCTCTTTTTCTTTGGAGCTATAATGAATAACTCCGTCTATAATTGCAGCATACATATGTAATTCCTCCTTATTCTATTTTTTCTACCACTAGATCTTTAATATCAAAGGCACAAATTTGCCCAGCAACATAACTCATTCCCCGTAGTAAAAAACCGATATATGGTGTAGCTAACGTAAATTCTTTTGTAACATCAACCCATCCAGTTTGTGTTTTATTATCGTAAACTTGATAAGCTTCATCGTATGTGCTGTTTAAACTTAAACACAGTTTAGCATCTGGGGATGTCGTTGCTTCATCTACATTTACCTTACAGGTGACTTTAATCTTTTTAATATTTTCTGGTAGTATGTAATACCATTTATTCCAGTCGTTTATTCCGTTATTTCGAATAACAAAATGGTCTTGCTGAACTGTAATGCTTCCATCCCCACGCATCTGTTTCCATTTGGGGCTTACAGAAAGTGGAGGTGTGGCACCATCGATGAGATTTACATTTTTCTTCCCGATTTTCATTTTAAAGATTCCCGTTTCTGTGCCAATAAATCCCATTCCAGTGATCTGACCAATTTCTTTTACTTCCAATCCAAGCATTGTACCTGTACCCCCTTTTCAGACGTAGAAGCTGGCGAAACTACGACTGTTTGAGTGCCATGTAATTTTGTTCCTTTTCTGATGGTAATCGTGGATGCACATTCGGCAGGTATTAACCAGGATTCACTGTTAGCTGTATCTGATGTGTAGGCTACATAGATATCGCCATCTGTGAAGTTAGCAACCGAAAACTCATAGCCAGTTACATCAAATTCAAAGATAAGTTTTGTGTTTGCTACAGTAGGTAATCTAAATAGTTTTGGTTTTGTGAGTGGTTCCCCGGTTTCTGGAGTAGTAGAAGAGTTCTGGGGAGAATCCTTCAATACCCATTGATTTTGATTGTTTAAAATATATTTACTTCCATCTTCTATAACCTCAGCTGTTGATCCTATGGCGCAGGTATGTTTTCCATTTGATCCTGCCGAGGTTGGAAGATCATTTATATCGGTTACCTTGTCACATATAAATTCGCTCAAAGAGATTTCATTTACGTGATCACCGTATTTTGTTCTTGTATAAGCCATTATTTCCTCCTTTACATTAAAAAAGAGCAGTACCGAAGTACCGCTCTAAGACTATTATCAATTGTTTCTTTAGAATTACTTGTTATCATTACTTTTTGAATGTTACCCCAAGTCCATTGTCATTTTAATTTTTCAACCAAACAAACTGAAATTTGGATTTAAGAGTTTAAAATATCCAACCTATCATATTATACACTGCAATACCTAAAATACCACCAATTGACACGAATAACAAATACCATCCTAATTTAGAGCTTTTCATCTTATTTTCCATTCTCAAATTTCTCCTTTCAACAAATACTAATTTATTTAATAGTATCATATGGTGAAATACATTGTCTATTATAATTTTGGCTTACGGATAATCATTTCTTTTGCCAGTACCTTTAAGGGTTCCTCGATTAATTCCATTTTACATATTTCATCTTTAATGATCCATTTCATACCAACCCCTCTTTTTTAAATCATTAACTAAAATCTTTTCAATATCAGCTGACATCTTTTTAGTCATATCAGGTTCACTCTTGGTCTGCACTGTAACTCCCAATATCTTCCCGAAATTAATCAAATCCTTACCAGCATACGTAATAATAGCAGTCTGAATCACAAGCAGTGGTGTAATACCCACAGATGTCAAATCCACCACTTCAAAGCAGTATGCCAATCCAACAGCAGACAATCCTAAGATAGCAGCTTTGATAATGCCATTGATAAATTTAGCCTTATCAAATTTAAAGTTCTGTTTCCCGATCTGGTAGTACATTCCCAGGGCAATATTAATAGCCATCACAATAGCTAAAACGGGTAAATATGTAATAATCTGGTTCATATGTTAGTCCTCCTCTTTCACATCGATAATTTTCCAGGTGCATGATTCTGGTTCACAGATTTCATGAATAAAGCTGTTTTGTCCACCATGATTTTCATAGTCTAAGATTAAGCCGTGAAAAGATTCTTTGTCCATTGTTGTCCATTCACCCTTAGCATGATGATATCTGTAAACCTGAGAGATCCTGTCTTTTAATTTTAGCCGTTCACTAACGTCCATTTTTTCCTGCATCTCCTCAAATCGTTTATCTGTATTTTGATTAGATTCCAAAAGCATTTGGGATATAACGTTGATCTTTTCAACAACCTTTTCTAGTTCCTTTTTTATTTCTATATCCATTTGATTCGAACGCACCATGTCCTGTTCCTGCTTCTGTGATAATGACCGAATAGTTTCATCAAATTCAGTCAATACCTTTTTATTATGTTTCCGTTTTTCATACCAGGAGTCAAATTTAGAATTATATTTTAAAATCAATCCTGAAATAGCTCCGATAGCAATAATCATTGTAACAATCTGTGCAATTGTTACTTCTCCAAATAGCTGTAAAAATTCTGGCATTTTATACACCTCACCCTTTCTTAAATGCAAATACTTTTCTGCCCAAAACCATGTAATAAGGGGGCGTATCTTCTTTATACTTAAATAATTTCCACTCAATCCAATCCAGTAGGGGGATGGCAAAAGCGGCTATAAGACACCAAGCCAGAGAGAACAGCAGACATACCTGCCCATCTAAGGAAGACAAAGGCAGTCCACGGTAATCCCAGATATGATAATCCTTGTTAAACAGTAAGCCACAGATCCATTCCGCACCGGTACAGAATATACCACAAACAATTATTTGCAGAAGATAATCCAGATCATATGTAAATATGTTGTTAAGCCAGCAGATAAATAATCCGCATATGCCAGCTAATAAGAACATCTCGGGCGCAGTCCTGCCACGCCACAAGAGTTCAATACCTGAGTAAATTAATCCACAAAATGCTGCAATGAATAGATATTTGAGCGTAATCTTAAATAGTGTTATTACTGTCTGCATTGGTATCACCGCTTTCTGGTGGAGTAATTTCTTCCGGTGGGATTTCAGGATCAGTAGGTTCTTCAGGCTCAGGAGTCGTAGTATTATCGCCTAAAAGAGCTTTTAATGCTAATTCACCCTGGGCAAGAGCAGCGTCCATATTTTCCTTATACTTGCCTGTTACTTCCTGTCCATAGGTTACTTTTTTGATTTCAGCCTTATCATACAAATCTCGGATATATGTATTAAGCGCATTGGCATAAGTAGTGTGATAAAGTTTATGGGCTGATAAAGATAGATAAATTGCTACAATGTCCTCAGCCGTGTAAATCGCACAGCTTCCAGAGTTGGGATGATACGGGCAACCCAATCCAGTAGCAGTAGCGGTGGCAAATAAATCTTTCAGATTGGACTGATCTTCCAGGTTGTAACTGAACATTTCTTTTCCTTTTGATGTTTCTACGTTTGTGCCCAAATAAATAGCTGAGGTGCAAACTTTGCCCAGCTGCTTAATTTTGTAAGATTTGAATTCGTCCAGAGACATAGCACTCTCATCAACAACAGGATTAACTTGCTTTTCCAACTTATCTACTTGTTCTTTTAAATCGTGTGGAGCTAAGCTGATTCGGAAAGGTGTTATAAATTTACCATCTTCGTCCGTGTACATGTTGAAGATAGCTTTGACTTCTTTTAATGTGCTGTAAGCAGTAGTCATCTTCCTGACCAGTCCATTTACGTCAAGAATCTCCAGTTTTTCAATACTGCTGAATTCATTTACGACAGAAGAGTAGTCGTCTGATTTGATAACGGCTTCAAACATATCTGGCATAGTGTCATTGATGAAGAAACAATCAAACTCTGATTTGCCGTTGACTTTTAATTTTTCCAATGTTTCCATATTATTTGTCCTCCTTTTCTGTTGGTGCGATGAAAAATTCTAATGCATCCAATTCAGGCATAGATATTTTTCCATCATAGTCAGTTACAAATTTCTCTAAATCGCTTTCTGTAATTGCATCCAGAACCACCTCATTTTTCTGTAAGGAAAGTTCATTGATCTTTACATTTACAGCAGCAACAAATTCCTGCATAAATTCCTGCTTAATCTGTTGCTGTTTATTTCCCTCGTTATCGGTTGTTTCCTGTAAGAATTCGGGTTTCATACATTCCTGAAAAATCTCCTTTTCGGTTTCGGAAATTAATTCGAAGATAGGAGAGAGGGATTTCATATTTTTCCGTAAAGACCACATCATCCCAGAGGGAAGCTTGATAGCACTGTTCTTCATAAAAGAAGAAGCATCATTGAGTGTTTTGTAGATTGTTACGATATCTCCGTTTGTTAATGTTTTTGTCATAGTTGTTTTCCTCTTTCTTTCCTGTTTTTGGGTATTAAAAAAGACCAGCGGGTTGCTGATCTAAATGGTTTACTATTTTATTATTTTGTATTTATGATTATCACTATCTCAATCTTATATATTTGACAATTGCATATATAAATAGTAAGAATATAACTATGGAATATATAGTTGGTATAACTGGGCTTATCTCGATAGGTAAAATTGTTTTAACTATTATTTCATTCCCCACAATTTCACCTCGAAATGAGGATGATATAAATCCAAATATTAATAATATCCATCCCACCCATTTATTAAATGTAAGCTTCCCTAATAAGTAAATATTGCAACAAGGAATCCATGCCATTGGTGTTCCGTTACCATATATGATTCTATTTAATTTAAACAGAACAATTCCTGTAATAACATAGAAAGCTATTGAGATAATAAAAATTAAAATTAAAACACCTAGCATTATACCTAAAATCTGATCATCCATTTTTAATATTCTCCTTTTTTTAATACATTATAACTTATTCTATGAAAATTTTAGTATAAATGTATTAAAAAGCATATTTTTTGTCATGAAATATGCTTAAGGCATGAAAATTTATTGAGTCATCCATATATCCAACTTTTTTAATAAAAAGGAACCGATGAAACGACTCTTTCATTGTAGATTATTTTATTACTCCGTTATCACTATCTGTTCTTTCTTTAAATATTATTTTATTTTTATCAGGGTTCCAAAACTCGGCTGTATTGACCTTACCCCATAATACGTTATTTTCTTTTAGTTCGTTTGACAAATCATGCAAATATATCACCTCGCAATCAAAATTATCATTAATAGAAGAATCTCCTAATTTAATACCTTTTTTTAAAGTCTGGTAGAATATGCTTTTTAAATTTTCTGAAGAAAATACAGGAGTCTTATAAAATAGATTTTTATAAATATTCCCTAAATGTAATTGACCTTGTGCTAAAAAGCACATAGTAACATCATCATTTTCTGTTTTATGAATAGTTTCTTTAACGTTAATTGATTTACCTACCTCAATCAAAGTAAATTTAATATAACCGTTACTACGTCCACATACGCCTATATTTGCCGTTAAATCAGAATGTTCTTTACTTAATTCTTTCAATTCATCTGAAATATTTAAATATTTCTTGGAAATTAATTCCACAGTTTGCTTATATGTAAGTGTTGGTAAAGCTGGACTATAGAATATAGGTTTCCACAATACGTTAATCAAAGCAGAATGTCCCCCAGCACAGGTAATGACATTGTTATTTATTCGCTTTACCTTTTGCACGTTTTCAGATACTGTTTCTGCATTATCACTAGTAGACCGCTTATCTCCATACATTGCACCAAAAAGATGACATCCGGTAAAAACTACAAAACTCATAACTATACCTCCCTAATATTTTGATACACTAATTATATACCAGAATATGACAGGAAAGTAGTGAGAACATGCGTTTTGTTAGCTATAAAAAATGTTTTTCCCAGTAAAATGAAAAAAGGTTCTAGCTCACCTTTTGTGAACGGAAATGCTTCTATCATCTAATGAGGAAAGCGATCAACTAAATAAAATATCAAATATGCAACTGGCTGACTCATGATAAGATCGTCAGTTGATTTTACAAGATCAATTAGATATGAATTATCATTAATGAAACTCTCAATACTGAATAGGGTTATGTTTTTAATTGTCAATAAGTCTTCAAGTCCCCTGTAAATGTATGTATTTAGTTTGGCATTTTTCTCGGCACAAACATAAGGCAGTGTCATTTTCATATAATTATCATATTTCATAATGCGCCTCTCTCTTTAATCCATCCATTCTGCAACCTGTAAATCTAGCAATTTCCGTAAGGGGTTAGCAGGATGGAGCATTTTTATTAAGATTTGATATTGCTTGAATACTTCTTTGCCATCATCCTCATTCATATGTTGGTCATACAGATCAAGAGTTTTGTTGTATAAAATAGAAGAGTTACTGGGAACATCTAAAACGTCCGTTAGGATTTCTTGTAGTGTCCAACCCTGTAATCCATACTCACTGAGGTACAAGTCTTTTGCATATATGTCTCCATCAGCGCCTTTTCCTAATGCTATTAATTCTTTACTGTTTAAGCATTGTAAAATACTTGGCAGATTAGATGATAATATAATTTGAGACTTAGGGAAAGTTTCTTTGAATAAGTCAATTAACTCTTGATAAGATGGGAATTGATAATTGTCGATACCGTTAATCAAGATTATACCTGCATAAGTATTTGCTGATTGTCCCATTCTTTCAATACCTTTTATGATCGTTGGAATAAGGCTATAATCAGCTCTGATTGCGATATTGCAGCAAGAGTCAATGGTATTTAAAATATTTGTTCTCGTGAACTCGTCAAGTCCGCATATCACGTTAATCTGATTATTGAAATTAATTGTAATGTTTTCGTAGTCTAGCGATGTTATTTTATGTTTTAATAATCTAATCGATATCATTATTCGCCAATTCTCCTTTTAACTGAATAAAATATTTACAACGAGGCAGTAAGAAAAAGACAAAGCGAAAGAGGTTACTATGCTTAATGAATATAATAGGATGACTCTATGCCTTTTTATGAATATTGTATCTATATCATATCTCTTAGACACAAGTGAAAAAATTTCAGATAATGAGAATAGAAAAGCAAAAATGAACATTAAGATATTTAGCATTTATGCCTCCTTCTCATTTGTTTGCTATGCCTCTATGATTTATAAATCTTTCCATTGCCCGCTTAAAAGGAGCATCTGTATAAAAGCTCAAAAATTTATCAATTTTGTCAGGAGCAATAACAAAAGCAGGATGATCTACTCCTGATGATGTGAGAGTACAAAAGAAGCCACCTTGAGCATCTGTTGTTCCGTTTAGAATATTTTCTTTGTTAGTTATTTGTTTTACTGACATTGGCTACACATCCTTTCTGTTTAGTCATATAAAAAGAGCCTACCAATAGATAGACTCTTACATACAACTTAATTACTTGTGATATAATAATTAACAATTTTTGAGATCTCACAATGCCCTCTTTATCAAGATACTTTATTTTTTGGGATCTTCTTTTAATCTTTTACAACTCAACTTACAGTTTCATCAAATGTAGGTTTGTATTGATATCCATAAGTTTCTTCAATTTTAGTTTCGTCTAAAAACTCAAAAGCAAAGCATGTACCGACATAGTCCATTCTAGGACATTGTTTATTTACATTAACAGGACATGTTTCAAAAAATAAAGAATTTGCTTGAATAACCTTTTTCTTGTTAAAATAGATATGATGGTTAGCATCAAGAAACAGTAAAGAAAAGACGTTTTCTATAACTTGAAAAATTACCCTAGTCGCCCCATTCTCATAGGGTATTTCAAATTGATATATGTTCCCACCTTCCAAAATATTATCAATTTTAATTTTATTGAGTCCATATTTGTTTAATATCTTTTCGATAATTTCTTCTTTTCCTGAAACTGGATGAAAATGCATTTTATTTTGCTTTATTTTATCTTGCACTAATTCATTAACATTTTCATGAGCGAGTAATTGAAGCCCCCTACCGAAAAGGTTAGTAATAGTGTTGATAAAAGTAAATTCATTTTTATAATAATTATTAAATTCGTTCTCAACTCTAACCGATGTCAGATGAAAATCTTCAAATGAAAAAACTGGGTGTTGTATTGCCTTGATTTCACTATTGCTTAATCTGACATTTCTTTTAGGAAATTTATTATTATTTACCGCTATCGTAAATTGTCCTTTTTTTACCATAATACAAACTAGTCCTCAAGCCTTTTACTATAATATTGATAAATAATATTATCACTAATCTGCTCATTACTCGGCTGATTAGCACTGTAACCTACTCTAGCCATTTGCCAAGGCTTTTCTTGATGGCTGATACTCTCTAATTCATTACCATTAAAACCGCCATATACTGCCCACACTTGCTCTAAGACATCTAAAACATCGGCTTCTAAATTGGTAACATCATATTCTTCTGATGGAATAGCTTCCCATCCATATCCTTTGTATTTAGCATACAATGGCGGACATACTGGCCCATGAACCCAAGCTTGAATTTCCTCATTAAAAAGTTTGTTGTCAAGATTATCTTCTTTATCATTGAGTAAAGTAAGTGTCCAAGCGTATGCATAATATACTAATTTCTGTAATTTTTTTTGTGTCATTGGAGCCTTTGATAAATAAAAACTTGCAATATCATATACGCTTTCCATATTATTCCCTCCGCATGTAATAACAGACTAGCAAAACATATGTGTTTTGTCAGTCTGTGTTATATTGTATATATATTTATTATACCCTATTTTATAGAAAAATCAATGTTTTTTATTTGAGCGTAAGCCCCCGGGAAATTGTTATATAATCAAAAACGAGAGGAATGAATCCTCTCATTTTACATTCATCGCTCGGTCAATTTTTATTTTACCGTTGAGTCAGAACCGTCACTCAACTCATTACTCGGTCAATTTTTTAATTACCATAAGGTCAGAACCGTCACCTCACTCATCCCACATATCTTCTGTTCCGTGTAAAAGACCATAAAGTTACAGTTCGACCTCATTCCAATCGTACTAAAGCTCCACTTTACGACAACGATAAAACTTTACTTTTTTCTATTAACTTATCTTTTTGTTTTGTATGAATTTATAGTCTGTAAGTAAGGTGTTTAATTCTTTTTGTCTGTTGAATAATTCAATTGTTTCGTTCTCGTTTATTGTATAAGCTAACTGTAGTTTATTATTATAGTCAAATTCATAGAAGAATATATCTTTATTATTGTCCTCAATAGTAAGTATTTCACATTTAATTATATTCTGATCTTTTGTGAATTTAATCTCTTTGTAATTCTCAAGTAAGATATTATCTAATAGATTATAAGGCGTTAATATAGTAGAATTTGTAAGTTCATAAATTCGATTAATTATATCTTTCATTTTTATTCCTCCGTAAAAAACTTTTTAAAGTATGCAGCTTGTTGATCTAATAATTCACCAGCTCTTTCATAATCTTCATTTGTCCATTTTCCTCTTTCATATCCGATCGAGTTCTTTAAATATGTATTAAAATATGTTGCTAACATACCACCATTCTGATTAATTCTAGAAGGTATCCATTTAAATCGCTTATCTGAAAATATTGCTAAAGTAGATAATTCATTACCATTAATAGGAACTCCAGCTAACCGCAACAGTTCTGGAACAAGTACTTCTCTTATATTTGTATCTGTAGATTTTTTACGACGTTTTAAAATTATGTCAGGCCGCTTCAATTCATTGTTAGATCCTGATTGTTGTTCTAAGATATCCGATGCTTCACTTTCGGTGATATTTAATATTTTAACTAATTCTTCAACTTTTCGTTTTCTAGATGCTTGGGCTTCTTTAGCTTTTTGAATATAATTTGTTTCCATATATACAGAATGCTCTAAAACACCTGTATCACTTGCGCTTATTTTACCAAATGACACCTCTATTACTTTCCCCGAACTATCACTTGTTACAATTTCAGGTAGATCGACATCTTCTAATTCTTTTATAAAATCGCTTTCTTGTATTTGACTTTTATAGTAATCCCACAAATCATCTAAGAATAACATCTTATGAGCAACCACACTTCCGATATTATCCTCGGGCTTGATGATTTCGTCAACAGGAATGACTCTCAATATTCGACCGATAAATTGCTCATATGGGAGGGGATTTTTAAAAGCTCTAAAAATTGCGGCTATAGATAGATATTTATGATCATAACCTTCCCCCATCATCGAAACATTAACTACAACATCTATTCTATGATTTTCTATATCAGAAAATGCCTTTTTTCTATCTTCAGGAGACAATTTGTTATGAACAGCGATAGACCTGAATCCTTCATTAGAATACATTTGTGCAATTTTTTTTGCGTCTTGGATATTTTGTGCGGCAGCGATTATTTTATGTGGAACTGTTGTTCCATTGCGTTTTTGTTGCAAAACTTTTAAACTCTCTTTTACAATGCTCATTTTGCACTCATCAGAGAAAACTACTGATCGAGTTATCCAATCCTCATCTCTTAGATTTAAATTGATAATTTGTTGATAAGTATACATTTTATCATTTTGATCGTCAATCGTAAAATATAACTCATCGGGAACGTAATCAAACTTTTCAAGTGATTTTACATATCCTTTACTCATGGCTTGGCTTAATTTGTACTTATAAACTAATTCACCAACCAAAGGTCTTTTATCAGTTCTGTATCCAGTGGCAGTAATCTTTACTATTTTTGCGTTTGAAAAGTGTTGTAAATTTTCTAACCATGTTTTTGCCTCTGAATGATGAGCCTCATCTATAATTATCATATCAAAAAAATCTGGGTCATACTGATTTAAAAGTGCCATTTCATTGCGTGCTTGCAACTTTTGAATATTTGCAATTACGATATCTGCTGAGTCCATATGATCTTTATGAGTTTCTCTTCCTTCATATCTAACTACTACAGGCAAATCCTTCGGTCTTGGAATAACATTTTTATCCGTCCAGAAATTCTCACTACTTAAACTATTAAAACTTGTTTCTATGGTATCTAAAATTGTTAGTTGAGGTGCAATCACTAAAACTCTACCTTTTGAGATATTGTATGGTAGAATTGTCATTAGACCGGTTTTCCCGCTACCCGTAGGTAAAATTACAATAGCATGTGTCGTTTTTTTCTTTGTAATAAAATGATTGTAGACCTCTACATATGCTTCAATTTGTGGCTCTCGTAAATTTTCATTATTAAGAATATTTGTTTTTGTATTTAAAAAATAATCTTGAATAATAGTCACCTCCAATGTTATTCTTTAGTTTTTTATAGTTTAACATACCCTGCTACTATAATTCAATTAATTTTAGAAAAATATTTAACTAACCTAGAGGATTCTATTATTGATTTAAATCACTATATGATTTGATTATTTTTCGTCCTTGCGTAATATATACGAAATCTAACTATTCTATAAAAAGAAGCCTACCTTTCGGCAGACTCCTTAATTAAGTCGTTATATCATGCATATTTTTTTACTATCATTTACCTATTTACTAACCTTAACAGTCTTGCTCTGTCCCTTACCCCTAAACAGTTTCGTGTATTTACTCACTTTGCTCTTAGGAACCTTTATCGTAGCCCGACTGTTTATCTTCTTTAGTGCAGAATTGCCAACCCGTCTCAGCGCAGTTCCCTTAACCGTAATTTTTTTCAGATTCTTACAGTTGTAGAACGCCTTACTCCCCAGTGTCTTAACCTTAGACGGAATAGTAATACTCTTTAAACTGCTACATCCCGAGAAAGCTCCGTTACCAACGGAAGTTGTATTATTACCCAACGTCACTGTCGTCAGCTTTTTACATCCGTAGAACATCTCATCTTTAATAGAAGTAACTTTAGTCGGTAACTTCACCTTTTTCAGATTCGAGCAGCCACGGAAAGCAGCTTTGCCGATTTCGCTTACTCTACTACCCATTTTAACGGTTGTGAGCGCTGAACAGTTGTAGAATGCTCTGTCTCCGATTGATGTAACGTATTTGCCGATATTGACAGTCTTAAGTTTCTTGTTGGACTTAAAAGCGTTCTTTGCGATGCTTGTTACCGTAAAGTTGTAGGTGTTGAGTTTCACAGTATCAGGAATCGTGAGCTTCGTTTTCTTGTTATTGATTGGGGCAATTACTTGGACGGTACCGCCGTTTGAGCCTGATGTCAGTACTTTATATCTGAAACTGCCTGAGATATATTCCTGTGTTACAAATGGCACTGCATAGCTACCATTGTCTTTGAAGCCTATTCCGTTGCTCTTTGCGTATGCCTGGACTCTGGAACCTTTGGATGCTGACAGTGTTACTGGGCACCCGTTGAATACCCCTGATCCGAGCTTAGCATTGCCGTTACGAACCATTACGCTACGAAGCATGGTACATTGATTGAATGCATAACTACCGATTGATTGGATCGTTGATGGCAGAGTCACAGTTTGTAATCGAATGCACCCGTCAAAGGCATTATTCGCTATTGTACGTACTCCTTCTTGCATTGTTACATTAAAGAGTCTACGACAGCCAGCAAATGCGTTACTCCCTATGGTTTGCATTGAACCGGGGATATTTATATCTGTAAGTGAAATGCAACCTGCAAAGGCATCTCCTTCTATGGTTTTCAGACTGTTTGGTAGATTAATAGTTGACAACGCTTGACTATACCAAAAGGCATTTCGTCCTATAGAAGTTATCGTAGGTGGTAACTCTATTTTTGTTAAATTAGGGCATGAATTAAATGCCCAAGGCTCTATTTCTTTTACTGTATTGGGTATCTTTATTTCTTTGATCCCAGAACTTGCAAATGAACTTTTTCCAATAACCGTTAATCCTTCTGGCAAATTGATGTTTTCTAGTCTCATGTTAAAGGAAAAAGCATCATCATCTATAATTTTCAATGTATTAGGTAATATTATTTTCTTAATATCTGTTCCGAGAAAAGAGCTTTTTCCAATTCGAGTAACACCATTGGGTATGGTATAAGAATCTCCTAAGAGATGAATACCATTAAATAGATAATCTCCAATACTTGTAATTCCAGGGGATATTATTACTCGATAGTATTTTCCACCTCTAAAAGGGTTTTTATTATAGCCACTTGTATCATATCCGTCTTGATCATAATTGAATGTTTCACCTGTTCCTGTAATAGTTGCCTCTTGTATTTCCTCATTTAGCGTGACATACACATTGTCACCTATCCGATGTTTGTCATCTGCTTTTGCATTAATATTTAGACCAAGACTAACAATAAATATAATGCACATGCTGAAAAGTATTTTTTTCATATCCCATATCCTCCCTTGATATATTTAACCTTATTATAGACTATATGGAATATATTTACAACTTTTTATCCTTATGAATTTCTTTTAGAACATATTGCATAGCTTTTATCAATAAAGGTATAAATTGAGTATAATTAACCCCATATATTACATATTCCTCATTAGCTTCTAAATCATAGACAGGTCTACCTTCTTCGTATCTATCGTCGATTGATAAACCAGAGAATAATTCATGTGAAGATTCAATTAATAAATCTCTTAATTCCTGTCCCAGTATTCCATAATTTTTTATTTTGGCTTTGTCGTCTTTATAGTTATAAGATTTAATATTTAAATTTTCAACTATGGTGAGAGCTTCGGCTAAAGAGATATCCCTTATATTTTCTTTAAATCTTCGATCTGATTTGTTAACAAGACTCTTGTAATAAACAGCATCTACACATCCTGTAGTACTATTAGCCCCAATATTAGCAGCAGTATCTGTTCCATTTTTACGTGGAATTAAGTTTCCTGTACCACTTATATTCCAACTATATATACCATTCACGATATTACCATGAGTATGGGATGAGGCTGAATAACTACCTTTTGCTTGGTATCTGTTTGATAACAATGTTCCAAACTCATAGATTGCATTTCCAGCCATAATCTGACTACCAGTATAAATGCTTTTATTACCAATAGATCTTACCCATGTCGAATCTTGCATAAACCACCCACCATCGTAACTAGAAATATGATGTTGAGATGCATATATTTCTGATGCAGAAATATTATTGTTTACGACCAAACCGCCAGCATTTATGATAGCGCCATTGGTGAATATTGCATGTCTTTGAAACTGCAAATAACTAGAAGTATTTAAGCCATCGCCCATAAGTAAAACATCATAAGTAGAACTGACTGTTGGTTTTACCAACTGTAAGATTGTTTCCGGTGCTACTGTTAGAGCACTATACATTTGAATTGTATCTTTTGCTTGCAGCGAAGTTGCATTAATAACACCTCGCACATCAGCGTCCATAGCAGTCATCTTGCCATTCCATGCAATTGAGAACTTATCTTCCCATGCACTAGCTGTAGTAGCTTTAGTTCTTAACATAAATGCAGCATAATTATCTGTGGTTGTACCTGTATCAAAATATAACCAATAATTTTTGTTATTTGCTGTAAATTGTCGGTTCATAGATCCAGTGGTAATATTCCAACCACCAATGATTCCACTTGTAGCAGTCATAGCTCCGTCATAAGTAACCTTAAATTTTCCATCACCTGCCCAGAATGCCATACGGGAAGCATAATTTGAGTCTGTGTAACTTTGTCCCAGTCCTGTACCTTTTCCATCGCCCCAATGACCATTATTAAGTTCTGTATCAAGATTCCACACACCTATTTTACCACTTGTAGCATTGACAACGCCATTTACTTCTAATACACCATCCTTATACTTCAATTTATCGCTCAGTGAAAAACCATCAACCCCCAAGTATATATTACCATTTCCAGCGGCGCCCCAGGTTTCACTGCCTCTCCAAATTGCACCTGTTTTAATATTAAAACCGTTAGCTCCACCAATCTGTCCACTTGATGCTAAAATCTTACCATTTACTTCTAAAACACCAGTACTAGTTTTATATATAAACTTATCACTAAATGATACCCCGCTATTACCGAGATAAATATTGGAACTTCCTGATTGTCCAATTGTTGAGTTGCCTTTCCATAGACACGTGCTATTAATATTCCAACCAGCTATAATTCCATTGTTACTTGCTGTTAGAGTCGTAGCCGTAACAGTACCATTAAAATAGCTGTTCCCGCTTGCGTCCATTCCAAATCCCTTACTTCTTATCACACCTGTTGCTAAATCAATCATTGTACCAGCAACAGTAAAGTTACCACTGCTATAATTGTAGTTAGCCGATTTCATAATTCCCGTGGTAATATTGCCCCCATCAATAGTAGTAGTACCAGCTTGCTTAAATGTACCAGGTTCTTTATCTTCGCTGTCTACTTCTTCAATCTGAAAAGCGTCAAACCAAACGGGGAAACTTGGACTCTCTACATTGATTCTTATGGAAACATAGGGATAAGCACTACTTGCTGTATATTTAATAGACAGCCGTACCCATCCATCTGTATTTTTTATTGTTTTACTAGCATTTCCATAATTAACTATATTGGAAGCAGAAATATTGGGGTGTGCAACAAATCCTATAAAAGCATTAACATAAGAAGTAGAGGTTGTTTTTACATAGCAAGATAATATATACATCTTACCTGATGTGACTGGAACACACCCATAGTCTGTCTCTTTTGATCCTAAGCAAACAGAGTTACTGTCAGATGTGCCTATAAATTTAATGGATTTAGTTCCTATGTAATACTGTGAATCATCCAGAGTAACAGTTGCAGTAGCTGACTTTGAAAAATAAGGAACCGTAGAAAATTGCTCCATAGTATCCAGTCCATATCTCACGAGATTTGGATTCATGCCAACGGCTAAATGATCTGTATCAATTGAATTAGCAGCTATCTGTTTCGCCGTAACCGTCCCAGTATAAATATAAGCGCCGTCAATCATGGTCTTATCCTGAGAAGCAAACCAATTCGCAACAGCTAAGGCTTTCTCAGTCGTAAAATGTTCTTTTATTGTGTTTGTATATTCATAGACTTTACTTATCTGAGCCTGTTCCAAAGCTTCTCTTGCAGTAACATAATTCTTATAAAGTGTATCATAGTTGCTTTTATTAAATCCTGTAGTTGTTGAGTTTTGTAAGGTTGTCGTTCCTACAATGCCGTTTAACAATGCGTAAAGAGCATCATACGAAGTTTTCAATGTATCAGCAACCCCAAGATTAGTACACTGATCCTTTAATCTGCTGTACTCATTCTGAATATTAAGAAACGTAGCATATAATGAGATCTTATCAGCCGGGGTCAGAATAGTATTAGAAACAGCTTGATTAGCTGTCGTATCATCGGTATATTTACTTGCTTTTTCCCAATGAGCCGCATTGTAACTTCCACTGGCAAGAGCGGTTTTGCATTTCATGATATCACCAGTTCCACCCTGTACCCATAAATCCCCTACATCGTAAGGAGTGGTAGGAGTAGCTGTGAATACCCGTTTCTTTTGTTGTGCTAGATTTTGTGCAGCAATTGCATCCGCATCTTTTAATGGCATCCAGGCAGTGCCAGACCAGCGTTGTGTAAGTTTTGCTGTATCGTCATACCAGATGTCACCAGTATGTTGAGTCTTAATATCAGCTGTTGTCCATGCGTCTGCCGGATTGGTTGTCTGATTGTAAGATTCAATTTTACCGTCAATCTGATCTTGGAGGTCTTCACCTAAAATAGCGATTGATGCATTTATATCTTCAGGAGCGGCTGACCAATCAGACGGTTTAGTAGCATATTCTAACATCAAGGAGTTCATGTAGTAAGTTCCGACTGAATTGAAACCATATATAATCTGTGCCATATGATAAATATCGCATTCGTTATCAACCACACCAAAATCAATTGTAACTTTTGCCCAATTGGTGGTAATATAAAATGATTTCATTCTTGCAGTTGTTGTAGCTCCAGACATACGTATCCACCCTGTTGTAGCTACGCTACCTTTTATATAGAAGGATACTGTAACGGGTTTATCCATGATCATTTCTTTCCATAGATATTGCCATACATCCTGAGCGCCACTTACTGATACTGTATTGCACACAATTTTAAGTGAATTATTGCCATTATATTTATTTGCAGTATCCCGGCTAATAGTGTGGTAAGTTCCTCGATTATTTGTTCCTTCAATGTTGTTTTCATATGAAGTATTCTTAAGAAGGTTTCTTCCGCTAAGTGTCAAATTATTCAAAGACTCCTGAGCATCAGTACCCGCTTGCTTTGCTTCTTCTATCTTTTTCTTAGCGTCAGTGGCAAGACTGCTAAAGGTTACTTTTCCAGTCAAATTAATCTTATCAGCAATTACATTCAGGGCTTCCGGTGTTAACTCCATATTAGCAGCTTCCGTACCCGACTTAACCAACCAAGCCATTTTTCCAGCCTGTTCAGTGAATTCGGCATATGCGGCATCGTTTTCTACCTTATGGCTTATAGCATCAGCCGTAACCTTGATTAAAGCACTCGCATTCAGCGACACCTGAGCATAACAGTTCATGATCTTGCATTGAGATAATGTAGATAATTTACTACTGAATAACCAACCGTCATTGCTAGTTCCTTCATTATAAACAACCTCAAGAACATTCCAACCAGCTTGAAATGGTAAAGAAATATTTGTAGCCACGCTAGTTGTTGTAGATACTTTTTTAACACCATTGAGATAAACTACGCCCTCATCATCTGTCTTAATTGTTCCAGACCATGTATAGGCAGCATCAAAATAGAGATAAGTAAACGCATGTCCAATGTAGTAATCACCAGTATTAAGACTAGCACTCATTGCAGTATCCGCAACTTCAATAATCTTAGTCGGCACTTTCCCCCGAATATTCTCAATATCCGCAACTCTTGGATTTGGCATAGAAGAACTGGTCAGCTGATAAACCTCTAATATCCACTTATTTAAACCTTGGGTTATTTTATCGCCTTCCGCTTTGCTTGTGTATGCTTTAGATACTCCAAGTTCAATGTCTGACTTTGTTTGGTTGATTAATGAGTTCATGTCAGTGGTCGTGGTATAATTAGTAAACTTTTCGTCAGTATCTTCTGGGGCTGGTGTCCAGTCTGATGGTTTTGTAGAATATTCTAACATCATAGAGTTAATATAAAAAGTACCTGTAGCATTGAAACCATAGATCAACTCTGCAATATGGCTAGAATCACTCTCTAGAATAACTTTGCCAAAATCAATTTCAATTTTTTTCCAACTTGTAGTAATACTAAAAGTTTGTGCACTAGCAGATACAGCAGCCGTAGCCACACGCATCCAACCAGTAGTGGCAATACTACCTTTTATATAGAAGGAAGCTGTAACTGGTTTATCCAAAATCATTTCCTTCCAAAGGTATTGCCATACATCTTGTGCACCACTTATAGATACCGTATTACACACAATTTTAAGCGAATTATTCCCGTTGTATTTATTTACTGTATCCCGACTTATGGTGTGGTAAGTTCCACGGTTTAATGTTCCTTCAATATTATCTTCGTATGAAGTATTTCTAAGAAGGTTTCTTCCGCTAACACTCAGCTGGTCAAACTCCGTCTTAGTAGTATAAGTATCACTAACAGTTTGCTTAAATCCGCTAATATCCTGATAAGCCTGAGATACCTGATCCCTAAGCCCTTTCGTAATATCATAGAGAGCAGAATCTTTTACAGTGATTCCAGTTAATGTGTATGGTTTTACGTAAGGAAATTGACCAACTCCAAAATTGATATAAGCAGTATTTGCCGGAATAGAAAGAGTACCTGCAAACAGATTACTGCTTGCTTCAACCGGTATTAATTTACTAGTATGAGGTTGTATTTCTGCATTTGCATTATTGAAACACCGATAGTGAATATTTACATTTTTTAACTTATTCTCATCAGAATCTGGACGGTCAAAGTAACCTGTGATGATTAATTCACCAATATTGCTTGTATTGCGGGTCAGCGTAGAAACATCGATCTTGCAACCAGGTACAGACTGTGGATCTGATGTAACAGTTATTTTACCCGTCTTAGCATCAACTGTAGTTCCTGCAACAATCGTATTTAAACTCCCCGAAGCATACCGTTTGATAGCAGACAAATCCCAGAGGTTTATTCCACCAACATTTAAATCTTTAATCCCTGTGAGGATGTCTGATTTCCATACCTTATTAGTAATGTTCTTATGGTCTTCGTCAACGATAAATTTAACGTCACTGATCGTGCTGGTTAGGGTAGCTGATACTTCGGTTATTTTCTCATCAGTGTCTTCGATGTTTGGTGTCCAATCAGTTGGTTTCGTGCCTTCTTCCAATTTTAAATACGCAATATTAAATATGGTACTTCCACTACCCAGATATACGAAAGGGCGCCAATATTTTACTTTAGGTTTAAATGTTAAATACAATAAAGTCCATTTGTTAGCAATTGCAGATTGTTGGAATTTAATTATTTCAACTCCTGCAATGATATTGACTTTGTCCACTGAAGATTGGCAATGCAGGGGAGTACTAGGCCCCCCGGTTACATTAGCATTTGTTAAGATCATGGATGAATACGTATAAATTTTATTTGTATCTAATTCTATCCATTCGGAGCTATAACCATATATCCCGTTACCAACTGTAGTCCGTAAAGTGTTGTACCCTAAATATTTAACGGTTGTGTCCAAGTTAATGGTTCCGCCATTATTGCCCCAATATTTCGTATCAGGCAACTTTTCCCAATGTCCAGATTGTCTAAAAATATTCCTTCCGCCAATAACGACATCATCAACAGCATCATCCGCCTTTTTCTTAGCAATAGCATCTATCGCATCCTGATAAGCTTTCTGGTAATCTGCTAACTTAGTCTTGTACGTTCCGAAAGCCGTATTCATATCCGTAACAGCCGTTTTCTTTTGAGAATCTGTTTTCGTGCTGTTAACTGAGCAGTAATCGATGGCAGTATTGATCTTAGAAATGAGCGTATTATATGCATTATTGCATTCCGTGTATTTCGTCTGGTGTGTTGTCTTTGGTGTGCCAGTCAGCGAAGGATTAGAATCTACCTTATTAAATTGGTTCGTGACTTGAGTATGCATTGTTTCGGCAGCTTTACGGATGGCTTCCGCTTCATTTACGTTGATAATTCCATCGTAAAATCCACCTTTGATTTCGTCATCTAAGTCGCCTAATGAAGAATTGGTATTTTTGATCTCTTCCTGAATTTTGAAGTTTTCATAGAATGCCCGTGATTTTACTGCCATCGAAAAGTTTGTAGCTAAAGGATCTGTTGTATATATGTAATCCTTGCCTGAGTAAGATAATAGGTTGTTCAGGGCTATTTGGGACGAAGTGTCTAGGGGTTCCCAGGTTGGCGTCTTTAGTTCGTAAACTACATCAGTAGGATTATCACGGAAGAATACTTTGGGATCTGAATTAATTGGAATACGAAATGCAATAGATTCTAGGTTTAATCCAGAGGCTGCAAATATGCCAACTTTATCAATGTCCCATGTGGTTAAGACGTTTTTAAAATTACTACATATTAAGTTGTTATTTCTATTGCCAGGATGAGAAACGCGAATTTCCTTAGAAGATACTAAGCTATTGTGAGTAGTGAAATTTGCTGTTCCATCGATATGTAATAATCCGCAATTCCTCGTAACTCCCCAAATCCCATCTTTACATTCCAGCACATCGTGTACACCATTTGGCAAAGAGCGCAGTGGAGATGTAAGATTTGCCGATGCAAGAGATAGTTTGTCTTCGTATTGCTTATAGTTTTCTGGGGTGATGTCTTCTGGGGCGGGTGACCAGTTATCGATGTTTTCACCCTCTACTAATTTAAAACTGTGTATATAAATAACATCACCCACTGTAAAATTAAAATACATTAGGAATGCACGGTATGGGGAATTATTCATCGTATAAGTAAAGGAATATTTTTCCCACTCGGATGATATCGTGTAATTTTTTGTACCACCGCATTCATGTCCAAAAATCTCGGATGTAAGTACTCTATTAGATTTAACAAGTAATCCCCATGTATATTTGCGCCCTACCTCCATTTTTTTTATTGGCATAAAACCAGAGTAGCAATAGAATCCTCTGCCGGCTGTTGTAATTGTTATTTTTATAGCTTTTCCATATGGCGATGTTGGTTCATTAACTTCCTCAACAGTCCCTTTTGCCCCAGTCCAAGTAGGCGTAAGCATGAATTGTTCTGATTGCTCAAATAAATTCCTCCGCCCATTAGAACTCACCATATTCAATTTTCCGCTATCCCCAACACTGTTAATAACGCTTGGATAATCTGGGCTTGGGCTGTTGGGAATGAATGGTTCGTAGGCTGTTGCTGTGGAACCTTCCTCTAATTGAATATTCGTGTAAGTGTTGGTATAAGTTTCTGTAGAACTGGTACTGTTTATATTTGCATAAATTTTTAGTTTATAGAAATATCCTTCTCTTACAGTTACCTGTGAACCATTAATGACGGTTCTATTGACAAACGCCGCATCTGTAGCTTCGTCCATACCCAATGTAATATTCTTCCCAGATTGTACACCTGAAACAGAATAGGACTTTCCTGTGGTTAATCCAACAAGGTTTATATGAAGTGATGAATAAGCTCCAGGATTTGTACAATTCAGAGTTACGGCATTTGAATTTTGAATTGTATAAGTAAATCCTGTTCCCTGAACTATTATTATAGCATGGGTTAAATCCAGTAAATTCTTCCCCAGCGTACTCTGCGCCTGCTCCGATTTCCCCTGTAATTCTGTAACCCTTACACATCCCTGATCCGGTGCGTGAGTACATTCGATGAGTCCGGTTGTGGTGTCGTGAGTGCAGATGTCTTCGAAGGTTTGTTCTTCTATATTAAGTATTGTTAATTGATTACTTGCTTTCATTTTTAATTTCTCCTTCCTGTGCCTCGTATTCTTATATAGGCATAAAAATAACAAGGCACTGAAAGACCTTGTTTATCTATTCGACTTCTACTACAAAAGTACATTTACTGTCTATCATAGAGCCATCAATATAAACTACTTTTCCTGTTTTCCATACATTGCCGTCATCCATTGGCAGTGAGTTTTTATCTAATCGGTAAGTCTTGTACGTTTCTGTTGGTAAATCTGCTCCTGTAGCATCTGCCCAGGCTGTGCCGTTATACTTCTTTAATGTCACGGTTTTGGCGGTTACATCTATGTGATAATAAAATGCACCGGTTGCTGGCGAAGATGGAGCGGTGGAAGAGAAGTTTGTGCTTTTAAGGGCATCAACCTCTGAACCATTTTGATAGAGCCTGTAATAAATTACACCAGAACCCATACCATTTTTTATCTGGGTGCCAAGGGTACAGATAACATCAACATCATAGTTATCCTGCTTGTCTATGACAGTTGCATATGCCGTATAAGTTTTGCCATCGTATGTTCCAGTACAGCTGAATGAAGCCGATCCGTCAACCATTGCAGGTGTTACGGTTAACTTGGATGCTGTCTGCCCGGATATCACTGTCCAGGCACCGGAAGCATACTTTTTCCATACAAATGCCGTTGGTGTTACCACAGATGTCCCGGAGTACATGATGGTTTCCAGACTGACATTGTTCGCAGAATTGACAATTACATTGCCAGCTGGAGAAATAAGTTCAAACAATACGGAATTAGTGCCGTTTACAGCAGCCTTGTTCTTTTGCCAGGAAAACTTTTTCACAATGCTCTGTCCACCGCAGCTGAATGTGAGGTCGATTGTTCCAGACATCGCTGCACTGTCTCCTAAAGTGGCATTCACGGCAAATGCAAGAACCAGTGAACCAGCAGCAGAAGTGGTTGAAGCGGTATTTGATTTGACAGTAACACCCGATGGAAGAGTACCAGCGGTAACAGAACAGGCTATTCTGGATGTTCCCTGATATCCGTAAAATGGGATTGTAACGTCTGTGGCAGGTGATACGTTTCCGGAACTATTGCATGGAATGCCCTGGTTTTCATTTCCAACTACAACAGAGATTCCGCCTGCGCCAGTTGCCCCGGTAGCGCCGTCTTTTGCAACCATGACGGTCTGCGTGTCCAAAGCATTGGTGACTCCGCCTGAAGCGTAAAGGGTACATTTGACAGCAGCAATGTTAGTGGCTGATGGCGTATATGTTTTTGCAGCTTCATCTGCACTTGAAGTATATTTATTAGTAAATGTGGTTCCATCTGTGGATTCGGCAATAATGAACCGTCCAGAATAAGCTGTGCGGTTTGCGCTTGTTCCATCCCGGTAAAAGGAACTAAATGTCACATTACTGGGGGTGAAAACATTACTTATATTTTTGTTTAAGACCAGAGTGTCTGAATCCAGAAAATACACACGTGCTGTAGAACCGCTTGCACCGCCTTTTACTCTTGAGAGTGCAAATCTTTTCGTTATGGTGGCATACCCGGCTCTCGTTGCAGCAAAATCAACATATCCGGTATCTACGGTCATTCCAGTGACGGTATATGTTTTTTTGTCAGCAGACTGGGTTCCTGTGACACCGGAAGACGGAGTAGTTGTGATACTGAATGTGCTGGTAATGTCAGAACCATTTTCGTAAATTGACAGCGTAGAGTCAGCACCTGCGTAAGAAGTTACAGTGCCGGCACTATTTGCGGGAAGTGTGTGGCTGTCATTGTTTAGCGCCCCGATAACGGAATGACTGCCGTCACGCAGTTTGGCAATGGTTATGGTATCATATACATCCACGTCATTTGTTACCAGTTTTACTACAGCAATATCATTGAAAAATATAGCATGTGCGGGCTTAACGATTAAGGTTGAGCCGGATATGGTCTGGTTATCAGAAGTAGTCGGATATACAGCAAATGTTCCGTCTGCTTTTTTATACTGCCAGTTTGTGATCGTGACATTGCTCAGGTTAGCCGTAAGAGTAATTTGGCTGTCACCCATAAGATTCCCCGCAGAATTATAGAGAAAAACATTTGCGCCATCAATGGAACAGTAATGTAGTTCAACAGCGTTCTGCAGTAGAGAAAATGACAACAGACTCTGTGCATTGACGGTTACCCCCGAATCGGGATCTTTATAGGAAACATAACAGATATAACTCAACAGCCCGCTGGAAACCGTACTCAGCTTATTTTGATTTACGGTTAGGATTCCTCCAGAAACCGTTTCACCAGCAGTTAAATTTCCTTCTGAGCTGGAGCCTTCTCTTCGTTTCCATGTAAGTGCCAGACCTGATGCATTTAAAGCCAACGCTTTATCATTTAAATAGATAACAGGTGTCAGCTTTAAATTTGTTGTCTGCCAGTTAGGGGCGTATGAGTTTGAATTTGGATCATAGATTGTTGATAATGGCAGGTTACTGTTTAAATAAACACTCAGTCTGCCCACATCTTCAATATCAACAACCGTTATTTGATTGCTTGCTTTAATAGACATTTATTGTTAAACCTCCTTAGGATGTTGTTGTAGCAGCTACTTCGTCGTCCAAGATAAAAGAACAGCGGAATTGCGCTTTTTTAAAGATATCTTCTCTTGTAATATGTAATGTTCTGGAACCCGCTATGTGCTGTGAATTCCAATATTCATCAAGGTCTGAGTCTGAACTCTGCCTAGACCAGATGAAGTGGGAATCAGGGTAATCATTTGTAACATCGTTATTCCCACGGTAAAGTGTGACGGTTAGATAGGTATCGATTTGACCGTTCGTAAATATATTTCCGTTGGAACTGGACACTTCTAATTTATACTGGAGGCTGTCCTCGATTTTTTTGTCTAAGTTAGTTGTTGTGGAAGTAATCGTATCCTGGAACTCTTGGTACTTAATCCCAAACTGGTCACCGTTGCCATCTAAGATTTCTGTGATGGATACTTTACCGTTTTCATCGGTTTTGACGATTGGGAAATTGAGTTTATTTTTAGAGATCTGATTATCAGCAAGCATGTCATTCTTAATAAGTCCATCCTGGATACCTTCTGTCGTTATTCCATTCTCATCAAAAAGCGCTGTTTTTCCATCAACTCCCCGGACAATAAAATTGAAATCACCATTTACATCCTGTCCAATCTGAACACGGATATTGCCTTTGTCGTCGTAGAACTGTTGAGTCCCATTTGCAAATGCAATTGAAGGCTGACCAGTGTCAGAAGATATTAGCGTGATTATTTCTGCTGAGGCTGCATGTGCCATAAGGTCTGCAACCGATATTTTAGCTGCAATCATTTCCTTAATAACGGCATCGCTAATATGGACATTGCCCGATGTGAGTTCAATAAAGAAAGCTTCATCACCAATGATCTGACCCGTAACAACTTTTTTAAGTAAGGCCAGATCACCTTTAATTTCTTTGAAGTCTGCGATATCTCCTATAACAATTCGTGCTGCTATATAGTCAGCATCAATGTATTCGCTAAAGAATTTGTTGAAACTTGCTTCATCCCCATTGATCTGGCCAACGTCTATTTTTGCAAACCGAAGATATTCACCTACTAATTTTTGAATCGTTGCAGAGGGAACCTGTAAATTTCCGGTAATGTTCGTTACGGCATTATTGAACAGGTTATTGGATATCATCTTTTGTAGTAAGGTTGTCAGATACTCTTTGTCATCCTTGCTGTTTCCAGTTCCAAGCGCAACCCCACCACCAGAAGATCCCCGTTCATTTTCATTTTGCAGAATCTGAGTTAAATCATTTCTACCTGACCTGCTTGTAATCATGTTTGAAAACTCTACGGTTAAATCTGGAGTAATCGCACACGGGTTCCACGTTCTGCCTATTAATCTTAACTTAACAGAATAGTCATCCCTTATTCCTAAGCGGACAAAATTACCCAGCACAAAAGAACTTCGCCAGCATTTAAATTCTTCCAGGCGTAGCAGATTGTCCATTTCAGTTGTAAAGGTATATTGGGGTTGACTAAGCTCTGAGATTTTGTCAATCGCATCCTGATACAGTGTTTCCTGCACTTTTATGGTATCAAGGGTAGAATCGATTGATGTAGAGACTATATTAGAGTTTGTGTACGTTTGATCATGAATCAGGGTATTGTAAATGATATACTCATCATCAGAGAGCTTCCATTTTTCATTTTTTATAGAGACATCCGTAATCATGGCAGTTTTCTGATCTGTGATGTCTTTTTGTTTTGTTTTTAAAACCTCAATTTCATCTGTCAGTTGTTTTAGTTTGAATAGGAGAGTACCTTGGGTGGTTTCATTACCAAGATAACCACTATATTCTACATACTTGTCATGCATCCTATTATAAGAATCTTCGTTTGGGTATTTAGCCTTTTCCTCGTCAGTAAGATCAGACCAGGGTTTCTCATATTCAGCAAAATCTTTTAACTCATTTTCATAGAATTCTTTCTTTGCTTTTAATAATTCAACGCCATATAAATCCCAGTTTGTTTCAAACTCTTTGTTGTAGTCGTGTTTATCCTCTTTGTCTGGGATCATTAGATTATCTATCGCAATCTGAATATTCGGAAGAATATAATCCTTAACCTGTATGTAAGTGTAGTAGCCGCCATATCCATTTGCCTTATTATATAGAAGATCCAAGTAACGTTCATGGTCGATAGTGCCATCTATTTTTTTCCAGGGAATATATTCAGGATCGGTACCGTCTGTTGGATTCGTATACTGAGGATCAGGATCGACACTAACCTGAAGACTAGTTAGAAGAGCATTGTAGTACTTCATGTTCTTATTAAGTAGTTCTTCCGTCATGTCGTCCCATTGTTTCCAGTCGCAGCCATCATTTGGAGCACGATGAGTTATGTCTTGTATCTTAGACTCAAGATCTGCCCCTTTTGTAGACAACTCTATGAAATCTGGACGCTTCTTCTCACGATATGTAATCCAGGCTTTTAATTTCTCTATCAGTTCGGATGACATGTATTTTTCGTTCATAAAGAAAGACAGGTCTTGAATACATCTTTCATTAAAATTTACAGCCCGGATATCCAGATCATCATCACCAGTTACTGTGAACTGGGTAAATACGCTGTCCTCATCACAATTTATTTCAACAGCTTTTGCCAGATTACGGTAACCAATAAACACAGTTGTGTCTTTCCCAATTTCTTCTTTGTCGTAAACATTTATCGTTTTGTTTAAAATATCGAAACGGAAGATAAGGTCTAATTTTGGCGCAACTACAGAAGTAAGAAAGGCATAAATATTGGTATTGTCCGCATCTACAGACATCCGTTTCGCTTCATTGTCTTTTAGGATTTCGGAAACAAACCCTACTTTCCATCCAGGCATTTTCTCTAACATTAGATGCAACAGGGACAATTCGGGATTATCGCTTCGGTACAGAATAATATATTTCTTGGCGAATCCAAGTTCATCAACATTGTTTTTAGCTAAATACTCCAATGAATCTGTGGTACCTTTATTAATTAAAATACCTGTCAGGGCTTTATCCTGGAATTCTTTTGAAATATCATAAGCCTGGATTGACTTTGTTTCCTGAAATCCATCATTGCTTGTTACCGGTTCCTGCATCTGGAAGTAACCAATATCCTCCAGGTACAATTCCATGTAAACACCCAGATCCTCATATCCATTGGATAAAATCTCTGCTCCTTCATCTGTGGCGATATAACGGTCAACTACAAAGCTGAGTTCCCAGAAATCTTTTAAGTGCTCCGAGCATTGAACGGTATCGATCTGGACACCGTTTAATTGCGTCATTAATATGTTTCCAGGCTGACATAAATAAATACGTTTTCCACTTTCTAACATAGGAAACCACCAGCCTTTTTCTGTGGGCACTTATATGTGATTTTTACATCTGCATCACCCGTTATCTGAATTACATTTTCTCCTGGCAGTAACCTTAGCCAGTAAATATTTCCGACATCCTCCCAGCCTAAATCTTTGTAGGAAATAATACCGTGTGTTGTAGCATCAGTTGGAATGCATAATTTGCAGTCGAAAGTCATCGGAAGTTTAGCGTAAGTATGAATTTTCATTGTGTTTTCGTTGTCAGTTAGATTCTTAATTACTATGTCAGTAGTTGTTTCTGTTTTAACCGTCATCACAGGGTAAACATATTCCTCAGTTTCATCAGAGTCTATATAGATTGTATGATTTTCTGGAGCAGTAAAGTGCTCCTCATAACTTTTCCATGCATATGGTGAGTCACATTCAAACTGGCATACAGCACCAATGATACCTCCAACTAATTTCCAACGGACATCGGTAAATGTTCCGCGGTATATGGTTGTTGTGCCATCAGAATTGTGGAACTCTATCCACTTTGGCAGTTTGGGAGAGGTAAGCCATCTGTTTACTTTTCGCTGTTCATCATCTGTGAATTCTGTTTGGTCTTCTTTAATTAGTGCGAACTCTAGGTTGGGCGTGTCAGTAAACCTTGTGCCATATTGGTTGGGAACGCTACGATTAATCGTAGTTTCTCCTTTTACCGTTTCCCGGGCAAATCCTGTAAGTTCTTCCGGATAATCGAAGAAACATAAGATCAGAGGAACGGATAGAAGAGTAGCACTGGTTTTTTCATTATATTTAAAATATCCCATCTAGAACCTCCTTTCTACTAAAATAGAAACTGCTCCTTTGACAGAGCAGCTTCCTGATTAAGTTCAATGCCTTTGGTATTTTGTTATTCTTTATTTTCCATTAGCATCCTATAAAATTTTTTCATATCGCTTTCTTTTATGATATTATTACTTCCCTGCCATGGTTTCAAATTTTCTCTAGCATTTTTCCAAGGCATTTCTGTATGATTAAGTATTTCAAGTTCCTCACCATTCAAATCACCATAGGAATGATATATTTCTCTTGAAAATGTCAAAAACTCCTCAGGAATTTCTTGAGTATTATTACATAATGGAATATAACCAAATCCATACACTTTGCATCTTTGATATAAATCCGGTTGAACCGCCCCCTGTACCCATGCCTCAAACTGTTCCGAAATTAAATTTGTATTATTTATTGCAAGATACCAAGCCTTTGCATAATAACAAAGCTTTTGTAATTTTTTATGTGTCATAGAATCAATACACAAAAAGGCATTTGCCAAATCAAACACATCTCCGATTTTTTTTGACACATCTCCATTTGTCAAATCTAATCCCTTGAATACAGGTTTAAATTCTAAATAAGTATTCATTTTTTCCACTCCGATAATTTCTATTTTTATGGATTTATCTAAGCCCTACCTTACGTAAATCTTTAGCTAATTCTTTTCCGGTATACTTAGCTATCATAGGCAGTTGTTGCTTAATAATTCTTATTGTGTCTTCTCCGGTATTTCCGCCCTGAACATTTAGGTGACATTCAATCTGCTGGTTAATCGTTGATTCACGTGGTTCTATATTTGGCATCTTAGCAGTAAACGAATCAGCAAACCGAGCATGAAAAGCTTTCATCGTAAATAAAGCTTCTGGCAGAATCTTTGTGAAATCTTGTGTCAAGATGGTTTCACCCGGATTAACGGATGCAAGCAGTGAATCACCATTTGAATGTATCTTCTCAATTATTCCGCCTTTAGCAGCACCACCAAGCCCAGACCAGTCAAAGTTTTTAGGATCAACTCCCAAACTTTCCAGCATCTTCTGAATAGTTTCACCGACTTTTCCAAAAGAGGAAGTTACGATGTCGGTAGCGCCATTAATCAGGTCAGTAATCTTGTCCAGGTTCTGGGCAAGATCTTTGATGTATTTATCATAGTCTTCTTGCAATTCAGTCTTGAGTTCGTCAAGTCCATCCATCTGTATCTTGATTGTCTGCTCGTGAACGGTATCGTCTATCTCGTCCTGTTTCTCTTGGATCTGCGCATCCAGTCTTGCTTTTTGTGCCCTGCTTTCTGCATCCGTTACGCCATCAAGAGCTGCTGCTTGTGCCTTTAATTGCTGAAGTTCCTTACTGCTTTTCTTCATGTTTTTGTCGTAGTTATAATAGTCCTCAGTTTTTTGCAGTAATTTGTTCCGGGCATCGATTACTTTAAAGATAGCATCAAGTTCCGCTTTAGATTGGCTTTTTACAATATTTAAAACAGCTTCTCTTGCAGACCCACCATTTTTAATTGCTTCATTCAATTCTTCCTGCGCTTTGCGAAGATCTTCCAGGTATTTGCCTTCCGTATAATCTTGACTGCCTTTTAATCCTTCAATCGTGGCTATCTTTTGCTGGATTGCCTGGATGTCATCCATGTAAGTTTCATACTCTTTTATACTTGTTGCGAGTTTTGTTATACCAAAATCAGTGAGATTACCGTCATCATCATACATCATATCTTCATTTATTAGGGATGAAATGGTACCCATTAAATCTCGCAACCGCCCGCTTGCTTCTATGGCTCTTTCAATATCTCTGAAATAAAGGTCTGAGCGCATGGAATCTTTCAACTCATCATTTTCCTTTTTCAGATTGTTTATTGCCGTATCAGCGTCTAGTGCTTCTTGCGTATACTGTTTGAAGTACTCATTGTCAGGATCACTGGCATATTTTTTTGCATTTTCTTCGGCGGCACTTTTTATGGCTTTTTGCTTATCAATTTCTTCATTGTTTTTCGTAATCTGGCTTTCGTAATCATCTTTTGTTAAGTCTATTTTCTGTGCTTTCTTCAGATTAATGATACTTTCCAGGTTTGATTTCTGAGCATCCAGTAATTCCAGTTCCTTCTTGAGTTTTTCGATAGGAAGGTTTTCTATTGTATGGTTCCATTCTAACTGGCTTATTTCAGCAGCTCTTATAGCGGCATCGTTTGCTTCGATCTTGGCTTGGATTTCTTGATACTTTTCGGAATTTACATCTAATCCTTGTTGCTGTTTTTTATATTCCTCATTCTGTGCAGCGAGGTTTGTTACCTGGGCTTCACTGTTTGTCTTTAGCTGTTTGTAATCATCAGCAGTCGCAAGTTCACCTTTCTTTTCTTTTTTAGAGATATCATCTTGTTTACTGTCTGATTGAGCTTTAAGTCTGTCCAAAGAATAACCCATGTTTGTTACTTTGATGTTTTTCTGACTGTCTAATAGATTTTGAATTTCGATTTCCGCATCAGCTGCAGCATTCCCAACACCATCAATATCAGCCTGCCACTTATACCAGTCCTCACTACCTGCTTTGATTTTTCCTGACTTCACTAGTGAATTAAATTGATCCTGCATTGCTTTTTGTTGGGATAATAAATTTGTTTTTTCAGAACGTTTCCCAACGATTTCAGTTTCAAAATCATTTTCGGTTACGGCTTTTCCCTGGGCTACTTTTAATTCTCTGTTTTTAGCAGCCTTGTTACTATTAGAAGAGAGGTATGTGCCTTTAGCTTCATAGAACGCCTTTACGTTCTCCATCTGCTGATTTGCAACATCGCCCATTTTTTGAGCGAGTTCAGCCTGAGCCTTGGCGGCATTATCAGCAGCTGTTTTCTGGGCTTTTAAAGCCTCATTATTCTTCTTGACTGCTTCATTGTAAGCCTTTGCTTTCTTTAGGTCATCGCCCTTTAGCCCTTTTGTACTGACTGTTTTGCCAGATTCGATCGCACTTCGCTGAGATTTACTCAGACTTTTAGACTTTAATAATTTATTGGCTGTAGTATCTTTGTTTTTCTTGTTATCAGCTACAATCTTATTATAATTTTTAGCGTCCTTGAGTGCATTCCCTTCAAGCCCTTTTGTATTAACCTTTTTACCAGATTTAACAGCTTTTTGTACAGACTTACGCTGGCTTTTTGACATCTTATTATTCAGTAGTTTGTTTCCAGCCTTTGTCGTTGATTTTTGGTAATCAAGCTGGTGTCCTGTTTTTCTGGCAATAGAAGCCGTTTTCTTTTTTGTGCTTTGTGCCGTATTGTTTTGCTTTCTCTGAATGGCTACCTCATCATCAAGGAGCTTGTTTGTATATCCATAAGAAGCACCTTTGACATTATCAACCTTGTCCTGAGCCTTTTGGTATGTCTTATCTGCTTTCTTAAAAGTTTTTTCATCTTTGGATTTCTTACCTACAGAATTATTCCAATCCTCAATCTGTGACAGTAGCTTCTTATCCTTGATTCCTTTTGTGCTGACTTTCTTGCCTTTTTCGATATTAGAGGTAATCTTTTTCTTAGTAGAAGATTTAACCTTAGATTTTTTAACTTTCTTCTCTAATTTATCACCCATTTTGTCATTACTTTTCGTAGATTTATTCAGCGTTGATTTTGCTTTGTTTCTTGTACTTTTTTTGGAAGACAGATTAACCTTTTCTTCAGTTTGTACCCTCTTAAGCAGATAACCCGTATTTGTATTGGTTCTTGCTTGAACCTTTGCATCCAGTACATCCATGTCATTGCCTAACCGCTCCAGCTTCTTTTCATACGCTTCAATCGGCACATTTGCCCATTGCGTATAAAGTTCCTGCTGTTCCCGGCGCAGCTGAGCCACTGCATCTTTACAGTTTATGGCTGCTTCATAGTATTTTTTGTACTTGTCGATGTTTTCCTGCAGTTTCTTGCCTTCATCGGTAGAGGTGTCTATGGTATCAATGGAGTAATCTCCGTCACGTACTTTCTGTTTCCAGCTTTCATCCAAGCCGACACCATTTGCAGCATTCATGTAACCTTCATAACTGCGCTCATTGGCAGAAATCTCATTTTCTTTTGCTGTCATTCCACGTTTTAAGCGGCTGGATTTGACCGCTGAGGATACGTAGTCTGTAATGGAATCAATGATATTCTTAGTCTTACGGGAAAAGTAGCTAAGACGGGTAGCAAAGTTATCTATTTCTGTTTTTGATTCTTTGGTTTTTTCAGTGTTTTCAGCTTGTGCTTGAGTATTTGCATTTACTGCAGTTGTATTTTGGTTTGTGGCAGTAGATGAAGTGTTAGTAACATATCCGCTAGTAATTCCACCACCTGGTTTATAATCGATCCCAGGCCCTCCAACAAAAGCATTGCCACTTGCTAAAGCTCCACCTTTTAATGTACCACGACCTGTGACAAATCCTCTTTCTAATAAATTTTCGGATTGTAAGTGATTAAATACTATAGCATTTTTAGGAATATGCGCAAATTCAGCCCCATTATCTCCATATGTCCGCCATTTTCCAGTATTAGGATCAACAACAATTTCTCTGCCAAGTTCCCCTATAAGTACTCGTTGTCCAAATGGGTTACCTGCATTGCCATTGGCGAAAGCACTACCGTTGAATGTTCCGTTTACGCCATGTACTCCTGCTAAGGGTAAAGGCCCTGACGCACCACCGCTTTGATTGTTATGCATGGTAGTAACTGTTATGGTTTTATCCTGTATAGTGCTAAGATAAGCTTGTATCATCTGTAGTGAAGAACTTGCATTATCAATTGCGTTAACATGAAAGTTTTTATCTTCAATCTCTTTATCCTGTACTTTTTCTACAGCAGATTCTGCAGGAGCAGTTTCAGCCATAACCTCCATTTTGACTTTATTGCCTTCAAGAGTCTTTAATTGATCTTGGATTTCGGCGATACGAGCGGGCGCATTTTCTTCATTTACGTCAACTGATAGTGTATAGTTCTTGTTATTTAGTGCATCCAGTTCACTATTCAATGAAGAAATTTTAGAATCAGTATCTTCAATAGCGGCTTGAATTTCCACTTTTGTTGGAATTCCTAATTCATTTTTCTGTGCGATTATATCTGCAATTTCTTGCTCAGTGGCTTGAATTTCAGAATCATCAACAGGTATATTCATTTGCTGTTGCATTTGAAGTCCCGACAGCTTTTCTTGTGCAGTCTTTAGTTGCCCGTCCAAATCTATAGTAGTATTGACTTTTTCTGATGAAAGCTTTTGTTTAAGATCAAGGGCTTCTTGAAGTCGCTGTTTTAGAATTTGAATTTCAGTAGCGTCAGCTGGTGTTCTTATCTTTTTCCCATTAAGCTCATCGATTCTAGCTTGTATATTAGTTATATTTTTATCAGCTTCAAATAGGGAATTATTAACATTTCCAAATGATTCATCTCCCCAGTCATACTCTCCACCATAATCATTTAAGACACCAAACATTGCCTGAACGGTTTCATTAGTCCAATTGAACTGACTTGCAAAATCTTTCATTGTTTTACCGGCAACGACTTTGAGCTTTTCAGTATCAGGATCATACTGCATTAAACCTTTATTGATGGACTCTTCCAGAAATTTATCTGCACCAGATTTATCTTTAAAATATGTGCCCAAATTATCAACATAGCTCTGCACCTGTTCTTGTGGTATGTTGTCAGGTACAACAAATTCCATTGCAGCTTTGTATTTCTTAGTCCCGACTTCCATATAACTATCGGATTCAGTATCATTGACATCTTTAATAGCCTGTACTGCATTAGATACATCAGTACCCATATCCCCTTCTTCAGGAGCGTTTTGTGCGTTTAACCATTCCTGGTAAGCACCAGTTGCTTCGCGAATGCTGGCTGCCATGAGGGAGTATTTTTCACTATTTAATGCTATTGTATCTTGCTCAGTTAATAAATTATTTATTTGGCTCTGAATTGCAATAGCACTTTCGTCATTTGTATCCTTATATTGACTTAATTGCTTACGTAGCTCTATAAGCTTTTGGGTATTATCCGAATATTTTGATTTTGCTTGTGCATCATTTACTTTAATTGTCGCAAGAGTTTCTTCGGATTTTGCTTTGGTGATTTTTTTGACTTCTTCTTCATTTAAGCGTAATGTACCATTTATATATTGCAAAGCAGACTGATAGTCTTTTAGTTCTGCAGCATTAAACTGTTCGAGACTAAGGCTTTTACCTACTCCTTGACTAGCCAAAGTTTCTTGTACCTTAGAAAAGGATTTTGTAAAGTCTTCTGCTGAGGCAATGGCAGAACTAAAATTAAGTTCAATTTCATTAGAACTTTGCAGATTAGATAACTCGCTTTTGAACTGTTCCAAACTCCATGATGAGGTATCTGCATCAATGTCATATAACAGGTGTAAATCATTTTGACTTAATCCATTTATCCAAGAGCGAATATCTTTATCAGAGATATTTAAAAGATCAGCTACTCCGTCAGGAGCAAGGTTATCTTCGAAAGCTATGGCATTGATTTCGGAAGCCATGTCGGATATGTCAATCCCAGCTGTTTTACATGCACGTGATAGTTTTGGGAATTTTTTAATGATATCCTCTACAGTAATTCCTGTCTCTTCATTAGCTTGTGCAAGTTGAATAAGCTCATCCTTTGATTTTGAAAAGGCTTCCGTAGACATAATCTCAGATATCTGAAGATTTTTGAATCCAGTAGGATCTATTTTCTTCCATGCAAAGTTCATTTGATCCGTAATGTTGCTTAGCGTATCTTGCACATTTTTCGATCTTTGATCTTCTGGTATGGACTGCAGAGAAGTTTTGTATTCCTGAAGTGTATCGATTGCTTCCCAGATTTGATCTGTTGTACCTTCAATCAAATCAGTTTGTATTCGATCTGCTTCTTCCAAATCATTATTGTCTAAAGCTTGTTTCTTTAATTTTTTGTATTGTTCTATTGCTGCCAGTAGTGCAGAGATATCATATTCATCTGATGTGAGTATGGCATTATTTCCACTCAAATCTGCGTTAGAGCTATATTCGTTTATTTTTTTCTGCGAAAACTCCTTGTCCCCAAATTGATTTTCGTATGCATCTATATTAGCTTTAGCTGCATCTTTTGCTTCACGTTTCATTTTATTTTCTGCAAGAGTTTTTTGAATTTCTAATTCCTTTGTTACATCTTTTAGCTTTTCTAATTCCCCTTGCTCAACAAATGTTAATTTTTCTTTTGCATTTAATTGATCTATCTGCTGCTGGGTTTGCGTAAGCTCTGTGTCAACAGATTCATATTCACCTTTAGCACTATTGTAAGCTTCTGTAGCTTCCTTTGCTTTTTCCTGAAGTTTCTCGGATCTATTGATAAGATAATCAAGTCCAACTATTATACCGGTAAGTGCAATACCGGCTAAGGTTGTTATTGCAGCATTAAGAAGCCCAACGCCTATGGATGCAGCGGCGGCTTTGATTCCTGCTGTTGAAAAGCCTTTGTTCATAGAGGCGAGATAACTATTAAATCCTTCTGCAGAAGCCTTGGCTCCATTTAGACTATTTCCATATGCAATAACTTCAGCATTTAGATTTTTAAGACCTTTACTAGCTTCATCTGAGGTTTTTCCGCTATCTAAGCTCTTAAAATATTTGTTCATTTCCTCTTGAGTTTCTTTTGAAAAAGTAGAGAAGCTTAACTTGGAGCTTCCTTTATTATTTAATCCATTAAATACTGAACTTAATCCTGTATCTTTATCATATTTCAAGACCAGAGCTATTTACATATACATATTGTGATAGTATAATAAAATTTTATAGAAGGAGGATTAATTAATGGATATTAAATATTGTAGAATTTGTCCTAGGTGTGGTAGGATACATATGAGATTAGATGTTTGCGATGAGTGTGGATGTAATATGGTTATTACTAAATATACACATGACGATCATCAAAAATATTTTGTTGAACAAGGTAAAGAATTCGAAAACAAACTCTATAACGAATACTGCTACTCAAATCCCCTATTCAGCAGTTATCATTTTGATAAACGTCAACAAGCTGAAGATAAATTGTACCCCATACCCCAAGATCCTAACACTAAAAGGTGCCCAAAATGTGGCAACACCGAATTTACCCCAGTGCGCAAAAAATACAGTCTATTAACAGGTTTTTTGACGAATAAAGTCGAGTTAATCTGTAATAAATGTGGAGCGAAAATAAAGTAGTCATTTTGTTATAATTATCATCAAGGGTTTTTGCCCTTGTCAAGCTACTTCAGGGCTATCTCCGCCGGTTTATAGCCTTTTCCAAATGTGAAGAAAGTTTTGGAGTAGTTGAATTGAATATATGCTATTTATGTATACTCGGAGGAGGATTATTAATGGATATTATATATTGTGGGATCTGCCCTAGATGCGGTAGGATCTGTATGAAAATTAAAGTTTGCGATGAGTGTGGATGCAATATGATTATTACTGAATATACACAAGAAGATTATCTAAATAATTATATAGAATATGGTAAAGAATTTAAAAACAAGCTCTACAACGAATACTGCTACTCAAACCCCCTATTCAGCAGTTACCAATTTGATAAACGCCAACAAGCGGAAGATAAATTGTATGCGATACCCCAAAATCCTAGCGGCAAAAGGTGTCCAAAGTGCGGAAACACCGAGTTCACCCCAGTGCGCAAAAAATACAGCTTATTAACAGGCTTTTTGACGAATAAAGTCGAGTTGATTTGCAATAAGTGTGGTACGAAAATAAAGTAAACAAAAATAGACCAGTAGAAGAGTACTGGTCTTAAATGAATAATAGCACTCGTAAAGAGTGCTATATCCTCCGTGAACCACAAAATAGATCCATCTTGCTAACCTATCAGAGTTCGTTAAGTATAATCATTTCCGTGAAACATATTGTTTCGATGAAATGATTATATCACAATATATGTATATTGTCAAGAATTAATACATTGTCCATCATTAAAATCTGATTTCAAATTTTTTAATTCATTTTTTAATTTTATATTTTCTTTTTCTCTTTTTTTGCTTTTATCTGTCAAATTATTTACTTTTCTTTCAAGTTCGTTATTTATATTTGTTATAGCCACTAAACTTTTCATTATATTTGGGAACATTACTTTTGCCAATTGCATCTGAATATCCGATAATGTATCTTCTTGTATAATCTCACGTAGTTCTAATATCCGTCCTCCTGATATGTATTTTGCATCATTTAAAAGTAAAACACAATTTTTAGGGAAACCTTCTGTCTGAAGAGCCTGCCTACTAGTTTTTTTAGCATCTGGATTTATTTTTGGATGAAAGCATTCAGTAATCCAATTTTTACCTGATGTCATTGGAATCACTAAATATTTGTTATCATTTTTACCAACACATAATGCTGGATGTATATATGACAATTCATTTTTATATGTTTTACCAAAATCAATAACACATATTTGACCTATGGATACGTTTGGTGGAGCACCTAATTTTGGCATATATTTACTGAACTGATTTCTTTTAATCCAATTGGTGTCTCCTATTAATATAGATGATGAATCATATGCATTCAATTGTCTAATCATTTGATTTAGATTTTCTTTAAATTGCATATATCCTTTTAAGATGATTGGACGATCAATTGCAAACATACGCTTATTAGTGGGATTATTACCAGTATATTTAGATATTTTATCAATATCGTTCCATTTCATATCTTCTAACTTAATATTTTTATCCACAATGATTCTCCTATTAGTTTTATTGTACTATTATATACCAAAATATGACAGGAGAGTAGTTGGAACATGTGTTCACACAATTATATCATCCTCGCTTGTGTGGCGAGTCACAATACGCATAAGCACAGTGATATATCTATGCTAATAATTTTATCATGATGCGTTCACTTACAGCTCTGACTATACCTTCTTGAATGTTTGACGTAAGGTGTCGTATCCAAGTTCCCATTATAGTCGATGAACATCCCTCTATAAGACGTAGAGGTTTTGCTGCGGATTCACCTATTCTCAATCTTTTTACTATGCTTTATCCCTTTCAGGTCAAGTTCCTGTTCTGAATTTTGTAAAGTCTTATCTTCAGACAGGTAGTAATTGAGACATAGCGGTTTACCCCGTTCATAAATTATCAAAAAAGAAATACGTTTTTTAGACGTACCAGTTTCGGTTGTTTGCTGTACAATTCCCTTGTTTATGCCACCATTTTAGCATAAACTCGTTCAGAGTTACCCCCAGAATTGTAGTGGGCGTCTAGAGGAAGCTGATAAGATATATAATCTCGATCCCCACCCACGTTTTTAAACATCGATAAGCCGGCTGCTACTGTAGCAACTATAGTATTTAGCGATCCAAACTTACTGATCAAACCATCTAATACAGAGAGTCCTGAAGTACCAAAGTCAACAATGCCTTTTAAAAAATCTGAATCTATGAGAGTATTTGCAAATAATTCTTTTGCTGCATTAAATTGATTAATTTTTGCATCTAAAGAAGTTATCCAGCGATCCTGCTCAGCTTGTGCTGAACCTTCGGAATTCATAGCATCATTTAGGGCACTATCGACTTGTCCACTTTTGAAAGATTCCAATAGAGCGGCAATTCTATTTGCCTGATGTTTTCCAGCAACAGTCTCCAAAAGGTCTGCCTGATCAGTTTCCGTCAAAGAATCATAGACACCTGCGATGTCCTTAAATATCTCAAAAGTAGACTTAAATTTAGTTGGATCTAAATCATCAAATATATTAACTTGTCCCTTGGTTAAATTCAATAAATGTGTCTGAATCTTACTTACGGAATCAATATCTTCGACATCTTCACCTAATTCTTCAAGTTCGCCTTTCATTCCACGCAATCGCAAGGTAGAGATTTTAAGCGCATTACCAAGTTCTCCAGCTTCTTGAGTGATTTCAGCGCCACCCGTAATCATTGCCTCTGTTTCTTGAATTGAGTTTCCTGCTAAAGCCATAACGGAGGCAGAATTTTTCAAACCCTCCCCTATATCTTTCGAAGATGTTGCATACTTATTTCCTAATATGTTAAGCTGGTCAACAATCTGAATACTGTCTTGTGCCTGGATATTAAATGCTTTCATGGCAGTAACAATGTCAGAGACGGCTGTTTCGTCATCCACTTCCCCTACATTGGCATAGATAGAACTTGTCTTAGCTAATTTAGCACTATCTGAAAGCGTGTTTCCTAGTTTTGCCCAAGTAGCTGTCTGATCTATATAAGAAGACATAGTTCTTCCGAGATCTATGGCTGTCTTACCAGAATCCTTTTGAAATGATGAATATTTTGCACTTGTTTCGTCAGTTACTTTATAGAGATTTGTCATCGCTGAATCTACTTCTTTAACATTAACAACAAGATCCTTAACAGTATCAACGGCTTTTTGAATACTTCCATAGACGCCCACAAATTGTTTTATTTGATTGAATCCGCGTCCTATTTCGGTAAAAATGCTATTCCCTGTCAGCCCTTCTAGAGCAGCTTTGGACTTTATATCATTAACTTGGTTTTGTAAATCACGAGCTTCGCTTCTTTCTGTAACATTTTTTTGCTTTTCTGCTAGATTTTGTAAGGCATCACCATATTTTTTTGCTGCCTTTGTATTATTATTCAACCAATTAAGGGTTTTGTTTGATGCTGTTGTGGCTTCAAACATAGAGACTAATCCGGAGGATTCATTAGAAACAGATTTCATCGTGTTTCCAAAACGTTTAGCAGATGTCTCCATATTATTAAAGTAAGCAAGTAGCGCTTTATCATTTAATTTAAAAGAATCTTCAGGATTGAAATGTCTTTGGATATTGCTGTAGGCATTATTATAAATGCTTTCGTATTGTCTGGCCTGTTTAAGTAGATCAGTATTTTGATCTGAATAGGGTCTTAAGCTTTTAGACATCAAAGATGACTTTGATAAAAATTTGCCGTCTTGAAAATCGCTTTGTATTTTTGAAATTTGATCAGCCCGAGACTTATATTCTGCAGTCCATTTTGCTATATTGGCTTTCCCCGATTCAACTAGGGAATTGTTGTGAGCGTTTTTTGAGTACGCATTAGCTTTCATGGCGGCAACTTGCTGCTGAGCCTGTCTGTGTCTATCGGTTGCATCAGCTTTCCGTGTTTGCTTTAGATTATCTTCTTTTATCTTAGCAATCTGTTTCGCTTGGGCTTGCTCTTGATTATATAAATTTTTTTGCCAGCGACTTTCTACATCTTCTTCTTTTTTTCTTCTAGCACTTTCTTCCCTAGAAGCTACCTGAAGTCGTTTCCTTTTATTGGCGGCGACTTCTTCTTCGGCTTTATTTACATCTGCTACGTATTTTTTGTGCTCTTTACTACTCTCGTTGTATAGCGCGTTGGCATATCGCTTTGCCGTTTTACTGTCTACTCCAAGAGCTTTTTCAAATTCCTTTGCTATTTTAGCTTTTATTTCATCTATTTCTTTTAAACTATTACCAAAATCAAGATCTGCTTTTACCACGAAAGATGTTTTGTCCTTAGACGATACAAAAGTACTCCATTGGCGTTCTGCTGAGCTTAGGTCTAGTTCACCCCGGACTCGCAGGATAAAATCTTCAGCCATTTAAATCCCCCTTTTAAAAAAAGCACCTCATGTGAGATGCTTATCTACTAAAATATTTTGAATATGCACTAATGGTATTTTCCTTCATTTCTTCTTTTGCCCGTTCCCAGTATCCATGATTACCAATTGTACCGCTTGTTCCTTCGTTGGTAGCGGTTATTACTTGTAATCCATTATAGGTACCGGTACTATAAGATATACTGTCATCCATTTTGGCTTCAAATTCTACAGAATTTCCACTCTTTGATACCGGGCTGACATCAGGCGATTCCATGAGTGTGCCGGTACGAATATAAACATCTGGTACAGTTCCATCATAATAATGCCCAACTTCCATCTCTAAATCAACAAATGATGCGGCTCTTGCCTCGTTATGTGCCGCAGTCATTTTTTGGAGCGCAATCTCTTTTAATGCCTCGATAGAATTTATTGCTGTCAATTTATCACCTAATTTCTATAATTAATTACATTACGGGCATTCTCGTTGGCTTTCAGTTCTTTAATCTCCGCACTTTGCTTATTTATAGTTTCCCGCTGGTTATTAAATAAACTTTCGACATTGTCATTATGATTATCGCTGCTAAAGTATTTATCTGTCAATTTAGACATGAGATCATTCATATCCACATCTTTATCAGCCATAGATTTCTCCAAGCTAGCACGTTCTTCGGGAGTGAAATTTTCATTTACTGCATTTAAATATTCAATCTGTTTTGTCTGGGCTTTTGATAATCTTTCGGCTTCCATAATTGCTTTAGTTTCATGTTCAATACGATGCGTTTCTTTCTCGCACATCTCATTCATTTTGGAGATCAATGGAGATAAATACATAACAAACAGATCTTCAAAATTTTTATCATTTGTGCTTGAAATAGAAAAGGCCTGATTTTTAATATATTCCACCTTTTCATCTATGGACTCCAGGATATCTTTGAACTGAATGGAAGAGTAGATCTGGCTTATTCTGCTATCAGATTCAAAGTCAAAGTTTGCAAATTCCGCATAATCATCTTCAACATTTTCATGGTGCTGATAATCGGTGTAATAATCCAGAAAATTAGATTTTAATTCCAATTTCTGAAAGAATGGACTGTATTGAATTGAACCATCCTCGGTTTTTGTGAACCCGGCATAAGCTACATTATTAATAAAATCATTTGCTTCTTTCAATGTTAATAAAGTTTTTGTAATGTTAAAATCCATATATAATTCCTCCAATAATAATAAATTTATATTTATGTTTCGTGTACTGTTTAAATGTTATTGCTATTTTATTTCATATCTCCTATAATTTATGAATAGGGTCTAATGACGAATACATACGAAAGGAGAGTGTTATGCGTCTATATAAACTACCATATAATGGGCAACGTTATTTATTAAACCAAAATACTGGCGAAATTCATGATCGCGATAATGAAACCGACGCTTGTAAAATTAATGAAATAAAACCGGATCATGTTTATAACTGTGATTCTTATTCTATTGCGTTAATTGCCACAGAACTTTTTACTCATAAAAAAATTAAGGGCAACGGATGTTATCACTGTTTAAAAGAAAAAGACCAAGGTTGATTTTCCATAAGGGCTGCAGATTTAATACACTGTAGCCTCTCTTCGGTAATTTCAGAATTCAATATTTCTTCTATGACATCGGGGGTTTTGAACTTTTTTACAAGTTCGCATACCAGCCTTGAAAATTCACCGATATCGTTAATACGTATTAATAAATCAAATTTTCTCACTTCTGATACCTTCCTATCATGTTGATGTTATAATATGGTAGATATAAATCCACCAATTCAATTTTGGCTATCTTTGTGTGAAACAATAAAAATTACCAGATTTATCCCACATTGACCACTCTCCATTAATAAATAAAATATGATCAATCATTGGGTTTTGCGCTACATTAATTACTTGCAATATCTCTTCGCGTGATAGCTGATGAATTCTTTCGGATATATACTTTTCTAATTCACAAGATGTCATACTGGTACCCTTTGTTTATATAATTCCAGAGCAGCAATTCCAATAAGAATAGCTTCAGCTTCATCATCGCCAACATTAATTCCTAATCTCTGATATACTGCATCTATAGCAAGTTTCTTCAAATCATCACGTTTTTTACCCTTTTGATTAATCCCAGCTAATTTTCTCCACGATGTCGGTCTAATTGTGTTGAACTCGCAGTCATTTAGTACGCAATAACCATAGATTACCCCTTGGAGCCTGGTGAGAAATCGTTGAACGGCGACATTTCTATTTACAACGGTTTCTTCTATATAAATTATATATGGTTTGTATTTGTCTAATATATGGATCAATTTCAAAGACATCTCTTTGAATCGATCTTCCATTTTTTTATAGTTAGTACAGTCTAAAAGAAAACTTTCCTGATAGATCCCATTATTGAAAATGGCAATACCCGATTTTGTGCTTGATGAATCGATTGCCATCATTATGCATTCTTTTATTTAAATCACTTCCTTTATCAGAAATTATGTGCTATTTAATTTCACAAGTTTACTTGCAGTTTTGCTCATTTTTGAGCAGAAGTATTTTTATTCAACTTGGGGCAGGAGAGTAGTTCAGTCTGTTACTCTCCACATAAAAATGCCCCTGCCAGACGACTGAACTTTGCCTGGTAGAGACATTTTGAAAATTCACTTAGATGTTGACAAGTGGTATTAAATGATAATACAGATAATACTATGCCACCATGTCCAAAATGTAATGGAACGAAATTACGTTAATTAGTTAATGCAAATCTTTTAATATTAAAAGGTTTGCCAAACCACTGAGTCCAGACTGCTAATTCTATACACCCATTCTGGACTCTGTATTTTGAATAATAAGTTAATGGCAAGAACTGTTTTAAATAAAATGTAATTTTTTTCATGTTAAACCCTCTCTTTTTTTGTGAATACAATTATAAAAAAATATATAACCAATATTTAATAGCCGGCAATACAATCAAATTAGCAATGGCGATACCAAAAATACATCCTAATAACCCGGCTCCCCATTGTGATTTGAGAAATTTCTTCAAATACCAGCACCTACTTCCCTTATAAATTCTTATAGAAATTCTTCAAAGCATCGAAGAGTTGGTAATTCTTTTTATATTTCCAAGTGGTTACGTTATTCTCCGTTTTCACAAACGTATACGGAATCCCACATTTTTTCAGATACAGATATTCTAAAGTCCATTGACAACTGTATTCTTTATCAAACTTTTTAGTACTAATTAGTATCACCTCCATTCCGTAAAAAATAGGGAGTACAACAATCTTGTATAAATAACAAGTGTTATACTCCCTTATCACTCATTATCTATCACACGCTGTTCTTTTTTGATTACAGCTTTTTCTTTTTTAACAGGTTTCGAAAAATTATCATATTTATCTTTTGAGGTTACCGTAAATTTATTGTTCTGTAATTCAACATAAATTTTATCCTCTTCGCTGTTATCCGTTGGCATCTGGACTTTTTTACCATCAAAGTCTACTACCATCACAAGATTATTTCTCATTAATACATTACATTCTCTAATCAATATATTATTCCTCCTTTAAAAGAGGATGAGTTGTTACCCACCCTCTATGTATGCTTACGCTATTTCGTCAGTGATTTCGATCATATCAAGAACGTCACCATTTTCGTCTTCTAAGCAGTCGCAGGTAATTGTAATTTCAGCCGGATCTCCTTCAGATGAGAAGGATAAGTCGAGATTTCTCTGCGGACTTGCTTTATAAGCTGTCATTCTAACTGGTACAATTTCTCCAGATTCGTTTTTATCTAAAGTAGACATCTGAATATAGAAGTCTTTCGGAACTCTTGCGTTATTGAACACAATTCTTTTGACACCGTCAGCCTTTGCCTCTAAATATCCAACAACATATGACGTATTTAACGCAATGTCACCTTCCGTTGTAGCAGTAAACGTTTTTTCTGATGCAGTACCTTTGATTGCTGTGCCGCCCCAATCATCTTCTGCATAAACAAATACAGTACCGGAAACCGGAACATTTGACAAGGTAAGGGTTCCAGCTGCAGTTGCTTTAACTGTTTCTTTCCTTGCAATAACAGCAGAAGTTTCTACTTCACCGTCGCTCAGCATAGCATAAAGCCGAAATGGAGCCATCTGGAATGTTAAGGCAATAGTACCATCAAGAGGATTATCAAACTTGATTGCTTTAGCCCCTTTTTTCATTGCAAATACAGGATCACTGGAGAATCCCATTGTAGTGGTATTACAGAATTTAGCATCCATCCAGGGTGCTTTTGTTTTATAATCTCTAATATCGAGATCACAACATTGCCTGTTCGCCATATTAATATCGTTCATAAATTTCCTCCTTAAAATAAAAAAGCCACTGATCAACAGTGGTATTGGTTTTATAATTATTCGATTTTTTTCATATAGTCCATCGCCTTATAATCGGTGGACTTCTTATAAGAGAAAGTGTTTGCAGCCATCATATCACTAAAATCATGCTGCCTTCCAATGCCATACTCCTTGAACATGGTAACAAACTGATAATATGTCATGTCCCATACATTCATGATATTAATTGCTACCTTGTTATGAGTGCAGTATTTTTTTATCATATTATCGAATTCAAAGTTTTCATCACTTTCTTTTTTTTGTTTTTGAGCGTGCTGCTTAAATTGCTCATACATTTTTCGGGCATACTCATTTTTAAACTTTTGTTCTTTTTCTGCCGGCTCTTTAATGCCTAATATACATTGAAGCTCATTCCGTAAGGTGTCGAAATTTTCATTGCAAATAATTCCTACGTTGTTTTCTTTCCCATTTTCATCCACATTATAGGTAATAAACTCATTGGTTTCTTCATTAAGCTTGATACTGTCAACAATAAATAGTTTCAGCATACTTAAAAGCAATTGTGTATTGCCAAACAACATCAGGTAGAAAATAGAATATTTTGACCTTTGTTCTTCATCTAAAGCTTGAAATGCCTCAGTAAGACCAAAGGTATCAACATAAGTTTCAAGCGTCATAGACAGAATATTTGAGAACAATGAAAAGTGGTTATAAGTAACCTTTCTGATATCCCGCAGTGTGGGGCACCTTACATTTCCGATTCCTTCTATGTAATATGGTTCATTACATAGATAATCATAAGCGCTGTATAAATTCATATCACACCTGCGCTTTCGTATGATATTCGGGAATGGTATAAATTAGCTGTCTGCCGTAATGATTTTTGCTTGGCATAAAGTACGTCATGGAATCGAGTTTCAATCCGCCGATACCAAATTTCTGTGAGCCGTTTAATTCCCTGTCTATCATATCCGATAAACAATCAGCCCGTGTTCCAACGTAGCCCTTCTTGGAATAACGCATAATACCTTTATGGCAATATGCCCAGATAATCAGCTTCATATTTTTTATGGTGAAATTAGAAGTGCGTGGTATGTCTACTTCTAGACATATGTAAGACTTTTCCTGTGTTTGCGTGTCATCTACATACAAATATGGAAATATTTGTTCATAGACCACATCATCTACATCGTCCTCCGTATATGATTTTCCAAGCATCAGTTCGCAGATATCGGGGGAATTCAGAAAAGCCGAAATAAGTTTATTTTTATAGGTGCCTATATCTTTTAAAACGGTATCTATACCAGCATCCCCTCCTTAATATATATCCATAATCATAATAGAAATTTCACTACTAACGATTCCACTTATCAACACTTGTAATAAAAAGGAACTACCAATGCAGTCCTCGTGTTTTACTAGAAGTTTAATCGTATCATGATCAGTCTCCTGGATTATTTTATCGCTGAATGTGCTCTTTATAACCCAATCAAAATCTACATCCGAAATTTTATTTCCTTCTGAATCAGTAAAAGAAACAGTGTATGTTCTTGAGTACCCAATTTTGAGGCTTTTGCTTCCTTCGATAGAAGACAAAACTAATGTTTCATCGGGTGGATTAACAGACGGAGAAGGCGGAAAGTAATTACAAACCTCATATTTTAAGTCGTCAGATTTTGGAGTATAAGCACATTCAGTCACTAGCAGGTTAATGCAGCCAATACCATTAAATACATATGTCGTTCTATCTAGTCTTGTCAACTCATATGTCATAGGGTCTTCCATGTTATTGTCAATAAAAAATTTCCTGCCACGCTTAAGAAGCTTTGTCTCTTCATCATACGGTAAAAAGATCATTAACTGGTCAGTACCGATTTTGATTACATTATTCCCTGCAATTCCGTTATTATAGGCACTGGCATTATACGAAATAATATCACGTTCAATAATATCGCCATTACTATTTTGCCATTTCAAACGATAACTGCATCGGTTCATGCGGGCAGACAGATATGCATTGCCCACATTAACAACGTTAGAATCAATCAGCCAGATATCATTCTCGTATACGACATAATTTCCTCTTTGCACATCCATTGTGGTGGGACAATGAATTTTTCGGATATCATCAAGCTCTTTCAGAGGATTGGAAGATGTTTGTACCAAGCACCAGTCGGTTACATTATTAATCGTTAATTCTTCGCCTTCCGCACTAAGTTTTCTTCTAATATTAAAATTTTCTACTACATCAGCGACGGTTTCTTCTCTGCTGTAAAACAGATCTTTAACATCATTATCTGCAGGTGTCCATTCATAACGTAAATTCATCGTACCACCTCACTGACCATAGCGGGTAATCTTCGGATGAAATTAGAAATATCCAGAATCTCATGCCGGATTGATGGATGCAAATTCATATCAGTTTCAAACTCCCGCTCAATTAAATTCATAAGATTATTGATCTTTTGATATTCTTTTGCGCACAGATCGCCAAGACTGATTTCACGGTCAGGTGTTTTTATCAAAATTTTATTCATATGCACCTACCTTTCATCCGAGTATTCAGGAAACTCCATTAAGAAGCGTTCTATTTCATCTGTCCAGTTTTCAGCAGATTGTTTGACTACTTCAAACTGATCTTTATATGCCGGTATTTTATTGAACGCTTGGGTACCAAGATATTGTTTTCTTCCTGAGATAAGAGCATATTTTTGTGTAAAGTATTCTTTTGCCATATACATAGAAATCAACTCAATGCTTTGATCCGATACTAAGCTTTTAAAATATCCCTCATGCAGATCTTCATCATATTCATAAGCGATCTCATCATACAGATGTTTTCTGCATTTTGCTATTGCTGTTTTAAAAAATTGAAACACTTGACTTTCTTTTCCTTTAAAATCTACAGATGGAACTTTAATGAAGAAGGAGTCAAATACTAGCTGTAAATCTGTACCCATTTGACCACCTTCCTAAAATTTAATGTCTGTGTATTCCTCAAGGAATCTGATCCGGTTGTAGTTATTATACTTTGTCTTTCTGGCATAGTTCATGAGAATATCTTTCTCATGATACATGACAACCTTTTCAGCGACGTGCTTTTCAAATACAGAGTCTGTTTTAATCTCAAATATTTTCTTGCATTCGTCATCTGTTAATACAAATTGTACACGCTTAGACTCCGTATCATCAAAACCGACATGCTGCCTTAGCTCATCGTTATCAATGTAAATCCTTGCATGGTCGCCACGGTCTGTACCATAGAACATCACATCCTGGTTTTCACATAATGACACAAGTTCTGAGTTATTCAAGGTTGTAGTTTTTTTAGAACCAAGTATCACTTCTGCGTGTGAATTGGGCAGAGTAAAAGATACTGTCCAATTACATAGATTTAAAACTTTTGATCGTTTATCCATATCTAATGACATATTTATTCCTCCATTTAACCTATTACTGATGGGATAGGAGAGTTAAGCACCCTCCAAATCCGCAAAAGAACATAAAAATAAACAGCATGGATAGCTGTTTGACGTGTAATTATTTATTGATGGCGTAGTTTGTATCGGAGATAAGCCCAATGAGATGAGAGTACTCTTCGATAAATGCTGTACCAAACTCCATATCGTAACGGATAACATCTGCCCTTAAAGCGATATCCTGACCAGCCATAGACTGTAATCCGCCTTTAATTCCAATCTTTAACGGAGACATTGCACCTGAGATTAAGAAGTAGAGCAGCCCTTCTGCCAGATATGTATCATAGAATGTATTACCGTTGGCATCTGTAATTGTTTTATTTAAGTCCAGAGTATTTGGAATCTCAACGATAGGAGATCCTTTGTAGCTCTTTAACAATCCAGTCTTTCTAATTTCCTCCATCACAGCTTCAGAAAACTGTTTGGTATTGGAATTTACGCTGAATCCGGCAAAGTCCTCAATCTGAGACACTACACTGTAATCCCCGGTGATATTTACGGCTCCGGATCTTTTCGCATTTTTAAGAACAGTATCAAGGGCAGTTTTGGTAATGCTGGAAGCTTCAGAGAAGTTTTTGATTTTAGCGTTCTTAACGCCGTTATAAAGGGAACCCTGAACCTTATAGAACATTTTATTCATCATATCCGTGATGACCTGTTCATTCATCGCCTGGATAGCATCGGTGTTTCCGGAAGCAAATTCCCTGTGATCAATGAGTAAACCGCCAGTAATATTGCTGGTGTCCATTGTCCTGGTGCTCCATGTATAACCTGCAAATGGGAAAGAACCATTGACAGCCTGTTCCCCAGATTTTTTGCCTTCAAGGTTGTATACTTTAAACTTCACTTCTTCATTCATTCCTACGGAGATTTTATCTCCCATGAAATCAAAGATATTAAGTCTTTTGATCAACGGAGCTTCAATCAGGTGGGTCTGTATGGCATTCAGCTCAGATTGCGCTTTTACATCTCCGTTAACAGCTGCTTGCCCCTTGTTCTTCATATATGTATTTACACGGTCAACCTTGTCACCATATTTACTCGTATCTTTACCAGCACACATGGCAGAGAAGATCTCAACACCTTCTTTTTTTGTATCTACAGATTTCTGCAGACTATTTAATTCGGCATTTGCCTGAATTCTTTCAAAATCAATTGCATTCATTCATTATTCCTCGCTTTCCTAATTATTGTTCAACCACAAGGGCAGAAAATCCAGTACCCCCAAAGGTTGTTTTTTCGGTAACTTTTAAACCAAAGGAATATCCCGTATCACTCTCGGTAGCAACAACGTATTTTCCAGCAGTCGAAGCAATCACAATATCCTTAATGGAAACAGATGCAGTTGTGATTAAATCAGAAGAGATATCCATTATTTCTCCCTGTGGGTATTCAAAGATTCTGGCATATTCTCCTTTCTTGATTACAAAATCACTTTCATTATCAAGCTCTGGCTTATCAATGGTATTCCAAACAAAATGTTTGATTGTTTTTGCATCGTCAGCAGTAGCAGCCACTTTTACATGTTCTGCCCCATCATCTGCGATATAATAAATCACAGACATCCCATTTTTTAAATCGCTGTCAGCAATGCATCTGGGATTATCTTTTGCATTTTTAATGCCACTATAATTTTGAAATTTTACTTTAGACATATTCAATCTCCTTTTAATTATTTAAATAATTCAGAGCCATCATCGGCGCTGTTGGTTTCAACGGTTTCTACTTTAGTTGAGAAAAACAGAGAGCTAAGATCATCAGTCTGAGAATTCAGTTCCGGTGATACAAGTTCTGATTTTTTTAAATCTTTTAACTTGTTTACACATAGCTCGGCTTCTTTTGCCTTTAATCCAGCCAGGTCGCATTTTTCTACATACTCCTCTTTTAAGCTGTTAAGCTCAGTATCCGTAAATCCATTTTCTTCTTTAATGGTGTTAAAATATGAATTTACCTCCGCTTGTGCCTTTGCTGTATCAGCGTCGGCTTTCATTTTTCGAAGCGGCTCGATTTCTGTGTTTAGTTCAGCAACCTGTGCCTTGTGTGATTCAACACACTTATTTGCTTCAACTAGAAGCGTATTAAGTTCTGTTTCTTTCTGCCGGCAGGCGTTCAATTCTTCTTTATATTTATTTAATTCAGAATCTTTTTCCTCAACTTTGGCATTCAATTCGTTAATTGTGTTATTCAGCTCAACAATTTTTTCGTTCAGCTCAATAATTGGGTCTTTAGCAGTATCTGCCATTTTTTCATCCTCCTTATTTCTTGATTCTATATCATCTGAATTGGAATCAGTTGATAATGTATTAAGTTCCAGGATTTCACTTCCTGGATCTGCTTCTGTCACTACTTCTGGCAATAGTATAGCTAATCCGGCAAAATCAAATACAACAGGAATTCTTCCCATGATCCAATTTCCATCGGAATCTTTGCCATCTCCGCCGCCTTCATATATAATCTGTTTACAATCTCCTTTGCCATTTGCTTCCACAGAACCTTTAATTTTTGTAAATGAGTTCTCTGACTTCAGCCATCTAATGAATTTTGGATGTCTTTGTGAATAAAGATATCCACTAACCACTAATTTCTTGCTTTTATTCCCATCGATGTCAATTTCTTCAATCCATGCCTTTTGTATCGTGCCAACAGTGTCACTATCAAGGAATTGGCAATTTCCATCGTCATCGTATGACAGTGTACCGTGTCCAGATGGAATAGTTTTTTCGTCATCGAGAAAGCAAACAACAAAAGGAGCTCCAATAATAGATTCTATATTTGCGGTTACATATTCTTCGAGCCAGGTCATTCCTCTCCGGTTCCATTGTCCCCTATCATGTATTGTAAGAGCAGTCATTTTAATTTGTGTCCTGCCTGCTTTTTTATCTTCAGGATTTTCGTTTATTTCAATATCTGCGAACATAAGACCTCCTTTCCTTTTTGCTAATTATTTTGTCGAAGGTTTTGCCATAGCGTTTGCATTATTGCTCCGTGTCTGTTGTCCTTCATTTGATAGTTCTTTATCTTTTTTTGGCGGTCTGCCTGTTGCGCCATATATTCCATCCGTATTCTTATCGGTAGCTGTAAAGGAAGTAAGATGTGGAAGATATGTCTGATCAAAATTCTCGGATGATTCATAATCCATTAGGCGCATATATAGATTGGCATTTCCACATGCTGCAGAGTAGAGCATAGTGCGGCTCCCGCCGGCAAGGGTATACAACTCTTTAAACTTATCGAATTGGGAATCAGCATTTAAACTCGATGTATTCAAATACATAAAATCCAAACGATTCTCATCAGTAAGATTTAAATAATTGTTAATCAGTTTTGAATACTGAAATGAAAATTGCTCCAACATGGAAAATACTTCAGACAGCATTAAATCAATATTAACCTGTAGCGTAGAATAACTTGCACCTTCACCAGCTCCATTCAAGGCAGATAGTGCAAATCCAAAATCTGTACTGATGGAATTATTGTTTTCTTCTGTCAGTGTATTTTTAAGAAAGGTATCGCTGTTTTCCAACTTGCCGATCTCTGTTCCAGGAGCTAATTTAAGCGTAGTAGTGCCGCCCAGTCTGTTTTTATTATTCACATCTCTGGATTTCACTGCATTCTTAAAAGCGTTGTATTGATTATTCTGCTGATCTTTATTTAGGCTGCAGGAGCCTTTCTTTTCGGCTTCTGGTAGCCGCATCCATCGGATAGTAGAACTGTTCTCATACATATTGTTTCTTTGGGAATCTGTATAGTCTTCCGAAAACAACATATCTAATAAAGCAAATACAGCAAGGGGCCTGCCGTGAGATTCATTAATTGCACCGTGAAATTTATATGCAAATGTAGTTTCTTGGGGTAATAACATCCATCTTTTACTGGAATCTTTTTTATAAGCTTTATAACCTAATATAAAATTATTTGGAAAGTTCTTAATTTCACCAATTAATCCGGTACCCTGAAACATATCAAAATACTGCATATCGAACGCGACAACGTAATCGCCATTAGCAAAGCCTTCAAACCTGCAGAACCTTAAATCTAATGGCTGCAACATTACATTATCTACATATCCAACACCTTCGATATTTTTTCCAGAGGCATATTCCTTGGGTCTATCAACATTTTTTTTCTTTGTGTCCCTCCAAATGGCAACATATTCTCCGTAAAGAAGAGAATTATACAGACCATCACGAGTTGATAATTTATGATTTATTTTATTATTGAAAATATCATAAGCTTTATTAAGATTCTTCTTAGATTTATTCTTGATACTATTTGGTATAATTACTGCATCCAAGGAAGGAGCAGACACCATTTTAGAAACAGTTTGTCCGTATATGCCCGTTCTATTGTACATTTTTTCAGAAACATCCATAATCTGTTTATGAAAGTACATGGGGTTTGATACATACTGCAAGAGCTGTTCTTTCGTGTAATAATCAAATAATCCGTAAAACGAATTGATCAGTTCAAAGTCGTTATACGAATTAATCTCCACATCGTATGATGATGTATCAGTCTTTATTGTTTCTTCATTCAAAATAATATTGTCCTCCTTCCTTTAGTAATCATCTGAGAAATCAAAATCGTAATCCGAATTATCGGATAGTAAGTCCAGCTCCAGCTGGTCTAAAAAGTAGTTTCCATAACTCGCACTGGTATATCTGTCTTTTCGATTATTTCCTTGCTCTTTAATCTTAATTGCGCCAGTCTGAGGTGATTTTTCATAAACTAAATCAACCGTTTCACTTATCAATGCCTGTGTTTCTAAAAAAGGTTTTTCATAAAACAATTTTAATTCTGGATCACTGATAGAAGAGTAGTCCTTGAATTTAGGCAGAATTATTTCTATGGCTTCATTGAGGTTTATAAGCAAGTCGATCTTTCTTTCTGACAGATTTTGACGAAAGGAAAAAGCTATGTCGCTATTAAGCTGCTGGGTTGCATTAATCGCATAAATAACTGGTTTTGCATTGGGGTTTTTAATACGCTCAGCATAATTGTCATTATTCATACACTTCAATGGAGGGTACTCAACTCCGCGTTCTTCGTCATACATAACTTTACTTAGGTAATCCAATATAGCAATGCCGCCATTACGACAATCCAAAACAATATAATCCGATTCAAAGTCCTCATAAAGCTGCCGTATTCTCAATGCTTGTTTAAAGGTATCGCCGCCCTGCATTGATTCAATATATGGATAAATTCGTCGGTAGCCCTGTTTAATTATTAGCTCCGATTGCTCATCTTGATAATTTATTGATTCAGGCAAAGCCCTGATACAAGAAAAAATGGAATTATCATTGATTTCATTTTGTATGAATGCTATGTCGCAGCTTACAATTCTAATTTCACCATCTTGTTTTACAATTGAAAACTTATTCTTTTTACCATTACGAACATCGTTATCAATACGAGGATAAAAGACTTGCTTTAGTTTTTGGTTGCTAGTCATCATGGAATATGTGAAGAATGCTGAGGTGTTCTCCTTTACCCGCTCATTCAAAAATTCGAGTCTCCAGGTTAACGGATCTTGCTTTTTCTTTTCCTGTCTCATCTGTTTCATGGTTCTAATATTGTGTTTTAATGTAATGCTTTCATCAAAAGCTAATAAGCATGTGCTTTTACCAATTAACATTTCGCTATATGCCTGATCAACGATCTGCCACATCCAGTGTCCATTATCCAGCCAGCTGGAAGAAATATAAATATCTACCGGATCTTCTTGGAGTTCCCGCATTGATGCATATGGTTCTTTCAACATATAAGGCGCCTGTCTTATTGTTTGGAAGGGAGATAAGATGCTATCATCTACTTTTTTATCGATTTGGCGGAATTCTTCCCGGATGCAGCAATGTGACCTGAAACCTCGTCCATTTTCCGATGCAGGCACCACAGTTATCGTGCTACCGTTTCGAAAATAAACAATAACCTCATTTTGATTATCTTTTATGTTTTTTATCTCTGCACGAAGAGGCGGGGACATATTCATCAATTCATTTTTTATTTTCTCTGATATGATAAGTTTAGACTGACCTTTTGTAGCGCTGGAAAGCACAATTTTAGTATAAGGTCTGGTTATACATCTGCAGCACGCATATAAAGCAATGATAAAGGACTTGGCTGCGGCACGACATGCGACAATGACCACAAAATTACAGATACCCATAAGGTATAACAATATAGCTTGATATATATGGATATTAATTTTGAGATAATCAATTGCCAGCCTGTGTAGATTTCTGCGGAAAAAAGTATTCCACATTAGAACATGATCCACATTTACCGGGTTACTGAGATAATGGGTAGATGGAAACTTTTTGTAAAGATTTTTTTGATTTTCATCAGCATAATGATTAATCATTATCATCACCATCTTTTACGCAATACTCGATATCTCTGTCAGCAGTTCCATGCTGCATATTTTGCAGAGGACGGGTGATAAACCTTTTAATATAATCGCCTAAGCCGTCAAAATCTTTATATTTCTTTTTATCCTTATAGTATTCTTCTGGTGTATATTGCGAAATAGCAGCAAGGGTCACCCCTAGAACTTCTTCATTGCTGGAATCTGTTTCCTGTATCGTTTTAAGGCCAGCCTGTTTAAAGGTTTCACGGTATAATCTAGTATACTTATCGAAATCGTCAGATTTGCCTTCCCCTCTCATAGTCTTCATCTGCAGAAGTTTTGTGTAACATAAGTCTTTAACAAAAATTTCCTGGTTATTATCACAATTAGGATTAAATTTCTTTAACATTTTATAGTGTTCATCCAGCAGCTTGTAATCTGCTTCTGTAAAACCAGTACCCCAGCGGTCAACGGCAGAAGCACTAACAGTGGATGTCTCAGATTTTGTCTGTTCTCTTGATTCAATCACGTCAACTTGCTTGTTTTCAAATTCGTATTTCAATGCATCGATATATGTTGTTCCAACCCGGGCGGTTTGTCCAAGATTCTTTTTCGCAAGATAATGAGATATGCGGCTTCTGTCGGCAGATAACTTGCTGGATGCGTTGAGTGCGTCCTCGTGATACATCCAGCCGAATTCATGACATATGTGCTGGATTGCCTTTTCTTCGTTACCGCTATAAAGGTCAACGAGTCTGTAATAGTAGCGATCACGACAACTATTGCAGACCAATATATATCCATCATTGGATTGATAAAGAGGAGAAGCTGACCGGGAGAAGTGAGTTTTAAGTGCATCCCAGCTTGCTCCACAGCAAGTGCATTTATATTTTTTGTCAACGGTTTGATTTGAACGTGGTAATTTAATATCCACTGATAAATCTATAATTGTAGGAGCTTTCATAGACTCCTGTATTTTTTCTTCTCTTGTTTTTGATTTTGGAGCTATGGGGCTCACCTGCTTTCATAATAAAATTGAGCAGTAGTTAGCTACTCTTTTGTCATATATACGATTTATTTAAAGGTCACTTAGGCTTCCTTGCTTTATTTCTTTTATACCATTTTTATCAAAATATTTTCCAAATTCATGACTATATAAATGCTTCATCAGACTCATCATTTTCATCATTACGTATTATATAATGATTATTAGTTGTAGAAACATCGTTATGTCCTAATAATTTTTGTGCTACTTCCGCAGATTTATGTTCATAGACCACAATGTTTGTCGCGCGACTTTCCCTTAATAAGTGTGGATGAAATCGCCTACCAACAATTTTTGCCATGTAATCAGAACACCAACCATTAAAAGTTCCTTCAGCAACCTGTCTGGTATTTCCATCTTTGCTCTTTATGACAAACACATATGGACAATCGTCATCTTCACGTACTTCTAGCCATTTTTTTAGCCAGTGCATAGCATCATTCCCGAATTTTAATTTTCTCGGTTTGCCAACGACTGAAGATCCCTTGCACCTTATCGTATGTGTTAGATATGATTTGGATAATGTTTTGATTTCTGAGCCATTCTCATCAACTATAGTTATTGTTTTTTCCTTTGGAGCGTAATCCACAACCTCTTTTAGAAGTTGCCTTGCTTCAGCTCTTCGACATCCTGTACTATAGGAAAATACGATGTATGCTAATTTTTGCCATTCCTCACGACTTTCAAGTTCTTCGCATAAATGTATATATTCATCAGGGGTAAGTGGGATTTTCTCATGCACATACCCCGTTTTTACAACCTTTAATCCTAGGGTAAAGTTTCTAAATGTAGGCATTTCTTCTTCATACATCATCATAATATAATTACAAAAGGCGCTCACACACGACTTTTTGAACCGTATGGCAAAATCAGAAAGTCCACGGTTTGTTAGCCAATTTAAGTATCTTACAAATTCTTTCTTTTTTATATCTATACATTTTTTATTATGTAAATTATCCTTAACCCAGACAAAAAATATTTTCAAGCCTGATTCATAGGCTGGTCGTGTTTTTGCAGAAAGCTCTGCTTGATTTTCAAGATATTCTCTCACCATATCTCTGTTAAATTCACAGACTTCATTCCATATTTTGTCAGTTATATCTTCACTTCTTTTTGCATTAGAACCATCCAAAAATCTCACATCCTTTGATAATTTAATATGAAGACACTTTTTTAACTGCCTCTCCATAATCAACTTGGGTTCTTCCCCACTTTATTTTGTCTGTATATTTTAATTCTCCTAGTTTACGAATCTTGTTCCATTCAATATTATTTTTTATAAATATTTCAATTGTGTTTTTTAATTCAATAGAAGGATTAGTAATTATTTTAAAAAAATTATCATTAGTCAAATCACATGGAAATAGAAAAAAATATTTTAAGCCTTGTTTCTTAAGCATTTCTTCTTTTTCTTTCAATTTTACTCTATAAGTTTCTTTTGACCTGCTACACGTTATAATTTTATTATCATAATAACTTTTTTTGAAAAGTTCTATTATTCCGGCAATTTCTATGTAGATGTTTTCCCCGTTGATATGAACAACATAATCACAATTCATCTTTTTTTTGTAGTTATTGATAAAGGTTGAATATTTAACATCTCTAAAGTATGATCTATTATATTCAAAACCATTATCTCTTAAAAATTTTGAAAACATATATTCATATTGGCTAGCTGTATGTTCACCGTCTTTAAAAATATAATTTATTCCACTACCTTTTTTCCCTAACTCAATATTATGTTCAACCAACAATTCCGATAATGTCTTATCATAATATTTAAGAGCCGTTTTTCTCATTGACTTCGAATTTAACCATTTTTTATTAGAATTTATTTCTGATGTTGTAATAAAATTACGATTATTATTGTTGACGTATTCTACTATATCTCTAATCATTATGTCAAAAGATTGCTTATCTAAATTTCTTTCCAGCATGCTTTCTTGAACTATCTCCAAACCAAGAGATCGTTTCATTTTGTTCATAGATCCCCAATATTTATTTACGATACCTATGGACACTTGATAACAACCAGTTCCACGAAAATCATCGTATACAAGAGGTCGATTAAGGATTTTTTGCATTTTATATATTAATGATGTTGCTTTATCTTTAGTTATGAGCTTAGATACATAAAATCCACACCAATCTTCGAATTCTCTCCAATTAGTAACTGTATTATCTGGGCATAATCTTATATACCAACGTGCATCTGGCAGATTGAATGGTTCTTTTCTTAAAAGAGCATGAGAAATTGGCTTGCCATATTTCTCACTTTTACTAATATATTCTGCTACATAGTAATCATAATCTTTTATATCAAATTTTCTTGGGTTGATTTTTCTCGTCATAAAATGCCTTTCGTTAGTAACAGACTTCGCCTCAAGAGGTGGGCTCTAAAATTTAATTTATCCGTGAGCTTTAAGAATCTACCAGTATGCACTGATAATGGATAGAGCGCAAAATTGCGCAGTACTCATTAGAACTTCAATTACGGAAATACTCCTAAGCACATCTTTATGGTTTTTACCAAACTTTTCTGCGAACTCTCGACTACTACACATTGGAGAATCAGAAGAACAGTCTAATCCAAACTGCAAAATCGCAGTACAGGCGAAAGCAGTTTTATAACTAAATTTGACGCATCTGTACGTCTATTAAATTAAAACAGATCACTTAACTTGTTGATTTCATCAAATATTTCTTCGATATGATAAATTCTTTTTTCCATCTCATCGATGGTATTCATTGCTTCTTCAGCATCTAGATGACACTTTATTGTTACAGTAAGGCAATTACCTTCCTCATCAACAGTGCATTTATCCCCGAGATTTAATTCGAATAAATCAAATCCCAAAATATTGTTAGACTCAATGCTGTTAAGTATTTTTGAATTACAGTCTTCGTGCACAAACGCTACATCACAATCCGTATCGTAATAACCAGCTTTATGCCATTCATTATCCTCGTGCCACATTTTTTCAACGGTCACACCAAAATGATCAAGGTATAACACATATTCTTTATCGTAATGTTGTGTCTCATAGTCTTCAAGGTCAATACCGTGGCTGATATCAATTCCGTTACGAATCAAATTTGCCAACAGTTCTTTTATCACTGCGTATTTTCCGAAAGCACAAATTTGAGGAAATTCATTCTCAGTTATGGATAAGCAGCACAACATTTTATCCGCTAATTCATAAGTATCTTTACATTCCACATGTTGCAAATGTTCCACCCCAATCTATTCATTCAATAAATATTTAAGCGATTTACTGGGTTTGAATTTAGGTGCCCTTGACGCTTCAAGCTGGATGGTTTCTTGCGTCTGAGGATTCCTGCCCACCCTTGCTGCCCGGTCTACTGATTCAAATGTTCCAAATCCTACGATGTGGACTTTTTCGCCTGCAATCATGGATTCCTGTACAGTATCAATAAAAGCCTGTAATGCTCTTTCAGCATCTTTCTTTGATAATTCCGATTTTTCGCTTATTTTTGCTGTTAATTCAACTTTGTTCATATGTTAATTCTCCTTATTTTCTATAATATTATTAAGTAGGAGAGTAGTAGTTTTACTTACGGACTCTCCAGTATTCTTCGATTCGTGGTTAAAATATAGTATATTGCTATCCCTAATCAAGCTGTATATCGTATAAACAAACGAGACCTTTTTCGTCTAATACGGAAACTGTTTGTTCAGGTCTATTTGATTTGCGGATAGACATTGCATACTGATCGGTTCCTGAAACACATCCACTTTCAATAACTTTTGTATCGTATACAGTGGTCATACGATTAGCGTGTCTATGCCCTAGGAGCACTATTTGAGGTTTAATTCCAAACATCATAGTAAAATTCTGTACTACGTTTGCAGGATTATCTTTATGACCATGTGCGCTAAAAATATTGTTTCCCCTGATATTAAACATAGCAATTTCGGGTTCAATAGTATTATCACAAATATGTATATTTTCGATGTTTTGCAATCGTGCCTTTAAATAAAATGGTAAGAGGATGTCCATGTTTTCACCGTCTATAGAATCTTCCTTTTTGGCGACAACTCTGGAATGGTTGCCGGGTGTGATATACACGTTAATGTTGCAAAAATGATTTGCCAAATTAACCAACATAGCAGAGATAAGTTCAGATATGTATTTGAATTGCTCCATTAAATCCATATTGTTTTGCAATCTCAGATTATTATGGATTAGTCCACTTAATATTTCTCCGATAACAATATAACAATTCTCTGCATTGTGCTGGTTACGAATATTAAGGATATCTGACGTATATTTGTCAATTCTATCTTTCAAGATATTTTGGTTAAATACATTTTTCCAATTATCTATCTCAACTCCTGTATGTATATCGGTGAGGTGACACAGTAAATCTGTAGCGGAGCTAATAGGAGCGGAGTGAATTTGAACATCAATAGGCTCTGTATTAGTGCATATAATTCGCTTTACCATGTCAGAGTAAGATTCTTTTCTAGCTTCATCCCTTAAAAGCCGGTTATATTCCACACGCTCGTCAGATAATTTCTGTTTTTCCTTCTTAACTTCTTGTACAATACGTTTGTTTTCATTGATTATATTTTGCAACTGTTGATCCGCGGTACCTAACTCTGATTTGGCATCGTTATAGCCCTTTATGTAGTTTGTAGTCTTTTTTCTGTGAGCACTTTCATCCCAATTTACTCCAAATGCTTCATTGCAGAGTTTTCCAATCTCAATATTACTTAATCCATACAATTCCTTGTTTTTATATAGACGGATACGATATGCCTTTGGTGTTTCGTTTGGCTGCATAATAGATTGACTATTCATATGAATCCTCCTTACTTAATTCTCGGAGCTTGAAGGATTCATATTTTCTTCATTTTTGACGGTAACTGAAAGGTCTATAGCCTTACCTTTAAACATTGCTAGGCAATCAGAAATTTCTATATCTTTATCCTCTTTTAGTTCATTTTTATACGTAATTGTAGTTCCATTTTTTGATAGGACTCCCTTAACAGATACTTTATCTGTAACGGTTCTACTTATATTGAGTGTGCTTTTTGCCATTATGTAAATATCCTCCAATTTCTTTAAAATTCCTTTTGACAATTGATAAATTAAAATATAATGATAAAAGGAGAAGAGTATCTGTAAATTTGTTATCTCTCCATAAGCACCGCTACTCAATTTACAAAAAAACCAGTATTAACGCTGTTTTTTAGGTGTTTAAAAAAATTTTTTCGAAGTTTTTTTGCCATTTTTGCAATTTTTATCAAAATAATTCTTTTTTTATGCTACTGTAATTTTGTCGAAGTGATAACCAAATACATCAATTTTACCGCTTGGTAATTCCATAAATATGGAAATATGATCTTTACTTTGTTTTATAACATCAAAAAATGAGGTGTTTGGATAACCAAATAATATATTCATAATATTTCGTGACATTTTCTTGTATTCATCCGTATCAAGTAATGTTAGTAAATAAATCATTGAACTTTTACTGAATTTAAGCTTACCAATGTATTCCACACATTCTTGCCGTTCACTTGAAGAAAGTGAAAATTTTGATTCCTTATCTAGGGACTCATCAGCATAGATTGCTTTTATTTTTGAATTACATTGTTCAATCAAAGTCAGCACTCTGTCTACTTGATCATAATATACACTTTGTATATTATAATCACTCATATTAAGAATATCAGAAAACATAAAGTATCTTTTTTCTTTAGGTTTACCTGACTTATCAGTCTGGAACTGGCTTATAATCTTTTGAAGGTAATCCATAGATGTGTTGTGACGTTTATAATTTTTCTTTCTGGTATCATAAAATCCTTTTGTTTTTGCTAAGTGTCCAAAGAAATTAGGTTTTATCATTCGTCCTTTTTCATCTCGTAATATCCATTTATCCTTTATTTTCTGCATTTCCTTATATGTATCTGTCGTGTATTCTTTTTTTGCTTTATCAATTTCTATTCCAGACATTACATCTAGCTGGCAAATATCGTAATATAACTCTTTAATGTCATCATATGTTGAACCATTATTCATTTTGTCCCAAAGTATGGTATTAAGCTCTTGGGAAAGATTGATGATATCACCTATTTTATTATCAGATGTTTTGATATCCAGATCGGCTTTCTCTTCGCTGGTATATTTACGTTTTCTTTTTACTGCTGGGACATGGTTCACAGGTACTTTAAACAAATGATAATTCTTTCTTGCGGCATCAATCAAAATCTGGTTATCTGTCAGAAGTACTGTATCACTGTCAAAATCACATCCAGATAACCTATCCAAGACACTTTCTCCAATACTGTTAATACAAACTATTTCATGAGAAAGATTAAAATATTTGTCTATTTCTTCATTTGCTACATTCTGTGGTAACCATATATTACCGATCGTTACATGGGGGCTACGGCTGCCAAGCAATTGCATGCCATAAGCAAAACGCTTGCAATGTATATTTCCAATCCCAATTCTTGTAATACCGTCAAATGTGCCAATTGCATGCATCAACATTTCTACTGGATTACCTAGAAGAGTAGAATAGTTTCCGTTCACAAGTACATGTCCACATCTTAAATTTTTTACAAATGATTTTGTTAGATCGTTTTTAAAATCATCGTAGAGCTTTGTTTCTGAGAATCTCTCGTTTAAGCCCAATAACCGATACACAATATCATTTTTAGAGATAAGGGGTGATAACTCAAATTCAATATCTGAAGGATATTTAATATGATATCGTAATACAGCTGGGTCAGTTTTTAACATTTTTAGGTATGATAAGGTAGGTTTCATAAATATCCTCATGTCAGACTCACTCATTTGTAGTGTGTTTAAAAGCTGGTAATGAGTTTGAACCATTCGACCATCAAAAAAATGTGTGGGTTTTTCGTATTTTACTATGCCAAATAGTGATTCTATATTATTAAACCATTCCTGAACTGAAGCATATTTTAAATACTTGATGCTGCTGGGTGTTGTTATAATTTTTATATCTGATATTTTTTTTGCAACAGTGAAACCATTTAGTTGTGATACTTCTGTAATATTGTTGTTCTGAAACCATTTTTGTATATTACAGTTGAAGCAGGCACTTTTAAAAAATTTGTTCCGAAGGAGCAGCATACCACGAGAAGGATATTTTTCGAATAAGGAATTATCCATCAAGGATTGTCCATCCCAAATAGAGTTTTTTATAGTGACGGTCTGTTCATCAGTCTTAAGCCAATCATTCTCTAATCTTGTTTCAATTACATCCTCGGTAAATATGGATTCGTAATCATCAATGACTAAGAAATTCTCGGGATAAATTTCGATTGTGTCAATGATAGAAGAGAGCGGAAGGGATATTTGTGCCTCCAGACCTGCTAAATCCACTTCTTGCCCCTCCTTAATGGTTAATCCACACATTGCCCATTTAATCATTTTTTTATATAATCGTTCATCTATAAATAGACATTTCCCAACTCGTGCCGATCCACCAGACCTTTTATACCTAATATATTTTATTCCATCACAATAAAACCCTTTCTTATACAGCTCTTTTCTGAGGTTTTGAACTGTATTTAATGACTTTATATTTGGTTTTGCATGATATTGCCCATCTTCAAAGTAAAAGAATTTAGTCAGATAATTGGATGAAATTGGAGATTCTACATCCTGATTGATCTCTATCGCAATGAGTTCATCTCCATATATACATACATGGTCTGTAAAAACTATATCGTTTATGTTATATCCAAATTTGACATATGTATTTTTCTTTATCTTGTTATATATTTTGTTGCTATATTTAAAAGTTAGATTTATAACTTTTGTTGTATATTCATGTCCATTTTGTTCAAAACTGAAATTTGTATTTCGATAAACCTTCTCATATACTTCTCTAATCTTAAACAAATCTAGTGACTCATCCATTGTATTGATGAATTTTTTTGTATTTATATCCCCCTTTTTTTCACCATTCAAAAACCGTATATTGTAACCCAATGGTGTATTTGTGTCTTTATTGACATAATTATTTGAAATGAAAATATCTTTTGCATCAATAGATAATATATCAATTCCGTTATTTGGCAATATATATCCTCCCTCTGTGTTTAACCACTAATGATTGAAGTATCAAACTGAGCGGCAACTTCACATCACCGTAACTCTTTAGAAATTAGTATGATGAGTATCAATCCCGTCATCCTAACACCTCCCATTTTCAAGCAAAGAAAATCCTCTATCCAGTGCTTCCAGCTGCTCCTCATATCGATCTATGTAGTATTTAAAGTATCCCTCGGTAAGTTTGTTGGTTATACACCTTGCCATTTCCGATTTAACGTATTTTTGATCTGCCTGTAATTCTACGATACCACCAGCTTCATCTGGAGATTGGATCTCCGGACAATCAATATACATTTTCATTTCATACAGCCGTTTAATCTTATTCCAGTTTGCCATTGCTATTACCTCGAATCCATTCTGCAGATCAACGGAAATAGCCACCCCTAAATTTTTATATCTTAACATTGTTTCTCCTCCTTATAGTTAATACAGAAATTAGAAAGTTATTTACACAGTATACTTTTTATCGCTGAAGCAGTTCTAATTTGCTGTGCTTATGTTGTTATAAAGCTTACTGGGCAGAAGAGGCATCACAGGCTGTCTTTTCCTGCCACATTTTTCTAAATCGTTCACTTGCAGCTTTTCTCTGATCGTCAGACATCTCTCTATCCTTTTGCCGGTGGGAAATAAACCGTTTGGGGAATTTATAGCGTTTCCCATATTTTGTTTCTTCGATACACTGGTATTGTTCCGGATTATTCTTACAAAGTTTGTCCATCAGTGTGATTTCCGTGGAATCTGATGTATATTCGATGGCAAAATCTTGATCTCTCATAAAATTGATGCAAGTTTCTTGTTCTTCAATTGCTATTCCTGGCATATTATTTTCCTCCTGATTTGCTATTAGTTTTCTGGTTTCTATCGTTGAATCGCCATGCTTTCATTTGAGCATAGAGCCTATAATGATTTGGGTGATCCGTGTCAAAGTCTGCTAAGTAGATTTCTCCTGCGAAGCTTTTATGAAATTCTTCCCGTGATGGGATATGCAGTGTTATTTCAGTCATGTAGTGATTTTTCCTCCAAATTATTGTTTTGTCCTATACGCGGATGCCAAAGAACCGTTCATAGGCATTGAATTTTTTCTTGTTTTCTATTTCGCCATCTCGATATTGGTTATGTAATACTTCAATCGCCCAATCGTAATAACTCTGTGTGACTTCAAAATTGTTAATATATTTAAGCGCTTCAAGATATCTAGTAGGCGCTATATCTCCATAGGCACCGCAATCGAATAACTTTCGATATCCTTTGATCATTGCACCCTGGTAGAAGGATATGAGCAAAATATATTTATCGCCCTTGCTATCCCCTAGTAATTGTCTAAATCTCATATTTCTTGCTTTCCGAAGTGATTCCATTTCTGAACGAATCAGCCCGCGATCATTAACTGCATCTCTAACTTTAGTGTCTATTTCCACAGATACGGTCTCTACAACATCACGCTTTATGGCTTCTGTACTAGTCAATAATTCTTGCTTAACCTGTTCCCTTACTCCAGTAGCCACTTCTTCTATTAACCCTGAAACAGCTATATTTATTAATTCGTTTGATTTTGCTAAAGTGGCAGCAACTTTTTCTAATCTACTTACTCTGCCTTCAATCTTATTTTCCATAATATTCCAACTCCTTACATATCAATAATTTTTGATTCACAGTTAATAGTATCTAAAATTCTATCTGCCCATTTTTTGACAGATTTAATACATTTCTCATATTCAATACGAGTTGCATCAGGTATTTCATTAAAGCTTTCTGCCATATAATCATATGGAGCCATTTCTTTGACGAAGTTGAGCATTTTTAAGGTAATAGCACTACATTTGGAGATTAGTTGATAATTGGTACTTGTACCCATTGCAGCTGCTACTAACTTGTTTTCCTCTATGTATTTTTGATATAGCTTTGAATATTCGGTTGATTTTTTCTTTAACTCATCTTGCAGTGCTTTAATCTGGCTTAGTGTTTCAGGCCTGTCAACCTCTATTTCATGCGTAACAACCGTGGTTTTAGAGCTTTTCTGAACTAATTCACTGATCCGGTTCTTTAACCTTTGTTGCTCTTCAGTATTTTTAGAAATTTCTTGCTCAAAAATACTGATTTTAGAAGTAGTTTCCTTTAATTTTTTGTTTTCTGATTCTAAACGTTCTTTTTCAGCCTTGATTTTAATAAATGCTTTGTTTGTCGATATTTTGCCTTCATCCCAATCTGCAAAATCATCAGGGGTTAGTGATTCTTTATTATCAACTATGAATTTCTCTTTTTCATATTGTTTTCCTGATCCAATACCTAGTTTTTCGGCTACCATATCGCGAGTTTTGCCATCATAACATTGTGGAAAATTTTCCACGATGTCAGTTCTGCTTCCTTGCCTGTCTTTCGCTTTCAAGCTCTCAACTCTTTCCAATCTACGAGCATAATCAATTCTTTCAGCTTTACTAAAGTCTTTCCTGGTTTCATTTTCAGAAATCTCAAGATTCAGTGCATGTTCTGCATCTTTAACAGCCATAGGTCTAACTTCAATCTGCTTATAAGCAAGAAGCTGCATTGCCCGAAGCCTACGTTCTCCAGCAATTAACTCAAAGGTATCTGGCGTTACTACTGGCGGATTAATTAAGCCATTTTCTTTTATGTCATCAGCCAGCTCCTGGATGTTTCCAAAGTCTTTTCTAATTCTGTCACTAACTTTTATTTTGTTTATATCTAATAGCATTGATTTTTCCTTTCATGAATTACGTATTTGTTTTTCCTTTTTAATTTCTCAAAATGTTCCACTTGGTATATATTATTTATTATCGTGTGAAACAAGAAAAATAAAAATGCCATATAAAAATCTAATTATTATTATCTTTTTATAGTGACTATATGTGGCTTTGATAAAATCAGTTTTTTACCATATTCAAGTTCTTTTTCATAGAAGTACGTTTCATCTAAAATATATTCTCCATTACTGCCTATCTGGTATTTGTGCTTACTTGCAAAGATGGTGGGATCTGTATGCCAGTTTCCATTACCATCTTTGAATCTCGGCATATTGTGTTTTACGATCATATCCAGCTGACATAATATATCCACACATTTTGAGACAACGCGTTCTAATAGTCCGAGATCGTCTGCAATGTCTGCATAAAAATGATAGAATATTTCTGGGCATCTTTTCATTTCTAAAAGATCACCATATAATTCTTTTTTTCTAGTGCGAAAATTGCAGCGTAAATATGCAAGTACAAGCAATAGGGTGGCATGTGTTATGCGACTGTCCATGTTTAGCCGATATTTTTTACTGTAATCCCAAATTGATTCCAACTCAAAATCAAAGATTAATCCAAAATTGTTATTGGGATAAATCCAATCTCGATTTATTTTGGATACAAATCCAATTCCCTTTGAAAATTTATTACGATCAAACGGGGTTGTATTATCATTTGCTATGAAATCATTATGATACATCCATTCTAGTGTTGTTTTAAATTTGTCATTGATAGCGCCAGGATCTCTCTTGGGTTTGAATCCACACCATGTTATTAAGTAATTACAGTAATATAGTGCAATATCATTTAAGCCGGCATGTAATGCAAAATATGAGAAACATATAGCCCGCTTATCGCCACATTCTGTAGCATAGATGATTTTGCGTGGAATTTTTATTATACTCATATTTAGGTTGTTATTCCTCCTTTTTTTAAATCACAGGGACGTTTAGGCGTCCCCCTGTTTGGGTAAAAAACATCAATCACAGGGACGCCCAGCGTCGACATATGGACATTCCTTATTTAAACAGACATATATAATTAAACAGACTAAATACTTTTATTCACTACGTTCATAAAAGTATTTTCTTCGCTTGCGCTCAATTCCCAGTGTCAGAATGGATGGTATACATCTTATTTTGGCATATTATTTATTATCTGTTGGAAAATAAAAAAATAATATCATTCCGATAACGTTAAGTTAATACGATATTTATTATCTGTTTGTGAATGATTGCTTTTAGTCTAACATAGATGTTTTTACTTGTCAAGATATTATTTATTTTCATTTGAAAGAAGATTGGAGTTCGATAGGATCAATTTGTATGCATGTTTTTTATAGGTATTTCGTGACATTTTTTGTTTCTATATTATGGACTGGAAATGTGCAAATGGGTGATTTTGAGATAGTTCGATGTTTTGGCTGTAAAATACCGGGCTTTTTTGGGTGAAATTAAGTGAATATCCATAATTTGGATGGAGTTTAAGATATGTAAATTTGAGAATTCGTGACAATTGCTGACTCTTATCGAAGAGGCTTTCGAACTGATTTGGGAGTTTTTTGTGGTATTGGATGTTGGTGACGTGTGGATAGAACACATACCATACATCACATAAAATACATGTGATATTGAAATGTAAACCATCCCCCCCTACTAACATATCACATAAAAACAATATGATACTTAGTATAAGTTGAAAAAACCTTATAATTTCTGACTAATTTTGATTTATAGGAAAAATCAAAATGGATATCATACATATAGCACGGATAAAATACAACGTAGTATAATTTGTGATATTGGAAAGGGTGAACATAATGAACAGTAACCTAGTCTGCATATAGTAAAAAATGACAACAATTTAATGATGATCAAATTTACCGACTTCGGGGTTATCGAACTCGGCATCGAACTCATATAAATTCTGTTCTACTCCAATAGAATAGATTAGATGCATATCAAATATTCCACTCCGATAAAATACATATCAAATCATGCGAAAACACAAGATATTCCATTCTACTGCAATAGAATTAGATGCATATCGAATACATTACACTAAGATAGAATAGTAATTACTTACCAGATTTTTCGATTCTGAGTTACGAAACTTTTTTGGTAAATAAATATTGACAAACGAATTTATCGGGTGTATAGTAATCTTACGAAGCAGAACAAACATTCGCACCAAGTAGTTTCTGACAAAAATATATGTGCGCTGATAACATACAAAAAAATAACTCATACCAAAAAGGAACCATTAGATTGCCGTCCAATGATTCCTGGGAATACTGAAAAGTTTGTAACTTTCAATACCTATCACAACAGTATTGTATCACTGCTTTTCTGTAATGTCAATTTCTTGACATGAATTCCCATAAACAAATTACACATTAAGCAATATAAGGCGCATATGGCTATTTGGTTCCATCCTATATAAATAAGTCGATTACACTGTAATGATGGCATTAAACGGCATATAACGCTCACATATCCACATCTTTGTCTGACTGGGGATATGGTATTTCTTTACTGTCAAGATCAGATTTGATCAACTGTTTGATATAGCTGTTGGCGGATTGATCTGTGCTTTCCAGGTATTGCTTAAGTCGCTGACCTTCTATGATATCGGTACCTGGTTTATAGCTTGCCGCGACAGTAATTGTTTTTTCATTATATTTTTTCTGTGCTCTTTTTTCAGCTTCAGATAGTGGCATAGTAGTTTCCTCCTTATAAGGCAGTATTATAACATGGTTAATGTAAATACTTCTATTGGTAACTATGCATATTAGATAAATGGGTTAACCTATAAATAACACACAATAGTGAACATTGCTACAATTTTAAAATTATAGATAAACCCATGGTATAGTTAATACAAGCTAAAGGACGGACAACGACCCAATAGCTACCGCACCTTGATAATTGAATAGACTTTACACTCTCCATATGTTACAATGCATACATATAAGCACAGGAGGTTGACTAGTATGACAGATAGTGAAAAACTTGATATACTGGTTTCAGGGTTTAATGAATTAAAATCTGAACTTAAGGACGCAAAATCTGATATTAAGGATATAAAAAGGGATACGGCTTTGTTAAGACAAAAAGTGACGGCTCTTGAAATGACTATAGAAAATGAAACAAACAAAAACATCATGGTGGTTGCAGAGGGGCATGTTGACCTGGCAAGAAAACTAAACGAATGTATCAGATTATCTAATCAAGTTAATGACAATATGGAGTTACACAAAATATACATTAATAAACATGAGTCTGATATTAATAAGTTGATACAGCAAATAGCAATTAAATCATAATATTTAATAAATAACATAGAGAGTGTAAAGCCTATACAATTATTAAGGGCTTTGCACTCTTTTTAAATTTGAAATAAACAATGTAGGTCAGATCCGTTGTAATGAAATTGTTTACAAGACACACCAGTTGTGTTTTGGTTCATTACATTCTATAATTTTAAACAGCTTAAAATGGCGAACAGCAGATTACACACCTTTGTCTGGCTGTGGGTATGGTATCTCCTTACTGTCCAGGTCAGCCTTAATCAAGGCTTTAATATAGCTGTTGGCGGATTGGTTAGTATCTGTTAAATACTTCCGGAAACGTGCTGTTTCTTCGGTTTCGGATGGCACAAATTTAATACTAAAACGGTAACATTTATCATTGTAATCTTTTTGACTTTTAGGGCTATATGACATAAGCGGTACCTCCATGATATGCAGTATTATAGTGTATATTATAATATGATTAAAGTCAATTAAGCAATTGGTGATTGTGTATAATTGACAATAGACACACCTATGGTAATAGTATTATATATGCACAATTCCAATATAGACAAATGGTCACACCTATGATATAATTATCTCAAGTTAAAGGACAGGCAACAAACCAATAGCTACCGTACTTTGATAATTGAATAGACTTTACACTCTCCATATGTTATACTAGTACATACTAAATGTAAGGAGTGATGAGCATGACGGATAATGAACTTTTGTCAGCTATTGGTAACATTTTCGACAAAAAACTTGAACCAATAAATGAACGGTTAAATGTTATCGAAAAAAAAGTAACATCGCTAGAGGTTACACTTGAAAATGAAACTAATCGAAATATAAAAGTTATTGCTGAGGGACACCTTGATCTATCCCGTAAATTAAATGAGGCAGTTAGAATTGCCAGCGATATAAAAGCAAAGCAAGAAATACAAGACATCTATTTGAACACACATGAGACGAAACTAAAAATATAATCTAACATATATAAGAGTGTAAAGCCTATTCAATTGTTAAGGGCTTTGCACTCTTTTTAATTAAAATAAACATTGCTATTAGACTCCGTTGTTTTAAAATGGTTTTTACACCAGTTGTGTTTGGGTTAATTATAAGCTCACATAATTTAAACATCTTAATACGGCAAACAGCAGCTTACACGTCTTTGTCTGACTGGGGGTATGGTATTTCTTTACTATCCAGATCATTCTTGATCAATTCTTTAATGTAGCGTTGCATTGACATTTTATTGCTATCGGTATAGTTTACTATGCGTTGATATTCATCAATTGAATTTTGGGTAAATTTTAGTTGGATATATTTGCTTTTCTTATTATAGGTATTTATAGCTTTAAGCATTGACGGGCTTGTTTTTGGTTTATTATCCATATTGTAACCACTCCTTATAATTGGTGTATTAGTTATCTACGATATGGTACCTGATAACAATATCATTATAGCACACCAAAAGTCAATGACGCTATGGGGCATTATAAATAATTGATAATAAGCACCACCTATACACTGTTGTGAATTATGCATAATTAACAAAGATAAAATATATAAGCAACACCTATTGACATATAAGCACCACCTATGGTATAGTTATCTCAAGCTAAAGGACGGGCAATAACCCAATAGCTACCGCACTTTGATAATTGAATAGACTTTACACTCTCCATATGTTACAATATATCCATATAGTATAAGGAGGTTGACAAGTATGACCATTGATGAAAAACTTGATCTACTAATTTCCGGGTTTAATGAATTAAAAGCTGAAAATAAAGATATAAGATCTGAACTTAAGGAAATGACTGAAAAGATGGAATTAATAGACCTAAAACAGGACTTGACGCATAAAAAACTTGATAATCTAACATTGGACGTCAAAGTGTCCGAGCGTGCGATAAAGAAAGATATTAGACTTTTACAGGATGCACAGGATACCCTGATAGAAGTACTTGAACAAAAAAACATTTTACCTAGCGTAAAATAACAATCTAATATATAAGCACAGGAGATTAACAAGTATGACCGCTGAAGACAAACTTGATTTAATTCTTAAAAAACTGTCTACAATTGAGGCAGATATAAACGAAGTAAAAAAAATGCAAGAAATAACCCTGGACAAGGTTGAAAGAGTCCACGGAATCCTTGATAAGCACGCAAAAGATATTACAAAACGTACTGCATAAATTATAAACATAAAAGAGTGTAAAGCCTATTCAATTATTCAGGGCTTTGCACTTTTTTATTTGAAACTAGACATTGTGGGGTTAGATTCAACTGTAAAGAAATCACCACTAGGTTACCCTTACCGTGACTTGTTTACAATATGCCAACCTTCGCCATCTAAGAGAGCATGTGCGCGACTTATATCTTTATGTTTAGACATTTGTCATTCCCTCATATTTTATCAACAATGTTATAGGTAATTTCTTTATTGATGGCGGACAACAGATAATTTGCATCTTCAATATTAAATTGTTTTTTATCCAATATTTGATTGACACGCTGTCTTGAGATACCTAAAGTAGTTGCAATATCAACCTTTTTAATTCGATTATGGTAAATATAGTTGTCTACAAATTGGGCTAACTTATTCATGATCCACCTTCTTTCTGAATGTATAAAGTATTATATCATATCAGATTGTAGCGCAAAAGTAAATACAATATTATTCTAAAAAGTATATACAAATACTTGACATGTATCGTAAAACAAGATACAATATATTCAGATAAGGGAAAGCGATCAATCACTAGTCCAATTCATCACATGATAACTTATCTTTCTACTGGTGGAGACTCCAGTTAAAATTTATACGGATAAACAAAAAAATGCTTCCCGATTACCAGTCAGGAAGCCAGAGAACACAAGGATCTGTGCTCACTCATATTCGCAATTTGAGTATATCACATTTCTAAACAGCGTTCTAGACTGAACGTGTGTTCTTGCGAACCTTGAAAAGTGAATAAAAGTGTATTAGATAAATCTAATAAAATATGGTATAATCATTCTGAAAGTGGGGTGATTAAGTGACACTTACTATACAGCAAAAAATAGATATGGCATGTAAAGTTGTTGGTATTTCAAAAACAGAGCTTGCCAAAAGGATGGGGAGTTCTCAATCTGCCTTTTCCCAGAGATATAAAACGGGTAAATTTTCAGATGATGATTTTATAGCTATGGCTAAAGCACTAGGGGCTGAATATTTTTCGGGTTTTAAGTTTCCAGACGGGCGAGAGATAAAGTAGAAAAACCTAATAAAATATTAGAAAAACCTATTGACAGATCTATAAAGAAGTGATATATTATATACAACAAAAGGAAATAAGAAAAGCCGGTTACACCGACCAAAGTAGTTACCGACTTTTCACCATAGTACTTCAAAAGCACTGACATTATTCTAATACATTTTTATTCGCTTTTCAAGTGCATTCGCGCAAATTTTCCCGATGTTATTTAAGCAACAATTATGTTGATCCTTGAAAATTAAATAGTTGTCACCGTGAACTATACGAATCATCTACCTAGCCAACAAGTGGATAGTGCCACAGGGAGTGATAAGAATACCTGGAAGCAAAAGCGAATAAAGCGAGAAAGCAGCCAGTGGAATCATAACGGAAGGACAATGTCAAAATATAAAATAAGAAAGGAAAATATTATTGAAAGAAATAGATTTAATAAATAATGAAGATTTGCGGAATCAGTGCATTGATCATTATGAGGTACTGGAAAAGGTAAAAGAGTTGCTTCTTATTCCGGGTACTGATTTCATGAGCGTTAAACAAGTGGCTGATTATTATGAGGTCGGAGAATCTAGCATAAGAATGCTATATGCAGACAAAACTCACAAAAAAGAGTTTGACAGCGACGGTGTTTGCCTTAAAAGTTACAAAGATTTTCTAAAGTCAAGTAAGTTGACATTAGAAATGAAAAAGGGCAAAGCTGTGTTTAGTGATGGGGATGAATTGTTTGAAGTGCCAATGAGAGGGATAAGAGTATTCCCGCGCCGTGCAATTCTCCGCATAGGAATGCTGCTGAGAGATTCAGAGATTGCAAAAGAGGTCAGAACGGCTCTACTAAATATAGAAGAAAAGACTTCAGACGAAACCAAAATTGCAGACATCACCGAAGAACAGCAACTTGCTTTATCCGTTGGCATGGCTTACGCAAGCGGGAATCCGGACGCAATCATAATGGCAACTGGTAAAATGATGGATTTCAAGAACAGACACATAAACACTCTTGAACAGGACAACAAAGCATTAGCTGGTGAAATCCTGGAATGGAAAGACAGAAGTAAGCTGAACGCGGGAATAAGAAAGCTGTCAGCGGTCACACGAGTTCCATTTAAAGATCTATGGGTTAAGCTTTACAAGAACCTGCAATATAAATATGGTATTGATCTAAAGAGTCGTAACGGTGGCAAAAAGCCGTACATTGCGAACATTAAGGAAGAAGAGTGGGACAAGGTTCTAAAGTCTTTCAGTGCAATGTGTAAAGCCTATGGACAATCACCGGCAAATATGTTTCAGCAAACGTTATCGGTTTAAGTGAATCCCGCTACTTAGATTACATAAATAAGAGAACAACGAGAAATTGAAAGGAATGAAAAATATGGAAAATGAAACTAAAGAAATTCGATTTTATAATGATACTCTTTTAGGAGTGAAAACAGAAGATGGAAGAATTTGGCTTGCAATCTCACATAGTTGTAAACAAATTGGTTTTGATGAAAGAAGAACTAAACAACAAGGCGAAAAAATAAGGTCGGACAAAATTTTATCTAAAGGGGTCGGAAAATTCGGACTCCTCACGAATGGTGGTAAACAAGAAGTATATTGTTTAGAAGAACGTTTCGTGCCTTTATGGTTAGCAAAAATTACGCTTACAAAGAAAATGCAAGAAGATATACCTGATGTATTTGATAAATTGGAAAAATACCAATTGGAAGCTGCAGGCGTGTTACACAAGGCGTTTTACGAGACGGAGGAACAGAAAGAGCAATTTCACGAAAGGTTTGATCTTCAGGGGGAAATAGTTGATATGAAAGAAACTCTAAAGATTCAAACTATACAGATCAATTCAATGGAAACAATCATTGAAAAACAAAGTGAGAAAATGGAGTCGTTAATCGATAACATGACACTGTCCACCCGGCAGCAAGAAAAAATCCTGAGAGCCGGTAGAGAACGCGTAAACCTTTTACTCGGCGGTGCTCATTCTACGGAATACAAGAAAAAGGCAAGAACATACCTCGCTAACCTATGGAACAATCTAAAAGCGGATTTACATTGTGGCAGCAGCTACAAAGATCTGAATCCCAAAGATTTTAACATAGCATTGGATTACATAGGAGGTTGGGAATATAACGATTAACTAGGAGCGCTGATAGGCTCTTTTTTTATTGCTTACCATGCAGGCGAATAAATAACCCGGACAGCTGGGTACAAGTAGGATATACGCGAACGCACAGAGCATAAAACAAAGGCAAGAAATAAATGTTTCGCTTGTATGATTAGGTAATAAAAACAATTGTTAAGGAAATATAAAAGCACCTAGTTTTCACCAGATGCTTTTTAGAAAATAAAACTTTTTAGTATATATCAGCAAGCCCAATATATACACATAGAATATTTATATACATTAGTATATGTTATTTATATCTTTGTTATACTGTAGTATATGCTATTTGTCAATAAAAAGTTCTAACATTGCTTGATTTATTTAAAATAAATCTTCTGATCACCGCACCCGGTCGGGAAATACCGGGGACATAAAAATAATTGTTTCAAGGGAGGAATAGAAATGATTGGCAAATTGACAAAAGAAAGCGTTGAATTATTGTTAGAATCAATTATAGATGCCGTAGAATCAACAGACGATAGAGAAATACAATTTGAAATGGTAAAGACTATTTTGGAAGGTGAAGGAATTGTGGAAATAATATCATAAACATAAAGAACCAATAAAATGAATCTTTAATAAGGGGGAATATATATGATATGTATGACAGTAAATTACATGGAGCAAGTAATAGAAACAAACAGCGACAGCGGAAAAGAAACCCGTATGGAAATCACACATGTGGATTCGGATGACTTTGAAAATCTGATAGTTAAGCTGCAGAAAATCATGGTTACTGATCAGTTGTAATTTTGGAAAAGGGGGACATAATATGGAATTTGAAAAGGCAACATATAGCTATAAAGCTATAGAGGAATGTATAACGGCAATCAAAAATCTATCTTTTACAATAAAATACAGATCGCAACATGGTTCATACCTGTTTGAAGTTAAAAGAGTATATGATCTTTGTTACGACAAAACAAAATGTATGTTGTTTGATACAGATTATAGCCCGTGGAAAGACTATTTGACAGCTTGGAACCAGAAATGTACAAAGAAAGACCTAGATGCTAGCCTTAGAAGGGCAATAAATTATCTTCAATATGAAATTTTAGCAATAAAGGCAAGTATGGCTTGCGGAGAAGTTAACAGTATAGAATAAAAATTCAAAAGGAGTGATAATCATGAAGAATAAAAAATATACAGTAGCAATATTAATACTAGCCGTAATAGCGCTCATTATTTTATCATCATTTCCAGTCCAGGCAAAGAAAAGCAATACAAGGACTACCACTGGAAGGTACTATGATTACATGACAATCGTAACAAAGGACGGACACGAATGGTCGCTTTCAGACAAGCAATCAAAGAGAAACCCGTATATGAGATGGGATAAAATACATAAAGTGTACAAGGGAAAGTTCAAAAATGGGCAGAAAGTTAAAGACGTAATCTATACTAGCAAAACTAAAAAGAAATCTGTTGATCGGATTATTTCAGTCAGAATAGCAAAGGTGAAACACTCATGACAAATGAAGAGAAAAAGAAATGTGAGAAATTAATGGAATATGGGATTCGGATAGGGAAAGAATCTCAAGAAGAATACGCTTTATATGAAGAGTATGTAAAGCAGAATGAAGAAGTGAAAGCTGCTTTAGAACAGAGAAAAGCAGACCAGCATTATGGGGAAATAGTGGGGATAGGGCAAGTTCTCGCTTCACTGGGTTTTCAACATGAAAAAATGAAACAACTTTACAAATTGATATAAGGGAGAAAAGAAAAATGGACATAGCAGCAGAATACGATTACTATACATTGGATCAAGCCAGGGAGATCTTGCAGCAACAGCGCCATCATGAGTGGTTAGTTACCCAGAAGAAACTTCAAAGAATTAAAAGAAAGCAAAGGCAGCGTAAAATATATTATGCAAAACAAAAACTATTAGCAGCATTAGTTCTTTTCATCGGGCTAGTGGCTGCTATTTTATTACCCGGAACAGAGGGGTTGACCTTGGCTGCATTCTTATGGATCATGGGCATTCCCTTTTTGCACAGTAAGAAAAAATGGCTTGTTAATGAATACGGGGAAGAATGCAAATAACTCATTTTTTATGTCGATCTAAGATATGGCTTTGCCTTGTTACTTATTGTGCATAAATTACTAATAAATATAATAATATTTAATTAATTATTAAATTTTATAATTCGTGTGTGACTTTAAAAATTTGAGGGAATGCTCATAATAAATGGCTGAATTAATGAGAGGAGTGTGATATAATGTTACAAAAGCAGGGAGGAATCGACATGAACAATAAAAATGCGCTTATTGCGTTAGCATATATAAAGGAAAGTCCTAATCCACTAACTGTATTTTGTAATTATATAATTATTTGCCTCAATAAAGGAAAAAATTATAAATTGAGACATGATGAGATTGCGAAAGACATTGAAAAAGAATTTGGGCTTAAAATGCCGCATCATATGATTAAAATGTGTTGTCGTATATTATGTAATGAAAAAAGGATTGTTAGATTACAGAATGGTGCGGGTTATGAATTAAAAGATTTTTCTTTTGATATGAATGAATTTGATATGAAACGAGATGCATTCATGAATAAGGAAAAATTGCTTATAAATGGTCTTATGTCATATGCTGAGGATTATAATCGTAAGTGGACTTACGATGAAACTAGAGAATATTTGACTAATTTTTTGGTTATGCAGGGAAATGCAGCAAATATATTTGAAAAAAGGAATATGAAAAGCATTGAATCCGAAAAGTTTGTACCTCCTGAATGGTACATTGGTAAATATGTTTCAGAATTATTAGAAAATAATAACGATGAAAGAACTAAATATTTATCGGATATAATTAACGGACTAATGATATATATAGGTGTATATGAAACGCAGGACTATACACAGGATAGAGAACAAAAGTTTAAGGGAACAACTTTTTTTGTTGACACTAAATTACTTTTGCGCCTAATGGGGTATTCATGGAAATTAGAAGTAGAGTCTGCTCAGGAATTTGCAAATCTTATCGAAAAAGAATATGGCGGGAATATATGTGTATTTGAACATACTATTGGAGAAGTAGAGTCGGCATTATATAATGCAGCGGAAAGTCTGAAACGTAGAGAAGAAATTTATGACTATGAATTAAGAATATATAGCACGCTTAATGAGTGCAACGAATTTGATTTTAAAATATTTGCGCAGACAGTACGTCAAACTATCACAGATAAATTACATTTTAAAATCCAGGATATAACGGATTGGAGCCAAGACTCGAGTCGTACAAATCATCTTGACAATACAAAATTGAAAGAATTTATAAAAAGTAGACATCCAATGTGGAAAGACAGAGCTATAGATAATGATGTAAAGACAATAAATTATATTAATATTTTACGCAAAGGTGATTATTCTGCGAAATACGGAGGAAAAAGAAAACTTCCGGTATTTATTACTTCAAATACTCCATTGGTTTGGGATGTAAGAGAATATATTCAGATACATGGAGATGAAGATAAAGGAGTTGCAGGTTGGAAGGTAAATGCACTTCCAATCATATCAGATAATATGTTAATGTGTAGATTATGGGTTCCCAAAGCGCAGAATTTGTCATCTTTACCTACTATGACTTTGGCACGAAATGCTTATGCTGCTCAACAAACGAACTCAGTTTTTTTTGATAAAATGAAAAGAACTGCTAAGGAATTACAAAAAAAACATCCTAATATTGATGTTATAGATATTTCTGATATTAGACGAGAAAAGCTAGAGGAGATTTTAGTAAAAAAAGTTGCAGGTGATTTAGAGGAAATTACGACTGAGGTTCTAGCAATAACAATTGATGAATTAGTAACTTTTGAAGCAGAGAAACTTAATAAGGATATGGAGAACTGGAAGGAGCAGAATAGTAGCAAGACAGTTATCATTCAAAGGCAAAAAGAGCAAATTATTAGATCAGCTGTTCAAAGATATAAAGATAAAATAGGAACAGGCAAATTGCTGATACAAGGGGCTGAATTGTTTTGGCTTTGGGGTGTGCTGATTTTTGGGATTTTAGCACTTGCATTACCAAAACTAAAAGGAGTATCAATGCTAAAGGATTTGCCATATTTTGGATTGGGTTATATAGTACTATATTTATTAATAAAGATTGTTGAAAAGATATTTTATAAACAGAGTGTTAATCAGAAAATTATCGAAAAAGTTGTGATGTACGTATGGGGTAAATATTCAAAACGTGTAAAGTTTACATTAGTAGGGTTAGAAGTGGATTATACAAATGAAATATTACAAGCTTGTATTGAAGAAACCCCCTTGTTTTTTTATTATCAGAAATATTGCAACATATAATTATGAGACATGGTTCGTGTTGTGATGTTTAATTTGAGAATAAAAACTATATTTTATGGGGGTCATGTATGAAAAGAGATATGGAATTAGTAAGAAAAATATTGTTTGAGATTGAAAACAGTATTGACAATGTTGCTGAATATAATCTTAAGATTCAAGGGTATTCAGTGGAACAGATTGCTTATCATTGTGCAATATTATATGAAGGAGGTTATATATTTGATTATGAAGGAGATTATGGTAGTGATAACATAACCGGATTTGGAGTTGGAAGATTAACATGGGAGGGGCATGATTTTCTAGATAAAATAAGAGAAGATACTGTTTGGAATAAAACTAAAGAAACCATTGCGTCTAAGGGATTACCATTTGTTTTTGATATTGTAAAGTCAGTTTCTTCAGGCATTATATCCGGATTGGTAAAAACAGCGATTCAAATTTAAATATATGTAAGTTGGTAAACTGGATATGAGAGGATGAGTGTATGAATGAAGAATTAGCAAGAGAGTTAATAGACGTTGTTAGATCTAGTAATTCATTTCCGTGGGAAACTTGTATTAGTGCTTTAGCTTTGGTAGGATCTTGGATTGCAATCGCGTTAGTTTTTCAGGAGAAATATGAAAATAGTAGACCTTATGCCCAGGTTTCGTTTGAACTTCTTAGAAGCAGTCTTGCATGTGTAGTCATTCGCAATGTTGGGACTGTCCCTTTGACTATTAAGAGTTTGGTATTTAATGAGGATTTTATAAAGCAAATTGATGAGAGGAACAGAGGTGCATTTATAAATAAAGAGAATTTATCAGTGAATATTTTTCCTGGAAAGATGTGGGTACTGTGTTTAGGGGCTGCCACTCATCATATAATGAATTATGAATCTAAAATTCTTCATGTTGATTATAAATATTCTAAAATAAATAAGAAAAGAATTTATAAAGAAGAAATAGATATTGATTTTGAGCAATATAGGTATTTTATGGTTTACATTTCAGAAATAGATGAGTTGAGCAATGTTAATAAAGAAATCAATAAGAATTTAAAAAAGAATACTCAAGAATTAAAAGAGATACATACAATTATAAATAATTATGTAACATTGGAAGATTCATTTATTAGAAGTATAATTGATAATGTAGCCGAAGATTGAATTTAAATGCTGTAGCCATAGAAAAAATTCCTGAATCCATGCTCGAAGGAGTAATGAAAGTTTGGATATAGAAACTGAAAATAAAACTGTATAGGTTATAAGTTCAGTATAAGATTAAAGATTGGTTACAAAGGAGAGATTAATGGAAGAATTTTTAAATATACCAGAGTTAACAGAGACTATCACAGAAGATATCTGTAACGTATATAAAGAGTTGCAGGATATTAAAGCAGTAGCAAGGCAATATTGTGTTCCTGTTAAGGAAGTAAAATTAATTTTAAATAATAATTAAGGAGGAATGGGTTATGAGTGGGTTACTAGTATTTATTTGTGTTGTATGTTTAATTTATCAGGGAGTTAAAGAGGCTATGCAGCCAAGAAGAAAGGCTATACAAAAGTGGGATCTATATGAACAGGACTTGAGGAGATGTTCTAATGAGCAGATTGATAAGAACTGGACTAATGGTAAGTATTATTGATTAGTATGGGTAGAAGCTATTCACGATAAGCGGTGAGTAGCTTTTTTTGTAATAATATAATTATCTAGCTATAAGGAGGAATATGTTATGCGTGATCACCTAAATAGAAAGGCTGCAAAAGGAGAAGTGAGAGAAGAAGAGAAGAAAAAATCAGAAATTGAGGAGGAGCTTAAAAGGTGTAAGAATGGAGAAATCAAGAAATCAGGTGGTGATAGAAAATCGGGGAAGTCATGCACAACAGAACCGTTTAGGAGCCAGGAAGAGCTACAGTCAGCGAGAAGATACTTCAGAGAAAAAGCAGAGATAGCCGAAAGAGAAGGCAGAATAAAGGATATTATTAGATGGTATCGGAATTATGCCCTATTTGTAACAGGGATTAATACTGCCCTTCGTATCTCTGACATATTAAATATCAAATGGGAAGATATTCTGGATAGCAGCAGCGAATTTTATGATAAATTTAGACCAAAGGAGAAAAAAACACACAAGTTCAATGTAAAGTTTATAGTTCCAGATATCCAAGAAGGTATATTCTTATATAAAGAAGCAATTGAAAAAAGTGGATTATGTGTTCACCGAGAAGAGTATATATTCAAATCATTTGGAAGAGCCACTATGACAGCTGCTAATGTTACAGATATTTTAAAAAAAATGGCTCGGGAGTGTGGGTTTAAGTTTAATATTAATACGCATACAATGAGAAAAACGTTCGCATATTGGTATCTAATGATTTATAGAAATGATGTATATGCAATAGATGAATTAGCGGCTATGCTTAATCATGACTCGATAAAAACGACTCTTAGGTATGCGGGCTTTACGGAAGATGGATTTCTGAAGAGGCAGTTGGGGGTAAGTGAATTCTATAAAAATTTAGATAAATCTATCATGGTTATTGATACGGATATTGTATCATGCTCTTTTTCTAAGATAAAAGAATTAACTGAATTGGCTTACAGACAAGGAGCGAGCCCTAGCGATGATGATATGGAATGTTTAATGGATCTACTCAAAGAAATAGTGTATTAGGATAGCTTTGGCAAATTACAAAAACTAAACGAAAATAAATAATTTACCCATTGACATACTTTTACAAGTATGATATATTTATGGCAACGAATAGAAAATAAATAATATAAACGGAGAAAAACAACATATGGGTCATAATTATTGAATTAAAATTGGAGGATATTTTAAATGAAAACTTCTTCAGTATTATATAAAATTAATTCAAAAGAGAGGGAAGGATATGAATTTGACACAAGCTGAGTATAAAAAAACGATAAAGGAAGAGAAACCTAAGTGCTGGGATATCTATATGGCAAATGTACCAAAGCTTGAAGGGGATACAAGACACGTTCAATATGGCTATCGACCAGTCTTAATAATTTCTAATAATCGTGGCAATTCGACTGCTCCAACGGTTAATGTGTTCACCTTTACATCCAAAGGTAATAAACGGAATTTACCAGTACATGTCGAGATAGATGGTTTTGGGCTGCCGGTTAAAAGCACATTGATATGTGAATGTCCAAGAACCATCGGTCGTAATGATTTATGTGAAAAGATAGGTCATGTTGATGATTATATTACAAGACTAAAAATACAACATGCAGTAATGATTCAGTTTGGTGTGTTGTCAAGCTTACAATAATTGACAGTCTGGGCAATAGATTATATAATAGTTTGTAATAAATGGTTGCGTGAGGAGCATATGACATGACTCAGTATAATTATAAAGAATTGTTAGAAGAATTTTGTAAAGAAAAAAAATACACTGTTACCAGAGCAAGGCAGTTATTGCGGTCAGAAATTTACGAGACAGATCTCTTCAGATGCTCTCATGAAGAAATTCGTAATTTGATTATTTATAAAATGAATGCTGGAAGTCTGAGCAGCATCAAAACATATGTCAGCAATTTAAAAGCTTTTTATGTATGGTGTAAAACAGAAAAGCAAATAGATGTTGCAGATCCGTTTGAAAGTATAATGCTTAAGCCCCGAGTGCTGGAAGATTACCGTATTAAAAATCAGAACATAACAATTCTAAGAGATCATGATATAGATAATATTGCATCTAAAATAAGTCGGAACAGAATATATTATGAAATGTTAATGCGGAGTTTTTACGAAGGAATGACTTTTGAAGAATTAATGAAACTCAAAGAGGATGATTTTAACTATCAAGAAGGATATTTTCAAACATATAAGAGGAAATTCGTATTTTCTAAAGAATTAGGTAGATTATACTTACAATATATGAATGAAATAATATATGTTGATCGAAATAATAATGATAAATTATTTACTCATTTATATAAGGGTTCTTATTTAAAAGAGTCAATACGGATACCGGATAAAATAGTAAATCTGGATATTGAAAAATTGTCCCTATATTATGCAAAAAAAATATCTGATATTTTTAAAGAAATATCTGCAATGTGTGGTTTGAAAATTAATAGAAACATACTATTTAATAATGGGTTTATCAGTTTTGTTGAGAAAAAATGTGACTATGATTTTAAGGATGTTGAGTTATTATTTTTGGATTCGACTAATGTTACACATAAATCAGACGTATTAGAAGAATTTGCTAATGAATTTGGATTTGAGATGAGTGGTGGTTTTATTCGAGAAAGATTTTATTCTTATGTTAAACAAAGATACCAGTTATAGATCTTATAACTGGTTATAAAAATAAAGATGAACAGAAAATAAATAATATAGACAAACAAAAGTTCTAGGAGGGTCTATGCGCGAAGAATTATGGAGGTTTATTGTAGCAAATCAAGGAAGGGATTTCTTATATTCAATATCGCCACATGGGATTGGTTCAAGCATACAGAGGGAAAGACTTAAAGTTAAAAAATATACATGTTATGAAAATTGTAATTATTGGATATTGAAGCATAATACCTCTAAGGATAAAATATATATTCCAAAAAATATGATTGATATTCTGGCAGAAGATCTTTTTGAAAAAGATACATATATTAAGTTGAGCTATGATGGGTTCATAATAGAAATAATTATTTATAACAGCAATAGAATAGCATAACTTATAAGAAAGACTGGATGGTACATGAAGAAAAAAACAAGATGTAGATACTTAATTAAATTAATATGTGAAGAACAAATGAGATTGGCAAAAAGAGGTTTATATGAGACTAAAGAGTATATTGATCTTGAAAAAATTAAAGTTACTATAAATAAATTAATGGATGATAAGGGCAAATAAGGAGGTAGACGTGAATAAGGAATATAAAAGTATTGAACTCATATTAGAAAATTGCGATACAATCGTAATACCAGAAAGCCAGATAAAAATGCTTCGTTTAGAAAAATGCATAAAATCTTATGAGAGTAAGATTTGTGGTGACATTGTTGAATCTACTGAATGTAAAAAATTAGTATTACAAATATCAAAAGAAGGAAATAAAGAATACTATCCGTTTAAACAGAAAGAATTTAAAGAATACATATTTGATAGGATTAAAAGAGGCCTGGATATTACAGGCATAGAAATAGAGTACAAGGGTAAAGGAAAAAAGAAAAAAATATATGTTTTGTGGAAGGATGACTATAGCCAGGTAAATGCTTATCAAAGGTGTTACGATTTAAAGAATGAAGATTTGTTAATTATAATAGGTAAAAATAAAAATGCACATATATATATACAAGAGATTAGTTAATAGAAAATTCTAATAGCCAGGGAGGAGGCGGTTTGAGAGTTGCAAAAATACTACATAACGAATGGAAAGGAATATATCAAAAAAAGTGGTAGGAAATACTATACATGCAAGAGCCCAGTAATGGCAGATACATATACCGTAAAGGTAGCAGAGAACATTCTAAAAAACAGGCTGTGTAAAACTTGGAAAGAAACATTTTATCTGGAAGGGGTGGATGATTTCGAAAGAATTAACCTGGATGATATTGATACCCAGGTAGATGCGTCTGAAGACGGAAAAAATGATTCAGAAAGCAAGATTGTCACAGAAATAGAACAGTTAGCAGCAACGCTTATGGATCTGTATATTCCATCAAAGATCCAGCTTTTAGCTTACAAGAAAGAGCTGGAAAAGTCGCAATCGTTTTATGATCGGGCACTGCCAGATATAGACTGTTGGATAATGGCTCACAATCCACCTGCTCATATTAGAGCTAAAGTATATGGGATTCAACAAGATCTTGAACAAAAGCGGAAAGAAGTTAAAGAAAAATAAGGTTATGTATTAGTTTTAATAGATGCATATGATAATAACCACTCTTTATTTAAACTACAAAGTCAGCTAGGGCAAAAGAAATACGTTCCGTATACCCCTAATACATATATTTATAAAATGTTGGATGAACTACTAGTGGTCAATTAGAGAGTATTATAATATCATTTTTCAATGTATATAATTATTACAACAAAATAAGTTGCTATAAGAGAGGTGAAGCATGTGATTGGATACATAGTAAGTTTTGTAATTGGAATGATTGCTGGAGTTTTTATAATGGCATTATGTGCTATTGCTAAAAGAAATTAAATGAGGAATAGGAAAATGGCAAAGTTAATAACGATCATCAGAGGTCAGGTTTTATAGAAAAATAGATAGTGCCGGAGCGTTCATCAGTTGAATATAACATATCAGTCGACGACGTAACTATCAATAAGAAGATTAGCCAAAAAAAGGAGGATAGCATGAATGAATTAATGATTTTTAAAAAAACAGAATTCGGACAAATACGAACAGTAACCATTAATGAAAAGGCATATTTTGTAGCAAGTGATGTTGCAAAGGCACTCGGATACAAGAATGATAGAGATGCAATTAACCGCCATTGTAGGTGGGTCGTGAAATGCGACATACCTCATCCACAGAGTGCAAATAAGACTTTGGAAGTCAATGTAATTCCACAGGGAGATATCGTTAGACTTGCTTCGAATAGTGAACTTCCGGGAGCTGAAAAATTTGAAAGTTGGATATACGATGAAGTTATTCCAAAAGTTCTAAATTACGGAATGTACGCAGTAAATGAATTGCTTGACAATCCAGATCTTGCAATTAAAGCATTTACGGCATTAAAAGAAGAACGGGAGAAAAATAAAGCGCTTCAAGCGGAGAACGAGCGCATGAAACCCAAAGAGGTATTCGCGGATGCTGTATCTACCTCAAAGCAGTCTATACTTATAGGAGAGTTGGCGAAGCTACTTAAACAGAACGGATATACCACCGGAGAAAAGCGACTATTTCAGTGGCTTAGAGATAACAGCTATCTGATAAAGCGCAAAGGTACCGATTTTAATGCACCAACTCAGAAAAGCATGGAACTTGAGTTGTTTGAAGTAAAAGAAACAATTATAACCCATTCTGACGGGCATACGACAATTAATAAAACCACTAAGGTTACCGGGAAAGGACAACAATATTTTATTAATAAGTTTCTGGGATATTCCGAAAAGAAGGTAGGATAGAAAAAGAGCAAACAAGTTAAAAACTTAATTTCAAAGTAAAAAATTACTAATAGAAAACAAATATAAAGCAAAAGGAAGGATGATGTTTTATTAACGAATTGAGAATATTTGAAAATAATGAATTTGGTAAGGTGAGAACTATAGTAATTGATGACGAGCCATTATTTGTGGCAAAGGACATTGTAGAAAATCTTGGCTATAATTTAACTGGCAAACATGTGGCTTCCGAATATGTAAAGGCTCATTGTGATGACGATGATTATGTGTTTGTAGATAAAAACTCACCCAATGAGTTCGGGTCAGTTATAAATTACAAAGAATTAGGACAAAGAGGTGGGTATCTAATCAACGAATCTGGGCTATATGCTTTGGTATTTGGAAGTGAAATTCCATCTGCTAAGAGATTTAAACGTTGGATAACAAAAGAAGTTATTCCGCAAATTAGAAAGACAGGTGGATATATTCCTATCATAGAGGAAGACACTAATGAAACAATCATGGCAAAAGCATATTTAATTGCAACTGAAACACTTGCAAAACAAAAAGAACTTGTGAATAAATTACAACCATTAGCGGACGTGGCAGAAACACGAATTGAGATAAAGGGATGTTTATCACTAACGGATGTAACAAAATCTCTCGGGTTCAAACGTGGGCAGATTACAAGATGGGGTAAAGTACAAGGGTATTTACATCTCACATTGACAGAAGTCAATAAAGTTGGTGAAAAGTATTTTAAAGTATATTCTTCAGACCAGATTCATAATCAGATTGGAATTACAGAAGAAGGACTGCAAATAATCAGAGATAATAAAGAAAGTATAATGAAATTTACAGTAAAAAAAGCAAGTTGATATTAAGCATTGAAATCTGTCATTTATGGGATAGCGTACCTATACATCTGCGGACAGTCACTATAGATAACTGTTTTGCTATACCGCATTGGCAGTGTTGCAAAGAGCCGGCATATAGAATTATTCAAATTAATTTTGATGGAACTGTGGATGCATTTGGGCGTGGGGGATGGAGCGGTTACTTTGGGCAGCAGCTATATCTCGGTAGTAGATATTTGAGAGACCCAAGACCAAGTGAAGAGATTTACATATATATTTAAAGCAAGTAGCATGTTTAGGAGGTAGTTAATTGAGAATTTGTAATAATATAAATCAAATTTCATTGTGCGGAGGAGAGTGTTGGGATAGCGGCATTTGCCAGTCAAAAGGAAAATGCGAAGACTCCATTGTAGTCAATGAGACATTGGTTAAACAATTGCTTGCTGAAAGTGGAAGAAGAGAACGAATGATTAAAAATCTACAAAGTTGGAGCATAGTAGTACAATATTTAAATCTCGTTTCAGGGGGGCCATGATGATAAAAGCAAAGTGTTTGAAATGTAAATATTGGGTTAGATATTTTAATTCTAATAATTGTTTTTGTAAAAGAGGTTACTGTATAACAATATCAGCAAGGGGGCATAAAGAAAGACGTAGTTATTAGAATAGAGGGCAAAGTAAGAAGTGATGGGAGTTTAAAATGGACAGAGAAAGGTAGAAAATGGATCATTGAAAACTATTTTACCTGGGAAGAAAATATAAAATTAGAAATTAGAACATTGGAGAGGAGGATAAGGATATCACAAATGAGCAGCAACAAGCTATCGAAGAGAATCATAATTTAATTTATTCATTTTTACAAAAATATAATTTATCAGTAGATGATTGGTATGGTTTAGCAGCTATTGGTTTATGTAAAGCGGTAACAACTTATAAAAACGGAGTCTCAAGTTTTTCTACATATGCTTACAAATGTATGTTTACAACTGTATGGAGCGAGAAGAGAAAAGAAAAGCAGTCAGGAACCATCCCAAACCATCAAATCCTATATTATCAGTCGGAATTGGACAACAATAGTGAAGGAGATACAAATTGCTTTTTGAATTACATTCCGTCAGAAATGAATGTGGAAGATGACGCATTAACGGAAGTTATCTTTGAAGAGTATAGTAGTAAGTTGAATGGTAGAGAAAAAACTATTTTTAGAATGTTTAAAGAGGGTTACAAGCAAAGGGAGATTGGCAAAGAAGTAGGATGTTCTCAGGCACAAGTATCAAGGGTAAGAAAAAAACTACTTCAATATTTTGATAAGGAGCGAATACAATGAATGAATTAATGATTAACGGATCACAAAAATTTATGGGGAATAAGATTCCAGTAATATCCGGAGGGTTTGGAATCGGAAAGAGATGTATGTCAGATAAGACTATTGCTGATATACACGGAATGCAGGCTAAACATGTTAGGGCGAGAATTACAGATAATCTTAAAAGATTCAAAGAAAACGTTGATTTTATCGACCTGAAGCAACGTGACTGCGAGACGGGCACGTTGGAATTACTTCAAAATATAGGCTATGCAAAGCAGTCAGTCACTCAGGCGGAACACATTTACTTGTTATCCGAACGCGGCTATGCAAAGCTGATCAAGATCATGGATACAGATCTTGCCTGGGAAATCCATGACAAGCTGATAGACGAATATTTCGAATTGAAGGAAGACTCCATAAACCGCCAGCAGCTTTCCCCGCAAATGCAGTTGATGAACATGCTTGTAGAATCCATGTCTAAGAATGAGTTAGAGCAGAAACGCCAGGCTGAAAAATTAGTGCAACTGGATGACAAGGTTACTTCTATTAAAGAGGTGGTCGCTTTAAATCCGACACAATGGAGAAAAGACAGCTCAAGCATCATTAATAAGATAGCTAAAGATCTTGGCGGCTATGAGCACATTAAGCCGATCCGTGACGAGATTTATCGGTTATTGGAACATCGCATGGGTGTTGCTTTAATATTCGCCTTATGAATAAGAAGAAAACAATGTCTTTAAACGGCGTAAGCAAATCCAAAATCGATAAAATAAGCCAACTGGATGTAATTGCAGATGATAAGAAGCTCATTGAAGGATACATAGCCATTGTAAAAGAAGTGGCGGTTAAATATGGAGCAAGCATGAATGAAGATATTAATTGCATATAAAAGAGGGCAAATATGGATTACATAGAATGTCTAAAACAAGTAAATCATTAATAATCTGGAAGGATAGAAGAATTCAAAGATGAAAGGAGACGTAATTAATAATGTATGTTAATGTGCTGCCACCATGGTTTGAACCAACAGATGAGTTTAAACAAATTATTGGAAATAGAACATATAGAGATGTAATGTTTGCTTCCGATGTAACTGACTACATTGAAAATCATTTGGTAATGTTTCATGGAAGAAGAGTTTGCAAGGGTAGGTATGATGTGAAATTTCGTATTGGTTTTGCCGGTTGTTGTGAAGTGCTTGATGTTGATGAAAATAAAATATGGATAATTCGATATGATAATGCTGATATGCCTTATATTCAGTATGTAAATATAAATATAGATAACGGATATGTGGAAATAATTCATATCTAAAATCGTGAATTTCAAAACATAAAGGAAGAGTAAAAGATGGGATATTATACAAGGTTCGATATGAGCGTATATGATGGGAATTACAATTCATTTGATATAGCAAAGTATATGTTAGAAAAAAACAAGGAAAACGATGCTTTTTATGCTTTTGAATATGATCTGGAAAAGTTTTTTAAAAATGGGGATATGGACGAGCAATGCGGAGATGCTTTTGTTCTATCATTAGAGAGTAATGATGAAAGCAAATGGTATGAACATGAGAAAGAAATGCGCGATTTATCAAAAGAGTTCCCGGATGTTGTATTTAAACTTCACGGAGAGGGGGAAGATAATAAGGATATATGGGACAAGTATTTTATGAATGGAAAAATGCAATCTTGTCCCGCTCAGATGACACTTCCACCGTTTGAAAAAGAGAAATTAATTTAGGATGAAATGTTGATTTCAAAGGGGTATATATATGAAAGAATTTAAATGCAGTAAGTGTCATAGCAAAGACATTTTCATTGAAAAATCAGCTAATAATACAGGTCTATATTGTGAAAACTGCGGCAAGTGGATCACTTGGCTAAATAAAGACCAACTAAGATTAGCAGAACGGCAGATAAGTATTAAAGTAGCAATTGACCTTGATATGATTCTACAGCAGCTTGAAGACTATGGAAAATATAAGGGTATTTTAAAATGCGATGATGAAAAATGTGAGAATTACATTCCAGTGTCCGTGGCGAAGCAGATTGTACTATCCAAGGGGCTTGGCGGTGTGTTGGGGTATTTGGAGGCGAAGTGAAATAACAGAAATTTATTACACTCAAAATGAAAAACAATATAAAAGGATTTTAATCCGGTTAATTCAAGAAAAAGACTATAGTCCAGACGACTTGCAAGAAATAGGAATCTTTGGTTGCAACTATGACAAAAATAATATAGAAGATTGGGAAGATAGTTGTGATGGATGTGAAGTAGAGGAATGTGTTCTTTTAGAACATTTAGAAGACAAAGATGTTTTGGAACATTTTAAAACATTTGATGAAGATACAGAATTTCCGGCAATTTTAGTTTTGGCAGATACATATTTTAACGACGAAAAAGTAACATTGATATCCGTTAAAGAGGCTAAAGAGAATGCGAAACACGGAATTAGCGGGGAGTGGAATTGATGAAGAAAATTTAGTTTTAGCGGGGGGGGTGAGATAATATTACAAGATCTTACTGTATACAGGGAGATTTACAAATAAATACAATCGTTAGAAATATAACGGATAAATTTATTTCATTGGGTCTAAATCATCAAGCTGGATATTTATACAACATTAATGAAATATCCAAGTTATATTTATGTAGTGTTGAAACTATTAAAACAATTGTAAGAAGAAATAAAAAAATATTTTTAAATAATGGGGAAATGCTACTATACGATAAGCACGATGAAATTTTTAGAACATTATTAGCCACTGGAAAAATAAGTAGCAAAACACGAAAAATTTTATTAATAAATGTGTTTGGGGTTGTTCGTATTGCTTATTATGTTAAAAGAAATGAAATAGCAAATAATATAAAAGATTATATAATAAGAACATATCCTATACTACATAATGAAGTGAATCAAGGATATTCAGATAACATGTATTATAAAAAATATGAAGAAGAATTGGGGATTTTAATACATAGTATTTTTGGTGGCTCTCATAAAATAGTTAATCAGTTCAAAATAGATAATTATTATATTGATTTTTTAATTGATGATAGAATTGCTATTGAATGTGATGAAGATGGTCATGTTTGTTACGATCAAAAGAGAGAAGTTGTAAGAGAAAGCAAAATAATCAACAGTGGATATAAATTGCTAAGATATGATACTAGAAAAGAAAACATTTATAAATTTATAGGAGAAATTTGTGATCAATTAAGTGTATGTTAAACAAGAAGAAGGAGAAGAGTTAATAATGAAGAAATTATTTATTTCACAGCCAATGAATGGCAAAACAGATAAGGAAGTCTTAGAGGAACGAAAAGTTGCCATACATAAAGCAAAAGAGATATTGGGTGAGGATGTAGAGGTCATTGATACATTTTATACAGACTTTAATCAGGATACAAAGCTATTGGAATATCTGGCAAGGAGTATTTCCGATTTAGCTAAAGCTGATATAGCATATTTCTTTAAAGGATGGGAAGAAAAACGCGGTTGTAAGATTGAATATGATTGTGCAACACAGTATGGAATTCCTACCATTACAGACAGCCCAAAAGAATGCTTATGGAGGTTTCATTGGAGTTGATGCAGCCATTGGAAAAGAAGTATATTTTGGAGAAATTCTTGGAAAGCATAGTGAAGTGTATGGAATTATTGAAGACGGTGAAATTGAAATTATATCTGATGAACCGCTAATTGTTAAGAATGCAACTGAAAGTGGATATGACCCACTAGATTATTTGAGATATGAATGTTCTGTTTGTGGAGAATCGACACTAGCAGAAGCATGGGATTTTGAAAAAGGCATCTGTTCATACTGTTTAAAGTAGAAGTGATATAAATTAAAGCTCACATACATGGCTTTATATATTTTTCAATCTTTACTGTTCTATATGTTATAAAACATATACAGTAAAGTTCACATAAAACAACATTATGTTATCGCAGAAATGCGTTGAGATAGATTAATAAATTCAGGAGGACATAAAAGATGAGAGACAAAAATAACTGGAAGCACAAAAATAATTTAAAGCAGGAAAAAATATTTAAGAAAATGATGGATGAAACTGTATTGAAAAAGCTAGTAAAGCCTGTTAACGATGCTAAGCACGGTGCATCAAAGGGAACACAGAAGTAGGCGTATAAATTTTATATGGATTTATGATGATATATTTCTTTACTATCACCGTAAGGTGTTTATATAGATAATCTAAAATTAAGGAGGAAACAAATTGACAGAGAAGAATTTTTTTGAGCAGCTATATGATATTGATGTAAGAGACAGGATGTATCAGAAACAGGGGCTGTCGTATATCCCGTGGAGTACGGCTTGGAGCGAGGTATGCAAGGTGTTTCCAGAGGCAACATATGAAATTAAAAAGTTTGGAGAAAACAGTCTTCCTTATGTAGAAAGTGATTTAGGGATTATGGTATTCACCTCTGTTACCGTAAATGGCATAACTAGAGAAATGGAACTGCCTGTAATGGATGGCTCCAATAAAGCGATGAAATCAGTTGAATATACATACAAAACAAAGAGCGGGGAAAGAACAGTGGCACCGGCAACTATGTTTGATGTAAATAAATCGATTATGAGGTGCTTGGCAAAGAACTTGGCGATGTTTGGACTAGGGTTGCATCTTTGGTCAAAAGAGGAAGCTCCAGAGAGCGTTATTGAACTTGATAAGTTACAGAAAGAGTGTATGGATTTGATCAAAAAGCGATGTGCCTTATCCGATAACACGAAGATAAAAGTAGGTGAAATCTGCAAAACAATACTTGAAGATGAAACTGGGAATCCAATAAATTGTGAAGATAACGAAAAATTAACGTTGCTGTCAAAAGAGCTTAAAAATCTGAGAAAAATTATTTAATAAAAAGGAGATAAGAATATATGGGATTTGGACAAGGAAAATTTGGACATATTTGGAAATTAGAGAATAAAGGAAACTATCACGTTGCAGAGATGTCAACAAGTAAAAAGAACAAAAACACAGACCAGTATGAAACAGATTGGGCAAACAAATTTGTAAGACTCGTAGGAACTGCTCATCAGCAGGCGGATCAGCTGGATATCAGCAAAAATGTTAAGATTGGCGCTTGCGAGGTTACAAATCGGTATGACAAAGATAAGAATACTACGTACACTAATTATGCAATCTTTAATTTTGAAGACGCTAGTAACAATAATGGAAATCATTCCAGCAGACAGGCAACTGGAAAAGGATCTGGTGATAGTTTTATGAACATCCCAAACGGAATAGACGAAGATTCTGAACTTCCATTTAATTAAGAAGGAGTAGATGCACATGTCCAATTCAAAAACTTATAAGTGTGCATTCCGACATTGCAGCCATGAGTCCTGTGAAGTATTGCAGGATGAGGCTGTCAAGCTTGGTAACAGGTATTTTCACGTAGATTGTGCCAATACTTATAGAAATATAAATGAGATAAAGGTTTTGTATAATGAGAAAGTTAGCAACACTGTTGTTATGCCGCAGTTAACCAGTGTCATTAACAATATTATATTTAAAAAACATGTAGATTCCGGATATTTGTTATTTGCGCTTCAATATGCAATAAGCACAAAGAGAAAAATAAATTATCCGCAAGGTTTACATTATGTCATTGATGATTATCGTATAAAAAATGCGTGGGAAAAGAAACAATTACAGAGTATCGGTAAAGTGAAATTCGAAGCTAAGAGCAATAATGAACCAATGTTTCAAGTCATTGAGCCGAAGAAAAAGGGACTTGATAATCTATATGACTAGGAGGACACGATTTGGATGTATTAGAGTTAGCTGATAATCAAGCTGAAAGTGGTGTGATTTCCACCCTGGTTTACCATCCAGAGTTTATTTTACATACCGATTATCTAAAGCCTGGATATTTTTTCAATCAAGATAACGGCTGTATATATTGGAGTATTTCGGAACTTTATAAAAAGGGTATTGATAATATTGATGCGTTTAATATCTCAAATATGCTATCAAGCAACAAAGCAGTACAGCACACAATCAATAAATATAATCTTCCGTCTATCCAGGAATACATAGACTTATGTGGAGAAACAGCAAGGCATACGCTTGAAGAGTACAAATTATTAGCCCAGAACGTAGTTACGCTATCATATAAAAGAGATTTGATTAGAAGTATGAAAGAAATAGAAAAAATATGCATGGACAAATCTATTACACTATCTGAACTCAACAAAAAAAGAAACGAAATCCTGCAAAAGCTTGATGAAAAGTATATTGTCTCTGAAGAGATTAAATTATTGGGAGACGAAGCCGAAGACCTGTGGAATGAAATCTGTGATAGGAGAACTGACACTGGATTCTATGGCATACCTTCCGTGTTTAAAATATTAAGCAATTGGTTTACCTATGAACCATCTGAACTAGTTGTTATTCAGGCTAAGTATAAACAAGGGAAATCTGTTGTTATGATGCTTGAAGCGCTCCATAAAATCAAAAATGGAATTCCTACGCTGTATGTAGACAGGGAAATGTCAGACCGTATTTTTTATGAGCGGTGTTTAGCATCTTTAACTGGTGTTGATGTTAAGAGAATAAAGAATGGCAGATATTCAGGGGAAGAAGAAGAAAAGATTAAAAAGGCAAATATATGGATGAAAAAGCAGCCTTTTGTCCATGTGTATCGACCAGATTTATCTGACGAAGAATTGTATTCCATGTGTAAAATATTGAAATACAAAATGGGTTTGCAGTTTGTGATTGATGATTATTTAAAAAGTAATGCAACATCCAGTTCTGATAACTACAACATATTGGGAACCCGTACAGATTTCTTGAAAAATAAGATTGCGGGTGAATTAAATCTTGCAGTGTTGACAGCAGCGCAGTTAAACCGACAAGGCGAAATCAGCGATTCCTTGAAAATTAACCGATATTTATCTGTTGGAATTAAATGGTTTTTAAAAACTCAAGAACAGATTGCGAATGACGGTTTACAGTGTGGAAATGCCGGGATGAAAATCTATATAAATCGTTTGGGAGAACAGCAGCCAGAAGATGATGACAGTGCATATTTAGATTTTATTTTTGATGGCAATAAGATGATGATCTCAGAAGCTGAACAACATGATTCATCCAACGAATTTGATTAAAGGTGGTGAGAATGTTTGGAGTATGATGAGGATTTTTTAGAAGAGATATCTTCCCAGGTTGATTTGGTAGAGTATATAAGCCAGGAAATAGAATTAAAAAGAAAAGGAAAAGAATATTTTGGTCGATGTAGCAGGCACCTTGACAAGACTCCTTCATTCTCTGTTACCCCTTCTAAGAATGTGTTTTATTGTTTTTCTTGCGGCAGAGGTGGGTCAATCATCCAGTACCTGCAAGAGTATGAAGGGTTATCCTTTGATCAAGCAGTTGAAAAGACATGCTTGTTAACTCATACAGATGTATCGAATATGTGTTATTCGCCAACGGTTAAACTATTGAAAAAGCTTAGAAAAATGAAGCAAAGAGTCAAAGATAACAAACATATTATTATAGCCGAAAGTGAGTACCAGAAATATGATAAGCTTCCCATTAAAGAGTGGCTGAATGAAGGGATTCGACAAAAAGAAATTGACCTATTTGATGTTAGGATTGACAAAAGAAGTAATAGAATAGTTTATCCGGTAAGAGATCTTCAAGGAAGAATGATCAACATTAAAGGAAGAACCAGGTATCAAGATTTCAAATCAATGAATTTAATGAAATATATGAATTATTATCCGGTTGGAACTATGGATTATCTACAAGGCTTAGATATAACACTTCCATATGTAAAGCAAAACAACGAGATTATATTATTTGAAAGTATTAAAAGTGTTATGAAATGTTTTGGATGGGGGTATAGACATTGTGCTTCTGTTGAAAAACATTCGGTAACAGATGAACAAATCAGATTATTAATTCGTTTAAGGGTTAATCTGGTCTTTGCCTATGATAATGATGTTTCGTATCATACAAAAGATATTATCGAAAGCTTCGATAAGCTAAAGCGTTTTACTAATGTATATGTAATTGAGGACAATGAAAAGTTGCTTGGTGAAGCTGAAACGAAAAACAGTCCAGCGGACTTAGGGCTGCAAACGTTTGAAAAGCTCTACAAAAATAAAATAAGAGTGAGATAGGAAATAGGTAAAACAAGGAATGGAGGAAAAATATATTTGGCAAACGCAGAGGTTAAAAGTCCATACAGAGACATATTAGATGGACTGGTTTTCTCGTTTTCTACGCTTCATCAGTATGATCAGTGCCCTTATGCTTTTTACCAAAGGAAAATTGATGGCTCTGAAACCAATGAAGGGAACTTTTATTCTGATGCAGGTGGTTTTATTCATGAAGTCAATGCACAAATTTTTGATGGAACACTAAACATAGATCATGCAATTGATTATTTTATAGATAACTACGAAAATAACGTGGTACATACGGTGAAACAGTCCACTATGGAAAAGAAATATAATCAGGGAATTGATTATTTGGCAGCCTTTGACAGCGAGAAATTAAAAAATTATGAAATCCTTGGAGTTGAAAAGGAGGTTCACTTTGAAATCAATGGCTACAAATTCGTAGGGTTTATTGATTTGCTGCTCAGAAATAAACAGACCAGAAAAATTTTGCTGGTAGATCATAAATCTCTTGACCATTTTATGAAGAAAGATGGCACTCCATTAAAAAGCCAGTTACAGCATTATGAAGCATATAGCAGGCAGATGTATCTGTACTCGAAGGCAGTGTATGACGAATTTGACGAATATCCAGATAGAATTATTTGGAATCATTTCTTTGACCAGCAGGTGACGAATATTCCTTTTTCAGTTGAAGATTACGAAAAGGCAATGGTTTGGGCTGTTGATACGATTCACAAAATCTACAAAGATACGAAGTTTGAACCAAATCAGAGTTATATGATGTGCAGGGTGCTGTGCGGATATCGAAATTCTTGCTGTTATGTTAATGAAAAAGAGATTTAGAGGCAGGTGATTAAACTGAATAATTATGTATGCATACATCTGCATAGTGATATGAGTAATGGAACAATAAATATAGATAGTATTACAAAATATGATGACTATATCCATAAGGCAAAAGAGTGCGGAATGAATGCCATTTGCTTTACAGAGCATGGAAATATGTTTTCATGGGTCAATAAGAAGCAACATGTGGAAGCTGCTGGATTAAAGTATATACATGGAATCGAAGCATATATAACAGAGTCACTACAAGAAAAAATAAGAGATAATTACCACTGCATCTTAATTGCCAGGAACTATGACGGTGTGCTAGAAATAAACCGGATGTCATCCATATCATTTAATAGGAAAGACGGGCATTTTTATTATATGCCGCGTATAACCATAGATGAGCTAATAAACACTTCTGAAAACATTATTATAACAACAGCCTGTTTAGGGGGTATTCTACATAATGGCAGTAATGCTATAAAGGATAAATTTATAACATTTTTATCGCAAAACAAACAGCGGTGTTTTCTGGAAATCCAGCATCATTGTGACATAGAAGGGGAACAGAAAAAATATAATCAGTACTTATATGAATTAGGTAAGAATATCGGAGTGCCCCTGATTGCAGGAACAGATACCCATGCATTAAACAAGGAGCATTTAGAAGGACGAAGCATACTGCAGAAGGCGAAAGGGGTTAATTTTGCAAACGAAGACTCTTGGGACTTATCATTTAAAACATATGATGAACTTGTTGAGGCATACAGGAGACAGAACTCGTTACCGATGGATGTCGTATTAGACGCAATTAATAATACCAATTTATTAGCAGGGATGATAGAAGAGTTTGAAATGGACAGGTCATATAAATATCCTCATTTGTGGGAGAATCCAGAAAAAACATTTCAAACGAAAATCATGGAAGGTCTTAAAAAACGTGGTGTTGACAAGTATCCAAATTATCAGGATTATATCGACAGGATCAAAGAAGAACTTGCAGCTTACCGGCATAATGGTGCCATTGATTTTATGCTCCTAATGGAAGATATTATTCAATGGTGTGTTGGTCAAGATATTTTCGTTGGGTATGGAAGAGGCTCATGCAATGGTTCCGTTATTGCCTGGTTACTTGGCATTACGGAAATGGACAGCGTCAGGCATAAACTTAACTTTTCCAGATTTATGAATATCGAGAGGGTTTCTCTTTCTGATATTGACACGGATTTCCCGCCATCAAGAATAGACGATGTTAAACAATATATTTTCTCGAAAACGGGATTGTATTGCTGCGATATCGTTACATTCAATACCATTGCAGATAGGGGGGCTATTAGGGATGTTGGCAGAGCTTTAGGATATTCATTAGATGATGTTTCTGAATTATGCAATGTGGTGGAGGACGAAGAAAAGACGAAAGATGCCAGAGTAAAACATAAGGAATTGTTCAAATATGTGGATTTGGTAAAGGGAGTTATTGTGTCAGTAGGCAGCCATCCCTGCGGCTGTGTGGTAAGTCCACATGATATTGCGGATAAGCTGGGAACATTTACAACGTCAACATCAGATTACCCGATTAGCCAGATATATATGAAAGAGATTGATTGGCTGAATTACGTAAAGCTTGATCTTCTGAGATTAGACACCATTGAGTTAATCAATGAAACCTGTAAACTGGCAGACATCGAAAGACTGACACCGGATAACGTGGATATATCAGATATTAATGTATGGAACGCAATAAGAGATGACACAACACAGATCTTTCAGTGGGAAGGTACGACAGGGGAAAACTACATCAAAAAGCTTCTGTCAGACGATAACATACAGAAATTTAAAGAAGTAGATCCTGATATAGACCGAATGACTTTGCTTAGTATAGGAAATAGTGCAATCAGACCAGCAGGAGCTTCCTATAGAGATGATTTAGCGAATGGAGTAGTCAGAACCACTGGCAGCCCTGTCATCGATGATTTTTTGAAGAACACATTTGGTTATTTAGTATTCCAATGCCAGATTATTGATTTCTTGCATTTATATTGTGGGTACACAATGGGTGAAGCGGATATTGTCAGGCGGGGGTTTGCAAAGAAGACAGGAACAGAGGAACATATACCTCGCATAAAAGCAGGATTTATAAAAACCATGACAGAAAAATACGGTTCTACCGTAGAAAAAGCTGAGGCAGATATTGTAGCATTCATCCAGGTAATTGAAGATGCAAGCAGATATTTGTTTTCCCTAAATCATTCGCAGCCTTATTCATATGAAGGGTATGTGTCTGGCTGGTTAAGATATTATTATCCACTTGAATTTTTGACCACTGCGTTTAACATAAATAAAGATAAGGAAGAAAAAACATCGGGACTTACAGCATATGCAAAGAGAGCAGGCATTGAAATAAAGGCACCCAAATTTAGATTTTCAAAAGGAAAATATTTTTGCGATAAAGAAACTAACTGTATATACAAGGGGATTGGATCACTGAAGTTCTTTAATTCCCACCTGGCAGACGAGTTATATGGATTGAGAAATAATAAATATAATGATTTTATCGACGTGCTGATAGCGGTTAGAAACAATACCTCTGTAAATTCAAGACAGTTGGATATTTTGATAAAAATAGACTACTTTTCAGAGTTCGGTGAAATTAATCAGCTCCTTAAATATAACGAATTATTCAATAGTATCTATGGGAAGAAGCAGTTCAAGAAAGATAAGTTATCAGAAATAGGTATAGAACTGAGAGATATTGTGCCATTTGCTAAAAAGGAAACGGAGAAAATGTTTTCGAATGTAGATACTTATGCGATGCTAAAAAATATATTAACCATCATAACATTTCCAAAAACATCTGTAGCAGAGAAGATTGGATGGCAGAGAGAACACTTGGGCTACATAGATGTTATAGACAAGGCTTACAGAGGGCTGGCAGTTATAACGGAAATCGATAAGACTTATACCCCAAGGATAAAATTGTATGCCCTTGCAAATGGAAGTATCATCGAAGCAAAGATAGATAAGAAGACATTTAACTATAATAAAGTCACAGAAGGTGAAATTATAAGAATCGAGTCACAAACCTACAAGCCAAAATGTAAGCTGGATAATGAAACGGGTAAGTATAAACCAATTCCAAATACGAGAGTTATGTGGCTAACAAAGTATAAAAAGGCTGTAATTTAGATTACTTTGAATAGGTACAAATACAGCATGATAGGAGATGATATTACATATTAAACAGAAGGAAATATACAGATACAGAAATACAGAAGATTTTAAAAAATATGGTCATCCTCATTGACAGCCGGGAAAAATCTCAGGCACACATCGAGCTATGGCTTGATCAGCATAAAATTGAGCACGAGACATTAGCCCTCCCCTCTGGAGATTACAGCTTTGCACTAAATCCAATCCCAGAATTGGATATCAACCAAAAACAGTATTTTTACAATGATATTATTATAGAAAGAAAAAATTCATTGGAAGAGCTGTCCGGGTGTTTCGCACAGACGAGAGAGCGGTTTAATGATGAATGGAGCAGGTGCTACGCAAAAAGAAAGTACCTTTTAATAGAAAATGCAAATTACAAGGATCTGGTAGAAGGAAGGTATAACACAAAGTACTCCAGTAAGAGTTTTTTAGGGTCATTGCATAGTTTTAACGCAAAATATAACCTACAGGTTATGTTTATGCCTGATAAGAATTACAGTGCAGCGTATATATTGGCGGTGCTGCAGTACTATTTAAGGTATTTGATAAAATGATAAAATATGAGGTTATTGGCGGACTGCCATTTTATACACCGGTAAGGGATATGGAGGAATTTATGACGGTTGGGGAATTAGTGGAAGGTTTAATATATATGAAGGAAAAATACGACATAGGTTATCCGGATGACGATTATATTAACTCAGCGTGTAATTTGCTGGATAAACTTCCTAAGGATGGGAATGTAGGTGTATTGTTAGCGAAATCAAAGTTTGAAGTGTTAGACAGAAGGAGGAGTATAACTATAAAAACACTCATAAAAAGGATTAAAGAGCGCGCACGATCAGAGGGATTCACACAGGAATGTGCAGTTGCTTTTGCTGAAGGATGGTTTGAGACTATGACAGATATAGAAGAAAAAATATATACAGCTAAAGATATATTAGATTTACTTAAAATGTTTGAATACAGCCAGGAATTGCTAAAGGAGGAAGCATATGAAAATAAAGCAGATTAACAGTCAGATTAGAAGGGACTTTTGGGCGGATTACGAATGTGAAATGTGTGGTTATGTGGAAGTACATAAATCAGGGTATGATGACGAGAATTTTTATGAAAATGTTATACCGAAAATGAAATGTCCTTATTGTGGCAGAACAAGTAAAGATTCTTCAGACTAATATAGCCCTCTTTTAACAAAATATCCTGAGGGACATCAAATTTGAAAAGATTCTATTTAATATATAATTATATGCATTTGGAGGTAATCATTGAAAACTGGATATAAAATAGTGGCAATCATTGAGAAAGCGGATGGAAAGGAACCTTTAATACGAATTTCAGACCCGAACTATAAGGTGATAAAGGCAAAGGATGGAGATATCAGCATTGTTCATAGTATGACAGAAGAATATTATTCTATTATTAATAATACGGAGAAGAAAATTCATTTCACCTCTTAATTTTTAGGTTTCTAAAGAGTACGATATGTTTTTTTGGTGTTCCACTATCACAAGAGAATATTTAAAGGAGATTGTATTACTTTAAGCAATAATGGAGAGGAAATATGATAAAAAACATAGCTGTTCCACCAGGAGCAACTATTCGCGAATGGTTGGAAAATCGTGATATAACTCAGAAAGAATTGGCGTTACGCATGGGGATGAGTGAAAAAGATATTAGTAGCCTAATTGGTGGTTACGTTAAATTAGATCATAATATAGCTTTGAAACTTGAATCCGCACTAGAGCGTGTTTGAAAATTGCTACACATTGGTCATTTTAACCAAATTAATATTGAAGCGATACACAAAAATCCCAGATAGGTGAATGCAAGTTTGTCATAGCGGGTGGCAATTCTACGAAATGCCTTTAGCTTTAAAAAGAGTTTTTCTATCAGATGCCGCTCTTTATATAGCCACCAATCGCAATGACGTTCAAACTTTGCTCCCTTTCTTGATGGAATTGTTGGTTCACCACCTTGCTCATAGATATAGTCAATCAGTTTATCACTGTCATATCCACGATCAGCAA
>NZ_JTGN01000011.1 GCF_000797495.1 Robinsoniella peoriensis
CGATAGATCATAAATTGCTTTTAACAGCAGATATTTAAACATGCGGATAGGTGGAACTGCATTACGTCCGTTATCAAGACAATATTTATCAATTAACTCTTCATAAATAAATCCGAAGTTTACGAGTTCTTTTATCTGTCGGAGAAGATTATTCCTGGGAACCACCAATTCATATATTTTCATGTAGGAACTTAATACTAATTTTTGTTGTTGATCTACCATAAAAACACCGCCTTTATTTGATACATACATTATATCAAAAATAGACGGTAATATCTACTTTTTCAGTGCCCTCGAGAAAACCAGCTTTGTATCAATAAACTGCATCCCGGAAAGAGAAGGGGGTGGACCATGGCAGGCGTTTGGAAGGCGTATAGCAGATCTGAGCATTTACTTACCTTGCCGGAGTGTTTTTTGGCGGATAGTATTCGACTGGCTCCCATCGAATACTAAGCGGGCAGTGAGCTGCGAAATGCATCAGGATTTCGGAGCGAATGCCCGCGTGCCGCCAAAAAGGGCTCCGGGAAGGTTAGAAAATGCCAGTTCTGCGGTAAGCCTTCCAAACGCCTGCCATGGTCCGCCCCCTTCTCTTTCCGCACACTACTTCAATCTACAAAGCGTCCCCCTTACTCAGCAAAACCCCAATTTAAACTAAACTAGTGCGCAGCAGTACTAATGGCTGTATTTCACAATCAGCAGTTCTACACTCATAACATCATTCATCTGCCCTGTCTTAACCGCCTCTTCCGCCTCCACACAATCATTTACTGCCTCTTTCAGCCGATCCAGTGTAAAGGATTCAGCCTGCCGCACATAATTTCTGGCAATAAAACTCTGAAGCCCTATCTTAGGTGCTAATGCCTGGGTATCAAATCCCTGATTTCGCAGTTCTTTCACCTGCATCAGCAAATTAAACTGTCTTGTAATCAGAAATAATATTCTCATAGGCGGCTCTTTTAAAGCCAACAGGTCATAATATAAATCCAGAGCCTTTTTCTGTCTCTTTTCCGCAATGGCATTAATCATGTCAAATATCTTGTTAACCGTCCTTGTAGTACATATCGTCTCAACATCCTCTGCCGTGATCACATCACGCCCCATGGTATAACAGACCAGCTTTTCCAGTTCCCTTTGAATATTCTCCATGTCTGTCCCGGTTTTCTCCATAAACAAATGCATGGTAGCCTCTGTAATATTTCTATGCTCTTTTTTAAGCGCACCAAGGATCCATCTGGTCAATGTCTTCTCGTCCTGTCTTCCAAGCTCTACTACTCTTCCTGCACTCTTAACAGCCTTATAGACCTTTCCCCGCTTATCAACCTCATTTTCCACAAATACCATACAGGTTGACTCCGGAATCTGAGGAATATACTCTGCCATCTGAACATTTGCATTTTTAAAGAAACCGCTGTTTTCAATTAATATAAACCGCTTGTCTGCAAAAAAAGGCATGGTCTCAGCCTGATCTATCACTGACCGCACATCAATGCTCTTTCCTTCATAAGAAGTAACATTCATCGTATCCCCTTCCGGTATCAGGGCATCCTTTAGTTTATTCTTATAGAGATTCTTTAAGTATGTCTCTTCACCAAAGAGAAGGTAAGCCTTCTTAAATTCTCCTTTATTTAAATCTTCCAGTAAACTTTTCATAGATATGTAACCATCCTAACTTTCATCATTTTCTTATTATAAAAGAAATGAAGATAGAATTCAACTATTCTTTCTGTTCTGACAACAGGGAATGTCTTTCCCTTACACAGCTCATAGATTGCTTCCCGCATATAGATCTCATGATCTGCATAGTCACTACAATTCTGTTTCTCTTCTCCTTAAAAGCTCCGCACGGCACGTATCCATCGTTGCATCATCTAATTTATATTTTTTCAATAATACGATACAAATCAGTAATGGAATAACCGGAAACGCAAATCGCATAATATTGATTCCCATTAGTGTTGCTGCTGACTGTGTTTCCGCCTGTGGCACATAGCCGATACATGATAAGAATAACCCGGCAAATCCACTGGCGATTGCCATACCCAGTTTTGTTACAAAAGAATTCAACGAGAAAATAACACCATCAATTCTCACATTCGTCTTCCATTCTGTATAATCACCCGCATCTGCAATCATGCTTGTCAATGTTACAGTTGGTATACTGATTACAATACCGTAAACAACCAATAAAATCATTAAAATAATTAAGTTTTTTCCTAATAACAGCATTAATAAGCTTGCTACAACACCAATAATAATACTAGCAACTGTTGCTTTCATTCTGCCAAAATGTTTTGCAAATCCAACTGCGAAGAACATACCTACAACCGTTGCTCCCATCGATACGAACATCAATACTGAAATTAGATTCGGTTTTCCCAGATAATACGTCAAATAATATACATTTACAGAACTGATGATGTATGTTGTTAAGTAAGTGCAGAAACTTGCTACGAGCAATAACTGTACATGCTTATTAGCCTTCAGTATTCCAAACATTTCTTTGATAGAAGTCTTTTCCTTTGAAATATTTGTCGTTTCTTTATTTGTTGCAAATGTAATCCAAGCAAATATAATTCCTATTATCCCAAAAATTAAAGCAAGTCTTGAATATCCTAATTTTGTATTTGCAAGTTCAACACCACCACCAAGTTTTGCCACTAACGGATAGGTAAATGTACCTACCAGCAGATAAGCGATAAATGTAAATGTTCTCTGTGATGTTATCAATTTGTTTCGTTCGTTTGGATCATTCGAAATAGCAGGAATCATTCCCCATAAAGGAACATCGTATGCCGTGAATGCCATCCCTGCCAATGTATATGTAACAGTGGCCCATACAATCTTCCCAGTCATACTGTCAAATGACGGGGTTGTAAATGTAAGCCAATAAAAAATGCACATAAAAACTGGAACAATCAACAGATAAGGTCTATAACGACCCAATTTCGTATTGGTCCGATCAACGATTGTTCCCATCATCGGATCATTTACTGCATCCCAAACTCGTGTCAACATCAATATCATTCCGGCAACGCCTGCTGAAATTCCAAACACATCCGTGAAGAACACAAGTAGAAATGTTGAAATCAATCCTCCTGCCAAATCTTTTCCCAAACTGCCCATACCATAAGTTAATACCTGATACTTTTTTATCTTATTGTTCATTGTTTTTCCCTTCCTTAATATAACTTATTTACTTTTACCTTTTTCTTTATTTCAATGGGTGTGAGATAAATTTTCCAAGGTCTAGTATTCTTTATTTCTTTACTTTATGAGCTTTTTGGATTACTATAACTATAACATGTTCCCAAAATATAATTATCAAAAATGCTTCATTTTATATAACATTTGTGCTATGGAGGAAATTATGTACGATTATTCATCTTTAGAATCTCATCAAACACAGACTGTCTATCGCTGTGCCAAAGATTTTTATACCGCATCAAACACAGCAGAAGATTCCGGCACGCTGTATTTAGAAGACTTCTGTAGTGCCGATTTTGCTATTTCCGGTTCATTTCATGTTCATCCACCTTTTTTATGTAGCCAGAATGCACGGACAAATTTATTTTACCCTGAATTCTTTGCCATTTTTGACATGGATGAAAACTATTACACCAAAAGAAAAAATGTAAATTCATACGAAATCTGCTACACGTTAGATGGCGAAGGATTTCTGGAATATAAAAACAGAAAATACATATTAAAAAAGGGGGAGGGATTTTTTATAGACTGTACTCTTCCACATCATTACAAAACACATGGGAAAAGCTGGAAAACTACTGTATTTCATTTTAACGGACCACAGGCAAATAACTTCTTTGAACACTTTATACAGAACGATAATGTGAAGTTTTCATCTGTCTCCTGTCCTAACTTTGAATTGTATCAGTCAAATATTTTAAAATCTATAAATAAAATTGTACCCTACGCTGAATATCAGACCTCCTGTCTTTTTACACTTTTGCTCACGGATCTTTTGAATTCAGATCTGTCTTTTATGGAACAGAAAAAGGTGCAGTCTGATATTATGAAAAATATTGTAGAATATATTAAAGAAAACTATGGCGAAAATATTCAATTTGAACAGCTTAGTTCTGATTTTGGTTTCAGTCGATCGCATTTTTCCAGAGAATTCAAAAGATATATGGGATTTTCACCAAAAGAATATCTGCTGCAATATAGAATTCATCAGGCAAAAATTCTATTAAACGGAACGAATCTGGCAATCAGTGAAATCGGTTATCGTGTTGGTTTTCATGACGAATCACATTTTATTCAGATTTTCAAACAAAAAGAGGGGATAACCCCTCTTAAATTCAGAAATAACTATTTGATATAAAAACTAATTGATATAATAACTATTGGTATGCGCAGGAAAAATCATGCTTTCCTGCTGACACTCCACAAACACTGCCATCCGGCATATAAATCTGCGCAGTTTCCGGTACTTCTACATGAAGAAGAAATCTATCCGATTCAATTTTCCATGAAGATACCACTTTTCCCTTGCATGTCTGGATACTGGCATTTGCAAACTGCAGACTGCCTCCCGGAAGTGGCTTAATTTTAATTAGTTCAAATCCCGGCTTTAATGGTTTAATTCCTGCTACTGTATTAAATAACCACGCTACGACACTACCCGGTGCATAATGATTCATGGAATCTCTCGGTACATTTTTTTCATCTTTTCCGATCCAGTTTTCCCATATCGTTGTTGCGCCTTTTGTAACTGCGTACAGCCAACCCGGTTGTTTTGTATTTTCCAGCATTTTGTATGCAGTCTCTATATACCCGTATTCTGTCAAAATAGGAAGTATGCTTGCCGTCGTCAGAAAGCCTGTTCCGATTTTGTATTCATTTGCAATTATTTTTTTATTTAGATCTTTTACGATGGTTCTTTTTTCACTTTCTGTCACAAGATCCAATGCAACCGGTCTTACAAAACGGCACTGTCTATCAGAAACTACATGCCCATTCTTCAGAAATTCTTTTTGATAAGCCTCACATATATTTCTATATAGCTCATCATATTTTCTCTCGTCATCTTCTTTATGAAGTATGCCTGCAATCTTCGACAATATTTTCGCTGAATATCCAAAATATGCCGTTGCAACCTCTTCATCCGGATGTTCAATTGCAGTCTTCACATCCTCAATCATAACACTTCCCGGTTCAAGCCATTCTCCAAAATGAAATCCTGTGTCGATGATAAATTTGCGATGTCTTTCGGTTCTATTTTTATTAGCATCATGAATTTCAAGCGCTCTCTTTTGGTTAAAGTCCACTAAGCATCTGATGGAATCATAATACTTTTCCAAAATCTCTTTTTCACCATAAAACTGATATAAAGTCCAAGGTAATGTGTAGATGACATCCTGCCAGCCTGCTGAGCCATACGCCTCATCCATTAATCCAAAGTCTGGAACCATATATGAGACAGCGCCATCTTCTCTTTGCTCCAGCCTCACGTCTTCTAGCCATTTCAGTATAAATTTCTTCGGATCAGATAAATAACACGCACTTTCTCCAAATATAGAAATGTCTCCGGTCCATCCGGTTCTCTCTCTCGTAGGACAATCTGTTGGAATATCAACAAAATTGCTCCTTTGACTCCATTTTACATTTTCTACCAGTCTATTAATCCATTCATTTGAACATTCAAATTCACCATTCACACGAATATCTGAATAAACTGCAATCGCTTCAAAATTTTCGGCCTTTACTTCTTCCGGCCAATTTTCAAGCTTTACGTATTGAAAACCACAATGTGCAAATGTAGGCTTATATTCCTGATATCCTTCTTTTAATTTATAATCAATCATTTGTCCAAAAGGCTGGTCCATTTCATCTGACCCTTCCGGCTCAAGATTTTTTAATGTGAAATTGCCATTTTCATCAAGCGTCTCTCCATGAACCAAACGTACCTTATGATTTTCAGGTCCTTTCACCTTGAATTTTACATATCCTGAAAGATTTTGTCCAAAGTCCAAAACCGTATTTCCATCCGGTGTCTGAATAACTGTCGGCCAAAAATGTTCCTGTTCCAACACACGTTCACCTTCGGACGGAACTAATTCTCCGTTGTATTCTCCACAACAGACTCCATGCCATAAGCTGTCATCATAATCTATATCTTTCCAATTATGCATTTCCCGTGTTGCATCATATTCCTCACCTGTTTTCAGATCGTTTTTACGTATCGGACCATCCTGCGTTGCTTTCCAACTACAGTCTGACTTTATTTCCTGTTTTGTTCCATCCTTATACTCAATCTGCAGAAAACAAAAAAATTTAATTTTTTTGCCATAATAGTAGATCTTCTCTGCCAAACCCACGCGACCTCGATACCAGCCATCTCCTATTTCTGCACAAATCACATTTTTACCTAATTGTAGCTGCTCCGTCACATCATACTTTTGATATTGCAATCTTTTTGAGTAATCTGTCAGTCCGGGCAGCAATATCTGATTGTCTACTTCTTTTCCGTTCAAGAATGCCTTATACACTCCACAAGCGGTTGTATATAGCACTGCTTTTTGCACACTCTTCTCTAACATAAAACATTTTCGTACATAAGAAGCATTTTGCCGCTCTTCTGTAGAAATCAACAGTTCTGGTTCCAGAAACATCTTATTCCATGATTTCATAAATATTTTCCCTTCATTTTTATTTCAATCCTGAAGGCTCATTTTGTAAATTTATCCACCCATTTGATTGCATTATACAATATATTCACGGAGCATACTGTTTCATTTTCGCCTATTTTTATAACTTTTGTGCTTTTATTTTGGACCATTCCCTCCTTATCTGCCTGTTCCTTTCTGGCAGGGATGTCGTCCTGCGCATGGTTTTCACACTTAACATGTCCGAAAGCTTTACTACTGGCTTTATTTGCGTCCTCCTTACCTTTGGGCGGGATATGGAACGTGAAAAAGAGCAGGGGAATTTCCCCTACCCTTGCAATGCTTCCTTTTTCAGTTCCCTTTTCCGCTTCGTCATTAATCCTCCGATGCGTCCGGTTTCTTTTGCTGATAAGGTCTTCCACCCGGATTCTAATACCTTATCCAATAATCCAAGTTCCTCTGCAATTTCATATTTTAATTCTTCCTCTGGCGTCAAGTTATCTAACTCAATTGGTTTTTCTTTTTTCTTTGACATAAATTAAGCCATACCCCTTTCTGTTTTATCAGGAGTATGGCCTGTTTCATTACTTTTATTCAATTCTTTTCATTAACTTTTTAATATTCATCCGGTATAATAATGGCTGCAACAATGTAAATTATAATTCCTGTAGTTGTACATCCAAGCAATACCATCAGCAAACGGATGATTGTTGGATCTACTTTAAAATATTCTCCGATTCCGCCACATACGCCGCAAATCCAACGATTACCTTTTGATTTATATAATTTTCTGGGTTCCATACTGAATTCCTCCTTATATTAACAATATTTATTATTATGCGCTAATCTGTTCTTTCATATATTAATAATTAACCTCTATGCTTCCAACACCACATTCAATCTTCATTTCTTTATCTGCGCCATTGTCAATCTTTTTATCATTGTCTAATGTGGAATAGCTTTCACCATCTATATTGACATTACCAATGCCACAGTCAATATCATAATCAAAATCTTCTGCTTTTCCGGTCAGGTTCATACTGATTCTGCCTACACCGCAATTCAGATCGGCATCACCTGTTATTGTCCCGTCTAATGACATACTGCCAACTCCACAGTCAATGGAAACTTTTTTACCTTCAAAATCAGATACCTCTAAACGTCCAACTCCCACTTCAAAATCCGCTTCCTTGAATACACTCTTATTGGGAATCCGAAGCGTCACTTCTGCCGTCTCGAAATTTGCCCCTATGTTAAAGGAATGATTACTTTCTTCCTTAATTACCAGCGTGCTTCCTTCTTTTTTACACTGAAACCCTTCCGGCACGTTTCTGGCTTCTAACTGGAATTCATCTCCATCATATGATTCTACTACCATATCCACAACGCCGATGTCAATCTTAAGTTTATCGATATCCCGAAAAGTTTCGTCCATATCCTTTACTTTCTGATTGCCTTTATCGCCCCAGAAAAAATTATGATTTGAAGAATTCCATCCCCATCCGTATTTAGAAGGAAAAGATACATTGCTCAGATCACTGAAACTTACTCCCAGGCTTACTGCCACGATGCAAAATGCCAGGCCCAGTGCTGCTAATACTCCGCTGATAATTAAGCAGACCTTTGTAAATGTTTTCATAATTAACCTCTCCTCCTTCTAAATAATCTGCCGCAGAGACTTGTTATTCCACGAAGCATCCAGGGTACCACTCTTCCAACTACCCAGAAAGCCAGCAGCAGTAAAAGCAATCCAACTGCCAGAGCAAGTAATCCGAGTCCTCCAAGCAGAAAACCGATAGGCGGCGCTACAAACATTTTTGCAATACCAACTCCCACTAATACCACACCGGTTACAAAACATGCGAAGGTTCCAGCAATTACTGCTACACCTACACCAAACAGAACTCCTAAAATTCCCATTACCAGTCCAAACCCTGCTGCCAGAATCGGTATCCCAACCGGCACTGCAAATATACAAAGCAGCACAATCAATATAATCTTACCTGTACCAAATCCTTTTTGCTCTTTTCCGCGTTCATCCTCATATCCGTAGCCCTGTGTACTTCCACCATAGGACTGGCGGTCATAACTCTGTCTGTTATATCCTGTTCCATTCTGAGAATTGCTGCTCTGATATCCGCCGCTGTTCTGATAACTGCTGCCACTCTGATATCCGTTACTGCTCTGATATCCGCTATCTCCGGACTGGGTTTCCTGCTCATCTTTTTGATATCCGCCTCTGGGTTCCGGCACCTTATTATTTTCACGAAAACGGTCATCCTGATAGCCGCTTTCCGTGTATTCACCTGCTTCATCATCTGATCCGTTTAACCCGTCTTTAATCATTGCTGCTACCTTTTCCGGACTGCCCAGAGTAGCAATTACATTTACTTCTTCCGACTCTCCTGCATCCTCAAAATAATCCTGGTAATACGCAAGAGCCTCTTCTCTCTCACTGTCAGGTACATCCTGCAGCAAGTATTCTAATTGTTTCATATACTCTTCGCGATTCATTCCTATGCCCTCCCTGTAAATATCTTCGTAATATTTGAAGAATATTGCTTCCATTCTGTCTTATACAGATTCAGCTGTACGGTACCTTTTTCTGTGATTTTGTAATACCGTCTGTTTCTTCCTCCGCATTCCATATCATATACTTCCAGACAATCATCTTTTTGCAGTCGTCTAAGTACCGGGTATAAAGTTGATTCCGAAACATCCAGAGCACTTCGCACATCCTGGGTAATTCGGTATCCATATGTTCCTTCCGGTTCCTTTGATACAACAGCAAGTACGATTGCATCCAGCAGGGCCGCGCCTGTGTTAAATACCATGCCATCAACTCCTTCGTTGTTATTTGATAAACAATACTATTTAAGTTCTTATATTATTTTTATCTCAATACTATATGGTGTATAGTATTGCTTTGTGACTATATTATATGACATATAATATTGGTTTGTCAATAACTATTTTTAAAAAAAATAAAAAAATCCACAAATGCCCAAAACGCGGAACATTCGTGGATATTTTACCTCTATTTACTTGTAATACTCCCAATATTCTTAATCAAAACCGAAATACTCCCATCCGGATTTGTAATAAACTCAACAGCATTTTTATTATTATACTCTTCCATTGGAATCTTAATTTCAATCCCGGTATCGGTCATGAGATGCTGCTTTCCAAATTTTTTAGTAGTATTTGGATTTTGGGGAGCAACCGGTTCGCTGGTTAGATTATACTTCTCCATCTTTTCCTGCACTTCTTCTTTTAATTCGGCTTTCTCCTTAAAAATCTTATCCATTACCACCGGAATATCCAGGCTGCCTTTTTCCGCCAGTTCCTGGTTGATGATACTCTTTGTCTCCATCTGGACTTCAAATTGTTCGGATTCATTGTAATATTTCTTCTGAACATCCTCAACCACCCTTGCCACTATCGCCAGCTTAGTTTTGGAAGATAATGTTCCTTTACACCCCAGAAACAAAGAAGAAAAATAATTGGTTTTCACTCCATTAACGTCGTATTTCTTTTCAATTAAAGAAATAGCAAAGTCCTCCATATTGATGACTGCTGCTTCTGTGAGCTTTTGTGTTTCCCCCGGAAGAATTGCCTTTTGTTTGATAATATCATTATTATTACCCCAGGGATCTTCGTTTGTCATATGGGTATAAGAGGTTTTATAATTCATTTTCAACAGCGCCAGATATGGGTGCTGCTCTATTGTATATGTAACCACCATCAAGTCAGCTGGTGGAATTTCAATATTCTGATTCATAATCGTATATAAAAGCTTTCCGATCTCCTGGGAGATTAAGACGAAATTCTCGTCGTCCCATTCTTTTAAAAGTTCATATACTTTTGATTCATCTTTCATAAAACTACAGTTTTTAATTTCATCTCCGGTTATAATACGATGGATATGGCTTCTCAAAAAATCACCCAGATCGGATCCATGATCCAGTACTGCATCTGATAAAACCGGCATTCCAATGGTAGAATCCATAATATGAACAATCGCATTCGTTATCCGGATATCTTCTTTTTCCATAATACACTCCTGTTTTTTATTTCGATAATAGCTTTATAACTTACGGGATTTACGATAGCAGAAAGCGCTGATTAAGGCACCAAGTACCACACCCCCGAGAATCATAACTGCACAATGAAGGAAAAAAGTATCCGGTAAAATTGTAATTACCGGATCTTTAACCGGATCGAATATCCAATAGTCATTGTTAAAAAAGATGTGGTGAAACGTCACAAATGCCTTATCCCAATTTGCTGCAATAAATATTCCAAGTACAGCCGGCACCGCAACTGTAAGGATTCCGGCAATTTTCAGGAAACCGAATTCTTTTCTTTTACGTTTCCATATAGTGCCGGCAATTCCCAAAATCAGGGCTACGATCCCGATAACTTCAAAAGCTACGAAGATTCGTTTTACTTCTACAAAATGAATCCTTCCGGGTTCAGACATTGCCAGGGTTGGGAAATTCAGCTCACTTTTTCCAGGCAGGACATTATAATCGATCAATGCATCGTAATTTTCCTTTATTTCCTCTTTTGGTAAGCCTGACATCTCGCTGATATTCAGATGGTCAATGTCAAAATAATACAATGGCCTGAAATTCAATGTCAGTATTACCGAACAAGAGATAATAAATAACATATAAATCAATGCCAGTACCCAGTTGCTTACGGTTTTTTTCATATTATCTTCTTTCCTCCAGCACGCGTTTTTCTATATCAAATCGTGTCTGAAAATGCAGCACTATCCTGCAAAATAAGCTTTGATAATCTCCAGTGTCTGTTCTAACTCAGGCTTTGTATGAGCCGCTGATAAAAACATTGCTTCAAACTGTGAAGGTGCAAGATAAATACCATGCCCCATCATATATTTACAATAACGGGCAAATTCTGCCGTATCCGATGTTTTAGCAGAAGCATAATTATCTACCGGATTCTCTGTAAAAAATACACATCCAAGCGAACCTACGTGATTGATCGTACAGTTTGCATTGGTTTCTTTTAATATATTGTCAATTTCTGCATAGAACCAATCACCCATGGCATTTAAATTCGTATAAATTTCCGGATGATCCTTTAAGATGTGAAGCTGTGCCAGTCCTGCTGCCATTGCCACCGGATTTCCGCTCAATGTTCCCGCCTGATAGACAGCTCCTACAGGTGAAACCATTTCCATAATTTCTTTTCTTCCGCCATATGCTCCAACCGGCATACCGGCACCTATGATTTTTCCAAATGTTGTCAGATCCGGCTTTACCCCGAAGAATCCCTGTGCCCCATCCAGCGCAAGACGGAAACCGGTGATGACTTCATCAAAAATCAAAAGGCTGCCATATTTATCACACAGTTCGCGAAGGCCTTTAAGAAATCCTTCTGATGGGGGTACAACGCCCATATTGGCTCCTACCGGTTCCACAATGATAGCAGCAATATCTTTACCCATCTCCTGGAATAAAGCATTTACGCTTTCCAAATCATTATAAATTGCAGAAAGAGTATCTTCCGTGCATCCTGCCGGAACACCCGCACTGTCCGGAACACCGCTTGTCATGACCCCGGATCCTGCTTTTACCAGCATAGCATCAGAATGTCCATGATAGCATCCCATAAACTTTACAATTTTATTTCGGCCGGTGTATCCTCTTGCTGTACGAACTGTACTCATTACGGCTTCTGTCCCCGAGTTTACCATACGCACCATTTCAATCGAAGGCACAATCTCGCAGATCAGTTCTGCCATTTCTACTTCCTTGCGGGTTGCAGCACCAAAACTCAAACCATCCTTACAGGCATCCAGAACACTTTTCAGAATTTCCGGGTGATTATGTCCCAGGATCATTGGTCCCCAGGAACAAACGTAATCCAGATACTTGTTGCCATCTACATCTGTCATATATGCACCGTCTGCACGCTCAATAAATCGTGGTGCCTCCCCGATAGAACCGAATGCCCGCACAGGGCTGTTCACTCCGCCCGGAATAAAATTTACGGCTTCATTAAAAAGAGATTCTGATTTTGTCATTAGCCTATTCTCCCTTCATCCATCATTTTCGCCAGTTCCTTAGCAAAATATGTAATATAAATATCACTTCCTGCACGATACGCGCTGACTGCCATCTCCTGGATAATCTTTTCTTCATCGATAAATCCCATTTTAGCAGCAGCCTTTACCATTGCATACTCCCCGCTGACACTGTAACTTGCTACCGGTACATTCACTATTTTAGAAACTTCCGATATCATGTCCAGATAAGACATTGCAGGTTTTACCATAATAATATCCGCACCTTCCTCTATATCCAGAAGCGCTTCCTTGATTCCTTCTTTCCGGTTATGGAAATCCATCTGGTATGTTTTGCGGTCACCAAAAGATGGAGCAGAACCGGCTGCATCCCGGAACGGCCCATAAAATGCAGAGGCATACTTTACCGCATATGACATTATGGGGGTATTCAGGTGCCCGGCTCGATCCAGCATTTCACGTATGGCACGCACCCTTCCATCCATCATGTCTGAAGGCGCTACCATATCGGCTCCTGCTTCAACATGGGACAGCGCTGTATCTGCCAAAAGCTTAAGCGTTGCATCGTTATCCACATCCTGCCCCCGGAGAACACCGCAGTGGCCATGGGAAGTATATTCACACATACAGACATCTGTGATCAGATACATATCAGGAAAGTTTTTCCTGGCTTCCCGCAGCGCCCTCTGCACAATCCCATTTTCATCATAGGCTCCACTTCCCACTTCATCTTTTTCATCCGGGATGCCAAAGAACATCACACTTTTTACCCCGGCATTATTCAATCGTTCCAGTTGAAAATTCATACGGTCCACACTATAGCGATACTGTCCTTCCATGGAGGGAATTTCTTCTTCTATCTGTTCCCCTTCCCGTATAAAGATCGGATAAACCAAGGATGATTTATCCATCCTGGTTTCGCGCACCATCTTTCTTAATACTTCATTTCCTCTGATTCTTCTTGGCCTGATTAACATATCCATTTTATAATCTCTTCTTTCTGATTTATAAATATTGATGCAATACGGTATTTTTTAAACACGCTCTGTCGAACAAAGCTCTTCCAGACACTCCACTACACTGTCCATTGTTGCCATTCTGGCTACTGCAGTCTGCATCCCAAGTTCAGCTGCAGCTGCCGCGGTCTGCTTTCCAATACATACTGCCTTTACCTTGGTGTAATCGATATTTTTGACCGCCTGAGAAAATCCTCTGACCGTTGACGCACTGGTGAAGACTGCATAGTCTATATTACCCTGCTTAAATTCTTTTTGTTCATCGATCAGTTCCTGGGTTTCATAAACCGTGTCATAGGTTGCCACATCCTGAATCTGAACTCCTTTTACCGTTTTTAACTCAGCCAGTAATTCCTGACTGCCCATTCTGGCTCTTGGTATCAGAATTTTCTCTGTTCCGGTACATTCTTTTGCCAAGGCAGCTCCCAGCGTTTTTCCATCATAGATTTCCGGCATGAGGTCTGCATAAAAGCCCCGGTCTTCAAGTGCTTTTCCGGTTCCCTGCCCGATAACTGCAATTTTCGTCTCTGCCAGACTTCGGATATCTATCTTTTCTTCCTTTAATTTGTCAAAAAACACCTGTACTCCGGTAGGACTGGTAAAAACCACCCATTGATACTGCTTCATGTCCCGAAGACATTTTTTCAGTTTCTCATTTGTACGGACAGGTTCCGTGCGTATAGCAGGAAGTTCTAATACCTCTGCTCCTTTTTTACGAAGTTTCTCGCTCATAACAGACATTAGCTGCTTTGGCCTCGTTACCAGAATCTTATTGCCTGCCAGCGGAAGATCTTCGAACCAGGAAAATTCGTCTGCCAATGCACATACTTTGCCTACTACTATAATTGCAGGCGTTTCGATTCCCTGAAGCTCTACTTCTTTCTCCAGATCAGCTACCGTAGCTACAATCCGTTTTTGTCTGGCAGTAGTTCCCTTTTGTAAAATAGCCGCCGGCATATCCCCATTCATTCCGGCATCCATAAGCCCCCGGCAAATATCTCCCAGAGAACTTACTCCCATGAGAAATACCAAAGTTCCCCTGGTTCTTACCAGTGCTTCAAAGTCTATATCATATGGCTGCCCCTGTCGTTTATGACCTGTAATAATATGTAACGAGGAACAAAAATCTCTATGGGTTACTGGAATTCCATTATATGCAGGAACCGACAATGCACTTGTAACACCAGGAACCACTTCATATGGAATGCCATTCTTTTTCAGCAATTCCAGTTCTTCTCCGCCCCGTCCAAATAAAAAGGGATCTCCCCCCTTCAGTCTTACAACCTTTTTTCCGCCTAATGCCTCTTTTACCAAAACCTGATTTATTTCTTCCTGAGGCATGGTATGACGATTTGCACGTTTACCAACGTCGATCAGTTTTGCAGATGAGGGTATCATCCCCAGCACACCCTGTCCAACCAGTGCATCGTATACGACTACCTCCGCCTCTTCTAATACCCGTTTTCCTTTTATTGTAAATAATCCCGGGTCGGATGGCCCTGCGCCAACCAGCCAAACTTTTCCTGCCATATCAGTTGCCTTCCTTTCTGTATTGCTCCCGCAATTCCCTTGCCAAAGCTGCTCCCGCTTTCGCGGCATTTGAGACAGTCTCTACTTTGCTGCCCTTGAGATAAGTATTTGATTCTTCATCATAATAAAGCCCTATCAGGGTAATTTTTCCTTCTTTTACAACTGCATGTGCTGCTACCGGAGAACTGCATCCCCCGTTTAATTCTCTTACAAAAGCCCGTTCTGCCTCTGCTGCGTAACCGGCTTGTTCATCTGCATAATCTTTTAAAAATCCGTAGTCTTCTCCGGCTCTTCCCTGAATTGCCAGGATCCCCTGACCTGCTGCAGGCATCATCTCCTCCGGCTCAAAATACCGGCTGATACGCTCTTCCAATCCCAGCCTCTTAAGACCGGCTGCTGCCAGAAGAAGTGCACTGTATTCTCCATCATCCAGTTTTTTCAGGCGCGTCAGAACATTCCCACGTACGGTCTTAAACTGCGCATTTGGAAATATTTCTTTCATCTGCAGGATTCTGCGCAGGCTGGAACATCCTATCGGAAGAGAAGAATCCCACTGCGCAGCGCCTTTTGGCAGTACCAGCACATCTCTTGGATCTTCCCTTTTCGAATAAGCTACGATTGGCAGTTCATCCGGCACTTCCATCGGCATGTCTTTTAAACTGTGAACAGACATATCACTTCTTCGATCCAAAAGCGCTTTGTCCAGTTCTTTTACGAATAAACCTTTGCCGCCGATTTTATCCAGGGTTTTATCCAGAATAATATCCCCCGTGGTCTTCATCGTCAGCATTTCCACTTCTATTTCCGGATGGTTATTTTTGATATGCTCCATAACCATCTCCGTCTGTATTACAGCAAGCCTGCTCTCCCTGCTGCCGATACATATACTTCTGCCCATATTACTTTCCCCTCTAGCTTTCATATACTTTATTTAATCCTTCCACACATTCCCGGAAGGTTTCTTTACTGACTTCATCCCGCAGTCCGAACATCATTTTATTCACCACTTTCCCTGCCGCAGACTCAATGCTTTCCTGTAAACTAGTCTGAATATCCCGCTCCACCGGCAGATCTTTTAAAATCTTCTGGATGCGTAGCTTCAAATCAATTACGGCACTGTTCCTGATATCCTGAATTTTGGGAATCATGTCCCTGCATTCATACCATTCAAAAAATTCATTGATCTGACCCTGCAGAATCATTCTGGCATCTTCGATATTCTTTTTTAATTTCTCATTCTGCATATCTATATGAAAATAATCAATATCATATAACTTTATATGGGGAAGCTCTCTGGCTGACGGCTCAATATCCCTTGGTACTGCCAGATCAATCAGCACCATATCATGACAGACGTCCGCCTCCCTGACACAATGTTCTTTTAGTGTATAGTTAGGACTTGCTGTTGCGCTGACGACATAGTCACACTCTCCAAACAGGGACATACGTTCTCCGTAATCAATTCTCCTGCAGCCATGTGGAATTTCTACGATACCGCTGCGATACTGCCTTACGGTAACCGTTACATCAGCACCTTCCTGACACATTACCGTGGCCGTCAGCTTTCCCATCTCGCCATTCCCAATGACCATGCATTTCTTACCACGAAATGTATATCCTTCCTTTTTCAATACTTCTATCGCCTGATGAATCACGGATTGGTTAGCAGTAGACATCGTCACATTGGTTTTCACCTTTTTTGCTGCTGTAACCGCCATGCGGAACAATATTTCAAGGACATTATCGGTGGCATAGTGTTCTCTGGCAAAAGAAAGCGCATCCTTTACCTGGGTTATGATCTGGTCTTCGCCTAAAATTTTGGATTTCAGCCCGCAGGATACCTCGAACAAATGCCGTACCGCCTCCTCTTCCCGACGCTCCACAAAGTATTCCCGGTACAACTCCTTAGGCACCTGGCGTATCTCACACAAAATCTCATACAAAGAACCTTTAAAATCTTCCAGGCAGCTCACCCATAATTCCATTCGGTTACAGGTAGAAATAATAATACTCCCCTGTATGCCTTCAATTTTTTTCAGTTCCCCGAAAGCCTGGGCGGTACTCTTTTTTGTAAAAGAAAAAATTGTCCGTACATCCAATACTGCCCTGCTGTGGTCAATACCTATCATCTGAATCCCCATAAAACATTCCTCAACATTCTTTTTCTTAAGTCTTTCATACTAATTTTCTAACAATTTGTAATTGAATAGTAACAATCTTTAATCATCATAGCACAACATTTTACAAAATCAAACAATAAATTTAAAAATATACAATCCATTCCGTACCTTTTTCTATATAAAACAGGATACAAAATCCCGTAAAATTCCTCATGGATAAATAGCCGTACAGGAAAACCGGTACGGCCACTTTTTCTTAACCGCCTATCATAAAAATGATAGACATTTGATTCATCGCTTGTCCCTCCCTTCTGACTTTCAAAATACAGCGGTTATATTTAAGAAAAGCACATCCTGATTTATGAATTAACATACATGCATACAAATATTGTTTTAGAATTGAATTCAATTTTGGCAAATTGGAAATATTCGTAGAGAAATCTACTTGATTTATGATCTTTGACTGCCCTGTGGGCAGGTGATTCGTGGTGTAGGATATGGTTTCTTTCCGCTTGTGGCTTATTATATCACATATTTTTCATAATTGCAATAGTTTTATTTTTATACATCTCATATTGCATATTTATTGTTTGTTCTGCGGTATGTTGCTTTTAAGCAGACATATATCGGTGCATAACCATACAACAAAAAGTGGCAGACATTTTCTGCGTAGCTTCATCGTATTTTTTCTTCATTTTACTGGCTTTATCTGCCGGAAAAGTCAAGATATTTTATTGACTTTTATAACTGTACATGGTAAAATTTTGTCATAATTGAATATCGACAGGTGCTGCTTTATAAGCAGAGAATAGGAAAGTCGGGTGAAATGCCCGCACGGTCGCGCCGCTGTATAGGAATAGTATTCGTTCATAATGTCACTGTTAGAGAATGGGAAGACGAACTGATATGTTAACGCCTGAGTCAGAAGACCTGCCTGCGATAAGAGATTTACACATAGTTACGAACGATGGCTAGGTGTGCCCAGATTATTTTGTCGATGTCCATAGATATCTATGCCCGTCTTCAAGATTTTCTGACCATACGCCTATCTTCTAAACTAATTTGAAGATCAGGCGATTTTTTTATGTAGGAGGAAAGAAGAATGAGTTTGAAACAAAGAAAACTGGTTGTTTTAGCCGGCGCATTTGCATTAGCTTTTGGTATTGCTCCTGTTGCTAATGCAATGCACATTATGGAGGGGTACCTCGCACCTACATACTGTATTATCTGGGGTGTGTTATGTGTTCCTTTTTTAGTAGCAGGATTTTTTTCCATTAAAAAAACCCTTGCTGAACACCGCAAAGTGTTAGTAATCCTTGCGATTGCAGGCGCATTTGCATTTGTATTATCATCTTTAAAGATTCCATCCGTAACAGGAAGCAGTTCTCATCCAACCGGAACAGGACTGGGAGCTATCTTATTTGGACCAAGCGCTATGAGTATCATTGGTATCATCGTCTTATTATTCCAGGCGATTCTGCTGGCACATGGCGGCCTTACCACATTAGGTGCCAATACTTTTTCCATGGCAATCGCAGGTCCTTTCCTGGCATTTGGTATCTACAAACTGTGCCGGAAGTTTAACGTAAATAAATTGGTATCCGTATTCCTGGCAGCATGCCTTGGAGATTTATTTACTTATATGATTACATCCTTCCAGCTGGCAATTGCGTACCCTTCGGAGGTTGGCGGATTTATGGCTTCCCTTACGAAGTTCATGGGTATTTTCGCTGTTACTCAGGTTCCACTTGCTATTATCGAAGGTATTATTACAGCTGTCGTTATGATTGGTCTGGAATCTTATGCCAAATCTGAATTAACAGATCTTGGTTATTTCAAAGGAGGTGTGGTTAATGGGCGGTAAAGGAAAAACAGTCATTATCCTGCTTTTAATCTGTGTATTGATCGCCGTAGTACCTCTGGCATTAAATAAGGACTCAGAATTCGGCGGTGCTGATGGCGCTGCTGAAGAAGCAATCACTCAGATTGACCCTAATTATCAGCCTTGGGCATCTCCTCTTTTAGAGCCACCGGGCGGAGAAACAGAAAGTCTTCTCTTCTGTCTGCAGGCTGCTCTTGGCGCAGGTGTATTCGGTTATTGCATCGGTATGCTGCGTGAACGCACAAAGCATGCAAAAAAAGAAGAAGAGAGCAAAGGAACTTTGAGTAAAGCAAAAAAGGCCAAAGCTTAAATTACTGGGTTCTCCTAAATACTACATATTGGGAAGGTTAATAAAATGATTATCATCGATAAGCTATGTTATACTTCAAAATTAAGGTACACAAATGCTTCAGTTAAAACAGCTCTTGCAATAATTACACTTCTGTTTTGTGTAATAGATCGTTCGATTGCACTTTCTGTCTGCATTTTATTTGCAATGGGATATCTCACCATACACGTTGGCGGGATATCCCCTTCCCATTATATCAGGCTGATGCGAATACCGCTTATCTTTTTATTTTTAAGCACCATCGCCATTATTATCAACTTTTCAAAAACCCCACTCTCAGCATTTGCTATTCCGGTGGGGAATATCTTTATCACAAGCAGCCGGTCTTCCCTGCTATTTGCGGCACAGTTGATTCTTACTGCTTTGGCAAGTGTTTCCTGTTTGTATTTTTTATCCCTTTCCACACCCATTACAGACATTCTGACGGTTTTTCGTAAAATCCATTGTCCTGAACTATTAATAGAGCTGATGCTGCTCATTTACCGGTTTATTTTCGTATTATTAGATATTGCCGATTCCCTGACCTGTGCACAGCGCTCCCGTCTTGGAAATGTAAATTTAAAAACATCCTGCAGATCTATGGGCAACCTGATCTCAGCATTATTTATCCGTGCTTTCAAAAAATCTTCCTTTTTATTTGATGCAATGGAGTCCCGCTGTTATGACGGTACAATCCATGTACTGGAAGAAAATTATCCTGCAAAGAAAAAACATATTATTTATTTGATCGTATTTGAACTGACTTTGATTATCATATCCGTGATACTGCGTATCTGCGGATTACATATATAGAGGAGAAAACTTATGAATGATATTATCCTTAAAGCTGAAAACGTATGTTATGCCTATGAAGATGGCAATCAGGCATTGAAAGGAATCAACCTGGAAATACGAAAAGGAAGAAAAATCGCATTTATGGGGGCAAATGGTTCCGGTAAATCCACTTTTTTTCTGTGTCTGAACGGCATACACCGCCCGCAAAGCGGAACAATGTACTTCTATGGATCGCCCTATGACTACAGCCGCAAAGGCCTGTTAAGTCTTCGAAGTAAGGTAGGCATCGTATTTCAGGATCCGGATAATCAGCTGTTCTCCGCCAGCGTATACCAGGAAATTTCTTTTGGCATCCTGAATCTAGGTGTTGATGAGCAAACCGCTAAAAAAGAAGTGGAAGAAGTTATTGACCACCTTGAGATCACCCCTTTTCGCAGCAAGCCTACCCATGCGTTAAGCGGCGGTCAGAAAAAACAGGTTTCGATTGCAGACATTCTGGTTATGCACCCGGATGTTATTATATTTGACGAACCGGCTGCTGCACTTGACCCCAAACATACGACTCTGGTTAACCAGATCATCGATAAATTAACCAATCAGGGAATTACGGTCATTATTTCCACCCACGATGTGGATTTTGCACTAAAATGGGCTGATGACGTGGTGTTGTTTAAAGATGGTACTGTTTATATGGAAGGCGCTCCGGAAGAAGTCTTCGTCAATAAATCCATCCTTCACCAGACGAATCTGGAACAGCCGGCTGCAATTCAGCTATTTGAAAGCCTATGTAAGAAGGGAGTTCTTCTCCCCTCTCTCCCACTGCCAAAAAGCCTATCCACACTGGAAGGCTATATTGAAAAAATAAGTACAAAACCACACTATGGAGGAACGAAATTGGAAGACACGAACAAAAAACAGGCAATTCTGGTAGTTAGCTTCGGAACCAGCTATGATGAAACCAGGAAAGTAACCATTGATGCTATTGAAAATTCTATCCAGGCTGCTTTTCCGGAATTTAAAATTTACCGTGCCTGGACAAGTAAAATGATTTTAGCGAAGATTAAAAAAAGGGATGGCATCCACATCAACAATGTAAAAGAAGCCATGGAACAGATGAAAGCAGACGGGATTACCGATGTTGTCGTTCAGCCCACTCATGTAATCAACGGAATTGAAAATGATCTGATGCAGGAAGATGCTCTGTCTTACCAGGAATCATTTCATTCCATACGGTTTGGGAATCCGCTTCTTACTACAGAAGAAGATAATCAGACTGTGATACAGGCGATTGCAGGCGAATTCTCTTCTCTTTCCGAAGACGAAGTACTGGTTATGATGGGACACGGAACAACACATTATGCCAATGCTATCTATGCCGCTCTGGATTATGCATTTAAGGATTATGGACATCAAAATATATACCTGGGTACTGTGGAAGCCTATCCTTCCATGTCTTCTATCTTAAAAATGATTGCGGCAAAGAGACCGAAAAAAGTTGTTTTGGCACCATTCATGATCGTGGCAGGTGATCATGCCAGAAATGATATGGCAGGTGATGATCCTGAATCCTGGTACTGCCAGTTAAAAGAAGCCGGCTATACCGTTGAATGTGTATTAAAAGGCCTGGGCGAATATGCAAGTATCCGGGATTTATTTATCAATCATATTATGATGACTTTAAATGAAAAATAGACAAGGTACAATTTGGGTTTAGCTGATTAAGACGCTTTGTAGATGTAGGTAGTGTACGGAAAGATGGGTTTGGGAGGCGTATAGCAGAGCTGAGCATTTACTTACCTTCCCGGTGTGCTTTTTGGCGGATACAATTCGACCAGTACTGCATTGCAAAATGCAGTACTTCTCCCATCGGATTGTAAGCGGGCAGTGAGCTGCGAAATGCATCAGGATTTCGGAGCGAATGCCCGCGTGCCGCCAAAAAGTGCTCCGGGAAGGTTAGGAAATGCCAGTTCTGCGGTAAGCCTTCCAAACCAATGTCTGGTCCGTCCCCTTCTCTTTCCGTACACTACCTACATCTACAAAGCGTCCCCTTCTCAGCTAAACCCCAACATTGCTTTCTTATCTAAAGGATGTTTTAATTCCCCAGAATTCAGGAGAATTAAAACATCCTTTGTTTATCATTTAGATAGGTACAAATAACAGGGCGGATGCTAAAATTTATATTCCAGACCCTTGTATTCATTGTGCTGCAGTGCTATAATATACATATCCCCCCATAGGGGATATGTATAGAAAGGATGTGCCGATTATGAAAATAAAAATTAAAAAACATATTGCTGTATTAAGCGCAATTGCTGCGGCTGTTCTTTATTCCATAAGTTCTCCGATTTCTAAACTTCTGTTATCAGAAATACCGCCTGCACTCATGGCATCCCTGCTCTATCTGGGCGCCGGGATTGGTATGGCATCCATTAACCTGATTCAGAAAAAGGTTGTTCCCATATCGAAAGACACGCCCTTTATAAAACGGGATTTTCCTTATATTGCAGGTATGATTTTATTAGATATTGCGGCTCCATTTTTATTAATGACGGGGTTGTCGAAAGCCTCCGCCGCCAATGTATCTCTTTTAAATAATTTTGAGATTGTAGCAACTTCCCTGATTGCTTTTACCTTATTCCGGGAAAAAATCACAGGTCGCCTCTGGTTCGGTATCGGATTGATTACTCTCTCCAGCCTGATTTTATCTCTGCCTGAACCGGGAAGCCTTTCTTTCTCCTATAGCTCTCTTTTTGTACTGGGAGCGTGTGTATGCTGGGGATTTGAAAATAATTGTACCCGTATGCTTTCGAAAAACAGCCCGCTGAAAGTTGTAATCCTCAAAGGTTTTGGTTCCGGTACAGGTTCGTTACTGCTTTCTTTTCTGCTTCATGAAAATGGTATCCCTGCCCTTTATATTTTCTTCACCCTAATTTTAGGTTTTGTGTCATATGGCTTAAGTATATTCTGCTATGTATATGCCCAAAGAAGCCTGGGAGCGGCAAAAACCAGCGCATATTACTCTATTTCGCCATTTATCGGAGTATTCCTTTCATTGATCATTTTCCGGGAAATTCCCCATCTGAGCTTTGTATTGGCTTTCCTGGTTATGGCTGCCGGTACATACTATACTTCTACCGATGCAAAAGAAAGCCGTTTCCGGAAGTTCTCGCTCCACAGCATTTCTGTGAAGTAAGAACTTCGATCTGTTCTTATTCCTGTTTACCTAATACTTTATCTACTATTCCATCTAACATCAGATCCTGTCCTCTGGTATCTAAGACGTAGCTTGCCAGGTACTGGTTGTCGGTTATAATACCATCCACTCCCATATCTACATATTTTCGAATAGATTTTTCGTTATTTAGCGTCCATACATAAATTGGCTTTCCAGAGTCTTTTAAACGGTTGATCAGGCTTCTTGTTACAAACGTTGCTTCCAGACTGAATACATCTGCTTCCTTTATATTTTCAATTTTTCCATAAGCAACTGCAGATATGGAACCTGTTTTTATTTCCGGTGCAATCTCTTTTACTTTTTTCAGTATTTTTCGGTCCATGGAGACTATCATACATTGCTCCTGATACTGGTATTGCCGGATGAGGTTAACCGTACTCTGTTCCAGATTTTGTTCATGTCCCGAACTTTTCAGTTCAATCATTAACTTAATTTTGGTTCCCGCTTCCTGTATCATCTCTTCTAGAGTGGGGATTTTTTCTCCTTTATAGCGGTAGGCAGTACGGATTCCTGCATCATACTGCCTGACTTCATCCAGATTGACTTCCCATACATTTTTCTTAACGCCGGTTGTACGTTCAAAATTAGAATCATGCATAATTACTAACTCTCCGTCTTTCGTTTCCTGGACATCAATCTCAGCATAATCTGCCTTACTATCGATGGATTCTCTCAGCGCAGCAAGGGTATTTTCCGGAGCAAACATAGCCCCCCCACGATGGGCAACTATGTCAACATGTGCCTTATCATCCCGGAGCATGGCAACGCTTACCGCATATGGTGTGTTATCAATGTACATTCCCAGAATCAGAAATACCATGACAAGAATGACTACCTTTTTTAACAGCCTCTGTAAAATATGTTTGTCATCTTTACTGCGCTCAACAGGCTCGCACTCACTTAGCTCATAATAATACACTGATATAAAGCCCAGATTGCAGACAGCCAGGCCAATAGTGCTAAGTACAATTCCAAGTCCGCTCCAAACTGTTAAATTAAACCAGAAATAATCTCTTGCTTCTAACCCGGTATGGAAGAACCTGGCAGCCGCCAAAAGGATTGCAATTACAGCTGCAGCTACAATAATTTCGAAGACAATGTAAAGTATATTCCAAATTATAAACGAGAAGATTCGGCGTATAAATTTTTTCCTTGTTTTTCGAACACTTTCTTTGCATCCGCCAAAGAAACTTTTATTTTCAAGTACAACCTCATGCAGGCTGAATATCAGCCTAAATACAATTATCACCACAATCAGCATGACGATCAGAAATACAACATTTAATACTTTATTTTCCAAAATGAAATCCAGAATAAACCCCGGGATCTCAAATCCCTGAAAAGGCCCCGATGTAAAAGGGATTCCCGCAAGGGGCATAAACAATATTACAAATACCAGCAATGGAAGGTTGAAAGGTTTAAAGACTACAAACGCCTTTTTCATTGACTGAAAAAGCAGTCCCCGCACTTTGACCGGATCATCTCTTCTGCTGTGATCAAAATAAATGATAATTCCTGTTATTTCCATATATATAAAGAATGCAAGTAAAAACAGCAAAAACAGAAGTCCTAATATAAGGATTGGAGCTGAAAACAGACGTCCTACATTATCCATGGTAATATAATATAAATTCGCCCGGGACATGAGTTCTTCTAACCCATCCTGGAGAATAACCAGCCCTGTCATCCAAATCATTTTATAAATCGCCTCAAATAGCAGCAATGTTGTCCAATCCCAGCGTATTAGTTGTATTATTTTTTTAAACTTTTGAATCATAAGAGCTCCTATCCACCAGAATGTTTTTAAAATATGTTTCCTATAATATCATAATTTGTCATTTTTTGTAAAGGAAATAAAAATAACTGGCATACCCGATAATCAAAGTACACCAGTTAGTATTCCATTTTTATAGACATAAACACCTGCTAAATGAAAGTTATTATATATTTTTACGCTTCACCTGATCTGCTAAACTGTATTGCATTTACTAATACTGCACCTAAGATTAAACCGCCTCTTACAATATACTGGATATATTCACTTACGTTCATAAGGGTCATTCCATTTAATAAGATTCCAAGAAAAATGATACCTACAAAGGTTCCTCTTACCTTGCCGATTCCTCCATTCATGCTGGCTCCGCCAATGATTACGGATGCAATGACATCCATCTCCCATCCTTTTCCAAAGTTATGTGCCGCTGACATTACCTGGGATGAACACATTATTCCGCCCAGCGCCGCCAATACCTGTACTCCGACCATTACGAGAATCTTCACTTTTTTTACATTGATGCCTGAAAGTCTTGCTGATTCCGGATTCCCGCCAACCGCATATACAGACCTACCAAATGTGGTATAAGACATAATGATATGTACAACAATAAATATGAAAATCAAAATGATTGCCGGTACCGGCACAGGACCTATTGATCCGGCTCCTAAAACATTATACCACGCCGGAAGAGACGTTAATGGAAAACCTTTTGACAGAAGCGCTGCAGCTCCGTACAGGACGTTCATCATCGCCAGTGTAATGATGAATGTAGGTATGTTAAATCTGGTTCTCAAATAGCCATTAAACACCCCTACCAGAGCAGCTATAATAATTGCCAGAATCATCCCTGCAATAACTCCATATGCCAGCGGCATGATCCCGAGTGCTTCCAGTTTTCCTGCAGTCAGTGCCGTTATAATTCCCGACAGCGCCACCGTAGATGAAATGGACAGATCTATTTCCCCGCAGATTATAACCATCGTCATTCCAAATGCAATTACACCTTTTAAAGCTGAACTTCTCAGAATTCCAAGTAAGTTAGAACTGGTAAAAAAGCCTGTCGCTGTGAATGCAATGATGATCGTAATAATTAACAGTACTACTTCCATCACATTGGACTTTAAGATTTTTTTAATATCAACACTTTTTGTTTTCATATTGACCTCCTAGCCCATACACAACGCATATAATTCTTCCGCAGTCACGTTTTCTGGGTATACTTCATTTATGATTTTTCCCTCATACATAATTAAAATTCTGTGACAGACCTCCAGTAGTTCTTCCAGTTCTGAAGATACCATAATACTGGATACGCCTTTTCGTGACTGTTCCCAGATAATCTGGAAGATCTGCTGTTTTGCATTTACGTCAATTCCTCTGGAGGGCTCATCGAAAAACATAATCTTAGGATTTGTATTCAGCCAGTTTCCCACAACAACTTTTTGCTGGTTTCCTCCGGACAGAGACAATACCGGAAGCTGTACATCGGGAACTTTTATCTGTAATCCTTCAATCTGCCTGCTGACATATTCCTTTTCTTTGTTTCTCTGGATAAATTTGTGTTTGCCAAGATAATCAATGCTGGCTACACACAGATTTCCATAAACGGACATGATCTGAACCAGTCCTTCCTTTTTCCTGTCTTCCGGAGTTAATGCAAATCCTTTATTTCTCATCTTTACCGGATTTGGATTTTTGATTTCTTCTCCATAAAACTCAATTCTGCCGGAGTCAAAAGGATCTGCCCCAAAGATTGATTTTAACAGTTCTGTCCTGCCTGCTCCCAACATCCCGGCTATTCCCAGAATTTCATTTTCTTTGACGGAAAAGGATATATCGGAAAACACATTCTTTCTTGTTAGTCCCTGGATTTTCAGAATATCTTTTTTTCCCGCTACCAGATCCTGCGGCCTTGTCTTGATTTCTACATTTCCGAACATCATCTTTACCAGTTCTTTATGACTGGTATCTTTCATGACTGTTTTTCCGATAAATATACCATCCCGCAGAACGGTACAGGTGTCGGCTATCTGCCACAGCTCCTGGAGTCTGTGCGATATGTAAATGATAATGACATCTTTCTCTTTAAGTCTCCGTATCATATCAAATAACAGCGTGATTTCATGATTTGCCAGTGATGATGTAGGCTCGTCCAACATTAGCACTTTGGGACTCGAGCTCATTGCTTTTACAATTTCAACCATCTGGCACTGCCACAAACTCAGGTTTGCCACCATTTCTTTTGGGGATATATCTACTTTTAAATCTTCCAAAACTGCCTGGGCACGCTTATACGTTTCTTTCCAGTCGATAAACTTCCCTTTCATAGGAAGCCTTCCCATTAAAATATTCTCGGCTACCGAGAGCCCCGGGATCAGACTTAATTCCTGATAAACAGTCGCAATTCCCTTGCTGAAGGCTTCCTGCGGAGAACTGAGCTTTAGCTTCTCATCATCTAAATAAAAATTTCCCTTTGTGGGTTCTACCGCTCCTGAGAAAACTTTTACTAACGTAGACTTTCCGGATCCGTTTTTACCTATAAATGCATGAACCTTTCCGCTTTCAAAAGATACTGTCACATCGTTAAGTGCCACTGTTCCAGGGTAAACCTTTGTTATATTTTCTGCTTTCAAAACACTCATGGTTTCACCTCTCATTTTCCAGGGCTGCCATAGAGCATATCTTACAATATGCTCCAACGGCAGCCCCAAAGCCTATTTACCTGTCTTCTCAGCCAGATCTTTTTCAAAAGCCTGTACAGCAGGAATATCATCCCTGGTTAAAACAATACCCGGTACTACAACTTCTTTTCCGTAAGAAGCCTCTTCGCCCATAATGGCCTTAATCAAAACCTCCATTGTATTATATCCGATAGTATACGGATCCTGACCCGTAACACACTGCAGAATGTTATCGTCAGACTGAATAAATGCTGCCTGCTGTTCTGCCGCATCGGTACCAAAGACAACGGTAGTTCCTGCTTTTCCAGCATTTTTCACAGCCATAGTGGCCCCGATTGTGCCTCCGTCATTTGCAGCCCAGATCATATCAATTCCGCCTTTTGATTCGTTTGCAGTCAGAATATCCCCCACTACCTGGATTGCCGTGTCCTGAAGCCATGCATCCTGATCCGCTACAATTTCCACATCCAGTCCTTCTAACTGGTCAACAAATCCGGTTCTTCTAGCCGTGGACTGTTCCGGAAGTAATGATTTGTATTCTACGATGGCAATCTTGGCTTTTCCGCCCAGTTTTTCTTCAATATATTTTCTTGCTTCTTTTCCCGTTAATTCTCCTAAGTTATAATTATCCGATGTAAACCCGCCGCATACAAAGGGAGCATCTTTAAGCTGAGTATTTCCTACTGCAATTTCCAGACCTTTTTCATTTGCCATTTTAAGAGTCTGAATGGATGAAGTTTCATTCAGCGGCGAGATTGCAATACCGTCAATTCCCTGGGTTACATAGGTATTAATTAATTCTGCCTCTTTTGCCTGGTCGTTATTGGTATTACTAAGCATACAGGTTACTCCATAATAATCTGCCGCTGCCTGATACCCCATTTGCATCAGCATCATAAACTGGTCTTCCTGAAATACAACCCCCGCTACTTTAATATCTTTTGGATCTTTCTTTGCTTCTTTTGCTGCTGACTGGTCTGTTTCTTTTGCCGCTGTTTCAGCTTCATTCGCTTCTGTCCCGTCTGCCTTTGATTCTGTTTTTGTTTCTGTTTTTGTTTCTGTTTTCGCTTCTGTTTCCTTAACGGATTCCTTTTGAGTTGCTGTGGTTCCAGCTGCCCCGCTTCCACATGCTGCTAATGATAATGTCATCCCCAATGCCATCATAACTGCTAATAATTTTTTTACCTTCATCCCGTATTCCTCCGCAATTTAATTTTTAATTGAATACATTTCCGTGTTCTTTCCGGTATTCCTGTGCCGCATCATATATTGCAAGTATTTTTTCAGGCGGTACATTTGCCTGCAGATTGTGCACCTGGTTAAAAACGTAGCCGTTCTTTCTTGAAAATATCTGTATTAACTTTTTCACTTCTGCCTGTATCTCTTCCACCGTTCCATAATTACACGTTACCTGGGTATTCGCTCCTCCGCCCCAAAATACCAGATCGTCGCCAAACCGGTCCACCAGAGTCTCGGGATCCATTCCTTTTGCCGCAATCTGAATAGGATTGAGTATCTGCACACCGGCATCGATTAAGTCCGGTATCAATTCTAAAATTGCACCGCAGCTATGTAGAAATACCTTAACTTCAGGATAATTCTCTCTGATATAACTAAATATTTTCTTGTGATAAGGTTTAATCATTTCCCTATAAACTTCTTTAGAAATCAAAGTGGACTCCTGTGAACCGAGATCATCCCCAAACTGTATGATCTGAATATATTTATGAACTCTGGGCATGAGTTTCTTCAGGCTCTCAATGTAAGAGTCAGATAACCTCTCTAAGTAGGTATGTACTAATTCCGGTTCTGCTAAGAGATTCATAAAGAAATTTTCAAATCCAAAATCTGTTTCTCCGGCCTCTAAGATATTTCCTCCGAATTCCATTAAAACGGCTCTGTCCGTATTCTCGAAAGCTTCTTTTGCCTTTTGTTCCATATAGCAGATCTCTTCTTCCGTGATGACTGGAAATGTATAATTTTCCAAATCTTCTACATCTTCAGCAGACTCTAACGGATGACAGGTCTGATCGAAATAAAATCCTTCTCTTGGCATTTTTGCCAATACTTTTCCTTCCCTTTGTATCGTTAGTTCTCCGTTTTCCATTGGTATCGGATGATAGTCTTCCGGTACCATACATTTGATCCCCCTTCCATTATCTCCTTCTTTCCACCTGTCAATTTTCACCCCAAATGCTGAAGCCAGGCGGTGTACCTGAACCACATCTGCTCCCAGCCTGTCCAGGATCTCTTTCTCCGGTTCCGCCAACTGTTGAAAGACATCATATAATTTTGTAGTGGTTGTATCCAGGCCCAGATGCTCTTTTAGACTTTGATATGCCCATATACTGATACCGGTAGATCTCATGGCACCAAAATCAATTGGAATAACATCTGCTTTTTGGTGGTTCAGTGCCGCTATTATTCTTTCCCGCGAATTCATTATTTTAACCTCCCTGCTTTTTCTTAATAGTATCACCGTTGTACTAATTAATCAAGTCATTTTTCTTTTATGTAATCATTTTGTATGTATTTTACAATATTATAAATCATATTATATGCAATTATCACAAATATAATTTGATGATAATATATTGATTTTACATATATTCGAATATCTGTTAAACTCATTTTATATTAAAACAATTTTTATAGATTATGATTATTGTGAAATTTGAAAAGATTGAGGATAAACTGATGAAATTCACCATGCTTCATTGTGAATTCTATCTTTATGGACTACGAGAGCGTGTTTTAAAATTTCTTTCTGACAGCTGCGCTCACACTTTGCGGGAGATTCGTTCCAAAGGAAGAGCTCATAGGCGGGCTATTGAATTTGAAGCTAATATACCGGGAAGTGGGGCGTAGAAATGACAGGAATGAATTTTAAAACAGGCACTAATAAAAGGTATATACTGATTTACATCTTTCAGTTATAATTAGATTTATATAAATTGATTATGACCATATTAATTTTTAAGAAGGAGAATTTTATGGATACCATAGGATCTAATGCACAAGATTTGAAAGCAAGTAACCGTATGTTGGTTTTAAAAATAATAGCGACTCATTATGGACTCTCCAGAACCCAGCTTGCTTCTATCACTGGACTGTCTAAAATGTCCATCAGCAATATCGTATCGGAATTAATCTCTTCAGATTATATATCAGAATTTGAAAATCAAAAAGAGGCTACCTCTTCCGGCCGAAAACCTCTTTCCCTGAAGCTGTCCGAGCATTCCCCCTGTATCTGCGGAATGCTGATCGAGCGGGATTTTCTTCAGATCGCACTGGGGGATTTAAGCGGAACCCTTATCCTGCCTCCTGTTAATGTCCCTCTGGACAGTAATGTCCTTAGCAGCGATGAGGTTATCCAATATCTCTATCAGGCATTTGTAACGTTAAAAGACAGTACCAGTCGCAATATCATTGCTATTGGCATCTCCTCTATCGGCCCTCTGGATAGTAAAAATGGCTTAATTCTAAGACCGCCGTTTTTTCACAATATTGAGATTATGCCGATTATCTCTGAGATGACTAAATTAACAGAGATCCCGACTTATCTGATGAATGAATCCAATGCAGGTGCCCTGGCTGAAAAATTATATGGAGATGCCTCCTCCGTTGCCAATTTTTTATACCTGCATATTACCAATGGAATTGGGGCGGGAGTTGTTCTGGACAATAAATTATATGATGGAGAATTTGGGCAGAATGGCGGGCTTGGACATACTTCCATTAACTTTGCAGGCCCCAGATGTGAATGCGGAAATGCCGGCTGCTTAGAGCTTTATGCTAATATAAAGCAGCTTCGTTATCGAATACAGGAGTTAAAATACTTATATCCCGGATCTCCCCTTACACCTTTAAGTGCTCCCTCCTGGATACAAATACTGGATGCAGCGAACACGAAAGATACACTTGCCATCCTGGCATTAGATCAATTCAGCACCTACATTGCCCAGGCAATCACCAATACTTTGAATATTTTAGATCTTTCTACCATTATCATCGACTATCCGTTTAACGTACCCGGCAGTATAATGGAAGACCTGTTAGCACAAAAGCTTGCTATTTTAAGACCCCAGCCTTTTTATCACAGCATAAAGGTACAAAAATCAACCTTTATTGGAAAAGCGTCTCTGATTGGGTCTATCTCAATCGTAGCAGATAAAATTTTTCATTTTGAACTGCCTCTCTGCTTTTCCTAGTACTACAGCGAACAGATTCATCTTAAATTGGGGGTTAGCTGATTATGACGCTTTATAAATGATAGGTAGTGTACAGAAAGATGGGGGTGGCAGGCTGTTCTTTATTGGATGCTGCGCAGTATGTTTCGGCTGTTTGCGTAAAAGAAGATGAAAGTTTGCTCCTTTTTCTGGTTACAGAATGAAAAACAAATTCCGTTCTCAAGTTACCTTCCCCTTTCGGCAGCATGATCATCTAACCCATTAAAAAACTGCCGGTTTTATATATTCCGGCAGTTCTTTCCTTTTCTATCTAAATTTGACCTTTTCCAACTTATTCTATCCTATTATGACTTATTCTTTCTCATGCCGGCATAAGCATTGTTAATCCCGGTTATCATCAATCATGTACAACAGCGCATTACAGATACAGGCTGCTATATTGCTTCCGCCTTTTCTTCCCCGGGCAACAATATAAGGGACTTCTGTCTGCATAATCAATTCTTTGGACTGTACTACATTGACAAATCCAACCGGAACACCGATGATTAATTCGGGATCTAACTTTTTCTCTTCGATCAGTTCATAGATCCGTACTAATGCCGTAGGTGCATTTCCAATGGCAAAGATCAGCTTTTTTCCCATTGCAGCTGCTTTGTCCATGCTTGCGGTGGCCCTGGTACTTCCGTTATCTCTGGCAGTCTGTGCCACATCTTCATCCGCCATAAAGCAGTATACCTCTCCGCCATATTTAGACAGGGCCTTTTTATTAATGCCTGCTTTTACCATCTGGGTATCGGTTACGATACATGCACCCTCTTTAATAGCCTCAATTGCCTTGGTAACTGCCTCTGTACTGAAACACAGATTGTCGGCATATTCAAAATCTGCACTGGTATGGATGCAGCGTTTGATGATCAGCTCCTGTTCTTTAGGAAGCTGTCTTGTTCCCAGCTCTTCTGTAATTATCTCAAAACTTCTTTTTTCTATATCCCTGGGTTTTACATTTTCTAATTCTACTTTCATGATGTCCTCCCATTACGCGGTCTGCGGTTTTCCAACGAGTTTCATGCTTAAATGTCTGCTGATACAGGCGATCAAAAATATTTAAATACCTGCTTCTAAAATGCGGTATATTTCCTTCATATCAAAATGCTTTCTCAGTTCGGAAGCCAGAATATCATACTGGGTCTCTTTAAATTCCTGGAAGTCTACACTGGTAATCTCTGTTGCATCAATACCTTTCATTCTTCCAAGAGACATAATTACTTCCTTAGCAACCTCTTCTTTATCGAATATGCCGTGTACATAGGAGCCATATACATGATCTCTGTACGCTCCGTCCGGTTTCTCCTTTGAATGGGTTACTCCATCGGATATGGATGTTAAAGGTACACAGCCTTCTTTTAAAGTACTGCTTCCCATATGAATCTCATAGCCTTCCAGTCTTACACCGGACAGGCTGCTTAGTGCTCCGTCTATCTCGCCAAAGGTACCGGATACCCTGGTTCTTGTCTTTTCTTTTTCAAATACAGTATCCATAGGCAAAAGTCCCATACCTTTGATCTCTCCGCCTGCTTCTACTCCACTTGGATCTGACAGCGTCTCACCCAACATCTGGTATCCGCCGCAGACCCCAAAAATAATCTTTCCTGCAGCTGCCTGCTTAAGCACCGCTGCCTCCAGACCATTCTGACGCATCCACAGCAGATCTTCCATGGTATTTTTAGTGCCCGGTAAGATAATCATATCCGGATTCTTCAGCTCGGAAACTGAATGTACATAGCGCAGCGAAACACCCTCCATGCTTTCGAACGGATTAAAATCTGTAAAATTGGATATTCTCGGCAAGCGGATCACTGCTATGTCAATTAATCCGACTTCCTGATTACCGGAGAAACGCTCCGTCAGGCTGTCTTCATCTTCCACTTCAATCTGCAGATAGGGCGCTACTCCTACTACAGGAATACCTGCCCTTTCTTCCAGCATTGCAACTCCCGGTTCCAGAATTGTCTTGTCTCCCCGGAATTTATTGATAATCAGGCCCTTTATCATTGCCTTTTCATCTTCTTCCAAAAGCATCACTGTACCAACCAGCTGTGCAAATACACCACCTCTGTCAATATCTCCTACAAGAAGAACAGGCGCTTTTGCCATTTTCGCCATGCCCATATTTACAATATCTTCCTGCTTCAGATTAATTTCAGCAGGACTTCCTGCACCTTCGATTACAATAATATCGTAATCTGCTTCCAGTTTATGATATGCGCGCAGCACATCCGGAACCAGATTCTTTTTATATGCAAAATACTCTCTTGCGCTCATATTCCCCACAACTTCCCCATTTACAATCACCTGAGAACCAATATCGTTTGTGGGTTTTAAGAGAATGGGATTCATGTATACAGATGGCTTGATACCGGCAGCTTCTGCCTGCATCACCTGGGCACGGCCCATCTCAAGGCCTTCCTCCGTTATAAATGAATTTAAAGCCATATTTTGTGATTTAAAAGGTGCTACTTTGTATCCATCCTGCTTAAAAATTCTGCAAAGCCCCGCCGCTAACAGACTCTTACCTGCATTAGACATGGTCCCTTGCACCATAATTGCTTTTGCCATATTTATACCCATTGCATATTGCAGTCCTGCCTGCAATACTGCCACAATAAAACAGGTTGAAAGAATCACACTGTGGCTTCCTTTCTATATCATAATTTTCTTTCAACCTTAACCTCCCGCATATCGCAGATCCAGCCTGCAATACTGCATTAATTTTGTGTATTTACAATCTCCTGCATGATCCCGATTAACTCTTCATTTTCCTTATGCGTTCTAACGGCAATGCGGAAATAACCCGCTTTCAGACCATAATAATTACTGCAGTCCCGAATTAAAATACCCAGCTTTTTACATTCCTGTGCCAGATTCTCCTGACCATAGAAAAACAGGAAATTGGCGCTTGAATCATAAACCTTAAATCCCAGCTCCTTCAATTTCAATGATAAATACTGACGTTCCTCCCGGATCAGCGCCTTGCTGTTTTCTACAAAACCAACTTCACGAAGTGCTGCTGTCCCCGCCATCTGTGCCGGTATGGATACATTCCAGGGCTGTACCGTTTCCGTCATTTTCTCTAATAAAGCCTGATTGCTGCAGAATCCATACCCCAGGCGTAATCCCGCCATAGCATAGAGTTTTGTAAATGCCTTTAATATAAACAAATGATCATTGGAAGCAATTTCCTTCTTCATGGTATAAGCCGCAGCATCATCTAAAAAGTCATTAAAACATTCATCTACAATCATCCAGACTCCGCATATCCGGCATTTTTCCAGGATCTGATCCAAAAAATTCTTAGGGCAGGTCAGACCTGTGGGGTTATTTGGAACACATAAGAATAACAAATCCAAATCCGGTGTAATGGCTTCCAGGTAATCCTCCTGAAGTTCAAATCCCTGCTCCTCACTTAACAGATAATAAACCACCTCACAGCCATTGACACGAAGTGCCTGCTCATACTCAGCAAATCCCGGTGCTGCCAGTAATGCTTTTTTCGGTTTGATTGCTGCCGACAGGGAAAAAATCAACTCCGCCGCGCCATTTCCACAGATGATATGATCCTTCTCAATTCCTTCCTGTGAAGACAATGCCTCCCGAAGCTTGCCACAGTGGATATCCGGATAATTTGCCGAATTTAAAATTCCTTCGTATGCCGCCTGAACCACTGCTTTTGGTATTCCCAGGGGATTGATATTCGCAGAATAATCCATTTTTACTTCCTGAGAATAGATGTCTCCACCATGTTTGTGTTTATTGATAACCATTTCCGAGGAATAGATGTCTTCACCATGTTTGTGTTTATTGATAACCATTTCCGAGGAATAGATGTCTCCGACATGTTTGTGTTTATTGATAACCATTTCCTTGTCCTCTCGGGAGCCTGTACACGCTCCACTCTTCCTGATTCTTTTCTTTATCTAATTACATAAAGATAAATCCCCATACTGCCAGTTTTACCACAGCGAATGCAAATAAAGATAGTATGGCAGTAGCATAAAGCAAAACGTTTGCACGTTTAATATCTTCAGGCTCTACCGCCCGGATCGGATCTCCAATCGTTGGCTTTTTATACAATTTTCCAAAATAACAGGCATCACCTGCCAGCTGTATCTGCAGTGCTCCTGCCATTACCGCCTCTGTCTGTGCGGAATTGGGACTTGCGTGATTATAACGGTCCCGTTTATAGATCCGGAAGGCATCTTTACTCGAAAGCCCCGCAAGAAAGGATGCCCCTATCATGAGATATGCACAAAGCCTTGCCGGAATATAATTGACCACATCATCTAACTTTGCCGCAAATCTGCCAAAGTAAAGATATTTATCATTTTTATATCCTACCATAGAATCCATAGTATTGACCGCTTTATAAAAATATCCAAATACAGCACCGCCGATTGCCATAAAAAGCATTGGGGCGATGATTCCATCTGAAGTGTTCTCTGCAACTGTTTCTACCGCTGCTTTCGTTACTCCGGTTTCATCCAGACTTTTGGTATCACGTCCCACGATCATAGACACTGCATACCGGCCGCCTTCCAGATCTTTCTCTTTTAGCTTGTCATAGACCTTCATACTCTCTGATTTTAAAGATTTCGTTGCCAAAAGCTGATAGCACATAATTGTTTGTAAAATAAAAACCAATGTACTGTTTACCAAACCTGCCAGATACAAGATCAGCCATGGTACCGCTGTCGTTACTCCTGCAACGATCACAACCAGTACAACGCCTGCTGTAAGTTCTCCTTTTTCTGTTTTCGGAAAAAGTTTTCTAAGCCCTTTTTCCGTAACTGAAATAAGATTTCCCACCAGCCGGATGGGATGATAGATAAAATGCGGATCTCCAATAAGCAGATCCAGCAGAAAACCTAATATTAATGCTAATATGGATGATAGCATCCTTCTCTTCCTCCACTCTCGCTTCGTTACTTACCGCTGTTTACCGGCTTATGACACAACCGGTGGATCATAACGGATCTTCCTGTAATGCTCTGTACGATACACACTCTTTCAAGAACCGGTATGGCACCCCGGGATTGGAATAATAATACAAATGTGGAAAACCTGCAATCATATGATCTGTTTTGCAGATACATTCCCACTCCCGTTTGCCCACAGGCTTTCTGGCATAAAAACTGCCGCCCGTATTTGTACTGTCAAAATAATGGAACTCATGCGCCTTTATAGTACCGATATCCATCCCCAGTAATTGATCCTCCCGTGGTGTTAAATCGATATATCCAAACCTTCCAAGCTTTTCGGTACGGTATGCCCTGCCGGAAATCACCCCTGCCATTTCATAGGTATTCCCATTCATATCTTCCATCTCTTCATGCAGATACATATATCCGCCGCATTCCGCCATACAGGGAAGTCCGGACTCTATTTTCTCCTTAATATCCTGCCGCATAATTTTATTTTGATACAGCTCATTTGCATACAGCTCCGGATAACCTCCATATAACAGCAATCCATCTGCCTGATCCGGAATCTTCGAGTCTGCCAGCGGAGAGAAATATACCAGTTTAGCTCCCATTTCTTCCAGAATACGAAGGTTGTCCTGATATATAAAACAAAAAGCTTCATCTAAAGCTACTGCAATAACCGGATTTCCCTCCACCTTTTCCATTTTCGGTGGATTGCCGCTGATGGACGGTGCCGTACCTGCCAGCTCAATCAGACCGTCTATATCCAGGCTCTTTTCCAACACGGAAGCAAGGTTTTTCAGCTTGGCTTCCAGATCTTTGACTTCATCCGGCAAAACCAGCCCCAAATGCCTGCTTTCAATGAGACAATCTGTTATCTTAGGTACATAACCGTACACCCGGATTCCAATTTCTTCCTCAATGGCAGCCTTTATTTTTGGATAGAGCATTGGCGACATCTGGTTCAGGATCACTCCTTTTAGATGGCTGTCCGGTTTGTATTCCACAAATCCTTTTATCTGTGCAAGAACCGATATACTCATTCCGCGGCAATTTACAACCATTACCGATGGAGTATCCGTCGCCACTGCAAGTTCATAAGTACTGGCGGTCACAGAAGTTCCTCCCAGTCCGTCATAGAACCCCATTACTCCTTCCATCACAGAAATATCGGTATCTTTTGCTGTTCTGGTAAACAGATATCTGGTCACCTCCGGATTGGTAAAGAACAGATCCAGATTCGCAGATTTTGCTTTAATTACTTTGCTATGAAACATGGGATCTATATAATCAGGACCGCTTTTAAAGGAAGAAACTTCCATTCCCCGCTCACGCAGTGCCTGCAGAATGCCGCAGGTAATCAGAGTTTTTCCACTGCCGCTTGCACCTGCGGTGATTAAAATTCTCGGTTGATGCATATTGCCTCCTTTCGAAGCAGGCTCCAGCGCATTTGAAAATTCATTCCCTCTCTAGTGCCTCCGGCATAAATACACCGGAAGGCACTAGTGATTCCCTGTACAGGAAATAATATAAACCGGATTCTGCCCCATCATCATATGATAATGTCCTACTTCTTTTGATTTCCCTACTGACACTGCAGCAATATCCGTTTCTTTAACCGGAAGTTCTTTCAGGCAGTGCAGCGCTTCTGCCACCGTCTCCAGGGCAATGGCATTGATTACAATTCTTGCTGCAGGATTCTTAGCCAGAATCAATTCCATAATCTGTTTCAGATTTCCTGAGGAACCTCCAATAAACGCATGGGTCGGTGCCGGGAGATCTTCTAATGCCTCCGGTGCCAGCCCTTCTATCACTTTCAGATTTGGAACAGCAAATTTTTTCCTGTTTTCACCAATCAGATTTACTGCTTCTTTCTTCTTTTCAATCGCATAAACAAAGCCATTATATGACTGCAGCGCCATTTCAACAGAAACAGAACCTGTCCCTGCACCTACGTCATAGATCACGGAATCCTCTTTTAAACGAAGTTTTGATAATGAAATACTGCGCACTTCACTCTTTGTCATCGGCACCTTATCTCTTAAAAATGCTTCATCTTCGATACCATGAGTGACCACCATGGAAGCATCCTGATTTTCTATCAATACCACGGAAAGTTTTTCAAAGGATTCTTGTGCCATAGACTTCGCCGTACCACTTAGAATACGTTCATTGGAATAGGATAGGTTTTCTCCGGCATACACCATCACATCAGGGAACCCATAACTGCACAGGTTCCTGCACAGCTGATTTACACCATCCTGCTGCCCGATTAGTGCAAATACCTTTTTATAACGCTTCACTGCTGCAATTGCATTTGCCTCTCTGCCGTGAAGACTTATCAGATGAACATCCTCCCAGGCCGTATGCAGTTTACCGCAGAAATAGACAACGGAAGATATTCCGGAATAAACCTCCGTCCTGAATTCCTCAAATATATCCAGCATTTTTTTTGCCCCGCTGTAGAATCCAATATCGCCCGACAACAAGACTGCGATCTTTTTATATTCCGGATGCTGTTCCACAAAGTCTTTGATTTCATTATCCCTGTAGGCTGCAAAAACGGGTTTGCCAAGCTCTGCCACTGTATCCAGGATTCTCTTTGCCCCAATCAGAACATCTGCTTCCACACAGGCGCCAAATGCTTCTCTTGTCATATTTTCCGGCGTACCCATACCAATACCAATCAGAGATACCAGACGTTGTTCTTTCTTTTCTTTCTGATTTAATATACCGAATCTCCGGTTTAACAGTTCCAGTATTTCTCCCATGGAATATCCGGTTTCCTCTACCGGTCTGCCAATCAGAATAACTTGTGCTCCCGCTCGTCTGGCAGCCGTTATTTTTTCTTCAAATCCCCCTGATTTTCCGGAATCCTTTGTAACCAGATAAGAAGCTTTTATCTGCTTTAACATGGCAATATTTAATTCTTCTGAAAATGGACCCTGCATACAGATCAGGTTTTTACCCTGAAAACCTAACTTTGCACATGCTGCTGCAACTTCTGGTGTAGACAGCACCCTGGCAAAAATGCGGTTCTGGTAATCCGGGATTGCCGTATATTTTGCAAGTTCCTTACTTCCGGTTGTAACAAGCACATTCCCCTCTGTATTTTTCAGAAATTCCACTGCCTCATCTATGGAAGAAACGACAGTAATATCTTTATTCTCCCGGATATTGCTATTTCCTCTTAAAAGGCGTAAATACTCAGTGCCGCACTGTTTACAGGCATTTTGGATATTTTCGGAAACAGCTACTGCATAAGGATGGGTGGCATCGATTACCAGAGTAATCTGTTCCTCTTTCATCAAATCTTCCATCTGTCCTGTGGTTAACCGCCCGGTATGCACTTTCATTCCGGGAGCTGCTTCTTTATCTGCATCGGACATAACATTTGAAGAAATCAGCTGCCCGCCATACTCTGTGGCTGTACATACATGAATTTCCACATCCTTATCCACTGTCCCGGTGCACAAATACCCTGCAAGTTCACGGCCTTCTGTTGTCCCTGCAAATATAAGGATCTTATCCATGTCTGTATCCTCTCGGCGTAACCATTTGCCCATCTATTTCCTTTGTCTGGGAATTACCGATAAATACGGTGGTAAACATATCGACTTTTGTATCACGCAGTTCTTTTAAAGTCATTACCTGCATGGTTTCTCCTTCTCTGCCAATATTCATTACAATACCGCAGACTGTTTCCGCTGCCTTTGCCTGCATCATAAGATCACAGGCCTTTTGCAGATAATCATGACGTTTTTTACTGGACGGATTATACAAACAAATAACAAAATCGGCTTCCGAAGCAAGGATAAGCCTTTTTTCAATTTTTTCCCAGGGTGTTAAAAGATCACTTAAGCTGATTAATGCAAAATCGTGGATCAAAGGTGCGCCAAGTACAGCCGCTCCGCCGGTAGCAGCAGTGACACCCGGGATTACTTCTACCTCAATCTCAGGATACCCGGAACCGATCTCCAGCATCAGACCGGACATACCATATACACCGGCATCTCCGCTGCAGATCATTGCTACATTTTTTCCTTTTTTTGCTTCCTCAAATGCGAGTACACAGCGATCCACCTCTTTGGTCATAGGTGTGGTCAGGAATTCTTTTCCTGCAAAATGTTCTTTTACCAGGTCTACATAAACAGTATATCCGATAATGGTATCGCAGCTGTTCAGTGCATTAGCCGCACGCATAGTCATCTGTTCATATTCTCCCGGTCCAATTCCAACTACATATATTTTATTCAAATTCAACACTCCATTCTCTTAGGGCAATGGCTGTTGTAATGCCATGTACCGCTTTCTTTTTTTGTATTAATCTGCCGCCTAAACTGCCAAGTTGTGCACTTCTTTCGCAGACATTAGATACCCCTGTAATTTCTTTCACAAATTCGGATTCCGTAAAAACTCCTTCTGCCTTTAAAAGTTCATCTTTGCTGTAAGTAATAAAGGGGATATTATATTTTTCGCAGAAACCCAGGATCCCCGGTTCCTCAGCCTTCAGATCGATACTTGCAATCTGTTCAATTCCATGTATGGACACCCCTGCTTCGCTAAGGGAGTCAAGCACGGCTTTCTCAATCTCTGATTCATCCGTTCCTCTCCTGCAGCCGATTCCAATGGTTACAATTTGGGGTATCAGATGCAGGGTCTGTTTAAATGGCTGGTTTTCGGTATGCAGAGACACTGATATCCCATTGGTCCCTTCGAATACCTGCTCTTTGGTTACCGGAATGATTTCATCCGGTATCTGATCCAGCACCGGGAAATCACTGTAAAATCCCACTGGCTTTTCATCCAGCACATCTGCAGAAATTTCCTTTGCATAAGTTATATTTTCAATATACAATCTGTTTTTCTTCGCAAATACATCTACGGCAAACCTGCCATTTACATCCGTAGCAGTTGTAATAACAGGAATAGCACCCGTCAGATTGGCAAGCACTCCCACCAGATCATTAGCACCGCCCAGATGCCCTGATAACAGAGAAATTGCAAAAATGCCTTTCTCATCCATGACAACTACGGCAGGGTCTTTTGTCTTATCCCTTACAAAAGGAGCAATGCTGCGAACTGCTATCCCCGACGCCCCAATAAAGCAAATGGCATCACAACTGGCAAACATCTCTCCCGTCCATTCCTGAAGCGGTTTTGTCAAAGGCATTAACTGATGCGCCCCGGCGTATTTTTTAATTGCAAACGCTTCACAGCAGTACCCCTGCATTGCCAAAGCTTCCGAAAGATTGCGGCAGAGCCTGCTCCCCCGTTGGGTAAAGCTTATCATTGCTAATTTCATATTAACTCCGTGGCTTCCCGAAACTCTGTTGTAAATGCCGGGTTATATAATTCTGATCGGTCATAATGGCTGTGGCTTACCACATCGCCAATGATCATAAGCGCTGTTTTCGTAATATTATTCTCTGCTGCCGTTTTCGCCAGTGTTCCCACTGTGCAGACAAATGCTTTTTCGTCTTCCCAGGTAGCTTTGTATACGATGGCAGCAGGTGTATCTGCGGTATATCCACCGGCAATCAAACGCTCTGACAATTTTTCCAGCATCCCTGTACTTAAGAAAACAACCATGGTTGCCTGATGTGCTGCAAAAGAGGCGATTTCTTCTTTTTCCGGTACCGGTGTACGGCCTGCCATTCTGGTAATAATAACGCTTTGTGATACATTTGGCAGCGTATATTCCAGATTTAGTGCAGATGCCGCACCGCTGAAGGAACTCACTCCGGGACAGTAATCATACTGGATCTTCTTTTCATCCAGGACATCCATCTGCTCACGAATTGCTCCATACAGACACGGATCACCCGTATGCAGCCTTACCGTAGTAAGACCTTTTTCCTCAGACTCAAAGAAAACGTCCAATACCTCTTCCAAAGTCATCTTCGCACTGTTATAAACTGTACAGTCCTCCTTTTTATAATCCAGAAGCTGCGGATTCACAAGAGAACCTGCATAAATGATAACATCTGCCTCTTCCAATAATTTCTTCCCGCGGACTGTAATTAAATCTGCCGCTCCCGAACCTGCTCCTACAAAATGTACCATTTTAGTTCTCCTTTACAATAATTAATGAGTAATATCCGGCATCTTCCGGTATTTCTTCCACCGAACGGTAGATCTTTTCATTTTCCATGCCGCAGTTTTCTATCATAACTGCACTTTCATTCCTATTTCGCAGTTCTTCTTTTACCCTGGCCATCTTTTTACCTGCTTTCATCAGTACCTTCGTACCGGGAAGCTGTAAAGCATCTTCAATCTGATAAGATGCCGGTATGACGTGCAACGGCTCTGCCTTTTCTACCAGCCCCATATTTAAGCGGGCGGCAACTGCACAAAACGAAGTAATACCGCTCACGATCTCTACTTCATATCCACGGTCCTGAATTCTTTTATGTATATATAAATAAGTGGAATACACCGTTGGATCACCCAGCGTTAAAAAGGCAACATTTTTTCCTTCTTTCAGATATTTTTCAACCTGGTCTGCACCTTCGTTATGACTGGCTTCCAGCTTTTCATGATCTTTTGTCATAGGCATATGTACGGCTATAATCTCTTTTTCATCCAGTTCCTTCACAGCCTGCTTTGTGATCTGATATGCTACACTTTCTTCTTTCACTTTTCCCGGCACTGCAATCACATCACTCTCCTGAATGATGCGGACTGCTTTTAATGTCAGTAATTCCGGATCTCCCGGTCCGATTCCCAAACCAAATAATTTTCCTGTCATTTTGTCATCCTTTGCCACATGCATACCGCCGCTCTGTGGCTTCCTTTCTCCTACATAATTTTTTATGTCTGATCTCTTTTTACTGAAAATATATAATGTGGCATATCTATGCCGTAATAATGCTTAACAAACTGTCCTTTTTGTGTCATTCCATTTCTTCTGGCGACATTTTGGGAAGAAATATTTGTATCACGTATTATCGAATATACTTCTTTCACCCCTAATACTTCAAATGCATATTTTTTACATGCAGCGGCTGCTTCCGATGCATAACCCTGATGCCAGTAAGCCTTTTGAAACAGATACCCCACTTCATGAACCTCCACGCCATCTATATCCTGCATGGTAATGCCGCACTGCCCAATCATTTCATTACTTTCTTTTAAGATAACGGCCCACAAACCAAACCCATACTGCCGATATCTCATGATCTGACGATCCAGCCATTCATGCGCTTCCTGATCCTCAAAGGCATGTTCATAAGCGCGCATAACTTCCTGATCTTTTAACATTTTGCAAAGAGCCGGAAAATCTTCCTGTTCCATCTCCCGCAAATATAATCTCTCTGTCTCCAATATCATTTTACTGCGGCTTCCTTTCTATTTAAAATTTACTTAACTTCCTTCTTTCATCTCAAAATGGCCCATTAATTCCGGTACACTGCCCGTTATACCCAGGGTTCCGTATTCATTGGAAAAAAGAATAACGCCTGTTTTCAGACTTCCATAAGAACGGTTATTTAAATAAAAATCAATCTTTTCCAGTACATGACTCATAGTCTCTTCCATGCAGCCATAGTCCTTTAATATGCCTAATGCTTCTTCCGTTGTAATCGTCCGCAGAATTTTCTGAACTGCTTCTATTGGCGCACCCGCCCGGACAGCATTGGCTGCCATAATCTCAGCCCTGGAATCTGCACACCTGGAGTGGGTGTTCATAATTCCGCCTGCGACTTTTATAAATTTTCCAACATGTGCTATGAACAATATGCCTTTCATTCCAAGCTCTACCGCCATATCAATTGTATCACCCACATAATTGCTGCATTTCATGGAATTGGTAAGATCAATATTCAGGTGGTCTTTGGAAAAAGCTTCTCCATAATTCCCGGGAGTAATCACCAGATATTTTGCTCCATTTGCTTTCTTCATCTCCATTTCAAGACGGATACTGGCAATCAATGCCGCTTCACTCATCGGTACTACAATACCGCTGGTACCTAAAACGGAAATGCCTCCTTCTATGCCAAGCCTTGGATTAAATGTTTTTTTTGCAATTTCTTCCCCTTGCGGTATGGATATTTCCACTGCAATTCCCCCCGGATAATCCTGTTCTTCGCAGATATCGGTGACGGCTTCCCGGATCATCTGGCGGGGCACTCTGTTAATGGCTGCTGCACCTACCGGCTGCTCCAGGCCTTTCTTCGTAACCCTTCCAACTCCTTTGCCACCATCAATAGTAACCCCTTTCTCTGCTGTTTTCCATACTTTTGCATAGACAAGAGCTCCTGTTGTAGCGTCCGGATCATCGCCTCCATCCTTACGCACTGCACAGGTAACCTCACCATCTCCCCGGTTAATCTCTTCCAGCGTTAAATGGAGCAAAATACCTTTTGGCGTCATTAAATCAACTTTAGCCACATCTTTTTTCATCAAAAGCATCATAACTGCCGCCTTTGCTGCTGCTGCTGCACAGGAGCCGGTGGTATATCCATATTTCAGCTTTTTATTATTTTTAATAATATAATAATCCTGTAATCCATTATCCTGATCCATAAATGATCCTTTCCATTTTGTTACAAATAAGAAGCCAGAAAATGATTGTACAACAAAAAATCCGTTGTCAAATACACTATCAGACAACGGTTTCCATACAAAAAATATACTCCCCGGTTGCCGCAGGGAAATACAATACAAACAACATAAGCAGGTATCTGACTATACAGTAACGGACTTGTGCGGGACTTTCACCCGTCTTCCCTATTATCCTGCCGGGGCAGGAACTTATATTGACTCTATTTTTCTACAAATTATTATATTATTTACGGTGGATTCTGTCAACTGAAACTGTAGGATTTACCGGGCAATTGTTTTCTCAATATAAAAAGCCTGACATTCACCCAATCCCAAAGTACATTTCACAAATGCACCTCAAAAAAGGTATGTAAACACCAAGCTTTCATTCCCTATATACCATATCACTATTCATTTTCTTCTTCATCTGCGAATTTTGTTGAAAGAACTTTCCTAGGCTTTTCCGCCTCATCTTTATCCCATGGCAGGACATCTCCGGGATCTCTTAAATAATCCAGAATCTGCCAGATTCCTTCTCCGGTATAAGAACTTACACGAAACACCGTCTCACATCCGGAAAGTCTGAGCCAGCGTTCGGCACGGTCAGGATCACCGGTCGGGGAATCAATCTGTGTTACAATTCCAATTACCGGCCTGGTCGAACACGCAGTGACACAGGGAGGAAACAAAGAATATGGTTCATCTGCATTAATTAAAAGTCCCACCACGTCTGCTTCATAGGCATAAAGTGCCAGGGCACGTCCCAGGCGGTTTGTCTCTGCGTACTCTCCGGGCGTGTCTATGACAACATCAAAGTGATTTATGTATTGTGTTTTATGGTAATGGATGGTATCACCTTTGAGTGCCTGACGAAGCGTCGTCTTACCACACTCGCTTCTTCCCATTAATATAATTTTTTTCATATTTATTCCCCTGAATAGTGCAATCTGGCTTGTGCCATTCCCAAATCAGCAGTGTGAAAACGATTTACTTTCACCTGCAAAGTTCCATCAAGTTCTGGTAATTTCACAAATCGTAAATTTTAACTTTTCTTCCAGATATTTATTAATTGCCTGCATTGCAGCTTCTACTTCCGAAATTCTGCCGGTGAAAATTAGTGTTCCGCTGAATCTGTCAATAAATCCAAGATCAATATTGGCTGTCTTCACTGCCATGTCCCCAGCTATAACTGAAATCTCTGCCGGGCTCATACTTAAAATTCCAATTGCTGCACGCTGATAATCCAGCTGTGGGTCTAATCCCAGCTTGCGGTAAACAATCGGATCCGGGCTGGCGATCACGTGTGCCAGTGTTACCTGTTTGCCAGGTACCAATTCCTGTACGATACGCATTTTATGCTCACCAGGTGTATTAAAACCATCTAAATTCATCCTGTACCCCTTCTTTGCTATTTATTTTCGCACCATTTAATATCTTAATAATACAACAAAATCCCACATAATACAAGACAATTTTAAAGTTTTTCCTTTTGTTTTTAATTGTTTTTAGAATACATTTTTTGTTGCTACGATATCTGTCTGCGTACCTGCCACATTACTCAAAATCACGTCTCCAATATGCACAGGAGCCTGAACTTCGATGCCCTTAAGCGCCTTCATGCAGCTGAAAATTTTATCTTTGCTGATATCTGTTTTTGTTTTCACGGATACCCTGGCAATGCTGCCTCCCTTTACTGCTACCGTTGAAGTTACAATTCTGGTGGGATGGGTGCATTCTTTCCTGCCATATGCCTCGCCCCTCCTGCATGAATTTCCCTCCACCTGCTGCACCTGATTTCCTTCCAGTGTTACCGTCAGAGCGCATCCCAGCGGACAGCCAATACAGGTTAATTCTCTTTTTTCCATGCTCTATGCCTCCTCTATCTTCACTGTAATACACTGCAGGGCAGGAAATCTGTCTAAATCAGACTTTTTCAGCTTTAGTTCTTCCATCTCTCCCGGTACCATTATTTTTTTCTTTCTGTGAAGTATCCGTTCCTCATCAAAATACATGCTGATATAATTATTTTGATACACATTACCCACACGAAATCGCAAAATTATTTCTTCCTCCATATTAACCGGATGTATGAATCCGGGAACAGTATAGCGCACACCCTGTGTTCCGGTTACTTCTATCCCCTTATCTTCCTGCAGTCCTCCGGCAATATACTTAGCCGCAGCCTTTCCGGCACAGGCAGCCTCCTGTGATACAAAATCCACCAGATCATGTACATGCAGGACATTTCCGCATGCAAATATTCCACTGACACTTGTCTGCATGCTTTCATCCACCTGCGGTCCGTTTGTCGCCGGAACCATATCAAGCCCCAGATTTACAGACAGTTCATTCTCTGGTATTAATCCTACCGACAATAACAGCGTATCACAGGACAGATATTCTTCGGTCCCTGCAATGGGCTTTTTGTTATCTCCCACCTTTGCTGTTGTTACCCCTCTCAGGCGGTCTTTCCCATGAATTTTTACGACCGTGGTGCTCAGACGAAGGGGAATCCCAAAATCATCCAGGCACTGTACAATGTTACGTTTCAAACCTCCGGAATAAGGCATTAGTTCTGCCACGAGTTTCACCTTAGCCCCTTCAAGGGTCATTCTTCTTGCCATAATCAGACCAATATCACCGGAACCCAGAATAACTACTTCTTTTCCGGGCATCCGCCCTTCTATATTGACCAGCCGCTGGGCAGTTCCCGCTGAAAAAATTCCCGCCGGACGAAATCCCGGGATATTTAAGGCACCTCTTGGACGCTCCCTGCATCCCATTGCCAAAACCACCGCTTTCGCGCGTAACTGAAGGATACCGTCTTTCGGATTGACGGCTGTCACCTCTTTATCCTCAGATATGCTAAGCACCATGGTTTCCAATTTATACGAAATATTATAATCCGCTGCTTTTTCGATGTATCTGGCTGCATATTCCGGTCCAGTCAATTCTTCCTGAAAAGTGTGCAGTCCAAAACCATTATGGATACATTGATTCAGAATTCCACCAAGCTCATTTTCCCGCTCCAGAATTAAAATATGCCCTATTCCATTTTCTTTTGCTGCTATTGCCGCCGCCAGTCCGGCAGGACCTCCGCCAACTACAATGATATCATATTCCATTTTACTCCTCCCTTTTGCTGTCAGCAATTACATTGGAACCTCTCCCGGACTTGCATATCTCTTCCTGAGGTATATCAAGCTCCCTTGACAGAATTTCCAATACTCTGGGAGAACAAAATCCCGCCTGGCATCTTCCCATACCTGCTCTTGTCCGGCGTTTGACTCCGTCTAAGGTTTTCGCTCCCAGCGGCCTGCGCACCGCATCCAGAATTTCTCCTTCTGTGATGGTTTCACAACGGCAGACCACTCTTCCGTAAGCTGGGTTTTCTGCAATCAGAACATTAGCCGCTTCTGCTTCCATATCCCTTAGGAAATGTATCCCTTTTCTTTCAGCCTGAAAGTCTGTCTTTTTAACGGCTTTCATTTTTTTTGCTGCTATTTCTGCAACCATAACACCAATGGCCGGCGCACTGGTAAGCCCTGGTGAATCTATTCCTGCAGCATTGATAAACCCGGGTGCATCCTCTGCCTCTCCAATGACAAAATCCCTTCCCTTTTCATGTGCCCGCAGTCCGGCAAAAGATGTAATCACCTGTCGGACAGGCACTTTTTCGGAACTTTTTAACGCTTTGTCAATTACCTGGGCAATACCTTCTGCCGTTGTAGCGGTATCTTCCCGATCGGTAATATTTTCTGCTGTAGGTCCTATCATTAAATTTCCATGTACGGTAGGTGTGATTAAAACACCTTTTCCCAAATTTGTGGGAAGTTGAAACACCGTAGTATTTACAAAATTTCCTGCCTTCTTATCCAACAGGCAATACTCCCCTTTTCTCGGTACAATTGAAAGCTTTCTGCTGCTCACCATATTGTTGAACACATCTGCATTTACACCGGCAGCATTAATAACTACCTTTCCCTCAAAATCTCCTTTACTTGTTGCCACCCTATACCCGGCATCGGATTTTTCAATGCCCCTTACCTCGGTATCAAAGTAAAATGCAGTTCCATTTACAAATGCATTTTCAGCCATGGCAGCCGTTAGTTCAAACGGGCAGATAATCCCGCCTGAAGGCGCATATAATAATGCCTGTACCTCATCTGATATATTTGGCTCGATTTCTTTCATTTCCGTTCCTGTTATAATGCGAAGCCCTTTTACCCCATTTTGCTCGCCCTGTGCCTTAAGCAGCTCAAGCCTGCCCGTTTCACTTTTTGAGAAACACAGCACAACAGAACCATTTCTTTTAAATGGAATATCCAATTCTCTGGCTGTATCCTCCATCATCTCATTACCCAGAACATTTAACCTGGCTTTTAGCGTGCCCGGTTTGGCATCATGTCCCGCATGGACAATTCCACTGTTTGCTTTTGATGTTCCACAGCAAACATCCGGTTCTTTTTCTAACACACAGATATCAAGCTGATATCTGGATAACTCTCTGGCAATGGACGAGCCGATTACCCCTGCCCCGATTATAATTACATCCATCATGCTTATACCCTCTGCGTATTACAGGCCCCCTGCAATACCGCCACTATTAAAATAAGTTGAAAGAATGATTATGTGGCTTCCTTTCTATTTTTTTCTTTCAGCCCTGTCTCCATACTCTTCGCTGCCCCGTTTCGTCCTCTAAATAATTATGCAGTAAAAGAAAAGACTTCTCCTGTCTGTCAGACGTCTAAAAATCTGACAACGCTCTTCGAATCACTTCTAATATCTGCTCTTTCGTTCCATTTACAGACCCCTGAACCATCACAGGCTTTCCGCCGCCTTTCCCTTCCAAATCGCGGTTCATCTGTGCGGAGATTTTTCTTACATCCAGTTTCTCACTGCCCAGTACATAGCGGTATCCATTCTGGTCATTGCCGACAAAGCATCCGCAGATCCCATCTGTTTTAGCAGAGGCAAGATTTACATATTTCCGCATCATATTGCTGTCCAGATCTTCTTCAAACAAAAGCATCCCTGCCTTCTCTTCCTCCCCGGCAGGTGCTCTGTCTACTTTATCTTCTATGTATTTACCCTGAAAATAAATCAGCCTGTCTTTTAAAAGCTGCAGTTCTTCTTTCTGCCGTACTACTGCCTCTGCTGCCAGTTCCGGTTTTGCAGACAGGAATACGGATATTTGTTTTATATTCCGGTCTTTGGTCCGATAGTCGTTTAAAGCACGGAATCCACATAGCATACTGACTCTGGTCCCGCCTTTGTATTTTTGCGCGTCCACAATTTTAATGATGCCAATCTCGCCTGTATATTTCACATGAGGTGCGCAGCAGGCGCATACATCCACACCGGGAATCGTTACAATCCGAACCTGTCCTTCAATCTCAATTTTACTGCGGTATTCCATCTTTATAAGATCCTCTTTCACCGGGTAGGATATCTCCACTTTTCTGTTAGATGAAGCAATTTCATTCGCCTGAAATTCTATTTCTGATAATTCGTCCTCATTTAATCCCCCGTCAAAATCCATTGTTACAACTTCGCTTCCAAGATGAAATCCCACATTGTTATATCCAAAGCGCCTGCACACAATACCGGAAATAATATGTTCCCCCGTATGCTGCTGCATCTTGGAAAAACGCTCCTTAAAGTCAATCTCACCCGATACACGGGTTCCAGGACTGATGGGTTGATTTATGATGTGATATACGATTCCATCTCTTTCCCAGGTATCCGATACTGCAATCCCATTCAGGAAACCACGGTCTCCGCTTTGTCCGCCGCCTTCCGGGAAAAATGCCGTTTTATCTAATTCCACCTTATAATTATCATCAAAACGTTCACAAGCTAAAACATCCGCTTCAAATGTTTGCATATAGCTGTCTTCATAAAATAATTTTTCTGTCATCTTCCTATTCTCCTGCCTTTATAATCATGTCTCAAGTATAACGCAATTGAATTTCTTTTGCCAGTATGATTGTATGAAAACATTATAAATCTGCACGGGATTTATTGTCATTATAAAATAGCTTGATTTATTTGACATTACCCGATAATCCGACTATACTATTTATATTACAATTGTAGTATCTAAGGAGGATCCATGAATGAAAAAATTACCGCAAATATCCGAAGCTGAATATGAAGTGATGAAAATTGTTTGGAAATATGCACCGATCAGCACAAATGAAGTGACGGATAAACTGACTAAGACTACTACCTGGAGTCCTAAAACAATTCAGACTTTATTAAAGCGGCTGGTTCAAAAAGAAGCTTTGACCTATGAAAAAGAAAGCCGCGTTTTTGTTTATACACCATTAGTTCAGGAGGATGAATATCTGGATCATGAAAATGATTCTTTCCTGAAACGGTTTTATAATGGGAATTTAACTTCGATGATGACAAACTTCCTGGAAAAAGATAATTTATCCGATGCGGAAATCCGGGATTTGCAAAATCTGCTTTCGAAAAAATCCCAGAATGGAGGTATTCATGATTGATGCTCTTGTCATCCGTTTCTTAATTATCAGCGCAGCCATCTCGGTTTTTGTATCCGTAATCCTGCTGGTTAAGAAATTATGCAAAAAACATCTGTCCCTGCGGGTACAGTACAATATCTGGTTTTTACTGCTTATTATGCTGGCTTTGCCTTTTCTCCCTGTCAAATCAGACGGGCTCAGCGGCCTCTGGCATTGGTTCCTGCAGTTGGGTTCTTCCGGAAGCACAGCTGGAAATACAGCTATAAATGCCGGTACCGCTGCCACTGCTTCAACTGCTGCTAACTGGATGCAGGATTTTACGGTGTCGGTAAAGCATGAGACTCCTGCCATGCTGAATTACCTGCTATGTCTTATCTGGGGAACAGGCATTTTAATCATGGCTATATTGACACTGCGCTCCCAGCTCAGGATCAGGCAGGTCATCAAATCCGCTCTTCCGGTACAGAACCCGCAGGTCAAGATTATTTATAACGAATGCAGAGGTACCATTGGAATCTCTAAAAATATTCGTCTGTACAGCAGTGCTTTTATCCAATCACCAATTTCAGTCGGATTATTAAAACCTTGTATTGTAATCCCGATCCATATGATAACCGGATCTCAGGATAAGGATATCCGTTTTATTCTGTTACACGAATTACAGCATTACAAGCACCGTGATGTTACCGTAAATTATCTGATGTGCCTAGCCCGGATTATATACTGGTTTCATCCTCTGGTCTGGCTGGCACTTAAGGAAATGCGTAATGACAGGGAAGTTGCATGCGACGCTGCGGTCCTACGAACAATTGATGAAAACAGTTACGCTGACTATGGGTATACTTTGCTAAACTTTGCCGAAAAGCTGTCTCACTCTTCTTTTTCTTCCGCAGCCGGAATGGGTGGCACCAAAAAGCAGATAAAAAAGCGTATCATTCATATTGCATCTTTTCATCCCGAAAGTAAGTGGTTAAAATTAAAAAGCTGCCTAATATTTACCATGGCTCTTTCTATTGTAATAGGAAGTGCACCACTGTTGGCGTTGGGTGCATCTGCCGGCAATGCATATCATTTTAACAACACAAATGTTGAATATGAAGATCTTGGCTCCTATTTCCAGGGATATGACGGCAGTTTCGTACTATATGACCAAAATGCAGACTATTGGAGTATATATAACAAAGATGCAAGTTCTAAAAGAGTATCCCCTGATTCTACTTACAAAATATACAGCGCTTTATTTGGATTGGAATCCGGCAGCATTAATCCTGAAGATTCCTCTATCGCCTGGGATCAGACTGAATATCCTTTTGAATCATGGAATCAAAACCACGACCTGGACTCTGCTATGTCAAACTCCGTCAATTGGTACTTCCAGGCTGTCGATCAAAAAACGGGTTTGCCGGCACTGCAAAACTATATTCACGAAGTCGGTTATGGAAACCAGGATCTCTCCGGAGGTATTTCCCGTTATTGGATGGAATCTTCCCTAAAAATTTCTCCAATAGAACAAGTGGAACAATTATCCGCAATGTACCGTAATGATTTGCAATTTAAAGCCAATAATATACAGGCTGTAAAAAATGCCCTTCATATATCCGACTCCTTTGGAACCTCTTTATACGGAAAAACAGGAACCGGGGATGTGGAAGGCAAAAATGTAAATGGATGGTTTATCGGTTTTCTTGAAAAAGACGGCAATACCTTCTTCTTTGCCACAAATATCCAGGGAGCGGATTTTGCTAATGGTAGTATGGCAAGCAAAATCTCACTGGAGATCCTGCAGGCTAAGAACCTTTATATTGGGAAATAATTTTAAAAACAGGTCTGTCCCGATGTTTATCAGGACAGACCTGTTTCCTCTTTTGGCAGCTTAAATTTTTCGGTAAGTTTATCTTGAGCTTCTTCTTTTGTGTCTTCTGCTACCTTCCATCCAACGGCTGACACTTTGGGCAAAAATATATATTTCCTCCCAGATATGCCTGTCTGGAAATCCAGCCGCCGCACGTTGTACATGGCTCTTCCAGTGTCTTCTTTGAGAGATAAGTCTGATAACCGCCGTAAACTCCAAAAAGATTCTTTTCCGTATCCCTGCCTCCCTTTTCTTTCATTTCCAACAAAGTCTTCTTCAGACTTTTAAAAAGAATATCCCGTTTTGTTTCATCGATATTTTCAATTTTTACCTTTGGATGAATTCCTGCATGAAAAAGAATATCCTGCAATACTCCGTTCCCCAAACCGGGGATGCGCTGTTCAGTTGCCAGGAATGCTTTCACGCTTATATTTTGCTTTACACTTTCATATAAGGTTTCAAAATATGCCCGGTTAAATTCTTCCATATAGGGAGTCGGTTTTTCTTTTGCCACCAGATAATAGGGATTATCATTCTGACCTTCCAGGAATACATGGATTCCTCCATACATCTGCACTGTAGTGACCAGCGCTGTACCATCTGTAAATTCAGAATAGAACTGATGCTTCACAGGCGGTTTCTCCCCCTCTTTTAAATAGCGGATATTTGCTCCGTCTGTAAACAGCAGTCTGGCATCACCAAGTGCTATTTCCACCTGCCCCGCCAGCGCATAAGCTTCTCCCACCTGCCTGCCGGAAAGCAGGCTGTCATATTTCTGGGGATCTCCAAAATAAAAGGTGAATTTATGTGGTGATTGATTTGCAGTAACGCTTTTTATTGTTTTTCCTTTTATGGTTCTGTTTAGCTGATCTGCCATTACCTGGCTTTCCGGTAATTCCAACATTGGTCGCACACCATCCTTTCTAAAATGCATATTTGCATTTATTATAAAGCATCCAATGATAAATAGCTACCATTTCATTGCTGTTTTAGCGCTACAGCGAACAGTTTCAACTTAAATTTGGGTTTTGTTGAGTAAGGGATGCTTTGTAGATATTGGATAATGCAGGTCAAGCGGGCAGCACTACATCTATTTACAAAGCGTCCCTTTCTCAGCATTCCCCCAACTTTTCTTCCGGTTCACAATTAATACCGCCAGACCGAAGAAGATCACTGCAGTTATCAGCAATACCACTATATGAATCCATACACGGTCATTATCACTGCCCATTTTAAGCGTTACACCCAGCGTGTCTTTAAACTCAGTCACAAATTCCTCCGATACTCCTGACAGACCTGAATCCATAGGTTCTTTCATCATCACCTGTCTCATCAGCGCTGCCCCATGAGAAATAGGAAAACATTTGACGACCGTCTGCAACACCTCCGGCAGGGTTCCCACCGGTATATAAATGCCCGTAAGAAAACCAGCCAGGGGTGAGATTACAGAAGATACAGTTGCATATGTATCGGAATGACTGAAGAGTACTATTATAAAATACATAATTGCGCTGGATGCCAGAACCGTGATCAGGATCACACCCAGCACTTCCATCAAAGATAAGATATCCAACAGCTGCCCACCTCTGCATACTATATAAATTTCTGCTGCGATAAAAGTAAATATGCTCATAAGAACCCCTACGATATAAGAACTAAGCACATAACCGCCGGCAATCTGCCACGCCTTAACCGGGGAGCAAAAAAAATCTCTTATACAGCCATTTTCTTTATCCCGGATCATAAGCCCCATTGCTCCTAATGTGGTTGTCATAGAAGCTACCGATATAAAACCGGACATGATCCATGCATTAATTATATTATCTGCATTTTCAACCTCCATCAGGCTTTTTTTCATATTGTCGCCCAGGAAAAACACATATAAGGCAATCACTACAAGAGCTGCAATCAGAGAAGAAAAAACTCCCTTTTTATTGCGGAAAAATATTTTACAATTGCGTATCATCAGTACCTGCATGATAAAACCTCCTCTCTTTTTGCAACTTTTAAGAATACTTCATCTAAGGTATTGACCTGATATTTCTCCTTAAGTTCCATAGGTGTGCCTCCTGCTGCCACGAGGCCATGATCCAGCATAATAATGCGATCCGAAACGGCAGCTTCTTCCATATAGTGTGTCGTTAACAGAATCGTCATGTTCCTTTCCTCTTTTAATCGCAATATCATCTCCCATACATCATGACGAACCTGTGGGTCCAGGCCGGCAGTGGGTTCATCTAAAAACAGTACACTTGGCTTATGTACCATAGCTCTTGCAATATCTGCTCTCCTTCTCTGCCCGCCCGATAATTTCCCGTACGGGCGGTCAATATATTCCATAGCAGATACGGCAAGTGCAGCTTCATGGACTGCCTGCTGAATCCGGGATTTTTTCTTGATATAAAATTTAGAACGCAGATATAAATTTTCTCTAACAGTTAGAGATGCATCCAATATACTGTCCTGGAATACAATTCCAATATCATTTTTAATCTGCAGATCCTCCTTACCTGCCCTGAAACCATTTATTTTTACCTCTCCCCCGTCTGGTTTTAATAAAGTACACAAAATATCAATCGTTGTAGATTTCCCGGCACCATTGGGCCCCAGCAGCGAAAACAGTTCTCCTTTTTTTATGGTAAAAGAAAGGTCTTTGACCGCGGCTGTTTCCTGGTAAGATTTTTTCAAATTGAATACTTCAATGATGTTACTCATATGATCACCTTTTTCACAGATTTCTCTGTATTACCGCCCACTTAAACAAAAAGTAAGATCGTGCGGCGGCATTCCTTTCTGCTTTTATTTTCCATCTCCCGGATACCTCTATGTTTTTCTATTCTATTATCTTTTTGCAAAAAAACAACAGGCCGCAATGCGACCTGTTCTATTTGAGGTATAAGTGGTATAAAACAAAAGGTAAGCTGCTATTTATTTTTCTCATACTCTTTAGAATCAAGTATGTCTTTCTTTCTCTTATGGTATTCTTTTAATCCCCTATCCAGCTCTTTTGCCTCCTTATGGGATTTAAAAAAAGACAATAGAACTACGACTGTATAGACTACCAGAACTTCCGCCAGTATAATAATTTTTTCTTTCCAGGAATTCATTCCCCAGTTGGAAAATGAGATAAACAGCATCACAGTAACAATTATGCATGCCAGATGTACGCTTCTTCTTAAAATAGCACTGCCTCTGCTTTTTGGCGTCCAGAGATATAAGATAACGTTGAAAACAGATGTTAAGATCGCCAGGAGTAATATCTGTCCAAAAATATTTTTAGGAATCATAATACCGGAATTTCCACCCATGGTTGCCAGCGTTACCATAATCAGTATTCCAGTGGTAATTGCACAAAAATCATGTACGAATTCTTTCACCCATGGTGCCAGTCCTTTTTTCATCCCAATCCCTCCTAAACATTCATTTTTTTCTTCAATGCAGGTACATACTGCCTGGAAATAATAATCTTTTCCCCGTTTTCCAGCATCGCTTCAAATCGGCCTCCAAATGCGGGTCTTATGGAACTGACTTTGTCCATATTGATGATCACTGATTTGGATATTCTAAGAAAATCACTGTACCCGTAGACTTCTTCGATCTGATACAGCTTCTGTTTTATTTCGTAAACCGCTTCTCTGCAATACATATAAGACTTATTATCTACTGATTCAAAATAATAGACTTCATGGGGATGGATCCGGTACATCTGCTCTTCTTTATATCCTATCAGAGTATCCTGCTGCATTTTAAGTGCTGATATCAGCTTCAGTACATTTTCATTCAGTTTATGCATTGAAATAATAATTTTATCTTCTTCATCCTGGAGCGGTGTTTCAATTATTATTTTCATCCCTGTACCTGCCTTATTCCTTTATCTTTTTGCCATGTGTTTCTCCAGCCTGCTTAATCCTGCATTTACAATAATTGCCAGCCCTGCCGACAGAATACTTCCCCATAAAATCTTGTTTACATTCAAGGTCCGCAGTCCGTCAAGCAGAATACTGCCCAGTCCTCCTGCATTGATCGTTGCTGCGATCGTAGCGATTCCAATGGTTGAAACAACAGCGAGATGTATCCCCGTAAACAAGGGCCGCAGGGACAGCGGTATCCGAACCTTAACCAGAATCTGCATCCGGCTCATTCCCATTCCTGTTGCAGCTTCTATCACGGATGCATCCACCTGATTCAGCCCATCTATAAAATTGCGCAGCAGCAGATACTGATTATACATGACCAGTACTATAATTGCAGTATTCCTGCCCAGTCCCGTTACCGGTATTAAAATTGCAAACAGGGCAAGGCTTGGTATGGAATAAATCATAGAAAAAAATCCGATTAAGATTTTTGATATCCACTGGAAATACATCGATAATATTGTTAACACTGATGCCAGTATCACAGATAAAAGCAGCGTGATTATAACGATTTCAATATGTTCTGCCAATGCCTTTAATAACTTATCATGGTATTTTACCAGATATGTGATCATGTAAATGCCTCCCAGAATTGTTCCTGTTTACGTGTGGAATCGATCAGGGATTTTACAAATTCATCTGATGGATTCCTGACGATATTCTCTGGCTTATCAAACTGTCTGATCTTTCCTTCGTTCATAATAATTACCCGGCTGCCAAGTTTAAATGCCTCATTAATGTCATGTGTTACAAAGAGAAACGTCTTTTTGGATTCCCTGTGAATTTTTTGCAGTTCCTCCTGAAGATTCATACGGTTAATAGCGTCGATGGCTCCAAAAGGTTCATCCATCAGCATGATCCTTGGATCTGCGCACAGGGCTCTTGCAAGTCCTGCTCTTTGCTGCTGTCCACCCGAGAGCTGAGAAGGGTATCTTTTACCATATTCCGAATAAGACAATCCCACCATTTCCAGCAATTCCTGAACCCTTTCATTTATCTTTTCCTCCGGCCATTTCAGAAGCCTTGGAACCGTGGCAATATTTTCCCCAATGTTCATGTGTGGGAAAAGGCCAACCTGCTGGATGACATAACCGATCTCTCTTCTAAGAAGAACCGGATCTTTGGAGCTGATATCCTCTCCAAAGATTTTGACAGAACCTTTATCCGGTTCATAAAGACGGTTGACCATCTTTAATAAAGTCGTTTTCCCACAACCGGAAGAGCCCAATATCGTTATGAACTCACCCTGTCCGATTTCACAGCTTACATCATTCACTGCAAAATATCCGGTATTGTCAAATTTTTTACTTACATTTATAAATTCGATTGCTTTCTTCACTCAAATGCCTCCGCTGACTGCATTATTTTATACTGTCGTAATATTCCTTTGCCACTTCTTCATATTCCCGTTTTTCCACATCTGCTTCCGCATTTAATTTTGTAACGGTCTTCGTATCCAGAGTAGCACTGATCTTATTTAAGATGTCCGCTATTTCCGGATAAGTGTTCAACACCGTTTCCCGTACAACCGGAGCTAAGTTATATGGAGGCCAGAGCTTCTTATCATCTTCCAGAAGGGTAAATTCATCTTTTACCAGCTGGCCTTCTGTTGTATATGCCGGTGCTGCATCTGCCTCATCATTTTCCAGTACAGAATACTTCAGTCCTCCGTCATACACTTTTGATGATTTCCAATCAAATGGCCCATAGAGCTTTTCCAGGCCCAGCATCCCGTCTTCTCTCTGATCAAATTCACCCTGGGATGCAAACCGAAGCTCAGATGCATTTTTCTGAAGATCTGATATGGTTTTAATTCCATATTTTTCTGCTATATCTGTTCGGATAACCAGACCCTGTCCGTCATTTGCCTGGGAATAATCCAGCCAAATCAATTTATATTGCTTTTCGTATTCTTCTTTAACCGTGTCATACACCTGCTGTGCATCTGTCATAGGATCCATTTTTAAGATAGAGATCAAACCGGTACCTGTATATTCCGGATACAAATCAATTTCTCCATTCATGATAGATGTATGAACAACAGAACCCGCTATATCCATGACTCTCTCTACCGAAAAACCGGCATCTTCTAATGCCAGGGCATAAACTTCAGCTACGATCAGGTTCTCCGTAAGATCTTTTGACCCCACTTTAATGCTCTTTTCCTCACTTTTACTATTGCCACAGCCGGCAATCCCAACCATAAGGGATGCAGCTATAAAAATTGCTAATGCTTTCTTCAAAACTTTATTACCTTTTTTCATTTTCATTCTCCTTGACTATTCTGTTTCTGTATTGTTATTCTGTTTCTGTATTGTTATTTTGTTTCTGTATTGTTATTTTGTTATCGTATTTAATCTGGTGATATCCACCCTTTTAGCGGTATCTGACAATCCACTTTTCTGCTGCTGACACCAGAAAACCGGAAAAAAGGGATAACAGCGCTACCGAAATTCCACCAATCAATAATAAATCAGTCCTGTTTAATCCAAGACCGGTAAAAATAATTGTCCCCAATCCGCCACCGCCAATATATGCAGCCAGTGTTGCACTGGCAATAATTTCTACTAATGCTGTCTTTGTTCCAATCAGGATATACGGCAGTGCAAGAGGTATCCGTACTTTTTTAAAAATCTGCTTGTCTGTCATGCCAAGACCCCTGGCTGTTTCCAGCATAAATTCGGGTGTGCTTTCAAATCCTGCATTGGTATTCATAAGTATAGGCGGAATTGCCAGTATTACCAGCGCCGTCATAGCAGGACGCATTCCGGTTCCCATAATGGGGATTAATAATATTAAAACGGCAAAGCTTGGTACTATACGGAGCACATTAAAAAACGCGGTAATCCACTTGCGAAATCTCTTCGTATGTGCACAATATATGCCTGCAGGTATGCCCACTGCCAGCGCGATTGACAGTGAAAGCAGGCTGATTAATACATGTTCCCCTACTGCCGTCAGATAAGTATCCATGTTATTTGTAAAATAATCTATGATTTGCTGCCACATAACAGGTGTCCCTTCTTTTTAGTCTTCAGTGCAATTTACAAACATGCTCTTAAGCATGTCTCCATTTTACCGCAGATTTCTGCATACGGCAATGACAAGAATCCCATTTATTTTCAAAAAAAGATCAATATTTACATAAAATACCGAAATCTGTGGTATGCTATATGACATTTTATTATTCATTATTTGCAATAACTTCACAAAATATTAAATTATACCCTATGTAAAGTGTTGTAGTTTTACTGGAATATAATTTATTATCTAAACTCCGGCTTGTTCTTTTGTATTTCTTAGGATAGAATAAAAGTATAATATTACAGGTTCTATTCACTATCTGCTTAATAGATTTTTAATTTTATTACAGGAAGGATTTTAAAAATGGAAATAAGAAAAAGTACACCCGGTGATTTAGATACATTACTGCAGTTATATGCAGATGCCAGAGACTTTATGGCGAAAAACGGCAACCCCTCCCAATGGGGAAATAACTATCCATCCATTGAACTTGTCAGTTCAGACATTGCAGATGGCTGCAGTTATGTGTGCATAGAAAACGGCAAAATCGCGGGAACCTTTTATTTTAAAGTAGGAGAAGATCTTTCTTACCGGGAAATCTTTGACGGCCGCTGGTTAAACGAGAAGCCTTATGGCGTTATTCACCGCATTACATCCGCAGCAGGCACAAAAGGAGTCGCTTCTTTTTGCTTTCAGTGGTGTTTTCAGCAGTGCGGCAACCTTAAAATTGATACCCACGACGATAATCTTCCCATGCAGAAAGCTTTAAAGAAAAACGGTTTTATCCGCTGCGGGGTCATTTTTCTGGAGGACGGCTCAAAACGTATTGCTTTCCAGCGTGAGATTTAGATTGTAAAGGAGTTAATATGGAACATTTGGAACAGAATTTCATGCTTTTAGAAAAATACCTGCCCTTTTGGAATCATTTAAGCACACCACAGAAGACAATTCTTGCTCAAAATGTATTCTCTGCCAGCTATTCCAGAGACAGCCATATACACCTTGGAGAAAATGACTGTATCGGCATGCTCATCATTAAAAGCGGTGAAATGAGAACTTATTTACTTTCGGAAACCGGAAAAGAAGTGACACTATACCGGCTGGGTGCAGGTGAAGTCTGTATCTTATCCGCTTCCTGCGTTCTTCATACCATTACCTTTGATGTATATATTGACGCTGCCAGGGACTGTGAAATACTCCTGATTAACTCTTCTGCTGTCTCCAGGCTTATGGAAGAAAATATACATGTGGAAGCCTACGCATATAAACTGGCAACCGAACGTTTCTCTGATGTTATGTGGGCGATGCAGCAGATCTTATTTATGAGTTTTGACAAGCGTCTGGCAATCTTCCTGCTGGACGAATGCAGCCGTACAAAGTCAGATATAATCAAAATGACTCACGAGCAAATTGCAAAATATACAGGAAGTGCCAGAGAAGTCGTTTCCCGTATGCTAAAGTACTTTTCCTCAGAAGGATTTGTGGAATTATCAAGAGGCGGTATCCGGCTGCTGGATAAGAAAAGATTAAAAGAACTTCTGTAATTCATCTAAAAACAGGTGGACCCAAAACATTTACGTTTTGGGTCCACCTGTTTTTTACAGTGCGAATGATGCACTCAGTTCTTCATTAATTGTATAATATACCATTTTTTCTTCCGGCTTAACATATACATCCATAGTCTTCAAATCCGCAATACGATTGCCGGCATCCTTCCAGATCTTTTTCACCTGGGCAATGATATCCTGTTCATTATATTCTGCATCACGAAACTGCACGTAAAAATTCGTTTTCTTCGATGCCCGTTTTTTAGCTGCCGTGCCCGTTGTCATAGAATCAGTTTCTGCTGTTTTCTGAACAGATATTACACTTTCTTCATTTTGAACCACTTCAGCCTGCGCTGTTTGCACTGATGCTGCCTCTGGAATTACTTCTTTTGTAACTTCTTTCGCTTCTTCTCTTGTTTCATTTTCAATGACATTAGCTGTCATCATCTTATTTTTCTTCTTTAAATGTCTTTTTTTAGCCATATGTTCCTCCTGTTGAATTTCCGACAGTTATTATAGTATTATTTTCGGAAAATGTCAAAATTTTTTAAAATTGCAGGAGAAACATGGAACATCATGATTACTTTAAAAGGTTATCTCTCCACATAATGCCTATATAAACAAATTCACATTAGCCTCTTCCGCGTCCCCAAGATACGACGCCACACCTGCCAGTTCCACACCGTCTATCAGCTCTTCTCTGGTTATTCCCATAACATCCATTGACATGGTGCATGCCACCAGTTTAATCCCGCTTGCCATGGCATGCTGCATTAATTCTTCCAGTGATTCTACATTTTTATCCTTCATTACTTTCTTCATCATTTTCGTACCCATACCAGCCATATTCATCCTGGATAGTTTTAATCTCCTGGTTCCTCTTGGCATCATAGCACCGAACATTTTTTCAATGAATGGTTTCCTGACAGACTGTTTTTCTGTTTTACGCAGTGCATTCAATCCCCAGAAGGTAAAGAACATGGTCACCGGCCTGCCCATTGCTGCTGCTCCATTTGCAATGATAAAGGAAGCCAGCACTTTATCCAGATCTCCGCTGAATACAATTAAAGTCTTACCCTGTGGAAGGCTTACAGCATCTGCCTGGGAAACTCCCTGGCACACATTGGTTCCTTTTTTGATATAGACAAGGTTCTCTCTGTCTTTCCGCTCCGAATTAACAAATGTATTTCCTGTTCTTTTACACCATGCTTCAATATCTCTGACAAATCCCATATCCGTTGCAGAAACCTGCAGGATCTGATTCTCTTCCATTTCTCCCAGGGTTTCATTTACTTTCATAATAGGCCCCGGACACTGAAGTCCGCAGCAATCCAGAATTTTCATTTCTTTTTGTGCTGGAACGGATTCTGCTTTTACCTGCGCTGCTTTTATATCATCCTTTACCATTTCTTCTGAATCCTCCTCGTCTTCCCTGTCCTCATAATGCATTGATTTATAGAAACCAGTACCTCCGGACAATACCTTTACGTTTTCAAATCCATTTTGCATCAGTATCCTGGCTCCGTTGTAAGACCTGACTCCTATGGCACAGTATACGATGATCATCCGGGTTTTCTCCAGTTCTCCCATTCTTCCCCGGAGTTCTCCAAGCGGAATATGATAAGACCCGGGAATCTGATATACCAGACGTTCCATCTCCTCGGTGACATCCAGGATTGTAAAAGCCGTATTTTCTTCCCCCTGCTCCTGAAGTTCATCCATTTCATCCCATCCAATAAAAGAAACCATGTGATCCAGTACATTGTGGGCTGTAAATCCCAGCATATTAACCGGATCTTTTGCTGAGGAATAAGGCGGAGCATAAGAAAGTTCCAACTCTTCCAGATCATATATGGTTCCATTTAAACGCATGGTGACTGCTAATGTATCGATTCTTTTATCTACACCGTCCTGACCCACAATCTGCGCCCCTAAAATTTTACCTTCCATGTCAAACAGCATTTTTAATGTAAGAGGGACTGCACCGGGATAATAACCGGCATGGGACTTCTGGTTAATCAAGACCGTTTCATAATCTTCGCCCTTTACCCTGCCCATTTTCTTCAGGGTCTTTTCATTTACTCCCACTGCTGCAGCAGTCAGGTCAAAGACCTGTGCTACGGAGGTTCCCTGGGAACCATGATATTTCTTTTTATCCCCGGCTATATTATCAGCACAGATCCTTGCCTGCTTATTTGCAGGTCCTGCAAGAGGAACCATTGCAGGATTCTTTAATACGAAATTTTCAACCTGGATCACATCTCCTACCGCATAGATATCCGGATTTGTGGTTCTTAAGTATTCATCTACCACAATGCCGCCCCGTTCATTTAACTGAAGCCCGGCTTCCTTAGCCAGGATACTGTTTGGGCGTACTCCAATGGATAAAATTACAAGATCTGCCGTTACTACTTTCCCGCTTCCCAAGGTAATCTGTGTTGTACCTAACCGGTCTTCAAAGCTGGAAACCCCATCACCCAATATCACTTCCACACCGTTCATCTGCATGTTTTCATGGAGAAGATGCGCCATTTCTTTGTCAATTGGCGCCATCACCTGATCCTGCATCTCGATAATGGTTACCTCAATTCCTGCCCGGTGCAAGTTTTCAGCCATCTCAAGACCGATGAATCCTCCGCCGATGACTGCTGCTCTTTGGGGATGTTTTTCCTCTGCAAATGCCTTTATTTTATCGGTATCCGGTACGGTCCACAGTGTATAGATTCCTTCTCCGTCAATCCCTTTAATCGGCGGCTTTAGCGGGGATGACCCTGTTGCTATAACCAGATTATCATATACTTCTTCATAAGTTTCATTTGTCTCAAGATTCTGAACCGTAACACATTTGCGGTCCGGTTGTATTTTTATAACTTCGCTGTAAATACGGACATCTATATTGAATTTCTTTTTCATTCCCTGGGGTGTCTGTAAAAGCAGTGCATCGCGGCTTTTGATTACATCTCCGATATAATAAGGCAGACCGCAGTTTGCATAAGAAATATAGCCCCCTTTTTCAAATACAACTATTTCCATTGATTCGTCGCGTCTTCTAAGGCGTGCCGCAGTGGTGGCTCCACCTGCAACCCCGCCAATAATCACTGTTTTTTTACCCATATTATCATTACCTCTATTCTGATCATTTTTGACTCCGGCAAAAACTGGTTTCCATCGGTTTCGCCGCAAGATCATTATCTTAATATCATTATAATGGTTCTAATTCTCATTTACCGTGATCAAGTCACAAAACAAAAAAATGGAAGATTTTTATCTCTTCCATTTCCTGCTTATCGTATCCCGTATCCGTTTGTTTTTAAAGTCGCAACTGTTTTTTTCCAATTTTCTTCTTTTACAAAAACGTAGTCTGTATTAAAGGTGGATATTACAAAAATCCCCACTTCATGTTCCGCCAGCAGTTTCGATAGCTTGGCAATAACTCCAATCATGGAGAAATCCAGCACCCCTTCTATCCGAAATCCTCTCCATCCGTCTTCCCGCTCTAAAAATTGGTCCGGAACCATATTTTCCGGGCAGACCAGGGACAATTCTTCGTCCGTTTTCCCTGTAAATACAAATTCTTCGTCATATGGGATCTTTGCCCCTGCCTTAAGCTTGCACACACTAAATTTTGGTTCTAATAATCTTATATACATATTATTTTATCCTTCCTGAAATCAAATATTCCAATTATATGCATTTATTTTACAATGCTGCTTCATTCTTTACAAGACTTTCATAAAAAAATGAATGCCTTTTCAATGTCCAAGCTGCATTTTATATAAATTACCATATAATAAAAAAGCGATATTTAAAAAGGAGACTTCCCATGCCACATCACTATCAATACGGTTCTCAGCCTAACCGATGCAATATGGGTCAGAACCGATGCACCCAGGATTCCCATTCCCCTTCCCAAAAATGCCGGAATCATAACATGGTTGAACACGCTCAGACAGTTGGTCCAGGCGGCCCCGTACTTTTACAGGACACCATTTTGCATGAAACTCTTGAGACCTTTGTCCATGAAAAAATCATAGAAAGAGCTGTACATACGAAAGGCTATGGAGCATTTGGATACTTTACGGCCTATCAGTCTATGCGCCCTTATACCAAAGCATCCTTTTTACAGAAACCAGGTCAGGTAACCTACACCTTTTCACGGTTTTCTTTTGCCGTGAGTACAAAAGGAACCCCGGACACCGCCCGGAATGTAAGGGGATTTTCCACCAAATTCTATACAGACTGCGGCGTTTTTGATCTTCTCTGCAACCATATTCCTGTATTCTTAGTAAGAGATGCCATGAAATTCCCGGCTGCCATCAAATCCCTGTCACCGTCACCGGTAAACAACATTCCAAATGCACAGGCATTTTGGAATTTCGTGGCGGAAACTCCGGAAGCGACTCATTTTGTAACCCTTCTGTATTCAGATCTGGGGACGCTGGCAAGTTTTCGTTGTATGCGTACATACGGCGTCAATACTTACGTCTGGGAGAATGAAAAAGGAGTTCGGCGTTATGTAAAATACCATTGGATACCATCCTGTCAGGAATGTACTTTAACCCGGGAAGAAGCAGCAAAACTGGCTGGCGAAAATCCCAATATTGCAGGGGAAGAATTATACAATACCCTGGCCGGGGGTGAAACCTACCAGTATGAACTCTGCGTTCAGTTCATGAATGTGGACGAAGCCTGCAGCCTCACATTTGATCCTTTAGATGACACAAAAGTCTGGAATCAGGAACAATTTCCTCTTTCAAGGGTAGGATGCCTCACCTTAGACCGCAATGTGGATAATTATCAGCAGCAGGTAGAAAAAGCTGCCTTTTCCCCTTCTAACCTGATTGATGGAATCCAGCTTTCTGCAGATAAGATGCTGCAGGGACGTTCCTTTATCTACTGGGATGCACAGCGAAGAAGAATTGGTCCGGATTTCAGGGATGTTCCGGTCAATCATGAAGAAAAATGGACACCAGGACAATTGGTTTCCAGCGGCACCGGGGAATGTATCTCCGGCTCCATTGAACGCTCTGAAATTCTAAAAGAAGACAATTTCACCCAGGCTGGGGAACGTTATCTTTCTCTTTGTCAGGAAGCACGTGACCATCTGGTTGACAACATTGCTTCCGAATTGTATACCACTTCTGAAAATATTCAGAAATGCGTGCTCAGCTACCTGTTCGCAGCGAATCAGGAATATGGAACCCGAGTTCAGGAATGTATGTGCTGGTATCAAAGACAGCATTAATTCTCATAATAAGAAAGGAAACAAACTTATGTATTTTGAAGGTTTACTGATTGGTTTATTTGCATTTTTGACCATTGGCGTGTTTCATCCCATCGTCATCAAAGGAGAATACTACTTCTCCAGTAAAATCTGGCCACTCTTCCTGCTTGCCGGAGTTCTTTGCTTAGTCCTTACCGTTAATATTGAAAACACCATGTTCTCTTCCCTGTTCAGTATCTTAAGCTTCACCTGTTTTTGGAGCATCGTAGAATTAAAAGAACAGGAAGAGCGGGTTGCCAAAGGCTGGTTTCCAAAGAATCCAGACCGCCCGGAAAAATTAAAATTAAAATTTAAAATGAAAAAGCCCTGTAAGAAGTCTTCCAAAAGTGTTTCATAATAACTAATTCCCTATTTCCCCATGAAAATACCTCCTAAGTAGATTTTGGTTATTACCTTGTCTGCTTAAGAGGTATCATATCAGATAATGGGACCGCCTTTCTTAATTTTTCTGTTATTTCCACCCACCTGGAAGATAACCCATTGTTGCAGCAATCATATCATTGGCTAAAGAGCGAATATCATCTTCACTGCAGTTTTTACCTGTAAATGCCGGATCATTGAGAAATGCTTTTACAACAGCTTCTTTACTGCAGTTCATGGCTGCCTCCATGATATATTCATGATTTTCAATATGCGGCATAATCAGGGTTTTTACGGAATCCGGTATCCCGCCTGCTACAACCGGGCGGATGGCATCCCGTTCAAACACTGCATTTGTTTCTACCACTGCACCCAGCGGAAGATTGGGAATCTGTCCAAAGCTGTTTGGAATATTCACATTGCTGATAACCCGTTCAAGCCCGCATAATGCTTTTATCAAAAGAATCCCTTCTTCTCCGGTAGGCCTTAATTCCACTTCTTCTTCCTGTGTCAGCAGTTTTTTACTTTTGTCCAGACGATTTTTCAGGTCTTCTTTTCTCCACTCAACTGTTGTCAGTCCGAATTTCCATTCTTCTACTGAATCTGGATCTTTCAGGTACTCATTTCCCGGCATAAACTCTGCCAGATGACGGTCTCCTGCTGCTGCAATCAGACCATACCTTCGAAACAGGTCAAACTTCACACGGTGTGAGCATGCAAAACATGCATTTGCCCAATTGGTATCTCTTTCCACATACCCTTCTTCAAAGTGCTTCTCTATATAATCCCGATACACCGGGAACAAGTCCATTCCTTTATAAGATGCATAGTCAAACCACGTAAAATGGTTAATACCCAGAACATTCACCTGTATATCTCTGCGGTTGACCTCTTCCAATCCATAAGTATCTTCTAAAATGCCTTTTAATACTTTCTGGGTGCCAAATACTTCATGACAGCATCCAAAAGCCTTTATCCCGGGGAAGACCTCGTACAGGGTTTTTACACACAGAGACATTGGATTGGTATAGTTTATTACCCAGGCATTTGGTGCATGGTCACGGATTGCTTTTGCGATTTCAACAAACATGGGAATCGTCCGCAGTGCACGGATCATTCCTCCCGGACCTGCCGTATCACCTACTGACTGGTAAATTCCAAGTCTTTCGGGCAAATGCACATCTGCTGCCATTTCTTCAAAAGTCCCCGGTAAAATGGAAATCACAATAAAATCTGCACCTGACAGTGCTGCCTGCAGGCTGTCATAAGTTTTATATTCCCATTTTCCCACCGCTTCGCTGCGTTCACTTACATGATTTCCAATGACTTCATTTGCTTTTGCAGCCTCTTTGTCGATATCATATAAGCGGATGGTACCACTCATGCGGGGTTCCATAGCCAGATCCGTCATAAATGTCCATGCCCATCCTCTGGAACCTCCCCCGATATAAGTTATTTGTACATCTGATGCTTTGTCGTGATTATACTTCATGCGATTACCTGCTTTCTTTAAATTAATTACTGTTTTCAATGCGTACCCGATACCTGCAGCTTTATGAACTACTGGACATTACGACAAAATATAATATAATGTTTTATATATTCTATATCTAGTACATCCGGACAGTAACGATAGAGTACTAGATTATTCATACAAAGGAGACAAATATGCGCAAAGTCCTGTATAGTGAAAGTATCGACGGTATTATGATTGACCGGGTCGTACGAGATTACGAATTTACCATGCCATCCAAACACACCCATGATGAATATGAGATCTATTATCTGGTGGAAGGTGAGCGCTACTATTTTATAGAAAAACAAACTTACCACATTAAAAAGGGAAGCCTGGTCTTCATAAACCGCAACCAGATCCACAAGACCGGTCAGTACGGCGACTCCTACCATGAACGTATTGTGATCGAATTTCTGGATGAGCCTTTTTCTACATTTCTTGCTTCTACAGGGGAACTTTCTCTGGCTGAGTTTTTCCGAAAAAACCAGGGGGTACTGCAGCTGGATGTTCCCCGGCAGAAATATGTCCTATCCCTCCTGGATGGAATCGCAGATGAAATGTATACCTGTGATCCCGGATACCGGATGATGACGATGACAAAGCTTGCCAGACTTTTGTTCTTTGCCATGCGCCATTGGTCAAACAGTGTTTCATCTGCTCCAACCACTGCACTTTCCACATCAGCTACTCATCAGAAGGTGTCGGAAGTGGCCTCCTTTATTACCGCAAATTATGATTCCGCCTGTTCACTTGCCCATATAGCCGATCATTTTTATATGAGCAAAAGCTATTTAAGCAGAATTTTCAAGGAAATAACCGGCTATACGGTCAATGAATATATCAATGTAAACCGCATACAGCAGGCGCGGGTTCTGCTCGCGGAAACGGATTTAAGTATCACGGAGATTGCAGAACGGCTGGGCTATGAAAGCATCACCTATTTTGAAAAGATCTTTCGTAAGCATACCGAAACTTCTCCCCTGAAATACCGGAAGCAATTCAATAAAAGCATTGCACTGCCCCGTCCAAAATCCTTTGGTGCGGAAATTATGGAATCCTGATACAATTTATTCCATGATTTCCCTGTTAGAACAAAAAAATTAATACGGAAAGGGATGTATATTTTCGTATTCCACTTCCCACATTCCATTCTCTGGAAATCCGGGCAATGTTTTCCTGCATCCTGCATAACCGGCAGTCATCATAGCCGCAGCCAGCAGAAGCGAACCATTTCCCGGCAGATACAGAGGAAGATCCGTCCGTCCCGCCTGATAGTTGTTTCCGCTAATTACATATGAATTCTTGGGAGAGTCTTTCAGCAGAATATCAATTGCAGTTTCCGGATCATTCAGCCTTATGGCAGTCATTGCCATCATAGCAAAGTCCCAGCCCCACATTGTGGTAAAGTCCCAGCAGTCAAAGACTTTCTTTAAAGTTGCTTTCATCCGGTTCTTAAGAATACGGTCTCCGGGAATCAGACCATATGCTCCGGTCATGGACGGATGGTCACGCCCCCACTCTTCAAAGGTGGCAGGACAGGTCTCACATGCCAGATAAGCCCCCGCTTTCACTGATGACGGTGCCATATGTTCTGCAGTATAGATCCAGTTTTCCGACTCTTTCCCCAGACGTTCTGCCCACCTGGCAGCAATATGCAGGGTAAAATGCCAGTATTCTAATTCAAAGGTGGGATTTTTCGTTGTCCCGGGATCATGTTCCTCCTGGGCAGGAATCAGCGGTGACGGCAGGTCATAATATCCGGTCATCTCGTTCCAAATGGTAAAGTCACACATAAAGTCTGCTGTTTCTTTCACCACCTCCCAGTACTCCTCCAGCAGTTTCTGCCCGCCGCCATTTTGATAAACCAGTTCCAGCATATAGATAATATGGGGCTGCTGCCAGATCAGCAGCACTGCTATAAAAGAAGGACTGTCTACCCCATCATAAGCTACCATCTTCGGCCACCTTGCCCCCCGGTAACCATTCCCAGCTGCATTCTCTTTTGCTATCTGAAGATGCTTCCGGTACCAGTCCAGGCTCTTTTCTAAACGATCTCCCTGATTCCAAAGCGGTAACCAGGCGCAATGCCAGGGGTACATTTCCAGATGGAACTTTCCGTACCAGCTGTTGCAGGTCAGCCCCGTTTCCTGGGGAGGCATGGACCCACAGGATTGCAGCTTCAGCAGATATTGGGAAAGAATGATCCTGCGCTCCAGTTCAAGGGCTCTCTTATCCTTTGACCGGTGGAGATCGATCATTCCACAGATATCCCAGAACTTCTTCCATTCCCTGCGGCTGCTGCTTTTCACCTGTTCATAATCCGGTATCTGCACCTGTTTACCAGCCGAAAATCCTATGGTAAAAGTCAGTATCCTGCCATAATTTCTAAGGTTTATGCAATGACTGTTATCCGTTGCCAGTGCAGACTCACTCTCCCTGTTTAACATCACATGATACTGATCTCTGTCCAGTATCCGGTGAATATGTACCATTCCTTTTAAATCGGTACAATCCCCATCCGCTCTCCTGGTTTGATGCCACTGCCCATGTTCCCAGTCGGATGCCGTAATATCACTGCTGCCATAAGGAAACATGATCCCCACGGTGAGCTCCCCTGTCTTCAATGCTTCTGAATCCACTTGAATTCCAAGTACATCCCATTCTCCGGCACAGATAGTCTTCACCTCTGCCGGGTATCCACAGATGGTAAATCTGCTTGTTATAATTCCTTCATACAAGGACAACGTCTGATCCACATTTGTAATATCCGATGAAGGTATCTCTTCCCCATTCCACAGAAAAGTCAGCCTGCATAAATTAAGTCGATGGGGATTTTCACGCAGCCAATGATAGATTTCTTCATTTCCCGGCTGACAGTCAGATGCATAGCTGACTATCCTGTCTCCATTTTTGTATTTTGTTTTTACTACCTGGGAGGGCTTAAAATAAATGTCTCTGTTTTCTCCTGCCGGTGCGGTATGCCATCCCCATTGGCTCATAGTGCAAAGTGGTACATGGGCTTCCTTTTGCTCCCCGTAAAAAGTCTGCAGCCCGGTTACATCCACGGTAAACGCAAATTCTCCGTTTCCCACCGTTAACGGTGACTCTATACTGGCACAAACAAGATGGGGATTGTGCCTGCTCAGCAGCAACTGTCTGTCAATCATAGCATTCTATCCTTTCAATCCGCTGGTACTGATTCCTTCCACCAGATATTTGTTAAAAACCAGGAAAATGAAAAATACAGGAATCAGGGAACAGGTGGACATTGCGAACATCGCACCGTAATCCGTTGTAGAGGAAGCATCTGCAAACTGTTTAATTGCGATGGATGCCGTATACATCTTAGGTTTATTCAGATAAATCATAGGTGCCATAAAGTCATCCCATTTCCAGTAAAACTGAATGATTACCGTTGTTACAATAGATGGCTTTAGCAGCGGGAAAATGATCCTGGTAAAAATGGAATATTTGCTGCATCCGTCTATGGTTGCTGCTTCATCCAGTTCTCTTGGAATCCCTTTTGCAAACTGCATCATCTGATAGATGAAGAATGCCTGTCCGAAGAAATGGGGCAGAATCAGAGGTAAAAAAGTTCCCACCCAGCCAAGCCTGTTGTATATAATATACTGCGGCACCAGAATAATCTGAGCAGGCAGCATCATAGTACAAATCATGGCAGTAAACCAGATCTTGCTTCCCTTGAATTTGATTCTGGCAAATGCATAAGCGACACATGCCGAACTAAATACGGTCGCCGCCGTAGAGATACCAGCTACAATAAACGAATTTGCAAAAAATCTCCCAAAAGATATTCCTCCAAACCCGGACCATCCATTTGTAAAATTCTCAAATCTCCAGTTAGGGGGCAAAAGTTTCAGCCCGCCATTTAAAATTTCCATGTTATTCTTAAAAGCACCACTGATCATCCAGAGAACCGGATAAATCATAATCAGCCCAAATCCGCATACAAACAGATGGTAGAAGAAAGTGCCAAAGCGATGTTTTGTTTTCATTCCCATGTCAGCTTATCCTCCTTCATCCTATTGGTCTGATTCCGAGAATACCCAGAATTTTGACGATTTAAATATCACAAGTGTAACGACACTGATCAGAACCAGCATAATCCAGGACATAGCGCTGGCATAACCCATATTGGAATACTGGAACGCATGTTTATATACATATAACGCGTAGAAATTCGTTGCATCGTTTGGTCCGCCCTGGGTAATTACAAATGCCTGGGTAAAAGACATAAATGCTGATATTGTCTGCATTACCAGATTATATAAAATAATAGGGGACAGACATGGCAGGGTGATCTTGAAGAACCTCTGAAATTTATTTGCTCCGTCAATATCTGCCGCTTCGTAATAACTTCCGGGAATTTCCTTTAGCCCTGCTGCAAAAATAATCATAGAGGAACCAAACTGCCATGCAGCCATAGCAATAAGAATTCCCATTGCCGCATTTGGATCTCCAAGCCAGGAAATCTTCTTCATGCCTATTCCGGTGAGAATAGCATTGGCAAGGCCTCTGGTAGAGAAGATTGTCTTCCATACCAGGGCTACTGCAATACTGCCGCCGATCAATGAGGGAACATAATATAAAGATCGGTAAAAAGTAACGCCTTTTCTCTTCTTTGTCAACAGATATGCAACCAGAAGGGCAAATGCCAATTTTACGGGAACGGAAATCACAACGTAAATAACGGTCACTTTCATCGAATTCATAAATCGCTCGTCCGTCAGCAGACTTAAATAATTCTGCATACCAATAAAAGAAGCATCCTGCCCTAATTTGTAATCTGTTACCGAATAGTACATGGATACTAATATTGGAATCAGGGTAAATCCCAGGAATCCAACGATAAATGGCAGTGAAAACAGATAACCTGCCGTATTATTGTTATGTATAAACTTCTGGAATTTACTGCTTTGTTTCTTTTCCATATCCATTCTCCTTTTCTTCCATGGATGTCAGCAATTTTAATTAAATTTGCTTTGGGCAAATTCTACTAATTTCTGTGCCGCTTCCTCCGGTGTTAATTCTCCATACTGCACTTTTTCTACTAACAGCTTATCCTGGTCTTCAATTTCTGTCTTGGGTTCCGGACTGATTACATTACTGTCCTCCAAAGGGAATTTACCAATTTTATCAACAAAGTCATAAATCACCTTATTTGCGTCATCCGCCTGCGCTTTTACTTCCTCTCTTACCTTAGACATGATAGGAACACCGCGCTCTCCGTTTAACACTTTATTTGCCTCTAAATCATTTACAAAGTAATTTACAAATTTTGCTGCTTCTTCTTTCTGTTTGGAGTTTTTTGAAATAGAAAGCATCTGTGAGGATTGAACAATCATGCCGTAAGCGCCGTCTTTTGTAATACGGGGAACCGGTGCAATCTTGATTTCTCTTCCCGCAGCATTGATAATGGAATTGATCTGGTTGGACGCAACCCAGGTCATACCTGCATCTCCCGTAACCAGATAATCATTTTCAATATCCTTTATTTCTTTAATTGCTCCTGCATCGGGATATGATCCTGCATCGGTCAGTTCTTTTATCATAGAGAGATAATCTGCCATCGGCTTTGCGTCTGACCAGGCAAGCCCATTGCCTTCTTTATTGAAGAAATTGGCATCTTTTTCTGTCTGAGACACTCTCTGGGTCACCCCGGCAATAAAGTTATCCATTTTGGAAGTACCAAAAATCCCCAGCTTTTCTGTGATTGTAAGACAGTCCTGCTTCCACTCCTCCCAGGTCCAGTCATCGGATGGTTCTGTCAATCCGGCCTCTTCAAAAACAGCAGGATCATATGCGATTCCATATGTATTTGTTCCAATAGAGATACCTACCTGATCCCCGTTATTATTCTGGGTTGTTTTCAAAAATGACTCCGTGGTATCCTTTACATCAATTGTCCCATTATCGATATAACTGCCAAGCATCTCTATGTTATTTTCATATTTGGGGAAATTGCCTCCCAGCTGGAAAATATCCCATACATCATCAGCAGCCACTAAAGTATCCAGCTTTGTAAAATAGCTGTCAAAATCATAGAATTCCGCTTCAATTTTTACATTTGGATTCTGTTCCTCATACATTTCAATTACCTTATTGGTGGCATCATGTCGGCTTTGTGATCCCCACCATGCCATACGTAAGGTAATCTGGTCTCCGGAAGCTTCCCCGGAACCCGCCTGTGTTTCTTCCCGGGTGCCATCTTTTGACACCTCCGTACTTTTGCTGTCCGAACTGCCGCCGCACCCCGTCAAACCAGCAACCATAGTCCCCGCCAATAACCATGCTAAAGCTCTTTTCATTTTCATAATTAACCTCTCCATTTCTTCTTATTTTCTTTCGTTTGTCCTGATATGTTGACATTCTATACGAAACTTTCTTTTAAGTCAATATACATATAAAAAGTGCATAAATAAAATTGATTTTCCATCATTTTCAAACTATATTTACTTTTTTATTTGTGCAAATTGGACAAAACAAACCCTGAAATTTCTGGCATTTTTTTTGATTGACCAAGAGTTGACACACTCCCCTGCCCGCTTTATAATGGATTGTACGAACTTTTACACAAGAGAGTATTTGAAAAATGCATGAAACGTATTGGAATAATACTCCGGAAAAGGAGCCATCGAATATGATAAAAAATCTCACAAAAAATGCCCGCCGCCCGGAAGGGACATGGGGCAGTCTGATGATTCATAAAATGAATTTAGGACATGCCCGCCTGACAAAATGGGCACTTTACCAGCTGGATCCAGAGCCGGACTGCAAAGCGCTGGATATTGGATGCGGAGGCGGAAAAGCAGTACGTCGCCTTTTGAAGTTAATTCCCCAGGGAAAAGTCTACGGTGTAGACTACTCTCCTCTTTGTATCGAACGTGCACTAAAAGAAAACAGCCATTTTATTGCAAATGGAAGGGCAGATATTTTAAAAGCCAGTGTCTCCAACCTGCCATTTCGGGATCATGTTTTCGACCTGGTAACCGCTATTGAAACCATTTATTTCTGGCCGGACATTCATTCTGACTTAAAAGAAGTACTCCGGGTTTTAAAGCCCGGCGGCAGATTGGCAATTATATGTGAAATGGTACAGTCTGTAGACGATGATCCTGACAAATATTCGGAAGTGACAAAGCTTTTGAAAATGCATATTCCTTCTGCACTTGGTTTGAAAAAAGCGATGCTGGAAGCTGGTTTTTCAAAAATTCGCGTCCGTAAACATCCCAAACATGGGTGGTTATGTGTCATTGGAGAAAAATAATCAGCACTTGCCAAACTTTTAACTTTTCAACAATTCCCTCTTTAAAACAACTGGCCAAAACGTTCACGGCACCCCGGTGCAAAGGAAATATGACCGGTTTCTTCTTTTACTTCCCGGATGGCACACCCCTCTATGGATTCATGAGGCTCCACGTGCCCTCCCCAAGGAGTAAACCCACACCAGTCATACAATACCGGTAAAATTCCAGGTATTCCTTTTCAAAAATACTATCTTTTAGATATACAAAGTTAAATTCACGTGCCGCCTGGAAGTTTTGTATCGTTACCTTTTTTAATTTTCCTTCTCTGATTTCTCTTCTCACCACAGATTCGTAGGCAAATGTCAATCCCAGCTTTTCCTGTACCAGATGTTTGATGACTGCAAAATTCCCCATTTCACTCAGCTTTTCAAACTGCCCGATGCTCAGATTGTGTTCAGCCAGTATATCCTCCAGAATCCATCTCGTTCCCGAACCTTTTTCCCTTATAATCAGCGGATACTTCGTGATATCATCCATCAGCATTTCTTCCTGTATGGGAAAATCAGCGGCACACACTGCAATAAATTTTTCGTTTGCCAGAAGCACGTGACTGTAGGCATTCTTGTCAAACCGTCCTTCTACAACTGCAAAATCTATTTCACCTCCATCCAGTTTTTTCAGCAGTGCCGCTGTATTTTCAACCAGCATGGACAATCTGTTTTGGGGATACTCTTTTAGATACGCGGCTAAAATAGGCGGCATCAGATACTCCCCAATACTCAGGGTAGCTCCAAACCTGAAATACCTGGCGGCTGCAACAGGCTGCTGCATTAACTCATGAATTTTTCGGCTGTTCGCCTCCATTGTCAGTGCCGACCAGTAGAATATCTGTCCTTTTGGCGTAAGTGTAAGTTCTCTTGCTTCATGGTCAAAAAAATTCATCCCGTATTCCCGTTCCAGATATTGAATATGCTGGGTAACTGCCGGCTGGGTAATATGCAGGGAATGTGCCGTCTTTGTATAATTTTTTAATCTGCATAATTCAAGAAAAGTTTTTATTCTAAAATCTAACATACGTCTCCTTAATATAAATATATATTATAGTTTTATAAAATTTAATAATTTTATTTTATAACCAAATGATGGTAAAATCAACAGGAATTGAAAAATAGTATAAAGGAGTGAATGTTTTGAAAAAATTTACGGAACCACTGAAAAATTTGATTCCAGGATTCATCGTCTGCCTGATTATCTCATGTATCGCTCAGATAATCAGTTCATTTGTACCTGCTGTGGGCTCTGCCCTGTTTGCCATCGGCATCGGCATTCTTTGCGGCAATACATTTTTAAACAGGAAATCCCTGAATAAAGGATGTAAATTCTCTGAATCTATGCTTTTGGAGTATTCCATTGTACTCACCGGGCTGACACTTCATCTGTCCGATATCCTTGGTGTAGGTATCTCCGGCATAATTTTTATTGCACTGCAAATGTCCCTTACCATTACCGGGACCTACCTCATCGGCAAACGGCTGGGCTTTCGCAAAAAATTCTGTCTGTTGATGTGCGCCGGAAATGCAGTCTGCGGTTCCTCCGCCATTGGAACAATTTCTCCGGTGATTGACGCAGATGCCAAAGATAAAGGGATTTCCATTACGATTGTAAATATTACCGGCACTTTTCTGATGGTAATTCTGCCGGTCATCACAGGCATTTTATACCATAATGAGACAATTCATGCTTCCGGTATGATTGGCGGAGTGCTGCAATCCATTGGCCAGGTTATTGCATCCGCTAAATTTATCAATGATGACGTGGTACAGATGGCAACCATATTTAAGATTATCAGAATTGTATTCCTGGTTGTAGTGGCGTTGGTTTTTTCCAAAATGAACACTGCTGATGGGGAAAAGCTCTTTATAAAGAAACCCGGGAAGAGCACGCAAAGTACAAGAATTTCCTGTGGGATTCCCTGGTTTATCATTGGATTTTTCATTTTCAGTATTATAAGCAGTATAGGCATAGTACCCCTTCCGATGATAAAAGCTGCAAAATTGATAAGCGGACAGTTTGAAATCATAGCCCTGGCAGCTATTGGTATGCGGGTGAAATTCCAGGATCTTTTGGATGAAGGCCCAAAATCAATGCTGTATGGGGGACTGGTTGGCACCATGCAGACTGTATTGGCAATTGTCCTGCTCTTCCTGCTTTAAGTGCGCTATACTTTTTAAAGCAAATATACTCCATTTCATAAAAATACCGCACCCGGGCGGCTGCTTTCGCAATCCCCTGATGCGGTAACGGGCTTTCATTTTTCCGGAAATCCCGGATTCCTATTCCGAATATTCCACCGGAATGATGATCTCTGTGACATATTTACTCGGATTTCCCTTAAAGATCATTCCAGGTCCCCTATGATACACTTCTCTGGAAGGCGTAATGCAAGTATAACCCTTCTCCCTGGCATAGTCGAGCAATGCCTTGTATGCTCTGTGAAGTCCTTCATAACTACCTGTGTGCATGGTACAGATTGCCTTATTTACAGCCGGCAGCTGTTTGGATCTGATATTCTTTCCCTCTGTCAGACCTTTTGCAGGCACACAGATCTCAATATCTGCTTCTTCTTTAAAATCATCGTCATGGTAACAGCAAAATGGTTCGCCGGCTCCTTTTCCCTTGATTTCCCTGTAAATCTCAGCCATATACTTGCCCATATCCTGATACCTTCCCTTAAATCTTATCGATGCCGCTGTGACAGCAGGGAAACTTTTGATCTCAATTTTATATTCCATAGATTCCACCTCCGCGTCTTTGGGTTTCAAATAGCGGTCCATCCGGCGGATAAGTTCCTTTTCTTTTTGAATCTGCCTGCGGATCATATCCTGCTTTTCTTCCAGATAATAGGATATATCTTCTGTACTTCTGCAATTTTCCATAATATCCTTCACTTCCGCAATACCAAAACTCAAATTTCGCAGAAACTGAATCAGTTCTGCTTTCTTAAAATCTACCTCACTGTAATAACGGTAACCGTTTTCGGCTCTGTGGGATGGTTTTAAGATACCCGCTTCGTCATAATAACGAAGCGCTTTCACCGTTAACCGGGTGATTTTAGAAAATTCACTTATCTTATACATGTTCCGCCTCCCTGTTACACTCATTGTAAACCTTCCTGCGCGGTGGAATGTCAATCCTTTTAATTCAATGAATCTTCAAATTTCTGTACATTATCTTTTTTCCCTACTACAACAATAATGTCTCCCTCCGAAAAACGGTAATTGGGGTTTATCTCAATGTCTGTTTTATTCTCTCTCTCAATTGCAATGATATTCAGCCCATATTTCTGGCGAAGATCTGCTTCAAGGATACTTTTGTCCACCAGGGAGCCGGATAATTTAATTTCTGTAATTTCCACATTATTATTTAAAGAAATGTAATCTAAAACACTGTTTGCCAGGAGCCTGTTTGCCAGACGCACAGCCATATCACTTTCCGGATATACTACCTGTGCCCCTATTTTTTCAAGGACAGCTCCCTGATCCGGGCTGATCGCCTTTGCAATGACTCTGGGTACTCCCAGGCTTACCACATTCAGGGTCGTCAGAATACTGGTATCAATTTTCTCACCTATGCAGACTACCACCGTATCACAATTTTGTATTCCAATTTCTTCCAGAACTTCTTTGGTAAGCGTCTCCGCCACAAAGGCATTTTCCGTAAATTGTCTCAGCTCTTTTACTTTACTTTCCGTATTATCAATTACGATAACCTCTTCTCCTGCCTCTGCAAGTGTTTTGGCAAGTGCCGTCCCAAATCTTCCAAGCCCAATAATACCATAGGAATATGTTTCTCTATTTTTTCTCATAATGTTAACCTTTCTGTTTTATATTGCTAACCTATAATAATTGTTTCTTCTGTATAACTTACATTCGAAGTTGCCTTAAATGCCCATAAAGATGCAATGGTCAGCGGTCCAAGCCTCCCGATAAACATGGTAATAATCAGTACCACTTTACTTGCCACACAAAGATCCGGTGTAATTCCCGTAGACAATCCCACTGTACCAAATGCAGACGTCACTTCAAAAAACAACTGAATAAAAGAACAGTCCGGCTCTAAAATACATAGTGCAAATGTACCGGTACATACTACAAGCAGCGCCAGGAACGTAATGATAAAAGCCTTTGTGATTACCTCTGTGGGAATCTTACGGCGAAATGCTGCACTGTGCTGATTCGTAGCCGAGCTTTTGGTAGCCTGCATCAATGCAAAAAAAGTACTGGTTTTAATACCGCCTCCGGTAGATCCCGGTGAAGCTCCGATAAACATTAAAATAGTCAGAACAAACAACCCGGCATTTGTAAAGCTGCCGATTGGATATGTACTAAATCCTGCTGTACGTGCGGAAACACTCTGGAAAAATGCTCCCAGCCAGGTGATATCTTCTGTCAGCTTCAATAGAATCGTACCAATAGCCAGCAGGAAAATACTCATGGTAATAACTACTTTAGAATGAAGCCTTAGTTTCTTAAAAGAACGTGTCTTAATTATATCTAAAATAACCAGAAATCCCAAACCGCCAAAAATAATCAGCCCGCAGGTAGTCAGGTTTAAAAGTACGTTATTCTGATATGGTATCAGGTTTTGTAATCCTCCCAGAATATCAAATCCGGAGTTATTAAATGCTGCCACCGAATGGAATAAACTGATGCCAAGTGCATCAAGCGGTGGAAAATCCTGTACAAATACAATAAAACTTAAAATTACTCCGGCTCCTTCAAAACACAGGGTCATAAGTAACACAGCCTTAACCAGACGCACAACGCCTTTAAAACTGTTCAGGTTCATGGCTTCTTTTACTAAAAGCCTCCCCTTAATTCCCACACGTTTTCCGGCTGCAAGAATAAAAGTAACACCGACAGCCGTAACTCCTAAACCGCCTATCTGAATCAGAAGTGCCACCACCGTTCTTCCAAACACTGTAAAATGCTCTGCCGTGTCAATGGCAATTAAGCCCGTTACACAGACTGCGCTGGTGGATGTAAATAAGGCATTGATAAAACTTACTTCAGCCCCATCATTTACCGATATGGGCAGCATCAAAATCAAAGCACCTGCAAAAATAACCAATGCAAATCCCAACGCAATCAACCTTCCCGGTGATTGCTTTTTAAAAAATTTCATTTCGTTCCTCCTGTGATTTCATTATGCAAATACCGAACTCAAAAAACTTAAAATGCACAAAAAGACATAATCTGCGTAAAAATCAGATTATGCCTCTTTCCATTATTTTCTAAGGTTTTTGCCCTAAACGTCCCCTGCATATATCACAAATGCCATCATTATCTTCTGAACTGTCCATATTGCAAAAATCCTTTCTCTAACTTATCAGTAAATTTATTTGACTCTATTATATTTAACTGTATAGAAAACGTCAAGGTATTTTTTAATATACAATAACCGGTGTTCCAATCTCTACTGCTTCATAAATTTTTTCTGCATTATCATAGGGCGTGTTCACACATCCATGAGAACCATCTGTCTTATAGATCTCTCCGCCAAATGCAGGACGGTTCAGGTCATGGATACCCACGTCCCCATTGAATGGCAGCCAGTAATCTACGGGTGATGCATAACCTTCTCCCTTTAGAATCGCGTTACGCTTCTTGGCATCTATTGCCCAGCATCCACCCTTCGGCGTATCCCATCCTTTGGAAGAGTTTCCGGTTACAATCGGAGTGTCTACAATCAGGTCTCCGTCTTTATAACACCACATCCGCTGTTCTTCAATGCTTACCTCTACGTAAGTATCACCAATATCATTTGTGGACCGGTCCATAGCGGTATAGACATATTCCGGTTCCAGAGTCTCCACCTTGCCTGCTTTTAAAGCCTCTAATAAAATCTCGGTTGTAGCATCCACATCCGTCGCCCAGCCATAGTCTCCGCCCTCCAAAGTGATCGTATCTCCTTTTGAGGTCTTAAATTCCCTGCTGAGTCCGAACGTATCCGTTTCCGCCGCCATTTTATTGACCCACTGCCTTACTTTATCTTCATCAATGGAGTATTCTCCATTATCCCCTTCAACCAGCCATTCTCTGATCTGACCTCTGTCTGCTACCATCTTACGGTCAACAAAATCGAAAGTAATCTCTGCCTGGGTTAAGCGGTTGAGTTCTTCCACCTGATTAACCATTTTTTCATTGTTGCTGTAGACTTCAGGATTCTTGTAAAGTCCTGCTTCTTCAAAAGATAGTTCTGTTTTATGTTTGTCTACCGCATCAATAATTGCCTGTTTCACCTGCTCCTGATCCATGGTATTTCCCGCCACTTCCGGGACGATCTCAAAGCCGGTGGCCGTCTCTTCTATGTAAGCATCTTTCGGTTCCACGATATTTCCATCCTTAAAACACTTTAAATTCTTAACCAGTGAAGACACCAGCTCTTTATCATAGGAAGTATTAACCGATGTTTCGTAATTCTCTTGTTTTCCCATATGTAAAAACCATAAAAATGGCTCCTGGGCTTTTAAGAGCTTCTCTACTTCCTGTTCTTCATCTGTGTACTGAAAACCCAGCTGTTCCGCCGTAATCACTTCTTCAAAGTTATCACGTCCTTTTAAAGTAAGATTGTATACAAGGATACTCTCCTGTATCTTATCCTCTACCTGGGCAACGGTTGCATTACTGCAATCCAGACCGTTTATAACCGTGCCGCCGTAGAAATGCTTCGTAAAATAAACTGCAATTCCCAGGTAAACACCAATTATAATCACGAAAAATCCAATTACTACCCCTAAAATTATTTTTTTCTTCTTAGTATTTCCCTTCATTTTTTCACCCCTTATGTCGTACTTTTTCAGCTCACGATACACTGATTTTCTTTAGCCTGAACATGTTTGATAACTGCCTGCTGCATGATCGTTACATGACAGGCTCTCATACAGTATATCATACCAGATTAATATATAAAAGTCATGTATGAAAACTTAAGCAAAAGTTCATATTATAGATGTTGCTAATGCTTTTTTCCTTGTGTATAATGGGTTACATCTATGAATAAAATATTAACAGCAAGTGAAGGATTGAATCATGCATAAGAAATTCCAAAAATTGTGTCTCGTTTTGCTGGTACTTACCACATTCTTTTCCCTTAATATGAATGTCTCTGCAGGCAGGTTTTCCAAAGTTCCTCCTGTCTCTATCAAATTAAAGCGTCCTGCTCTTTCCGTAAAAGAAGGCCAGACAGTAAAATGTATTGCACATGTGGTACCGCAGAATGCCACCAGAAAAAAGATAAAATACCGCTCTCTTAATATGAAAGTAGCTAAAATATCTTCCAAAGGACTGATTACCGGTATAAAACCTGGCAAAGCAGTCATCGTCTGCTCCGTAAAAGGAGCTGCATCAGTGAAAACAAGATGTACGGTAATTGTGTCCCCTAAAAAACCAGAAATTACCTTTAAAAAATATGTACAGAACCTCTTTGCAGGTGAGTCAAATAAGATCACTCCTTATAAAAACGGGAAAATAATGGCAGCTGACCGGGTAACATTTGTTTCCAGCGCCCCCGCAACAGTGTCGGTTGACAGCGCCGGCAATATAAAAGCTTTGCAGACCGGAACAGCTGTTATAACAGCTTCATCTGTGAAAAATCCGTCATCAGCCTCCTGTACCATACGTGTAAGTAATCGATCTGCACAGGGAAAAAGCTCAACTGTCTTTGTTGGAGCTTCCAGGACAAAAGGTAAAGAACAGATCCTGGATGACCGTACGAAAAACATTCAATTTATTACAAAAAGCGGTGCAAGGCTTCCGTGGTTTCAAAACACCGCATTTGTAGAATTAAAAAAGTTCCTGGATAAAGATCCCGGACGAACTGCCGTCATCTGCATGGGGGTCAACGATATGCAGGATATTGAAGGATACATTGCCCTCTGTCGGGAGCTTATGAATCAGTATCCACAAACCAGAATTTATATTACTACTATTACACCTGTGGACAGCACCTTCACTTATCATACAGATGCTCAGATCCGGACTTTTAACCGTAAATTAAAAGCGGCTTTTGGCACCAGTGTAATCAATACCTACCGCTATCTGAATAAAACCGGCTTCGAGACTATAGACGGTATTCACTATGAACGGTCTACCTGCGCCAAAGAACTGGACTATATTCTGGATGCTATCGGCAAATAAGCATCAGCCGCAGCCAATGCGGCATCTTTTTAACTACTTAATAATGCAGTATCGCAGGCGGAACCTGCGATATGCAGGGGGTATAATAATGAAAAAATCCACAGTAATTTCAACAAAAGAGTATTCCACAAAAGTACTGCCTTCTATGATGAGCAACCATCTCCTTCCGTTAGATACAGTAGAAGGATACAAGGTTCGTCCAGGATTTTATGAAATTAACGGCGCCACTGCTATACCGGGTGGAATCAGTTTTACCGTTCATTCCCATAATGCCGTCTCCTGCGAACTGCTGCTCTACCATCCCGGACAATGCTCACCCTATGCCGTCCTGAAATACCCCGATACTTATAAGATCGGGCATGTCTTTTCTATGATTGTATTTGGTCTGAATATGGCGGATTTCGAGTATGCCTTTCGTCTGGATGGCCCTTACCAGCCGGAAAAAGGGTTCATTTTCGATAAGACAAAGCCGCTGCTGGATCCCTATGCCAGAGCTGTAACCGGACAAAGTGTGTGGGGTGTGCAATCCTCATGTGATGTCCAGTACCGGGCACGGGTCGTAAAAAACAACTTTGACTGGGGCAACTTCAGTCAGCCCCTGATTACAATGGAAGATCTGGTCATCTACGAGCTTCATATCCGGGGATTTACAAAACATATCTCCTCAGGAGTTCAGCATCCGGGAACTTTTGACGGATTAAAGGAAAAAATTCCATATTTAAAAAGGCTGGGAATAAATGCGGTTGAACTGATGCCGATTTTCGAATTCGATGAAATGAGCGACCGCAGGGAAGTGAACGGAAAAGAACTTCTAAACTACTGGGGCTATAATACCGTGGGCTTTTTTTCTCCCAATACCAGCTACGCCTCCCATAACGAAGCGAACCAGGAAGGACTGGAGCTTAAAAATCTGATAAAGTCTCTCAATGAAAACGGCATAGAAGTAATTTTAGATGTAGTTTTTAATCATACGGCAGAAGGAAATGAAGCCGGACCGTATTTTTCTTTTAAAGGATTTGACAACAATATCTATTATATGCTGACGCCGGACGGAAAATATTATAACTTCAGCGGATGCGGCAACACCTTAAACTGCAATCACCCCATCGTCCAGCAGATGATACTGGAATGTCTCCGCTACTGGGTCACCAATTACCGGGTTGACGGATTTCGCTTTGACCTTGCTGCCATCCTGGGCCGTAACGAAGACGGTTCTCCAATGAGCAAACCTCCGCTGCTGCAAAGTCTTGCATTTGATCCGATACTTGGCAATGTAAAACTGATTGCGGAAGCCTGGGATGCAGGTGGTCTCTATCAGGTGGGTACCTTCCCGTCCTGGCACCGCTGGGCGGAATGGAACGGAAAATACCGGGATGATCTTCGGAGCTTTTTAAAAGGGGATTACTGGCTTGCTCCTGAAGCCGTTAAACGCATTATCGGCTCTCCGGACCTCTATGACCCCAAACAGCGGGGCTATAATGCATCTGTTAATTTTCTGACCTGCCACGACGGTTTCACCTTATATGATCTCTATTCTTATAATGAGAAGCACAATGAAGCAAACGGATGGAATAATACGGATGGAACCAATGATAACCGCAGCTGGAACTGCGGCGCAGAAGGTGATACCACAGATCCGCAAGTCTTAAAATTACGTCACCGGATGATCAAAAATGCCTGTGCCGTACTGATGTGCAGCCGTGGCACCCCTATGTTCCTGGCTGGAGATGAATTTTGCAATACTCAGTTTGGGAACAATAATCCCTATTGTCAGGATAATGAAATTTCCTGGCTGGATTGGACTCTGCTGGAAAAAAACCAGGATATGTTTGACTTTTTTTCCTATATGATAACATTTCGCCGCAGCCACCCTGCGATTAGATGCAGCCTCGCACCCAGTTTCTGTAATCTGGAAGCCATCAGTATTCACCAGTTAAATCCCTATGAAAGCCATGTTACTTCCGAATCAAAAATGATCGGTATTTTGTTTTCCGGACGGCTTCCCGATGAGTCAGGGGATGATATTGTGTATCTGGCTGTCAATGTTTACTGGGAACCACTGACTATCACACTTCCTTCATTGCAGGAGCCGCTGAAATGGCAGCTTGCAGTCAATACTGCCGAAGAAAATCCGCTGAGAACATGCATCCAATCCTCTGATATGGCAGTCATGGAAGATCATGCTTTCCGGCTGGAACCACGTTCTGTTGCCGTGTTTACTGCCGCCCAAGTGAATCATCATTAAACTTTCAGGTAGAATAAATATAATGATTTCATATTACGCAATTATTATTTTCAGCCATGCAAAGAGTCAGCAGATAACCACCACCCCGGCGTATCTGCTGACTCTTTGTATTATAAAACCTTAAACAGTTTCCAATATACCCATAAAATCTTCTTTTGATAAATTAGATACGGACACGCCATCTTCCGAAATAATCTGATCTGACAGATTCTTTTTCGCTTCCTGAAGCAGAAGTATTTTTTCTTCAATGGTATTTTTTGCTATTAGTTTGTAGACACTCACCGTATTCTTCTGTCCAATCCTGTGTGCTCTGTCAGTTGCCTGATTCTGCGCCGCTACATTCCACCAGGGATCAAAATGAATTACAATACTTGCACCGGTGAGATTGAGTCCCGTTCCTCCCGCCTTCAAAGATATCAGGAATACCGGTACATCATTTTCATTAAATTCCGCTACCAATTGCGCCCTCCTGGATTTTGCAGTTGCTCCGGTAAGTTTGTAATTTCTGATTTTTGCCTTTTCCAGCTCTTTCTCCAGAAGCCCAAAAAGACTTGTAAACTGTGAAAATACCAGTATTTTGTGACCGCCTTCCACTGCATTTTTTATCAATTCCATGCAGGTATCCAGTTTTGCCGCTCCCCCCTTATAATCCTCATACACCAGTGACGGTGCACAACAGACCTGGCGAAGTCTGGTAAGCTGTGCCAGAAGCTGTATTTTGCCAGTTTGGAATTCTTCTTTGCTGGTTTGATTAAGGGTTTCCAAAAGCTTGTTTACATTGGCGCGGTAGAGCTCATTCTGCTCTCCTTCCAATTTGGAATAAATAACATTTTCTTCTTTTTCCGGAAGGTCTTTTAATACCTCAGACTTAAGCCGCCGCAGAATAAAGGGCTTAATCATTTTCTGCAGACGCCTGGTCACAATCTCATCCTTTGCCTGGACGATTGGTGTTTCATACTCTGTTTTGAATTTTTCATAGCTGTTCAGCAATCCCGGCATCAGATAATCAAAAATACTCCACAACTCACTCAACCGATTTTCTATGGGGGTTCCGGTGAGTGCAAATTTCACTTCCGCCTGGATGAATTTAACAGCCTTTGATGCCTGGGTTGTGTGATTTTTAATATTTTGTGCTTCGTCAATTACCTGGGCAAAAAAATGTTTGCCCTCATATTCTTCGATATCACGCTTTAAAAGATCATAGGAAGTTACGATAACATCAAAATCCTTATATCCTCTTAGCAGATCTCTTCGTTCTGCCATGCCCCCGGCCAAAACTAATACATTCAGATCCGGTGCAAATTTCTCTATCTCACTTTCCCAGTTATAAACAAGAGAGGCCGGACATACAATCAGGGTGGGCTCTTTTTTCTCATTGTCTTCTTTCTTCTTCAAGAGAAAACCTATAATCTGAAGCGTCTTTCCAAGCCCCATATCATCAGCTAATATCCCGCCAAATCCCATAGCATCCAGTGTACACAGCCATCGAAATCCCGTCTTCTGGTAATTTCTCATAACCTTCTTCAAAGAAACCGGTACTTCGTAATCACTGTCTTCCACATCCTTCATATTACGGATCATAGACTTAAATGATGCATCCCGATGAACCTCCGTACCTTCACTTTTCAGAACCTGATCCAGATAAAACGCCCGATATTTTGGTATCTCAATAGATCCGCCGGAAATCTCTCCGGCTTTTAAGTTCAGTCCGTCAGCCAGCTCAGATATAACTGCCAGTCCATTATCCTCAAGTTCTATGAAATCACCATTTTTTAATCGGTGGTATTTTTTTCTCTGACGGTAACTCTGAAGCATCCCCTTCAGGTCTTCTTTCGAAAGATTCCCCGCGTCTACCTGAAGATCCAGCAATCCGCCTTTTACCGAAATTCCCACTGTAATCTTGGAGGCCCCGGTAACCTTAAGCTTCTGAAAAGCTTCCGAAATATATACTTCTCCCGCTTTTTCTATCTGGTAAATACCGGTAGTCAGAAGATGGTAAACCATATCCTCATTTTCTTCATCAATCCAAAAACGGTTATCTGTACTGATCCCTTCAAAATAAGATTCAACCGTTTTTACCGCCATCGCTTCTTTTTGAATATCCCGAAAAGCATTACTGAAATCATAATGTTCCGTAAGATCATAGACCTTTTCACCATATTCCGCTTCCATTTTTGCGGTAATAAACCCCTGGTCATAGTCAATATAAATTTTAATAAGTGCTTCATGGGGAATATATTTATCCAGATCCCCATCCACTTTAAGCTGTGTATATTTTTTTAGAACCGGCAGTAAAGAACTGCAAAAAGAACTCATATCCTTTTCTTCCACATCCAGAACCACTTCTTTATTGATCTTGCCTATTCTGCAGACAGACCCCATCTCCCGCGTGAAATCGGCATCGCACTCGTATACGGTTCTGCCGCTTCGCAGATACAGCTTCCCATTTCCCAGAAACGCTTCCTCTTCCGGAACCACAAGGGAAAATCCTCCGCCTTCGCCCAACCGTTCCAATCCAAAATACAGCGTGGGATTTTCCTTTACCACAAATAACTCCTTATCTCTGGTCAGATAATCATCCAGATTACAGGACTTATCCACCATCATGTGTAAAAAAGCCCCCCTTGCTTCATCCGATATTTTAAAATATCGCATACTGGGCATATAATAAGTGCTGTTGTGGTAGTAACGGTACTCACCTATATACTTTTTCAGATAGGAAATGATCTCCTGCGCCTGTTTTGTAAAAGCACCCATTTCATGGATAAAGCCTAACTTTTTCCCATAATCCACCTTTTCATTCCGGTCTATCGCCTCCAGAAATGAATGGATATCCTTTACAACATATTTATTTTCTGCACCGACACGAAACCCCAGTGACCAACCGGAATAGTCCCGTATCAGGGTTGGCTCAAGATCTATATTACCCGTAACATCCGGCTGCAGAAACTGTGCTTTCTTCTGCATGGTATATTCAAAGATAAGCTTGGATAATTCCGGCGCCGTATGAACTTTTTTAGACTTTAACTGCTGAATTTTGAATTTTTCAAAATCATACAGTGCCTTAGACTTGGTGGATGAGGCATACTTTAGTGCAAGGGCCACACAATGTTTGCACATACCTGGATATTTAAAAAATGCAGGACATTCACATTCATACTCCAGGAAATCTTCTGATTCCACATCATAATCAAACCAGACATGGTAATCTGTACCGGAACTTCCTTCCACATCCCCGCTGGCATGAAAAATACCGGAAGATTCATCCATATCGGAATGTACGCCGTAGACCATCCCATTTTCATTCAGCGAAACACCTTTGATATAAGATTTATTATAACAGTTATCTTTTATAGTTTTAATATCAATCTTCATCTATCCATTACCTGTATATTTCAGGCAGTTCAGTAAACCGCTCTGTCCATTGTTCTCTTTTCTCAGAAGTGAGTCCCAGCTGTTCTTCTAAAAATTTATCGGCTGATCCCCAGTTTTCGTCCATAGCCTGAAATACTGTTTCCAGGTATTCCCTGCAGACACCATTTATCTCAGCTGCTGCTTTTAAAAGCTCCGGACTATTATGGACTTTTGCCACAGCCGCTATCAAATGCTCTGTCTCTTCCTTCAGAAACTGGTTTGTCCGCAAATAATCCTCCATAATCGTATCTCTTGACACTCCGAGGGCAAGAAGAACCAATGCCGCTCCGACTCCGGCTCTGTCTTTACCCACGCTGCAATGCCACAGTACAGCACCTTCCACATGGCTGGATACTGTATCAAAAAATTTACGGTACTGAGCTATGGAATATTCATTCGTTACCAGATCCCGGTAGGTCTTCTTCATAAATTCACCGGCTGCTTTGCTGCTCTTCAGAATGTAATCACTGGCTTTTAGAATCATATCTTCCAGCCCGTTCACATTCTCCCTTGTAATTCCTGCTGCCGACTCGTCGATAATAGGAATCTGCACATAACGCACACCGGGAAGCTGTGGATCCGGTTTCTGGTCAGCTTCCATATGGGAACGAAAATCAATATCCGTTTTCACTTCATATTCCCTGATCAGAATCTCCTGATCCTTCTTCGTTAAATTCCACAGTGCTCCGCTACGTATAAGTCTATGGGTTTTAATCACCCTGCCGTCTTCCGTCAAATACCCGCCAAGGTCTCTTGCATTGGGTACACCTTCTAACACAATCCGCTGTCCGTTTACCATCATCCCCTGCCTCCTTTACTGCTATTCCTCTTCCAGTTTTTCCAGATACTCTTTATAATCGCTTGACAACACCCCCTGGTGAGGTGCATTCTTTTTATTGATATTAACTGCAGCGGAAGACTTAATGATTGGCTGCAATGTTCCGGCTCCTGCTACGCATCCTCCCGGACATGCCATTCCTTCCAACAGATACCCGTTGTACTTTCCTGCTTTTGCCATCATCAGCATTTTTTTGCAGTCCCGCAGGCCTTCTGCGCTCACTACTTTGACTTCCCGGTTAGGTTCTAACTCTTTTATACAGTTCACAACAGCATTCGCCACACCTCCGCTGACTGCAAATCCTCTTCCGTCACCGCTGGATTCGGACAGTTTACTTTCATTGGTAATCGCATCAAAATCCACATCCCGGGCTTCAAACATACCCATCAATTCTTCAAAAGTCAATACAAAATCAATATCACTTCGGATAGATTTACGGCTTGCTTCCAGCTTTTTCGCAGCACAAGGACCTACAAATACGACCTTGCAGCCCGGATGTTTCTTTTTGATTAAACGGCCAGTTAAAACCATAGGGGTTAATGCCATTGAAATGTATGGTGCCAGATCAGGATAGAGTTTTTTCGCCATTACAGACCATGCCGGACAACAGGATGTTGCCATAAATGGCTGTTTCTCCGGAACTTCTTCAAGGAAATCTTTGGCTTCTTCGATGGTACACAGATCCGCTCCGATTGCAACTTCCACTACATCTTCAAATCCCAGCTGTTTAAATGCATCACGCAGTTTTTCCGGCGTCAGTTTTGGACCGAACTGCCCAACAAATGCCGGTGCAATCGCAGCATATACCGGAACATCACTTTTAATTGCCTGTATGGTCTGGAAGATCTGGCCTTTATCTGCTATCGCACCAAACGGACAGTTTACCAGGCACATACCGCAGGAAACACATTTATCATAATCAATATCTGCCCGTCCAAGTTCATCAGAACCAATCGCATCCATCCCGCATACTCTTGCACAGGGGCGTTCTATTTTCATAATGGCATTATAAGGGCATACCTTAATGCACTTGCCGCATTTAATGCATTTATCCTGGTCAATAATGGATCTGCCCTCTTTTATGGAAACCGCATCTTTGGGACACACTTCCACACACGGATGAGCAAGGCACCCCTGACAGGCATCTGTTACACGGATTACATTATCCGGACAGGAATGACAGGCAAACTTTATTATATTTACAAGGGGCGGATCGTAATACTTTTCTGCAATGGCACTTTCTTCAATTCCATCTGATATAGGTGCATGTTCTGTCATCTTACGAAGCGGCAGGCCTATGGATAGGCGAAGCCTCTCTCCTACAATAGCCCTTTCCAAAAACACACTTTCCCGGTAAGAAGCAACTTCACCCGGAATAATTTGAAACGGAACTTCTTCTATCCTGGAATAATCCCCGCCTTCATACGAAAGTCTTGCAACTTCAGTAAATACTCGTCTTCTAATATCGTTAACGGATGTATAAATCCCTCGCATCTTCATTGCGTATCCTCCATTCATTTTATTATTTATAGTAAAAAACGCAAAAAAGATCAGACATTATTTCGCTCTGACCTCCTTGCCGCTCTATTATATTAACATATTTTTATCCTCGTGACAAGTTGAAACCTGCTTTCCCTGTCAACTCTTACTCAGATACTCTTTTATTCCCTGAAACACTTCCTGACTTATGATATGCTCCATTTTACATGCATCCTTTTCCGCAATTTCCTCTGATACATCTGCAGCCTTCATCAGAAACTCCGTCAGAAGTTTATGTCGCTCATATATTGATTGCGCAAGTTTAGAACCTTCCGATGTCAGTTCTAACTCTCCGCCGCTTTCTACTGTTATGTATCCGTTTTCCTTTAAAATTCCTACTGCCCTGCTGACACTGGGCTTACTAAATTCTAATTCTCTTGCAATGTCGATTGAACGAACCGTACCGTTCTTTTCTTTCAGCATTAATATCGTCTCTAAATAATTCTCTCCGGACTCGTACATCAAGTTTCACCTCCAATAGTTATTACCTTATAATATATACGATTTGGAGGCTTTCGTCCAGCAATTTTCTTATATTCTATCTTTATTGCACTAAAACCGCCTCTATTTTATCTTCTGCTAAAAATCCTTTTTTCTTTAATCCTGTTTCCAGCACCTCTGCCCATTGTTCCCTGGACAAACGGATGGTAGCATTACTTTTTAATAAAATCGTACATCCATTATTAATACCTGCCTCCTGATCATAGGATAGTCGGTACATATTCCTTCTGTCTATTGCTCCTATTTCCTCTAAAGTTTTCACCATCCGGTATACCGTGGCGATCCCAATAGAAGAATCCTTGCCATGCGCCTGATAATATATTTCCTTACAGCAGGTACATTCTTCATCCAGTATAATATCAATGATTAATTTTCTCTGCTTCGTGATTCGAAGCCCTTTGCTGCGTAATTCATTTATGATTAGTTCTTTTTTATTGATCAGCTTTTGAATCGGCTGACTGTCATATTCTTTTGGTTTCAACTAGATCACTCCTGTCTTTCTTTTACTTTAAAAGGTAAATGTTATCTATGCCAGCTGTTTTTCAGTTAGTTGTAACTAACCACTGCTGTAAAAATTAGCAGAATATAACATCTATTCTGCTAATTTACCATTATTTACATAGATTCTGTATGGAAGCCGCATGGTCACAGACTATTCCACCATAATCTTCTGAGCAAGGCTGCGGTTTAATGCTATACGGGTTCCCCTTATAATTAAGGTCATTCCGCTGGCGTTCTCCCCCAGAACCTCGACTTCCTGTCCCTTGACAAATCCAAGCGATTCCAGATGGCGCTTCATTTCTTCAGAACCATAATAAGATTTTACAATTCTTCTATCACCGGACGCTGCTAACGCTAATGGCATAATACCGCTCCTTTCCAACTCTAAAGTATGTAATGGTCAATCATTTTTATATAGTTATCTTATGCTAACTTTCAGAAAAAGTCAAGTCTTTACTGATAATAAATATTATTTTGTTAGTTTTAGCTAACTCCATGAAATTGATCAACAAAATTTTTGGTGATATCTTAATACAGAAAACCCTGCCGGTCAAACAAAAAAAGAGACACATGACTGCACCTCTCTTTTGTCTGAAAATTGTTTGGTTCAAAAAATTTAATTACAGCTCTATAATTTCAAATTTTAGATCAACAGCTTTTTTCTCTCCGCTTTTCAGCGTCATCAGCGTATTGTTCTTTTTTTCCCAGGACTGGCCGTTAACTCGGCAGTTACAAGGTTCCAGTCCCAGAGCATAGTCCCCGGAAGCGGCTGATTTCCACTGGGTCAGGTTGGGGAGCTGGTTTTTGTTAAAATGAACTTTTAGCCCCAGCCCCATATCTTTGTTGATGACAGCTGCATATGTATCACCTTTTTCATCTGCCTGAACCTGGTGAAAAAATACTTCTTCCGGTTTTCCATCTTCCGGTTCTTCCATTTCTCTCCAGTTCAGACAGGTCTGGCTGTCTTCTCCTCTTAGAACCGTTTGATCAGTCGGTATATCAATCACAGTTCCCTTATCCAGCAACGGATAACCTGCATTACAATGGTAAAGCAGCATAAACGGTACCTCTTCATATGACTGATTCTCAAATTCATCATGTATATGAATCACATTGGAACCCAAAACAGTTTCAATTGTTCTTCTCAATACGACATTTTCACCAAAAAGCTGTGCCTGACGCATTTCTCCTGATATCCTGATATGATACTCCGTATCCGCCCAGTAAGCATCTGCGCAGACATGCTCTGCAGGTGTTGAACGAAGGCTTCCATGCATTGGCAGCGGCGGATTCGCCTCTGGCTCCGGTGTTCCTACATTATCAGTTCCACAGGTAAAGAAAAGGCCGCCCATTATACTGCGCTGCGCTTCAAAACCACTGGAATCATAATGCTGACGGTTCTGTAAACCCGGCTTACTTAAAAAGTTCAGTGTTCTTCCTTTGTAAGACAGTTCCACAATATCCAGGCATTTATCCTGGGCAGCCGTAAACTGAATATTACCGGACTTCACCTGAAATGCCTTCATGCCACAGGCACGCCCCTCTTTGAATTCTATATTCCGTACATATGCCATTTGCTGTATACTGCCCATTTTTTTTAATTCCGTTTTCTGCATATTCCCTCCTGCGCCTTATCTCCTAAGACTCCTTGATTTTTGCTAAATTAGTTTTTGTAAATTAGTTTTACTAATTCAATTGTATCGGCTTTTCAGGAATTTTCAATTGCTATTTTTACTAAAATTTTCAACTCTTCTATGTGCGTTTTTACGGATTTATTTTCTTTACCCGATAACCTGCACTTTCAATTGCTTTTATAAGCGGTTCATCCGCAATCTCCCGACTCATCGAAACAATTGCTCTTTTCTCTTTCAGATGTACCACCGCTGCCGCACCATCAATCTGGTTGATTGCATCCTCCACTCTCTCTTTACAATTTTGGCAGTGCATTCCATCCACGTATATAACCTTTTCTCCGCATTTAGGCTCTGTAAGTTTCTTCTTCTTTCTTTTGGAACCATCCGAAGAACCTCCGCCGCAGCAGCTCCCCTCCCCTTTCATATGTTTGATAGTGGGACGGATAGCCAAAAATACACCTGCCGCAATAATCAGGATTATAATAAGATTTGCCGGATTCATGAAATTTTCTCCTCTCTTCCATTTTCAGATATGTACAGGAAATGCGGGTGCAGATGCATGGAACCAGAGCAGCTTCCTGCTTTAATCCCATACCTCCGCCCCGCAATCCAGTGTTTAACCTATCTTTTTATGCTGAGGTTTACAACTCTTGCAACTCCCGCCGCATCCGGAACAGCCGGCACACATACCACCTTTTTCTTTTTGCTTGATGATATAGCGCACATCCAGGATTACGACAAGCAGAATCGCAATTGATATACTAACGGTTGCTGCATTCGCAGTGATCCAACTTAACATAAAACCTCCTTCTTTCTACATTCATAAAGTTCGTACAACATTGCAGCGTTTACAATGATGTACCGGATAAACAGTTACGTGCAAGTTCGAATTTATACCATGCTGTTACGCTCTCGCCATCTTGCCGGATGCCTGTTTGTGTTTGTTCGGATTGTAAGCCGGACGGAACAGCATAAACAGGAAAATAATCAATATAATTGCTGCAACTGCAGTTCCTACTGTAAATCCACCGCCTGTGAAGGCCGTACCAAACTGAAAGATCATTAAAGTCACTGCATAAGCAAATATGTTCTGATATATGATAGCAAATGCGGTCCATTTTTTACTTCTGAATTCTTTTGCCATTGTGCTGATAGCTGCAAGGCACGGAGAATCCAACAGGTTAAATACCAGGAAGGAGAATGCAGCAATGGCACTTGGGAAGAATGTCATAACAGTCTGCCATAATGTGGCATCTGTTTCTGCCGCATCTGACATTCCGGCAATAACGCCCATGGTGCTGACAATACCTTCTTTGGCAACGAAACCGGAAAGGGAAGATGCCACTGCCTTCCAGTTGCCAAATCCGAGAGGTGCAAAGATCGGTGCAATAAATCCGCCGATAATAGCCAGTAAGCTGTCATTCTCGGATGCTGCCATTCCAAATTGTCCATTGGCAAAACCGAAAGTTCCAAGGAACCACATTACCATACAGCAGAGGAACAGAATCGTTCCGGCCTTCTTCAGGAAGCTCCATACACGTTCCCAAACATGAAGCAGCACTGTTTTCACATCCGGAATATGATACTGGGGTAATTCAATAACAAACGGAGATACTTCTCCGGCGAATAATTTTGTTTTCTTTAACATAATACAGGAAATTACAACAGCAAAGATTCCAATGAAGTACATCAGCGGAGCCATCCACCATGCACCGCCCATAATGGCACCTGCAATTAAGGCAATAACCGGCAGTTTTGCTCCACAGGGAATAAATGTGGTAGTCATAATAGTCATTTTACGGTTTTCTTCATTTTCAATCGTCTTTGTTGCCATTATTCCAGGAACGCCGCATCCGGAACCGATCAAAAGCGGAATAAAGCTCTTACCGGAAAGTCCGAATCTGCGGAATACCCGGTCCATGATAAATGCAACACGCGCCATGTAACCGCAATCTTCTAATACAGAAAGGAACAGGAATAAAATTGCCATCTGCGGTGCAAATCCAATGGGGGCTGCAAGGCCGCCGATAATACCGTCTACTACCAGAGATATCAGCCATTCTGCAGCGCCTATATTTTCAAGACCTGCCTGTACAGCCGGCTGAATCCAAGCACCAAATAAAGTATCATTTGTAAAATCTGTTACCACTGCACCAATTGTAGTTACGGAAACATAATAAACCAAAAACATAATTGCTGCGAAGATTGGCAGTGCCAGCCAACGGTTTGTAACTATTCTATCAATTTTATCTGAAGTTGTCATCCCTTTTTGTTTTTTCTTCAGACAATTATGAATCACTTTTTCTATGTACTCATATCTTTCATTGGTAATAATACTTTCTGTATCATCATCCATCTCGTTTTCAGCCACTTCCACAACATTTTTGATAACTTTACTGCTGTCTGCAGAAAGCGAAAGTTTTTCTATGACTTTTGGATCTTTTTCAAACATTTTAATACTGTACCAGCGAACCTGTTCTGAAGGTAGATCTGAAGGAAGCTGATCTTCAATATCTGTAAGATAACTCTCTACCTTATCGGAAAATTTATGCTGGGAAGTCATTGTTTTTTGTTTAGCCGCCAGAGCAACCGCTCTGTTTGACACCTCAGCTAATCCAATGCCTTTTAGTGCTGAGGTCTCCAGGACTTCACATCCCAATGCTTCTGAGAGCTTTCCGACATTGATTTTATCACCATTTTTATTAGCAAGATCAATCATATTAAGTGCTATAATCACCGGAATACCAAGCTCCAGGATTTGTGTAGTTAAATAAAGATTTCTTTCCAGGTTCGTAGCGTCCACCAGATTGATCACTACATCCGGTTTTTCATCCAGCATATAGTCCCTGCTTACTACTTCTTCCAGGGTATATGGAGATAAGGAATAAATTCCGGGTAAATCTGTGATAATCACATCTTTATGCCCTTTTAATTTACCTTCCTTTTTCTCAACAGTAACTCCTGGCCAGTTGCCAACATATTGATTGGAGCCGGTCAGGCTGTTAAACATCGTTGTTTTACCGCAGTTTGGATTACCTGCAAGTGCAATACGAATTGCCATCTTCTCTTTTTCCTCCTTTATAGTTAGTTTCACCTAACTCTGTTTCAAAAATAATAGAGTTCATGGAACTCCATATTTATAACAACTCTCTATACCACCTTATTCAACCTCAATAATTTCAGCATCCTGTTTTCTAAGGGACAGCTCATATCCACGCACAGTCACTTCCACAGGATCTCCGAGAGGGGCTACTTTTCGAACAAAAACCTTACAGCCTTTCGTAATACCCATATCCATAATGCGGCGCTTCAATGCACCTTCGCCATTTAACTTCCTTACCGTAACTGTGTTTCCACAAGCTACATCTCTTAATGTTGCCATTACATTCTCCTCCTCTTAAATCATGATTTTTTTTGCCATATCCTGATTAATTGCAACCCTGGAATCTTTGATATTCACAATCACATTTCCCTGAATCGCAGATACAACCGTAACAGCCGCTCCTGTTACAAAACCAAGATTCTCCAGAAATCTTCTGGTGTCTTCTTTTCCGCCAACTTTTTTAATAACGTTCATTTCTCCGGTACTCGCCATTGTTAAAGGCATCACTACTCACCACCTCATCCGTAAGAATTATAATATTCCTTGCTATTTTTCTTTCAGTTAGCTTTCGCTAATCTTCTTTTCAATGGTTAGTATATACTAACTTTCAGAATAAATCAATAGTTTTTTTTTAAAAAATGAAAAAAATTATCAAAACCTATATTTACCGGTTTTGGGAATGCCTTCAAAAGATTTCTCCTTGACTTTTATTTTCACGCTTCCTATAATAAAAGGTATATCAAAAATATATTTATTAAATTATTTACAGGAGGTCACAATGAGTAAAATAGATGAAGTAAGAAGCGCTATGGTTGCCGCTATGAAAGCCGGAGAAAAAGAACGAAAAGATTCACTTTCCATGCTGTTGTCCGCTTTAAAAAATAAGGCCATCGACAAAAGAGAAGATCTGACAGAGCAGGAAGAAAATGAAGTGGTATTAAAAGAGATTAAGCAGACAAAAGAAACCTTGGAACTAACGCCTGCCGACCGTACTGATATTGTAGAAGAATGCAAGAAACGGATCGCTGTATATGAAGAATTTGCGCCGCATATGATGGACGAAGACGAGATTAAGTCTGTTATTTCAGAGGTGCTGAAAAGCCTTGGCATCGATGCTCCAACCGGTAAGGACAAAGGCCGGATTATGAAAGAACTGATGCCGAAGGTTAAAGGTGTGGCTGATGGCAAACTTGTGAATCAGATATTGGGAAGTTTGATGCAGTAATTTTACCGATCATATCCGGGGATGTGGCATGCTGTATGCCGCACCCCTTCTTTATTGTATTCTAACAGATTTCACTAAGCGTCCTTAACCTGTTCCCTGTAAAGCTAGAGCATGTCAGAAAATAACTTTAAATGTCTTGATTTCATAAGGTTTCATATTAAATTCTATTTTATTGCCAACAACAGCTGTTTCCACTTCATTCACTTCCATCATATTACATTCCCATGCGGATACAATATCTTTTGCAAAGGTCAGGGATGCGTGGGTTCTGCGGTTGAAGCATTCGTACAGACGCACAATTAGAGCGTCTCCCTCTTCTGCTTTTTTCACAACCTCTACAACAACGTTATCCTGATCGGAAGATACATGTGAGTAGATATCTTTTAATTCTCCGCCTTCATTCTCTTTTACTACTGCTGTAAGAGGATTATTGAGCTGGTAAGCCTGTTTTACGGTGCCTGCGCTTCTCCAGTCGCCTTCGTGAGGATAGAAGGAGTAAGTAAATTCATGGAACTCCTTGTCCGCTTCCGGATTTGGATAACATGCAGATTTCAGCATTGACATTCCAATTACACCATCATGTACACTGCAGCCGTATTTACAGTCATTGAGCATACTTACACCATAATTGTCTTCGGATACATCCAGCCATTTGTGTACACAGACTTCAAATTTAGCATAATCCCAGGATGTGTTATAGTGTGTCTGGCGTTTCACATTACCATACTGGATATCAAATGTAGCTTCGCTGGTATGAACATCTACCGGGAATAAAGTCTTCATGAAAATCTGGTGTTCCTTCCAGTCGATTTCATTTTTGATGTCAATTCTTGGAATATCCTGATAGATGCAGATAGACTGGGTAATTGTGGAATCCAGGTATTTTCTTTGTACCTTAATACAAGCCCTTACCGGTCCGTTTTCTGCGATTTCTATTTTTTCTACCTGATCTACTTCCCAGGATTTTTCAACATAGTAATTATTTACATCCCAGGCATCGTAATTATGAGGCCTGTCTTCGTAAGTCATGATCACATTGGCTGCTTTTCCCGGCTGCAGCACTTCGCGCTTTGCTTTTTTGTCATAAATGGATGCAAACTGTCCTTTTTCATTTAATGTAATAGCAAAGAAGTCATTTTCCAGATGTGTGGAAGTAACCTGCATAGTGCCGCTTTCCTCTGACTCTTCTTCTTTCAGATAAAATGTCTTGTAACCTTTTGACGGAACACTGTCTGCCTTAAAAATAATTTCTCCGGTATGTGCTGTCTGGGATGGAATCAGCCGCTCTCCGTCGTATACGGCAGCATTTGTCATCCCCTGCGGACACGGAAAGCTGACGATCTCATCTGCTGTCATACTGTTGGGATTATATACTACAATGGAATGCTTTGGAGCTTGCACTTTGTCTGTAATATTTTTTAATGCATTGGTTACCAGATCTTTGTTTATTGCAAATATACTTTCGTATTCTGCCTTAGAATCATCATATACTTCTTTGATGGAGGATCCAGGAAGAATATCATGGAACTGATTTCGTAAGATTACTTCCCATGCTTCGTGAAGCTTATGGTCAGGATAGGCATTTCCTGTCAGATCCTGATCCATCATTCCGTATAGTTCTGCATTTTCATATGCGAATTCTGCTTTTCGGTTATATTTCTTATTACATGCCATGGAAGTATAAGTTCCCCTATGGTATTCCAGGTATAATTCCCCAACCCAGGATGGCAGATATTTATGATCCTTCACATTCTTTTCCAGAACTTCAAAGTAATTCTTGGCTGTACTCATAACTGTTTTCGGACAACCTGGTATTCCTTTTTCTAATCTTCTATGGTTTTCCAGCATTTTTGCAGTAGGACCGCCGCCGCCATCACCATAGCCGAAGGAATTTAAGATTTCTTCGTTTAGATATTTCTGGCTGTAACGTGCCCACCCGCCTTTGATCTGAGACGGATTAATATCTCCGTTATAGGTGGTAAAATGCTCCGTTTCGAATCCGCCTTCCACTGCGCCTTTTTTATAATCCCTGGTTGATACAAAATGAGTCAAAACCCTGCTGCCGTCAATTCCTTCCCATTCGAAGGTATCATAGGGCATTTTGTTAAATTCATTCCAGCTGATCTTCGTTGTCATAAAATATGGCAGCCCGCATTTTCTCATAATCTGGGGCAGCGCTGCCGAATATCCGAATACATCCGGAAGCCAGAGAATTGAATTATCTGCGCCAAACTCTTCCTGGAAGAACTTCTGTCCATACATAAACTGACGGACCAGTGCCTCGCCGGATGCAATATTACAATCCGCCTCTACAAACATGCCGCCTTCCGGTTCCCATCTGCCTTCTTTTACTCTTTCTTTGATCTGTTCATATACCTCTGGGGCATTCTTTTTTACATATTTATAAAGCTGGGGCTGGCTGGACATAAAAATGTATTCGGGATACTGTTTCATCAGATCCAGTACCGTTGAAAAACTTCTGACCGCCTTATCTTCTGTCACTGCCAGTGACCAGAGCCATGCCACATCAATATGGGTATGGCCTACACAATAAACAACTGCATCACTGCTCCCACACTCTTTTTCATAGAATTCTTTTGTAATGTATTCCTGTGCTTTTTCCAGTGAATCGTAATATTCTTCGGAATATTCTTTTCTTAAGTCAAGCAGATTCAAAGACTCGTTTAACCTTGTAATAATTGTTATGTATGCTTTGTCATCCGGGTTTAACAGCCTTGCAACATTTAACGGCACAGAAATATCATAAAAATATTTTTCTGTCTTCCGGTCTAATGTTTTTAACTTTGAATCCAGCTTCAGGCTGAAATTCTGGTCCCCCGTAAATGCAGATAAGACGATACGATAGCTTTCGCCTGCAGCAGCATGTTCTGTCAGAACCGTTTCCCTGTGGTTCACATCCATTCCCTGCTTCATTTCTCCATTCACATAAACAGAGAACTGTGGATTCGTTGCATCCCACTCGCTCTCTTTTCCGGTGATTAGTTCATAAACTACACACTTGCCATGCAAGCTATCGGGTATCGTTACGGTTGTCTCAAACCAGTAATACTCCCGGTGTCCGCCCCAAATCTGTTCCCTGGAAAATTCCTGCCATGCACTGGTGTCCAAACCTGTAATGTCAGTAAAACGTTCCGTGGTCTGAATCATTTTGTAATTCTGGATATTAACTGATTCCGGATAGATTAATTCATGTAAGTCTTCGATCAGTTTTCCTATCCTTTCCTTAATTAAAACCATGAGTTACCTCCTCTTTATGGCAGATATTAAGATATCTGCATTATTATAACTACATCACGTGCCTTATCAGAGTCTGCTTCAAGCAGGCTCTGATGTATGGCACATGTATAATATCATCCTTTTGCTGCCCCTGCCATGGTAAATCCTTTTGACATATATTTTTGAGACAGGATATAAAGTAAAATTGAGGGTAAAGCATATACTGCGGAGTATGCTGCAAGCTGTCCGTACTGAACCATTCCATTATTTCCAAAGAACTGATATAAGAGAATTGATGCAGGCTGCTTAGCAGGTGTACTCAATAAGATATAGGGAATAAAGAAGTTCCCCCAGCTTCCTGAGAACGTATATATAAATACAACACAAATTCCCGGGAACATAAGCGGCGCCACTACTTTTCGAATTGACTGCCAGGTAGTTGCTCCATCTACCCATGCGGCTTCTTCCAGCTCTACCGGAACGCCATCCATAAAATTTTTCATCAGCCAGATTCCATAGGGCAGTGATGAAGCACTCAGGAATAGAATAACACCCCAGATGCTATCTAGCAAGCCTATTGATAAAAACATTTTGTATACAGGAACAATAACTGCCGTCATCGGAAGTGCGGTCATAAAAAGGATCACGTACATGAACCCTTTGCGGTAACTTAAGCGGTATCTTGAAAGAGCATAAGCGCCAAGCCCGGATACAATTACTACGATGGTTGCCTGGATAAAGGAGATGAAAAGCCCGATACCAAAACCTTTTAAATTCGTTTTGTTCGAAAGTACTGATTTGTAATTCTCTAATGTCCACTGCGTAGGTGCCTTAATTGCCTCACTTGCGTTCGTATCTAAGGAGGCGATAACAACCCAGAGAAGTGGAAGTATGAATACCAATGCAATACAGCTCAGGATTGCATAATGGATTCCCTTTGTTGTTTTTTCATGCATATAATTTCCCTCCTTAATCGTCTGATTTCAATATTCTTGCATAGATGATACTGCAGACAATACCAACTACTAAGATTAACATACCAATTGCTGTTCCGGCACCCATCTGTCCGCTGGTAAATGCCTGTCTGTACATATAGATTGGAAGTGTACTGGTTGAATTACCCGGTCCTCCGCCAGTCATAATGTAGATCAATCCAAATACACCCAGTGTTGATAAGGTATTTAACATGGTATTGGTTGCAATGGTATCTTTGATACAGGGTACGATAATCCGAAGCAGTGTCTGCCTGCGGTTTGCTCCGTCCACTTTTGCAGCCTCTTCGATATCTCCGGATACATTATCCAGTGCAGACTGAAAGTTCATCATAGAGAATGCAGTTCCATGCCATATGTTTGCAGCTACAACGGCAGCCATTGGATGCTGGTACAGCCAGGCGATGGGCTCAATCTGTATTGCACCCATAATCATGTTGAGTGTACCGGATTCCTGGAAGAAAGAGGAACAGCATAATGCTACAACAATCTCAGGCATAACCCAGCCTGCCAGGATGCAGGGACCTACGATACTACGAAAGGTCTTTGCTTTATTTTTCATCAAATAGGCAATCGTAAATCCTAATACGGACTGCCCAATTAAACTTCCAACTAAGAAAATCAAAGTATTTTTAATGGCGATTAAGGTATTTGGATCTGTAAGCATTTTTATGTAATTTTCCAGTCCCACTATTTGAAAATTCGCCGCATTTGAACCACTAAGTGCTAAATTTGTAAAAGAGTAATAAACAGTTAATACAATCGGAATAATAAAGAACGCGATTAACAGTACAATTGCCGGCAATAACAAAATGGATTTCTTGGCTTCATCCATTACCATTGCCTTTCTATTTGGTCTAGCCATCAGCACAGCCCCCTTTTCTTTCTTCGTGAAATGAGCATCTCTTTCACCTTTCAATAAGACCGGGCGGGTTTCAATCTATTCTGATTAACCCCGCCCGTTGCATTTAATTACTATTTTTCAACAGTATTGTCATCCCCAACAGCACGCTTTACTTCTGTTCCATACTGTGCAATTGCATCTTCCGGGCTCGTGCCGGATACTACTGCTTCTACCATGGACTGGATACTTGTGGAAACGGTGGAGTACTGATCGTTCTGAGGTCTGAATTCAGCTGTAGCAAGGAAATCTGTTGAGATCTGTTTAAATGGTTTTGCAGAATAATCAGCATCTTTTGCTACATCAGTTCTGGTTGCAATGTTACCCTGTGCGATAACTGCTTTTGTATAAATAGACGGATCCATTAAATGTTTGATAAATTCAAAGGTAATATCTTTTGCATCTGAATTTTCAGGAATGGATAATGCCCAGCCGCCTGCTAAGGTAATTGTTCCCGGTTCCTGACCTGTGCTGGTTGGCATTGGAGCAAATCCCATTACGTCTTTTGCTTCCGGCCATGGTGAAGCGCCTGTATCTTCCCAGTTTCCTGTGATCCAGCTTCCATCCAAGGAGATTGCCAGTTTACCCTGCGGCAGGTATTCTCTTGCGGAGGTATTGGAAGCCTGCCCATTTAATACTTTCGATAAGGATGGGCCGTATCCGTTTGAGTAAATGTCATTTAAGAAGTTAAGGGAGTCTAACATACCCTGGCTCTTTACGATCCATTTTCCGCTGTCATCGATTAATCTTTCGCCTGTTCCATAAAGGAGCATTTCATATGTCTGCATGGAAGTTGCTTCACCGGTAGCTACACCTGAGTTACACCAGAAAGGAACAACATCCGGCACTTTCTCTTTGATTGTCTTGCATGCATCTAAAACCTCCTGCCAGGACTTCGGTGCCCAATCTTCCGGCAGTCCTGCCTGTTTGAAGATATCTTTATTATACCAAAGTCCTCTTGTATCTGTACAATATGGAATACCATATGGTTTGCCATCCTTAGAAACACCATTCTTCATGGATTCATAGTATGTACCATCGTTCCATTCCGTATAATCTTTTACATAATCTGATAAATCAGTAAGATAACCTGCACTTACGTCATTTGGAAGCTGGAAAGTATCTTCACAAACTAAATCCGGACAAGTACTTGGATCCTGAAGCTGTAATGCTATTTTAGCGAAATAATCGCCTTCGCTTGCGACAATCGGAGAAATATTTAGTTTCACGGAATCTTTTTTATCCCAGCTGTCATATCCATCCTGAATCCACTGCCAAAGAGCACTTTTCTCACCTTGTCCGTCATCCCGGAAAGTAAAGGTAATTGTCTTGGCATCTCCGCTTGCAGCTGTGTCACCGGCTGCCTTAGTCTCATCGCCTGCAGCTGTTTCAGAACCTGCTGCTGTCTCAGCTTTCGTCTCCTTGGAAGTACCTGCTGTCGTGGAATCCGTTCCACCACCTGAACCACCGCAGGCTGTCAATCCTAATACCATTGCGGATGCCATCATAACGCTCACCAATTTTTTTCTTTTCATACTTCATCGCTCCTTTTTTTTACTTTTTCATGTCCCATTGCTTTTCTTAAGCTGTCTATATATTATCATCCCAATTTCGTTTTGAAAATTCCACATTTTTGAAAAAGGGGTACATTTTTAATCTTCGTCTATACTTTTTTGCTCATTTTTTGTCAAAAAAATGTTGTGAAGGCATTTTTCTTTATACACTTTCACAACATTTTTGCATATTATCATTTGTAAATTATCCTATTTATCAATAATAGCTACACGAACTTTATCCTGCATGGCGTCACCAATTTCCTGTACACTTACATTCCGTTCATGCAATATTTCATAAATCCCATTTGCCACGGCTGCGGATATGTCAAACCAGGAATCATATGCGCCTTTTGTGACTCCATTTTTCATATAATCCGATACAAGTTCTTTGCCAGGACCTATTTTTTTCTGTTCATATACCCCTTCAACCAGAACCGGAACGGAATCCATTTCTTTCGTAAGAAAATTGGCAACATCCAGCTCCCTGATATAGTCCAGAAATTTTTTTGCTTCTTCTACATCGGCAGATTTTGTAATTCCGATATTCTTCCCATGAAGTAAATACGCTTCCTTTTTCCCCGAGGGCATCCCGGCAACCCCCACTTCGAATCCCAGGCGGCTTGTTCTCAGTACGGAAGCCATGCTGGCATTTCCTGCCATCATTGCGATATGCCCTTTTGCAAATTCGTGTGCCAGATCTGACTGACTCCAGTTTATGGTATCCGGTGAAATCTGTTTTCTGTTTTTTAGCTGCAGCAGAAACTGAAACACCTGATTCCCTGCACTTCCATTAACTTCCCGAAGGGAGCCGCCACAGGAGTATAACACCTGCATGAAAAATGATGTCACTTCCTCCGGCTGCTTTGCCGCAAATCCAAATCCATAGTTTCCAAGCCCTTTGATATGATCACATACGTTTAATAACTCATCCCAGGTTTTTGGCACTGCCTGACTCTCTTTTTTCATCAGGTCTTTATTGTAAAACAATACATAGGGATCATTCGTAAATGGTACCCCAAAGTATTTCCCGTCGCTGATGGCATTGGTCCAGAGATTCTGCTGGTATCTTAATTTTACATTACCTTCCACATAAGAAGTCAGATCCTCTAATATGCCCATATCAATTAAAGAAGGCATCATTGTATTTTCACAGATGATCAGGTCTGTATTGGTTCCCTCATCCGTTCTCATACAAATTTCTTTCTGATAATTTTCCTGGGAAATGAACTGGATTTCCACTTGCTTATTCCCTCTGATCCGGGAATAGTTCTGTGCTGTTTCTTCCAGCGCCTGTTTATGAACACTGCCTTCGTCAGGTGCCAGAATCCGGATAATCTGCTCTGTGCCCTCTTCCCCTTTTACCCCTTTATTATTTTTGGAAGAAAACCCAATATAAGTAATAACCAGCATAACGAGGACACATGCCGCCGCACCGCCCAATAGCCATCTTAGCTTCATTGGCTGTTCATCTCCTTTTTATAATCGGAAGGCGTAACACCACAAATTTTCTTAAATACTTTCACAAAATATTTCTGATCATGAAAGCCCACCGCTTCTGACACCTCTCCTATCTTACATTTTCCAAGGCTTAACAGCCTTTTCGCCATACTGATACGGAAGTTCTGTAAGAATGCCACAAAATTCACATTCATTTCCCGGTAGAATATCTTACTTAAATACTCCGGGGTTACACCGCACATCGCCGCCGTTTCCGATAAGGTGATATCCCTGGCATAATTTTCACGGATAAATGTTATCACATTCAGAATCATTCCGTTTTCCGTAAGCCCGGACAAGTCATCTTCATTTAAAGACAGTGTCTTCATGACTTTATCAAACTGATGTTCCAGCTCTTCCCTGGAATTACTTTTAGCCATATTTCCTACAATATACTGAATCCCATTGTCTTTTTCCAGATTCTCCTTCAGCTCATTCACAACCCGAAGCAGACCTGCGGTAAACCGAACCGTAAACTCCCTGATACATTCCGGGTGCCCCTTGCTTTGGATCACGCCTTTCTTAAACTGTTCGCCCAGTTCCTGTATGCGCTCTGCTTTACCACTGCGCACCTCCCTGCACACGGCACGTTCCAGAGAATCCGGATATTCTATATTTTCATATTGAAATCCTGCCAGCAGTTCTTCATCCAAAATTGTACCGGAAGGAAAGGAAAACGCATGGCGCATCAATTCCTTTAAATCCTGAACCTTCTCATCCAGCCCGGTCACACCATATATGGTGGTATAACTGCAAAAACATTCCGATATTTTCCCTATTTTCTCCAGTACCCGCATTTGAAAAATCCGTTTTAAACTGCGGTTTCGCTCGGTATCCAGTACTATGACAAGAAATCCTACATCCTGGGACAAAAATATCACATAGTAATTTTCCATACACATGGCATCCAGCACAGAATTAGTCTCTTCCATCATTTCTGTAGTACTTTCTCTTGCCACACTGCTTCCTTTCACCAGAAAAAGAGAAATCTGCACTTTTTTATTTACCTGTAAAGACTCTTCTATTACCGGCAGAATTTTGTGTTTTTCATCCTCTGTGCCAGTCAGATAACTCCATAAAAGCTGGCTGGTTGAAACCCGTTCTATCTTCGTTTTTTCTATTTTATTTTCTACTCTTTTCAGTATTTTTAAGAATTCTTCAATATCAAGCGGTTTTAAAATATATTCTGTCACATTTAATTTCAGGGCTTTCCGTGCATACTCAAACTCTGAATAGCCGGTCAGAAGTAATGACTGAAACTCCTCTCCTTCATCATGAAGTGTCTGAAGCATCGTAAGCCCGTCCATAACCGGCATCCGGATATCCGTTACGACCAGATCCGGTTTCAGAGATCTGATATTTTCCAAACCCTCCTTCCCATTTACCGCCGTATAGATTATTTCATGCTCCGTATACCGATTGATAATCCCGATTAAACCTTCTCTTGTATTAGGTTCATCTTCCACAACTATAATACGCATACTCTCATCCTCCCTACTCATATGGAATTGTAATCGTTACCGATGTGCCGTTTTCACTGGAAACAACATGAAAATGTCCCGATTCTCCATAATAGAGTTTCACTCTGGTAATTACATTACGGACTCCTATGCTGGATTCAATCCTCTCTTTGCGATAATCAAAGTGATTAAAGAATTCTGCAAGTTCCGGTTCCATGCCTTTTCCATTGTCTTCTACTACAATTTCTATATTCGTATCATCAATCCTGTGAATCCTAAGATTGATCTCATCAAATCCCGTGTTGCCCGGGAATCCATGAACTATCGTATTTTCAATCAGCGGCTGTATTAAAAGCTTATGTATTTTACAATTCAGAACTTCTTCTTCCACATGAAGAATGCACTGAAAAGAATAATCAAAACGCTGCTGCTGTAAATAAACATATTTCTTCAGATATTCCAGCTCATTGCTCAGTTCCACGATCTCATTGCTCTTATGGACGCTGTAACGCAGTATCACTGCAAGACTTGTAAGCATACGGCTGATGGTAAACTCTTCGTGGGCAATCGCCATCCAATTGATGGTATCCAGCGTGTTATATAAGAAATGCGGATTGATCTGTGCCTCCAGTGATTTTATCTCCGCATTCTTTTCCCGGACAATCGCTTCCTTCTCCATCGCATTGGATTTCTTGATTTTCTGGATCATGTGATTAAAATGATCGGAGATCTGGGCAAATTCATCATTTCCCTCCATCTCTATCCGGACATCATAATCCCCTTTATATGCCTTATTCATCCCATGGAGTATTTTTTTTACTGATTTATCCGTCATATCCGAAAAGGAAATGGCTATCAGCATACACAGGATTCCTACCAAAAGTCCGATTAAAATAATCAAAACGGATATATACCACACATTGGATAAGGTGTAATTCAAATCCTGCACATTGACAATATAGAATTCACCGTCCCGGATACTTTTAAAATTGACTTCCAGTTTCTTTTTGGATTCATATTTAATTTTCTGAATATACTCTTTTGACGCCTGACCGATATTGTCCTCATCCTTTTCATCCTCAAAAATATTAGCTCCCACATAAGCCTTTTCCGGATAAGAAATAATATCGCCGTTTTTATTCACTACAAAAGTAACATTTGACTCCGTATGATTTCCCTGGGCATACACCTCTCCGAAAGCTGCCTCATCTACGCAGATAATGATACTTCCAATCGGTCCCTCTCCATAACTGTTAAAATCCGTAAGCTGATGGGCAATATACAGATAGTTCTTTTCCCCATATTCCGAATCCATTTTATGATAGCTTTTCGAATAAATCGTGTGCTTTTCCTCCATGGATTCCTGAAACAGCGGACTATACCTCATTTTATCTCCTTCGAAACAGAAGTTCTCATTTCCGGAAGCCGTTACGCTGTCATAAAACACGGTATCCCCATATAATCCAACAATAGCAATTCCCAAAATATCCGGATTTACATATGAAATATTCTGCAGACGGTTTACCAGCTCATGCTTTGCAGCATAAAATTCTCCGGAATCCCATGTATTAATGGGTTTAAGATAGGTAACATAATCACTGTCCGTATAAATATTCATAATTAACTTATCATAAGTTTCCAGAAAATTTTCCACACTGTTTGCCGACTGTTCCAGATTTGCCAGTATAAGTTCACCCGTCTGCGCCTTAATGGTAGACGTACTGATTTTGTAAGAAATGAACTGTATACATAAAATTGGAATAATGGAAACTACCAAAAGAACAATGAGAATTTTCTTGGCAATCCCCTGTGATCCAAACCATTTTACCGCTTTGTGTAAGATCTTCACTTAACCTCCCCATTTCCTGTTATGAATGTTCATGGTCTTATGGGGAATATTTTACCATAAGTCTGTACCATTTGTACATAAAATATAGTGATACATTGGGATCGTGTAAAAAGGTCTGCATACTTTCCCAAAATCCAAGTAATACTATAAGGTAAATGACTGCAATAAATCAATAAAACCAAACGAGGTGTATTCATAAATGGGATTCTTATATTTCCTTGCTGCCGTTGGCGGCTCTTTTCTAATTTCCTATCTAGTTAAACGAAACAGATGCAGCTCCAGAATATTGGTTTGGTGGAATTTTATGATTACTTTTATCTATATTATCTGGAGAGTGACCGTAATTCCAACTGCAAGTATTATGGAATTGTGTTTAGGAGCGCTGCTGCTTGGCGGGGAGCTTCTGGGAATTGCCCAGTTTCTCATATCCCAGCTGCTATTAAGCAGGAAATATAAACTTAAGAAAAAGTCACTTGACGACTTTGGCGGCCATATCCCCACAGTTGATATCTTTATCTGTACTTACAATGAAGGGGAAGATCTGGTGGAAACTACGGTTTTAGCAGCCCTTAATCTGGACTATCCAAGGGATAATCTTAATATCTACATCTGCGATGACGGACAGCGCAGGTATATGAAAAGACTGGCTGCCCGCTGCGGCGTCAACTATATGACCCGGGGATCCAATGAAGGCGCTAAAGCAGGAAATCTGAATAATGCTCTTCTGCACTCTTCCGGAGAATTATTTGCGGTCCTGGATGCGGATATGATTTGCTCTAAAAACTTTCTGAAACATACGGTAGGTTATTTTTCCGATGCCGAAACAGCTTTTGTACAGACACCACAAGTCTATTACAACAAAGACATGTATCAGCGTAATCTGGGAAGAGAAATTCCCAATGAACAGGATTTTTTTATGCGTGAAATCCAGGAGTCACGTGCTGCCGTAGGTGCAGTCCTCCACGTAGGCACAAATGCTGTTTTTCGAAGGGATAGTATTATGGACATTGGTATGTATCCTACTAATACGATCACTGAAGATATGGCTGTAGGCATGCTTTTACAGGCTGCCGGTTACCAGTCTGTCTTTATTAATGAGGTGCTGGTACTGGGACTCACAGCCTCCACTTATACTGATCTTGTGATCCAGAGAGACCGGTGGTGCAGGGGAAATATCCAGACTTCCAGAGAATACCACCCTCTGCGCATGAAGGGTCTGAGCAACTGGCAGAAGCTGGCTTATCTGGGTGGAGACATTTACTGGTATACCGGATTCTCCAAATTGATCTTTACCTTTTGCCCGATATGGTTTCTTCTGACGACCAAACTGGCAATGCAGGCGGACCTTGCAGGAATCCTGACTTTCTTCCTGCCGTTTTTTATTGGTCAGATGATGTCTTTCTACGCTATGATATCCAATACCAGAAGTCTGAAGTGGGCTCATTATTATGAAATAGCAATGGCACCCCACATGTGTCTCTCTGTTTTACGGGAATTCTTCAGTGCAAGTTTAAACTTTGCCGTTACACCCAAAGAAATGAGAGATGACCGTTCCCATTTTCAGGCACAGGTAATCCTGCCTCATATGGTAATTGCGGCAATTACCCTGTTTTCCTGGATTACAGGAGGTCTATTCCTCCACCTGGGGTATATAACGCTTATTCCTTTCGTCGTTAATCTGGTATGGAGTATCTATAACTTTATGGGCATTGTAATCTGTATCCGGGTTGCATATCACATCGGAAATACTCCCCGCAGTGATTACTCCACGGTAAAAAGCGGACATAAAATAACGGTTGAAACAGAAACAGAGAGCTATCCTGGAGAGGTAATGAGTTTTTTAGAATCAGGAATGTATATCCATGTACAGGCTCCTCTATATTTCACAAAAGTCAGAATACGGATGCAGTATCAGGACCTGGATGTCTATCTGGACGGTACGCTGAAAATGTCCGGCAGTCAGGGACTTTTTAAATATGACTGGCTGAATCTGAATCAAAAAAGAGCGATTGTAGGTGTATATGTAGAGCATTTGCAGCCAAGTTTTAATGTTGAAAAAACCATGATATATCTGGATTCCGCTTCATGCTAAAATTTTTGAGTAACAGATTTATTAAATTGTGGGGTTAGTTGCGCAGCTCTTTGACAGCTTTTTCAACTCATGAACTGCAAATACAGCAACGATCAATGCGGAAATAATATCCGCCATCGGGCCTGCAATTAATATGCCATCCAATCCTAAAAACAGAGGCATAATCAGGATAAACGGGATCAGGAGAATTAACTGCCGCAGCATGGACAATACAGACGCCTTCATGGGCTGCCCGGTGGATTGAAAATAACTGGTGGAAACGACCTGAAAACCGGCTGTAAAAATTCCAAGCATATAAATCCTGGTGCATTTTACTGCAAAATTCGTAAAGTTTGCATCTGACGTTCCAAATAACATTAAGATCTGATATGGAAACAGCTGACAGGCAATCCACCCTGCAATGGATACGGCCGTTGCCGCTCCTATTGCACATATGTATGTCTTACGTATTCTCCTGGGGTTATTGGCACCCTTGTTAAATCCCAGGATCGGCTGGGAACCGATACCGATTCCGATGCAGATTGACACAAGGATCATTCCCACTTTAGAGACAATTCCCATTGCACTAAGTGCCGCATCTCCGCCTACACTGGTCTGATCACCATAATAGACCAGGGAATTGTTTAGTACAACCTGCAGGATAGTCGCAGCAATCTGGGTAATACCACTGGAAATCCCCAGAACTAACACATTCCGGCAAATATATCCGCTTAATTTAAAATTACAGATACGAATACGCATATTGCTCTTTCTGATAAAATAAATAAACAGTACTACTGCTGATAAAATCTGAGATGTAATCGTTGCGATCGCTGCTCCGGTAACCCCCCAGTGGAAAACAAAAATATAAATAGGGTCTAATATGGTATTTAGTACGGCACCAATTACAATACTATACATGGACAGTGAGGGATTTCCATCTGTTCTTGCCATATTGGAAAGTCCGATGCCAAGCATATTAAACGGTGCACCAATCAATATAATCGCCGTATACTCTCTTGCATAAGCCATTGTGTTCTCGGTAGCGCCAAATACTTTCAGCAGGGGATCCAGAAAAATCAATCCCAGAACTGCAACTAAAACTCCGATTCCGGCAAGCAGAATAAAGACATTTCCCAATGTCTGCTCTGCCTTGTCTTCCTTTTTTTCACCCAGCTTAATGGCTGCAAATGCACTTCCGCCGGCACCTAACAGCGTAGCCGCCGCTAAAATGATAGTTACAACGGGAAATGCAATGGTTGTTGCCGCATTACCCAGATAGCCTACACCCTGACCGATGAAGATTTGATCCACGATGTTATAAAGTGCATTTACCAGCATGGAAATAACTGCCGGAAGCGCAAATTTTCCTAATAACTTCCCAATTGGGAGATAACCCAGGGGATTTTCTTTCTTTTGTTGAATCTGTTCCATTTTTATACCTTTTATATATTACAGTTTCTTCTGCAATACCGCCTCTCCTCTTTAATTTTCCATATATATATGGGCATTTGATGCCAATCGTTCCAATAAAGCCCAGCTGCCGTGCAACCCGGTAAGAAATTTATTTTATTTCTTCACAAACTTCTTTTTCACAATTACGCATTGCCAGAATTGTCATTTCAAATAACTTATCCAGATCCCAGCCCAGCTGTTCTGCTCCTGTTCTAATAATATCCCTGGAACAGCCTGCAGCAAATTTCTTATCCTTAAATTTCTTTTTCAGGCTGGATACTTCCATATCCATAACACTCTTAGACGGACGCATGCGCGCTGCCGCACCAATCAGTCCTGTCAGTTCATCGGCAGCAAACAGTACCTTTTCCATCTCATGTACTGGTTTTACATCCACCACAATTCCATAACCATGGCTGCAAATTGCATGAATCAGCTCTTCCTCTGCCTCAATCTCCTTTAATAAATCCGGTGCTTTTATACAATGTTCTTCCGGATATTTTTCAAAATCAATATCATGCAGCAAACCTGCCATTCCCCAAAAATCTGCCTCGTCTCCATACCCCAGTTCTTTGGCATACCATCTCATTACTCCTTCTACCGTGAGCGCGTGAACCATATGAAATGGTTCCTGATTATATTTTTTTAATAATTCCAGTGCTTCTTCCCTGGTTACCTTTGTCTGCATCTGTTTTCCCTCCTTATACAATAAAAGAATATTTAGTTGTAATTATAAGCGTATTTTAAAAAAAGTCAATAATATGTCCGGATTGTCCACCCATCAGTACCGTTTTCTCTCTTTCCATCCTTGTCTCTATGTGTTATATTAACAAAGAGCAGATTATATTTACATATTTACTATACAATTTACACAGTGAGGACACCCTTATGAAGGCCAACTTATTTTCTTCTATTAAAACCAAGATTTTTTTATCCTATGGGTCAATTATTTTATTACTGACTCTATTTACCAGCTTTCTGTATTATTTTGTTTCTTACAATACTTTTGTGAAAAACTATACGGCAACCTCCAGGCAAAGTACAAAAATTATATCCCATCAGATTGAGCAGACTTTTGACAATATAAATGTCCTCCAAAAGAAGATGCTGGAATCTGATGTAGTGCGGGAATATGTTTTTGAAAATGCTGCCCGGCGCAAACTGGCATTTGACCGGGCATTTCAGAATACCATTTACACAATATGCGGTTATGATTTTGAATTTTTCCACATGAATATCCTGAATCTGGAAGATAATCATCTGATTACATTTGGCCAGCGTTATGACTATCAGCCTTATGAACTTACTTCCAGCATAAAACAAGATTTAATACAGCCTACCATTGACTTAAATGGGGCAAAAAATATAATGCCTACCGACAGCGGTACCATTTATAAGATTGACAAGGATGTCCACACCATTTCCATGCTCCGCTGCTTTGGACGTTATGCATTGACTATCCCAAAGGCCGTCATAGAAATACAGATTAATTACTATACACTGGACCGGGTAATTTCTGACACCATTTATTCTTTTAACCGTCATGCGGAAACAGTTCTGATATTTGATAAAAACAAAAAGTTAATCTATCCCTATGACCTGGATCAGAAGCTGCTTAACCATTATATTTCACTGGATTTCAAAAATGAAACCAGCTTTATAAATCCAAATACGAAAGAACGTGAGATTGTTACTACGCATACTTCTGATTTCACGGGATTCACTACACTTTTGATTACTCCCGATTCTTATATCCTCACCAATCAGCATTTTTACCGTAACATTGGTATCCTGATTGCAGCCGTGTCACTTTTACTGCTGACGACAATATCTTACCGGGTAGCCCAGAGTATTACCAGACCCATCATACGCTTAAAAGACAGCATCTCCCATCTGGAACTGGACTCCATTTCAGAAGAATCCGCTTATGTGCCCGACAGCAACTTAAATGAACTGGAACTGTTAAGCGATGCATATAACCGGATGCAGGTCCGTTTAAAAGAATCCCTGGACGATATTGTAAAATCCAAGACTTTATCTGTCCACGCTCAGATTATGGCACTGCAGGCACAGATGGATTCACATTTTCTATACAACTCCCTGACTATTATCTCCATTATGGCGGAAGAGCACGATGATATGCAGGTAGCTGATATGTGTATCAAGCTAACTCAGATGCTGCGTTATATAACCGAAGATTATTCCAAAAACACGACCTTTGAACAGGAATTAAAACATACGCGCAATTACACTGACCTGATGTCTATCCGGTTTGGTGACAAAATTTCCTTTGATTATCACATTGAACCGGGGCTCTGCTTTCTGCCTATCCCCCGCCTGATTATTCAGCCATTGGTAGAAAACAGTGTAAAATATTCCAGAGAGGACGGAAAAACACTGCAGATAGAGATTCATTCCTGGCTGGAAGAAAATTACTGGTATACCGAAATCAGGGATAACGGGAACGGATTTACGGATGAGGCAATCAACCAGGTAAATCAGAAAATCGAAAGCCTGAACAAAGAAGAAAATTATCCCGAACTGACAATAAACGGGATGGGTATCGCCAATATATATCTGCGGCTAAAGCTGTTTTACAGCAATCTGTTTGTATTTGAGATCAAAAATACAGACCAGGGAGCTTTCATTAAAATAGGAGGGAATATAAATGAGTACGAATGCGACAATAACCGTAATTGTAACGGAAGATGAACCGATCATTCTGAATAATATAGTCAAAAAAGTGGAAAATTCTTCTGAATCTGTTTCTGTAATCGGCAAGGCACAAAGCGGAAATGAAACATTGGCACTACTGGCAGTGTCACAGCCGGATATTTTAATTACTGATATTGAAATGCCGGGAATTAACGGTCTGGAATTAATCTGCCAGGTGCGGGAGCGCTATCCCGGAATCCATATTGTGATTTTAAGTGGTTACAGCAATTTTGAATATGCCAGAACGGCAATAAAATACAATGTGGAGGATTACATATTAAAACCGGTGTCACAGGAAGACTTAAAAGAGCTTCTGACCCGCCTGGCTCAAAAAATACAGCTGGAAAGACACTCTAAAGAACGCAATATTCTTTCAATGACCTTAAAGGGTGATGAAGAAAGTGCCTGCTGGCCTTATTATTTTCATGAAGGCCGTTTTATACTGGCACTAATCAGTCTTGGCAGCAAGCCTTCCCAGTTTACTTCACCTCAGATCAGCCGGGATTACCAGATCCTTTGGGAAGATTTTGATATCCCTGGATTTTTAAAAGGCAGGCAGAAGCTGGAGCATGCCTGGCTGATCGATGAAACTTACAGCCTCCAGAAATTCGTCATTATTTATACAACAAATGCTTCCTTTACACCAGAACACTTTGCCCTGGCTCTTTACCGCTATATGGCTTCTGCTGTATCTGATGTTCCGTTTCACATAGAAGTATGCCCTACCCTGATTCCATGCAGCGAGATCTGGAATACGGCAAAGCTGATCCGCCATTTCTATGAAACTACAGTTCCCTCTTTTTCCAGGGGCTACTGCTGCATCAGTGATACGCTGCCGGATTTTTCGCAGGTACAGAACCTGCAAAAGAATTTAAGTGCATACCTGCATCAGATTAGCACTTCGACACAGCTTTTAAAATATACAAAAGACGGCATTTTTGAATACCACAAACTTCACGCTCCTGCTGCATACACAGATTCCTTTTTGTATGAAATTTATCATGCGCTTCCATCCTTATTTCACGTAGAAGAAAATATATGCCGGAATTATATGTCACAGATACTATGCAGGTTCTATACATACAAAGACCCGGAGGCTCTCTGTGCAGACGTCTCTTCATCGCTAATGGAAATCATCCGGCAACATACCCCGGGGATGAATGCAGACTCCCTTTATGAGAATCTGAAAAAATATATTGAAGATAATTTCAACTGTAAGATTTCACTAAATGATCTGTCCGAACGCTTTGGCTATACTTCTTCTTATATTAACCGTATATACAAAAAAAACAGCGGCATTTCGCCGCTGCAGTATATGACTAATCTTCGCATGGAACATGCAAAGCAGCTTTTAAAAAAAGACATCGATGCAGATATTAAATCCATAGCTGCCGCCGCAGGCTATGAGGACGCCAGGTATTTCAGCCGGGTTTTCAAAAATGAGACCGGCAAGACGCCTTCTGCTTATGCGGGCAGGCTATTATAGAAGGTCTGTACCGTATACTTCCATCTGGGTCAGCGCCGGAAATGGCGATGGCTCTTTTGATTTTATTAACTGGCTGATTTCAACCCAGTTAATCTGTTTTTTCTCGAAAGCTTTTATATGGGGCAAAGCGCTTTTTTTCATGTCTAATTCCAGAGTACTTCCATCTGAGAAAGTGAGGACTGCTTTTTTCCACCAGTTATCATGGGGGAAGTCCGCTCTGGTGTAAAGCACCACCTGATCAACCTCTACAGTACGTCCAAAATCAATTCTCATAACCGCATCATCCTGTCTGTTGATTCCCCAGGACTCATAGGGCCATTCCCCATGACTGCTGTTTACCGTCACTCCATCAATTGCGTTTCTGGCTGCAAAAACAGCCTCCCCTCTGGTCTCCACGTTAGCCGTGGCATGAGGATAACAATTGGTATCCCCATGCTGGTCATTAATATTATATGCCAGATTGCGATAAGCTTTAACCTCATAATCTTTTGCAGTTCTGGCTGTAATCAGGTGCTTTGTTCCGTAAAATGCTTTTGGTGAATAGCTGATTCTTTTTTCCCCGAACGGAATAGTGAATGCCACATTTCCCGTCACGTACACCAGGGACTTGCCGAGAGCATCATCCACCTGCAGCCACAGATATCCCTGTTCACAATCCACTTCCAGGATAATACGGTCGCCTTCCCTGTACTCTCTTGCACACACCAGGTTCACTTCCTCTTCTCCCCGGCTGACTGCTATTGTTTTATCATCCCTGTCCAATACTTTAATACTTAGCATATTGCTGCTCCTTTTGTTATGCCAGAATTGTCTTTACACAATCTGCGATTTTATCACACTTGCAGTTTGCAAAGAAATATTCCTGGAATTTATCTCCGCTTAAAGCGCCTTTTACTAACTCCTGATCCAGATTCTTAAGAATGTCTGTCATACCGGTATGAGTGACCTTTTTAACTTCGTCCAGAATTTTTTTATTCCGCTGTTCCGGTACCGCACGCTCTCTTGGGTAGCCCTGTCCGCTTTCCCCTTCGAATAATTTTTCAAAAATATACTGGAGATTTAATTCCGCCCCCCAGCCAAAACCTTTTGCAAATGGCAGCGCAATGGCATTACCGTCATTGATCTGTGCAAACATATATGCATCGGAAACATCCACGATATGTCCGCAAAGTACGCCTGGAAATGCATTGCATGCCAGCATTGCGCCTTCTCCCGTTCCACAGCCTGTAATTACATAATCTGCTGCTCCTGAATTTAACAAAACTGCTGCAAGAATACCATTCTGCACGTATGTCAGCTGATGTGGATCCTTGTCACTGTACATCCCATAATTATAAACTTCATGTCCCATAGGCTCTGTAACTTTTTTTAAGGTATCGCAAATCATGGCATTTTTTGCTGCCTGGCTGTTTTCATTGATTAATGCTATTTTCATCTGAGTTTACTCCTTATCTATTCTTATTTCGGCTGTTTTCCTATGTATGCTAAAATTCCGCCGTCAACATACAGTACATGCCCATTTACAAAATTTGATGCATCCGATGCTAAAAATACTGCCGGTCCCATTAAGTCTTCCGGGGTTCCCCAACGTGCCTGAGGTGTCTTGGAAATAATAAACTGGTCAAAAGGATGTCTGCTGCCGTCTTCGGAAGGTTCGCGAAGCGGTGCGGTCTGAGGTGTTGCAATATAACCTGGTCCTATGCCGTTACACTGAATATTATATTCACCGTATTCAGAGGCAATATTTTTAGTAAGCATCTTCAGTCCGCCTTTTGCTGCTGCATAAGCAGAGACAGTTTCCCGCCCCAGTTCACTCATCATAGAACAAATATTGATAATTTTTCCATGACCTTTTTTGATCATAGCAGGGATCACAGCTTTTGACATAATAAATGGTGCATTCAAGTCAATATCGATAACCTGTCTGAATTCATCCACACTCATATCACACATTGGAACCCGCTTAATGATGCCAGCGTTATTCACCAGAATATCAACGGTTCCCAGTTCTTCTTCTATGTCTGCTACCATCTGCTGTACCTGCTTTTCATCTGTAACATCGCAGATATAGCCATGTGCGTCAATTCCTTTTTCTTTATAATCAGCAAGAGCTTTATCCATATGCTCCTGTCCTCTGCAGTTAAATGCAATTTTTGCCCCTGCCTGAGCAAAAGCCTCTGCCATTGCAAATCCGATTCCGTATGCCGCTCCTGTTACCAGCGCCACTTTACCTTCTAATGAAAATGTATTTAAAATATTCATTTGATTCTCCTCTATTCTAATGGGAAACGCTTCCCACGTTCTCTGCTAAATATACTGCACGAAACAGGTCTCCACGTTACCGGATATCTCTGTTGGCCACGCCGTCCATATCATCAAAGTCCTGATTTTCTCCAACCATTCCCCAGATAAAGGTATAGGCTCTGGAACCACATCCGGAATGAATGGACCAGCTTGGAGAAATAACTGCTTCTTCACTGCGCATTACGATATGTCTTGTCTCCGTTGGCTCTCCCATGTAATGCATTACAAATGCATCTTCCGGCATATCAAAATACAGATACACTTCCATACGTCTGTCATGGGTATGGCAGGGCATGGTATTCCACACACTGCCCGGTTCCAGTTTTGTCATTCCCATTACCAACTGGCAGCTTTCTACCTGCCCTGGCAGAATATACTTACAGATCGTGCGGTGGTTTGCCTCTTCAAGAGACCCCAGCTCCACTTTATTTTCATTTTTTACAATTACAACACCTTCACTGGCTTCTCCCTCAGGCTTAATATGTACTGTGGGATATGCAGTGTGTGCCGGTGCACTGTTAAAATAAAACTTAGCCGGTACGTCTGCATCGTCACTCTCAAAAGTGATATCCTTTGCACCCATACCGATATACATTCCTTCTTTTTCCATGATATGAAATACTTTGCCGTCTACCGTTATCTTTCCCGGCGCTCCAATGTTAATCACACCCATTTCTCTTCGCTGTAAAAAATAATCGGCTCTTAATTCCTCTCCCGCTGTGAGCATAACCGGTTCCACCGGAACTGCCGCTCCTGTAATAATACGGTCAATATGGCTGTATACCATTTTCATTTTTCCGGGAACAAATAAATCCTGAATTAAAAATTCCTCTCTTAAACGGTCTGTTGTATAATGTTTTACATCTCTTGGGGATGCTGCTGTTCTAAGTTCCATGTCAACTATCCTTTCTTTTTACCTTACCGGAATTATAAATTTCTCTTATGAAACAATCATAACATATCATTATTACTCTTTCCTGTTGTTTTTTGATCTAAATATTGCAAATTTTGAACTTTTCCTGTATAGTAAGGAAAAAGAGGTAATCTATTTTAAGGGAGGTTTTGAAATGAAAGAATACAGTTCCTGCAAAGCAGCCATTGAATCCTGTCTGGAGAGGCAGTATTTCTCCATAGCCCATCTATATAACGAAGAAAAACCGATGAAGATGCATATTCATAACTGTTATGAGATCTATTTCTCAGTTTCCGGAGGCAAACAGTTTTTAATCGATAACCGTTTCTACTCCATTCAGCCGGGAGATATTTTTTTCATTAACCAATACGAAAGCCATCATCTGACCCAGATTGATTCTGAGGTCCACGAACGGGTTGTCCTTTCCATTTATCCGGATTTTCTAAAAAGGCTCTCTTCTGACCAGACCGATTTAAATCATTGTTTTTCCTGCCGCAATCCGGGTACGGATCATAAACTGAGCCTGAACGAAGAAGAACAAAAACGATTTTTATATTTTATCCATAAAATCTGCCAGACAGATGGTTTTGGCTCTGATCTGACCGAACGCTGTGCTTTTATTGAACTGATGGTATTTTTGAACAAGGTATTTTACAAGAACCAGAGAAAAGAATTATCCGACGAGACGCCTACCTATCATCAGCAGGTAGACCAGATTTTAACCTACATTAACCAGAATATAAAAAACCCTCTCACAATTGATGAATTGTCAGAGCAGTTTTTTTTAAGTCCTTCTTATATCTGCCGCATTTTTAAATCGGCAACGGGAACTACCATAAATAAATATATTACGGCGAAGCGGATCACCATTGCCAAGGCTCTGCTGACTGACGGCTGTACCGTCAGTGAGGCTTGTGAGCAATGTGGTTTTAACGATTACAGTAATTTTTTAAAATCATTTACAAAAGCAGTGGGCATATCACCAAAAAAATATGCCCAGTTTTCAACCTGATTACAATTTTGCAAGCTTTTCACCTAACTTGCGGCAGTCTTCTAATACCTGGTCATCCGGCTCTTCACAGCACATCAGCCCTTTGCCCTCAACCAGCTTTCCGCCTTTTTCGGTAACACGTTCTTCCCAGTCACGCATCCACTGGCCGTCGCCCCATCCGTAAGAACCAAAGAGAGCAACCTGTTTACCGGACAAATTGCTCTCCAGTTCTTCCATAAAAGGCTCCATGCTTCCTTCTTCCAGCACTTCATCCCCCATTGCCGGGCAGCCCATTGCAAATATGCTGTCATCCTTCAGATCATCTGCCTTAATTGTATCCACATCCAGAAGATCCGCTTTTGCTTCTCCCTTTTCAACACCTTCTGCAATCGCCTGCGCCATTGCCTGTGTATTGCCTGTTCCGCTCCAATATACCACTTTAATTGTCTTCATTATATTCTCCTTCTTTCTGTCTGCATTTTCCAAACACGCTCTAGCATACCACCTGTCGTATACTTTTATGCTTCATAAATTCGCTTGCAGCATGATCCCGCACCTCATCGTAAGTCCGAAATACCTGTGCTGCCTGCATTGGATTATGGTAAACTTTCCAATAACCGGACAATAAGCTGTTCTTTCCGCCATTTTGAATAAATGCCTTTACATCTTCAATGGGATATTGCAGGAAGATACCAAGCTCATGCGGAAAATCCCCGGTCCTGCGCATAAATAATTCATATCTGCTGCGCAGTCTTTTTAAAATTTCCGGCATACCCATATCTGCATATCCGTAGCTTTGTACAAAATCCCAGGCTTTTTTATCTTCTAAAATTGAGTTTAGCCTGTCTTCGCGGTATAGAAAGATTACCTCGTTTTTACTTCCTGTATATAAAATCTTACAGGAAATGTCAGTATCCTTTAATATGTTAAAAAGATGCAGCCACATTCCTTTTGGAAGCGTAATCAGATTAGATGCTTTAACACCCTTTAAAACCGGTGCACATTGAAATACCACCTGAAAACAAAGCTGCTCCCATGCACTGCTGCTGGATAAATAGTCAAGAATTAATTCTGCTGGCATGTAAACCCTCCTAATATTTCCTTCAATGCACTGGCACTGCTGGAATGAGAACGCTCCACAGCGATATTGTTTCTGTTTGCTTCCTGTATGGCACAATGTACCATCTTATGCGAAACAGTCGATGTGAAGAGGATAATCAGATCCGGCTTTCCAATCTTGCTTTTTAAATCAGCTGCCATCTTTGCAAATACCTTTGCTTTAAAATTATGGGCTTTACAAATTTCTTTATACTGACAGACCATTCTTTCATTTCCACCAATTATTACAACACTCATTGTGAACCTCCTCATATTTGTATTTTTGGGGTTAGTCGTTGCTAACTACAGGTATCATAATCTATTTTACATAAATATACAATACCCCTTATTGAGAAAAATCCGCATTAGAGCTTTACTGATAGGATTTCTCAATTTTCACTTTTTATGTATGGTTACTTTTTAAAAAGCAGCTTTCCGGATCCATTATCCGGAAAACTGCTTTTTTAAAAATGAAATCTATTTCTGATTTGACTTTCTCCTGTGTACAGCCGGCGATCTACTTCCTGTGTCTCATAATCAGACAGAATTTCTCTAAACGCCTGATACTCATCATAGATTCCGGCTCCATGAGATACCATATAAGCACCTGCGTCACTGCCAAGCGCCAGAAAAGCTCCCTTTAAAAATGCAGACTTCACATTTTCCGCTGACAGATCATAGATTTTCTTTACAGTGACATCTTCATACCTTTTGCATCCCAGTAGATTTCTAATGGTTACTAAGGTAGGCACCCACACGGATTTATTTTCCAAAAGGGCATCGATACATTCCCCATCAATAAAATTCCCATGCTCCACACTGTCCGCCCCGCACTCTACGGAATCCAGAAATGCCTGTCTGCCATTTACATGTACCATGACTGCAAAGCCTTCTTCATGAGCAATATGTATCATTTCCCGTATTTCATGCCGTTTCAGGCAGGAGCCGGTAATCACACCGAACTCCTTGAAATCCACGATTCCGGAAACCATTATTTTAATAAAATCCCCGCCTGATGCCTTTACCTCCTGCACCAGACCCCGATATTCTGTCATGGTATCAAATCCCCTGCCCACAATGCCGCCATAATATCCATTTTTATGAATCGCAAAAACAGGAGTCCGGTAATCCACCCCGTATTCACCGGAGATTTCTTTTGCGTAGCGGGACACACCCAGAGCATCTCCGCCGTCCCGGATAAACGTTACATCCCGTCTTACATATTCCTGAAAATAACTGCGAACAAGCTCCTTACATACGCACTTGCTGTGACAATTTACTGCTTCTTTATAATTATACCCATTCATCAGCATATGGGCATGACATTCACCAAACATATCTATATCCTTCTATCACTTGGATGAAATTGTCTTAGAGGGGTTAACCAGATCTTTTACGACTTCCCCTGCCAGGATCAACCCTGCCACTGAAGGTACGAAGGCAATACTCCCAGGAATCGCCCTGCGGTTGCCTTCTGCAATGGTTTGCGCAGGTTTACTGGCTTCTTCTCTGGAATACACCACTTTTAAAGACTTAACGCCTCTTGCCTTTAATTCCTTGCGCATCACCTTTGCAAGGGGGCATACACTTGTTTTATATATATCCGCTACTTCAAAACGTGCCGGGTCCAGTTTGTTGCCTGCACCCATGCAGCTTATGATTGGCGTGCCTGCCGCCTGCGCCTGCATTACCAGCTGTATTTTTCCGGTTACGGTATCAATTGCATCTATGATATAGTCATATAAGGTAAAATCAAAGCTGTCAGCATTTTCCGGCAGGTAAAAGCAGCGATGTACATTCACCCGGATTTCAGGATTAATATCCGCAATCCGCTCTTTCATCACATCTACTTTATTCATACCGATAGTACTGTGCAGTGCGATAATCTGACGGTTTAGATTGGATTCACACACCTGGTCATTGTCGATAATGTCCAGGGTACCCACGCCGCTTCTGGCAAGTGCTTCAATAGCAAATCCACCCACTCCGCCCACTCCAAATACTGCTACCCGGCTGTTTAAAAGACGGTCTGCCCCTTCTTTTCCAAGAAGCAGTTCTGTTCTGACTAATTGTTCCGACATCTGCTCTCTCCTATAGTCCTAACACTTTTTCTGCAATTCTGGCTGCATCTTCGATACAGCCGTCACAGGAACGCAGAACCTTTTTCGTTTCCAGGCCTTTTAGATCCTTACAGACTACAGAACCATTTTTAGCTTCAAATTCTTTTACGATTGCTTTGGAAAAGCCATAGGTTTTTCCCTTGGTAGTGGGATTGGACATGTCACCCCCGCTGTTTTTCATTCCAGCCAGCATAACCGCTGCGGATACGGCTCCGCAGGTACATTCCATACCACCCATACCGGCTCCGAATCCTTCTCCTGCCATAAACAGTAATTTTTCGTCTGTATCTACTGCATCTGCAAATGCACAAACAACTGCCTGACAGCAATTCATCCCTTTTTTATGGTTTTCTAAAGCTTTTTCTACTCTGTTTGACATCCTTGTTCCTCCTGCTTTTTACATACTCTTTCTTTCTGCAATTTCCGCCATCTTAGCTTCATTCAGCCTGGTATCACCATGTACACGGCTGTAGGACAGATAGCCATTCATTCTGTCTATTTTCGTCAGATTAGTACTTCCGCAGATAGGACAGATATCCATTTCTAACTCCTGATGGCCGCAGTCATCACAATATGCCAGAGATAAATTGACACCCTCGTAATATCCCAGATCCATTGCTCTTCTGATCAGGCTTTTAATAGCATCCCTGTTGTAATCAATCGGATAACGGACATACTGTATTTTACCGCCATTGCATAGCTCCCAGAACCGTCCTTCCAGATCCTGCTTTTCAATCGGTGTCAGGTCCTCTGTTACGTGACAATGGAAACTGTTGCTTACATAAGGGCGGTCAGATACATTTTCCACAATCCCAAACTGTTTGCGGAACTGCTCTACCTGAAGTCCGCAGAGGCTCTCAGCAGGAGTACCGTAGATTGCATACAGATAACCGTCTGCTTCTTTAAATTCCGTAACTTTTTTATTAATATACTCTAAGACTTCCAATGCAAATGCACCGTCTTCGGCGATGGATTTTCCATTGTAAAGCTGCTGAAGTTCGTTTAATGCCGTAATGCCAAAGGATGCGGTCATCGGTTTTAAAATCTTCTTGATCTTATCTGTTGGCTTTAAGCTTCCCCCATAAAATCCGCCTTCACAATAACCCAGCGGGTTCGTAGAAGCTTTCATTTCTCCCAGATACTCATAGGTCCGGATATGAAGGCTTCGGATCATTTCCAGATAATAATTCAGAACCTCATAGAAATCCCTGCTTTCTGCTCTTGATTTTGCAAGAATCATAGGCAAATGGAGGCTGACTGCACCTACATTAAAACGTCCCGTAAATACAGGTTTGTCCTGTTCCGAAGCAGGATACATCCCGCCTTTTTCATACCAGGGGCTTAAAAATGCCCTGCACCCCATAGGGCTGATAACTCTGCCATACTGTTTGTACATACTGGATATATAACCTTTTCCGGTCATGGAAAGCCAGTCGGGATACATTGTTTTAGCAGAACATTCAATTCCGGATTCGAATACTTCTTCACAGACTTTCCCTGGACCGTGAAGATTTTCATCATAGAGGAAAACAATTTTCGGGAATAATACCGGTTTTTTGTTTCCAGGTTTTCCCTGTCCTTCTTTGTGTACATTAAGCAGCGATATATTGCACATTTGTTCAAAACGCCCCTCGCCAAGTCCCATGGTAACGGTAACAAACGGATAGTCTCCACGTGAAGATCCCACTGTGTTCAGCTTATATTCTATTCCCTGCCATCCCTGGTCAAAATCACGCTTTACCTTGTCTGCAGCATAAACTTCTGCTTTTTCCTCATATCCCTGCCAAGACGGATCTGCGTAACTTAAAAACTCTTTTTTATATTTCTCATAGCTTTTATTTGCATAAGGGCCCAGCACTTTATCTACTTCCGGAACGGTAAATCCGCCATACTGCTGCGCAGCGGTACTCAGAATAATATCGCCCATAACATCGAATGCAGTATCCAGGGTCTTTGGCTCATTATACCAAACGTTTCCCATTTCAAACCCGTCTTTTAACACCGTTGCCACATCAAACAGACAGCAGTTCATGGTGTCTAACCTTGCTGACTGATCGTGGATATAGATGTATCCGTCTTTGCATGCCTGCAATTCACTTCTTGTCATAAAAAATTTGCGGTATAAATTTTTGTTCAATTCATTAAAGATCAGACTTCTCTTGGTAGCCACCAATGCGCTGTCCGTATTGGCATTGCTCTTATCACCGATATAACGGATTGACTGGCTCTTGGTATAGACATCATCCATCATATGTATGAAGTCCAGTTTGTAATTACGGTAATCCCGGTAGCTTTTGGCAACACTTGGGTTCACCTGTTCCAGTGCTCCTTCAACTATATTGTGCATTTCCTGGATAGTAATTCCATCCCTGTTCATTTTATTGGCACGTTCTTTTGCAAATTTACAGATAAACTGAATCTCTTCATCATCAAAATTATACAAGATACGTTCTGCAGACTTATTGACAGCTGCTATAATCTTATTTACATTAAATTCTTCCTGTGTACCATCTTTTTTAATTACAAACATAATGATTCCCCTTTACTATATATGGTATTCTAATATTGTTTTCATCATTCGCATCACAAGATGTTGATCTTAAACAGTATATACTAAATTACCATGATAGTAAAGGGGAAAAATATAGTTTCTCAGGATAAACTTAAACCCCAATTAAAATCTATCCCTTCCCCTTTAAAGAGACACATTTACCTCTTTGCCAGTATAAAGGACCTTCTTATGTTCCCCGCAGCAAATAATTTCGAATTCACGCTGCTCCTGCATACCCGGATAAGAACCTTCCCGTTCTGATATGCACAATGTTTTCTCTGCGTCACAGTAAGTAAATTGGATTCTGGAATATTCTCCTGTTTCATAACCATAATCGTCTCCCGCATCTTCATAAAGCCGGAAACTTCCATCTGCACCAGGATAAATTTTGATTGCCACCGGCTTTTGCAATTCCTGCTGGGCATATTGCAGTTCTTCCTGCGCAAGGGGAAGAATACTGCCTGCTTTAACATATACCGGAATCCTGTCCATGGTAATATCTGTCTCAATCTCCTGTCCGCCTTCTGTCTTGCTCTCTGTCCACAGGTCGTACCAGCTGCAGCCTTTTGGAAGATATACCTTCTGTTTCTTTTCTTCCTGAAGCAAAACACTGCCAACTCCGTAGAACACCGGTTTTATAACAGGGCAGATTAACAGATTCGGGCCAAACATATATTCATCTGCCCTGTTTCTTACCTTATCATCATCAGCAAAATCAAACATCAGACTTCTCATAATTGTGCTGTTATCCAGATAGACATTTCCGGCAAGTGAATAGATATACGGCATCAGACGGTAACGCAGGCGAATAAATTTTTCAATTGCATCATAAAACTCACTGCCTTTCTCCCCGAAATTCCAGATTTCTCTTGGAGTATCCGTCCCGTGAGAGCGATGCATGGGAAGGAAGGTGCCAAACTGGAACCATCTGGTATAGAGCTCACAATAGCCCTTATCAGCTACCCCTTCATTATATCCTCCCTTCCAGAACCACAATGGATTAGGATTATCGCTGTTATTGCATCCCCGGTTCCACCATGCCGTTCCTACAACAAAGAATCCACCGATATCCAGTGTCCAATAGGGCATTCCGCTCATTGCCATATTAAGTCCCTCGGCAATCTGCTGACGCAATACCTCCCAGGTTGCCGAAATATCTCCGGACCAGAGAACAACACCATATTTCTGCTGGGATGCATAGCCTGAACGGGTCAGGTTCAATACTCGTTTGTCCGGTTTTTCTTCTCTCTGGTTTTCAAAAATCCCTTTTGCATGCATCAGGGCAAATGCATTTGTTTTGGTGGCATCCAGATATTTCTTATGTTCCTTTCCTACCAGATCATAGCGCTCCCATGGCTCACGCTTTACTTCCCCGCTCCAGTCCGGTCCGCTGAAAGGCTCGGTAGAATCACACCACCAGGAATCAAAACCACTGGAAAACAATTCTTCACTTGCCTGTTTCCAATAGAGCTTTCTGGCATTTTCATCAAATGCATCATAAGTGGAATAATCTCCCAGAATGTACCCGGCATCTGCGAACTCCTGATGGTTTACTCCTCCTTCAGCCATGTTCGGCCAAACGGAAACCATCGTATGAATATTCATCTCATGCAGTTTCCGGTTAACTTCCTTCATATTAGAGTAACGGGACGGGTCCAGTTTCTTTTCCCCCCAGAGCCCGGGAACCCAGGTATTCCAATCCTGTACAATGCAGTCCAGCGGGATTCCCCTTCTGCGGTATTCTTCTGCGACTTCCAGAATTTCCTGGTCTGTATGGTATGCTTCCTTAGACTGCACATACCCAAATGCCCATTTTGGCAGCATTGCAGCCTTTCCCGTCAGATAACGGTATCCATCTATCATGCCATCCATTGTTTTTCCGGCGATAAAGTAATAATCCAGCTGATCCACCGTATCCATAAAGAGATAAGAACCGTTAATATCATCCTGAAATGTCATAATAGAACAACAATCTGACAGAACACCGTATCCGTTACTGGATACGAACATTGGCATAGGGATTCTCATATTATGCTGGTAGAGGTACTGATTCTGCCCTCTGTGATTGTAAATCCCCTCTTCTCCCTGTCCCAAACCGTAAATAGCCTCTTCCTCTTCCCAATGGAATCCCAGTTTTGCACGATATGCCACCCGGTCTTTGACCTGTTTCAGATTCTCTATAAAACTCCGCTCGCCATCTACTGTTTTTACTCTTTTTACAACCGGTTTCTCTCCCTGGGTCGTATATCGGATTACATCCGTCTGAGTTAGCTGCTTTAATGTCTCCGCCACATAAACTCTGCCTGTCTGTGTATCTTCCCAAATACAGATGCCGGTTTCTTTCTGCCATCTTGCCCTTAATTTTGTGGTATATACTACGATGTCCGTTTCACTTTCTAAAAATTCCGGTTTTACCGACTTCTGATATACCACAGGTTCTACCAGCAGTGACTGATTTTCCACATTTTCCTTCTTTGTATACACTACGCGGATAATATCTTCTCTGATTCCATAAAATCCATAGTTCCCCTGATCTGTTTTAATTATAATTCCATCTGTATTTTTTATAATTTCCGATACTTTCATAGACCCTCCTGCAACACTTTGTATTTTTCTTTATAATTATAGTATATAGAAGAAAGTCTATTTTGTATAGTAGATAAACAATATCAGTCATGGACTTTCTGCGCTTAAATTTGGACGGATTTGACCACTATAAAAAGAAGCACCTACACGCATAATACTGATGCATTTGCATGTAAGTGCTTCTTTCATTATATAATTCTATTTTTAAGCCTGATACCCCGCCGCGAGCGGAGGAACTGTATCTTGCAGCACCACGCCCGGCTCTTTAATGGCGAATATAAATCAGCCTCTACCGCGTGACATTTTTTACCCACTTGTAGGTTCGATACCTCCAGGTCGTCGCCGGAAGCTTTACGATCTCGTCACTTAACAGTATGATATATACTACAATAACCGGTGCCTTAAATACAAATGCTGCAATCGCGCCTAAGAAGATGGCAAATCCCCAAAGAGTAGCCAAATCCAGAATCAGCCCGAATTTGGTATCGCCGCCTGCACGGAAAACCCCTACAACCATGGTTGTATTATATGCCTGCGCTATTACAAAGTAAGACATTACAAACATCATCGCCCTTAAATATCCCTGTGCCTGTTCGCTCAAAGTCAGATTGGCTCTTACAATCGGGGATATGGTTAAAATGACGCCGGCGCCAACCAGCCCCAAAGCCAATGACAGCTTTACAAATCGTTTGCCATAAAGTTTGGCAAGATCTTCCCTGCCCTCTCCAATCACCTTACCTATCATAATAGCCGTAGCATTGGAAAGTCCAAAAGTTACTACCATTGCCAGCTGTTTTACCACCTGTGCAACCGAATTAGCCGCAACTGCCGGGCTTCCCAGATGTCCGATTACCGCTGTCAGCATAGAGACGCCCAGTCCCCAGAACATTTCATTGAGGATTACAGGCACTGCATAAACCAGGAAATCTTTCATTAAAAGCTTATCTTTCACAAAGAAATCCTTAATTCGGAAACGTACGGTATGGTTCATCTTCCTGGAATAGAACATTACAATCACAAACTCTGTTATCCTTGCAATTAAAGTGGCAAGTGCCGCACCCTTTATTCCCATTGCAGGAAATCCCAGCAATCCAAAAATGAAAACGGCATTAAGAGCCACATTGACCAGCAGCGAAACCATGTAGACAATCGTAGAAATAATAACCCGCTCGATACTTCGCATAATATTCAGATAAACCAGTGTTGTGGCTGCAAATAAATAAGAAAATACGGTAATTCTTAAATATTCCACACCCCCCTGGATTACATCCGGCTCTGAAGTAAAAATGTGCATAATCTGATACGGAAACACCAATACCACAATCATAAACCCTGCCGCTACACAAAGTGCAATGCGCATGGAAATACCCAGAATCTTTTCGATAGACCGGATATCCTTTTTTCCCCAGTACTGAGCTGTCAGAACTGCAGCCCCTGAAGTCAGTCCAAAAAATATCAGAGTCATAATAAAATATACCTGGCCTGCCAGAGAAGATGCTGAAAGTGCAGTCTCTCCGACCTTTCCAAGCATGATAACGTCGGCAGAGGTTACACCGACATTAATCAAATTCTGTAATGCCATAGGCAAAACCAGTGTGGCAACTAATTTGTAAAACTGTTTTTTTTCTTCTTTACTGTTAATTTGATACATAGCCCCTCCCTCGCATTTGTTCAGTCATTAAATTACGCGTGTATAAGCTATTATATCAGTGTTCTGACAAATTACAAGTTTTTTTTAAAGTGGATTTTCACTTAATATTTCCTTTAAAATTTTGTTCACCGTCCCGGGATCTGCCTTTCCTTTCATTGCTTTCATCGTCTGCCCTACCAGAAATCCAATTGCTTTTTCTTTTCCATTTTTATAATCAGTAACTGACTGCGGATTTGCGGCTACGATATCGGTAATGGCACTTCTCAATGCTCCCTCATCATTCACTGTCTTTAATCCATGTGCTTCTACATATTGCACCGGATCAGCATCTTCTTCGAATACATGCTCAAACACCTCTTTGGCAACACTGCTGTTAATCGTTCCGTCATCTGCAAGCTCTACCAGCTTTGCCAGATTTTCCGGCGAGAAGGTGAGATCTTCCGGCTCCCTGTTCTTTTCTTTCAGAAGTCTCAGCGTCTCCACCATGAGCCAGTTGGATACCTTCTTTGGCTTATTGCAGATTGCGGTAGCCGCTTCAAAGAGATCTGCCAGTTTTTTGGATGAAGTTAAAATGCCCGCATCATAATTCGGAATATCAAATTCTTTTTTATAACGAAGCAGTTTTTCCGTACGAAGTTCCGGCTGGGCTTCTTTTATTTTTTGTATCCACTCATCACTGATCACAATAGGCATAAGATCGGGATCCGGAAAGTAGCGGTAATCCTGGGCATCTTCTTTTGACCGCATTGGATAGGAATATTCTTTATTGTCATCCCATCTTCTGGTTTCCTGAATGACTTTTTTCCCTTCCTCTAACAATTCAATCTGCCGGGCACGTTCACCCTCAACCGCCCGTGCAATCGCTTTAAATGAATTCAGGTTTTTCATCTCTGTACGCGTACCAAGTTTTGCTGTCCCTGCCTCTCTTACAGACAGATTGACATCCGCTCTCATGGAACCCTCCTGCAGCTTGCAATCCGACGCTCCAAGGTATTGGATAATCAGGCGCAGCTTTTCCAGATAAGCAATTACTTCTTCTGCACTTCGCATATCCGGTTCCGAAACAATTTCTATCAATGGCACCCCGCTTCTGTTATAATCCACCAGTGAACAGTCTTCCCATTCGTCGTGAATCAGTTTTCCGGCATCCTCTTCCATATGGATTTCATGAATCCCAATGGTTTTCTTTCCGTTTTCTGTCTCTATTTCAATTCCACCATCATAACAGATTGGCAGATACAACTGAGAGATCTGATAGTTTTGCGGATTGTCCGGATAAAAATAATTTTTGCGGTCAAATTTACAATGCTGGTGTATCTTACAGTTTGCAGCAAGCCCTACCGCCAGTGCGTACTCCACAACCTGTTTGTTAAGAACCGGCAGACTTCCAGGCATCCCAGCGCAGACCGGGCAGGTATGGGTATTGGGTGCACCGCCAAATGTGGTCTGGCAGGAACAGAAAATTTTCGTTTTCGTAGCTAATTCTACATGAACTTCCAGTCCGATTACTGTTTCATATTGTTTATTCATGAACACTTTCCTCCCCTTTTCCAGCTATAAGAGGCGCTTCATACGTTCTGCTCTGCTCAAAACTGTAGGCAGCCCGAATGATTTTCTTCTCCTCAAAACAATCGCCGATAAACTGAACTCCAATGGGCAATCCTTTTTTATCTTTGCCGCAGGGTACTGAAATGCCCGGAAGTCCCGCCAGGTTTACTGAAATTGTATAAATATCACCCAGATACATCTTCAGAGGATCAGAGAGGCTTTCCCCAAGCTTAGGTGCGGCAGAAGGAGCAGTAGGTCCCAGGATAACGTCAAATTTCTGAAATGCCTGATTAAATGCCTGTTTGATTAAAGCCTTTGTACGAAGTGCCTTCAGATAATAAGCATCATAATATCCGGAACTTAATACAAAGGATCCCAGCATGATACGCCGTTTTACTTCTGCCCCAAAGCCCTGGGAACGGCTTTTCTTATACATATTATGCAGACCCTGATATTCCTCGGCACGATAACCGTATTTTACACCATCAAATCTGGAGAGGTTTGAGCTTGCCTCTGCCGAAGCAATAACATAATAGGCCGGAATCGCATACTCTGCCATACTTAAGTCAAATTCCTCCACCACTGCACCTTTTTCCTGAAGCACTTTTGCTGCTCCAAGAACAGCTTCCTTTACCTGGACGTCCAGTCCTTCTCCAAAATAATCTCTTGGAATTCCAATCCGCATTCCTTTTACATCATCTTTTAATGCTGTCGTAAAGTCATAACTTTCTCTCAAAATGGAAGTACTGTCCTTTCTGTCATAGGAAGAAATGGTTTCCAGAATTGCTGCACAGTCAGAAACATCCTTTGCCACCGGACCGATTTGATCCAGGGATGATCCATAGGCAATCAAACCATATCTGGAGACCGTTCCATAAGTGGGCTTCAAACCCGTAACCCCACAATACGAACTGGGCTGGCGGATAGATCCTCCAGTATCAGAACCTAGTGCGAAAAAGCATTCTTCGGCAGATACGGCTGCACAGGATCCGCCTGAAGATCCCCCCGGAACATGCCCGGTATTCCAGGGATTTCTGGTAACGCCAAATGCTGAAGTCTCTGTGGTACTACCCATGGCGAATTCATCCATATTTGTTTTTCCTAAAATAATCACTCCAGCTTCTGCCATGTTCGAAATGACCTGTGCGGAGTATCCCGGCACAAAATTATGCAGAATCTTAGAACTGCAGGTCGTGGGGATTCCCTGGGTACATATATTATCCTTTACGGCTGCCGGTACTCCCGCCAGAGGTGATGTCAGCCTTCCCTCACTGATCTCTCTTTGTACCTCTTCTGCTCTTTTTAACGCCCCTTCTTTATCCACGGTAACAAATGCATGCACCTTATCTTCTACTTCACCGATTTGCGCCAGGGATGCACAAACGGCTTCTTTTACGGATATTTCCTTTTGCTTTATCTTCTTAGCCAGTTCCAGTGCCGTCAGACTTTTTAAACTCATCATCTGAATCTCCTCTCTTTATGAACCATCACAATATGCAGCCTGTCTAATCTACCGTTTTCGGTACTTTAAACATACTGTCTTTCTGTTCCGGAGCATTTGCCAGAATCATTTCTCTCTCGTCCCCGTTATCTACCTGATCCTCACGGAAAACGTTATGGGTGGAAAATAAATGGGACATCGGTTCTACATTGTCCGTATCCAGTTCATTTAATTTATCTATATAATCCAGCATACTGTTCATATCTTTTTTAGCCTGCTCTTTTTCTTCGTCAGACAGCTCAAGCTTTGCCAGAATTCCAACGTATTCGATTGTTTCATCATTGATCTCATTTGCCATAATCCTTCTTCCTGCTTTCTATTCAATTATATTATTATTGCGTAATGCTGTACTAAAGTGTGTCTTAAGGCTCAAGTCTTGATAAATCCCTTGGAAATAAAGTTGTTTCCCTCACATTTTCCTCATCCAAAAGCTTCATCGTAAGTCTTTCAAGCCCGATCCCAAGTCCCCCATGTGGCGGCATACCGTGTTTGAAGGTATCCAGATATTGTTCTAAACCTTCCGCAGACATCCCTTTTGCTGCAATTTTCTCCATCAGCATCTGGTATTCATGGATACGCTGACCCCCTGTTGTAATTTCCATTCCTTTGAACAATAAGTCAAAGCTTAAAGTAAACTTCGCATCCGCCGGATCGTCCATCGCATAAAAAGGACGCTTTTTAGAAGGATAATGGGTTACAAATACAAAGTCTGCATCAAACTCTTCTTTGAAATATCTCCCGATCAAAATCTCCTCTTCCGGCTCCAGGTCAAAGGGATTCTTGATCTTTCGATCATATTTTTCAGAAACCAGCCTTTTTGCCTCATCAAATCGAACTGCCGGAATCTTATCCACATTTGGAAGCACTACCCCCAGAATTTTCAGTTCCCTGTCATAATCCTTTTCCAAAAGCCTCATGGTATACTGTAAAAATCCTGTTTCCATTCCCATAATATCCTGGAAGCTGTCAATATAGCCCATTTCAAAATCCAGACTGGTATACTCATTCAGATGGCGTTTCGTGTTATGCTTTTCGGCACGGAACACAGGCGCTGTCTCGAAGACCCGGTCAAACACCCCCACCATCATCTGTTTATACAGCTGTGGGCTTTGTGCCAGAACTGCCGGCCGGTGGAAATAATCCAGTTTAAAAATATTGGAACCGCCCTCTGCACCTTTTGCCCCGATCTTCGGCGTTCTGATTTCGGTAAATCCTTCTTCATAGAGAAAATCCCGGAATCCTCTGACAATCCCCTCCTGAATTTTAAATTTAGCCCGTTCCCGTACATTTCGAAGAGAAATCGGACGCATATTCAGTTTTGCTTCCAGAGAAGCATTCATTTTCCATTTTGAAATTGCCAGCGGAAGTGCTTCTGCAGGTTCGCTTAAAATCCGGAAGCTGATGATTCTGATCTCAAATCCCCACGGAGCCCGTTCTTCTGACCGGACCACTCCGGCAACTTCAATTGTTTCTGCTTCCCTCAAATCCTTAAGCCTCCCTGCCGACACTCCTTCTTCAAAAACACATTGCAGCAAGCCTTCTCTTTTTCGCAATACCACAAATGCAACCTCTCCCATATCGCGAATGGAATGAATGGCACCATTTACCTTCACCTCTTTGCCAATATAATCCTCCGATGACAATTTGCTGATCTCCAGCACTTCTTTTTTCATGACTCCACTTAAGAATTCCATCATGTTCCCCTTTCTTTCCATAAACGTTATACTGTCGAATAAACATTTATTCCCGCGGTGCTGCAAATTTGATGCCTTCTTGCTTGTAGCGGGGTATTTGACTGAAAAACTGCCGCAAGGGGTCAAGAAACACAGACTCAGCCTGTAATTCCCATTCGCACCTTTACGACAGTTTTTTTAATTGTTATTCGACGTCAGTTGTAGTTCGAAAGCTTTCCCGGAACTGTTATCCTTTGCAGCCACGCAAAAAGTCCCGGAATACTTTCGTATTCCGGGACGGGATTATCATAATTCCCGCGGTACCACCCGCGTTACAGATACAGCAATTGCAATACCTGTCTCTCTCATACACTTAACGCGTGCTACGTACTGACCTACTGTGATAAGCTGTAAAATACTACTTATCCTTCAACCAGTCTGCTCCAGAGTGTTCCCTATTTGTTCTTTCCCTTAAACAGCGCTCTCAGTCGGTGACGCCGTATTCCTGTCAAGTTTCAGTAACAAGAGTCTCTTTCAATGCATTTGCTTTATTAATGACAGATTCTATCACAGATTATTTGGGATTGCAAGGGGTTTTTAAAAAATATTTTATTTATCGTCTTTTATCAACAACCTCCAAAATCTATTTACAAACACCCACGTTTTATGATAACATGAAACCATTGTTTTAACATCTGTCAACAGTTCATCCTTCTTTTGTCTGGCGGCATACCAGTCCGTCTTCGGAAGAAACACAATATTATCTTTAAAGGAGATGTCACAAATGGAACAATTAATGATACCAGAAGGTTACAAATCCCAGTTGAACCTGCACGATACACAGATCGGGATCAAAACAGTTAAAGATTTCTTTCAGCAGTCTCTTGCACAACGCCTGAATCTGCTGCGTGTGTCCGCACCTCTTTTTGTTACTCCGGATTCCGGTCTGAATGATAATTTAAACGGTGTAGAGCGTCCGGTCAGCTTTGGCATTAAAGAACAGGGCGATGCCCCAGCTGAAATTGTACACTCTCTCGCTAAATGGAAACGATATGCATTGAAAAAATACGGTTTTTCTCATGGAGAAGGCCTGTATACGGATATGAGTGCTATCCGTCGTGATGAAGATACCGATAACATCCATTCCATCTATGTTGATCAATGGGATTGGGAGAAAATCATTACAAAAGAAGAACGAAATGAGGAGACTCTGAAAGAAGTTGTGCGCACTGTTTATAAGTCTCTTAAAAAAACAGAGAAATATATGGCAATTCAGTATGATTACATCGAAGAAATCCTCCCAAAAGAAATTTTCTTCATTACTTCCCAGGAATTAGAGGATATGTATCCGGACTGTGTTCCAAAGGAACGTGAATACAATATTGCTAAATTAAAAGGTGCCGTATTTATTATGCAGATCGGCGGTATTCTTGCTTCCGGTGAAAAACATGACGGCCGAGCACCGGATTATGACGACTGGTCCTTAAACGGTGATATCATTGTCTACTATCCGGTACTTGATATTGCTCTTGAACTGTCTTCCATGGGTATCCGCGTGGACGAAGATGCTTTACAAAAACAGCTGGAAATTGCCGGCTGCCCGGATCGTGCAGAAATGCCTTTCCAAAAAGCAATTATGAATCAGGAACTTCCATACACAATCGGCGGCGGTATCGGGCAGTCCCGCATCTGTATGTTCTATCTCAGAAAAGCACATATCGGTGAAGTGCAGGCTTCCCTGTGGCCTGAAAGCGTAATGCAGAAAGCCCGGGATAATGACATAGACCTGCTGTAATATTCCGGTTTTCCATACGAAAGGCAAATGCAAAAAAGGAACGTCAGCAAGAGGGTATCACTACTCCCCTGCTGACGTTCCTTTTCTATCTTTACTCTATTATTTTCTCTTTAAAACTTCCACCAGATACTCCCAGACTCTCCTGGTAGAGGAGATGCTGAGTTTCTCATCCGTAGTATGAACATGTACCATATCCGGTCCAATGGACACACAATCTAGACCTTCGATTTTACCGGATAAAAGTCCGCATTCCAGCCCGGCATGAATCGCCTGCGGAATCATATCTTTGCCATACATATCTTGATAAACGGAAAGCATCTTATCTCTTAAAGGAGATTCTAATTTATATTCCCATGCAGGGTAGTCTCCCTCCTGTGAATAAGATCCACCCGCCATTGCACAGAGCCCGGTTATCCTGTCAATCAGATAATCTTTAGATGTCTGCACGGAACTTCTGACTGCTCCTGCTGCTTTAAATTCATTTTCTTCCAGCTTCATAACACCCAGATTCACTGAAGTTTCTACCAGACCTTTAATTGATGCACTCATAGCCTGTACACCATTTGGAACTGCAATCAGATATGTGGCTACCCGGTCAAATGCATCTTTGGTAAGGCAGTCCTTTACCGCGGATTCCTTCTTCTCCATCTTCACTTTCGCATCCGGATCTTTTACAGCCAGTTCATGCTGCATTGCCCCTTCAAACTTTTTAACTGCTGCTTCAAAGTTCTCTGCATCTGATTCACTTATCAATACTACTGCTTTCGCTACTTTAGGAATTGCATTATCCTTTTCTCCGCCTTCCAGAGAAACCAGGGAAACCGGCACTTCTTTCGCTGTCTGATATAAGAGTCTTCCCATCAGACAGTTTGCATTTCCTCTTTCTTTATGAATCTCAATTCCGGAATGCCCTCCAAGAAGTCCGGTCATCGAAATTTCATAAGTGATTCCTTCCCGCTTTTCTCTTGCAACAGGTATGGTGCATCTTAAACTGCAGCCGCCTGCACAACTGGTAAGCAGAAAACCTTCCTCTTCAGAATCAATATTGATCAGCTGCTTTCCTTTCAGCATAGATAAATCAATGCCCTTTGCACCATCCAGGCCAACTTCCTCATCCACGGTGAGTATAGCCTCTAATCTGGGGTGCTCTAACGAATCAGAATCCATCAGTGCCAGCGCAAATGCAACTGCAATTCCATCATCACCACCAAGAGACGTATTCTTAGCATAAATAAAATCTCCATCTATGCCTAATGATAAACCGTCTTTTTCCATATCAATATCACTGTCTGGTGTTTTTACGGCAACCATATCCATATGTCCCTGAATAATTACTGGTTTTTCCTGCTCATAACCTTTCGCAGCTTCCTTAATAATGATTACATTCTTAAGTTCATCCTGGTAATATTCCAGGTTTCTATCTTTTGCAAATTTTACAAGGTATGCGCTGATTTGCTCCACATTTCCTGATCCATGAGGGATACTGCAGATCTCCTCAAAAAATTTAAAAACTGAATTTGGTTCCAGATTACTTAATACACCCATTGTTCTGCTCCTTTTTCTCTATATTTTTTTTTATGTTATCCACTTGTAAATTGAATTTATAGATTGGCTTTATTAGAAAAATCAAAAACGTAACGCCAATAATATGATTATAACTTTTTAATGAGAGATTTTCAAGAATAAATATCTTCCACGTTTGGTTTCATTTAGTTGACACACCATTTGTCCTGTCATTTATGCACAGTAATAAATTGCATAAAAATCATTGACATTTTGATCAAACTATTTATAGACTCATACAAAGTAACTATGTATCCATAGGATACACAAACCCCCACGGAATGGTGCTCCGCGGGGGTTTTTTGTTTAGCTGTCTTTCTTGTCTTTACTTAGCCACCTGCAAATATAATAAGCGGCTATACTTGCAATTATTGAAATCACAAATGTAACTGTCAGCAAGTATTACTATTCACAACTACTTTGTAATCGCCTTATACCGTTTAAGATTTCTGAATAATTGCCTTATAAAAGTCAACGCCTTTTGGCAGAACATTCATACTAATGTTTTCATTCAGCCCATGAATACTTTCATATTGCTGTTTGGTAATGGACAGGGGTGCAAACCGAATACAATCGGCACAGATATCTTTATAATATTTTGCATCTGTACCACCTGTCATAATATATGGGCTGACGCCGATACCCGGGAACAGTTCGTGTATGGTCTGTTCTACTTTTGCAAACTGTTCTCCTTTATAGTTTACTACCGGGCAGGGGTAGTCTTTATAGATGACACTGGTCTCCAGATTATATGCTTTTGCCTTCTCTGAAATTAATGCGATACTCTCATCTGTTGGCTGATGAGGAATAAAGCGAAGATTAGCTGTTACATATGCTTCCTGAGGAAGAACATTTAAGCCCTCGGAACCTTTTCCGGTAGTAAATGCTATCGTTGTCTGGAGCATTGCCGCGCCTGCCGGGCTGATCATGGGCATGACTTTTTTTAATATCGGCTTGAATAGCCAGAGATTTGCAAATATCACTTTCATTCCAAAGCTCATATTAGGGGTCAGCCTGCGAAACATTTCAAGTACTGTCTGGCTAAATTCCACACGGAACGGATGATGTTTTTCCACATCATTAATAAATGCCGCAAGTCTCGCCCACGGTGAATTTTTGCCGGGTGCACTTGCGTGCCCTCCGGTTCCTTTCGCCGTAAACTTAACATCCCCGTATCCTTTTTCTAAAACACCTACCATTGCGTAAGTGCCCTTCACTCCGGGTATGGGCTCTGACATGATCATTCCGCCTTCATCGATCAGAAGTCCAAGTTTTACTCCTTTTTCTTTTAAGTATTTCACAGTTAACGGGGCACCTTCTCCGCTGAATTCTTCTGTACAGCTGCTGGCAAGATATACATCACATTGAGGCTTGTATCCCTCTTTGAGCAATTCCTCTACTGCTGTTAACAGACAAAACAGGCTGCCTTTTGTGTCTACCGTCCCTCTGCCCCATATATTTTCACCTACAATTTCACCGCTAAAAGGAGGATGTTCCCATGTTCCGTTTGCCTCCACTACGTCCTGATGGCTCATCAGTAAAATTGGATCCCCTTTACCTTTTCCACTCCATTTAAATAACAGGCTTCCGTTAAAAACATGTTTTTCACAGTCTTTATGAATATTCGGAAATAACTCTTCCAATACTTTATGAAAATCATAAAATTTTGTTTTATCATCCTCAAATCTGCTGGACACCGTTTCACATTGAATCATTCTGGATAACCGCTCTCCATATTGTCTGGAACGTTTTGGATCTCCTTTTTCGATTGTTGCGTTCAAAGCTTCCGTAGGTTTCATCATACATGCCCTGATTAAGACGATTGCTGCCAGCAAAACAATAATCAGCACAATTGCTAATACGATCCATTTCAACATTATTAAATCCTTCTTTCCTTTTTCGTTCTTTGTTTTTTGTTCTTTCCGGTTTACAACATATTTTTACGATAAAGCAAATATCCGATGCCAAGTGCCATACCGCCTGCAGGAATTAACAGAAGACTGGTCTGGGGAATCGCAGCCGGAACAATTACGCACAACAGTGTCATTGTAAGCAGAGGTATAAATGCGATTTTCAGGCTCTTAATAAAATACTTCAAACCAAGTGCGCCGAACAATGCCGGAACTACCGTGTCAAATGCAGGTGTCAGCACCGGATTCTGCAATACCGGAGTTAACGGTACCAGTAAAAGTACACCTATAAATATAACCAGCATGGTCACCAATGCACTCACAGAAATACTGATAGTAGAAATAATTTCGTTTTCCACTGTCCCAACTTCTGTCTTTGCAATATCCCTGCTGTTCATGGCGCAGGGAATTTTCAAATTCGTAACATTTCCCGTAAGGAATGTCAGATAACTGCCGCCGGTTCCAAGCATGGGTGCATATACCAGAAATTCCACGATAGCTACAGGAATGTAAATAATCCCAACCTTAATGATGCCTTTTAAAAATCCGGACATATCCGGCATTACCCCATAGAGCAGACCCATTAAAAGGGGTGCTCCTATCAGTAAAACGATTGCCACTCCCAGCGTAATTCTGCCTAACATATGCAATTGCTGATTAAATTTTTGTAAATATACTTCTTTTGCATTCTGATCCATAACTCTGCCTCCTTATGCCAATTTCATTAATACAGCTGCAATCATGCCCACCAGCATACTGGTAGCCACACTGAAATTATCCAGCCATGCCATTTGTTTCTTCTGGGTAAAATACTCAAATATTGCCATTACCACAGCAGATATTCCGGCCACTGCTAACGGCAGATAATTCCCTGAGGATGTAAAAGTTCCCACATAGGATCCTATGTATGCACTGCATAGCCCAATAAACATCGCTATTGTGGCATATGCCCCAAATCCAGGCTTACCGGTCTTTTTCTGTGTCGTAGTTTTTTGTACCTTTCCCAGATATTTCTTCAGTCCAAAGATACAGCAGATTACTCCACCCAGAATTCCCACCGTCATAACCAGTGCGATGGTGCTAAAAGCCTGCACCGACATCTCGCTTACTTTAAGTCCTGTAAGACCGATACTGGTGGCTGAAATCTCCGCAACGTTCAATTCATACTGCAGGGCACCGATTACGGATAGCCTAAGCCAGGAAAACGGAACTCCCAGTGTTCCGCTAAGTGCAATTACACCTAATAATATGCTGATACTTGGCAGTACGGTAAACGTGGCACTGGATGTAATTGCTCTTTTTAATACTTTTTTATCCATACCTATGGCAATGCCTGCACGGTAGCTTTTTACCAAAAATACCACACACATTACTACGATAAACAAAAGTACCCCGCCTACGATCAAATAGAACGGTAATGCATTAACTTGTGACAAATACTCTCCCATAAATAAATCTCCTCTCTTTTTTCGGGTTTATACAGAAAACTTAATACCATTTTACTTCATATTCAGTAAAAAAGGAAGTAAAATTGCTTGTTTGAATAGTTCCTATTTCCCCGAATTTTACTTGTTCTATTCCTTGAGTTATACTATAATACCAGAGTGAACAATTTCTTGAATTTGGGTTTAAGTGATTATGGGACGCTTTGTAGATAGTACGATGTACTGAAAAATGGGAGTGGAAACTTGTATGAACTCCGTCAGCTGGCTACAGAACTGGTTTTCTCAGCAGGATGTTGACCCCTGGCTGTGTCCGGCGGTTCGTTTTTGGAGGCAGCAGAGTGTAATTAATTGCAAATAACTGAAAATGTTTTAAATTCTGAAACAGAAAATCGAAAGGAAAAAAAATGAGTCTGAAAATTAAAGTATTTTTTGATTTTGTATGCCCATTCTGTTACCTGGAATTTTTTTCTCTGAAACAGGCTGCAAATGGACTGGATGTAACATTTGAAAGGATTCCTCATGAACTGCGCCGTCCGCCATCTCCAATGGCTGACCCCATGCATGATGAAGCCCGCTTAAAAAGATTTGATGAAGTTTTGCTCCCGGCGGCCAGGGAACTTGGGTTGCCAATGCAGCTTCCCAGACTTTCTCCGCATCCTTATTCTACGAATACGTTTTTAGGTCTGCTTTACTGCGAAGATCATGGTGTTGGACAGGAATATACGGAAAAAGTATTTACAACCTTTTATGAAGATGAAAAAGATATCGGCGACCTGAATGTATTAGGTGCCATCGCAAAAGAGCTGGAACTAAACGAAAAAGAATTTCTGGAAGAGATCACTTCTAAATCGCAGCTTGCACGGCTCGATGAGCTCAATGCCCTATCAGAAGAATATGACATAACCAGTATTCCGGTAATTTATATAGGGGATACACGTCTGCCTGGTTACCATACACCGGAGGTATACGCACAGGCAATTGCAGATGCTTTATTACAGCAGGAAACTACATCTGTTTCCGGAATGAGCTGCGGTATAGACGGGCACTGCGGATTTTAAAAACAGCCCGGAATCCTTGATGTGGACCCATAAAAGCAGAAGCGTCTGATATTCATCAGTCTGCTTTGGAGATCCTATCAGGATTTCGGACTGTTTTTTAATTGTTATTACATTTTCTTAATTCTATCAATAGCAGCAACCGTATTTTCGTAACTGCCAAATGCAGTAAGACGAAAATATCCTTCACCGCTTGGTCCAAATCCGGAACCCGGTGTTCCAACCACATTTGCCTTTTCAAGCAGATAATCAAAGAATTCCCAGGAAGTCATACCCTTAGGAGTCTGCAGCCAGATATATGGTGCATTTACACCGCCGGATACGGTATAACCGGCATCCTTCAGGCCATCAAAGATTACTTTTGCATTGTTCATATAATAGGATACCTGTTGCTTTAACTGCTCCTTCCCCTGAGGCGTATACACAGCTTCTCCGGCTTTTTGAATAATATAAGGTGCACCATTATATTTTGTGCCGTGGCGCCTTGCCCATAGTGAATGAAGGGATACATCTCCGGCTTTTAATTCTTTTGGAATAACCGTGAATCCAAGCCGTGTCCCGGTAAATCCCGCATTTTTCGAAAAGCTGCGAAGTTCAATTGCGCAGGTTCTGGCTCCAACACATTCGTAAATGGAATGTGGTACATTTTCTTCAGATATATATGCTTCATAAGCCGCATCGTAGATAATTACGGCGCCTTCTTTATTGGCATAATCTACCCAGACCTGTAATTGATCCTTTGTAATCGTAGAACCCGTTGGATTATTTGGGAAACAAAGATAGATAATATCCGGTCTCTCCTTTGGAAGTTCGGGTGCGAAATTATTTTCAGCTGTACATGGCATATAGATTACATCACTCCATGTCTCGGTTCCGGCATTATACGTTCCGGTTCTTCCCGCCATTACATTTGTGTCCACATAAACCGGATAGACCGGGTCACATACAGCAATTTTATTATCAACACTAAATATTTCCTGAATATTACCTGAATCACACTTTGCACCGTCAGAGATGAAGATTTCATCGGCTGCAATGCTGCATCCTCTGTCTTCATAATCATTTCTGGCAATGGCACTTCTTAAAAATTCATATCCAAGATCCGGAGCATAGCCGTGAAACGTTCTTGCATCGGACATTTCATCCACTGCATCATGCAGGGCTGAAATGATCGCCGGCGCCAGTGGCTGAGTAACATCTCCAATTCCAAGTCGTATAATATTTTTATCCGGATTTGCTTCTGTAAATGCAGCAACTTTTTTGCCTATCGTCGAAAACAAATAACTTCCCGGTAATTTTAAATAATTATCATTGATTTTAAACATAGCGGCCTCCTCGCTTATAACATGCTTGTTTCGTGCTTGTTTCATGCCTGTTTCGTGCTTGTTTCGTGCTTATCTTATACCTATGCTTCGTCTATTTTTCCAGAGCATGTTTGAAAATTGCTTACTGACAGCTCTGCGACTCATCCGGCAAAGTTATCTCGCCGTCGAATACTACGGTAGCAGAACCAGTCATATATACACGGTCTGCTTTTCGGTCCCACTCAATCTTTAAGTCTCCGCCTAACAGTTTTACGGTTACCTCATCCTCTGTATAACCATTTAAAATAGATGCCACTGCTACGGCACAGGCACCCGTACCACAGGCAAGCGTTTCTCCCGAACCTCTTTCCCATACACGCATTTCGGCGGTATGTCTGTCTATAATCCGAACAAATTCCGTATTTACACGATCCGGAAAACAGGGATGATTTTCAAAGCCCGGACCGATTTCTTCTATCTTCAGTCCCTGCACATCGTCTACATAGACAATCGTATGTGGATTTCCCATAGAAACCGCTGTCATATGATACGTTTTTCCATCTACGGTAACGGGCTCGTCCACTACTTTATCCTTCTGGGAAATAACAGGTATTTTACCGGATTCCAGTATTGGCGCACCCATGTCTACTTTTACATAAGCCACCTTACCCTGTTCTACCGTAAGATGCAGATATTTAATTCCGCTTTTTGTTTCTATACTGATCTCTGTCTGATCGGTCAAACCATAATCATACACATATTTCGCCACACACCGGATTCCATTTCCGCACATTGCACCCTGGGAGCCGTCTGCGTTATACATGTCCATCATAAAGTCTGCCCTCTTAGAAGGTTTGATTAATATTAACCCGTCTGAGCCAATTCCAAAGTGTCTGTCACTAACAAATACCGCTGTCCTTCCCGGGTCTGCAACTTGTTCCTCAAAGCAGTTTACATACACATAATCATTGCCGATTCCGTGCATCTTTGTAAATTTCATCATATCCCTCCTCGCTTAAATATGGTATTTACGGTGATAAGTATAGCATGATATATTTGAAACCTCAATATTTTTATTCCATTTTAATCTCCCTGCTGCCATTTATGGCACCTGAAAAGTATGCAGATTCAGCTATATGACAATACCTGTGACAGTCATGATTTAACCGGCAGCAAGCCGGACAGCCTCAATACATCTGAGACTGCCCGGCTTACGGTTTCTGATCACTGCCCGCTGCTGGTCTGGGTTTTGGAATTGTTCTGAATATCATCACTGATCTGCTTTCCTGCCTGATCCATATGGTATTTATCCTGATAAATCAACTGGGATATCGGTACGATCTCGTATCCCTTATCCTGAAGACCGGTAATGACGGTATCCAGAGCCTGTGCTGTATATTTTGCGCCATTATGCATAAGAATAATAGCACCCTTATCCAATGCTTTATTCTGGGTGACAGTCTGGATGATATTTTCCACACCGTAATCTTTCCAATCTAAGCTGTCCACGCTCCATTGTATCGGGAAATAACCACAGGCATAAGCATCTTTTATAACATGATTATCGTAGTCTCCATACGGCGGACGAAACAGATTCATTTCAATTCCGGTCAGAGCTTTCACCTTGTCATGTACCTTCATAATTTCCTGTTTGCACTGTTCATCACTCAGCTGGCTCATATTTTTGTGGTTTTCACTGTGATTTCCAAGATCATGGCCCGCTGCTGCAATTCGTTTTACGTCATCCGGGAAAGCCTCAACCCATCCACCGGTCATGAAAAATGTAACATGTACGTTATGTTTTGCCAGAATATCCAGTATCTCCTGTGTATCTTCATTTCCCCAGGCCGCATCAAAAGACAGTGCCACCTGGTTCTTCTGGGTATCTACACAGTAAATCGGAAGTTCCCTGTTTCCTACCGTACTGCTCCCTGCCGTCTGAAGGGTAATTCCCCCAAAGCTGTAAATCCCCCCCATTACCAGAACAGCGCACAAGAGCAGAATGCCGATTCCTCTGTATTGATGGAATTTAGTCTCTTTATCCGGGCCCGGCTCTGATTCTCTGACAACATTCTGGTTTGATTGTTTCTCACTCATATGCCACTCCTAAATATCGGTTCTGGTTATAGTATATGAGACACAATTTAAGAATATAATGAGAATTTCGACATACAAGCTATCTGTTTTTGCCAGTTTGAATTTTCGTGGATAGTCATCTACTCATAAATAGACTATTCCCATCGGAATTTCTTTATGGAAATGATAATTCCTGCCGCCGCTACCGTTATCATTATAATACTGGGAACTAAAATTTCTGTTTTCCCGGTCCCCATTGAGAACCCTTTCAGTAATTTAATCCCCTGGGTCAAAGGTAGAATGTTTGCCGCTTTCTGCAATGCCTGGGGCAGTATCTCATAAGGAATTGTAGCTCCTGAGAGAAACAGCATAGGGAAATAAATCAGTGTACATACCAGATTTGCCACCTTAAGGGTCCGGCAAAGACTGGCCAGCATCATTCCCAGGGCATACATGGAAATCAGAACCAGAATATAGGCAAATAGAAAACCTATCTTTGACCCCCTCATCCGATATCCGAACACAAACTTCATCACCAGTAAAATAGCCGTGGCTGAAACAAGTGAATTAAGGAAATTAATAGCTACCTGTACCATTAAAAGCAGCATCGGGCTGACCGGTGTGACAAAAAAATGTTTCAATATCTTCTTGTCACGGTAATCCGAAAGCCCAAGCGGAATTCCCATAAATGCAGTTGCGCAGATTCCTACCGTAATAAGTGCCGGAAAGGATGCCTCCAGGAAAGTATACGCAGCCCCTTCATAAGCAGGCTTATCCCCACATATAAAACCAATTAGTATCGCAATTCCAACCGGCATAAAGACGCCAAAGAAGATTCCGTCTATTCCCCTGACTGCAATCTTCCCCTCAATTTTCAGCAGTGTTAAAAATCGTTTCATTTAACTACCTCCTCTCCCATATACCAAAGATAAGCATCCTCCAGTGAATCATAAGGACTTTTTTCAATCACTGTTTTCACAGGACCGCACTCCACTTTTTTTCCTTCTTTTATGATGCAGATATTGTCGCAAAGCGCTTCTACCTCATCCATGTAGTGGGAAGTCAGAAATATCGTCACTCCCACTTTCTTCAGTTTCACCAGCTGATTCCAGACTTCTCTTCTTGCCAGGGTATCCAATCCGGTTGTCAGTTCATCTAAAAAGATCACATCCGGCTTGGGGAGCAGCGCTAATAAAACTGACAGCTTCTGTTTTTCCCCTCCGGACAACGTGGATACATACTGGGCTTTGCATTTTGAAAGTCCAAACTGTTCCAGAAGTTCATGATAATTACCAGGATTCTTATATAACACTGCATTCTCCTCACATAGCTCACCAACCTTAATCTTATCCTGATATGAGGTATGCTGCAACTGTACACCCACCCGTTCGAATAATACTTTCCGCTTCTTTACCGGATCCATTCCCAAAATATGAACCTCACCTTTTGAATAAGATTTCAGTCCCAGCATACAATCTATGGTGGTACTTTTCCCTGCTCCATTGTGTCCCAGCAATCCGAAGACCTCACCTTTGCTTACTGAAAATGAAAGATCTTTCACAGCAGTTTTTCCTCCAAAGTGTTTCTCTAAATGTCTTACTTCAATTACATTTCCCATCGTTTCTCCTTTCTGTTGCACCACTTTTCCCTATTGCAAATACCATACTTTTACAATAGTTTTCCTGTTGCAAAGGTAAGGATATATGCTCCTGTAAGGGGAGAGTCAAGTCTTATTTACAACTGAACCGTAACCGTTTTTCTACTTTCGTACAGCCTTTGTCTGTGCTATACTATTGCTATCAGACAGTTACCTGTCCCAAATAAACTACAACGGAGAAAACTATGGAAAACACAACCAAAAATTTGTATCATGATAATTCTGATACAGACTACACCAATGATGAGTGGAACGAATTCGTTGATCTGGCTGTATCCGGTGACAGATCCGCTATGGAAACCCTCCTTGTTTCTATACAGGATTTAATCTTTAATCTGTCTTTGAGAATGCTTGGAACAATACCGGATGCTGAAGATGCCGTTCAGGAAATTACCATCCGGATCATGACCCACTTAGAGACTTTTCGCAAAGAAAGCTCCTTTACCACCTGGGCTTTTCGCATTGCTGTAAACCATTTAAAAAATTACAAAAAAAGTATGTTTGCAAAGAGACCTCTCAGCTTTGAATTCTATGGATATGATATTAAAAACGGTGCAGCAAACGATATCCCTGACCCGGCTCAAAATGTTGAGCAGCCATTGTTAGAGCAGGAACTAAAATTATCCTGTACCAATGTCATGCTGCAGTGCCTGGATCCGGACAGCCGCTGCATATTCATTCTGGGAACCATGTTTAAAGCGGACAGCAAAATAGCAGGCGAAATACTGAATATCACCCCTGAGGCATATCGCCAGAGACTCTCCCGCATAAGGAAAAAGATGGCTGCATTTCTGGATGAGTATTGTGAACTTGGGAAACAGGGCTTTTGCCGCTGCCGCAAACGTATCCCTTACGCAATGGAAACCCACCGTCTGAATCCGCAAAACCTGGAATACTCATCACTGGAAGTTCTCCCTGAAGAACTCCTGATCAGCTGTAAAAATGCAATGGAACAAATAGACGATCTCTCTCTTGCATTTTCCAGCATGCCCCACTACCGGACACCGGAAAATGCGAGAACATTTTTTATGAATCTGCTAAAGACGGATTGTTATGCAAAAATAGAGAATGTGAACTAATATACAATTACTTTTTTTCGAATAAATAAATTTCCTGGAGATTAGATGTGAATACACTTTATAAAATAAGAAATGCTGAAAGAAACAATTTGAAATCAATCTTCCAACAGAAACCATGATAAATCTGCTGAAAAAAAGTTTCTTCAAATGCCGCGTACTGCAAAACAGAACATCCGCCCAATCTTATACGATCCCAAGAGAAGATCTGCAGGTTATGATTCACACCAATGTGATTACTTATATTGTACAGAAGCTTTAGTTGCTATTTCATGCATGATAATAATTATGATAAATTTCCGTTTGCATAGCTCTGTGCATTTTCCACACATCACAATTTTGATTCGATAGTATACTTAGAGTAAGATCTGCTTTCGGGTAATAGGAAAACATCGCCGATACACCTTCATTGATTCCTTCTTTATAAATGCAGAAAATATCATCCTTAATTTCAAGAAATTCGAAAGCATACCCCATTCTAACTCTTGCATCTGCCACTTCATTCCACTGGGACTTTCTTGTGAAATCACAGTGGGGTTCCAACAACATTTTTGAAAATTCATGGGACATAAGGGTATTTGCTTTGATACTTCTTATAAATCGGTCCAGGTCTTCTACTGTTGTATATGCCCCGCTGTCAGCAGCTCCAATGGGCGGATAGCTGTAAATATTTTTTCTAAATCCACTCCATATCTCATCACCTGATTCTGTTTTCCGAAACACATCCCCATAACCTTCCGCTGTGTTTTCACATATTTCATCCATTGCACAAAACCTTGTATTCTTCATCCCTGCTTTCTCAAAAATGTTCTTCTCTACATATTCCCTATAATTCATATGTGTAATATTCTCAATTGCAAGACCTAACAAAATGAATGCACAATTATTGTATCTCACATTTGTACCTGCTTTGAAAAAGGGGTCTTTAAAAGCAAAATTCTTAAGGAAATCACGGCAATTGCGGATAGCGTAATTGGGACTTTCTGTAAATAACAGGGAATAATCTTCTCCTGCCTCCTCATCTGCATCGTCTGCGATTCCCGAAGTATGGTTTAACAGATGTTCAATGCGGACATCTTCAGGGATTTTAGTTCCTGTCAGATCTACGAGATCGCGAATCCTGCTGTCTAACATCAGGATTCCCTTATCAGCCAGCTGCAGAATTGCTGCAGCTGTAAATGTCTTCGTCACAGATGCCGTATCAAATCTGGTATCTAATCTGTTCTTTATTTTATAAGCCTGATTGGCACACCCATATGCAGCGGAAAATAATACTTCATCTGAGGATTTCAGCATACAGGCCCCACTAAAGTGGTATTTTTCTGCATATTCATCGGTAAGTTTTTGAAATATTTCTTTCATGAGTTATCCCCTTCTTTTTATTTGTAAGTTACAGTATTTCATTATACTTGAAATTCTACCTGCCTTCTATTGTTTTTTACAAAATAGGATACAATAACTTATATTGTTGGGAAATGTCTACCTTTTATCCATTGACATAGGGTAAGTTTCGCGCTATGATATAATCAATAACAATAATTATTACTATTTTTAGAAAGGGGATTTTATATGAAACGTTTAGAAAATAAAACCGCTATCATTACAGGCGGTAATTCAGGAATTGGGGAAGCTGCGGCTCTGCTTTTTGCTGCTGAAGGAGCAAACGTTGTAATCACTGCCCGAAGGAAAGAGCAATTAGACGCTGTAGCAGAAAAAATCAGACAGGCAGGAGGTTCTGTACTTTCTATTCCCAGCGATATCTCGAACCCGGAAAGTTTCCTTGCCTTAGTTCGGGTAACTCTGGATAAATTCGGTAATATCGACATTCTTGTCAATAATGCTGGCGTCTTAGATTCTGGTCTGCTTCCGGTAGACCGGGTTCAGGATGATGAGCTGGACCGTGTCATCAATATTAATGCCAAAGGTACCATCCAATGCATTCGAACTGTATTAAATGTTATGTTGAAACATAAATCCGGTTCTATTGTGAATGTCGCTTCCATTGCAGGCGTTAATGGCGGAGGCGGTGCTGCCTATGTTGCTTCAAAAGCTGCTATCCTGGGCATCACCAGACATACTGCTCTTCGGTGTGCATCAGAAGGTATCCGATGCAATGCTCTTTGTCCCGGGTCTGTAGCCACACCTATGGGTGCCAGTGCCGCAAATTCCACCTTAGACATGGATATGCTCGGCGCTATGGCAAAACATACAGATATGAAGCTTCCTGTCTGCCAGCCACAGGACGTAGCGAATGCAATTCTTTTTCTAGCCAGCGACGAGTCAAGGGCTATTACCGGACAGGAAATTGTGATCGATTTCGGCACCAGCCTTTAAATTTATCAGATATACGTTTTACCTTATGGACTACTAGAGCGTATCGTAATGAATGATCAATAAATTTTTAAACAGATGCTGACAAAAACCTCAGGGAACATAGTAGATATGCTTCCTGAGGTTTTCTTATTAAACAGTATTTATCTTATTAAACAGTATTTATCTTATTAAACAGCATGAAGATTTTTTAATGACACATCCAGAATAGGAGCTGAATGGGTCAGGGCGCCGCTTGATACATAGTCAACACCAACATCAATGATGTTTTTAATATTTTCTTTGGTGACATTTCCGGAACATTCGGTTTCTGCTCGGCCGTCTACTATTTCCACTGCTTTTTTCATGGTTTCCGGAGTCATGTTATCCAGCATAATAATGTCAGCACCTGCTTCCAGCGCTTCTTTTAACATCTCCAGATTTTCCACTTCCACTTCGATCTTTCTTACAAACGGTGCGTATTCTTTTGCCATTTGAATTGCTTCTTTTACTCCGCCCGCTGCTCCGATATGATTATCTTTGATCAGGATTCCATCCGAGAGATTATAACGATGATTATATCCTCCGCCTACCTTTACCGCATATTTTTCAAAAATACGCATATTTGGAGTTGTCTTGCGGGTATCCAGTAATTTTGTCTTACTGCCCTTTAGCAGATCTGCAACATTTCTTGTATACGTTGCAATCCCACTCATGCGCTGTAAATAATTTAAAGCTGTTCTCTCCCCTGATAGCAACACCCGGATATCTCCGGTAACGACTGCTAAAAGGTCCCCATTTTTAACCTTGTCACCATCTTTAAAAAACTTTTCTACCGTAACCTTATCATCTAATAACTCAAATACTCTGGTGAACACATCCAGACCTGCAATTACTCCATCCTGTTTACAGATAAGATCTGCTCTCCCTGGTTTACTCTCACGCATAACAGCATTTGTGGTGATATCTTCGCTGGTAATATCTTCACGCAATGCCTGCATGATAAGATTGTCTACATTTAATTTGGTTGTAATCTGATTCATGATATCATTTTCTCCTTTGATCGATTGCTCAATATATCCTTTGCAGCACGTTTTGCGAAAACAAGGCTTTCTAAAAGTGAATTACTGGCAAGGCGGTTCTTCCCGTGGACTCCGTTACAGCTGGTTTCTCCTACGGCATATAAATGCTCCATTGAAGTACGGCTATCCAGATCCACATCAATTCCTCCCATAAAATAATGCTGTGCCGGTACAACCGGTATACATTCTTTTGTAACATCAAAACCTTCATCCAGACAGTGCTGGTAAATATTTGGAAAACGCCTGGTAACATCTATTCCCTGTATGGTCTGCATTGATAACAATACATAAGGGGTATCATCCTTTTCCATCTGCTTATAGATTTCCTTTGTAAGCAAATCTCTGGGCAGCAGTTCATTAACAAAACGCTCACCTGCTTTATTATACAATACTGCCCCCTCACCCCGGACAGATTCTGAGATTAAAAATCTTCTGCCCGGTTTGGTAGAATACAGTGTTGTAGGGTGAATCTGTATGTAATCTAAATTCTTAAGACGAATATCATGCTTCCCTGCAATGGTAAGTGCATCTCCCGTTAGATGGGGATAATTTGTTGAATGCTGATAGCGTCCCCCGATTCCTCCGCAGGCAAGTACAATATCATGTGCCATAACCGTGGTTTCCTGCCCGTTTTCCAATTTTATTATAACACCATAACAATCATTATTGTGACATAAAATATCTGTCATGGCTGTATGTTCCATTATGGTAATGTTCTCTTTATCCAGAACCTGTTTTAACAGCTTTCCTGTTATTTCTTTTCCGGTTACATCTTCATGGTACAAAATCCTTGGAGTGGAATGGGCACCTTCGCGGGTATAGCGAAGCTCTCCCTCTTCTGATTCAAATTCCACGCCATACCGCAGTAAATCAGATATGATTTCCCTGGAAGAACGGATCATGACTTCTACCGATTCTTTGGTATTTTCATAATGACCAGCTTTCATGGTGTCTTCAAAATAACTCTCAAAATCATTTTCATTTTTCAGAACACAGATTCCGCCCTGTGCCAAAAAAGAATCGCTCTCTTCTAATCCGGCCTTTGTAATCATCAGAATCTCCAGATATTCCGGCAGATTCAATGCATTAAATAATCCGGCTACTCCGGTTCCAATAATGATTACATCATAATTTTTTTTCATAATACTCCATCTTCTTCCTTACTTCGCAAGCTCCAGCATCTTCTTCAATGGTGCATGCGCCTGGTTTATAAATGTTTCTTCTAACTCAATTAAAGGGGCTCCGGTTTCCATTGCCTGGATCATATTATCTAATGTTATTTTTTTCATATCCGGGCAGCACTGTGTTTCATTTACAAGATAAAACTTCTTTTCCGGATTCCTGTGCTGCAGTTCATATAACACACCCTTTTCTGTTACAATGATAAATTCTGATGCATCATCTTTGGAAGCGTATTCGATAATACCGGATGTACTTCCTGCATAATCAGCCATCGCGGTAACCAAAGCCTGACACTCAGGATGAACCAGAATTTTTGCTTTTGGGTGGGCTGCTTTTGCTTCCTTGATTTCCTCTTCGGTGATTCTTGCATGAACCGGACAATAACCATCGTTTAATATTATATTCTTTTCGGGCACCTGAGAGGCTACATAAGTTCCAAGATGCTGATCCGGTATAAAGAAAATATTCTTATTTGGCAATGCTCTGACAATTTTTAATGCATTGGATGAAGTTACACATACATCGGAATGAACCTTAAGTTCCGCCGTAGAATTCACATAACAGACAACTGCCACATCCTCGTATTTTCTGCGGATTTCTTCTATTTTACGGGCATCAGCCATATGTGCCATGGGACAGTCAGCCTGCATATCCGGCATTAAAACTTTTTTATCCGGATTTAAAATCTTTGCGCTCTCTCCCATAAAGCGGACACCGCAAAGTACCAGCACTTTTTCTTTTATCTTGGTGGCAATTTCACTCAGATAATAAGAATCTCCTACATAGTCTGCAATCTCCTGAACTTCATCATTTACATAATAGTGCGCGAGGATCACAGCATCTTTTTCCTTTTTTAATTCCTGGATTCTTAATTGCTTTTCGTTCATCTTGACCTCCCTTTTGTATATGTTTCGATGAATTAGTATACCACAAAACTTTACAGGTGACAAGACAGTTGTCATAACTTTTTGGGGCAGCCTGTAAAAGAGGATATAATACAAGTAATACCTACCTACCTTAAACAAAAGATTTTTAATATTATAATTGACTTTAAACCGTGTCTATGATATAGTCACGGTAAGAACGGAGGCGATTACGATTGAATATTATGATCTCACCTATTTCTGAAATTCCGATTTATGAGCAGATAAGGGAACAGGTAACGGAGCAGATCTTAAGTGGTAGAATTCCACCAGGTACCCAGCTTCCCTCCATCCGTATGCTGGCAAAGGAATGCAAAATCGGAATCATTACGGTGAAACGGGCTTATGAAGAGCTTTGTAAATCTGGAATAGCCGTCAGTATTAATGGAAAAGGCGTCTACGCCGCAGAACTGGATGCCTCTTTCATTAAAAATTCCTATCGTATGCAGTTGAAAGAGCAGCTGAAAGACGTTTATCACTACGCAAAAACAATCAGTTTTAGTAACGAAGATTTTATGAATCTGGTTCGGGAACTTGTAGAGGAGGAATCTATATGACATCATCCGCACTTATTTTAAATGACCTTGAAGTTCGCTTTTATGAAAATGATTTTAAATTATCGGACATCAATCTGGAGATAAAAACTGGTACTATTACCGGCCTGATCGGCAGAAATGGTGCCGGTAAAACTACTTTACTGAAAGCAATCATGGGACTTCAAAAATACCAAAAAGGGACCATCACTTATTTTGAAACTGACAAAAGCCTTAAGAATCCCCTAATCAAGGAGCGGCTTAGCTTTACCTCAAATGCCCTCGCTTATAACCCGCGGTTTTCTCCGGATCAGATCGCAAATGCAGTTGCACCCTTTTATAAGAATTTCAAATATGATTTGTTTGAAAAATATTTAGACTTGTTTCATTTGAATGAGGATCAGAGACTGGCAAACTTCTCCACAGGTATGCAGCGGAAATTTCAGGTCTTGCTGACTATTAGCTGTAATCCTGATTTACTGATACTGGATGAACCTACAGCGAACCTGGACACCGTGTCTAAGGATGATATTTTAGATATGGTGATGGATTTTATGCAGGATGAAGAGAAATCCATTCTTTTCTCCACCAATCTGACTGTGGATGTGGAACGGATTGCAGACTATGTTGTTTTTATGGAAAAAGGCAGAATTATATTTGCAGAGGAAAAAGATACACTACTGGAACAATACCAGCTATTCCACTGTCCAACGGAATGTATGACACCGGAATTCAAAAAAAATATTGTGGGTATGAAAGAAACTGCTTTTGGATATGAAGGTTTGATATCATCCAGCCCTTCTGATATTGCGGGAACGAATACAGATGAAATACGATTTGTAAGAGCGGGATTCGATGATTTTATGAGATATTTTTCAGAGGAGGGTGCGTAATGGTAAAGGATATTTTAGCCTATCAGAAAATGGAGCGAGTTGCAGATGTGGGGCATACGCAAATTTTATCCTATATTTTGGTATGTTTTCTACTGGCGCAGACATTTTTCTTTGGAAATGGAGTTTTCTCCCTTACTTTATGGGTATTTATATATACAATACAGAAACTGAGAAGAGTTTACTTCGAGGAGCATTCCATTTTGCGGTACGCTCCGCTGCATCAAAAAAGTATTGTACAAAACTTGCTGATTAAGGGCTATTTGTATATTTTACTTACATGTATATTTGACCAAACAGTTTTTACATTTGATTATCTAATATACATGTATTCACAGAGTTCACTGCCCGGTTTGATCAGTTCCTTACTCTTTTATTACTTTTCCTTTATTTTTGCCTGGTATGTTGCACTGATGATACTAACGATAGATAATAAGATTGTTCGCTACACACTTTTTATTGGTGAGGTAATATGTCTAATCATTGCCGTAACAGTAATTTATCCTACCCTTCACCAAAAATCCGGAGACTTAATTCTATTAATAGCCCAGTCTCCTTACTTTTACATTTACCCAATTATTACAGGCATTCTGGCGATTGGTACATCGGCTGCTGCCATCTGGCTTTTTACTTCAAAAATATATCAGACGTAAGTTATGTCTGACAGACCCTTTATCGTAGAGGTCCACAAGCAAATACACCCAGCTTGTGGACCATTTTAATTTCTATGCTTTTACTTAATATACTTTTTGGCAAATTTATCAACTGCATCCCAATAAGTCTTGCTGTCGGTTTTTCTGGCTTCACCGTGAGCTGCTCCGGGTATCACAAGCTTTTCTTTTTCACATGCTGCTGCTTCATAAAGCTTATCCAGCATTGCAAAGGGTACAAAGGTATCCTGATCACCATGAATAAACATCGTTGGGGTATGGCTCTTTGCTACCTGCTTTACTGCACTTGCTTCTCCTAAAAAATATCCGGCACGGATTTTAACTACCAGAGAGGACACATTCAGTACCGGGAATGGAGGCAGCCCAAACATTTCATTTAGCTGGTGATCAAACTCATCCCAGACGGAAGTGTAACCACAGTCTTCCACCACTGCTTTTACCTGGGCGGGAAGATCTTCTTCTCCGGATGTCATCATCACCGTTGCCGCTCCCATAGAAACTCCCATCAGAAGTATCTGTGCATCTTCCTCTTCCGATATGATGGTATTCATCCATTTAATGATATCTCTTCTCTCGGGCCAGCCCATACCGATTAATTTTCCTTCACTCTGTCCATGGGCTCTGGCATCCGGTATTAAGACATTATAATTATTTTCATAGAAATGTTTTCCATAAATGGCCATATCAGCTGCTTCGCCCTTGTAGCCATGGCAGAGAACGACGTATTTGTTGGAAGGCTTTTTTGCATCTACTTTATATGCATGAAGCTTTAAGGAATCATCACTGGTCAGCCAGACATCCTCGGCTTCCCCGGAAAGCCAGGATCCGGCAGCATCCTTTTCATCATCATCCGGCGTTTTTTCCATCTCATCATCGGATTCAACTCCATTGATAACGCTAGGATTTAAGGCATAATCGCAAAAATAATTGCCTATGAATCCAAGAACCACTACTATCACCAGTACAAGAACAGTAACAATCCCAATGATCAGTTTCTTTTTTTTGTTTTTCATTCTGTTTCTCCCCGGTCTGTGGTTGCCGCTACTTCGTTTTCCTGATATTCTTTCGTTTCTATTTCTGTCCGGACTTGTGACCTCATTTCCACATCTACTTGTGGTTTTATTTCCGGTTTTATTTCCAGTTTCATTTGCTGTTCCATCTCAGGTTTTATTTCCGGTTTTTTCGCTGTCACGTTGATTGTCTCACGGACGACATATTGGGGGGTTTTATTCAGATTCAGCATAATTTTCCCAATATACTCTCCCACGATCCCCAGCATAAACAGTACGATGCCAAAGAACAGGAACATGGCGCACATAAGGGAAGACCAGCCCAGAACCATCGTTGGATCTAAGATCCGGCGCACAAACACAACCAATGCCCCGATTACACCGATAACTGCAAAGATGCCTCCCAGCAACATGGAAATCCGCAAGGGGATTACCGTATAATTAATACAGGATAAGAATAACCGGAATAACTTTTTGAAGGTGTAGTTGGAAGTACCCACCTCACGGCTGAAATGTTCGATATCCACATTTGCAATGTGGTTTGTGGTACGGTAAAACAATACCTGCAGGTATAAATTATAGTTGTCATATTTGATAATTTCATCTCTGACATATTTCTTGGCAAGCCAAAAACTGCATGCCGTAATGCCCTTTGGTCTTTCGATCATATGCCATACAATAAAATCACTGATTTTGCTGGTCAGATTTTTAAGCCAGGAAAATTTCCGGGTCTGATATCTGCCATAGACCAGATCATAGCCTTCATTCATTTTCTCGATAAACTTATGGATCTGGGACGGATGTGTCTGCATATCATCGTCCATTCCCATTATCAGTTCGCCGTTTGTATGCTGAAGGCCAGCCATGATCGCATTATGCTGTCCAAAATTCTTAGCCAGATCAATTCCTTTCACAAAAGAATATTTATCGGCACAGCGTTTAATGGATTCATAAGTTTTATCTTTTGAATAATCATTAACCAGTACGAATTCACACTCGTAACCATCTATTTTTTTAAATTCCTCTACGCATAAATCCACTACCTTCTCAATGGTATCCTGGGAATTATAGCAGGGAATCACAATTGATATTAACATTTAAGTACTCCTTTATTCCCGCCAGCTTACTGCGGGTATATGACCTGTGTCAGCTACATAGAAAATACTAATATTCCCACGAGTATGACCAGTATTCCGATTAATTTTTTCTTTGGAAAGCGCTCTTTCAAAAAGAAATAACCCATTACGGATACAAATATGTAACTGGTAGATTCTAAAATGGGTGCCATGGAAAGCGGTACATAGCGCAGTGCGAACATGGTCAGCAGCGTTGATAAAAAGAACAGCCCGTATGCAAAGATAACCAGGGGATTCAAATATTCAAATAACATGCTCTTATACTTCTTCATCGTAGCCTTCTTCAACATAATCTGGGAGATTGCAGAAATCAGAACCGATGATAATAAAATACAGATGGAAATATTGAGCTTACTCATCAGAAGTCACCACCAGATATATTCCAAAAAAGATAATCCCTGCTCCCAGCAGCATGTTCCATGTGATTACCTCCCCAAATATTATTTTACCGAAAATCATTCCCCAGATCAGAGTTACCGGCTTGTTTGCAAAAGCTACCGTCAGCGGGATACGCTTTAATATCTGCTGCCAGATAAATGCATAAACGAACATAATCACCAGTACAAGACCATAGTAACCGCAAAATTCCAGAGATAAAAACTTCTGATTTGCAGCCATCTTAGATGCCACTCCGCTTAGAGAACTAAACAGCAGACTGATATGCAGAACCGTAAATAATTTTATATAGAACCATTTGTTTTTTGTCTTATCTGCCATATTCGTTATCCACTTCTATGGTGATTTTGGACATCACTTCTTCTAAACGCTCCCTGCATGCCTGCAAGGTATCACCTTTTATAATAATCTGACCGATTCTGTCCCTGCCATTGTTATATTTATTCACCTGATCCCCTTCCCGGATGTTAAAGGACAAATCTATAATATCCTGGGAAGGCTCATTTTCGTTTACAAGTCTGGTAACCGTTCCGGTCTTATCGGAAATTAATATCTTCGAAAGATTCGGCACCGGACGAATCATGGAAGCACGAATAAACAGAGCCCGGACATCCAGTCCCATTGCCAGCATGGCAATGATTTCATAATAGTGTATCCCATAGTATATACTCACTAATTCCGGCAGGCAGGTAGCTCCTGCTCTTGCAGTGATTTCAATTACGTATACTTTTCCATCCTTCAATATAAGATCACAGTTAACCGGGCAATTGTCAATTCCCAGTGCACGGACAGCTTTTCCTACTTCTTTTGAAATCTGGGGTGAAAGCTGGTTAATATTCTCAAGGGGTACATAATGTCCAACAGGGGTAGGCGTAAAACCCTGATAGGCATCAATTCCGTTTGGAAGCATAAATACAAGTTCTCCGTCCTGAATCATCGCCTCAGTACCGAAAATTGTACCTTCAATAAACTCTTCCACCAGACAGTAATCCTTCCCGGTTGCTTCCATTGTTTTACCGTAATTTGCAATGGCTTCCTCTTTTGTATTACTTCTAAAGATTCCTCTGCTGCCCATCAGGTCAACTGCTTTCACAATAACAGGAAAGCTAAGTTCCTCTAATGCCCTTTCCAGTTCCTCCTGATTTTTCACCAGTCGGAACCGGGCGGTACTTACAGCTTCTCTCTCGAAAACTTTTTTCATTTTCCATTTATTTACAGAGCAGCATGCCGTTTCGTATCCCGGTCCCTTAAGTCCCATCTTGTCACATACATAACCAATAGCCGGCACCCCGGTATCCAGGCAGCAGGTGGTAATTCCATCTATCTGTAACTTCCTGGCATATTCCAAAACCTCCTCCGGCTTTGAAATATCGGCATAGCAGAACTCGTCTGCCTCTTCAAAACCAGGAAAATCACCTGGTATGCTTGCGGCGATTGTATAAAATCCCAGTTTTTTTGCCGCCCTGATTAGCGGTACCTGAGAATAGCTTGCGCCTAATATCATTAATTTTTTCATATACTTTTCCTCGGTTTCCTGTCTGTATTAATCCCCTGGAGCATGTTTGCAAATACTTCCTTCTAATAATGAAGAATCCAGTTTTTATAGGAGCGCTTCAATCTCCTGCATATGGGAAAAGTCCCCGGTTTTTATAATGTAAAAGCCAAATCGGCTTCCACTGTCAACCACCTTATGAGAACCAATTTCCCGGATCTCGCTGGTAAATACTATATTTTTTGGATATTTTGCTTTTATATGCCTGTATTTCTCCAGATCACCGGTTCCTAAAATAAACTGGATTCTGGCAAAGTGATTAAGCGGCTCTTCCAGCAGCCCTGGTCTTTCACCCAAAGCAGTCTGAATAACCATTTTCAGATAATCCTGTCCGGTGGAAAGTGGAACGAGATGGGAACCGATACAATCTCCGCCCATACGTGACCCTATTTCAATGATTTTCACTTCCTGCCTGCTATTAATTCGAAATTCCGAGTGGGATGCCCCATTTCGGATTTCAAGGGCATCCAGAGCCATTCCAAGCTCCCGGAATACCTTCGCTTCTGTCTCAGGGGGCAGACCGGAGGGTTCCAGGTGACCTGTTTCAATAAAATGAGGTGCCCCGGTAGTATACTTTCTGGTAATTGCCAAAAAGGTATGCTGTCCTTCATAGCTGATTCCTTCACAACTGAATTCTTCTCCGTCAATATACTCTTCTAAAATCGCCTTCTTTTCAAAAGAATTAGAGATGGCTGCCGTAATTGCCCCTTCTAGCTCTTCTTCCCGGAAAACCTTGGTAATCGCCCTGCTGCCGGACCGGTCCGTGGGTTTGACGATAATTGGAAATGTCATGCCCTGGGGCAGTTCAACATTTCGTTTCTCATCCACCACCGTAAATAACGGCGCCGAAATATGATTTTTTACAAATGCCCTGCGCATTTCATATTTATTAGTGGAATACAAGATACATCTGTCGCTGTTTGCACAAAGTCCCAGGCGTACCGCAAGATACTGCACGGTAATATTCGCCAGGTCAGAACCGATACTGGCTACCGCATCCGGTCTGATCTTTTTGCATTCCTTCAGTATTACATCTTTTTCCACAATACTTACCGGATAGAAATAATCTGCTGTCTGTTCTCCGACAGCCCCTTCCTTCCATGCAAACACATGGGTCTGGTATCCCATCTCTTTCGCTTTTAATATCAGAGGGTTTTGGAAATCATTTGCTCCGATAATGACAATTTTTTTCATAATAACCTTTCCTATGATTATTCATCCACACATTATAACCAATGACAAACCGTATCAGTACAACAAAAGCGGGACCAGGGAGCTTCTGTAATGAGGCTCCCGAATCCCGTTATCTTGCTCAAAAGTGTATTTGAAATTCATTACACCAGCCTGCACGCCCAAATGCTGTCTAATCTTTAAATAAGAAAATCTTTAAGTCTTTTACTACGAGACGGATGACGCAGCTTGCGCAGTGCTTTCGCCTCTATCTGCCTGATACGTTCTCTGGTAACGTTAAATTCTTTACCGACTTCTTCCAGTGTTCTTGCTCTTCCATCTTCCAGTCCAAAACGCAGTTTAACTACCTGACGCTCTCTGTCCGTAAGGGATTCCAGTGCAGTGCCAAGCTCTTCTCTAAGCATGGAGAACGCTGCAGAGTCTGCAGGTGAAAGTGCTGAATCATCTTCTATAAAGTCACCTAAATGACTATCATCCTCTTCACCTATGGGTGTATCAAGAGAAACCGGATCTCTGGAAATTTTCAGAACTTCTCTTACTCTTCCAACCGGAACATTCAATCTCTCCGCTACTTCCTCAGCGGTTGGTTCTCTTCCTAATTCCTGTAACAGGGTTCTGGTCATACGAAGGGTCTTGTTGATCGTCTCTACCATATGTACCGGAACACGAATGGTTCTTCCGGTATCGGCAATACCACGTGTAATCGCCTGACGGATCCACCAGGTAGCATAAGTACTGAACTTATATCCTTTGGTATAATCGAACTTGTCCACAGCCTTCATAAGCCCCATATTTCCTTCCTGAATCAAATCCAGGAAAGGCATACCGCGGCCAACATATTTTTTAGCAATACTGACTACCAGACGCAGATTTGCCTCTGTCAGTGATTTTTTAGCTTCTTCATCGCCATTTTCCACACGTTTTGCCAGTTCTACTTCTTCTTCTGTACTAAGCAGAGGCACATTACCTATTTCCTTCAGATACATACGTACCGGATCTTCTGTACTGACGCCTTCCAGGACATCAACATCATCGATAATTTCAACTTCCTCTTCTTCACCTAACAGCAGATCATCATCATTTTCAATCAGTAATTCTTCTGCTTCATCTTCTGCAGAACCATGTAATACATCAATATTGCTCTTTTCCAAGTATTCTAATATTGCATCCATCTTGTCTTCACTGAGCTCAATTCCTGCAAAAGCATCATTGATTTCTTTGTATTCAATTACATTTTTTTTACCTTTTGCTTTTTCGACAAGTCCCTTTAATGCTTTTGAAAATTGTTCTTGTAATTCATCCATAAACTTTCTTTTCTCCTCTATGGTATTCCTACAGATTACCATAACATTTTTGACATATCCTGTCAACTTTTGTTCCTGAGATTCCACAAAATAAATAAAAAAGATCCCGCAAAAATGCATATATCCGATATATTAAACACAATTTGGCGAAACTTTTTCCATTTTGTCTGAAAGCTGAAGTAGTCTACTACGTATCCACGCTTTATCCTGTCGTAAATATTGCTTGCTGCACCTCCGAGCACCAGGGCGAATCCGGTTTTTAATAACCCCATTCCTTTTTTACCCAGAAGCCAGAGATAAGCGAACAGGACTCCCACCGTCATCCCGGTGGAAAGCCCGGCTACAAACTCCTGCTTTTTATCCAGAAAATTCAACATAGCGCCTTTGTTATGGTATTTGTGAAGAATGATTTTACCGCCCAGTATTTCTTCATCTTCTCCAATTTCTCTGGTTTTCTCAATTTTGTCTTTTATTAAAAAATCAGTGATAAATATAATTACCGGTATCAGAATGTATATCATAAGCTTATCCCTCCAGAGCAGGCACTCCGCGCATGGTGATCAGCGGTCCTCCCGTATGTTCAATATAAGCTTTCGTAATTGTTACATTGCCTATATTATCGTCTTTTGGAATCTCATACATAATATCCAGCATAAACTCTTCAATAATAGCCCGAAGCGCCCTGGCTCCTGTCTTCTTTTCCAATGCTTTTTTAGCGATGGATGCCAGTGCTTCATCATCAAAATCCAATTTCACTTCGTCTAATGCAAGCAGCTTCTGATATTGTTTTAAAATAGCATTCTTAGGCTCTTTTAAAATTTGTACAAGCATCTCCTCTGTCAATCCCTGTAAGGTATATACAATAGGGAGACGCCCGATAAATTCAGGGATCATGCCAAATGTTCTGATATCATCCAGCGTCACTTTTTCCAGGATGTTGGGATCCTCATCATATTTGTCTTTCAGATCCGCACGGAAACCAACCGATGCCTGCTTGTTTAACCGTTCTTTGATAATGTCTTCCAGTCCCGGGAAAGCTCCGCCACAGATAAACAGAATATTTCTGGTGTTTACCGTTGTAAGAGGTACCATGGCATTTTTACTGTTTGCCCCTACCGGAACTTCTACATCCGCACCTTCTAACAGTTTTAACATTCCCTGCTGTACGGATTCTCCGCTGACATCTCTCTGATTGGTATTCTTCTTCTTGGCAATCTTATCAATTTCATCTATAAATACGATTCCTCTTTCCGCTTTCTCCACATCATTGCCGGCAGCCGCCAGAAGTTTGGAAATTACGCTTTCGATATCATCGCCAATATAACCCGCTTCCGTCAGGGATGTGGCATCTGCAATGGCAAGGGGAACATCCAAAAGCCTTGCAAGGGTTTTGACAAGATATGTTTTACCACTGCCGGTAGGTCCGATCATAAGCATATTGGACTTCTCAATTTCAATGTCATCCATATTTCCGGTTGCCACTCTCTTGTAATGGTTGTATACCGCAACGGATATTACTTTCTTTGCCTTTTCCTGACCAATAACATATTCGTCCAGACTGGCTTTGATCCTGTGAGGTGCGGGAATTGATTTTACATCAAATTCCTTCTTAGGCTCCTCCTTGGGCTTTTTCTTCTTGACCTTCTGCTGGTTTGGTATTTTATTCGTAAGCTCTGACAGATTTACCATATTAATGTTTGACATATTCATCAGATCATTATATGGAATATTTCCATTGTTCATGGTATCAAATGCCTTCTGCATACATTCCGAACAGATATGAATACTGTTGGGAAGATTTACCATTTTTCCGGCTTTGCTTTCCGGCCGTCTGCATATAAAACAGACCTCTTCATATTCATCGTCATCCGGTTTTTCTTTATTTTTTTCTGTCTTTACTTTTTCCTCAGTCTCTGTAATATCTGCTGTTATATCTTCATCATCAGAGTCAACAGCATCCACTACATCTTTATCATATATTTCATCTTTTTTATCTGACATATTATTTCCTCTCTTTTGCACAAACTACTACAAGTAACTATATCATAGACAAAAAGCTCGCACAAGTGAAGATTTTATAAAATCTATAAAAAACCGTTCCAGGATCTCCAAATCCTGGAACGGTTATACTATTCTGCTAATGACACTTAATTATTAAAGTTGAAGAACTGCTCCATTCCATTACCGCCCTGATTTGGAATCATTGGGGTCATCTGATCCTGCTGTGACTGCCCGTTTGAGGAATCTTCACTCTGGGGATTTGTATTATTGCTGGTTGTATCAGCACTCTGCTTATCTAATGTGATGCTGACTGTTCTGGCTTTGTATTCACCGCCATCGGCTGCCTGAACCTCTAAATCAATTGTTTCCCCTGCTTTGTAATAATTCATTCTGTCATATAAATCATTCGCAGATGTTATGGAAATACCGTCAATCTTTGTAACAATATCCCCTTTTATCAGACCAGCTTTTTCTGCTGCTGAACCTTCTACTACTTCATATAAAAAGGCACCGGACGGCATATTATATACCTGTTTTGCTTCTTCAGAAACATCCACCGGTTTCACACCCATATAACCTTTTTCGCTGCTTTCCACTTTTGATCTGGTAGTACGGTTCATTAAATCATCTAAGATCGGTTTTGCAGTATTAATCGGTATCGCATATCCCATCCCCTCTACTCCTGAAGATGCTGCTTTTACAGAATTGATTCCGATTAACTGACCGTTGATATTCAATAAAGCACCACCGCTGTTACCGAAGTTAATCGCTGCATCTGTCTGGATCAGACTGTTGGTAACTGTTCCGGATGTAGTCTCAACACTGACTTCACGGTTTAGTGCGCTGATAATACCGGATGTAACGGACTGTCCATAGCCAAGTGCATTACCAATTGCAATTGCCTGCTGTCCAACCTGTAAGTTATCAGAATCACCGATTTCAGCTATTTTAACCTGATTTAATACATCTGCCGGAATATCACTTAACTGTACTGCTACCATTGCCAGATCATGTTCCGGATCCGTTCCTTTTACCTGTGCCTGAACTACTTTATCTTCCTGATTTTCCACATTTACAGTAAAACATACGGTCAGGTTTTCGGAACCCTCTACTACATGGTTATTTGTTGCAATCAGTAACTCCTTGTCATTTTTACCAATGATAATACCGGAGCCGCTGCTCTCTTCTTCCTGTGCCTGAGTTCCATAAAAATATGTCTGTACTTCTTTTACCGTTTTACTGGTAATTGCTACAATGGAAGGCATTGCATTTTCGGCAACCTTTGCCACATCAGTGGATGATGTACTGACTGTGCTGCCTTCTGCAGTCTTATTCAGCTCATTCACTGTTCCTGTTGAACTGATTTTCGCTTCTGTTTGCTTTGTCTGCGGGAATACTTTTCCACCTACATAATCTGTAATCTGGAAGGATGCGCTTGCCACTACACCGAATACAACTGCTACCGATGCTGCCACTGCAATTTTGGACATCATGGATTTTTTCTTTTTCGGTTTTTCATAGCGGGGCGGATTCGGGTTCTGGCCGCCTGTCTGATAGGAGCCATAAGAGTGCTGCTGTTGTCCCTGCTGATCCTGCTGCTGTTCTTCTTCCTGTCTGTTATCCCGGTCATAAGCGTAATGATAAAATGAATTATTCTGAGCCTGCCCGTTTTGATTCTGGGAACTTGTCATTTGATTATCTGGCTGTGCATATGCCTGTTCCTCAGCTGTGTCAGCAGTTTCTGATGTTTCCGGTGATTCTATGGTATCTGCAGTCTCATCTGCATCGTAAACCATATTCTCGTTTGATGGCTGTGCATCACTTTGTTCATACACTTCGTCCTGTCTGTATCCTTCTCCTGAATTAGAAGGAGTACCTCCTGTTACATTGTTTTGTTCTTTATCGTTAAATTCATCATACATTTGAATTACCTCCTCGTATTTTTCCTCTTTGTTATTTTCTGGTATCAGTTTAACAACCAAATGTGTTCAATCTGTGATAAATGTTTTAAAAAAATTTGAAACGACAAAAATATCAAAAAATGTTGAAAATAAATATGGACGCAGTACTTTAGGAGTTACGGACTGCATTTAAAATCCTGTATTTCCTATTGTACTGCGCCCGTACTGATTCTATACAGGAACAATATACGAATGCATATACTTACATTTATTCCACTATTCTACGGTAACAGACTTTGCCAGATTTCTCGGCTTATCTACATCACAGCCTTTGCCCAGAGCTACATAATAACCGAACAGCTGCAGCGGAATAATCGCCAGTGAATTGGCAAAATACTGGTTTGTCTTCGGTATGTAGATTACATAATCAGCCGTTTTCTCCACATCAGTGTGGTCTGCATTTGTAACTGCCAGAAGGAATGCCCCTCTTGTCTTTACTTCCTGCATGTTACTGATCATTTTTTTGTAAAGGTCTTCCTGGGTAAGCACTGCTGCTACCAGCGTTCCCTCTTCAATCAGGGATATTGTGCCATGCTTTAACTCACCTGCTGCATAAGCCTCAGAATGGATATAGGAGATTTCTTTTAACTTTAAAGAGCCTTCCAGGGAAATGGAATAATCAATTCCTCTTCCGATAAAAAATACGTCTTTTGCGGCAATATAACGATTAGCAAAACGCTGAATCTTTTCTTTGTTGTTTAAAAGCATTTCAATCTGCTGAGGCAGCCTTTTCAGTTCCCTGATGTACTCTTCCATCTGGCTGTCTGTCACTTTACCTCTTACATGGGCAAATTTTAATGCCAGTAAATACTGGGCAATCAGCTGGGTGCTGTATGCTTTCGTGGTTGCTACTGCTATTTCCGGACCAGCCCAGGTATACATTACATTGTCCGCTTCCCGTGCTATGGAACTTCCCACTACATTTACAATTCCCAATACCTTAATGCCATGCGCCTTTGCCTCACGGAGTGCAGCCAGAGAATCTGCAGTCTCACCGGACTGGCTAACGATAATTGCCATGGTATCCGGCTCAAAAATCGGATTGCGATAACGGAATTCGCTGGCCAGATCTACTTCTACCGGAATTCTAGCCAGACCTTCAAATACATATTTTGCAGTGACACCGGTGTGATAAGCGGAACCGCAGGCAATAATATAAATTTTACGGATTGCCTTAATTTCTTCTTCGGTCATTCCCAGTTCTTCAATTACAATTTCATTTCCTTTAATTCTTGGATTCAATGTATCGGTAACCGCTTTTGGCTGTTCATACATTTCTTTTAACATGAAATGCTCATATCCGCCTTTTTCCGCAGCACTGATATCCCATTGTATTTCTGTTGATTCTTTATCGATCTCTTCTTCATCAATATTATAGAAGGTCATGCCATCTTTCGTCAGCATAGCTATTTCTTCATTTTGGATAAAATAAACGTTTCTGGTGTACTTTAACACTGCGGGAACATCGGATGCAATCAGGTTGCCATCTTTGCTGTGTCCCACGATTAAGGGGCTGTCTTTACGAACGGCATAGATTTCGCCCGGATGTTCTTTAAACATGATTCCAAGGGCATAAGAACCTTCTACACGGTGCATAATCTTAGTAATCGCCTCTAACGGGTCACCTTTGTAGTAATAGTCCAGAAGATGGGCAATCACTTCCGTATCTGTCTCAGATAAAAATTCATACCCTTTAGACTGGAGCTTTTTCTTTAACTTTAAATAATTCTCGATAATTCCATTGTGTACAACTACGATGGAAGCATCTTTATTAAAATGTGGATGTGCATTCACATCAGACGGTGAGCCATGTGTTGCCCATCTCGTATGTCCGATTCCTGCCATCCCCGGCATAGTTGCGCCGCCGTGTGTCAGTTCATCCAGAATCTTCAGACGCCCGGTGGATTTCTTCATTTCAATTGAGGTACCGTCATAAACTGCTATTCCAGCAGAATCATAACCACGATATTCCAGTTTTGACAAGCCATCCAATAAAATTGGTGCTGCCTGACTCTCTCCTATATAACCAACAATTCCACACATAGTTGTTCCTCCTCATAATTCATTTAGCGGTTGCTTTGTTGTTGTTTCCAGTAATTAGGACTCATAGTGCATTTCAAAACCAGCCATTTCGGCAATCTCCTGTATCGTTTTCCTAAAAAGTATCCCAGGTATTTAAACCCGCTTTTCATTACCAGATCAGCGATCAGCCAGGGTTTATGGATTTTCATAAGATATGCAGCGGTCTGCTTTACCATTCGCATTCCCTCGCTCTCGGAACTTGCCATAGAAAATATCTGTGGATGGTCAGCCTGGGAGACAGCCAGATCAAAATTACGCTTAAACTGCATCATATTCCCATAGTTATGAGAGTGATATACCATAGCTTCTGCCACATATGCAATCTCTCTGCCGGATTTTATCATCTTTCCTGCCATAATCATATCTTCATTAAAGATTGTATGCTTTTCAAAACCTCCAAGTGCAGCGTACAGCTCCCTTCGGTATGCGGCACACACATTGGAACAAAAAAAGGTTTTTATTCCCAGAACGGGAAGATCCTCTTTTGATTTTACAACACTTTTATCTCCATAGTTAAAGGATCTTGTATAACGTTCAATAATCTTACAGTCATCGTTTGGAAGCTGCCTGGCATAGGCCGCACCCACAGATTCACGCTCGAACGCTTTTACCAGGGACGAAACCAGAAATTCATCTTTTGGCATGGCATCCTGAGTCATGAACAATAAAATGTCCGTATCAGACATCGTGGCGGCTCTATTTCTAGTGCCGCCATGATTAAATTCTTCTGCAGATAAATGGTGGATTTCCACCCCCGGCATTTTCTCATAAATCCCTGCTTTCGGGAAATACTTTTTCTCTGTATTCATAATACGAATACAATGTATGGGATAATCCTGCCTGGTTAATATCTGCATCAGCATATGAAATTGTTTTCCCGGCTTATAAGTCGGGATGATAACATCAACTGTATAATTTTTCATAGGTTTATTGAATTCCTGTTTCGTTAATGATCTTGTTACTGATTTCCTGTACCGTATTGGAAGGTGTATAGCCATCGCTGCCGAATAGATACGTATGAAGTTCTTTTACATTCTGGGCCAGATTAACAGGTACTACACAGTCGCCTGCGGCAATATTAGCCGGCATCTGCTCGAACGGGAAACCGGTCGTATCACTCATGTTATAAGAAGCGATGTCTTTTGCAAGACTAGCCATCTCGGTAACACTTAAACTTGTGGAAATATTATCAAACACACTGTCTATAATTTTATTTAATTCCAAAAGATTTGCTGTTTTTGCCTTTTTAAAGATCTGCTCTAATACAGTTCTCTGACGTTCTGTACGCTTAAAGTCATCTCCGGCTGTATAACGGATTCTGCAGTAAGATAATGCCTGTAAACCATTTAATGTCTGAAGGCCTGTTGTTTCCACGGGGACAATTTCCAATCCCGTTACTTCGGATCCTTCTACCTGATAATTATTCAGGTGAACAATCTCATCTTCCTGTATATCGATTTCCACACCGCCCAGTGCATTTACCACTTCTGCAACTGCATTGAAGTTAACCGTAACATAATCGGTGATATCCATGTCCAGATTTTTATTAATCATATTCATAGAACGTTTCGGTCCGCCAAACTGATAACACTCTGTTGCTTTCCGATATTCACCGTTCGTGTTGTCTAAGTAAGTATCGCGGTAAATAGAAACCAGTTTAATGTCCTTTGTTTCGTTGTTAATACTTGCCACCATAATCGTATCACTACGGGAGTCTGTTGTAGACGCATCCCTGGAATCCACGCCAAATAGAGCTATGTTCCGGTAACCCTTCATGACCGCTGCCTGCTCAGAAGGAATCTCTGAGTTGATAATAATATCGCCTTCTGCAATATCTTCTGTTTTTAATTTACTGAATTTAGCAGCAACAAATAATCCTACTGCAAGTACCAGCAGAACAAGTATTTCAATTACAAAAATGACTCTTCTTCTGGTTTTTCTCTTGGATGACTTCTTATCCTTTCCTCCCGGATATCCACCGGCAGGGGCTACATTGCTGTTTTTCGGTTTTCTGCCCTTTGGCGCACCATTACCAGGCCCGTTGTAAGGTCCGTTCTGATAAGGTCCATTCTGATATTGTCCGTTATAAGATCCATTCTGCTGGTACTGTCCATTGTTATACGGACCGTTTCCAGGACCATTGTACGGACCATTCTGGTATCCGTTATTCGGACCATTGTATGGGCCATTTTGATACTGCCCGTTGTTCGGACCGTTGTAAGGTCCATTTTGATAGGGACCATTATAAGGTCCGTTCTGGTATGGGCCATTATTTGGGCCGCTCTGATACGGACCATTATTCGGACGGCCCTGGTTTCTATTCTGGCTTTCGCGGTTTTTCTTTCGATCTGACATTTCATTCCCCTTCTCTAATTAATCTTTAATATGCATTTTTATTAACAAATCCTTTGAAAATCGTCAAAAAAAGGATTTTAATATCCAATCCCAAAGTCCAGTTCTCAATGTAGTACAAGTCATAATCTATACGGCGTCTGATAGAGGTATCTCCACGGTAACCATTAATCTGTGCCCATCCGGTCATCCCGGGCCGTACCTGATGCTTTATCATATAACGAGGTATTTCTTCTCTGAACTTTTCTACGAATTGCGGCCGCTCCGGCCTTGGTCCCACCAGGCTCATATCTCCTTTCAGGACATTAAAAAGCTGCGGAAGTTCATCAATACTGGTTTTCCGCATAAATTTTCCGATACCGGTAACACGCGGATCATTTTTAACCGTCCATGCGCGCTGTTCTGTGTTTGGCTTTTGTACCTCCATGGACCGGAACTTGTACATCATAAAAGGCTTGTTATGAAGCCCTACCCTCTCCTGCTTAAAGATAAGGGGACCCGGAGAAGTCAGCTTGATTACCCCGGTAACGATTAACATGACTGGAGAAAACAAAATAATTGCACAGGTTCCTCCCAGAATGTCAACTGCTCTTTTTACCATCATGTTAAATGTATTCGTAAGCGGGACGTGGCGGATATTAACAACCGGAAGTCCCAGAAGATCTTCTGTATATGGCTTTGTCGGAATTATATTATTATAATCCGGAATAAACTTTGTATGGACACCTGACTTTTCACATAAGGAAACAATACGTTCCAATTTATAATATTCATTCAATCCCAGAGTAATCGCTATCTCATCCAGCCTGTTTTGCGGAAGTATTACCAGCAGATTATCTATTCGCCCAATAACCTTAATACCTTTATACATGGTTCCGCTTTCCACATTATCATCCAGGATACCGCGAATCAGATAACCCCATTGCGGATTTTCCTTCACCCGGTCTACAAACTCCTCTGCTGCCCGGCTGTATCCGACCAGAATAATATGCTTAAGATTCATTCCCTTTGCCCGCATATTCATCAATACTTTACGTATAAAATAACGGACCAGAATTTCCATGCCTATATTTAAGCCATAGAAAATGAAAAGCATCTTTCGCGAAAAGTTGTTTTCATGTATCATATATAAAATAAGTATAAACAGCAACAGTGCAATACTGTTTGCTTTCATGATATTACCAAATTCTAACCGCCTGCCCTGCACTCTTTTCGGAGTATAAAGGCTGAAAGCATAATAAAGCAGCAGCAGTCCTGGTATTAATGGAATTAATGCGGACATATAAGTTTGCACCGGAAGCTTACCTATATCCGGATCCTCCAGCAGCCAAAACTGGATAAACCATGCCGCTACGTAACTGACCGCAATAACACAGCCATCAATTACAACATGAAAGCGATTTAAATACTTTTGATTATCTTTAATCACTAATCTTCACTCCTCGCTTTATCCATACGTTCTATAATACAATATCTCCCTAAAAAGGGCAACTGTCATTTTTCGATTTGATATCTAACTTTTTTAGAACTTATCTCGTATTTTTCAGACGTTTTATGATATTAATCCACAATTCAAATTGTATTTTAACATAATTCTTGAAATTTTTCTTTTTAAATTTAACTTTACTTCCTTTTTCCGCCAATGCGAAACCTTTTCTAATTCCCTGTATATACTCTTTAAAATATCCTTTACTGCCAAAAAATACTGTTTTCACCAGAATTCCCGTTATTAAGAATGGTATATTTAATAGTATTTGCAGAAAAGGCATGTTTTTATAAATTAAATAAATATTATTTCTGGCTGAGTAGCCGATTTTAAATTCATTGTATCTGGAACCGGTGGTTCCGCTTCCTACATGATGCACAACTGCCCCAGGTGCATAGCGGTTCTCATATCCTTCAATCCTTGCCCGGTATCCGATATCGATATCTTCCAGATATGCGTAATGCCGTTCATCGAAATATCCAATCACCGAGAAAATACTTTTTCGGTAAATTGCAGCACATGCACAGGATGCAAAAATTCTGCGGGGTTCATCATACAGATTTGCGGGCATGTCTTTTCCCCAGGCGAATGCCCAGCCTAAAGAACAGTAATAATTTCCACCGTCGTCCATCAGAGCGGGATTATGCATCTGCAGTATTTTCGCCTGGCTGGAAAAACAGTTTGGATGCATTTCTATATCTGCAAGCAGGGCCCTGACAAAATCCTCTTCTGCTTTTGTATCATTATTTAACAGGATCACGTAAGGTGCCTTTGCTTTCTGAATCCCGATATTAACCGCCCGGCAAAACCCATAATTTCGTTTTAATGCTATACATCTTACTTCCGGATATTTCTCTTTTACAAATGAAATGCTCCCGTCACCGGATCCGTTATCCACCAGCAGGATCTCAAAGTCTTTCTCCGTCTGCCTGCGCAGTGCGCTCAGGCAGTCATCCAGATAAATCATTCCATTATAATTTGGTATCACAACTGATACTTTACACATAAACTATTCCTCTTGCGACATTTCCGGCCAGTACAGCGCTGCATCAGTTTTTGCCATTCAATACCAGTCTGTGGAAATTGCGCGGTTGCTGTATTAAAGCCTGTTTGAAAATTCATTTTTCAGTTCATAATTCCAGGTTTTCAAAGAAAAATTAGGGTTATAATAAGGATCACCCTGTTTCAGGAGGGAAATCCAATGACTTCTCATATATTCTATCTCTGATTGAAAACGTCTTACTTTCTCTTTTGTATCTTCCGGTCCGCGGGTCTTTGACTCGTGATGGTACATTTCCACAAAGGGGTCATAAACCACAAGATAGCCTGCTTTCCCAACCTTCAGACAAAAATCCACATCGTTAAAGGCAACTGCCAGTTTCTCTTCAAATCCACCCACTTCTTCATAGACACTGCGGCTGACCATCATACATGCAGCTGTCACTGCGCTCATATCCTGCTGCAGCCTGGCTTTATGCAGATAACCGCTATGGCTTCTGGGCAGTCCCACAAACATACTGCCTGCTATTCCGCCGATCCCCAGTACAATACCCGCATGCTGAATGGTATCATCCGGGTAATAAAGCCTTGCACCGACAATGCCGACTTCTTCTCTTATTGCATGGCCTAAAAATTCTTCAATCCATCCCGGTGTTATTACTGTTATATCATTATTCAGGCAGATGATATATTCCCCTGAAGATTTTGCTATTCCAAAATTGTTAATAGCCGAATAATTAAATCTGGAAGTATTGCTACCTTCCGAGGAAGGGCTACATTCCGAGGAAAGTCTACATTCCTTGTCCCAATATACTACTTGAATCCGATTTTGTCCATCCAAATTTTTATAAAATGCAAAAGTTTCTTCCTCTTTACTATTATTTTCTACAATAATAACCTCATAATTCGGATAAGTTGTCTTTTCTTTGATGGAATTTAGACAGCTCTGCAAGATATCTGCATGATCTTTATTGGGAATGATAATCGAGACAAGCGGTTTATGAGTCACTTCATAAGAAACCCGGTAAAATCCCATATCTTTTGTCTGGCTAACACTTCCTTTTACTTTGCATCGGTTCAGATGTGCTTCAATTGCCCGTTTTCCTGCCTCAAAAGCATAGGCTTTACTAGCGGGATTGTCAGCTGTGGAAGCTTTGTGAATTCTCCAGTGATAGAGTACCTTCGGGACATGTATTACTTTTGACCCTCTGCATATTGCAAGGCGGCCTGCGATACTTCCGGAACCATCAGTATCAACATGGTTTTTGTTCACACTCTGATCATGCATTTCCCCTTTACTTGCCTCTTCGATGCACCGGAAAACAAAATCATAATCCTGGGCGCCTTCAAATTCCCTGCGAAGCCCTCCTGCTTTTTCTACCAGACTTCTCTTTACCACAAACAGATGACAGATATAATTGTTCGATCTCAACAGATCCAGGTTAAAGTCCGGCTTAAAATGCGGCTGGAAATGTTCCGAAAGATCCGATGTCACTTTATCTTCATCTGTATAAATAACTTCTGCTTCCTGATTTTCCTCTATCGCCTTCGCCACTTCGTACAGCGCATTTGGTGCCAGCAGATCATCATGATCAAACAAAACAATGAACTCTCCTTTAGCCATCGTAAATGCCGCATTTGTATTATCTGCAATCCCCAGATTTTCTTCCAGTTTCTGATACCGGATTCTGGCATCACTTTTCACATATTCTTTTATAATCTTACCCGTCTGCGTGTCGTCTCCGCTGCCATCAGCAAGACACAGCTCCCAATGAGGATAACTCTGTTCGCAGACCGATTCGATCATCTGGCGCAAAAAATCTTCCGGCGTCCGGTAAACAGGAACTACCACGCTGAATTTCACCGGATTCTTCCAGTTTTGTTCTCTCTGCCGTTCCAGTTCCTCTGCCGATGCTTTGTGCCTGTCAAACCAGACAGGATAGTCCACATCCGAATGTTCAAAACGCTCTGTAAGTTTTACCGTAAACTCCTTGAAGCCATAGTGCTTCAGATACAGACACGCTTTTTTAATATTATATGGAGAAAGTCGTTTTACCAGCTTTCCCCAGGAAATCTTTGCATGTTTACTCATTTTTGTCCCCTTGAATAGCACAAGCAGGCTGACCTGCAAAACTGCTGTCTCCTGTGAAAAAACTTTTTATTGTTTTTACCACATGTTCCAAATCCTTTTCCTCCAGACCATAATACATGGGAAGCCGCAAAAGGCGTTCACTCTCTAAAGTGGTATAGCAGTCTTCTCCGCAGAAACGTCCGAATTTCAGACCTGCCGGAGCAGTATGCAGAGGAATATAATGAAACACACTATGTATGCCATTATCATGAAGATAGGCGATTAATCTGCTTCTCACTTTAAGATTCTCCACTTTAATATAGTACATGTGGGCATTGTGCACCGCATATTCCGGCACCGATGGCTGACTTAAATATCCCTGATCCGCCAATCCCTTCAGGCCCTCCTGATAGTATGCATAGCTTCTCATTCTATCCTTTGTAATTTTATCTGCGATTTCCAGCTGGGCATAGAGATAAGCCGCATTCATATCGCTAGGCAGGTATGAGGAACCATAATTCACCCAGGTATATTTATCTATCTGTCCCCGGAAAAACTTACTCCGGTTGGTTCCCTTTTCTCTTAGTATTTCCGCTTTTTCACGATATTCATCCCCCTGGAATAATATCGCTCCGCCTTCACCCATAGAATAATTCTTGGTCTCATGAAAACTGTAACATCCAAAATCCCCGATTGTACCAAGGGCTTTGCCTTTGTAGTAAGCATCCACACCCTGCGCCGCATCTTCAATAACAGCCAAATGATGTCTCCCGGCAATTGTCATAATCTCATCCATGGCACATGCCACCCCGGCATAGTGAACCGGTACAATGGCTTTTGTCTTCTCCGTTACCGCCTGTTCAATCAGACGTTCATCTATATTCATGGTGTCCGGCCGGATATCTACAAATACCAGCTTTGCGCCCTGGAGTACGAATGCATCCGCAGTGGAAACAAATGTATATGCCGGCATAATCACTTCATCCCCCGGCCGGATCTCTGCCAGAAAGGCCGCCATTTCCAGGGCATGGGTGCAGGATGTGGTAAGCAGAGCATGTTTTACATGGAAACGATCTTCCATCCATTGGGAACACCGCTTTGTAAACTTTCCGTCACCACTGATTTTCCTTGCGTCAATCGCCTCTTTTATATAGTCCAGTTCTTTTCCTGTAAATGGTGGTACATTAAAATCGATCATTTTACTACTCTTCTTTCCTATTTCTGCTTATCCTTATGTTCCATACCAGCATTGATATAAATATGATACTGCTTATGATGCTTACAATGACTCCTTCTTTAAATAAAGGGGGATCAAATACTATTTTCACCTCATGGCTTCCCGCTGGAGTTTCAAAGGCAATAAAGCCATAATCCGCCCTTTTTATTTCCTGCCTGTTTCCGTCCAGATAAACGGACCACCCTTTTTCAAAAGGAATTGCCAGCATCACCATACCATCTACCGGTGCTTCAATTTTACCTGTAATCATACTGTCCCGCTTCGGATCTGTAATTTCAATATTTGCTTCTTCATCGTATACAATAGAGTCTTTATATCCGTAAGCGTTCAAATTTGTCAGCTTTGCATTTACTTTTCCTTCATTGATCTGTATCGTAATATTTTCCGTATCCGGCAAAATGTTTAATGCTATATTCTTCGGTTCGTCTTTTCTCACATACACTCTGTAAGGGCGGTCATCGTTTGTACTTATTTCCACATAGGTCGGGAAATCTACCTCGATTGTAAATTCAAGCTTTGCTCTCTGGTATTTTTGTAATGTTTTCTGATTAACCGGAAGATGAATAAAGTGCTGGTCATAGGTTGTAATTTCATGATTACCTGCCTGGCATACGGACGTATCTATTTTATCATACGCAATCAAATCTGCTGCTTTTTTCTTCTGATATTCCTTTAATTGTTTGTCAGAAATCCGAAAAGCGCTCTTCTTTTGGCTTTCCGATTCATCCAGTACCAGAACATCCGACAATAAACCTTCTACATCAAACTGGCTTCGCTTTGCGGTAAATGCATCTTCTTCCATGGTCTTTGTAAAGAATTTACCAAGGGAGGAAGTTTTCTGATTTCTATAAATATAAATATCTCCCACTTCACGCAAAAACTGATAGCCGTCCACATTTAAATCCTTCGTCTTAGTCAAAATGTATTTCACATTACAAAGAGCTGCCAGATCACTGTCATGAACCGCATTTTTAAACTGGTAATGATTGATATCCCCCAAACTGTACAACTGAGGCCATACACGGTCTACAAATGCTGCTATATTTCCATTCTGGGTAGAATTATAAGTACTGACCCCATGATAATACTGCGCCAGCGAATCCATACTGTGGGAAGCAGAGATAAAATCCTTTTCTACTCTGTAAAAAGAAGAATCAATAGATTTTAAATATGCCAGCGCTTCCTCCACGGAAGAATGATATGTGCCTTCAAAATAAGAAGTATCATCTTTCTTTACCGTATCCCTGTTCTTATAATTTAATGCCGTATCACTGGTGACATTAAAAAATAACAGAACCACCAGCATTAAATAGAGATTACTGAAAGGTATCTTCCATTTTTTCTGAACAAACAGCCACAGGACAACTGCCATGCCTATTCCTGTCACAAGCATAAAAAAGGCATTTTCACCATATCCTGCTTCTTTCAGATATGTATAGGCCTTCCCATATACCGCAATAATTCCAATACATGCTGCAGCCAGCCCCAAAATATTTAATTTTCTTTCTTTTATTATCCGGTCCAGCATCATCCCGCTGACCAGTGCGAAAAGCGGCATAAATAAAAAGCTGTGCCTTGAGAATTCATAAGAAAATCCATTGAATATAATACTTCCGCATTTCAGACCAATGCTGACTGCAATCAGTATAACTGCCGCATATTGGGTTATTTTATGCTTTTTATCTGTATTCTGCCTGTGAATAGTAAACAAATACTGAAATAACAATATTACAAACAAGGTAGATAAAAACAGGTGGATATCTTCATAATAATTTGAAAATCCACTGTAAGAATATGTGGATCCCGACTGCAGGTTACTGGAAAACAGATTGTATAATGCTGTCTTATAGTAATCTTTAGGCCAAAGACTGAAAGAAGCCAGCAACCGCTGTGAAAGGCTCGTGGTGGAGGCCAGCCTTGCACTTGTTCCAAACAAAAGTGCGGCAACCGGAAAAAGATTAATGGCTCCCATTCCCACACCTAACAGCATAAAGCATCCATCACTGAATAAAAGCATGATTTTTTCTTTAAGCTTCCATCCATTCAGCTGAATCAGCCGGAAACATAAATATATGCCGCCTCCAAGCAGACACATATATCCCCAATATAAGCTTCCAAATACAATAATACCGGAGACTGCGGCAAGAATCAGTTTGTATTTTTTACATACCAGTGTTTTTTCTATGCAGAGTAAGAGCAGGGGAAAGAAGACAACTACCGTAGCAAATTGATAATGCTGCCCCCAGACCACCATGAAGCCGCTGAATGCATACATAAATCCTGCAATAAGCTTTGCATATTCTGAAAGTGAAAAGCAGGATAAATAATAATAGACTGCGATACCTGCAAGAAGTATCTTAAAAATCTGGAAATATACCAGATACGAAGCCAGATGCTCCGGTCCAAACACGACACCCAACAGGTAAAGCACCATCAAAAAGGGATCTGTCAGGTTCAGTCCAAACATATTTACCCCAAAACCATTGTTGAAATCCCACAGAGAAAAACTTCCGTTTCGCAAATGATTCACAATAGTATTATACTGCATCAGATACTGCTGCTTTGTATCAGAACCTATGTCTCCAAAGACAAAGGTTTCATTTCCAAATATATAACTCTGAAAAATAAGAAGACAGGCACCTAAAATGATCAGGCTTAGAATCCCTGCCGTCTTAAAACTGCTTGTATTTTTTTCCTGTATCATACGTTACTCCCCTTGCTGAAATTCTCCCTAATTAAATCTTCAACGAGAAATCCGCCTTGTCTAACGATAAATTCACATTATAATAAGGATCCCCTTTTTCCAGGATATCCGGCCACTTAGCAAGAAACCTGTTGGCTTCCCTGTTAAACCTCTGGACTTTATCGGGGGTATCCTCATATCCTCTGGACTTGGACTCATAGTGGTAAAGTTCTGCATACGGGTTATACACCACTAACTTACCAAGTGCCCTGACTTTCAGACAAAAATCTATATCATTAAATGCAACCTGAAGGTTCTCGTCAAACCCTCCGGCTTCTTCAAATACACTTCTTTTTACCATCATGCATGCCGCTGTTACTGCGCTTAAATCAGCCGCACAGATAATTCTGGAAAAATATCCATTATCATCACGTCTGCTCCCGATAAATGCATGCCCTGCAATCCCGCCAAATCCAATGATAACGCCTGCATGCTGAATGGTATTATCCTCAAAATACAGTCTGGCTCCTACGGCTCCCACATCATCCCGCATACAGTAGCCCAGCATTTCTTCCAGACAATCTTCATTAATAATCTCCGTATCATTATTTAAAAACAGTAAGTAGCTTCCTTTTGCATGTCTCACACCAAAATTATTGATGCTGGAGTAGTTAAATACATCTTTCCAGCAGACAACATGCACACATGCAAGCTCTGCTTCCAGTTTTCGGTAATAATCAAATGTTTCTTTTTCACTGCTGTTATTTTCCACAATAATAAATTCTATATTAGGATAAGCTGATTTGGTTAAAATGGAACGGACACATTTATCTAAATCAGCAGAATGGTCTTTATTCGGTATGATTACTGAGATCAGAGGTTTCTCCTCCGGCATTACAAACCGGGTCTTATAAAGCCCCAGATATGCTCCACTTGAAACAACTGCTTCGATGCCAAACCTGTCGTAATGCGCCTGCACTGCCCGTGTTCCCGCCTCAAAAGCATAAAGCTTGCTCTCGGGATTCTCAGCAGTGGAATCCTTATGGGCACGCCAATGATAAAGTACTTTCGGTATATGCCAGATCTCTTTTGCCTGCTCTGCACATCTTAAAATAAAGTCGTAATCCTGTGCTCCGTCAAACTCCTGACGCAGGCATCCCACCTGTTTTAAAAGTTCTTTTTTTACAACAAATAAATGACTGATATAATTCATACTGCATAGTAAATCAATATTGAAATCTGATTTGAAATGAGGCTGGAAATATTCTTTTCCATTCATAGTAATTTTATCTTCATCCGAATAAAGCACGTCAATACGGGGATTTTTATTGATTGCTTTCACACACTCAAACAGCGCCTCCGGCGCCAGTAAATCGTCATGATCTGCAAACGCAATATAATTTCCCGTAGCAATCTGAATTGCATAATTAGTATTTTCTGAAATCTGCATTTGCTTTTTCGGATAAATGACCTTGATTCTGGAATCCTTTTTCTGCATTTCATTTAATGTTTCAGCGAGAGGCGAATCCTCCCCGCTTCCATCTGAGAGACATAGTTCAAAGTTCTCGTAAGTCTGGTTTTGTACGGATTCCACAAATTCCTTTAAATAAGGAAGAGGTGTCTTATATAATGGTACTACGATACTGATCAGGGGTCTGAGCCCGAACTTGGTGCGCCTTTGTTCTTCCAGTTCTTCTCTGGAAATCAAATGTTTCCTGCGCCATTTTCCATAGTTCTCTTCAATATTCATATCCACACGCATTACTTTTTCAATCGTACGTTTCATGGCACGCTCCAGACCGTTTCGTTTCAGATATGCAATACCTTTTGTTAAATACGATGGCTGTCCTGATTTTCCGGCAGCAGAAGAACCCACCGTATAGCCGGAACTAAGCCCACATGCTGTAACGGTAATCTTCACCTTCGAAGCCGGTTTCCTATATTCCAGCTGGAACCCGGCCTGATTGCAGAGATGCCCCTCAGGAAAATTACCAGCCAGATCCACACGCTCGTGGAATTTTATTTCTGCATCTATTTCACAGCCTTTACTGTCCTTAAGTTCAACTTGATAAGGTTCTATCGACGCTGCCCAGCCACTTACGGACATTTTCCCATCCGCTCCTGCACGAATAGCATCAATACAGAAATTCACTTCTTTTTGCTGCTTTAAAAGGTTGGAAACAGGAAGCCTGTAAATCCGCTTCTGTTCCTCCTCTGTCTTTTGGAAAACGGATAACTTTTTGTGGGAGCCCATTTCTTTCGGAAGTTTAATCCATATAAAATATTCCCGGTCTATTTCCAGCCCCTTTGCCAGATATTTTTTCCGTACCTCTATCCCCGATAAGTTCGTAACTTTCACAGGAAGCCGCTTCCGGTCCATAAATGCAGAAATATTTTTATCGGTGATTTCATCTCCTTCACAAATTCCCTGCAATACATAGCAGTCCCTGTGTGCCAGATGAAATCTGGCTATCTGTACATTAAACAATCTGTCCATCCGTATCCTCCTAAATTCGTCACCCCATACTGCCAGATTACCAAAGGGTAAATGGCGCACGGTTTACTGAGAAATTCTGATTGTAATAAGGATCACCCGCATCTACAACCGGGCCCCAAACAGAACGGAACTTCTCTACTTCTTTCTGGAAACGCGCCTGTTTTTCCGGCGTATCCTCGTAGCCTCTGGACTTGGATTCATAATGGTGCCACAGTGAAAAAGCATTATAAACAATCAGATACTTTTTCGCGCGCACTTTCATACAGAATTCCACGTCATTTAATGCTACTGCAAAATCTTCATTAAAACATCCAACTTCTTCAAAAACCTCACGGCGCACCATCATACATGCAGCCGTAACGGCACTATAATTACAGTTAATTACAGGGCGGAGCATAAAACCTAAGTCATCCTTCCCGATACCGGAAAAGACGTGTCCTGCAAATCCGCCAAATCCCAGTACAATACCGGCATGTTGAACCGTATCATCTGCAAACAGCAATTTCGCTCCTACGCATCCAACTTCTTCTCTCATACAGCAGCCCAGCATTTCACGAATGCCATCCGGACTGATTAATTCCGTATCGTTGTTTAAAAACAGCAGATAATCTCCTTTTGCATGCTTCACACCAAAGTTATTGATGGCGGAATAATTAAATCCGCTCTCCCAGGTAATCACATGGACATTTTTAAATTCCTGGGAAAGCTTCTCGTAATAGGAGAAAGTATCTTTCTTCTGACTGTTATTTTCCACAACAATAAATTCTATATTTTTATAATTACTTTTCTCCAGAATAGAGCGCACGCAAAGATCCAGATCTTTTGTATGATCTTTATTTGGTATAATAATGGAAACAAGGGGATCACCCGGCGTATGATATTTTACATGATTCATTCCCCAGAGATCCATTCTTTCCACATCCGCTTTAACTCCCACCCGTTTCAGGTGCTCTTCAATCGCTTTTCTTCCGGCTTCATATGCATACATTTTGCTTTCCGGATTCTCAGCAGTAGAATTGCTGTGCATTCTCCAATAATAAAGAATTTTAGGAACATGCTTGATCACTTTTGCCTTTTCGATGCACCGGAACATCAGATCATAATCCTGTGCTCCGTCAAATTCTTTACGGAATCCTCCCACTTCATGGAATATAGAACTTTTCACTACAAAGAGGTGGGTGATATAATTATGGGAGCGCAAAAGGTCAAGGCTAAAGTCCGGCTTCAGATTGGGATCCATATGTTCGGTCAAATCTGCATTTACCTTATCTTCATCCGAATATACAATATCTGTCTTCTTATCCTGCAGTGCCTGCACCATTTCACTGAGCGCATTGGGTGCCAAAACATCATCATGATCTAAAAGTGCTATATAATCACCGGTTGCCAAAGGGATTGCCCCATTGGTATTCTCAGATATTCCTTTATTACTGTCCAGCAAAACATATTTGATTCTGGCATCCTTTTTCGCATATGACTCAAATGCCTCTTCCAGTTCTTTATTTCCACAGCTGCCGTCTGCAATACATAACTCCCACTTTCCATAGGTCTGTGACTGTACGGATTCTATCATCTCATGAAGATATTTCAGCGGTGTATTATACGTGGGAACCAAAATACTGATCACTGGTTTATAAAGAAACTGATGCTTTCTCTGGCTTTCTAACTGAGCCTGCGTTGGAAGCTGAGCCTCAAACCAGTTCTGGTAAGGCGTTTTCGGTTTAACAGCTTCTGTATCCGGCTTTTGCGGCATCATCTGCTTTGCCTTAAACTTGGCATAATTTCGTGCCGTACGCATTTTTTCCATAGCCTGAAAGCCTTTTGTCTGTCTCAGGGCATGCAGCTGATCCTGCAGCTCTTTTCCCTTGTCATGATAGCGATGGGCCTTTTCACGCAGCTCTGTCAGCTCTTTTCTCTGTGCTTTCAGATTTTTAACCATCTCTCTTTCATCCAGGATATCGATATGTCCCTGAATGGTAATGGAATGCAATTCTTTAAAGTTGCCATGGATGATATAAGCCGGATCATAATCCCAGAAAACATCCCCATCTCCCTGATGGAATCCGTTCATAGGTTCTATCTGTGTCATACACTCAGAAATGATGTTATCTATTCTGCAGCAGCAGATTTCCCGCTCCAGAGGATCCCACCTGAGCATACCGATATCTCCCGGATTCTCAATTTCAAAGGTAACCGAAAAACTGCCTTCTTTATCTAAATATAATTTCTGATGTAAGGACCGCTCCTCTGAAAAGACTTCTCCCCCGGAATAATACAAGGTGCTTACAAACTTTGTCTTTGGATGATAGTTAACTCCCAGACCGTCCCCTCTCAGGTCAATAAATCCCTGAGAAATAGAGCTGTACATCTCACGAATTGGTACATGTCCGCGAACTACATAATCCTGAAAAGATTTCTCCATCTCCAGATAAACCGGAATTTGGTCCGGACAGATACCTTCCTGCCGGTAATATTGTGTCAGATCATTCTTCGATATATCTTCATTTCCGTGTAAAAAATAATGAAGAACACGGAAAATCACAAAGTCTACCGGAATCGGAAAAGCAAAGGTCCATTCATAATCAATCAGATTCCAGCCTTTGCCCACCAGAATATTACCCAGTACCATATCGATATTGGATACCGGCATAGAATACTGATTCTCAGGAAGACAAGGATTGCCGAATATTTCTCTGAATTCTTCCGTCATCCGAAAGGGCTCAGTAGCACTTTCACGTATGATCTCAATATAGATATTCAGATACTTCATCGCTTTATCTTTTTTACCGGACTGCCAAAGTTGATGCAGCCCCTCTTCTAAAGTATACATCCCCTCCAGATATTCCAGTTCGACACCTTCTTCAGTCAATGCACAATGATTAACCGAGATCTTCGTACCATGAAACATCTGTGACAGTTCATCGTACCACCTCTTTATATTATTCACATGAGGAATTCCCTCCTCATAGCAGGGTACCTTACGGACCGTTTTTTTCTTATGTTCGTCAATCAGGATATCTGTACGAATATCAAATGCTTTACTTCTTTCATTTGAGAATTTGGAATATACCACTTTCTTCATAATAATTATTTGTTCCTTTCTGATTTGGCAAATTCAGACCGCAAAGCGGGGCATGCAGATGACGTGAATGAATTTTCAAACACGCTCTAAGATAGCCAGGTATGAATTGGAATACAACGGAAACAAGCGGCTGTCTATCAAAGAATCAAAAACTTTTTCTTCATCGAATAAAAGGAGCCGTTCTCTGTCAAAATTCCAGATATTTGTATTCAATTCTCCTTTTTTCGGGAGATATTCATCTGAATATATTGTCATCGGAAGCTTGTAGTCCGGATATGGATAATAGAAATCCGCCTCAGCAAAACCAGCCTCTTTAAATATATCTTCCAGTTCCGGTTTGGAAAAAGTATGCACTCCGCTGGTATTGGGATAGTTTTCCAAGCCTTCAAAATAAGTTCCTACATGGTCTTCTCTACAGCCTGCCCAGTATTTCAGCCCCAAACGGTTTTCAATAGCAATAATCACTTTCCCACCTGGTTTTAAATGGCTTCCGATCAAACGCAAAAACTCTGTGTATGGTTCATCCGTTCCAATATAGCCTTCCGCATACTCAAATACACCAATCAAAGTTATATAATCAAATTTCTTTTCCAGACTTTTTTCTATATCCTGAAAATTTCCAACACATATATTAATATTGTCATAATGCCTGTTACGGTTAGCATTGATCAGGCTTCTCTTTTTGGACAGTTCTATGCAGGTAACTTCTTTTGCCCTGCGTGCCAATGCCCCCGTAATCGCTCCGCATCCGGAGCCGATTTCCAGAACCTCTCCCTGTTTATGAAACGGAAACCAGTCAATGATATTTTGTCTGATATGAGACATATGGTATAACACCGACCAATCCCTGCTGTCTGCAATTACCTGATTTAATTCCTCTTCTTCATAACGGCTTGCAATTTCCAGAAGCATATCTTCAATTTTGCCGTCGCTGTACAAATCTTCACCCGGATAATATTTATAATCCAGACGAACTTTTCCCACCTGTTCCTGCATTGTCAATCCTTTCCCCTTCCCGTATCGGATGTATCGTTATTCGAAGCACACATCCAGAGCATAAAGCCTGGATCTTCCACGCTCTAATTCAATAACGCAACTTTTGAATTCGCATCATAGAAACCAACTGTGTTCTTGGTCGATACGATTGTCAGATTGCATACCTCATACAGCCTGTGATGTACAACAAAATCTACCTGGTCATATCCCGTGCATCCAAGGGAAAGCATATATTCCCCGCCCTGCATATCCATACGCTGGGTAAATGCAATTTCCTGATACTCTCCCGGTCCTTTACTCTGTACATTTACTTTTTCAAATAAGCTGTTGGTTCCGGTAATATCTGTCCCTTTCAGATCGGTAATGGTAAATGCATAAATCGGATCATGAATCTTATCATGAAATTTCACACGCATCTGAATCGTGCACAAACTTCCTTTTTCAATGGTGTTGCTGGACATTCCTTTTTCATCTAATATATTAAATCCGATTATTTCGGCCTTCTTATCCCCATATTCATTAATATGCGGATTCACATCAAAGGACGGATTCCATTCTTCCTGATTCTCTATATCCGCTGCTAAAACAGGTTTTTTCTCCGGCACAACTTCCGTCAGCTTCCCTTGTGCATCCAGATCCAGTTGGTTTACCAGAACCTTTTTATACATGTCCACCATCTGTTTTGGCACGCCTTCTGCAAGCTTCTTGCCTTTGTTTAAAAGAATAACCCGGTCACAGTATTTGCTGATGCTGCTCAGATCGTGGCTTACCAGAAGAATCGTCTTCCCCATCTTCTTGAAGTCTTCAAACTTACGATAACACTTCGTCTGGAAAAATACATCTCCAACGGAAAGCGCCTCATCTACAATCAAAATCTCAGGTTCTATATTAATCGCTACTGCAAATGCCAGACGGACAAACATACCGCTGGAATAGGTTTTAACCGGCTGATGAATAAATTCACCAATATCCGCAAACTCCAGGATATCATCCATCTTTTTTTCAATCTCTTCTCTTGTGAAACCGATCATGGTTCCATTCAGATATATATTTTCAATACCAGTGTATTCCATATTAAATCCGGCACCCAGCTCCAACAAAGCTGAAATTCTGCCGTTTACTGTCAGGTTTCCGCCGCTTGGATTTAACACACCTGTGATAATCTTTAAAATCGTAGACTTACCGGAGCCATTAGTTCCGATAATACCTATCGTCTCACCTTTTATTACATCAAAACTGACATGCTGCAGTGCATAATGGTCTCTGGAAAGGACTTTTTTCTTGCTAAGGCCCAGTGATTCCTTCAACCGGTCGGAAGGCTTGTCATACAACTTATATATTTTCGTAAGGTCTTCTACCTTAATCGCTATTTCATCCATTTATTCTACCTCTTCCTACAAAACATCTGCAAAATGTACCTTTAATTTTCTAAAAAGCTTGGCACCTATTAAGAATATTACTGCTGTAAAAACCCAGAAATAAAGTGTCTGCCAGGGATGATTCCAAAAGCCTACTTTATCAATTAAAGCTTCGCGGTAGCCAAACACAATATAATACATTGGATTCAGTTTAAAGATCACTGCCAGTATCCCTGTTATGCGCAAATCCTCAAAATTCCACATAATCGGTGTCATCCAGACTCCTACCTGTAAAACAATATTGATAATCTGGGTTAAATCCCTGAAAAAAATAACAATTGCACTGGTTACATAAGACAGTGCCAATACCATTACAAACATACAGAAAGTATAATAAATAATCTGCAGAGCATAAAGGGTTGGATAGTGTCCCGACACCGTATACATAAAAAGAACCACTAAAATAAAGAACAAATGTACAAACAATGCAGATATTACTTTTACAACGGGAAGAATACTAATCTTAAAAACTACTTTCTTAACCAGATAGCTGTACTCGATAAAAGCATTCGTCCCATTGTTTAGTCCGTCCGAAAAGAAAAACCATGGCACCAGACCAGCAACCAGCCATAAAACAAATGGCACGTCCCGCACCGGTCCGGATCTTAATTTGGAAAATACAAACGCATATACAAGAACTGTTACAATCGGCTGGACAAATGCCCAGATAATCCCAAGATAAGATCCTGCATATTTCGTTTTAAAATCATTTTTTGCCAGCTGCATTACCAGTTTACGATTCTGGTAAAGCTCCGCCGGCAGGGAAAATATTCTACTTAACATTTAACTACCTCTATTATTTCTTCAGTGTCGCAATGCCGCCCCACTTCTGATCTTTGTCAGAAATAATGAGCTGCATATCAGCAGGAATCGGCCATTCAACCCCAATTTCAGGATCGTTCCATGCCAGTCCGCCTTCATCATTCGGATGATAAAAATCCGTACATTTATAAGCAAACTCTGCAGTGTCAGACAATACAACAAAGCCATGTGCAAAATTCTTCGGTATAAAAAACTGCTTTCTATTTTCTGCCGAAAGCACTACACCAAACCATTTTCCATAAGTTTTAGATCCTTCCCTTAAGTCCACGGCAACATCAAATACTTCGCCGGAAACAACACGAACTAATTTGTCCTGAGGAAAATTAATCTGAAAATGTAAACCACGCAGTACACCTTTTTTAGACATTGACTGATTGTCCTGAACAAATTCCATGTCAATCCCAGCTTCTTTATAGTCATTATAATTGTATGTCTCCATAAAATAACCACGTTCATCGCCAAAAACGGCAGGTGTAATCACTTTTAAACCTTCTATATCACATGTCTCTACTGTAATCTTACCCATTTTTTTACCCATTGTATATTGCAGGCAAGCCTGCAATACTGCCACAATAATACACTGAAAGAATTACATCGTGGCTTCCTTTCTGTATCATAATTTTCTTTCAGCCTTTACCTCTTTCAACTACATAAAAATCTTAATTTAAAAATATATGGACTGCCGGGAATTTTACAGACCGTTTGCAATCTCCATAAGATACTGGCCATATTCCGTCTTAAGAAGCGGCTGAGCGAGTTCAATCAACTGCTCTTTGTTTATAAATCCTCTGCGGTAAGCAATTTCCTCAATGCAGGAAATATAAAGGCCTTGACGTTTCTGGAATGCCGCAACGAAATCTGCTGCATCTAACAGTGAATCATGGTTACCGGTATCCAGCCACGCAAATCCTCTCCCAAGGGTCTCTACATGAAGGGTACCTCTCCTTAAATATTCATTGTTGACACTGGTGATTTCTATTTCCCCTCTGGCTGACGGTTTTACGTTTTTGGCAATTTCCACTACATCATTGTCATAAAAATACAATCCTGGAACTGCATAGTTCGACTTTGGATGTTCCGGTTTTTCTTCAATAGATAAAGCTTTCCCATCTTCATCAAATTCTACCACACCATATTCTCTCGGATCTCTGACATAGTATCCGAAAATAGTAGCACCTTTTTCTCTTGATGCTACATCTCTTAAAATTTTAGAGAAACTCTGTCCATAAAATATATTATCTCCCAAAATCAGCGCTACACTATCTTTTCCGATAAATTCTTCACCAACAATAAAAGCATCTGCCAATCCTCTGGGCTCCGTCTGTACAGCATAGGACATCTGGAGTCCCAATTGTGAACCATCTCCCAGCAAATCTTCGAAAACCGTAATATCCCTTGGTGTAGATATGATTAAAATTTCTTTGATTCCGGCCAGCATCAAAATGGACAACGGATAGTAAATCATCGGTTTATCATAAACCGGCATAATCTGTTTTGAAATTGACTTTGTAAGCGGATACAATCTTGTTCCGGAACCGCCTGCTAATATAATACCCTTCATTCTATAATCCTCCTATTTAACGCAAACGAGCAGTGCCTTGGTACGGGCACTGCTATATGCTTTCTTATTTGTACATTTCTTGGTAATATTTCTGATAATCACCACTGGTCACATTTTTCATCCAATCTTCATTTTCAAAGAACCATTTGATTGTCAGCTTAATGCCATCTTCAAATTTCGTCTCCGGATACCAGCCGATTTCAGCTTTAATTTTATCCGGTGCGATTGCATATCGTCTGTCATGTCCTTTACGGTCTTCCACGTAAGTAATCAGATTTTCACTGACTAATTCTTTTCTTGGATCCCCTTCGGGCAGCATTTCCTGCAGCGTGTTCAGGATAATATGAATAATCTCTATATTCTGTTTTTCGTTGTGTCCGCCTATATTATAGGTTTCAAAAAGTCTTCCCTGTTCCTGAACCATATCGATTCCCTTTGCATGGTCTTCTACATATAACCAGTCTCTTACGTTCTTGCCGTCACCATACACAGGAAGTTTCTTGCCCTGCAGTGCATTGTTGATAATCAGCGGAATGAGTTTTTCCGGGAACTGGTAAGGTCCATAGTTATTACTGCAGTTCGTAATATTTGCCGGGAACTTATAAGTATCCATATAAGATTTTACAAGCATATCGGAAGAAGCTTTACTTGCGGAATATGGGCTGTGCGGATCATAAGGAGTTGTCTCATAGAAGAACTCATCCTCTTTTTCCAAGGAGCCGTATACCTCATCCGTAGATACATGCAGGAATTTTTTGCCTTCCTTAAAAGTTCCGTCCGGGAGCTCCCAGGCTGCCTTCGCCGCATTTAACATCACCAGAGTTCCTAACACATTTGTTTTAACAAATACTTCCGGGTTCTTAATACTTCTGTCTACATGGCTCTCCGCCGCAAAATGAACCACACGGTCAATATCATTTTCTGCAAAAATCTTCATAATGGCATCACTGTCACAGATATCAGCCTTTACAAAGGTATAATTATCACGGTTTTCTACACTTCTTAAATTCTCAAGATTTCCTGCATAGGTCAGACAGTCCACATTGATGATACGAATTTCGCTGTCATATTTCTTAAACATATAATGAATATAATTAGAGCCTATAAAGCCTGCCCCTCCTGTTACCAGATATGTTCTCACTTTTTATTCCTCCAAATTTTGTTTATAAAGCGCCAAAATGCGCTGTTTTGAATTGCGCTACGGGTATTATATCAAATATTGCAGGTTACAGCAAGGAATATTTGTTTTCGGCAATTTTTCACACAGTCTGCCATTATCTATCCCATTTCTGTTTTCCGTTTTTGATAAGTTACTCCGATTTTCTATCAGTACTCACTGATTTTTTCTTTTTATGATAAATAATAATAACTGCCAAAAAAACCACTCCCATCAGTGTACACAGCAGCCCTGCCTTAAGTCCTGGAGTAAAGTATCTTAATTCCACTACGTGCTTCCCCTTATTCAGTACAATACCGCTATACATGGTATTCGTACGCAAAATTTCAGCTTTTTTGCCATCCACATAAGCTGTCCAGCCTTTTGAGTACGGTATCGTCAGACAAAGAAGCTTTGAGGAAGCAAGGTCAATGGTACCTGAAATTTTGTTGGCAGCAAATTCTGTGTTTTCCAGATGCTCTGCTTTCAGTTCTCCTGCCTGGGCAGGGTAATTATCCATTGGCTGGCAGATAACTTTCATGTCTTTAAATGAATATTTGCCTTTATTTTTGAATTTCACTTTTATTGAGTTCAATGAGTCTTTACTATAGCCAAGGTTCACAGCATGGTCCCGTATTCCCTCAAAAGATCTTCGATCAGGTGACAGCAAATATAAATACTTGTGTATGCCATTAGCCCCTACGCTGACTAATGCCTTCGAATTACGCTCATTGCCTCCTTCAAAAAGCAGGTCCTTAAAATAAAGATATGTTTCGGATGCTTCTGCTCCCTTGAATTCTATGGTCACGGAAGATTCCTTCTTCACTTTAAATACACCATCTTTGTATGTAACATTTTTAGAGCACTTTACTTCAAATGGTATTTCCTTCTCCGTAAACTGCGGCTCTGCCTCATTCAGATCTGTAACCTTCTGCTCTAACACCGCTCCCTGCATCATCGCTTCCTGTCTTTTTAGAGGGCTCAGGTTATCAAACTGTTCCTTTGTTATATAGCCGGAATAGGTGTAACCAAAAGGAAGACTGTATTTATTTTTATAGATCTGATAATCAAGCCCATCCGTCTTTTCATCCGTATAGGTTTCATATCCATAGAATATATTATCGGATTTGCCCTTTTCCACTATCTCATATTTTACATTAGATAAAGTACCGAGCATTGCACGGTTATCCAGACTTTTATAGGAAAAGCTATGGTAAAAACGGTTGGCATTTTCACTTAAAGCATTGTATACGTTACTGTCAGACTGACTGAGGTAAAAACTGGTTCCGCTGACACCATTCAGCATTGCCATATTTCCAGCTGTAGAACTGGGGGACTGGTCCAGAATTTCAAAGCGGTTAAACTCTTTGTCTCCTATCTTGTTCGCTGCCCCGGCCTGTCCATTTACCACTTCATGGTAAGCTTCTCCTCTTGTTACATAAATATCCAGATTACCCTTTCTCGGAAAATAATCCAGATTGCCATACACTGCTATACTGGCTACCGTCACAGCAAGTACGGCGAGATAAGACAGATTGTTTGGACTGCATTTTAAAATATTGTCTTTCTTCTTATTTAGAGATATGGCAGCTAATACTCCAAGGGTAATAAATAGTATAATCCACGATGGAACTAAAGATTTATCAATCCCCCTGTTTATCGTCAGGAGCAGGTAGATCAGCAGGTAACAAAGAATTCCTCCGGAAATGAATGCTATCTGCTTTTTCTTTAAACATAGTAAATCAGGCATCATTGTTGTCAGAATAAATGCCAGCAGGAGGCAGTACCCCCACTCCCATCTGTTCGAAGCATAAGAAAAACCATTCATTGCCCGTCCAATAATCGGAAACATAAAAAATACAGACAAAACCACAAACCCAATTGCCAGTTCTTTATGTTTTTTCCATTCCAGAATTAACAAAAATACTGCTGGTATTACAATAACCGCACAGCCAAGCAGCGTCCAATTACCGATCATTTTATTTGATAACAGATTAAATGGCAGCGCTTTATAATACTGGCTGTTATAAAACAGTTGAAAAGCACGTTCTACACTAAATCGTTCACTGGACATTAACGCCAGTGCATTTGGCAAAAACAGAGCACACGCCATCAGCGCTCCGGTAATATAATACCCCGCAAAATTTCTAAGACACAAAAAGAAATTCTTGATCCTGTGCTCCTGGTATATGAAAAAAAATCGGATAATTGCATAAACTACAATTAATATACTTAACATATAGAAAAAGTAAAAATTACTAATTCCGGATATAAAAACCATAGCAATAAAAAAATAGGGCTTTTTCTTTGCAAATATTTTTTCTATTCCAATCAAAAGCAGCGGCAAGTATATCATAGGGTTGATAAAAAACGGATGTCTCCCTGCTGTATACAGAGCAAATGTGCAAAAAGCATAGGTAAAAGCTCCGCAAAGCGTTGCAAAACGCCCCTTATTCATCATCCTGCAAAAAGCAGAAAATCCAATTCCTGCAAGATACATTTTTAAAAGAATTAAAAACTCATAAAGGTAATCCGCTTTTGATGCAGGAACAAAAACTGCCAACAGGTTGAGTGGATCCCCTATTGCATAGTAATTCAAGGTATTCAATACATCTGATCCATATCCTATATGCGGATCCCAAAGAGGTATAGACAATTTTCCTGTGGAAAATAATGTAGAAATAATACTTCTTAAATATTTTCCAAAATACGCCAGTGAACTGTAATGCTGATTCAGTCCGTCAACTTTCCAAATCATTGATTTCCCATCTAGCAGAAACCCAAGGAAACATGCAAAAGCAATTGCGATAAACAATATCGTATAAATTACATAATAATTGATACGTTGATTCCTCAAACTTTTGGAATCATATTTCTTTAACTTACTTACTATCCCATCCATTTCATAACCTCACTTCTAATATCTAATGCACACTCTTCTCTTTTGTAAGTAACTTTCAAATATCATAATTCTATCAAATTAATTAAAAACATGCAATCTGTCTTTTCCTTTTTAAGAAATATTAAGAAAAACTGCCGTGATTATTTATTCATTTTCCATCGCTTTCCCTTTTTGATTCCTATTAGAATAATCACACCTATCGCACTACAAAAAAGTCCAGCCTTAAGTCCTGGCGTAAAATATTTTAATTCTATTAAATGTGATCCCTTGCCCAGCATAATCCCACTATACATGGTATTCGTACATAAAATCTCTGTTTTGTTACCATCTACATAAGCGGACCACCCTTTTGAATATGGAATGGTCAGACAAAGTAACTTTGGCGAATCCAATTCCATCGTTCCGGAGATTTTATTCGCAGCAAACTCTGTGTTTTGAAGATAATTTTCCTTTAATGCTTCTATGTGTCCAATATAATTATCCATTGGCTGGCAAAGCACTTTCAAGTCTTTAAAAGAATATTTTCCCTTATTCTTAAATTTAATTTTGATGGAATTCAATGCCTTTTTATTATATCCCAGATTAACAGCATGATCGCGTACCCCTTCAAAATATCTGCGATTTGGTGTTAATAAATATAAAAATTTCCTTATTCCATTTGCTTTTACACTGACAGATGCCATTGAATTGCCGTCACCTTTTCCATGATATAACAGACTTTCAAAGTAAAGATAGGTTTCAGAAGCATCCACTCCTTCAAATTCTATGGTTACCGTTGATGGCTTTTTCACCACAAACACTCCGTTTTTATAGGATATGTCTTTCGAGCATTTCATCCGAAACGGTATTTCACGTTCCGAAAATCGGGGGACTGCTTTATTGAAACCTGCCGGTTCCTGCTCCAGAACTGCTCCCTGCATCATTGCCTCTTGTCTTTTTAACGGACTCATATTCTCATACTCATCCTTAGTTATATAACCGGAATAAGTATATCCAAAAGGCAGGCTGTAATTGTTTTTATATATCTGGTAGTTCAGTCCCTCCGTATTTTTATCACTATAAGGTTCATATCCATAAAAAATATTATCTGATTTCCCCTTCTCAATTATTTCATATTTTACATTTGATAAAGTACCCAGCATCGCACGGTTATCAAGACTTTTATAAGAAAAACTGTGGTAAAAACGATTGGCGTTCTGGCTTAAAGCCCTGTATACATTACAGTCTGACTGGCTAAAATAAAAGCTGGTTCCAGCGACTCCATTCAGCATCGCCATATTTGTAGCCGGAGAATTAGAATCCTGATCCAGAATTTCAAATCGATTAAACTCATCGTCACCGATCTTGTTTGCTGCCCCTGACTGGCTGTTTGCCACCTCCTGATAAGCCATTCCTTTTGTCACATAAACATCCCAATTATTATTTCGCGGAAAATAATTCATATTACCATATACTACTATACTGGAAACCGTTACAGCAAAAACGGTAAAATAAGACCATATTTTCATCCTGTTTCGGCAAATCCTGCCTTTTGTGTACATCACAGATAATACTGCCAAAACAACAATCGTAATTACCAGAATGATCCAGGAAGGTATCAAAGACTTATCTATACCTGTTTTTCTTGTTAGAAACAGGTATAGCATCAAATAGCAGACTAACCCGGATGACAAAAATATAATCTGCTTCTTCTTTAATTTTAATAAATCCGGCAGCATGGTTGTCAGTATGAATGCCAGTAAAAAGCAATATCCCCATGACCACCTGTTTGAAACATAAGAAAATCCATTCATAACCCGTCCAACCACCGGAGATAAAAAGAATGCAGACAACACCACAAAACCGATTACCAGCTCTTTATGTTTTTTCCATTCCCAAAACAGCAATAGTAATGCAGGTATTACAATAGCTGCACACCCAAATAGTGTCCAGTTCTTTATCATCTTATAAGACAGCAGATTAAAAGGCAGCGATTTATAATAATCGATATTATAAAACCATTGAAAAGCTCTGTCCACCTGAAAACGTTCACTGGACAATAAAGCCCGTGCATTGGGCAAAAATACCACACATGCCAGCAGCACCCCTGTCAGATAATAACCCGAAAAATTTCTCAGACACAAAAAGAAGTTTTTAACACGATGCTCACGATAAATGAAAAAGAATCGGATTACCGCATAGATTACTATGAGGATACTTAGCATATAGAAAAAATAAAAATTACTGATACCTGATATAAAAACCATTCCTATAAAAAAGAAAGGCTTTTTATTTGCAAAAATCTTTTCAATTCCAATTAGCAGCAACGGCAGATATATCATTGGATTAATAAAAAACGGATGTCTTCCGGCTGTATAGAGTGCAAAAGCGCAAAATGCATATGTAAAAGTCCCGCAAAGTGTTGCGAATCTTCCTTTTTTCATCATTCTGCAATATGCAGAAAAGGCAATACCTGCCAGATACATTCTCAGGAATATCAAAAATTCATATAGATATTCCACTTTGGATTCCGGCACAAATACGGACAAAAGATTTAGCGGATCGCCAATGACATAATAATTTAAGGTACTTAAAACATCGGAACCATATCCTATATTAGCGTCCCAGAGAGGTATGGATAACTTCCCCGTTGAAAACAAAGAAGAAATAATACTTCTTAGATAATTCCCAAAATAAACCAGAGAACTGTAATGCTGATTCAGACCATCAACCTTCCAGATCAAGGATTTACCATCTAACAAAAAACCAAAAAAACACAAAAAAGCCACCGGAATAAACAGTACTGTATAAATCGCATAATAATGAAACCGTTGATTCCTTAAACTTCCGGAATCAGTGCTCCTTAACCCACAAAATATTTTATTCATTTCATAACCTCACTTTGGTATTCTCATTCTCCCCTATTTCTTTTCCTGAAATGTTAAGAAAAGGCTACCTTTCACAAAAGCCCCTGCTTCTGATTCCAATAGCCTTTCAAATCTCGTTAAAATTGTTGATATATAAATTCTGCTGCTGAATAGCCCGGACCATATATCCCGAATACTAATACTAGTATAAGTGCACCCAGATATATCATCCACCGGAAATACAGGTTCTGTCTTGCAATTGATTCCCGGATATGTATCCCTTTTTCCTGAAGATTTCCAACAATTAACATTACAATTATCATAAAAATCAAAACTAATATGTTATAAATAGATAATCCCAGATTTAAAAGCGTTCCATCGAATAACACCCAGGGATTAAATTCCGTGAATGTTCTCTTAATCATATCGACAGCAACTAAAAATGACAACCCTCTGGAAAAAAATCTTCCAAAGCTGCAAATCAAAAATGTACGGACCATCTGGAAAAACCGCCATCCAAAACACTCAGTGTTTACTTTGAATTTCTGCGCCACGCTGATATAAAATGGCTCCAGTAAAATACTGCTGACAATGATAACAGCATTCCAGAGTCCATATCCCACATATTTCCAGCTCGACCCATGCCAGACACCTACCAGCATAAATACAATAAACATGCTTAAAAAAGTTGGCAGTTTTTTGCCAATATAATTGCCAAGAATTTTTCTTGTAGCTTTCCCCAGCTTAGAAAACTGTTTTGACAGGGATAACGGATAAAATACGTAATCCTTCATCCAGCTTCCAAGTGTTATATGCCATCTGCGCCAGAACTCCGCAAGAGACCGCGCAAAATACGGGCGTTCAAAATTCAGAACCAGATCTATGCCAAGGATCTGTGATACTCCACGCGCAATATCCATACCGCCTGAAAAATCTGCATATACCTGAAATCCATACCCTGCTGCTGCGATAAACAGTAAAATTCCACCATAATTTTGATAATTATCAAAAATGGGATTCACAATTACAGCCAGACGGTCTGCTATTACCAGCTTCTTAATAAATCCCCATAGAATCAGCTGCGCACCTTGTGTAACACGATTATACTCGAATTTATGGGATTCATAAAGCTGATGCGCCAGCTGATCATAACGGGCAATTGGCCCTTGAACAATCTGAGGGAAATAAGACATAAACAATGCAAATTTTGCTATATTTCCGTCCGGTTCATACTTCCCTCGATACACATCTACCACATAAGCAATAGACTGGAGTGTGTAGAAAGAGATTCCAAGCGGAAGCAGCAGATTCAATACCGGAATCTTAGCATTACTTCCAAACAATGAAATCACTGAATTCACATTTCCTGCCAGGAAGTTAAAATATTTCAAAAAGATCAGGATACCCAGATTCACCAAAACTGCGTAAAATAATATCCTTCTCTTTTTTGTAGTCTGTTTATTTTTATATTCTTTCTTTTCTTCCCTGCTGAGATTTTTCTTCTGTGCAGCCAGGTACTGGGAGGTTTGTTGATTTACCTTCCCCAGTAAACGTCCCGTCATAAAAGTTACAAGTGTTGTCAGAACTAAAAAAAACAGTAACTTTACACCTGAAAATGCATAGAAAGTATAGCTGGCAATCAAAAGCACGACCCACTGGTATTTCTTCGGTGTCAGAAAGTATGCCGTAAATACTACGAAAAGGAAAACCAAGAATGAGCCTGATACAAAAGCCATATTTTAATCCTCTTCTTGTAGGGAAGTGATCAGCTGCAGCATTGCTTCCACATTATTAAAGTTTTCCGGCATTAAATGTTCTACATTAATTTCAATATCGAATGCATCATTTAGTTCTCCTACCAAAGATACAATATCAAAGGAGTCCAGTACTCCATCGTCAATCAGCTTTGTCTCTGCTTCAAACTCTACATCGGGTCTCAATTCTGTCAAAATCTCCATTAATTCTTCTTTCATGCTATTTACTTCCTTTCTCTGTCTCAAATATTTTTTTTAATGAAATGCTATATCCGTCTTTATCTATATGTAAGCAGTCATCCTGCATTACAACGGAATCTTGTCTGGTACTCTCTCTTTCAATCTTGTACTTTTTCCAGGCATATGTCTTGCCTTCAAATTCAACTTTAGGGGTTCCAAGTGTTTTTAAGACACCATAATCCATCGTTCTGAGAAAGCGGCTTATCTGCTCCCCTGTCCACTGCAGGTCCAGATATCCTCCTCCCGGAACATTTTTATTCAAATTTATTTTGCTGTCGCCGGGAATTATCTGTTTTTGGTATTCGGCTTTATCCGTAAGCAAATCCACTAACACTTCCGTAAATCCTTCATAAGCAAGCCTATTCTGCAGACGCAGCAATTTTATGGAGGTCATGTCTTCTGTAACAGGTGTTTGTTTTTGAATCACAATATCTCCATCGTCTACACCGGGTGTCACACGATGCCAGGTTATACCGGCTTCCTGATCTCCTTCATAAACAGCCCATGCTTCGCCATTACGCCCTCTGTGACGTGGCAGCAATGCATGATGCAGGTTGATGATATTCAGATTACTGTTATCCACCACAGCAGCCGGAAATAAATATGGATTCATAATACTGAAAACCAACGTTTTCGTACCCCAGTTTCTCAGTTCATCCATTATCTCTCTTTTCGATTTTGTGGTATAGGATATATTATCCTTCCTGAAAGATTCCTGCACAATATCGCTGGCTTTCTCTCCTGTATCCCAAAAATAAACCGAAATATCTTTATTCATTTCCCGCACAAATGAAAGACATTGACCGGCGAGCTGGGTTGTTCCCACCACAATAATTTCCTTATAACAAATATTCATCTTATTCATTTTCCATATATTCCTTTTTTAACAATACGCGGTCAATCTTCCCATTTTTGTTAAGCGGCAATGATTCATAATATTTTAATTTATTCGGAAACATATATTTCGGGAGACTCTGACCCATAGATTTAAGAACATCTCTGTCACACTTTTCTCCCGCCTGATAAAACATAACAATTTTCTCTTTTATCTCATCATATATACAGCATGCCGCATCCAGAACCGGAAGTGCATTGGCTACTACTTCTATTTCACCAAGTTCAATTCTGTGTCCCATATGCTTAATCTGATAATCTTTTCTGGAAAGGAACATCAAATTTCCCTCTTTATCATATTTACCCAAATCTCCGGTGCGATAAATTATTTCCGGATAAACATTATTCAGTGGATTCTGGCAAAATGCCTCCCGGGTTTTCTGCGGATTATTGTAATATCCCAGTGCAAGAGAACTTCCTCTTACACAGATTTCCCCTGTCTCATCTTCCTTTGCCTGTTCATTTTTGTCATTCAGCAACAGGATACCGGTGTTTTCGAAGGGTTTACCTATTGGAAGGACCTCTTCATCCTGAAATGCTCTGTCTACCTTATAAAATGTACAGTTACATGTAATTTCAGTAGGACCATACAGGTTAACATACTGAACATCCGGCAGATAGTTCCGCCAATAGTTCAATACACGGTTCGGCATCACTTCACCGGAGAACATAATTGTACGCAAGTGCCGGGGTAATTCCTTATCAAGGGCTTTGAGATTCTGCACAATACGCAGGGCTGATGCAGCCCAGATTACTGTATTCACCTTCTTCTCATTCAAATATGTAATCAATTTTCCAGGAAATGAAAACATTACTTTCGGAATAATATACATAGTCGCTGCATTTTTAAGTGTAGAATAAATGTCTTTTACCGACACGTCAAAGTCAAATGGCGCCTGATTTCCAAAGATACAATCAGGACCAAAATGAAACTCATTGGCAAAATTGTCAACCAGATCGATTACGGAGTGGTGGCCTACCAATACGCCTTTTGGTACACCGGTGGAGCCAGATGTAAAAATAGAATACAGGGGATCCGTATCCAGCCCCGCTTTTCTGATTCTCGCCAGTTCTTTTTCATTAACAGGCTGGCAGCTTAATTCCCCTAAGGCATAGACTTTACATTCATATGGAACATCTGATAAATTTTTTCTCAACTTTTCTGGTGCTATTATTATTTCAGGCAATAAAGTTTCCAGAATCAGTTCAATACGCTTAGCAGGCATTGTCCCATCTACCGGAACATAAAAATTGCCGCTGTAAACCACAGACATAAACGCAATGATACTGTCAACATCCCTGTCAATTAAAACAACGACAGGCTTACCTGTTCTGTTTCCCATTTCTTCTGTCAATCGGCTTCCTGCCGCTTTCGCCTGCTCTTGTAATTCTCTATAGGTAATACTTTTTAATTCATCTGAAAATGCTTTTTTCTCCGGATACTGCAGTGCAGCGTTCTCCAGAAAATCCAAAATATTCCTCTGCATTATGACCTCCCTGATCAAACATGATTCATACTACAATAACATATTTTTAATATATTTGCAATATTTGTAAATCATTTTCCTCATGCAAATGAATAATTAACCATTAATGATTTTTTGATTATAATCAAAAAACGGGTGCAGAAGTCTGCGCCTCCTACACCCAATGTCTTTGCTTTTTAAATTATACTTTTAAATCTCCGGATTTTTCAAATATTACAAGCATATGACAAAAATATTACAATTCCTTGTTTTCATCTGTTTCTTTCTGATCTAACCTGCGCCTTCTTCTGCGCCTGTCTTTAATAATACGACGCTTCCTTCTCCTAATGGTCAAAATTGTATATCCAATTACCAGTATTAGAATGACTATTCCAATTATTATACACATAGGAACGAAATCAGATATATAAATAACATGTATTTTATGATTTTCCTGGATATTTACAAATTTATACGAATCCTGAAATTCACTCCTGCTGACAAATCTGCCATCCACCAGAATTCCTAATAATACGGCATCTTCTTTTGGTTGATATTCCACCGTGAAGCCAGTATCCCGGTATACCTTCGCGGCGCCGTCACTTATCTTTCCGTTGGTCACCTTTGTAGTAATTTCAAAAGTAGGTATTTCCTTAAATTTCACCTCGATACTATGCTGATCCTGTACATTCTCAAAAGTATACTCTGTTTCATGGCCTTTAATGTCAATCGCTTTTCCATCCACTACTATTGACTCTAATTCATAATGCTCGTCCGGCTGGTAGGATACTGTATAACTCTTATCCCGATATACGGATTTTGTCTTATGTATAGTACCGTTCGTAACCTTTGTGTCTATTTTATATTTTGGTATTTTTGAAAATTCTACAGAAATACTATGATCTTCATTCACATTCGTAAAGGTATATTCTGAAGGATATTTTTGAATATCAACTTCTTTTCCATCTACTGTAACGCTTTTCACCTCATAATTTTTATTCGGCTGGTAGGTCATTTTGTATTCCCCACCTGGTTCTACCTGAGCATTGCTTTCACTTACGGTGCCATTCTGCGCTTTCGCTTCTATATTATATACAATCGGAACGGTTGCTGAATAAAACCGGATTCTTCTGGGGGAAGCAACCCCCGTACTAATAATAAATTTTCCGGGTTCCACCATACAGATATCCTCTGCTTCCCGCTTCTCTTCATAATCTGCAAAATCAATATAATACCTGCCTAACAATTTTCCCTGAGAAATGGAATAGACCTGTATATAATTATTCACTCCGGAGCTCAATTCATATGATACACTGATAATATAATCTCCCGAAACACAAAAGTCCTGAAACGTAGTTCCTGTCGTACGTTTCACACCTTCAATTTTAGATAAGATATTGAAATCTGCATCCGTTACCAAAAAAGAATATCCTCCGGATCGTCCCATCTGTAATATATACTGGTTCGTCTGAGGATTATAATCAACTCCCGAAAAAAATATCTCTTCATCTAATATTTTTATCGTTCTCTTATATTCCAGCGTATCTGCATCTGCTACCATAAGACTTCCAAAGTTATCCGGATTATCGGGATTTCCTGTAGCAATGTACAATTCATTTGTATTGGGATTAAATGTCATCCCGTTTCCGTGTTCATAGTCCGTCACTCTGGTATGTCGTGCATAACTGTATTGTGGTACAGTATAACCATCTTCATCTTTATCAGTCTTATAAAACGCTATCAGCGTATCCGGTTCCCCTTTTTGTCCGTTTTCCAAACACACCAGATACTTATCCGTAGCGCACATTGCCTGTGTCCATCCATTCTCATCCACAACAGAAGCTTCATGATCGTACTCCCACTGTATGCCGTCAAATCCATCCGGACTTTTCAATGTAGCCGCAAAAACGTTCCTTATGGGATATAGCAGAAAGACAATCACTGCTATCCCAAAAAACAAACCTAGTAATCTGCCTGTTTTGTTACTTAAAATCATTTTTTCCCCTTTAGTTACATCCTTTTCTAAATGACCTGCTGAATCCGCATCATTTATTTAATCTTCAGTTACGCTTCCCTGTCCACCAACCTTCTTCGATATCAAATATCTTGGTCTTCCCTTTACCTCTTCATAAATCTTAGAAATATAATAACCAATGATACCCAGACTCATCATAATGATACTGCCAATCAGCAATATTAACAGGATTACAGTGGTAAATCCCTCCACAGCATGTCCTGAAAAATATTTATACAAAGATTGAATTCCAAGAAAAACACCCAGGAAAAACACAAAAACCCCTGCTACTGTTACAAACTGCATGGGTGCTGTCGAAAAAGCCACAATATTTGTAACTGCATATTTTATCAAAGACCAGGTAGACCACTTAGATTCCCCATCGATTCTTTCATGAACATCAAATTCTACCGTGGTTCCCCTATATCCTACCCAGGAAGACAATGCCCGGAAAAATGCATTTCTTTCCGGCATATTCAGCAGAGAATTAACCGCCTTGCGATCCATCAGTTTATAATCCGATGCCCTGGACATATCAATCTTTACTGCACGTGACATAATCTTATAAAACATCCCCGCACTGGCCTTGTGGAGTACGCTCTCCCTGCCTCTGCTTTTTTTCACACCTTCAACAATTTCATACCCCTGTTCCCACAGATGGTACATTTCTACCAGAGTCTCCGGCGGATGCTGCAGGTCACAATCCATCACAACACAACAATCCCCGCCGGCATTGGCCAGCCCTGCAAATATTGCAGATTCTTTTCCAAAATTTCTGGAAAAATGGATTCCAATGATGTTTTCTTTTTTCCTGCTCAGCTTTTCTATTTCATTCCAGGTTTCGTCCTTTGATCCATCATTTACAAAAACAAATTCATAGACTATATGTTCTTTTTCCAGTACTTTTCCAATCGCTTCTGCCGCTTTTGACACCATGCGTTCCTCATTATACGCTGGAATAACTACGGATAATAAAGCCATAATATTATATTCCTTTCCAAATTTAGTTATTTAGCATTTGGATTAATATTACACCAAAAAATTGGCATCGTCAAAGAATTTAACATTAATTTTTCTTAAGATCCCCTTTTTGGATGTTCATTTCCATTTTTATATGCTATACTGACTATATTATGAAAAAACAATATCAAGGAGAAGAATTATGAAAGACACAACACTGGTAATCATGGCTGCCGGAATCGGAAGCCGATTTGGAGGAGGTATCAAACAACTGGAACCTGTTGGACCAGCTGGTGAAATCATCATGGATTATTCGATACATGATGCCCTGGAAGCCGGATTTAATAAAATTGTATTTATTATCCGAAAAGATCTGGAAAAAGATTTTAAGGAAATCATCGGCAGACGCATCGAAAAAATTGCTGATGTATCCTACGCCTTCCAGGAATTAGACGATCTTCCTGAAGGATTTACCAAACCTGCTGACCGGACAAAGCCCTGGGGAACCGGACAGGCAATACTTTGCTGTAAGGGTTTGCTCAATGACCCATTTATCGTTATCAATGCAGATGACTATTATGGAAAAGAAGCATTTGTAAAAATTCATGACTATTTAGAAAACTGGGCTCCTGTCCCCGGTAAGTTTAATTTCTGTATGGCAGGCTTTATATTAGGCAATACATTAAGCGACAATGGAGGCGTAACCAGAGGCGTTTGTAATATCGACCAAAATTACCATCTCGTAGATGTAGATGAAACTTCGGACATCATCAAAACAAAAGAAGGTGCTGCGATCTGTTTGGAAGACGGTACACAAAAACCAATTGATGCCAAGAGTTATGTTTCCATGAATATGTGGGGCTTTACACCGGATTTACTGGACGAGCTGGAAACAGGTTTTGCAGAATTTCTCTCCGGCATAAAAGAAGGTGATTTAAAGAAAGAATACCTGCTTCCGATTATCGTTGATCAGATGATCAAATCTGGCAAAGCCCAGGTAACTTTATTAGAAACAAATGATAAATGGTTTGGTGTTACATATAAAGAAGACAAAGATACCGTAGTAGCATCTTTCCGGAAACTGATTGCAGACGGCGTTTATTCAAACCCTTTATTACGGTGAGCAACGAACCAAATAGATACGCTTACGGGAACAGTTGGTGACTGCCGTGAGGATCACACCCCTGTTGCAATGTAACAAATTTTATGCCCCGTTGCCTTCGGCGGGGTTTTTGACTTTAGGAGTGATTTAATGAAAAAATCAAAATTAGCAATATCTCTTATTTTGAGTATTTCACTTTCTACCATGGCTCCGGCAGACACTGTTTTGGCTGCCGGTACGCCGGAAAGCGTCAATATTCAAAAGCAAAAAGCTTCTGCTTCGCAGATTGCTGAAAACGAATCTGAAACATTAGCAAACAATAACAAAGATAAAATATCAAACAATAACAATACCACAGATAAAAAAAACAACTTAGAAAATAACAGTGGAGCTGAAATGAACAGCGAAACTGAAGTAACGAATACATCAGATGAATCCGATATATCGGAAGAAAACATAACGACTACAGAAGCTCCGTCAATGAGTACAGAAACACCGGAAACTGATTTACCAACTTCTGCAGAGACTTCCGCTCAGACGGAACCACAGACAATTACCGAGCCACAATCTGACACAATATCAGAGCCTCAATCAAACAAATCCGGCTCATTGAAGAAGAAATCCAATCGTGCTGGTAAAAAGGAATCCGAAACAGAGAAAATTCCAGATCTGGATTACGTGCTTGGAAGACCCATGACCCAGGAAGAACTGGATCAGCAGCAATCCATGGCTCCCCAGCTGATAACGCTTCCATCCTTTGGCATGCCCGCCTTAAATGCAAATGGCGGCACTGCTCCCCGAGCCAGGGCATCCTTTCCTTCTTATTACAGCAGCCGTGATCTGGGATTTGTAACGGGCGTGCGGGATCAGCGGCCATGGGATACCTGTTGGGCATTTTCTTCCCTCGCCTGCGGTGAAACATCCTTATTAAAAAAGGGGCTTGCTACATCATCCCTGGATCTTTCCGAACGGCATCTGGCATACTTTTTCTATAATACGGCGAATGATCCTCTTAAACTTACACTCAATGACAGAAACCTTCCTATATCTCCAAACCTAAACTATCTGGAGACAGGTGGTAACAATTTATTTACCATATTTACCCTGGCCAAATGGGTAGGTGCAGCCGATGAATCGGTAGCTCCTTACAGCAATGATCCATTCAAATTTCCCGGCGGCTTAAATTCCGATTTAGCCTATTCTGATAAAGCACATTTGCAAAATGCATATATTATCCCATCGGCTTCCATGGATGACATGAAATCACTGATTCTGTCCCAAGGTGCCATCGCAGCAAATTTGTACATTGACCCCAATAATTACTTTAACTATTATAACCCAAATACTGCTTCCTATTGTTATGTGGCAAAAGGAGCTGTAAACAGCCAAAACCATACAGTAGAAATTGTTGGCTGGGATGATAATTATAAGAGAACGAATTTCCTTTCCGGAAAGCAGCCATCCCGCAATGGTGCATGGCTTGCCAAAAACAGCTGGGGCAGCAACTGGGGGAAAGAAGGCTACTTCTGGATTTCTTATGAAGATGCTTTTATTAGCAGCGGAGACGGGGATGCAACAGGTGTTGCATTTGATTTTGGATTAGTCGATAACTATGATCACAATTACCAGTATGATGGATCCAGCGGAAATTCCTATAACATGTATAGTGGAACCACTTCCGTTTCTAATGTTTATACTGCCATGGGGAATGCTAAGGGAGCGGATGAACTTTTAGAAGCCGTATCTTTTGCTCATTATACTCCCGGTGTAAATTATTCGATTCAGATATATAAAAATCTCAAAGATGCCTCCAATCCAACCAGTGGTACAAAAATGTTGTCGAAGCCGCAAAAAGGAGTAAGTCAGTACGCCGGTTATCAAACAATTACGCTGGATAAGCCGGTAACACTGTCTAAAGGAGAAACCTTTGCTATTGTAATTCAATTAACACCCCCCGGCGATTCCCCGCTGTATATTTTCATGGACCGCACATATACCAATGGCTCCTGGGTGAGATTTATTTCCACCTCAAATAAAAATCAAAGTTTTATCCAAAAGGATTCCGATAAAACCTGGCAGGATGCACATAGTATGGCCGGTTCCAAAGGTGATACGGTACGTATAAAAGCATTTACATCTGATCTGAAAACAGTTTCACCTAAAAATTTATCATTGAAAGCAAGTAAAACATCTACTTATGTAGGCAGAGAGATCAGCATAGATGCTGCATTTTCCCCTAAGAAAAGCACGGTTTCTTCTGTCACCTGGAAGTCATCTAATTCAAAAGTTGTCAAAATAACTTCTTCCGGTGGTAAAAAGGCAACTGCTGCTGCCGTTGGATATGGAAGCGCTAAAATAACAGCAACCACATCAAATGGTCTGTCAAAAAGTATTACCATCAAAGTAACCCGGCCGAATTTTGAAAAGGTCACTGCCAGAGGATATAAAAGTATTAATTTGAGCTGGTATAAAGTGTATGGTGCAAAAGGCTATGCAATTTATCGCAGTACAAGCAAAAATGGCACCTATAAAAAAATAGCTACAATTAAGAACCCCGGAACAACCACTTATATCGATAAAGGGCTGACCACAGGACGAACCTACTACTACCAGCTCCGCTCTTATAAGGTATCCGGTGGCAAAAAAGTATACAGCAACCGCTCCTATATCAGTTCCTGTAAGCCGGCTCCACAGGCTCCAAAATTAAATGGACTTACCCTATCAGGCAGCTCTAAAGCAAAAGTAACCTGGAAATCAGTCTCTGGAGCCAGCGGCTATCAGGTATACCGCAGTAACGCTAAAAACGGTGAATATAAGCGCGTTCGAACAACTACCGGCAAAACAAGTACTACTTATTATAATAATCTGATAGATAATGGAACGTATTATTATAAAGTGAGGGCTTACCGGGTTGTGAAGGGTAAGAAAGTATATGGGGCATATTCAGAGGTTAAGAGTATTACAAAATAAACGAAATGCAGGTATGTTTATAGTACTCATATTTCCGAGTGATATTATAATACTCTTTGTATGATACCATATCAGATATTTCTTTATTAAGTCAGGATCATGTATGCCTCACATTTGACATACTTATTTGACGCTTAATATATAAGTAAAATAATGGGTTGGCAGATAATATTAATTATTATCCGCCAGCCCATTTATTTTATTTAGAATGATTTTTTACTTTTTCCAATACTTCTGTATTTCACCTGTCCACTCGCCCTTGGCATAGACAAATTCATTTTTATCCAATGGAATACACTGATACCCCATTTGGTACAGCTTTTCCACTTCAGCGCTATTGCTAAAAATAATTGCCTGGTCATCTTCTCTTTCAGGAAGCTCCGGTATCACTTCATAACGGTTTAACATAAACTGATAAAGATAAAAGATCTGGTGATCTGTCTTTTTTGTGGCATCATAAACATATAATTTCTTTGGCAATTCAACTTTATCTTCCATTTTCTGTACTAAAGCATATCCGGCATTGGCCTTCTTCATATTCTTTTTAGACGCATATTGATCAAAATAGACGCTGGTATATACATACTGGAACATACAGAGACCACACACAATCATTACCGGGATAATCGTTTTATTTTTTTTATATAAATAAATAATCAGTAAAAATACGACAATCGTTATTACACCACCTGGCAAGAAAGTCATTAAATCTACTTTTTGCCCTGGTTTTGAGAGTGACAAAGCAATAAATACTTCTTTTGTAACTCCATTATTTTTTATAAATGGTAAAATTGCACCTGACCAAAATACCTGCAGTATGATAAAGATAATCAATGCAGGTTTAAAATAACGTTTAAACCAATCCAGATTTTTGTAACCACAAACAAATCCAACCATGATTCCCGGACCGAGATAAGGACCAAAGTAGCGGATGTACGTGATTGCTTTCATTGCATATATTTCCGTACCAAAACCATCTTTGACTCCCTCAATTACACCGGGAAGCCAGCTGATTGTTTGAGCTACAATTGTCATTCCAACACAAGCTAATAAATAAACTGAAATTAGAAAATAAAGTTCTTTGTGCTCTAGTATCGTATGATTCTTGTTTTTTAACTTGTCCCGAAGCATACCGAAAAATAACCAGGTCATGAAGACAAAACACAGAATCATGAAACCTCCTGTGAAAACTGAAATAGTATTCAGCTGACCCAGGAACACAGCTAATGCTGAAAACCAGGTGGTAGGATCCAGTATTTTAAAGTTAATAGAAACATTAATCGCTCCGTTACGAACAGTCTCTCCATTTTCAGCTGCCCATACAGTCTTTTGTACCAAGGCTACAAACTGATTACCTCCAAAATAACCGATAATGCCGCCAAACAATACAACCAGCTTAGATACAAGCCAACTTCTATATAAATAAAAATATAGTAGTACCACAAACGCACAGGCAATCCATAAAGTCAATGCACGTGTATGAACTGTTAGACCATATGCCAGAGTTAACATTAGTATTCCTGTCAGGATACTTGTTTTAACTTTCTGTCCGATACTCTTTTTTAATTCTAAAAAAAGTAAAGTTACAATCCAGGTTAATAGTATCAAAATATGTTCATTATAAGTTCTGTTCGGAAACGTCACCACCATATAAGAACAAGCTATAGAAAAGACACATAGAACCTTTCCATTTCGGATCTCAAAATGACGCTGCATAATAACAAAAGCAACTACAGCAACAATAGCCTGCGCCAAAGATGCGCCAATCAACATGCACTTATATATTATGAAAGGATTATCTGTCAACTTAAACAGCCAGAAAAACAATCCATAAAATCCACTTCCATAATATCCAGCTTTCGAAATCACCGCTGACCAGTCTAATCCCGCAAAATGAGCTGCCCCTGACAGGGTTGCTATCTCGTCCGATATCATACGTACCGGATATTCCTGTAAGCACAAATATACCCTTGGTAAAAACGCTATTAAAAAAGCTATGATCAGATAAATATAGTTATGTTTAGTAATTGTTTTCTTCACAATCGTTTCCTTTCATCTATACAGCCTCAAACATGACACTCTTATATCAAAAATAATTATTACCATATTTTTAACTATTTTTCTGTCTTGTCATCCAATAAATTTGATTCTTTACAGATATAAATTGGCCGGTCTTTTACTTCTAAATAAGTCTTTGCCAAATATTCTCCCAATATTCCCATACAAAATAATTGTATGCCACCAACAAATAAGATAATACAAGCCAAAGATGGCCAACCTGCTACCGGGTCCTGAAAAATCAAAGCTCTTAGAAAAATTATTATAACAAACAAAAATGCCAATAAACAAAATAACAAACCTGAAATTGTTGCAATAGATAGTGGTACTATAGAAAATGCCACGATTCCTTCTATGCTATATAATAGAAGTTTCCAAAATGACCATTTGGTTTCTCCTGCAACCCGTTCTACATTTTCAAATTCCAACCATTTTGTATTATACCCAACCCAGCCGAATAATCCTTTTGAAAACCGGTTGTACTCTTTTATTTCTAACAGGCTATTTGCAAACTGCCTGGTCATTAAACGATAATCCCTGGCACCATCCACAATTTCTGTCTTTGATATTCGATTTATAATGCGGTAAAACCTCCGGGCGAAAAACGACCTTATAGGAGGTTCACCTTTTCGGCTTACACGTCTGGTGGCAACAGAATCATACCCTTCTTCTTTAATAGCTTTCATCATCTCAGGCAATAGACGAGGAGGATCCTGCAGATCCACATCCATAATTACGACATAATCTCCTGTCGATTTTGAAATACCGGCAAAAATTGCCGCTTCTTTTCCAAAGTTTCTGGAAAAAGAAATATATTTAATTTGATGATCCTTCTCTGCAAATTCTTTTGCAATTTTTAGTGTTTGGTCTTTAGAACCGTCATCTACAAAAATAATTTCAAATTCAAACTCACTCATATTTTTTTCGACTGCACATATTTCTTTGTAGAAATATGGTATCGCTTCTTCTTCATTGTAGCATGGGACTACAACTGATATTTTTTCCATTTTTCTCTCCTTGTACGCAATACTTATTGTAGCTGATATACATTACCATAGTTAGGGCTATATAAATATTGTGCTGTCGAATATCTAGTATATAATTGTAATATTTGCTGTATAATTTCATCTTGATCTAATGTAGCTGATACATAAATCTGTATTTTATCAAAATCTTTATATTTATTCATCTCTAAAATATTAATCTGATTATTTGGAATAAATACCAGATTGTTATAATTGTCTAATTCTAAATAACTAGACATTAATTTCCACTGCTGATTATCATAAATACAAAGTAATGTATCAGGACTACTTTCTTTGGAAATCTCTATATTTTTACCTTCTTCTTTAAACATATAGGGTATTCCTAATTTATAACTATAACTCATAAAAAAAGAACTTATAATTAGAATAGCTATGTATTCTTTATGTAACATTTTATTGCCTTTTATCTGAATGAACTCCCAATAAATAATTAAAATAAATGAGATCCAAATAAAGGGGTAAATACAAAACACATATCTATCAGTTAAATATGGAGATATTTTAACCACCAATAAAAAGTATGTAACTACAGGAAATATTAAAACCATATAATTTTTGAAAACCCAAAATAGTCTTACTTCTATTTTCTTTAAATTTAGACTAACAGTCAATAATATTAAAATCACCAGAATAGCTGTACTCAATCTGCTCCCAAAAATTTGGTTCTTAATTATTTCAAAATATGTTGCTAATCTGTTTCCAAAATCTGAACTTGCTAAATTTTGAAACGATTCTATTCCTCTGTACCCATTTCCAAAAATTTGTGTTATCATTGATGGAAAAATTATTATTGATAGAATACCTGAAATTGCTAATGATATACAATATTTTAAAACATCCTGCCAATATTTTTTTCTTATCAAATGTAAACCAAAAAATAAACATATGAAAAACAAAAAAATCAAAAAATAATATTGAGTCAAAGTTCCACAAATTGACACAATTGTAAGTAAAACATAGAATTTATAATCTAATTTTTGCTTCTTATAATATTTTAAATGTAAAAACGATACGCTTAAAACCCATATAGATAAAAATACATACATCCTAATAAAAAGTATGCTATTGATTGTTCCGGGTGATAAAGCAAATGTAGCTGCTACAATCAATGATAATATACTTTTTTTACTAATCTCTTTTGTTATAAAATAAACTAAAATAGTAACAAATAAAGCTAAAAAAATATTAATTCCTATTCCTATCCATTTAGTAAAAATACCTGGTATTAATGAAGATACTGTATGAACTAGCGTATAATAAAAAGGAGGATGTACATCTCTACTTTGATTTTCCCAGACCCCCTTATAATCAAAGCGAGTCTCCTGATCTACAACAAAACACTTTAGAAAAGGATTTGTATTAGTATAAATTTTACCATTCTCTATAGGATCACTTAATCCAAATACACCATTTGATAACTGATAAGTTAAATATTCATCTATATGAAAAGCTTCTTTTTTATTACCTGCATACATATATATAACTGATTGAAATGTTAAAATCGCAAGCATTATAAAAATAATATTTTTATTTGTCCTCATAATATTTTTCATCTTTTTCATATCTTACAGTTCCTTTTCCACACACTCCAATGCCTGTTGAATGACATTATGCATATCATAATATTTGTATTCAGCTAATCTACCCCCAAAAATCACCTTTTTTTCTTTGTCCGCCAACGCTTTATATTTTGCAAACAACTCACTATTTTTATCATCATTAATCGGATAATATGGTTCTGCCCCATCTTCCCATTGTTTTGGATATTCTTTTGTAATAACTGTTTTCTCTTGCTCACCAAATTCAAAATGCTTATGTTCAATTATTCTGGTATATGGAACTTCAAATTCTGTATAGTTAATTACAGCATTTCCCTGATAATTTTCCTCATCAATTATTTCCGTCTCAAAATCCAGACTTCTATATTCCAGAGTACCATAATAGTGATTATAGAATTCATCAATCATTCCAGTAAACACTGTCTTTTTTGCGATGGAATCTAGTTCCGACCGAACAGCAAAATAATCTGTATTTAAGTGAACTTCGCTACCTTCTAACATTTTTTCAATGATCTGCGTATATCCTCCTATAGGAATACCTTGATACAAATCATTAAAATAATTGTTATCATAAGTAAAACGAACAGGAAGGCGTTTAATTATAAAACTTGGTAGTTCCGTACACAATTTCCCCCATTGCTTCTGTGTATAACCCTTCACCAATTTTTCATAGATATCTTTTCCTACCAACGAAATTGCCTGTTCTTCTAAGTTTTTCGGATCTGTAATACCGCTCTCCTCAATCTGATCAATAATTTTTTTCTTTGCCTGATTAGGTGTAACCACCCCCCACATTTTATTAAATGTATTCATATTAAAAGGCATATTAAATATTTCTCCTTTATAATATGCAACTGGAGAATTTGTATAACGATTAAATTCAGAAAACTGATTTATATAATCCCATACTTTTTTATTACTTGTGTGAAAAATATGGGCACCATATTTATGAACTTGAATACCCTCTATTTCTTCTGTATATATATTACCTCCTATATGGCTTCTCTTGTCAATAACTAGACATGATTTTCCTTTTTTTATTGCCTCATGGGCAAATATAGCTCCAAACAAACCCGCTCCTACTATCAAATAATCATACATAATATTTTACATCTCCCTTTTCATAATACTCAAACTCACTCAAGAATAGAAATATCTCTTTCACTTTTGCTCATATATTGATTTAATAAATATTACAACTCATTTTCCCATTCTGATCTTAATAATCTTAACCACAAAACATCACGGTATTTTCCATGTAAATAAAAATGCTCTTTCCATATTCCTTCTTTGATAAAACCAATTTTCTCATAAAACCTTAAAGCCCGTTTATTATCACATAAAACATCCAAATAAATTCTATTTAATTGCAAATCATCAAAAGCAATACGTAAAATATCTTTTGTGGCTTCTTTAGCAAGACCTTTTCCAATTGAGCACTTCCTAAAAGATACTGCATATTCTGCAGTAGCATCCCTTTTGTTAATATTCTTGAGACTGATTGTCCCCATATATTCATCCATATTATTACATACCGCATAATGAATATTATTCAAATCTGACTCAGATTTTTTTATAAATAACTCACAATCTTCTAATCTCATATTAGCAAAATCATTTCTTAAATAATACGTAACATCGCTATCATGCATCCATTCCAACATAAAAGGAGCATCCTTTTTATTCAATTTTCTAAGTATCATACATAAATCTCCATATTCAATATAAAATCAATCAATTATTAGATATAAAAACTCTATTAAATGGGTTTATTTGCTGTCAAAAAAAAGAGTAAAAACATTTGTATTTCCAATAATTTCATATTTTGTTGCCAGCTTATCAAAAACTTTTGAGTTATTATCCATTACCAAAAAAAGATCACTTCTATCTTTATAATCAATTACTTCTTTTTCATTTATAATTTCTATGGTGTTACCAGGAAAATAAAATTGTAAATATTTTATATTAATATCACCTGAACTGGAAGCCTCATCATTAGAATCCTTTATATAAGCGATTTTATAATCATCCTTTTGATTGCTTTTTATTAGTTCAATAATTCGACCAATATTATTTTGTGCCTCTTCTTGTTGATAAAGAGCACCTGAAAAACTGGATAACCACCCCCAGGAAACTATTACAAGGAAGAAAGTAATCAGAAAATTATAAATTGCATTTTTATTTTTTCCTGTATTTATAATCCATATAATGCAACCCGGCAATAATAAAAGCAAAGTAATATAAAAAGAAAGATTTGGTACATCAGATGCATATTTAAAGAAAAAATAAATAGTTGATGAACAAAATCCATTAAATATTTTAGAATTTGCCTCTATAAATCCTGTATTTACAACAAAAGATAAAATCAACAAAATAAGAATCTGAGGTATGACAAATCTTTTCGACTTTTGACTTACAATCAAATCTGTCAAACCATAAAATATTATTAAACCAAAAGCAGGCTCCATATATCTTCCATAGACTAATACATCCAATCTTCCTGCATTATTATACATTGAAATTGCATCAATTACAAAGAGAGAAAGAAAAGCCAAAAATGCAAATAAAGAAACTAATTGATTATTATTATATTTCTTAAATTTTGTCTTAAATAAATTAATTATAAGTAATAGCACATCTCCACCTAGTACCCATAAACCTCCTAAGCCAATGAGTAAAGTGGAAACTCCAATGTAGTAAAATTTTCCTGCAATACTTTGTAAAAAGTTTAAAAACCCATTCTTTGTAAATAAAATAGAATGTAATTTACCTGCCTGCCCCCCAAAATCATTCATAGATGCTAATTCAGGATTCGTAAAAACATTAGCTATAATATTGGTTTTAACTATATTTCCAAAAATAAATAAAGTTGCAAATATAACAAATGAACTTAACAGTACTTTTTTATTTACTTTTTTACTTAAACTATTAAATATAATTAATACCAAATACACCAATACTACCCCAATCATTCTTTGGTGAACAAAATACATATAAACAGCAACTAATATTCCCGTTGCATAATTCCAAAATTTTGCTTTTTCTACGTTTAAAATAAAAATATAGAAAAGTAGCCACACTAGCAAATATAATAATGTCTCAGACCACGCAACTTGAGCTTGAATAATATTATTGGTATAAAACGTTATTGCAAAGCAAATAAAATAAGACTTCAGCTCAGAGATTTGAGGATACAGTTTTTTCATACAGCAAATTGAAATGATATAACTGGCAAGAATAAACAGCGCATTAAATATTATTGCAATATGATACATAGCCGTAGGTGTTATATTCAGCCAATATAAAGGAACCAGTAGCAAACTATAACCAAATGCATAATATGGTGCGGTCGGCAAAAGTCCAGACCAAGTATGACCAGCTATATGTGAAGCTATACCCCAATATCCAAATTCATCATTTATAACTACTATTCCATTTAATTTAGCGATATCTTTTAAAAAAAAGAATAATAAAAATAAACATAACCCGGACAATATAATATGATTTGATTTGATTTTATTAATATTACAAAAACTTTGCATAAATCTCCTTCAATATTACTTTTTCTTTTTAAATAGAAATTTCAATTCATTACGGTATAAATAAATCATGATACCAATTACGCTAATTGCTAAAGTACCACTTATTAAAACGCTATTTTTAAAAACTAGTCTCCATAACACACTATAAATAACCACTATCATTGTACATGTAAAAAATTTGTTTGAAATACTAATCAATTCCATTTTCGTTAATACAATAATACAAACAACCACTGATACCACGTAACCAACTAATGTACCTATAGCCGCACCTTCTATTCCTATTGTAGGTATAAGTACAGCATTAATAATAACATTCAGTAATGCTCCACCCAATAAAATAAACATATTCGGCCAAGTCTTTTTAATAATAAGAAATTGATTACAAGCAATCTGAAATAACATCAATAATAAAGGTGCCGCAAATAAGTATGGCGCCACTATAGCTCCTTCCACATACGAACCCGTGAAAATAATCTTAAAACCAAGTTCACTAAATACAGCCATAATAATACTACAAGAAAAAGTAATTATACCCAAATATTCAAATATTTTTGATGTTAATTCGACTTGATCATTATCTTTCATAGTAGAAAAGGCAAAATATTGCCAACCTCCAGCAAAAGCAGTATATATAAGTTGACTAATCTGTCCTATCTTTCCACCTATTGCATAAATACCTGTATAATCAGCACCTATAATTTTGGTTATCATCAGACGATCACTTGAATTAAATATCCAATATATTAGAAAATTAGGAACTAATGGTAACGCTATTACTAACATTTGTTTAATGTATTTAAATTTTATGCTTTTAAAACTGAACCACTTTCTATTTAATACAGCAAAAATAATTTCTGTAAAACAAGCCGATATTACACCAGCCAGTGGCAACGCAATAAGATACATCTTATTTATTAACAAAGGAATAGATATGCTATAAGAAATAATCGGACTTATCGTATTAATTATTAAGAAACGTTTTCTTTGATTATTCATCCTTGTTGGTGCAGAAACAATCGTATTTGTAGATCCAATCAATATACTGATAGCAGATAAAAAAAGCAGATTCATATACTGGGGAGAATCAAAAAATAAATTTGCAAATTGTTTGCGAAACATAATTAATATTCCAAAGATAATAACTGATGTTATAATGGTAAATCCAAATGCACTTGAACATATTGCTTTTTGATATTCTTTATCATCTTTATCAAAAAACATCCGAAACATCGCATCATACATGCCCATTATTGCTAAGGCAGAGCCAAATGATATTACCACAGATGACATATCGTTTAACCCAAAATAAAATGTGTCCGGCATTAGTCTAGTTATTATAGGCAACATTAATAAAGGTACTGCCTTACTTAGTACACTACCTAAGCCATATATCAAAAAATTTTCTAAAAATAATTTAAGTCTGTTCATATCACACCTATTGGAATGTATTCAAAGAATCTATGATATATTGAATGCGTTCTTCTTCCATCCCATAATACATAGGGATACTGATAACTGTTTCTGAAATTTGCTCTGCTATTGGTAAACTTCCCTTTTTTATATTCAGACTTTTATATGCCTCCTGTAAATGAATCGGAATTGGATAATGAATCGTTGTTGCTATCCCCTTACTATTCAGATACATCTCTAAATCATTTCTTCTGTCAGTACGCAAAACAAATAAGTGGTATACATGATCTCGATCCAGATTCTCATTTGGTAATACTAAATGCTCGTTTTGGATACCATTCTTATATTTTGATGCCAACTCTATTCTAAATCTATTCCACTCGTCCAATCTTTTTAATTTAATTCTCAAAATACCTGCCTGAATTTCATCTAACCGTGTATTACTTCCCTGATAAATATGATGATATTTTTCAAGCGAACCATAATTCCCCAATGCTCTTACTTTTTCTGCTAAAGCTTTATCATTTGTGACTACAGCTCCTGCATCTCCCAAGGCTCCCAAGTTTTTTCCTGGATAAAAACTAAAGCCCGCTGCATCCCCTAGACTTCCGGTACGTTTTCCCTTATAACGTGCCCCATGTGCCTGTGCACTATCTTCAATTACTTTAAGATCATACTCTGCAGCAATTTTCATTATCTCATCCATATCCGCAGGGCAGCCGTACAGATGAACAGCAATTATCGCTTTTGTATTCGATGTTACTTTTGCTTCTATTTTAGATGAGTCTATATTATAATTCTCAATATTTGGCTCAACAAATACCGGTGTTGCACCTGTGTAAGATACCGCCAGAGCTGTTGCAATAAAAGTATTTGATGGTACAATAACTTCATCTCCCGCTCCTATGCCATAAGCTCTTAATATTAAATATAATGCGTCCAAACCATTTCCACAACCAACACAATATTCTACTCCGCAGTAATCTGCAAACTCTTTCTCAAATTCCTGTATTTCATTACCCCCAACAAAATAATTCTTATGAAATACTTCTAATAATTTATCTGATATTTCTGTATTTAATTCTTTATGCATCGGTTCAAAAGATACAAATGGTACATTCATTTATTTATCCGCTCCTTTGGTATATTCAGCAATGGTTTTTAAAAATTCATCATAATTTCTTATATAATCTCTTTCATCATAATAATCAGAAGCTAAAACTAGTAGAACTGCATCCTCAGAAAAATCATACATTTCTCTCCACATATTGTTAGCAATATAAAGCCCTTCATATGGTTTCTCAAGAAATACCACTTTTTTCTCTTCACCATTATCTAACAGCACCTTACATGATCCATGGATACAGATCATAATTTGTTCTAAAGACTTATGTGCATGGAAACCCCGATGTACATCTATTCCCGTATCATACATATAATAGACCCTTTTGATTTCAAAAGGAATATCTTTATGTTCCTCCAATGCTACTAATTGTCCACGTTCATCTCCATGCTGTTGAAATGCATACTTTATTACCTGCATAATTTTTCCTCCTTGATAATTACATCGACATACCTCTGCACTATACGCTAATTTTTTAGCGCCTTTTTCAGTACTGCTGCGTATTTCTCTGCTATATTTTTATAATCATACTGCTCTGCTTTTAATCTTGCTTTTTCAGATAACTTGATTCTTAAATTGTCATCTTGAACTAATATACCTAAACGATCGACCAATTGGTTTACATTTTTCTCTTCGACCAAGAAACCTTCTTCTCCGTTTGATATCAAACTGGATATTCCACCAGAATCACTAGCTACACATGGAAGACCTGATGCCATCGCTTCCATTAATACGGTTGGAACACCTTCCGTATCGCCATCTTTTGCTGTTATAGAGGGAGCAACAAAAATATCTGCCGAGGCATATAATACTTTTAGTTCTTCGTGTGTTTTAGCTCCTAAAAACCTAATCTTGTTATTTATTGGTTCAGCCTGCTTTTGAAGTATTCCTCTAAGCGGTCCTTCTCCCACAATAAATAATAACGCATCAATTTCATTCATAGCATCTATCAAATATTTGATTCCCTTTTTCTCTGCAAGTCTTCCAACAAATAGTAATACTTTTTTATCATTTTGTTTAAAATAATTATTAATGGCATATTTTTTACCAAACTTCTCAGTATTACATCCCATAGAAATCACCTCTATGTTTCCCAAATTTGTAATACTTTCCGCTTTACTTTTTAATTCTTCTGAAACGGTTGTGACATAAGATGCTCTCTTTAACGCTCTAGTCTTTAATTTTTTAATAATTCCATGATTCATAGACATAATATCTCCGCCATGTCCGGTTATAATAAAAGGTTTTCTAAAGAAGCTTTGTATTATACCCTGAGGAATAACCCAATGAGCATGCACTATATCATATTCCGGCAACATTTTACTCAACTTAATGAATAATCCTATAAACAAAAATGGTACCAGTAAAATTCTGACCTTTTTTTCTTTTATTCTAGGTACAATAGCACCTGGATAACATAAAGTTTCTAGTTTATGAATAGGAAAATAATGATACCGAATTACATTAACTCCTTCCAATAGCTCATGGTTTTTAGCTCCTTCAGTGGCTGGAACCAGCACTGTAACATCATAATATTTCAATAATGCTTTTGATAAATCTAAAACAAAACGTGGTTCTGTATCGTTCTTCCATCTGGGAAAAGTCGTCCCAGTAACTAATAATTTTTTTTTCATACAATCACCCTAATTTTTTCTCTCTACCCACTGTAATTCTGCAGTAAAATTGCTATCTCCTAGATTTAGTACTTCAACGCTTAATTTACTTATATTTTTCTCCAATATGATTGAGACAGCTTCATTAACTGAATAAACATCCTTAAATAAAGAGTCCTTTACATTATATGTTTTTAATACTTCTTCACTGCTAATTGTCTCTTTAACATCTTTCCTTAAGTGTTTATCCTTAAATGCAGTCTCATCCACCTCGCCTGCATCAATCATATCTTGTATCTTCTCATCAACTTCTTTTTTTATTTCAGAATCAGACTTAATCTGTTTAAATTGAATAACTACATTTGCTTCTTTCTCTAAATCACCTTTAGTCAGATTCAGATATAATTCATAAGTACCTTTTTTTAGATTCTCGATTGTATTTTTATTATCTGCTGATAAATCTGTATTACTAAAACAGCTTACATGTACTTTCCCACCGTTAGATAGCATTTTACCTCCGGCCTCAATAGCGTCATATAACAATTTACCATGACTTGATGCCCATAAAGTATATGCTCCTTCTTGAGCGACAATTGTATACTTTTTAGCCATACCCAGGTTACTGCCATTAAAATTGTATTTTAGTAAAAATACATCTTCTGTAAGATCCAAAACTTCATTTTGAGTTTTGCTATCTATTTTAACACCTTTCAACTCACTTTGCAAATATTCTGTTGATAGCATATTATTATCTATTTCCCTATTCGTTGCAACATAGTAAAGATTTATTGGTATAATACTTTTTTGGGAGACATCAGACAGTAAATTAACCATTTGCTTCAAACCATCTTTCTCTTCTGTCCCTATCATAAGTCTTGTAGATTCCAATTCAAGACCAACTGGTTGCACTTGCAAATCACTTGTACCTACAGTCGTAAATTCATAAGTAACATTGGCTAATTTTGATCTAGCAGCAATAGGTACCTGAAACCTCATTTTAGACTCTTCATTGGTAATATCTCTACCGTATATGGTTTTTTCCACAACGATTGTATCTTTGCTTTTTAATATAATATCCCCTATAGCTTCATCAGGCAATTGCTGGCCATTAACATTTACCTCAAATATATAATTATAATTTCCACTGGGAATTTCTATCGGTTTTTGATAATCATAACCATTTTTTTGCTGGGTTAAAAAACCTCTAATATCCATTACTCTCCCCTGTGATATCACAAAACCATTTTTATCTTTAATGTATTCAATTCTTTTATTATCATTCTTACACATTAAAATATAATCATCATTTCGTGCTATAATTGACAACTCATCCATGTATGAGCTATAATTTTTCCCTTTTGCAAAAAACAAAAAATATTGAGAATTATCGTTATTAATTTCTTCTAAATCTACCTTTTTTACCTGATAATTGGGCAAACTTTCTTTAACATGATCTAATAAATTATTATTATCACCAATACTACCATCATATACAAAACTAATTATACCTTTATCATGACACTCATCATCGATTTTTTTTATCTGATCCAGAATAGAATGGAGATTGTCATAAGAATCCAAACCTACAGTATAATAAGGTGATGTCTTTTGAATATCAATCTGATTTATCGATAGATTATTTGACAAATTATCTGAAATTCTAAAGTGTACATTTTTTCTATCAGAAGCGCTTGATACTCTAATCAATACATCAAATTCTCCTTCATTTCCTAATTCATTTAGATCAAAAAACGCTCTATTCAAAACATCATCTCCATCCAAAACTTCTACATACCCTACCTGATCATCAGATTTACTCTCTGCAGAAATACGAACATTGCACAGATAGGTACCATTTGATAATAAAATATTATTTTCGCTTACCTCTTCATCTTGAATAGTATTCGAATTATCATTCTCTATATTTTTATTGTCTGGAATGTATTCTCTTACCTTATAAAAAGGAGTAATTCCTTCAGCCACTCCATTCCCCTTTTGAGTAAGTAAAGCAAACGATGCATTTTTCTCCAAAACTGTAAATTCATCCGAGAACTTTGTAATCTTAGTGGACTTTCCAGAAGTTATCAGATACATAATTTTTTTATTTTTTTTATCTTTTCTATATTCTTCATAATTTTTCATAGCAGAGTCATCTTCATCGTTACTATATGGATCAATAATATTTATTTTTCTATCTGGTAATAAAAATTGCAAGCTTGAAATCTTGTCCTCTTGCTCATGATCGCTTTTAATATAATAAATATTACCATCATAAGGATTATACTTCAATAACTCTGCAATCTGCATACTATCCTTTTTATCTTCACTAATTCTGTCTAAAATCAAAGTAGTATCCAAGTAATTGGTTATGACAATGCAAACCACGGCAATTAAGAGTACGGACAAAAAACAGCTTAACTTCCTCAATAAAATAATAGTATAATTTTGTTTATATAGATATAAACTTATATATGCAATAATAATTGCCATAATAGCACCTGGAAACAATGCACTTGAAAAGCTTACATCTTTATGATAAAACAAGGATAATATACCACAATTATATTCATCTACTGACATATTCCCAACTGTTTTCATTATACTGGCAAGCGTAAATGTACTTACAATAAAGATCATAGAATATATAATCATCTCTTTCAACCAGCTTTTGTTATCCAATACCTTTAATATACCATATAATATAATAGGTCCGGAAATAACCTGAAGATCTCTAATATTAACTAAAGAATCAATAGTATTATTTGAAAGATCATATGAACAAGAAAAATATAGCATACTGATAAATACAAAGCCTAAAAACACAACAATCAAGTTATTCTTATCATCTGTTTGTTTATCAGCTATTATTTTTTTATATACACAAAAGATCCCTGGCATAATAAACAAAAAAGAACTTATTCCTAATGCATATAATTTAGCTAATAACTGCTGAAGAAAGCCCACGACGCCAAAATCATTCCATCCTTTTACCATGCCATTTATTAATACCAGTAAACTATTATCAATAAGCCTATTATCATCATAACCAATTAACTTCAACCAGTATTTCTCTATTAGGCTTATAATTACAATTCCTAATATAAGTTCAAATCCCAGCAAAGCACTCTGCCTTTCATTAATCACCTTATTCTTATATAAAATTATAATAGCCAGTCCTATACCAATTATCAAAGTAATAAAAGAACTTTTTATAGCTACTGAAAGAATAGCTGTTACACCCAACAAAATAATCTTATAATTAGTTACACGATCCATTATAGATATATACAGCCATATGATTACCCAGAAAAGAAATAACAGTAATATATCTGGAACTGATAACGATCGCACAATTGAATATCCTGGATAAAGAATAAGCAAAAAACAGATAAATAGAATTTTAATATGACTAATATCTGGAAATAAACGATAGGAAACTCTGACGGATATTAAAAAAGTACAACATAGTAATACTGCATTTAAAATGATTGCTGCTTTATACATACTGGCAGGTTCCCTAAATATTGCATTCAAAGGCAACAAAATCAAACTATATCCAAAAGAAAAAAGGGATGGATTTGCAGAAATATCAGACCAATTATTGTCAAAAAAAGAAAACATCCCCCCCCATATTCTTGCCTCTTCTTTTACATATATAATTTGATCGTAGTCTTGAATTCTATATAATATAGTTCCTAGTATGATAATGCACATTACAAATTGGATTATCCGAGAAACATTTAATCTGCTCTTTTTATCCTTAATGATAATATGTTTAAATCTTATATTCATATTAGTCCAACTTTCTTCAATATCTGATTTACTCTTGATAACTTCTTAATTTTTATAGATTTCTTATTACTCTGGCTGGAGCCCCTACAGCAACCACATTTTCAGGAATATCTTTTGTAACTACACTATTAGAGCCTATAATAGCTCCACTACCTATTTTTACATTTGGAAGAATTGCAACTCCTTCACCAAGCCAAACATTATTGCCTATCTCTACTGATCCCTTTGAATGTAAATTTCTCTGAACCATCCTTATATCTTTTTCTTCTGCCTTGACCTGTCCATGAGAATGATCAGCTATATATATCTTGCTGCCCATTAAAACATCATCGCCAATAATAACTTTGTTGATAGCACCTATATGACAATCATCCCCAACGGTTACATTATCGCCAATTTTAATTTGTGGTTGATATTTTACATTCTCATATTCATCCCACGCTTCTATACGCAATCTATATCCACACCTAAAATTTCTACCAATATTAATATATTTCCAACCTTTAATTTGAATCGGTGGTTTTATATATATGCCAGCACCAGCAGTGTTAAATTTCCGACTGTAAACTTCACTTAAAACTAATCTATTAAAATATTTTAATCCCCGTATAATTTTTTCTGGATATATATAAGAACAAATATGTGCGATTCTTTTAGCAATATTATCTAAATTCATTTTTTATCTCTTTTCATTATAAAATTTAAACTTGTTTAATAATAACCTCTTAGATTATCAAGAAAGATATAAAACCCTTGTTATGATAAATTTATTATGATAGAATAATCTTATCTTTTTAAATATGCGAGGTATTTATGTATAATCAAACTAATTCAAGCAAAGCTGTTGTAAGTATAATAATTCCTGTATATAATGCAGAATCATATCTGGAAGAATGTCTAGACTCTGTTTTAGCACAATCTTATACAAACCTGGAAATCATATTAGTAAATGATGGTTCTAAAGACACTTCACCAGACATCTGTAAAAAATATGTAGCAAAAGACAGCAGAATAAAATTTCTTTCCAAGGACAATGGGGGTGTTTCCTCTGCAAGAAATCTTGCACTTGATCATGTAACTGGTGATTTTTTAACTTTTATTGATTCTGATGACTTTATTTCTCCACACTTTGTGCGCGAGTTATTAAAAGCTATTCAAAATACGGATGTATCACTTTGCGGATATAATCGCCTTAAAAACAGAAATACTGTTTCGATGGTGCTACCTCAAAATTGTAAAATGACTCGGGAAAAATTATACGAATATACTCTTTGCAGTAATTATATCAGCGGTTATTTATGCACTAAAATGTTTAGAATGTCTATTGTTTCAAAACTTCAGCTTAGATTTAATACAGCTTTAAAAGTAGGCGAGGATATGCTGTGGATAATCCAATATTATAATGCATGTCAAACCGGACACTATGTTAGTCAATCCTTATACAATTACAGATTGAATGAAGTATCAGCTTTACAGAAGATGAAAACTACAGGCATATTTGATCCTAAAAAAATAAGCAACATGGATTCTGCAGATTTAATATGGTGCATTTTAAAACATGAGAATATGAACATTAAAGATCAAGGATCCTATCGAAAAGTCAGAACATCGCTATGGATGCTCTTTAACATGATTTGCTGCAAGTATTATGATAAAAATCTTTTTAAACGTATTAAGCAAAACACCCATGGCCATTTATATCCATTTTTAAAAAGTGATCACTCTGGTGTTTTAGAGAAAATGTCCGGTGTAATCATTTATATCAGTCCAACGATACTTTATTACCTAGGTTTATTAGGATATAAATTATTTCCTGAAATTGTTGCCAAACATCTGAACTAATCCATTAGTTTGGAAAGAATCTTTAATGATTTTAATATATTCTTAGTCACGAAGAGTTCTTTATCAATCTTACATGCAGTATTAGCCGAGGTACTCGCTGATTCTGCATGTATAATTTTTAATGAAGGTGTATACATTGTTACCAATCCATTTTTTTCACATAGATAAGCTATAATATCTTCTTCACAATACATAAAAGTTTCAGGATAAAAACCATAATCAAATCTTTTGATAAAAAGCGGAGAATATATAACGCACGCACCTTGAAGAACTACATGTTTTTGTCTTTGGGAATGATTAATTACTGCTCTGTTTTTCTTATCTCTTTTGTTATAAATTTTCTGTAAAACCGGAGAATTATTACCTTTAGAAAAAAATTTATTTACCTTCAAACAAACATACCAGATGTTTCTGTTTAAAACCCAACGCTTCACCTGATCTTTACTAATTATTTCTGGTCTGTAAGGACTTTGGTGATACCCGTCTATACGTACAATATCTGGTCCTAACAAACCATATTGTTCCTGGGCATACTCTTTTTTGAGAATATTTACGAAATCTGGTTGTTCAAATATTGTATCGTTATTTGCAATTATTATAAAACTTGACCTAAGATTATTTTTCGCATATTTATATCCAAGATTATTTCCTTTCGCAAATCCAAGATTTTTTTCTGATTTAATACAAATAACAGTTTTATTATTAGCATAAAGTTGTTCAACCTCTTTAAAACTATCATCTGGAGATCCATTATCAATAACTATAATTGTATATTTATCATACTCTATATTATTTAGAATTGAATTAATACATTTGATCGTATAGTCATAAACAACATAATGCAAAATCACAAAGCTCACATGTTCCATAGTACTATAATCCTTTCATAAATAGCAAAATATAAATTATTTATGGAATATTTTTTCCTTTAAATTACTAATAATACCAACAATTGTATAAAAAGGAAACCATCTCCACATAATTTTTATTTTCTTAATCCCAAATACTTTGCTATATTCAAAATAGTTCATTCTTTCAAGATATGTTCTCAAAAAAGATTTTGTATCAAACTCCTCTATATTTGTTTGAAATTTTGTCTTTTTTTCCTTTAAGAGCAGTAATAATTGTTCTTCAAATTCTTCCGGTAATATCAATTGATGTTTAATTTTACTTTTTTGCTCTTGTAGAAAAACATCATCATCCAGAAGATGATCCACCATACTATACAATTCATTTACAGATGTAAACTCAATACTTAGCTCTTCTGGATAAAGTAAAACACCCGTTGAACATTCATCATAAATAAGTGTAATTGGTAATGTATTTGCAGCTATAGCATATTGGGACATTAATCCGCCAATCATTGGATAAGTACTGAGATATAAAGTGACATTTTTCATTACAGCAAATAAGTCACTTCTTTCCGATATCCAATATACTCTTTCTGGATATTCTTCCTGTATTTTTCTAAGTTCTCGTCCATCACCCGTACCAGCATACAAAAATATAACATCCGAATGTTTTTTTAAAATATGAAGAACTATTTTATAATATAGATTATCTGCTCCTAACGTCTTGTATAGTGATCCCCCAGAAAAAACAATCTTCTTATCCTCTTTTAAAAATGGAAACCCCTGAAACTCAACTGTGTCATCAATCATTGGATAAAAAGGCAGTTTGATTATCTTATTTGCACAGATTTTTCTCTTGTAACGTGAAACAGATGCACCATAATCTCTAAATTCAATAAAATAGTCACAGGATTTTTTCCCTAGCCAAAAAGCATGATCCGTTAAGTTTATCAGAAACCTGTCAATACTTCCTTCCAGCCCAGTGCATGCAGTGATTCCTATCAAATCGTAAGGAGTTGTATACAATAAAATTTTAGATATACTTTCCTTTTCTACGACACTATTAATCGTCTTAATACTTCGAATTATATTCTTTTCAGTAATAAATATTATTTTATTATTTTTATTTTTCTTTAGTTCTTTAGAGATGCCAGGTATAAAATCCTTTCTATTGTCAAGTGTCACATACACGATATCAAACTTTAGGTTTACCAGGGCCCTCACATAAATGAGTGCTAATCCACGATTATCTAGTCCAAAACCATCATAGAAAAGGATGCTTTTTTCTTTTTTTGGAAATGATTTTTCTACGGTACCAATATTATGTGCTATTTTATAGATTATTTTTTCAACATCATCATCATCATAACATTGATTTAACGCATACATATATCTTCCAAAAAAAGTGATTGCCTTTAAAGCTCCTTCTAAATCGTTTTTGCTCATATAATGCATTATTATCTGTTTCATTTTTTCACTATCTTTTTCGATTCGCCTCTCCATGAGCATGTATTACGCCCTTTCCTTTACATCATCTCTTAATACTGTACAACTTTCTTCCTTACAATTGGAATTTTTTTCATCGCATTTATCATAATCCAACTTTCTTACATGATATTGAATATCCTCTAATAACTTCCGATTCCCGGAAATGATATCGGCCTGCAAACCTACAATGCCTGTCATAACACCTAAAATAATCATCATACTGGCTAAAATAAGGGATTGTGTATGGCCACGACCTCCATCTATTATGAAGAAATAAATAAATCTAATACCAATCGCAACTCCTATAAAAGAAAGAATACTACCGATAATCGTAAAGAAATACAACGGCCGATACATCATAAACGCCCGCACAATCGTCAGCATAGACTTCTTCACATACCCAAACATACTGCTAAACAATCTCGACGGTCTGAGTTCTCCATTCGTTCTAATTGGTACAGAAGTACAAGCCATCTTATTTCTCCCAGCCTGTACAATCGTTTCTAATGTATACGTATACTCATTAATAACGTTCATCCGCAGCGCAGCTTCCCTGCTATATGCACGAAATCCACTTGGTGCGTCCGGAATATCCGTCTTAGAAGCCTTACGAACAACCCAGCTTCCAAAATGCTGCAGTCTTTTCTTTAACGGCGAAAAATGTTCCGTATTATCAATCGGTCTTTCCCCAATAACAATATCTGATTCCCCATCCAATATCGGTCTTACCAGTTTTTCAATATCTTCCCCGCAATACTGATTATCAGCATCTGTATTAACAATTATGTCCGCACCATGTCTAAGACAGGCATCCAGGCCTGCCATAAAGCCTTTTGCAAGTCCTTTGTTTCTTTTGAAATTCACTACATAGTGAACCCCCCAGTTTTTTGCAACTTCTACCGTATTGTCCTTGCTTCCATCGTTTATAATTAAATATTCAATCTCATCGATGCCGTCAATCTGTTTCGGCAAGTCATTCAGTGCAATTTCTAAGGTTTGTGCTTCGTTATAACATGGAATCTGAATAATCAATTTCATAATTATTTATCAACCCTTCCTTTGTTCTCTTTTTCTCTTTCAACCACCCAAAAAACGGATATCTGCAAAAACGGATATCCGTAATTTCTTGTCCTACATTAACTCACTATTCACTGTTTTACGGCCGATCGAATTATATACTATTTTTGTATCTGCAAACGCATCTAAGGAATAACAATTTCTTCCATCTAATACGATAGGTTTTCTCATGAGTTGTTCGTACTTCTTTATATCAAATTTCTTTACTTCATCCCACTCGGTAAAGATAAAGCAGATATCCGCATCTTTTAAAGTCTCTTCGATGCTTGAACAATAATCAACTTTCTTTGGATAGAGCTTTTTAAAATTCTCAGCTCCTACCGGATCCCAGGCTTTCACATGGGCACCGTCTTCCAGAAGGATAGGAACATTCACAAGTGAAGCTGCTTCCCTCAGATCATCGGTTCCAGGCTTAAAGGTAAGACCCAATACTGCCACATTAAGATCTGTGAAGTCTTCATAATATTTTTTTGCTTTTTTCACCAGTTTTAATTTCTGGTTTTCATTTACATCAATGGCCGCTCTGATTGTCTTTATTTCGTTGTCATTAAAACTTGCCAGCCAGCTTAAGGCTTTTGTATCTTTTGGGAAACAAGAACCTCCATAACCGATTCCGGAGTTTAAGAACCGCTTTCCTATACGGGCATCATATCCCATTCCTTTTGTAACATCTTCAATATCTGCACCTACGATTTCGCAGAGGTTAGCGATCTCATTTACATATGAGATCTTCAATGCAAGGAAATCATTGGATGCATATTTTATCATCTCTGCACTTCTTCTATCTGTAACAATAATCGGTGCATCGAATTTTTCATAGACATTTTTTAAAACTTCACCGGCTTTTTCATCTTCCACACCGATGACAATACGGGATGCATGAAGTGTATCCAAAACTGCGGTTCCCTGAGATAAAAATTCAGGATTAGACGCTATATCTACTTTGACATCATGTACCAAACGCTCCCGAAGATAGGATTCCACCTTGTCGTTGGTACCAATCGGAACAGTAGATTTTACTACAACTACACAATCCCGTTCTACGGATTGCGCGATCTGTTTTACTACTTTAAAGACATAAGCCAGATTTGCGGAACCATCCTGTTTTTCCGGAGTTCCCACGCCAATAAAAATGGCCTCCGCATCCTTATATGCAGCGCCATAGTCCGTTGTAAACTGCAGATGATCCATGCTTTGCTGCATTAATTCATCCAGTCCAGGCTCATAGATAGGGGATATCCCCTTTTTCATTTTTTCAACTTTTTCTTCATCAATATCAACACAAGTTACATCATGTCCTTTACTCGCCAGGCACACACCTGTGACAAGGCCGACATAACCGGTTCCTGCAACTGCAATTTTCATTTTATCTTCTCCGCATAATATTCACAATATAGTGTTTAAATTATATCATATGTTTTAAAATTTTACCACCCTATATAAGGTTATTTTTTACATATTTTTTGCTAATTTTGACATTCTGAGGCATTTTAGTTCATACTTTTATAATATTTGATTCATATTTCACGCTAAAGGCAGATCAAAAAAGTACTGTTTCTATTTAAATAGGACACGCTCCAAGGCCCATCTACCTGATTCAGAACAAGCCGTTCTCCGGGCATATCTCTTCTCATTGAAAGAGCTATCAGGTCAAATCACCGATAGCTCTTACCTGCATTTTATAACTTTTTCTAATTTCAATAAAATATGTTGTATCAAAATATTCAAAATGCCATTTCGAAAAGAAACTTCTGCACGTTTTTTGTAAAATGATAATTCTATTTCTCATAGAATGTATCTGTTATAAATTCCACAGAGATATGATCATCCATCTTTTTCAGGCAGTCAATCACATACTGGTTCATACTATTTGACTTCTCTTTTTCAATCCTGTATTCCATGCTGGAATTGTAGTAATTATCTTCAATCGGTGAATAGCCATCAAAGCCGGCACATGCCACATGATCTACTTTTACTTTCATCAATGTTTTCAGGAGCATGATAAATGCATTATCAATAATCTCAGCATCTTCATCTACCAGTGAACTATAGTTTAAGGTGTAGTCAAAGCTCCCTTTTGTATTCGTTACGTTTGATGTGGCAATTACCTTGGTATCACGGTTCTTATACTCTGTGATCACGCTGTTCAGCTGAACATACCTTCTTGAATTGCTTAGGAATACGTAATCAACCATAAGGGCTCCCGGTATATAATTTGTAGAGATGACAACCGGATGATTTGCTTCAATATAAGCTTTGATTTTTTCTTCCTGAGCCTGGACATTTTTACCTGGTCCAACTAACAGAATTTTCTTTCCTGCAAACTGTTCTTCCAGTTTTACCAGATCATCCAGATCATTACATTCTGAATTCTGATACTGATTATACAGATGTTCAATATGCTTCTGATCGTATAATAATTTCTTTTCAAATTCAATGCTGTCCAGTATTTCATTTAAGGACTTCAGAGATAATGTATGCTTGTCCATTAAATATTTTACATAACTTGGATGGCAGTTATTGGATGCCGACAGATAGAAGAAAAGATTATACCCCCATGGACTCTTTTCATAAATATTCATGATGTTGATATCGATCGCTTCTAACATCTGGCTGATATCATAGTTTTTTCCACAATTGGTATTCAAATACATTGACAGCAATTCCATCGGCGCATTACCAGCACTTTTGCCCATTCCATAAAGAGTTGCGTCCACTACTACCATACGGTCTGTGTGAGCTTTCAAAACTTCCATACAGTTGGAATACGCCAGCTGGAAGTTGTTATGGGAATGATATCCTACACCAATTTCCGGAATGAGGTTATGGTCTAATAATTCAAAATAGTGCATCAGATGTTCCTGATGAAGTAATCCATAGGTATCTACAATGGATACTGCGTAAGGTTTTAACTCATTTACGAGATCGATAAGATCCAGCATTTCTCTGTCTGAGTAACTTGTAATCGAAACTGCCTGGGTAAATACCTGATAGCCCAATTCTTTTACCTGACGGCAGAACGCAATTGCTTCATGCATCAGATGTTTTTTAAAGATTACCCGGATACCATCCAGATAACTGTCCTTGCAGGGAGACAGATTTTCTATTCCGCAGGTTCCGAAATCGATCATTCCAACAACCATTGCCTGTCTTCTGTCAAGCCCGCCATAGATTTTTTCTACGCAGTCCGTGTTCGGCATGATGGTACGGTCGATATCAAACTCGTGTCTTTCATCCAGGAATCCGACTTCGATCATGTCTACATTTGTGCTGACCAGTCTTTCAAATAAACTCACAATGTTGTCATGTCCAAATCTCCAGTCATTAACATAACCACCGTCACGTAAAGTACAATCTAATAATTTTATATTATTCATTTTATTCTCCTGTTCTTAAAATATATTGACTCTTCAATATATTGTTTTACAAAAACTGATATAGGTTACTGTAATACAGAACCTATTATACAGGTAAATTAGTATTTTGTGAAGTATTTTCCTATTTATGGTCAGCATTCAGACTTTTGATATATTATATTCTGTGCTTTATTCTTTTGCAATGCTGCAAATTTCTACTGATCTATTCTATCTGCTTCCCAAAATCTTCAGACACACGCGCATAATCAATCTTCCAAATCCATTCTTTTTCAACGCATTGCCTACACGGTATTCATCTGTATTCTTTATCTCTTTTAATTCAGCTGTACATTTCTTATATTTTTTCTTAAGCTCATCACACTGCTTTTTTGTTTCTCCATATTTAAACTTCCAATTCTTAATCTGAGTACCCTGCCACGGCACCGGATAATTTGCAATTCCCGCAAGGATTGATTTTGGAATTGTAAATAATTCTTTCGGATTCATGTCAAACTGCGTACATTGACTCAGATCTAATATGGTTCCTTTGACCGGCGTCATTGTTGCCAGTGGTGATAATAATACAAATGGATGTTTTGAATAAGTGGTTCTTCCATTCATCTCTACAGCATACTTCCCTTTAAGCACACTCTCTATCTGTCTTTCCGGATCTGCCTCTGTCTGGGTTTTACAATTGACCAACCCGTTAATTATCTCTTTTATAACAGGGTTGCCCTTTGCTGCGCCAAATACCTTATCTGTAAAATGTTCTTCATCAAAAAAGCTAAAGAATGCCGGATAACAGCGCATACAATCAAATGGTCCATTTATTTTCATGTTGGCGCCAAGATAAAATCCGCCTTCTGCATAAATTTTCTTTAACGCAAAATATCCGACTACCAATTTAAAATTCTTTTGAAGAAATGCCTGCTCTATCATCTGGTTTTCATGCACATCGCAGTTTTGCGGACTTAACACCACTGCCTCCCCCTCTTCACGAAAGGCCTGCTGTGCTGCTTCTGACGCCTGTTCGGATGTGATTTCCTGTGAAAATCCATCCAGATAAATTCTCTTAGGCATTGCCTGCTCTGTTAAGCTCAGATAATAGGTGATTTCCTTATACTTCTCCGGCTTAGCCAGATAGCATGGATTCTTTTCAATCAAAGATGTAAGTGACTTGAAATACGAAAAGAACTCATCCCCAAAATACCACATTGCTTTCGATTTATCAATGGTCTTTTCTGCCATATTCATTACGATTTCATTACGATATTTTGCATCAATATTCTCAATTGCCATTTTTGCAGCTTTTACAAAATCTAAAATTTTCTTTTCTTTTGTGCGGTGTACTGTGGAGTCTTCCCGATCCATCCAGTAATAAACCGGAGCCGGCTCATATCCGACTTTTACAGCCGCTGCGATCAAAATTGGAATATAGGCTACATCCTGGTAAATCATGTCTGCTGTTCCGCCCGTTTTTTCCCAGAGTTCTTTTTTTACCAGAAGGCTCCATAATGTAAATGGTGTAATATCCAGAAGCATACTTTCTTTGGTAACCGGTCCCGGCAGCAATCCCAACAGATATTTTCCGTTACCCCTTACCCGGTAGGAAGCGCCATAGATCAAATCACAATTTTCTTTTTGGGCACGTGCATACATGCGCTCTAAGGAATTCTCGATCATGTAGTCATCTGCATCACAGAACGCAAGATATGTACCTTTTGCTTCTTTAATTGCCAGGTTTCTTGCAATTCCCTGCCCATGGTTTTCCGTATGCAGAACCTGCATGATCTCCGGATATTTCTTTTTGTATTCATCGAGAATCACACCTGAACTATCTGTCGATCCATCATCGATGGCCACTACCTCTATTTCTTTCATGGTCTGGTTTACAGCAGAATCCAGACATCTTCTCAAATATTTTTCCACATTATATACCGGTATAATTACCGAAATCAGTACTTTTTTATCCATTCTTTTATCCATCCTCTTATCTCCCTGACTCATTTATATTTTTCTGTTCCGGAGCCTGTTTGAAAATCGCTTAATTCCGTTCATTCCGCAAACCGCAGCAGATTGTTGCTAATACTTTCCAAACTGGTTCTAACACAAAACCCCGCGAACAGACATCCTTTCGAAAAAGCATGTCTGTCTGCGAGGTTCTATACCCCAAAAAATTCCCTGATGTCCCCAACCGTATCAGCAGAAAACACATACGGATACTCTTTAACATCATCTTCAGTTCTAAATCCAAAACCAAAAGTGACCGCCATAAAATCAACCCCGGCTTCAAAAGCTCCCACTGCATCAGAAGTCGTATCCCCGATCAGGATTCCTTCTTTTGAAAATGCAAGCCCCATGAGGGATTCACAGCGTTGAAGTACATCTTTTTTTGTCATTTTGCTGGCAAAATCTGATCCGCAAATTATGTCACAGTGTTTGCTTATTTGAAAATGTTCTAGTATTTCGATTGCATAGTCTTCTCTTTTCAAGGTAGCAACCCCGATTTTGTAACCATTTAAATGCAGGGCAGTCAGCAAATCATAGATACCCTCATAGGCTTCAGCCAAAAACAGATCATGGTTTTTATACCGATCCCGGAAAATTTCCGTTGCCTGATCGGCTTCTTCTTCTGATAATCCATACTGCTTCATCAATGATTTTTTAATTGGCGGGCCAATAAAAGTGCGCTTTACTTCTTCAGCGAGAGGCTGATAACCCATCTTTTCGATCGTATAGTCCACACTTTTCAGTACGCCTGCTGAAGTGTCCAGCAGGGTGCCGTCCAGGTCAAATATTACAGCTTTATACATAAAAACTCCTATCCTACAATTCCTTCAGCAACCATTAGGTCCTTTACCATTTCCAGATCCTTAGGTGTATCTACAGACACTGTTCTGCAGTCTACATCCACAAATTTCACTTTTTTATGATGTTCGATGTAGCGGATCAGGTCGCACTCCTCTACCTTCTCCAGCAAGCTCTGTGGAGTGGTGACGAAGAAATCCAATGCTTCTTTTGTAAATGCGCAGATTCCAACGAATTTCTTATAATCGAACTCCAGACTCCCCTTTGGATAGGGAAGCGGGCTTCTGGATGTATAAAGGCCGTCGCCTGCTTCGTTTGCAATCATTTTAATATTTGTAAAATCAATAACTTCCGGTCCTGTCTTAATCGTGGTCATTGCATTTGCCACAAAGAATTCCGGTGTGTTTTTCGCTGTTTCCACTACTTTCTCAATTGCCTGGGCTTCGATTAACGGCTCGTCTCCGCCGATAAACACGTAGATATCTGCGGGAATCTTATCGGATACTTCGTGCGTCCGCTCTGTAGGATTGGTGTGCTTTTCACTTGTCATTAGCACCTTGAATCCATATCCCGTGCAGACATCGTAAATTTCCTGATTATCCGTTGCTACATACACTTCATCAAAGTTTCTTACCTTGCTTACCTGCTGATATACCCACCAGATCATTGGTTTGCCATGAAGATCCGCCAATGGTTTTCCCGGAAATCTGCTTGATTTGTATCTTGATGGTATTACTCCTACTACTTTCATGCGTTCACGCCTCCTAGTATGTCACTCAGGTTTACTCTTTCAAATGACTCCAGAGCGCCTCCTCTGGTTGCATTGTAAATCTTGACATCTCTCTCATTTGCAAAATCATTTAATTTATTATAAGCAAAAATCGCTTTCTGCCTGTAATATTCAGATACCTCTTCTTTTGTCAGATCCTGAGCTTTTAATCGGTTCTCAATCCGTTTTACGTCCATCTGTTTCATATCATCACTCAGATAATCTTTGATAAAATGGCTGTCTTTTGCTAAGCTGGATGTACAGTCCACACCAATCAGATAGATTTCTTTAAATCCCATGTAAATGGCAAGTTCTATCATAAATGACATAACCGTAGCACCCGACGGAACATAATATGACAGAAAATTGTTACTGATCTTATAGGGTTCTTTTGCCACATTGTAGACATAGGTGCTGTCCTTCGGCCTTTTTTTCATATAGTGATAAGCAGTAAGATTTACAAAGAAAGGTGCCTCTACATTGTCTGCAATCTCCTCTGACAGATTTTTTGCAAACATCACATCAATAAGGCAATGGTAAGTGGGCCTCCACTCTGTCTGGTCAAATATTTTATAAACCATATTGCAGCCAATCGTTGTCTCATCTTTAATCAGGTCCAGATCGCTGCTTGTTAAGCTCGGACCATTTCCCACCAGAAAGCACCGTTCACCCTGATGCTTATCCTTATAAGACTTTAATCGTTTACTGTTTGCCAACAGACAGATACCTCTGCCGCGAAATACACCTGATAATCGAAAGTAACCTTCTTTTGTTTTCTTAAAAACCAGTTTTATCAGCTTCTTAATACGTCGAAAACCTTTTTTTATGAATCGAATTATCTTTTTCACGCGCCAGCCAATGCCGACTTTCAGTTTTTCTGCGAATCCCATTATTACACCTCTGACTTCTATAATTTCGTAAATGATATCTTCCCTGCATTTCGGATCTGTAAAAATTTATTTTACTTCGCCGGAATACAGATATCCAAAACTTTCTTACTGGTATCAGGTCCATCCAGATAATTAAATTTCTGATTGAATGACTGATATTTTTCATCTACCGTAAAGTTAGCAAACAGATCCGTGATGGCATCCGCAAGCTTGCTTTCTTCCTGAATAATTGGTCCTGGAAGTTCTTCCAGCTCCAGATAGAAGCCGCGGATCTGGTTCATATATTCATCCAGATCATACATATAGAACAATACCGGTCTTTTCAAATTTGCAAAATCAAAAAATGCACTGGAATAATCGGTTATCAGCATATCGCTGACAACATACAGTTCATTGATATCATTATGTTCCGATACGTCCACGATTCTTTCCGGATAGCGGTATTCACCCGTGAATTTATTCAGGTGATGGGTACGGAATAAAATTACGTATTCATCTCCCAGTTTCTCCGCCAGGGCATCCAGATCCACATGCTGCTGATAGAGATATCCCTGTCCTTCCACATACTGATTATCTCTCCAGGTTGGAACGTATAAGATCGCCTTTTTATCCTTCCCGATATGAAGCTGTTCTTTTAAACGCTCCACATCCTGACTGGTGTGTGTGAAAAGAAAATCATTTCTGGGATATCCGGTTTCCAGGAGAATCCCTTCTTTACCGAACCGGGAAATTCCAAAAGAGGTATCAAATTTTTCACTTGCAAACTTAGAAGGAGACAGGAAATAATCCAGCTTCTTCACATGCTGTTTGTATTTATGATAGTTTTCCTTTAGGGAACGTTTTTTATCACTGTCAAATTCAATATCCAGTCCAAGCCTTTTTAAAGGGGTACCATGCCATGTCTGTATGACTACCTGGTCCCTCTTCGGATAAAGATAGTTGGTCACAGATGCATTGCATACCCAGTATTTCGCTTTCGCATGATATTCATAATACTTTTTGGAACGCACTTTTGTAATAAAAGTATTTTTGTTTTCTTTTAAAAACTCAAAATTCTTTGTATTCTTAAACACCCATACAAATTGAAAATCTTTATAAGCTTCATCTGCCAGCATCGCCTCATACAATGCCCTTGGGCTGTCACCATACTGTGAGCCGAAAAACCCCGTAAAGATAACCATATGGCTGTCTGTTGGTGTCTTAATACCATACCAGGTACATTTCAGTCTACGCATCAAATACACATATTTCCGGTAGAATTTTAATACTGCAGGATGATTGCTGCTGCATTTTTTCAGAGTTCTTTTTATTTTACCATGCAGTCTCCCTGCTAAACTTTTGTTCTTTGACATGCCTAATGCCTCCTTACTGCATAAATTCTTCATATACCGGCAAAACTTCTTCTGCAGTTCCAAGCATCTTAACTTCCCCGTCATGGAGCCACAGGATCCGGTCACACAGTGATCTGAGGGTATCGTTATTATGGGATACAATGACTACGGTACGATCCTTTTCACTGATCAGTTCTTTCATCTTGCGGTAACTCTTCTTTTTGAATTTTGCATCACCAACACTTAATACTTCGTCAATGAGCATTATGTCGGTCTTTAAAATAGCGGTAATGGAAAATGCCAGCTTGGAATACATACCGCTGGAATAGGTCTTCACCGGCATGTTAATAAATTTACCAAGTCCTGCAAATTCTATAATCTCTGGCATCTGTCTGCGAACCTCTTCTTCCGTAAATCCAAGGAGCATACCGGAAAGCATAATATTTTCCTTACCGGACAGGCTTTTCTGAAAACCAACTCCAATGGACAGGAGTGATACGGTATGTCCAAAGAGGTCAATGGTTCCGGAATCCGGTGAGAAAATCCCCGCAATAGCCCGGAGCATTGTGGATTTTCCACTGCCGTTCTTCCCAACAATACCGAGAATTTCTCCTTCCCGCACCTGAAAAGAAACATTTTTTACCGCCTCATGGACTTCCGTCTTTGTCTTCTTTAATTTAAAAAAGTTCTTTTTGATGGAATATGCATTTAAGCATTTATAAGAAATATTCAGGTCTTCCACCTTAATCGCATTTTCAACACTCATCTATATCACCTTCACGTAACTGTTCTCATATTTGTAAATCACCCGCACACCTATGCACGACAGAACAAAACCGATCACCAGCCACATTAACATAAATTTATGGTGAGGGAACTGGGAATACAGCATTGTGCGTCTCAGAGAATACATTATAAATGCAGCAGGGTTAAAATTAAGCAGGAGATTCTTAATAGGTGCCGGTATCTGATTCATAGAATCTATTGCATAAAATACTCCTGACATATAAAAGATCAATTTCAAAAATACCGTCAAAATATTCTGCAGGTCTTCGATAAATACACCAAAATGGCATACGATTGCACTTATACCGAAGGTAAACAGACAAAGGATCAGGATCAGCGGTATGAAATATAAGATCTTAAAACTAAATGGTACTCTCCAGATAACCATCATGATAATTACCAGTCCAAAAGAAACCATCATTTTAAATCCGTTTACCAGCATATTTTTTAAAATCAGCATATATTTTGGTACATACACTTTAGAAACAACCGCACTATTGCTTTTTACAACCCTTACACTGCTGATGACCACCTTATTGAAGAAATTCCAGACAGAAAGGCCGATAAATACATAGATTGGGAAAAAATCTATTTTTTTATTGCTGAACACTATCTGAGCAATAAAAGTATATACCATCATAAAAAGCAGCGGATCTAATATCCACCACAGCCAGTTTAAATAAGAACTGGCAACTTCCGATTTCAGCTCAGATCTGGCAGCATACATGGTATATTGATAAAATTTTTTAATATCATTAATAAATCGTTTCATGAATTTTCCGGCTCCTATTTCTTTAAATCCTGTTTTATCTGAGTTGTGGAAATCTCAGGCGTTCTGGGCAGATATACCACATCACAGTATTCTTTCAGGAAATCAAACTTTCCTTCCCAGTCATCCCCCATTACAAAGGTATCCACTTTGAATTCTTTCACATCACTGATCTTCTGGTCCCAGGAATTTTCAGGGATCACAAGATCCACGTAGCGGATCGACTCCAGCAGACGTTTTCTTTCACTATATGGAAAATAACATTTTTTCTGTTTTTCATCCCAGTTAAATTCATCCGTAGACAATGCTACGATCAGGTAGTCTCCAAGCGCCTTGGCTCTCTGAAGCAGATTAACATGTCCATAATGGAGTAAATCATATGTTCCATAGGTAATAATTTTTTTCATCTTTATGCCCATTGCATACCGCAGGTTTTCTGCGATACTGCCACAAATAAAACAAGTTGAAAGAATTACAGCGTGGCTTCCTTTCCATTTCTTATTTTTTCTTTCAACGTTTCACCTCATCTAAATGTACGTTCCGTAATAAACATTCCAGATATTATATCATACAACATTTCCAGGTGCAACTCCCGGCGCAGTTTCACAGATGTTTCAAATTTCATGACACGTCTGCCTCACTGCCTGAACATATCACGCATCATCCCCTCTTAGGATCTGATACAGGTTTCCAGCACGGCACGGCTTGCATTTTCTCCGTAGTGCGGATTGTAAATTTCATTGAATTGTCTGTACTTTTCATCATACCGGAACTCGTCCATAGCTTCCCGGATAGCACCGGGCAATTCCTCTTCTGTCTTTATAATTTTCCCCGGCAGGGTGTCCACATCTATATAAAAGTCCCGCATCTCGTTTTTATACTGTTCAAAATCATACATGTAGTAAATGATTGGCCTCTTCAGGTTAGCGTAATCAAAGAATACACTGGAATAATCCGTCATCAGCAAATCACTGACAATATACAGATCATTAATATCTCCATACTCTGAAACGTCGATGACAAATCCTTCAAACTGCTTTAGATCAATGACATTTTTAATGAAGTAATGGGTCCGGAACAAGATGACACATTCTTCTTTAAATTTTTCCTGCAGAACTGCAAAATCCAGTCCAAGGCTATAGGTACATCCAATGCCCACCTCCTGCATGCTGTCACGCCAGGTAGGTGCATACAGAATCACCTTTTTCCCTTGTGGGATATGAAGTTTACGCTTGATTGCTTCTGCCTGGTCTTCTGTATACTGATACAGAAAATCATTTCTGGGATACCCTTTTTCCACAAAAATATCCGCTTTTCCTAGCGCTTTCAGATTAAATGCGGATGTAATCTTTTCTGTATAGAACGGTGACGGAGATAAAATATAATCATATTTCATAGCATCGTATTCATACTCTCTGTTCAGTTCCCGTTCTTCCTGGGCACCGCCTTTATGCACTTTCACATCAAACCCTAATCGCTTCAGCGGCGTACCGTGCCAGCACTGAATATAGACCTGATCCTTCTTTTTCTGTATTTCATCCAGCATCCTGCTGTTTGTCACCCAGTATTTTGCCTGTGCCGCATAACGGAAATACTTTTTACTTCTATGCCGGATCACTATGGTATCTTTTCTATCCGCTAAATCCCGGTGGCACTCAGGATCTTCAAAGGCCCATACTTTCTTATATTCGTCATACCTGCTGTCCCGGATCATCTCTTCATAGACCGCCTTTGGACTACAGCTGTAATTCTTACCCTTATAGGCCTCAAATAAAATTAATTTTTCCTGGGTAGCATAACGCCTTTCATACTCCAGCTTGTTACGCGTCCTCCGGTAAAAACTGCGCAGCCTTACACAACCTTCCCGCACAGCGGGATTGGCGCTTAGCATTTTCAGTATTTCTCTTTTCATGGGTACCTCTTTTTCTTTCATTTCAAACACGTTCCAGCCCCTTTAGAGACTGCTTTAAATTGCTCCTATTTGCTAATGCCCGCAAATTCCAGCAGCCTTCTGCAGTTCCCTCCGCCTTTGTAATGATTTACCTTATCATTAATTTCAAGACGTTTTTCCTTATAAGTATCCTCACCTGCAATACAATCTTCTAAAAATCCATAGAAACCTTCCTGGCTTTCAATAATCTCTCCCGGCATGTAATCCAGGGGATTGTCCACTACAAAACCTCTGTGGCTTCCATATTCTTTCATGTCTTCTATGATAAAAGCTTCCGGTTTATCCAGAAGTAAATAATCAAAATATACAGATGAATAATCGGTAATCAGGGCATCGGTATCTTTCAGCAGTCGATACAAACGGACTCTTTTCTGATCCAGATAAGCATTTGTCAGTATCTTAATATTGCTCATATCCTTAATCGCCAGCGCCTCCAGATTCTGTGCCGGATGCAGTTTGATCAGCAGCAGGCTCTTATGCTCCTTCATAAAAGCATTTAGTTTTGTAAAGCTCTCTGCCGTATGAAACAAGGGAATGCCTGCATTTTTTACATAGTCCTCACTGGAATCCATAATCAGCTTATCCCGTGAAATACGATAGGTGGGCATCCAGGCAAATACCTTTTGATAATCTCCCTTTACAATTGAAAGCTTATGAAATTCATCTTTTTTTGAAAACAAATCATCATTCCGAGGATGTCCGGCAATGATTACCTGATTCAGTTTGCAGTTAAAAGCTTCCGCCATAATCGGACGGAACATTTCACTTGGCGCTGTTAAATAGGTAAAAAAATCATAGTGGTAATCTCCCAGCTTGTCCTCCAGCATATGATTGATCTTTTTTAAAGGGGTTCCATGCCAGTAGTCAATCGACACCTGATCTTTTGTGGGCATGATTGCCAGAATTTCCCCATGGTAAAAAATAAATCCCGCCGTCATAATTTCCTTTAAACTTCCCGCCAGATTTACAAACCGGACATTTTTTCTCACCAGTTTCTGATAGTCCCGGGGTCTGCCAACTGCACAGACAATCTCGTATTTTTCATAAAATTTATACTTCATCAGATAGCAGAACAGTGTTTCGCTGTTATCATAAAGTTCTCCTTTACAGAAGATCAGGATTTTTCTCTTATTTTTGGGAATCACCTTATTTACTGCCGATAATACTGATCCTCCGGCAAAATATATTTTCCGTTTTGCTTTTCCTTTAACCATAAACGCTCCTACTTTGTCTTTCTTAAAATTACTTCATAGAATTTCTTCCGGAAGCCATTGGGTAAAATGCAGATCAGAACCTGTCCGCCTGCCGAAATCAGAAAATCCATCCAGGTAGAAATACCGTTCTTCTTTAAATACCACCTGAACTTCACTGCCAGTTTTGCATAAGCCATACCGCCCCGTCTTGCAAACATGCTCTCTCCTGTTCGCACATAAACAAGCGGCTCTTGTATATTATATCCAACAGCACCGTTTTTCAACATTCTGGCCCAGAGATAATAGTCCTCAAAATAAGGGAAGTCCTGATAACCACCGGCCTTTATCACCGCGCTTTTACGATACATCACCGTTACGTGGTTAAATGGATTTCTCCTGCCTGCACACTTTAAAATGGCTTCACTGGTCTTCGGCGTTACCCTTTTCCCTGAGATTTCATGCATATCACTTGCAAATTCCTCGATAATCCCACCTGTAATGTCCACCTGTTTTTTATTAAATATATAGAGCTGCTTCTCACAACGGTCATTCCGGCTGATATCATCGCTGTCCATGCGGGCAATCAACTCATTTCTGCAATGCTTTATTCCGGTCTGCAGCGCCGGCCCCAGACCGCCGCATTCCTTTAAACGTACAACAAGGAACACCTCCGGATATTGCTCCAGGAAATGTTCCACCACTTCGTCTAATGCTTCTGTTAAAGGCCCGTCACAGACCAGTACAAACTGGTCCGGAAGCACTGTCTGATCCATCATACTGGAAATTGCCGCTTTTAAAAATGCGGGTTCTTCCTTTTTATATACAGACATTAATACAGAATATTTATTTATTTGTTCTCTTTTTTTGCTTCTTCCTCTTTTGTCGCCGCTGTCACCTGCCATGCCTCTACTCCTTCCGTATTTTCTTTCTGAAAGAGAATTTTAACTGTCATCAGCATAAGCTTCCAGTCCAAAAGATAGGTATAATTTTCAATATACGCTAAATCCAGTTTGAGCTTATCGTAAGGAGTGGTATTATACTTACCATACACCTGTGCATATCCGGTGAGTCCGGCCTTCACCTTTAAGCGGTAATCGAACTCCGGAATCTTTTCTTTGTATTCCTTTGTAATCTGCGGACGCTCCGGTCTTGGACCTACCAGAGACATATCCCCTTTCAAAATATTGAATAACTGAGGCAGCTCATCAAAATGAATGTTACGGAGCACCCTTCCAACCGGTGTTACCCTGCTGTCCTGCTTCATCGCAAGGCGTGCTCCCTCTTTCTCAGAATCTACTCTCATGCTTCGAAACTTCAGTACATAAAATGTCCTGCCGCGCTCGGTCAGTCGTTCCTGACGGTAAAACACAGGACCTCTGTCATAGCATTTGATTAAAAGCGCAATGATCAGCATAAACGGAGATGCAATTACAACTCCAAGACCGGAAATAATAATATCGGTCAGACGTTTTGCCGTCTTCTGTTCAATCGTAAGGCCTCTGTTGCGAAACAGCAGAAGCGGTGTATCAAACAGATGTATGCTGTCGGAACTCATAATCATTACATCCGATATTTTTGGAATACAGTAACACCGGATATCTTTTTCAAAACAGTATTTTAACAGCAGATTTCTTTCATGGGAAGGCATATCTCCCAGAATTACTGCCTTATAGCAATCTATTTTACTTTTCAGCTTATCCATGCCATCTCCCAGATGAATGGACTCGCAAATATCATATTTATCTTCCCTGGAGGAAATCTTGCGGATCAGATCCTTTGGATTTTTCTCTCCGTATATCAGCAGCATCTTCCTTGGGGGATATATATGCACGTAAATCCAGCGCATCATAAGCACCCACAAAACGACGATTACTAAATCAATTGCCGTAATATAGAACATCGGCAGCACATGCGCTCCAAAAGTCCAGCGGCCAATCAATGCCATCTGCAGGTAAGTTATTCCGTTCACACATAATACGGATGCAATCTGGGAATAGAGCACATCAAGTACCCTTAAATAACCTACTTTGAATCCTCCGTACAATTTGTAGAAGAAAAACAGCATCAGTGCATACATTCCCACAACTACCCAGTTACCTCTTACAAACGTTGTACGGATAACCCCTCTGGAGTCATAATAGGAAAACCAGACATATGCATATATTGCTGTCTGTACTGCCAGAATAAGCGCAGAAGCAAAAAACATGATGACTCTTTTATATTGTTCTCTTCTCTCCACTAATATTTACCCCTCTTTATTTTTCAATGGTTCATCATAATTATACATCAATACTTGCCAGACTCTATATTACAACAAATTTTACAAAAATACAACAAAAAAGACGTGGCAATCTCAGGCATTATTGGAACTGGCTGTCTCTTCTTTGGGTGTTAACGGTGCAGTATCCTTATAGATTATATAACCATTGGTCTGTCCAATTGCCTTAAACTTCCTTAATTCTATTTTCTTTTTTGAGTCCGCCGTGTCATAATATACCAGATAATTGCACCCGGCCTTTCTCGCCTGCCTGATGATGACCCTGAAATCCGGATTTTCCGATATCATCTGTTCATGTATTTTCCTGTCTCTCTTGCTAAATCTTCCTTTTCTTCCGTATGCCAGTCCAATGCCTGCATCATACTGGCGTATATAACCAGCCAGATCATCGGGAACCACAGCCTTTACCGTCTCACCTTCACCACGGTTCTGTGTAATGATTTCACAGATAGCGTTTGCTGCCGAAGGCAGTTTCTGCAGATTTTCCGTCTTATGAAGAACTGTCCCTGAGACGTAGACAAAATTTCCGGTTACGGCAAGAACACCCATCAGCGCCACAAGCATAACCCCTCTTTTTAATTTTGTATTCTGTGAATACCAGGCTCTTACTGCCACATAGGATAAAACAAGGGGTATGGGCAGCAGCCAGAACATCCGCCAGTAAACATCTCTTCCCACACAGTAATCCATAATAATTTTAGCTGTCAGCGGAAAGAAATAGATGCATCCAAAAGTTACCGCATATCCCACAAATAATTTTTTATTTTCTTTTTCTGCTTTACTACAGGCAATGTAGATAATTGCCGCAAGAAATAATCCCACATGCATGCCGTCAGCCACATACATCCTGTAACGTTCTAATGTCAATCCAAATATCTCCAGCATGTATACAGCCTCCTAACGTATCAAAAGATACATTCCCGCACAAATCAGGCAGGGAATGCAGCATATTACTGCTTTTATAAATTTTCCTAAGTCTCTGCCGCCAATCCCATACAGAATTGCAAAAATGCCAACCATAACCGGCGCCAGCATGATTCCCATGGATGAAACCAGACAGCAGGAAAGCAGAAGGCAAAACAATAATGACCATTCACGCAGGCTGCCGTTTTCTTTCAGCAGACGGATACACATGTAGAAAAGTGCCGGAAGCAGAATCGCTGCCAATACCGCTTTCCCCTGCCAGATACGCACCAGCATAAACGTCCCCTGGGTGTACACGGAATAATAGGAAAACACGTGTATTACGGAAAGGAAGCACAGGAACAGCCCACTTGCCTTGCGGTCCCCCGCAAACAGTTTTTCACCTAAGAGGGAATATACCATATAAGCCAATGGCACGAAAAACACCGGCATAATCGTATGTGCAACAATTGCCGGATGCATCTGCACGCTTTCACTGATAAATGCCAGGAAGATTGGAAATGGAGAAAGAACATAGCGGGAAGGCAGACTTTTTAGCAGGTCTCCCGTATAAGCATCAAAACGAAACATTCCATTTGTATGCACTGTGGTTGTAGCCGTTGCCACATAAAAGGCATCATCCAGATCGTCCAGCCTGAAAATCAGGTACGCCGCTACCTGCACTGCAATCAAAATCAGCGCCAGATAGACAGACCAGGGGGTTTCTTTCATGCCTTTCCACTGGAATACCACCATTTCTTTCGTTCTTCTTACATTTAAAATAATGGAAATTACTGCAAGCAGCAGCATACTTCCGCCATAGATATACATCAGTACATGAAAACTGACTTCTGCGAAAATAAGGGGAAGCGCCAGCACTTCAAACACGGCAAACATGGTAATATAACCATACAGCGCCGCCATTTTTAAACTATTTTTTTCTTTATCTTCCACCCGGGTAAACAGCATACCGATACACACCGGTATTACTGCAAACCACAGGAGGATGAGTAAGGCTTTTACCAGATACACGTCCTACCACCTTTTCTTACGGTCAGCGCAGTAATTGCGCAGACCTGATATATAAGTTACAGTGTTTTCATATATGCAGCCAGGGCATCTTCCCAGGGCGCAAAGCTGTAATCTGTAGTCAGCTTCAGCATATAGTTTTCCAGTACAGAATAAGCCGGACGTACGGCCGGGGTGGGATATTCTGCAGTAGTAATACTATCCACCTTTGTATCTTTACCTGCCAGGCGGAATATTTCCTTTGCAAAATCTGCCCAGCTGCACATACCCTCGCAGGTACCGTGGAAAATCCCATAATTAGATGTCGGAATGAGATATTTAATTGCTTTTGCCAGTTCAACCGCACTGGTAGGTGTACCATACTGGTCTCCCACAACCCTTACCGTGTCGTTTGTCTCCGCCAGACGAAGCATGGTTTTCACAAAATTCTTTCCTTCTCCATAGAGCCATGCGGTACGTATTATAAAGAAGTCTTTGGCGAACTGCTGTACAAACTGTTCTCCCGCCAGCTTCGTTGCTCCATACATCCCCTGTGGGTTTGGAGCATCAAATTCCATATATGGTTTTGTTCCATTTCCTTCAAATACATAATCGGTAGAGACATGTACCATTTTAGCACCTGTTTTCGCCGCTGCAATACTTAAGTTTCTGGGGCCGATGGCATTAATGCGATATGCCGCATCTTGCTGGGATTCACATAGGTCCACGGCAGTATGTGCCGCACAGTTAATGATTACATCCGGTTTTACTTCCTCAATGACAGACATTACCTTATCAATATTAGTAATATCCAACTCCATTACATCGGGCTGAAATACATCTGTATTGATAATTTCTACATCCGCATTGTCTGCATACTGCTGATTAATTGCTCTTCCTAATTGTCCGTTACATCCTGTTACTAAAATTTTCATGTTTTTATTCTCCTTTTATTTTTTCGTAATTTTTAACTATATAAATTATCGGTACTGTTTAGTATACTAACTGCTGGTAAAAATTATCTTGTTATGACTTTCTGGAAGATTTCCCAGACTACCATAAACTGTATCAGCCCAACGCTCATGATCAGATTCATGTTAATGCTCTTTTTCAGGGTTATATTTCTGCTTCGCAGAAGGAGTACCACAAGCGGGAGCACCGGAAGGAAATACCTTCCCTGAGTTCCTTCAATTACTTTAGAACCAAATGGCGTCCATGTCAATAAGAACACCATCATCAGTGCACCAATAACCCCGGCACTGATCAGTGCCATGATCCACTTATCCTTTTTTTCCAGATAAAACGGTTCTTTTTCTTTTACAAACACAGAAAGTATCAATATAATTGCCAGGGCAAAAATCAGAACATCTGAAACTTTTATATCCAGCCAGCCCAGTTGCCCGCCCATCATTGTTTCAAAATAAAAATCCGCATATTTCCGAAATGATTCGTAATACATCTGGATAATCGTGAATGGCTGGGATAACAGCCCACTTAAAGTGTACCCGGAACTTTCAACATAAGACAGGGTATTTTCCTGTCTGCTCAGATATTCTGCCATCGTAACAAGTCGAACGACAGCCAATGACAGCACCCCTCCCGCACAGACGCTTAATCTTCCCAGAATACAGCCGATTCTGGTAGCCGATTTCTTAACCGGGATCAAAAGTACCAGCAGGCATAAAAGCACGTAGACAATCTTGCAGGGTGCCATTAGCACAGCCAGAATAATTAATAATATCCAGTCTGCCCGGTCAACCTTATCCTTTTCATATGCCAGATAAAGGCAATGTGCGGTAAACCATGCGCATATTCCTATAATAAAGGAATCGTAAGAGAAAGATCCGCCTAATTCCAGGGAAATCGGAAGCAGTAAAACCGTCAGCATCAGTACTTTTGCAAATGGCATCCGCTTTACAGCAAAATATCCGCACAACAGGTAAAATGCCAGCGCAAACAGTCTTCCCAGCATTAATAACCCTACATTTCCTATATTCAGCAGCCGGGCAAGAGAAATGCCTATAATCTGAGGCGTATATACAAATGCAGGTACTCCTGACAATGGCCCACCCGGAAAAGCAGACAGTCCCTTTGCGCCTGCAGTATCAAAAAGATGATCTGCAACCAGTCCGTAAGTTTCCGTATCCGGACGCTTCTCCAGGACTCCCATTAACAGATCGTCCTCTCTTGCAATAGTATTCCCTTCATCATTCACCGCTTCTTTTCCCATTAAACTATTAGAAAACGCATAGGCAGTATAGATATGTGCCTGTTCATCCGGCGTTGAATAAGGCGGAAGAACAAAGATATAGAGTACGCCCAGGCAGATACCCATTAACAGAAACAGCCTGTGAGCCTCCCACTTCATGCCATATCCCAAAAACCAGAGCAATACCAGCATTGCAAAAAGTACAACTGTGATACCCACAAAATAAATTTTCAAATAGGACTGGTCACCATACGTAAAGGTTATATGCAGGCTTCCTTCTTTTTTCTGTCTTCCTACAATTAATTTCTGTCCTTTTATAGATTTGTCAGACTGGTAAACCGTAACTGCATTCCCTGCAGTCCCATCTTCCGAAGCAATCGTTAATATAAACTCCTCTTTCTCTTTTACTTCAATGGTATTTTTCAGAACAAATTCCACCGGGGTATTATCCTTAAGATCTTCCGTGGAGACATCCCAATTTCCCACTAATATACCTGACTTTATATTCTTCAGCTGAATATTCAAGTGCGCATCATTTTTCCTGTCATAAGTAGCGAAAGTCAGCCTGATTCCGGAAAAACTGACGTTTTCCATTCGGAAACTCTGTTCAATCTTGGTATCTTTAGTGATCTCACCAACTACTGCTTTGTTGCCTCCAATTTTAAAAATCTCTCTGGGCCGGTTCAGACTGGGGCTGACGTATTCCCGGTACATCACTACAGTATGAAATATAAGCATCAGGAAAACCACAAAAATCAGCACCGGAAAGAATATATTCTGCTTCTTTCTATATTTCTCCCTATTCATCTGCCTGCTCCTTTATCTTCAATTCTTTCATCTGCATCTCCTGCATCGTCCGCTCAAGCAGCGCCTGATGCTGGGCAAGAGCTTTTACACGTTTTGAAAGTCTGGAAACCGCAAGGCTCAATGAGAAAATAATAACCAGTGAAAAACAAAAGCCCATAAAAAATATCATATTGACCGGCAGGGATACGCCCAGCAGGTTCGTTAGCCGGTCAGTCAAAACCGGAAAACAGGTTAATACCGTTACACCAATTGCCAGTAAAGTCCACGGCAAAGCATATCTTAAGCTAATCGTTCTTTTTTTTACCATACATGCCAGCACAATCAGTGCTGCAGCAACAGTAATCATAATGATAATCTGCGATCTGATACTCATATTCACACCTCTCTGCCTGCATGGGAATCACAGCAGGACGCATTTACATAAAAGCAATTTTCTTTCAACCTCAGCCTCTCCATGCGGCCATAAAAATAGCCAGAGTTACCTTTATCATATAATACACCGACTTCAAGGGCGATATGGAAGATACCCCCTCCTCCCGCTGTTTCATGACAACCGGTACCTCACCGATTTTTCTGCCTGCTTTAATAATTGCTACCGCACTTTCAGGCTCTGGATAATCCTTGGGATATTCCCTTGTAAATACTTCTATTACATCACGGCTCATCATACGCATTCCTGACGTAGGATCTGTAATCCTCACCTTGGTCAGTGCATAAATCAGCCAGGAAAAATACCGAATTCCCATTCTTCGGATTCCGGAAGACTGAAATCCCTGTTTTTCTATAAATCTTGACCCAATCACCATATCAATCTGATTACAGATGAGACTTTGCTCCATCTCTTTTAAGAATCGGGCATCATGCTGTCCATCTCCATCCATCTGCACCGCCAAATCATATCCTCTGCTGGCAGCATAGAGAAGACCGGTCTGCACCGCCCCTCCAATCCCAAGATTGACCGGCAGATGAATCACGGAAAAATCATGTTCTTCACAAATATCCTTTGTATTATCAGTTGAACAGTCATTGATAATGACATAGTCATAATCCGGTGCCTGTTCCTGAATACTCCGGACCGTTGAATAAATACTGGCGCCTTCGTTATAGGCTGGTATAATAATCAGTTTCTTCATAGGTGCTCCCCAACTACATATTATTTGATTCCTCACTTCTCCCGTAAACAGAAGCTAAAAGCTTTGCAACCGGCAATGGCCAGAATTTACGGAACATGGCGATATCCTCGTCCCGCCTGCCCGTATCTTCAATAATTCTGGTAGTCGCAGATTCTTCATGTATCCGGTGATACACCAGACGCTTCTTACAGTAAAGAAAAGCCCCTTCCTCCCTGGAAATCTTCTCCCATGCCTGCCAGTCTTCATTACTTCGAAAACCCGGCTGAAACACAGGTGCTTTTACATTTTCTTTTGCAAATCCCACAGACGGACAGCAAATCGGTGAACCCAGGGAAAGAATTCTCCTTCGGATAAACCTGCTGTTCTTTACCGCCTTTATTTCCATTGGAATCAGCATCAGCCTTTTCACTTTTAATAATGTGTTTGAAACAACGATTTTCCCTTTTCTGATTTCCCCGTAATCAGTAAAAAAAATCAATGGCCGTTTTGCCGAATCCATCATCCTGCATAGTTCTTCTGTATATTTTTCATGATAGATATCATCCTGATGGGCGATCGTAACATACCTGGTGTCAGCCTTTTCATATGCAAAATTCCAGTCCTGGATGATTCCCTTTTCTCCTCTGTTTATAAACAGTGATATCTCATTTTCCCTGCAGATACGCTCTATATAGGTGCTGGGTGTTGAAGTCACCATAATGATTCTGCCGGGATGTGACTGCTTTTTCAGTGAGCGGATACATGCCATAAGATAGGGGCTGTCCCCATAGGCACATATTGCAAATGTGTGTTCATAATTATCTTTCATATTTATACCCATTACATATTACAGACGAATCTGCAATACTGCTATTTCTTTTTTCTTTCAGCCTGGCAGTCCATAAAACCTGGTTACTTTCGGCCAGAGTTATTGTATCATAAATTTAAGATCTTGACAACGACGCTGATTTTCCGATCCGATTCTGCAGAAATACAAACAAAAGTACAATTTCAACGGTAAGACCCAGAATCGTAGCAAAACTCGTGCCCTGCATGCCCCATAACTTTATGAAAACTACCGATGATACTGCTCCTGACACAACGGCAGCTACATTACTGATGATCAGTCCTCTAAAGTCCTTAACAACCGTCAGTACACCGCACAGCAGCCAGCTGAATGCAGTGAGAATGGTACACGCTACCAGCGGCAGTAACAAATCAGTATAAGGCAGTATTTTTTCTCCGATTAATATCAGAAGCCCCCACTCCCCTAAAAGCGCTGCACCTGCCATAGCAGCCACAGATACTGCTCCTACTACTTTTACACAAGTGAACAGAAGCTTCCAGAATCCAGCCCGGTCCCCTGCATGATACTTTTCCGCAAAAGCCGTTACGAAAGGATTAAAAATGTAAGTAGATGCCATCTGCACAACCAGGGTAGGCGCCGCAATTGCCGCATACACACCCAGCTTGTCATTTCCGCAGAATTTCTCCAGGAAATACCTTGGAATAGAGCTGATTGCAGCGTTTAGAAACAAATAAACCACTAACGGAAAACACCTGATAAGCAATTCCTGTACTTTTTTTAAATTACCATCAGATTTTATATTGGTTATACGCTTCACATTCCTGCGGTCATAGAATATAATAACGAGAAATGTAGACAGCGCCATTGCCCCAAAAGCAACCGGAAGACTATTGAATAATCCCAGAAAAACTATATAAGAGCAAAGCATTACCACACCGCGGATTACCATAGATTTTCCCAGATAATCCATACGCCAGTATTTTTGAAAAAATCCGGCATAGACATCAAAAAGAGCTTCTCCCAGACGGAAGACCATATAGATTATAATACTTAAACTGGATATCTTGTCGTATCGGTTTATCACTACAAATGCTGTACAAAGAATAAATGCTGTTAAACCGGTCGCTGCCCTGCTCAGTACATAGGTTCCCTGGGAATATTCATTTTCCGTATCTGCCACCTGGAAAGTACGCATCCCATAGACTGCTATGCTATAGAACATATTGGTTATGGACATAGCCAATGTCAGAATACCTGAATTTTCAAATCCGGAAATACGGATCACCAGAACGCTCAAAAGCCATTGACACCCCAGATAAACCAGACTTCCCCAGGTATTCCAGAGAATACTGGTTTTAATCGACATTTTTTTATCTTCCATAGTCATCCCTTACTTTTTATCAGGCACTTCTGCTTCCTGTTTCCCAAAATCCAACTGGTATGGACAATGATTATACCTTTTTTCCACCGGTGGAAGCTGCATATAATCGCCATAATAAGCAGACAGCATTTCGTGCATATCATTGGGAAACGTGAGTTCCAGATGTTCAAACTTCATCTTCTTCAACGGATACAAATCTTTCCTGTCTATCATGCTTGCAAAGGGTCTCGCCTCAGGCAGGTATGCCAGCCTTTTAGTCTTCTGCTTATTATATTTCGTACAGCATCTCTTTCCACGCAAAAAAACGCCTCTCTTGGAAATATGCATCGCTTTCATAAGCTTGTTCCCAACCTGGCACGCAGCCAAAACCAATTTTAATTTTTTACCTTCCAGCAAAAGGCTTGGCTTTGAAATACTGCATAAAATCAGCAATTTACTGTAAATCCATGCCCCATATGCCTGAAGTTTCATCTTCCAATTACAGTCCGGAACATTGTCATAAGCATACAGATCCAGAAAAATCCCAAACTCACAATCCACATCCTTCATTGCGTATTCCCTGAAAACCGTTCCTTTTTTACACATACGCGCAGTAAAAAGCGGATAATTTTCATCGGAATCTCCGCGCAAAATCGTATATTTATCTTTCAGTTCCTCTCCTGCAAGTTTACAAAACCGCTCATAATTTTTTCTTGTAAATGCCAGATCTATGTCGTCATCCCAGGGAATAAACCCCTGATGCCGCAGTGCTCCGATTGCAGTTCCTCCAATTCCAAAATACGGTATCTTATGCTTCTCACAAAAATCCACAAAATCCTCCAGCATCTCCAGCTCCGTTGCCTGAAGCCTGCGAAGTGTCTCATCATCATATTTCTTTCGCTGCATAATTTTCCCCTCAAAATGTATTTATTACAAATCTTTTAATTCCTGTTAATTATAATATAACATTTTAATAAGAATTAGACAACTGTTAATTGTGATGAGGGATGTTACAAAAATGAAATTGGGTATTGCTGGGTAAGGGACGCATACAAGTTTTCCCCAGACACTTGTAAAGAACTTTCTCTTAGGGTATAATCTAACCTGTATCATATAATGCTGACTATGTCTGAATAAGGGGGAATGTCATACATTTTGCAGCAGTACTGATTTAATACCAATGAATAAGGGGATTTAGATAATGAAAAGAAAATTTAATGTAATGTTTACGGCAGTGGTTATCTGTCTGGCTTTTCTATGCCTGCCACTGGCAGCTGATGCATCCGCTAAGAGCAAAACACGGATTCATTTTATTTGTATTGAAGGCAATAACGATGCCATCCTGCTGGAGAGTAACGGACACTTTGGAATGGTGGATTCCGGCGAAGACAGTGACTTTCCAAATGGAAATAATTCGAAATACCCTATGCGTTCCGGTATCAACACTTCCGGGGGGCACGAACAGGAAGTCATTAAGTATTTGAAAAAGGTTGGCGTAAAGAAGCTGGATTTTTATATCGGAACTCATGCTCACAGCGACCATATTGGAAGCGGGGATGAGATTTTAAAAGCTTTTAAAACAGAACGCCTGTATCTCAATAAATACAGCGACAAATACATCTCAGTGAAAACAAATCTCTGGGACAACCAATATTGTTATGATACGCTGATCTCTGCAGCTAAGAGACGCGGTACGAAAATTATCCAGAACTTTTCCAAAAAATCGAATCGGGAATTTACCCTGGGAGATATGCAGATCGAAATTATGAATTATAAGCGCTCCACGGATTCCAAAGGAAACATCGCCAAACGGCCGGATGACAATTTTAATTCACTGGGTGTGAAAGTAACAGTAAATGACCTCACTGCTTTTTTAGCGGGAGATATCAACAATCTGGCACCTGATTACGATGAAAGTAAGCTGGCAAAACAACTGGGGCCTATTGATCTGTTAAAATTGGGACATCATGGTATCGGCGATGCCAATTCACCCAGCTATCTGCGTATGATATCACCGGATTATGCAGTTGCAACCGGTTTAATTACCAATATGTCCGCCTCCGTGAGAAATACGCTGAGCAATATAGAATGTAAGCTCTTTACCACAAACGGACAGCCAAAAAATTCAGCAATCATAGCCGATATGAGCAATGGTGATACACTGAATATGATCTCTCCCGGGAATCTGACCCTGAAAAAGAAAAAGGTCGGATCCAAAAAGCAGTCAGCTTTTTATACATCCAATAACAAAAAGTATTCCAGAAAGAACACCTGGATCTACTATAATGAAAACTACTATTACATAAACAGTAAAGGCTATATAGAAAGAAACAGCTGGAAAAAAGAAGGAAATTACTATTATTACCTGGATAACAATGGTATCATGCAGATGAATGCATCAAAAGTTCGTGGTATACCATACTCCTTTGATGCCAGCGGCAGACTGTCAGAGGGCGGCTGGACAAGGGGATCTACTTCCTGGTCCTATGCAGATAATACCGGAAGGGCTAAAACAGGTTGGGCAAAACTAGACGGCAAATGGTATTTCTTTAATAAATCAGGAGTCATGCAAACCGGATGGATTACCCTTAAGAAAAAACAGTATTTCTTAAGATCCAATGGACAGATGGCAGCCAATACCTGGGTTACCTTCGGCGGTGTTAAATATTATGTAGGCAGCGACGGTGTCATGCTCCGCAATACAAAGAAAAAAATCAAAGGCAAGATATACCGTTTTGATGACGGTGGAGTTTGTATCAATTATTAAACAGTATAAAAGAGCCGCATCGGTAGAACTTTACCGATACGGCTCTTTTCATGCTTTTATTTCTTATTTTTACAAACTCCGTTGGCATCAAACTTATATGTCTTCTTACCTATTTTTAATCTTTTTCCTACAGCTCTTACGCCATCTGCCTTCACATAATACCATTTTTTCTTATAATGAATCCAGGACTTTGTCTGCATTTTTCCCTTTACGAGATAATACCACTTTCCGTTGCTTTTCAGCCATCCGTTTTTAGCAGAACCATCTGAACGAAGGTAATACCAGTTTTTTCCAAGCTTAATCCAACCGGTCTCCATATAACCCTTTTTATTGAAATAATAACGTTTTCCTTCAATGGTAACCCATTTTTTCTTAGGATAAGTACCATTGCCATAGCGATACCACCAGCCAACATTATCCTTGACCCAGCGATTTGGCAATAGGACACCTTTTTCATTCAAAAATAAGGTTTCTTTATTGATCACCTGTTTTCCGGTCAGGGCCGCGCCATTATCTCCAAAATAACAGGTTTTGCCGCCCAACGTCCGCTTTCCGGTAACCATATAACCATTTCCGCTGAAATAATACCATTTCCCCTTAATCTTCTTCCAGCGCTTTACCATGGAACCGTCCTTATTCAGATAACATTTCCTGCCCTTATAAGTGATCCATCCGGTCGCATTCTTTCCATCCCATTTTTTAAAATACCAGGTGCTGCCTTTCAAAGTCCAGCTACCGGCAGGAATTGCAATTATAACACCTTTTTCATCCAGGGATACTTTTTTCCCTCCTATGGTCTGCACTCCGGTCATAGCTTCTCCGGAGGGCTGAAAATAATGAATTTTACCGGATATCTTCTGTTTGCCTGTAAGCATGATTCCTCCGGCATTAAAGTAATATACCTTTCCGTCTATGGTCTGCCATCCGGTAGCTCTGCTTCCATCCTGCTTCACATAATATGTATTGCTGCCATCCTTTTTCCATCCGGTATCTACAGCCGGCGGCGGATTCGTTCCGGAAGAACCGGAATCTTTCTTTTTCAGCCCATAATATGCTGCAATTGCCTTGGCATCTGCAACACCAATCTTCTTGATCTTCGAATTGCTGCCGTAAAATTTTACACAGTCATTAGGATTATTGACAAACCCATGCTCAACGATCATTCCCGGAAATCCGGCAAGGACACATCTTCTTACGATTCCATAATAATCAGCCAGAGTCCCGTTTGGATACTGATCCCCTGTCTCCGATAATCGGTACTGTATTCCCTGATTCTTAAACCCTGCCGCATTCAGCTTATCCAGAATCGTATATGCGATATCGTGGGAAGCCTGTGTGATATCGCCCCGGTACTGACCTTTTGATAAAAATACCAAAGCCCCGGATACGCTGTACTGCTCATTACTGTTAGTGGAATTAATATGCTGGCTGATAAATACGGTCGCACCAACAGATGCTCCAAAATCCACTCGCTGATATAATTCCATATACTTGTCGGTAGAACGGGTCAGATATACCTTTACCCCTTCATACTTTTCCAGTTCTTTTTTCGTGTACTTGGAAATCTTTAGCGTAATATCTTTCTCAATATAAGCTTTTCCATTCCAGGTTCTGCACGCTCCTGATTCTGAGCCTCCATGCCCCGGATCCAGAACTACTGTAATTTGCCCATCCGAACCGGCTCTCGGTGCCGAATAACCTCGCAACTTTGGCGCTTGTACACCCGCCAGTGCCTGCGCCTGGTTCAGTGCATTTGTAATTCCTGCAGAATCATCTGCCAGAACTCTTTTTACGGTATTCTCTTCTGCTTTTTGATCCGCATCAGACTGAACGCTTTTCGCCCTGCTTTTGGAAGATTCGCCATGGCTTCCTTCCACTTTTGAAACAGCAGTGTCACCGCTGGCACGATATGCTTTTAAATCAATATTCCGGTTAACACCTCCGCACACCAGCTCTATCCTGCTAAGGCTGGTATCCGCAAGCCCGCCTCCTTTAACAAGAAACGCAGCATAATTGCCGGATATCTCTGTAACATTCATTTCTCTTTCCGTTCCCGAACCATCCCGGTAATATAACCTGGCTCCGGTCAAAGCTCCATTTCCATCCGCAATCTCCGCCACGATCAACTGTCCCGCTTCACTTGCCATAGACTGCGGCTCCACGTACATCATTTTCAGAATATCTGTGGCTGGCTTTTGCTCCGCTGCGCCGGCAATTTCTGCCGGGATCATGCTAAAGAGCATGACAAATGTTAAAAGCCATGCAACGACTCGTACTCTCCTCTTCATATGCATCTTTTCCCCTGTCTTACCTTTTGTGTGTTAGCTAGTAACTATTACCATTATAATTTTGGAAATCATTATTGTCAAGAAATCATTACGAATTTATAAACTAATTATTACAGTTTATTTGTTAATTTTGCCATTATCCTGTCTGATTTCTTTTATAAAACTCACCACAACCAAAATCATAATAATCCCCAGAGGAAAAGCGGCAATAATGGAAATCGTCTGGAGCATGGATAACGTACTATCAGAAAACAAAAGTGCTATTGGTAGCAGCAGAAATACCAGTGCCCAGAATGCCCGGAGCTTCTTACGGGGTTCTTCTCTTGTTTCCATATTCTTTTCCGAGTACCCTGCCACAACCAGGGTAATTGCATCAAATGTACTTGCATAAAATGCAATCATCGCCAAAATCAGAATCAGCAGCACAACATCGGTTATCGGAAATTGCCCAAAAACCTGCATAATTACTTCTGATGGAGATTTTCCGGAAGCAAGCTGTCCAGCCAGATCCAGTTTACCGCTAGTCTGCAAATGCAGCCCGAATCCTCCGAACACAATGAAGGATGTATAGGTTCCAAGCAGTCCGCATGAAATCCCGCCAAAGATCGTCTGGCGCAGAGTCCTCCCTTCTGAAATCCTGGCAATAAAAAATGGAGTAGCCACAAACCAGGCGATCCAGTAAGCCCAATAGAATATCGTCCAGTCCTGCGGAAAACCGGAGCCGCCGCTTCCAGACAGACGAAGAGGATCCATCCACGTTGCCATACGGAAGAATTCATTCATAACCGTTCCAATAGCTGTTACTCCGGTTTCTATAATATAGATTTTCGGACCAAAAACTAAGAATACACCAATTAACAGAACAAAAATTACCACACAGATTCCCGCCAGATGGGAAATCGCTTTCATCCCTTTCATAACAGCCACAATGAAAACCAGGCCGATGACTGCCAGAATTACTATAGATAAAAATGGCGTGGGCTCAATTCCAAGTATTTTCCCCACCGCCTGGGCGATCAGCGGAGTGGCCAGGGAAAATGTAGTTGCTGTTCCCGCCAGCAGACCTACGATGGAAAAAATATCAATTAACTTTCCTGCCTTTTTATCCACATGATCTTTTAAAACCGGTCTGCATGCTTCTGAGAGGGTTTGTCTTTTTCTCTTTTTCACAAACATCATATAGGCATAGGCACAGGCAGGCAAAAGATAAAATGCCCAGGGTATCGGACCCCAGTGAAACAACGGATAAGCAGAAGCATAATCCTGGTGCTGGGCAAGCGTCATCGCTTCTTTTGCAAATGGTTTTGCACTGTAGTAATAACACCATTCAATTAACGACCAGTAAACAATATCGGCAGCCATGGTAGAAGTAAAGATCATTGCACCCCAGCTAAAATTATTGTATCTGGGTTTTTCCAGATTTCCAAACCGGATGTTTCCATGTCTGGAGAATGCCAGTCCGACTGCAGTAAATAAAATGCCCAGACCCAATATAATATAGAAGAAACCCAGTTTATTTACAAACACTTCCCGGAGCATACCGGTAATACTCCCGGCAGTTTCCGGAAACAGCATCAATACCACGGAAATAACAGCAATAATCCCTAATGGCAATAAGGTAATCGTCCAATCAATGGTGGGATCAAATCTTTTCTTTTTCATATTCTGCCTCATATTCTGCCTCATATTCTGCCTCATATTCTTTCTTCATGCTTAAAGCTCTTAGGAATCTTCCTTCCCCATATGCTCCAAAATCTTCACCTTTCGTTTCTTTCGCAATTGTCCAGGCACTCCAAAGGACATCCTGGCAAATTTGAAACATCAAAAGCTTCTGTTTCTCCAGCCGCCCGGGTTCTTTCTCCAGATAATACTGTAAATACAATTCTTCTTCCTCTTTGGAAAATTCACATTCCAGCAAATGTGCCGCCACATCCCACAAGGGATCATTATATCCAGCATACTCCCAGTCAATCAGGTACATCCTGCCTTTCTCATCAGACACAAAATTTTCTGCTACCAGGTCATTATGACAGGGCCTGCGATCTGCCTTGATCTGATTCAGATCAGATTTCAGATGATAAAAAAATGATTCCAGCTCTTCAAATCCTTTATAAAATCTCCCGCCGTTTTTTAAAATCTCACGTTTATATTTATCATACTCCTCCCAGACATTGAAATCCCCCTGCAGTTTTACTTCAGAATTATGAAGCTTTTTCAAAATAGCCGTGGTTTTTCTCATATAAGCTTCCAGCCTGGCACTACCGGGATTTAACGTTCTGGCACCGCTTATGTATTCGGTGACTTTAACCCCTTTTACCGGGTCGAAATACAGAATGGGTGGATTTAATCCAAGTCCGGAAGCTATCCGGCTGTTATACTGTTCGGCACAACGATCAATAAATACTTCCGTACAGGCACCCGGTATCCGTAAAATATAATCCCTCCCTTTTACCCTTACAAAGAAATTCTGGTTGGTCATCCCTCCGCCTATGCTGACCTGTTCTATTTCCTCTTCCTTTAAATGCATACATTCCTGCAGTGTTTCTCTAGCCTTATTTTCTTTTCTTAAAACTGCTCTTTTCTTCATTTTAGGAAATAAAATACTGGATGCTTTCTGATACAGCGTCTCATTTTCTATCACACTCCAGATCAGATCATCCACCAGGATTCCGGCTATACGATAAATCCGTCCTATACTTTCAATTGCATATTCATAATTCAAATATGGATTTTCATTCTTTCCATAATACTGCACCATTTTTTCAAACAGTTCCCCTGATATCTTACTGACACCAATCAGTTCAGCATCAATACGGTTCAATTGCTTAATATCCTTGGAAATACGAAAAATGCTCCCATTTTCATCCAGTTCCACATATGCCTCGTCCATGGAATCACTGGGGCCTGCAAGCAGCATACAGTTTTGCTCTTCTGATTTTAGAATCTTTTCAATTGCAATTTCTTCCAGGATCTGATTACTTTCTACCAAAAGAAAATCTTCCGTCAGATATGCTTCAGCCGCAAACAGGGAAGCCATCGTTCCGCTCCATTTATATCTATTGTTTTCCACCAGAATAATTCCCCGGTGGTCAAAATAAGTCTCGTACTGTTCTTTCCGGTCCCCTACCACAACGACAATTTTCTCTATTCCCTGATTATGTAATGCCTGTATCATATGTTCAATCAGCGGCATTCCGCCAATCTCTAAAAGTCCTTCCGGTTTATTAAAGGCAGGGTTATGCCCTGCCGCCAGAATTACTGCAAGCTTCACACCGTTTGCATTTCCCGAAAAATCTATTTTCTCTGTCTGTTGGATACGAATTTTTTCTTCCAGATGCTTTTTGCCGGTATCCGAAACCCGATAGATCTTACCCGTCTTTTCCAGTAGACCTTTGTCCGCCATTTCCTTCAGGAGATAATTCACCTGACCCAAAGAAATCCCCATAGAATCCGCCAGCTTTCTCTGACTCTGCATCCCCTGCTGATTTATAATATATAACATGCGATCGTATTTATTCAATGCTTTTTCACCTCCGTTCAAAATTTGAACATATTTATTGTACAAAATTTGAACACTGATGTCAAGTTGATTTGAGTTTCTACTGGGAGAAAATTGGGGTTTTGCTGAGTATGGGACGCTTTGTAGATAGATGTAGTGCAGGTCAAGAGAAGGGGGCGAACCATGGCAGGCGTTTGGAAGGCTTACCGCAGAACTGGCATTTTCTAACCTTCCCGGAGCGCTTTTTGACGGCACGCGGGCATTCACCGAGAAATCCTGATGCATTTCTCGGTTCAGTGCCCGCTTAGTATCCGATGGGAGCCAGTCGAATACTATCCGCCAAAAAACACTCCGGCAAGGTAAGTAAATGCTCAGATCTGCTATACGCCTTCCAAACGCCTGCCATGGTCCGCCCCCTTCTCTTTCCGAGATCCAGGTTGTCGCCACAAAGCTGGTTTTCTCAGCATGATGGAACCCCGGGATTGTGGCATACTGAACGTTATTGGCATAGAACATATAAAATGCATAAAGCAGCTGATCTTCTCACTGCAGCTTGTTCCTTCATTCTACTACATATTTTTGGTTACAGCACTACAGCCAGTTATTCTATGAACAGAAAAGCAAGTATACTTTAATCTTATTTCACACATTTCACACTGAACTGCCGAAACACACTCTGCTGCATCCAAAAACGAACAGCCCGTCACAACCCAGGGGTCTCCGCCATGCTGTGAAAACCGAGGCCACTGAAAAAGTTTAAGCCAAAGTAATATTGCACAAAAGGTTAAGATTTTAAAGTTCTCTACTCTCCAAGGAACGTGATAGATTCGTTTGTTAAGGTTCTACAAAAACATAAAACTAATATTTATTTGTGTAATATGACAAACTCTTTTAAAAATAGGTGACTTTTTCAGTGGCCTCGTGAAAACTAGCTTTGTGGCGACAACCTGTATCTCGGAAAGATGGGAGTGGGAAACTTGTATGGACGGAGGAAGCGTAGAGCAGAGCTGAGTATTTTATAATGTACCCATAAGTGTGGACACATTATTTAGCGGGGCTCCCATTTTTTTAGACATCCCTTCCCATTAGTTCCATATAAATGGACACCCCCTCACCTTTCAGAACCCCAATTGTGGACATGCCTTGCTGGTATACCCTGCTTCTGGGACAACTGGCTTGGATGATTGCTGAGGCCTCTTTTGGCTTAGACACCTCTCTTGGCTTATGGTATTC
>NZ_JTGN01000015.1 GCF_000797495.1 Robinsoniella peoriensis
TCATAAATTGCTTTTAACAGCAGATATTTAAACATGCGGATAGGTGGAACTGCATTACGTCCGTTATCAAGACAATATTTATCAATTAACTCTTCATAAATAAATCCGAAGTTTACGAGTTCTTTTATCTGTCGGAGAAGATTATTCCTGGGAACCACCAATTCATATATTTTCATGTAGGAACTTAATACTAATTTTTGTTGTTGATCTACCATAAAAACACCGCCTTTATTTGATACATACATTATATCAAAAATAGACGGTAATATCTACTTTTTCAGTGGCCTCCATACGTCCATGTTGCAGGGATCAAATCCAAGATTGTTCCATAAACCAATATTTCCATCTACACTGAGTTTTGCATAAGCAAGGAAATCCTTAGCCAGCTGAACATCGCTGCACTGATTGGTTACACAAGTACCTGTTCCGCCGCCGCCCACAGAGGATGGCATTCCTTCTTCCAGTACCGGAGCAGGAGCAATTGCAATTTTACCCTTTAAGTCTGTCATATAGCTTGTATATCTGGACATCTGCCACATTGGCATAATCGCACAAGCAACTTCACCTGCATTATAATAAGCGTATGCTTCTTCCGTATCCGGATTTCCGCCCGGAATAGTTGTAGCAACACCTGCCGTCTGAAGATCTTTTAAAGTTTCCAGACCTTTTTGTGCTTCCGGAATGTTTACATTTACATTGCCTGCGTCATCAACCCAGTCTTTTTTCTGCTGTGCAATCAAATCATTTAACTGCCATAGTGCACTGGTATCTGCTGATATAATGTATTTACCGGTTGCTTCTTTTAACTTAAGCCCTGCTTCTTTTAAATCAGCATAGGTTTTAATAGTTGTATAATCAATATCTGCGGCTTCTAACATCTCTGTGTTATAGAAAGCAACAGTTGCACCAACGTGGCTTGGAATACCATAATTTTTTCCGTCCTTGCTGTAAAGCTCAATTCTGGAAGCTACAATATCCTCTCTGTATGGGTCAATCGCATCATTTAATGCTTCTAACTGGGGTTCTCCCTTTAAGAAGTTTGCAAATTTGCCAAGTTCGATATCCACGATATCCGGTGCACCTTCCCCGGACTGAAGTGCAATCTGAAGTTTATTATGCATGTCTTCATATGGAAGAACATTTACATTTAAGCTGACCTGGCGGTCCGGATTTGCTTCATTCCATTTTTCAGCCATATCCTGAAAATGATTTCCGTGGAGTTCCACGAAAGTCCACATTTCCAGTTCTGTTGCATCTGCGCTTGCAGCTGTCGTTGCTTTTTCGGAATCTGCCGCTTCTGTTTCAGCCGCTGCCTTATCCGCTGCTTCATCCGTTGCTGCTGTCTCTGCTGCTTCTGTGCCCGCTGCCGTTGTCTCTGCTGTGGTATCTTTTGCTGCTTCTGTAGTTCCTGTACTGCCTCCGCATCCTGCAAGACTTGCAGCCGCCATTGCTGTTGCTAATAACACCCCTAATACTCTACTACGTTTTCTCATCTTTTTTCCTCCTTAGATAAACTCTTTCACCCATACTAACATTTCGCCTGTCTGGCGGTTCCCCCAGTATGGATAGGGTACAAACATTAACGGTAGACTTTCCATTGTGAGATCAGATTCCTTATATAGTTCGTTACTATGCCACCCATCTGTCATCACTTTTTTCCCTGCTGTCCGGATTACGGTAGTTCCTCCTAATAAATTTTCTTCATAACTCTCCTGCAGTTCCTGCTCCGGATCCAAAAATATTGCCGGAAGATTTTTACCATTATCCACTTCTTCCAGGCAATACACAACCGGACCCTTCATGATTGCAACTTTGCCCACATCTTCTTTAACCAGGGGATTGGCACGCAATATTCTGGGAACTAGTGCAAATTTATAAACCAGCGAAGGATTTTTTCCTGAAATCATTACTTTTGCATAGCCTTTCTGAACTTCCGGATAAATTGCCTTTCCATCCAGTATAAGACCATACTCTTTCACGTATTCAGGTATCCGAATAGCCAACTCAAATTCCGCTTCATCTTCATTCTCAATCGTAATTTCTATCTTTCCATCATTGGGAAATGCTGTCTTCTGACTCAGGTGAACCGGGTGTCCTTCTATCTCAACCACTGTCTCACTTGAGATAAACAGGTTGATCCAGATAGAAGATTTATCATAAAAATAAATGTATTCTCCAATGGATGCCAAGGTTCTGGCTATATTTGGCGGACAGCATGCAACGCCAAACCATTTTTGACGAACCGGCTTTACATGCTCCATGGAAGTTCTTGGCATACAATTATCCGGCCATACCTCCAGCGGATTAACATAGAAAAAACTCTGTCCATCCATTGCCACACCGGATAAAAGTGTATTATACAGTGCACGTTCCACCACTTCCATATATTTTGCATCCCTTGTGATCTGTGCCATTCTTCTTCCAAAGAGTGCCAGTCCAATGGAGGCGCATGTTTCTGAGTAATTGCGGTTGTTAGGAAGATCATATCCTGTGGTAAAACGTTCCAGTAACCCGGAACTGCCTATACTTCCCGTGATATACATTTTTTTATAAGAAATGTCATTCCATAAATTCTCACAGACCTGAAGCAGCTCTTTATCCTGATATTCATACGCCACATCCGCCATAGCACAGTACATATACACCGCCCGGACTGCATGCCCCTCTGCTGTATCCTGCTCCCGGACCGGCTTGTGTGACTGGGAATAAAGAGGCAGGTAATTTTCAAATTCCGGGAAAATCCTCTTATAATCCGGTCTTTTTTCTTCCTCCAGGAAATAATTGGGCTCCCTGCCCCTGCGCTCCAGAAATTCTTTCGCCTGTGCAAGATAGGTTCGATTTCCGGTCACTTCATATAACTTCACAAGGCCAATTTCCACTTCCTGATGTCCGGGATAACCATCTTTGTTATTTTCATTAGAAAACACTGTGCAGATCAGGTCAGCAAATTTGCAAATACAGTCTAAAAACTTTCGTTTACCGGTAGCATTGTAATAAGCAACCGCTGCTTCCATCAGATGTCCTGCCGTATATAACTCATGACCTTCTTCCAGGTTACTCCAGCGTTTTTCCGGTTCTTTAATTGTAAAATATGTATTGATATAGCCATCCGGCTGTTGCGCCGCTTCAATCAGATCAATTACTTCATCTGCTGTATTTTCCAGTTCTTTATCTGTGTGAGATGCCAGTGAAAGTGCAACTGCTTCCAACCACTTTGCTACATCGGTATCCTGAAACACCACTCCGTAGAATTCACCGGTCTCTCTTTTTGCTGCAATTTTAAAATTCATTAACCCATGGCTTGTCTGGGCACCCGGTATTTTATCATTCAGAATATTCCACTGATATGGGATAATCGTACTTTTTACCAGGTCTATATATCTATCCCAATAGGAATCCCGTATCTTCGTACGGTTTAGTTGAACTAAGGTTAGTTTTTCCATAAATGCCTCCGTCCGTTTCTTATCGATACCAGCGCTTTGTCCTGCGGGTTTGATTAAACGTTTTATCTGATATCGATACTATACTACAGTTTCCAAAATAATGCAACACCTTTTTTCACAAAAATGACAAAAAAAATATGTACATGCTAAATTACATGTACATATTAACGTCTATATGTGAATATTTTATATATTATATATGCTGATGTGTCTATTAAATATCATTCTCCTTACGATTAATCGTTTTATCTGAAGATAGTTTTGTCTAATAATCCTTTTGTCCTCGGATTGTTTTATCCATTGATTGTTTTATCCATAGATCATTTTATCTACAGATCATTTTATCCACAGACTGTCTTCTCTTCAATTTACACCTGATCTTGTAGGGATAACTCTGGTTTGCATCCAACGTTCCCTCCACCTCGTCCACCACAATTTCTGCTGCCTTTTTACCAATTTCGTGAAGCGGCAGAGCCATTGTTGTAAGTGCCGGTTTGAATGCGGTGCTGAACTGCCTGTCATCGAACCCAATTAATGCAATATCCTTCCCAATCTCCAAACCATGATCATTCGCATAATCATAGACCCCCAATGCCATTACATCACTCATGGCAAAAATAGCCGTGACTTTTTCCTTCATCAGTTGCCCGCACGCCTCATATCCCATACTTCTCAGCCAGTTTCCGGTTACATTCAGCCCAGGGTTAAATAAAAGTTTATTTTCATATAATGCTTTCTGGTGTCCAACCATTCTGCCAAAGGTATGAAGACTGTCCTTGTCACCGGATATGACCCCGATCCGTTCATGACCTCCCCTGATCAGTTCCATGGTTGCTTCATACGCTGCCTGCTCATCATCAAATACAACAGATGGAATCCGCTGGTCACCTGCAAATCCGTATGCCACAACCAATGGACATTTAAGCCCTCCCGGAATACTTTTAATTTCACGGCAGTGGGCGCCGATATAGATGATCCCCTCCACTTGTTTACTCTGCATAATCAGGAATTCCTCTTCCACCTGCTTTTTATAATCCTCATGATGGTAAAAAGCATTGTCATATTTCTTATACAGCCTTAAGTTCCCGAGAAGAAACGTATAATCCTTCTCTTCCAGATATTCATTAATGCCATCCACGATCTCCACACAGTTAAATACCGTCAGATCCTCTGTTATGATTCCAATTGTTCTGGAGTTTCGCTGTTTGAGATTCCGCGCCATCATATTTGGCACATAACCCATTTCTTTTGCCGTCTTTAGAATGCGCTCCTTCGTTTCTTCTCCAACCCGTCCCTTCCCATTCAGAATATTAGAAACCGTAGCAATTGAAACCCCGCATTCTTTTGCCACTTCTTTAATGGTTGCCATAACTTTATATTCCTCCCCTGTGATATATTTTAGGAATAAACTTTTAGTAAAACTTTTAACTAAAACTCCTACTTCTTTTAAGTATAACACTAAATACTCTTTAAATTCAAGTGATAAAACGTTACACCTGAACCAAAGGGATTTACTCTATTGGCAGTTCCTATTGCATGCACAGAAATGTCCCTCTGATTTCATCCGCCAGATAATAAACAGCCTCCAAATCCTGGGATATTAAAAAAATCAGGGGTGAAATCCTTTCGTATGGATTTCACCCCTGATTTTTTAATATACAAGCCTTTTCACCAGGAACCGATTACTTCCCTTTAGAATTTAAACACCGCCACCCCATAGGCCGGCAGTTCATATCCAAAGGAATACGGCATACCGTCACATTCTTTCTTAACCGCCTTAAAGGTCTCGGGCTGAATTTTACCGGTTCCGCCAAACTCCTTGGCATTGCTGTCCAGAATCAGCTTATACTGTTTTCTTCTGGGCACTCCCACCCGGTAATCTTTTCTCTCCACCGGTGTGAAATTAATTACAAACAACAGATTGCTTTTTCCATTTTGTGAGTGCCGGATAAAACTAAAGATACTTCTTTCATTATCATTTGCATTCACCCACTCAAAACCATTCGGGTCATAATCATGGTCATACAGCGCAGGCGTCTTTTTATAGAGATGGAGCAGCGTTTTTACAAAATGCTGCATCTGGGCATGTCTCTCTTCACCCAGCAGGTACCAATCCAGTTCTCTTGCCTCACTCCATTCCTGGAACTGTGCAAATTCCTGACCCATAAACAAAAGCTTCTTACCCGGATGCCCGATCATAAACGAATAAGCTGCTTTCAAATTTGCAAACTTATCATCATACTGTCCCGGCATTTTGCTGATCATAGAGCATTTTAAATGTACCACCTCGTCGTGGGACAGCACCAGCACATATTTCTCAGCATAGGCATAGGTCATGGAAAACGTCATCTTATGATGATTATACTGTCTGAAATAAGGATCCAGCTTCATATATTCCAGGAAGTCATTCATCCATCCCATATTCCATTTCATCGAAAAAGCCAGTCCATCTTCTTCCGCTTTTCCGGTTACTTTCGGCCATGCCGTCGACTCCTCCGCAATCATAAGCGTCCCATGATTACGCCCCAGAACAACTGTATTCAAATGTTTAAAAAACTCAATTGCCTCCAGGTTTTTATTCCCACCGAATTTATTTGGCAGCCACTGACCATTTTCTCTTCCATAGTCCAGATACAAAATCGATGCCACTGCATCCACCCGCAGTCCGTCAACATGATACTGCTCCACCCAGAAAAGTGCATTTGCAATCAGGAAATTTTTAACTTCACTTTTACCAAAATCAAAGACTTTCGTTCCCCAATCCGGATGTTCTCCTTTTTTGGGATCTGCATATTCGTATGTACTGGTTCCGTCAAACTCTGCAAGTCCATGGGCATCCTTTGGAAAATGTGCAGGAACCCAGTCCAGAATGACACCAATTTTATTTTTATGCATGTAATTCACAAAATACATAAAATCTGCAGGCGTTCCATACCGGGAAGTGGGTGCATAATAGCCGGTGACCTGATACCCCCAGGAGCCGTCAAACGGATGCTCTGCAATTCCCATGAGCTCTACATGGGTATATCCCATTTCTTTTATATAATCCACCAGAGCATGGGCAAGCTCCTTATAATTATAAAATCCATCTTCATCTCCGTCATGAAGGGGATGCTTTTTCCAGGATCCCGGATGCACTTCATAAATGGAAACCGGCTGCTCGTCCTGATTCGTCTGTGCACGTTTTGTAATCCAACCCGAGTCTCCCCACTTGAAATTGTTGATTTCCGCAATTCTGGACGCCGTTCCCGGTCTCACTTCCGCCTGATTTCCATATGGATCTGCTTTGTATAATCCCCGTCCATCTTTGGCAGTAATATAATATTTATATAAATTGCCCACATTCGCCTCAGGTATGAAAGCCTCATACACTCCTATGGGGTCTATACGCTTCATAGGATGTGCTTTTTCACTCCACCCGTTAAATTCACCGATTACACTCACATCAGCGGCATTTGGTGCCCAGACGGCGAAATAAACGCCGTCTTTTCCCTCTATTTTCTGTGGATGAGCTCCTAATTTTTTATAAATATCATAATGTGTTCCCTGACCAAACAGATACTGGTCTAAATCGCCAAACAAAAGCCCTTTGTTCTCAGCCTTCTTTGCTGTTCCTTTGGCCTGCTTTTTCTCTGCCATCTTCTCACCCCTGGTTTATTTTTATAATTACGCTTCCACACGCTTTTAATTCTACCGTAATCTTACCGCCATCTGCCGCAACTGCTTCTCCGGTAACAGCATCCATGCAGCTTTTTGCTTCCACCGGCAATGATATAGTCATCACAGCTGCATTCTCATCATTATTAACTGCAACAATAACCGCTTCCTTCTCCCAGATCCTGGCAAAAGCATACTGGCGGTTAGTCAATGCCAGCTCCCTGTATTTTCCGCCTGCAAGCGCCTGGTTCCCTTTACGGATTTCACCAAGCTCTTTTAAATGCCTGATAATTTCAGGATGCTGATTATTCTTCTCACATTCTTCCAGTACCAGATGCGGTCTCAGCGGATCATCATTTCCGCCCTCTTTCTTACCTTCAATTCCCCATTCAGATCCATAATAGATGGAGGGAATTCCCGGCAGCGTATAGAGCAGCGTATATACCAGATTAATGTGTTCCTTATTCGTCAGCTTGCTCATAATGCGGTCCACATCATGATTATCTACAAAAGAATACAGTGTTCTTCCCTTATAGATCCCGCCATTTTCATCGAACTCACGCTTGACCGTATGGGCAATTTCAAAATAATTATGATCATTATGCCCGGAATACAAACCCTTGTGAAGTTCATAATTGGTAGTAGCGTGTAAGACTTCATCATTTGCCCATTTACCGTAATCTCCGTGGATGACTTCACCCATCAGCCAGAAATCTTTTTTCTCAGCTGCCGTAACCCTGCGCATCTCTTTCATAAAGTCAAAATCCAGACAGTCTGCACAGTCCAGACGGATACCGTCAATATCAAATTCCTCAATCCAAAAACGAATTACGTCCAGCAGATAATCCCGCACCGCGCCTTCACACAGATTCAGATTCACCAATTCAAAACAGTTTCTCCATGCTTCATATCCGAAACCGTCATTATATGGCGTATTCCATCCAAAATTAATACCCTTATACCAGTTCCGGTAAGGTGAATTCTCCCTGTTCTGCTTAATATCCTGAAATGCAAAGAATTCCCTTCCCGTATGGTTGAACACCCCGTCGACAATCACCTTGATTCCTTCTCCATGGGCCATCTCCACAAATTTCTTAAAATCTTCGTTGTCACCAAGGCGCCTGTCGACTACTTTATAATCCTTTGTATCATAACCATGTGTGGTAGATTCAAATAACGGCCCTATATAAATTGCAGTACACCCAATTTCTTTTATATGCGCCAACCAGGCAAATAATTCCTCAAATCGGTGGATTATTTCATTTTCTTTGTTTTCTTTTGGTGCCCCTGTCATTCCCAGGGGATACATATGATAAAATACTGCCTCTTCATACCATTTACTCATTTCCGTCAATCTCCTTTACGAATATATTCCATACATAAACTGATGCACCAGGCTTCGCTTGGTGTCGTCACTAACAATGATTTCCATTTCTGTCTGATCACATACCACTAAAATATAATGGCTTAATATTCCAATAAATCCAATGGCAAACTGCCGTTGGCGCCCCCTCATATTTCCCAGCTGCCCTTCCGCCTGCTCAAACACATCCACGATGATGTGGTAAAACTCACTCAGCAGCGGCTGAACCGCCCGATAAGCGTCGTTGTCCTTTGCAGAATAAAACAGCGCCATCATCAGCATGTAGGTCTTCTTATGAGATATTGCATAATCAATAAATGCAGAAGCCAGATGATAAAGGGTCATGGGAAGATCACCTTTATATACAGCCGCCTTTACCAGACGTGCCCGGAATTCCTCAAACTGTGTATTCAGCAAGTTTTCCAGGAGCCCGTATTTACTTCCAAAATAATAATATAACGTAGGTTTCGTAATTCCTGCCTTTTCTACAATCTCCTGTATTCCCACCGCATCATAGCCCTTGTGGTAAAACAACTCCAATGCAGCTTCCATAATCAACTGTTTATTATCCATTGCAATTCTCCTTATGTTATTATTATACCGTTCGGTATATAAAATGTCAACAAAAAGGAGCTTCTCTTCAGAAACTCCTTCCCGCAGGTAATTCATCTGTTTACTTTTAAATTTATCTAAAATCTTTCTCACAAAGCAATACTCTGTCTTCCTCGTCAAACCGTTTGCCTGACAGGCTTGAGAATAATTTTCTCATACCAATACGGTCAACTCGTTTAATCGCCTTGTCTACAATATCCTTGACATCCGCTACCGTGACCGCATGATCCGGCGACTGAATTTCCCCGATCCGGTCATAGAGAAGTCCCACAGCAGGTTCTTCAATATGATAATCCTTGTCATTGGCATAAGTCTTTCCAAAATACACCAGCTCGTCGTTGGTAAATATCGGTATCGTGATATTTACATTAAACTTACAAGCCAGATCCGGATAACGTGCAAGCAGGTCTCTCACATAGCTCTTCTCGTCTTCCAGAATAACTAAGAGGCCGTCTGTCTTAAATTCCATAGCCTTAGCAAGCATCTCAACTGCATTTTCATCCAGGTCCCCGGCTTCCTCAATAATCAGCGTGCCGCCTGCAATCTTCGCTATAGTAGCCGGTATATCCTTTTTATTAAAATCTTCCGCATAGATCTTAGCCACCTTCGCTGAGCTCTGGTGTTTCTCCTGGCTGATTACCTTCGCAAGGTTAATGCCAAGAGTCGTTCTCCCGCTTCCTGCATCTCCTGTTATCACCACATTTCCGACCTTTGAATTACCGGATCCGAAATTACCTTCTCTGATTTTGGAGATAGCATGGGCAAGCTGAGCATCCAGCCCTTTTATCCATGCAAAGAATCCTAGCGTCGTCTTTTGTGACTGTGTAAGCGTCATAGGTACATGTGCATTCAGTTCCGGTGCGGGATGATACATCGGATCTGATGCAACTCTATGTACGCTTTCTTCCACATCAGATAACATCTGATCTTTCTTCGTCATATCGGAATGAAGATGAGCCGTATTTGCCGCCGCCTCAATGGCTGCTGACAGATCAATCGTAGCACCGGGATCATCTGTTTCCGGCATTTCTATCTCATCCGGCATTTGAATTTCATCCGGCATCTGTATCTCATCCGGCATCTGTATTTCATCCGGCATTTCTATCTCTTCCGGCATCTCTACTTCCGGCATCTCTACTTCCGGCAAAACAGGCTCTTGCGCTTCTGCTGCTTCTATATCCTGATATTCAATGCCTTCGTCCGCATCTTCATCATATTCATATTCGACTACATCTTCCGGTTCTTCATCATATTCGTATTCAGCGTCTGCTTCCGCTTCCTCTTCATACTCATATTCTTCTGCATCTTCATCCAGCTCCTCAGAACCTTCTTCTTCCGGATCATATTCCAAATCTGCATCATATTCCGGCAGTTCTTCATCTAACGGTTCTTCATCTAACGGTTCTTCGTCTGCATCCATATCCTCTGCATCCAGTTCCCCGTCAAAATCCTCTTCATCTTCCATGCCGTCATCCAGATCTTCTTCGTCATCTAATTCTTCTGCTGAATCATCTTCCGGTTCTTCATCAAAATATTCTTCCGAATCAATATCATCCAGGTCATCCAAATCCTCCGTATCTTCTTCATCATATGCCTCTTCGTCCCCGGCATCTTCCTCATCCGATACTTCGTCGTCTTCCACACCACTCATAGAAGTAAGTACATCATCGATAGAAATTCCTCTGAATTCCTGATCCTCCGAATAAACAGCTTCCTGTGCTTCCGCTTCCATTTCGGAAACTTCTTCATCAGCGGTATCTCCTATAACGGTAGCAGGATTCACTTCGTCTTCCTCTTTAGGCTTCTTAATTCCTGATAAAATTTCACGCATATTTTTAGCCAGCTCCATTTGCAAATCTGCTGTATTATATGCCGGAAGTACCTGAATTGACTCTGGTTTTCCTTTATTTTCTTCCTGAAGTGCCTCTTTCACAGGTGTATACTGACGAATCATCTCTTCTTCATCCGCATAATTATCTTGTCTGCCATAGTTGTCTGACTCTTGCTTATGCATTGCTACAGACGCTGCAATCTCCCGCTCCGTAGCTGCAATTATATTAGCCGCCAACGCTTCCTCTTGTGTCTCCGGCATCCCTTTCAGAATTTCCTTTTCTAACTTAGGAACTGCTTTTGTCACTGTTTCTTCTTTCGTCTTTATATCAACAATTCCACTGGGATTATCATAGATTGTCTGCTGTTCCGGAGTCAGCGGAACATAATTTCTCTTAAGCTCTAATGCCTTTACCACATATTTACCATTGTGGAACCAAAGCGTAATATCATCACACTCTTCAATACATTTTTCAACAAATCCAGCCTTGTGGTACAACTTTGCAAGTTCATATGCCCACTGTTCCGTGTATTCCTTATGCTTATATTCTTCCAGGATCTCAATCTGTTCCTCCAGAGACGATCCTCTGCCCTTATATAATTTATATTTTAGAACATATTTACTGTTATCGTTTGGTGCTGCATTCACGAATTCGGTATAGAATTCAACAGCTTCGTCAAACTCCCGCATTTTAATTGCAACTTCTGTTAAACGGTAAAGTATACTTCTGACCATTGGAGAACGGCGGTATGCACGCAGTAAGATCTGCTTGCTGTCTTCCAATTGTCCATTTGCTTCATATATTTCGCTAATCATGCATAAGGTACGTACATTTCTGACACGTTTCCACTCAATTGAGTCTGCTATTTTAGCTGCTTCATCATATTCTTCCTGTTCAGCCAGTCTGGTTATTTCTTCCAGCTTCGCATTATATTCAAATTTATCCAAATTTTTCACCTCTTAGTTTGGGTCTGCATAGTATTCTACATAATTGCCTTAAGTGTACCATACCTGATTTTCGTTGTCAAAACCAAAACCATGATTTCATTATATTTTCACAAAAAATAGCCGCTATCATGCGGATAACGGCTATTGGTAACTTTTATCATTATTTAATTGTAATTTATATTTTATGTAATCGGAGGTTCATCTTTTTATTTCCTGCATCTCTATTTGAGATATATTTAAAAATTATTTAAATATATGAAATTATTCACTCAAAGCTTTCGACTATATCTTTCGCAAATATTGATCTCCTATATGTTCGCTTATACAAGTTCTCTAAATATATGAATACCCTTATTATGAATCGATTGATTTATCAGAATAGACATTCTTATAAATAATATCTTATTTATAATCTAAAGTATTGATATATCTTCGTTGATTATATAAACTACTGATATTTTTTAATAACTGTTTCTTCACACAGTTGTTAAAAACCTTTGAACTACTATGTGGTAAATCCTTCAATATGGTGACAATTTATATTCTTTATCCATAAATTCCAACTTCTAATCTCTCCGATTATCTGACGTCTACCCGATTCCTTTGGATCCTTTTATATGTGATAAAGGTCTTTCTCGCAGGAAACAACTGTCATACCACAACCATATTGAACTGACACTATAGAAACTGTGTCCACTGGACTCGACCTCCTCTTCCTTAACATTTCAACAAGTTTTAATATTTAAAACAACTACATGCCTTATTCAAATAATCGTTCCAGGATTTCTCGTCTCCTTTGGATTTATCTATAAGTACATGTTTTGTTGATGAGGTTATAATACCACACGAGACTTTATTTGTCAACACTATTTCCATAATTAATTCTAATAAATTTTTAATATGATATTTATACTTGTTGACACTGTTAATTTTGTATATTATATATAATTTTCTGTTAATTTGAAAAGTCAGTTTTTTGTATAGATTTTCGGTATCCGCTGGGGGTGTATCCTACCTGTTTCTTAAAAAGCTTGGAAAAATAATTAACATCTGAGATTCCTACGTAGTATGCGATATCCTGCACCTGCATGTCTCCGGTATTTAACAGCTTTAATGCGGCATCTATGCGCTGTTTGTTTACATAATCTGTAAGGGTTCCTCCCGTTTCTTTTTTGAACAGGGAGGAGAGGTAACTGGGATTGACATTAAACAGCACTGCAATGTCTTTTAATCCAAGAGGGCTGCTCAGATTCAGATTAATATAATCAATTGCCTTTCTGATAATCGGGCTATGGTTTCTCAGGGACTGATTTCTGACCAGAATGCAGTATTTTCTGATCATCTCCAGATTTATATTTTCAATCTGCTTCGTTGAAATAGCTGATTCTATCTTCAGCGCATACCGGTGTGAGATTTCATCCAGATATATGGGATGGACGTAACTCGTCTCTGATGCTTTCCTCAAGAGGGTATTTAAAACGAAGGAGAGATTTTTTCTGTCTCTGAGCGGATCTTTGTTGCGCTGGGATATCCGGTAACTGGAAAAATTATGGTAGGCAATTACCGCCTCCTCCTGATTTCCCTTTTTTACCGCCTTTAAAAATTCATTTTCCTTATCATACCTCTCTTTTATTACATGGATGGAAAAATACATATCCGGTCCTGGAACAAAGGAATCCATGTTTTGACCCTTCTCCTGGTCTTCCAGAAATTCTATGCGGCAATCCTCTTCCTCCTGGTACAGAAAAGATGCCAGAATATGTAAGGCGGAAATTACCTTAGCATGATCTGCAATCTGAAGGACATTATAAAAGTTTTTAAGCGCTGTCATGGTACTTCCGGACAATTGGTTCTGGGCAATAACCTTTGTATAAAACCCTTCATCCGGATTCTCGGTGAGATATGGCCCAATGATTATATAGGGATAGTCTGACCCCTCAGGCAGCTTCATAAATATATAATAAAGCGAAAAGTTATCCGACAGACAATAGAATACTTTTTCTTCCATATAAACGGTATATCTCCCGAAATAGGCTTCGTAGTCAAAATCCGGATCCAGCATTTTACGAAGAGAGAGATCAATGCTTTCCCAGCCCTGCTCTGCGGGATCAAACAGCTGCGCCGGAACCCCTGCCGCTGCGCGTATCATATTTTTTGTAAACTGCAGTACATCTTTTATGTTCATAAGATTCTCCTTTTTTATAGGGTAAATTCCCGGCAGCCTTTAACCGCTTGTCCCAATATAAGTATCAAATTTATATTTAAACTTATTTTACCTAAAAATTTTACGGATTTCAATAAAAATTATCCTTAGGTAATTTCTGAATTTATGGTAATTTATATGCAAGAACCAGAGCACATTTGCACATGAAGGAGGAAATATATATGAATTCTATGTTATATCCAAAAACAAGCAGAACGCGCAGGATCGTCGATATGAACGGCCTTTGGAAGTTTTGTTTTGATCCTGAATCGGAAGGACTGAAAAACAACTGGAAAAATGGGCTTGATCCCAAACGCACCATGGAGATGCCTGTACCCGCAAGTTTTAATGATTTTTTTACAGACAAAGATTCCAGAGAATACACGGGTGACTTCTGGTATGAAACTTCGGTATTTGTTCCCGGAGAGTGGGAGGGGAAAAATATCGGCCTCCGTTTTGACTGTGCAACCCATCGTGCGGTTGTTTTTGTAAACGGTGAAAAAATCGCAACTCATGAAGGTGGCTTTCTTCCCTTTACCGCCAGAATAAATAAAGTTGTTAAGTGGAACGAACCCAACCGGGTTGTTGTCTGCCTCAATAACGAGTTAAGCTATACAACTCTGCCTGCAGGATCGACAAAGGTTTTCTCAGATGGAACAAAAATGTCGAAGCCTTTTTTTGACTTCTATAACTATGCAGGACTTCAGAGACCAGTACGTCTGGTGGTAACACCCAAAGATGAAATCGTTGATTTTTCTGTAAAACACAGCCTGGAAGGTTCTGACTCCATAACGGAATATAAGGTGACCGCAGACTCTGACAAAGAGATACTGATTCAGGTATATGACGAAAACCGGAAACTAGTTGCAACTGCATCCGGGGATAAAGGTGTCATTCGAATATCCAATGTACGGCTCTGGGAAGTCAGAGATGCTTATCTGTATACTTTCCGTATCTTATTAATGGATCAGGAGATGATTGCCGATGAGTATGAAGAAGAAATCGGTATTCGTACGATAGAGGTGAAGGACACTGATATTCTGGTCAACAGCAAACCTGTTTACTTAAAGGGATTTGGGAAACACGAAGACAGTGAAATCAATGGCAGGGGATTCAATCTCGCTGTAGTCAAAAGAGATTTTGAGCTGATGAAGTGGATTGGCGCCAATTCATTCCGCACCTCGCACTACCCCTATGCGGAAGAAATTATTCAGATGGCTGACCGGGAAGGATTCCTGGTTATTGATGAAGTTGCTGCAGTTGGATTCTTTGAAAGCCTGATGAACTTTATGGAAGCATCCACCGGAAAACAGACAGAGTTTTTTAGCCGGGAAATTGTGCAGACCGAGACAAAAGCAAATCACAAGGCAGCTCTTAGCGAACTTATTGCCCGTGATAAGAACCATGCCTGTGTAATTGCCTGGAGTCTGATGAATGAGCCGGAGACAACCAGCGAATCTGCTGTTCCTTATTTTAAAGAAATCTTCGACTTGGCAAGAGAACTGGATCCACAGAAACGTCCCCGGACTTTTGCAATGGTCATGAACTCTACTCCCAACGCCTGTAAATGCTATTCCTTCCCCGATATTCTTTCACTTAACCGCTATTATGGCTGGTACAACCGGGGCGGTTACGAAATGATGGAGGCAAAGGAAGCTTTCATCCGGGAAATGGACCAATGGCAGGAACTTGGTTTAAACAAACCCTTCCTCTTTACAGAATTCGGTGCGGATACAATGGCGGGAATCCACAAGCTTCCAAGCGTAATGTGGAGTGAAGAATATCAGGAAGAATATCTGCGTATGCAGTTTGAAGTCTTTGATTCTTATGATTTTGTAAAGGGCGAGCAGGTCTGGAATTTTGCGGACTTTCAGACTACAGAAGGCATTATGAGGGTAAACGGAAACAAAAAAGGTATTTTTACAAGAAACCGGCAGCCAAAAGCTGTTGCGTATGTTTTCAAAAAAAGGTGGGAGAGTCTTCCCCTGAACTATAAAAGTATCTTATAAATTATATAACAGAAAGGAAACAGGGGGTTTTGATATGACGCAGAAATTTGGATTAAAAGATAAAATCGGATATATGTTCGGAGATTTTGGAAATGACTTCTTTTTCATATTTGCCAGTAGTTTTCTGATGGTGTTCTACACCAAGGTACTTGGCATTGGCGCCGGAGCAGTTGGTACATTGTTCCTGGTAGCCCGCTTTATAGATGCTTTTACTGATATCAGCATGGGACGTCTCGTAGATATCCTGCTGCCTGCTAAAGACGGGAAATTCCGACCCTGGATACGGAGAATGTGTATTCCTGTAGTAATTGCAGGTACACTGCTGTTTGTTCCATGGATTGCTTCACTTCCCTATGGTGCCCGTCTGGTCTATATCTACATCACTTATATTTTATGGGGAAGCATTTGCTATACCGCCATTAACATCCCATATGGCTCCATGGCATCCGCACTTACTTCTAATCCCCTGGAACGCAGCGCTTTATCTACTTTTAGAAGTGTGGGTGCCGCCCTGGCAAACATTATCGTAAGCGTTGGCGTTCCACTTATTGTTTACCAGTACGATGCATCCGGGAACCAGGTTGTAATACCGCAGCGTTTCTTCATTATTGCCTGTGTATTCGCTGTTGCTGCACTCATTTGCTATATTCTCTGTTATAAACTGACCAATGAACGTGTTGTAATCTCATCTGAGAAAAAGGAAAAGGTTGGTTTTGCAAAGACTGTCACTGCACTGGCTCGTAATAAAAGCCTCCTTGCCATTATTGGTGCCGCTATTGTACTTCTGCTTTCGATGCTGCTTGCACAGAGCATGAACACTTATCTGTTTATGGATTACTTTAAAAATAAATCAGCCATGTCCGTTGCAGGTTTCTTTAACGCTGCCGCCACTTTGGTACTTGCGCCCTTTTCCACAAAAATCATTAAACGTTTTGGGAAAAAAGAAGCTTCTTCCATTGCTGTATTGTTTGCCGCTGTAATGTATTTTATTATGTTCTTTGTCCGTTTTACCAACCCCTGGATCTTCTGTGTCTTCATTGCTCTCGGAAACCTGGGAACCGGATTATTCAATCTGATGATCTGGGCATTTATCACCGATATTATTGATTATCAGGAAGTCCGGTCCGGAAGCCGTGATGACGGAACCGTATACGCTGTATATTCCTTTGCCAGAAAAATAGGGCAGGCGCTTGCCGGCGGACTGGGCGGATGGACACTGGCTGCAATCGGATATCAGTCATCTGTTGGAGGGGAAACTGTAGTTCAAACCACCAGTGTAGTTAATAACATCTATTCCGTGGCAACTCTTGCCCCCGCTGTATGCTATCTCATTGTGGGACTGATTCTGCTGTTCTGGTATCCGTTAACAAAAAAGAAAGTGCTGGAAAACAGCCGTATCCTGGAGGAACGCAGATCTCAAAATACAAATGCCTGATATTACAGGCAGACAAGGAGCTACCATGGTTTATACAGAAATGAACAGTGGATTTCAAAAAAGAAAGGACTATCTGGTATGTGTGGATTCTGACGGATGCGCTATGGACACTATGGATATCAAGCATACCGCATGTTTTGGTCCCTGTATGATAGCCGAGTGGAATCTCACCCCTTTTAGAGCAGAACTGCTCAGGCGCTGGAATCAGATTAACCTCTATACCGTGACAAGAGGCATTAACCGTTTTAAGGGGCTTAGCAAAATGCTTCAGGAGGTAAACACCTCTTATTCCCGGGTTGAAAATATAGATGCTCTTGTCCGGTGGGTGGAGGAAGCCAGTGAACTGTCCAACCGTTCACTGGCAAATGCAATAAATGAGAATAACAGCCCGATTCTAAAAAAAGCATATGCCTGGTCACACGCTGTGAATCAGGCAATCGCCAAACTGCCCCGGGAGCAGATAAAACCTTTTGCAGGTGTTAACCGGGCTCTGGCAGCTGCCCATCCGTGGGCAGATATCGCCGTTGTCTCTTCTGCAAACCGAAAAGCCGTTGAGGATGAATGGTCCAGATACAATTTGATTGAACATACTGACCTGGTTCTGGCACAGGATGCCGGCACAAAAACACACTGCATTAAAGAGCTATGCCAAAAAGGCTATTCACCGGAAAACATCATTATGATTGGCGATGCCCCCGGTGACGCTGACGCTGCACTGGATAACGGAGTTCTTTATTTTCCCATTCTGGTGCGGCAGGAGCAAAAATCCTGGGAAACATTCCTTCATACAGCCCTTCCGAAATTTCTGGACGGCACCTATCAGGGAAAATACCAGCAGTCACTTTTAAAAGCTTTCTACGATAATCTATCTGAATAATAGGAGGAGCAAATGGTAAACTTAAAAGAAAAGCCTTATTATCTATCCGAAGAGGACATCCGCTGGGTAGAAGAAACAATACAAAATATGACGGATGAAGAAAAAACCGGACAACTTTTTGTAAATATGGTTACTGACCGTGATCCGTCAGCATTAAAAGAAGTTCTAAACCGCTATCATGTAGGTGCAATCCGGTATCACAATGCTTCAAAAGAAGAAATCTATGAGCAGAATAAAGTCCTCCAGGAAAACACAAAGATTCCACTCCTGATTGCCTCCAACTGCGAGGCCGGCGGTAACGGGGGTGTTGATGGAGGTACCTCCATTGCAAACGGTGCTGCCGTTGCAGCTGCCGATGATGAAGAACTTGCCTATGAGGTGGCAAAGATTGGCGCCCTGGAGAGCACAGCTATTGGCTGCAACTGGAATTTTGCGCCCATTGTGGATCTTCTCTATAACTGGAGGAATACCATTGTACAGCTTCGAGCATTTAACAACAGCCCTGATGACACCATCCGGTATGCCAGAGCGTTCCACAAAGGTACCAGAACACAGAATATCGCTACCTGCTGTAAGCATTTTCCAGGCGATGGTACGGAGGAAAATGACCAGCATCTGTTAATGGGCATTAACAATATGACCTGTGAAGAATGGGATGAGACTTATGGAAAAGTCTATAAAACATTGATAGATGATGGCGTTATGACCATAATGGCAGGACATATTGCCCTCCCTGCCTACAGCAAAAAACTGTGTCCCTCCATGCAAGATAAAGATATTCTCCCGGCAACACTGGCTCCTGAACTAATTAACGGACTGTTAAAAGATAAATTAGGATTTAACGGGCTTGTGGTAACCGATGCCTCACACATGATCGGCATGTATGCAGCAATGCCCCGCCGGGAACAGGTACCGGGAGCAATTGCCGCAGGCTGTGATATGTATCTGTTCTTCAACGATATGGAAGAAGACTTTGGCTACATGCTGGAGGGTTACCGCAAAGGCATTATTACCGAAGACCGGATGAACGACGCACTCCACCGCATTTTAGGTATTAAGGCCGCACTGGGACTGCACAAACGTCAGGCCTGCGGTTCTCTGGTACCTCCACGGGATGAACTTTCTGTTGTAGGAAGCGAAGAACACCACAGGGCCGCGGTACTGGCGGCGGACAAATTTATTACTCTGGTAAAGGATACCGGGCATTATCTCCCCGTAACCCCTGACAAATACAAGCGGATAAAGCTGGTATTTATATCAGGTGAAGGTACGGTAATTGCCGGGAAATTAACTGCTGATAACAGCGATGAGATTAAGAAGAATCTGATCCGGATATTAGAATCCAAAGGTTTTGAGGCAGACGGGGAAACACCTCCCCAAAAGGGTAAAATGGAAGATTTCAAGAGTAAATATGATGCCTGCCTGGTTGTGATGAATGTGGTTGGTTTTGCACAGTATAATACCATGCGCATTAAATGGGCTAATCCCTGCGACCAGCCCTGGTATGTCTCGGAAATACCTACGGTCTTTTTATCCCTTGGCTTTACCAATCACCTGATTGACGTTCCTATGGCAAAAACATATATCAATTCCTATCTCAACTCAGATGAAGCCATAAATGCAGCAATAGAAAAAATGATGGGAATATCAGAATTCAAAGGACGTTACAACGAAAATGTATTTTGTGAAAGATGGGATACACGGATCTGAGTCCGGAGGAGGTCTGAAAAAAAGTGAATATATCTCCTTTCTTTCCAAAATTTTAAAAAGATGTCTGCACATACTTTTTTGTGCTATAATCTAACATATCAATTTACTAAATAAAGGGGATGTTTTCATGAATCTGATAGATGCAGTTTCTTCTCTGCAGCTTTTTAAACGAAAAGAAACACCAAAAAAACTAACTACCGTTTGGGGCGAACAGCTTGACCCGGAGCACGTATTAGAGGAATATCCACGTCCACAGCTTAAGAGGAATGCCTGGATTAATTTGAATGGCTATTGGAATTACCGGATTACGAAAGAAAAGAAATATCCCGGCAACATAAAGGATCAGATTCTGGTGCCTTTTTCCCCGGAAGCAAGCCTTTCCCAGGTAAACCATATGCTTTTGCCTGATGAATATCTGTGGTATGAAAAAAGTTTTGATTTGGAGGACTTTCCCTCCCGGTATCCGGATAAACGGCTTATACTCCATTTTGGTGCAGTGGACCAGACCTGTGCTGTCTGGTGCAATAAAAAATTTGTATGCAGCCATCGGGGTGGCTATCTGCCATTTTCAGCAGAACTCACACCCTATCTGCGCCAGGGTGTAAATACAATTACGGTAAGAGTACAGGATGAAACGGATACTTCCTTTCAAAGCCGAGGAAAGCAGACCTTACGTCCGGGCGGTATGTTCTATACTCCGCAGAGCGGAATCTGGCAGACGGTGTGGATGGAATGGGTGCCCGAAAATTATATAACAGAGTTAAGCATTACGCCGCTGTTTGATGAATCTTCCGCTATCGTGGAAATTACAATGAAGGAGGACTCTTCCTGCGAAAAGAAAATTGAAGTGTACGCAGATGGCAGAGAAGTGTACTCCGGGCAAACAAAGTCAGGCATACTTTCTATTCCCATCCGTGATCTTCGTCCATGGTCACCGGAGTCACCTTTCCTATACGATCTTACAATTACAGCCGGAAATGACAGCATATGCAGTTACTTCGCAATGCGCAAATTTTCTGCCCGTACGGATTCTAAGGGAATTCCCAGACTCTGCCTGAACAATCAGCCTTATTTTCAAAACGGGGTCCTGGATCAGGGCTACTGGCCCGACGGCTTGTACACGCCCCCTTCTGACGATGCCATGATCTTCGACATACAGTCTATGAGGGATCTGGGATTTAATATGATCCGCAAGCATATTAAAATAGAACCCCTGCGCTGGTACTACCACTGTGACCGTCTGGGAATGATTGTCTGGCAGGACATCGTAAATGGAGGCGGACGCTCTTATCTCACTTTTTTGTGCTACCTGCCCACACTTCTTCCTTTTGTAACCGCACATTTTAAAGACAGCCATTATAAACTGTTTTCGCGCTGTGATGCAAAAGGAAAGAAACTCTGGCTGCGGGAATGCAAATCCACAGTCCGGCATCTCTATAACTGCCCCTGTATTGGTCTGTGGACTGCTTTTAACGAAGGATGGGGACAATTTGATGCCGTAAAGGTCACAAATCTTATTCACTCTCTGGACAATACCCGTCCGGTAGATCATGCAAGCGGCTGGTATGACCAGCACTGTGGTGATATCAAAAGCGTTCACAACTACTTCCGCCCCATCAAGGCAGCGCTTGACAGCAGGCCTTTTGTATTATCTGAGTATGGCGGTTATATCTGCCATATACCGGAACATTCCTATTCAAAGCAGGTATTTGGTTATTTAAAATGCAAGGACACCCATGAGTTTACCCGTAAGTTTTATGACGTCATGAAGGAAATCAAAGAAGCCAATAAAGAAGGACTCTGCGCCGCAGTTTATACACAGGTCTCAGATGTAGAAGAAGAGGCCAACGGATTGTTCACCTACGACCGCAAGGTATGTAAAGTGACCGATACCCCCCATGTCCAGAAGCAGCGGTAATGATATATCCTGCACCAATAGTCGTCTATTATAATTACTTATATAAAGAATCCTGTACAGCAAAAAAGCGGTAGTTTCACTGATAACAGTCAAACCACCGCTTTTTCATATATTTTTCATGCCTGTTTCTTATATAATATCTACTATCTTTGTTCCATGAATTTCTTTAAATCCCAGCTTCTGATGCAGTTCTTCTACATTTGCGCTGGTAACTCCGCCGCCCGGCATGATAATAATTCTTTCCCCTGCATAATCCAGCAGTCTTTTTAAGTTATCCACATTGTCCCCGATTTTGGTGCCGCCTTTTCCACCATGGGTCAGAATCCTGTCCACATGATGTGCGCAAAGCCAGTCAATGGCTTTTGGCTGAAGATCATAAGGAATCTGGTCAAATGCCATATGGAAGGTCACCAGAAGGCCTTCTGCTTCAGCCAGCAATACTTCCAGCATTTCCTCATCCAGCCAGCAGTCTTCTGTCAGCGCACCAATAACAATACCTGCTGCCCCGGCTTCTTTTGCAATTTCTATATCCCTTAACATCATCTTTAATTCTATGTCATTATAGTGAAAATTTCCTTTTCTGGGTCTGATGATACACATAACAGGAATATTTTTTTCTTTTCCCAGATTTATCGCCGCCTCCATTACACCCAGGCTTACGGTGGTCCCCCCCTCTGCCAGATTATCACAGAGTTCTATGCGGTTACCTCCATTTTTAATTGCATTTGGTATATCCGTGTAATTTTCCACACATACTTCTTTTATCATTTTATCCAATTGTATTACAGGCTTGTACAGCAATTCATATCGCTTAAATTTACAATAGCGTGTCTGAAAGCGTGTTTAAAAGTCTGCATAACATCCTTTCCATTTAATTTTTATGCGCACGCTCACTGATCATCTCCAGCGCTCCTGCATCCAGCGTAATTTCATCTAAATCATTTATATTATCCAGCACATCATCCAGCATATAGGAGAATGCCTCTGCACCTTCAAGTTCTACGTTTTCATCGTCGTCATCATCTTTTCTTGCAAAAAATCCCATGCTAAATTCCTCCTGATTATTGATATTTTATTACTATTTTAAACTGAATTGTAACACAGGCATTTCCTAAATTCAATGTAAAACCTGTGAACTTTTTATTATCTTACACAAATACTTGATTCTATTTGTATTATATATTATAATACAAATAATACATAATCGTATATAGAAACCGTATGAGTAAAATAACAAAGGAGGGTTCACATGCTTATAACATTAGACTTTTCCAGCTCTGTCCCCATCTATGTCCAGCTGCGCAATCAAATCGTAATGGGTATCGGGAAAGGACACCTTAAAATTGGTGAATCCCTTCCCACTGTCCGCCAGCTTGCACAGGATGCGGGGGTCAACACTATGACGGTAAATAAAACGTATCAGATATTAAAACAGGAAGGCTATATTGAAATTGACCGCAGGCACGGTGCCAAGGTGTCATCCTGCCTGGATATGAATCAGGAATTTGAAGAAAAACTGACTTATGAACTGGAGCTGCTAAGCGCCCAGGCTGCATTAAAAGGCTATGGTAAAGCAGAATTTATGGATATTTGCAGCCGGATGTTTGATGAAATGCATGTGACTGCATGTGAAGGGAGCGCACTATGATGATGACAATTATTATATTATTTTGCAGTATTACAATTCTGGCTGCCTGCCATTTCACCTATAAGTCTGCTGCAAAATATAACGGGAATCTGCTGCTGGGTGTAACACTGCCTGCATACGAAGCGCAGTCCGTTGAAGTTATGGCGATTGTATCCGCTTTTAAAAAAGCACTGAATCTTCATTCCTTGATCGGAGCATTACTTCATATTCCCATTTTTATTATATTATGGTTCTCCTACATGTCAGTATTTTTGATTCTGTATATACTGTGGTGTGTTTATTACATGGGCGGCTGTATGTATCTCTATAAAAAGTACTTTTTACAGCTTTATAATATGAAAAAGGAAAAGAATTGGTTTAGCGGTGAAAAACTTCATATAGCAGTCATTGACTCCCGTGTAAGTGCAGCAAAAGACAAAATGCCAGTAACCGCCTGGTGGTTTGTTCCTGCATTTCTCATCTGTCTGATTCCGATTTTATATCCCGGAGGACTTTCCTATTTCCAATCAGGTCTCGGTGGCTTTTTTCTTTTTCTGCTGCCATTTTTGCTGAAAATTCTTTTTCTTATTTTATACAAAGCCTTTGCCAAAAGAAGAACTGTCACCTATAGCAAAGACTCAGACCTTAACATGGCCTGCAACAAAATGACAAAACGCTGCTGGTCCATATGCTGGATTCTGATTGCCATCATCGATTCTCTGTCTTTCCTGGTGCTGGACTGGATTATCCTGTCAGACCGTTTTCAAAGCACCTTTCTCTTCACAGCTTACATCCTGATACAGTCCCTGTGTATCTTAATCCTGCTGTATAGTGCATCTTACGTACGTAAACAGAGAATTTTACTGCTTTCTTCCGATAAGGAACCTCTGATGGTTGATGAGGATGACTACTGGAAAACGGGGTCATACAACAATCCCAACGACAACAGCCTGATTGCTCCCTGCCGCTACGGATCTAATCTTTCGTTTAACATGGCGCGGCCTGCTGCCAGAGTTATTACAGGCGGCCTTTATGTTTTCACTGCCGCTCTTTGTATCTGGCTGAGTGTAGTATTTCTGCGGTTTGATTTTATTCCCTTCGATCTGCAGATTAAGGGAGAAACTGTATTCATTACGGCTGCGGAATATGATATACAGTTTCCATTATCCGAAGTGCAGGAAATAGAGTTAACCGACCAGGCTCCACAGGGATCTTACTACAAAAATAATGGTGTGAACGCACAGCAATACTTTTTGGGGAATTTTAAATACAAGGAATATGGGCAATGTAAAATGTATTACTACCGTGGCTGCACGCCTGTTATCAAAATTAAGACGGATCAGTATACCGTATTTTTTAATACGAAAGAAAGCAGTAAAACAAAATCAGTCTATCTAAAATTAGAGACGGCTATGGGGAATTAGAATTGAAAAAAGCGGAGGATCTATTTTTCCTCCGCTTCCTTAGATTTTTTAATTTCTTTAGATTTTTTAATTTCTTTAGATTTTTTAATTCCCTTAAATTTTGTGATTCCCTTAGATTTTGTGATTCCCTTACAATATGGAAGCCAATCATTATGGAGAGTATTAATTATATAGAAGGTATTATTTCACTTTCACTTGCTTCTTTGCGCTGTAATTGGTGTAAACCTTCTTTCCGTCAATTGTCTTATAAGCTCTTATACGCACAAAGTACGTCTTTTTGCTCTTAAGCTTTTTAATTGTCTTTACCGAAGCTCTTGTACCCTTCACAGTAAGCGTTTTCTTTCCCTTGAAGTTAGACTTAACAGCATATTGGATTTGATATCCATCTGCGCCCTTTACCCTCTTCCAGGTGATCTTTGCTTGTTTTTTCTTTGAACTACTGGCTGTTTTAATAGTTGCCTTTACATCTTCAAATTTTGTCTTCGCCAGGAGGTTTTCCATTTCTTTTTTCAGTTGACGCGCTTCTCCCAGAGCTTTTTCTGCTTCTGCTGCCTTTGCCTCTGCAATTTTTCGGGCTTCCTCTGCTTTTGCCTGAGCCTTCACAGCATCTTCCTTAGCTGCAATAGCTGCATCTTTCGCCGCTTCAGCCAGCTTCACCTGAGCCTCTGCGGACTCTACTGCCTTGTCTGCTGCATTTTTAGATTCTACTGCCGTATTTTTTGCCTGTAATGCTGCATCACGTGCTTCCTCTGCCTTCTTCTGGGCATCTATGGATCCATTCATGGCATCCTCTGCAGTCCTCTGGGCATCCTCTGCCATGGTTTTTGCATTCTCTGCTGCAGTTTGAGCTGTCTCTGCCAGTCCTTTTGCTGTCTCTGCATCCTTCTTAGCCTGTTCTGCCGCAACTTTTGCCAATCCTGCAGCTGCACTGTTCTCTCCGGATGTCTGCACCGCATTTTCTGCTTTCTTTTGTGCTTCCTCTGCTAATTTCTGTGCTGTCTCCGCTGATGTCTGTGCTTCTTCTGCCGCTGCCCGGGCTTCCTCTGCTGCCATACGGGCTTCTTCTGCCGCCTTCTGCGCTTCCTGTGCAGCGATCACTGCCGCATTTGATTTGGACTGGATCTCAAAGCTGTAGCTTCCTGCTTCCAGCTCAAATTTCGCACAGTCAGCTCCGTTTCTCGTCTCTCTTCCTGCGTAAACTGCGCCCTCCGGCAGTGCGAGGCTTTCCACCTGATTTTTATCCAGATTCAGATATAAGGTAGCGGTTGTATTAGCGGGTACTACTGCTGTATAAGAATTCATTTCTCCCTGATCCGAGGTCCACAGGCTTTCAATGGTACCATACATAGAGTCGTAGGAACCATTTACAAAGTCGATACGTCCCTCAGGATCTGCAGTCGGCTGCAGAATAAAATGTTTATAACCCGGATTTGCTTCGTCACTCTTAATACCAGCCATATAATTATACATCCATTCTACGCTGACACCGTATGAGTAGTGGTTGAAGGAGTTCATGGAGCTGTCACCATATCCGTCTTTTACAGAATAAGAATTCCATCTCTCCCAGGTGGTTGTTGCACCATTTTTCACTGCGTACAGCCAGGATGGGTCTGTATCCTGCAGCATTAATGTGTAAGCTACATCGCCATATCCAAGATCCGTCAGGATCGGGAGGATTACGTTTACTCCCAGAAAACCAACAGACAGTGTATCTTCATCCTGACCCGGACGAATCTTGCCGTCTTTGTTTTCTATGTTAATGAGAAGATTTTTGATAAACGCATCTCTCATTTCATCGTTAGTGTAAAGGTTCAGCTTCAGTGCCCACAGAAGACCTGTCTGGGCATTGTCAGCCGACATTTTTGGCTTTGCAAACGGTAATACGAAGTCGTCCTTATTATCTGTCAGAAGATTGTAATTTTCATCTACATAAGTTGCAATAAATGATTCCTTCAGTTCTTCATATTTTCCTCTGTACTGCTCTGCTTTATCTGCTCTGCCGGTAAGCTGAGACATCTTCTCCATCAGAACACAGTCATAAATCTCATATACCACGTTCATAACAGGCAGCCTGGTGCCACAGTAAGCCAGCCAGTCACCGTAAAGCATCGTATTGTATTCACCAGCTGCCATATAAGCGTCCATCTGATCATAGCTGTTCTCAATAAAGCTGATATCACCTGTCTGCTGATACATTACCCATGGAATAATAATTCCTGCATCGCTCCATCCACAGTATTTACTGTCCACAGCACGATTCTTTGGCATAACATCTGCATAGAAATTGTTGGAGTTTTCTGCATAATCATTCATGATATCAATATAATTTTCCAGGAATGCATTTACATCGAAGTTTAGTGTTGCTGACTGGGCAAACAACTGCGCATCTCCTGTCCATCCTGCACGCTCATTACGCTGGGGGCAGTCTATGGGAATAGACAGATAATTACCCATTTCACTCCAAATGGTATTTTCTACGAAACGGTTTAAGTCGGAATCTGAAGTTGTGATATAACCGGTTCGATCGCTTACAGATGTAATCACACGTCCTCTTAAACTGTGAAGGGTGATATCTTTTGTTGCAGAAACCTCCACATAACGAAATCCCCGGTAAGTAAAGGTCTGCTGGTATTCTTCTTTGTCTTCGCCTGTCATCGTATAGATATCCGTACACTGGGCTGAGCGCAGAGCAATCCGGTATAGTGATCCATCCGGACCGTCACTTCCCATAGGGCCGTTATTGTCATCGGATACGTAGTCACTGTCACGGCCATCATTGAGGGCTTCTGCAAAGCGGAAGGTCACCTCCGTATCTTTGGAACCGCTCATCACGGCGTTCGTAAGTCCAACCATGTTCTGTCCCATATCCAGGATCAGCTTGTCACCGGCTTTGATGGTGATGTCATTGTCCACATTTACATCTTCCCTTACAACCTCACCGTAGGTCAATCCTTCGCTTGTGCCGGTTGCATTAAGGATATTTGCCGGATCATAAGTGTAGCCGGCAATTGGTTTCTGCTCATACTCATCACGAATAACTGCTGCTGCCTTAGAGTTTGGATGCAGTTCACCGCTGTATTCAGTGACATCTGCCGCATTCCATCCACTATCCTGATAGCCAGCTTCATTCCAGCCGCTGATTTTTGCCGCAATATTTGCATCATAGTGTTCACCGTTCCAGAAATCATCGTAGGTATACGGGCTGTCCTGGGAAACTTTCCAGTCTGTATCCGTATTTACTACCGTACTGGTTCCATCGTCGTAGGTAACTACCAATTTCCCCAAAATCCCTCTTTCACTGGCTTTATCATCAGGTCCAAAGACAGCTGCGAAGTTGGACTGATATGCTGTCTGATACCAGCCTCCCCCTACGGCTACTCCGATAGCATTGTTACCGTTCTGCACCAGATCTGTTACGTCATAAGTTTGGTAATTGGCATAGTGTTCATATGCTGTCCACCCAGGATTGAAAATATCATCCACATTAGAATTTACTTCCCGGCCATTTATGTAAGCCTGATATATACCCATTGCAGTCATATACAGCCGTGCAGAAACAATTGTTTTGGAACTGTCCAGTGCCATCTCTTTACGAAACAGCGGAGCCGCCTGATTAGCTCCCCCTGCGTACAGCCACCGGGCTCCGTCTATGCTTCCGGCAGTTTCAAAGTACGCGGGATCCGATACAGCGGTATTGCCGTCCTTATCTGTAATGGTTACCGTCCAGTAGTATCTGGCAGCATCCTGCAGCGCAGTATTTCCGCCGTATGGGATTCCTACAGATTCGGAACCGTCTACTTTACCGCTGTCCCAGACAATTGCTCCATCAGCACTTCCCTCACATACAACAATCTGGTAGGCAGTCTGTGCCGCACCCGTATCAGATGAAGTCATTGCCCAGCTAAACTTTACATCCTCCTTTGCCAGACCAACGGGATTCACCATATAGTCTACTTTTGCATTTACCACCTGCGTGTCTTCTGCTGCAAACGCTATTGCCGGCATAGATCCAAATGCACTGGTTGCAGTCATCGTAGCAGCCAGGAATATAGCTGCAAGTTTCTTTTTCTTCATAAGAATAATTCCCTCCTTTTCTCTACGATGTCAGTATACCGGATCTGCTTTGTACTATTGTTAAAACTTCATTGAACAAATGTTAGGCAGCAAAGGTTATAAAAATACCCGGAATCCATTGTTCTAACCTGGGTTCCGGGTATTTCTTCTACTGGATATAATAATATGTCAGTTTTTTTATTTTACAGTTACTTTCTTCACTGGGCTGTAGTTGGTATAAACTGTTTTCCCGGCAATGGTCTTGTAAGCTCTCATACGTAAATAGTACGTCTTTTTGCTCTTTAATTTTCGTATGGTCTTTACGACAGTCTTCCCACTCTTTAGGGTTATTGTCTTCCTGCTCTTGAAATTAGACTTGGCAGCGTACTGAATCTGGTATCCGTTTGCACCGCTTACTTTCTTCCAGGATACTTTCGCAGACCGTTTGGACGTACTTTTTACTGATTTTATCTTAATCTTCTTTTCCCGGAATGTTATTTTATCTATCTGATCCTGTGCAGCTTTGACGGCCTTTAAAGCATCTTCCGCTGCTTTTTTTGCAGTCTGAAGTTCTGCATCACTCGCCGCCTTATCTGCTTTCAGCGCAGCAAGTTGTACCTTGGCTTCATCGGCTGCTTTTCTGGCTGCATCCAGCTCTGCATTTAATTCCTCCGCTGTCTTTATCCGGTTAGACTCAGAGAGTTTAGCCTCAGCAAACGGGATCAATGTAGCTGAAGATAAACCGTTAGCGTAATATTTCACCTCATAATCATTGAAAAATCCGCCGGAAACCTCCAGTCTTCCCATCTGCAGCAGTCGGTTGCTCAAGGTAGTGGCAATGGTAACCTCTAATGTATTTGTGCCGTCCGCTATCAAATGACTGATATCCAGTACTGCATTATTTACATTAACCGGCTCTGCCTCCTGTCCGTTTACCTTTACAGCTGCTGCTCCCGGAAACTCACCAAGATCCAGATAAGCGCCTGCTGCTTTTGACTTATCCCAGATAAAGGTTGTAGTGTAGCGGCCCACACCGGATACATCCTGACCGATTTCTCCGATTTTGTCCCAGGTAACCAGTTGATCCAGTTTCACGCTGATTGTATCTTTGTTTGTATCATATTTGTATTCCGTTGTTGTAATTCCTGTTTCCCCATTATCCTCCGTGCGGGTCTGCAATTCCCCCTGCGTCCAATTTTCCACGGTCAGATCCCAGCCTGTCAGTTCTTTTGAAGCCGGCACCTTTACGCTGGTCTGGTAGGAGGTTCCGTCGCTCAGTGTGGTAACATTGCTGCATGACCTGGCAGAGCGTACAACAAACGTTCCATTATCATTATAGAGGCTCTGGGCATCGGTAGATACGGCATGCAGTTCCTCTGCCTCTACCGCTTCAAATGCATACAGCCCAACATCGCTGTAGTTCAGATCAACAGTAAATATTGTTTTGCCGTTCTCGTATCGGTAGTTGGCAACCTTCTTTACCTCACCGGTCCAGTCATTAATCTCATAGGGAATGTAAATACCGTCCATGCTGACATCTGTGGTAGCATGTAAGCCATGATCCAGACCACAGTTCTGGCTGTCACAGTAGTTCCATGCGTACATATACAGGTTGTCACCGTCAGCCCGCAGTTGGGTTAGTATCTGCGCATTAGAACCAATTATCTCAGCCCGGGGCTGTACATCCATTTTTTGCAGCGCATTGTATGCATCTGCCTCGTATGCTACACTGGCTACGTTACTAAGATTCCTCATCTCATCCATCACATCTGCCAGTTCAGCTTCACTTTCCTGCTTATAGGGCGTGATCGTAACGCCGTCCTGAACGATGATGACCTTCAGTCCTTGTTTTGCCAGATCAAGCAGTCGCTTGGCAGCATCCAGCGGCATTGCCTCCTGATGCACCAAAATTGCCTTATATCCCACGGTATCACCCAGGCTTCCGGAATTGGAATCATACTCCATCATATTCAGATAGTCCGGCGAGAAATAGTCATAGGTGTACCCTGCATCCTGCAGAGTGGTATCCTTCCAGTATACCCCTTCGTGCTCACTTAAAGGATCGTAGTATTTTGGGCCATAAGCTGTGGGCTCACCATATTTCAGATGCAGAATACCCAGATCCGTACGGGATGTACCCTCACGCAGCAATCCCTGGATACGACCCAGATGATCATTCATCTCAGGATAAGTCATAGCCTCCGGATCACGTACATCCAGACGTCCTGAAATATTGCCGTACATACCCTCAAATCCCGGCCACTGGACTCCCTCCTGGCCCCATTCGGAAGCATGCCCATGCCAGATCACACGGTTAACACCTCCGGCATACAGTGCATATGCCATCTGTGTCCAATCCTGCTCTGTAAGCGCATAATTCATATGATATATATTAAAACCATTTGAATAGTCAAAAGCAAAGATTGCGCCTGTCTCAGAGGAATACAGCTGATTCATGATATGCGCTCCCCCTGCCCACATACGGTACATATCCGGCTGATCCTTCATGTTCAGAGATTCTGTCTCGGAGTAATCCGTAACCATAGCCATCTCCGTGATTTCCAGCTTTGTGCCATAGGAGATCTGGGCGCGAAGCTTCATATTGTAATTTTCTTTTCCCCAGTTCTTTAACGGCTCCATCATCTCTTCCTGGATCAAATCAGTCCAGACATCATACAGATCATTTTTAATCTTCCAGCTCAGAGTCCTTCCATCTTCATTTTCCGTGTCACTCAGAATATAACGTCCCACCGGTCTGGTGTTCAGTTCTCCCAGGGTATTTCCACCATCACCTAGCACTAACGCCAGATACGGACGGATATCATAACCCTTTTTCTCCTGAAACCGGTCCGCCATAATACCGCTCCAGAAGATGCCCTGACTGGTTGTAAATTCCAGAGAATCCATAAACAGCTGTACATTACCCTCCCGCACAGCTTCCACCAGTTCCGGGTCATTGAAAAATGTCTTATCAAAATACTCCTCCAGCGCCTTTGCGCCGTCTCTGTTAAAATAATTGATAGCATAGGCTGTTGTCTGGGAGGGATCACATGTCTGGTATGTACCGCACTGCCACAGGCTATACAGCATGTAATCACCGTCATCCGGAGCGGTCCAGGTCAGCGTACCATCCTTCACCTCACCGGTCAAATCATAGAAGCAGCTCTGATCCAGTACCGTGGAATTACTGTTGGTTCCATCTCCCATAGAGGCAATACGGTAAGCATACACACCGATCAGTGTCTTCTTTGCAGAATCCGGAATTTTGACATCAGGAAGTCTCAAGCTACCCTCTCTTGTTTGTCCTGCCTCTACCGTCTCTTCGGAACAGATCGCCTGCTGTCCTGCCGCCTCACTATCGGGATCCAGTCCCGGAATATTGGCCGCCTTCCAATGAGTTCCGCTTGTAAGACCAACAGACATGCCGTACCTGGTTGCTGTCTCAATAGCCAGCTTCCAGTCGTGAACTGCCTCGGCAGAACCATAGGCATATTTTTCTGTATCAATGGTTGCATCATCCAGCATACATAGCTCTACACCGGTAAACCCCTGATCATGCATCATTCTGATCTCTTCCACAATGGTTTCATCGGTATGAGATCCCTGTGCCAGCCACCATCTAAGCTCCGTATTGTTTGACTGATCCGGCTTTGTATACCTGGCTTCCAGCTCTTGCTGAAAATTTGTCCCTGCTGCACTGACCGTAAGTCCTCCGCCTCCAATAGCCCCGGTCGTTGCCATTAAAGCTGCCATCAGGGATGCAATAACACGTTTTCTTTTCATTCCCTCATCTCCTTCTCTTTTGTCAGCTATCCGCCCGGCTCTGTTTACCAGTCTGAAAGCCGCAATCATTTTCTTACCTATTTATTATTAAAGGAAATGAATTGTATTATTGTTAAAATTTTGTTGTACAAATGTTAGGTTGTTATATTTCATAGCTGCTATGCTATCCTTCCGCAAAGCCTGCTACCGCTCCAGTTCCTCCTGCATAGCCCGGGTGATATCCCGGATTTGTATCCTGCTTCCGGTAATATACTCTGCCAGCTTCTTTTCCATGACGATCTCCACCTCATTGTTCCAGCCCTGGTTGCAGAGATAAAAATAGTCTCCGGCTCCATATGCCCTGTTTACTTCTTCCAAAAAACGATCCTCCCGTGGCTCTGGGTCTAACAGCTCCTTCCAGAACTCATTCTCTAAAACTCTTTTACACTCCTCAGGGTAAGCGGAGCCAGCGTACATTCCCACACCTCCGGTTTCTCCAATACTCCAGTAAGTCTTCTCCCCTGCGTTGTTGGCAGGCAGCGGCATCATCCCATACTGATCTCCGTTGGCTGCCCCGCCGGTCACCAGATTTCTGGCTTCCCCGGAGGACACAAAGAGCATGGCCGCCTCTCTGTTTTCCAGTTTTTGTCGCGCCTCATTCGCTGTGAGCTCCATAGACTCCGGATCCATATATCCCTCTCTGTAAAGCCCTGTATACATAGTAAGTACCTTATCCCAGGTTCCCTTATCGGTAAATTTTCTGGTGCCTTCCCGCAGCTCTTTGTCATAACCCGGATCCCGGGGGTAGATCTGATTTACCGCAATCTGATATAATCCATACTGATAGGTATTTCGTGCCTTTCCTCCAAGCGTCATAGGCTGGATACCCTTTTCCTTCAGCGTCTCACAGCACTCTATAAATTCCTCCCAGCATCCGGGCACGGTCACACCGTTTTCCTCAAATACTGTCTTATTATAAAGTACCCCCAGTGCCATCTTTCCGATGGAGACACTATAAACCTGGTCCTGATGACGTATCAGGGCACACTTTGTCTCATCTGCATTTTTTATGCCTTCCAAATCTGTTACGGGAGCCAGATAACCGGCTTCTGCCAGGCTGCTCACTCCGTTAGGACCCGCATACTCAGGCTGGACAAAGAAGAAATCCGGCCCTTTTCCCGTGGCCAGCCTTGTTTTCAGCACAGTATAATACTGCTCCTCCGAGAAAATCACAGGATGTATCTCAATATCCGGATAAGTCTTATTAATATTCTCTACCGTTTCCTTTCCCACAAAGCTGTGATTCCCATAGCTGGGTGCCATATAGGTCAGAACAATCTTATCTTCAGTCTTTACCTCCCTGATTCGTCCGCACCCAATAAGGGTGCACAGCATAGCCAGACCAATTAACACCACTTCATATTTTCTTCTCATATTCTGCAGACTCTCCCACTCATGTGGCTTCCGTATCCTGTGTAACTCCGCAACAGGAGTCTTATAGGTTGCCGGTTAAACCCCTTTTTCTACATCATAGCAAAAGGTTTTTTTAAATACAAGTATATACAATTGTTTTTTGATATGATATGCTTTTTTTATTACCAGTGAGTACCTATTAAATTTCCGTCCAAAGGAGGATGGCACCATGAAGCTTCAGAAAAAATTTTTTCTGATATTTTTATTGATTTCCATAATACCAATATTTATATTTTCCATCTACACTTACACCAGATATACCAATCTGATTGAAAAGCAGGTCACTCAGTCTGCAGAAAACCTCATGGATGTCGCCTCCTTTCAGGCTAATTATACACTTAGTAATCTGGAGCATATTGTGGAAGCCATGTACCTCCCAAAGGAAGATCACGTGTCCATGGTGGATAACCTGAAAAAATATGCCGGAAGAACTCAGCCCACCGACTACGATATTTATCTAAGCAACGAAAAGCTGAATTCCACCTGCCAGGATTTTATTTATTTTTCCCCTTACATTAACGGAATTTTTCTCTTTACCCCATCGGGAAATATTCTGGGCTATGGTTACGGAAACGGCATCAATATTTCCCACGATTATGATCCCACCCTTGATTCCTGGTATCAGGAATCAAGGGCGCTTGAAGGAAGCACCTATATCTACGGCCCGGATTCAAAAGATTTTTTTGAAAGCAGCAGTCCTTCTATCTCCTTTTGTACCGCACTGTACGATGTACACACCCGAGACTTCTTGGGGATACTGATGATTGACTGTAAACCTGAGGTCTTTGATCTTGCCACAGTAAATACCATGCCAGAGACAGCCTCGCTGACCGTCATGCAAAAGGACAGCCCCCTGTATATTACCCAATCTCCGGGACTGTCTGATTTTGGCACCGATGACTCTCTTCTTCTGGAAAAGGATCTGAATCTGGTTGATCTCACCTTGCATGCTTCCATAAACCGGGACCTTCTGTACAATGAGTTCAGTATTACGCAGATTACCCTTATATTTCTTACCGTCACCTGTATACTGGCCTTCCTCATTATTTCCATTCTCCTGTCTAAGAGCCTGACAAAGCCCATTACCTACCTGAGCAGTCAGATGGCACGGTCTGACGGAAAGTATGATGTATCTGACAGCCCTTACTTTGGCAACCGGAATGAGATTGGCACTCTGTACAATTCCTTTCAGGAAATGCTGGATGAGCGGAACCGCTACATAAAAAACGAATTGGAAAACAAGCTGATCCTGCTGGATTCCCAGATGAAATCCCTGGAATCTCAAATAAATGCCCATTTCCTTTATAATACACTGGAGGCCATTAACAGCATTGCAGCAATCAACAAAGTTCCGAGAATCTGCACCATGACCATGGCTCTGGGCAGCATGTTCCGCTACAGCATCAAGACCAAGAGCGAACTGGTTCCCGTTAGGGAGGAGCTGGAACACGTAAAAAATTACGTTGCTATCCAGCAGATCCGGTTCGACTATGGGTTCACATATGAGGTGCATATTCCGGATGCACTCCGTGAAGTAAAGGTGCTGAAACTGATTCTGCAGCCCCTGGTGGAAAATGCACTGTATCACGGCCTAAACTACTGCCGTGCAGGAAATTTGATCACCGTGGAAGCAAGGCGGGAGAAAAACAGGTTGTTCCTCTGTGTCACTGACAACGGAAGGGGAATGACGGAGGATGCGCTTACAGTCCTCCAAAATCAATTGGCGGAGAAACCGGAATTTAAAGAACTGGGGCGCAGGCATGGTCAAAGTATCGGTGTGAAAAATATTCACACACGTATCTCTCTATACTATGGGGAGTATTACGGACTTCAGATATTCAGTAAAATAGGGCAGGGTACAATGGTACAGATCACCCTCCCTGTGATGGATGGATAACGGCTCTATACCTGCATCTCAAAAAGGATGCGGCTACTTCAAACACCATCATAAAGCAATTTCCAACCAAATGGAACTTTCAACCGTAAAAAGGATAAATTACAAAGGAGTGTTACACTATGAAATACCGCTATCTCATTATTGATGATGAAAAGCTGGCCCGCCTTGGGACGCTGGAAAAGCTCTCTCCCATAAATGACCGGATTACTTGTGCGGGAGAGGCCGCAGATGGAGATGAGGGAATCGCCCTTGTAGAAAAACTCCACCCGGATATTATCATTACTGATATGAAAATGCCCATCATGGACGGAGAGCAGCTTCTCCCCCTGCTGGCGGAAAAATATCCCCAGATACAGATTATCGTCATCAGTGGATACCGCGACTTTGAATACTCCAGACAGGCTATCCGCGCCAGTGCCATTGACTATATCTTAAAGCCTTTTGGCAGCAGTGAGATTATCTCTGCTGTAGAGCAGGCCATCACCCGCATTGAAAATCAGACAGAGGTGGAAACAAAACTTCAGTCCTCGGAGAAATATAAGGAAGCTCTTCACCTAAACCACGATAGAGAGCAGCTTAGGAACCTGATCTGCGGTTACTCCGAGAGTAATCTGCAGCTCTCCTCCGAACGGTTGAAATTTATCAATCAGAGCCACTCCTGCCTTTTCGTGCTGCTGCGCTCTGAACAGCCTTTGCCGGAGGATGAAATCAGCCTGCTCCTTTCCGACAGGGGCTATGACAACATGGCTCTTTATCTTCCCCACCCCCATGCAGAAAACCTGGGCTTTTTTCTGCTGTTCTTTCCCGCCAGGACGTTTTTTTCGGCAGAGTCAGTCTGTCATGAAATGATCGAAAATCTAAAGGCACTGTTTCTTTCCCGGAATGAACAAGTGATCTATGGAGTCAGCCGGGAACACCGACACCTGCTGTCCCTGCACAATGCCTTTCAGGAAAGCATTCAGGCCTTGAATCAGATGAAGGTACAGGATGATACTTATATCTTTACCATTACGGATACCCCTGCTCCCAAATCCATCCTTTGGGAGCGCACAGACCAGCTGCTCTTCCGAATTGAAGCCGGCATGAATCAGGAGGTGGATATCTTGGTAAAAGACCTGTTTTCTTATTATCAAAGCCTGACAGATGCCACTTTTTATGAAATCAAATGCTCCTGCTTCCAAATCACCAATCAGGTGAAGCTGATGCTAAACCAGTATATTCAGCAGATTCAGGCTGACTCCGTGGATACCAGCATCCAGAATATTCTGGATACTATGTTCAGTCTGGAGGAGCTATGCCGCTATTACCGGCAGTTTTTCGGAACTATATCCCAGGCTTTGGCACCTGACAATGTGTACTCTGACAGCGACATTGTAAATAATGTGAAAACCTATATTGACAGAAACTTCTACCGCGATATCTCTGTGGAGTTTGTAGCTTCTCTGTTCCACATGAACAGAAGTTACCTAAGCCATATATTCAAGAAAAAGCAGGGAAAGACTTTTATTGACTACCTGAATCTGGTAAGAGTTTCGGAATCCAAAATACTGTTGAAAAATTCCGACAAAAAACTATACCAAATTGCCAAAGCTGTAGGTTACGACAATGTCAGCTATTTCTGTCGGGTATTTAAAAAGCTGGAGCAGATGACACCAGAGCAATATCGGGGATAATATACCATACAACTATTAATAATACTATTAACAGGTATTCTAAATACCTTTATAAAAGGGAGTAACCTATGAAAAAAACAAATATCAAGTACCAGACCTATGTTCAGATCCTGAAAGAAGAATTAGTTCCCGCCATGGGATGTACCGAGCCAATCTCGATTGCCTACGGAGCTGCAAAAGCCAGGGAGATACTGGGGTGTATTCCCCAGAGGATTGAGATACAGGTAAGCGGTAATATTATAAAAAATGTAAAGAGCGTGATTGTTCCAAATACCGGAGGATTAAAGGGCATCTCTGCCGCAGTCATCGCAGGGGTAATTGCCGGAAATGCTGATAAAAAACTGGAAGTCATCTCCCAGGTGACGCCGGAAGAAAAAGCGCTGATGAAACAGGCACTCACTGATATTCCCGTTGTGGTAAAAGAAGCCGTTACTGACAGGATTTTTGATATTATACTCTTTTTCTCTGCTGAGGAATCCTGTGTAAACCTGCGCATCAGTGATTACCATACAAATATTGTGTACATTGAAAAAGATCAGAAAATACTCTATGAAGCTGGCGTAACTGCACTGGCTGAGACACATCTCACGGACCGCAGCCTGTTGGATGTGGAGAGTATTGTAGAGTTCGCAGATTCAGTGGACATCGATGATGTCAGAGAGGTTCTGGATCGACAGATTGCTTATAATTCTGCTATTGCCGAAGAAGGTTTGAAGGGAACTTACGGAGCTAATATTGGAAATGTGATTCTCTCTACCTACGGCAATGATATTAAAGTTCGTGCCAAGGCTGCTGCGGCTGCCGGCTCTGATGCCAGAATGAGCGGATGTGAGCTTCCTGTTATCATCAATTCCGGAAGCGGGAATCAGGGCATGTGTGCCTCTCTTCCGGTAATTGAATACGGCAAAGAACTGGGGGTAAGTCATGACAGGCTGCTTCGTGCTTTGGTGGTATCGAACCTGATTACCATACATCAGAAGACCGGGATTGGCAGACTGTCAGCATACTGCGGCGCTGTCAGTGCCGGCTGTGGAAGCGGTACCGGAATCGCCTATCTTATGGGCGGGGACTTCAAGGTTATTGCCCATACCCTGGTAAATTCCGTGGCAATTGTCTCCGGCATAATCTGCGACGGGGCAAAGGCTTCCTGTGCCGCCAAAATTGCCGCCTCTGTGGATGCCGGCATTCTGGGTTATTATATGTATAAAAACGGAAAGCAGTTTTACAGCGGCGATGGTATCGTTACAAAGGGTGTGGAAGCTACTATCCGCAATATCGGGATACTGGGTAAAGAGGGGATGAAAGAAACCGATAAGGAAATCATTAAATTGATGATTCAGGAACCACAGGATTAAGATCATGGGGACTTCAGAATAATAGAAAGATTTTCAGCTGTTACGTTTGGATTCATATAATTTGTATGATCTGGGTAAAAAGGCAGGTTCGGTATTTTCCATACGGGAAATACCGAACCTGCCCATTTTATTTTACAGCTATTCTGCCTTCCGCAGATCACTGTACTGTGCTTCCAGCCATGGCTTTAATGCATCGGCTGACATTGTGTGTACTTCATTATTGTCAGATGTCTTGACGTAGTAATCACCGTCTTCCGTTTGATTTCCAATCTGAAGTATTACCTGTTTTACTTCTGTTACCAGTTTTGTACTCTGGGTTTCGCTCTCAGACTCTTCTGTCTGAACGTCATCCGCTTCCGTGGTTTTAGTTCCAGGCTCAGATGCAGACTCAGATCCAGGCGCAGATGCAGTCTCAGATGCAGGCTCAGATCCAGGTTCAGATCCAGGTTCAGATGCAGGCTCAGATCCAGGTTCAGATCCAGGCTCAGATGACTCAGCCTCATGGGTCACCGTGTAATCCAGCGTAATGACTGCTGAAGGGTCTTTTAGACCGTACTGATCCAGGTTCTTACAGTCATAGTCAATATAATCCTTAAAGTTCAGGCTGGTCACATTGGAAAGTAATTGGTTAGACTTGGTTCCATCTGCTTCTTTTTTCTTGTTTTTACTGTCTTTTACACTCCACGTTGCCGAATCATCTCGGGATGATTCTAGTGTAAGCTGATTGTCTGTCTGGTCAACTACTGCTTTAATGATGGTATTACTGGTGATGCTTGGGAAGGAACTGTCTACAACCAGATCATACAGTTTTCCGTTAAAGGCATTTGCAAAGGCACTGCTTACGGTATAGATATGCTCGGGATTATTCATATACATATAATAATCACCCGTTGTTTCATTTTCATTTCCTATATAAAATACTGTCTCTACACCATTATTACTGATCACCGTAACGGTATTACTGGGCTCCTTAAGACCATAATCATCCAGATTCTCAAGCTGTCCCAGATCTCTTACGGCTTTAATATCTTTAAAATTATCCAGAAGTGTTTTCACTTTATCCTGATCTACCGGAAAGTTTTTATCTTCTGTATAATACCAGCTGTTATTTTCTTTTTTAAACTCCAGCTTTTCCTTATCAAGGATATATGTGAGTCCTGTTATATCAGATTCCTCAATGGAAGTTACTGCAACGCTGGTATCTTCTGTTTCTGATTCTGCCTCCTGCTCTTTATTATAATTTTTCAGGCAGAAATACGCTGCAGTCAGAAGAATTAATACAACAAGAGCAGTAAGTAACCCTATTAATTTCTTCTTTTTCTTCATTATCGTTTTCTCCTTCTAAACCAGATTACTCCGCCTGTCAGCAGGCAAATCAGCGGCAGGATTACAATCGCAAGAGAACTTAAGAATGCAGAGGCTGCTGAAGTAATTGTCAGATAGCTTACCTGGGTACTCTTACTTGGAATGGATACACTTGCCTCCTGATCACACATCCAGCTGAGTGCATTTGTCAGAAGCTCCGTATTGGCACCGGATACCGCACTGTCAATCTGTTCATTTAACATATTACCACTTGACAGGTATACCAGTTTTGTTTCTTTGTCATCGACCGTTTCCGTAATTGCAACACCCAGATCATATGCGCCCGATTCATCCCCATCTTCTTTGGACAGGCTAGTCATGTTTTCTGCATCCTTTTTTATATACGCGGAATCTGACGTGGTAAGGAGGCTGCTGACGTTAACCGTATCTCTTTTATCATCCAGTGTTTTAATTCCCTGGGCTACCGGCATTAAAACAAAACGGCCGCTCAGGCTGCTTACTACTTCCTGGCTTCCGATATTTGGAAGGAGGTATAACGGATTTCCGGAAGCATAATGATTCGCATCTCCTTCAATCACCACACCGTCCATTGTCTCTACACCGTATTCCTTTAATATGGATTCGAAATTAGGCATTTCCGTACCGGTATAGTCTGATACGATCATTGCTTTTCCGCCTGCTTTTAAGTAATTAATGATCTTTGATGCCTCATCTGCCGAAATATCCTTGGTTGGGGAAAACAGGAACAGACAGTCCGCATCTTCCGGTACCGACTCCTGGGATACCAGATTCAAATCCTTAATCTCTATATTTTCCTTTTCAATTGCAGACTTCATCGTAGTGCTGACAGATGCCTCATCATGGCCTCCCAGTACATACATTACCGGAAGTTCTTCCGATGTGACATAAGAGATGGCACTGGTTATCTGGCCCTCTCCGTCAAATCCGGTAACCTGGGAAGAATATGTGCTGTAATCTACACTTGTTTCATAAATGTCACTGTAATTAATAACCTTGTTTCTCTTTTCTCCAACCACAATAATACTGTTGCTGCTGACCTTCTCATCTGTATACTGAGAAGCAAAGTTTGGATACAGTGCCGGATCCTTGGTTTCAACTTTTATATGGGAAGAGAGGTCTTTATAACGGTCCAGAACCTCTTTTAAGGTACTATCCTCCTGCCCGTTCTGTGCAATCAGGTAAAGGGTTACATCACTTTTTAACCCCTTGATAATTTCCTCCGTCTTGTCTCCAATCGTATAGAGTTTATTATCGCTGAAATCCAGTTTTGTATATTTACCGGGAAGCTGTCCGATCACCAGGTTAATTACAATTACAATGGCTATTACAATCACCGTAATGACTATGCTGTACGAACCATTTTTTACTTTTTTGTTACTCCATTTCGGAAAAATGTTTTTTATTTTCATGATCTGCCTCCTCTAGCTCCAGCGTCTCTTCTGTATCGACTGTACCGTCAAAAACAGAAAAACAGCAATGATTGATAAAAAGTATATGATTCCTCCGATATCCAGAATTCCACTGACAAAATTGTCAAAATGACTGGAGATATCAAATATACCCAATACCTTCTGTATTGCTCCTTCAAAGAGGCTTTGTTTTACAGTATATAGAACCAGCAGTGCCGCCTCTCCTATAACTGCCACCAGGCACACCGTAAATAAATTCTTCATCACCATGTAGATAATTCCGCAGCAAACAAGAAGTACCGCGGTAAATGCAATGAGGGAAGTAATTGCCGTTTCCGAAAAAAAACTTTTAATGCCGCTCATCATATAACAGATAAACAGCACCACAAAGGTTACTACTGCTGCTATAATCTGGCTCTCAGTTATAGATGATAAGAAAATTCCTATTGCGATATTGGCACATCCCAAAAGGAAAAATCCGATCACTGCAACGTAAGCCATTTTAAGGGATACGGAACCAAAATTTTTTAATATAATCGGATAAATGCAAAGAATGATCATAGGAATCAGGAAGATCACGATTAATGCCGTAAATTTCCCCAGTACAATATCTTTCACAGAAAGAGGGGATGTCAAAAGCAGCTGGTCTGTCTTCTGTTTCTTTTCTTCCGCCAGTACCCGCATGGTCAATATTGGCGTTATAATAAGGAATACAAAGGTTATTGCAGATAATGTATATCCAAAGACCGGATATCCCATCTGTAGATTATAAGCAGTAAAATACACTCCTGCCAGTAGTAAAATAAATGCGATAAATACATATCCAGTCATAGAAGTAAGATAAGATTTCACCTCTTTTTTACAAATCGCTGTCATGAGTCTGCTCCTCCTCTTCCATATTCTTTTCCTCTTGCAAATCATGTTCCCGCCCGGTCAGGGCCCCTTCTTTTGGTTCATCATCCGCTGATGCCGGTTCACCCTGTGATTCATTCTGATCTTCCTCTTCACCGCCAGCTTCATCTGTCAGCTTTTTATCATCTGCTGTCAGCTCCAGGAATACATCTTCCAGGGATACCCTGGTGGACTTCATCATAAGAATCGGACATTGCGCATGAGCCATTCCATAGAAAATTTCTTCTCTTACATCTGCCTGATCCTTTGCTCTTACTTCAATATCCACCGTATTTTCTTCATCAGACTCCCGGAAACTCCACTCGTCGATATTCTCAATTTCATTTAGAATCTGCTCCGTCTCTACTTTTGTTCCTTTCACTCTCAGGTTCAGGGTCTCACTTCCCTGCATCAGCTTACTCAGGTTCCCGGGTGTATCACTTGCAACCAGTTTGCCATGTGCGATAATCATAACATAATCACAGACTGCACTTACCTCTGACAGGATATGGGAGCTCAAAATGACTGTATGCTTTTTACTCAGACTCTTAATTAATTCACGAATCTCAATAATCTGCTTTGGATCAAGTCCTACGGTAGGCTCATCCAGTATTATGACTTCCGGATATCCCATTATTGCCTGTGCCAGCCCCACTCTCTGGCGGTAGCCCTTTGATAAATTCTTAATTAAGCGGTTCTTCATATCCGTAATCTTTGTCATTTCCATGACTTCGCTTATCATATCCAGACGTTGATCCTTAGGGATTTTCTTTAATTGTGCAACAAATTTTAAATATTCCCAAACGGTCATATCAAAATAAAGAGGTGGCTGTTCAGGAAGATATCCGATACATTTTTTAGCCTCTTCCGGCTCCTCTAAGATATCATGCCCATTGATGCTTACGCTGCCCTCCGTTGATGCAATATATCCGGTAATGATATTCATTGTAGTCGATTTTCCAGCTCCATTCGGGCCTAAAAAACCGTAGATCTGACCTTTTTCAACGGAAAAGCTAAGGCCGTCTACAGCAAGATGATCTCCATATCTTTTGACTAAATTCTTTACTTCTATCAAACTTCTTCCTCCTTTTTCATTCACATGGCAACTTCCCGGCAACCCGTAATTACCGTTAATTACTTATCTAAATTACGAGATAAATGTGTTTTTTATTAGATTAAAATGTGTTTTTTCTCTGAAAATTCTGTGAACACCAAAAAAGAGCTGCCACTTTTCCCTATTAAGTGACAACTCCCATTATTTCTATTAGCGCCAGAATACGTTTAACCGCTGGCTAATCAACTAATCAACCGCATTTTCTTCTGCTGTTAACATACTTATCCTTTTTTCTTTTATTGGAAACCAGCTCCATAACTTTTGCCTTGTACTCTTCATCAATACTGATTCTGGCAAGGCTGACTAACCGATAGGTATCCAGATGATATGGCAGACTTTTATGAAGCGCCAGATCCACCAGATACTTTGCCGACTTAAAACTGCTGAGATGCGTATGTCCCTCTTCAAATCTCTTATCTGTATTATGTACCACAAAACCACCATCTGCACGGTATACCTTGAAAGATTGTTTCGAATAAATTTGATTCATAGAACATTCCTCCTGTTAAATTTTGTCGTAAGCAGAACACAGTCCGCTTTTCCTGATTGTAGCAGTTAATCATAAAACTCAAGTCTGTTTTTTGTAAAATCTGTGTCAGATCTACGTTGTGGAATTTCCTCTAAAAGCAAAAGACAAAAGCATTGTCCTTTGTATAAGACTATGCCTTTGTCTTTCTATTATTAACCTTTATAGTAATTTATTAAACAACCTTTCAGGATGATGGTTCTTTCATCATCTGTCAGTTCGCCCATCTTAAGGGTGAACTCTTTCATTGTGTCACCCACTACATAAGCTTTAATCTCAGTTGCTTTGTCTTCTATTGCCTTACGCACATCCGGTACATAGATATAATCTCCGTTTTTAAACGGAAGATCACCTTTATCAACCAGGAATGGAAGCATTCCCCAGTTAATCAGATTGGAACGGTAACGCTTTGTCGCATATTCATTTGCGATATTTGCCCATCCTCCAAGTACTTTCTGACAGGAAGCTGCCTGTTCACGTGCAGAACCATCACCCGGTTTTACGGCGAAAATGGTACTTCCGATTCCGGTATTCTGCTCATTTGCATCCGGGTATAAGGTATGGATGGTATTTACAACCGGTTCCAACTCTGCCAGGGCATCGTATGGTGCACCGCCGGTAAGTCTTGCTTTTTCAGCTGCATATACCTCTTTCGCACGTCCAACATAAGCCGGGTCTTTTCTGGAAAGGGTAAATTCAGCCAGTCCCAGTGGGTTGGAACGGTAAGATGAAGTCTCTCCGGAAGGAATCAGCTCATCCGTTGTGGTAACCGGATCATGAATCTCACATACTACCTTGAGGATCATATTGTCCGTAAGTGCAGACATTGCAGGCCAGTCTTTAATGTTCGGTCCGAATTTAATTTCAACAGAAGGATCTGCAATCCCCTTGCTGTCGAATACACGGTTTTCATATATACTCTTATCAAAGAAATATTTTGGTTTGCTGTAATTTACATCCACATCCGTTGCCGCTGTCAGATATCCTTTGTTTGCAGCTGTTGCCGCAATGGAACGGGCATCCATAAGTGCTACAGAAGAAATCTGTCCGTTCTGAAGCTTACTTCCTTCTCTGTTAGGGAAGTTTCTGGTGGAATGACGGATACTGAATGCATTATTCGCCGGTGTATCACCTGCACCAAAGCAAGGACCGCAAAATGCCGTCTTCACAATGGCTCCTGTTGCCATCAACTCTGCTAGTCTTCCATTTTTAGCTAACTCCATATAAATCGGCGTACTTGCCGGGTAAATGCTAAGGGTAAATTCATCAGATCCAATACTTGCACCTTTTAAGATGTCTGCTGCATCGCAGATATTTTCGAATCCGCCGCCGGCACATCCTGCAATAATACCCTGATCTACATAGAGTCTGCCGCCGCGTACTTTATCTTTTAAAGTAAAGTCTACAGCTCCGTCCAGGCTTACCAGCGCCTTCTTTTCCACATCAGCAAGGATATCCATTAAGTTTGCATTTAACTCCTCAATGGTATATGTATTGCTTGGATGGAAAGGCATTGCGATCATTGGTCTTACCTGGCTTAAATCTACATAGACCATACCGTCATAGTAAGTTACGGCTCCCGGTGCAAGTTCCTTATACTCTTCACTTCTTCCATGAATGTCATAGAAATCCTTAATCTCACTGTCGGTCTTCCAGATTGAGGACAGACAGGTGGTCTCCGTAGTCATAACATCAATGCCGATTCTGAAATCAGCAGTTAACTTATCAACTCCCGGTCCCACAAATTCCATTACTTTATTGTTTACATACCCATTGGCAAATACGGCTCCGATAATTGCCAGTGCAACGTCCTGAGGTCCAACACCCTTAACCGGTTCTCCCTCCAGATAAACACCTACTACTCCGGGCATATTAATATCATAAGTTTTTGACAATAACTGTTTTACAAGCTCCGGACCGCCTTCACCCATTGCCATTGTACCTAAAGCACCATAGCGGGTATGAGAATCAGATCCCAGAATCATTTTTCCTCCGCCTGCCAGCATTTCTCTGGCAAACTGGTGAATAACTGCCTGATGAGGAGGAACATAAACCCCGCCATATTTTTTCGCACAGGTAAGTCCGAACATGTGATCGTCTTCATTGATCGTTCCGCCAACGGCACATAAGCTGTTATGGCAGTTTGTCAAAACGTATGGTACCGGAAATTTTTCAAGTCCGGATGCACGTGCTGTCTGGATAATACCAACAAACGTAATATCATGGGATGTGAGCTTGTCAAATTTAACCTTCAGCTTTTCCATATTTCCGGAAGTATTATGGCTTTCTAAAATACCATAAGCAATTGTATTTTTGGCAGCCTCGGCTTTTGCAGGAACGTTATCGCCTAATTTGCTTTTTAAAACGGCAGCAGCATCGGCATTATCTTCCACGATTTCTGTCCCGTTCAACAGGTATACGCCATTATCGTATAATTTTACCATTGATAGTTACTCCTTTTCTATTTTGTTTCCCAGAACCTGTCTGAGACAGATTCTGATTTATCTTAATTTTAAAAATCCTGTATTTCCATATATTTCATATAATTTACAACCATGAGGGCAATCTTGAACGTTAATGCATCATCAAACACGCGGATATCAAGACCGGTGCTCTTCTGGAGTTTTTCCAGACGGTAAACTAACGTATTACGATGAACGAAAAGCTGTCTGGAAGTCTCGGAGACATTCAGATTGTTTTCAAAGAATTTATTGATGGTCATCAGGGTTTCATCATCAAAGCTATCCGGCATTTTTTCTCCGAATACTTCCTTCATGAACATCTGACACAGCGGAATCGGAAGCTGATAGATGAGTCGTCCAATACCCAGTGTATTGTATGCAATAATATTTTTCTCAACGTAGAAGATTTTCCCCACGTCCAGCGCCATCTTCGCTTCTTTATAAGACTTCGATACCAATTTAATTTCATCCACAATCGTTCCGTAAGCTATACGGACACTGGACATAGCCTCAGCATTTAACATGTCTCTAAGCATCTTGGCAATCTCATCAATATCCTCATAAGTATCCTCCGGCTTTAATTCTTTCACCAAAATAATACTTTTTTCATCTACAGCAGTAATATAATCCTTCGGTTTTGATGCAAACAGGCTTTTTACTGTCTCCAGTGCATTGTTATCCTTCTCATATTTTGTTTCTACCATAAATACCACACGTCTTGCTTCCGTTTCAATATGAAGCTTCTTTGCGCGGTTATAAATATCTACTAATAACAGGTTGTCCAGCAATAAGTTCTGGATAAAGTTATTCTTATCAAAACGTTCTTTATAAGCTACAATCAGATTCTGGATTTCACAGACTGCAACTTTTCCTATCATATATGCATCTTCGCTGGAACCCTTGGCAATCAGCACGTATTCTACGGTTCTCTCATCAAATATCTTAAAGAAATGATATCCCTGTATAACCTGACTGTCAGCTGCAGAATCAGCAAACAGCTGCACAGTATCACCTGCGATGTCATTGTCTGCAAATGTCGTAACGACCAAACGGCCCTCCAGATCCATGATACACAAATCAATCCTGGTGATTGCACGTAATTCGTCAATAGCATTTTGTAAAACCTGGCTTGAAATCATTCTTTCACTTCCTCACTTTGTAAATTTATACAGATACTATAAAACATTTTCGGGAAAATAGCAAATGTTTTACGCATGTTTCCCCATCACCCCATAAATAATTCCATGGAGCGGTTCCAGATTATCCCACACCACACGGTTCGAATCCACAGACTTTTCTCCGCAGTCAATGATACCGGTATGGGATTTAATGTCTTCCATTTTTGCCTCCATTGCCTTCAATTCCGTGGGTGCAAGTCCCTTTTTCACATCCAGCATGGATCCTGCAAACTTGTCGGCGTAAACATGGGCGAGAATTTCTATCGCCAATGAATGCCTCTTAATTTCCAATTCACACCCAAACTTTTCCTTGTATCGTCCGAGGGCATAGTCCGCAAGTGCCAGCGAGCCATTGCCTTCCTCATCCAGATAATCTTTCAAAATCTGGTCGCATACAATACGCACCCAGCTCTTCTCATATTTAACCGAAATGCCCCGGTATTCTTTTTCCCATTCCACATCTGTTTGTGCATTGTTTAATTCATCCATAAAGGCTCCTTATATCATCTTCGGTATTTCTATCTGATTTCCTTACATATGTCTGCATATTTATTCATTTATCTGCATATGGTAATTATTTTTATTAAATCTTATTGTTATACTTATTATGTTCTATTATGAAGGAGATATTTACTGCCGTCAATTATTTTCTTGAATAATCAGGTATTTTGCCCTTTCATAATCCTTTTTTTCCACAAAGATCTTATACTGTCGTTCGTAAGCAGGGTCCACGCCGGCACTTCCAAAATTTGCTCTTGCCGTACCTCTTCCAGGAATCCATTGTCCGCCGTGATTGATGACTTTATAATCGTATTTAATCTTTTCCCGGTCCAGAATGTCACGGACACGGTTCATTTCAACCAGAGAGTAACCTATATAAACATCACTTTTATTAAAACTGAACATTTTATCGCCCTCCTGTCATTTTGGATTTCTTCCTATTATAATATTACAATATTTCAGACCTGATTGCAATCTTTGTTCGGGTACCTGCCGGATAAAGTTTAAATTGCAATACCTAACAAGGGGGAATTCCCTCCGGTACTGTGGCTGCCCCTTCTGATGCAAGCCAGAGGGTACGCTGGTTTTTCACCGGAATCAGGATAGTAACTGTTGTTCCCCGGTTCTCCTTGCTTTCAATTTTGATTCCGTACTCACTTCCATACAGCAGTTTCAGCCTGTCAGACACGTTGTTGATTCCTATTCCGCTGAAATGATCTGTTTTGGCATTTTCTCCTGTTAATTTTCGCAGGTTCTCGTCTGCTATCCCCACACCATTATCGATAATCTGAAGTTGAAGCTTTCCACTGAGCATACGAACCAAAATCTTGATATTTCCCTTTGCCTCATAAGGAAACGCATGAAAAAATGCATTTTCCACAAATGGCTGCAGTATCATCTTCGGTATTTTGCATTCCTCACACCCGAAGGTTACAAAATATTCCACCTGTATTTTATCACCGTATCTGGTATTATTTATCAGCACATAATTTTTCAGGTTTTCTATTTCCCTTTCTATGGTAATATACTCGTCCATATTGCTGATTGTACTTCTCAGCAGAGCAATAAAGGCATCTATAGTCTTGGTTGATTTTTCAACATCTCCCTGAAAAATAAGCCATTTTATGCTTGCCAGGGTATTATAAATATAATGCGGGTTTATCTGCATCTGCAAAGCCGCAATCTCCGCCCTGCGTTTCTCCTTCTGGATTGTCAGAAGCTCACCGATATATCTGTTTAGCTCGTCCAGCATCTCATTGTATGTACAGGATAATTCCTCAATTTCTCTAGATCCCGTAAGTTCTATGTGTTCATCATACCGGGTCTTTCTGGCATTTGACATTTTATATACCAGTTTGGACAGGGGGCGTGCTGTCTGTCTGGTTATGAAGAATATTATGATGCTTGCCGCCGCCATAATGCCTCCACAGATAACCCAGAGCAACGGTTCATTATACAGGTTACCCAGCGCTTTCTGGGTGTTGATAATGCCATATGCCGTACAGTGATAATAGGCAAGTTTTTTTTCCAGTACCATACCCGGATTCTTTTGTGGCATTTGCTTCCAGACCATCTGCTTATCAGAGGAAGAAACAACCTTACCTGTCTGATCCACCATATAAAACTCCGCATATTGTGAAGTAAAATATTCATAATACCTCTTAAAATCTCTTTCTTTAAGTGTTATGTATGCCACCCCGTATGGGACTTCACTTCCGGTTGCCCTGAGCGCTTTTACCGCCATCATGACCGGCGTATTTCTGGTCGTTGAAGTATAGCCGTTTTGTTTAAATATATACTGCACCGTCTCAGGATTTTCCAGTGCATATTTTGCTTCTTCCGAACCAATAATTTCTGAGACAGGCGTTATTATTGTTTCTTCCCGGTTGAGATAACTCTTTCCGCTCTTGCTGACTACCATGGCACTGATATTGTCCATACTTGAGGGGATTGCTTTCTTCATGTCCTGATCAGCCTTATACGTTATCTTAAATGTAAACTGAGGGCTCTGCGCTCCGTCATGCAGGTACAATTTTAAATTCCAGCTGGAATTTAACGCACTGAACAGCTTCATCAGATCTTCATGATAATTATTCAGTTCATGCTCGATCCTTAAAAACACTTTTTCCTGGGACCTTATATAGGTATCTACAAATATTTTTTTTGACATACCGATAATGACTGCAGTAACTGCAAGAATGGCACACAGAATTCCGGCAGTCACAACTGCAAGAATTTTAGTAACCATGCTGTTGGAGTGCACTTTTTTTCCTGTCCATATGCTTCTCTTCATCCGGATCACCGACTATCCCTTCTGTATGCACTGGGTGTTTTACCTGCGATTTTCTTAAATACCCTGCAAAAATAGCTGTGATCGGAATAACCTACCACAGAGCTGACCTGTGCAATAGAATATCTGGAATCTTTCAGAAACTCACAGGCTTTCTGTATGCGGATTTTATTGAGATACTCACTAAATCCCTCGCAGGCATGCTGATTGAAATAGGCGGAAAGATAGGAGTAACTGAAATTAAATTCTTCTGCAAGATTTTGCAGATTCAGTTCTTCTGTATAATGTTTCTGGATATAATCCAGTATTTTTCCAAGATATACATTCTGGTCCTCCTCCGTGGTCTCAAGGACCGTCTCTATCCTATCAAGCATCTCTTCATAAACCTCCAGGAATTCTTCACAGCATGATGATTTCTCAATTTTATCAAAAGCTTCCCGGCTGATTTCCTCCAATTCCTGCACCCGTTCTTCTGAATCTCCTATGAGGTTATACAGAAGATTTTTTGTCTGGTTTTTCAGCTTAAATTCCGGCAACTGGCTATTCACTGCTTTTTCGATATAGACCCGGAAAATTCCTATTGCCTCATTGTATTTATGCGATACTACCGCAGATGCAAATTTACGAAAATCAAACTTCTCCAGTGATTCCTCCTCTGAAATTTCCCGGATGCTGCACAAATGCACTCCTTTGTAATAGAAACTTTCCCGTTCCAGAAAACCAGGTGTCTGGAAATCTTTTTTTAAGTCTTCCAGTTTCTTATACTGGAATCCCAGAGTTCCCAGAATTCTCTCTGAAATTAGTCCTATCTGCTCCATAAATGCATGCAGATCCTCAATCAGCCTGTCCTCGTCCCTCACCCCATAATTCAGAATTACACATAAAGTTTCTCTGCGCAGGAGAAACCTTAAATATTTGCAGTAGGGAATGCTATTCAGAAATTCCTCTGTTTTCTCATATAACACAGGAGACATATCAACGCCGCTGCTGTCCCTGCACCGCAGCGGCAGCACAAACAGCCGATAGCAGCTGTGGGGCAGCACTCTCAGAAACTCATCCGCTCCCTTTAGTTCATGTTCATAGCCTGCCAGATATCTTTCCAGCATCTTATCCAGGCCGGAAACCGTTTTTTTCTTAAGTTGAAGATCCGGTATCTTCTGAGATACTTTTCTTACCAGCTTCAGCAGTTCCTCCGAATTAAGCGTAGGCTTCAGAACATAGTCTACCGCTCCATTTAACAGTGCTTCCCTGACATATTCAAAATTATCATAGCTGCTCAATACAACGGTTTTAATTTCCGGATACTCTCTGCTTACTACCTTAATGAAATCCAGTCCGCTCATGACCGGCATAGCAATATCACACAGAATAATGTGAGGTTCCAGTGAAGGAATCAAATCCAGTGCTTCTTTTCCATTGGATGCCTCCCCTACTATTTCATACCCTTCCTCTTCCCATCTCATCATAAATCGTATTCCCTGCCGCATGATAAATTCGTCATCTACTATCATTATCTTACAACTGCTCTCCATTTTCTTTTCCTTCTCCATTTTCTCCTTTGTTTGACATACACTTTCCCCGGGTAAAACATAAGCAAAAAAATCCGGACATATCCTAAATTAGTAAGATACATCCGGATCTATTGCTTCACCTATCAGAGCCTGGTTTAAATACGCTTCAGCGCATGTAAAACAGGTTCTAGGATCTGCTAAAATGATACAATTTTTTCCGCCGCATACTGCAGAATAACCGCTGCGTCACCACTGTCTGCTGTTCCATCCCCGTTTACATCAGCTACCAGTTCCTGTTCCTCAGTAAATGGTCTGAGCTCTGCATTATACTCTAACAGTTCCGCGGAGTCATTTGTATCTACCACTCCATTCAGGTCCGTATCTCCCATAAGGCGGGCTTTAAGAATCTCATTGATCAGCCCCTTCAATACTTCGCCGATACGCTCTGCATCTGCCTCTACATCATCATAAACCTTCCGGGCTTCGTCTGTCAATCCCTGAAGTCCAGCTATACTGCTGCCCAGATATTTTCCGGGTTCCTGTAGCATGTTATCCGCCATATCCAGTGCATTTTTAAGCTCTGTTTTGTTCCCCTTTCTCACGAGGGATGTCATGGCAGCTGCCAGTTCATTGTATGCCTTATTGATTTCCGCCTCACTGGCCTGACTGTTTTTGACTACTGCCTTGGCCGCTTCCAGTGCTGTTTTTAATTTTTCGATAGTGGATGGTGTATACTGCGCCTCATTTTTCAGCGTTGCCTCTGCTTTTTGAATCAGTATGCCAAGCCTTGAGTCCTCTCTCTTTAACAGTAAACCTGTTACTGCATCCATCAGCTTACTGGCAGCCGCATTTACTTCCTCCTGATTCATACCCTCGTTTGTATATACTCTTTTTGCCTCCGCCAGGGCATTCCTGACTGCCTGGACGCTTTCTTCCGTATACTGTGCCAGACTTTCCTCGTCTGCCAGAACCGCCTCAGCTCCTTCAATTGTTGCCAGAAGACCTGTTTTCTGGGTATCATTCTCCAAAAGGTTGCATACTGTAATCAATTTCAAAAATGCCAAGTCCACTTCTTCCTGGGAAACGTCTGGCTTCTCCAGCACTGCTTTTGCCATGTTAAGGGCCTCTTCTGCGGCTGCCCAGCTGCTTTCTGTAAAGCAATTGTTTTGGTTTTGCTGTATTTCCAGTTTTTCAGCCATTGCAACTGCCAGTCTCAGGCTTGTCAGATCCGTTTCTTCTGTTTCACCGCTGCCATTCAGATCTGCAAGTGCTGTACGGATATGCAAAGCTGCCTGTTCAACATCCTTCTGACTTGTTCCCGCCTGGTAAAGAAGGGGGTGTCCGGCTTTTACTAAATCATCAAGCACTGCCAGTTTTTCCATGGGATACAAGCTTCTGTCAATTGCTGCTGCCCCGGCAAGTGCTTCTTTTAGTTCCTGTACTTCCAGTATATTTTGAATCCGAAGATAGGAAAGTACCGGATCTGGCCCGCCGTCTGCTGCCACGGAAAATGTAACATTTTCTTCCGTCTCGCAGGTGAACTCATAGACTTCCTCACTCCATGGATTTCCTCCCTTCCAGGTATTTGCCGTACCAAGCTCCGTAGTCTTATCTCCTGCTGTCACCGATACCTTCATTGGTCGGTCCTGGTTCCACCATTCTTTGAATCCCAGGTTTACACGGTAGTTACCGGCTTTAAGCGGAACCACATAGCTGATTGACTGCCCCTGGGCTGCGTACCATCCGGTGTCATAATTATCGTTTTTATCCCCGGTGTATGCGCCGTATTCCTCCAGGTATCCCCAGGTTCCATTCGTTAATTTCTGATCCGGGGTCTCATTTAAAAGTTTTGCATAGCTGTTAACCCGTGTATATTCCGGTGAACCCGGATTGTTGCAGTCAATAAAATACTGCACATTTCCTGTTACAACCTTAACCTCTACCGATGCTTTGGCAGATGTTTCCGGGACAGTCCCCTCCAGTGTTACATTTCCTGTAAAATCAACACCTTCCAGCTTCCAAACAACATTTTTTTCAACTTTGTTGCCCATATTTGTCCAGGCAGATACGGCAGCCGGCAACAGAGGCTGCACCCCGCTTACGGTATACACTGTTTTACTTTTTTCAACTTTTTCAACCTTCTCTTCCAGCGTTCCCCTTACCACTTTTGCACAGCTGATCTCCAGCAGCTTTTCATTCTGATCCGCTGCTTTGGATATGGATATGGTATGTGTACCTTCTCCAAGGCTTCCTGTATTAAAGAGAATTGTACTGCCCTCTTTATCTGAGGAAACCAGGGATACTTCCTGTGGCTCCCCGCCGTCCACGGTTATATTTACAAGTGCCCCTTCCGGTGCCTTTGTTCCATAAATTAAAGCCTGACTGCCCTCAAAGGTAAAGTCAGCCGAACCATCCTGTGCTGTGGTATACTTTCCACCTCCGAAATCATCTGCGGAATCTCCCCAGGAACCTGCATAGCTAAACTTATTAATATCTGAGGTCCACTCTTCTTCCGGCTTTTCTACATCTGCATCCACGATTTTTGCATAATTGGAGGGACTGCAGATTGCACTTTTGTCATTTGCTCTTATTACATAAGTAGATACGGAGTTTGACGGCAGTGTCATATCCAGCACACCATCTGTAACATCCTGCGTTTCTGTAAGCTGGCAGCTCTCTGAATCAGAAGTACGATAAAGCTCTGCAGCTGCAGCACCGGGAAATGCACTTAGATCCACCGTTGTGTTCCGTTCACCATCAAAGTTCTGGGCAACGATAACCAGCTCGTCACCTTCCGGTGAAATAGCTGCACACATGTTGCCTTCCTGAATATCAATCATAGTGTATCCGGCTTTCAGGTATTTGCTGTACTGCATCATGGTATAGAATTGTTTTGTCACTGCCCAGTATCCTTCACCCGGCACGCCTTCTTTCCGGTTACCGTTTTCATCCACCAGATTTGTATGGTAATCCGGCACCGGCTGTCCATCTTTTTCAAATACTGCATGAATCAGCCCCCAGTTAGAATTGGTCTGAAGACATTCATACTCACTGTCTGCCACCAGCCATGCAATCCATGCGCTAGGCTGCATATATTTAAGATCTGCCATAATTCCTTCGCTCTGGGAACGGGTATTAGCGGCATCCATAGATTCGTGGCATCCTTCATAGTGACTTCCGCCGCCTTTGGTAACCTCAGACATCCACAATCCCTTGTCATACTTTTCTGCAATCTGGCGCAGTTCCTTTCTTTCACTGTCACTTCCGCTGTATGTATGGGCACTGATAGTATCCATGTTGGCTTTTATATCATCATCCAATCTGTTAAAGGAATTAATTGACGTCCACAGATTTGTTTCATCTGTTCCGGTAATCTTCATTTCATTGAGATTCCCCTGGAACTCCTCAGCTTCTAAAGCTTTCTGCATTTCACGGTATGCACGTGACTGAAGTTCTCCGGTATTGAAAATGCAGCCTTCCTGCTTTGTGCTTCCATCATGCCAGTAATTGGTGTCCGGCTCATTCAGCGGCTCAATATAAGATACACCGACTCCATATTTTGATTTAAGATTCCGGTCTACCCAATTTGCAGATCTTGCCATATACATGGCAAAATCATCATAATAATCATCTTTCAGGTTGTTGGAATCCTCCCAGTAGCCTCCTGTGGAAGAACCTGATTTTGTCATGTAATAAGGCGGTGAATTGGAAAATACTTTGTTGATAATTGTATTTTCTTCCCCTGTTTCCCTGGCATAATCATAACGGTATTGATTTGCCTGTTCCAGCATCCACAACTGCCCTGCATCGCTCATTTCTTCTGTAGACTTTGCGTAAAAAGCTTCTCCATTGAATTCTCCGCTTCCATCTTCCGTGCCGGTCATATCCTTTGTCCAGCCGGGTACCAGACCTTCGCACCGTTTAATGGAAGAATCTGCTTTGTCTCCGCCGCCTACATTGTAGCGTACAATATTCAGATTCAAATATTCCGGCGAAAATGCCAGTTCCGCGATTTCCTCACGGTCAGCTCTTCCATTTCCATTCCAGTCTGCATCTCCCCAGGAGCCGATGATATTTCCCCACCAGCATAGTGATGTGCCCCATCCATCCAGTGTCTGGTAATGAATGTCCGGATTTACAGCGATCTCTCCTGCCACTTTTGATTCTCCTGCAGCCATTACAGGTATTGGCGCCATAGCTGACAGGATAGCTGATGCCCCCATAACCAGTGCAGACATTCCAGCTGCTGTCTGTTTTAATCTTTTTTTATTTCTCATATCTTTCTCCTTTTTCCGATCTTGAGTCCACTTCTTTTCAATAAAAACAGAGAGCAGACCACCTGTGTCAGGATTCTGCTCTCCGTTTTTATCTAATCTATTTCCGGACTATCTCCGAAACCTCCAGATGTTCAGTGAGAATCCTTAAAACTCTTCAATTTTACCGGCAGCATATTTCAGTATTGACACTGCATCATTGGTATTTGCTGCTCCATCTTCATTGACATCTGCTGCCTTAATCTGCTCTTTTGTCAATGTCTTCAGCTCAGCATCATATTTTAACACTTCAGCTGAATCCCTGGTATCTACCACGCCGTTCAGATCTGCATCACCTTTCAGCCGTGCCTTCAGTATTTCATTTACCAGCTTCTTTAATACTTCGCCGACTTTTTCTGTGTCTGCATCGCCACTGTCATAGACAGTCTGGGCTTCTGTAATTACTGCCTGAAGTCCTGAGATTGTGTCCTCCAGATATTTTCCTGAATTTGCTATAATCTCATTTGCCTTATCCAAAGCATTTTTCAGTTCTGCCTTGTCACCTTTTCTTACCAGATCTGTCATTGCCTTAGCCAGATTTGCATAACTCTCGTTGATTTGTGCCTCGCTGGCCTGGCTGTTTCCTGCTACTTCTTTTGCCTCTGCAAGGACTTTCTCCAGATTGGCAGCACTTGCAGAAGTATACTGGTCTTTGTTTTTCAGAAGTTCTTCTGCTTTTCGGATGAGAATGTCAAGTCTGGTTTCTTCTGTTTTCACCAGCATTCCCGTCACTGCATCCATTAGCTTTCTGGCAGCTGCATTCACTGTCTCCTGATCTGCGCCAGATTCTGCATATACCTTTTCTGCATCTGCTAATGCTTTTCTAACTGCCTCAACGCTTTCTTCCGTATATTCAGCCAGTTCCTCTTCGTTTTCCAATATTGCCTTTGTACCTTCAATCACTGCATTCAGACCCATTTTCTGTATACCATCCGTTAGGAGGTTGCAGGAAGAAATCAGTTTCAGGAATGCGTAGTCAACATCTTCCTGTAACGCTTCCGTATCTGCCATCACAGTTCTTGCATCATCAAGTGCTTTTTGTACTTTTGCCCAGCTTTCCTCTGTATAACAGTTATTTGCGTCCTGCTCTGCTTCCAGTTTTTCTGCCATGGTAATAGCATGCTGAAGGCTGTTTTTGTTTACACCAACAGAAGGCTCGTCAACGCTGCCCAGAACTCCAATCCAGCTGAGTACCGGATTTGCACTTCCTCTCTTGCTAACAGTCACAACTGCTTTTCCAGCTTCTGTTACTTCAAATGACTGGCTGACCTGTAAATTTCCATCGTTTGCAGCAAGTGTAAAATCCTGCTCAGCCAGAACCTGATCACCCATTTTAATGCTGAGTTTCATATCACGCTGTGTATCCCACCACTCCTGGAATCCAGCTGCCAGTGTATACGTTCCAGGGTTCAGATCAAAAGCGTACTCAATATTCTTACCGTCTCCTGCCCACCAGCCGTTTTCCTGTAAGCTTTTACCGTCATGCAGACCTATGTCAAAGCTTTCCGGTGACTCTGCCTCGGTGACTCCTGTATATCCTGCTTTATTTTCTTCTGTGTATTTTTGATCTGTCACCGCATTTAGAACTTTATTACCCAGTTCTTTCTTTACAGCATCAAAATATTCTGATTTTTCTGCCCCGCTGTCAAAGAAGTACAGTGTTGACGGATTTACAATATATATATCCCTGCTAAACTCTCTTCCCTTTTCTGTAAGGTTTCCTGTGATCGTCACGATTCCGATTTTATTTTCATCATACTCGCCCATGCTCCAGGTTACCGGAGTTGTCTCCTCATCTGTACCATAAGAAATAGTTACCTCTGACGGAAGCTGTTTCATGATATCAGTTACAGAAGAAACCACGGATGGAAGTTCTGTTATTATATCAAAGAGCCCTTTGTCGTTGAGATCATCCAGCGTCCAATCTTCATATCTCCTTAGCGCAATCTTGTTATCCGGCTGAAATTCTACCGGAACCCATACATATCTGGATTCACTTAAATCCCCTGCATTCCAGCGGTCACCCATATAAATGAACTTTCCATTCTCTGCATCTACAGGGAATACACAGGTACTCTGCGTATCATATGTAGTTCCGCTTCCCCAATCCGTACAGGGATCACCAATTTCTGTCCATGGTCCCATTGGTGTGTCAGCCACCGCATATTTTGCCTGGTTTGGACTCCATCCTGTACAGCCGGATGTTACCACATAATATTTATCCCGGTATTTGAACATTGCCGGAGCTTCTCTGGACCAGCCTTCGAAATTACGGGTAAAATCTACACCTTCAACAGCAACGTCCGGTGCTGTTTTGAGACCTGTATAGTCATCGTTTAATTTAGATACATACATGGTTTGATTTCCCTCGGAGGAATAGATCACATAAGCAGTACCGTCATCATCCTTGAACAAGTTCATGTCACGGACTGAACCACGTCCCTCCCAGCCGTCATATCCCAGATTTCCATTGGGATCATTGTGGGAATTCAACTTATAACTTCCCAGAAGCTTGAACGGTCCGTTAGGACTGTCGCTGATTGCCACTCCTGCTTTTGCCTTTCCATAATCAGCATCGCTGCCCGGATAGCGTCCGTCCGCATGGAACCAGATAACATACTTATCTGTCTGATCATTGTAAATCATCTTTGGGCGCTCCATAACACAATTGTTTTTATCAAGATCTACAAATACGGCGTCCTTTTGCTCCTGGCTCTCATTTCCGTATAATTCCCGGAAATAAGCGTCTGATTCGAACTGTTCCGGATCTTCCATGGTTCTCAGTACAATTCCTTCATCCTTCCAGTTATACAGGTCATCAGAGCTATACATATGGATACCGCCCACAGGACGATAATCATTGGTCTTGTCCTCACCAATCCAGTACCACTTTGTTTTCCCATCAACGGTCAGCTGCTGTATCTGTCCGCCATGTGCCTGAATCTGATTGCCATTGGTATCGTACAGGGTATCTCCCTTCGTACCGGTAAAGGAACTGTACTCTGGCACTTCTTTCAGTTCTTCCTTTACTGCACGGACTTTTACATAATTCAGAATTGGATCTTCCTTGCCGCTTGTCCTTCTGGGACTCTTCACAAGAAGGTTCAGCTCACCGTCCGTAACTTTCGTTGTGAAAGTTCTGCTTACCCACTCACCATAATTAACGGAAATATCAGTAGCAACCGTCTCACCCTCCAGCATAATATTCACCAGACGGTTATCCCAGTAATGTTTAAATGCCAGGGTTACTTCATATGTATTTTCCTCTAACCCTTCGATCTTTTCTGTTGGCAGCTCAAAATTATACCCAAGTGCACTTTTGTATTTGTCAAAGGTGATGTCACTTCCATCTGACATATAGATAAAGCTGTTTCCAATATCGGTTGCATCACTGCCGTTATTAATAGCTGCGGAATAAGCATCATTTGGTTTCCTCCCCCATTCCGCACCAGTCCCGGTATCGGCTCCAAATGCCTGATCCACATTTGACTGAAACAGTCCCATACGTTCCTGGTCCTGGTTTGGTACTACTGACGGATCCGGTGTTCCACAGTTTACGGTATAGAGTACATAATCATTTCCCTCTGCCTCCTCTGCGGTGAGCTGCATGCTGTCACCCTGCCGTACTTTGGTATCCATTTGTTCTTCCGCTGCAACAGCAGGCATTGCCGGCATAATTGTTGAAACCCCCATTGCCAGCACGGATATCCCGGCGATTGCTTTTTTGAAACATCTTCTTTTTTTCATAAATGCCTTCCTCTCTTTTTATATTTGATACTGTTCAATGAACTCGCGGTTATTGTATCACGAACACTTACAAAGCTTTTAGGAATAAATTCTTTCTTTTTTTTACTATTTTGAGGTATTTCTACTATCTTAGAACTTTTTTTACAATTTAGAATTTTGTTTTGATCCAATAGGACTTTTTTGGGAAATACTGCTCCGCTTACCTCTTTCTTCTTTTCAGCCGGGCAACTCCAAGTCCTAAAACTACAAGGCAGGATCCTGCACCCAACACCAGATATTTTGCAACAGGTGTATTATCGCCAGTCTTAACACCGCTTTTATTAGAACTGTTAGACCCGCTTCGGTTTCCACTTCCACTTTGGTTTCCGGTTCCGCCCTGATTTCCATTTCCACTCTGGTTTCCGGTTCCGCCCTGATTTCCATTTCCGCTCTGGTTTCCAGATCCACCCTGATTTCCAGATCCGTTCTGGTTTCCATTCTGCCCGTCCCCTGCAGGCGGCTTTTTATCGTCATCCTCCGTTTGATCATCCGGATCATCCTTTGGCTTTTCTTTTTCTCCTACTACATAGGTAAGGTCCAAAACGTCTGCTTCTATATCTCCACTGTCTCCTGACAGCTTATCCACCTCTACTTTAAAGAGCATTTCATCTCCTTTTTCCACACCGTCCTGCAGCTTGAATTCCAGATCAACCAGGCTTCCGTCAGCAGGTATATTCTGGGATGAAGCAAAAACTGCAATAATCTCTCCCTCCGGCTTGTTTCCCGTAAGGCAGTCATTCATTTCAAACAGCGCTCCTGACAGGATTTCTCCCGCCTTGCTGGGCTTTAATTCTACTTTTTCCGCATCATAGTAAATTCGGAGTTTTCCATTGGTTACATTTTCCCCATTTTCCATCAGGCAGCTTACGTCAAGTGTTCGGTCACTTTCACTGTACTCCTGCACAGCCATAGAAATTTCCGTCCCTTCCGCTGCCAGAACAGGCATCGATTGAAATAACATCAGTGCCGTACAAAGCCCCATTCCTGCCCTAATCCACTTTTTCATTCCCGTGCTTTCTCCTTCCTTTGCGCAGGGCAATTTTCCTATTGCCCTAATTTCCTTAGCTCTTCCAGCTTTCTGAGATCATTTTAGCACAGAGTTCCGTCACTTCTTTAGGACTATGTTCGTTAGAATTTTCATTTTTTATCGCTTTTTTATTTAAAGTAGTACTTTTTTTAGAAAATTGCATTTTTTTAATTTTGTCCTGCAAACACCCTCAATGAAGAATTCACAAAATCCCAATAAATTAAAAAATCCAGGCACTGCTTTTATCACTATTTCGGCAAATTTGAACTATTATAGTTATATTACAGGTCATTACTTGAATTAGAATCTTCTATTTTGGCTAGAAATTTATTTTAATTGTAAGTTTGATTTTTTTATTTAATTGACATATAATAAGGTAACTAAAAATGTGACATGATGGAAAGGAGGCGTCTGTATTGAAAGCATTCCTGTTATTGCAGTCATCTTACCTGTTAAGAATGCTGGGTGCCGCACTCTGCGGTGCAGCCATTGGTTATGAACGTGAGAACCATCTGAAAGTGGCAGGTATCCGGACACATATCATAGTGTCTCTCACTTCTGCCCTGATGATGATTATTTCAAAATATGGATTTTATGATGTTCTGGTCACCGATAATATTAATCTGGATCCTTCCCGTATTGCCGCAGGTATTGTGACGGCTATTGGATTTTTAGGAGCAAGCGTTATCTTTACCAGAAAGATGAATGTAAGCGGACTGACTACCGCAGCCGGAATCTGGGGGGTGGTGGGAATCGGAATGGCATTTGGCGCCGGGATGTATGTAATCGGTATTGCCGCGACGCTTTTTATTCTGATTATGCAATTCGCATTTCACAAGATGAAGTTCAGAAAAGCTCCCAAGACAGAACAGATCACTGTTCAGGTTGAAGAAGACAAAGATATAAATACGATTTTAGAAACTGCATTTACCTCTAAGAAGATTGTTATATCCAATATTAGGGCAACCCGGATAGACAATCACCAGCTAGAAATAAAACTTTATGTACGATTTCCGGAATCTTATGACATTAATGATGTGGTTACGCTGTTGAAGGAAACACCGGAGATAACTTCAATAGATATTTAAAGGGGGATTGCTTTCGCAATCCCCCTTAATATTTTAATTAGTTTGTAATTGTAAGTTCGGTTTCTTTATCAAATACCTGAATCTTTTCAGCATCTAAAGCAAATCTAACTTTATCGCCTGTTCTTGCTGTTGTACGAGGATCAACACGAGCTGTCATTGGGAATCCTTCAACATCGAAGTATAAGAATACTTCAGCACCGAGTAATTCGTAAACTCTGATTGTAGATTCAACAACAGTTTCCGGTGAAGATTCGATGAACATCTGGGAATCATGTACGTCTTCCGGACGAATACCCATTACAACTGTCTTTCCAGCATATCCGCCATCGATCAGCTTCTTAGCTTTTGCAGGTGGCAGTTTGATATCAAAATCACCAACTCTAAGAACAACTTCGTTACCTTTTACGTTAACAGTTGCATCTGCAAAGTTCATCTGAGGAGATCCGATAAATCCAGCAACGAATAAGTTCTGTGGGCAGTTATATAAGTTCTGAGGTGTATCAACCTGCTGTACAATACCGTCTTTCATAACAACGATTCTGGTACCAAGTGTCATAGCCTCTGTCTGGTCATGTGTTACGTAGATGATTGTAGCGCCCAGTCTCTGATGAATCTTAGAGATCTCGATACGCATCTGAACTCTCAGTTTAGCATCCAGGTTTGAAAGTGGCTCATCCATAAGGAATACCTTAGGATCACGAACAATAGCACGTCCCATAGCAACACGCTGTCTCTGTCCACCGGATAAAGCCTTTGGTTTACGGTCTAATAATTTTTCAAGGTCAAGGATTCTAGCTGCTTCTTTAACCATTTTGTCAATCTGATCTTTTGGAACTTTTCTTAATTTAAGACCAAAAGCCATGTTATCATAAACTGTCATATGTGGGTACAGAGCGTAGTTCTGGAATACCATCGCAATATCTCTGTCCTTAGGCTCAACGTCATTTACAACTTTATCGCCAATTTTTAATGTACCGCCTGTAATCTCTTCCAGACCTGCGATCATACGGAGTGTAGTAGATTTACCACATCCTGAAGGTCCTACAAAGATGATAAATTCTTTATCTTCAATCTCTAAGTTAAAATCTTTTACCGCCTCAAATCCGTTTGGATATGCTTTGTTAATATGCTGTAATGATAAACTTGCCATTTTTTCATCCTCCTAAAAATTTACGCTCGCCCCGCGAGTATTGTTTTTTACTGTCTTAACTATGTTGACAGTATACTAAAGAAGCCTATTTCCCGCCATACCATAATTGAACAAAGATTTTATGTTACCCTTGTAAAATCTGCTTACGCACAATTTGAGCAAAACTTTTTTAGGACAAATTGCATAAAGTAGTTTCAATTTCATATACAACTTGACGAAGTCCTTGTGTTTTTTATTTACTTTGTGTATACTACCTATATGTAACCGCGTGAAAGAAGATAGCTTTCACTATTTTTATTGAATTGTCTGGCGCAGAAACAGCTTTTTTGTCACTGCGTTCTAATAACAGACAGATGGGTGATGATATGGATTATATAATATTTGACCTCGAATGGAACCAGTGTCCCAAAGGAAAAGACCGCGAAAACAAGGCACTTCCCTTCGAGATTATCGAAATCGGAGCAGTAAAGCTTACAAAAGAAAAAGAAGAGATCGGACGTTTTCATGAAATTATAAAGCCAACCGTTTACCATTCCTTTCATTTTAAAACAAAGGAAATACTGCAGATGGAAATGGAGGAGTTTGAGAATGCACGCACATTTCCAGAAGTCATACATAGTTTTTTTGACTGGTGCGGGAATGATGCATGCTACTGTATCTGGGGCTCCAGTGATCTGGTAGAACTGCAGCGGAATATGCGCTTTCACAATGTGGAAAATACACTTCCATATCCTCTGCGGTACTATGATATCCAGAAGATATTCAGCATTGTATACGAGGACCGCAAAACCCGCAGGAATCTGGAATATGCAGTGGATTTTCTCAAATTAAACAAAAGGGCTGGCTTTCACCGCGCTCTGGCTGATGCTTATTACACTGCTGCGGTCATGAAGCATCTTAAGGAAGAGGATATACAGACTAATTACTCCATAGACTGTTACATCCATCCTAGTTCCCGCAAGGAAGAGATATATGCTGTATATCCGACTTACTGTAAATTTATTTCCAAAGACTTTGCAAGTAAAACCGATGCCATGAAAGACCGGAAAGTGACTGCAACCAAGTGCTATATCTGCGGCAAAGCCGCAAGAAAAAAAGTGCGTTGGTTTTCAAACGGCACTAAAAATTACTACTGCCTTGCATCCTGTGAAGAACATGGTCTGATAAAGGGCAAGATACGGATGAAACGCACGGAAGATGACCGGTTTTTTTGTGTAAAAACGTTAAAACTGGTGGATGAAGAAGAAGCGCAGACAATAAAAGAAAAACAGGAACAGCTGCGCACAAAAAAGCGTCTGAAAAGGCATGGTATTTACTAAAAAGTTCTAATGCAATGCATTTCAGACAGGTAATTGCACAGCTATGTAATACGCGTGCAGTACTGCACAGCAAAACAGGTTCCGGCCATTGATAGCCAGAACCTGTTTTTTTATGCCTTTGAGCTGATTATTTAGTATTCTTAAAGTTATCGATCAAATCTTCAACCTCAACCAATAAACAATCTACCCTTCCGTAGAATGCATCATTGTTTGTAGGATTATCCAATTCTCTCTCAATATATGCGAACATTTCCTGGATTTCCTGGATTCTCTTCTTACCGCTTCCGTCCTTGTATAAGATGTAACGGCTTCTTTCATTTTCTTCCGGCGTCATCTTTTTTAAGACTACTTCTACATTCGGTTTTTCACCAATATACCGGTAAGTAATAGATGGGGAAGCATGGTTTAAAAGGTTCTGCAGATAGTAAATATCATTGGTTGCCTTATAATACCTCCAGGCAAACGTCTTTCTCATTGTCTGGGCTCCAATAGAATTTAAGCCCATATTTCTTCCTACGCTTTTAAATACCCGGTAAGCCTGTTCCCTGGATAAAGGTGCTGAAGAACTGGCATGTCCCTGAATCAGATAGTTTTCCGGATCTTTCCCTTCCGTAAAATCATGAATGATTTTCTTAAGATCCGCAGGTATATTAAATGTTCTCACAATATTTTTTGTACCAATAGAAGCTTCTATACTGTCCTTATCCCGAATATCTTTATTTTTAAACTTCAGAATCTCCTGAAGCTGCATACCTGTTCCTACCCCTATTTCAAATAAAATGTAATACTTATCATCTACCTCACGTAATGCTTTTTTAAATTTCTCTAATGTCTCGTCGTCTTTAATTGGTGATACCCAGTTCATATTTATTCCTCCTCTTTCAAATGCGTTCCAGTGTCAACCATATTACCTGTCTCTCCCTGTGACCTCTGTTCTTCTAACAGCCGCTCTGCCGCATCCAGCTCCCTGGCTGCTTTCTCAGCTGCAATCCTTCGTTCTTCTGCCCTCTGTTCAGAACGCCATTCGGCTTCCTGCTCTGCCCTTAATTCTGCTTCAATTTCCTGAGGTGTCTTTCTTTGAATCTCTTCTTCTAACTGCTTTCTGATCTCCTCTTCTTTCATTCTTTCTTTTAGAATTTTTTTATAGCGATGATTACGGGTAATGGCAATTACTAAAAGCGGTACAAAAATAATTAATAAAATACCACCGATCACAGCCGATTCTACCGTATTATCCTTAATAAATATATCCAATTTCTGCCATGTGGATATAAAAACATGACTGATCCTGTCAAGCATATTAGCCGCCTTCCTGTCTGTGTTTCCATCTGCTGCCTGTCCGCTTTCCTCCAGACCGGACTGAGATTCCGGCTTTTCCGTCTCCGTCCTGTACTGAGGTCCTTTTTCTTCCTTTAAGAATACCGGCTCTACCTTTATCCTGGTTTTCCCTACCGGCCATCCGTGATAGAAAAATTCCAGCGTCTTTGCTTTAAAATCATATTTTCTGGTAACCTGTCTGGTATCTGCTCCATTTGGCAGATTCAGGCTGGTGCTTTTTGAAACCTGGAATGCAGGCTTATTAAGGCTCTGATCCTCGTTGATAATGGCTTTTCCCACGTAATTGATTCCCAAAAGCTGTGCCGCACTTTCTCTTTCACGGCTTAAATCAAATTTTTCTTTGGTGAAATTGTTAAATGCATAATCCAGTATCTGCTTTGATTCCTGATACGCTTTTTCAGCCCCATTCGTCCTCAGTATAACACTGATCAGCTTATCCTTCCCCCGCTTTACGTAAGTAACAAGGGTATTCAGTGCATCATCCGTAAAACCTGTCTTTCCGCCCAGACAGCCTGTATAACAGTAACCGTCCTCATACAGCATTTTATGATGGTTCATGAAATAACGTTCTTCATCCGTTATATTTGTTTTGGGATAAGAATACTCAACGGTATCAATGATCTTGCAGAACATTTTGTTCTTAAGTGCCGCCTGCATAATCAGCGCCATATCCCTTGCACAGGTATAATGGTTCTCGTCATGCAGACCATGTGGATTTACAAAGTGTGTGTTTACACATCCCAGCTCAGCCGCCTTATCATTCATCATCTGAGCGAAGTTCTCAACAGACCCTGCAATATGCTCTGCCACTCCATTGGATATCTCATTTGCCGATGCCAGCATAATTCCATAGAGCGCCTGACGCAGTGTCAATTGTTCTCCCGCTTTGATCCCAAGATGGGTACTTCCCGGTTCGATACTGTAGACTGCATTTTCGGAAAATGTTATCACGTCATCCAGATTGCCATGCTCCAATGCCAGTAAAGTGGTCATAATTTTTGTAATACTGGCCGGATATTCTTTGGCAGTCATATTCTTACTGTAGAGAAATGTTCCCGTAGAAGCGTCCATGACAACAGCTGCATCTGCTTCAATGGCATCGCCCTTTGGCCATCCCTCTACATTATTTGATTCTATAGGTAAATAGTACGACTCCGGAATCGTTTCCGTTGTATCCTCTGACGATTCTGAGCCGTTCCCATCATTATAATCTTCTGTATTTTTATTGCTCCCTGTATCACCTGCTGAATTTCCATTCTCCCCAGAATTGTCTATTTCAGTGGCGGATACCAGATGAATAGGTATACCGCTGGCCAGCAAAGATACAAGCAACACTATCGTTAAATAACGAATCCCCTTCTTCATCTATGTACTCTCCCATGTTTCAGTTTCACATGCTGCTATCTTTTTGTGGTTATATATCACATATTATAAACGATTTGTCCTGTAAAGGCAAGATGTATCGTGGATATTTCTATCCAATAATATTATACAAGGTCGGCTGTATTATGGCAATCTTAACATCAAGAAAATATTAATTTCTTAAGAATTTTTTGCCTACAACCGACCTTCAATAGTCACTTATTTATAATTGTATGTATTGTTTTATAGTTCAGCGGTGCATTCGATTTCAGCTGCTCTTCTTCCAGGGTCAGTGCCTGTTCTTCCCTTAACCGGATAGCATTATGCGTTCTTCTTTTTACTGCATACCCACCGGATCGTATCCTTTATTGTAACATACAGATCCCGTGGGTGGTAGTTTAATTCTCTGGTTGCTTTGTCATGAGAGAATTTATCATTGCTCTTTAGGGTATAAAGGGAATATTTCGTATAAAGCGGTCTTTCTTTCCTGCACTTTGCATAAAGCCCCAGCACCGGGGCTGCAGCTTTTGCGACCCACATGGGTAATTCCGGAAGATTCCTGCCGCCCTTCACTTCTTTCACCATTTTAAGTACATCACTGACCTCATAATGGCGGTTGGATAAAATATAGCACTCACCCTTTTTTCCTTTTTCTGCTGCCATCAGGCATCCCTTTGCCACATCACGGACATCCACGAAATCATAGCCTCCCCGGACACATGCGGGTAGTTTGCCGTGAATATATTCCGTTACCAGCTGAACCAGGTGGTTTCCGGACACATCGTAGGGTCCCAGAATTCCGGAAGGGTGTACGACAACTGCATCCAGTCCTTCCTTAGCTGCATCCAGCACCGCCCGGGTCGCCTCTGCTTTTGTTTTGGCATAGCCGCCCTCCACCAGTTCAGCAGAAAATTGGGATACCTCTTTTAAAACCCTTGATTTCTTTTCCGGTATGGCATGTACGCTGCTGACATATACCAGCCGTTTTACTGAAAATTCCTTACAAAGTTCAATGATATTCTTCGTTCCGTTTACATTAACATCATACATCCGTTCCGATACTTTCTCTGATATATCTATAATTCCGGCAGTATGGATCACTACAATTTCTCTGTTTTTAATTCCGGCGAATAACTGCACCAGACTCTCTCTGTCCCGCACGTCGCCCTTGATAAAGTGGATTTTTGAACTGTCCGTTCCAGACTCACAAGGCAGAATAAGCCCTCTTGCCTCTTCGTTGCGCCGCTTTAAGAATCTCATAATCGTACTTCCCAGATGTCCGTTTGCCCCTGTTACGATGTATATTTTCTTCATATTGATCACCTTCCGATTATTGAACACACTGTTGATTTACTTTCTTAACTGTATTATATGAAATTAGGTTGGGTAAAACAATATGCAGATTTATGTGGAGTGGCTTCTTTTTGAACAGATTTGATGCAATCTGTTCAAAAAGCCGGATATATTTTTATGCAGCTGCTTTATTAGGAACAAGATCCGCGCAGACTATCTGCCGTAAGTGTTTTTCCGTGCTGAACCATTTCCAGGGGCGTTCCCTGGAATACTACCTCACCGCCGTTTTTTCCGCCATCCGGACCAATGTCAATAACCCAGTCCGCCTGTTTGACAACATCTAAATTATGCTCAATAACAATCAGTGTATTTCCCCTGGATACGATCGTATCAAACAATTTCATCAGACTTTCAACATCTGAGGAATGTAACCCGGTAGTCGGCTCATCCATTACAATGATACTGCCCTTTTTTCCAAGATTCTTTGCCAGCTTGATTCTCTGGCGCTCCCCGCCGGACAAGGTACTGAGCGGCTGCCCCAAAGTAAGGTAGGATAACCCTACCTGCTGCATGACCTTTAAGCATCGTACAATCCTGGTATCTTCAAACACTTCCAATGCCGCAGAAGCAGTCAGAGCCAGAAGTTCAACAATATTTTTTCCTTTGTATAAGCATCCGGCCGCTTCTGCATTGTACCGTGTTCCCGAACATGCTTCGCATTCCGTGACGATGGGGTCCATAAAAGCAAGTTCCGTTACCACTACTCCTTTTCCGGAACATACCGGGCAGGCTCCCAATGAGTTAAAACTAAACAGTCCCTCTTCTTTGCTGTTCTCCCTCGCCAGTAGTTTTCGTATCTCATCAAAAAAACCAAGGTAAGTTGCAGGCATGGACCGGTTGGTGGCAGTAATTGGCCCCTGATCGATCATAACGATGTCATTTTCATACTGTTTGGCAAATACCTGGGAGATGAGAGTGCTTTTTCCTGAACCCGCAACGCCGGTAACAACGGTCATAATACCCAGGGGAATATCCACATTTACATTTTTAAGATTATACAGATTTGCATTACGGACAGGCAGACTACCAGACTGATGCCGTGAATGCTCTTTCACTGGGAGGGCTGCCAGCATCGCCTTACCCGTTAACGTATCCCCCTGAAGCAGTTCCGGATAGGTGCCCATAAAGACTATTTCCCCACCGTTTTGCCCCGCCCGCGGCCCCACATCAATCACATAATCTGCTATGGAAATTACATCCTTATCATGTTCTACCACAAGCACTGTATTTCCCTTATCACGAAGTTGTCTGAGCAGACTGTTCATTCTGTAGACGTCCCTTGGATGCATACCGGTGCTGGGTTCATCAAAAATATAAGTCATTCCTGTCAAACTGCTGCCCATATAGCGGACTAATTTCAGCCTCTGGGCCTCACCTCCGGACAAGGTTGGTGATTCCCGGTTGAGATGCAGGTAAGGCAGACCAATATCAATCATTCTGTCCAGCCCCTTAATCAGTGTCTGCACCAGCATATCCACATTCTTATCGTTTATCTTAGCAAGTACCTCCCGCAGCTGGGTAAGCTCCATATCAGACATATCTGCAATAGAATATCCGTTAATCTTACAATTCAGCGCCCCCTGATTCAGCCGTTTTCCATGACAGTCGCTGCATTCCATTTCTGTAATCAGATGCTTTGATTTATCCCGTGTATGCTTGCTCTTATCACTGATGTCACGATTTAAAAGAGTACTGGTATATTTCCGGAACAAACCTGTTACTTTGGAATTTTCCGGTTTGCCTTTACCATCACGGGAACCGTATAGAAGCAGATTGTATTCCCCTGCAGAATAGTCCTTCACTGGCTTGTCCAGGTCAAACAGCCCTGATTCTGCATATTGCTTCCAATACCAGGAACCGGGCTTATAAGCAGAGTCCTTTACACACCCTTCCTTCCAGGATTTTTCTTTATCTATAATTGCTTCCATGTCTATTGTTGTAACTTTTCCAAGACCGGAACAGGTTTTACACATCCCGTTTGGGTCGTTAAATGAAAAATAGGAAGCCGTCCCCACATAAGGACTGCCGATTCTGGAAAACAGCAGCCGCAGACCGGAGTAGAGATCACTGATAGTGCCTACCGTTGACCTGGCATTTCCTCCCAACGGAGATTGATCTACCACCACAGACGGGGTTAAATTATCAATGATTTCTACATTTGGTTTCTTATACTTTGGAAGTCTGGAACGCACAAAGGATGGATAGGTGGCATTCATCTGCCGGCTGGACTCTGCGGCGATTGTATCAAACACAATGCTGGATTTACCGGAACCGGAAACACCGGTAAACACTACAATTTTCTCTTTTGGAATCTTAAGTGAAACATGCTTTAAATTATTTTCTGAAAGACCCCGAATTACAATATCATTCATATATTTACTCCTTTATGTTAGTACAGTATTGGGTAATCCCTGCAGGTTTATTTTATTTGGGTTTAGCTGATTAAGGACGCTTTGTAGATGATAGGTAGTGTACGGAAAGATGGGTGTGGGAAACTGGCATGGGCTCCGTCAGCTGGCCGCAGAACTGGTATTTTCTAACCTTTCCGAAGCGCTTTTTGGCGGCACGCGGGCATTCGCTGCGTAATGCATCAGGATTACGCAGCGAATGCCCGCGTGCCGCCAAAAAGTGCTTCGGGAAGGTTAGAAAATGCCAGTTCTGCGGTAAGCCTTCCAAACCAATGTCCTGGTCCGCCCCCTTCTCTTTCCGTACACTACCTACATCTACAAAGCGTCCCTTCCTCAGCAAAACCCAAATTCAACCTGAAATTGTTCACTACAGTACTAGTTATCGTGGTACTAACTTATGGTAACAAATCCGTCCAGACATTCATGATGGTTTTTGCTAAATTTTATGAATGAAAATGCTAATATTAAAGGCTTCCTGAAATATTTCACTTTCAACTGTATATCCGGGCATCGATCCATACAAAAAAGACTGATAATCCGTTAATTCTCGGAATATCAGCCTTTTTATCATCAGTTTTCAGTTTTTAGAATCATTCATCCCTTTTCCCCAAACCACAGTCATTAGAAACTCCTCTAACAGCAAACCTTAAAGTAAGCGGCTCTTTTGGATCAATCAGATATTCATCATGAATCGGCGCCCCCCAGCTGTCATCTCCGCCTACTCCCATCTGTTTTGCTATCATTCTCACCCACGTATAATTTACGGCAGGAAGTTCGTATAAATGCATGGCATTCTCCAGTTCATATGCACTGTATGGCAGAACACTGCACTCAAAGTCACCTTCCAACGCTGCGAATTCAATGCCTTCATTCTGGGCATCTGTTACTTTTATCCATCCCACTTCGGTACGGTTCCCGCACTCCTGAGGGATCAGATACGGAGTCAGATTCTGTTCAGGCGTCGTTTTGTAGACACCCTTTTTTGCTCCTGCCTTTCGATCCCAATAATTTTCCATTGGACCCTTACCGTAATACGTAACCTGGTTTAGCCTGCTTTTTAACTTAAAGTCCATTCCAAATAGCGGAATATATGGCATTTGTTCTGCGCCGGGATAAGATACCGCAACCTCAAGTGTCCCGTCTGCATACATGGTATATATTACACTGGATGTAAATTTCGGTATACTTCCGGCTTCATAAAGAAATGTAAAAGTTACCTTGTCTTCACTTTCTTCCATTTCAAACTTATCACTTAAATATCTCTGCCCCAGACTTGCAGCCTGCCACTGGCTTAATAGCGCCTCTGTCTTCATTCCCCGGTCATTATCTGTAGTCGCCCTCCAGTAAGATAGTTTCGGCACTCGGGTAATATATTCCTTCTCGCCATATACCAGGGAAATAATTCCGCCCTCCTGTTTTGAGAACATAGCAAAACAGCGTTCTGTGCGGACTCCTATATTTACATCTCCATGAATCACCTCAAATATTTTCCCAGGGTGCTGTTTAGCTCCATGGCTTTGCACTTTAATAATTTCCTGTCCAAAGGCCACTTCATATCCGGCGCTTTCCCAGAGCGTATCCTGTCCCAGTACCATAGAAACCGTACAGCAGTATTCCCCTGGCTGTTTTAAAACCTCATGTCCAAAAGGAAGGCTTGTCTTTTGCCCCGGTTCTACATTAATCAGATGTTCTGATCTTGCAATACACTCCCCTTCTTTTTCCAGCGTAAAGCAGAATCTGTAGGGGGCAGTATTTTGAAACAGGCACTGGTTGTCAATCGTTACCACTCCATTACAAACATGAATTTTTACATCCGAATACAGGAATTTTACTTCCTGAGCCTTAGGTGATGAAACGCGGTCCGCAAAAACAATGCCATTGGTACAGAAGCAGTAATCGGTAGCTCTTTCATCAAAATCCCCTCCATATGCCAGAACTTCCTTCCCGTTATCCAGTGTCTGATATATTGCCTGATCCATGTAATCCCATATAAACCCACCCTGATAACCGGGATATTTTTCTTCCAGCTTCGTATACAACTCCATGCCGCCCAGAGAATTGCCCATAGCGTGCATATATTCACAGCTGATATAGGGCTTGGAAGGATTGGACTTAAGATATACTTCAATTTCTGCCGGTTTGGCATACATGCGGCTTTCCATGTCGCTGATATAATCGTATTCCCGGTTCCAGAAGACGCCTTCATAATGTACCAGTCTGGACGGATCTGCCTTATGAAAATATTCACTGACAGATGCCAGGACGTCTCCTGCATAAGATTCATTTCCACAGGACCAGATTACAACTGATGGATGATTTTTATCTCTTTCCAGCATGGATATTGCCCGGTCCATAACGCAGCCCATCCATTCAGGGCGGGACGCAGGAACATTCCAGGACGGTTCACAGGCTCCCATCTTCTGCCAGGAACCATGACTCTCAAGGTTCATTTCGTCAATTAAATAAATGCCGTATTCGTCACACAGCTCGTACCACCTGCTCCGATCCGGATAGTGGCAGGTACGCACTGCATTTATATTATGCTGCTTCATAAACCGGATATCCCAGAGCATATCCTCCTCAGTGATACTTCTTCCCCGTCTGGGATTAAATTCATGCCTGTTTATTCCCTTGAAAATAATTCTTTTTCCATTAATGCACATTATTCCATTGATCATCTCAAAATTACGGAATCCAACATTTTGCGTCAGGGACTCAATCAGATGATCCTTTTGGTCGTAAACTTCCAGATAGAGGGTATAGAGGTTTGGAATTTCTGCACTCCATGGCTGTACGGAAGGGATTTCAGCTTCTATTTCCAGTATCTGGGCTTTCTTACTGATTTCCTCATACCACACCACGTCATCTGTTTTCTTCAGGAATGCTCTTATATAGCCCGTTTCATCCCCCTGCATCGCCAGGCGGATATTCAGTTTTCCATCCTGATACCCATTTATTAACTCGCCGTTTGCAAACATATCCCTTACATGAAGCTTCGGCGTGCTATAGAGATATACATCCCGGAAAATCCCGGAAAATCTCCAGAAATCCTGATCTTCTATCCAGCTGGCACTGCTGCGTTTATAGACCTCCACTGCAAGTTTATTTACTCCGGCAGAAACCACATCCGTTATGTCAAATTCGGATGGTGTAAACGTATCTTCGCTATATCCGATAAATTCACCATTAACCCAGAGATAAAAAGCCGTCTCCACTCCCTGGAAGGATAAATACATGCGGCCCTCCGGCATTTCATCTACATGGAACTCTTTTACATAAGAACCGGTTGGGTTATAGCTCTGGGAAATGTGAGGCGGGCGTAAGAACTCCTGTCCATCCCAGGGATACATGGTGTTAATATACTGGCAGCGGTCGTAACCTTGAAGCTGTATATGACCTGGTACCTGAATATCATCAAAACCGGAACAGTCATAATCCATCTGATAAAACTCAACGGGACGCCCGGATGGATTTTCAGCATAACAAAATTTCCAGGTTCCATTCAGAGAAATACGCGTACTTTCTCCTTTTACTTTAAATATATGATCTGAGTGCGCCGGCTGACGGTTAACCTGAAACACCTCCGGGTCACCCAACCATGCTAAATCTGCTTTCATTGCCATATCCTCCTCTATTCTATAAATAATTTTCTTTTTGTATTAGAGTGTGTCTGATCATTTATTTCATTATTTTGTATCGGCAGTCTGATAATCACAGTGGTTCCTTCTTTTTCCTCACTGAGAATATTTAAACCGTAATCTGCACCATATAGAAGTTTTAAACGGTCATCTACATTATTAATTCCTATGCCGGAAAAATGCTCCGATTTGTCATGTCCGCTGGAAAGACTCAGGACCCGGCTTTTTTTCATACCGATCCCATCATCCACAATTTCAATATTCATATCCCTTTCCATTTTCCGGATGCAGACCTTTATATTGCCCTTTCTTCCTGATGGAAATGCATGGAAAAATGCATTTTCAATGAATGGCTGCAATAACATTTTGGGAATCATGCAATTCATGCATTCGTCCGAGACATAATAATCTACCTGAACCTGTTCCCCATACCGGGTCTGGTTAATCAGTACATAGTTTTTCAGATTTTCAATCTCCTGTTCGATGGTTATACATTCACTGGTATCGCTGATTGTATTTCTGAGAAGTTTAATAAATGCATCAATGGTCTGGGAAGATTTCCCTGCATCTCCCTGCCAGATCAGCCATTTTATACTTGCAAGGGTGTTATAAATATAATGGGGATTAATCTGCATCTGCAATGCCTTTATCTCTGAACGCCGCTTTTCTTCCTGGGTCCGCATTAATTCATCAATATACCGTTTCAGATCGTCCAGCATAAAATTGTATGTGGTCGCCAGCTCCCTGATCTCTTCTGTTCCCTTTATTTCCATATACTGCCCAAAATCACCTTTTCTTATCTCAGACATTTTTCCTGCCATAATGGATAAGGGACGGGTGATCTGTCTGGTGATAATGGTGATAAATATAAGCACAACACATGCAATGCCAAGGCAGATCAGCGCCATCTGGGGAATATTATACTGGTTATCAAGCGCTTTCGCATTATCAATTATTCCGTATATAGAAAATCCAAAATAAGGCATACGCGTCTTTAATATGGTATATACCTTATTATTTTCCTTAAAATTGCGGCGCAGATATTGCTCATCCTGATCTGTGACCCATTCCTTATCCAGGACACTGCCTATAGATTCATTTCTGTTGGAAGAAACTACTCTGTGTTTGTCATCTACCAAATAGAAGTCCGTGGTATCACCGGTAAAGTAATCGTAATAGTCCTTGACATCCCGCTCCCTCATGGTGAAATAAACAATTGCATAGGGTCTGCTGCTCTCCAGATATGTAAGGGCCTTTGCCCCAATCAACGCCTGTCCGTCCTTTGAGGTAGATGTAAGCCCTTTATCAAAATACTGATACTGTATGGTCTTGGGATTATCCAGCGACCGTTTTGACAGATCATTTTCCAGTATCTCATTAACCGGTGTGGTAATGTTTTCCTGCTGGTTGATATAACTTTTCCCGGTTATTCCGATAACCATAACGCTTACATCCGATAAATCAGAACTAAGTGCCTGTTTCAAGTCTCTCTGCATCTGATACACCGTTTGAAACTCGGTTTTTTTATCCATCTGCTTATCGTCAAAATACAGGCGGAATGCCCAGCTGGAATCAATGGAGGATGCCACCTTCATTAATGTCTCATGGCAGTCATTAAACTCCTTTTCTACCTGCTGGAACACTCTTTCCTGGGACTTCCCATATGTATCAATAAATATATTTTCAGACAGATGAATGACAAATGCCGATACAGCAAACGAAACAAAAATAATGCCAAGAATCACCGTACATAATATTTTAACCACCGTACTATTCAGATGCAGTTTCTTCATTATGGATCTCACCTCTCCTGTCTGTGGCTCCGCCGCCATGCGGACGGTGTATCACCCGTAACTTTTTTAAAGACCCTGCAGAAGTAACTTGGATCTGAATACCCCACTTCATTGCTTACCTGGGATATACTCAGGTCTTTTTCCCGCAGAAGCCTGCATGACTGTTTGATCCGGATACTGTTGACATATTCACTGAACCCCGCTTCCATATGCTGGTTGAAATAAGCTGACAGGTAATAATAATTAAAATTAAATACCTTTGCAATTTCCGCCAGGTCCAGATCCTGAGTATAGTTCTGGGCTATATATTGCAGAATCTGCCGGATGCGGTAATCGTCTTCCTGGGTTCCTTCTTCCAGTTCCCGATCCAATTCCTGCCGGATCTCCTCTAAAGCACTGCTAAACTCCTCCACATATACCGTATTGTCTATCTGTTTGAAATAACGGTAACGCAGCTCTTCTTTTCTGTTTCGGCTCATATCCATTGCATCAATCAGGCTGAAAATCATATTTTTAATCTGATTCTTAAACCGGAATTCCTCCATACAGGCCTTCATGCCTTCGCCCGCATAGACATACAGTAGATCCAGGGCTTCCCGGTATCTTTTTTCATCCAGATATTTAGAAAACCAGTTAAAGTCAAACTTAGGCTGCTGGCCTGTCACCTTTTTTTCTTCTATAATACGTAAACTCTTACCCTGATAATAGAAAGCTTTATCTATTTCCGGCAATATAACCCCCTCATAGACTTCCTTAATCATGGAACGGGTGGAAAATTCCTGGCTTAAAACCCCATAGATCCGGCTTTGGAAAACCATCATCTGTCTGGTCATCTTATCCATAAATTCTACTACCTCATCCCGGTCCCCTGCCCTGAAATTAAGTATCACACAGAGAATTTCCTCACGAAGCAGCACCGCAATATAAGCACATTTGCAGTCCTTCATGTAATCCATTATTTTTTCGTATAATATAGAAGAGATGTCCTGTTCTTTCATATTACGCTTACGGATACACATTCCAAAAACCCGGTAAAAGGTATAAGGAAAACGCTCTACAATCTCCGGGCCGGCAAATTCCTTCGACCTTCCCATAAGATAACCTTCCAGGCTTTTCTCAAGACTAATTCCATCTTCTTTCATAAGAACCATACCCGGGATCCGCAATGCGGTTGTCTTTAAAATCCCCAGCAACTCCTGTGGGTTCAGTGTCGGTTTCAGGACATAATCCACAGCCCCGTTTTGCAGAGCTCCTTTTACATAATTAAAGTTATCATAGCTGCTTAAAATAATAATCTGTATTTCAGGATAAATTTTTTGTACTACCTTGGAAAAATCAACCCCATCCATTTGCGGCATTACAATATCACATAATACAATATGTGGATGAAGACTTGCCAGCAGTTCCAGTCCCTCTTTGCCATTTGCAGCTTCCCCCACAATCTGAAAGCCCTGCCTTTCCCAATCCAGCATATGCTTAATACCCTGACGCATAATATATTCATCGTCTATAATTAAGATTTTGCAATAATCATTCACACTCTTTCCCCCTGTAAATGATAGCTCCCTCTCTAAAGTGTGTTTTAATATTCCTTTCTGACAGCTGTGCGTCACAGTTTGTGGGAGATTTGTACCGGATGAAGGGCACGTAGCGGGCTACGTAACCTGAACCCGGGGCAAATATGCCGCAAAGTGGGGCGTGCAGCTGGCGGGAATGAATTTTCAAACACGCTCTAGGGAGGGCGCTATCATATTTATTAAAAACAAACTATTTAGTTTTAGTATAATATATTTAACCTGAAAAATGAATATATATTTATCATTTGATATAATCTGAAGGAGAATTAGAAATTACCTGATCATCCTTTTACCGAACCCTGCATTCCTGCAACAAACTGTTTCTGCATCAGGAAGAAGATCAACGCGGCAGGTATCGTTGCAATAACAACTGCAGTCATTATCATTCCGTAATCAGGTGTATAAGAAGACCCCATTGCAGAAATGATCAGCGGCAGAGTTCTGTTCTCGCCTTTTAACGCAATCAATGGCCACAGATAGTTATTCCAGCTGGACATAAAGGTTACTACTACTGCAGCTGCATAAGTAGATTTCATGGTTGGCATATAAATTTTTGTAAAGATTCCCATTTCACCTAAACCATCAATTCTGGCTGCTTCCACAAGTTCTTTTGGAAATGTCTTGGTATTCTGGCGGAAAAAGAAAATCAGGAAAGCCGTAGCCACTGCAATTACTATAACCGAACCCGATGTATTAAGTGCCAGGAATTTCAATATGGGAATATTCTTAAAGTTTGAAAATAAACGGAATAACGGAACCATAAGTGCTGCAAAAGGAACCATCATGGATAAAAGGATAAAGTTAAAGATTCTGTCTCTTCCTTTTGTTCTGTATATCTCAAAAGCATATCCCGCCGCAGACGATACTACCATTGCAATAGCAGTTGTTAATACTGCAATTATGAGGGAATTTTTAAAAGATGTCAAATAATTTAAATCTGATTGAAGTACCGATTTTAAATTCTCGAAAAAATAAGATCCCGGAAGCAATGTTCCTTTTGTAACATCCACAGATTTATTTGTTGCTGCTATAATCATCCAAAAGAATGGAAAAATGGATACTACAGACAAAATACTGAGAATTACATATTCCAAACCTCTTATTACCTTTGATCTTGTACTCATTCTTTATCGTCACCTACTTTCATCTGAATAATGGATAAGATTACAATTAATAATACAATTACATAAGATACAGCCGCAGCATAACCAAAATTAGGCTGATACTTAAACAACAGATTATAGATGTACTGTGAAATGGTAATCGTGGCATTTGCCGGACCGCCGTTTGTAATATTTACCGTTTCATCAAAGAGCTGCAGCGTACCAATTGTAGAGTTAATGGTTGTAAACAAAATAATTGGTTTGAGCATCGGCAGCGTTATGGATTTAAATTTCTGAAAACCGCCTGCACCATCAATTGATGCTGCTTCATAAATGGAATCATCTATCCCCTGAAGGCCCGACAGATAGAATACCATATTATAACCGGTCCATCTCCAGGTAATGGCAATGATAATCAGTACCTTTGCAAATACCGGATGCGTAATCCATGATATGGGTTCTGATATAAAGTTCAGATTCATCAGCATAATATTGACAAATCCGTCTGTTGCAAACAAACTTTTAAATATAATGGAATATGCTACCAGGGAAGTAACACAGGGAAGGAAAATTGCGGTTCTGAAAAAGCCTCTTCCTTTTAATTTTTTATCATTTAACATTGACGAAATCACCAGAGCCAGAATAATCATAACCGGCACTTGAATGACCAGATACATCACTGTATTACACAGTGCTTTTACAAATGTAGAGTCTGTCAGAAGCCGTTTATAATTCGCCGCCCCTGCAAATCTTAAATTATTTCCCATTCCAGTCTGCATCGAAGTAATAAATGCCTGCACCATTGGATAGAAAACAAATGCCACTATTAGAATTACGCTGGGAATAATAAATGCCCAGGATCTTCTGTCAATTTTTTTCTTCATGACCTTCTACCTTCCTGAAAATGGGGTGCTGAACAATGCAGCACCCCATTTACCTTCTTTATTATTGTGCTACTGCTGCTTCTGCCTGAGTCTGGTAATCAGACAATGTGGAATCTATATCAGCTCCTGATACAATAGCCTGAAGTGCTTCTGTCATAATGTCTTCCAGCGCATATGTATGCAGTCCGTAATTAACAGATGGAACTTCCTGTGTCCATTTGGAGAAATCTTTGAAGATTTCCTGTCCGCCGAAGAAATCACTTCCCTTTGCGTAATTCTCTGCTGACTCTGCAGCATTTAAAGTACTAACCAGGGTAATATCGGTAGCCAGCTGATTCATTAAATCTACATTTGATGCAAATGTTTCTTTCAGGAAATCTTTTGCTGCCTGCTCATTTCCTACATTTTTCAGTACATACCAGCCTGCGCCGCCGATAGAAGAAGCATTAACAGAATCCGCATTTGCATCCATTTTCGGGAATGGTGCAACTGCCCATTTACCGCTCTGATCTTCTCCCTTTTGTATGGAAGGAGCAATCCAGCATCCGGTTACTACGGAAGCAACTTCTCCGTTATTGAAAGATCCTACGAACTGATCCCAATCTGCTGTCTGTTTTGTGATACCTGCTTCAACCAGTTTCTTATATACTCCAATTGCATCCTTTAAACCTTTGTTATCCTTAAAATCCACTTTGCCGTCAGCATCTGTATACCAGGTGCCTGCGCTCTGCATCATCATACGGATCTGACCAATATCACTTGGATCGATGGTACACATATCAACACCGCATTTTTCTTTTACTGCTTTACCGATTTCAATATATTTATCCCAGGTAAGATTCTGCATGTCATCTTTAGTATAGCCTGCCTGTTCGATGAGATCTGTGCGGTAGAAAGTAGCTGCGACACCGGAATCAAATGGAATACCAAGCATTTTACCATCCATCTGGTTTACGCCTGTTTTATATGCAGCAAAGTCTTCAGGACTTGCAACATCTGTCAGGTCTGCAAATTCATCCGGATAGGATGTCAGATAACCCTGAATCTTGTAATCCTCAATCAGCACGATATCAGGAAGTCCGTCGTAAGTTCCTGCTGAAAGGCTGGTGTTAAGCTGTGCTACAATGTCATCCTGCGCCATGGTTACAACTTCAACCTCTGCATTCGGATGGCTTTTCTGATAAATTTCCTTTGCCTGGTTTGCAGCCACAATGTTAAATGACTCGTCCCATGCCCATATTGTAATTTTACTTTCTTCTCCTGATGCAGCCTGGGTATCGCCAGCCGTCTCACCTGCAGTCTCCGTATCATTTGCTGCTTCTGTTGTAGCTGCTGCTGTCTGTGCTGTTGTTTCCTCCGGTGCAGATGTACCTGCATCCGTGCTCTTTGTTTCTGATCCGCTTCCTGAGCATGCAGCCAGACTGATTACCATCGTTCCTGCTAATAATGCTGCTAAAACTTTCTTCTTCATTTCATATCCTCCTGATTTAATTTGGTTTGTTTGTCTTTGTTATGTTAGTATTTTAGCATAGGAAATTTGAGAAGCCATAGTATTAACTTTATATGAATTTTCAAATTTTTAAGTTAATATCATATATTCTTGCACTTTTTTGTGATATCTGGACTTTTTTGGACTATCTAAAGATTTTCTAAACCGTACCTCACTTACATAGACGATACCACCACCGAGGTGTATAATAGGAAATAAATGGCCTTACCTGTATGCATATTAGAGAAATCAGAATTATATATATTGGATCGAAACAGAACGTATATAAATGTATGTGATGAGATGAAAGGGGATTGTCAAATGAAAAAAAAATATGCTGTTTTACTGACGCTGTGCCTCTGTATGACCGCTGTGAACGGCTGCAGCACTTTTTCCGGCGAGGCATTGGAGACAGCATCCGTGGAGTCTGCGAAAGATGTGCTGTCGTCTACGGGTGATGCCGAGTCTTTGAAAGATGCCGAGTCCTCGAAAGATGCCGCGTCCTCGAAAGATACCGAGTCCTCGAAAGATGCCGAGTCCTCGAAAGATACCGAGTCCTCGAAAGATGTCGAGTCCTCGAAAGATGCCGAGTCCTCGGAAGCTTCAGAGATTTTTGAAATTAAAGAAGCTCAGGTAAATACAAATAATGAAAATATAAAATCTGACGGGAATCGCGAGAGCAGTGAAGACAATGACAAAGAATCCGAAACCATTCATTCCATGCCTTCTAATATTCTGGACTCTTATTATTCAGCGCAAAGCACCCCGGTATTTGAATACTTTCAGCATAGAAAAATCCAAAAATTTCTTGCTATGTGGGTAGATGCTCAAACAGGAAATATGGATGACATGGAATGGAAATTCGATAACTTTACCGAATACACAGTACTAAATCATGAAATGGAACCAATCCGGCCGGATCAGCAATTATACTGCTGTACTTTTTCAAACGGGGCTGACCAAAGTGGTTATGTTGTATTTTCCTATGATGAAAAGGGTCCCAGTATTCAAAATTATGGTGTAACCGAAACCTCACCGTATCTGTATGATTTAAAAGCAAATGCTGCTGCGATCCTGAGGAGCCTGAAAGAGACTGACCTGGATTTATCCACTGCTGAAGCCGCCCGCTTATCCTGGTTTGACGAGGCAAATAAGCGCAGTGACCAGGCTATTTTATTTACGGATGCAAAAGGCGGCAGTTATTTATGCGAATTTGGTGATTCAGAATTTCTTTTACTGGATTTGAATTAAACCGCTAAGAGTTTTTTACTATGGAGGAGGAATACTATGAAAAAAGAATCCAACGACCACCGTGTAAGGATTACAAAGCTTTTAATCCGAAGATCTTTTACGGATCTGCTGAAAACAAAACCGATACAGAGTATTTCCGTAAAAGAACTCAGCGACCGTGCCGGCATTAACCGCGGAACTTTTTATACTCATTACCAGGATATTTATGCTCTATTGGAAGAAATTGAAAATGAAATGCTGATTGAATTTTCACAGGCACTGGAACCGCTGCTTAACGACAGCACCAAAAAAGGGAATCTTGCTGATATTTGTAATGGAATCTTTTACTGTCTCAAGAAAAACTCCGATATGTGTACATTTATGGTGGGGGATTATAACGATAAAGAGCTGATGTCAAAACTGTTAAATACCGGAAAGGAATTTTGTATCAATACCTACCACAGCCTGTTTCCAAAAGCAACAATTAAGCAGATTGAGTACTTTTATTCCTTTGTCAGTACAGGCTGTATCGGTCTGATTCGAAAATGGATAGAGGAAGGTATGATCCTTCCAACAGAAGAAATTGCCAGAATGACTGAAAATATGATTATGAGCGGAATCGGATTTCTGGAAAATCCGCTTTAATGGTGCAATATCTAACGATCTACTGCTTATCCGTGATATCGGCTTCTTTGATCATTGCCAGAATATTTTCCGGCGGAATAATATCTACCATTGTATTGCAGGTGGAGAGAATGAATCCTCCTCCGGGACTTGCAATCTCAATGGTCTTTCGAACTTCCGCCCGGACTTCCTCCACGGTGCCAAAGCACATGATATAATCCAGGTCAATATTCCCCCACAGACAAAGACGGTCCCCGTATTTTTTCTTAATTTCACCAATATCCATTCCGGCTGATGGCTGAAGGGACTGAATACCGTCGAATCCACATTCCACCAGTTTATCCATTACACTGTTCAGGTTACCATCGCTGTGAAGAAAAACCGGTGTATCTTTATATTCTTTGATTTCCCGTATCATCTGTTTATAGAATGGATATACATTTTCTTCCATAACGTAAGGCGGCAGAAAAACTCCGGTATTAAATGCCATATCATCTGCGATCAATATAGCATCTGCTCCTTTGTCCAGAAATAACTTTGCCTTTTTAATCTCAAATGCGATTACCCTTTCCGTTAACAAATGAGTTTCATTCGGATAAGTAATACAGTTGACCATATAATCCTCCATAGGATACATTTCATTCAGCATGGAGATTGGTCCGCCAATCTGGGCAAAAACGAAGAAATCTGTTTCATTTACGTATCTTTCCAGCAGAGCTCCCGTTACCTTTGTAATATCCGGCTCCTGATAATCCCAGACATCTTCGATATCCACAGGCGGATCCAGAAGACGTTTGCTTTCCTCTCCCTCTAAGAAGGTCTGTCCATACACACTCTGTATGATTTTCTTTCCATCTGCAGCTTTTCCAATCTCCCATTCCGGCCAGTCTCCTACATTTATAATATCCATGTGCAATAACTCCCGTACTTTACAATCTCTTTCAAAATGCTGATAATCCGTGGAATAATCCTTTCCCAGTAGCTTGTTTGCTATCTGAGGCTGAATATATAATTCCCCTTTTGGCACTCTGTCACTTTCCATATGGCGGATTGCCGCCCATACCCGTTCTTTTTTTGTCATTGTATAATCTCCTTTTCTGTTCCTCCGCCTTGCAGTTCGATAGACATCCTGTTGTTTTTTGCCAGCCGTGCGTCAGACTTTGTGGGAATCAATATTTGAAATATGCTTTTGAAAAGCGGATGCAGATATTGCACTGCATCCACATAATAATAGCTGTTTCTATTCTCTTATCGGATCTTTACGCTTTTAACACTGCTGTAATTCTTGGAATAATAGCGTTTACCCGCTGAGTCTTTTATATAAGCCCTAACTTTTACATAATAAGTCTTTTTGCGTTTCAGCCCTTTTATTACTGTTGATGATTTCTTTCCTTTTCCTTCAGACACATAAACCGTTTTAGTCTTTTTAAATGCCTTGTCGGATGCATAACGTATCTGGTATCCGTCTGCTTTCTTTACGTTTGTTATGGTAAGTGTACAAGTCTTTGCCTTTTTGCTGGCGGCAGATACTTTTTTCACGATATCCGGCTTTGATACCTTTTTCCACTGTGCATACAGGTTTATGGTTTTCCCGTTTATACTTGTCAGGTTCTTGACCGTCTTTTGGTTTGCGTATGACTTTCCTTTACCATTTTTCTTTGTATTCCACCCTTTTAATACATAGCCGGACTTCTTAAAACGGTTTGCCTTTAACTTTGTGCTCTTGTCATAGGTAACCGTCTGTCTTCCCATGCTTCCCTTTCCTCCGTTTTTCTGAAAGGAAATTAGGTAGGTATTTGCTTTATACCGTGCTGTTATGACCAGATTTTGTGTTACATTTCCGTAGGAACTACTCCATCCGTTGAAGGTATACCCCCCTCTGGACGGTGCATTTGGAGCCTTTGCTGCGCCATGATTTGATACCGCCTGGCGGCTTAGTACTTTTCCGTCATAGCTTTGGAAAACTACCTGGTATACCGCTTCGGTTGCCGGTTCTGTCTCCGTTCCCGGCTCTGTTTCCGTTCCTGGTTCTGTCTCCATTCCCGGCTCTGTCTCCGTCCCCGGCTCTGTTTCTGTCCCTGGCTCTGTTTCCGTCCCCGGCTCTGTTTCTGTCCCCGGCTCTGTTTCTGTCCCTGGCTCTGTCTCGGTCCCCGGTTCTGTCTCTGTTCCTGGCTCTGTTTCCGTTCCTGGCTCTGTTTCTGTCCCCGGCTCTGTTTCCGTTCCCGGTTCTGTTTCCGTTCCCGGTTCTGTTTCCGTCCCCGGCTCCGTCTCTGTACCCGGCTCCGTTTCCGTTCCCGGTTCACTGATTTCTTCCAGTTCTCCAATACCTGCATCCAGCTCGTCTACTGCTTCCTGGAGCAGTATCTGATCCTTAACCGTAAGTGCTTTATTCTCTAAAAGCTTCTGCGCTTCTGCAAGTGCATTTTTAAGCCTCTTTGCTGACTCTTCCGTGTAGAGTTCAAGATCAATGTGCAGCACTTCCTGTACTTTCTGCTCCAGAGCGGTCTTATCTGCCGGTCTGAGTACCAGATTTTTTATGGCTTCTTCCAGCTGCTTTTGCATAGCATCCACCAAAGTCTGGTCCTTTTCTGTTAAGTCTTCCCTGCCCAGCAGAATCTCCGCCTCATCCATAACATCTTTCAGGCTCTTTAGCGATTCTTCTGTATAATCGGTATCTTGTTCTTTTTCTCTTCCTTCGTCGTATACGCCCTGCAGCTTTGTTAAGTCCACCGGTTTCTCAGGCTCCTGCTCTGCGAAACCAATGATTCTGATGTTGTCAAACAGTGCATAATTATTTTCTTTGCTGCCTGTGGAAAATCCCAGGTGGAGTCCGCCTCCTCCCTGCAATCCGCTTACTGCTCCTTTTGCCATCCAGCCCGCAGGTTCCTGGCTTCCGTCCTTCCAGACTTTCACTGCCATCTCACTTCCTGAGGTATATGCCTTCATATGGTACCAGCTTCCGGGTCTTAGGCTGATCTTTTTGTTTTCCAGCCTTGCCGCTTCCTTTGCATTACCATTTACATTCTGCTGAAGGAGGATTCCCCCGTATCCCGGAATGACTGGGTATACATGCATATTGTCCGGGTTGAAGGACTGGTAATAGTTACTTACATAAAGACCTTCAATTCCACCCAGTTCTTCCTGGTATTTGAAATCCAACGTCATCACGGTACCATCCCAGCTGTCCTGCTTTGTCATACGAACTGCCGTATTCTTCTTTCCCTGTATTTTCAGGGCATTTCCACTTTGGGACTGATCGGTTACAATCAGGAATTGTTCCGGGTTTGTCAGCTGATATCCTATTTCATCCGGATCGGTAAACATTCCTTCACCGTATTTGTCAAAATTCTCTTCAAAGATAACCTCTCCCTGAACTACATTTCCGGTTACTTCCTTTGGCTCTTCTTTGTTGCCCGCGCGGTCGAATGCATAAAACGTAAGCGTAAATGCGCCTTCTTTGGAAATCTCAACAGGCTTTGTATAATCCTGTAACTCTCCTCCATCTATCTGGCAGCGGATTCCCGCAACTCCCGAAGAGCTGTCCTCAGACTTTAATTCAATTCTTGCCTGATTAATATATTCGCCTGACTCTGTCTTTTCACCGGTTACTTCCGCTTTCGTTACAGGAGCTTCCAGATCCTGTCCAAGATCTTCTGTTACACCTTCCTCAGCCGTGGTAACCAGAAGATTGTCAAAACTGGAAAACGCTGTATTTTCACCGGATGAATCGGAATACTGTAAAAAGATTCCGCCTTTTTTTAACCCTCCAAAGTTTGCACTTCCTGTCCACTCAGTAGGTTCCTTTTCTCCCCGCTTCCACATTTTGACCAGCAGGTTATCCCCTGTCATTTCCATTTTTATGGAATACCAGATCCCCACCTCATAACTGAAGTTTGTATCACCATGTTCGGAATATCCATTGTTCAAATAGCGTTGATAGAAAATACCATTTCGGAAATGAGGAAGCAGATTTGCCAGATACCTGTTTTCCTTATTCTGATACCGTGGTGAAATATAGATACCGCCATAATCTTTTGTATCCGAATCAAACCGGTAATCAAAAGAAATCTTTACGTTTTCCCAGTCTGCGTCTTTTGTAAGATAAGTATCAGTACCATCTGAATTCATTTTGAGAATCTTGTTTCCATCCTCCTCTGCAACACTAATACGGTCATGCAGATAAGAATATTTTTCTACGGCATTCTGCTGGTTATTTAACTTTCCGCTGGTATACTCTTCGAAGTCATCTCCAAACAGTTCCTTTTCCCCACCAAATACGGTAAGTTTTTTATCCTTATTGGTTTGGGTTTTATCCGCTGCTTCCACATAAATGCTCCCGCTTGAAACACCGCCGGGAACCAGGAATACTATTTTATTTTTTTCCCAGCTGACCAAATAAGGCGAATCTCCTGTCACAGATATTTCTCCATTCGGTCCTGTCATGATAACTTTACCCGTTTCATCCCCAAAATAGCCTTGCAGGATAACCCTGTCCCCGGCCTTTATATAGTCCGGTGCAGTTACTGTGTCCAGTTCCTTTGGACGTATATTTTCATATGTTTTCTCGATACCGATCTGTTCAGCAAGTTCGTGGGGATAAGCATCACTTTCCGGTGCGGTATTCCAATAATTTTCTTTGAAATCCGGCTGATCCATCCGGTGTCCCCAGGTGAATTCTCTTATATTATAAAAGCAGGTATATGGTGTATCATAACTGATGTTTCCCTCAACCTTCATACCGCCGCTTCCCTCATCCAGATATAAACCTCCCGGCCAGCTGGACATGTTATGGATGCTGTTGTAAGAAATACTGCTGCCCGGCATGTCTCCCAGGGTATAAATACCTCCTCCGTCATGCATCTTCGTCATACAATATCCCACGTCGTTGTACTCAATAATATTATTTCTGGACACAGCCGCATCACCCAGTGGAAATACAGGGTAATAATCCGGCGTAATCTCACCTGCTTCCGTAGATTCCGTCCTGCCTGTCTGATCCCAGAAGCCCCAGCCCCAGCCTACGGAAATTCCTGAGTATGCCACATTTTTAATGGTGTTATGTGTAATCACGGTTCCATCTGTATAGCCTGCCAATACCGCTATGCTGCCTTTGTATTCTGTTCCGATTCGATTAAAGTAACAGTTGGTAACCACGTTGTCTTTTACAATACTCCTCTCATCATGAGGCGACTGCTCTGGATTATCGGCGTGCTTCTGCATTGCCTCTTTGATCTCTTCCAAGGTGGCATTATCATCAAGCTCAACAGGATGTGCATCGTTTATGTTCACTCCGCCGATCAGCACTCCACCCCCGGATATATCCTGGAATACACACTTTTCAACCACATTATTTTCAGATCCTTTTAACAGACTGATTGCCCCGGAACCAATATTTTGAAAATGACAGCCGGAAAATGTAATATTTTTACTCATTCTCGTCTCTATCGCTGCCTGAGGTGTCAGGGAATAACCATGCATATTTTCTGTCTCTTCCGGATTGTGGGCAAAATTTGCCTGCTGGTCCGGCCATCCATACAGACTTGGATACAGCCAGGTATTATATTCAAAAGAAAGACCGTCAAAGGTGATATCTTTTACTTTACGGTCTGGATCTCCCTGCACGGTGATAAACTGCTCGGTACTTGGAACTATTACCTCTGCAAGATCCATATTCTGCCCTTCTTTTGGCATATAGTAAATGGTCTTATCTGTTTTATCAAAGTACCACTCTCCCGGCTCGTCCAGTAGTTCATAAGCATTCTCAATGTAGCTTGGAACATCAGCATGAACCTGGTTTCCGCCTGCGATCTGGTTTAGACGAAAGGATTTCCAGTCCATTTCAATGTAGATTTCATTATCCCCCATCGCCTTAATAGACTCAATTGGTGAGATCCGGTGTACCCAGAGAATGTCGTATACAAATTCAATGTCCTGTATGTTTTTCCAGTTTATCATATCAGTGGCATTGCTCTTATATCCACGGTACGCCTTGTGGGTTCCGCTATACGTGGTATAATTTTCGTATTCTCCGGCTCTTTCTATACTTCCGGGAACCTGACCTTTGGCCTTGACCGCCATTTCTCCGTTCACGTAAAGCTCCCTGGTATTCTCCACTCCCGAAGCCTGCGCCTTCATCAGGCCCGGACGCTTGGGATCCTGTGCATCCGTCCATCCGGTTACTTCTTTGCCCGAGGTAAATACCGGTTTGCTTCCTTCCATAGCTTTATAAATTACCTGATACCCATTGGTGCCGGAATCGTCATATTGAAACGGCACCTCACGATCCATAAAGTAATCGCCTTCATCAAAATACACCAGTATATCACCGGTCATATCCTGATTCATTAATCTTATTTTTTCTCTTGCCTGATCCATAGATCCAAGCGGGTCATCTCTCTCACCGCTTCCCTGTGCACTGCCTGATGGAGATACATAAATCTCAGCCATAACCGGATCATTCAAACTCTCTTCTTTGGCATATCCTACATCATACACTGACAAAACACTTACTATTAATGATGCTGCAAGCACTGCAGCCATTGCTCTACTCCTCATACCTTTTCCCATATCTTTTCCCATATCCCTTCTTATGCTCCCGGAACATATCTAAAATAACGAAACAAGTCTGCAGACATTTGCTGCCTTCATTTTTTAGACACACTCTGATGAAGCTTCGTAAATAGTTTACAAAACAGCTTTATGGAATAGCCGTAATCAGCACCTGGCAGTTTCCTCTGATTTCAAATCACACTGCAGATGCTGTAATAAACAGGCTGTCTAATTTCTGGCCTCTCATCGTCCGGAAGAACCTGTATGGACAGGTTCTCCCTTGAATCGATGAATTTAATCAGTACCGGTAATCCCGGAACTGCCGTCTGAATTTGATACTTTTCTTACTTTCTTATTACAACGGTTTTACTCTGTCCTTTATTTGCCATCAGTTTCTTGTATGCTCTCAGTTTAGAAGAAGGCACCCGGATAACCGCTCTTTTATGAATGTTCTTAAATGTATTTTTATATACCTTATTCAATACTTTGGATTTCACAGTAATGCTTTTCAGTTGCTTGGCGCCTGAAAAAGCATAACTATGGATTACTTTTACATTCTTGTCAATTATCACGGAAGTTAACTTCTTATTATTCTTAAATGCTTCTTTTCCAATCTCCGTTACTTTATAACTGTAATTTCCAATCTTAACTGAAGACAGAATTCTGGCTTTTTTTAAGGTTCTCTTCACCGGCTTTAAGAATCTTACCGTTCCCGATTTTACAGATGAATTTAAGACTCTGTACTGGTAATCTCCCACTGTATAGATCTTTCCTTTTTTTGCTGCGATTACGAATGTCTTTGTAATGCTGCCTTTATAGCCGCCTTTTCCAGTGAGAATGAGCTGGGCATTTCCTGGGTTTACATTGTTTTTATAGGAAATGGTATAATCGGTTCCTTCTTTTAACACTTTGCTTCCATATTTAACTGTTACCGACGGTTTCAATGCTTTTCCAGTATGTGTCTGACGTGAAATGCTGCTGACTGACAGTTTTGACACATCAATCGGCTGGGGAACTGTCACATCCGGTTTCTTAACAAGCCCTTTTATAGCAGTATCCAGCACTCTTGCTGCCCGGTCAACTTCCTCCTGTGATGCATCTGCGGCAAGCCCGATGGCGGACTGCAAAGCATTTTTAAATCCTCTTACACTGTCATCTGTATACTTTTGTAATTCAGCATCTGTAAACGCCCTTGCCCTTTGAATCAATGTGTTCAGCTGATCTCTCACAACCGGTGGCTTTTCCGTAAGCCCTTTTATTGCTGCATCCAGTGCTTGTGCTGCTGCATCTACTTCCGGCTGGAACGCATCTTCTGAGAGTCTTACTGCTGCATCCAGGGCATTTTTAAATGCCTTTACACTATCATCCGTATATTTCTTCAGTTCGTCATCTGTAATTGCACATGCCTGTTCGATCAGCTGGTCCAACTGATCCCTGGATACCGGTTCTCTCTGCAGCGATGCGTAGATGCTCTTTGTGATTTCACCGTTTATTTCCAGTGTACCTGTCAAATCCATGTATCCCTCTGCAGAAACGGTATAAGTGTAAAAACCTCCGGGCAATAAATAACTTCCATCCGCTTCCGGTTGGTTATCTGTTATGGAAACTGTTGCATTCTGTGGCTCTGCTTCAAAAATGACTCTGGTTACTTCTGAACTTGTCTCAAATCCTCTGACTTCAACATTATCTATGTATGCAGCATTTTCACCTGCTTTGCCTGAGAAGGAGAAGTAGAGGCCCCCGCCGCCGCTCAATCCGCTAACGTCACGTTCTGCCATCCAGTTTTCCGGCTCTTCGGCATCCCTGGTCCAGATTTTAATTGCCATATGATCATCGGATGTCTGCATTTTTACCTTGTACCATGTATCTGCCTGTAACGGGTAAACATCATTACTGATTCCAGTTATATTGTTTGCATTTCCATTTACATTCTGCTGCAGGAGAATACCGCCCCAGCCTGGCAGCATTGGATATGCGTACATGCTGTCCGGACTCAGATTTTGGAAGTAGTTGCTTGGATAAAGACCTTCCAGGCCGCCCAACGGATTCTGAAACTTATAATCAAAGGTCATCACCGTACTTGCCCAATTCGCCTTGTGCATTAGTCTCACATCCTGGCCAATTCCGTTTAATTTTAAAAGCTTTCCTGATTCCTGTTCTTCAATTTCAATTGCATCTCCATTAATAGTGGTATATTCTTTTGTATTCAGATCGGTAAGTGTACCGGCATCATACGCCTCAAAATTGTCTTCAAAAATGATCTCACCTGGCTGTAAATCCACCGTAAAACGAATTGTTCTGGTTTTTTCTATATTTCCTGCTCTGTCTACTGCGCGGTAAGACAATACATAGTCACCGTTTGTTCCAAATAAAAGTGGTTCTGTATAGGAAGTATATTCACCGTCATCCAGCCGGTACTCTATATCAGCTACGCCTGAATCGCTATCCTCTGCAAACAGAACTGCCTGAACCTGACTGTTATAAGTTCCTTTACCCTCCATATTCCGGTTTCCGGAAAGGGAAGCGGTTGTTACAGGTGATGTTCGGTCAGCTGACACATCTTCTGTTACGCCGGCCTGATATCCATTCACACTCAGGTTATCAATGCTTGCCTTCTCCCCGTCTCTTAAACTGGTCAGCTGTACCAGAAGTCCGCCTTTATCCACACCGGAGAATGTTGTGGTAGAATTCCATAATGAGGGTTCCGGCTTTCCTTTTTCCCATACTTTTACTTTCATTTCCTGTCCAACAATGGCAATTTTGGTACTGTACCAGGTACCAACATGATAGCTGTATTTTCCACCGCCGCCAGGTCCGTTCAGATTGCCATCTACATACTGCTGGTAACCCAGACCATTACTGTAATTAGGTGTTAGCAGAACCAGATATTTGTTGCCGTGATCTTTGAATCTGGGAGAAAGGAAGAATCCTCCAAAATCCTGTGGATTCACATCATATCTCAAGTCCATGGATAGCATAACATCCTGCCAGTCCGCTTCTTTTTCAAGTCGGGCATCGGAGCCGCCTGACTTATTAATACGCAGAAACTGCGTTCCGTCCTCATTTTCCTCTACATAAGCGCTGTCCATAATGGCTGTATAGCGGTTTACAGCAGATTCCTGATCCGCTAATTTACCTGTATCATAATTTTCAAAGTCATCTTTAAACAGTTCTTCTGAAAAATTACCTACATTAATTTTCTTTGCATTACTCTGGATTCCCTCGGCACTTTCAATATAAACGTTACCGCTTACAACACCTCCCGGCATACGCAAAAGAATTTTTTTAGCTGTCCAGCTGATGATATTACCGGACTGGGCATCCAGGTATACCGGACCATCGGCTCCATTCAGTACCACTTTTCCGGTTTCTTTACCAAAGTTTCCCTCCAGCATCACTTTATCCCCGGATGAAATAAATTCCGGTGCTGTAAGTTTATTTAACTCAATTGGAATAATGATTTCTCCGCCATCTTCCTGTACTCCGGCATTTGCTGCAATCTCCACGGGATAACGGTCGTTGTCCGGTGATACTCCATAATAATTATTGCCGCCATCTACATAATGATCAGCCTTGTATCCATAGGTATGCTCACGCACATTATGATTCAGATCTACCTGTACATTATATGTAATATTCTGATCTACGGTCATTCCGCCGCTGCCCTCATCCAGGTAAATACCTCCCGGCCAGCCTACATTATCGTGGATCAAATTGCCTTTAATGCTGCTGCCCGGCATATCCCCAAGCGTGTAAATACCGGCTCCGTCATGAAGCTTCATCATACACTGGGAGATATCATTATTATCAATTACATTATTCTGGGAAACCGCTGCATCTCCAAGTGGAAATACCGGATATGCCGCAGGAGTTTCATTATCCGGCGTGCCGTCCGGTTTATAACGTCCGCCCTGATCCCAGAACCCCCAGCCCCAGCCTACGGAAATACCGGAATAAGCCACGTCACGAATTGTATTATTCCTAATAACGGTTCCATCCGTATAGCCTGCCACAACTGCAATGCTTCCCTTATATTCTGTACCGATTCCGTTAAAGTAATTATTCGAGATAGTATTGTCTTTTACAATCAAACGTTCATCATGAGGTGTTTTGTTTTTAATATGATTTTCAATGGTATCCCCCGGCATTAAAGGATGTGCTTCAGTAATACTGACACCTCCTACGAGTACCCCGCCTGCCGATATATCTTTAAATACACTATTTTTAACTGTATTGCCTACAGAACCATCCAGCATATTGATTCCGGCTGATCCCAGATTCTGAAACGTACAGCGGTCAAAAGTAATTCCCTTTGCCATCTTAGTAACAATTGCCGCTCCCGGTGCCAGAGAATATGCATGCATATTGAAATCTTCTCTTGGGTCATGGGCAAAGTTAGCCTGCTGCTCCGGCCATCCCTTTGCACTGGGATAGAGCCAGGTGTTGTAGGAAAATCCAAAGCCTTCAAAACTGATATCGGATACACTGTCATCCAGACTTCCCTCCAGAGTAATTAAATTTTCCACACTTGGAATAATGGCCTGTGTCTGGCTCATATCCTGTCCTGCTTTTGGCATATAGTAGATCTTCTTTTCCTGGCCGTCAAAGTACCATTCCCCCGGTTCATCCAACAGTTCATAGGCATTTTCCACATAATCAGGTCCTCTGTTAATCTGGACTCCCCCTGCAATCTGCCCGGTTTTAAAGGAATCCCACTCCATTTCAATAAAGCTGTTGCTGTCATCCAGTTTTGTAATTGATTTAACAGGTGAAATCCGGTGTGCCCAGCTGATATCCCAGATAAATTCAATATTGTCGGGATTTCTCCAGTTTAGAATATCTGTATTGGCACAGCGAAAGCCCGTATAAGCATCATGGTTTCCATTGTATGTAGTATACGTGGTTTTCTCTCCGCTACGGACCATTTCACCTTTTATTTTTCCTTTTGCACGGACTGCCATTTCTCCATCCACATAAAACTGTCTGGTATTATCAATGTCCGCATCCGCTGCCAGAAGCCCGGGACGGTTTTCATCATTTGCATCTTCCCACCCGGTAACCTGAAGTCCTGAGGTGAGTACTGCTTTCCCGGCATCTTTTGCTTTGTAAATTATTTTGTGTCCGTTGCTCCCAGAATCTTCCTGATTAAAAGCAACCGTACTGTCCAGAAGATATTCCCCGTCATCAAAATAAACAACGATATCTCCGGTCATATTGTCATTTAATCCCTGTACCGCCTGTTTTGCCTCTTCCATACTTGCAAAGGGCTTTTCCTCCGACCCGTTTCCTGTTCCAGGCTCTGTACCCGCTGATACATAGATCTCAGCCATTACCTGGCTGCTGCTGTTTACATCTGCCTGCTCTGCCATTGCAACTCCCGGAACAGAACTTACTAACATTGCTGCAGATAACAAACTTGCTACTAACTTTTTCCTCATAAGCTTTTTCTCCTTTTTCATAACTTTGATTATTTTCATGGAATAGTCGTAATCAGCACCTGGCAGTTTCCTTTGATTTCAAATCGCCCTGAAGATGCTGTAATAAACAGGCTGTCACCCTTTAAAAATGAAATTTCTTCTCCATTCTTAATAACGCCGTTTCCCTCAATAACTAAAATATGTACAAATGTACTTCCATCTGTTTCTCCACTCATCTCTTTCATTACCTTCCCATCCAGAGTGAGCTTGTCTACCATAAAATATTTACAGCTGCCAAGATGAGGTTCGAAATTATCGGAACGCACTTTTGGACTGCGGTTTGTCACAGCCAGAGCCTTCTCAATATGCAGATCTCTTTTTTTACCTTCCGCATCCTTTCTGCCATAGTCATATACACGGTAAGTAACATTTGAATTCTGCTGTATTTCTGCAATTACAATACCCTCACCAATTGCATGAAGCGTACCGGCTTCAATAAAAAATACATCACCTTTTTCAACAGGAATTTTATTCAGGACATCTAATATAGTTTCCTCCTCAATCCGCTGCCGAAACTCTTCTTTTGAGATTTCCCTGGAAAACCCGTAATACAGATAAGCATCTTCTGTGCAGTCAGCTACGTACCACATCTCCGTCTTTCCATACTGTCCTTCTTTATTCAGGGCATATTCATCGTCCGGGTGAACCTGTATGGACAGATTCTCTCTTGCATCAATGAACTTAATCAGTACTGGGAATCCGTCAAATGCTGCACAACGGTTCCCCAGAACTTTTTTACCCTCCCATTCTATATATTCACTCAGGGTTTTTCCCCTGAATGCACCCCCGGCAATCCGGGAACTGCCGTCTGCATGGCAGGACAGTTCCCAGGACTCAGCAAGAGTCTTTCCGCTGTAATGCTTGTGAAAATCTTTAATCAGCTTATCTCCGCCCCAGATGTATTCCTTAAATGCCGGTTCTAATTTTAATATTGACATATTGATACTTTCCTTACTTTCTTATTACAACGGTTTTGCTCTGTCCTTTATTTGCCATCAGTTTCTTGTATGCTCTCAGTTTAGAAGATGGCACCCGGATAACCGCTCTTTTATGAATGTTCTTAAATGTATTTTTATATACCTTATTCAATACTTTGGATTTTACAGTAATGCTTTTCAGTTGCTTGGCGCCTGAAAAAGCATAACTATGGATTACTTTTACATTCTTGTCAATTATCACGGAAGTTAACTTCTTATTATTCTTAAATGCTTCTTTTCCAATCTCCGTTACTTTATAACTGTAATTTCCAATCTTAACTGTAGACAGAACCCTGGCTTTTTTTAAGCTTTTCTTCACCGGCTTTAAGAATCTTACTGTTCCCGATTTTACAGATGAATTTAAGACTCTGTACTGGTAATCTCCCACTGTATAGATCTTTCCTTTTTTTGCTGCGATTACGAATGTCTTTGTAATGCTGCCTTTATAGCCGCCCTTTCCAGTGAGTATAAGCTGTGCTTTGCCGGGATTTACATTATTCTTATAGGTAAGGGTATAATCTGTACCTGCCCTTAATACCTTACTTCCATATCTTACTGTTACCGATGGTTTTATGGATCTGCCGGTATGGGTCTGGCGAGCTATGCTGCCTATAGACAGTTTTGATACATCAATTGGCTGCTGAACATTAGTCTCCGGTTTTTTGGTAAGACCTTTGATTGCCGCATCCAGTGCTCTTGCTGCTGCATCTACTTCCGCCTGGGATGCATTTTCAGAAAGTCTTACTGCTGCTTCCAATGCATTTTTAAATACTCTTACACTTTCATCTGTATACAGAAGCAATTGCGCTGCTGTAACTGCACGGGCATTCTGAATCAACACATTCAACTGGTCTCTGTAGACCGGTGGCTTTGCAGTAAGTCCTTTGATTGCTGCATCCAGTGCTTCTGCCGCTGCATCTACTTCCGGCTGGAATGCATCTTCTGAAAGTCTTACTGCTGCTTCCAGGGCATTTTTAAATGCCTTTGCACTATCATCCGTATATTTCTTCAGTTCGGCATCTGTAATTGCACATGCCTGTTCAATCAGCTGATCCAACTGTTCCCTGGAAACCGGTTTTCTATGCAGCGCCGTGTAGATGCTCTTTGTGACTTCACCGTTTACTTCCAGTGTACCTGTCAAATCCATGTATCCCTCTGCAGAAACAGTGTAAGTGTAAGAACCTCTCTGCAATAAATAACTTCCATCCGCTTCCGGTTGGTTATCTGTTATGGAAACTGTTGCATCCTGTGGATCTGCTTCAAAAATGACTCTGGTTACTTCTGAACTTGTCTCAAATCCTCTGACTTCAACATTATCTATGTATGCAGCATTTTCACCTGCTTTGCCTGAGAAGGAGAAGTAGAGACCGCCGCCGCCGCTCAATCCGCTAACGTCACGTTCTGCCATCCAGTTTTCCGGCTCTTCGGCATCCCTGGTCCAGATTTTAATTGCCATATGATCATCAGATGTCTGCATTTTTACCTTGTACCATGTATCTGCCTGTAACGGATAAACATCATTACTGATTCCCGTAATATTGTTTGCATTACCGTTTACATTCTGCTGCAGGAGAATACCGCCCCAGCCTGGCAGCATTGGATATGCATACATACTGTCCGGACTCAGATTTTGAAAATAGTTGCTTGGATAAAGACCTTCCAGGCCGCCCAACGGATTCTGAAACTTATAATCAAAGGTCATCACCGTACTTGGCCAATCGGCCTTGTGCATTAGTCTCACATCCTGACCAATACCGTTTAATTTCAGCAGTTTCCCTGATTCCTGTTCTTCAATCTCAATAGATTCTCCATTAATGGCTGTATATCCTTTTGTATCCAGGTCTGTGAATGTACCGGCATCATACACATCAAAATTGTCTTCAAAAACAAGCTCACCCGGCAGTAAATCCACCGTAAACCGGATTGTTCTGGTTTTTTCTGTGTTTCCGGCTCTGTCTACCGAGCGGTACGAAATGACGTAGTCACCGTTTGTTCCAAATATTAGAGGTTCTGTATAAGCAGTAAATTCACTGTCACCCAGCTGATACTCAATATCCGCCACGCCAGAATCGAGGTCTTCTGCAAATAACGATACCTGAACCTGACTGTTATAAATTCCTTTGTCTTCTGCATTCTGATTTCCAGAAAGGATAGCGGTTGTTACCGGTGCCGTGCGGTCAGCTGACATATCTTCTGTTATTCCTGGCTGATATCCGAGTACACACAAGTTATCAATACTTGCTTTTTCCCCATCTATGAAACTAGTCATCTGCACCAGAAGTCCGCCTTTATCCACACCCGAGAAAGTAGTCGCAGAAGTCCATATGGATGGTTCCGGCTTTCCTTTTTCCCATATCTTTACTTTCATCTCATGTCCAACAATAGCAATTTTCGTGCTGTACCAGGTACCCACCTTATAGCTGTAATTTCCGCCGCCTCCAGGGCCGTTTAAGCTGCCGTCTACATACTGCTGGTAACCCAGACCATTGGTGTAATTCGGAGTAAGCAGTACGAGATATTTATTGCCGTGGTCCATGAATCTCGGTGAAAGGAATAATCCTCCGTAACTCTGTGGGTTTACGTCATATCTTAAATCCATGGATAGCATAACATCCTGCCAGTCCGCTTCTTTTTCCAGACGGGCATCGACGCCGTCAGCAGGCTTATTGATGCGCAGAAACTGTGTTCCGTCCTCATTTTTCTCTACATAAGCACTATTCACAATGGCTGTATAGCGGTTTACAGCAGATTCCTGATCCACTAATTTTCCTGCTGCATAATCTTCAAAGTCATCTTTAAATAATTCTTCTGTAAAATTACCTACATTAATTTTCTTTGCATTACTCTGGATTCCATCTGCACTTTCAATAAATACAGAACCGCTTACAACACCGCCCGGCATACGCAAAAGTATTTTTTTAGCTGTCCAGCTGATGATATTTCCGGACTGTGCATCCACATAAACCGGACCTTGTGCCCCGCTAAGTACCACTCTTCCTGTTTCTTTGCCAAAGTTTCCTTCCAGCATCACTTTATCCCCGGATGAAATAAATTCCGGCGCTGTTAATTTATTCAACTCAATCGGAATGATGATTTCTCCGCCAGCTTCCTGTACTCCGGCATTTGCTGCCAGTTCCACTGGATAACGGTCGTCGTCCGGAGCTACTCCATAATAATTATTGCCTCCGTCTACATAATGATCTGCCTTGTATCCATAGGTATACTCCCGGACATTATGATTCATATCTACCTGAACATTGTATGTAATATTCTGATCCACAGTCATTCCGCCGCTGCCCTGATCCAGGTAAATACCGCCCGGCCAGCCTACATTATCATGGATTATATTGCCTTTAATGCTGGTGCCCGGCATGTCACCAAGTGTATAAACGCCTGCCCCGTCGTGTAGTTTCATCATACACATGGAAACATCATTATTTTCAATAATATTATTACGTGATACTGCTGCATCTCCAAGAGGAAATACGGGATATTCCGCAGGGGTCTCATCATCGGGCATGCCGTCCGGTTTATAACGTCCGCCCTGCTCCCAGTATCCCCAGCCCCAGCCTACGGAAATACCGGAATAAGCCACGTCACGAATTGTATTATTCGTAATAACAGTTCCATCCGTATAGCCTGCCACTACTGCAATGCTTCCCTTATATTCCGTACCGATTCCGTTAAAGTAATTATTTGTAATCGTATTGTCTTTTACTATTAAACGCTCATCATGGGGTGTTTTATTTTTAATATGGTTCTCAACAGTATCTCCGGGCATCAAAGGATGTGCTTCGGTAATACTGACCCCTCCCACAAGTATTCCGCCTGCCGATATATCTTTAAATACACTATTTTTTACTGTGTTGCCCACAGAACCATCCAGCATATTGATTCCGGCTGAACCCAGGTTCTGGAATGTACAGCGGTCAAAGGTAATTCCTTTTGCCATCTTAGTAACAATTGCCGCTCCCGGTGCCAGAGAATATGCATGCATGTTGAAATCTTCTTTGGGATCATGGGCAAAGTTAGCCTGCTGCTCCGGCCACCCCTTTGCACTGGGATAGAGCCAGGTATTATAGGAAAATCCAAAGCCTTCAAAGCTGATATCTGACACGCTTTCATCCAGGTTTCCCTCCAGTGTAATTAAATTTTCCACACTTGGAATAATGGCCTGTGTCTGGCTCATTTCCTGTCCTGCTTTTGGCATATAGTAGATCTTCTTTTCCTGGCTGTCAAAGTACCATTCCCCCGGTTCATCCAACAGTTCATAGGCATTTTCCACGTAATCAGGTCCTCTGTTAATCTGGACTCCACCTGCAATCTGCCCGGTTTTAAAGGAATCCCACTCCATTTCAATAAAACTGTTGTTTTCATCCAGTTTTGTAATTGATGTTACAGGTGAAATCCGGTGTGCCCAGCTGATATCCCAGATAAATTCAATATTGTCGGGATTTCTCCAGTTTAGAATATCCGTATTGGCACAGCGAAAGCCCGTATAAGCATCATGGTTTCCATTGTATGTAGTATACGTGGTTTTCTCTCCGCTACGGACCATTTCACCTTTTATTTTTCCTTTTGCACGGACTGCCATTTCTCCATCCACATAAAATTGTCTGGTATTATCAATGTCAGCATCCGCTGCCAGAATCCCCGGACGTTTTTCATCATTTGCATCTTCCCACCCGGTAACCTCCAGTCCGGAGGTGAGTACTGCTTTCCCGGGTTCTTTTGCTTTGTAAATTATTTTGTGTCCATTACTTGCAGAATCCTCCTGGTTAAATGCAACCGTACTATCCAGAAGATATTCCCCATCATCAAAATAAACAACGATATCTCCGGTCATATGATCATTTAATCCCTGCACCGCCAGTCTTGCTTCTTCCATACTGGCAAAAGGATTCTGTTCTGACCCGTCCCCTGTTCCAGGCTCTGTTCGGGCCGAGACATAGATCTCAGCCATTACCTGGCCGCTGCTTACTTCTGCCTGCTCTGCCATTGCAACTCCCGGAACAGAACTTACTAACATTGCTGCAGATAACAAACCTGCTACTAACTTTTTCCTCATAAGCTTTTTCTCCTTTTTCATAACTTTGATTATTTTCCTGTAATAAGAGGCAGTGCATCGCACAGATGATCATACTCTTTCAGACACAACCCGCTGACTCCTGCTTTTTCTATATTTCCACCTCCAATTCCTATAACTGAAAATCCTGCCAGGCGCAGGGAAAGTACCCCGGCGGAAGAATCCTCCATTCCTATAACCCTGTTTCTTTCCTTTGGCATAATTCCAAGTCCTACTCTGGCAGTCTCAGCGTACAGCCAGGGATGCGGCTTCATGGCAAGTTCACTGAGCGTTCCTGCCTGTCCCTGCCGGAAAGCCGTTCCTGCAGTGATAATGGTATCATAGAATTGAAATGGATCTCCCATCCCCATCACATCAAACGCAGATACAATTTCCGGTATCGCCTTATTGTAAAGGCCGGAAGTTACCAGCCCGATCTTAATGTGTTCAGCCTTCAGTTCCATAAGAAAGTCCTTCAGACCGGGAGACGGAACAAACGCTCCCTTTTTCCCCTGGCCTTTCATAATCTTCTGCATTTCATCTTCGACGATTTCATAATAAAAAGTTCTTGCTTCTTCTACCTTCTGGTTTGGACAATACTTCGTAATACAATACTGTAAATGTTCCGATACTGAATGTCCTGATACAAAGGGCTCATCCTCATCCGATAAACCAAAACTTGCATTTCCCATCAGTCTCTGCATAGTCTTCTCAATAATCCACATCCAGAACTGCTCGCTCCGGACACTGGTTCCATCCAAATCCATCAACAATGCTTCTGCCGGACCTTCAAATACCGGTTCCATCATGGGATAAATTGCCGGATAACCCATTAGAGACTTCACATAGCATAAGGTCTTATCCTGATACACGGCAAATTCTGTCTTGCCGTCTTTTGTACCCAGAATCTCCTTTACACCGTCTTCCCCAACTTTAAAGGGTCCTCCATCGCTTACTTCCAGCGGTATAAAATCACCAGCATTTTTTAACGTTCCTATTCCCGGAATCCATTTTTCCATTTATATGGCACCCTTTCTGTTTCTTATATTTTTTCTCAACAACTTTACTTTAAAGTTTTACTTCAACTGTCATAATTTTATCCGGTCCCAGTTCCAGGTTCAAAGCGGTTCCCTCATAAGTAAGGTCCGTAATTCTTTCTTCCTTCATATTAACCAGATATGCTTCTTTTACAGGACGGTCAAATATCAGCGCTGCCTCTTTTGTTTCTGTACATGGATTGTAGATACGAAGAATGATGACGTCCCTGTCTTCCCCCATCTTGATACAGGATGCCTGTGCTCCTTTGACCTCAAAAAAGCTCTTTTCATTCGGTAAAAATCCTGTATTTTCATAATCCGTACTGAACTGCACCGGCAGAACAGGAATTCTCTGGCGCCTGCTCTCTTCCTGCAATCCGGCTTCTTCCCAACTGCCTCTGTGAACCATTAATCCATAGCGGTATTCCATTTCTTCCTGGAGCTGTCCGCCCTCCTGCGACGGATAAGAAGATCCACTGCGGAACTCGGTACAGATCATATTTCTTACCGCCCGGAATAATGTACAGGACAAAATTCCCTTACGGGAAGCATCGTATTCTATAAATTCCTGTGAGACTACTCCAAATCCCTTGTTCCCATCACTGATATCCACAAATCCCTGCATCGGCAGTTTATCCATCTCTGTATAACGGAGTCCGTTTTCTTCCTTGTCTGCAGCTGCATTTCTATAGTCCACACAGAAATGTCCTCCGGCATATGCACCTTCAGCCAAGACATCTGCATTAAAGTTTACCGACAGCCGGTGATCCTTTGCAGTATTTCTTACCTTCAGAATTACATCCAGCTTTTTTGCATCTTTCTTCAATATGTAACGGATAGCAACCAAAAGGTCTGTCATTTCACTGCTTCTCTTGCTTTCTCCCTGGATTCCTGCTTCGGGGCGCAGGCTAAATGCCGGGACCCGGAACTTATATGAAACACAGATGCTGGTCTGAAGGGGTGTGTTTTCTTCCATCCAGATATCTGCAGAGGTTCCACGGCTTGAGAATATCTGATCATGATAAGGCGGATAATGAATCCAGTAATCACCGATATCGCCGCCGCTTTCCAGGTAATTGAGCTCACCTGTTTCAAATCCCGTTTCCTTGTCCAGCAATTTCACTGTACCGTTTGGCTGGACGCTGGCCCTCAGATATTTATTTTCCATGACACAGGCACCTATTCCAAGCTCCCTGCCATCGCTCATGCGGGTTGCCGGCCAGAATTTCTGCTTTCTGGCAAATTTCTGACTGGGTACCAGTTTCACTGTTTTATATCCTCCTGCAGGTATTTCACCTGTCTCCAGGATAAGTTCATGGCGGTCCGCATAGAAAGGTTCCGGCCTGGTATGGCGGCTGACTGCAGGTGTTACTGTTTCTTTTCTGGAAATATGGGCACTTTCTAATTTCTTCCCATCCATACTGTACACATCAAAATCCCAGATATTCTGTTCTTCCGGTGTATCAATTACCAGTTCCACCACTTCATTTCTTTTTGCAGGAAGAGGATTAACAAGGAGAACCAGGATATCTTCTTTTTGAAAATCTGCTCCGGATATATTGGAAGCAATATAGCGGATGACCTGATCATTTACACATTCGGATAATTCTGTACACTGATCCAGACGGTACATAACATCTCTGACCGTTTTCTCCTGTACAACGCCATTAATGCTGTCATGGGACTGGGAACCCAACAGATAGTCTCTGGCTCTGTTCAGGTAATTCCTGTCATAATTCATTCCCATCAATACCCCGGCTACTGAAAGCGGTTCTGCCATATCCATCAGGATGCTTTCCGCCGATTTATTTTTCTTTTTCACAGGGTAGCGGGTCATCAGTGCATTGGCCGACACGGAAGGTGCCGGACCATCTCTCAGTTCCCCTTTAATGACTCTTAGGTCTTCCCCTGCCAGCTTTTCCTTTAAAATTGCCGCATAATCTTCCATATTTGTATGGGATAGGGTGATACCCTCTTCTTTTAGAACTTCATTTATTTTATCAATTAATTCCGGTAACCTGGTCTGTGCACAGGTGGAATCCGATCCATCCATTAAAACCCGGTCATTTTTTAACCTGCTGGCATTCATGGCATTCCAGGAATAAAGGGCAAGCTCTTTCAGTTTTTCTTCATGAACCTCTTCCCTGTGGCTGAGCATAAAGAAATCCTGTTCACTTCCGGTTTTATCTGCTCTGTGATAAAGTCTTGTATTCCCATAGTCGTAGCGGAACTCATCTGACTTGTATGCCCTTCCGCTCATGGCTTCCATATAGGTATTCATATAGAAATTGGCACGGGCATCCTCTCCAAGCCTGCTGGCAAGTACCTGCGTACCGTCTTTACCTTCCCAGATAAACTCACTCTCCGGTGCTTTTCTCTCATTTACTCTTTTTGCCACAATGACTAAATCAATGCCAAAGCCTTTGTATATCTGAGGAAACTGACTGGGCTGTCCCCATCCAAAAGATTCATAGCCCACATTTAATTTATGTCCGTACCGGGCGCAGACCTGATCTCCTTTTAGAAGATTTCTTACCAGGCTTTCTCCGCTGACCGGATACAGATCCGGAAGGGTATACCATGGTCCGATCAAAAGCCGTCTGTCCCGAATATGCTTTTCTAACCGCTCTTTATTCTCCGGACGGATCATTAGGTAATCTTCTAAGAATACGCTCTGTCCGTCAAAGAGAAAACTTACATAATCCGATCGGGTATCCAGCACATCCAGCAACTCATCCAGCATTTCCGCCAGATAAATTCTGCTTTCCCAGATTGGATACCTCCATTCCCGATCCCAGTGCGTATGTGTAATTACATAACCTTTTTTATCCATATACAAAACTCCTTCTCTTATTTAACCTTTCAACGCTCCCATAGTCAGACCGCTGACAAAATTCTTCTGTGCACAAAGATATGCAATAATAACGGGCATTGCCGCAAAAAATACATAGGCGAATACAATTCCCCAGTTTGCAGAATGGGGACCAATAGCAGTATAAATACCTACGGTAATCGTCCTTACCTGTCCCAGCAGCAGCGGTGTCTGAAAGTCATTCCAGATTCCAAGACCTACGAAGATTGCAATAGTTGCCGTACAGGGCCGAAGCAGTGGAAACAAAATGGACCAGAATATACGGAACCTGGTCGCTCCGTCAATTGATGCCGCTTCTTCCAACTCTATAGGCAGTGAATGCACATAATTGGTATACATAAAAGAAGCAAAGGAAATATTACCGGATACAAATACCAGAATCAGAATAGGTACTCCAAACGGGATACCCATATTCCGCAGTAAAATACACAAAGGCAGATAAACGATAACATAAGGAACCATGATTCCAATCAGGAAATACACCCGGAGCATACCGGAGAGCCTGGACTTCACCCTTGCCAGATAATAAGCCGCCAGGGAAGACACGATTACCGTTATTACCGTTCCAGCCACCATTAGGATAATGGAATTGGTATACATCTCCACTAAATTGGTATTCGGGCTTTGTAATACACTGATAATATTTTCCATCGTAGGTGGAATTGGAAGGGTCAGCGGCTGATCCAGAATGATGCCGGAGTCCTTAAAGGTATTGGCTATAGCTATGTAAATAGGCAGAATCACTATGATTGCCAGAATAAACAGAAAAGCGGTCTGAAAAATATTTACCGCTCTGGTTTTCGCTTTCATAGAATGCATTACATTTCCACCTCCTTTTTATTCATGGCACTGACAATGAAGATTGAGATTGCTCCGATTGCCAGGAATAATACAACTGATATTGCAGAAGAGTAACCTACCATATTATTGGAAAATCCCTGGGAAACAATATTATATACTACCGTTTCCGTATCGTAACCGGGACCACCGTCTGTCATAATCTTCACGACGTCGTACATACGAAGTTCATTGATAATACTCATCAGAAAACTCACCGACATGCCCGGTATAATAAGCGGAAGGGTTACGTTGCGGAATTTTTTCCAACGGTTCCCGCCATCTACGGTACATGCTTCGTATAATTCATGAGGCACTGTCTGAAGCGCTGCAAGATACAGCATCATATGATAGCCAAGTGTGCGCCAGATTTCTACAATGATGATACATACAATTGCCGACCCCTGACTTCCAAGCCAGTTACCAACAAGATCCGACAATCCCAGGGCACTGAGAATACCATTTAGTACACCATTATAGGAAAGAATACTCTTCCAAACAAAGGAGATTGCCACGGTACTTAATACAAACGGAACAAAAAAGATAATTCTAAAAACGTTACTCTTTGCAGAAGCTGTATTTACCAGCATTGCTAAAAATAAACCAAGTATATTTACAAGAACGACTACTACAACGGAAATAACAGCTGTATTCTTTACTGCATTTCCCAATCTGGCATCCCGGAATACATTCAGATAATTCTCAAGTCCCAGAAATTCCATTGCATTGAAACCGTTCCACTTATTCAAACTGAAATAAAAAGCCATAAAAATAGGAATTACAAGTAAAACAGTATAGATTATAAATGCCGGTGCGGCAAAGCCAAGGGACATTTTACTTTTTTTCATTTTAAACACCTCATATTATTTAAGAAAAGCTGCTGCAAATCCATCTTTTCTGTTTGAATCTACAACAGCCCTGTTCTATTCAAATTTCGTTTTATTGCGCATCCAGTAATCTTTGATATTCAACATCCCAGTTTTCCACTTCCGCTTTTACATCTGCTCCGTTAAAAATATTCTGGAATGATTTATCCATATAAGACTGCATTCCACTTGGAACTGCAAATTCGCCCGGAAGTTTTATAATTTCCTGAACGGTGTTCCATCCGGAAGTATTGTCTAAGAACTTTGTAGTAACCGGTCCCTGTTCGTAAGATACTGCTTTTTTTGTAGTAGAATATAAGCCGTCTGACTGCAGGTATGTCTTATATACTTCCTGATTTTCATCAAACACATATTTGATGAACTGGAAAGCAGCATCCTTATTCTCACATGTCTCAGAAACGCCCCAGTAGGAACAGTCTGCAACGCAGATTTCGCTTCCATCCATAGTTGGAACTGAAAATACGCCAAAGTCTTCATTCTTTTCTCCGTCCAGGCCTGCTGCCTGCCAGGAACCGTCAACCATCATAGCTGCTGTTCCCTTCTTAAACTCTTCGGAAGCCTGGCTGTAACTTAATGACATAGCACCTTCATAGTAATATCCTTTATTAACCATGTCCTGCCACTTCGTCAGAACGTCAACCGTTGTCTCATTATTCCATGTATTTTTACCTTCTTTTAATTCCTGGTTAAAATTCGGGTATTTAGACAATAAAGCCGTATCCCCTTCTGCAATCCAGAATGGTTCTCCCGTTGCCCAGATATCGCCGGTTCCGCCGCACATTAACGGTACTTTGCCTGCATCTTTAATGGTCTGACACACATTCATAAATTCATCCCAGGTTTTAGGCTCTTCCAGCTTCAGTTCATTGAATACTGCTTTGTTATAATAACACTGCATTTTATACTGTTTAAAACTTGGTACGGTTATGCTCTTTCCATTATAGGTACACAGTGCAGATTCCTCAAAGAGATCCAGAACATCCTGGGGTACCTCAGTAAAAATACCTTCCATTGTTGCCAGCTGTTCTGCCTCAATTACTACATCCGGGAAATTACCGCTGCTTAACATGGTTTTCCAGAAGGAAGCACGGTCATCACCGGTTGCCAGAACCTTCTCTACGTTAATTTCCGGATTGGCTGCTTCAAATGAATCAATCATTCCCTGCCAGATCTCTGCCGTGATATTATCTGTCTCAAAAACACCAAAGGTGATCGTAGTCTGTCCTTCACTTCCGGTATCATCTGCCGCTGCAGTATCCGCTGCTTTTGTTTCATCAGCTGCCGCAGACGTCTCTTTTGTCTCCCCTGCTGTTGCTGCTTCTTTTGTTTCTCCTGTAGTTGCATTCGTCTGGGTTTTTCCGCCACCGCATCCTGCAATAAATGTTGCTGACATACATGCGGTCAGTAAAATTGCTATTATTTTTCTTCTTCTTTTCAAAACTGTATCCTCCTTTTATCTCTTTTTTATTCCCGCGGGCAACGAGCCAAGTAGGTATGACTGCCTGTCCACATGACTGCTGCCGCGAGGGTCAAAGCCCCCTCAGCTCTCTGCGCGGGGTCTTCGACTTGATCGTAACTCACCGGTTTGCTTTGATGACTACATTATATTTCATAAATCAGAGGGTTACAATTTCACAAATTATAGAACTCTTTCGAAAATTGCAGGTCATATTGCAATTTCTATATATTTAATATAGTATTGATTCAAATATTATACAAAGAGACAGAAAGTGAGTGTGTCATGAAAATAAAAAAACGGATAGAAAATACCAGTATTTTTAGCAAAATCTCCTTTGCAACAATTTTACTCATTATCCTGTGTTCTTTGGCTACCAGCTCATTTCAGCTAATTAATTTTACGATTAACATCAAGGGCAAGGATCAGCTTCTGGTCAGCGAAGCAGCCGAAAGAATTGAACAATTTATGCTGGACAAATATAATATGATGTACAACCAGCGAATCTTAATGCACTCCACAGACCATATTGCAAATATTATTTCATCCACCAGATCCAATTCGTCTGATATTTATCAATCGAATAATCTGAATAAAATAACAGATTACCTGACTGCCCTGTGCTACTCGGATCACATGATTCAGGACACCATCCTCTTTACGTCCGACGGAAAAAATGCCTTTTCCTATTCCAATGTCAGCAGCCGTAAGATTTCTATCAGCTATGATTATAATAAACTGCCTTACATAAAAGATTTTAAAAATACTTCAGAAACACTTACCACTATTTATGATGCAGCTCCTCCTTATATCCCCCAGTCATCCAAAGAAAATTCTGAAGTAGTGACATTTATAGGCAAGCTGTATGACATGAATTATCCAACGAAAAAAATCGTTACCGGATACCTGATGATGAACTTTTCTCCCCGGGAAATCAGTGCCACATACAATGAAATTGACAACGCTGCGGACGGGGAATATATTGTGGTGAACGGATCTTCCAAAATAATTTATTCGAATAATCCTTCTTACATTAACCTTAATTACAAGAAAGGATTTTTGCCGGAGGATGATATCCTGTCTAACAAATCAGTCAGCCTGTCCGGTCTGAAAATAATCAGCGCTGTCTCTGATGAAAAACTAATGAAAAACATCTGGGGTATTATCCAGAAAATAATTCTGGTTACCGGCCTCAGTATTCTGTGCCTGGTCACCATTGTTACTGTACTTCACAAGTATTACAAAAGACGTTTTCATGATCTGGCTTCTGCTATATCCCTGATCAGCCAAGGGGATTTTGACACCAGGCTGCCGGTTAACTCCGATGACGAAATCGGCTATTTAAGCCAGACCTTTAATACCATGTGTGAAACTTTAGATATCTATATCAAAAAGACCTATCTGGCTGAGACACAGCGCAGGACTGCAGAACTTTATGCCCTCCAGGCGCAGATCAACCCGCATTTTCTGGCAAATACCCTGGAAAGCATTCGCATGAGGGCACTCGAAGACGATAACTATGAGGTAGCTGAGATGCTTGCCAACCTGGGTAACCTTTTTCATTGGATGAAAGATTTTAACCATGATATAGTATATCTGGAGGACGAAATAGATTACATAGAATCGTACCTGGAATTGCAGAAATTCCGCTTTGGAGATAAGCTCAGTGTCCTGATGAATGTGCCTCCTGACATTCTTTATCTGGGTATCCCTAAGTTCACCCTCCAGCCCATTGTAGAAAACAACCTAACCCACGGCTTTCCACAAAATAGCCAGCCACTTGAAATCAGTATAAATTTCCAGGTCTGCGACAACATAATCACGCTCACTATTACCGATAACGGCACCGGAATGCGTGAAGAAACCCTTGCTGACCTCCAAGACCATATCGCCGGTATCCAGACACACTCTTCCTATGGTCTGGCACTAAGGAATGTTCATACCAGAATCCAGCTTTTGTTCGGAAAGCAATATGGACTCAGTATTAACAGTAAATTATACAGAGGCACTGCGGTGGTAGTTACGCTTCCTGCCTTAGAGAAAAAGGAGATGGAGAAATATGTACAAAATGATTATTGTGGATGATGAACCCCTGATCCGTTCCGGTCTTCGGAATCTGATCGAATGGGAAGTTTACGGAATTGAAATTGTATCTGAATCGGAGGATGGCATGAAAGCCTATCTGAACATCAAAGACCAGATTATTGACATTGCTCTTATTGATATCAATATGCCCAACATGAATGGGCTGGAACTTATTGAGCTTTGTTCCCATCTGCCACATTGCCCCAAATTTATCATACTGAGCGGCTACAACGATTTTGAATACGTTCGCACCGCTATGCAGCATGGTGCAGTCAATTATCTGCTTAAACCTGTAAATCAGGAAGAACTGACAAATACAATTATATCTACAGTGCACATGCTGGATGATACCCAAACACAAAAACAGCAGTTTCAGGAAAGTCTTATGGCTCTTCGCAATGACATTCTGGTAAGGGTCCTGACCAACCGTATCGACACCCGGGAATTACGTGAGAAATGCCGCTTTGTAAATCTTACCTTTCGCTGTAGTAAAATGCGTGTGGGACTTCTAAAGCCCTTGTTTCACAGCGGGGAACGTTCCATGAAATGGGCAGATTTTTCCACAGCCAGATTGTGTGAAAAGATTTGTCAAGATACCTGTGACTGCTACGCTGCACTCGACACATCTGATAACATCATTCTTATTTTCAAGGATTATGCATATTCCTTAACAAATGCTGATTACGAACGCCTGCTGGAGTCCTGCATCAGACAGTTAAAAGAACGCATTTCCTTTCCTGTCATTACCTCTCTAAGTGAAAATGCCTCAACAGTTCATGACCTTTCTGCCTCCTACATATACTGCCTCCAGTCTGCAGAACGCAAAGAAATCATGCAGAACCTGTTTCAGAAAGATACCATTGTACAGCTTGAAAAAGATACCCCCTATATTTTTGATTATTCCAGCCTTGCAAATATTATTGAAGCACGTGACAGCAAAGCCCTTCTGGAACTGCTTCGTCAATACTTTGCCGAAATGCTCCGCCAGGACAACAACAACAATCTGGAAAATATTAAATATCAACTGATTGAGTTTATCATCTGCGCCATGCAGGAATTAAAGTCATCACTTTTTTCCAGCGCAGATATTGATGTTCAAAAAAAAGAAGCCTTTCGTATTATTGGATCGGCACTTTCACTTACCGAACTGGAAGAAAAGCTGTATCAACTATTTACAACTTTGATGGACCATCTGGATGAAAATACAAACCCCACCTATTCGTACCTGATTCAAAATGCGCTCAGCTATGTTTGCAGCAACTACCAGGATATTAATCTATCTCTGAAAACCCTGGCCTCACAGCTGAATGTAAATGCCGCCTACCTTGGCCGCCAGTTTGCAATAGACACCAATGAATACTTTTCTGACTATTTAAACCGAATCCGTATCTCCAAAGCAATCCACTTGCTGAAAAGTACCTCCTGGAAGACCTCAGCAATTGCAGAAGCCGTAGGCTTTGCTAACATCACTTACTTCTTTACCATCTTTAAAAAAACCACGGGAAAGAGACCTGGAGACTTCCGGAAAAACTGATCAGCCATACCTGTAAGACATAAAAGCATACTTTCATAATAAACGGCCCTCCGTCTGTTGGACAGAGAGCCGTTTATTACAAAAATACGCCTCCAATATTAAAGCAGTATATGGTTATTCCTGAAAAGTAACTTCCGTATGGTACAGTGACTTCTCATCCAGGTATTGTTTGTATGTCTTTGTTTTTTTCTTTTCTTCATAATCAGGGGACCAGTAATACCCCTTAATTTCATCCATGTATTGGATATAGTCACAAATATAAACATACACAGTGCCGGTGTCCCTTCCATAGAGCTGGTAGGTATCTGCGTAACTGCCCTGATAATCCAGCAGTTCTCCATCTTTATCTAAAATAACCAGAAAATAATCGTAATTCAGCTTATCTGAGGGGATGATCATCTGTGCAGTAATTTCATAAGGTGTTTTTTCAACTTTGGAAATCCCCAGTCCTTCTGCATTGGTATCGTTTAGTTCCACAGTCTGAGTCCTTGAGGTGTCCAGAGACACATCAAATTCAAAATTCCATTCGCCCTCATACCGCTTCACAAGATTATCATATATTACCCCGGTATCACCTTCCGGGAAGGTTACGGTTCTTGCTTCTGTCTCAAACAATTCTCCGGAAATATCAGTCAGATTTAAACTATACGTAAAGTTATCAGGAACCGGAAGAGGTGTGCCAATCTCCGGAAACTGCTCCTTTAATTTCAAGTTATATTCATCCACCTTTAACGCAGCTTCATCAGTACTCATATCATCTTTTACGTAATCATTAATGTCCAGTCCTTTTGCTGCAATTTCCTCATCCGTAGGATAATAGGAAAACTGATCAAGTGATACACGGTAGATTCCTGCAAATGTATGATTGTCAATAAACTGACCTTCTATATACAGTTCCGGTCCGATATCCATATCAGAAAAACTAAAACTTGCTGTTCCATCCAGTTTCAGTGTATCATAATCTAAAATATAATCCTCCATATTTTTTGTTCTTATAAAATCTGCCGGGAACTCTTCTTCATTTTTAATACTCATTGCCAGATATAAAGCTTTTGTACTATAATATACTTCAGAAACCGTAACTGTTAAGCCATTAGAAGTTTTGATATATTTACTTTCCCCGGCAGCTTTTTCTTGTACCTGTTCCTGTTTTTCATTTCCCTTTTTTTCAATCCCTTCTGTTTCAGCCCCTTTTGTTGTTTCACCAATCTCTGTAACAGCCCCGGTATCTTCCGCTCCTTCCGTCACCAAAACCTGTGCCGTAGAACTGAAATCCCCCTTATAGCTCACCGTAGACTCCACCCGCTCAAATATATGCCCGATTAAAGGTATTTTAGCTGCCAGGGCAGGATTAGATACGCAGAACAAAGAAAAGACGGCTACAGCGGCAGCAATGCCTGTCGTCGTTGTTATAAATTTCTTCCTCCGCTGTCTTTTTTTTATTTTAACAGCCCTCGTAACTCCTTTATCAATAACATCATCAATATTCTCCGGTATCGGAATTTGATCAAACTCATTTTTATTAAGCATAAATATACCCCTCTTTCAAAATCATGCGCAGTTTCTTTTTTGCCTTTGACAGGTCTGATTTAATAGTCCCCTCAGGCTTTGAAGACATTTTAGATATTTCAGATATGGTCAGCCCTTCAAAATACTTCAGTACAATCAGCGTCCGGTATGGCTCATCCAGCTGTCTTACCGCATTGTGGAGATCCATTTTTTCTTCCTGGGAAATACCGCTGTCCATCTGCTTTACCGCATCTTGCGGGATGTCATCCTGGGCATAAGGAATTACTTTGGATGACTTACGATACATTTGCATAGCACAGTTATATAGTATTCTGGTTATCCAGGTCTTAAAATACTGAGGTTCTCTCAGATTATGAATAGCCAGCAATCCCTGAACGGTAGTATCCTGAAGTACATCCAGTGCCAAATCCTGATTTTTCACATAGGAAAATGCAGTTCGGTAAAGATATTCTTTATGAAATTTAATTAAGTCTCCATAAGCTTGTACATCACCTTTTTTTGCCTTTCGGGCAAGCATCAGATCTTCTCCCAGTATGTTCTCCATTTTTATATCATTCCTTTCGCTTCGCCCATCTTAACAATAACATAACGTAACAAACCTGTTATCGTATTTATCTATGGCTGCTTATTGCTGTATTACTTTTCTAATTAATTTTGTGCACATTGATTAGATGCTTTATATAGGAAAAAGGTTGCGCTTTTTATCTTTTTAAATAAAATACTAAATAAAAGTCACAGGCAAAAATAAAAAAGGGATAATCCATTCTTGGATCACCCCTTAAGTTCAGTCATACAGGCACATAAGCCTGCCGGTTATTCAACCCCGGTATCAAATCTGTCTCATACGTCAAATCTTATTATCTGCCTCATACTCCGGTAACAACGGGCGAAGCTTCCAAGATATATACAGTTATCATACAATCTCCAGCAAACCCTTTATTGCGTTAATCCCTGCCTGTAAAAGTTTATTGCTATCCATCTCACTGTGGGCATTAATATTGTTTTCCTGAGCAATTGCATCTATCATGGCATAAATCAGATAGAGCTTTTCTAAAGAAGCATTGATATTATTTTGAACAAGCGTATCAATAAACACATTCATTAATTTTTCTTCCAAACCACAAAACGTTTGGAAGATCTCTTCGTCTTTATTCATCATATTACTTAATTCAGCAATACCACTGGAAGAATTTGCATAAATACTAGTAAACACACAAATGGTTTTTCTAATAAATTCATCTACCGTAAATGGTTCATCACCTTCAGATAAGGAAAAAAGTAAGGGGTCAATCTGTTCTTCAAAAAACTTTTGAAATGCAGAAATAAAAATTGCTTTTTTGTCCGGAAAGTAACTATAAAGAGCCCCGGTAGAAACACCTGCCCTCTTACATATTTCATTGGTATTTGTTTCATAATATCCTTTTTCGCAAAACAGCTCAAAACCAGCATGGATTATTTTATTCTGTTTTTCGATAGATCGTTTCTGTGTAGGTTTTCGTATCTGTGGCATTCTTATCATCTCTCTTTCAATATGCAGTATAATACATACCTCATTAATTTTCAATATAAATAAGAATAATTATTTTTGTTTTCTATTGACAACTTGTGATTAATAATGCTAAAATAAATAAAAACAAGAATATTTATTCATATTTTTGTTGTAGAGAAAGGAAATTAACATATGAATAAAATATATTTAAGACCTTTTACTGATGAAGACCTATTATTATTTGAAATATGGTTAAACAAGGAATATATAAAAAAATGGTATCTTGACCCTGAAGACTGGCTCATGGAAGTACATCACCGGGCAGACACCTATTCCTGGATCCATCATTTTATTGTTATGAGTAATGATATACCAATTGGTTTCTGCCAGTATTATGATTGCTATGATGGAATCAACGATGAAATAGAAGATTGGTACTCTGTTTCAAAGCCTAATCATACTTTTAGTATTGACTATCTGATCGGAAATGAAAACTACTTAAGAAAGGGGTATGGTAAAGACATTATCCGCCTTCTAACCCAAAAAGTAAAAGCAGAACAAATTGCAAAGAAAATTATTGTTCAGCCAGATATAGAAAATATACCTTCTAACAAGGCATTACTGGCAAATGGTTATATCTTTGATTCAGAAAAAAATTATTATATCAAAGAACTAATAGTATTGGAAAAATGTAACTAAAAAACAGAGATTCCTGTTATATAGGAATCTCTGTTTTAACTTTTACTTAACCGTCCCCTGCAGGAATCGAACCTGCACTTAATCCTTAGGAGGGATTCGTAATATCCATTTTACTAAGGGGACAAGGATAAAAGTTACTTTATAAATATTACACTTTTTAACCTAAAAAGTCAAGTCAATTTCAATATTTACTTAAAAAAACAGCTATTGGCAGAAACTGCACAATAGCTGTTCATGTTGAATACAAATTTTATTCTGGAAAATTCAAACATCCCTGCAGCCAGATCACACCTTTGAATCTTCTGCCCTCTTCCGGAACACCCATTAAATCTTTTTCATTTATGCAAATATCAAATACCATTTCATTACATAATATTTTCAACTGATAAATTTCTTCCTGACTTAACGTATTTTTCACCTTATTACAAGTCTTAATCTCTCCCATGATATGATACTGATCACATTCCATACCATAAGGCATAAAGAACGTATCGACAATCGTAAATACATCTTCCTGCATAATACGTCTGGATATCATGGTATAAGTATCAATGTCTTCCAAGGTCAGACTTTCAATTGCATCTTCATCACCATTTCTTGCAGCCGCAATCAAATGATTTCGATTTTTGGTAGCCTCTTTATCTGTATCTATCTGCTGTTCACTTTTCTGAATCGGAAGTAAGATCTTACCCTTAGTGGATAATCCTGAAAATGTAGTACTTATATTCTGGCCGCTTAATTTATTTAAATTTGCCTGCATTTTATAATCTGCTGCATTCTGGAGATAAAAAATCAAAGATACTCCGACTCTTACATCTTCACATACACCTGCATAGGATTCTTTTCCTACATGCTTTTCAATTACCAGATCTTCATCACTGGTAATTCCCGTCCCTTTAAAATAAGGAAAATAATATTCCTGATGGAACCCCTGTTCATCCAATTCCCCGCAAACTGTAATGCCTATATCCTGGCCAAAATCTTTTGACATCTCAATAAATGCACCTTCATCTTCTTCCACTACTTGCTTTTTGTCACTATTTTCACAGATGTCTTTTACGATCTGATCCACTTCTTTTCTCTTCTCCAGGTTGCTAAAACCGATTGCCCTTAAATAACTGTGCACTACATTCACCTCCTTACAATCAATATTTTGTGATCATGCTCTTCTAATTGATTCTTCTTTTGTAATAAATTATTTAATAACACTCATACCACCCATGTATGGACGTAATGCTTCCGGTATACGGATACTTCCATCTTCATTCAAATTGTTCTCCAGGAAAGCAATTAACATTCTCGGCGGAGCTACTACTGTATTATTTAGTGTATGCGCCAAGTACTTGCCACTTTCCCCATTTACACGTATTTTTAATCTTCTTGCCTGTGCATCCCCTAAATTAGAGCAGCTTCCTACTTCAAAATATTTTTTCTGTCTTGGTGACCAGGCTTCTACATCAATAGATTTTACCTTCAGATCAGCTAAATCTCCGGAGCAGCATTCTAAAGTACGAACAGGAATATCCATAGAACGGAACAGATCAACTGTATTCTGCCATAACTTCTCAAACCATACCACGCTGTCTTCTGGTTTACAAACCACGATCATCTCCTGTTTTTCAAACTGATGAATACGGTAGACACCTCTTTCTTCAATACCATGGGCACCCTTTTCTTTACGGAAACATGGAGAATAGCTTGTCATTGTTTTTGGCAGCTGTTCTTCGGGAATAATCGTATCAATAAACTTACCAATCATAGAATGTTCGCTTGTACCAATTAAATAGAGGTCTTCACCTTCTATTTTATACATCATAGCTTCCATTTCTGCAAAACTCATTACACCGGTCACTACATCGCTTCGAATCATAAACGGTGGAATGCAGTAAGTAAATCCACGGTTGATCATAAAATCACGTGCATAAGAAATGACAGCAGAGTGTAGTCTTGCTATATCACCCATCAGATAATAAAACCCGTTTCCTGCTACTTTTCTTGCACTGTCTAAATCAATACCGTCAAATTTTTCCATAATTTCTGTATGATATGGAATTTCAAATTCAGGTACAAAAGGTTCTCCGTATTTTTGTACTTCCACATTTTCACTATCATCTTTACCAATTGGTACGGATGAGTCAATAATGTTTGGAATTATCATCATAATTTTTTTGAGCTCTTCTTCAACATTTCTTTCTTTTTCAGATAACTCGTTTAATCTTTCTGCCTGGGAAGCTACCTTCTTTTTAATTTCTTCTGCTTCATCTTTTTTACCCTGTGCCATTAATCCGCCGATTTGTTTGGATAATTTATTACGCTCAGCTCGTAAAGATTCTACTTCTTTTTTGATATCTCTGTTTTCCTGATCCAACTTTAAAACTTCATCTACCTTTTCAAGCTTATAATCCTGAAATTTATTACGAATATTTTGTTTTACAACTTCCGGATTCTCTCTTAAAAATTTTATATCTAACATGTTTTAATGTCCTCTCTTCTATCTTAATTTTACTATAAAATCCTATAATATTAAATTTCTACCTTATATAATACCCTATTTTTCTTCATTCGTAAAGGGTCAAAAAAAAGCAGATTATTTACATAATATCTGCTTTTTCGATGACAATTTTATATTTCCGTATGGGCATTTACTGCCTGTCTTAGTGCTTCTTTTTCTTCTTCACCAAGTACAATATAGGACTCACCCTTTACAATTTCCTTAATATAGGTATAACATCCTTCCCTGCTATGGATTGCATTTATAACCAGTCCGTTATCTTCTTTATCCAACATAGCCAGGGCAAAACTTAATTTACCTCCTACTTCTTTAAAGGCATCGTATTTAACAATTGCAGTTTTATTCAAAGTCCTGTTTTGTATTTCTTTTATCTGTTTGATTTCCTCCATATGATTTTTACTGGACTCCATCAGCATATCAATATCATTTATATTGTGAAGGATGGTTTTTTCTAATGATATACCATCTTTTCCCTTCATGAAAGTTTTATACTTTTTCATAAAACGATCCATTTTAAATGAATTCTTTATTTGGAACACAAAGAGGATGATTATCATAATCATCATAAGAATTAAAATAATCCCCGGATCGATTCCTAAAGCATTGATGATTTTACTTTCCATTTAATAGCTCCCCTATCTGATTGATTCTAACATTTCTACGATACGTTCAAGTTCTTCATTGGAGTAGTATTCTATTTGTATCTTACCTTTATTATTTGATTTATGATCAACAATTACTTTTGTACCCAGGATAGCTTTGATTTTTTCTTCTATATCTTTATATATAAGACTATTTACAGTATTTTTTTCATCTATTTTCTTTTCTGTCTTCTCTAGCTGGATCGTTTTCATGAGTTTTTCAGTCTCACGTACACTTAATTTTTCATCAAATATTCTATTCGCAACTGTATACTGTAACTCTTTATCTTCAATTGATAATAAGGCTCTTGCGTGCCCAGTCGATATCATATCATCTATTACCATCTGCTGAACTCTGTCATCTAATTTAAGTAAACGCATTGAATTTGTAACAGCTGTACGACTTTTGGAAACCCGCTCTGCAACCTCATCCTGCTTTAAATTAAACTCATTTAATAAGCGTTTATATGCATGAGCTTCTTCAATTGGATTCAAATCTTCTCTTTGAATATTTTCAATCAACGAGATTTCTACTCGTTCCTGGTTTGTATAATTTTTAATTATTACCGGAACCTCTTTTAACCCAGCTATTTTAGCAGCTCTCCATCGGCGTTCACCTGCAATTATTTCATAATAATCTCCCTTTTTTTGTACAATTAAGGGCTGTATAACGCCAAACTGCTTAATAGATTCAGCAAGTTCTAAGAGCGCATCTTCATCAAACTTTTTACGAGGCTGTTCTCTATTTGGTTCTATCTCCGTAATTTTAATTCTTATCTCTTCCTGTTTAACTACTGTCTTGACTTGTTGTTTTTCTTCTTTTGCATCTTTGACCGTAGTTTTTTGGGAGGTGCTATGTGTCGGTATTAACGAATCCAGTCCTTTTCCCAAACCAGTTTTTTTTACTACCATTCTTCTTCTCCTCTATGTATCACTTCTTCTGCCAATAATTTATAGCTCTCTGCCCCTGTGGATCTGGAATCATAAATATTAATTGGCATTCCATGGCTTGGCGCTTCTGCAAGACGAATATTACGCGGAATAATTGTCTTATAAATTGTTTGATTTAAATTATTTTTAACATTTTCAACAACCTGTAGTGAAAGATTAGTACGTGCATCATACATTGTAAATACTACACCTTCCATTTCCAGTTCCGGATTCAGTCTTTCTCTTACTAAATTAATGGTGTGCATTAATTGAGTTAATCCCTCTAATGCATAATACTCACATTGAATTGGTACTAAAACAGTGTCAGATGCGCACATTGAATTCACCGTAAGCATACTTAAAGATGGAGGGCAGTCAATAATAATAAAATCAAAATTATCTTTTACTTTAGCAACTTCCTTTTTTAAAATATACTCTTTTTCATCAATTTCAATTAATTCGATCTCCGCAGCAGCTAAATTGATATTAGAAGGCAACAAACTAAGATTTTCATATACATCTTTTATCATGCAATCTTCAATAGTGCATTGTCCTAATAATAACTCATATACTGTATTTTCGGCATCCTCTTTTTCTACTCCAATACCACTGGTCGCATTACCCTGAGGATCCATATCTATGATTAAAACTTTTTGACCTAATTCTGCCAGGGAGGCAGATAAATTAATGGCCGTAGTAGTTTTTCCTACGCCGCCCTTTTGATTAGCAACTACGATCGTTCTTCCCATAATTTAATCCCTTTCTTGATTTATACTTTTACATTATAGCACTTATCGAAATGATAATCTATAAAAATGTTTCACGTGAAACATCATTTATGTAAAATTTAAGATTTCAATGTTTCACGTGAAACATTGAAATCAATTTATACGAGATTTTCTAATACATATTTCAGATTTTTAAGTTCCACATTACACTCCTCTTTATTTGTGAGCAATAATTTCTGACACAATTCTATCTTAGACAATAGCTTTTGCATATCATCACTCCTTATTACCTTGTCACCCGTCTTTCGTCCTGTTGATCTGCTGCTTAAAAATTTATTTTCCAGTGAACTATCAGTAGCAGCCCCAAAGTTTATTACTTCATTTTCTTCCTTATCTAAAACAGAATTTTTCTTATCCGGTCCCTCCATGATATTAATAAAATGACTGCCGGACTCACTTTCTATAACATTGCTTAATTCTTTCATATTATTTCTACTATCTATATTATTAGCAGGTTCCACATCATCTATACTTTTACCTTCTACAATATTTATAAAATGAACAGGGGTATTCTCTTCCACCTTATTTTTATTACTATTTATAAGCTTATTTTCATCCAAATTTCTATTTCCATCCAAAACTTTATTTTCCAGTGAAGTATACAAACTTTTTTTATCAAATACATTTTTAATTTCTCTTCTATCTCTGGAACTTTCTGAATTATAATCCATTTTTAAATTAGGATTAAGTCCTGTTCTTACTACTCTAGAACTGGTACTACCTTTTTTGTGTGCCAATGCATCAAAAAATTTCCCCGTATTTCCATTTGTTTTAATTTTAATAGTACCATTTTCATTCCAATTTTTAATTTTCTTTTCATCAATATTCTGTCCTGATTCAACAGATGTTTCTCTATCTTCTTTATTTTCTGTTTTTTCTTTATTTTCTGTTTTTTCTTTATCTTCTACTTTTACTTTATTATTTACTTTTACATCATTTTTAATATTATGATTATGACCAGTTACTTCAACAATTTCGCTCTCTAACTGCTTTTCTTCTGCTTCCTGGAACATCTTGTCCAATTCCATTCTTTGTTCCAAAAGACGATTCATTTTTCCTTTTACTGTTTCACGTTCCTGTACAAGATCCTGTAACTTCCGATCATATTCCACTATACTGTTTTTTGTGGAATATTTCAAACTTCTTGGAGAAAAAATCACAAAATCTATATCATCATCTTCCTGAAGTCTTTTTATGTGTTCATTGATCTCGCCTTCACTTTTGCGGATGGTTTGATACTCTCTATCCAAAATTTCAAATTGAAGTCTATTCGTTCTAAGCTTATCTTCTATGTATTCCTTTATCATTATTTTTCCTTCTTACAGTTTCATCTATTTAAAATAAAATCCAATAATTTGTTTTATTTCTATATACTATCATATACTAAATTCCGACATTAGGAAAGCAATTTTTTACATTCCCTTAAATTGCTTTTTTTATAAATTCTTATTACTTTAAAACCGCATTACCAGAAAAAAAGAATTGTAAGTCTTTGCAATATAGCTTATAATATAGATAAAGTTTGCGTGACTTAAAAGTTACGATTTTGTTTAGAAAGGGGTTACAGCATTATGAAACACAAAATAAAAACTACGATCCTACTCACCACATTTGCAATTGCTGTGATGCACATTATTAATAAATGTATAGCCTCAGCCGCTGTAATAAAACATATGTTAAATGCAAATACCGGAAACTATTTTGAGTGGAGATTTGGTAATGTATTTTATACCAAATCCGGTCATGGAAACCCTTTGCTTTTAATTCATGATCTTACTCCCTATTCATCCTCTTATGAATGGAATGAAGTAATTCGTAAATTATCAAAGAACCATACTGTTTATGCTATTGACTTGTTGGGATGTGGTCGCTCTGATAAGCCAAACTTAACTTACACGAATTTTTTGTACGTTCAATTAGTTACTGATTTTGTAAAAAAAGTGATTGGTCAAAAAACTAATGTAGCTGCTACTGGCATTTCTTCTTCTTTTGTTGTTATGGCATGTCACAATGATTCCGAGTTATTTAATAAAATATTTATGGTTAATCCGGAAAAATTGTCCAAGTTAAACAGTATACCAGGAAAACGTTCTAAAGTGACCAAATTTTTAATGGATCTGCCGATAATAGGCACCACTGTCTATAATATGATCATTAACAGGTCAAATTTAGAATATCGTTTTACAGAAGAATATATTTATAATCCTTTCCGTTTAAAAGGAAAATATATAGATGTATATTATGAGACTGCTCATTTAAAAGACAGTGGCGGAAAATATTTACTTTCCAGCTTAAATGGTCTTTATTTAAATGTAAATATTGCACATGCCCTAAAAGAAATAAACAATAGTATTTTTATCATTGCAGGCAGTAAATGTCAGGATATGGATGGCATTATAGCTAACTACGTAGAAATTAATCCGGCAATTGAAACAGCGTATGTAAATGATACAAAGTCTCTTCCTCAAGTGGAAGCTGCTGACTCCTTCCTTGAACAATTAAATATTTTTCTTTAAACTATAAAAGTTAATCATTTCAGTGTTAAATATGAGTGATTAACTTTTTATATTGTTTAATTATTATAATCTTAATATCATAAAACATTTTTATGATCCAAACTTACTTATATTATCAAATTGACAATAAACAAATATATATAAATAGTATTAATAAAATATTTTTTACATTATTGGCAAACGACCACCGGACGTTTATAATAAAATTCGCAAAGCGACCATTGGTCGCTAGTATAAGGAGAATATACTATGGCTAAAGGATTAACACTTACAAAAGAACAGATACTGCAACGTCAAAACGAAATAGCCTCTATAGCACTTAGCTTTTTTAATAAAAAAGGATTTCAAAAAACTTCCATGCGGGAGATTGCTGAAGCTGCCGCAATGGGTAAATCCAGCCTGTATGACTTTTTTACAGCAAAAGATGAAATTGTTGTTTTTATTGTTGAAGAAAAGATGAAAAACCTACTGCAGGATACAAGAAATATAATAACACTGAACTTATCTCCCACAAGTTGTTTAAAGAAGCTTATGGAGATGAATCTTACATATACAAAAGAAAACAGCGGACTTCTTTTGTGGGTAAAATCAGAAGAAAGATTTTTAGCTGCTGCGTATCAAAAGCGATTAAAAAAGCTGCATTATGACTATCAGGATATGTTTCAATCCGTTATTGAGAGAGGCATTTCTGACGGTTTCTTTCGCAATACAGATTCTTCTCTTGCAACCAGATTACTTATTAACTCCATGCTATCCATTGTATATACTACAAGATCTTCCAATAGTCCGGAGGATATGCTAAATATGACACTAGATATTTTTCTACACGGAATTATTATTTAGGGGGTGATTTTATAAATTACTTGCCAATGGATATTGAGGGGCCCTGGAAAAGGGCAGACTGTATATCATTCAGACCAGGCCAATTTAACCGTAAATGGTAAAACCGGAACTGTTACTATGGACAATCCTGCATAGAGGTATCAAAATCTCCACACTAATAGCCTGACAATTAAGTCAGGCTATCGGTTCTTTTGCAGGCAGTCCTGCCTTTCTGGGATATTTTCCCGGAGTCTTCTTTACCTTTTCTATTACAACAAGAGACCGCTCAATATCGCTTCCCGGAAGTGTAAATTTTACTGTATCTTTCATTTTTCCACCAAGCAGAAAAACTGCATTTTTTGCATTTTGTAACTCATCCTCTATACTGCCGGATTTATAAGAAATAAAGTTTCCATGTAACATTGTATATGGTATACAATATTCAGACAGTGATGCCAGATTTGCCACTGCCCTTGAAACGCAGAGATCAAACATCTCCCTGTATTCTTTCTGCTTTGCATAATCTTCTGCCCTGCCATGTATGGCTGTTATCCCTGATAACCCTAATTTCCCGATTACTTCATTTAAAAACTTAATCCGCTTATTTAATGAATCCAGCAGTACAACTTCCAAATGAGGGTATACGATCTTAATTGGAATGCCCGGGAAGCCCGCTCCTGTGCCCATATCCAGGACTTTTTTACATTGCCCAAGATCTGCAGCCTTAACGATAGATAAGCTGTCTACGAAGTGTTTTTGCATGACTTCGTCATATTCTGTAATCCCCGTAAGGTTCATTACCTTATTCCATTCTACTAATAACTCATAATATGTCTCAAACTGATTTACCTGGGTATCTGTCAGTTGTATTCCAAGCTCCAGACATCCCTGAATCAGTACGTTGTTCTTTTCCTCCATTATGACCTCCTGCCGTATTGTTCCATATATACTAAAAGTACAGAAATATCCGCCGGTGTTACTCCTGATATTCTGGACGCCTGTCCAATTGACATAGGCATATATAGTTTTAATTTTTGTTTTGCTTCGATACGAAGCCCACTGATATCTTCGTAATCAATATTTTCCGGTATTTTTTTGCTTTCCAGCTTTTTAAACTGGGATACCTGTTTTAACTGGCGTTTGATATACCCCTCATACTTAATATTAATATTAACCTGTTCCTGAACTCCTGTTGATAACTGAGGACGTCCTTCATCAATTTCACCAAGCATTTCATAAGTCAGCTCCGGCCTTCTTATTAATTCACCAAGGGTAGTTCCTGTTTTTAAAATGGTGCTGTTATGTGCTTCCAGGAAACTCTGAATCTCCTTTGAAGCACCTATATTTGTATGATCCACTCTTTTCGTCTCTTCTGCGATTTGTTTTTCTTTTTCTAAAAGTGCCTGATAAACCTCTTCGGAAATTAAACCTGCCTCGTATCCTTTTTTAGTCAGACGCAGATCAGCATTATCCTGTCTGAGCAACAGGCGATACTCCGAGCGGGATGTCATCATACGATAAGGCTCATGATTCTCTTTTGTTACCAGATCATCAATCAATACACCTATATAAGATTCCGAACGATCCAGTATCAAAAGATCTCTTCCCAATACCTTCTGTGCTGCATTAATACCTGCTACCAACCCCTGGGCTGCTGCCTCTTCATATCCGGAGCTTCCATTAAACTGGCCACCGCTGAAAAGCCCTTTAATATTTTTAAATTCCAGCGCTGCATTCAGCTGTCTCGGATTGATACAGTCATATTCAATCGCATAGGCATTTCTTACAATTTTTGCATTTTCTAACCCCGGCACTGTTCGGTACATCGCTGTCTGTACATCTTCCGGCAGGGAACTGGACATCCCGCCAACATACATTTCATTTGTATGCAGACCTTCCGGTTCAATAAATACCTGATGCCTGTTTTTATCAGAAAATTTAACTACTTTATCTTCAATAGACGGGCAGTATCTGGGTCCGGTTCCTTCAATCATACCAGAATATAATGGGGAACGATCCAGGTTTTTCTTTATGATCTCATGGGTATTTTCATTCGTATAGGTAAGCCAGCAGGATGCCTGTTCAATCTGTACATCCTCCGGATTTGTGGAAAAGGAAAATGGAACTACTGTTTCATCTCCAAATTGTTCTTCCATTTTATTAAAATCTATAGACCGTTTATCAATTCTGGCAGGTGTTCCTGTTTTAAAACGAAACATTTCTATTCCATTTTCCTTTAGGGAATCCGTCAGATAGTTTGCAGCCTGAAGCCCGTTTGGACCCGTATAATTACTGATATCCCCGTAAATGCACCGGGACTTCAGATAAGTTCCGGTGCACAATACACAAGCCTTACAGTGATATACTGCTCCGGAGAAGGTTTTCACGCCGCTGATTTTGCCGTCTTCTACTATAATTTCCGTTACTTCTGCCTGCTTCACAGACAGATGGTCTGTGTTTTCAAGTATTTTCCTCATCTCGCGGCTGTAGTCCGCCTTGTCCGCCTGGGCTCTCAGAGAATGAACTGCCGGACCTTTTGATTTATTTAACATCTTAGACTGTATAAAGGTTTTATCTATATTCTTGCCCATTTCTCCGCCAAGAGCATCTATTTCACGCACCAGATGTCCTTTGGAGCTGCCTCCTATGTTTGGATTACAGGGCATCAGGGCAATACTGTCTACACTTACCGTGAACACAATTGTCTCCAGTCCAAGTCTGGCACTTGCCAGAGCTGCTTCACATCCGGCGTGTCCGGCCCCAACTACAACAACGTCAACATTTTCTTCTATGGTATTCATGTTATATCCTTTCTATTTTCCCATACAAAACTTACTGAAAATTTCATTTACCAGATCTTCTCCCACGGATTCACCGATAATTCCACCCAGTTCCTCATATGCACTCATCAAATCAATGGAATAAAAATCCTCCGGCATCCCCATTTCAATACTTTCCCTTACCTGCCTTAAGCTGGAAAGCGCATCGGCAAGTGCTGTCTTATGGCGTATATTTGTTATATAGACCTCATCATTAAATGAAATTTCCCCATGGAAAAACATTTCTTTTAAGGTAAGTTCCAGTAAATCAATTCCTTTATTTTCTTTTGCTGAAACAGGAATGACCGGCTTATCTATTCTCTCTTTTAACATTTCTTCTGAAGTAATCATCTGAAGATCTGTCTTATTTAACAATATAATTGCTTTTTTACTCCTCAGCATCTCTATTATTTCACTGTCATTTTCATCCAGCTCTGTAGAAGAATCCACCACATAAATTATCAGATCTGCATCTTTTGCATAATCTTTTGCCCTGGATACCCCGATCTTCTCCACAACATCCTCTGTACTGCGTATTCCCGCCGTATCAATGATATTCAGGCTGATTCCATGAATCTGTATGGTCTCCTCTAAAATATCCCTGGTTGTCCCCGCTATATCCGTTACAATAGCTCTCTCCTCTCCAACCAGTACATTTAACAGAGACGATTTTCCTGCATTAGGCTTACCTACAATTACAGTCCGAATTCCTTCCTTCATCATCTTACCATCTTCTGACGATGCAATCAACTTCTCTAATTTACCAATTAATTTATTATTCACCTGCTGAAGCTCTCCGCCATATCCCTCCAGGCTGATATGCTCCGGATCATCTAAAGCTGATTCAATAAATGCTATATGATAAATAATCTGCTCGCGAATATCCTTAATTGCCTGCATTACCGAACCTCTTAACTGGCTTACAGAACTTTTCAGCGCATATTCATTCTTAGCATTAATTACATCAATTACCGCTTCCGCCTGGGACAGATCCATTCTTCCGTTCAGAAATGCTCTCTTTGTAAACTCCCCAGGCTCTGCCGGTCTGGCTCCGTTTTTAATAACAGTCTCCAAAATACGTTTCATGGCATAAACCCCGCCATGGCAGTTGATCTCAATTGTATCTTCCGATGTAAAACTTCGGGGTGCTCTCATAACCATTACCAGTACTTCATCTATCATCTCATCCCCATCCATGATATAACCGTAATGAATTGTATGGGTTGGTACCTGTGACAACTTTTTTTTCTTTTCTTTTGACTGATAAACACGATCTATAATGGTAAAAACCTCGCTGCCGCTCATTCTGACAATTCCAATTCCGGATGCCGTCATTGCTGTTGAAATGGCTGCTATGGTATCTGTTTTCATGTTTCCTACCTCCTTATGCCGCATTTACTGCGGCTATTATAAATGGTGTGAAAGTGATCTTCTTTCACTCCTACCTCCTTACGCCGCATTTACTGCGGCTATTATAAATGGTGTGAAAGTGATCTTCTTTCACTCTTGCCTCCTTACGCCGCATCTACTGCGGCTTTAACTTAACGATACACAAAAGAGTGCCTTGCAATCTCCCAGCTGATAAACCCTATCCATATTTGGATACACTGAGGAATTGCACGACACCCCCTTATAATAAAATCTTTATTTTTTTAATGTAACAACTACTTTACGGTAAGGCTCTTCCCCTTCGCTGTGTGTAGTAACATATGGATCATTCTGAAGTGCTGAGTGAATAATTCTTCTCTCATAAGGATTCATTGGCTCTAAAAATACCGGTCTTTTTGTCTTCTTCACCTTAAATGCAATGTTTCTTGCCAGGTTCTCCAATGTCTCTTTTCTTCTGTTTCTGTAATTTTCCGTATCCAGCTTCACACGGGTATAAGAAGCTTTTCCTTTGTTTACAACAAGGCTTGTAAGATACTGCAGCGAATCCAGGGTTTGTCCTCTTTTGCCAATCAGGACTCCCATGTCATCTCCATTTAAATCTACACTCAGCGTGTCATCTGAAAATTCTGCTTTAATTTCTACATTCATTTCCATTGCTTTAAACACGCCCTGTAAAAATTCATATGCGGATTGTTCAACTTCTTCTTTATTTGCAGGTATCCTGGAAACCTTTACTACTTCTTTTACTTCTTCTGAGACTTCTTTAAAAACAGGTTCTTTTTTGAAACTTTCTTTTTTAATGCTTTCTTTTCGAACGGGTTCTTTCTTTACAGGCTTTTCTTCCTTTTTCACCTTGCTTTCCTGCGTGGTAAATAAAGGAGTATCTAAAATATCTTCTACAGATTCTTTCTTTCTTGCACGAATGACAGCCGGTTTACTTCCAAACCCCAAAAATCCCGAGCTTCCATTCTCAAGTACTTCATATTCAATATTGTCACTGGATGTTTCCAATTGAATCGATGCTTCAATGATAGCATCCGAAACTGTTTTTGCAGACACTTTAATGTAATCCATAAGAAAACCCTCCTATTTCTTATTCTTCTCATTGTATTGCTGAACCATTCTGGCTTTGGAAGCAATACTTCCAGGTTTTGCATTTGCGGTTTGATTATAATATTCTGTAGATTTCTTAATATCTTCTTCTGACATTTCTTTTTTCACATTAGCCTTCGCACGTGTGGAAGGATGTGAAACCGGTTCATTAATATTCTTCACATTCAATTTTGCCTGATTAGATATCTTCTGAGGAGGCAGGCCCATCTTTTCACGTTTCTTATTTTGCTTCTCCAGGTTTTTGGAGATCAGTGCTTCCACATCTACGCTGTCCATATGTTTGTTAACAATAATCTGCTGAACACTTCTGATTACAGCACCGGCGATCCAGTAGAGTCCCATACCTGCCGGCAGTGTCAGACAGAATACTGCTGACATGATCGGCATGATCATATTCATGGTCTTCATGGAGCTTGCCATGGTACCACCCTGTCCGTTTGCATCCGGCTGCGGCATCAGTTTGGTGTTAAACCACTGTGTTAAACCAGCCAGAACAGGAATTGCAATTGCTCCTATAATAACCAGGATTGCTCCGGTTTTAATTCCAGCCTGAAGCATACTCATGGGAGCATCTGCTATATTTAATCCAAGGAAATTATTAAAATGGTCTACCTTATCCTGGGTTCCGGTGATAAGGCTGCTTAAATCCGGAAATTTACCAGCCAGGTTTGTCCAGTCATCCGGTTTGAATTTATATAAGGTATCTACAATTGTTTCTGCTTTATATCCGGCACTTTCAAAATTAATCTGATTCTTAGAAGCGATATCAGTTAAAAATGTCTGTGCTGCGGAGTTATTCAGTAACTTGTCCACTAAAGGCATGAATGCATCTTTAATTCCGCCTACATATGCCGGAATATTCCAGATTACCTTATACAAAGCAAATAAAATCGGCATCTGGATAAGAAGCTGCAAACAACTTCCCATAGGAGAAACTCCATATTTTGAGTAAACAGTTTTTGTTTCTTCATTCATCTTCATCATAGAAGCCTGATCCTGTTTACCTTTATACTTTTTCTGAATTGCCTGAAGTTCAGGGTTCATCTGTGCTGAAAGCTTTGAAAACTTTTGCTGTTTGATCGTAAGCGGCATTAATAACATATAAATAACAATAGTAAATAAAATAATACAAAGACCAATGTTTTGAATATTGAACAGATTATTCAAAAACAAGTAAATTGCATTCATGATAAAACCTAAAGCAACCGCAACAGGTCCAATAATGAATGTTGTACTTTTTGTTAACAACATTTTTGACAAGACTTTTTCCTCCTAAATTAGTCACACACTCCAGAGCGTGTCTGAAAATTCATTCCCGCCATCTGCACGCCCCACTTTGCGGCATATTTGCCCCGAATTCAGGTTACGTAGCCCGCTACGCGCCCTTCATTCGGGCACAAATCTCCCACAAACTGTGACGCGCAGCTGTCAGAAAGCAATTTTCAGACATGCTCAAGGGACCGGATCATATCCGCCCTTAGAAAAAGGATTACATCTCAATATCCTCCAGCAGGTCAAGATGGTTCCCTTAACAGCACCATATTTTTCAATTGCCTCTAACCCGTACTGTGAACACGTAGGTATATAAGGACAACGAGTGCTTTTTAATGGCGATAAATATTTTCTATATAATTTAATCAAACCGATTAATAATTTTTTCATTTATCATCAATCTTTTCTATATGAAATATGTTATGAAGTTTCCCTAAATGCAAAAGTGCGCTCTCTATCTCTGCAAAACCTTTTTCCTTTGCACTCACTCTCGCAACTACAACAATATCATATCCTGGCAAAAAACCGGATTCATTCAGCCGATAACTCTCTCTTAGTAATCTGGTTAACCCATGCCTCACTACGCTATTGCCAACTTTTTTACTGACTGAAATACCCAGGCGGTTCCCGGATAACTGATTTTCTAAGACATACATTACTAAATATCTGTTCGCAAAAGATTTTCCTTTCCTATATACATATTGAAAATCTTTATTCTTTTTCAATGATTCTGAAAATACCATAGGCCATCCTTTACCAATCATTTAAAGAGAAGAAAAGGCCACAAATCTGCGGCCTATGCTGATAATTTTTTTCTTCCTTTTGCTCTTCTAGCAGCGATAACTTTTCTTCCGCCTACTGTGCTCATTCTAGCTCTGAATCCGTGAACCTTAGCTCTGGATCTCTTTTTCGGTTGGAATGTCATTTTCATGAGTCTGGCACCTCCTTCTATCTAACCAAATATCTATTAGCATAATTGGTAAATTATATTTTACATGCTTAAAAACATCATTTCAATTATATTCATAAATATGCCGTAAGTCAAGCTATTCCTTTATTTTTTTATATTCTTTACCCTCTTTTAACTTTTCCACACTTATTTTCCACGGTTTACATAAAGTTATCCACAAATTGGGGATAACTTGTGTATAACTTTTTCCATAAATGTGAAAAACTTTGATTTTTCAGGACATCCCCCGTAAATAAAGCCTGTATTCTATGTGGATTTGTGGATTTGGTTATTCACAACGATGTCGAAATTTTTGGATGAAAGTGGATAAATATGTTCACAAAATGTTATTTCCAAAATTTTTGATTGCTAAATTGATTAATTTAGTTTAGAATTAGATAAGGAAATCTATCTTTAAATAAATGGTTGTGGATAACATTTAGCTGCAATCATTTATTGTTGTGTTTTTCTGGAGGCTCATCCACATAGTACAAATTTGTATTGTTTTTGGATAAACACCAGGAAATAAGCGGATTTTTACCAATGCGAAAAACGGAAGAATATATTTAAGGAGTCGTTAACATGGACATCATAATAGAAAAATGGGATGAAATACTGTATACAGTAAAACTAGAACACGAATTATCGGATGTTTCCTTTAATACCTGGATAAAACCATTAAAGGTCCACAGTATAGAAAACAGCACGATTATAATCTTGGTTCCATCAGAGCAGATGGGGCTTAATTATATAAGTAAGAAGTATACACTTCCTATTAAAGTAGCGGTCGCCGAAATCACGGGACTGGATTATAATATAGAATTTATTTTACCTGAACAAGCGAAAACGATAGAGAAATCAATGCCGCCTGCCTCTACTTTAAATGAAAATCTGGAAAAAGCCAATTTGAATCCTAAATATACTTTCGACACTTTTGTAGTTGGTGGAAACAACAATTTTGCCCATGCTGCATCACTGGCTGTTGCGGAATCACCCGGCGAAATGTACAACCCCCTCTTTATATATGGAGGTGTTGGACTTGGAAAAACCCATTTAATGCACTCTATTGCCCACTTTATATTAGAAAGAAATCCGCTGTCCAAGGTATTATACGTAACAAGTGAGTCCTTTACAAACGAATTGATTGAAGCGATTCGTAACGGAAATAATACTGCAATGACAAAATTTCGTGAAAAATACCGGAATATCGACGTACTGCTCATCGACGATATCCAGTTTATTATAGGAAAAGAATCTACCCAGGAAGAATTTTTCCATACGTTTAATGATCTTCACGGATCCAAAAAACAGATTATCATCTCCTCCGATAAACCGCCAAAAGAAATCCAGACTTTGGAAGGAAGGCTCAGATCCCGGTTCGAATGGGGCCTGATCGCTGATATTTCCTCACCGGATTATGAAACAAGAATGGCTATTCTTCGAAAAAAAGAGGAGCTGGACGGTTATCAGATTGATGATGACGTAATCAAATATATTGCCACAAACATCAAGTCCAATATCCGTGAGCTGGAAGGAGCATTGAACAAATTGATGGCTTTCAGCAATCTCGAAAAACGCGAAATCACAGTGGGATTGGCAGAAGAAGCCTTAAAAGATATTATTTCACCGGATGAAAACAGGGAAATTACCCCGGAATTGATCATAGATATCGTTGCGGAGCATTTTCATCTAAGGCCTGAAGATCTAAAAGGCAACAAACGTAACTCGGAAATTGTATTTCCACGCCAGATTGCTATGTTCCTCTGCCGCGAAATGACAGATACTCCATTAAAAACCATTGGAAATATTATGGGCAAGAAGGATCATACTACCATCATTCACGGCTGCAAGAATATTAACAATGAAATGGCAAAATCGGAAAATGTCCGTAATACGGTGGAAATCATAAAGAAAAAAATTAATCCCAATTGAGGATAAGTGTGAAATAAAATCGCTTTACACTACTTATTAAGGCAGGCCTGCAATATGCAGGAGCTATCAATATGAATACCTTACACCGGGATTTAAATAATAAAAAAATATGGGTATTGGCAGAAGATTTTTCCCTTAACAAACAATCCACACGATTTTGTTGAAAACCAGCATTGAATGTGTGTATAATAATCATTTTTAAGGGGCTCTGTTGATAACCTGATTTTTATACTTTAATTTCAGAGACTTTTTCACATACTTATTAATTTACGGGAGGCTTATGCACACGGCCTCTTCAGACTTATTCACAAACTAACAGCCCCTAAGGTTAAGACTACTGATTCTCTTAATAATTTATTATATAGCGGGCTCGAAAGGAGTTACCCACATTATGAAGATTGTCTGCTCAAAATCAGATTTACTAAAAAGCGTTAACATCGTTATGAAAGCTGTTCCTTCTAAAACAACGATGCCAATACTGGAATGTATCTTAATAGATGCATCAGCCAATGAAATTAAATTAACTTCTAATGATATGGAACTTGGAATTGAAACAAAAGTGACCGGTGATATCTTAGAAAAGGGTATTATTGCACTGGATGCAAAGATTTTTTCTGAAATTATTCGAAAATTACCGGAAAATGATATTGTTATTGAAACAGATGCAAAATTACAGGCAACGATTACCTGTGAAAAAGCTAAGTTTAATATCTCCGGAAAATCGGGTGAAGATTTTTCTTATTTACCTTATGTAGAAAAAAATGATTCCATTGCCCTGTCCCAGTTCACTTTGAAGGAAGTAATTCGTCAGACGATTTTTTCCATTGCAGCGAATGAAAATAATAAAATGATGACCGGGGAATTATTTGAAATTAATGAAAATGAACTGAAAGTTGTGTCATTAGATGGTCATCGAATATCGATTCGGAAAATCGAATTAAAGGATACCTACGGCCACAAGAAGGTTGTCGTTCCTGGAAAGACACTCACGGAAGTGAGCAAGATTTTATCAGGAGAAGTGGAAGATGAAGTACGTCTGTTCTTTACAAATAATCATATTGTATTTGAGTTTGACCAGACAACCGTTGTATCCCGTCTGATTGAAGGCGAGTACTTCCGGATAGAGCAGATGCTCTCCAGTGATTATGAGACAAAAGTAGAAATAAATAAAAAAGAATTGCTTGATTGTATCGATCGTGCTACTCTTCTTGTAAAGGAAAGTGACAAGAAGCCGATTATCATCCAGATCAGTGATGATGCTATGGAACTGAAAATCAATTCCCAGATCGGTTCGATGGATGAAGAAATTGATATTACGAAAGAAGGGAAAGATATCCTGATTGGATTCAACCCAAGATTCTTAATTGATTCACTTCGTGTCATTGACGATGAGAATGTTACCCTGTATCTGGTGAATCCGAAAGCACCCTGTTTTATTAAAGACGAGAAAGAAACATATATCTATTTGATTCTTCCGGTTAATTTTACGGTTTAGAGGAAAGGGCATCATGGAAACGATTAAATTAAGAGATGATTATATCAAACTTGGTCAGGCATTAAAGGCTGCCGGGCTGGTAGATTCCGGAGTGGTTGCGAAAGTTGTAATCCAGGACGGACTTGTGAAAGTGAATGGCGAAGTGGAATACCAGCGGGGAAAAAAGTTACATGAGAATGATGTAGTGGACTTCGATGGAGAAACGATAAAAATTGTAAAATAGTTGGTGCTGACATGATTATTGAATCTATTAAACTTGAGAAATTTAGAAATTATAATTCCTTAAAATTAAAGTTTGATAGTGGTACGAATATTTTCTATGGTGATAATGCGCAGGGTAAGACGAATATTTTAGAAGCAGTGTATCTCTGTGGGACTACCAAATCCCACAAGGGAAGCAAGGATCGTGAAATCATCCAGTTTCATGAGGATGAATCTCATATTCGTATGAGGCTGAATAAAAACGGCAGTGCTTATAAGATAGACATGCATTTAAAGAAGAACAGGACAAAGGGAATTGCGATTAACGGTATACCGATACGGAAAGCCAGCGAACTCTTTGGAATTGTGAACCTGGTATTTTTCTCACCGGAGGATCTTAATATTATTAAAAACGGTCCTTCTGAGAGAAGGCGTTTTATTGACATGGAGCTATGTCAGTTAAATAAATTATATTTGTTTCAGTTATCAAATTATAATAAAATAGTGAATCAGAGAAATAAACTGCTCAAAGATATTGCCTTTCATCCGGAATACCTGGATACCCTGGATATCTGGGACCAGCAGATGGTTCAGTACGGCTGCAAAGTAATCGAGGAACGTCAGTTATTTGTAGAGCGTCTGAATGGAATCATTGCAGGCATCCATAAAAAACTTTCGGGAGACAGGGAAGAATTAATTGTGGATTATGAGAAAAACGTTCCGGCTGAATCTTTTGAAGAACAGCTGAGACGAGGCAGGGATAAAGATCTGAAGATGAGGATGACCATGACCGGTCCCCACAGAGATGATCTGTGTTTTAAAATCCAGGATGTGGATATCCGCAGGTTTGGCTCCCAGGGGCAGCAGAGAACAGCTGCTTTATCTTTAAAGCTGGCTGAAATTGAGCTGGTGAAGCAGGAAATCAAAGATACACCAATTTTATTGCTGGATGATGTCTTGTCTGAACTGGACAGTAACAGGCAACACTATCTGTTAGACAGCATTCATGATATTCAAACATTGATCACCTGTACGGGTATCGATGATTTTATAGAGAATCAATTTAAGATTAATAAAGTATTTCATGTGGTGGACGGTATCGTCTATGAATAACATGTGTAAATACGCAGCAGCGAAAACAGGAGGATTCTTATGGGTACAGAATTAAATTCAGAATATGGCGCAGATCAAATACAAATTTTAGAGGGGTTGGAAGCAGTCCGGAAAAGACCTGGTATGTACATTGGAAGTACATCGATCCGCGGACTTCACCATCTGGTATATGAAATTGTAGATAATGCAGTGGATGAAGCACTTGCAGGATACTGCGACACAATTCAGGTGACCATTAATAAAGACAATTCCATAACGGTAATCGATAATGGCCGCGGTATCCCGGTAGGAATCAATCATAAATCAGGACTTCCGGCAGTAGAAGTAGTATTTACGATTCTTCATGCAGGTGGTAAATTCGGCGGCGGCGGCTATAAAGTATCCGGTGGTCTTCACGGGGTAGGTGCTTCTGTCGTTAATGCTTTGTCGGAAAATCTGGAGGTTACAATCTACAGTGAGGGTAAGATCTACAGACAGCGTTATGAAAGAGGTAAAGTTGTATATAAACTAAAAGTGATCGGAGAATGTGACCCGGATAAGACAGGAACCATGGTAACCTTCCTTCCGGATAAAGAAATTTTCGAAGAAACGGTTTATGATTTTAATACACTGAAGCAGAGACTTCGGGAAATGGCATTCCTGACAAAGAATATCAGGATTATCTTAAGAGATGAGAGAAACGAGGAGCCGGTGGAGAAGATTTTCCACTACGAAGGCGGAATCAAGGAATTTGTTTCTTATCTGAACAAGGGTAAAAATCCGCTCTACCCGGATATAATTTATTGTGAAGGCACCAGGGATGATGTGTATGTAGAAGTCGCGATGCAGCATAATGACGGTTATACGGAAGGGGCATACAGTTTTGTAAATAACATTACTACTCCGGAAGGCGGTACCCATCTGACTGGATTTAAGAGTGCGCTTACCAAAACATTTAATGATTATGCAAGAACCAATAAACTGATTAAGGACAGTGAGTCTTTGGTTGGTGAGGATATCAGAGAAGGTATCACGGCAATTATCAGTATTAAGATTGGGGATCCGCAGTTTGAAGGACAGACGAAACAGAAACTTGGAAACAGTGAAGCAAGAGGAGCTGTAGATAATGTGGTTTCTGAACAGCTTATGATTTACCTGGAACAGCATCCTCAGATCGCGAAGATGATTCTGGAAAAATCAATTATGGCTCAGAGAGCAAGGGATGCGGCAAGAAAAGCCCGTGATTTAACAAGAAGAAAATCAGCCCTTGACGGAATGTCTCTTCCGGGTAAACTGGCGGATTGCTCGGATAAGGATCCGAAAAACTGTGAAATCTACATTGTCGAGGGAGATTCCGCGGGTGGTTCTGCAAAAACGGCAAGAAGCAGAAGTACCCAGGCAATTCTTCCCCTGCGTGGAAAAATACTGAACGTGGAAAAGGCAAGACTGGATAAAATTTATGCAAACGCTGAAATTAAAGCGATGATTACAGCGTTTGGTACAGGTATCCACGATGATTTTGATATATCGAAACTGAGATACCATAAAATTATTATTATGACCGATGCCGATGTTGACGGTGCCCATATCAGTACGTTATTATTAACCTTTATGTATCGTTTTATGCCTGATCTGATTAAAGAGGGACATGTGTATCTGGCACAGCCGCCACTTTATAAGCTGGAGAAAAACAAAAAAGTGTGGTATGCTTACAGCGATGAAGAATTAAATTCAATTTTGACAGAAGTCGGCAGAGACCAGAGTAATAAGATACAGCGTTACAAAGGACTTGGAGAAATGGATGCGGAACAGCTCTGGGAGACAACTATGGATCCGGAGAGCAGGATTTTACTCCGGGTTACGATGGATGAAGAAGCATCGTCGGAACTGGATATTACCTTTACGACCTTAATGGGAGACCAGGTAGAGCCGCGTCGTGAATTTATTGAAGAAAATGCTAAATATGTAGAAAATCTGGACATTTAGGAGGAGAAAGTCGTTGGAAGACAATATTTTTGATAAGGTACATGATGTTGATCTAAAGAAAACAATGGAGAAATCCTACATCGACTATGCCATGAGCGTTATTGCCGCCCGTGCACTTCCTGATGTAAGAGACGGGTTAAAGCCTGTTCAGCGTAGAGTTCTGTATTCTATGATCGAATTAAATAATGGTCCTGACAAGCCGCATAGAAAATGTGCGCGTATTGTCGGTGATACCATGGGTAAGTATCACCCTCATGGTGACAGCTCTATCTATGGGGCATTGGTAAATATGGAACAGGAATGGTCTACCCGTTATCCGCTGGTTGACGGTCATGGGAACTTTGGTTCCGTGGACGGTGACGGCGCAGCTGCCATGCGTTATACAGAAGCACGTCTCAGCAAGATTTCCATGGAAATGCTGGCTGATATTAATAAAAATACGGTAGATTTTGTACCGAACTTTGACGAGACAGAGAGAGAACCGGCGGTTCTTCCTGCCAGATATCCCAATCTTCTGGTAAATGGAACCTCAGGTATCGCCGTTGGTATGGCTACCAATATTCCGCCTCACAATCTGAAAGAGATTGTAAATGCAGTAATCAAAATGATTGACAACCGCATTGAAGAGAGCCGCGATACGGAAATTGATGAAATACTGGAAATTGTAAAAGGTCCGGACTTTCCTACGGGAGCCCAGATTCTGGGTACAAAGGGAATAGAAGAAGCTTATCGGACTGGACGGGGAAAAATCCGCGTCCGGGCAGTTACCGATATCGAATCTATGCCAAATGGTAAGAGCAGAATCATTGTTAGTGAATTACCGTACATGGTAAATAAAGCAAGATTAATTGAGAAAATTGCTGATCTGGTCAGAGATAAAAAAGTTGACGGTATTACAAATATTACCGATGAGTCAAACAGGGAAGGTATGCGTATTAACATTGAGCTTCGCCGTGATGTGAATGCCAATGTTCTTCTGAATCAATTATACAAGCATACACAGCTGCAGGATACTTTCGGTGTAATTATGCTTGCACTTGTAAATAATGAGCCAAAGGTTATGAACATCCTTCAGATGCTGCACTACTATATCCAGCACCAGGAAGAAGTCGTTACCAGAAGAACCCAGTATGAACTGAATAAGGCAGAAGAACGTGCCCATATTTTACAGGGATTACTGATTGCTCTTGACAATATTGATGAGGTAATCCGTATTATCCGTGCATCAAAGAATGCTCAGATTGCAAAAGAAGGATTAATTGAGCGATTTGGTTTATCAGATGTGCAGGCGCAGGCTATCGTAGATATGAGGCTGCGTGCTCTGACAGGTCTGGAAAGAGAAAAGCTGGAAAATGAATTCAAGGAATTAATGGAACGTATTACTTACTTAAAGTCTATCCTGGCTGACAGAAACCTCCTGCTTGGAGTAATCCGGGAGGAAATTATTATCATTCGCGATAAGTTTGGGGATGAGAGAAGGACTTCTATTGGTTTTGACGAATTTGATATCTCGATGGAAGACCTTATTCCAAGAACAAATGTCGTGATAGCAATGACAAAATTGGGTTATATTAAACGTATGACCATCGATAACTTTAAGAGCCAGAACAGAGGCGGGAAAGGGATTAAGGGAATGCAGACCATCGATGATGATTATATCGAGGATCTGCTGATGACGTCTACCCATCACTATCTGATGTTCTTTACGAATACCGGAAAAGTATACCGTCTGAAAGCTTATGAAATTCCGGAATCCAGCAGAACCGCAAGAGGTACGGCTATTATTAACCTACTGCAGCTGGCGCCTGGAGAGAAGATTACCGCTATGATCCCGATTAAGGAATATAAGGCGGGCAGATATCTGTTTATGGCAACTAAGAACGGTATTGTGAAAAAGACACCGATCAGGGATTATGCAAATGTCAGAAAAACAGGACTTGCTGCGATCAGTCTTCGTGAAGAGGATGAACTGATTGAGGTTAAAACTACAAATAACGAGAAAGATATTATTCTTGTTACGAAATACGGACAGTGTATCCGTTTCCATGAGACAGATGTAAGAAGCACCGGAAGAACTTCTATGGGTGTTATCGGAATGAGCCTGTCCCACGGAGATGAAGTAATTGGAATGCAGCTGAATACCCAGGGTGAATACCTGATGATTGTTTCTGAAAAAGGTATGGGCAAGCTTACCCATATGAATGAATTTACGGCACAGAACAGAGGCGGTAAAGGTGTGAAGTGCTATAAGATCATGGAAAAAACAGGTAATGTTATCGGTGTTAAGGCCGTTAATAAAGAAAATGAGATTATGATAATCAGTACAGAAGGTATTGTAATCCGTATGATGTGCGGTGACATTTCTGTTCTGGGACGCGTAACTTCCGGCGTGAAGCTGATTAACATGGATGTGGATAATGACATTATGGTTGCCAGCATTGCAAAGGTAAGGGAAAGTTCTAACCAGACGGAAGAAGATATGCTGAAATCTCTGGAAGAAGAATTGCTGGAAGAAGAATCTTTGGATGGTGAAGTTGTAACAGCAGGTGATACAGCTCCGGAAGAGGAGGCAGAAGCATCTGATTCTTCAATTGACAGTCTGGTAGAGCGTGCATTAGAAGAAAAGGAAAAAGAAGAGCAGGAAGCGCATGAGAACGGTTCTGAAGAAGAATTACAGGATGGACAGGACGAGTAATAAGCAGTACTCTTTTTAGTAATTGGAGGCACATTATGAATATACGCAGATTGCTTGCAGTCTGGAGTGCAAAGTTTATTGGATTTGCATGCAGGTTAACCGGAAAACAGGGAGTTACGCTTGCAGGGCAGATAGCCCTGAAGCTGGACCCTAAGATTTTGACAGAGCTGGCAGGTGAGGTAAGGGAAAAAGTATTTGTTGTCTGCGGAACCAATGGGAAAACAACAACAAATAATCTGCTGTGTTCTGCCATTGAGGCAGAAAAGAAAAAAGTAGTCTGCAATCATACGGGCTCAAATATGTTAAATGGTGTAGTCTCGGCTTTTGTACTTTCGGCAGGTATGAACGGACATCTGGATGCTGACTATGCCTGCATTGAGATAGATGAAGCATCTACCGTGCGGATTTTACCTCACTTTAAACCGGATTATATGGTTCTTACCAACCTGTTCCGTGATCAGCTGGACCGGTATGGAGAAATTGATATTACCATGAATCTGCTGAAAGATGCCATGCACATGGCACCGGACATGACTGTTATCGTAAATGCAGATGATGCCCTGTCGGCATACCTGGCTATGGAAAGCGGTAACTCTTATGTGACTTACGGAATCAGTGAACAGGTTTTCGAAGAATCCAGTGTCAATGAGATCAGGGAAGGAAGATTCTGTAAAAAATGCGGAGAAAAGCTGGTTTACCACTTTTACCATTACAGCCAGCTTGGAGATTATGAATGCCCATCCTGTGGATTTAAACGACCGGATCCGGATTTTGATGCATCCAATATATACGCAGGCGGAAAACTGGCTTTTGATGTGGAAGGCAGGCATATAACTGCCAACTACAGAGGATTCTATAACATCTACAATATTTTAGCCGCGTATACGGCCGCCAGAACCGCAGAAATGGATTTAAAACACTTCAATGATGTCTTATATAGGTTCAACCCTCAAAATGGCCGTATGGAGCAATTTGAGATTGACGGAACGCATATTATGCTGAACCTGGCGAAGAACCCGGCAGGGTTTAATCAGAATATATCAGCGGTCATGGAAGATGAGACAAAAAAAGATGTGATTATTCTGATCAATGATAATGACCAGGACGGCATCGATATCTCATGGCTCTGGGACGTGGATTTTGACCGGTTTAAGGATGCAGATGTCAACTCCATTACAGTGAGCGGCATCCGCTGCCAGGATATGAGGCTGAGGTTGAAATACGTGGATATTCCATCTGCGCTGGAACCGGATGTAGAAAAAGCGATTCAGGAACGAATAAAGAATGGGACAGGCAATCTGTATGTGCTGGTTAACTATACGGCGCTTTACAGTACCCGCAATATTTTGAAGAAGCTGGAACAAGGTTAGAATATAGTGCAAGCTTGCTTACGCTATTCATTGGGAGGAAAGCATGAAGATCATTATTGGACATCTTTATCCGGATTTGTTGAATCTCTACGGGGACAGAGGTAATATCCAATGCATGATGAAACGCTGTGAATGGCGTGGAATTGAAGCAGAGACAATTGAATATCAGCTTGAAGATGAGATCGATTTTTCCAGGCTGGATATCGTCCTTCTGGGCGGAGGTTCCGACCGGGAGCAGATGCTGGTATGTGAAAAGCTGAAAACGATCCGCAGCGATTTTAAGAATTATGTAGAAGATAACGGCGTAGTAATTGCAATCTGCGGCGGATACCAGCTTCTGGGCAATTATTATATGACGGATTCCGGGAATATAGAGGGGCTGGGACTGGTAGACCTGCATACAGAGCAGGGCAGGGACCGCCTTATTCAGAATATTGTTATTAAAAGTGAATTGTTCGATACTCCGATTGTGGGATTTGAAAATCATGGAGGCAGGACATTTATCAATAAAAACAAGCCTTTGGGTAAAGTACTCTATGGATCCGGAAATAACGGAGAGACGGGATACGAAGGCGTGATTTATAAAAATGTGATCGGCACTTATCTGCATGGTCCGCTGCTGCCCAAGAATCCCAAACTTTGTGACTACCTCATATCCAGGGCACTGGAACGCAGATATGGGGAAATTGTAGAGTTGGAGCCGTTGGATGATACGCAGGAAATGGAAGCAAATCAGTATATTGTAAACCGGTTTGCAAAAAGAGGAAATTAACAATTGGGATTTTGACAGGACTGTTTGAAAACAGTCCTGTTTTTTCTTTGTTTTGTTACTTTTTGTTTGACTTTCTGTTGTTTTTAATCTATAATTAATAAAAAGGTTTTACAATAACGATGTAATGCGCATCAGGAATAGGAGAGGGTAAAATGTTAGCAAACTTAAATGATGTATTGTATCCGGCAAAAAAGGGCAAATATGCAGTTGGTTTGTTCAATGCAGTTACGCTGGAGTTGGCAAGGGGGATTATTGCAGCGGCTGAAGAGACAGGATCTCCGGTTATTATGGGGACCGCAGAGGTTCTGCTTCCTTATGGTCCAATGGAAGAGTTGTCATATTTTTTAATTCCTATGGCTAAAAAGGCAAAAGTGCCTGTTGTCATCCATTTTGATCATGGACTGACAAAAGATGCCTGTCTGAAAGCTTTAGATCTGGGATTTTCATCGATTATGTATGACTGCTCTACGGACAGTTATGATGAAAATGTAGAGAAGGTGAGAGAAATGGCGGATATTGCCCACTCTTACGGAGCTACTATTGAAGGTGAACTGGGACATGTAGGAGATAATGAGGGCTCACATGAAGGCAGTTCCCACATGGAGGACCCGAGTAAATTCTATACAGATCCGGCACAGGCTAAAGATTTTGTAGATAAGACAGGAGTAGATGCTCTGGCAATTGCCGTAGGAACGGCGCATGGTGCCTATAAGCTTCCTCCAAAACTGGATTTTGAACGTATTAAAACAATTGCGAATACCATTGATGTTCCCCTGGTGCTGCATGGCGGTTCGGGACTGAAGGATGAAGATTTTAAGAAGGCAATTAATTGCGGAATCAGCAAGGTTAATATATTTACGGACATTAATATTGCAGCTGTAGAAGCAGAGTTCCGGGCATTTGAGTATATGGAAAAAGGGATTATAGACCTGGTGCCTGCAGCGGTGCAGGCAGTTAAGATGGAGGTCCGAAAGAAAATGGAATTGTTCGGGTCTGTGGGACAGGTCTATAGTAATAAAGCAGATATTCATGCGCTGATTGAACAGGTAGTGAAAGAAGTAATGGCGCAATATAAAAAATAAAGTTGGAACACTATTGTACAAATTGTAATCAATTGCTGTAAGATAGAATTTTAAAACGCGTTTTGGTTGAATTTGATTATACGCGTAGATATAAAATAAAAGAAAACTTATTTGCGGCGATATTAGTGTAATAATAATAAAGTACAAATAAAATATTATAGTAAAGATCAAACAAAGGATACACCAGAGGAGATTTTAGAATAGTAATCTTCTCCGGTGTATCTTTTATTTTGTAAAAATCCGTTATTAGAAAAAAATTAGAATATTATACATTATTGTGTATATACACAAATAGTCCAAAAGGTATGTGTAAAAAATATTTATTTAAGAGAAGGTCAATCTATTGCTAGAAAGTTTTAAATAATGCTTTTTTATTGAATTAATAAAAATGATTTATTT